>NZ_VYSA01000002.1 GCF_008710745.1 Microbacterium rhizomatis
CTGGGCCGACCTCCACCTCACCACCTGGGCCCGCACCGACACCAGCCACGTCTACACCGAACGCGGCACCTACCCCATCACCGTCACCACCCTCTACACCGCCGACGTCAACTTCGGCAACGGCTGGCGACCCGTCACCGGAAACGTCGAAGCCACCACCGGCAACTACACCATCCGCGTCCTCGAAGCCCACACCGCCCTCGTCAACAAAAACTGCATCGAAGACCCCCACGGCATCGGCTGCCCCACCCGCTGAGACTCATGATCATGAAATGTTCGGTGTCATGAGCGACCCCAATGGAGAGATCCGCTACATCCCGCTTGACCCCGAAGCGGCGCGCACGACCCCCGCCAAACGGCTGCCGTTCGACCTCGCCAACCTGTCCGTGACAGGTCTGGTCATCGTCTGCGAGCTGGATGATCAACCCCACGTCAACTCGGTGCCAACGCTGAACATGAGCATGACCCAGTACCTGCGGTTGTCGGACGAGTCGATGATCCGACTCGACATGGATCGCGGAGTCTCAACGTTCCGTCACGGGCGCCCGGGACCCGTCTCGTGGAAGCGGACCTCGGCCGACGTCATCGCGGAGGTTCTGACACTGGTGCAGGGTGACGAACCCGACCCCGGCACGTTCCCGTGTGAAGAGTACGCACAGGCCGCTCAGCTGCGCGGAATCTCGGTCGACGCCGAGACGCTGCGCGGCCTGCCGTACACAATCCTGCTGTCCGACCAACTCGCCACGATCTTCGAGTTCTGACCACCTCACCGGAAGTCGCGGGAGTGATGAGCCACCCCGACCCGCAGGTCTTCGAACCTGTCGGCGAGCAGGTTCGTCACTCCCTCGACCGAGCGCTCCAGCATCCCCCGCACGATCAATGCCGGTGAGTCGCGCACGACGCGGCGATACCGGTTCCACACACCAACCGAGCAGATCACGTTCACGAGACCGTGCTCGTCTTCGAGGTTCAAGAACGTGATGCCGGATGCTGTCGCCGGCCGCTGCCGGTGCGTCACAAGTCCGGCGACCTCGACGCGACGGCCCGACTCGTGCGTGCGAAGCTCGAGCGAGGTGAGCACCCCGCGCGCATCCAACCCCGACCGGTAGTGGGTCATCGGATGATCGGTGGTCGAGAGCCCGGTCGCCCACAGGTCGGCCGCGAGCAGCTCGTAGCTCGTCGGGTCGGTGAACAGCGGCGGCTGCACCGAGATCAGCGAATCGGGGAGGTACTCGATGCGATCCTGCGCGGCCGAGCCCGCGAGCCATGTCGCCTCACGGCGGCTGAGCCCCAGGCAGTCGAATGCCCCGGCGGTGGCCATCGCCTCCAACTGCACGGTCGTGACCCCGGTGCGGCGGACGAGGTCGCGCATATCGCGGAAGTCACCGCGTGCCTCCCGCTCGGCGACGATCTTCGTGGCCACCGTCACCCCGATGCCCTTGATCCCAGCCAGGCCCAGCCGCACCGCGAACCCGCCGTCGCGCCGATGGGCCAGGGTCTCGTCGGGGGCGTTGATGTCGAAGAGACCCACGGGAGGCTGGATGCTGTGGGCACAGGCATCCAACCCCGTCGCCGTCCCCGCAATCCCGGGCGCGAACGAAGGAGATCTGCGCTTCTGAGGATCTATCTGGAGGATCTGCTCCTCAGTTGTGCAGATCTCCTCGGCAGGAGCCCCCGCCTCGACCCCCGGCCCGAGCAACGCCTCGCCCCCCGCCACATCCCCCGCAACCGGCTCGAGCAACGCCTCGACCCCCGATGCGTGCAGGTCGGGGCGACGCACCTCGACCCCGTGCCGCCGCGCATCGGCGGTGAGGGTCGCCGGCGAGTAGAACCCCATCGGCTGAGCGCGAAGCAGCCCGGCGAGGAAGGCCGCGGGGTAGTGCAGCTTGATCCACGAGCTCGCGTAGACCAGCAGCCCGAACGAGAGAGCGTGCGACTCGGCGAAGCCGAAGTTCGCGAATGCCTGGATCTTGGCGTAGATGTCATCGGACTGCTCGTCGGTGAGACCGTTCTTCTTCATCCCCCGGTACAGCTGCTCGCGGATGGACTCGATCCGCTCGATCCCGCGCTTCGACCCCATCGCCCGGCGCAGCACATCGGCATCGGCGGCGGTGCAGTCGCCGATCGCCACCGCCATCTGCATGAGCTGCTCCTGGAACACCGGAACCCCCATCGTGCGCTCCAGCACCGGCCGGATTTTCTCGTGCACGTAGGTGACTTCTTCCCGCCCGAGCTTGCGGCGCACGAACGGATGCACCGCGCCACCCTGGATGGGGCCGGGGCGCACGAGCGCGATCTGAATCACGAGGTCGTAGAACTGCCGCGGCTGCAGGCGCGGCAGCAGGCCCATCTGCGCGCGCGACTCGACCTGGAACACCCCGATCGAATCCGCGCGGCAGAGCATGTCGTACACCGCCTTCTCTTCTTTCGGCATCGTGTCGAGCGTCCAGCGCTCGCCCGTGGCGTCCGCCACCAGGTCGAAGCAGTACTGCAGGGCGGCGAGGATGCCGAGCCCCAGCAGATCGAACTTCACGAGCCCCATCCATGCCGCGCTGTCTTTGTCCCACTGGATGACGGTGCGGTTCTCCATCCGCGCATGCTCGATGGGCACCACCTCCCCCACCGGACGCTCGGTGAGAACCATCCCGCCGGAGTGGATGCCCATGTGCCGCGGCGCCTTCAACAGCGCCGAGGCGAACTCGATCACCTGATCGGGGATGTCGTGATCGGCCCCCGACTCGAGCATCGCTCCCCAGCGCTCCACCTGCTTCGACCACGCGTCCTGCTGGCCGGGCGAGTGCCCGAGCGCCTTGGCCATGTCGCGCACGGCGTTCTTCGGCCTGTACTGGATGACGTTGGCCACCTGCGCGGCGCGCTCGCGCCCGTACTCGCGGTACACCCACTGGATGATCTCTTCGCGGCGATCCGAGTCGAAGTCGACATCGATGTCGGGCTCCTCATCGCGAAGGTGCGAGAGGAAGCGCTCGAACGGCAGGTTGTAGGCGATCGCGTCGACCGCGGTGATGTCGAGCAGGTAGCAGACGGCGCTCGAGGCAGCAGAACCCCGTCCCTGACACAGGATGCCTCGGCGCCGCGCCTCTTGCACGATCCCCCACACGATGAGGAAGTACCCCGGAAAATCCTTCGCCTCGATGACGTCGAGCTCGCCCGCAATGCGCTCGCGCTGAGCATCCGTCAGCCGCGGGTACTTGCGCGGCACCGCCTCCCACACCAGCTGCCGCAGGTACGAGATCGGCGTGTGCCCCTCCGGCACCTTCTGCTTCGGCAGCGCGGGCTTGGCCTTGCGGAGGGGAAAGGCCAGCTCGTCGGCGAGCGGCACCGTGCGGGCGACCGCTCCCGGATACCGGGCGAACCGCGCCGCCATCTCGGCCCCCGACCGCAGGTGCGCTCCGGCGTGCGAGGGCAGCCAGCCGTCGATCTCGTCGAGACTCCGGTTCGCGCGCACCGCCGCGACTGCCGCCGCCAGCAGTTCGCGCTCGGGCGCCGCGTAGTGCACGTTGTTCGTCGCCAGGGTCGGCAGCCCGCGCTCGGCGGCGAGCGCCGCGAGTACGTCGTTGTCACGCGTGTCGGCCGGATTGCCGTGGTCGAAGAGCTCGACATGCACCGCATCGCGGCCGAACAGGTCGACAAGATCGTCGAGAGCGGATGCTGCAGCCCCGGGCCCCCCGACGCTGAGCGCGCGACGGACCGCCCCCTTCCGGCATCCCGTCAGCACCGCCCAGTGCGAATCAGACGAGGGCGAGTCACGCGGACCGCCGGCGTGGTCGGCGAGCGCTGCGAGATCGTAGCGAGGTCTGCCCTTCTCGGCCCCGGCGAGCTGAGCCTGCGTGATCGCCGCCGCCAGCCGGTGGTAGCCCTCTTCGCCGCGGGCGAGCACGAGCAGATGCGCGCCGACCGGATCGGGTTCTCCGTTCTGCGGCTTGGTGAGCTCGAGCGAAAGCTCGGCACCGAACACCGTCTTCACCCCGTACGGTTCGGCCGCCTCGGCGAAGTTCACCAGCCCGTAGAACCCGTCGTGGTCGGTCACGGCCAGCGCGTGCAGGCCGAGGCGCTCGGCCTCTTCGGTGAGCTCTTCGGGGGAAGAGGCGCCGTCGAGGAACGAGAACGACGAGTGCGCGTGCAGCTCGGCGTAGGGCACCGCGTCGTCGGGCCGCTCGATCGCGGGCGGCACGTATTTCGCGCGCTTGTGCGACCAGGCAGGGCTGTCGCCGCCATCGGCGTTCGCCGGAGTGCCTGTCGGCCGACGGCGGTCGCTGAGCACCCGCTCCATCTCGGACCACGGCACGGCGGGATTGTGGAAGCCCATCAGGCGCCTCCCCTCCGCCGGACGCGTTTCGACTCGTCGCTGCGCCCCTCGCTCGACGACCGGAACCCCTCGCTCGACGACCGGAACCCCTCGCTCGTTGAGCGAGCGAAGCGAGACGAAACGCCGGCGCACTCAGTCATAGCGACCCTCCGCACGCCACTCGCCCTCTTCCCAGATCAGGAGCCAGGCGAGACCGTCGCCGTCGACCACCTGGAACCGGTGCGCCCGGCGACGGCGCAGCTCGTCCCATCCGCGTTCGCTCACCGGCCACGGACCCGCCCAGGCCTCGATCCCCCTGCGCCGACCATCCGCGTCGAGCACGGCGGGTGGAGCGCTGAGCGCCCCACGATCGCCGATCCGCACCGCAGTCCCCGTCGCGTCACTGACCTCAACGAGCCGGGGCTCGGGGTACACCGTCGTCGGCAGGGGGTCGGGCAGGCTCCCCGGCCACGGCCGCGCACGCTCGTGGCGCACGACAGCCCGATCCCCCCACGGCACCTGCACCTGCCGCTCGGCGAGCCAGCGGCCGCCGCCGATCGCCGAGGTGACCACCCCCCGGTGCCCGAGCATCGCCTGCACGCGAGAGAGCGCATGGTGCACGCGCTCCTCCGCTCCGGAGCCGAAGATCGCCGGAGTGTGATGGGATGCCGCATCCACCGCCGCGGGTGAGATCCGCACGTGTGCGACCCCGCTCGCCAGGACGCCCCCGCCCTGGGCCTCCCCGAGCTGCCAGCGCACCCGGTCGACGACGGCCGCCGCATCGAACGACGCAGGATGCAGCCACACCCGCTCCGACCTCTCGCCGCGCTCGCCCGCCAGCTCGACCCTCAGCTCGGTGCAGACGAGGTCGTGCGCACCGAGCCGGGCGATGAACTCATCAGCGGCGATGCGCATGCCGAACGCCACCTGGTCGGTGAGCTCGAGCGGAGGCTCGAACGCCACCTCACGATGCAACTCGGGTGGAGGGATGCGCGGCTGCACCGGCCGGGAGTCATGGCCAGCGGCGAGTGCATGCAGACGGAGACCGCGGTCGCCGAACCGCTCGCGCACGCGCTCCACCTCGAGGGCGGCGAAGTCGGCCAGGGTCTGCACGCCCAGCCGGGCGAGCAGACCCACCAGATCGTCGGTCGCGCCCGATGCGGACCAGGCGTCGCCCAGCACCGTCACGGGCAGCTGCGCGAGGAATTCGCCGGCCCCGCCCGGCGGCACGATCCGCACAGGCCCGCCCGCGCCGGACCCGGCCGGCCCGGACCCGCCCGCGCCGGACCCGCCCACGCCGGACCCGGCCGCGCCGGACCCGGCCGCGCCGGCCCCGCCCGGCGGCACGACCCGCACAGGCCCGCCCGTACCGAACCGGGCCGCCTGCTCGGCGGTGAACGGACCGTCTGCCACCCCGGCCCGCACGCCGTGCAACCCTTCTTCGGCGAGCGCCGCGAGCAGCATCCGCGCGGCTTCCTCTTCGCCGCCGTAGTAGCGCGCAGGGCCCCGCGCGCGCAGCGCGCACAACCCCGCCCGAACGATCTGCACCCCCGGGGCCCGCTCCTCGATGAGTGACACCACCGGCCCGAACAGGCGGTGATCGCGCCCCGGGTCGGCGGCGACGACGACGAGTCGCGGACACCGGGCTTGAGCGTCGCGACGCCGCTGCCCGCGCCGCACCCCCTCCGCCCGGGCAGCCGGAGAGCAGGCGGCGACCATATTGCGCTCCATCACGGCGATCGGCGGCGCCGCCCCACTCGACACCACGCCGCTCGAGGTCATCCCGCTCGGGCCGGCCCCGCCCGGGATCCCCACCACCCTCGCTGTGGGGTCGCGCAGCAGCGCGGTGACCGGCCAGTCCGGAAACCACAGCACGATGCTCCGGACGGGAGCCTGCCCGGGGGGCGAGGGCGCGGGTGCGAGAGTCATGTCAGCCCGCCGCTCTCACCTGGAGCGGTGCGTACGCTGCCTCCGCGGCATCACTCGAGGCCCCGAGGGACTCATCGCGCGCGGCCTCACGTGCGCCGCCGCCGATCGCGGTGATCGGCGCGCGCTGCCCGCCCTCATCGCGCAGAGCCGATACCGTGCCGTCTGCGGCGGGCAGCAGCATCCGCGACGTTCGAGGTACAGGCCAGCGCCGGCTCGACGCGGTGACGGTGACGGCGCGACCGGCCAAATAGCCGTACCCCTCGCCGAGCCCCGACCACTCGGGCTCGCTCACCCGCAGTGCGGCCTCGGCCTGCGGCCACGCACCCTCGACGAGCAGCACAGCGCCGCGCTCGCGCAGGCGCGCGGCGAGCCGCGAGACCTCCTGACCCATCGGCCGGCCCTGTGGTCGCACGGCGACGATCGGCAGCACATCCGCGATGGTGGCGGCGACGGTGAGCCAGCGCGGACCAGGATCGGGGATGAGCACGAGGCGGTCGAGATCGACACCGAGGCGCTCGGCGGCCTCGGCCCCGAGCTCGGGCATGCCGATCACCCCGCACCACGACCCCTCTTGCGACGCGCGCGCGATGAGCGCCAGCAGCAGCGACCCCGAGGCGGGGAGCGAATAGGCCGACCCCGGCCGAAGCCCCCCGCCGGGCAGGAGCTCGGCGAGGGCGGGGTGGGTGGGCAGCACGGGAGCGTCGAGCTTGCGGCCCTGCACGCGCTCGAGCTGAGCGCGGAGGTGCCCCACCTCGTCGACGCTGCTGCGCATGTTCGCCCCCATCGGTACAGGCTAGAACATACGTTCTAGCATTTCTACCCGGGTACGACGTTAGCCTCGGCCACAGACATCCAAATCCTGCCTCATTCACTCCTATGTTCGAGACTCATCCACCATCGGTGCCACCCAACGAACGTCGGAGAATCAGCCCGATGTCGGAGGATTCCCGCGAAATCCTCCGACATTCGCGCGATCCTCCGACATTCGAATACCCGAGCAACCCGGCTCAGCCCGCAACAAGCTCCGCCGTGGTCGCGATGCGCGCGAACCCGCCCTGCTGCAGCACGAGCGCCGTGGTCGCCATGAGCTCCTCCGCCGACCGCGTCACCATGCCGACACCGGCCACCTCGGCGGTCAGATCGAACGTGCGGGTCGCATCCAGCGCCACGACGACGTCGTACCCGAGGTTGCCCGCCATCCGCGCGGTCGTCTCGACGCACATGTTGGTCTGGATGCCGCAGATCACCATCTCCGTGATCCCCCGCTCGCCCAGCCACGCGTGCAGATCGTGGTCGCCGTAGAACGCCGAGTTGACGTGCTTCGCGAGGAACAGATCGGGGGCCACCGCGGCCACGGAGGGGACAAGGGCGTTGCCCGCAGCATCCGGATGCAGGGGCGATCCC
Organism: Microbacterium rhizomatis; assembly: GCF_008710745.1. Lineage (GTDB taxonomy): Bacteria > Actinomycetota > Actinomycetes > Actinomycetales > Microbacteriaceae > Microbacterium > Microbacterium rhizomatis. Next base: position 7,640 of record NZ_VYSA01000002.1, read on the forward strand.
GCTGAACGCGAGTCGTGCCGCACCACGACGATCGGGCAGCGGCCTTCCCAGGCAGAGATCAGGGCCGAGACGTTCGCCTCGCAGTCCGGGTTGGCCGTCGGCCCCCAGACCGGGTCGTCGAAGCCGCGCTGCATGTCGATCACGATGAGTGCCTGAGTCATGCCCTCATCTCATCACGGACCGCGAGCGCAGAGGCGCGCCCGGACTGCCGCATCCGGTCGGCGGACTGCCGTTCGTGCCGCCGCGACCGAGGCGGCAGGAGACCCAGGGCGATCCCGGCGACGACCAGAACGAACCCCACCGCCTGCGCGAGGCCGAACACCTCACCCGCGACGGCGACTCCGAGCAGCACGCCGGTCAGCGGGTTCAAGAGCCCGATCATCCCGACCGCGGCGGGGCTGAGGCGTCGCAGCCCCGTGAACCAGGCGACGTAGGCCACCGCGGTCCCGACGATCGCGACGTACGCGAACCCCACGGCCGACACCGGAGTCAGCACCGGCGGACCACCCTCGAGCACCACGGCGAACGGCAGCAGCACGAGCGAGCCGCCGATGAGCTGCCACGAGGTCATCGCCAGGGCGGGCACATCCGCGCCCCACCGCGATGTCAGCACGAACCCGATCGACGAGGCGAACATCGCGGCGATCGACGCGACGACGCCGATCGGGTCGACCGGTTCGCCGCCGACGCCGAGCATGAGCACGACACCCGCAATCCCGACGACCGCCCCGAGGGCGGCAGCGAGGCGAGGGCGCTGCCGCATGAGCAGCCACGCCAGCAGCATCATGGCGGCGGCGGAGGTCGACATCAGCGTCGACGCGACACTCGAGGGCAGCCGCTGCCCGGCGACGTAGACCAGCACGAAGAAGCCACCGACGTTGAGCGTGCCGAGCACGAGCGAACGCCACCACCAATGCCCCGCCGGCAGGCGCCGCGAGAGGAGCAGCACGAGCAGGCCAGCCGGGAGCGCGCGCAGCAGCCCGCCCCACAGCGGGACGTCGGGTGGCAGCAGCTGCCGCGTCACGAAGTACGTGCTCCCCCACGCGATCGGCGCGATCGCAGTGACGGCGATCCAGCGCCGGGATTTATCTTCCATGGAAGAAGTATATAGCTTCCGCGGAAGATATAGTGGGGGCATGGATGCTGCATCCTCCCCCGCACCCCGCGACCGCACCGATCCCGCCGAACGTGTCGCCGACACCCCCGACAGGGTTGCCGAGATCCAGGCGGAATGGCTCCGCGAGCGCCCCGACCTCGATCCTTCGCCGCAGGGCGTGATCGGCCGCCTGCACCGCGTGGCGCTCGCCCTCACCGAACGCCTGACCGAGACCTACCGAGAGTTCGGGCTGACCGAGGGCGAGTTCGACGTGCTCGCGGCGCTCCGCCGCGCGGGCGCGCCGTACGAGCGGGCGGCGGGCGAGTTGGCCGACCACACCATGATCACGACCGGCGGCCTCACCAAGCGGATCGACCGGCTCGAGGCCCGCGGATTCGTCGAACGGCGGGCCGAGGCATCCGATGCCCGTCGTCGCACGATCCGCCTGACCGCGGCAGGACTCGAGGTGATCGACCGGGCGTTCACCGCGCACCTGGCGAACGAGCACGCCCTGCTCGACGACCTGGGTCGCGACGACGCCGAAGCCCTCCGCGGGATCCTCGCGCGCTGGCTGCGCGCGCTGGATGCCGGCTGACCGAGAACTCACGGCCCGCTCCCAGGTTCGCGGGACCAATCCGATCGGTCCCTGCGTTCTGAATACAAGACGCAGCAGCCAGCCGCGTCGCATCCAAGGAGGAACCGTGTCACACGAGTACCGCAAGACTCCCGAGGCGCTCAGCCGCCTCACCCCGAACCAGTACCGGGTCACCCAGGAGGACGCCACCGAGCCGGCGTTCCGCAACGAGTACTGGAACAACCACGAGGACGGCCTCTACGTCGACGTCGTCTCGGGCGAGCCCCTGTTCTCGTCGACCGACAAGTACGACAGCCACTCGGGCTGGCCGAGCTTCACCAAGCCCCTCGCACCCAGCGCCGTCACCGAGCACGTCGACGGCAAGCTCTGGATGAAGCGCACCGAGGTGCGTTCCGCCGGCGCCGACAGCCACCTCGGGCACGTCTTCGACGACGGACCCAGGGATGCCGGAGGCCTCCGCTACTGCATGAACTCGGCGGCCTTGCGGTTCATCCCCGTCGCGGAGCTCGAGGCGCAGGGATACGGTGAGTACCGCCACCTTTTCGAGAACACCACGACCACTCAGGAGAACGCATCATGACCAGTGGCAGCAGCGACACCGGCACCATCACCCAGGCCCCCGGCACCGAGACCGCCGTCCTCGCGGGCGGCTGCTTCTGGGGCGTCGAAGACCTGATCCGCCGCCAGCCCGGCGTGCTCGACACCCGCGTGGGCTACACCGGCGGCACGAACGACCACGCGACGTACAACCGTCACCCCGGTCACGCCGAGGCCGTGGAGATCGTGTTCGACCCGACGAAGACGACGTATCGCGACATCCTCGCGTTCTTCTTCCAGATCCACGACCCGTCGACCCTGAACCGACAGGGCAACGACGTCGGTACCAGCTACCGGTCGGCGATCTTCCCCACGACGCCCGAGCAGGAGAAGGTCGCCCGCGAGACGATCGCCGATGTCGACGCGTCGGGGCTCTGGCCGCGCAAGGCCGTCACCACGATCGAGCCCCTGGGCCCGTTCTGGGAGGCCGAGCCCGAGCACCAGGACTACCTCGTCCGGATCCCGCACGGCTACACGTGCCACTTCGTGCGGCCCGGCTGGGTTCTGCCGCGTCGCGAAGAGACCTCGGCGGTCTAGGGGTCTCACCGGCGGACATCTGGAAGGATCGATGTCGCTCGAGCGCGCCGATTCGGCCACTCGGGGGAACACGCGAACCGCGCGTCCTCTCAGATGTCCGCCCGCGTCGCGAGACACATGATTGCGGGTGCGCCGGCTACGCCGCGAGTCCGAGGTAGGGACTCCAGCGAGGGTCGGCGCGGTCGGTCCCGCGCACGGTCCACTGCACACCGCGCGGGGGCCGTGGGGCCAGTCGCAGCTCCCACCCCATCTCCTGCGGCGTGCGATCGCCCTTGACGTTGTTGCAGCGCAGGCAGCAGGCGACGAGGTTCTCCCACGAGTCCGCTCCGCCGCGCGAGCGCGGGAGCACGTGGTCGATCGTCGACGCCGACTTCGCGCAGTACGCGCAGCGGTGGGCGTCACGGCGCAGAACACCGCGACGAGTCACCGGGATGTGGCGGCCGCCCGGCACGCGGACGTACCGCGTCAGCAGGATCACCGCCGGTCTGTCGTAGGCGCCGCGCGCACCCCAGATCGGCTCGCCATCGACGCACTCGATGACGGTGGCCTTCTCGTTCATCACGAGCACGAGAGCTCGCTTGAACGACACGACGGCAAGCGGCTCGTAGCCCGCATTCAGCACAAGAGTGCGCATTCCCCATCCTCCCGAACGGCCGGGACGGCTTCCCGGAATTCGATTCGAACGACGCCTCGATCGGCGCGGGGGCATGAAAAAAGGCGCTGTCTCATGGACAGCGCCTTGGCGCCACGGCTATGCCGCGGTCGTCGTTCACACGATGCCGTAGGACCAGCAGACCGAGCGCATCCATGGTTCGGATGCGTGGTGTGCTGCCCATCGGCGCCCTCCGCTTCTTCTCAGCGTCGGATTTCAGGGTAATGCACCGCCACGACCACAGGGGTCGCGAACCCGGTTAACGCGCGGTGGCGTGTCGGAGAACGCGAGCGGATGCTGTCGACCCGCGCCCGAGATACGGCTTGGTCGCCGCTGGCCTACGTCCCGCTGGGGGATGGCCCGGCGTTGGCGATGAGCCACTCCCACGGGTCGACGACCGACCCATTGACATGCACCTCGAAGTGGAGGTGGTTCGCCGTCGAGCTGCCCGTGCTGCCGACGAAGCCGATCAGCTGGCCCGCGGCGACGGTGTCGCCGACCTGCACCTGTCGAGTCCCATAGGTCATGTGCCCGTACATCGTGGTGACCTGCTGCCCGGCGATCACATGCTGGATCTCGATCCCCACACCGTAGCCACCGACACTCTCCGCGGAGATGTCGACGACTCCCGCCGCGGCCGCGTAGATCGGCGTCATCGCGGGGGCGAGAAGGTCTTGACCCTGGTGGTACCCGGAGTCCCAGAGCCCGCGTCCCTTGGTGAAGGAGAGGATCGGCCAGCGCACCTCACCGGAGCCGGGCGAGATCATGGCCACGAGCGGCACCGACGTCGACGTCGACATCGTGGTCGCCGCTGCCGCGCGGGCCGCGGCGGCGGCTGCCGCAGCGGCTTCAGCCTTCTTCTGTTCGATCTCGGCGGCGGTCGTGGCGTCGTAGCTGTCGCGCGAGACCACGCTCGACGTCGCGTCGGAGGCGATGACGAGCGATTGCGCGTCGCTCTGCGAGGCCTGCTGGAGGGTGACCGCATCGGACGCCGGGCGGGTGGCGGCGTAGGCCGGAAGCGCGACCGTGGCGATGAGACCGGCGACAACCGTGAGGATGACGGCGCTGCGCAGCGGCTTCGTCTTCGCCTTCGGGCGCGGAGCGGGCGGGGCCGACGAGACGGCGACTGCCTTCCCGTTGCGAGGCTTCGCAGGGCGCGTTCGCGGCGCAGGGTTCCGACGCGCGCGATCGCGGCGCGTGAGGCTCGTCGAGTCGATTTCGGGTTCGTTCGACGAATCGTTCAGTTCAGCCAAGCTATCCTCCGGCGCCTCTGTGTCGTGGGAACGGCACTGGCTCGTCGGCACTCTGCGTCAGTGGCACGTTGTGCGGGTTTCACCCTGTGCACGACGAGCCGGAGAGGCAGTGCATCGGGGGTCCGACGGTGGGCTTCTCACCTGTGGACTCTCCGAGGCTACCGGAAGGTAACGAATCTGTCACTTTCGTCAGAGGTATCTGCGGAGATCCCCAGACAGCCAATACCTGGGGAGGAGCCGAAGGACCGGCCCATCAGCCCCGCTATGCGAGGCCGTGACGCTCAGACGCGGTCGTCGACGAGGAAGATGTGCGACGCGACCTCGACCGGAAGCTCGAGCCCCTCGTCGTTGCCATCCATCTGCACCAGGACGTACCCCTCGCTGTAGCGGTAGTCGCCGTGCGCGCCGGGAACGACGCCCGCGGCCTTGAGCTGCTGCAGCAGCTCGGGGTCGACCTGGACGGGCTCGGCGAGGCGCCGGACGGTACCCACGATCGGCTGCCCCGCATCGTTGAGCCGGCGGACCAGACCGACGACACCCTCTTCGAAGGTGCGCGCCGGCATATCGCCGAGCTGGTCGAGACCGGGGATCGGGTTGCCGTACGGCGACTCCGTCGGGTGCCCGAGCAGCTCGACCAGGCGGCGCTCGACCTGCTCGCTCATCACGTGCTCCCAGCGGCACGCCTCTTCATGCACGTAGGCCCAGTCCAGGCCGATCACGTCGCTGAGCAGCCGCTCCGCGAGCCGATGCTTGCGCATGACGTCGACCGCTTTGTTGCGACCCGCGTCGGTGAGCTCGAGACGGCGATCGTCTGAGACGACCACGAGTCCGTCGCGCTCCATGCGACCCACCGTCTGAGAAACCGTCGGCCCGGAGTGCCCGAGGCGCTCCGAGATGCGCGCGCGCAGCGGAACGATGTTCTCTTCCTCGAGTTCGAGGATCGTCCGCAGGTACATCTCAGTCGTGTCGATCAGGTCGGCCATGCCGGTGCATCCTTGCTGTGGGGGTGGTAGGCAAGCCTAACCCAGCCGCATGTCACGAGACCGGGGCGCCCTGGCCCACGCCTCTAGAATCGTGGGATGCCTCACCTCGAGATCCCTCGCGACCTGCTGCCCGCCGACGGACGCTTCGGATGCGGGCCCTCGAAGGTGCGCGACGCGCAGCTCGAGGCCCTCGTCAGCGCGGGAGCAGGAGTGCTCGGCACGTCGCACCGGCAGGCGCCGGTGAAGAACCTCGTCGGCTCGGTGCGCGCGCGCCTGGCCGAGCTGTTCCGCATTCCGGACGGCTACGAGATCATCCTCGGTAACGGCGGATCGACGGCATTCTGGGATGCTGCGGCCTTCGGCCTCATCGAGAACCGTGCGCAGAACCTCGTGTTCGGCGAATTCGGCGGCAAGTTCGCCGCAGCTGCGAAGGCTCCGTGGCTGCAGGCCCCCGACGTGCGCACCGTCGCGGCCGGCACCCGCACCACCGCCGAACCCGTCGAGGGCGTGGATGTGTACGCCTGGCCCCACAACGAGACCTCCACCGGCGTCTCGGCGCCGGTGGCCCGCGTCGCCGGCGACCCCGGTGCGCTGACCGTGATCGACGCGACCAGCGCCGCAGGCGGCATCGACGTCGACATCGCCGAGACCGACGTCTACTACTTCGCCCCCCAGAAGAACCTCGGGTCGGATGGCGGCCTGTGGTTCGCGGCGGTCTCGCCGGCCGCGATCGAGCGGATCGAGCGGGTCGCCGCATCCGACCGCTACATCCCCGAGTTCCTCAGCCTCAAGAACGCCGTCGACAACTCGCGGCTCGAGCAGACCCTCAACACCCCGGCGATCACGACGCTCGTGCTGCTCGACAGCCAGCTGGAGTGGATGCTCGGCAACGGCGGCCTCGCATGGGCGAGCGCTCGCACGGCGGAGTCGTCGTCGGCGTTGTACGACTGGGCAGAGGCCTCCGCTGTCGCGACGCCGTTCGTGGCCGACCCGGCCGACCGTTCACCGGTGGTCGTGACGATCGACTTCGCCGACACGATCGACGCCGCCGCGATCGCCAAGACGCTCCGCGCCAACGGCATCGTCGACACCGAGCCGTATCGCAAGCTGGGCCGCAATCAGCTGCGGATCGCGACGTTCGTCTCGATCGAGCCCGACGATGTGCGCCGGCTCATCCGATCGATCGATTTCGTGCTGGAGAACAGCTGACCGGGTGACGTGAGGAGGGATGACTCGACGAGTCGTCCGCACTTCGACCGCGTCGTCGATCTAGCCGATCACTGGCGGTAGCTCAGTACTCCCTGGCACCCTCGTCGTAGGAATCCACGAAATCGTCATCCGCGTCGTCGTCATCCGCGTCGTCGTCATCGTCATCTGCGTCGTCGTCATCTGCGTCGTCGTCGTCATCCGCGTCGTCGTCATCATCTGCGTCGTCGTCATCCGCGTCGACATCGAGCTCGTCGATATCCACCCCGTCGACGTCTCCGGCGTGGAGGATCGGCGACGCGTCCGCGTCGAAGTCCGCAGCATCCAGGTCGTCGATGTCCGAGAGCTCGTCGGCGAACTCGTCTTCGTCATCATCTGCGTCCGCCTCGTCATCCGCGTCGATCCCCGCGGCGGCGTTCGCCTCGGCGATCGCCTCCTGCGCCGCCTGGTAATCAGCCAGGCGCACCGCCCACGGCACCCAATCAGGAGCCAGGAGAGCAGCGTCACCGGGAAGCAGCTCGACCTCGAGAACGGTGGGATCAGCATCCTCAACTCGCGCCAGGCTCACGGTCCAGAACCAACCCGGGTAGCCCGCCAGCCGGTTCTCGAAGCGGAGCGAGACGACCCCGTCGTTCTCGACCGTGTACCCGGCGGGTGCCCCGATCGTCACTTCTGGCGTGATCTCGATCAGCGCAGCACGTGCGAGATCGTGCGCCGCGATCAGCCGATCGTCAGCGACCGACGGCGTCCGCCCGGAGAACGCGAAGGTGTCGTCAGGCGTCGAGTTCATCGGCGACCTTGCGCAGCACGGCGACGACGGTCTTGCCGTGCGAACCGCTCGGGTACCGGCCCTTACGCAGGTCGTTGCCGACGCCGTCGAGCAGCTTCACGAGATCTTCGACGATGATCGCCATGTCGTCGGCGGGTTTGCGGGAACGCTTCGCGAGACTGACCGGCGCTTCGAGCACCCGCACCGAGAGGGCCTGCAGACCCCGCTTGCCGTCGGCTACGCCGAACTCGAGCCGAGCGCCTGCCTTCGGAGGCGGCGAGCCGGCGGGCAAGGCCGTGGCGTGCAGGAAGACATCTTGGCCGTCATCGGTCGTGATGAAGCCGAAGCCCTTCTCCTCGTCGTAGAACCTGACCTTGCCGGTGGGCATGAAGACCTCGCTGGGGGGAACGGCCCGCGGATGCGGGCATGGCGGAGCAGGGCCGAAGAAGCCCTGCCTCTCAGCCTACGGCACGCCCGCCGGGCAGTAGGCTGGAGCGGATGAGCAACCGAACCCCCGGCGACGACGTGCCTATCCGTCGCATCGACCGTTACCTGGCGGTGACAGGTCTCGGGCTCGCGCTCGTCTCCGTGATCTGCTTCTTCGCCGTGATCGCGGCCAAACCGCTCGGGGTCACCGACATGAGCAGCGGCATCTGGCCGCTCCTGGTGGTGTTCCCTTTGATCGCACTGCCGATCGCCTTCCTGATGATCGTCTCCGTGCTGATCATGAGCATCGTCCGAAGGGCGCGGGCAAACCGAGGTAACTGACGTGGCCGACTCCTCGGATCAAAGGGCCCTGGCGATCCGCCTGGCCGGACTGAGTGACGAGCGGCTGGCTTCGGTCTTCGCCCTTCGCGGTGTCACGGCGGGCGTGCCCTGGCGCGACTTCTTCGACGCGGCGGACGCACTTCTGGATGCGGCATCCATCGATCGCGCCCTTCAGAAGCTCCCCCGCACGGCCCTGGCCGCCCTCGCCCGCGACGGCGTCGTGCCCGGCTCGGTCGCTCCTCGCCTCGAAGCACGCGCCCTTGCCGCCGACGGCGGACTCCCCTACGGCGCCGTGACCGCCCGAGCCCGCGCCGTCGCCACGGCGAACCCCGATGCCGTCCGCCCGCTGGAGGGATTCCAGCCGCCGCCTCGGGCCGGCGATGCGGCCGCGGCTGCAGCCGCCGAGCGAGCCTTCACGACCGTCGCCGCGCTGGCCGACGTACTCCTCGCCTGCCTGCACGCCCCGTTCACCCGCACCGGAACGGGCGCAGTGAGCGCGGCGGACCGCCGCCGTCTCGTCGAGTCGGGCGCGCTGACCACTCCGGAAGACCTCGACGATCTGGTGGCCGCTGCCGCGGCCGCGGGCCTGGTGCGGGCGGCCGAGCGCGAATGGGTGGGCACGACGGCAGCCGAGAACTGGCTCCAGCTGCCTACGCCGGAGCGCTGGCGAGCGATCGCCGAAGGCCTCCGATCGGAGCTGCCTGAACCCCTCCGAACCGCTGAGGGCGGGTACATGCCGCCGTCGGCATGGGAGACCGCTTTCCCGCTGGATCCCGAGTGGCCCGATCGGGTCGCTCGGCTCCTCCGCATCGCCCGTCACTGGACGCTGCTCACCCCCGAAGGTGCCGAGCCCGCCTGGGCCACGGACCTGCGCGAGGGGCGCCATCCCGATATTGCGAGCCTCGCCCGCCACCTGCCCGCAGAAATCGATCGGGTGTACCTCCAGGCCGACCTGACCGCGATCGCTCCCGGCCCGTTGGCCCCCGCGCTCGACCTCCGGCTGAGGAGCATCGCGCACCGCGAATCGCGGGCCCAAGCATCCACGTATCGCTTCAGCGTCGACTCGCTGGGCGCCGGCATGACCGAAGGTGAGAGCGCCGAGTCGGTCCGCGAGTTCCTCAGCGCGATCTCGCTCACCGGCATTCCGCAGCCGCTGGACTATCTGATCTCGAGCACGGCCGCCCGCCACGGGCGCGTGACGGTGAGAACGGATGCAGCGACCGGCCGCACCCGTGTCGAGAGCGACGATCATGCCCTGCGCGACACGATCGCCGTCGACCAGGCGCTCCGTCCGCTCGGGCTCATTCTGGACGGCGACGCGCTGAGCTCGCGCGTTGCGCGCGACGCGGTCTACTGGTCACTCGTCGACGCGCGTTACCCGGTGGTGGCCTTCGACGACGACGGCTCACCCGCGTCACTGCGCCGTGGCCGTCCTGCAGGACCGCCGCCGCGCAGCGCCGACGACGTGTACGCACGCCTCATCACGACGCTGCGTGCGAGCGAAGGCGGAGACGAGGATGCCGCCTGGCTCGGCCGCGAGCTCGACCAGGCGGTGCGTGCGCGGTCGATCATCGAAGTCGCGGTGCGCCTCCCCGACGGCACAGAGCGCACCTTCACGCTCGAAGCCTCGGGGCTCGGCGGCGGACGTCTTCGTGGTCGCGACCGCGGCGCCGACATCGAGCGAACGCTGCCGGTGTCGAGCATCGTGAGCGTCCGTCCGGTCTGACCGGGTACCCACCGCTGCCTTCATGTCCGCCAGCTGGCAGGCGAGCGCGCTCCGAGCAGCCGTCTTCCGGACGCGAACCCTTACGCCCCGCGCCGTACGCGCAACCGCCCGGGTAGAATTGATTCCTTATGGCTGACGGTCCCCTCATCGTGCAGAGCGACCGGACGGTGCTGCTCGAGGTCGCACATCCGGACGCAGAGAGCGCGCGCCACGAACTGGCCATCTTCGCCGAGCTGGAACGAGCGCCCGAACACATCCACACGTACCGCATCACGCGGCTCGGGCTCTGGAACGCACGCGCGGCCGGCCACGATGCCGAAGACATGCTCTCGACCCTCGACCGGTGGTCGCGCTTCCCCGTCCCGCCCTCGGTCTCGATCGACATCCGTGAGACCGTCGGCCGCTACGGAAGGCTCGTGATCGAACGCGACGACGTTGACGGGTTCGGCGAGAACGTGCTCGTGCTGCGCTCGACCGACGCCCCCGTGCTCGCCGAGATGGCGCGGAACAAGCGCATCCAGCCCCTCTTGATCGGTCACCCCTCCCCCGGCACCTACGTCGTGGACGCCTGGGCACGCGGCCACATCAAGCAGGAACTGCTGAAGATCGGATGGCCGGCCGAAGATCGCGCCGGCTACACGCCGGGCACACCGCACGCGATCGAACTCGACGAGACCGACTGGACTCTTCGGCCCTACCAGCGCAAAGCCGTCGACATCTTCACCGAAGGCGGCTCCGGCGTGGTCGTCCTGCCCTGCGGTGCCGGCAAGACGCTCGTCGGCGCGGCCGCGATGGCCGACACCAAGACCACCACACTGATCCTGGTGACCAACACCGTCAGCGCACGGCAATGGCGCGACGAGCTGCTCAAGCGCACGTCGCTCACCGCCGACGAGATCGGCGAGTACTCGGGCCAGGTCAAAGAGGTCAAGCCCGTGACGATCGCGACCTACCAGATCCTGACGGCGAAGCGACGGGGCGAATACGCGCACCTTGCCCTGTTGGATGCTCTCGACTGGGGCCTCATCGTCTACGACGAGGTGCACCTGCTTCCTGCGCCGGTGTTCAAGCTGACCGCAGATCTCCAGGCCCGCAGGCGCCTGGGCCTGACGGCCACCCTCGTGCGCGAGGACGGGCGTGAGGGCGATGTCTTCAGCCTCATCGGACCGAAGAGGTTCGACGCGCCGTGGAAGGAGATCGAAGCTCAGGGCTTCATCTCGCCGGCCGCGTGCTACGAGGTGCGGGTCGACCTTCCCGCCTCCGAACGGCTGGAGTATGCGGCATCCGCCGACGACGAGCGCTACCGCCTCGCCGCGACGGCCCCGGCAAAGATCGACGTGGTGCGCAGCCTCGTCGCGCGCCACGACGGCGAACGGATCCTCGTGATCGGCCAGTACCTCGATCAGATCGACGTCCTCGCCGAGGCGCTGAATGCCCCGAAGATCACGGGCGCGACACCCGTCGATGAGCGCGAAGAGCTGTACCAGGCTTTCCGCGTGGGTGAGATCTCGGTCCTGGTCGTCTCCAAGGTCGCCAACTTCTCCATCGACCTGCCCGAGGCATCGGTCGCGATCCAGGTGTCGGGGTCGTTCGGTTCCCGGCAAGAAGAGGCGCAGCGCCTCGGGCGGCTTCTCCGCCCCAAGACGTCCGGCCACACCGCGAGCTTCTACACGCTCATCGCCCGCGACACCGTCGATCAGGACTTCGCGCAGAACCGGCAGCGTTTCCTTGCCGAGCAGGGGTACAGCTACACGATCCTCGACGCCGACCGCATCACCGCGCAGGCCGCGTGATTGCGCCGTTCCGGGCGATATCCAGCGGGCACAGGCGATCCGTCAGCATAATGGGGTCATGACCGCTCCGCGCATACTCGTCGTCGACGACGAGCCGAACATCCGCGACCTGCTCATCACGAGCCTCAGGTTCGCGGGTTTCCAGGTGAAAGCCGTCTCCAACGGTGCACAGACGATCTCGGCTGTGCTCGAGGAAGAACCCGACCTCATCATCCTCGATGTGATGCTGCCCGACATGAACGGGTTCAGCGTCACGAAGCGTCTGCGCGGTGCCGGCTACACCGCCCCCATCCTCTTCCTCACGGCGAAGGATGAGACGGAAGACAAGATCGCCGGGCTGAATGCGGGCGGTGACGACTATGTGACCAAGCCGTTCTCCCTCGACGAGATCGTGGCGCGGATCCAGGCGATCCTCCGCCGGACGATGCAGGCCGACGAGGAATCGCTGATCCGGGCGGGCGAGCTGACGATGGATCAGGACACGCACGACGTGCAGGTCGGCGACGTTTCGATCGACCTGAGCCCGACCGAGTTCAAATTGCTGCGCTACCTGATGCTCAACCCGAACCGCGTGCTGTCCAAGGCCCAGATCCTCGATCACGTGTGGGAGTACGACTTCAACGGCGACGCCGGCATCGTAGAGAGCTACATCTCGTACCTGCGACGCAAGATCGACCCGCACTCCACTGAGGCGCTCATCCAGACCAAGCGCGGGTTCGGCTACATGCTCAAGGCGGGCAAGACCGCCTGACGCGGTCCCTGACGAGAGGGGCCGCCCTGACAGAGAAGACGGATACGGTCACCCGATGGTGGCGTGGCATCAGCCTGCGCGCGAAGATCACCGGGGTCACCGTCGCGCTGCTCGCGATCGGTCTGATCGCTGCGGGTTTCGGCACCGCGGTCTTCCTGCGCAACACCCTGATAGCGAACCTCAACGAGCAACTCGCCCAGATCGCGGCGACGGACCCCGCGAAATCCGTTTTCTCCCTCGCCAGCGACGGCACGACCTTCGTGGTCGATCCGAACGCCGTCGAGCCGGACTATTTCCTCGCCGTGTACGGGCCGGACGGCGTCCTCCAGGCTCACACCGGAGGTCGTGACGTCGCCTCACCGGTCATTCCCCCGGCGTTCCCCCTCGAGCTGGCTGTCACGAGCTCCGACTCGTTCGAACTCGCGAGCGCCGAGGGCGGCGCGCCTTACCACGCCGTGGTGTCGGTGCTGGAAGGCCCGAACGGCGGGAACCTCTACACGCAGCTCGTTGCGCAGTCGATCGCACCGGTCGACCGGGTAGTGACGTCCTACCTCGGGATCTACGGTGTGTTGGCGCTCATCACGATCATCGCCGGTGCATTCCTCACCCGCCTGCTCGTGACTCTGGCGTTCCGCAGCCTCGGCCAGGTCGAGACGACGGCGATGTCGATCGCCTCGGGCGACTTCAGCCAGCGCATGACCGACATCGAGCCCGGCACCGAGGTCGGCCGCCTCAAGACGGCCATCAACACCATGCTCGGTCGCATCGACGGCGCCCTGTCGGAGCGCGATGCCACCGTGCGCCAGATGCGGCGCTTCATCGGCGACGCCAGTCATGAGCTGCGTACCCCGCTGGTGACCGTACGCGGGTATGCCGAGCTCTACCGCATGGGCGCGATCACGAGCGACGAAGACGTCGCCCAGGCGATGAGCCGCATCGAATCGGAGGCCAAGCGCATGGGCGTGCTGGTCGAAGACCTGCTGGCACTCGCCCGGCTCGACGAGCGCCGCGACGTCGTGATCGCGCCGGTGGATCTGCGCCCGGTGGCTCGGGATGCTGCGCTCGACGTCCGCGCCGCGGCACCTCAGCGCCCGGTCACCGTCATCGACACCACGATCGTCGCGCCACCGCCGCCCGAGCCGGAGCTCATTGCCGAGCCTGCTGTCGAGCTCGGCCCCGACGCACCGTCGCGGCGCGCGGCGCCTCCCACCTCGGCGATCGCCCGGGCCGGAGTATCGACCCTGTCGCTGCTCCGGCGGCGCCCGCGCCCCGTGCCGGCGAGCCGCGCGACTGGGGCTGAGATACCGCCACCGGCAGCGCCGTCGGATGACGTCCTCCGCGCGAGCGCGCCCGCGAGCGCCCCGCCCATCGTGCTCGGCGATGAGAATCGCATCCGCCAGGTCGTGACGAACCTCCTCGGCAACGCGCGGCGGTTCACCTCGGAGGACTCGCCGATCGAGGTGAAGGTCGGCGTCGACGGCCCCACGCGGATGGGCTGGATCGAAGTGATCGACCACGGCGAAGGCATCCCCGAGCAGCTGCGCGACAAGATCTTCCAGCGTTTCTGGCGCGCAGACACATCGCGCACACGTGAGACGGGCGGCGCGGGCCTGGGTCTGTCGATCGTCTCATCGATCGTCGAGGCCCTGCACGGATCGGTGGACGTCACGGAGACCTCCGGAGGCGGCGCGACCTTCCGTGTCGGGTTCCCCCTCGCTCCTCCCGCCGATGCCGCCGAGCACCTGCTGATCGAGACGCAGCCGCTTCCGATGACGCGTGGTTCCGGCATCCCCACTCCCTGATCCGCTCAGCGACGCCCGCGGCGAGGCTGCGGGCGGATGCGGACATCTCGAAGGATCGATCACGCGGCTGCCCGGCGTCAGCGCCGATCTCGTCGACTCCCGCCCCGCCGATCCTCCGAGATGTCCGCGAAGGCGGTGCCATTGCCGCACCCGCCTACGGAGCGCCGGTTCCTCCCCAACGGCATCGCCACCGTGACGGAGGTGAGAGTCCGGTGGAGACCGACGCTTCGGCACTACGCGGTCCGTAACGTGACCACATCCGAACCATTCAAGGAGCGAAATGTCCGCCTTTTCCGTCGACAGCGACGCTGTCTTTTCCGCCACCTCCGCCGTTCGGCAGACGATCGACAGGCTCCAGGCCGACTCGAACGCGATGCTCGCGCAGCTCACCCTGCTTCAGCATTCGTGGACCGGCATGGCCGCGATCGCGTTCCAGAGCAACATCGATCAGTGGCGCGCGACGCAGCGTCAGGTCGAAGAGACCTTGGCGGGAATCAGCTCGGCTCTGGCCTCGGCAGGTCAGCAGTACGCCGACGCCGAGCAGATGAACCTGAGCTTGTTCCGCTGATCCCGAGACTGCTCCGGAAACGCAGAACGGCCCCTCCTGAGGAGGGGCCGTTCTGTCGAGGACGAGGGTCTCGACGCGCACACAAGCGCGCTACTCGACCTTGATCCGAGCCGGATCACCGCGGGCTACGCTCGCGATGATCCGTCACGCATCAAAAGTCCATGCCGCCCGTCGGGTCGCCGGCCGGAGCCGAGACCTTCTCCGGCTTGTCTGCGACGACGACCTCGGTCGTCAGGAACAGACCGGCGATCGAGGCCGCGTTCTGCAGCGCCGAGCGCGTGACCTTGGCGGGGTCGATGATGCCCTGCGCGAACAGGTCGCCGTACTCACCGGTCGCGGCGTTCAAGCCGTGACCGATCGGGAGGCCCGCGACGGTGTTGGCGACGACGCCCGGCTCGAGACCGGCGTTCAGGGCGATCTGCTTCAGCGGGGCCTCGATGGCGACCTTGACGATGTTCGCCCCGGTCGCTTCGTCACCGGTGAGCTCGAGCGTCGCGAAGACGTTCTTGCCCGCCTGGATGAGCGCAACGCCACCACCGGCGACGATGCCCTCTTCAACGGCAGCCTTCGCGTTGCGGACAGCGTCCTCGATGCGGTGCTTGCGCTCCTTGAGCTCGACCTCGGTCGCGGCGCCGGCCTTGATGACGGCGACACCACCGGCGAGCTTCGCAAGACGCTCCTGAAGCTTCTCGCGGTCGTAGTCGCTGTCGGTGTTCTCGATCTCGCGGCGGATCTGGGTCACGCGACCCTCGATCTGCGACGACTCTCCCGCACCCTCGACGATCGTGGTCTCATCCTTCGTGATGATGACCTTGCGCGCACGGCCGAGCAGGTCGGTCGTGGCGTTCTCGAGCTTGAGGCCGACCTCTTCGGTGATGACCTGACCACCGGTGAGGATCGCGATGTCCTGCAGCTGCGCCTTGCGACGGTCACCGAAGCCGGGTGCCTTGACAGCGGCCGACTTGAAGATGCCGCGGATCTTGTTGAGCACGAGAGTCGCGAGAGCCTCACCCTCGACGTCCTCGGCGATGATGACGAGCTCTTTGCCCTCCTGGATCACCTTGTCGACGATCGGCAGCAGGTCCTTGATGTTCGAGATCTTCTGGTTTGCGATCAGGATGTAAGGGTCTTCGAAGACCGCTTCCTGACGCTCCGGGTCGGTCACGAAGTAGGGGTTGATGTAGCCCTTGTCGAAGCGCATGCCCTCGGTGAGCTCGAGCTCGGTGCCGAAGGTGTTGGACTCCTCGACGGTGACCACGCCCTCCTTGCCGACCTTGTCGATCGCCTCGGCGATCAGCGCGCCGATCGTCGGGTCAGCGGCCGAGATCGACGCGGTGGCAGCGATCTGCTCCTTGGACTCGACCGGACGGGCCGAAGCGAGCAGCTCGTCGGAGATGGCCTGGACAGCCTTCTCGATGCCGCGCTTGAGCGAGATCGGGTCGGCGCCGGCGGCCACGTTGCGGAGGCCCTCCTTGACGAGCGCCTGAGCCAGAACGGTAGCCGTCGTGGTGCCGTCACCTGCGACGTCGTCGGTCTTCTTGGCGACCTCCTTGACGAGCTCCGCGCCGATCTTCTCGTACGGGTCGTCGAGTTCGATCTCCTTGGCGATGGAGACACCGTCGTTCGTGATCGTGGGGGCGCCCCACTTCTTCTCGAGCACGACGTTGCGACCGCGGGGGCCGAGTGTCACCTTGACGGCGTCAGCCAGGATGTTCAGGCCGCGCTCGAGACCACGGCGGGCCTCCTCGTCGAAAGCGATGATCTTTGCCATGTGTGTGTCGTCCCTCCCGGACGTCTCGTCCGGACGTAGCGAATGGTCATTAGCACTCGACAATAACGAGTGCTAATCCATTCTGGCACTCGACCCATGCGAGTGCAAGCCACGGGAGGGATGCCGCCACGCAGCGTCATCGTGCACCCGCAGCCCCCGGAGGGTCCGGGTCGACGGATGCCGTTCTCAGACGACGCGGACCGATTCGGCCTGCGGACCCTTCTGACCGGCGCCCACGGTGAACTCGACCGTCTGGCCCTCTTCGAGCACGCGGAAACCCGACATGTCGATGTTCGAGTAGTGCACGAACACATCCTGGCCGTCCGCGACGGTGATGAAGCCGAAGCCCTTTTCGGCGTTGAACCACTTGACGGTGCCCTGGGTCATGCGATCTCTCCTGTTGCTGGTGGGACAGGGTCATCGTATGCACGCCGGGAACAGCTCAAACGCGTCTCAGGCAACTGTTGACGCGCGTGCATCGAACTGTTTACCGGTGTGAAACACAGGCCTCGAAATCGGGGACGACGACGCCGGTGGACGGGCGCCGAGCGCAGGAACGGGCGCCGAGCAGAGGAACGGGCGTCGAGCTACGGAGTGGGCGTCGAGCTCGCGGCAGCCGTGCTGTCGATGCCGATCACGACCGTGAGCTGGCGGGCCTGACTCTCGTCGGCAGCGGTGCCCGGATCGTCGGTGGCCTGGTAGGCGTTGCTCTGGGCGATCGCCGCACCGCCCACCACCTGCGCGAGTCCGAGCGCTGCCGCCTCGTCGGACGGCAGAGCGTAATAGATGGTCGTCGTCGGGAAGTCGGTCGACCCCGCGCCGCTGGCGGAGACCTTGTCGGCCGACCAGCCGGCGTTCACGATGCGGTCGCGGAATTGCGTCGCCAGGCCCGTCTCAGGGGTGGCGTTGAGGACGAGGACCGTGTAGCTCGTATCGATCACCGGCGTGACGACCGGCGTCGGGGTGGCGCTCGGCGTCGGCGTGGGGAAGAGCGTCACCTTGCCCGAGACGACGAGGGTGCCGAAGATGCCCAGCGCGATGAGGATGACCGTCGCGATGAGGGCCCAGAAGAAGACCACCCAGCCCCGCATATGGGGGTTCTCGGCGCGGTGCGCGCCGACTCGGCCGGGCGCCTGAGGGAGGTCGTCGAAGCGATCCCTCGGGTAGGTCGAATTCGGCATCCCCCGATGTTATCGGGCCGGGCTGAGGGCCGCCGTCGCGACATCCTCAGCGACCGGCGGCCGCGCGCGCGAGCCTGGCATGCTCTCGTGCATCGCGGATGCGCCGCAGTCGCTTGACCAGCATCGGGTCGTAGACGACCGCCTCGGCTGAATCCAGCAGGCGGCCGAGCAACTGGTAGTACCGCGCCGGAGTGAGCCCGAGCTCGGCTCGGATGGCCTCCTCTTTGGCTCCGGCATGCCTGCTCCACGCAGCCTCGAAGTCGAGAATGGCGCGATCGCGCTCAGACAGATCGCCGGCGTCCGGGTCCGTATCGGCCCCCATCGACGCGGCGTGCGCCGACCGATCACCGATCGTCGATCGGGTCGTGTCTGCGATGTCGGTCTGGGGCACGCCCTCACGTTAGCCCGCGGTCTTGGATGTGCCGTGGCGCCACTCCACGAAACCGCCGAGCGGGTCGACGACCGCGAGCGGCCTGCTGTTGAGCCCCAGCAGGAATTCGTTCCGTTCACCGGGATCGAGCGCTGCATCCCAGTCGTGCAGTCCGCCGGGATCGATGGTGATCCACTCCGCGTCCATGTTCTGCACCACGTCGATCAGGCGCTCGCGCCCCTCGCGCGGAATGTGCGGGAGAACGCCCGGCGTCGTGACGACCAACGTCGCCTCGCGCGGGGCCATCGCGGCCACGCGCGCAAGCAGATCGGGGTCGGTCGCGTCGCCCGTGATCACCGCCGGCGGATCCCCCACCAGAATCTCGTGCGCCACAACGTCGAGCGCCGCGCGCACGCGGTCGGCCCTCCCCGTCTCACCGGGCCACACGAGCGTCGTCAAGAACCGCCGGTCGTCTGGATCCGTCGCGTTCAGGGGCGCGAGGTCGATGCCGCCGCGCCACACGATCTCCGGCATCTCCCGCACGGGCGGCCGCCGATCGCCGCGCAGCTCGCACTCGAGCTGGACCCGGGACGGTCCGGTTCGCGGATCGACGCGCGTCACCTCGTCGCCGTCCAGGTAGCGATAGGAGTAGCGATCGGGGTAGAGGCACAGTCCCGCGCTCGCGCCGATCTCCAGAAGCGCGATGGGCCCTTCCACCAGACCCAGCGCCGGCAGCAACGCCGCACACCGCAGCGGCTCATTCGTCTGGATGCTCCGCCGCCCGCACTCATCGACCAGCGCGTCCGCGTGGTCGCGCATCCACTCCGCCCAATGGGGATAGGCCTGTTCTGGTGCCCCGAGCAGACGGCTCACCGCGAAAACGAGCGGGGGCTGCCGATGCGCGGGAGCGATCCGGGCGAGGATCGCCGCCACGACGGGATCGGTCGCCACGCCGCCCGCCCACTCGGCGTACAGGTCCGACCGTCCGGGCGCCTCGTCGACCGCGAAGCGGGCATAACGGGCGGAGACGGCGGCAGCGGCATCCGTTTCCATGCGCCCATTCTGGGCGAACATCCAGCGCCGCACGTATCGAGCCGAGACACCCGCGCTCCGCGTCGGGTTGAATAGACGAGACCGATCCCCTCGCGCCGCGATGAAACCGCGATCGCCGGGACCGAACAAGGAGGACCCATGGCAGACGAATCGAACTACGCCGTCACGAAGACCGACGAGCAGTGGCGAGCAGAACTCGACGCCGAGCAGTACGCCGTTCTGCGTGAGGCGGCGACCGAGCGCGCGTGGACCGGCGAGCTGCTGGACGAGAGCCGCGCCGGCCTCTACACCTGTGCGGCGTGCGGAGCGGAGCTGTTCCGCAGCGGAACGAAGTTCGACTCGCACTGCGGGTGGCCGAGCTTCTACGAGTCGGTGCGTCCCGAGGCCGTCGAACTGATCGAAGACCGCAGCATGGGGATGCTCCGTACCGAGGTCCGTTGCGCGAACTGCGGATCCCACCTCGGGCACGTCTTCCCCGACGGCTTCGGCACCCCGACGGGCGACCGATACTGCATGAACTCGATCTCGCTCACGTTCTCACCGGACGCCGAGGCGTGACAGGCGCTCTCGAAGCGGTCTCATCCCGCAGGTCCTGGTCGAAGGTGACGGATGCTGCGCCCACTCGCGCAGAGCTGGTCCCCCTCGTCTCGGCGGCTGGACGCGTCGCCGATCACTCGTCACTGCGCCCATGGCGTCTCATCGAACTGCGCGGGGCCGATCGCGACAGGCTGGGACGCGCGATCAACAAGGCCGAGGGCAAGGACGGTTCGTCGACGAAGCCATTGCGCGCTCCCCTGCTGATCGCTGTGGTGGCCAGCTATCGCAAGAGCGACAAGATCCCGCGCTGGGAGCAGGAGGCGGTCGCCTCAGGTGTCGCGCACATGCTCAGCCTGCTGCTGGACGACGCCGGTTGGGGCGTGCTGTGGCGCACAGGCCACTACACGCGCAGCAAGCCGGTTGCCAAGGCGCACGGACTCGAGAAGAACGAAGAGCTCCTCGGCTGGCTTTACGTCGGAGGCAAGCCGCCGCGTACCCGGCCGAGCAGGCGCAAGGCCGTGGACGCGCGCCACCACCTGTCTCGCATGCCGCGGGAGAAGAAGGGCACCGGCGACGCCGCGTCCTAGGCCCCGGTGCCGTCCGCGCGCTGCCCGCGTCCGAGGACGCGCCGCCACGGAACGACGGCGACGACGACGGAGATCAGCGCGATTCCGACCGTGACCGCTTCGCGCGCGAGACCCGGGTCCCCGGCGGCGGGCCATACAGCGTCCAGCACGATGGATGTGATCAGCAGCCCCACGACGGAACCCAGGCCGAGGAGCAACACGCCCGTATAGGCGACCAGCGCGGCGGACAGGAAGATGTAGACCACGCCGGCCGCTCCTCCGAGGTAGATCCACGGCTCCGTGGGGAACGCCGTCGGCGGGCCCACGATCGCGATCCGGGCGACGGCGGCGACTGTCAAGACCGCAGTTCCTCCGGCGAAGTTCACGAGCGTCGCCGTCAGGGGAGCGCCTACCCTGGCACGCAGCCGGCCGTTCGTGGCCTGCTGCCAGGCGATGCCCGCACCGGCGAGGAACGGGAGCACCAGCATCCAGAAAGGGATGCCCGCCGAGCCTCCGCCGAAAGAGATCGCGACAGCGACCAGGGCAAGAGCCGCGCCGACGAGTCGCCCGACGGTCACGGCGACGACCCCGCTCGGTCCGTAGCCGGTGCGATCGAGGATGAGTCCGCACACGGTCTGGCCCGCCACGACGCCGACGGTGAAGAGCGAGACGCCGATGAGGCCCACCGCCAGCCCCTGGGTCGCTACCGTGAAGGCGCCCGCGGCGCCTCCCGCCAGCATCCACCACGGAATCCGCCGTGCTCGCACTTCGCGAACCAACCGCATCGCTCCCCGACGGCCGGAGGCGAAGACCAGCGAGAGCACGATGAGGATGGCGAGCCCCGACCCGAACGAGATCACCGCGGCTGTGAACCCGTCGCCGAGCCGCAGACCGAGCTGCCCGTTCATGCGTGCCTGGACAGCGGTCAGCACCCCGACGAGGACGGCGCCCGCAAGCGCGGCCCAGAGGGGGATCCGCGCGCGATCACGGCGATCGTTCCGCTCGACATCGAACGCGTGCACCTGGGTCCTCTTCTGCGTCGGTATCCCTCATCATTCCGGAAAAGGAAGGGGTGCCGCGCAGGGCGAGCCGAACAGGTGGTGCGTCAGGAGCGATCGCTGCGGGTGCCCTTGCGCGCAGTGCGAGCGCTGACGAAGGTCTCACGGCGGAGCGAGGCCTCCGCGAGACCGTTTCGGCGAGTGGGCGCGACGGCGGCGAGTCTTCGTGTGCGCGAACGCATCACGAGCAGCACACCCACGACCAGGAGCGCGCCGGCCACCCACGGCGTGGAGCCGATGCCGGCGGAGCCGCTCTCAGCGAGGCTCGCTTCGATGGCGACCTCGCCATTGGTCGGAGTCACGGCCGAGACCGTCGCCGCACCGACGACGATCGTGTATGACGCGACGGCGTCCGGCGAGGTGCCGTTCGAGGCGGTGATATCGAAGTCGAAGTCCCCCGCCGTCGTCGGCTGTCCACTGAGCACTCCGGTCGCGCTGTCCAGCGTGAGGCCCGAAGGCAGGGCGCCAGCGGTCACGCTGAATGCGGATGCGGGTACGGACGACGCGGTGAAGGTGTGGGAGTAAGCGGTGCCGACCTCCCCGCTCGCCGGGGCGGCCGAGGTGATCGTCGGACTCGATCGCACGGCGCCGACCGCCGTGTCGCATCCGCTCGGCAGGGTGATCGTGTTCGTGTCGAGCGTCACCGCGCCTGTGCGGGCGAGCAGCCGACCGGTGATGGTCGCGGCGGTCTTCGCCGTCACCGACACATCAGCCATCACGGTGCCCTCGAGGTGTGCGCCCGGGTCGAGCGTGGCGGACGACCCCACCTGCCAGAACACGTTGCAGGCGCTGGCTCCCCCGGTGACGGTCACGATGCCGCTTCCGCCGATGAGGAGTGTGGATGCCGCCTGGAAGACCCAGACCGACTCGGCGGTCCCTTCCAGCCTGAGCGCACCGGTGACGGATAACTCGCCACCCGAATAGACCCCGGGCGTGAGCGTGAGACCGGTCAGGTCGCCCAAGCCGCTCTGCATGGGTGTCAGACCCGCGGCCACTCCGTAAGCGGTCGTCAGGTCGAGCTGTGCCTGAGCAGCGACCTCGTCGGTCGGGTGAATCGTTCCGTTCACGGTGCCCGGCGGGAATCCTGTGATGGACGTCTCAGGGCTGAGTCCGACATCGCCGTTGAGGACGGATGTTCCCGTGTTCGTCACGGCGGAGCCTGCGAGCACGGCGAACGGCTTTGCAGTGCCGAGGTCGACGGGACCGTCGATCGTGGTGACCGCGTTCGCGGCGGAGAGGGGAAGCAGAATCGAGAGCGACGCGGCGAATACTGCTGCGACGACACGGGTGTGAGGCGGGAATGCGACCATGTTCGAGCCCTTCGTAGGCAGGAACAGTGATCGTCTCCGAGCGTCGGCAGAATCTGCGCCTACTGCTGGCTTACCACGGATCCACCGCGAGCGGTGGAATCACGGGGAAGCCTTGAGACAACCTTGGCCTGCGGCGCGGCGCCGCAGGCCAAGGATTCCTACTCCGGCGGGTCGTTCTCGCCCGACGCCGGAGACGACGAACGCCGGAGGATCGCCACCACCGCGATGAGGACGCCGATCACCACGACTCCCCCGATGACGAGTCCGATCGACAGACCATTCACCGTGTTCGCGGCCGTACTCGCGTCACCCGGGTCGGGTGCATCGGTGCCGGCGGTCGTCGCAGCGGAGGAGCACGGCGACGCGCCGGAGCCCCGGGCGATCGGAGTGCCTTCGGCGGGGTCGTAGTCGAACGTGTACGCCTGCGCCACCGGGTGACCGTCGGACGAGACGATCCGCCACTGCACGGTGTAGGTGCCGGCCCCGCCCAGTGCGACGGGCACCGTGATCACGGGCCCGGCCACCGCGGCGCATCCCGTTTCATAGTGCGTTCCGTCGGCGCCGACCACCTGGATGATGTCGGCGCCCTCGTCTGCCCCGAGCAGGTCGCCGCTGAACTCCATGCGCACTTCGTCGAGCGTTGCCACGCTCTGTCCCTCAGCGGGTGTCGCATCGACCAGCGAATCGTGCGCCGATGCGGCGGACCCGCCGAGGGCGACCGCCGCGATCGCGAGTGCGAACCCCGCGACCGCGACGGCCGACCCACGACGGAAGGTCATGAGACCTTGCTCCGACCCCGCGCGAGGGCGATCGCCGCAAGCACGGCCGCACCCGCGGCGAGAACGAGTCCGGCGATGCTCACTCCCAGCGCGATCCCCGAGGAGGGATCGGAGGATGCAGTCGCCGAACCGCCTTCGGTCGCGGTCGCGCTCGGCGCAGGACTTGCGCCATGAGAGGCGCCATGAGCATCCCCGGGCGCCGCATCTTGCACATACAGGACCGGTGCGGGCTCGAGCGTGTCGTCGGCCGCGACCTGGGCGGGCGTCGCCGTCCACTCCGAGACGGTGCCGTCGTCGTACGTCTGGATGGCGGGCAGCACGATGCTCCCGACCTCGGGAACGGGGCCGAGTGACAGCGTGAAATTCTGCAGCTGCCCGGGGCGGATGCCCCCGTCCACCGCTTCGAAGACGACCTTGGTCGCTGCTTGCGTGATGGTGTTGCCATCGACGACGACCGGTGCCGGCAGCGTGCTCTCGGTCACGGTCGTGGTCCACCCCGGTACCGGTTCGTAGAGCACGCTCAGGAAGGGCGTATCGGTGGGCAACTGCACCTCCAGTCGGACGGTCGACGCAGCCTCGGATTCGTTGGGGACGCGGAACTGCACGCTCTTGTAGCTCCCCGGGTCGGCGGTATTCGGAGTGACCGTGACGTGTGCCGAGGCCGCGAGCGGGATACCGATCGCGAGGGCGAGACCGGCTGTTGCTCCGGCGACGGCGCGGAAGATGTGCTTTTCAAACATGCGGATGCTGCTTTCTGTCAGCGCACGCCGAGAGACGGGGTGCGCGAAAAAGGGGGTGGAAGAAAGGGACTACGCCGTGACCGGCGGTCCACGTCTCCTCATCACCGACAGAACAGCGAGACGCCGCGAGGGCGGAATGGGGCGCACGGCAACAGCCGGGGCGGCAGCCACCGGCCGTGCGCTGATCGGCACCAGCACCAAACGGAACGGGCTGCGCACCAGCTCCCAGAGCGCGCGAGCGGCCCGCTCACCGCGCCCCCACACCAGCACGGTGCAGATGGCCGCGACCACGTGCGCCATCCACATTCCCGGTGCCGCCCCGGTATGCGAGTCACCTGTCGCGATCTCAGACGCCACCGCGAGCGCATGGACGTGACCAGAGGATGCTGCAGCCGACCCGCTCAGGTCGAGCGAGAGGATCGCGTGGAAGAGTGCCTGGCTGATGACGATGGCGGCCGATACTCTCCACCATGAGAATCCGCGGGCGGCGAACAGAACGCATACGGGCGCGGCAAGCGCCAGGGCAAGGACCACACCCCACCACGAAGGAAAGGTCCCGTCGGCCGCCGCATGCGAGACGGTCGCGAAGAACGTCGCGACAGCGGCAGCGGCAATGCCGCGCCACGCGCGACTTGCACGACCTGACCGCGACACGAAGGCACCTCCGAAGCCAGCCTAGCGAGCCTCGCGGCGACGGGTTCGCCGGTCGCCTCCGTCTCCGCATTGCTCCCCCAGGGTTTCGTAGACGACCAACGCGCGCATATGTTCCTCGTTCTCGAACGATCGGCGATAGCGGGCCCGTCGCCGCCCTATGCCCCGCTGTCGAGCGATCGGGCGGGCGAGGCGGCGTCACCGCCATCACTCCCGATATGCGCCATCGGCACTGTCGAATACCTCGAACACCCTCTCGAGCTTCGATCGGTGTAATCCGAGCACGACCGCGTCACTCGGTTCCGCGATTCTCAGGTCGCCCCCCGCTCGACGCGCCCGTGTCAGACAACTGACGAGCGCTCCGAGCCCTGACCAGTCCACGTCGTCGATTCCGCTCAGGTCCATTGCGATCCGGCAGTCCCCGCGCGAGATCGCTGCCGCGATGATCGCCCGCAGCTCGAGGGCGCTCACCATGTCGAGCGTGCCGGCTCCCCGCACGATCACGATGTCCGGAGAGACCTTCTCGGCCGTGAACGTCATGAGGACCTCGCGCCTCGGGTGGCTGCTCTCGAAGACGTGAAGCCTTGGTATCTGACGCCGACGATCAAGACGCTGAGGGCGACCAGATCGAAAGTCGCGCAAGCGAGATTGACGACGGTCGCGATGAGATCCGCGCGGTGGAACATGAGGTTGAACAATCCGATGATCATGGCCAAGACCAGTAGCGCCATCGTGACCAATTGCACTCGAACAAGCCGCCAGTGCCCGGCTGACTCCTGCCGCGTTTTCGGTGTGACGGCGAAGCCCAACGGCCGACGGAAGACGACATTGGTGAAGGCGGTCGCGCAGGCCGAGATCCACACCGGGAAGAGCGCGACGCTGTACTGCTGCCCCCGCCAGAACGTCAAGCGATGGGCAGCGACGAAGAACAGTAGACAGTTCATGACGATGAAGGGAATGAAGCGGATGAAGAACTCGAGCGCGGTGGTCGCGACGGGCAGGATGCCGAAAACCAGGAAGATGATAGGTGCGGCGAGGTAGACGACCGTTGCGAAGCCGCTCAGGTATGTCCACATCGTGGCGAAGTACATCAATCGCTGCGGGATCGTCAACGTCTTCCTACCCAGGGGATTCTCGCGAAGGAAGACCTGAATCGTTCCCTGTGCCCAACGCAGCCGCTGCGTGAGCATGCTCCCGACATCATCGGGCGCCAATCCATCAGCGAGCGGTTCGTGGTGGTAGACACTCTTCCAACCCAGACCGTGTAGGCGCATGCATGTGGCGAGGTCTTCGGTTACCGAGTCGGTGGCCAGGGGCATGATCGGTTGGGCTTCCCCCGGGCTCCCGATCACGATCTGGCTCAGCGAGTTGCGCACTGAATCGCTGAGCGGGCGGTCCGCGGTGCTCACTCGTCGATGCAGCTCAAACGTCACGGAGGCAACAGCCACTCCCGCGCCCATCGCGGCACGAGCCTCCTCGAGAGCGAGCGCGGTCTCACTCAACGCTCTGTCGGTGGACTCGTCCCGGCCGGCGCCGCGCGCTCGTTCCCGCTCGACAACGCGCGCCGCAGCGGGGAGCGCGACAGCAATCCGCTCATCGACCTCGCGCGCATACTCGACGACTCCGAGCTGCATGAGAGCCTCGCGCCGCAGCACAGCGTTGGACCCGCAATAGAACGCAGCGTTCCACCCGTCCTTCCCCTGCTGGATCGGACCGTAGAACAACTCCGCCTGGCTGCCCAGCGGATCACCCTCCGGCACGTTGGAGAAGACCTGGGGGGTCTGTACGACGGCGACGCCCTCGTCGCGAAAATACCCCAAAGTGTTGTGAAGGATCTCCGGTCGCGGAATCTGGTCAGCATCGAGGACGAGGATGAACTCACCGGCGGTGCACTCCAACGCATTATTGAGGTTGCCGGCTTTCGCGTGTCGCGGGCGATCCTTCCAATCTGCCGAACGGGTCACGTACCCGATCCCGGCTTCTTCAGCCGCAGCACGCATTTCGGTTCGTTCGCCATCGTCGAGAATCCACGTCTGGTGAGGGAAGCGGATCTTCTGCGCGGCGATCGCGGTGTTCATCACGAGCTCGAGAGGCTCGTTGCAGGTCGTGATGAAGACGTCGACAGTGGCGCCGGGGTCGGGCGCGGGTGGTGCAGGCCGACCCTGCGACCGCCACATCGTCATTGCGAATAGCGAAATGTCGATCAGGCCGTACGTCTCGGCGACGACCAGAGGAATCGATATCCACCAGGCGCTCCAATTTATGGAGTCCAGCCAACGCCAGGCGATGTAGTTCACGCCGAGAATCACGCTCATCACGGCGATCACCCGAAGCGTCAGCGCCCGCCTAGGCGACGCAAGCTCCGCGCGAGACCTGTCCCGGGTGGGGACGATCACCTGTGTCACGGCGCTACGCTCACCATCCATGAACGCAGCAGCGCCGCGATCGTGCTCAGCAGGCTGCGTTCGCTCGATGGCGCATCCGTCCGCGGCATCCCCATGGGTTCACTCCTCCATACATCTTACTGACATTCTAGTATACATGTCCGGATGATGACATCGCTCGCCCACCTCATCGCGAATGCACCAACGAGGGCAGGCCAGCGCCATCAACGCGAGCTACACCGTCATCAAGGGGCGTGATCACGGTGTCGATCGAAACCGGAGGCGCCACGACCTTTTCGGCAGCCACTCGATCACCCGCAATGGGTCTGATTTGGGGGGCGCTGCGCGCTTCACGTGGCGGGCGAGTAAGGGTGGGGCCCGTTCGGGCGAGCCCCACCCTCGCGCCGAAGGGATCCCCCCGCGCAGATATCAATATACCACTATCGACTAGTATCGCAACAAGGAGATAGGAGATCGCCATGCAGGCATGCCGCGCTACGCGATCGCCTCCGGTCGTCGCGATCCGCGACAGCCCTGGCATGAGCGTCGAGGAAGGGACGTGCAGTGAATCCGAGCACATCGACGAGCCGCGCGGAAGGAGCCCCGAAGGCTGCCACTCGACCGCGCGCCGATAGACACTCCGCATCGAGAGCGCTGCTCGCGGCCGCTTCCTCAATCGCACTCCTCGGCGGCGCCCTCCTCGCGGTCGGCCTGCTGGTCAGCCCAGAGTCACCGGCTGGGGGCCGACTGAGCAGAGCCGGGGTCATCCTCGCGTCGACCGGCGCCGCCATGGCAATCGCAGTTGCGATGTACAGGGAGCGACAAAATCGCATATCCGTGCGCCGCGAGCACCCCGCACGTTCCGCCGAATCCGCGACGCAGATCGACATCGACGCGATGACGTCGGACTAGGTGTCGCGGCCACGTCGCACTCGCTTTGACGTTTCTGATATACTTGCATATCAGGAGGGATGATGATTTCGTCGACCGGCGTATCGATCAGGCGTGATCGCGCCCACCCCACCGCGTTGCGTCGCGGAGCGGACGCCGGCATCGTCACGCTTCTGGTTGCAGGAATGGGAATCTTGCCCATGCGGTCATCCGCCCTCGCCCCCGAGACCGACTCCAGGTCGTCCAGCCACCAAACGGACGCACAACAGTTCCGTGCGCCTGCTACTGCCGCCGTGACGCCTCTCGCCAGAGACGGATACTCAGCCACGACCCTGCAAGAGGTCACCGCAATCCAGAGCGATCGCGACCGACGGTGGCCGTTATCGGGCGCAGTCGTCATTGGAGATGGGATCGGAGCACGAGACGGCGCGCACATGGGGATCGACTTGCCGGCCGCCGAGGGGGCACCCGTTCGCGCAGCAGCCTCGGGCACCATCAGGGTTTCGCGCGAAGACCATGGAGGGTACGGCGTTGCGATCATCATCGATCACGAAGTGCCCGAACCTACGGGAGAACGGACCTCTACGCTGTACGCCCATCTTTCGTTCGGTTCTCGCAAATTCGAAGAAGGGCAACACGTCAGCGCTGATGAGGTCATCGCGCTCGTAGGAAACACGGGGCGCTCCTATGGAGCCCACCTGCACTTTGAGGTCCACATCAACGACCGCCCCAGCGATCCACTCGCCTGGCTCCCCGACACTATCGCCGCGAGGAGCGTATACTAGGATTTCAGCAAACGCAGCGGCAAGGGGATCCGCATTTTCACGATCGCCGCACCACGGTGAGGTTGAGGGAATTGTAGGCATGAAGCAACCCGGTCATCGCACTGTCGTCGCGAGGATACCGCGATGAGATGGTTCTACGAGACAGACATCGCGATCATCTTGCCAATATTCGTGGGTGGGTTCGTCATCCTGTCCTGTGCGATCGTCATCGTGCTGCGACCGGTAGTCTCCCGGTTGGTCACCGACGGGAAGGAGTGGGATCGCGCCCTCGCCCATGTCGTCGGGACTTTCGGGGTCTTCTTCGGAATTCTGCTCGCGCTCGTCGCCGTTTCGGTCTACGACAATTTCTCTGCGACCAGAGTCACCACGATTGAAGAGGCGGGGCAGTTGGGCGCCCTCTATCGTGCGACGTCCGGACTACCGAGCGAGGTCGGCGACCCCGCGCGACGGGTAATCGATGATTACGTCCATACCGTCGTCGACGACGACTTCCCGATGCAGCGAGACGGGCAACTGCCTACTGCCAGCGACTCCGAAGTAGACAAGTTGGAGGCGTTGTTGAACACGGTTGCCGCAGGCCCAGGCGATGAGCAAGCGCGCCTGCAACAGCTGCTTCTGACGTTCGACAATTTTGTCGAATCCCGGCGGGCACGCATCGATGCCACCGCCCTCGCTTTGCCGTCACTGTTGTGGGGAGTGATATGGGTCGGTGCCGCGGTGAATGCGATACTCATCAGCTTCATCATGGTGAAGAATCTCCGCTTGCATCTGCTTATGGCCGGCCTCCTGGCGTTGTTCATCGGGCTCGTTATATTCGTGACCGCGGCAATGGACCATCCCTACGCGGGAGCGATCGCAATCGGTCCAGGCCCGTTCGAGCGATTACTCCAACAGATCGTCGACACGCATCATTGACCGGGATGACAGAACGATCGAGGAGGCCGCGGGGCGGTCGGGGCGAATTCCTGCATGGTCGAGCGGCTATGTGGTGCTTCCTACGGAGAGCGCGATTCAACAACCGCAAGAGAGAGTGCATCGCTCCAAGACCCGACCGTGCATCGTGATCATCTTCGGGGCAGCCTCGTGGTTGCCGACCTCGGTCGCGCCGGTGCAATCCGTGGGAAGCCGCACTCGCAACCGTTATCGCTCGCGTCGCCGATCATCGCATGCGCGCCCACGTTATCTCGAGCCAGAGCTTGTTCGACGGGCAATCGGTCGGCTCCGTACACGGGGGACCTCACGCGTGTGCACCGTGTACACGCCTGCCACGCACAACTCACGTTCGGTAACGGCGCCGGAAGAGATGCCTCCCGCTCCCCTCAGAGTGGCGACCACGATCTCCGCACTGCGAATCGGTCCGCCCGACATGGTGTGAACGTGCCGCGTCACTTGTAGCGGTCACTATCGACATTCCCCTGGAAGAGAGGCCGCGTGCAGGAGCGCGCACAGGCTACGAGTGCGGGTTCTTTCCCGCCCGGTCGGGCTCGGGCGAGATGACGTGGGGCAACGCGAAGTCGGCATACCCCGGCTGCGCGAGTCGAGATCGCTTCCGGGAGTACGCGAAGTAGACGACAAGACCGACCATGAGCCAGACGAGGAATCGCAGCCACGTCTCGACTGTGAGGTTGAGCATCAGATACAGGCTCACCAGGGCGGACACCGCCGGGAGCCAGGGGTTCAAAGGTACCCGAAACGCGCGACGGAGGTCAGGGCGTTTGCGACGCAACACAATCACGCCAACTGCGACCATCACGAATGCTGACAGTGTTCCGATATTGACCATCTCCTCCAGCACGCCAACGGGTGTCAGACCCGCAGTGAGCGCTACGACCGCGGTGACGATGATCGAGATAACCCATGGAGTCCGGAGGCGGGGGTGCACCTTGGCCAGTCCCATCGGGAGAAGCGCGTCACGCGACATCGCGAAGATGATGCGCGTGGCACCGATCATGAGAGTCATGACGACGGTTGTGAGACCTGCAACCGCCCCCGCCGAGATGAGCGTGGCCATCCATACCTGACCGTGGAACGCAAACGCGTTGGCCAGCGCCGCGTTGGGGTCGAGCTCCCCGAAAGGAACCATGCCTGTCACGACGAGCGCGACCGCGCAGTAGAGGAGCGTACAGATGATGAGCGAGGCGATGATGCCGATGGGCATGTCCCGCTGCGGATTCCGCGTCTCCTCCGCAGTGGTAGCAACAACATCGAAGCCGATGAAGGCGAAGAACACCAGAGCGGCACCTGCGAGGACCCCACCCACACCGAACGCTGTCGGCTCCATTCCAGAGAAGAACTGCAACAAGGGTTGACTCAGGCCCGTGGCCATCTCGCGAGGTGCTTCCTCCGGCACGAACGGCGACCAGTTCGCAGGGTCGACGAAGAGCGCTCCAGCGACGATGACGAAGAGCACGATGAACAGCTTCACTGCGACGAGCACGAGGTTCACGCGCAACGACTCCTTGATCCCGAAGGTGATTATCGCCCCGAGGACGACGACAAGAAGGACGGCCATCACGTCGACCGTCCCGCCGTGCCCGATCGCTGAGGGAATCGCCACGCCGAGCTGCTCCATGAGTGTTCCGAGGTAGGCGCTCCAGCCCTGTGCGACCACACTCGCGCCCAAGAACATCTCGAGGATGAGGTCCCATCCGATGATCCAGGCGAACAGCTCGCCGAGAGACGCATACGAGAACGTGTAAGCAGAGCCGGAAACCGGCACCGTCGAAGCGAACTCCGCGTAGCACAGCGCCGCCAGTCCGCAAGCGATGGCCGCGACGACGAAGCTGACGAGTATCGCCGGCCCGGCAACCTCATGAGCTGCGCGACCGGTCAGGGTGAATATACCGGCGCCTATCACGACACCCACCCCGAAAACCGTCAGATCGAGAGCGGTCAGCGACTTCTTGAGCTGGAACCCCGGAGCGTCAGTATCAGCGATCGACCTCTCCACGGACTTGGTACGAAACAAACTCAAGGACGGGAACCTCCGTGACGACAGTGATGAGTGCGAATGCGCAACGCGATCTCGCCTGCGATCTCGCTCCGAACACCGAAGCGGATCCGACAAGCCCGCGGCAGCGAACGCACCCGCTCCTACGCGCACGAGAAGTCCGTGTGGTTCGGCTTTTTCGTATATTAGCACTCTCGTTGAGAATGGCTGTCGCGGCCGATAGTCAAGGAGGAAGCCCGGCCCACCATCGTGGAGCCGAGGGCCTGGTTACCCCCCGTGGGTGCTACAGGGGGTAACCAGTGGGCGTGGTGAGCGCCCGGTTGGGTTGCAAGAGAGCTCAATGCTCGACCTCGCAATATTAGAATACCACAACGTCAGCTAAGCGAAGCCTGGTCGATCTTCTTAAGCGGCGTCAGAGAGATGAGCGGCTTCCGACGCCCGAAGCGCCGGCCATCCACCCAGCACAGTAGTCGCAGCACTCGGCGCTCCACCCTCGAGCGCCGCCGCAATGGCCTCGTGTAGTTCCGTGTCGACGGGAGAATTCGGGAGAGCCAGCCTGAGTCGGTATGCGGCCGCAGTCGCCCCGAGCCGCAGCGAGAGCGAATCACTGGCCGCACGCAGCAAGGCAAAGTACGCGAAGTCCGCCGCAGCCCGTTGCTGAACATCGTCGAGACTCTTGGAGATGGCGGCAATCGCCTCCCGGAGCTGACAAAGCAGTTCCGGGAGGACTGCAGGATTGAGCGTGGAAATCACTGCCTGCTGCATGACACGCCAATCTCGTAGCTCGCGAGCGGCGGCTTCCGGGGTGAAGGATGTGACGCGCGTGAAACACGCGGCTTCGACATCCACAAGACCGAATGCTTCGAGGCGCAGAATCGCCTCTCGCACCGGGGTACGCGAGACGCCCAATCGCTCGGCCCATTCTCGGTGATCGATGCTCTGGCCAGCGATCAACTTCCCCTCGACGATCGCCTCGAGCAAGGCATCGTGAACTTGGTCCGCCACGCGGGCCCACCTCACATCACGGGAGGAGTCGGTCATCGAATATCTGTCGTAAGTGAACATAACATCTATTATAGCCTAACTAGTGTTAGGGGGCAAATAGATGTTGTCGATATGCGCGGATCATGAGGAGACTCCCAGTCGAACCAGGGTCTGCGGCACGCCCGTCACAGTGTCCAAATCTCGCGTGGTGGCGCCCGCCGACGCTCACGGTCGCGATACATCCCGTGATTCCTCGACGCGTACCCCACACGGGCCCACTCTCACGCCCGGGCCTCCGCCCCACTCGCGCGGCTGTCGGTGGCATCCATACGCGAGGCCGTAAGCGTCAAGACGGTACGAGAACTGCGGACCTCATGAAGCACCGGCTGTCGGAATCGTCAGAACAACGTCGTGCGGGTCGAACGGATCGGTCTTCACGGTCGATCCCCGCGCCAGGTCGTACCCTCGATCGCGGCGTCGCCGACCCGGCCTTGACGCACCTTCTCCAGACGCGATCCCGTTGCTTTCACCCTGCGTTCGGTCCTCGCGGAGAGTGTGATGTCGGCACTATAGGCCGATTCCTGCGGCGCCGGAGAAGAAGTAGCTCGCACCACCCACGGCTCGCGCCGAGTTCCGCGCACCCCACGAGGAGCAACGCTTCGGGCGCGCAACCCCTCCGTCGAGGACACCAGTCGCCCTCGAGGTCGTGTGACGGTTACGCCACGATCATGAGACTGCTGATATCCGGTTCTCTCGAGCAGAGTGATACTCGCGGACTCGACTAACCCTGCTGCGCGTCGGTTCCTGGAATGGCGAGCAGCGAGAGTCTTCTGATTGATCCCGACATGACGTCACCATCACCGTCGGTGGCGCCGGAAAGGAAAGACTCCTGAATGAGGCTGAGAGCGGCCAGGTCGATCCAATTCGGCAGCGACAGGCTCCCGAGGCGAATGACGTGCTGCTCCGTCTCGAGAGCACGCACCAGCTCCTTGTTGGCACTCAAAGGCGTGATCGCGGTAAAGAACTTGAAGTTGGCCTCGGCGATCTCGCGAGCTTCGCGCATGCGACTCTCGAGATGCGCGTCATCCGGTTCGATGCCCTGAAGGTTTGACACTGCCTGCGCAAATTTCTTATGCTGCTGGCCCATTCCGCGGAGGATGCTCTTGGAGATGTCGCCGACGACCTCGCGAATGAGGGGCTCCATCAGCGCCGTCCACACGACGAGACGGTCTCGGACCTGCTCGGGTGTCACGGCGGCGATGCGAGTGAACCTGTTGGGTTCCGACTCAACGATGCCGACGGATCGCAGCTTCTGCAACGCTTCCCGCACGGGGGTGCGCGAGACACCCAGTTCGTTGGCTAGCGAGATGTCGTTGATGCGCTCACCCGGCGCGAGACGCCCGTCGAAGACCGCCTCCATCAACATGTCGTAGATCGCATCACCAACCGTTGGTCGTGGGCCGGTGATCGTAGAGGCGAAGGTCCCGTTGCTGGCGTTCATGTACCGCAATATATCAACAATCCCACCCAATAGATGGGAACACTCGCTCTTGATTTCCATCGCGTTGCGCGGGAGTCGCGTCCGCGGATGCGGCAGTGCATGCGAGAACGGGTTCGATCGACCGTCGTCGGCAACGGGGGCCCACACACAGCCAATCGAGTCTCGATGATGGTATACTGGTATCCATTCGAGCTGAGGATTGGTGTCTGAGTTGAAGCGTCAAAGTTCTTTCGTTGTCACGAGTGTGGTCATGTCAGGTCTGGTCGCCGGTGTGGTGGCAGTCCCGACTGCCGCGCAGGCCGCGCAGGCCGCGACGACGGGGGGCTCCCTGTCGGCCACGCCCCACCAGTGGTG
This sequence comes from Microbacterium rhizomatis, assembly GCF_008710745.1. Lineage (GTDB taxonomy): Bacteria > Actinomycetota > Actinomycetes > Actinomycetales > Microbacteriaceae > Microbacterium > Microbacterium rhizomatis. The sequence continues at coordinate 42,601 of NZ_VYSA01000002.1, forward strand.
GTCGGTCGAATTTTTCAAGCCCGTTGTCAATGCGTCCCTGCAATGTCCGCCGAGCTTCAGGCTTGACGACCATGATTACTCACCGGGACGCCTGGTGCCCCGCGGCGTCCAGGTGGACGAGCCCGGCGGGGTCGGGGTCTCGGCGGTGGACCTCATGGATGCTGCCGGAAACCGCGCTGGCGCGACCGGGATCGGGATGACCAACTTTTACCCTTTCGGGGGACCCCGATCGGTCAAGGTCACACTGCACTGCGAGCTTCCCGTTACGGCACTGCAGAAGCCGGCGCTGGACGCCCGAGCGAACACCCCCTACAACTTCGCTTACAACTTCGGTGAAGGCATCACCACGCAAGAAGCGCAGATCACCGACGGGACGCTCCCCCCCGGACTCACCCTGGACGCACGAACCGGAACCATCACCGGCACCCCCACCACCCTCGGAACATACTCCTACCAGATCTATTGGAAATCCGCCGACCGCAGCGGTCTTCACCGCGACACCATCACCGTCTCCGAGCCCGCCCACTCCCCCGCCGCAGAAATCCCCACCGGCGCCGGCATCACCATCGCCCCCAACTCCGCAGCCGCGACCGGCGACGTCCTCGGCCTCGGCTACGAACAAGTCATCCAAATCAACGGCTCCAACGTCGAAATCCGCGAACCCCAAAACCGCGGCGGCAACGTCATCCGGTCCTTCCCGGCACTCGTTAGAAGCGAGCTCGGCTGGGACAGGTGGGGGTTCGCCACCTCTCTCGGGAGCCTCGGCGGGATGTCGTTGCCTACCGCGCGTCTGACTGTAGATGGCGGGAGTGTCTACGTCGCCGGCGTCGTCCTCGATAAGGAGACCTGCCCCGAGGTTCTGCCGTGTTCTGAGGCACCGAAGATGAGAGTGTTCAGGTACGGCGGCGATGGAGCGCTACTCGGGTCACGTGAATTCGCCTTCCCGAATCAGGTGACCTCTCTGTCCGCGCAGAGTGTCCATGGGAGGACCTATCTCGCGGTAGGCCTGACGCGAGGTGGCGTGCGGATTCTCGACGGCAAGACCCTTGAGGATAGGACTCAACTGCACACCGACTGGAGTCGGTACGACTTAGTTGTGGATATGGATGTGGCGACAATGGTGGGCTTGGGTGTGTTGCCGGGTGATGGTGGTGGCCAACTGGTGTCGGTGGCGGGCCGGTGGACGCATGACGCGTGGTCGGTTGTGGCTTCGGATGCGTTGACGGGTGCGCAGCTGTGGACCTATAACTGGCACGCCACGCTTCAAGATCGGGTGGTGCCGGATCTGGTGTCGTTCGGGGAGTACGGTCCGAACGGTGAGGTCGCGGTCGCGATCGGCTGGTGGAAGCAGAACAAGGTCGACATCCTGGACGCGAAGACCGGTGCGAAGCTGTCGAGCGTCGCGGGAGACTCGAAAGTGACCGGCCTGCGGTTCTTCACCGACGTCGACGGACAGAAGATGCTCGCCATCCAACGAGATGGTATTTCCGAGATCGGGTCGATCGACGCAGGAGGAGGCTGGAAGTCTGTGACCGAAATCGACACGGGCAGTACCTCAAGTGCCGTCACTCTGGCGAAGTACTTCGTGCCCGGCTACCGGGCGGGCACGGTGAAAGTCGCCAACTCTGCCGCCGGGGACGTATCGGTGAAGTTCTACTCCTCACGCAACCGCGACAACGGCTGCTGGGTCGGTTCCGTGTTCCCCGGCGCAACGCCGTGGCCCAGCCTGCCCTTCAAGGTCGCCCCGGCAACCGAGTCGGCACCCTACGGCACAGCCACCCTCACCGGCGCGGGCGATTGCGCAGCCGAACGCGGCGTGTTCTTCGCCGAAGTCACCGACACCACCGGCAACGCCCGCCAGATCGTGAAAATCGGAACCGACATCAACGAACCCTGGAAACTGAGCGTCCTCGAAACCGCCGGCGACAACCAGTACGCCGTCGCGTTGACCCCGAACGACCGCGCCGGATCCGTGCTCGGAGACTGGAAACTGACCGTCACCGACCAGTTCACCGCCCCCACCGCGATCACCGCCCCCACCGTCACCGGCGCACGCCTGACCCCCGCGATGGCCGACGGATACAAGCCCACCGCGAACGTCGATGACCCCTCCCGCCCCGTCTACCGCTTCACCGTCACCGGCGCACAATGGGACATCCCCAACGCCGCACAACGCGCCGGCGCCACACTCCCCGCGATGATCGTCGAAGGCTCCCCCGACGGAACGAACTGGACCACCCTGGGCACCCTCAACCCGCAAACCAACCCCGACCGCGACGGAAACAAAATCACCCTCGGCACCAGCTCATTCGACTGGCAAACCACCTACGGCGCCACCGACTACACCCACTTCCGCGTCCACTCCGGCACCACCACCTCCAACACCATCAACACCACCCAACTCACCCCACCCCCACCCGCACCCGGAGTCGTGAACAAGCTGATTCTGGGCACGGCGGGAAACAGTTTGAATGTGGCAGTTCGACCCAACGGCTTGGATCAGGTTCCCTTCACGTACAGCCTCCTTGGCTCGTCCAACGGACAGGGCTTGGATGCGATGGATCCGAATTACGCGCCGTTGTACGACCGGGTCTACTTCCGAGACACGAACTCCCGGCTGATCACGGGGCTGGGCAGCGCAACCGATCCGGGACGGATGGTGAGCGTCACGCACGAGCGTGGACAGTACTCCAACGACGGCATCGCGCTGCAGGCAGCCTCCCAGGGAGCATTCCTCTCGTCCACGGACATCACGGACCGGGCAGTGAAGGCGGTCTTCAAAGCGACCGGCGCGGACTTCTCCACGGCGACGAGTGGAATCATCTCCGTCTCCCCAAACAAGCTCGCGTACGAGCCGGGTGGTTTCGGCACCGAAGGTCTGTACATCCAGACGCAAGCCGAGGGATTGCTGGAGTTGCAGTCGGTCACCGAGACGCGTCCCGCGCTCTTCAACATGGGTGAGACCGCGATCGGGCTCCAGCTCAACGCGACCGCCATCACCGGGTCAGGCGCATTCCCCCTCGGCAGCGCGGGCAAGAACGCCGCCGCGCAACCGATCGTCACCGACGGGCTCCGCATCACCGGTGGCCGCGCGTACCTCGGCGACCCCGCACGATTCGGCTTCATCGGAATGTTCACCACCGACCTCATCACCCACGGTGACCGCGTCCCGATCGTCAACGCCTACGTCAAGAACAAAGAGAAGGACAACGGGTAAGCACGATGTCTCCACTCACGCCCACCACCCGTGCCCGCTACCAGCTCATCGGTATCGCCAGCGGTCTGGTCATCGCCACTGCACTCCTGGCCGGTTGCACCACCACACCCCGGCCCGCAGCCGCAGGCATCCCGGACGCGCAGATCGGACAGTCCCAGGACTGCCCCGGCGAATTCCTCCAGTACCTCGCCAAAGAACGCACGATCAACGCGCAAGACGCCACCGTGGAAGAACTCCCCACCGACACCGCCACCAGTGAACTCGGATTCACCCTCCCGGACACACCCCTCTGCGCCGCCACCACCCAAGGCCAACGCACCCTCCCATCCGGCGCCACGGAACCCGCGGAACACACGCTCCTCATCCCCGGCGCTCACAAGACCCAGATCGACGGCGCCGCCCGGGAAGCCGGCTACACCGACGGTGCCGGATGGACCCTCCTCACCGACACGACAGTCCTGCGGATCACGGAAAAGACCGGCACCCAAATCGGCATCCCGGACACGACCACCTATACCCTTCTCACCACCACCAATTCCCCCGAACTCGCCAAGCTCAAAATCAAACCCAGCCAGTAGTCGCCTCCTTCACCGCCGGCAACAATGAAGGGCGCCGCCCGGGACACCCCGGACGGCGTCCTTCATTGCGCATCAGACCGCTGGCGCGGCCGACGCGTCGATCCAGATCGAGTCGATCCAGATCGAATGGTCTTGTCGCGTCGCCGCCGGCGGGCGGATGGTCTCCGGGCGCGAAGGTCGGGCACTGAACCGTGCCGGAGAACGGTTCAGCGGGGCGCCTCGTCGGACCCGGCAGCCTCGACGACGCCAACGGTGTTTCGTGTCCAGATCAGGGTCACCACGAACATACCCAGCCCCAGAGCCAACACCGTCGCGATTCCAAGGATCCCGAAGTAGATCGTTCCGCCCATCAGCGTGGACACCGCGAATGCGGCCGGGCAGAAGAAGCCAGCCGCGCGGCCCGTCGTGGCGTAGAGCCCGAACATCTCACCCTCTTGCCCGATGGGAATTCGTCGCCCGAGGAAGGACCGGCTCGCCGACTCGACCGGGCCAACCAGTGCCGCCATTGTCAGGCCCGCAATCCAAAAGATCAGCGGTCCGGTGCCATGCAGAACGAACAGCACTGTACATGCGCAGAGCAACGCGACAAGGCAGACCAGGATCAGCGAACTGCCGCCGGTCCTCGTATCCAGTCTGCCGACGGCCATGGTTGACACCGCTGCAACAACGTTCGAGACGATCGCGAAGACGATGACGTCAGAAGCGGAAAGACCGTATCCGGCCGCAGCGAGGATGCCGCCGAACGTGTAGATGCCTGCTAAGCCGTCGCGATACACGGCGCTCGCGAGCAGGAACAGGGCCGTCGCCCGCTGGTAGCGCCACAGCGCCGCAACGCGGCGCGCAATCCCGGCGTAGGTGGAGAGGATCGCCTTCGGCGTGTACTGGCGCCGCGCGTTGTTCGCTCGCTGCGAGACCTGCGAGCGGAGCAGGAACAAGGGCGCCGCGAAGGAGGCAAACCACACCGCCGCCGCTACCGGCACCACACGAACTCTGAGATCGTCGCCGGATCCGATGCCGAGCAGTTCGATCGCGGGAGTGGTGACGAGGCAAAGCGCAAGAAGGAGGACGGCCACGCCGCCGACGAATCCCATGCCCATTCCCAGACCCGACACGCGCCCTATGTCCCGCGAAGTAGTCAGGCCCGGAAGCAGCGCGTTGTAGGTGACCCCCGCAAGCGAGAACGCGACGTTGCTCGCGGCGAGCAGGAGAAGTCCGAACCACAGGTAGGCCTCGTGGGGCTGAACCAGAACCATCAGCGTCATGAGTACTACCACCAGCGCCGTCTGGATACCCAACCAGACGACGGGGCGTCCGAACGAATCAGTGATGTTACCCACCAACGGTGCCAGAACTGCGACGATCAGGCCGGCCGCCGTGAGGCACCACGCGATCGAAGACTCAACCACGCTCGGTTGCCCGAGTGACCCGCTTGTCAGGTAGACGGTGAACACGAACGACGTCACGGTCGTGTTGTACGCCGCGGAGCCGCAATCCCAAGACACCCACGCGAATATTCCTCGACGTGCAGCCGAGCGGGAGGTGCTCACGCGAGTCGACATTCGTTCAGCCGTCATCGTGCGCACGGGGCGAGCGATGACAATGCTGCTGCGCTGGGCAGCAGGCCCGCGACTCCCACGGCAAGCAGCACACCGCCCCGACGTGGACTCACGCGTTGCCGCAGAGAGACAGCAGCATCGAACGCGCGCGTGTCGGCGTTCGATGCTGTGTCGTCGATGAGCGCGGCTGCCAGCGTCAAAGTGCAAGCATGAACAGGGCGTTGCCCGTGAGAGGGAGCCGACAATCTGCTCGTTCCGCGAGAGTCGCGAGTCACGTCGTGAGTCCTTCTTCCCAATGTGCCTGACGCTCCCCGCCGGTCGAGTTCGCCTGCGAGAAACCAGGCATAGCACATTACATATATCAGTATAGTAAGAGACCGGGACTTCCACCGGCGGTGCGACTGCCGGATCATCGACAACAAGGGACGGCAATGATTTCGCGCGGGCCTCAAGACAGCCCCAGAACGCGCGCGGACCTTCGGGGTCGGTTCACGCTGCGGGGCGCGGGTCGCGGGCGCGAGCAGTGAAGAATCGACGGGACCTGGTCGCCGCCGGCCTCATCGCCGCCGCACTCTTCTTCGCGGGCGCGATGGGTATCGCATTGTCATATCTGGCTCCTTACGTGCGGCTTCAATGATCACGCGGCTACATCAGGGATACTACTATTCCTAAGTAGTGTGATGTTCTGGTGATAGCGTGAGCCCACACACCGTTGATGAGGAGGACAATGTGATGGACATACGCGAGATGGCGCATCGACAGCAGATCACCGGAGATGAACCAATCGCGCGGCAGGTCCAAGCAGTCCTGCTCGCCGCGATCGCCGCCGGTGAGCTCGTCGCAGGCGACGTGCTCCACGATCACGAATGGGCATCTGTGTTGGGCGTCTCACGTACCCCCATCCGCGAGGCCGTACGACATCTGCACGGAATGGGCCTGCTCGAAGTGGCCGCTGCCCGATACACCCGCCTTCGCGCCTACGGTGCCGACCAAGCCGCATACGAGGCACGCGATTGGGCTCTTCTGCACCATGCCCTCACCGTCGCACTCGTGAAAGAGCCCCTGGAAGATCTCTCCGACCGGCTCTGCCGCGTGCGCGACCTCCTCGTGGGCCAAACTCACCCCGAGCACGTGCGCGCCGGCAACTTCACCTTCTTCGATACCCTTCGAACGGCCGCGCCGCACTCCACGATCACCCTCGGTGCCGCCGCCTCCGCGTACCGACTCCGCCTCGCTGAACCCGCCCTTCCCCATCGTCCTCGCGCGCACACCAGGCTGCACAACGCCGTCATTCACACCCTGGTCACACGGAACCCTGATCACGCACTCGCTGCCCTCACGACCTGGACTCCCGCGCCCGGAAGCGCCTGAGATGCGCCACCCACGGAGCTCAGGTGCTTCAATGCCTCACGGAGCGGGGGTCTGCGATTCGGCGCTCACGTCGAGAGATCAGCTCGAGCGACATCCCCCTGCTGGGGGAGGTGTCGGTGTGAACCGAACGTCCGCACCGGCCCGCCCGGAAGGACTCTCTGGACTACCTGAGGGCCAGTCGCTCGCGATACTCGGAGAAGATGGAGCGCGTCGCTTCGATGAGGTGTTCTGCCCTCCCGGGAGCCGCGAACGCCGGAATGAGAGCCTCGGTGAGATCCTGGAGACGCTCGAGCAGATCCTCGTACTGGGTGAGGACTGCAGATGCGATCCGGACACCCGCGAATGCAGGGCCGATGAGGTGCGCGAGCGCGTCGATGTTCGCGGTAGAGCTCACGTCGCCGTCTTCGACACCGCGCAGCAGAAAGCCCCTCACCGCATTGATCCAGTCCTCCCACGGTCGCCGATCGACCTCGGGGAACAACTGAGTCTCGCTGGACAGGGCGGTTCCTGCGCGAACGATCGGATCGGTGATGATGTCGTACCCCATCGACGCAGACAGGTGCATGAGAGTAATGACCCCGGGGAGTTCTCGGCCCATGATCTCTTGAGCGCGCTCGCTGGACAGGCGGTGCTGCTCTTGCACCATGTAGTGGGCAACTTCCTTCTTGCCCTTGAAATTGAAGTAGAACGCACCGGTCGTCACCCCGGCCTGCGAGGCGATATCCACGAGGCGAGTCCCGCGATATCCACGCGAAGCGAACAGACTCGCAGCAGCGAGCAGGATCTCATGCTGAGTCCTCTTGGCACGCTCTTGTTCGCGATCCGGGGGGACCAGTGCCGAAGCGTTACCGACCATGTGTTCGTCTCCTAACAAAACGAGGGTGATATCAATGTTTCACTATCTATCAGTATCCGTCGGACACCTTGCCGTTCCGGACAGCCAACGGTCCACGAATGTCTGAAGCGACGCGCGCTCAGGTGTCTTTCGACACATGCGTTGACCGACGGCTCGTTCATCGCAGAGCCGTCGGCGAGGTGTTCATCACCTCCATTATCCCCGCGGGCGAAAAACGGTGGACATGTGGCGTGCAAATCTCCCGGGGCCACATGAGAGCGCCTCATAAAGGCGGTGCTTTGCCGATACCCCTCGTGATCGAAGCATCGAGACAAGCAGGACTAGCGATCTCCCACGTCGGGCTCGAGGTCGGGCTGGACCAACAGTATCTCTTGGATGAGGTCACGGTCCTGTTTCCCGACCACCATCCGGTCGTGCCGTGCGACGCACCGTTCGAAGCAGAGCTGGAGGTGGCGGTGGTGAGCGTCCGCTACCGGCAAGGCAAAGTGTGCGGGCTGACGTTCGCCGGCTCGTGGATCGTCGCCGGGAGCGTCGTGGTGATCGCCACAGCCTCCATGCGCTGCATCTCGGCGGCGAATTATCCGGCGCTCCGAAGGAGGGCTGCGGTTCCCGAGCGGCGTGTGGAGGTGCCGACAGCGCCGCTCTCCGCAGGGCCCAACGGGCAGCGTGTTGTGGGGTGGAAACCCCACGACCCACTTCTTTTCGACCATCCCGTCGATCACGTGCCCGGGATGGCTCTCATCGACGCGATGCTCAGTATCGACCCGTTCCCGGACACGTTCACGGTGCGATTTCATCAGTTCGCTGAGCTGAGCGAGTTGGTTGCGGCCCACATCCGGACCACGAGCACTTCTCGAACCTTCACGTTCGCTCAAGGCTCTGAAGTTGTGGCATCGGGTAAAACGGTGTCTCGCCCGTGACTGCCGACGCGGTCGAGGGTGTGGCCGTCGCGGTGGTGGGTGGTGGAGCAGCCGGCATCTTGGCCGCGATCCGGTTGCTGGACGTGCTCGGCGCGGCGGACCGCGTCGAGGTCGTCGAGCCGCAAGGGCTCTTAGGGGCCGGTATCGCATTCGCTACCGACGATCCGCACCATCTGCTCAACATCCCGGCAATGATGATGAGCGCCTACGAGGATCAGCCTGAGCATTTCGCGTCCTACCTCTCGCAGCAAGGCAAGGGCACGGCCACGACATTCGCGCCGCGCTTCGTTTATGGAGAGTATCTGCGCGCGACGCTGGCGAGGGCGGTGCAATCATCCGCAGCCGCCTTCACCCATCGTCAGCAGACAGCGGTCCGGCTGCAGCCCGGGACCGGCGGCGACGGCGTGGCGATCGAACTCGACAACGGCGAGACTGTCTCCACCGATTTCGCGGTCCTCGCGGTCGGATGGGGGAGCCCGAATCCGGTGCGGGCACCTTCGCGACAGGTGGCAATCAAACCGTGGTCACGCGAGGGCGATCTTGCCATCTCGAGATACGCGGGTGCATCGCAGCCCATCGTCGTCATAGGAACGGGGCTCAGCGCCGCCGACATCGTCGGTACGCTCGCGCGGCAAGGCTGCACATCCATTGTTGCCGTCTCTCCGAGCGGGACTTTCCCTGCCGCTCACCCCGCGTCGCTGCAATGGCCAGACACGGGACCGACCGTCGCCAGGATCGCGGAGGCTTCCCGTGCCAGCGACCTCATCCACCGCACGCGCGCCGCCTGCGCCGGCGGGGAGCAATGGCAACGGGTGATCGACGGCCTACGCGGGTATCTGCCTGCTGTATGGAACAACATGTCCGAGGTGGAGCGAGCTCGGCTTGTGCGCCACGTGTTGCCGGTATGGGAGAAACTGCGTCACCGGATGCCGCCTCACACCACCAGAACGATTGCGGAGTTACAGGCGAACGACACGCTCTCGATCCTTCGCGGCCGCGTGACCGAGCACGATGCCGGGAGACTCGTCGTCGAAACACCTAGTGGGCCGAAGACGCTGAACCCCGTCTTGACGATCGACTGTACGGGCTGGTCCAGAGACCCTCGGAGAATGGGTCGCGGGCTCATCTCGCAACTGATCGACGACGGATTCGCGACCGCACATGGTCCGGCGATCGACCTCACCGCTGACGGGCGCGTGGCCGGCCCGCTTCACACGCGCCTCTGGGCCACCGGGCTGCTGATCGGCGATCAGGTTTGGGAGAATTCAGGCGTCGCGCTGCTCCGACGTCAAGCTGCGCGTGTCGCGGATTCACTCCGGGAAGCCGCGCATGCCGAGGGCGCGCGGTGACGCGTCGGTGGGTTGTCTACGGCACCGGCAGCATCGCTCGAGCCGTGGCCTCGTGTGCCATAGAACACGGACACGCGGTCGTCCTCGCAGGGCGCCGGGAAAGCGCTGTTGTGGGGTTGGCCGAAAAGCTCCGCATCCCTCACCGTGTCGTGGACCTTCACGAGCCTTCAGGCACGCGCCGACTTCTCGAGCAGACCACGGGAATCATCAACGCCGCCGGCCCTTTTCGTGAAACGAGCGCTGTGCTCTTCCGCGCGGCGCTCGACTCGGGCACTCACTACCTCGACGTGTCGAACGAGTGGGACAGTCACCGAATGGCGCATTCTCTTCACGATGAAGCGATCGAACGAGGGATCATGATCGTCCCGGGCGCTGGCTTCGGCACGCATGCCGCAGAGAGCCTTGCCGATCATCTCGTCACGCAGGTGAGCGCGGCCGCGGACCTCGAAATCGTGCTCGGCACCAGACAGGGGCCGAGGACCGAGGCGACACGCGCTTCGACTCGCCTCATCCTGAAGACCCCGCCTCGTAGGCGCAGTGACGGGCACCTCACGACTGCGCGGGACCTCACGGCGATCCGCTCGACGAGCCTTCCCGGCATCGGCAGAGTCACGATGGTGCCTATTGCAGACGGAAATCTCTGTGCGCTCACTCGCTCGCAAGGAGCCGCAAATGTGGTGGTGTACGCGACAGTCACGCTCGTCGCGCCGATTGCTCGCCTCATGATCCCCCTCATCCGCCGAGTCGCCGCGTCACGGGTGCGGCCGCGAGGTTCCTCGTCGCCTGTCGTTCCCGCGCGGACCGCACAACTCTGGGGCTATTGCGCGGGGGCGGGCGGCAGCATCCATGCTTCGACGCTCATCACCGATGACAGCGCCCGATACACCGCCGAGGTCGTCGCCGCCATACTCGCCCTGAATCCGCGAGCCGGCACATATACGCCCCACCAGATCCTCGGCACCAGGCCAGGTCAGCTTGCCGCTCAAGCTCGCATACTTCGCATCTGACGCCTGAGTCTTCCGATGCCGGCCACGTGCGAGCACTCCCCCGCGTGCGGTGCGAAAGGCGATGACGCGGACGTCGGAGTTCTCCGGTGAATAGTTCACGACGTTCGGTGCCCATCGATCTGCCTCGCCCGGGCCGTTTCGGAGCTACCGGCGCAAGCGAGAAGAAGCGTCGGCGGAGGATGCGAGGTCGCCGTGTCGCGGGTTCGCCCAGGCGTTGGACGGCGAGGCCGATCCCGCGAATCTACCGACCGCCACGACGCGACCGTTCACCTGGAACTCGAACTCCCCGGTGATCGCACTCGGGACGCTCGAGCAATCCGCCGCCTCGGTCGTGACGAACACCTCTCCCCATAGGGCGCCCATGCTGCAGAGCAAGGGCGGGGGCTGTGTCCACGTGAGTGTGATCTCCCCGAGTTCGAACTGCCAATCCACCGGGACACCGATCACCTCGTGGGCCGCGAGAAACGCCCCTTGCCGCCACACCTCGAGCAGAAGTGCAGACGACAGCGCTCCCGCACCCGAAACGGCGTGCGGATGAGCACTGGGAACGCACACATCGACCTGCAATCGGCCATCGGCAACCATATGGTCGGCGATGAGAACCTCTGCGGACATCCACCGCCCTGAGCGTCGTGGTTCGGATGCGACAGCCTCGATCATCTTCGACCACCTCTCACTGACTTATAGTATACCTAACTAGAGTTATACTGCCGCGGAATGAGGCCATTCGCAACTGCGCGCGGACGAGATCACCGCACGGATGGTCGACTTGCATTCTAGTATTTCAGAGGATAGACTTTCAGCACCCCAGCTCGAGAGTGGTCACCCCTCTCACCGGAGGGCGCAGACCACCCCAATCTGCGCCCTCCTCTCTTGCTGTGGCCGGCAGCCGCAATTCGACTCCTCTGATGCGCCCGATCTCGGGGATTCAGTCAGCCTGGACGGTTGGCGACGTCCGGATGTGTCGTGCGGGTGAGTGGCGAGGTTCCGCAGCCCGGTCGAACATGAGCAGGACCGATATCGTCCATCAGACCGATATCGTCCATCAGGGAGAGAAGGTTCTCCGGCCGACCCGTCCGCCATAGCGTGGCATGTACGACGTGGCTCAGCACTGAATGGAGTGAGCAATGACGGTTCCCGTTGGGTTACCCGGCCTCACAGACAAGACCGTTGTCGTCACCGGGGCGCTGGGCGGTCAAGGCGTCGCCCAGACACTAGTCCTTCTGGCGTCCGGTGCACACGTGGTCGCGACCGACCTCGCATCGTCGATCACTGACGACCTCACGGCGGCCGCCGAGGGGTTGCCCGGAACCCTCCTCTATCAGCAGCTCGACGTCGGCTCGATCGACGACTGGGCAAGAGTCGCCGATTTCACTCTCCCCCTCGGACTCACAGGTCTGGTGAACAACGCCGGCATCCCGCTTCGTGCACGGCTCGGCGACATCCACCTCGATGACTGGGACCGAGTTATGCGCATCAATCTCACCGGCCCGATGCTCGGGATTCAGGCTCTTGCTCCGCAGTTGAGGGAGGGATCTTCGATCGTCAATGTCGGGTCACTCGCGGCTCTGAACGCCCATCACACTGTCGCCTACACAGCAAGCAAATGGGGTCTGCGCGGACTGACGCACGTCGCCGCCACCGAGTTCGGCGGCCGGGGCATCCGCACCAACATCGTCCACCCCGGGTACGTCGAGACAGCGATGATGGCCGCGGCGCCCGAGATCATGGCCGAGACGCAACGGGCGCTCACCCCGCTCGGACGCACGGCACAACCCGCGGAGGTCGCCGCCGTCGTGGCATTCCTGCTGTCCGATCTCTCGAGCTACATCAACGGCGCGGAGATCCCGATCGACGGTGGATTCAGCTCGAGCGGTGGCGTCAAGTACATGTCCGACACGATCAGGAGATCGCAAGGTCAGTCGTAAGGGACGCCCCGGTCCTCCTTGAGCAAGGACACAGAAGCCGGCGCGGCAGATTTCATGGAGCCGACTACGGGACTTGAACCCGTAACCCCCTAATTACAAGTTAGGTGCGCTACCAATTGCGCCAAGTCGGCAAGACTTTCATTCTATCGACGAGGATGCGGCAACCGACGTCTGACGCCTTCGCATGTCACCGGTCGGCCCCACGTCAGCGCGTGGAGCTCGGCAGAGGAGTCGTCGTCATCGTCGTGCTCGGGCTCGGGCTCGCGGTCGGGGTGGGCGATGCGGTCTTGTAATAGGCATCACTCGCGATCGTGAGGACGAACTGCGCGAACTCTTTGGGATCGTCGAGCTTGCCGACGTAGGGCATCCCGTTCACGAGGACCGTCGGGGTGGCAGTCAGCGAGACCGAGTCGGTGTCGGGCAGACCCTGAAGGGCGCGATCGGTTGCTCCGGCGGCCCACGAGGCGAAGGACTCGGTCTCAATGCACGAGCGCACCGCCTTCGGATCTGATGCGCCGGAGGCGATCGCAAGAGTCGCGAGATCGGCGTCGCTGAGGCCATCCGAGTCCACGGGGGGCTGCTTACGGAGAAGGGCGTCGTTGAAGGCGAAGAAGGTGTCGGGGGCGTGTGTGGCGACGCATGCGGCAGCACTGGCCGCGCGGAGCGAGTACTTGGTGCCATTCGACTTGGAGGCGAGCATCGAGACGGGGTAGTACGTCAAAGTCGCGGCGTCCTGACTCACCCATTTGGACAGCTGCTGGACGTTCGCCATCTGGAAGTCGCGCGAGCCGGACGAGAGGTAGTCGACATAGACGCGGATATCGACCGGAGCCGATTTGGTCGCGGCCGGCGTCGCGGCCGCTGTCGGGACGGCCGGCGACGGGGTCGGCGACGCCGTCGCGCCGGCGTCGGGGGCGGAACCGTTCGCTGTGTCGACGGCGACGCCAGCGACGCTGGTGACGGTGAAGCCGTCGTTGCTGATGTTGGCCGGGCTGAGCTGCGGCTTCGACGACGACGTGAACGCCCACGTCACAACGGTTGCGGCAACCGCAACGACGGCCACGACGCCCACACCCATCGCCACGCGCCGAAGAGCGCGTGCCCGCGACTGCTTCGCCTGCACCTGCTGCGCCTTCTCACGGACGGCTTCACGCCGATCCTGCGGCGCAGGCGATGGGGGTGATTCGTCGCTGGACATGGAACCTCTTGAGAGACGCGGGGCCGGTGAACCGGCACGGCCGCACAGGGAAAGCGACCTCGACGATGCTAACCAGGCAGGCTGGGAAATACCCAGACGCAGGCTCCGCGAGGACCGTGACATAATAGGGCAGCGTCCAACGGCGGGCGTGCGGGCCAAGCCCCCGCTCATTCCATCACTACGGATCGTCCGGCACGTACCTGCCGGTGAAGGAGAAGAAAACAATGGCATCTGTCACGTTCGACAATGCAACCCGCTTGTACCCCGGTGGCACTCGCCCCGCGGTCGACAAGCTCAACCTCGAGGTCGCCGACGGCGAGTTCCTCGTCCTGGTCGGCCCGTCTGGCTGCGGAAAGTCCACGTCCCTGCGCATGCTGGCGGGCCTCGAAGAGGTCAACTCCGGCCGCATCCTGATCGGTGACCGCGATGTCACCGACATCCCGCCGAAGGATCGCGACATCGCGATGGTCTTCCAGAACTACGCGCTGTACCCGCACATGACGGTCGCCGAGAACATGGGCTTCGCCCTGAAGATCGCGGGCGTCGGCAAGGAAGAGCGCGCCGCTCGCGTGCTCGAGGCCGCCAAGCTCCTCGACCTCGAGGAATACCTGACCCGCAAGCCGAAGGCCCTCTCGGGTGGACAGCGTCAGCGCGTCGCCATGGGCCGCGCGATCGTGCGTCAGCCGCAGGTGTTCCTGATGGACGAGCCGCTGTCGAACCTCGATGCGAAGCTCCGTGTGCAGACCCGCACGCAGATCGCCTCACTGCAGCGTCGCCTGGGCGTCACGACGGTCTACGTCACCCACGACCAGACCGAGGCCCTCACGATGGGTGACCGCATCGCGGTCCTGAAGGACGGCCTGCTCCAGCAGGTCGGAACCCCTCGCGACCTGTACGAGAAGCCGAAGAACGTCTTCGTCGCCGGCTTCATCGGCTCGCCCGCGATGAACCTGTTCACGGCCGACCTCACGGAAGGCGGCATCCAGTTCGGTAGCTCGGTCGTCGGGATCGAGGCTGACACGCTGGCCCGCGCTCACGGCTCGGAGGTCACCGTCGGCGTCCGCCCCGAGGACATCCAGGTCGGCCCCGCCGACGGCAAGGGTATCTCCGTCATCGTCGACCTTGTCGAGGAACTGGGCGCAGACGGCTACCTGTACGGCCACACCGACCTGGGCGGCAAGCGCACCGACATCGTCGCGCGCGTCGACGGGCGCCGTCACCCGAACGCGGGCGAGACGGTCACCCTCGCCGCCCTGCCCGGTCACGTGCACGTGTTCGACGTCGAGAGCGGCGAGCGCCTGACTGACAGGGCGATCGCTTCGGCGTGACACTCATCGCTTCGGCGTGACAAAGAACGACGCAGCGGCGCGGACGGGTCTCGGACCCGCCCGCGCCGCGGCGCTTCCAGGGAGAATCAGATGCCGGACACCCTCAGCATCACCGCAAGTTCGGTGGATGCCGGTCTGCTCACCCTCCCGTGGTCCACACCGCTCGAGGACTGGACGAGCAGCAACATCGTCTTCCTCCCGAAGGGCATCTCGCGGCACCTGGTGCGCTTCGCGAATCTGTCGGGACGCGTGGTCGCCATCAAAGAGACGACCGAGGAGATGGCCCGGCGCGAGTACGACATGCTCGGCAACCTCGCTCGGCTCGACGCTCCGTGTGTGGATCGGGTTGCCGTCATCGCCGGCCGCACCGACGATCACGGCGATCCTCTCCCTGCGGCCCTCGTCACGGCCCACCTCAAGTTCTCACTCCCCTACCGGGCCCTCTTCACACAGGTGCTACGCCCCGACACCGCGACACGGCTCGTCGACGCGCTGGCGGCGCTGCTCGTACGCCTGCACAACGTCGGCTTCTTCTGGGGCGACGTGTCGTTGTCCAACACCTTGTTCCGGCGGGACGCCGGGGCCTTCGCCGCGTATCTGGTCGACGCCGAGACCGGCGAACTGCACGAGGGCGGGCTGACCTCGGGCCAGCGCGAACACGACCTCGATATCGCGCGGACCAACATCGCCGGCGAGATCATGGACCTGGAAGCGGGCGGACGCCTAGAGGGTGGAGTGGATGCTGTCGCCGTCGCCGACGGCATCATGTCGTCGTACCGCTCGCTCTGGGCGGCACTGACGGACCAGGAGACATTCGCGTCCGACGAGGCCTGGCGCTTGACCGAGCGCGTTCAGAAGCTCAACGAGCTCGGCTTCGACATCGGCGAGATGTCGATCCAGGCGCGCGCCGATGGCACGAAGGTCTCGATTCAGCCGAAAGTCGTGGATGCGGGGCACCACCAGCGACGGCTGATCCGGCTCACCGGACTCGATGTCGAAGAGAACCAGGCACGACGCCTGCTCAACGACCTCGACGAGTTCAGCGCCCGGATCTCTCGCCTGGGTGCCGACGAGGAGATGGTCGCCCACGAGTGGCTCACTCGCGTCTTCGAGCCGGTCGTCAAGGCGATCCCCTTCGACCTGCGTGCGAAACTCGAACCCGCCGAGGTGTACCACCAAGTACTCGAGCACCGCTGGTACATGTCGCAGGCACGCGGCCGATCAGTGCCACTCGCAGAAGTCCTGACCTCCTATATCGACGACGTCCTGCGCCATCGCCGCGATGAGGCGACGCTGATGGGCCCGGCGACTGAGACGATGTCGCTACCGGTCATCACCGGTTCGGTCGTGACCGTCGATGATGATGAAGACGAGCAGGTCGACTGGCGCGACCTCGTGTGACCCGGCGCCTCATCAGTGGCCGCTCGTCCGGAAGACGTCAGTATCCGACGGTGAAGCGCTCCCGCGAATGCTTCCCGTTCTCGATCTCGTCGATGACAGCCACTCCGAGGTCAGCTCCCGAGATGAACGACTCGCCCTCGGCATCCGTCACGATCACGTCGCCGCCGTCACGATAGCTTCCCGTGCGCTCTCCCGGATTCCAGGCACCGAACCCGCCCGCGGGGTGGATGTAGAACCAGTCATGGCCCGAGGCGCCTGATTCGAGGTCGTCGAGGATGCCGATCGCCTCGAACGCTTCGGGCTTGTACTCCTCGGTGAAGCCTTCACCATCGATCACGCGGGGACCACCCGGAGCGACGAGACTCCCTCCGGCGCCGCCGATCACGCCGACGCGCACGGTCGGGGAGAGCGTCGCCACGAGCTCGGCCACGGCCGGCCGGACCTTCCCGAGCATGTCGCCGCGCGCCGGCACGGCGAACACGAGGACGTCCACCCCGTCGAGCTCCGCAGCGAGCGTCGGAGCATCCAGCAGCGACCCCTCGATGTAGGTGGCATGCTCGACGCGCTCGGCGGCGACCGAGCGGGCGACCGAAACCACGGTGTGCCCGCGGCTGACCCCCTCCGCGACGATATGGCGTCCGGCGTAGCCGGTTCCTCCGATGACGGCGATACGGGCCATGATGATCCTTTCGAGGGTTCTACGACTCTTGGCGAGGGGAATCTACGCCTGGGCTGCCCGGGTGGTGGAGACCTGGTAGAGCGCGACCGATGCGGCGATTCCCGCGTTCAGCGACTCGGTTGCCGCCTCGATGGGGATGGATACGATCTGGTCGCACGTCTCGGTGACCAGACGCGAGAGTCCCTTGCCCTCGGAGCCGACGACGATCACGACGGGCCGGTCGGCGAGTTCGAGCGCCGGCAGCGAGATGTCGCCACCGCCGTCGAGCCCGAGGATGAACACACCCTGGCGCTTGAAGTCCTTCAGCGTCGAGGTGAGGTTCGGCGCGATCGCCACGGGGATTCGGGCGGCCGCGCCCGCGCTCGTCTTCCAGGCCGCGGAGTTGACACTCGCCGACCGACGCTGCGGCACGATCACGCCGTGGCCGCCGAAAGCGCCGGTGGAGCGGATGATCGCCCCGAGGTTCCGTGGATCGGTGATGCCGTCCAGAGCGACGAAGAGCGGCACGTGGCCGGCGTCGATGACCTGCTCCAGGAGGTCGTGCGGGTGGGCGTACTCGTACGGCGGCACTTTGAGCGCCACGCCCTGATGCACGCCGTCGAACCCGGCCATGCGGTCGAGCTCCGGGCGGGTGACCTCGAGAACGGGGATGTTCCGGTGGGTAGCGATCGACAGCATCTCTTTGACACGGTCGTCCATCTCGACCCGCTGAGCGATGTAGAACGCGCTCGCGGGGATCTTGGCCCGAAGTGCCTCGAGCACCGAATTGCGGCCGGTGACCGTCTCGGTGTCGTCATCCTTCTTGGCGGCGCGAGGGCGCTGTTGAGGCTGACCGGCGGGCTTTCCCCTGCCTCCGGCGGCCACATAGCGCTCCTGGGCTGCCTTGCGCTTGCCTGCCGGGTGCCAGGCGCGATCCTCGGCCTTCGGCGTCGGTCCACGACCCTCGAGCGAACGCTTGTTCTTGCCGCCGGTGCCCTTGACGGGCCCCTTGCGCGGGCTTCTACTGGCGCCTGGGCGCCCCGGCTTACCGGCCATCGATACTCCAATGTGTTCCGTCAGGGGTGTCTTCGAGCACGATGCCCGCAGCCGCGATCGCATCACGGATGCGATCAGCTCCCACCCAGTCCTTCGCGGCGCGCGCGTCGGCGCGCTGCGTGATCATCGTCTGCACGAGCGAATCCAGAGCGGATGCCTCGGCCGAAACGCCTGTCGTCGACCACCGCTCATCGAGCGGATTCAGGCCGAGGATCCCCGTCATGACCGAGACCTCACCCGCGATCGCTCGCGCAGCCTCGAGGTCACCGGCATCCAGAGCGGTGTTTCCCTCACGCACCCGGGCGTGGATGACGGCGATCGCCTGTGGCACGCCGAGGTCGTCGTCCATCGCGGCGTCGAAGTCGGCGTTCCCGTGCGAGAACCAGCCATAGTCACCACCGCGCGCGACGCGGAGGAGGAAGGTCCGGACGCGGTCGATCGCCGCCTCGGCCTCGTCGAACGACTTGCTCGACACATCGAGACTCGACCGATAGTGCGCCGCGGCGAGCGCGTACCGCACCACGAGCGGGTCTCGCTCGCGGAGAACGTCGTCGGCCAGTACGAAGTTGAAAAGCGACTTGGACATCTTCTGTCCGTCGACGGTGACAAGGCCGTTGTGCACCCAATACCGGGCGAACGGATCCCCGGCCGCCGTGGACTGCGCGAGTTCGTTCTCGTGGTGGGGGAACCGCAGATCGAGCCCGCCGCCATGGATGTCGAATTCGGGGCCGAGGTAGCGCCGCGACATCGCGGAACACTCGATGTGCCACCCGGGGCGCCCGCTCCCCCATGGCGAATCCCACATCGCGCTGGACGGCTCACCCGGCTTGGCGCCCTTCCACAGCGCGAAATCGCGCGGGTCGCGCTTGCCCCGCGGATCGGCGTCGCTCGCAGGTTCCATGGCGTCGATCGACTGGTTCGTCAATTCGCCGTAGACCGACCACGACCGGACGTCGAAGTAGACGTCGCCCGCAGCATCCGAATCACCGGCCGCCGCATAGGCGTGGCCGGCGTCGATGAGCCGCGAGATCAGCTCCTGCATCTGTGGGATCGACGCCGTCGCGCGCGGCTCGTAGGTGGGCGGCCGGATGCCGATCGCGGCATACGCGGCGGAGAACGCCAGCTCCATGCGATACGCGAGTGCCCACCATGGCTCGGACTCCGTCGCGTTCTGCAGCACTTTGTCGTCGATGTCGGTGACATTGCGCACGAACGTCACGCGGCCGTGCCGGTATTCGAGCCAGCGGCGCAGGATGTCGAATGCCAGCGCACCGCGGAGATGGCCGATGTGGGGCCCGGACTGCACCGTGGGCCCGCAGACATAGATGGTGATGTTGTCGGGGTCGATCGGCACGAAGTCGCGCAGGGCCTGCGCCTTGGTGTCGTAGAGCCGGACTGTCACCGCACCAGCCTACCGGCGAGGCATGCGCGAGACCTGGGTGTGACCCTGTCACTGTCGCGGCGTGCACAACGCAGGATCGGCCGGTCGCGCGGCCAGCCGGAACCGCGGAATCTCAGGACGGTGCCGAGACGCTGGAGCCATCGATCCTGCGTTGTGCAACGGGAAGGCGGGCGGGCGGTAGAACTGTAGGGTGCTCCACGTCCTCGCCGTCCTCGCCGCCGCGCTCCTGTTCGGCACGACGGGGACGTCGCAGGCCCTCGGACCCGACGGCACGACGCCCCTGTCGATCGGCGTCATGCGGATGGTGATCGGGGGCACAGGCCTCGCTCTCCTCGCATTCGTGCTGGCCCGCCGGCACCGCATCCGCCTGCCCGTGGATGCTCCGGCCCGGCCGCGGCCGAGCTTCCGTCCTCTTTCGCTCATGGTGCTGACAGGATTCTGCCTCGCGCTGTATCAGCCGCTGTTCTTCCTCGGCACAGCGCGCAACGGCGTCGCCGTCGGCACCGTCGTCGCCCTGGGCTCGGCCCCGATCCTCGCCGGGCTGCTCGAGTGGGGGCTGACGCGACGGGTTCCGGGCGGCGTGTGGATGCTGGCGACCGGCCTGGCCACGATCGGGGTGGTCATGCTCGGCTTCGGCGGTGAAGCCGGCACCACAGGCGGCACCGACCCCCTCGGGATCCTGGGCAGCGTCGGCGCGGGGGCATCGTTCGCCGTCATCGCGAACGCGCAGCGGAGACTGCTGGATTCCGGGTGGGACCCGTTCACCGTGGTGGGGGCGATGGGCGCGAGCTCAGCGGCGCTGTCGGCGCTGGTGCTGCCGTTCGTCGACGTCTCGTGGCTCACGACGACGGCCGGGCTCATCATGGCGCTATGGCTGGGCCTGGCGACGATCTCGATCGCCTACGTCCTGTTCACCTGGGGCCTGAACGGCCTCACCGCCGCCACTGCGGCGACCCTCACCCTCGGTGAGCCGCTGACGGCCAGCATCCTCGGCATCGCCGTGCTCGGCGAACGACTCTCGGTTCTCGCGATCCTGGGACTCGCCGTCCTCGCGTTCGGACTCGCCCTGCTCGCCTGGGGATCGCGATCGCCGCGCGACCCGAAACCGTTCGCCGTGGAGGCGTGAGCATGGCCCACATCGAGATCATCACCGACGACCTCACCGGCGACGAGACGCGTGCGCTCATCGCCTTCCACCTCAGCGACATGCGGGCGACCTCGCCCGAGGGGAGCGTCCACGCGCTGGACATCGACGGGCTCCGCCACCCCGACGTCACGTTCTGGTCGGCATGGATCGGGGGCGAAGTCGCCGGGATCGGAGCCCTCAAACGCCTGGACGAGGACCGCGGCGAGATCAAGTCGATGCGCGTCGATGACCGCTTCCGCGGCACCGGTGTCGGCAGGGCGCTCCTGCGTCGCATCATGTCCGCCGCACGCGAACGCGGTATGACGAGCCTGTGGCTCGAGACTGGGAGCACCGACGAGTTCCTGCCCGCGCACCGCCTCTACGCGAGCGAGGGCTTCCTGTCTTGCGGGCCGTTCGAGGACTACCGCGAGGACCCTTTCTCCGTATACATGACGCGGACTCTCTGACCGGCGATCAGGCGGGGACCACGAGAGCCACCGCGAAGGCCGACACGCCCTCCCCGCGCCCGGTGAACCCGAGGCCATCGGTTGTGGTGGCCGACAGCGAAACGGATGCTCCGCCCAGCGCTTCCGAGAGGACGGCCTCGGCCTCCTCCCGGCGAGCGGCGAACCGCGGCCGATTCGCCTGCACCTGGACCGACACGTTGCCCACGCGCCACCCCGCCTCGCCCAGGAGGCCCAGGGTGCGGGCGAGGAACGCCGCCGCATGGGCGCCAGAGAACTCGGGCTGATCGGTTCCGAAGTGAGTACCGATGTCGCCGAGGCCCGCCGCCGATAGGAGGGCGTCGACGATCGCATGCGCGACCGCGTCGCCGTCGGAGTGGCCGGCCAGTGCCGGTTCGCCGGGCCACTCGAGGCCGGCAAGCCACAAGGTGCCCTCGCCGCCGATGCCGTGCGCGTCGGTCCCGACCCCGACTCGCGGCACGGCAGGCGCGTGATCCAGGAGGGCGCGCGAGCGAAGAGAGGAGGGCGGATGCTTCGCCGCCAGTCCGCGCGCCCTGTCGAGGTCGGCGGGCGTCGTGATCTTGAACGACGCGGCATCGCCCTCGACGGCGACGATCCGGTGCCCTGCCGCCGCCACAAGTGCCGCATCGTCGGTGTGCTCGCGATCGGCGACGCGGTAGGCGGCATCCAGGACCGCGCGATCGAATCCCTGCGGAGTCTGCGCCGAGGTCAGCTCGGAGCGATCGACGCCGCCCACGACATCGTCGCCGACGACGCGTTTGATCGTGTCGACGACCGGGAGTACGGGGACTACTCCCGGTGCTTCCACGCCGACGGCGGCGATCACACGCTCGAAGACGTCCGGGGGCGTGAACGCCCGCGCGGCGTCGTGCACGAGCACGATGTCGATGTCGGGCCATACGACGGCAAGACCGGCAGCGACCGAACCCTGCCTGGTGGCACCGCCGGCCACTACCGAGACGAGATCGCGCCGCTCTTCGCCCGCGGCAGAGAGCGCCTCGGTCATTGCATCGCCCTCGCGACCCGCGGGCACGACGAGGATGACCTGCGCAGACGGCGCGGCGAACACGCCGTTGAGGGCATGTCGGAGCACCGAATGGGCGTCGATGCCGACGAAAGCCTTCGGTCCTCCGGCTCCCAGACGGGTGCCGGAGCCTGCGGCGACGACGACGACGGCGATGCGCGGAACGGGCGTGATGCTCACGCGATCACGCTATCGCGCACACGCCCGTCAGGAAGCGAGGACCTCGTCGAGGACGACGCCCGCCTTCTCTTCGTCGGTCTTCTCCGCCAGAGCGAGTTCAGAGATGAGGATCTGACGCGCTTTGGCGAGCATCCGCTTCTCTCCCGCTGACAGACCGCGGTCCTGATCGCGGCGCCACAGATCGCGGACGACCTCGCTCACCTTGATCACGTCGCCCGACGCGAGC
Organism: Microbacterium rhizomatis; assembly: GCF_008710745.1. Classification (GTDB taxonomy): domain Bacteria; phylum Actinomycetota; class Actinomycetes; order Actinomycetales; family Microbacteriaceae; genus Microbacterium; species Microbacterium rhizomatis. The sequence continues at coordinate 65,467 of NZ_VYSA01000002.1, forward strand.
TTTTCGAGGTTCGCCTTGTAGCGACGCGACCAGTTCGTCGGCTCTTCCGTGAACGGAGCGCGGAGCACCTCGAAGACACGCTCGAGACCCTCTTTGCCGATCACGTCACGAACCCCGACCAGGTCGACGTTGTCGGCCGGAACCTCGATCGTCAGATCACCCTGAGTGACGCGGAGCTTGAGATAGACCTTCTCTTCACCTTTGATGATGCGGGTCTTCACTTCCGCGATGGTGGCTGCCCCGTGGTGGGGGTAAACGACCGTCTCGCCAACCTCAAAAAGCATGCAGTTATGTCCTTTCGGCAACCTCTAGGATACCACAGGCGGAGATGCGCTAAGGTTCGCCCGCACCCGCCCGGCTGCCCTGCACGCGCGCCCGCGAACCCATAGAATGCAAGGGACAGCCGAAGCTTCCCCTTGGAGGATCCGTGAAATCGCGCCTCATCGCGTCCCTCGCCGTAGGTGCCGCCATCCTCCTCGGAACGACGGGCTGCAGCCTGCTCGCGTCGCAGGCCACGACGATCCCCTACTCCCCGTCCGACGGGGTGACGGTGGCCGGGTCGGCGCCGCTCAAGGTCCGCAACGCCCTGATCGTGGCCAACGAGGACGGCACCGTCGGGAACTTCGTCGCGGCGATCGTCAATGACACCTCCGACCCGCAGGTCCTCAGCATCGAGGCTGGTGACGGCTCGATCAAGAAGACCGTGCGGGTTCCCGCCAACACCACCGTGAGCCTCGGAGCGGAAGACACCAAGCCGCTCCGCCTCGAGGGCATCAACACCAAGCCCGGTGCCAACCTCGACATGTACTTCCAGTCCGGCGACCTCGGCGGAGTTCTCGCGACCGTCCCCGTGCTCGACGGCACGCTGGACTACCTCACGGCGCTCGCACCGCGGTAGTCGCGCTGGAGTTCAACTCTCGAAGCGGTAGCCGAGCCCTCGCACGGTCACCAGCATCGACGGCTCGCCCGGGTTCTGCTCGATGCGCGAGCGGATCCGCTTGATGTGCACGTCGAGCGTCTTGGTGTCGCCGAAGTAGTCGGTACCCCAGACGCGATCGATCAGCTGTCCGCGTGTGAGCACCCGCCCGGCGTTGCGCATCAGCACCTCGAGCAGCTCGAATTCCTTGAGCGGCATGCTGATCTCGCCGCCCTCCACTGCCACCGTGTGTCGATCGATGTCGAGCGTGACGCGCCCACCCGAGAGCACCCGGTCGTCGAGATCGGCGTCGAGCTGCGTCTGCCGGCGCATGACGGCGCGCATGCGGGCGAGCAGCTCTCGCGCCGAGTAGGGCTTCGTGACGTAGTCATCGGCGCCCAGCTCCAGGCCGACCACGATGTCCACTTCCGAGTCTTTGGCGGTGAGCATGATGATGGGCACGTTGGAGGTGGTGCGCAGTTGCCGGCACACCTCGGTTCCCGGCATCCCGGGGAGCATCAGGTCCAGGAGCACGATATCGGCACCGCGCTCGTGGAAGGTCGCCAGCGCGGCAGCGCCGTCCTCGGTGATCTCGACCTCGTAGCCCTCGCGCCGGAGCAGATAGGCGAGCGGATCGGCGAGGTCGGGCTCATCTTCGACCAGAAGTACTCGGGTCATGCGGGTTCTCCATTCGTGCGGGCAGGCCGGGATGCCTTGGCACCCGGTACGAGCTTCTTCTTTCGCGCGCGCTTCTTGCGCGGCGCAATCTCCTCCGGTCCCGCCACGAGCGGGAGGCGGATGGTGAACGTGGATCCGCGGCCGGGTCGCGACCACAGCCTGACTTCGCCGCCGTGGCGCTGCACGGCGTGCTTGACGATCGACAGCCCGAGACCCGTTCCGCCGGTACGACGCGATCGTGCCTGGTCGGCCCGGTAGAACCGCTCGAAGATGCGCTGCTGGTCTTCCTCGGCGATTCCGATGCCGCGATCGGTCACCACGATCTCGACGATGTCGCCCTCCGCCTTGACGCCGACGCCCACGCTCGAAGCGCTCGGCGAGTAGGCGATCGCGTTCGCGACCAGATTTCCGACGGCTTCGCTGAGCACCTGCGAGTCACCGCGGACATAGAGGCCGCGGTCTCCGCCACGGATGACCTCCACACCGGCCGACGTCGCCTGGATCGCGTGCGCGTCCACCGCGGAGGCGACGATCTCATCGACCGAGACTTCGCGAACGTTGTCGAGCTCGTCGGACGCCTGCAGACGCGAGAGGTTCATGATGCGAGATGTCAGATTCGCCAACCGAGCAGCTTCGGCACCGATCCGGGACGCGAAGATCCGCACCTGTGCGGGGTCGTCGGCGGCGGATTCGATCGCCTCGGCGAGCAGGCTGACCGCCCCCACGGGAGTCTTCAGCTCGTGGCTGGTATTGGCGACGAAGTCGCGGCGCATCTCTTCGACGCGCTCGCGCTCGGTGATGTCGCGGAAGACGACGAGCACGAGGCGGGGCGAGATCACCGTCGCCCGGGCCGCGACCAGACGCAGCTCGGCCGGCGGAGCGCCCCGGCGAAGTCGCATCGTCGAGGTTGCCGTGCCCGCTTTGGCTCCCGATGTCTCTGCGGCGCGCGCACGTCGAGCGAGCGATCGCAGCTCATCGCTGCGCAGCACCTGCCCCTCGGTGAGGCCGAACGGGCCGGCCGGGCCGGACGCGGCGAGCACGGTCGAAGAGGTGTCCACGACGACAGCGGCGTCGTCCATCGCATGGATCACGTCGCGCACGCCGTCGGGCACGTCGAGCGAGGTCTCGGCCAGCACGCGCTCGCGTGCCCGCAGCGACGCGACCACCAGGAGAGACACAGCGCCTCCGATGATCGCCCCGATCCCGAGGGCGAGCAGCGTGAGCTGCGTCGTATCCATGGGATCAGCGTACGTCGCCCGGCCGAACCCGACTTCTTCCTGTGCCCGCGTCCCGCGGGTCGGCCGGTCAGTATTCACTCTCTGAGCACCGTTCGTTAACCTTCGATGAGGATGATCGCCTCGGCGACCATCGGATCTTTGATGGCGGCAGCGGCCGACAGCGGCTCATTGGGCGGACGCCCGACCGTATGACCCAGGAGAGGTATTGCGATGCGCGAAGTGTTTCATCAGTCGTTGGAGGACGTGCAGTCCCGGCTGGTCGAGATCGCCGACCTCGTGAGCGTGGCGATCGACAAAGCCACCACGGCATTCGGCACGAGCGATGTCTCGCTCGCCGAAGAGGTGATCGCCGACGACAGCGTCATCGACGAGAAGGCGGCTGCTCTCGACGAGCTGGCGATCGAGATCCTCGCCCGCCAGCAGCCCGTCGCCCGCGACCTGCGCATCGTCGTCACGGCACTGCGCGTGAGCGCATCACTCGAACGCATGGGCGACATCGCCGAGCACATCGCCCAGCTCACCCGGATGCGGTTCCCCGAGCGCGCGATCCCCAAGGGACTCAAGGGCACCTTCACGCGCATGGGTGAGCTCGACGTCGAGATCGCGCGGCGTCTCGCGATCCTGCTCCGCACGGAAGACCTCGAGGTCGCCGACGAGATCCGCAACGCGGACGACGCGATCGACGAACTGCACATCAGTGTCTTCGAGAAGGTTCTGAGCGACAGCTGGCGGGGCGAGCCGTCCGCGACGGTGGATGCGACGCTCGCGAGCCGCTACCACGAGCGCTTCGCCGACCACGCGGTCTCGATCTCCAAGAAGGTCATCTACCTCGCCACAGGCGACTGGACGGGCGAGGACGATAGCTCGAGCCGGTCTGCGGTGGTCGAGCTCTAGCCGTAGACAGAGGAAGAGCGGATGCCTCGGTTCGAGGCATCCGCTCTTCTGCGTCTACGGATCAGTTCTTGCCCTGCGCGGCGACGGCTGCCGCGCCGGCCGCCGCGGCGGCGGGGTCGAGGTATTCCCCGGGACCGGTGGGTACCAGGTTCTCGTCGAGGTGATAGACCAGCGGGATACCGGTCGGGATGTTCAGCTCTGCGATGTCGTCGTCGCTGATTCCCTCGAGGTGCTTGACGAGACCTCGCAGCGAATTGCCGTGGGCGGTGACCAGGACCGTCTTGCCCGCGTTCAGGTCGGGGACGATATCGCTGTGCCAATAGGGCAGCAGTCGGTCGATCACGAGCTTGAGCGACTCGGTGCGGGGCACTTCGCCGTCGATCCCCGCGTAGCGGGGGTCGCCGACCTGGCTGAACTCGCTGTCGTCGTCCAGGAGCGGGGGCGGGACATCGAACGAGCGACGCCACAGCATGAACTGCTCCTGGCCGAATTCGGCGAGGGTCTGCGCCTTGTCCTTGCCCTGCAGGGCGCCGTAATGGCGCTCGTTGAGCCTCCACGAGCGCTTGACCGGGATCCATAGCCGGTCGGCCGCGTCCAGCGCGATGTTCGCCGTCTGGATGGCGCGGCTCAGCACGGAGGTGTACAGCACATCGGGGTGCAGGCCCGCCTCGGCGAGCAGCTCGCCGCCGCGCCGGGCCTCCGCCTTGCCCTGCTCGGTCAGGCGTACATCCACCCATCCGGTGAACAGGTTCAGCTCGTTCCATTCGCTCTGGCCGTGGCGGAGCAGGATCAGGGTGTGGGGTCCGGTCATGCCGCCATGATATCGAGGCCGGGCGTCTGGGAGGATGTGGGGCATGCCCTCCGCCGACGCGCCCGTGGGACAGATCACCCGCGGGACGACCGGCACCAACCGTCTTCGCCGCGTGGATCGCTGGATCGCGCGTCGACCGGCCCTGCGCAACGCCGCTGATCCGCTCGTGGTCGACCTCGGGTACGGGGCGAGCGGGGTGACGGCGTTCGAGTTGCACGCACGCCTGGCGCGCACGCGCCCAGACGTCGAGGTGCACGGCCTGGAGATCGATTCCTCGCGCGTCGCGAGTGCGAGGACGCAACTCGAGTCCGTGCGGGCCGGGTCGACGCCCTTCCGCTCCGACGCCGCCGTCTCGTTCGCTCGCGGTGGGTTCGAGGTGCCGTTGCCCGGCGGACGGCGCGCCGCGGTCATCAGGGCGATGAATGTGCTTCGCCAGTACGACGAGGCCGATGTGCAGGGCGCCTGGGCGCGGATGGCCGCACGCCTCGCACCCGGGGGCCTTCTTGTCGAAGGCACGTGCGACGAGATCGGGCGCGTCTGCACATGGGTTGCGCTCGGATCGGACGCCACCCCGCTCTCGCTCTCGCTCTCGCTACGACTCGCCTCACTCGAGAGGCCGTCGATCGCGGCGGAGCGGCTGCCCAAGGCACTCATCCACCGCAATGTGCCCGGCGAACGCGTACACGCCCTGTTCGCCGACCTCGACCGCGAATGGGAGCGCGCCGCGGGGATGTCGGCGTTCGGCGCGGTGCAGCGCTGGCAGGCCGCCGTCGGAGCACTGGCCGCTTCGGGATGGCCGATCGCGGACCGGTCCCGGTGGCGGCTGGGCGAGCTCACCGTGCCATGGTCCGCGGTGGCACCGAGCTGAGCTCAGATGCGCGGCACGCAGGCGCGCGCCTCGGCAGGAGTCATCCCCGTCGCCGTGAGCAGGTCGACCGCGAGCGGGCGCAGAGCGGCGATCAGGTTTTGCTCGCCGAGCGATCCCCCCGGGGCGATACCCGCGGGATCGAGGCGCGCAGCTATCGCCTTGAGCGACTCCTGGGCCACCGGTACGAGCGAGATATCACCCAGCGAGCGTCCGACGAGCTCGGCACCACCGCCGAGTTCGCCCAAGAGCGACGCGATCATGGGCCGAGGCACGCCGTCATCGCTCTGGTACACGACCCTGCGCGCAACGACGCGCAGGTTGCGCGTCGCCAGGTCCATCGACTGCCGGATGCGCTCGTGGCGCTCGAGGTCGAAGCGCTGGCGCCGGAGAAAGGGCGAGATGCGGGCGATGGCAGCACCCGATTCGAGCGACGAGCGCCAGTCGTCGACGAGCGGCTGCAGCGCCCTGGCCTTCTCGAGTCCGCGCTCAGCGCGGAGGCGGTCGCCTCTCCGCAGCGCCTGCGCGAGCGTCCCGAATGTCCCGTCGACGGCACGGAAGAGCGCCGACCCGTCGCGCATCGCCGCACGCTGCGGATTGCGCGGGATGAGCGCGGTCACGAGAAGGGCGGCGATCCCCCCGACCACTCCGTCCACGAGACGGAGGAAGGGCGTACCGGAAGGGATGACCATCACGATGAGCGACTGGATCGCAGCGGCGATCGCGAAGCTCGCCTGCGGCGAGAGGAACCGTGCGACGATCAGGCTCATCGCCAGCGCGAGGGCGAGCTGCCACCATCCGGACCCGAACCCGAGGAGCAGCAGCTCGGCGACGAGGATGCCCACGAGCATCCCGAGCACTGTCTCCAGAACCCGACGCGGTCGTGCGTCGCGCACCAGACCGAGACTCGAGACCGTGACGGTCGCGGCCAGCAGCGGTGCAGGGTGACCCAGCACGTAGAAGCAGAAGGCATACGCACCCGTGGCGGCGACGACGATCTGCAGGATCGCGTTCGCCGAGTTCCACACGCGGAGGATGCCGGGACGCAGCGTGAACCGCGAGCGCCAGCCCGCGGCGGTCGCGCCGGTGGTCGGCGACGGCTCGCGCGGCCCGGTCACCGGGCGGGCGCGCGACGACCGATCCGCGGCAGCCGCGGGATGCTCGCGGTGGCCCCGGCATCGGGGGGAACGATGATCTCTTGCGATGCGGCGATGGGTCCGTCTTCGCCGTCGACCGTGAGGTCGGCGTCGATGGGGACACTGCGTTTGACGATCGCCAGGGCGATGGGGCCCTCTTCGTAATGGAGCGCGGCCGAGGTGATCGCGCCGACCGCGTCGTCGCCCCGCCGGACGACGGCGCCCTGAGCGGGCAGGCGGCTGCCGGAACCGTCGAGCTGGAGAGCGACGACCCGCCGGGGCGGGTGCCCGAGGTTGTGCACCTTCGCCACCGTCTCCTGCCCCCGGTAGCAGCCCTTGCTCAGGTGCACCGCGGTGCGCATCCAGTCCAGTTCATGCGGGATCGCGCGCTCATCCACCTCGTGCGACCAGCGCGGCCGCCACGCCGCGATGCGCAGCGCCTCGGCGGCCGACAACCCGGCGAGTCTGCGCTCACCCCGCGCCGCGGCATCGGCCAGATCGTCGCGCGTGCTCCGCGCGACGATCGCCTCTGCCCAATCGCGGTCTTCGCCGGGGTGAGGGTGGACCGGTGCGTATCCGTATCCGCCGACGGCGACGTGCGGCCATGGATCATGCCAGATCAGCGGAACGCCGACGGGCGCTGCCGCTCCGACCGCAGCGACGGCCGCGGCCGTGCCCCCGATCACGGCGTACTCGTCGCTCGCGTCGCGGGGAGCCACGCGGAGCCGGAAGCGCATCTTCATCAACCAGGCCAGCAGCGCGTCGGCGTCACCGTCGTCCGCGATCAGCCAGGCGGTCTCACCGTCGTCGACAACGGCGGCCGCGTGCTCGATCCGACCGTTCGGGTCGAGGATCAGAAGCTCCGTCGATTGCCCGGGCTCGAGCGCCGCCAGCCCCTGCGAGGCCAGCGAGTCGAGCCACGTCAGCCGGTCTTCACCGGGGACGGCGAGTACTCGGCGATCCTCCAGCGGCGCAACGGCCGAGCCATCGGCGAGCGCGCGTTGCTCGCCCAGCGGATTGCCCAGGTGCTCCAGGCCCGCGCCGACGATGACAGCACCCGGCACACGTGCGAACAGATCACTCATCAGTCTGCCCGCGCGAGTCGGGCCGACGCATGCGATCCGAGTTCCTGGCCGAGTGCGGCGATGTCCCACGCCCAGAGGAGATGACCGTCGACGAGGCCGTACATGCGCGAGGCCGCGGCGTACGACTTCGATCCGGCGGTGCGAACCACATAATCGGTCGAGATGTCGATCCGGGGTCCGCGCACCTGACCGAGATACAGCTCGCTCACCCCGTCGGCGTGCGCGAGAAGCACCTCGATGTCGAAGCCGCCCTCCGCATTGCGGAGTTGCTCGACGTCGTCCGCCGTGCGCGGCGCGGCGAGCTCGAGAGGAGGAAGCAGGCCGGGACCGGCGTCAGCGGGGGTCGCCGGCCGGGAGAGCCGCCAGAACCCGACCTCGGAGACGAGGGGGCGGCGCGTCTGCTGATCGCCCTCGCCTTCGATGAGCCAGGCGTTCGCGGCGTAGTTGAGGTAGCCGCCTCCGTCGTGACTGAAGCTCACCCGATGGGCGAACTCGCCGGCGAAACGCGATTCCTCGGCCTCGTACTCGATGACCCCTGTGCCCTCCCAGACGCCCAGCAGCCACGAAAGGGGCACCAGGTCGGCGGCGAGATCGGTCGGCAGGTCGAACACGACGCGACCGTCAGCGCTGGCCGCGGTAGAGGTTCTTCAGAACGACGCCGGAGACGAAGACGATCGCAAGCGAGGCGAGTCCGAGCAGTCCGACGAAGAACAGTTCGAGCGCGACGAGATCCATAGCACGAGCCTATCCCGAAACCGCCAGGACGGACCGACCTCGGTTGCTATGCCGGGATGATGGTCGCCAGGCCGAATCCCGCGCTCACGACGCCGAGCACCAGAAGCGAGCCGAGCACGCTCAGTGCCACGCGTTGCGTGAAGCCCTGGGACCGCCCATAGCCCAGCTGCACGGCGAACGAGAGGATGAGGCATCCACCCAGTCCGACGATCAGCCAGGCCGCGCGCCACTCCACGGGAACGAAGATGCCGATCGACAGCCCGAGGAGGGCGGCTGCGATCCACACCGCGATGATGCCGCCGATCGTTCGGCGGGGAGCGAGTTCCGGTGTGGCCACGAAGCCATTCTCGCGCACTCGGCCCTCGCGTGCACCCTCGTGCGCGACCTGCCTGCGCGGGCGGAGGCCGGCGCACCCTAAACTGAGAGGTACGGCGCGCGCAGTGCGCCGGAAGGGCGACGTTCTTGGCACAGCTTCTGGTTCTGAGCTCCGCGCATGGAGGCGGCCCCGTCCTGCCTTCACTGGAGCTGCTGAGCCACCGGGTGCGCCAGATTCCCGCCGAACCCGCGCAGCTGGTGAACGCACCGAGCGCCGATGTCATCTTCGTGGATGCGCGCATCGACCTCGTCGGGGCCAAGTCGCTCTGCAAGATCCTGAACACCACCGGGCTGGATGCGCCGCTCGTGCTGGTCGTCACCGAAGGCGGCCTGACGGCGGTCTCCACCGATTGGGGCGTGGACGACGTCATCCTCGTCAGCGCCGGCCCCGCCGAAGTCGATGCGCGCGTGCGCCTCGCGATCGGGCGCATGTCGAAGGAGCAGGTGTCCACCCGCATCCAGACCTCCGGCATCTCGATCGACGAGTCGTCGTATTCGGCGAAGGTCCACGGCAAGCCTCTCGACCTCACCTACAAGGAGTTCCAGCTCCTCCACTTCTTCGCGACCCACCCGTCCCGGGTGTTCACGCGTGAGCAACTGCTCAGCGAGGTGTGGGGCTACGACTACTTCGGCGGCACGCGGACGGTGGATGTGCACGTCCGCCGCCTGCGAGCGAAATTGGGCGATCTCGAACAGCTGATCGGCACGGTCCGCAACGTCGGGTACCGCTTCAACGTGTACGAGGACGACCAGCTCCCCACATCCTCCCCGCGTTCCTGACCGCTTCGGCGTCGCGATCACACTTGGCCGCACCGTTCACACCTACGTCACATCGTCCTGCAATGATGAGTGGATGATCGGACACGACGTGCTCGACGCGGGCCTCGGCGACGCGGACGACGACGATTTCGATGAGGCTGTCGAAGCATTCGACTCGCAGCTTCCCGAGAACCGCTACCTCGACCGCGAGATCAGCTGGCTCGCATTCAACCAACGGGTCCTGGAGCTCGCCGAAGACGAGAGCCTCCCGATCCTCGAGCGGGCGAACTTCCTCGCGATCTTCGCGAGCAACCTGGACGAGTTCTTCATGGTGCGGGTCGCCGGGCTCAAGCGCCGCATCGTGACCGGCCTGGCCGTACCCACCAACGTGGGTCGGTCACCGCAGGATGTTCTCTCGGACATCTCCGCCGAGGCCCACAGGCTGCAGCTGCGGCACGCGGATGCCTGGAAGAGCCTCGTGCGACCGCAGCTGCACGACTCCGGCATCGAGGTCATGCGCTGGGACGAGATCACGGATGCTGAGCGCGAACGCCTCGGCGACTACTTCCAGTCGCAGGTGTTCCCCGTGCTCATGCCGCTCGCCGTGGATCCTGCCCATCCGTTCCCGTACATCTCGGGACTGTCGCTCAATCTGGCGATCCGCATCCGCAATGCAAAGACCGGTCGCCAGGAGTTCGCGCGCCTGAAGGTTCCCCCGATGATGCCGCGGCTCATCGAAGTGCCGCACGACGGCGATTCGACCCGATTCCTCCCCCTCGAAGACCTCATCTCCAATCACCTGGGCGACCTGTTCCCCGGCATGGAGATCCTCGACCACCACACGTTCCGCCTCACGCGCAACGAGGACGTCGTGATCGAGGAGGACGAGACCGAGAATCTGATCCAGGCCCTCGAGGCCGAGCTGCTCCGCCGCCGGTTCGGGCCGCCGATCCGGCTCGAGGTCACCGACGATATGGACGACGTCACGCTCGATCTGCTGATCAGCGAACTGTCGATCACCGAGCAGGAGGTCTATCGCCTTCCCGGGCTGCTCGATCTGCGAGGCCTTTTCGAGCTCGGGAGCGTCGATCGGCCTGAGCTGCGGTATCCGCCCCACGTGCCCACCACCGCGGTCGCCTTCCAGCCCGCCGAGCAGAACGGGCGCCCCGACCTGTTCGCGGCGATCCGCAAGGCCGACGTGCTGGTGCACCACCCGTACGAATCGTTCGCGACAAGCGTGCAGGCATTCCTCGAGCAGGCCGCCAGAGACCCGCACGTGCTCGCCATAAAGCAGACGCTGTACCGCACATCGGGCGACAGCCCGATCGTGCAGGCGCTCATCGATGCCGCTGAGTCAGGGAAGCAGGTGCTCGCGCTCGTCGAGGTGAAGGCGCGCTTCGACGAGGCCGCCAACATCGTCTGGGCGCGCAAGCTCGAGAAGGCAGGGGTCCACGTCGTCTACGGACTCGTCGGACTCAAGACCCACTGCAAGCTCGCCCTCGTCATCCGCGAGGAGGACGGAGTGCTGCGCCACTACAGCCATATCGGCACGGGCAACTACAACCCCAAGACGAGCCGTATCTACGAGGACTTCGGTCTGTTCACCACGGACGGGCAGGTGGGCAAAGACCTGACCCGCCTCTTCAACGAGTTGAGCGGCTACGCGATCGAGAAGAAGTTCAAGCGGCTGCTCGTGGCCCCGCTGCACCTGCGCAAGGGGCTGCTGAGGCAGATCGACAAGGAACGCCGGAACGCCCTCGACGGCCGGCCGGCCAGCATCCGCCTGAAAGTCAACTCGATGGTCGACGAGCAGATCATCGACGCGCTGTACCGCGCAAGCCAGGCGGGCGTGCGGATCGACATCTGGGTGCGCGGGATCTGCTCGATCAAACCCGGAATGGAGGGCGTGAGCGAGAACATCACCGTGCGCAGCATCCTGGGCCGCTATCTCGAACACTCGCGCATCTTCGCGTTCCACAACGACGGCGACCCCGAGATCTACATCGGCAGCGCCGACATGATGCATCGCAACCTGGACAGGCGCGTGGAGGCGCTCGTGCGCGTCGTGGCGCCGGCGCACCTCAAAGAACTCACCGACCTGTTCGACCGCGCGATGAGCGACGAGACGAGCTCGTGGTGGCTGGGGTCGGAGGGCGAGTGGACCAGGCACAGCATCGGTGCGGACGGCAAGCCACTCCTTGATCTTCAGGACTACACGATGGCGAACGTGCCGCGCCGCCGCCGAGCTCGGGCGGTGCGATGACCGACACCGCTGTCTACGCCGCGGGCGGAGTGATCTGGCGCCTCGTAGACGGAAAACTCATGGTGCTCGTGATCCACCGGACGGCGTATGCCGACGTCACGCTCCCGAAGGGCAAGGTCGACCCGGGCGAAACGCTCGCCGAGACCGCCGTACGTGAGATCTTCGAAGAGACAGGGATCCGTGTGAACCTCGGCATCCCGGTGGGGGTGTCACGGTACCGGATGCCCAGCAAGCGGCAGAAGATCGTGCACTACTGGGCTGCGGAGGCGACCGACGACGCGATCCGGGCCTCGGCGTTCGTGCCGAACCGCGAGATCGCCGCCCTCGAATGGGTGACGCCCAAGCGGGCGCTCGGTTACCTCAGCTACCCGGTAGATGTGGAGATCCTGGAGAATTTCCTCGGGTTCGTCGATGACGGGATTCTCGAAACGTTCCCGATCATCGTGCTCCGTCATGCGAAGGCGACACCTCGCGAAGGCTGGAAGGGCCCGGACGCCGCACGGCCCCTCACTGACCGTGGGGCCCGTCAGGCATCGGCGATCGTGGGAACCCTCTCGACGTTCGGGGTGCGAAGGATCATCACCAGCGACGCCGTGCGCTGCGTCGCGACGGTGACGCCGCTCGCCGCGGCGCTCGGTCGCAAGATCGTTCGGACCACGTTGATCAGCCAGGACGCCTGGGAGGCAGGAGACGGCGATGCGCGCAGCATCGTCGGAAAGCGAGTGCGCTCGCGCAAGGCGGCGGTGCTGTGCAGTCACGGCCCGGTGCTGCCCGACATCCTCAGCGAGATCGCACTGGCGACGGGCACGCTGAGGGGCTCCTACCTGGGCAGCGCCTCGGCCCTCGAGACCGGTTCGTTCTCGGTGGTCCACCTCTCAGCGACAAACCCGGGCTCGGGAATCGTCGCCATCGAGACGCACGACGCCAGCGTGTGATCGCGCGCGGGCGCCGCTCGAACGACCGATCGAGGGCTCCGACCGGCTTTGAGTGCTGGGCCTGCGTTCACCTCCCGTTCACCCTTCCAGCCCACTCCCTTAAGAGTCCGTGTCTACGTTCAGATCGAGCCCCGCACCGGGCCGCAAAAACCCTGAATGTGAAGGATTCACAGTGAAGAAGACTCGATTCGCCCTCGTCGGCGCGGTGATCGCCATCGGCGCGGTCGCCCTCGCGGGATGTTCATCCGGAAGCACGACGCCCGGCAGCACGGCCTCTTCGACCCCGACCACGGCCGCCGTCGCCTCGACCGTCGACCCGAGCCTGACGGGTACGATCACCGCCGGCGGCTCGAGCGCCCAGGCCAACGCCCAGGCGGCGTGGACCGCCGCCTACAACGCCCAGGTCAAGGGCGTCACCATCAACTATGACAAGTCGCAGGGCTCGGGCGGTGGCGTCACCAACTTCCTCAGCGGCGCCTACGACTTCGCCGGCTCGGACTCGCCGCTCAAGGCCGACCAGACCGATCAGTCCAAGTCGCTGTGCACCGCCGGTGGGCTCAACATCCCGATCTACCTCGACGGTGTTGCGATCATCTACAACATCTCCGGCGTGACGAGCCTCAAGCTCAGCGGCGCGACGGTCGCCAAGATCTTCAACCTGCAGATCACCGACTGGTCAGACCCCGCGATCACCGCCGACAACGGCACCGCCCTCCCGGCCGGTCCGATCACCACGGTGGCTCGGTCCGACGGCTCCGGCACGACGCAGAACTTCACGAACTACCTCGCCGCGACGCAGCCCACCGACTGGCCGTACCCGGCCGCCAACTCGTGGCCCGTCACCGGCAACGTCTCGGCCCAGAAGGGCGGCTCCGGCGTCGTCAACACGGTGCAGTCGGGCACCGGCACGATCGGCTACGCCGACCACTCCGCGATCGGCACGCTGAACTCGGCTGCGATCATCCAGGACGGAACGGCCATCCCGTTCAGCCCCGAGGCTGTCACCCAGACGTTCGCCGTCGCCGCGGTCCCCGCATCCAACGGTGTCCCCGGAGACCTGTCGCAGAAGTTCGACTACTCGAAGCTGACGGCCGAGACCTACCCGATCCCGCTCGTGTCGTACGGCATCCTCTGCTCGACGTTCAAGAGCGCCGAGCAGGCCAAGCTCACGGTCAACTACCTGTCGTTCATCAGCAGCACGGCCGGACAGTCCGTCGCCGCGAAGAACGCAGGCTCCGCTCCGCTGCCCGACTCGATCCTCGAGCAGGCTCAGGCGACGCTGGCGACGATCAAGTAGTCAACCACCTCATCCAGACAGCTGCCCCGTCCGAGGTTTATTCTCGGGCGGGGCAGACTGGGCCGGGCTTCCGAACACCGTGTCGGAGGCGGGGCCGAGTCGCCGGCTGAACACCACCCACACCGACCACCCGATGTAGATCCACCGACGCCGATCTAGGAGCCACCGTGCCGATCCGACACCCTGGGGATTGTGATGACTGACACGATCGCTCCCTCGCCTCCGGCGCTCAAGCGCCCCTCCACGAAGCGCCGGGCCGGCGACACCGCGTTCCTCGGCCTGTCGACAGCATCCGCCGTCTCGATCCTCGTGATCCTCGCCGGCGTCGCGATCTTCCTGATCATCCAGGGCTGGCCGGCCATCACGGCCAACTGGGCGACGAACCCGTCACTCAGCGTGATTCAGAACCCGGCGCAGGTGCCGTGGGGAAGCTTCTGGGAGTACGTCGGACCTCTCCTGTGGGGAAGCATCTGGTCAGCGTTCATCGCGATGCTGCTGGGGGCCCCTGTCGCCATCGGCATCGCGCTGTTCATCTCTCACTACGCACCGCGCCGCATCGCCGGAGCACTCGGCTACGTCGTCGACCTTCTCGCAGCCGTTCCCTCGATCGTCTTCGGCCTGTGGGGCATCATGGTCATCCGCCCCCTGCTGCTTCCCCTGTCGCACTTCCTCAACGAGTACTTCGGCTGGCTGCCGTTCTTCGAAGGTCCGGTCTCGTCCACCGGATCGACGATCCTTGCCGGCGGCGTGGTACTCGCGGTGATGATCCTGCCGATCGTCACCTCGATCACCCGTGAGATCTTCCTGCAGACCCCGCGCCTGCACGAGGAGGCGGCGCTCGCCCTCGGGGCGACGCGCTGGGAGATGATCCGCCTCTCGGTGCTGCCCTACGCTCGCAGCGGCATGGTGTCGGCCACACTGCTCGGCCTGGGCCGGGCGCTCGGTGAGACCATGGCCATCGCGCTGATCATCTCGCCGTCGTTGATCTACTCGGTCAAGGTGCTGACGGACGGCTACAACTCTCAGACGATCGCGGCCAACATCGCGCTCAACTTCCCGATCTCCGACGAGATGCAGCGATCCGCCCTGATCGGCACGGGGCTCATGTTGTTCGTGGTCTCGTTCGGTGTGAACATCCTCGCTCGCTCGCTCGTCTCGGCCTCTGGGCCGAAGAAGGAGAAGCGCCGTTCGAAGGGAAAGAGCGCGTGAGCGCCTCCACGACCAACGCTCCGCCGGTTCCGCGCAGTTCGGCACCCATCACCCTGACCAGCGGTCAGCTGCCTCGCTGGATCGAACCGGCAGTGCTCGCCGGATCCGCCATCGTCGTGGCCGCGGTGCTCTTCGTGCTCACGCAGAGCTTCAACGCGGGCGTCTGGCTGTTCTTCACGGCCATCGTCTACCTGGTCGGCATCGGCCTCGGATCGACCGTCGTGGAGAATCGCCGGAAGGCTACCGACCGCGTCGTCCGGGGACTGGTGATCAGCGCGTTCATTCTCGCCCTGATCCCCCTCGTATCCACGCTTGTCACGGTGATCGTCCAGGGCGCCGCGGTGCTCAACTGGAACTTCATCTGGACGGTGGGGGGCACGTCGTTCAACCCGGACACGCTCGAGGTCACCTACACACCCGGCGCGTTCCAGGCCGTCGTCGGAACGCTGATCATCACGGGCATCGCGACCCTCATCTCGGTGCCGATCGGCATCCTGACGGCGATCTACCTGGTCGAATACGCGCAGCCCAACAATCCGCTCCGGCGCGCGATCACCTTCCTCGTCGACGTCATGACCGGCATCCCGTCCATCGTCGCCGGTCTCTTCGCCTTCTCGCTCTTCTCCCTGATCGTGGGGCCGAAGGCCTTCAGCGGATTCTCGGCGTCGATCGCCCTGTGCGTGCTGATGATCCCGATCGTCGTGCGCTCCACCGAGGAGATGCTGCGGCTCGTCCCCAATGAGCTCCGCGAGGCGTCGTTCGCCCTCGGCGTGCCGCGGTCGACGACGATCCTCAAGATCGTGCTCCGTACGGCAGCGAGCGGCATCGTCACCGGTGTGGTGCTCGCCATCGCCCGCATCGTCGGCGAGACGGCACCGATCTTCATCGCAGCGAGCTTCACCGACGCGCTGAATCTCAACCCGTTCCAAGACCCGATGCAGACCCTCGCTGTGATGGCGTATACCAACTACAGCTTCCCCACGACCGATATCGCCGCCAGCCAGGCGCAGGCGTGGGGAGCCGCGCTCCTCCTGGTGATCCTCGTCGTGATCTTCAACCTCATCGCCCGTATCGTCGCGACCGTGTTCGCGCCGAAGACCCGTTAGCCAGAAAGGCGCCACGCGTGTCCAAGAGCATCGAAGTCAACAATCTCAACGTCTACTACGGCAACTTCCTCGCCGTCGAGGGCGTTTCGATGGAGATCGCCCCTCGTTCGGTGACGGCGTTCATCGGCCCGTCGGGCTGCGGCAAGTCGACCTTCCTCCGCACCCTCAACCGCATGCACGAGGTCATTCCCGGCGCCCACGTCGAGGGCGATGTACTGATGGACGGCGACAACCTCTACGGACCCGGGGTCGACCCCGTGCTCGTCCGCCGCCAGGTGGGCATGGTGTTCCAGCGCCCCAACCCGTTCCCCACGATGTCGATCAAGGACAACGTGCTGGCAGGGGTCCGCCTGAACAACAAGCGCATCTCGAAATCCGACGCCGACGACCTGGTCGAGAAGTCGCTCAAGGGGGCGAACCTCTGGAACGAGGTCCGCGACCGACTCGACAAGCCCGGTGCCGGTCTTTCCGGCGGCCAGCAGCAGCGCCTCTGCATCGCGCGTGCGATCGCGGTCTCGCCGCAGGTGCTCCTGATGGACGAGCCGTGCTCGGCCCTCGACCCGATCTCGACGTACGCGATCGAGGAGCTGATCGAAGAGCTCAAGAGCGACTACACGATCGTCATCGTCACGCACAACATGCAGCAGGCCTCCCGCGTCTCGGACCGCACTGCGTTCTTCAACATCGCGGGCACCGGCAAGCCGGGCAAGCTCATCGAGTACAACGACACCAAGGCGATCTTCACGACGCCGAACGTCCAGGCGACCGAGGACTACGTGTCGGGGCGATTCGGATAGTCCGTCACGACGAGAAAGGAGCGGATGCCTCGGGTCGAGGCATCCGCTCTTCCTTTCGGCCCGTGTGCGCGTCTTGCCCTGGACCCGTCGATGATCCGGGAGAAGGGCCATCGCTGATGCGGCCGTCGGGATGAACCACCGAGAATATCCCGGCCGTTCGACGGCGCGCTCGACCGGTTCGCGAGAGATCAGTCGCGCGGCGAGAGATCAGTCGCGCCGCGAGAGATCAGTCGCGCGGCGAGAGCAGGTAGGCGTTGAGCGCCGCGGTGAGCTCGACATCGTTCGTGAGGGGCATGGCGTCGATCGCCGTGATCGGCGCGGCGAGACGGACGCTCGAGACCAGCCACGCGGCATCGGCCCTCTGGAGTTCGGCTGCGGCCACATCGCGATATTCGGTGTCGAACCCGCGCGACGCGAGCCATTGGAACGCGCTCAGCTGCGTGGTGCCGTGCAGGATCAGCCCGGTCGGCGCCGGGGTCACGAACACGCCGTCGATGCGGAGGATCACCGACGCCGTCGGCGCTTCGAGCACGACCCCGTCCGATGAGACGAACAGAGCGTCATCGGCGCCGCGCCGCTTGGCCTCGCGGATCGCCGCCATGTTGACGGCGTACGACAGGGTCTTGGCACCGAGCAGCAGCCAGGGCGCTCGCGCGGCGGCCGCACTGTCGAAACCCCTGTCGAGCGTGACGACTCGGATGCCGCGGGTGCGCGCATCTGCGAAGTCGGTCGCCGATGCCACGGTCACCCATGCCGTCGGCGCAGGACCGTGCTCGACACCTCGGCTGAGGATCAGTTTGATGACGGACTCCCCCGGGTCGCAGGCGGCTGCGGCGGCGGCGATGGCCTGTCGCCACTGGCCTTCATGCGGAACCGGCAGATCGCACAGCTGCGCCGAACGGGCGAGCCGGTCGAGATGCGCGGACACCTCTTGGGCATGCCCGTCGATCACGCCGATCGACTCGAAGACACCGTCACCGCGCTGTGTGCTCAGCTCGCCCACGCTCAGCGCCGGCGCGACGGGATCGATCACCGAGAAGGTGTCACCGAAATCGGTGCGCGCGTCGTCGGATGCTACCGGTTCAATCGTGAGTGCGTAACGCCAGGCCATGCTCCGAGCCTATGTCCGGGAATGCGGGCGGGCGGTGCTCGGTTACACTGGTTCAGCCGGGCCGCAGTAACCCCGGGCTCCATCTTTTGCCGCCGAGAGCGGCCTCGCGCCGAGAGGCGTTCTGCGGCCCGGCACTTCCTTGCCCTCCTTCCGCGGACCGGCCTTCTCCTTCCGCGGACCGGCCTTCTCCTTCCGCGGACCGGCCTTCTCCTTCCGCGAGACCGGCCTTCTCCTTCCGCGAGACCGGATAGACGCGACGAGACGGGGACAGACGCACTCGGTCTCGTGGCGTCTATCCGGTCTCGCGGTATCCGGCGGGGGCGCGTGGGAGACGAGCGCGTCAGGCGAGGGCGTCGCGGCGCCAGAGCGCGGCGCACGCGGTGAGGTCGGCAGCATACGTCGAGAGCCGAAGGGCCCGCGTCGTGAGCGCGGACGCACGTGCGGGCTCGGTCGATTCGTAATCGTCGGCGACATGCGTCGCCCCCGATGCCTGCACGCGGCTGAAGGCGGCAGCCCGCTCCAGCGCGACGGCGAAGTCGCCCTGGAAGAGCCCGCGGAGGATCGCGTCGATCAGCGCCACCAGTTCGTCCGGGCCCGCAGGAACAGGAGCGCCGGCGATCACCGGGTCGGGAGACTCGAGCTCGAGACGGCCCCGTTCGTACAGGAGCGCCGCGGTCTGCGGATCGTCGTGGATCATGAGCTGCAGCAGGTAGAGACGCCACAGGGCACCCGGGAGCGATTTCGCCGGCGATCGCGACCACAGTTCGGCGATGTCGTCGATGCCGTGCTGATCGGTGAACGACACGAGCCGGTCGACGATCTCGGAGTCCGGCTCATCGCGCACCCGCGCCATGAGCGCCTGCGCGGTGCTGTGCGCGACGCGGGACACTTCGGCCGGATCGTCGGCGGCGAATCGTCGGTCGAACAGCTCGGCAGGTCGCCGCACGGGCTTGTGGAAGTCCCTCGGTTCGTCGCTCACGCGGTCCAGGCTACCGGCGGATGCGACCGGCCCCGCCCGTGTCAGCGTTCCGCGAACGCGACCTCAGGACGCCTGGTTTATGCGCACGTGGTTGCCCGCGGGGTCGCGGAACGCGCAATCCCTCGGCCCCCAGGCCTGTTCGATGGGTTCCTGGAGCACCTCGGCGCCGAACGACTGCAGACGCTCGAAGGTGGCATCCAGATCGTCCGTGGTGAAGACGTACGGGCCAGGACCCGAACCCTTCACGACGAGGCGGGTGAGGGCGTCGCCGTCATCGGGTGAGCGCCCGGCGCCGGGGTCGGAGACGACGACGGCGAGTCCGCTCTGCCCGCGAAGGCCGAAGCTCACCCATCGGTGGCCGTCGTATGCGACATCGTTGACGATCTCGAGGCCGAGGCCGTCGCGATAGAAGGGGATCGCCGCCTCGACGTCGTCGACGGTGATGGGGCAGTACGCAAGAGAGATGTTCGGCATGCCTCAACGCTAGAGATCCGGCCGGCGCGCTGCTTCTCGAAAACTGCTCGATAGCGGATCAGACGTAACGGGCCGGGCGGGTGAGGATCTTCGCGATGCAGGCGGGCATCGCCTCATCGACGGCGTGCTCGCGCGCGCGATACGCGCTCGGCGACTCCCCCGCGATCTCGCTGAAGGTCGAGCTGAACGATCCGAGCGACGTCGCGCCCACGGCGGTACAGGCATCCGTCACCGACCAGCCTGACCGCAGCAGTGCCATCGCCCGCTCGATCCGCCGGGTCATCAGGTACGCATAGGGAGTCTCGCCGTACGCGATCTTGAACTCGCGCGAGAAATGCGCGGGCGACATGAGGGCGCGCTCCGCCATCGTGGGCACGTCGAGCGGCTCGGCGTACGCGCGGTCCATCAGGTCTCGTGCACGCCGCAGGTGCACGAGCGTCTGCGCACTCTGCACGACGGATGCCACGGCTCCACGCTAGCGCGACGGGCCGATCTCGGCGCTGCCTCAGGCCGTCGCGATCGCCACGATCGGCGACGAGGTCGGCTGCCCCGTCGGCGACCCGCCTGCCTGCTCGACGGTCACCGCGATGATGTCGCCCGCGTGCATCTCTCCGGTCAGCAGCGCGGTGACGTCGCCGCCGGGCGCTGCATCCACCACACCTGCCGAGAGGGGCGCGCCGTCGCGGACGAACCACAGCTCGTACGCCTGGTCGGAAGCGATCGCGGGCAAGCCGGTGGAAACGAGGACGGCCTTGCCCAAGGAATCGGACCAGTGAGCGGTCGCTGTGCCGCCGCCGTCGAGCGTGACGGTGGAAGCCTGCGCATCGGGGGCGTCCTGGATCTGCGACAGCGCGACGACGGAGGCCGGCCGATTCAGCTGCTGACCGATCGTGGCAGCACCGAATCCGAGCGCGACCAGCAGCACGAGCGACGCGGCGAGCGCGAAGATGCCGCGCGTCCAACTGCGACGCGCAACGGTCTGGAGCTCAGCAGTATCGAGCGGCGGCTCGGGGCCACCGTCCGCAGCGTCCGAGACGGCAGCCGCGAGAGGGCCTACCTGTGACGCCGCAGAGCCGTCCTGCGGTGTCACGGCGATGCGTGCGAGCAGGTCTGCGCGCAGTGAGGCGGGCGGCGTGACCGGCAGGGTGGTCTCGGCGAGCGCTGCGGCTGTCGCCGCATCCGCTTCGGCGATCGTCTCCCATTCGGGGTGCTCGCGCAGCGCGGTCCGGTAGGCGGACTCGTCTTCGGGAGAAAGGGCTCCCAGAGCGTGCCCGGCCGCCAGCTCGGCGAAGTCATTGACGTTCACGATGTCACCCCCATCTCCGTGCGAAGTCGAGAGAGCCCGTCTCTCATTCTCGTCTTGATCGTCCCCAGTGGCGCCCCCACCAACGCCGCGATTTCGCTTTGACTGTAACCCCCGTAGTACGCGAGCGTCAGTGCCTCTCGCTGAGACTCGGGAAGAGCTGCAACGGCCTGTGCCACTCGCTTCCCCTCGATTCTCAGTTCGACTTCCTCCGCGACGCCGTCGTGGGCGACGTCGAGGTCTCGGAAGCCCGCTCGTACGTCGCGATCTGCACTCGCCTGAGCCGACCGAACTCGATCGACGGCTCTGCGGTGTGCGATCGTGAGGATCCACGACCTTCCTTGGCCTTTGTTCGGAGCGAATCGGCCAGCGGATTGCCAGACCTCGAGGAAGACTTCCTGAAGTACTTCTTCGCTCTGCGAACGGTCGACGAGCACGCGCAGAATGAGGCCGAACACGCGCGGCGAGAGCATGTCATACAGCCGCGCGAAAGCGCCCTGATCGCCGGCGGCGGAGCGCACCAGCAGCTCTCCGGCGTGGTCGACCGAGGGGGTGCCGTCTTCGGGCACCTCTACTCCGTCTATCACCACAGGAACCAGCATGCCTTAGTACCCCTCCAGACGCAGAAAGGCGCGGGGGGATTGACGGATGCCCCGAGCTCGCGCATCCGTCCTCTCGGGCGCCATGGCCGCCGGAATCCGCGGGGATCGAGTGGGCGAGCGGACCAATCCGCGATCGCCGCCATCCGATCGCGAGACCGCTCCGAAGAGTGTCTGTAGCCGCTCACAGAGTGGCTGCCCCCGCACCGGGGAATTTGTCACTCACGGCCCAGACGGACCGTATAAGAGGAGGAACGTCATGTCTCGCACTACTCGCATCACCGCCGGAGTCGCAGTGGCCTTCGCAGCTGCACTCGCACTGAGCGCCTGCAGCGGCGGATCCGCCAGCACGACGTCGGAGACCTCTTCGGCTCCCATGTCGTCGCCGTCGATGTCGTCTGCAATGCCCAGCGCCTCGGCCATGGACGCCACCGCCAACCTGGTCGGCACCGGCTGCGCCGCCTACGCCGACGCGGTTCCGTCCGGCGCCGGCTCGGTCGCAGGAATGGCCGTCGACCCCGTGGCCGTCGCCGCGTCGAACAACCCGATCCTCACCACGCTCACCGCAGCGGTCAGCGGAAAGCTGAACCCCGACGTGAACCTCGTTGACACGCTCAACGGCAGCAAGTTCACGGTGTTCGCTCCGGTGGACGACGCCTTCGCGAAGATCGACCCCGCCACGATCGAGACGCTCAAGACCGACAGCGCGACGCTCACCAAGATCCTCACGTACCACGTCGTTCCGGGCATGATCCAGCCTGACGCGATCGTCGGCACGCACACCACCGTCGAGGGTGGCAGCCTCGAGGTCACCGGTAGCGGCGACAACCTGATGGTCAACGGTTCGTCCGCTGTCATCTGCGGTGGAGTCCAGACCGCCAACGCCGTCGTGTACCTCATCGACACCGTTCTGACGCCCCCGGCTTCCTAATAGCGCTTCCGGCTCCAGCCGGATCAGGGCGGTCGCGACCGCCGGTACCTCGACGAGGGGTATCGGCGGTCGCGACGTCTTTGTGCAGGGATGATCGTGTGATCGCCCGAGGCTTCGGATGGCCGCTCGTCGAAGTAGGCTAGTTCGGTCGGGCCTGTAGCTCAGTCGGTAGAGCATCGGACTTTTAATCCGCGGGTCGAGGGTTCGAGCCCCTCCGGGCCCACTGTTTTCGGCTCACGCGATCGTTGGCGAAGGCGATGATTCACGCGAGCTCTGGTTTTGCGAGCGTCGCTGGATTCAGCATCCGTCGATGCCCGTCGGGGACCGCTCACGGGACCTCCCCCGGTCTTGTTCAGGAAGTCGACCACTACTACCCTGATCGCAACAACGCGGGCTGGGGGCAGCGTGAGCGTATCGAAGGCGTATCGCAACGACGTCGCCGCGTACGGCGAGTTCTTGGCACGGAGCGTGCCGCCTGAGTGGCTTGAGACCTCGGACGATAGCTCGCTCGACGAGGTCTATTTCTCGTACCACATCGAATCGTCCGACCTGCGCGCTACGACCGCGTTCCGACAGCGGTTGCAGATCGCCACCGATGCTGCGGCACTTCTCGTTCTCTACCGAGCAACACCGCCGGACGACGATATCCGGGCGTACTTGGAAGACCCCGTGGTAGCCATAGAGCTTCTCCATCTCGAGGTTGGCAGTGAGACTGCCATGGGACGTCTCACTCAGAAGTTTCAACTCGGCCTGGGTGGGCTCAGCCTCGTGCTGAGCCTCGTGACGTTCGGCTTTCTCGCATCGGGCCACGGTGAAGAAATTCAAATACCGGGACAGGCGATCACTGTCGTACTGGAGGGCGCCGGCTTGGGCTTGAGCGCGGCCGCGTTGTCGAATGGAGCGCGGCAGGCACGCGAAACCGGTGCCGCTCCCCCTGAGCTGCAGACGCTGCCTCCCGCCGGCCCCGCACCCAGCCGGGTGACCTTCACCCCGCTGCTGTCGACTTCCCGTCCGGAACTGCCCCCCACGACGAGGGAGCTCGCGGGCAAACTGGCGACGCTCTCGAACCAGATCGAGGAAGTGCTGCTGCGCATCCGTGGGCTCCACGCGGTCGACGACAACCTCCAGCGGCAGATTCAACAGCTTCGGCTGAGAATCGCCAAGCTGCCGTCGCGATCGGAGTTTCGGTCGGACGGGCAGCACGACAACAGTCGCGAGAGCCCGGCGTCAGCTCCTGCAGATCCGCCAGCGCCGGCACCGGGCTCTCCGTAGCTGCGCGGACACGCGATCCGGCTGCTGCCGCGGCGAGCGCTTCGATCTCGTGCGCGCCGAAGACGGTGTCGGCCGGTGGGAGCGCCGATGGAAGCCGCGCGAGCTGTCCTGCCGCGGGATCAGACGCCGGAGTCAGCCAGCTCCGCACCGGCGTGGGCGATCTCTGCGAGGGCGCGCTGGCTCGAATCCGCGTGCACGCCCGCAACCAGATCGGTGAAGACCCGCACGCGGCGGCCGTGCGCGATCGCATCGAGCGCCGATGCGCGGACGCAGTAGTCGGTCGCAAGCCCGACCACGTCGATGTCGATGATGCCGTGCTCATCGAGCAGCTGCGCCGCGGTGGCACCATCGTCGGCGACCCCCTCGAACAGCGAGTAGGCGGGCCTGCCCTGGCCCTTCTTGAGCTGGTGCGTCACCGCCGACGTGTCGAAGCCCTCGTCGAACTCCGCCCCGAACGTCCCGGCGACGCAGTGCGGGGGCCAGGTGTCGATGAAGTCGGGCTCGGGGGCGAAATGGCCGCCGTTGTCGTTGTCTGCGTCGTGCCAGTCACGCGACGCGACGATCAGCGCGTAGTCGCCCGCGTGATCCTTCAGGAACGCGGTGATGCGCGCGGCCACCTCGTCGCCGCCGGCGACACCGAGCGCACCGCGTTCGGTGAAATCGTTCTGGACATCGACGATGAACAGCGCCTTGGTCATGGTTCGAGCGTACGCCGGTACTCCTCGCGGGTGAGTGCGCGGCCATCGTCGCCGACGAGGTCGGCATCGATGTCGGCGGGCAACGCGGGCGGCGTCTCGAGGGCCCCGGCGGCAGGGCCGTCCTGACGCCAGAGCGTGGACGGCCACCAGATCGCACGCCCGATGTCGTACGTCACCGCGGGCACGAGCAGCGAGCGCACGACGAACGTGTCGAGCAGGACGCCGAAGGCGACGATGAAGGCGATCTGCGCGAGGAAGAGGATCGGGATGACGCCGAGCGCGGCGAACGTCGCGGCCAGTACCAGACCGGCCGAGGTGATCACTCCCCCGGTGGCGACGAGACCACGCAGGATTCCTCGCCGGGTGCCGTGCCCGAGCGACTCTTCGCGGACGCGTGACATCAGGAAGATGTTGTAGTCCACGCCGAGCGCCACCAGGAAGACGAACCCGTACAGCGGCACGGATGGGTCTGCTCCTGGGAAGTGGAACACGTTGTCGAACACGAGGGCACTGACCCCCAGCGCCGCACCGAACGACAGGATCACGCTCAGGATCAGCAGCACCGGCGCGAGGATCGCCCGGAGCAGGAGCATCAGGATGAGCAGGATCACGAGCAGCACGACGGGAATGATGATCGTACGATCGCGGATCGACGTGTCATTCGAGTCGATGTCGGTCGCGGTCACGCCGCCGACCAGCGCGGTGCCCGTTCCGAGCGCATCGTCCAGGCTCACGCGCAGCGCGCGGACGGTGTCCTCCGCGGCGGGTGAGTCGGCAGCATCCGTCAGCGTCCCGATGAGAAGCACGTCGCCCCCGGACACGGTCGGCGACGGGGCAGCCGTTCCGGGCGGACCGACGGCTGCGTACACGGGAGCGCCGTTCTCGACCGTCACGGTCGCCTGACCGGTCGGAGAATCTGTGGATGCTGCGGCCACGGACTGGATTCCGGAGTTCGAGCTCAGCACGTCCGCCGCCGTGGCGACGTCGGACTCCGGCACGATCACATACACCGGACTGCCCGAACCCGCCGGGAAGTGCTCGCCGAGCACGGCCTGGCCGTCACGCGCCTCGGAAGCACCGAGGACCAGATCGCTCGAGGGCACGCCATCGGCCTTCAGCTGGGTGACGCCGGCCGCGGCCACCAGCAGGACGATCGTACTGATGATCCAGACGGGGCGTGCACGGCGTGCGATGAGCCGGGCCTGACGCGGCCAGAAGCCCTTGACCGGCTGGGTCAGATCATCGGGGATCGAGACGGTGCCGTGCTTGGGGATGAAGGGCCAGAAGGCTGCCTTGCCCACCAGGGCCAGGAGCGCGGGCAGGAACGTCAGGGCCGACAGCACCGAGAACGCGATCCCGATCGACGCGATCGGCCCCAGCGCACGGTTGGTGGCGAGGTCGGACAGCAGGAGGCACAGGAGTCCGGCGATCACCGTTCCGCCCGACGCGAGGATCGGCTCGAACGCTCCTCGCCACGCCTGCGTCGTGGCATCCCAACGCCGCGCGCCCGATCCGATCGCCTCTCGGAAGCGGGCCACGTACAAGAGCGCGTAGTCGGTCGCGGCTCCGATCACCAGGATGAAGAGGATGCCCTGCACCTGGCCGTTGAGCACGACGATGCCCGCATATGCAAGCCACCAGACCGTCAGCAGCGCGACGCACAGCGCGAAGAGCGACGTCATCAGCACGAGTATCGGCAGGAGCGGTGACCGATACACGATGATGAGGATCACGAAGACGGCGAGGAGGGCGACCAGCAGGAGAAGCCCATCGATGCCGAGGAACCCCTTGACGAGGTCTGCGGTGAAGCCCGCGGGGCCGGTGACCCACGCCTGGAGCCCGTCGGACAGTTCGGTGCCCAGCATCGTGCGGATCTCCTCGACGGTGACCCGCACCTCGCCCGACGAATCGATCGGCACGAAGATCTGGACGGCCTGCCCGTCTTCCGACTCGACCGGTGGCGACACCCCGTCGAGCACTCCCTCGATGCCGCCGATATCGGTGGCGATGGTCTGGGTCTCGGCGAGCTGCTCGGGGGTCAGAGCGCTGTCGGACGAGATCACGACGACCGCGGGGATGCTGTCGCTCCCCAGGAAGTCGGGAAGACGCTCGCTGACCTGCGTCGCATCCGCGCTCTGCGGGAGGAAGGACGACTGGTTGTTCGTCGCGACCTGGTCGACTTTGCCGAAGTACGGTCCGCCGATCGATCCTCCGACGAGCCAGACGAGCACCAGGACGACGGGGATGCCGATGCGCAGCCAGCGGGAGGGCGAGACGCGATCGGTTTTCGGCGAGGTCATATCGTTAGCTTATCTAGCGAATGCCCGCATCGCGAGTCAAATCCTCATCACGCTCTAGGCTGGGTCGGGATGCTGGCAGCCATCCTCGCTCTCACCGGCGCACTCGTGTACGGCTCGGCGGACTTCCTCGGGGGACTCGCGGCGAAGCGGCTCAGGTCGATCGTCGTCACAGCCGTCGCAGCCGCATCCGGACTCGCCCTTCTATGCGTCCTGCTGCCCTTCATCGGCGGAACATGGGATCCGGTCGACGTCGCGTGGGGCGCCCTGGCGGGCGTCTTCGGCGTCCTCGCGCTCGTCCTGCTGTACGCCTGCCTCGCGATCGGACCGATGAGCATCCTGGCGCCCTTGACGGCCGTCGTCTCGGCGATCGCGCCGATGCTCTGGGGGCTGCTCGTCGGAGGCGAAGCACTCTCGACGGTGGGCTATGCCGGCCTGGCGGTCGCGCTCGTGGCGGTCGTTCTGGTCGGATTCGTTCCCGGAACCGGGGTCACGCGCCCCACCGTGCAGGGGCTCCTCATGGCGATCGGGTCGGGGGCGGCGATCGGCGCCTTCGTGATCGCCATCGATCACACCTCGCCCGACAGCGGCGTCGTTCCCCTCGTCGTCGGTCGTGCGACCAGCGCCACGATCACCCTGGCGATCGTCGGCGCGATCGCGTTCGGCGCGGTGCGACGCGGCCGACGTGCGGCATCCGTCATCGTGAACGAGAGCGCGGTCGGACGGGAGGACGCGCCGTCGATGAGGCCTTCTCGCGCATGGATGTTCGCGGTCGCCTGCGGAGTGGTGGATGCCGGAGCCAACACCATGCTCCTGCTCGCCCTGCGCGTCGGCGATCTGTCGATCGTGTCGGCGCTGACCGCGATGTATCCGGCGGGCACGATCGTGCTCGCGGCGGTGGTGCTGCGAGAGCGGATCGCCGCGGTGCAGTGGGTGGGTCTGTCGCTTGCGCTGGCGGCGGGGGTGATGCTCGCTCTGGCCTGACGCGAGGCAGGCAGACCGCCGATCAGCCGCGGACGAAGAACATCACCCACGAGATCACGAGCGAGACGACACCTACGCCTGCCAGGCCCGCGGCGAGCTGCGCGGCACCGCGGACGGCGGGCGATCCGGGCGTGAGCCGCATCCTGTTGGTCCAGCCGCGGCGATAGTAGATGTCGGCCATATCGTGTGCCCCGAGCTGCGCGTACTCCGCCTCGGACAGGGGTGCCTCGTTCACGCCGCCGGTCTCGTCGAACCAGCGCACCACGCGATGCACCGGGGTGCCGGGCTCCGCCGTTTGCGGTCCCGTCGTCTCGACGACCGCGCGAACCGGCAGCCAGGTCCCGTCGAGGAGGAAGAGCACGAGGGCGACACCGGCGACCACCGCGCCGAAGCCGAGACCGGCCCAGGTGAAGATCTCCAAGAGCGCTTCGACGACCTGCTGCACGACCGCTCACCCCGTCTCCGGATACAACGAAGGGGTCGCGTTCCGCGACCCCTTCGACATTCGAGCCACCTTGGGGACTCGAACCCCAGACCTATTCATTACGAGTGAATTGCTCTACCAACTGAGCTAAGGCGGCGCGCGCCGCTTGCGCGATGCACGATCATCGATCTTACAGTGTCGACGGAGCCCCCGCGAACCGATGCGTCACTCGCAGCGCAGGCCGTTCTGAGGAACCGTACCGTCGATGAAATACGACTCCACCGCCGAGTCCACGCACGAGTTCCCTTTGTTGTAGCCGGTGTGACCTTCGCCCACGCGCGTGATGAGCACACCCGAGGACAGCTGGTCGGCAAGGGCCACCGACCATTCGTACGGGGTGGCCGGGTCGTTCGTCGTCCCGATGACCACAATCGGAGCTGCGCCGTCCGCCGTGATCTTCTCTCGCACTCCCGTCGGTTGGTACGGCCAGACGTCGCACGGGTCGGGTCCGGACCAGTACGGCGCGATGGTCGGCGCCTCGGCGGCGATCTTGGCGTCGGAGGCGTCCTTCTCGGCCTGAGTGGTGTCGCGCGGGTAGTCCATGCAGTTGTAGGCGCGGAAGGCCTCGGTCGAGTTGTCTGTGTAGGCACCGTTCTCGCGCGAGTTGTAGAAGTCGGCGAGCTGGAGGGCGACCTCCGCGTTGCCCTGGAGGGCATCGCTCAGCGCGGTGGTGAGGTAGGGCCAGCTGTCCTGAGAGTAGAGGGCGGCGACGATCGCCGTCGTGAGCGTGTCGGCGCCGACCATGCGGCCGTCCGAGGTCGCGACGGGGGTGCGATCGTAGCTGGCCAGGAGCGTGCCGAGATCGGTCATCGCCTCGTCGACCGAGCCGCTGAACGGGCAGTTGGAGGTCGTCAGGCAGTCAGCCATGTACGCGCGGAGAGCCGACTCGAAACCGATCGCCTGGATCGTGCTGACGTCGGTCGATGAGATCGACGGGTCGAGCGCGCCGTCGAGCACCATCCGGCCCACCCGCTCGGGGAAGAGCTTCGCGTATGTGGCTCCGAGGAACGTACCGTACGAGTAGCCGAGGTAGTTCAGCTTCGGATCGCCCAGGACACCGCGCAACAGGTCCATGTCGCGCGCGGAGTTGTCGGTCGTGATGTAGGGAAGGATTCCGTCGCTGTTCGCCTCGCACGCATCGGCGAAGTTCTTGTGCGCGGCCAGGAGGCCCGCAGTCCAGTCAGCCGATCCGCGGGTACCCTGCGGGATGCCGTACAGGTATTTGTCCATCGCCGACGAATCGAGGCAGCGCACGGCTGTGGACTCCCCCACCCCACGGGGGTCGAACCCGATCACGTCGTACTTCTGCTGCAGGGCGTTGCCGACTGCGAACGACAGCGAGTCGCGGACGAGGGCGATCCCGCTCGCGCCGGGGCCACCGGGGTTGGTCAGGAGAGAGCCCAGTACGGTCGAGCCGGTCGCACGGTGGCGGATGACGGCCAGTGAGATGTCGCCCTTGGACGGGTCGGTCCAATCCAGCGGAGCGCGCACGGTGGTGCAGTCGAAGGTTCCGTTGCACGACGTCCAGGTGAGGGTCTGCTCGTAGTACGGGAGCAGATCTGCGGCGATCCCCGTCGTATCGGGCGCGAGGCTCGTCGTCGCCGACGGGGCGGCCGTCGTGTCGGGGATCATCGAATAGAGGCATCCCGACAGGGCGAGGGATGCTGTCGCCAGGCCCGCGATGATCGCCACCGCACGGCGGGCGAAGGGGCGGCGGGGCGCGGAGCGCCGGGTGCGTGTGGGGTTCAAGGGATCCTCCCGCTCGCGACGGTGACGAGCATGCTCTCGAGGGCGAGTGTGGGGGCGACGTTCTGTTCGAGGTTGCGCCGCGTCGCGGCGATCTGGTCGAGGACGACCAGCGTGCGTTCGGTGGTCCATGCGGCGGCGAGGTCGCGCAGCGCCGGTTCGAGCTCACGATTGATCAGCTCGTCGTCCGGCTCGACGCCGCGGCCGAACTGCAGCAGCACGACGTCGCGGAACATCGACTGCAGGTCGGTGAGCACTCGATCGATACCGTCGCGGAGACTGCGGGTGGCTCGCCGCTTCTGGTCGTCTTCGAGCGCCGACAGCTGGGCCCGGACGGCGGGAGGGACCGCCGCGCCCTCGGCGACGCCGATCGTGCGCAGGAGGCTGGAGCGCTCCGCCTCGTCCCGCTCGGAGGTCAGAGCCTTGGCATCGTCGGTGGCGGCCACGACGATCCGCCCGGCGACCTCGACCGCATCGCCCACGCTGCGCACGCCCAGCACGCCGCGCAGGGTGTCGTCGCGGCGCGCGCGGGCGGCAGCATCCGTCGCAAGCCTCTGGGCCATGCCGATGTGCCGCTGCGCATGGCGCGCCGACTGCTCGGCGATCGCCCAGTCGACGCCGGTGCGTTCGGAGATCAGTCGCGCGACCGCAGCGATATCGGGTTCGTGCAGCCGCAGCGTCCGCACCCGGGAGCGGATCGTGGGGAGCAGATCGGCATCGCTCGGGGCGCACAGCACCCAGACCGTGCGTTCGGGGGGCTCTTCGAGGGCTTTCAGCAGCACGTTCGAGGTGCGCTCGGTCATACGGTCGGCGTCTTCCATCACGATCACGCGATGGCGGCCGAGGGAAGGCGAGAAGTAGGAACGCTCGACCATGGCACGGGCGTCTTTGATCGTGATGATCACGCCCTCGGTGCGCAGTGCGGTCAGGTCGGGATGGGTGCCGGCGAGCACCTGCCGCATCGCGGCCTCATCACCGTCCTCGGCGATGAGAGCCGCAGCGAACGCGTAGGCGAGCGTGGAACGCCCCGACCCGGGAGGACCGGTGATCAGCCACGCGTGAGTCATGCTCGCGGGATCGGATGCTGCGGCCCGCAGCTGCCCGACCGCCTCGTCCTGCCCCCACACGTCGCCCCAGGGCGCGCCGCTCGCAGGCGCCACGAGGGCGGGCGAGGCGGCAGCATCCATTCGCCCAGCCTAACCTCGGGTGCCGACGTCACCGGATCTGCTGAGGACTTCGTCGACCTTGGCCCGCACGGCCGCGGCGAGCTCATCGACGGGTCGTGACGCGTCGAGCACGAGGAACCTCTCGGGCTCGTTGCCGGCGAGCGTCAGGAAAGCCTCGCGCACGCGCTCATGGAACGAACCATGTTCGGCTTCGAGTCGGTCGAAAGGCTTGTCATCCGCGTCGATCCGCCCGCGTGCGGTCGCCGGATCCACGTCGAGCAGCACCGTGATGTCGGGGAGGAGCCCCTCGGCCGCCCAGAGCGACAGCTCGCGCACCTCTCCGGAATCCAGTACTCGCCCGGCCCCCTGATAGGCGACCGACGAGTCGAGATAGCGGTCCTGGATCACGATCTCGCCGCGCTGGAGCGCAGGACGCACGACCGTGGCGATGTGGTGCGCCCGATCGGCTGCGTAGAGCAATGCCTCGGCGCGCGGAGCGACCTCGCCGCGGTGGTGAAGAACGATGTCGCGGATCAGCTCTCCCACTTCGCTGCCGCCGGGCTCACGGGTGCGCACCACGGTGCGACCCTGCGCGACCGCCCAATCCTGCAGCAGCATCGCCTGGGTGGTCTTCCCCGCGCCGTCGCCGCCCTCGAACGTGACGAAGAGCCCCGTCATGCGTCGTGGCCGGTCACTTCTGCGCGGCCGCTTCCGCGACCGGCGCCTTCTTCGCCGGAGCCTTGACGACCGGAGCCTTCTTGGCGGCCGTCGTCTTCGTGGCCGTCGTCTTGGCGGCCGTCGTCTTGGCCGCCGGCGACTTCGTGGCCGTCGTCTTGGCGGCCGCCGTCGTCTTGGCCGCCGTCGTCTTGGCTGCCGTCGTCTTCGCGGCCGTCGTCTTGGCCGCCGTCGTCTTGGCGGGCGCCGCGCGTCTCGCCGGCGTGCGCTTGGGCGCGGGGCCTTTCGCACGCTTGTCGGCGAGCATCTGGACCGCGACCTCGTAGGTGATGTCGGCGACGGTCTGCCCGCGCGGAATCGTCACGTTGGTCTCGCCGTCGGTGACATACGCACCGAATCTGCCGTCACGAACCCTGATCGGCTTGCCGCTCACCGGGTCGTTGTCGAACTCGGCGAGCGCGCTCGAAGCACGACGTGCGCCGTATTTCGGGAGGGCGTAGATGGCCAGAGCCTGCTCGAGCGTGATGTCGAAGATCTGCGCCTCGGTGTCCAGCGACCGCGAGTCGGTGCCTCGCTTGAGATACGGACCGTAGCGGCCGTTCTGCGCGGTGATGGCCTCGCCGGACTCGGGGTCGGTGCCGACCGTACGCGGGAGGTCGAGCAGCTGCAGCGCCGTGTCGAGATCGATCGTCTCTACCGACATCGACTTGAACAGCGACGCAGTACGCGGCTTGGGCGCGACCTCTTTCTTCGGACCGCGCTTCTTGGGCGCCTCGATGACTTCTCCGGTCGCCTCGTCGACGGCGACCGGCTCCTCGGGGATCGTCTCCTCGACGTAGGGACCGAATCGGCCGTCCTTGACCACGACGAGTCGGTTGTTCTCGGGATTCTCGCCGAGCACACGGTTGCCCGCGACGGGAGCGTCGATCAGCTCCTGTGCCCGCGCCGGCGTCAGCTCGTCGGGCGCGAGATCGTCGGGGATGTTCACGCGCCGCGGCTCGGCGTCGGGCTGCTCGGCATCCACGACGTCGAGGTACGGGCCGTACTTGCCGAACCGGAGGGTCGTCGTGTCGGAGATCCGGGTGGCGTTGAGCTCGCGGGCGTCGATCTCGCCGAGGTTCTCCACGATGTTGCGCAGCCCCACCTGCTCGTCCGACCCGAAGTAGAAGGAGCGGAGCCACTCCCCGCGCTGCTGCTCTCCGCGGGCGATCGCATCGAGGTCGTCTTCGAGCGCCGCGGTGAAGTCGTAGTCGACCAGGTCGGCGAAGTGCTCTTCCAGCAGGCGCACCACGCTGAACGCGAGCCAGCTGGGCACGAGCGCCTGTCCGCGCTTGGTGACGTAGCCGCGATCGAGGATCACATCGATGATGCTCGCGAAGGTCGAGGGTCGGCCGATGCCCTTCTCCTCGAGCGCCTTCACGAGGCTCGCCTCGGTGTAACGCGGCTTCGGGGTCGTCGAGTGACCCTTCGACTCGACATCACGGATCGCGAGCCTGTCGCCGACCGCGAGCACGGGGAGCGACTGGTCGTCGGCCTTGTCGGAGTCGCCGCGCTTCTCGTCGCGACCCTCTTCGTAGGCCTCGAGGAAGCCCTTGAACGTGTAGACCGTGCCGGAAGCGGTGAACTCGGCGGCCCTGCCCCCGGCATCCACCGACAGCGTCACCGTCGTGGTCTCGTACTTCGCGTCGGACATCTGGCTGGCGATCGTGCGCTTCCAGATGAGGTCGTACATGCGGTGCTCGTCGCGATCGAGCTCGGAGGTCACTGAGGCCGGTGTACGGAAGTCCTCGCCCGAGGGGCGGATCGCCTCGTGCGCCTCTTGCGCGTTCTTGCTGTTGTTGCGGTATACCCGAGGGTTCAGCGGGACGGCCTTCTCGCCGTAGAGCGCGACGGCCTGCTGGCGGGCAGCCGTGACGGCCTGCGACGACAGCGCCGTCGAGTCGGTGCGCATATAGGTGATGAACCCCTTCTCGTACAGCCGCTGGGCGACGCTCATCGCGTGCTTCGCGCTCATCGAGAGCTTGCGGCCGGCCTCCTGCTGCAGGGTGGAGGTGGTGAACGGGGCTTTGGGGCTGCGGGTGCCCGGCTTGGACTCGAGATTCGAGACGGATGCCTCGGCGGCGGCCTCGATCGCGGCCGCCAGCTGCCGCGCCTCGTCCTCGGAGAGCACGAGCACGGCCTTCTTCAGCTGGCCCAGGTCGTCGAAGTCCGTGCCGCGGGCGAGCGGTGCTCCGTCCACCCGCGCGAGGCGCGTGGCGAACGAGTCGGCCGCCTTCACCGCCGTCGCCTCGACGTCCCAGTAGGACGCGGCGACGAACGCCATCCGCTCGCGC
Source organism: Microbacterium rhizomatis (assembly GCF_008710745.1). GTDB lineage: Bacteria > Actinomycetota > Actinomycetes > Actinomycetales > Microbacteriaceae > Microbacterium > Microbacterium rhizomatis. The sequence goes on from NZ_VYSA01000002.1 coordinate 99,618, forward strand.
TCGCGTTGGACGACCATCCGAGTGGCGGCGGACTGCACGCGCCCCGCGCTGAGCGCGGCGCCCTCGCGGCCGCTGCCGACCTTGCGCCACAGCACGGGCGAGACATCCCACCCGTAGAGCCGGTCGAGCACGCGGCGGGTCTCCTGCGCGTCGACGAGCGCGAGATCGAGCTCACGCGTGTTCTCTGCGGCGGCCCGGATCGCGTCCTTCGTGATCTCGTGGAAGACCATGCGCTTGACGGGGACCTTGGGCTTGAGCACTTCCAGCAGGTGCCAGGCGATCGCTTCGCCCTCGCGGTCCTCATCAGTGGCGAGCAGGACCTCATCGGCGTCTTTGACCGCGCGCTTGAGCTCGGCGACCGTCTTGGTCTTGCGCTCGTTAACCACATAGTAGGGATCGAAGTCGTTGTCGACGTCGATCGAGTACTTGCCGTAGGACGCCTTCTTATCGGCGGGGATGTCCTTCTTGCTCGCGAGGTCGCGGATGTGCCCGACCGAACTCAGCACCTCGTAGTCGTCACCGAGGTAGCCCTGGATGGACTTCATCTTGGTCGGCGACTCGACGATGACGAGCTTCTTGCCGTGCGGCTGTCCCTGTGGCACTGATGGTCCCTTCTCCGATGCACACCATACACACCGTGCACTGCAAGGAGCGCTGTGAGCCCGGGCGTACCGACCGGTCGATGATCGCGCGGTGACACGGGCGCGGCACTACGGCGGGGGGCCGGCCCGGGCCGCGGCGGTGGCGGGCAGGCGAGCGAACTCGGCCCCCACGATCACCGTTGCCACCAGCCCCTCCAGCTCGCAGCGGAGCACGACCGCACCGCCGGCCGCCGCGATCTCGGCGGCCCGATCGCACGGGACGCCCGGCACGGCACCGGATCCCGCATCCGCCGCGGCGAGCGCTGCGGCGTCCGCCGCACCCGCCAGGCGCTGCGCGAACACCGCAGCCGCCCCGGCCGTCACGAGCCCGACGGCCAGGGTCGCCGAGCACGCCACGACTCCTGCGGCGAGCATCGTGCCGGGCATCAGCGGCCGCCTGCGAGTGCGCAGCTGGTGGCATCGAGCGCGCCCAGCGAGATCGAGCCCAGTGACATCGGGCTCGGCGAGGATGCGGTGACGCACACGATGTCTCCGTGGCGATCGACCGCCGCCGCGGCGCCGACGTCGGCCACCGCGGATGACACACGCGCGTCGGATTCACCGCGTCCCGCAAGACGGGCAGCGTCGGCCGCCGCGTCCTGCAGCCGCACCTGCTGCGCACACGCGCCGAGGGCTCCGGCGGCGAACAGCAGCACAACGGTGATCGCCGGCAGTGCGATGGCGAACTCCGCCACCACCGACCCTTCGTCGGCGGCCCGCCGTGCCCCGCTCCGGCCCGACCGGCCGTTCACGCCACCGTGAGTGCGCGGCGGATGAGATCGGTGAGGATGCCGCGCACCTCGTCGGAACGCATGATCACCACGAGCAGTCCCGCGAACGCGACCGCGGCCATCGTGGCGATCGCATATTCGGCGGTCGCGGCACCGGATTCGTCGCCGAACAGTCGCGCTGCCCGGCGACCGGTCAGAAACGGCGGCGGCGAGGGGCGCTCGGAACGATCGACGAGAGGGACGGGATATGACATGTGTTGCTCCTTGCTCGGAATGGACGTGTGGGCACGATCAACACCTCACAGTCGCACTGAGGTGGAAGAGATGACGCTGAGCAGCATCGGAGCGACGCCCAGCAGGAGGAATGCCGGGAGGGTGCAGACGCCCAGTGGCAGGAGAAGCCGCGATGAGAGCCGCGCGGCTCGGAGTCGCCCGTCCGTACGAGCGCGATGGCGGGCGAGGGATGCTGCGGCCCTGAGCAATTCGACGGCCGGGACACCGGCCGACCGCGACAGCGTCAGCGTCGCGTCGATCTCGTCGGGCGGGGGTTCTGATTCGGCCGATTCCGTGGCGTACGTCACGGCGCCGGACTCCCCCGTCGATTCGGCCACGATCCTCTTCGCCCGGTCGATCGAGACGCCGCCGCTCAAGCCGATGGCCAGAAGCTCGGCGCGCATTCCGGGGATCCCCGGGCCTGGCCGTGCGGATCGAACCAGTGCTCCAGACCACCGCCTGGCGGCGATGACCAGAGCGATCCCGGCGATCAGGCACGCGAAGCCGAGCGGATTTCGCAGCAGCACGAGGAAGGTGTCGAAGCCGAGTGCACCGCCGAGCAGCACCGCCACGAGCGGAAGCCAACCCATGAGGCGTGTCGTGCCGGCCGGCTCGGCGAGCGCGACGCGGATCTCGTCGGCGGATTCCTGGGCGTCGCGCAGCGCGGCGGCGATTCCGCGCAGGTTCTCGGCGAGGGGGGCGCCGACGGCCTCGGCCACCCGCCAGGCGGCTCCGATCTCGCGCCAGCTGCCGCCCCGGGCCGCGATGGCGTGCGGGACGGACGCGCCTTGACCCACGTCGGCATGCACCGCCGCCGCGACTGCGTCCCCCGTCGCGGCGAGGTGCGCCCAGGCGCGGGAGGGCGCGATGCCCGCCTGCAGAAGCACGGCGACCCGCAGCACCGTATCGGCGGCGGTAGCGGCGTCCGGCTCGGGAAGATGCGCGGACCTTGACTTCCCGCGCACCCGGATGAGGCTGATCAGGACTCCCCCTCGATGTCGATCCGGAGTCGCCCCGCGGCGTCGATGGCGGGTACGCCGATCCCGGCCAATCGCCGTACTCCATCCCGCCCCCGCTCGAGGTGGAGCACGACGTGGATCGCGCTCGCGACCTGCCGCGCGAGCGCCAGGTCCGGCATCCCGGCGAGAGCACCGAGGGCCTCGAGACGCGCGGGCACGTCCCTCAGGCTGTTGGCGTGCAGGGTGCCGGCTCCCCCATCGTGACCGGTGTTGAGCGCCGAGAGGAGTTCGCGGACCTCGTCGCCGCGACACTCGCCGACGACGAGCCGGTCGGGTCGCATACGGAGGGCCTCGCGAACGAGCCGGGCGAGCCCGATCGCGCCGATCCCCTCGAGGTTGGACTGGCGCGCTTCGAGACGCACGTGATGCGGATGCCGGATCCGAAGCTCTGCGACGTCCTCGATCGTCACGATCCGCTCGGCGGCGGTCGCGAGCCCGAGCATCGCCGCCAACAGTGTCGTCTTGCCCGCACCGGCGGCCCCCGTGATCAGGATGTTCCGGCGCGCCGCAACGATCTCATCGATTCGCCGACGTTGCGCGGGGTCGAGCATCCCACGCTCCTGCAGCTGTTCGAGAGTCGGCGCGTCGGCCATCGGGATGCGGATCGAGACCGTCGTGCCCGAGGCGGACACCGGCGGAAGGACGGCGTGCACTCGCATTCCGTCTTCGAGCCGGACGTCGACGCACGGCGTGGCGTCGTCGATATGGCGACCGCCGAGCGCGATCAGCGCGACCGCGAGATCTCGCACCTCGTCTTCTGCGGCGCACCATTCGGCGACCTCGACCGGTCCGCTGCCGCGATCCACATAGAGCCCGCTGGAGCCGTTGATGAACAGATCCGTGACGTCCGGCTCGTCGAGGAACGGCGCGAGGGGCTGCAGCACCGCGGGCCGGGGGGCCGCCGTCACCCTTGCGGCACGACGTTCACGGGGAGCGGGCGCCGGGAGCGGAGATTCGCCGGAGGCCGGCCCGGATACGGGGCGCGGCATGACGACGAACGGCTCGGGCATGGAAGAACGCTAGAGCCCGCAGGAGCACCGTTCCGGGCCGAGCAGGCGTTCGGTGCACTATCCCGTGCCGAGCCACGGGTGGGGAGGCGTCGATGCCGGCCGGAGCGCGCCGCGCTCCCGGAAGACGAAGAGGGCGGCATCCCATGGGGGGAATGGGATGCCGCCACAAGCGACACCGTTTCGGGGGGTGATCGGGTGCCGCGATGCGCGAATCGAATGTTCGGCCGGTGAGAAGCATACGCAAGTTCATGCAACCTTCCAAACACGTCGCGAGGGCGTCACCTGGTACATCAGAAGGGGTCGGGCAGCCGGCCGCGACCGATAGATTTACCCTGCACGACCGACGGCAAAGGAGCCCGCCACATGAGCAGCCAGATCGATCACCTCCTCACCGAGACACGACGCTTCGCGCCGCCTTCCTCATTCGCCGCCGCTGCCGTCGGGACGGCGGAGCTGTACGAGCGGGCCGCTGCGGATCGCGTGGGGTTCTGGAGCGATCAGGCTCGCGAGCTTCTGCACTGGCACACCCCCTTCACCGAGACGCTGGACTGGTCGAATCCGCCCTTCGCGAAGTGGTTCGCCGACGGCGAGCTCAACGTCGCCTACAACTGCCTCGATCGGCATGTCGAAGCGGGCGCCGGGGATCGTGTCGCGCTCCTCTGGGAAGGCGAGAACGGCGACGAACGGCGCATCACCTATGCGGAGCTCACCGCGGAAGTGAAGCGCGTCGCCAACGTTCTCGAGGGACTGGGCGTCGGTCAGGGCGACCGCGTGGCGATCTACCTGCCGATGATCCCGGAGGCGATCGCGTCGATGCTCGCGATCGCGCGGATCGGCGCGATCCACTCCGTCGTCTTCGGCGGATTCTCCGCCGACAGCCTGCGATCGCGCATCGATGACGCGGGCGCGAAAGTCGTCATCACCGCCGACGGCGGCTACCGCAAGGGCAAGGTGTCTTCCCTCAAGCCCGCGGTCGACCAGGCGCTCGCCGATCGCAACGGCTCGGGCGTGCAGGACACCGTCGACCACGTGCTCGTGGTGCGACGCGGCGGGAACGACGTCGCGTGGACGGAGGGACGCGACCTGTGGTGGCACGACGTGGTGCCCGCCGCATCCGACCATCACGAGGCGCAGGCCTTCCCGGCCGAGAACCCGCTGTTCATCCTCTATACGTCGGGTACGACCGGGAAGCCGAAGGGGATCATGCACACGTCGGGCGGGTATCTGACGCAGGCGATGTTCACGAACAAGGTGGTGCACGACATCCACCCCGAGACTGACGTGTTCTGGTGCACGGCAGACATCGGCTGGATCACCGGGCACTCGTACGTCACCTACGGGCCGCTCGCGAACGGCGCCACCCAAGTGCTCTACGAGGGCACGCCCGACACCCCGCATCCCGGACGCTGGTGGGAGATCATCCAGAAGTACGGAGTGTCGATCTTCTACACCGCGCCCACCGCGATCCGCTCGTTCATGAAGCTCGGACGAGAGATCCCGCAGAAGTTCGATCTGTCGAGCATCCGCCTTCTGGGCTCCGTCGGGGAGCCCATCAACCCGGAGGCGTGGATGTGGTACCGGAAGGTGATCGGCGGCAAGGCAGCGCCGATCGTCGACACGTGGTGGCAGACCGAAACCGGGGCGATCATGATCTCCGCCCTCCCGGGGGTGACCGAGACCAAGCCGGGCAGCGCTCAAGTCGCCATCCCGGGTGTCTCGATCGAGGTCGTGGACGATGACGGCGTGCACGTCGGCAACGGCAACGGCGGCCTGCTGGTCGTGACGGAGCCGTGGCCGTCGATGCTGCGCGGGATCTGGGGCGACCCCGATCGCTTCGTCGAGACGTACTGGGAGAAGTTCTCAGCGCAGAACTACTACTTCGCCGGGGATGGCGCGCGTCTCGACGACGACGGAGACGTGTGGCTGCTCGGCCGCGTCGACGACGTGATGAACGTCTCAGGCCACCGCCTCTCGACCGCCGAGATCGAATCCGCGCTCGTCGGCAATGAGGCCGTCGCAGAGGCCGCAGTGGTCGGCGCGTCGGACGAGACGACCGGGCAGGCCGTCGCCGCGTTCGTCATCATCAAGCAGAGCTACCTGGCCGCGCACTCGCCCGATGGGCTCGCCCAGTCGCTGCGTGCCTGGGTCGGCGAGCAGATCGGCCCGATCGCACGACCTCGAGACGTCTACATCGTGGAGGAGCTGCCCAAGACCCGATCCGGCAAGATCATGCGGCGGCTGCTGCGCGACGTCGCCGAGGGGCGCGAGGTCGGAGACACGACCACGCTCGCGGACACGGCCGTGATGTCGGTGATCTCCGCCCAGGTGCGCTGAGCCGCACTGACGCTGCGTGGGGGTCTTACACGAAGGAGAAGACGACCTCGACCTCGACGGGGCTGTCCAGCGGCAGTACCGGCACACCCACCGCCGAACGGGCGTGGCGTCCGGCGTCGCCGAAGACCTCGCCGAGAAGTTCGCTCGCCCCGTTTATCACGCCGGGCTGGCCCGTGAAGTCGGGAACGGATGCCACGAACCCGGTGACCTTCACGACACCCGTGAGGCGATCGACACCTCCGACGGCGTCGGCGGCCGCCGCGATCGCGTTGAGCGCCGAGCGGCGCGCATACTCTTTCGCGTCGGACGCGGGCACGAGCCCGTGGGCGTCGCCGACCTTGCCCGTCGCGGGAAGCGCACCCGCGGTGAGCGGAAGCTGGCCGGCGGTGAACACCAGGTCGCCGTGAGCCTTGGCGGGCACGTAGGCGCCCGCGGGCGTGGCGACAGGAGGAAGTTCGATGCCGAGCTCGGCGAGTTTCTGCGAAACGGTCATCTCAGTTCTCCTCGAACTGTCGGGCGGCCTGAGCCGCAGCATCCAGCCCCGCGTTGGTCGTACCGCCACCCGTCGGGCGTTTGAGGTAGGCCACGAGCCCGCCTTCTGGACCGGTCACCACCTGCACCAATTCCCACCCCTGCTTGCCCCAGTTGTTGAGGATCGCGGCGGTGTTGTGGATCAGCAGGGGCGTGGTGAGGTACTCCCACGTCGTCATCGGTGCTCCTCGGATCGGCGGCCGGTGTGCGGGGATCTGCGCGTACATGCCCGAGGTGTGACTCTGAGAAGACGCCGCATGCAGGGCGGCCCCTCAAGACTTCGCCCAGGTAACTCCCTTACGATCTAGCCTATGCCTGATAAGAACCGCACGGCCAGCGGCGTGCTCGGCGGGATCGCCGGCCTCGTTGGCCTGAGCGCTGTCGCGGGTGTGCTGATCGCCGCCACCGTCACGCCTGCCATCGCTCTCTCGGGTGCCGCCGCCTCCGGTGCGATCACCATGTTCGACAACCTCCCGAGCGTGCTCGACATCGAGAAGCTCATGCTTCCGACGACGCTGTACTACACAGACCCGGCATCCGGTCAGAGCAGCGAGCTGGCGACGTTCTACGACCAGAACCGCTCCCCCGTGCAGTTCGACCAGATCAACCCGGTCATGTACGACGCGATCCTCTCCAGCGAAGACCCGCGCTTCTATCAGCACGGAGGAATCGACCTGATCGGCACGAGCCGTGCCATCCTCCGTAACGCGCAGGGCGGCGGCGAGACTCAGGGCGGCTCGTCGATCAGCCAGCAGTACGTCAAGAACATCCTCATCCAGCGCTGCGAGTCCAACGCGGCCACCGAGGATGAGCTCAACGCCTGCTTCACAGAAGCCACCCAGTCCAGCGGGACCGACGGCATCCAGCGCAAGCTGCAGGAGATGCGGTACGCGATCGCCCTCGAGCAGCGGTACTCGAAGAACGAGATCCTGCTGGGATATCTCAACATCGCCAACTTCGGCGGCCTCACGTACGGGATCGACGCCGCCTCGAAGTACTATTTCGGGGTCCCGGCCAAGGACTTGAACCTCGCTCAGGCGGCCACACTCGCCGGCATTCTGCAGAACCCCAATACGTACCGCCTCGACCAGCCGGACAACGCCAGCAACGGCAAGCCGGACGGCACGGTGACGGCGGATCCCGGTCAGCTCGCCGCGCTCGACAGTCTTCTCGCGAACGGCACGATCACGCAGGAGCAGTACACGAATGCCGCGGATGGCTACACCGCCACCAAGGGTCGCCAGCTGTATGTGCTGAGCCGGATGCTCAGCGACGGCAAGATCACGCAGGCCCAGTACGAAGAGGCCGCGATCGCACCGATCACACCCAACATCACCCCGCTCGCCGGGGGCTGCGCTGAAGCGGGTGGAAGCGCCTACTTCTGCCAGTACGTCAAGAATGTGATCAAGACCGATCCTGCCTTCGGCGCCACGAAAGACGATCGCATCAAGACGCTGCAGCGCGGTGGGCTGAAGATCTACACCACACTCGATCTGCGCGTCCAGCTCCCCGCCGAGGCGGCGATGAAAGAGTGGACCCCCACGTCCGTAGACGGCATGGTCGACGCGAGTACGGGCAGGTTCGGTGCGGCCACGGTGAGCATCGAGGCATCGACGGGACGCGTGCTGTCGATCACGCAGAACACGAAGTTCAGCGAGGACGGCAGTCTCGCGACTGATCCGAACTACTCTTCCCTCGTCTATGCGGGTGATGAGAAGTACGGCACCTCAGGCGGATTCGAAGCAGGATCGACGTTCAAGCTCTTCACACTCGTCGACTGGCTCGAGAAGGGAAACTCCGTCAACGCGACGGTCAACGGCGTCAACCGGGTGTTCAAGCGGATGACGAACTCGTGTACGGGCGATTGGATCAACACCGACAACACCAAGGTCGCCAACTTCTCCGGGAACGGCTACGTCGGCACGCCGATGCAGTTCACTCGAGACTCGCTCAACTCGGGATTCTTCGCCATGGCCGAGAAGCTCGACCTGTGCGACATCCAGAAGGTCGCCACAAAGATGGGGGTCACGCGCGGCGATGACTCACCCGTCGTCATGGACAACCAGTTCTCGGTCATCGGATCGAACAACGTCGCGCCGATCGCCATGGCCGGTGCGTATGCGACTGTCGCGAACAACGGCATCTACTGTCAGCCCAAGGTGATCGACAGGGTGGTGGATTCGGACGGCAATGAGATGACCCCGCCGCAGACGACCTGCAGCCAGGTGCTCGACCCGAAGATCGCCGCTACCGCGGCGTACGCACTCCAGGGCGTCATGAACAGCGGCGGCACCGGGTCTCCGGGCAACCCGTATGACGGCACCCCGTTGATCGGCAAGACCGGCACGCACGAGGACAAGCAGACGTGGATGATCGAGTCGAGCACGAAAGTGACAACGGCTACATGGGTGGGCAACTCGGACGGCGCCGGAGACATCTTCAACCCGTACATCAACGGAACGCAGGGGTCGCAACTGCGCTATCGGATCGCCGCCCCGATCCAGGAAGCTGTTGACTCGGCATACGGGGGAGACGCGTTCCCCGCGCCGGACTCGTCGCTGACGCGTCAGACGCTCACCAACCTCCCGAATGTCGTGGGTATGAGCGTCGACCAGGCCACCAAGACGCTGGAGGCCGCCGGCTTCTCCGTGACGCAGGGAGCTGCGGTCGACGCGACGGACGCCGCAGGTATCGTCGCCGCGCAGAGCCCCGGCCCCGGCAGCGTTGCGGCCGGAACCACGGTGACGCTCAGCCCGAGCAATGGCCAGGGAGTGTCGGTTCCGGACGTGACCGGCCGCGAAGTGGACAAGGCGCTGAGCGACCTCCGGGCCGCCGGATTCGGCAGTGCGGCGGCGGGATCGTGCACAGCGGACCCGAACAGCGACGGGAAGAGGGTCGTCACCTCCACGAGCCCCGCTGCGAACTCGCTCACGAACCGCAACACGTCGATCACGGTCAATTACTCGACGAAGACGTGCCCCTAGTGCCGCCACGCACGGCCCGTGCCGCCCTCACCACCCTCGGGGTGGTGGGGGCGGCCGGTGTAGGCGCCGCGGTATGGGGCATCGGGATCGAGCGCTACCTTTTCACGACCCGCCATCACACGCTGCGCGTCCTTCCGGCCGGGTCGGCTCCGCTGCGGGTGCTCCACGTGTCGGACACGCACATGGCACCGTGGCAGCATCGGAAACAGCGCTGGATCGCACAGCTCGCCGAGCTCGAGCCCGACCTGATCGTCAACACCGGCGACAACATCGGGCACGCCGACGGACTCGACGGCTTGCGCGCGGCGTTCGACCCCTTCCGCGGCATCCCCGGTGTCTTCGTGCACGGGTCCAACGACCATTCCGCGCCGTCACCGCGCAACCCGCTGAGGTATTTCACCGGTCCGTCCCAGGCCCGGCCGAAGGAGCAGCCGCTCGATGTGGACGGCCTCAACCGCTATCTGACCGATGAACTCGGATGGCACGACCTCAACAATTCCGCCACCTCGATGGATGCCGGCGGTGTGCGTATCGATGCGTTCGGCGTCAACGACGCGCACCGCCACTGGGACGACCTCGAGGCGCTTCCGCCGCTCGTGGCCGCCCTCCCGGAAGCCGATCTGCGGCTGGGCGTCACGCATGCCCCGTATCGCCGGGTGTTGGACGCCTTCACCGACCTCGATGCCGACATGATCTTCGCCGGTCACACTCATGGCGGACAGGTGCGGGTGCCCGGGATCGGCGCACTCGTCGCGAACTGCGACATACCGCTCCGCCAAGCGCGTGGGCTCAGCGAATGGTCCCACGGCGGTCGCACCCTCCCGCTCAATGTCAGCGCAGGAATCGGCCACTCGATCTACGCTCCGGTACGCTTCGCGTGCCGGCCCGAGGCGACCTTCTTCACTCTTCTCGCCCGCTGACAGTCCCCTCGGACCTGGGTTCCTCCCCAGCGCCGCGTTCGGCCTCCGCCATCCACAGATGACCCGGAGCGCCCGCTCGCCGCGTGCGTGACACCCGACGATCGAAGGTATGAAACGAGCTGTCGCCGTGATCGTCATCGCCGTCGCCATCGCCGTAGGGGCGTTGACCTCGTACTCCCCTGTGCAGGCTGCCTCACAGGGCGCGGGGTTCGGAACATGGGCACCGGTCTCCGCCTACGGATGGCACGGTTCGATGCTGATCAACGGCGCCTACACGTACTGCATCCGCCCGGGGCTCCCCGCCCCCACCGGGCAGAGCACGGACAACGGCGTGAGCGGGACGGCCGCCGGCCTCAGCCCGGCACAGCTGACCGGCATCAACCTGCTCGTCTCGAAATACGGGCAGACCTCCGACCCGGTGCAGGCCGCGAGCGTGGGCTGGGCGGTGAAGGCGGTCGCCGACTGGAACGAGACCCTTCATGCATACGGGTACCCCGGCGACACTCTCCAAGGTGCCATCAACTGGACGTTCTCGGCCCTCGCACCCGAGAGCAACGCGGTCGTGCAACAACTCGCCGCGTCTTACTACGCCGAGGCGATGAGTGCTGGAACAGGGGCGCTGGGCGGCTCAGGAACACTCATCTTCACCACGGATCCCGCCGATCCGTCCCGAGGCACGGTCACCGCCGTGACCGACATCGCCGGCGTCAGCGGGTCGGTGCAGCTGGATGGCGCCGTCTTCGTCGATTCGGGGTCCGCGAGCAGGGATGGGGTCACACCGGGAACGGCCTTCGACATCGTCACCACCGAGCACCAGGCGACCTTCCGGGTGCGAGGCACCGGGACTTTCCGCGGGGGCTACCAAGCCGCTGTGCGGCACTACACCACAAGCGGTGGGCAGGACACGGCAGGAGCGGGAGGCTTCACGGAGTTCTCGGTCGCGCGACAGGACGCCGCCGATCGTGTCACCACATTCGCCCCTGTGATCACGACGCAGGTCGCGTCGCGCTACGTCGAGAGCGGGCCCTTCGTCGACGACGTCACATTCACCACCGCGCGCGGGATATGGCCGCGGGCGTCGGACGGACGATACGTCACGGTCGCGGCGACCGGCACGGTGTACCGCACCTCGCACGAACCGTCGACCGGGGCTGTGCCCCCCGAAGCCGAGATGGTGGCGCAGTTGGCGGTGACCACCCTGCCCGAGACGGGGGCGACGGTTCCCTACCGCGTGCAGTCGGAGACCGGCCTGGCCGGCCCGGGCTTCTATACCGCGGTCTGGCAGATCCGCGTCGAGGCGCAGTCGCCGGAGACGGTGAGTTTTCTTGAACCCGGCTACTCGTGGACCGAACCGTTCGGCGAACAGACGCAGATCATGATCATCCCGGCGATCTCGTCGCGCGCGGAGCCTGTCGTGCCTGTCGGCGCGACCATGAAGGACGAGGTCGTCGTGGAGGGGCCGGTGCCCGCTGCGGGGCTGGATGTCACGACAGCGGTGTACCGGAGCGTGGATGGGCTCGCCCCTGCCGATTCGTGCACACCCGAGACCCTTGTGTGGTCGAACGCCGGCGCTCCCGTACGTGTGACCTCCGCGGGCACGACCACGATCACGGCACCGGTCGTGCCTGACTTCGGAACCTACTTCTGGCGTGAACGCGCGGTGGACTCCGAAGGGCGACTCGTGCACGAAGGTCCGTGCGGGGTCGAGGGCGAGACGACGCGGGCGCCGCTGCCGACGGTGACGACGCGCGCGGGCGCGAGCCCCGGCTTCGGCGGCGGTGTGAGCGACGTCGCAACAGTTTCGGGGCCCGTGCCCCAGACCGGGCGCACGGTGCTCACGTTCGACCTGTACCGGGTGCTCGACCCTGCAGACCCGGCGTCCGCATGCACTCCCGGGAATCTGGTCGGCGATACCCTGACCGATCCGATCGCCGTCACCGCTGCGGGCTCGTACTCGTCACCGGAGCTGCGCCCGGGGGCTGCCGGCATCTTCGCGTGGATCGAACGGCTCTGGCACACGCGGGACGGCGAGACCGAAGCACGGCTGCTGACCGAGGGGGCGTGCGGCGCGCCCGATGAAACGGTCGTGATGCAAGCCCCGGCGGTGGTCACCACGGCGACCGCGCGCGCTGCGACGGATGAGCCGTTCACCGACACCGCGACGATCGAGGGCCTCGCTCCCGATGCCGAGGCTCAGCTCGTCTTCTTCGCCTATCGCACACCCCTGGATGCGTCGCCGGTCTGCACGGAGGAGACTCTGCTCGCCGAAACGGCGGCGGTGGTCGTGCGCGGCGACGGGGAGTATGTCTCGCCGCACGTGCGGTCCGATCGAACCGGCATCGTGTATTGGATCGCCGAGCTGCGATATGCCGGCGAAGGCGCCGTGATGGCGAACATCCATCGCGGCGAATGCGGCGAGGAGCACGAGTCGACGACCGTGGAAGCGCTTGCCGCGACGGGCCCGGGTGCGGGGATCCCGATCTTGCCGATGGGCGCTCTCGGGGCGGCCATCGTGACGCTGGGAGCGGCCCTGGCCGTCGCATTTCGTCGGCGCAGGCACGGCGCGCGGGGGTGACAGCGATGGCCAGGGAGGTGGTGAGCTCGGTGGTGATCGCCCTTCCCCCGCCGGTTCTGTGCAGTCACGACCATCGGGTAGACTCGGGGGGTTGCCACGGGGTGTGGCGCAGTTTGGTAGCGCGCGTCGTTCGGGACGACGAGGCCGCAGGTTCAAATCCTGTCACCCCGACCGCAGAGAGGCTCCATCACGAATCCGGAAGGATCGGATGGGGCCTTTCGCGTAGGACCCCCTCCCCCGGCCCCAGGAGCACCGTGCACGCCAGCATCCCTGCCCAGACCCGCCTCGTCGCATTCGATCTCGACGACACGCTCGCCCCGTCCAAGTCGGCGATCGACCCGCGCATCGGCGCCCTGCTCATCGCACTCGCGGAACGGGTGCAGGTCGCGATCATCTCCGGTGGCCAGATCGCTCAGTTCCGGGCGCAGGTGATCGACAATCTTCCGGAGGCGGCGCCCGAAACGCTCTCGCGAATGCACCTGATGCCCACCTGCGGAACCCAGTACTACCGCTACGACGGCACAGAGTTCTCCGTCGTCTATGCGCATGGCCTCACCGACGATGAGAAGCAGCGCGCGCTGTCCGCCGTCGAAGAAGAAGCCCGCCGGCTCGGCCTCTGGGAATCGGAGCCGTGGGGAGACATCCTCGAAGACCGCCACTCGCAGATCACCTTCTCCGCCCTCGGTCAGCGCGCACCGCTCGAGGCCAAGATCGCCTGGGATCCGACGGGTGCCCGCAAGAACGCGCTGCGCGAAGCGGTCGCGGCGCGCATTCCCGACCTCGAGGTCCGTTCGGGTGGCTCCACATCGGTCGACATCACCCACGCCGGGATCGACAAGGCCTACGGCATGACGAAGCTCGCGGAAGTCACCGGCATCGCGCTCGACGACATGCTCTTCGTCGGCGACCGCCTCGACCCCGACGGCAATGACTATCCCGTGCTTGCGATGGGCGTCCGCTGCCACTCCGTCGACGGCTGGGAAGAGACCGCCGAGTACCTCGACGCACTCCTCCCCTCGCTGCCCCCCCGTTGACGAAAGCCGACGTTCACGCGCCGGTGTAAGCCCGCGCGCCTCCGACGGGGACCAATCGCGCGAGCTGGGTGACGTGCGTGGGCTCGAGCTCGTCGAGCGACGCGACACCCAGAAGGCGCATCGTCCGCTCGATCTCGGCTCGGAGGATCGCGATCATCCGGTCGACCCCCTCGCGGCCCCCGGCCATCAGCCCGTACAGGTACGCGCGCCCCACGAGAGTGAACTTGGCGCCCAGCGCCACCGCCGCCACGATGTCGGCCCCGTTCATGATGCCGGTATCGATCATGACGGTCGCATCGGCACCGACCTCGCGCACGACGTGCGGCAAGAGGTGGAACGGGATCGGCGCACGGTCGAGCTGGCGACCGCCGTGATTGGAGAGGATGACCCCGTCGACGCCGAGATCGACGAGTCGCTTCGAGTCCTCGACGTTCTGCACACCCTTGATCACGATCTTGCCGGGCCACAGCGCGCGGATCACCTCGAGATCGTCATAGCTGATCGTCGGATCCATCGCGGCATCCAGCAGCTCCCCCACCGTTCCGCCCGTCGTCGACAGCGAGGCGAACTCGAGCTTCGGCGTCGTGAGGAAGTCGTACCACCACCACGGCCGCGGGATCGCGTTGATGATCGTGCCCAGGGTGAGCTGGGGCGGAATCGAGAAGCCGTTCCGCTTGTCTCGCAGCCGAGCGCCGGCGACGGGGGTGTCGACCGTGAACATGAGCGTGTCGAAACCCGCATCCGCCGCACGACGGGCGAGCCCGTACGAGATGTCACGGTCCTTCATCACATACAGCTGGAACCAGTTGCGTCCGTCCGGATTGGCACGCTTGACCTCTTCGATCGACGTCGTACCGAGGGTCGACAGCGTGAACGGGATGCCGGCTGCTCCGGCCGCGGACGCACCGGCGACCTCACCCTCCGTCTGCATGAGTCGCGTGAATCCGGTCGGGGCGATGCCGAACGGGAGCGCGCTCGGGCCCCCGAGGATCTGCACCGACGTGTCGACATCGGGTGCGGGCCGCAGGATGCCTGGGTGAAACTCGATGTCTTCGAACGCCTGCCGCGCTCGAGCGAGTGACAATTCACCCTCCGCGGCGCCGTCGGTGTAGTCGAACGCGGCTTTCGGAGTCCGCCGCTTGGCGATCGCCCGCAGGTCTGCAACGGTCAGGGCGGCGTCGAGACGCCGCTTGCGACCGTCGAGCTCGGGCTTCTTGAACTTCATCAGCTCGAGCAGTTCGGCGGGGTTGGGCAGCTGGCGCTGGACCATCGGTGTTCCTCTTCTCAACAGGCGAATCGTGTTCTCAGGCCGGCAGCTCGCGGGCGAGGCCGGCCGCTGCGTAGTAGTCGATGATGTGATCGCGAACGAGGTCTCGCGCTGCCTCGGGTCGCCCGTCGTCGACGGCGGCGACGATCGCGCGGTGCTCCCGCCGCAGGCGCCGAGCGGTGGCATCCCAGTCATCGATGCGCTCGGCGCCGGCCTGCACATACGATTCGATCGCGGTACCGAGGCCCGCCATCATCGACGCGATGACGACATTCCCGGATGCCTCGGCCAGCGCCCTGTGCAACTGGGCATCCAGCGCCAGGAACTCCGCCGAGGTGAGTGTGGCGTCGTCCATCGCGTCCAGGACCCGGTGCGCCGCGGCAGTGGAGCGGGCGGGGTCGGCGGCGAGCGTCTCGATCGCGGCGGACTCGAGCACGAGTCGGGTGCGCACCACGTCATCGAGGGGGAACCCGTGCGCGGCGACCTGCAGGCGCAGAAGCGCAGACATGCCGCCGGTCGGCGTCGCGATGATGATCGCGCCGGAGGTGGGCCCGGAACCCGTTCCGGTGCGGATCAGTCCCATGACCTCGAGGACCCGCAGAGCCTCGCGGACGCTGGAGCGGCCGACCCCCAGCTGGAGCGACAGATCACGCTCGGAAGCCAGGCGATCCCCGGGCGCGAGGCGGCCCTCGAGCAGGTCGCTCTCGATCTTCTCGAGCACGACCCTCCACGCCCGAGCCGGGGGGACAGCGACGTCGACGTCGGTGGTCACGGCATCCTCCTCGAAGCTCGGCGCGCTCGCCGCGTGTGGTCTGACCACGGTAGTACATGTGGTCTGACCATGCAACGCCCCTAGGCTGACGGGCATGGATCCGTTCGTCGTCGTCATCGCACTTTTCGCCGTCGTCTGCGCATTCTGCTGGATCGCCTCACTGATCACCAAGGACACCTCATGGGTCGACCGCATCTGGTCGGTTGTTCCCGTGGCATACGTCTGGATCTTCGCGGGCTTCGCGATCGGTGAGGGCAAGGAGGCCTCTCGCCTCGTGCTGATGGCCGTGCTCGTCACAGCCTGGGGAGCACGACTGACCTTCAATTTCGCCCGCAAGGGTGGCTACAGCGGAATGGAGGACTACCGGTGGGCGATCCTCCGCGGCCGCATGAAACCCTGGCAGTTCCAGGTCTTCAACCTGCTGTTCATCGTGTTGTACCAGAACGCGCTCCTCGTGCTCATCACGCTCCCTGCGCTCATCGCGTGGCAGAATCCCGGGGCGATCAACGGATGGGATGTCGCGTTCGCGGTGCTGTTCGCAGCATTCTTGATCGGCGAGTTCACAGCTGACCAGCAGCAGTGGAACTTCCACCAGGCGAAGAAGGCCGCGGGCGGCACCCTGGAGCCCGGCTTCGCCACGGGAGGACTGTTCCGATACAGCCGACACCCCAACTTCTTCTTCGAGCAGGCGCAATGGTGGGTGTTTTACGCGATGGGGGCATCCGCTGCGGTCGCATCCGGCCTGGGCCTGTGGGGCGGAGCCCTGAACTGGACCATCGTCGGGGCGGCGCTGCTGACCGTGCTGTTCATCGGCTCGACGATCTTCACCGAATCGATCTCGGCGGGGCGGCACCCGGCGTACGCGCAGTACCAGCGCACGACGTCGATGCTCGTCCCCTGGCCGCCCAAGCGCACGGAGGAACAGCCGCGAACGGCCTGACGGTCAGGGGGCCGCGAGCCGCCCGCCCGACTCGCGCAGATAGCACTCGCCGCAGAGCGACTCGTACGTCACCTCTTGGCCGTCGATCGCGACCTGGTCGCCGTCGAACACGAAGTGGCCGTCGATCAGACGACCATTGAACAGCGCCTTTCGGCCGCAACGGCAGATCGTCTTGAGCTCCTCGAGGGCGTGCGCGACCTCGAGGAGACGCCGTGATCCCGGGAACGCCGCCGTACGGAAATCGGTGCGGATGCCATATGCCAGCACGGGTATGTCATCGAGCACTGCGATCCGGAACAGATCATCGACCTGTGCCGCGCTGAGGAACTGAGCCTCGTCGACGAGGAGGCACGCGACCTCGGCCGGCCCCCGGCTGAGCCCTACCAGCTCGTCGTGCGTGTACCGCACGCGCGCCTGATGTTCCGCGAACAGTCCGCGCGCGTCATCCCCGGCGCCGATGAGGAAGTCGACCGGGCGGGTCATACCCAGGCGGCTCGAGATCTGATGCGCGCCCTTGGTATCGATGCGGGGCTTCGTGAGCAGCACCCGCTGACCCCGCTCTTCGTAGTTGTACGCGGCCTGCAGGAGCGACGTCGATTTGCCGGAGTTCATCGCCCCGTAGCGGAAGTACAGCTTTGCCATGGGCTGCTCGCCCGACCTCAGGCGGTCAGCGCGAGGGCGGCGGCGGTCTCGCCGAGCACCTCTTTCGCGACCTCGGGCCGGGTGTTGAGGGTTTCCCCATAGCTGGGGATGAGCTCCCGCAGACGCGGCTTCCACCCCTCGATCCGGTCGGGGAAACACGTCCCCAGCAAGCCGAGCATGATCGAGACCGCCGTGGAAGCACCCGGCGAGGCGCCGAGAAGGCCGGCGATGGAGCCGTCCTGCGCCGTCACGACCTCGGTGCCGAACTGGAGCACCCCGCCCTTCTTCGGGTCCTTCTTCATGACCTGCGCGCGCTGGCCCGCGTCCAGCAGCTGCCAGTCCTCCGCCTTGGCGGTGGGCATGAAGGTACGGAGGCTGTCGACCTTCTTCTCGTGGTTCTTGAGCAGTTCGCCGATCAGGTAGGTGATCAGCGAGGGGTTGTCGATCGCGACCTTGATCATCGGCCACAGGTTGCCCGGGCGTACCTGCGCGACGAGGTCGAGCATCGATCCGTTCTTGAGGAACTTGGGGCTGAATGTCGCGAAAGGGCCGAACAGCAACGAGGTCTCTCCGTCGACGACGCGTGTGTCGAGGTGGGGAACCGACATGGGCGGAGCCCCGACGGACGCCTGGGAGTAGACCTTGGCCTTGTGCTGGGCGACGAGTCCGGGGTCGGATGTCTTGAGCCACTGACCGCCGATCGGGAAGACCCCGTATCCCTTGATCTCGGGGATGCCCGAACGCTGCAGCAGCTTGATCGCCCAGCCGCCGGCGCCGACGAAGACGAACCGCGCCTTGGTCTCACCGGGAGTGCGGCCGATCGAGCCGCGCCATTTGATGAGCCAGGTGCCGTCCTTCTGCCGCTTGAGCGTGCGGACCTCGCGGTTGGTGACGACCTGAGCCCCGCGCTCCTTCAGGTTGTCGAAGAGCTGGTGCGTGAGAGCGCCGAAGTCCACGTCCGTTCCCGCCGGCATACGGGTCGCGGCGAACGGCTCTGTCGCTCTGCGCTTCTTCATGAGAAGGGGCGCCCACTGATTGATCACGCGCGAGTCTTCGCTGTACTCCATGCCGGCGAACAGCGGCTGGTCTTTGAGCGCCTCGTAACGGGTCTTGAGGAAGGCCACGTCCTTCTCGCCCCTGACGAAAGTCATGTGCGGGGTGGAATTGATGAACGTGGACGGCGCATCCAGCACGCCCTCCTCGACGAGGGACGACCAGAACTGCCGACTCTGCTGGAACTGCTCGTTGATCGTGATCGCCTTCGAGGGGTCGACCGTACCGTCCGGCGACTCGGGCGTGTAGTTCAGTTCGCAGAGCGCGGCGTGCCCCGTGCCTGCGTTATTCCACGCGTTCGAGCTCTCCAGCGCGACATCGTGGAGTCGCTCGTACACGGCGATCTTCCAGTCAGGCTGGAGTTCGGAGAGGAAGGTGCCCAGCGTGGCACTCATGATGCCCCCGCCGATGAGGACGACGTCGACCGTTTCTGTCACCGGACAAGTCTAGTTCTCGCTGGGAGGACGGTATTCCGGATGCCGCATCCCACCGGCATCCAACTTCGCGGTTCTTGCGGATTCGGTAAGAACCTCAGGCGTCCACACCCAGTGAGGCGGCCACGAGCTCGGCGATCTGGACGGCGTTCAGCGCAGCACCCTTGCGGAGGTTGTCGTTGCTGATGAACAGGACGAGTCCCTTGCCTTCGGGCGCCGACTGGTCGGCACGGATGCGCCCGACGAAGCTCGGGTCTTTGCCCGCGGCCTGCAACGGCGTGGGAACCTCTTCGAGAGCAACGCCGGGAGCGTCGGCGAGGATGTCGCGCGCGCGATCCGGGGTGATGTCGCGCGCGAACTCGGCGTGGATGCTGAGCGAGTGACCCGTGAACACGGGGACGCGCACGCAGGTGCCCGCGACGCGGAGATCGGGGAGCTCGAGGATCTTGCGGCTCTCGTTGCGGAGCTTCTTCTCTTCGTCGGTCTCGTTGTCGCCGTCGTCGACGAGATTGCCCGCGAAGGGGATCACGTCGAACGCGATCGGAGCGATGTACTTCTCCGGGGCGGGGAAGTCGATCGACGACCCGTCGTGCACGAGCCGCAGAGTGTCGCCCTGTGCGAGCACGCCCTCGACCTGACCGAGCAGCTCTTCGGCGCCGGCGATGCCGGAACCGCTGACCGCCTGGTACGTGCTGACGATGAGGCGCTCGAGGCCTGCATCGGCATCGAGCACCTTGAGCACCGGCATGGCGGCCATCGTCGTGCAGTTCGGGTTGGCGATGATCCCCTTGCGTGCCTCGCGGATGGCGTGCGGGTTGACTTCGCTCACGACGAGCGGAACGTCGGGGTCCATGCGCCAGGCGCTCGAGTTGTCGATCACGACGGCGCCCGCCGCCGCGAACCGGGGAGCATGCGCGCGGCTGCCCGTGGCGCCGGCGGAGAAGAGGGCGATGTCGATGCCGGCGGGGTCGGCGGTCTCGACGTCTTCGACGATGATCGACGTCCCGCCGAAGTCCACGGCCGTGCCGGCCGACCGGGCGGTCGCGAACAACCGCAGCTCGCGGATCGGGAAGGCGCGTTCGGCGAGAATCTCGCGCATGACCTTGCCCACCTGGCCCGTGGCGCCGACGACGGCGACGGAGAGTCCGGAATCAGAGATGTGCGTCATGGCGATCCTCGACGTTCGTGGGGTGAAAGCCCGATTCTATCGGCGGCCGAGCGCCGACGCTGGCGTGTGCCGGGCGACGACGGTCAATCGGCCGGGACGAGTGGTCACAGAGTGGGGCACGCACACGGAATGCCGCAGTTTCTCCCGCTCGTTCGACGCGTGGCATGCGAGGGCGGGCCAGGTCAGTCGGGCCGGATCAGGAAAGCGCCGCCGCCCCGAACGACACCGAGAATCGCTCGCACCACAGGTCGACGGTGCGAAATGCTGCCAGGTCCACCTCGGCGGGGATGTCGTACAGCTGGTCGCCCAGATTCCCCTTGATCGGTCCGAGGTCGATGTGGTCGTATCCCGCGGCGGTGAACCAGCCGTCCAGACCCTCGACGACAGGACCGGCGCTGAGCCAGACATGCACATCGGGTCCGTTGCTGGTGACGAGGCCCTCGATCGCGAGGTGGCGTCGACCGTCCGGCAGCTGAATGATGCGGGCACCCCCGTTCGTCTCGTGCTCGTGGCTCACGAACTCTCCGGCGAGCAGATCGACGGGGCCGGGCGCAGGGGCCGGCATCTCGACCGATTCGACGGAGCCCGGCGGTGTGGCCGCGCTCGTCTGCCGAGATGCCTGGTTCGTCGGGGGCGCGGTGGCGATGGCCGTCGGGATCGCGTCGGCCACCCTCACATCGATCAGAAGCAGCCACGGCTGGAAGAGCACTGCCCCGACCGCCAGCACCGCGATCGCCGCGGTCGCACTCCACAGCCAGCGCGCCCGGGTAGAGAGCTTCGCTCGTGCCACAGCATCCTCCTCCCGAGCAGAAGGTAAGGCGGGATGCTGGAGTCTCGCTGTACGGGGCGGCGTGCCTAGCGGCCCGTGCCGGCGTGGACGATGGCGTCGTCGTCGCCGTCGAGCCCGTACGCGGTGTGCACGACCCGCGCCGCGGCGGCCAGGTCATCGCCGCGGACGACGACCGAGATGCGGATCTCGGACGTCGAGATCATCTCGATGTTGATGCCCGCGATGCTCAGCGCCTCAAACAGCGTCGCCGAGACGCCGGAGTGCGTGCGCATACCTGCGCCCACCACCGAGAGCTTGCCGATCTGGTCGTCGTGCACGAGGCTCGCGAAGCCGACCTGCGCCTGCTCCGAAGCCAGCGCGCGGATGGCGGTCGCGGCATCCGCCTTGGGCAGCGTGAACGAGATGTCGGTGCGGCCCGTCGTCGCTGCCGAGACGTTCTGCACGATCATGTCGACGTTGGCTCCGGAGTTGGCGACGATCTTGAAGATCTCGGCCGCCTTGCCCGGGACGTCCGGTACGCCGATGACGGTGATCTTGGCCTGGCCGAGATCGGTGGCGACGCCGGCGACGATGGGCTCTTCCATGGGCTTTCCCTCTTCCACATACCGGGCGCGGTGCTTGTCGTTGAGCACCAACGTGCCCTCGCCCGAACTGAACGACGAGCGCGCGTGGATCAGCACGCCGTGGCGGCGCGCGTACTCGACGGCGCGGATGTACAGGACCTTGGCGCCGTTGGCGGCGAGCTCGAGCATTTCTTCGCTCGAGACGTGATCGAGCTTTCGTGCCTTCGGCACGACCCGCGGGTCGGCCGTGAAGATGCCGTCCACGTCGCTGTAGATCTCGCACACATCCGCATCGAGCGCGGCGGCGAGGGCGACGGCGGTCGTGTCGGACCCGCCGCGGCCGAGCGTCGTGATGTCGCGGGTGTCGCGGTTGAAGCCCTGGAATCCGGCGACGATCACGATCGCACCCTCGTCGAGCGCTTCGCGCAGGCGAACGGGGGTGACATCGACGATGCGCGCAGCGCCGTGCGTGGCATCCGTGATCATGCCCGCCTGGCTGCCGGTGAACGAACGAGCCTCGAAGCCCATGGAATGGATCGCCATCGCGAGCAGGGCCATCGAGATGCGCTCACCGCTGGAGAGGAGCATGTCGAGCTCGCGCGGAGCGGGCATCGGCGACACCTGGTTGGCGAGATCGAGCAGCTCGTCGGTCGTGTCGCCCATCGCGCTGACGGCCACGACGACCTCGTGCCCGGCACGGCGATTGTCGACGACGCGCTTGGCGACGCGCTTGATGCTCTCCGCGTCGGCGACGGACGAGCCGCCGTACTTCTGCACGATCAGCGCCACAGTGGAACTCCCCGGGGATGTGTCGCCGGTCCGTCTTTCTGCGAGGGCGACCTGAAACGGGCGGGATGCCACGCCCAACGCACCATCTTACGGAGGCGTGGATGCCGAGCCGGCCATGTGACGGCATCCGCGGAGGCGAGCCGCTAGCATGCGAGCATGGGCGCGACGGTAGAGGGCTGGTCGGAGTTCAATGTCGCCATGGCGGGCGCGACGGCGGCCCTCGCCGGTCTCATGATCGTGGCGGCGAGCGTCAACATCGCCGACATCGTCAAGGAGAAGTCCCTCACCGCGCGTCTCGCGGCCGGCGTCGCCGGCCTGGTGCTGGCTCTGATCTCCTCGGCCATCGGGCTCATCCCCGAGGTGACGATCGGCGCCTACGGCATCGCGATGCTCGTCATCTCACTCCTGGCTGCGGTTTTCGGGGTGGAGGCCGCGAGGCAGATCTACGCGAACCGGCACCCTGACAACCACGTGAAGCTGGTCAAGTCGCTCGTGTGCTTCGCGGCGCCGGCGGCCTACCTCGTGGGTTCGGTCCTGCTCGTCGCGGGCGCGCCTTCGGGACTCGTGTGGTTCGCGGCGGGATCGCTCATCGCGATCGTCTCATCGCTCCTCGTGTCGTGGATCGTCCTGGTCGAAGTGCTGCGCTGACCGACGCCCTTCCCGACCGACCGGCGCCACTTTCCTGCGCCACAACGCCACACGGCGTGCAAGAACTGAGGCGGATGCCGCGACCCGACCTAACCGGACGCGAAGGGCCGCTCGTCGGGGGCGTTGCGCCGAGACCGGAGCATGCCGCCTGTGGCGGCCAACCAGCATCCGAAGATCACGAGCGGAAAGCCGATGAGCAGTCCTACGGTGATCTGCTCCCCCAGCACGATCACGCCGAGCAGGATCGCCACGATCGGGTTGACGTAAGTGAACAGCGGTGCGCGCACGGGCCCGACCCGGGCGATCAGCGCGAAGAACACCATGAAGGCGACAGCCGTGCACAGCACCGCCAGAGAAAGCAGCGAAACCGTGCTCTGCAGCGTGGGCACCTGATGCTGGGTGAGCAGAGCGATCGGGAGGTAGAAGATGCCTACGGCCGCGAGCGACAGCGTGATCGTGCCGAGTGAGGGCACGTCGACCAGTTTGCGCGCGATGAGGAACGGTGCGGTCGCGTAACACACCGCGACCAGCAGGACCTCGCCCAGCGCGATCAGACCGGCACCTCCGGAGACCGCGAGGCCCGGCCCCGAGACGATCACTGCCACGCCGGCGAAGCCGACCACGAGCCCGATCGCGCGGGACGGACGAAGCACCGACCGGTCGCCTCCGGCGAGGGCGATCATCGCGGCGAACAGCGGCACGGTCGCCACCAGGAGTCCGGTGAGCCCGGATGGGAGCGTCTGCTCCGCGTGCCCCAGCAGCAGGAAGGGTCCGGCCATCTCGATCGCGCCGAACGCGAGCACCCAGCCGATCTTGGCGAACGCCGGGCCCAGCGCTCGCGCGCGGAGCGCGAACGGAAGGAGCAGGAGCGCGCCGACGAGTGTGCGCCCCGAGACGACGGCGGCGGGCGAATACGAGTCGACGGCTTGCTTGATGAACAGATAGGGCAGGCCCCACAGCAACGCCATCGCGCCGAAGAGAATCCACGCGCGAGCGTCGAATCGTGTGAGAGGGGCGGCCATCAGACCGCGCGACGCCCTTCGAACGCGCGACCGAGGGTGACCTCGTCGGCGTACTCGAGATCGCCGCCCACCGGAAGCCCGGAGGCCAGGCGGGTCACCGAGATCTCGAGGGTGTGCAGGAGCCGGCTCAGATAGGTCGCCGTGGCTTCGCCCTCGAGGTTGGGGTTGGTGGCGAGGATGACCTCTTGCACCGTGCCGTCGGCGAGACGCTGCATGAGCTGACGGATGCGAAGGTCGTCGGGGCCGATGCCGGCGATCGGGCTGATCGAACCGCCCAGCACGTGGTAGAGCCCGCGGAACTCCCGCGTGCGCTCGATCGCTGCGACGTCCTTCGCGTCTTCGACGACGCAGATCAGGGTCGCGTTGCGGCGGGGATCCCGGCAGATCGCGCACCGATCCTGCTCAGAGACGTTGCCGCAGATCTCGCAGAAGCGCACCCGCTCGCGGACGTGGGCGAGGAGCTCGGCGAGCTGGGTGACGTCGAACGACGGCGTCTGAAGGATGTGGAACGTGATGCGCTGCGCCGACTTCGGCCCGATGCCCGGAAGTCGGCCGAACTCGTCGATGAGATCCTGAACGATGCCGTCGTACATGGTCAGCTGAACCTCGTGGGGGGCTCATAGGGCTCTTCGCGCACGAACGCGGCCCCGAGCATCTGCCGGATGACCGCCTCGCCATAGCGCTGCACTCCCCCGTTGGTTGCCGCGACGCCTCGCGCAGCGGCGTTGCCGATGGGCAGCGGCGGCGCGACGACCGGCGGCACCGGCGCGTCGGCGGTGGGGGCTTCGATGACGTCGGTCGGGTCGAGCTCGTCGTCTTCGATCGAAGGTTCCACCTCGGCGTCGGGCAGAACTGTGCCGTCGAGGCCAGCGGCTCCCCGCGCCGGCGCGGGGGCCAGGGTCGCGGTGCGTGCGCGCGCTGCACCCGCGACGTCTTCGGGTTCGTCGTCGACGGCGAACTGCGACACCGCCGACGGGGCAGGCTGTTCGGTAGGGATCGGCGCGACGGCCCACTCGGTCACCGGGGCAGCGGATGCAGGAGCCGAACGCGCGGGCGGGCGTTCGGCGGCACGACGGGCCGTGGAAGGCGCCTGCCGCTCAGGGCGGTCCGGCTCACGGCGGGTCGACGCGGGCGGCGGTGGGACGTCGCGCGGCGGGACGTCCGGCGGCAGGACGTCGGGCGGCAGGACGTCGGAGGGACCGGGGTCGGAGGGACCGGGGTCGGAAGGACCCGGGTCGTCCGTCTCGGGCGGCGGCTCGTGCGGAGCGATGTCGCTGTCGTGCTTGGCGATGTACTTCACGCGGACGCCCAGCACCGCCACGATCGCCTGACGCAGGTCTTCGCTCGGCCCGGCGCCCGCATTGAGCTTCTTGAACGACGCGACGTCGCTCTGGCTCTGGAACGCGAGACTGAGCACATCGTCGCGGAATCCGATCACGCGCGCACCGCTGGCAACGAGCCACGACGCGCGGCTCGTGGTCTCGAGCGCGCCCAGGATCTCGGGCCACGCATCGCGTATGAGCTGCACGGTCACCGGACCGCGAGGGGCCGGGGGCGATACCACCGGGGGTGACGCTTCGGCGGGCGGACCAACCGGAGCAGGCGCAGCCACCGCAGCAGGCGCAGGGGCGGCCACCGCAGCAGGCGCAGCCACCGCAGCAGGCGCAGCCACCGCAGCAGGCGCAGCCACCGGAGCAGGCGCAGGAGCATGCGCCGCCACCGCAGCAGCCGCGACGCCGATCCCCGCGTGGGTGAGGATACGGGCGACCATGAGCTCGAGCTGCAAGCGCGGCGAGGTCGCGCCGGTCATCTCGTCGAGAGTCGCGATCACGAGGTCGGCGGTGCGCGACAGCCGGTCGGCACCGAAGATCGACGCTTGTCGCGTCATCCGCTCGAGCTCTTCCGAGGGCACTCCGCGCAGCACCGCAGCGGCCCCGCGACCGGTCGCGGCGATGATGATCAGATCGCGCAGACGCTCGAGCAGATCGTCGACGAACCGTCGCGGGTCTTGACCGGTCTGGACGACCCTGTCGACCGCGGCGAAGGCGGCCGACGCGTCGGCGGCCCCGAATGCGTCGATGACCTCATCGAGCAGTTCGGCGTGCGTGTAGCCCAGGAGCGAGACCGCGCGTTCGTATCGCACGCGCACCGCCCCCGAATCCGGCGCCGGATCTGATCCGGCGATCAGCTGGTCGAGCAGCGAGAGGGTGTCGCGCGGCGAGCCGCCGCCCGCTCGCACCACGAGCGGCAGGACGCCGGGCTCGACCGACACGCCCTCGGTCTCGCACAGCGCCTGCACGTACTCGAGCATCGCGGCGGGCGGAACCAGGCGGAACGGATAGTGGTGGGTACGGGAACGGATCGTGCCGATGACCTTCTCGGGCTCGGTCGTCGCGAAGATGAACTTCACGTGGTCGGGCGGCTCTTCGACGAGCTTCAGCAGCGCGTTGAACCCCTGCGGGGTGACCATGTGCGCCTCGTCGAGGATGAAGATCTTGAAGCGGTCGCGCGCGGGCGCGAAGATCGCACGCTCGCGCAGATCGCGGGCGTCGTCGACGCCGTTGTGGCTGGCGGCATCGATCTCGACGACATCCAGCGACCCGCCACCGTCGCGCCCGAGTTCGACGCAGCTGTCGCACGTGCCGCACGGCACGTCGGTCGGACCCTGCGCGCAGTTCAGACACCGCGCCAGGATGCGCGCCGACGTGGTCTTGCCGCACCCGCGCGGGCCCGAGAACAAGTACGCGTGGCCGACCCGGTCGCTGCGCAGCGCCGTCATGAGCGGGTCGGTGACCTGCGACTGGCCGATCATCTCGCCGAACGCCTCAGGACGGTAGCGGCGATAGAGGGCGGTGGTCACGCACCCAGCCTAGGCCGTGCCCGCGACATCCCGCCCGCCCCGTCCACTCCGATCGCGCCTCCCTCGCGGGCGCTCAGGAATCGGCCCCCACCTTCGGGTCGGCAGTCTCCAGTGACGACTCGGTGACGATGATCGGAACGCTCGCCGTGATGACCGGAATCGTCGACGTGACAGTGGGAACCGACGCCGAGAGGAACGTGCCGTCCTCCCTGCGCATGTCGGCGAACTGCTTGAGCGAAGGCTTGCCGGGGATGACCGGACCCTGGTCGGCGAGCGGGACGACGACCTCTTCGCCGTCGCCGACCACGAACGCGGCGCCGCGCACCGAGAAGCCGACAGGCGCGCCACCGCTTGCTGCCACCCGGATCTCGTCACGCGTGATCGTGATCCCCAGCCGCGTGCCCTGCCAGTGCAGCACGAACGCAAGCTCCGGCCAGTCGGCGGGCAGGCGCGGGTCGAACGACAGGTCGCCGAAGTGGTCGCGCATTCCGCCGAAGCCCGAGACGAGGGCCGTCCAGACGCCGCCGGCCGACGCCACGTGGACGCCGTCCGACGCGTTGTGGTGCAGGTCGGCGAGATCGACGAACAGCGACTCCCGGAAGTAGTCCAGGGCGAGGTCCTGGTATCCGACCTCTGCGGCCAGGATCGCCTGTACGACCGCCGAGAGCGTCGAGTCGCCCGTCGTGAGCGGGTCGTAGTACTCGAAGTCGGCCAGCTTCTCTTCGTCCGAGAAGTGATTGCCCTGGAGGAACAGCGCGAGCACGACATCGGCCTGCTTGAGCACCTGGTAGCGGTAGATCACCAGCGGGTGGAAATGCAGGAGGAGGGGCCGCTGGTCGGCCGGGGTCTTCTCGAGGTCCCATACCTCCTTGTCGAGGAAGACGTGGTCCTGAGGGTGGATGCCGAACGCCGGGCTGTAAGGGATGTGCATGGCCTCCGCGGCCCGGTCCCACGCCTCCGGCTCACCAGGTTCGATCCCGAGCCTGTCGACGGCCGCGCGGTAGGCCTCCGGGTCGTCCTCGGCCATCTCGCGCACGGTGCGGGCGGCGAATCGCAGGTTGAATCGCGCCATGACGTTCGTGAAGAGGTTGTCGTTGACGACCGTCGTGTACTCGTCCGGGCCGGTGACGCCGTGGATGTGGAATGTGTCCTCGCCGTCGCTCTCGCGCCAGAACCCCAGAGTCTCCCACAGACGAGCGGTCTCGACGGCGATATCGACGCCCTCGCGGCGGAGGAAGTCGTCGTCGCCGGTGGAGCGCACGTATTTGGCGAGCGCGAAGCTGACGTCGGCGTTGATGTGGTACTGCGCGGTGCCCGCCGCGTAGTACGCGGACGCCTCTTCACCGTTGATGGTGCGCCACGGGAAGAGCGCTCCCGCCTCGTTCAGCTGACGGGCGCGTCGACGGGATGCGGGAAGCATGAGATACCGCATCCGGAGGGCATTGCGAGCCCAGAGCGGGGTCGTGTAAGCCAGGAACGGGAGCACGTAGATCTCGGTGTCCCAGAAATAGTGGCCGCTGTACCCCGACCCGGAGACGCCCTTCGCGGGCACCCCTTGACTGTCCGCGCGGGCGGCGGCCTGGGCGAGCTGGAACAGACACCAGCGCGTCGCCTGCTGGAGGTCGTCATGGCCGCCGATGCGGACGTCGGAACGGGTCCAGAACGCATCCATCCACGCGCGCTGACGCTCGTACTGAAGGGCCACCCCCTCGGAGCGGGCCCGGTCGAGCGTGCGCCGGCAGCGATCCACGAGCTCTCGCGCGGGTACGCCCCGAGACGTGTGATAGCTGACCAGCTTGGTGACCCGGATCGGTACCCCCGCCTTCGCCTGCACGCGGAACACGTTCTTGGCGATGTCGGGCTCGATCAGCGTCCGCGCCGAGAACTCGTTGTCGGTCTCGATGACGTGGTCGGCGACCACGGCGATCGTCATTCCCGAGTCGGCGACCTTATAGCTGAGAGTGGAGCGCAGCCCGTCCTGCCAGTACTCCTGCGGCTGCAGCACCCGCTCGTGGATGCGATCGGCCTTGCGTGGATCGAATCCCGCCTTCTTCGTCGCGTTGGGCGTGCCGCCGTACACATCCTCGCCGTCCTGCCGATTGATCAGCTGGCAGCTGACCGTCACGGGAGCGTCGGAGTTGAGCACGGTGACTTCGACGCTGAGCACGGCGAGGTGCTTCTCTTCGAACGACACCATCCGGTCGAAGTCGATCCGCACGAGCTTGCCCGACGGCGTCGCCCACAGGATGTGACGGCGCAGCACCCCGTCCCGGAAGTCGAGCGAACGCTCGTACTCTCGGATGTCGGCGACATCCAGAGACAGCGGCTCGTCGTCGACGTAGACCCGCATCACCTTCGCGTCGGGCGCGTTGATGATCGTCTGACCCACCTCTGCGAAGCCGTAGGCCTGCTCGGCGTGCCGGATCGGGAAGGTCTCGTGGAACCCGTTGATGAAGGTACCGTGCTCCTGCGCCTGCCTGCCCTCGGGGTGATTGCCGCGGAGCCCCAGGTAGCCGTTGCCGACCGCGAACAGCGTCTCGGTGACGCCGGCGTCTTCCAGGTCGAGGGCGGTCTCGACGAGCCGCCACGGATCGACGGGGAATCGATCGCGATTCATCATGCGGATGCCTCTCGTTCAGGCGCGGGGGCGGTGAAGGCGGAAAGGTCGGGGACGACGAGGTCGGCACCCGCTTCGCGAAGCGCATCGGCACCGACGCCGCGGTCGACGCCGACCACGAGGCCGAATCCCCCCGCGGCGGCCGATGCGACCCCGCTGAGGGCGTCTTCGACGGCGGCGCTGCGGGCGGGTGCGACCCCCAGCATCCGCGCCGCCTCGACGAAGACGTCGGGAGCGGGCTTGGAGGCCAGGTGGTCGCGCTCGGCGATCACCCCGTCCATGATCACGGGGAAGCGATCGATGATCCCGGCAGAGGTGAGCACTTCGCGCGCGTTCTTGGAGCTGGAGACGATCGCGATCGGCGTACCGGCCGCGGCGAGGACGTCGAGCACGGCGATCGAGCCGGGGTAGGCGACGATGCCCTCCTCGCGCAGGACCCGGGCGAAGAACTCGTTCTTGCGGTTGCCGATCCCGCAGACCGTGTCGGCGGTCGGCGGATCGGAGGGATCCCCCCACGGCACCTCGACGTCACGGCTGCGCAGCAGGCTCGCGACGCCGTCGTAGCGCTTCTTGCCGTCGAGGTACTCGAAATAGTCGGCTTCGCCGTAGGGGGGCGTGATGTCCCACTCCGTGAACAGCGTGTCGAACATCGCCCGCCACGCGTCCATGTGCACTTCGGCGGTCGGCGTGATCACCCCGTCCAGGTCGAAGAGCACGGCGTCATACGTCGTGAGATCGGGCAGTTCGGCGGTCACGAAAGCCTCCAGCGAGGGGAGAGGGCGACGGGTGAACGGCTCGACGGTGCGCCGTTATACCAGCGTAGTGCGGGCGTGCGCACGCACGATAACCGGGAACGCCCGACGTCTATCCGCCGGTCGCAGCGAGGGTCTGGCGCGCGATCTCGAGCTCTTCGTTGGTCGGGACCACCAGAACCGTGACGGCCGACGAATCGGTGGAGATGACGCGGATGCCGCGACCTCGCGTCGCATTTCTCTCCTGATCGATCTCGACCCCGGCGAACCCGAGCGTGGCGAGGGCGCCCGCGCGTACCTCGGGTGCGTTCTCGCCGACTCCGGCGGTGAACGAGATGACATCGACGCCGCCGAGCTGGGCCATGTACGACCCGGCGTAGCCGCGAAGGCGGTGCACGTACACCTCGAACGCCAGAGTGGGTGCGGTCTGCCCCGCCTCCACGCCCGCGATGATGTCCCTCATGTCGGAGACGCCGGCGAGGCCCTGCAGCCCGCTCCCGCGGTTCAGGAGCGCGTCGAGGTCGTCGATCGACATGCCGGCACGGCGCGAGAGGTGGAACAGGACGGCGGGGTCGATGTCGCCCGAGCGGGTGCCCATCACCAGACCCTCCAGGGGCGTGAGGCCCATCGAGGTCTCGACCGATCGACCGCCGTCGATCGCGGCGACCGAGGCGCCGTTTCCGAGGTGGAACACGATCTGCCTGAGGTCGCCGAGCGGCCGTCCGAGGAACGCGGCCGCCGCCTCGCTCACGAACTTGTGCGACGTACCGTGGAACCCGTAGCGGCGGATGCGATGGGATGCGGCGAGCTCCGCGTCGATCGCGTACGTGTACGCCGCGGGGGGCAGGGTCTGGTGGAACGCGGTGTCGAAGACGGCGACGTGCGGCACGTCGGGGAACGCCTTCTTCGCGGCGACGATCCCCGCGAGGTTGGCGGGGTTGTGCAGCGGGGCCAGCACCGAGAGATCCGCGATGTTGATCTCGACGAGCGGCGTGATGATCGTCGGTTCGAAGAAGCGCGCACCCCCGTGCACCACGCGGTGGCCGACGGCCGTCGGCGGATGCGCGGCCAGCGACGGCCCGTTCTCGGCGAACGCGTCCAGCATGACGGCGAAACCGGCCGTGTGATCCGGGATCGGCAACTCACGGGAGTAGGTCGCGTCCAGCATCGTCGCCCCTTCGGCCGACGGCGCAAACACGGTGTGCTTCGACACACCCATCGGTTCGCCGATGCGCTCGACGAGGCCGGAGGCCAGCATCCGCTCCGTCTCGACGTCGAGCAGCTGGTACTTGAAGGACGACGATCCGCTGTTGACGACCAGGACCACGCTCACGACGGTTCTCCCTGTGCCTGTATCGCGGTGATCGCGATGGTGTTGACGATGTCGTCCACCAGCGCGCCGCGCGAGAGATCGTTGATTGGCTTGTTGAGCCCCTGCAGGACCGGGCCGATCGCCACGGCGCCCGCCGAGCGCTGCACCGCTTTATAGGTGTTGTTGCCGGTGTTCAGGTCGGGGAAGATGAAGACCGTCGCCCGGCCCGCGACGGCAGAACCCGGCATCTTCGCCTTCGCGACAGCGGCATCGGCGGCCGCGTCGTACTGGATCGGTCCTTCGACCAGCAGCTCGGGGGCGCGCTCGCGCACGAGCGCCGTCGCCGTCCGCACCTTCTCGACCTCCGCGCCCGAGCCGGACTCGCCCGTCGAGTACGAGAGCATCGCGATGCGCGGTTCGATGCCGAACTGCTCGGCGGTCGCTGCCGACGAGATCGCGATATCGGCCAGCTGCTCGCTCGTGGGGTCCGGGATGACGGCGCAGTCCCCGTACACGAGCACGCGGTCGGCGAGCGCCATGAGGAACACTGACGAGACCACCGACACTCCCGGCTTGGTCTTGATGATCTCGAAGGCCGGGCGGATCGTGTGCGCCGTTGTGTGGGCCGCCCCGGAGACCATCCCGTCGGCCAGGCCCAGGTGAACCATGAGGGTGCCGAAGTACGACACGTCGGTCACGGTGTCGGCCGCCTGCGCGTAGGTGACGCCCTTGTGCGCCCGGAGGCGCTCGTACTCGCGTGCGAACCGGTCGACGTACACGGCGTCGAACGAGCTGAGCACCTGAGCATCCCGGATGTCGATGCCGAGCTCGATCGCCCGGTTTCGCACTTCGATCTCTTCGCCGAGGATCGTCAGGTCGGCGATTCCGCGCGACAGCACGGTCGCCGCGGCACGCAGGATCCGGTCGTCGGTGCCCTCGGGCAGCACGATGCGCCGGCGGTCCGAGCGCGAGCGCTCGATGAGGCCGTACTCGAACATGAGCGGGGTCACCACGCTCGCCCGCGCGACTCCCAGTGCCCTGACGAGCTCGTCGGTGTCGATGTGACGCTCGAAGATCGACAGCGCCGTGTCGTACCGCCGCTGCGAGTCGGCGGCGAGGCGTCCGCGGGTATTGATGATCCGCAGCGTCGTCTGGTATGTCCCGAGATCGGTCGCGATCACCGGGAGCGACGAGCTCAGGCCGTCGAGGAGGCGCACGATCGACTCGGGCAGATCGAAACCGCCGTTGAGCACGATGCCGGCGAGCGACGGGAACGTCCCGGACGCGTTGGCGAGCAGCGTCGCCAGGAGCACCTCGGTGCGGTCTGCCGGTACCACCACGATCGCGCTCTCGGTCAGACGCGGCAGCACGTTCACCATCGACATGCCGGCCACCACCACCCCGAGCACTTCGCGCGTCAGGAGCTCCGGGTCGCCTCGCACGAGGCGCCCCTCGACGGAGCGCATCACTCCGCGCACCGACGGAGCCACCAGGAAGCGGTCTTCGGGGAGGGCCCACACCGGAACCACCGGGTGAGCCGCGGAATCGTCGCCGAGGACGGATGCCGTCACCACCGGCGACGCGTCGACCGCGGCGCGGATCGCCGCCACGATCTCGTCGAGCTCGTCGGGATTCGCGCGGTTCGCGACGACGCCGAACAGCTCCGCGCGCTCGTGAGCGAGCTCGACGAGGGCGAGCGCGGAGGTCTGACCCATCTCGGCCGGCGTCCGAGGGGTCGACGAGCCGAGCTGCTCCTCCGAACCCTGCTGGCTGCGTCCGCCGACGACCAGCAGCACGGGGGCGCCGAGATTGGCCGCGATCCGGGCGTTGTAGCCGAGCTCTGCCGGGCTCGAGACATCCGTGAAGTCGCTGCCGAGCACGACGACCGCGTCGCACTGGGCTTCGACGCGCTTGTAGCGCTCGACGATCGTGCCGAGTGCGGCATCCGGATCCGCACGCACGTCGTCGTACGTGACGCCGACGCATTCATCGTAGTCGAGGTCGATCACGGCGTGGGCCAGGAGCATCTCCAGGACGTAGTCGCGCTCCACCGTCGACCGTGCGATCGAGCGGAAGACGCCGACGCGCGGAGTCGCGCGACCGAGCGCATCCAGCACGCCCAGTGCGATCGTGGACTTGCCCGAATGACCCTCTGCCGACGTGATGAAGATGCTCTGCGTCACGGTCTCAGCCTAGAGTCGGCGTGCCGCCGCCACACGGGGATCTCTCGATGTCGCGAGATCGCCTGGGCCCGATCGGGGGCCGGACATGGAAAGACTCTCCGCGCACCCGGCAGAGCCTGGTTACCCTTGCTACGTTTCCGTCCTGGGGGAGTTGGCCTGGATGCCGCCGCGCGGAGAGCTGAGACTATTCTAACCGGCGTCCGGGGCACCTGCGAATCCCCTGCGCCCCGCGCCACCGGTCATGGCTGGAGGTTACGATCGAATAACGCCGGGCGATGATGCCCACCCGCGGACCGGAGGGGGCCCATGGACCACATCGCGCTGGGTGAGTCGGGCACGCCCGACCGATCGCACCCGACACCACCCGTCATGTCGCCCGAGTCGTTCGAGAGTCTGACGAACCAGATCCTCACTTCGGTGGGGACGGTGATCGATGGCAAACCGGATGCCGTCCGCAGCGCCCTCGTCTCGCTCCTGGCAGAGGGGCATCTTCTGATCGAAGACGTCCCCGGCGTCGGCAAGACGATGCTGGCGCGAGCGCTGGCCGCATCGGTCGACGCCTCCGTGCGCCGCATCCAATTCACGCCCGATCTGCTCCCCGGCGACGTGACCGGCGTGAGCGTGTTCAACCCCGTCGATCGCGAGTTCGAGTTCAAGCACGGCGCGATCTTCGCCAACATCGTGATCGCGGACGAGATCAACCGCTCGTCGCCGAAGACCCAGTCCGCGCTGCTGGAGGCGATGGAGGAGGGCCAGGTCACCGTCGACGGACAGACCCACGCGCTGCCCTACCCGTTCCTCGTGGTCGCCACGCAGAACCCGCTCGAGATGGAGGGCACGTACGCGCTCCCGGAAGCGCAGCGCGACCGGTTCATGATGCGCATCTCGATGGGCTACCCCGACGCGCGGTCCGAGGCCCTGATGCTCCGGCAGCGGGATGCGGTGAACCCCCTCGAGGCGCTCACCCCGGTCGTTTCGTCGGCGGAGGTGACCGCACTCATCGGCTGGGCGCGCGCCGTGCACGTCGCCCCCGCGATCGAGGACTACGCGGTGGGGCTGTCGCAGGCGACGCGCACCCACCCCGACCTTCGCCTCGGCGCAAGCCCGCGGGCGACGCTGCAGCTCGTGCGCGCGGCGAAGGTGTGGGCTGCCCTGGACGGCCGGGGGTTCGTCATCCCCGACGACATCACCGCGCTCTTGATTCCCGTCTTCGCGCACCGGCTGATCCCGACGCGCGCAGCGGGCGGAGTGCGCGCCCGATCGACGACGGACGCGATCACCGGCATCCTCGAGCGCATCGCCGCCACCGTCCGCGTGCCCCTTGCGGCTCGGCAGTGACGACGTCATCCGTGAAGAGTTCCCCGCCCACCAGACAGTGACCCGACAGTGACCCGCCGATGAGACGCGTATGGCCTTTGACCGTCCGAGGGACGGGCGCGCTCGTGTTGGCGATCGCCTGCTTCGTGCTGGCGAACGAGCTCGGACTGGTCGAGCTCTTGTACTTCGGGATCCTCCTGCTCGCCACCCTCGCGGCAAGCATCGTCTCGCTCTACGTGACCCGGCGCACCGAAAGCGTCGGGCGCTCCCTCAGCCCCGACGTCGCGACCGTCGGCCGACCGTCCACCGTCACTGTCCGGGTCGGCGTGCGCACTGCCGTGCCGACGGCGGCAGGTCTGTGGCGCGACGCGGTGCCGGCCGGCCTCACCGGAGTGGCGCACGGCGTCTTCCCCGCGCTCGGTTCGGGCCTGCGGGGCGACGAGCGAGCCGTCGAGCTGCGGTACACGATCACGGGTGCGCGCAGGGGCGTGCACCCCCTCGGCCCGCTTTCGGTCACATCCACCGATCCGTTCGGCCTCGCGCGGCGCAGCAATGTGCTCGGCGTGCGCACGCAGGTCACCGTGACGCCCGCGATCGTCGACCTGCCGGTGCTCGCGAACTTCTCCGGCGAGTCAGGGGGCACCCTGCACACCACGACGAATCAGATCGGACAGGGCTCGGACAACCTCATCGCCCGCCCCTACGCCCCCGGCGACTCGATGCGCCGCATCCACTGGCGGGCCACCGCGCACCGCGACGCGCTCATGGTGCGGCAGGAGGAGCAGGAATCCACTCCCGAGGCCACGGTCGTGCTCGACCGCGCCGCAGAGCGGTGGAGCGCCGAAGCACTGCGCACCACCGGCCTGGACGCGGGTTTCGAGGCGGCCGTCTCGAGCTGCATCTCCGTCGTCTCTCGCCTCGTCACCGACGGCTACGTGGTCGAGCTGATCGATTCGGACGGCACGGCGCTCGCCGACCCCATCGACGGGGGCGACCTCGGCGGGGTCGAAGCCGTCGCCACGCACCTGGCGACCATCACGGCTCGCCGCGGCGACACCCTCGCCAAGCTCCCCCTGCTGTTCGCCGGCGCCATGACCGGCCCGGTCGTCGTGGTGACGGGGCGCTTCGATCCCGCGGATGCCGAGGCCCTCGCCCCGCTCGTTCATCACTCGGCCCTGCCGATCGTGCTGGC
Organism: Microbacterium rhizomatis; assembly: GCF_008710745.1. Lineage (GTDB taxonomy): Bacteria > Actinomycetota > Actinomycetes > Actinomycetales > Microbacteriaceae > Microbacterium > Microbacterium rhizomatis. The sequence goes on from NZ_VYSA01000002.1 coordinate 135,991, forward strand.
CGCCGCTCCCACCGGAGACGCGCTCGACCGCGCGACCGATCTCGGCTGGCGCGCTGCGCCGATCGGCGCAGACGCCGATCTGGTGGCCGCCTGGTCGGGAGCTGCGGATCAGGGGGTGAGCAATGTCGTCGCCTGACGCCGCGGCATCCCGTCGCCCGGCGGAGCTCGCACTGACGATCGGGGTGTACGTCGCGCTCTACGCCGCGATGATGCCGCTGATCCGCGTGGTCACGCTGAGCTGGTGGGTGCTCGGCGCACTCGCGCTCACCGGCGCGATCCTCGCGGCGGGGTTCGTCGCGCGCCGGTTCCGCCTTCCCGCGATCGCCGTCACCCTCATCGAGCTGGTCGTCTGGGTCGCGCTGCTCACAGGGATGTTCCTCGCCGATACAGCCCTGGTCGGCATCGTTCCGACGCCCGAGACAGTGCGCACGGTGCCCGCGCTGGTCTCGACAGCCATGGATGCGGTCCAGCTCGGCGCTGCCCCCCTCGACCCGTCCCCGGCGCTCTCGTTCGTCATCGTCGGCTCGATGGGCCTGCTGGCGATCGCGATCGACCACGTGGTGCTGACGGCACGGATGCCGCTCCTGGCCGCCGTCGGACTCATCGCGATCTCGCTCGTTCCGTCCATCGCGGTGCCCGGGCCGCTGGACGGCACGGCCTTCGTGCTGCTGGCGGCCGCGATCCTCTTCATGATGCGCGTGGAGACGCGATCGCGAGAACAGCAGCGCGGCCGAGACGCCGTCGATGATCCGGCGACCATACGGGCGCCGGCTCAGGTGAACAACGGCGTGTCGGCGACGGCGCTCGGCATCGGCGCGGTCGCCGTCATCATCGCGATGGTCGCCACTCCCCTGCTGCCCGCGCCCACCGCATCGGGGATCGGCGGCACCGGCGTCGGCGCCGCGATCGATCCCTCGCTGCAGCTGGGCAACGATCTGCGTCGACCCCGAGACATCGAGGTGCTCACGGTGCGCAGCTCGGCGCCCGCGGCGCCCTATCTCCGCGCCGCCACCCTGTCCAAGTTCGACGGGGCGGTGTGGTCGCCCGATCAGCCGAGCTCCGTACCCCTCGGCGACGCGAGCCTGGGGCCGGTCACCGCCGACCCCGACATCCGCGTCGACGAGTACACGACCACGGTCGAGGTCAAGAACCTCAATTCGGCGTGGCTGCCCGTCGCCTTCCCCGCCGTCGCCGTCACGGGGCTCGAGGGCGCGTGGGCGGCGGTACCCACCAACCGCACCGTGATCGCGCAGGGCGCGTCGACGCAGGGCCAGACGTACGACATCGTCACGCAAGTGCCGCGTCCTACGCTCGAACAGGCGCGCTCGCACTCCGCCAGCGCGGCGGGGCTGTCAGACGACACCCTCTCGCTGCCGGCCGATCTGCCGCCCGTCATCGGTCAGCTCGCCACTCAGGTGACGGCCGGCGCAACGACCGACTACGACAAGCTCGTCGCCCTGCAGACCTGGTTCCGCAGCTCCGCGTTCCGGTACTCGCTGAACGCTCCGGTCGAGGCGGGCTTCGACGGGACCGGTGCGGATGCGGTCGCCCAGTTCCTCGACGTGCGCGCCGGGTACTGCGTGCATTTCGCCTCCGCCTTCGCCCTGATGGCGCGCAGTCTCGGCATGCCCACCCGCATCGTGGTGGGCTACCTCCCGGGATCGAACACGAATACGTCCATCGGCGATGAGACCGTGTACTCGGTCATGAGCAGCCAGCTGCACGCGTGGCCCGAGGTCTACTTCGGCGGCATCGGCTGGATCCCTTTCGAGCCGACCAACAGCCTGGGGAGCCCGACATCCTTCTCACCCGGTTCGCTGACGACGGGTGTGCCCGGCAGCACGGCCGCTCCCACGACCGGGCCCGCGGCGACGCCCTCCCCGACGGCGACGCAGAGCACGGTCGATCCCAATCTGCCGCGGGATGACTCCTTCGCACGGAGCACCGCGACAGCGGTCAACCCTTTGCCCGCGATCACCGCAGTGCTCGGCATCCTGCTCGCTCTCGCGATCCCCGGCCTGATCCGCGAGATCAGGCGGCGCCAGCTGCTCGCCGCAGCGCGCTCCGGCGACGCGGCCGCCGCGTGGATGAGCGTGCAGGACGCTGCGATCGACCTCGGCATCCCCGTGCCGGCGAGCGAGTCCCCTCGGTCGCTCGGGACCAGACTCGTCGATGAGCACGGGGCTCCCCCCGATCCCATGACGGTGCTCATCGGCGGAATCGAGCGGGCCAGCTACGCCTCCGGCGGTCACCACGGCTTCTGGCAGGGCGATGAGCTGGCGGATGCTGCCGCCGCCGTGCGCACCGGCCTGCTGGCTTCGGCCGACCGGCCTCGTCGCCTACTGGCCATCGCCGCTCCGCGCTCGCTGATCGTGCGCCCCGGCAGCGCGTACGCGGGTTCCGGGGCAGGGTCGGGTTCGCACGCACGGGCACGCTAGGATGGTCTGCGGTCCTCCGGGACCACGGAGGATTCGCCTAGTGGCCTATGGCGCACGCTTGGAAAGCGTGTTGGGTGAAAGCCCTCGGGGGTTCGAATCCCCCATCCTCCGCCACTGATGTCTCGCGACGTGTGTCTCACATGTCGCGAGACATCTTTCATCTCCGCGGACATCCGCGGGACACTCACGGCTCGGCGGCCGATCTAGTGGCGGTACGCGGTCACACTCTCAGATAGCCGGATGGGCTCCCCCTCGACGGTCATCTCACCGACCACGACGTTCAGCGTCCCGCTGATGGCGACAGCCAATCCGCTGCCGCTGACGCTGCCGCTGGCACCCTCACCCGCGCAGCCCACCGAATCGGCGGTGCGATTCTGCCGATCCGTCCGGAAGCTGACGATACATATTCCGTCGTACGCGGACGGGCGCGCGAGAGCGATGTAGTAACCGTCGAGTATCGCGACGAATCGCACCGTGTCCGGATCGATGTGCGGATCCGAGCCCAGGAACTGTGCCGGGAGCCGGTCTTCATCGGTCTGCGCCGTGGCCAGCTCCGGCAGCGTGCTGCCTGCCTCCGGGTTGAGAACACGGCCTCCAGCGATGCCGACGCCGATGCCGACGCCGACGCACAGTCCGATCGCAGCGAGCGCGATCGCGCTGACCGAAGGAAGCAGCCAGCGTGGCCAGCCCGACGGCGCGAACCTCTTCGCACCGACGATCGCCGGATCGCCCGGCTCGCCCGGCTCGCCCATGGGTGGGCGCTCGTCGAGGGGCCCGTCGAGGGGCGCGTCAACGGGCGCGGGGAGGGTCACGGTCTCGCTCTGGATCCCTTCGAGCTCCCGCAGGCGCCGAATGTCGGCATCCGTCACCGTCTGGGCGGGATCGGGCCCGAACACTCTCCGGCGCAGCTCATCGAGCTCACGGCTCTCGCCTCCGGTCACGGCCGTCCCGGTTCGCGAACCGCGGCCGGGGCCGGCTCGGCGGTGTGGTCGCCGTCAGCATCGCGCGGCAGCGCAGGCTCGGGTTCGCGTCCGGCTCGGTAGACGGATGTCTCCGGCTCGGGATGCTGTCGGCTTCGGACCACGATCAGAACGATGCCCAGCCCGACGGCGACGAACGAGGCCCACACGTTAGCGGGGATCCCGAACAGCGCGTCGCTGGTGGGATCGATCCTGATCGCTTCCAGCCAGCTCCTGCCGAGCCCGTACCAGATCAGGTAGACGCCGAAGGCGCGACCCCAGCGCAGATCGATCCGGCGCTCGAGCAGAAGGATGATCGCGACGCCCACCAGATTCCAGATGATCTCGTACAGGAACAGGGGATGAAACAGCGTCCCGGCCGGCAGATCCTTGGGGAACATGGTGTCGGTCGGGAGGATCTCCAGACCCCACGGCAACGTGGTCGGCAATCCGAACAGTTCGTGGTTGAAGTAGTTGCCCAGCCGGCCTATCGCCTGGGCGACCAGCATGGCAGGGGCGAGAGCATCCGCGAAGGACCAGAATCGGATGCCGGTGCGACGGCACCCGATGTACGCACCGACCGCGCCGCCGATCAGCGACCCGTACAGCGCGTTGCCGCCGTCCCAGATCGCGAACACATTCCAGAGGTTCGCGCCCGGGTAGAAGTAGTCCCCGCCGTGGGTGAACACGTGATAGAACCGCGCTCCGACGATCCCCAGCGGTACCGCCCAGAGGATGATGTCGAGCACGACACCGTCCTCGGCGCCCCGACGCGACAGGCGACGCTGCGTGATGATCGTCGCCGCGATGATCCCGGTGATGATGCAGAGCGCGTAGGTGTGGATCGTCAGCGGGCCGAGGGAGAACTGCGCCCACTCAGGAGGTGGGCTCGGGATGCTCATTGCGATCATGTGGTGAACCTCTTCTCAATCGCCTCGACAATCATGCCTCGCTAGTCGCGGAAACGATCGGCGAAGCGAGGATCGTCGAGCCACCACGGGCCCTGTCCCTCCGCCTCGCGAGCATCCAGCTCGGCGTCGATCTCACGCTGCTCCCGCGCATCGGCGCGCACCCACATGACCACGGTGGCGGCGATCATCGGGATACCGATGACCTCGGCGATCGCGAGCAGGGCGCCCCCCGAGTACTTGTTGATGAGAAGCATCATGACGAGCCCGGGGACGGCGTCGAAGAGACCGTCGGCGAACGCCACGAGCGTCTTGACCGCCGGCGTGGCCCACTCGGGCATGAGGTCGTCGCTCAAGAGCGGCAGGTTCACCGCCAGACCTGTGACGAACGCCGTCAGCAGCAGGAGCACCCAGGGCAACGGCTCGGTCAGCGAGGCCTGGTACCACTGCGACGTGATGGCGTACGTCAGCACGACGGCGCTCACGAGCGACGCCACACCCGGGAACATGACGAATCGAGCGACGCGTCCGCGCGCCCACCCGATGCGCCGACCGCGGAGGAGCTCGATGAGCTTGACGGGATCGCCGAGCGCGACGCCGAGCGGCAGCACGGCGGCGGCCATGCCGATCGAGACGCCGTCCATCCAGGGGTTCACGTCCCGGAGGGCCTGCGCCGGACCGGCGAAGGTCCACACCCCCAGCGCGCACGTCACCATCCAGATCACGACGCGCCAGATGGCCCACGGGATGCCGCGACCACGCGCGACCGCGACGCCCACCGCGTACGCGACGGCGGCGAGCGCCGGCAGACCAAGGCCCACCACGCTCGGCGCCCACGGGCTCAGAAGCGCATCCACCCGTGAAGGGTCGCTCATCCGCCGATGAATCCGCTGAGCGATGCGCTCCGATCGGTCTACCGCTGCGCGGTGCCCGAATCCCGCACAGCGCCGAGCAGCGAGATGACGTCGTCGAGACGTTGCTCGGCGGTCTCGGCGACGGGCGCGAGCAGCAGCTCTGTCACGCCGGCAGCGGCGAACCCGGCGACCCGCCTCCGCAGCCGCTCGGGGTCACCCATGAGCGTCACGCCGTGCACGAGCTCGTCGGGGACCGCGGCCACCGCCTCGGCGCGACGCCCCGCGAGGTAGAGGTCCTGGATCTCGGCCGCCTCCGCGTCGAAGCCATACTTCGAGACGATGTCGTTGTAGAAGTTCTTGCCCTTGGCTCCCATGCCCCCGATGTACAGCGCAAGGTACGCCCGGATCCGCATGACCGCCTCGGGCGACGGGTCGCCGAATGCGAAGAACACCTGGACTTGGATGTCGAGGGGTCCGAGCTCCGGCCGCCTCTTGGCGGTGCCCGCCTCGAGCGACTCGCCCCACACCTTCGAGGCGAGCTCCGGATCGAAGAAGATCGGCTGCCACCCATCGGCGATCTCGGCGACCTGGGCGACGCTCTGGGGACCGAGGGCCGCGATCGAGATCGGGATGTCGGGCCGCGCCATGGGATTGATGAGCTTGAGAGGCTTACCCAGGCCTGATCCGCCGCGCTCGCGGCTGAGCGGAACGGAATAGTGCTTGCCCTCGTGGACCACGGGCTCGCGTCGCCAGATCTGCCGGCAGATCTCGACGATCTCGCGCATGCGCCCGAGCGGCGCATCGTAGGGAACACCGTGGAATCCCTCGATGACCTGCGGTCCCGATGCACCCAATCCCAGGGTGAACCCGCCGGGGGCCAGTGAATCGAGGCTCGCGGCCGTCATCGCCGTGAGCGAAGGAGTTCGCGTGTAGAGCTGGAAGATGTTCGACATCAGCCCGATGGTCTGCGTCTTGGCCGCGAGGTAACCGAGGCGGCTCACCGCATCGAACGAATACGCCTCCGCGACCGCGATCGTGTCGAGGCCAGCCGTCTCGTAGGCATCGACGGCATCCGCGATCTCCGCGATGTCGGAGGAGTAGTTCTGGATCAGTCCGAACCGCATCGTCCGACCGCCTTCCGCTCGTCGGGGCTCACGGCACTCGCCGGCCCCCGCCGAACGATACTAGGCCGCGGCACCCGGTGTTGAGCATCCGTTCGCCTTCCGTACGCGGACTGTTCCCGGCCGGTGATTATCGTCGCGGCGTGCTCTTGCAGACCCGGCGACTCCGGCGCCCCGTGCTCATCGCCCTCGTGGCATCGCTCGCCGTGCTGTTCGTGGTGGTGTCTGCGCAGAAGGCCCACGCCCACCCCGCAGGCACGACGGGAGTGCTCGTGACGGTGCAGTCGGACGCGGTCGAGGTCGAGATGCAGGTGCACATGGACGGGTTCGTCGCCGCCACCGGCTACGACAAGGGACCGGTGCAGTCCGAGCTCGACAAGGTCGCGGACAACCTCATGTCGTTCATCATGAACCGGGTGCACGTCTCGGACTCGACCGGCGCCCTCGCCGCCGAGGTGATCGATCAGCCCCGGTTCGAGACGATCAACGGCGACGACGCGGTCGTCACGAAGCTCCGGTTCACCGATGACCGACCCCTCTCGGGCGAGGTCACGCTGGACGACACCTTCATCCTCGACGTCATGCCGAGCCACCAGGTGTATGTGTCGCTGGTCAGCGACTGGAGCAACGGACAGGTCGCCGAGGGAGACCCGCAGGTACTCGGCGTGCTCGGGGGCGGCGTGACATCGATCACCCTGGAGCGCACCGATCAGACGCCGGTCAGCGGCTTTCTCGCCGTCGTCTGGCTCGGGATGCTGCACATCGCCGAAGGCACCGACCACCTGCTGTTCCTCTCGACGCTGCTGATCGTCGCCCCCGCCATGGCGGTGCGCGCCCGCTGGGGCCACCGGTGGACGGAGCCGATCCCCCTGAGGAAGACCATCGGCCGGGCGACCCTGATCATCACATCGTTCACCGCCGGGCACCTGATCACCCTCGCCCTGGTTTCACTCGGGCTCCTGTCGTTTCCGACCAAGCCCGTCGAGATCCTCGTGGCGGTGTCGATCATGGTCGCCGCCGCCCACGCCATCAAGCCGCTCCTCCCCCGCGGTGAGCTGCTGATCGCCGGAGTATTCGGCCTGGTGCACGGAACCGCCTTCGCCACGACGATCCTCGACCTCAACCTCGGGTTCGGTGAGAAGCTGCTCGCGATCCTCGGCTTCAACGTCGGGGTCGAACTGGCGCAGCTGATCGCCGCCGTGCTCGTGCTCCCGCTGCTCATCTGGCTGTCACATGCCCGGGCGTACGCGGGCTTCCGGATCGGGGTCGCATCGGTCGCGATCGTCGCGGCCATCGCATGGATCGTCGCCATCGCCGTCGGCGGTGATACCGTTCTGCAGCCGATCTTCACCGGGGTCGCCGCGAACCCGATCGCCTGTTACCTGGGGCTCGTCGCGCTCGTCGGAGTGCTGTGGTACTTCACCCGCGACCGTCAGCCGCAGGGCGAGCTCACGTAGCGGTCAGAGCCGGCCGATTCCCGTGCCGATGACGACGACGCCGACGAATCCGACGATCACGCCGGTCAGCAGGCCGCCGTTGCGCAGCATCCAATCGTGCACGCTCACCAGTCGTGGCTCCATCCGCTTGGGTGCGGCGACGGTCGCGATGATGGGCACGGCGACCGTGGATGCGGCGATCACCGTGTAGATCACGATCGAGACGACCACGACCGAGGTGGTGTCGGCATCGGCGCGCAGCGTGAGGCCCGCCGCGACGGCGAGCAGGATTCCCTTCGGCCGGATGTTGAGGACGAGACCCAGTCCCAGCGACGACCACGGACCGAGCTTTCCCGCCGAACTGAGCCAACCCGGTGTCTGTGGGGCGGTCTGGTGCCGTGAGCGGCGCCAGGAGAAGAACGCAAGCCCTACGAGTGCGATCCCCACGACGATCTCGGCGATTCCGACGGCCAGGTCGGGCTGACGGTCCGAGCTTGCGGTGGGAACGGTGTGGGCCAGCAGCGCGCACACGGCCAGCACGATGACGAGGCCGACGACCCAGCCGATCATGTAGGGGACGGCCGAGCGATTGCGGCCCGGTGAGAGCAGCATGAAGAACATCGCCATGATCGGCACCGAGCTGATCGCGACCGCCAGAGCGATGGGGATCATATGGCCGATCGCCTGCATGTGTTCCTTCCGGGTGGCCGTCCTACTCCGTCAGTCTGCCCGATTCGGTCCGCCCCCGCCGCCGGGTGACAGAAGGCGCTTGATCTCGGCGAGCTCGGACTGCGATGTGAGGAGCAGCGAACGGAGCTCCTCCACCTCGGCAGACGACGCGTGCACCGACGCGACCGGCGGGGATTGGACGAGCGGTTCCGCGTCTTCGCCTTCGCCGTCGTCGCTGCGCGGGGAGAGGAACAGATTCGCGAGGTATCCGGTGAATGTGCCGAAGATGCCGACCCCGACGATGATGATGAGCGCTCCGATCAGTCGCCCGAGGTTCGTCACCGGATACTGGTCGCCATATCCCACGGTGGAAATCGTGACGATCACGTACCAGATGGCATCCGAGCCCGAGGTGATGTTCGCACCGGGGGCGTCCTTCTCTATGTACAGGATGGAGATGCTGCCGAACTCCAGCACCAGGATGCCCATGAGCAACAGGATGAGCAGGGCGCTTCCCGCCCGGTCTCTGGTGAGTGTGCGCCAGATCGTACGCGGACCGAGCTGGCGCAGCAGCCGGTAGACCCGCACGAGCCGGAATACGCGCAGCACCTTCAGTTGCGCGAACGGCAGGCTCGCCAGCAGATCGGCCCACCCGAAGTGACGGAAGAAATAGGCGCTGCGCGACGGGGCCGTCGACAGCCGATAGATGAAGTCGCCCAGGAAGATCACGCTGAACAGCCCGTTCATGACCATCAGCACGATCTGAATCGACGCATCATCGACGAACGTGAGCAGCAGCACGAGGTTCACTATCGAGAGCACCGACAGGATGCCGATGAAGATCTCGTAGCCCGTGCTCTTCAATTCACTGCGCGGCGGCTTCTGACGTCGTGGCTGCTTCGAGGGGGAGATCGGGATGCTCCTTCGACGGGTGAGCGAGCGGTCTCCCGTCACAGTACTGAGCGGCGTCATCGACCCCGTCACCCACCACGGATGATTCGGACGGAGCCCGAGGACCCCCAACGGGCCGAACCTAGCGGGCGGCGCGCACTTCCTCGTCGTTCGCCGCTTCTCTGCGGACGGCGCGGATACGTGCGAGACCGAGCACGACCAGCGCGACCCCGACGAGCAGGAACGCGATCTGGACGGCGGGAAGGATCAGGCCCAAGGTCATCACCTGTACATAGCTCCAGATGATCAGGCCCGCGCCGATGTAGGCCGCTGCGTACCATCCGATACGCGGTCGTGTCAGCAGGAGCACGATGCCGACGATCGGCACCGTGGCAAACCCCGCGAGAAGCAGGATGCCGGATGCGAAGAAGCTGCCCGTGTACCACTCGGGCAGCAGCGCAAGGCTCAGACCGAGGGCTCCCCCGTCGGGTCGCATCATCAGCAGGATTCCACCCAGTACGCCGACGATCGCGATCAATGCCATCAGGAGCACGGCAGTCAGTCGCATGGGGCTAACGGTACCGGCCCTGCCTGTGATGGTGGCGAGCACAACGCAGGACGGATCGTGCGACCAGCACGCGACACGCCGCGATCAGCGTCTCGGATCCGGCGTCGATCCTGCGTTGTGCGCGCTCCGGGCTGTCAGGACCGGGCTGTCAGGGCGGGGCTGTCAGGGCGGGGCTGTCAGGACAGGGCTGTCAGCACATCTAGGGGGTCGACTCGGACTTCGCGCCGCCGGCCTCCAGCACGTCCCCGGCCGGGAGCTCCTGGTGCCCGCCGAACTGCAGGCGCATCGCGGAGAGGAGCTGATTGGCGTAGTGGTCTTCCCCCCGCGAGGCGAAGCGCTCGAAGAGGGATGCTGCCAGCACCGGCGCCGGAACCCCGGTGTCGACGGCGGCCTTGACCGTCCAGCGGCCTTCGCCCGAATCGGACACACGTCCGGCGAGCCCGTCGAGGGTGGGGTTGGACTCCAAGGCTGCGGCGGTCAGATCGAGCAACCACGACGAGATGACCGAGCCGCGCCGCCAGAGCTCGGCGACCTTCGGCGTGTCGATCGTGAACTGGTAGAACTCAGGCTCTTCGAGCGGCGCGACCTCGGCCGAGTGCTCTGCCTGGTCGAGCCCCGCATCGGCGTGATCCAGGATGTTGAGTCCCTCGGCGAGCGCCGCCATGACGCCGTATTCGATGCCGTTGTGGACCATCTTCACGAAGTGGCCGGCGCCCGAGGGCCCGCAGTGCAGGTAGCCGAGTTCCTCTGGGGTGAGTGCGCCCTCCCGGCCCGGTGTCCGCGGGATGCCCTGCTCCCCCGGGGCGATGGTGCGGAGCACGGGCTCGATGCGGGCGAACGCCTCGTCGGGACCGCCCACCATCAGGCAGTACCCGCGATCGAGTCCGAACACGCCACCGCTCGTGCCGATGTCGACGTAGTGGATGCCGGCGTCTTTCAGCTTCGCCGCCCGACGCACATCGTCGCGGTAGTTGGAATTGCCGCCGTCGATGATGATGTCGCCGGGTTCGAGGACCTTGGCGACCTCGTCGACGACCTGACCGGTGAGTCCGGCGGGGATCATCAGCCAGATCGCACGAGGTGCCTTCAGCTGGGCGGCGAGCTCGGCGTACGAGCCCGAGCCGGTCGCCCCTTCGCCCGCGAGGGTGGTGACAGCATCCGCATTCACGTCGAAGACGACGCACTCGTGACCGTCGCGCATCAGGCGCCGCACGATGTTGGCCCCCATCCGGCCAAGGCCGATCATTCCCAGTTGCATCGCTACTCCTCGCGTCGACGGGCGTCCAGGGGAAGTCTAGGGGTGCCCCATGAGGCCGCGGTGGAGGTTTGCCGCCGCCTGTGTCCGACTGCCATCATGTGGTCTGTCCCGTGACTGCACCAACCCGAATCGATGAAGGCAGAGGGCTGCAATGGGCGGACTCTCCCGACGCCGTTTCCTCTCCGGAGCGGCGGTACTCGCCGCTGCGTGGGGAATGGGAATCGACGAGCTCGCGCCCCTGCTCGCCCGGGCGAGCACCGACCCTGGCACCGTGCCGTCGACCCTGCTGCAGACGATCCTGCACGGTGGCATCACGACGGGGAGCTACCGCACGCTCACCACAGGCCCGGGCGAGCCCTACATCGCCCGGCTGGACGTGCTCCGCAAGGGCGCTGACGCCAGTCGCACCGCCCGGCGGCGGTCGCTGCTCTATCTCGGGCATCTCTCGGATCTTCACGTGATAGACGCGCAGTCTCCGGGCCGGATCGAGCCGATGATCGTGCAGGACCACTCCGCGTGGGGTTCGGCGTTCCACCCGCAGGATCCGCTCAGTCCGCACACCACCGCCGCGATGGTGCAGGCCTTCTCCGATGCGCGGGTGAGCCCCCTCACAGGTGCCCCGATGGGGGCCGCGGTGGTGACCGGCGACAGTGCCGACATGCACTCGCACCTCGAGCTTCGGTGGTACATCGATCTGATGGACGGCCTGTCGGTCGATCCGGCCAGCGCCGGGCCCGACTATCAAGGCGTGCAGGCCTGGTCGGAAGCGACATGGGCGTATCGACCGGGCGATCCGGCGGGCGGCGACTTCGGCGCCTACGGCTTCCCTCGGCTGCCGTCGCTTCTGGCCGACGCGATCGCGGCGCCGGTCACCTCACCCGGCCTTCCCGCACCGTGGTACGCGGTCTACGGCAACCACGACACGCTTCTCCTCGGCACCTTCGACCTCAGTCCGCAGCTGCACGCCCTGGCAGTTGGAGGACGTAAGTCGTACGCGCTCGATGCGACGGCATCCAGCATCCTCAACGGATATGCATCGAGCGGAAGTGCGATCCAGCAGGCTTTCGACGCACTCGGGGTGGCGTTCGGCCGCGCCGGCTTCAGGTCCGTCACGGCCAATCCTGAGCGCCGGCTCTTCGAGAACCGCGAATTCATGGCCGAGCACTTCGTCACCGAGCCTGACCCAGGACCGGTCGGGCACGGTTTCACGCAGCACAACATCGACTCCGGCGAAACGTGGTGGAAGGCCGACCTCAGCCCTCACGTGCGCGCACTGGGACTCGATACCTGCAACGCCGTCGCCGGCCCGGACGGCGCCGTGCCCGATGCCCAGTTCCAGTGGCTCCGCGCGGAACTGGCCCGCGCTCAGAAGGAGAAGACGCTCGTTCTGGTGCTGAGCCACCACAACAGCCTGACGCTCGAGAACACCGCCCAGCGGCCCGGGGAGAACGAGACGCTGCATCACGCCGACGAACTCATCGCGCTGCTCCTGCAGTATCCGGTCGCGATCGCCTGGCTGAACGGCCACACTCATCTCAACCAGATCCTCGCCCACACCTCCCCCACGGGCGGATTCTGGGAGATCACGACCGCGTCGTGCATCGACTTCCCGCAGCAGCAGCAGGTGGTCGAGATCATCGACAATCGCGACGGAACGCTCTCGCTCTTCACGACCGTGCTCGATCACGCCTCGCCCGCCGCGCCGGGCACATCGGGTCGCTCGATCGATCTCGCATCCCGAGCGCGGGAGCTCGCGGCCAACGACTGGGCCGAGTCGCCGTCGATGCGCCGGGGTTCGCCGCTGGACCGCAACACCGAGCTGCTCCTGCCCGCGCCCTTCGATATGGAGACCATCACGGATGCTGCGCTCGAGGCCCAGCGGATGACCGAGCGCGCCCGGATCGCGGCACACGAGCGCAAAGTGGCGACGAAGTGACTCGTCGCCGGCTGGCTGCCGCACTGCTCGCAGTCGCCGCGGTCATCCTGAGCGGCTGTTCTCAGGTCGCGGCGATCGCCCCGGTCGGCGGCAGCCGGCTGGCGGAGGTGCGCTACGCAGCGCTGGACGTGCTGACGAGTGCGGACGTCGAGATCCTCACGGCGCCGATATGTACGCAGGGCGCCGATGAGACGGTCACGTGCGGCGGGACCACGGTGGACGGTCAGGCCATCCGCGCGGTGTCGACCGGCGCATCGCCGGACGACGTCACGGTGACGGTCGGATCCGACACCCTCTACGACGGGTCGGTGCAGGACGTGCTCGAGAAGGCGATGCAGCGATGAGCGGGGGGCGCAGCATCCCCTGGCTCGTGCTCGCGGCGACCATCGTCGTCGGCGCCGTTCTTCAGGCCGTGAGCGCCGCCCCGGGTCTGGGGCGCATGCCGACGTGGCTGTTCGCCGTCGCCGCGGCCGGATCCGTGGTGGCGCTGTGGCTGCAGCTGGTCGCGACGGCCTGGGCTGCCGCGGCGGTCACCGCGAGAGCCCCGCTCGGCAGGGTGCGCGGCGGGCTGTGGGCGTGGGCCGCTGTCGCCGTGGCTGCCACCGGGGTGGTCGCGGTGGTGTTCCCGCTGGCGCTCCCCCTCATCGCGATCGTCATGCTCTGCGTCCTGCCCGGAGTTGCGGCCGGTCGCAGCGCGGTGAGCGGCTTCGCGGTGTTCGCCCGGACGACATGGCGCGCGGTGCTCGCCGTCGTGGTCGCGGTGATCGCGATCGTCGTGAGCTGGGTCGTCGCTCTGCTCGCCGGATTCTTCCTCACCGGCACCTTGGGTGCGTTCGCGATGTGGCTGTGGTTCGGCCTGGTCGGCTCCGCTCTGCTGATGTGGTGGGGTCGGCTCGCCGCGCGGACGGGTCTCACTGCGCCCCGTTAGAGGGAGCTCGCGTGCCCGCGACCGCGGCGCGATTGCGGATGGTCGTTCTACTGAGGCAAGAGACGCAGGTAACGGGGGCTGCCCGTATGCCAGTCAGGCCACGAATCGTAATTGAATCCGTCGAAAGAGTCGTTCGTGCAGGAAACGGTGATGGAGACATAGTGCGGGGAGAGCCCGTCCCAGTTGCTGACGCTCGCGACCTGCAGGGTGGAGTCCGTCCACCCCGCGACTCGGAACGCACCCGGAGTCGGGTGCGTGGGCGGCGCCGGCAGGCTTCGTCCCACGTTGTACACCCCGCTGATGTTCACGCCCACCCATATTGAATCGGTCGTGACCTCCACTCCGGATGGCACCAAACGCCCCGCGGAATACTGCTTGCGTTCGAGATAGGGAAAGTCAGCCGGGCACGTGAATGCGCGGGGAAGCGGGACGATGTTGCCGGCGGCAACAATTCCATCCCATAAAGGGAACATCTTCGTATCGCCGATGCCAGGGTCTTCGGCGTATGCCGGAGCCGACAAGCCCCCCACCGCGAGGAGAACGGCCGCAGTTCCGGCAAGAAGAGCGTGCGAGCGTTTCACGGGAGATCCTCCTGAGATTCGGGGTTGTTCATATATCAATATACAAACATTCAGGAAGGAATCATCGGCCCGCAGGGCAGAGCCTGGATCGACGGAGGGCGATTCTCAGCGGGCCGGAAGCTCCAGTGGGAGCTCGCGCTCCCGATCCCACGGTTCCGTCCAGCCGAGGCGAGTGAAGAGGCCGTCGAGCAGCACCGCGGTGAATCCCCAGACAAGGTGATGGTCCGCCGGCCGGTCGCCCGCCCTTCCCCCATCCTCGTCGGGCGTTCGGCGCACCAGGAAGGCAGGACCGCGCATCTCTCGCCCGCCACGTCGGATGACAGTGGAGCCTCGGTTCGCCGGATCGAGGAGTTCCGCCACAGGCGCCCGGAACACGTGGGCCGACTCGGCGAGATCGACGACTCGTACGGGCGAGGGATGCTGCCACCACGCGAGCACCGGAGTGACCACGTGCTGGGAGTACGGGAGCGGGACCGTGCCGAGTGTTCCGAGCACGTCGACGCCTGCGGGATCCAGGCCGGTCTCTTCCCGTGCTTCGCGCAGCGCGGCGTCAACGGTCGACGCATCGCCGGGATCGATCCGTCCGCCGGGGAAGGCGACCTGGCCGGGGTGCGCGCGCAAGGTGGTGGCCCGCGATAGCAGGAGCACATCGAGATCGCGGGATACGGCCCGCGCCTGAGCCTCGCGATCGCTCGGCCGCGTGTCGAGCATGCCGAACAGGATGAGCACGGCGGCCGAACGGGCATCCGCTACCTCGGGGAACCCGGCGAGCTCAGGCCAGAGCCCGTTCGCATTCCCCTCTCTCGCGAAGGATTCGGCCTGCGCGGCCAGAGCGGCCAGCTGGGCTCGCGCGCTCTGCGGAGGCGAAGCGATCGACATCCGCTCAGGCTACGCCCGCTGGCAGAGGAGGGCGGGAGCGGCAGGGTGGTCAGAACAGCGGTTTCACTCCGCCGGCCCGATCCGATGGCGTGA
The DNA here is from genome assembly GCF_008710745.1 of Microbacterium rhizomatis. Classification (GTDB taxonomy): domain Bacteria; phylum Actinomycetota; class Actinomycetes; order Actinomycetales; family Microbacteriaceae; genus Microbacterium; species Microbacterium rhizomatis. Next base: position 151,510 of record NZ_VYSA01000002.1, read on the forward strand.
ACACGGGAGCCGACCGGATCGCGAGCTGGCGCGTCGGTTCGACGCGGTACCCGCGCGCCGTGGGTGAGATCCACGCGATGGCACCACCGCCCCCTCACAGGTCGCGCCCGGCGGAGAGCACCACTCCGGACTCGGGATGAGTGAGCACCCACATCCAGCCTGTGGCGCCTGCACATCTCACGGCCCTCGTCGGTCGGAACCCCAGCGCCCTCGATCGTCTTTCGTATATTTGTGCGAAACGACCTGGGTGGCTGGACTTCGGTCAGGGGCAGCGCCCGCATGAGGATCTCGGCGCGCATGTGACGCTCGAGAACGCCGAGGGCGTCGACGAAGACAGCGGCATCACACTCCCGGTCGACGTCGTAGGGAACGCCGCCGAGATAGCCCCATTCGCCCGGGAGATCGCCCGCCTCGCCATAGGGTCTGGAACCTGAACACTGCACCCCGATACATTAGCACCTTTGTTCGCATATTGGTATGCGAATATGACTGCGCATCGTACGGATCTTCGGCTCCGCCGGCGCGCCTCCGAGGCCCCGAACAGTCAGTGCACCCCTCTGATCAGCACTTTTCCGCCGCCCCCGCTCCCATGTAACGCTCAGGTAACGCCCAGACTGGTCCGCCACACTCGGGGACTTGTGCCCGCAGAAGCGGATGCGCTGCGCCGTCCCGAGGCGCGGATCTCTCATACGAAACCGGTTTTATGCGATCCACTACGCCCTCCCCGTCTGCCCGCCGCACTCGTCGTCTCACCGAACGCCACTCCCGCCGCCGCCCCGCGATTCTCGCGGCCGGCCTCGCCTTCGGCCTCATCGCCAGTGCAGGAATGACGGTGACGGCGACGGCGTCGCAGGCAACCGCATCCTCCTCTGCTCCGAGCTTCGCCCTCGCATCGTTCACGGGCTCGCAGCCCGCCTTCACGTCGATTCAGACGCCCGGCACCGACACGACGCTCGCGGCAGCACACCAGGCCTTGGCCGACGCGGACGCGGCGATGGCCGCCGCGACGACGGTCACCGCCGACATCCAGGCCTCGGGTCTGGACATCGGAACTCCGCACACGACGGTCGACACCACCGCGCTGAAGGCCGCCGCCGCGCGCCTCAAAGCCGCCGACACGCTGCCGGCGCCGCTCCTTCCCGATCTGACGACCACCGTCACCACACTCCGCGTGTCCGTCGCCGGAAGCGTGCAGGGGCTGCGGAGCAGCCTCGACGCAGCCAAGGCGCTGAAGGCGCAGCAGGAGGCGGCCGCCGAGGCGCAGCGACAGGCCGAGGCAGCCGCCGCGGCAGCTGCCGCATCCTCGTCGAGGTCGTCATCGTCCGGATCTTCATCGGTGGCCAGCTCGCCGTCGTACGCGTCGGCAGGCACGAGCTCGGGTGATGCGCAGGCCATCGCGCACAGCATGCTGGCCGGGTACGGCTGGGGCGACGACCAGTTCGGCTGCCTCGTGTCGCTCTGGAACCGCGAGTCGGGCTGGAACGTGCACGCCGGCAACGCCAGCGGCGCCTACGGCATCCCCCAGGCTCTGCCCGGCAGCAAGATGGCGTCAGCCGGTGCCGACTGGCAGGACAACGCCGCCACCCAGATCGCGTGGGGCTTCGGCTACATCTCCGGCCGCTACGGCAACCCGTGCGGTGCCTGGGCTCAGTCCGAATCGGTCGGCTGGTACTGATCCGAACCCGGCGTCATGAAGAACCGCTCCGCTGAGGCGATCTGCTCCGCCGCTCGCCTCAGCGCCAGCAGGAGAGGTTCGACCAGCACGGAGCCGAGCACGACGTAGCGCACCGCCGCCTCCGTGGAGTCAGTCGGGACGCCGGCGATCTCGGCGCGGGCGATCCGCTGGATCGACTCGAGGTACACCGGCATCACGTCTGCCGGTACCTCGAACCCCGCGCGGTCGAGCCTGTCCAGTGCCACGGCGATCCCGGCCAGCACCCCGTCATCGCACATGCCCGGGTGCCAGCCGATCCGCTCGACCAGTCGCTGCGCTGTCGTCAGATCGATCTGTTCGCCCGCGGCGGGCGTGACTGCCGCGTGCGCGGCCGCCAGGAGATCCTGGGGTGCCGCGTGCGGTGCGTCGAGCGCGGTCAGCACCCTCCTGCTCTCGGCGATGCTGACGCCCGCTTCGATGAGGGCGCGCACGACGCGTAGCCGCTCGACGTGGACGTCGGAGTAGGTCGCCTGCGTGGCGGATGTGCGCTGCCCTTCCGGCAGAAGCCCTTCACGCAGGTAGTACTTGATCGTGGGCACCGCGACGTCCGCCCGCGCGGACAGCTCAGATATTCTCATTTCACCCCTTGACTTGGATAGTATCGCTATCCACAATGGATAGCGATACTATCCATTGCAGAGGGAGACACCGTGTCGCACGTCGTCCAGGGGCGCATGACCCACTCGTACGAAGGCGAACTCGTCGTCTTCCACATCGGGATGCAGATCAACAAATGGTGGCGGCTGGACCTCTGGCTGCCCGTCTTCGGAGCAATGCCCCGCATGCTCCGGGAGCTCAGCATGGACCCGGACTCGGGATTCCTCGGCTTCCAGCTGCTGATGGGCGCCGGCGGCCCATACGTCGTGCAGTACTGGTCATCCGCCGACAAGCTCTATCGGTACGCGTCCGCGCCGTCGCAGGAGCACCGGCCCGCATGGTCGCGTTTCAACAAGGCGGCCCGGAAGGCCCCCGGCGCTGTCGGAATCTGGCACGAGACCTTCATCGTCGAACGCGCCGAGAGTATCTATGTCTCCACCAAGCCCATGGGGCTGCCGAAGGCGACGACGCTCGTACCGATCACGCACAACCACGACCGAGCACAGGCGCGCATCGCCGACGGTCGAACGTCGGCCACGGGCTGAACCGACGCCGGGACGGGCCGACGGGCCGGCTCAGCCAACCGAGCTCAGCCCGGCCCTCGACGGCCGGCGATGCCCGCGAACACGGCGTGCAGCAGTGGCAGCACCGACACCCACATCATGATCGTCCCGAAGACGACGTCCGTCGAGCGCAGCAGAATGCCGGCGACGAGGAGACCGGCGAAGAGCACGGCCGACACCACTCGACGCGCGGTGCGCTCGAGCACACCGATCCGACGCTCGAGTCGCGGGTTCTGCACGACGACGCGCCCCGCCTCGATCCGGGTGGTCAGCTCGTCGAGGCGTCGGGGCAGACCGGCGACGACCTGCGCGGCCGATATCGCCTGCGTGGCGAACCCCTGGAGCACGTTGCCGCTCTCTTCGCGGATCAGGCGGTTCGCGTAGGGCTCGACAGCGTCCCAGATGTTGAACTTCGGGTCCAGCGAACTGCACATTCCCGAGGTGAGCGACATCGCCCGGATGATCAGCAGGAAGTTCTCCGGCAGCTGGAACGGCAGCGACCGGATCGTATCGCCGAACTCGATCGCGAAGGCGCGGAACTCGCGCGGATCCACCTCTTGGAGCTCCGCGAAACCCATGCCCCCGAAACGGGCGAACAGCTGCGTCATCGCCCGCTCCAGCTCCGAGGTGTCGGCCGAGGGCAGGAAGACCCCGACATCGCGCATGCCGTCGACCATGCCCTTGCCGTCGCGAGATGCAGCGGCGATCAGGATGCGGCGCAGACCTCGCCGCAGCCCGTCGGGCACCTCGCCCATCATCCCGAAGTCGATGAAGGTGAGCTTCCAGGCGCGGGAGGGAGCATCCGCCCTCTCCCCCGGCGCGGACGGCGCGAGAGGCGTCACGAAGATGTTGCCCGGGTGCGGGTCGGCGTGGAAGAAGCCGTCGGCGAAGAGCTGATCGAACATCACCGCCGCGAACTCTTTCGCGACCTCCGACGGGTCGATCCCGGCGGCCCGGAGGGCGTCGACGTCGTTGATCTTGATCGCGGTGACGTCCTGCAGCGTGAGCACGCGGCGCGTCGTTCGCTCCCACACGACGGCCGGCACCGCGACCCGGGCATCGTCGGCGAAGTCGGCGGCGAACCGCTCGGAGTTCGCCGCTTCGTGGAGGTAGTCGATCTCTTCGAGGCTCGTCGCGGCGAATTCCTCCACGAGCGACGGCATATCGACGCGGTCCGACACGAGCCGCACGCGGCTCAGCCAGCCGGCCACCCGGCGCAGCGCGCGGAGGTCGACGTCGACGATCTGATCGATCCCCGGCCGCTGGACCTTCAGGACGACGTCGGTCAGCCCGGTGTCGGCGGCATCAGCATCCGAGAGTCGCGCGCGGTGTGCCTGACCGAGGGATGCTGCCGCCAGCGGCGTCGGATCGACGTACGCGTAGGCGCGCTCGAGGGGGACGCCCAGCTCGGCCTCGGCGAGGAGGCGGATCGCGGCGAAATCGACGGCGGGCACCTCATCCTGCAGCCCTTCGAGCTCTTTCGTGATCTCCGGGGGCAGCACGTCCAGACGCGATGACATGAACTGGCCGACTTTGATCATGAGCCCACCGAGATCGACCGCGAGGACGTGGAAGCGCCGGGCGATGTGCTGCAACCGCGCTGCGCGGTTTCGCGCCGATACGCGGGCCAGCCCCAGACGAGGCAGGAACAGTTCGAACCACCACGCCTGCACCAGGTACCGGCCCGCGAATCGCAGGATCCTGCGGTAGCGAGCGCGCATTTCACCGGCGTCGGTCATCAGATCTCCTTGACGCCGGCGTGCGGCGGGTATTCCGCCGAGCGGGAAGGCAGTGTCAGTCCTGGGCGAGGATGCTGAAGAGCTTACGACGTGCCTCGTTGAGGACGTCGACCGCCTGCTGCACCTGCTCGGGGCTGCCCGAGCGACCCACCTGTGCGACCGCCTGGGCCAGGTCGATACCGGCCTTCGGAAGGGCGCCGGTGCGCGGGTTCTCGCGCGAGCTCGAGCCCTCCCACGGTGCGGACTTGTCGCCATCGGCGTCGACGACCGCGCGACCCGCTTCGGTCAGCGAGTAGGTCTTGCGTCCATCGGATTCCTCAGCGCTGATCAGGCCCTCGTCGGTCAGCAGCTGGAGCGTCGGGTAGACCGAACCGGGGCTGGGCTTCCATGACCCACCGCTGCGATCCTCGATCTCGCGGATGATCTGGTAGCCGTGCATCGGCTGCTCGGCGAGAAGCGAGAGCACTGCCGAGCGCACATCGCCGCGCGCCATCCGCGTGCCGCCGACCTTCTGCTCGAACTGCTTCCCGAACTGCTCCATGGCTTCCCACAGGCCGCTCATCGGCCAGCCCTGCGAACCGCCGCGACCGGGCTTTCCGAATGCGTCGCCCAGATTGAAGTTGCTCATGATGACCTCCTCTGCGCCGACCCATCCGAGGTTCGGCGATACATAACGATATATCGTCCAGACTGAGTGTGGGCAGTGAGTTTCCGGCGCGGCAGCGCTCACGGAACGGCGCGGCCGTTTAGCGTGGCGACATGGCGGTACGGCAGACACGCAGGGCGCGCGCTGCGCGCCGTCGCACCCTCCGCGTCGCCGCATCCGGCAGCGATCTGACCGACGCGGAGTGGTTCCGAATCCTGGACGCCTGGGCCGCGTGTGCGTACTGCGGGGCGAACGGCGCGGCTCTCCAGAAGGACTGCGTGCTCCCGATCTCGCGTGGCGGTCGCTACACGCTCGAGAACGTCGTCCCCGCGTGCGGGTCGTGCAATGCGAGCAAGAGCAACGACGAGGTCACCTCGTGGATGCGGCGCAAGCGGCTCGACGAGCCGCGGTTCCTTCTGCAGTGGGCCCTCATCGTGAGAGATCTGCAGGTGCCGCCAGACCCTGCGCAGTGAGCACCAGATCACGCACACCGGATGCGGCGACAGACGTGGCGGCATCGTCCAGGAGCGACGCGTCCGATGTCACGAGAAGAGGCGTATCGGCCGTCGACTCGGGCAGACGGCCATGCGTGCCCCGCACCCACGTCGGGTCCAGCGGCACCGTGCTCATCGCGTAGCGAAGGCCGAGCTTCTTCTTGACGAGGTTGAGTCCCGCCTTGGCCTTGGCCAGGCGATCGGCCGGGTCGAAGAACAGCTCGGCGGGGTCGTATCCGGGCTTGCGGTGGATATCGACACCGCGGGCGTACTCGGGCGCCTTGGCGTCATCGAGCCAGAAGTAGTACGTGAACCACGCACGCGGCTCGGCGACGACGACCAGCTCCCCGGCTCGTTCGTGATCGAGCCCGTACCGTGCCTGTGCGGCACGATCGAGCACCTCGTCGACCCCGGGGATCGCACGGAGCACGGCGGCCACGCGCGGGATGTCGGCGGCGTCGGAGATGTAGACGTGTGCGACCTGGTGGTCGGCGACCGCGAATGCGCGGGACACCCACGGATCCAGCTGTTCCCTCCCCTGCTGCTCGTACACCTCGAGGAAGCCTTCGCTGCGAAGCACCCGGTTGATGTCGACGGGCCGATCGGCGTCGGCGATGCCGTACTCGCCCAGCGCGATCACGGTGTAGCCGCGCTCGTCCGCATCGTCGAGGAGGGGCGCCAGCGCTCCGTCGAGCTCGCGCGCCGCGCGATCGGCCTCGCCCGAGTTCGGCCCGAAGCGCTGCAGGTCGTAGTCGAGGTGCGGCAGGTACGACATCACCAGCTCGGGCGCGGCATCCCCCCACCGCTCCGACAGGACGCCGCGCGTCGCATCGATCAGCCACCGGCTCGACGCGATCGTGGCCGTCGGGCCCCAGTACTGGAAGAGAGGGAACTCGCCCAGATCGCCGGTGAGCTTGTCGTGGAGCGCCGGCGGGCGCACGTAGGCGTCAGGGCTCTTGCGGCCGTCGGCGTGATAGATCGGGCGGGGGGTGACGGTGATGTCGGTGGTGGCGCCCATCGCGTACCACCACCCGAGATTGGCCGCTCGATATGCCGGATCGGCCCGACGTGCCGTCTCCCAGATCTTCTCGCCCCCCACCAGAGCGTTGTGCTGCCGCCAGAGGAGGGGATCGCCGAGGCCCCGAAAGTGCCAGCCGTTGCCGACGATTCCGTGATCGCGCGGCATCGTACCGGTGAGGATCGTCGACTGCACGCTGCAGGTGACGGCGGGCAGGATCGTCTCCAACTGGACGGTGCGCCCGCGCTCGCCGAGGGCGCGCAGCGCCGGCATCGATGAGAGGGCACGCGGGGTCAACCCGACGACGTCGAGCAGGAGGACCTTCTTCATCGCGCCGCCCCGATCACGTCGGTGCGCACGGACGCCGGGGCGGTGATCGCGTGTGAGAGGTGGGCGGCCGCCCACCTCAGCTCGGCGGCGATCCCGTCGACGAGAGTCTCGGGCTGGAGCGCCTCGGGGAGCACCGTCCAGGTGTACGTCTCGACGTCGAGGTGCGCATCCGCCCCGCCGGGGCTCTGCAGCACCGCCGAGACGGCGCTCAGCAGAACCTCGGTCGTCGCCCGCAGCGGCGGCGCCGGCGTCGCGTGCAGCGGGATGTGGACATGCACGCGCCATGGGCGATCCGTGGGCCATCCCGAACCCGCGGCCAGCACCTCGTCGAGATCGTCGGCGGCGAACTCGACGGTGCCCGAACCGGGGCCTGCGCCCGTCGGACGGGCACGCACCTGGTGCACGTACCGTGCTTCGGCGAACGGCGCCAGCACCTCCGTCGCAGCGCCCCCCGACGGATCCGTCAGTTCGAGCGCGACGGATGCCTGCACCTTGACGATGCGGACACCTGCCGCCGTCGCGCCGGCGACCGCTTCACCGGGGTCGGCGAAGGAGACCGCGAGATGGCACGTGTCCAGGCAGAGGCCGATCAGACCGTCCTGGACGAGGTGCGGACGGGCGCCGAGCCACGCGACGATGTCCGCCACGTTGTCGAGAATGCACCCGGGCTCGGGCTCGATGCCGATCCGCACCGTTCGCCCGGTGCGGTTCTGCAGGTCGCGCAGGTGGTCGCGGAGGGCGAGCAGCGAGGCCTCGGCCGCGGCGTCGGCTGCAGCATCCCACCCTTCCCGCCACCCGAGCGGCAGCGTCGAGATGCTGCCCGACGCGCCCTCGGGTAGCATCTCGGCCAGCAGGGTCGCGCAGTCCATCGTGAACCGCAGCCGTTCGGGCGTGGTCCAGTCCGGACGGTAGACGGCCAGCTTGACGACATCGTCGTGGAAGCCCCGGTACGGGAACGCGTTGATCGTGCGCAGCGTGAGCCCGTTGCGATCGAGGGCCTCGCTGAGGCGCCCGCGGGCGGCGGGGTCGGCCGCCAGGACGGCGGCGGTCTGCGCGGGGATCCAGAGGCCCACGCCGAGCACGTCGCGGCCCGCGGCGATGCGAACGGGCCCGGCGTGCACGTCGAGCTGCTCGATGATGCCGTCGAGGTCTTCGGCGGGATGGACGTTGGTGCAGTACGAGAGCTCCATCCGCTCACACCGCCCGACGCGAGGCCATGCCTCGGAGCACCGAGTTGCCCTCGAACGTGTCGGGGCCCTGCTGAGCGGGCGCGAACCCGGGCACCGGCGCCAGCTCCAGGCGACCGCTCTGGCCGTAGAACTCGACCGGGTTTCGCCACAGCACACGATCGACGTCGTCTTCGCTGAACCCCGCCTCGAGCATCGCGAGCCCGGTCTTGGCGGTCTTCAGCGGATCGCTCCGGCCCCAGTCGGCGGCCGAGTTCACGATGATCCGGTCCAGCCCGAGTCGCTGCATGATCGCCACGACGCGGCCCTCGTCCATCTTCGTGTCGGGGTAGATCGAGAAGCCCATCCACGCTCCGCTGTCGGCGACCATGTCGACGCACGTCTCGTTGAGATGGTCGACGAGGACGCGCTCGACGGGCAGTCCCGATTCGACGACGACATCGAGGGTGCGGCGGGTTCCGGTGACCTTGTCGCGGTGGGGAGTGTGTACGAGCGCGGGCAGGTCGTACTCGACCGCGAGTGCGAGGTGCTGCGAGAGGATGTCGTCCTCTTCGGGCGTCATCGAGTCGTAGCCGGTCTCCCCCACCGCCACGACCCCGTCCTTGACGAGGTAGCGCGGCAGGTGAGCCATGACCTCGCGACAGCGCGGGTCGTTCGCCTCCTTGGGGTTGAGGGCGATCGTGCAGTGGTGCCGGATCCCGAACTGCGCCGCACGGAATCTCTCCCACCCGATCAGCGCGTCGAAGTAGTCGATGTACGAGCCGACGTTCGTGCGGGGCTGGCCGAGCCAGAACGCCGGCTCCACGAGTGCCCGGACGCCGGACTCGTACATCGCCTCGTAGTCGTCGGTCGTGCGGGAGGTCATGTGGATGTGCGGATCGAAGATGCGCATGGGTCACCTTTCCTGGGACGCGAGAACGAGAAGGTCTAGATCTGAGGGGATGCTGCGCCCCGCCGCGCGCCGCTCTTCGGCGAATCTCGCAGCCATGGCCGAGAGCTCGTCGTCGCGACGGCGCTCGAGGCCGCTCACCACAGCGAGCGGCACGTCCATGAACACGAGCTTGAGCACACCGTGACGCCAGCTGTGGGCGTCGAGCTCCGCCGCAGCGAAGTCGCCCATCGCCGCTGCCACGAGCCGCCGGTCGTTCGTGCGGAGCGCATCGTCGACGATCTCGCGACCGATGCGCCGCCACTCAGAATCGAGGGGGTCGTGGCCCGCGGCGAGCGCGTTGAGCCCCCGCAGCACGCCGCGGCGCTCGGCATCGTCGCCCTCGCGATAGAGCGTCCGCACGCGCTCCGCGGCAGGCTCGGCGCCGGATGACAGCGCAACGATGAGCGCCGCCCTCGCGGCATCGTCGGCGGTGACGGCGAACCCCGGATCGTCGCGCGGATCGAGCGGCTGGCGACCCACGGCCCGCCCGGCCTCGGCGAAAAGCCGGTGCACTCTCGAGCGGTCTTCGACCACCGCCGCCACCGCCTCGATCGTCCACGGGTCGGCACGCCGGGGAACCGCCGCGCGGATCGCGTCGATGCTCTGGCGGGCGAGCCGCGGTGCGTCGAAGGAGTGGCGAGGCAGCTCGACGGCCGCGACCCCCTCGTAGCCGATGGCGTCGAGGGCCTCGATCGCCGCCTCGAGGTCGAGCGCGCCCGTTCCGAGCTCGAGATGCTCGTGGATGCCGGGCAGCATGTCATCGACCTGCACGTTCCACAGGAGCGGACCGGCCCGATGGAGCGCTCGCACCACTCCGTCGGGTTCGACCGCCACGCAGTGCCCCAGGTCCACGGTGATGCCGACGTTGTCGGGATCACCGAGATCCGCGCGGAGACGGAGTGCATCCGCGACGGTTTCGACCAGCATCCCCGGCTCGGGTTCGATCGCGATGCGGACGCCCCGGTCTGCGGCGAATCGCGCGAGCGATCCGAGTCGCTCGATCAGGAGTGCCCACCCGGTTTCGGCCGTCACGTCAGCGGGGAGCACCCCGCTCCACAGCGACACGCAGTCGGCGTCGAGGATCGCGGCGATCTGCACGGCGCGGCGGAGGAACGCGCGGCGGGCGTCCGCATCGATGTCGACGAGCGTCGGGCGATGCTTGACCCACGGGTCGAGGAGGTAACGCGCGCCGGTCTCGACGACCACACGAAGCCCGCGATGGCGGAGGTCTTCGGCGAGGGAGGTCGCCGCATCCTCCCAGTCCACGGCGAACGGATCGAAGTGGGGATGCCCGAGGGTCAGCGCGACCGCGCCGTAGCCGCACCCCTGCATGACGTCGAGCGCGTCGCTGAGCGTGTGGTCGGCGAAGCCGTTCGTGCCGTAGCCCGGCACCCAGCGAGGCTCTGTCATGTCACGTCTCCCTTCGTGCGTGCACGGGCGATGGCGTGCCCGGCGACGTCGACGCCGAGCAGGAACGCGGTCGCAGCCACCGATCCTGCGCGGGCGACGAGGGCCGTCTGCAGCGGGATCATCGAGCGGATCCCTTGGCGCGTCGCGGTCCGTGCGTGCGCGGCGGTCGGCTCACGCGCAGCGGTGAGCTGCGATGGAAGGGTCGACGCGAGATAGCTCGCACCCCCGACCAGCGCGCCGCCGGTGAAAGTCCCGGCGCCGAACGTCGCCGCCGCCGCTGCCGCGACGCTGGTGGCGGCAACCGTCCCGGCGGTCGTACGGCTCGTGCCGGCGACCTCGCCGCGCGAAAGCGCGGTGACGCCCAGCGTGTGGGCCGCGACCACGGCGGCGGGGAGGAGCCCGCGCCGCCATCCGGGCCCGGCGGCGCCCATCATGACATCGAGACCACGGCAGAGGGCCATCACAGCCGGGCCCGCCGGGGTGGGCTTCGCGGCGAGATCGTACGTCCACACCGACGCTGCGGTCGCGAGGGAGACGAGTCCCGCGGCGCGACCGGCCGAGAAGGCGACTCCGATCCCGACGGCGGTCAGGATCGCCCCGATGCCGAACGCCGTGCTGCGCCGCACGCGACCGGACGGAATCGGCCGCTCGGGCCGTTCGACGGCATCCAGCTCGGCATCGGCGACGTCGTTGAGGGCCATTCCCGCCGCGTACAAGCAGGCAGACGAGCTCGAGAGCGGTACCGCACGGATGCCGGCGCCGCCTCTCGCGCTCGCGGCTCCCACCACCGCGTCGCCGATGACGGTCAGGATCGCGGGTGCCCGAACGAGCTCGAGCACGTCGCTGAAGCGCGGAGTCATCCCGCGCGCACCTCGTGATCCAGCGCCGCAAGGACGCCGGTCTGCTGGACCCAGGTGACGTACGCGGCGGTCTGCTCGGCGAAGGCGTGGACATCGCTGCCCCACGGATCCTTGAAGAAGCAGCCCAGTTCGGCGATCGGCCCGGACTGTCCCGCGGCCGACGCGAGCGCCAGCACACGGACGAGGTCGATGACGAGGGGCGCGGCGAGCGTCGAGTCGTACGCGCTCCAGGTCGTCTGCAGAGTGATGCGGCTGCCGAGGAAACCGATCGCGTTCACGTGGTCCCACGCGGTCTTGACGTCGCCCAGGTCGGGCACGTTGTCGATGTGCAGCGGTGCCACGACGTCGTCTCCGACCAGGGCGTGCAGACCCCGATTCTTCGAGGCGAGCTTGGAACGCACCGCCTCGGGGTCGGCGAGGGTGGCGCCATCGCCACCGCCGAGCAGGTTGGTGCCCGCCCACGACAGCACCTTCAGGCCTCGAGCGGCGAACATGGGCGCGAGCACAGTCCGCAACAGCGTCTCGCCGGTCTTGCCGTCCTGGCCGGCGAAGGGGATCCCGGCAGCCTCGGCGCGGGCGCGCAGCACCGGCAGGCTGAGACCCGCGGACGGGGTGAATCCGGCGTAGGCGGCGCCGGCCTGGATCGCGGCTGCGGCCGCGATCGAACTCGGGGGCAGCACGCGAAGGGCGGGGTCTCGCAGCGCCGCGGTCAGGGCGTCCTCCGAGTGGAACGCGGGATGGTCGGCCGGCAGAGCCTCCGTGGATGACACGTCGACGACCACGACCGTGCGCAGGCCGTGCCGATCGCGGAAGCCGGCGATATCGGCCGCCATGCGATCGATCGTGTGCTGCTGCGTCAGGCCGGTCTGGTCGATCACCCGCAGTTCGGCCTCGTCGCGCTCGAGGTCGGGTTCGACCGCGGCCACCACAGCTGCGGGGAACATTCCACCGGCCGCGAGCGCCGCGGCCTTGCGGGCCAGCGGCACCTGCGAGATGTCGTGACCGCCGATCACGATCTCATCGAATCCGGCGAAGGGGACGTCGTCGAAGTCGGATGAGGTCGTGGTCAGACCCCACGGCTCGGCGATGCCACGGGTCAGCGCGTGCAGTCCGATCGCGGCGGTCGTGGCCAGCGATCCTCGTGCGCCGATGAACCAGGCGCCGACGCGCGGCGTCGTGGGGCGGTCATTGTCGAAAACAGTGTGGGTCATCGTCGTCCTTTACTGTGCGCTGCTCTGCGCGAGCCTCCGGCGGGGGATCGGGAAGCTTTCCCACCGTACGGTCTCGTAATGACAACGGTCAAGCAAAAGGTGAGGATGATGAGTAATAAGTTGCCTGCTGTACGATTCGCTTTCTCACGCAGACCGAAAGCGTGGGGAGATCTCCTCTGGGCGAGACACACGCCCGGCTTACCCTCGATGCACGGCGAGAGGACCCGAGGCGGGCTGGTACGAGACGTTCGCGAGCGGCGCAGGCATCCCGACACCGGGAGGGTCGGCGAACGGGCTGGGGAAGGGCTTGCCCTGCACCCCGCTCACCCCGTCGGCACGGCGTTGACCACCAGGGCAGCGCCGATGGCGCTGCCCGCGACCGTTGCGAACGGCATGCGCTCAGGATGAGTGGGCCGCGAGGAGGCGGTGCCCTCGACTATTGCTTGGTCGCCCGCAAGATCGACATGACCAGGATGACGCGGTCAGCCTTGTCGGGCGGCGGTACATCGCTCGGATTGCCGTACCGGTTCTGCAGCCGGACGTAGAAGTCCCCTGACGGATCCGGAATGACCTCGACGAGCTCGCCCGCCACCTCGAGGTAGTGGAACGGGTCGTCGGGGTCGATGACCGACAGCGCCATCGACGGGTTGTGCTGCAGATTGCGGTACTTCTGCCGCTTGTTCGTGTGCGTGAAGCGCAGGTGCTCGCCGTCGAATTCGAACCACATCGGCGTGACCTGAACGGTGTCGTCGGGGCGGATCGTGCCGAGGCTCCCGTAGTTCGGCGCTTCGAGCAAACGACGGTAGGCGGGGGGAATGATGTCGACGGGATCTGTCATGCGCCCATTCTCGCCGAATCAGCAGGAGCGGACTCAGCCCTGGGCGAGACGCGCGACGTCATCCCACTTCTCCCAGTTCGCCAGGCGCGACTCGTAGTCGGGACGGACGATGCCGAGCGCGGAGGCGCCGAAGAAGACGCGCAGCGGCGGCTCGACAGCATCCACGACGCGCAGGAGCGCCGCGGCGGACGCCTGCGGGTCGCCCGCTCCCCCGCCGGAAGCCGCACGCTTCGCCCGTTCCGCCGTGCTGCGCTCGCGAAGGCCGTCATACGCGCGGATGTCCGACGAGTGGCGCGAGCTCGGTCCCGACCAGTCGGTCGCGAACCCGCCCGGCTCGATGAGGGTCACATGGATGCCGAACTCGGCGACCTCGGCCGCGAGCGCCTGCGAAAAGCCCTCGAGCGCCCACTTCGACGCGTGGTATGCGCTGAGGTTGGGGAACGCCGAGACACCGCCGATGGACGACACCTGGAGGATGTGGCCGGAGCCCTGGGCGCGCATGATCGGAAGCGCCGCCTGAGTGACCCACACGGCCCCGAAGACGTTGGTCTCGAGCTGATCGCGGAGCTCCTGCTCGCTGATCTCCTCCGCCATGCCGAAGTGCCCGTACCCCGCGTTGTTGATGACGATGTCGAGCGTGCCGAAGTGCTCGTGCGCTCGCTGCACGGCCGCGAAGTCCGCGGCGCGGTCGGTGACGTCGAGCTCGATGGGCAGAAGCGCGTCTCCGTACCTGTCCGCCAGGTCGCCGAGGGTGGATGTGTCGCGCGCGGTCGCGGCGACGCGGTCGCCTCTCTCGAGCGCCGCGATCGTCCACTCCCGTCCGAATCCACGGGAGGTGCCGGTGATGAACCACGTCTTCGATGTCATTGCAGACATGACATCGATGACGCTCGCGGTATTCCCGATTGCGACGGGCTTACCCTCGATGCATGGCGACAGGACCCGAGGCGGGCTGGTACGACGACGGCACCGGCAAGCAGCGCTGGTGGGACGGCTCGCGGTGGACAGATCAGTACATCGATCTGAACGATCGCTACCTCGAACTGCGCAGCGACCCGGCTCCGACGAATGCTCCCGCACGCGAGGGATGGTACGACGACAGCCGAGGTCGCCTCCGCTGGTGGAACGGCACGCGATGGACGGATGCCGCGCGCTACAGCGGTTCGGAGGAGGAGTTCGCCGGCATCGTCGTCGACGGACGCTGGATCCACTTCGGCCCGTCGTCCCAGCCCGTCGCCGGGGCATCCGCGACACGATCCGCCGGTGCAGAGCTGCTCAAGCGAGGCCGGCTCGCGCGGCCCGCGGTGGCACGCGCCCTCCTCGGGCCGGCAGGCCCGATCACTCCGAACCTGCTGAAGCGATCGATCGACCCGGGCGCGACGTACCTTCTCGTCGAGGTGGGGTCAGAGGTCTGGCTGGCCTCCGTGCCCCCGGGGCAGGAGGGCCGCGCGGGCCAGTTCGCCACGTGGATCAACACCGTCTCGCAGCACTACCGCTACCGCTGACCGCTTGCGCCGGCGAGTGTGATGGGACATAGCGCTCCTGTTACTTCGTGTGGGTGCTGTGGGGCCAGACGCAGGAGTCACGCTCTGCGGATCCAGCTGTCTAGGACGAGTGCGTCGGAATCGATGGCGGAGAGTGCTCCGTAGAGTTCCTGCGTGACCATGCCCACCAGCGCGCACGTGCGGTAATGGCCACCGGGGTCCATGAACTTCCCCTGGAACAGAAGCACGCCGTCTCGCGCGGCTAGGTCGAGTGCGTCATCCGCGCGCTCGAGGTCCTGACCACTCCAGGTGACCTCGACGACCGTGAAAGCTGCTCCCAGGAGCGGTTCGAGCGCGTCCACCGCCGATTCAGCATTCGTGGTGCAGGCGACGCCTACCCAGCCATCGACTAACCGATGAACTCCGTAGAAGAGCAGCCCCTCCGCACGGAGTCGATCGACTGCTTCGAGCACCGGTGGGGTAAGCAGCTCTTCTCTCGAACGGCGTTCGCGCGGCACGATAGCCGGGTCGATCCGGGCGCCGAGGTGCTCGGGCGGCGCGACCGGCGCGACGGGCGACACGATGCGCACATGGTCGATGGCATCTCCCGTCCAGATCCCTTCCACCGTCACGACGTGTGCATCGTCGTGATGCCTGTCTACACGGATGGGGATACTGAGACCGCCCGCATTCTGGAAGACCCGGTCGTAGTGACCTTGCCCCACCGCCTGAAGCCGTAGCATTCCCCCGCCGCCGACTGCGCGCCCGGTCGCCGAAACTCTGTCTCCCGGGCGCACTGGGCGGACTCGTTCGATCTCCGAAGAGCCGGGCATGCTCGAGTCTGGGTGACGCATCACTCCTCCTTCCGTCCGCCGACAGTGGCGGTCTCGAGCGATCTCGACCCGTCATCGGCGAGATACACGGAAACCGTAACGAGTGCAATGCCAGCTGCCGATTAATGGTCGTATTGGTCGCAGAGGACGCGACCTCGAGAGGCAAGGCACCCACTCCGCAGCTTCCGTGATCCGGACCGCGCTTCAGCCGGCGTGGGCGGCGAGTGTCTCCAGATCGTCTCCGACAAGGCGCTGAGTGGTCCATTCGTCCATCGGAGTCGCGCCCAGTGATCGATAGAACGCGATCGACGGCGCGTTCCAATCGAGCACCGTCCACTCCAGACGCGAGTATCCGCGCGTGACGCACTCGGTCGCGAGCGACGCGATCAGCGCCTTTCCGTATCCGCGACCGCGCTGCTCCTCGCCGACGAAGAGGTCTTCCAGCCAGATGCCGTGGCGACCCGTCCACGTCGAATAGGTGAGAAACCAGATCGCGATGCCTACGATCCTCCCCTCGCGCTCCACCACATGGGTGAAGACGCGGGGATCGGCGCCGAACAGCGACGCGGTGAGCATTTCAGCGGTGTTGGCCACCGCATCCGGTTCGTGTTCATAGTCGGCGAGCGCCTGGATGCACGCCAGGATGCCTGCTTCGTCACCGGGCTGCGCGGCGCGCAGCACGGCGCCGTCGTGGAGGGTTCGGGTGTTCACGGCTCCATCATCGCGCTGATCAGTCCGGGCCTCCTCGCGATTCGCCCTTCAGCGAGAATCCGACGATCGCGAACGGTCTCGACGTTGCCGCCGCCTGATGACCATCGAGCCGACTCCGGCGACCGCGACGGTCATTGCCGCCAGAGCAGGGGCGAGCCATGAGTCGGACGGCGCGGCGTAGCCCGCGAACCAAACGAGGGCAAGCATTGCTAAGAGAACGCCGAATAGGATATACCAGTACTTCAAAGTTCATCTCCAACGAGTCGGTTCTCACCTTATCGATTTTGCAACCAGGCACAACCAGCCCACGAGAAGCCCTCCGCCGAGGGATGGCGATGTGCGGTGAAGAGGGCGACTCACCACTCGAACGAAGGGTTCTCATGCGAAACCGCCGGAACACCGTAGGCGCTCTCCTCATTTCCGCCCTCGTGGCCGCAGCCAGCTTCTCCGGAGCGCAAACAGCTTCCGCGAATTCTCTCGAGCATGCCGATGCGACAGTAGGAGCCTCGCAGGCGGCCACCGTGACTCCCGATCTCTTTCAGGCTGCTCTACATGGCCTGGAGGGGAGCGATGTCCCTCGCACCACAATCGAAGCCGACGGAGCCACGTTCTACGAGTACCACTTCGACGAAGGATCACTGACGTTTCCCTCGGAGGCCACCTTTTTAGCATCCGCAGAGTTCGATGAAGCTGTCCCCGACCCGAACGTTGTGACACCGATGATCGAGGTGGTGACAAGGGGGCAGTACGTAGCGGTTGGGCTTAACCGAGCTGATCAAGCGATGCTGCTTGGCGGTGGTGGTACCGCACTCGGATTGGTCCTCTGTGCGATTCCCGGTGTCTGCGTCGTCTCTACGATCTTGCTTGCCGGCGCGGTCGCGTACCTGACCGAACGAGGTCTCTGCCCTGAGTCGCAGCAGCTGTGGTGGTACGACGTTCAAGGAGGCTCGACCTTCGCGTGTCGCAGCTCCGCCCCTGCGCTGCCGTAAAGAAGCACCGGCAGCGGCAACCCCAATACGCCGCATCCATTCACCGGAATGGATGCGGCGTCCCTATCGTTGACATCATCATGCAACGCTTCGGAACGCTCTCGTTCGGACACTACGGCCCGCTCGGCGGTGGTCGCGAGCTCACCGCCGGCGACTCGCTGCACCAGGCCATCGACCTCGCGCAGGGAATGGATGATCTCGGCGTGGACGGCGTCTACTTCCGCGTGCATCACTTCGCTCGGCAGCAGGCCTCGCCGATGCCCCTGCTCGCGGCCATCGCCGCCCGCACGGAGCGGATCGAGGTGGGCACGGGCGTCATCGACATGCGCTACGAGAACCCGCTGTACCTCGCGGAGGAGGCGGCCGCGGTCGACCTGATCAGCGACGGACGACTGGCGCTCGGGGTGAGCCGTGGATCACCCGAGTCGGTCGTCCGCGGGTTCGAGGCGTTCGGGTACACCGGATCGCAAGACCCGCGCGGCGCCGACATCGCGCGCGAGCACTTCTCGACGTTCCTCCGCGCGATCGAGGGCGAGGGCATGGCCGAGCGCGACCCGAACAGCCCCTTCGGCGATGGAACAGGGCGGCAGCGCATCGAGCCGTACTCCCCCGGGCTGCGCTCGCGCATCTGGTGGGGCGCCGGCAACAGCGAGTCGGCCGAATGGGCGGGCCGCATGGGCGTCAACCTGATGTCGTCGACGCTGCTCACCGAAGACAAGGGACTGCCGTTCGACGAGCTGCAGGCGCAGCAGATCGACGCCTTCCGCGAGGCGTGGCGCGAGGCAGGACACCCGGGAGAACCGCGCACCTCGGTGAGCAGAAGCATCTTCCCGATCACGACGGACGAAGAGGACATGTACTTCGGCGGACGTCAGGACGGTGACGGCGTCGGCTACATCGACGGCATGCGCTCCACCTTCGGAAAGACGTACGCGGCCGCGCCCGACGTGCTGGTCGAGCAGCTGCTCGAGGATGCGGCGATCCAGACCGCTGACACGCTCATGCTGACGATCCCGTCGCAGCTGGGCGTCGCGTTCAATCTGCGCATGGTCGAGTCGTTTGCGAAGTACGTCGCTCCGGCTCTCGGATGGGTCGGCACGCGGGTCTGAGCCGACGGTCGCGGGGCGAGGGTAGAGGGTCGACCGTAGGATCGTCCGATGGCAACCATCACCCGGTTGAGTTCGAACGACAAACCCGACTGGCTCGCGCTCTGGAACGGCTATTTGACGTTCTACGAGACCGAACTTCCGGGGGCGACGACCGAATCGACCTTCCGACGACTGACAACGCCAGGCTCGGGACTGTACGGCGCGCTCGCACGCGACGAGGACGGCCGGGCCATCGGGCTCGTGCACTGGCTCACTCATCCGGCCACGTGGTCGACGACCGACTACTGCTATCTCGAGGATCTGTTCGTCGTTCCGGGCGCGCGCAGCTCAGGGACCGGGGCAGCTCTGATCGCCGCTGTGCGGGCGTGGGCGGCGGAGAACGGCTCGTCCAAGGTCTACTGGCTGACGGCCGAGACCAACCACACGGCCCGACGTCTGTACGACCGTCTGGCCACGCGAACGGGATTCATCCACTACGAGATTCCACTGTGACCGCTGAGATCGCGTGTGACCCGGTTGTCCACAGGTTCTCGTATTTGTATTCTAATGTCTGAGGATGCTGCCACTATCTACATGTGAACATCCTCTCGTCACTCCGCGACCGGGTCGCCCGGCTCGCGGCGTGGGATGAACTCGATGTCGAGGTCTCGGCGCTGCCGTCGCACGCGGTGCGGTTGAGTGATGTGTCGGTATTGGATGCTCTGGCCGACGTGACCGCTCTGGCCAATGACGCCGCTCGGTTGCAGGCCGTGCTCGCGGGCGTCGCCGCGCAACGGTCCCGGCGCGAAGACGGGGCTGGCGGGCTCGCGGCAGGGCAGGGGTTCGCGACCCCTGCGTCCTTGATCCAGTCGATCACCGGCGGAACGAAAGCCGACGCGTCTCGGCAGGTGCGGGTCGGGGTGGCGCTGCTGGAAGGGATCGAACGTGTGCCGGACTCGACCGACGGCGACGATCCCGCCGCCGCGCCCGCGCTCCCATCTACGCCATGGCATGAACCGCTCCGGGTCGCGCTGCTCGACGGCAGGTTGACTTCCGTGCAGTCCGACGCGATCCGGGTCGGACTCGGTGAACCTGTCGTCGCCGGTCGCTCTGCTGCGCGGTCGGCAGTGAACGAGGCGTGGACGTTGGCGGCAGAGGGCCTCATCATCGAGGCGACCGGGATGCCGGTGGAAGAGCTCGGGAAGCGGGCGCGGATCATCCGGGACCTGCTCGACCCCACCGGCGCCGAGGAGCGCTTCGCCAGACGGTACGAGAACCGGGCCTACCGGGCATGGATCGATGCCGATGGGCAGCGCCACGCCCGCATCACTTATGACGATGAAATGGGTCTGTGGGTGGATGCCATCCTCGACGCCGCGCTGCGGCCACGTCGCGGCGGACCACGCTTCGTCACCGCCGGCGAACGCGAATCCGCCGCTCACTTGCGCGATGACCCCCGCACGAACGAACAACTCGCTTACGACCTGCTGATGGATCTCGTTCGCGCCGGATCCCTCGCCACCGCCAGCGATGTGTTCGGCACCCGGCAACCCGGAGTGCGTCTGGTCATGGTGAACGACATCGCAGGTCCGCGAGACGCATTCGGGCGACTCATCGACACCGGCCACGCCGAGAACGGCGGCGATGCCCTCCCCGGATCCGTCATCGACCGGGCCATCTGCGTGACCGGCACCGTGACCATCACCACCGACCGGCACGGCAACCCACTCGACCTCGGACGCACCCACCGGACATACACGGCGAGGCAGACCCTCGCCCTCGCCGCTCGCGACGGGGGCTGCATGTGGACAGGGTGTACCCGACCGGCGTCGTATTGCGAGGCGCACCACATCGATCCGTACTCCGAAGGCGGGAGAACGGACATCGACCGCGGCATCCTCCTGTGCCGGCATCACCATATGACCCTCCACAACCACGGATGGAAGATCAGCCGTGACGGCCGCGCAGACTTCCTGCTTCACCCGCCCGGCGGCGCGACACCCGTCACTCTGACATCGAAGGCCGCGTGGAAATGGGCGTGGGATCCACCCCCTCCACCCGAGTGCACGACGTGGCGGACGGTGACGTCCGCCTGACCGCAAGAACCGAGGGAGGTCGAGCTGGAGCGCGCACCGCGGGCGTCGGCGCTCTGCCGGGATCGGCGCTTGGCCGGTGTCGGCGCCGGCGCTCTGCCGGGATCGGCGCTTGGCCGGCGTCGACGCACGCCGGCGTCGACGCTCGCCGGCGTCGACGGCGGTCATCTCGTGATATCGAGACCCTGTCTCTCGATGTCGAACGGTTTCATCGCGCGCGAAACGTTGTCCGTGAATAATGAGGCCATGTCCACCACGGCACTCGGGTACAGCGCCATCTCCAGCTACAGCCGGATCGAATTGCTGAGCCTTCTGCACGAACGGCCTCGTCGGACGATCGCCGAACTCACCGACGAGACCGGGTTGCACGCCAACACGGTGCGCGAGCACCTGCAGCGCCTCGAGGCCGACGGACTCGTGGTCAGGACGACCGAGCACCGCACCACACGCGGTCGACCGCGCGTGCTGTTCACGGCGGTCATGGGCGAGGAAGCAGTCTCCAGCCCGGTCGCGCGGCGGAAGGTCCGCGCAGCGGCCGATCGCGGCGACCTGATGCGACGACTGATCCCCGACGCTGAACCCGACACGCGGGATCTCGCGCCCGATGCGCTGCACCAGCTCGACGCGATCGTCGAGAACCTCGCAGAGTCCGGCTTCGAGCCCGCTTTCGACGGCCGCGATCTGACCCTCGACGTGACCCCATGCCCCCACCAGGAGGCGCAGTCCGGGCATCGCGAGACGCTCTGCGCCGTGCACCTCGGAATCATGCAGGGCGTACTGGCCGAAGCGGGCGGCCCTCTCCGTGCCATCGCGGTGCGGACGGACGGTGTCCCCAGCGGCTGCATCGTGCAGCTGGCCTGCTCCCGCATAGCCTGCTGATCAGACGCGGTTCTGTCTTCGCGTGCCGCGGAGTGATACATTGCAGTTCTAGGTACCTTGCAGATCTAGGTACCTCGCAGTTATAGATACCTTGCAGTTCTAGGTACATTCCGGTTCTAGGTAACCTGTATCCCTAGCTATCCATGACGGAACCCGTGCCCGATCGGAGCAGCGATGCGCATCGGAAAAGACCTCGTCGCCGCGGCGGCGACTCCCATGGTGCTGGGGATCCTGGCCGACGGTGAATCGTACGGCTACGCGATTCTTCAGCGCGTGGCCGAGCTGTCGGGCGGCGAGCTCGAGTGGAGCGACGGGATGCTGTACCCCCTTCTTCATCGGCTCGAGAAGCTCGGATACGTCGACTCCGCGTGGCGCGACGACGGGCCGGGCCGACCCCGCCGCCACTACCGGTTGAGCCCGGACGGACATCGGGTGCTCGCCGACCAGCGCCGCCAGTGGAGCGTCGTGAGCCGCGCCCTGCAGCGAGCATGGGGCGAGGGAACGCAGCCTTCGAGCGCCCTGCCGGGGTTGGCCTGACATGTCTTCGCCCGACGATCTCGAGAACCAGATCTCGACGTGGCGGTCCTTCCTCTCGAGGCGCGACGCGATCGCGGCGAACGACGTCGCAGAGCTCGAAGCCCACCTCCGCGATCAGATCGATGATCTCTCGCATGCGGGGCTCGCCGGAGACGAGGCGTTCATCGTCGCCGTCAAGCGCATGGGCAGCGTCGACGCACTCTCGCGAGAGTTCGCCACCGAGCACTCCGAACGCCTCTGGAAGCAGCTCGTGCTCGGCGAGCCCGCTGATCGACGATCGGAATCCGTGCGCCCGCGCTCCGCACTCGTCCTTGCGATCGCATTCGGGGTCGCCGCCGCTCTCGCTGTCAAGCTTCCTGTCCTCCTCGGCGCGGGCGGTGTGCCCCCGACGTCCAATGGGGTGGTCGAGTTCTACGCCTGTAATGCCGCACTGCTGGTCCTTCCCTTCCTCGCTGCCTACTTCGCGGTCCGGCGCCGGGTACGCATCGTCCCGCTCGCCGTGGTCGCAACCGTCTTCGCCGTCACCGCGGTCGTCGTCAACGTCTACCCGTTCACGGCGAACGCGGCCACCGAGCTGCTCGTGGCGGTGCACGCCCCGGTCGCACTGTGGCTCACCGTCGGCATCGTGTACGCGGGTGGCGACTGGAGGTCGGGACGGGCGCGAATGGACTTCATCCGCTTCACGGGAGAGTGGTTCGTCTACTTCGTGCTCATCGCGCTGGGCGGAGGCGTGCTGTGCCTGGTGACGGTGGCTGTCTTCCAGGCGGTGGGTGTGAACGCGGGCCTGTTCGTCAGCGACTGGATCCTGCCGTGCGGGGCCGCCGGTGCGGTCGTGATCGCCGCGTGGCTGGTCGAGGCGAAGCAGGCGGTGATCGAGAACATCGCTCCGGTGCTGACGAAGCTCTTCACGCCGCTGTTCACCCTGCTGCTCCTCGCTCTGATCGTTGCGGGGCTTGTGCAGCAGAACGTCATCGACGCCCAGCGCGACCTGCTCATCAGCTTCGACCTCGTGCTGCTCGTGGTGGTGGCACTTCTCCTCTACGCGATCTCGGCCCGAGACGCGCTCGCGCCGCCGTCGTGGTTCGAGCGACTGCAGCTGCTCATGGTGTGCAGCGCGATCGTCGTAGACCTCATCGTGCTCGTCGCGATGATGGGGCGCATCGGCACCTACGGATTCAGCGCCAACAAGGTGGCCTCACTCGGCCTCAATCTCATCCTGCTCATCAACCTCGCGTGGTCGGCCTGGCGGCTCTTCGGCTTCGTTCGCGGGCGCGCCCCGTTCGGACGCCTCGAAAGCTGGCAGACGGGATACCTGCCGGTCTACTTCGGGTGGGCGATGCTCGTCGTGATCGTCTTCCCGCCGGCGTTCGGCTTCGCCTGACGAGGCTCGCTCGGGCGCCCGGCTCAGCCGCCGATCGCGTTCATGCCCCGCGCCGGCTGAAGGAAGCTGGGGTCGTTGATCGCATGACCGGGGAGCTTGCCGTGCACGCATGAGCGCAGCATCCGGTCGATGTCGTCGTCCGACGCGTCCTCCGACCGCAGGATCGGCACGAGGTCATACTCGGTCGTGGAGAAGAGGCAGTTGCGCAGCTGACCATCGGCCGTCAGCCTGAGGCGGTCGCAATCGCCGCAGAACGGCGCCGTGACGGACGCGATGATGCCGACCGTGTGCGGGCCGCCGTCCAGGGTCCACCGCTCGGCCGGCGCACCGCCGCGCCCCGGTATCGGTGTGAGCTCCCATCGATCTGCGAGCGCGGCGAGGATCTCGTCGCGCGTGACCATCTGCGCGCGATCCCACGTGTGCCCCGCGTCGAGCGGCATCTGCTCGATGAACCGCAGTTCGGCCCCGTGGGCGACGGCGAAGGCGACGAGGTCGGGCAGCTCGTCGTCGTTGACACCCCGCATCGCGACCGTGTTGAGCTTGAGCGGGCGAAGACCGGATGCTGCGGCCGCCGCGATGCCTTCGAGCACGTCGTCCAGCCGATCGCGCCGCGTGAGTTCGCGGAACCGCTCACGATCGAGCGTGTCGATGCTGATGTTGAGGCGGTGCAGCCCCGCGTCGATCAGGTCGGGCAGGAGGGCGGCGAGGCGGATGCCGTTGGTCGTCATGGCCAGCTGCACGGGGCCACCTGGCCCCTCGATCGCGCCGAGGCGCCGCACGACATCGACGATGTCGGGGCGCAGCAGCGGCTCGCCGCCGGTGAGGCGGAAAGTCGTCACGCCGTCCGCTGCGGCGACGCGCGCGATCCGCTCGATCTCGTCCAGGCTCAGGATGCTCGACCGCGCCAGCCACTCGTTGCCCTGTTCGGGCATGCAATAGGTGCAGCGCAGCGAGCAGCGATCGGTCAGCGAGACCCGCAAGTCGCGATGGACGCGCCCGTGCGTGTCGACCAGGGCCGTTCCGAGCGCGGCACCGTCGGCGACCCTGCTTCGATCCTGAAGGAGGGGGGCGCGCACGCCGATCATGACGGGAACCGCCGTCACGATCTCGACCTCGGGGTGCATCTCGCGCTCATTCTTCGAGCGTAATCGTGACTCTCTCGCTCGGGGTCGTTTTTCACGGCTCGCCATCTGGCGCGAGTCTGGCACTCTCTGCGACCCTGGATCTGCACGGGAGAACTGCCCCTGACGTGTGGTCTGACCACATGGTACTGTGGTCAGACCACACTCCCAGAGTGATCGGAGGCACCTCGGTGGACCTATTAGACCCCCTGCTGCTGGCCCGTTGGCAGTTCGGTCTCACGACGCTCTACCATTTCCTCTTCGTGCCGCTCACCCTCGGCATGGCGCTGACCGTCGCGATCTTCCAGACGGCCTGGTTCCGCACTGCGAACATCAAATGGCTGCACCTGACGCGCTTCTTCGGCAAGATCTTCCTGATCAACTTCGCCATGGGCGTGGTGACCGGGATCGTGCAGGAATTCCAGTTCGGCATGAACTGGTCGTCGTACTCGCGATTCGTGGGCGACGTGTTCGGCGCCCCCCTCGCCTTCGAGGGCCTCATGGCGTTCTTCTTCGAGGCGACCTTCATCGGGCTGTGGATCTTCGGCTGGGACAAACTGCCCAAGGGCCTTCACCTCGCGAGCATCTGGATCGCCACGATCGGCGCGTGGTTCTCGGCGTACTTCATCCTCGCCGCCAACGCCTTCATGCAGAACCCGGTGGGCTACCAGATGGCCGCGGACGGCCATCGCGCCGAGATGACCGACTTCCTGGCCGTCCTCACCAACCCGGTCGCCCTCGCCGCGCTCCCCCACACGCTCTTCGCCGCGTTCATGATGACGATGGGCGTGATCGTCTCGATCTCAGCATGGCACCTCGTGCGCCGCCGCAACATCGAGATGATGCGCACGTCCCTGCGCTACGGGCTGTGGGGCCTGATCATCGCCTTCGTCGGCGTCGCCGTCTCAGGCGACCAGCTCGGGCTCGTGATGGTCTCGACCCAGCCGATGAAGATGGCTGCGGCAGAAGCACTGTTCAACACTTCCTGCGGTGCGGACGCCTCGTTCTCGATCTTCACCCTGGGCACACCCGACGGTACGTCCGAGCTCTTCTCGATCCGCATTCCGTATCTGTTGTCGTTCCTGTCGACACACACCCTCGACGGCTGCGTCGAAGGCATCAACGACCTCAACAACGCCTACGCGACGCAGCTCTTCCCGCAGTTCGCCGACCAGGTGAACGGCAACTTCGCGCCCGTCCTCTGGGTCACGTACTGGTCGTTCCGCTGGATGATCGGACTCGGCGGCATCGCCGCCCTCGTGTCGGTGGTGGGTCTGTGGCTCACCCGCAAGAAGGCCAAGCGCGAGGTGCCCGCGTGGGCGTGGCGCCTGGCGATCTGGGCCTGGCCGGCATCGCTGTTCGCCATCCTGGTCGGCTGGGTCTTCACCGAGATGGGCAGACAGCCGTGGATCGTGTTCGGACTCATGCTCACGCAGGACGGAGTCTCGCCGAGCGTGCCGGGCTGGAGCGTGCTGATCTCACTCGTGGCTTTCACCGCCATCTACGCGATCCTCGCGTTCGTCGAGGTCGGCCTCATCATGAAGACGGCGCACAAAGGGCCCGACCCCCTCCCGGGCCCGGGTGATCCGGATCCCACGGATCATGCCCTCGAAGACACCCCGACGACGGTCTACTAGGAGCGCGCCATGGATCTCGCATACGTCTGGTTCTTCATCGTCGGAGTGCTCTTCGTCGGCTACTTCGTGCTCGACGGGTTCGACTTCGGCGTCGGGATGTCGCTGCCCTTCCTCGGGAAGGACGACATCGGCCGCCGCCAGATCATCAACACGATCGGCCCCGTGTGGGACCTCAACGAGACGTGGGTCATCGTGGCGGGCGCGTGCCTGTTCGCCGCCTTCCCCGAGTGGTACGCGTCGATGTTCAGCGGGTTCTACCTCCCCCTGCTGCTGATCCTGCTCGCACTGATCCTGCGCGGAGTGTCGTTCGAATACCGCCACCAGCGCGACAGCCTGCGATGGAAGAAGGGCTTCGACACGATGATCGTCGTCGGCTCCGCGGTGCCCGCGCTGCTCTGGGGTGTCGCGGTGGCCAACATCGTGCAGGGCGTGCCGATGGATGCCGGCCACGAGTTCACCGGATCGCTCCTCAGCCTGCTCAACCCGTACGGGCTGCTGGGCGGACTCACGACGCTCCTGCTGTTCTTCACGCACGGCGTCTACTTCGTCGCGCTCAAGACCGACGGTCAGGTGCACGAGGACGCCCGTGCCCTCGCGCGCAGGTCGGGGATGATCACGGTCGTCGTGGCGGCGATCTTCCTGATCTGGACGATCTTCATCGCCGCCGGGCACGGCGCGCCCCTCATGGCGGCCGTCATCGGGTGCGCCGCCATCGCGGCGGTCTGCCTGATCATGTCGATCCTGTTCAACCTCCGCGACCGCGAGGGCTGGGCGTTCGGTTTCGGCGCCGTCACGATCGTGACAGCGGTGCTCACGCTCTGGTTCGCGCTGTTCCCGAACGTGATGGTCTCCAGCACCGACCCGGCTTACAGCCTCACGATCGAGAACGCGTCCAGCACCGACTACACGCTCACCATCATGACCTGGGCGGCGGTCATCTTCCTTCCGCTCGTGCTGGCGTACCAGGCGTGGACATACTGGGTGTTCCGGAAGCGCGTCTCGCGCTCGCGCATCGAGAAGGCCGCGGCGCTCGCGCACTGAGCCGCCCGCACACGGAACAGTCCGGCCGGCGCCGGACCGTAAGGCAGGATCGAATCATGGCTTCGGATTCCGCTGACGCGCCGCGCGACAGCATCCGTCCCGTCGATCCCCGTCTGCTGCGCTACGCCAGAGCCTCTCGCGGATTCTTCGTGGTCATCGCCCTGATCGGCGGCGCCCAGGCGATCGTGATCATCGCGTTCGCCTGGCTGCTCACGCGCGCGATCGTCGGGGCGATCGACGGGATGCCCGCCCTCGACCTCGCCGCCACGCTGGCCCTGCTCGCCCTCGCCGTCTCGCTGCGCGCGGCTCTGCTCTGGGCACGCGACGCGGTCGCCGCCCGTGCTGCGGCCACCGTGCAGACGCAGCTGCGAGGCGCGCTCGTCGACGCGGTCGGCGCGCTCGGACCGGGGTGGCTCTCGTCACGCAACTCGGCCCAGCTCGCCGTGACAGCGGGCCACGGGCTGGACGCCCTCGAG
Source organism: Microbacterium rhizomatis (assembly GCF_008710745.1). Taxonomy (GTDB): domain Bacteria; phylum Actinomycetota; class Actinomycetes; order Actinomycetales; family Microbacteriaceae; genus Microbacterium; species Microbacterium rhizomatis. The sequence goes on from NZ_VYSA01000002.1 coordinate 179,318, forward strand.
GCCTACTTCGGCCGCTACCTCCCGCAACTCGTCCAGACGGTGATCGCGACGCCGCTCATCGTCATCGTGATGTGGTGGGAGGACTGGATCAGCGGCTTGACGGTGCTCCTCACCCTCCCCCTCATCCCCGTCTTCATGGTGCTGATCGGTATGGCCACGCGGTCAGTGCAGAAACGGCAGTGGCGCACCCTGCATGCCCTCGCGGCGCGTTTCGCCGACACGGTGCAGGGTTTGTCGACGCTCAAGGTGTTCGGCCGTCAGCACCGAGCAGCGGCATCCATCGAGCAGGTCACCGAGAGGTATCGCACCGAGACGATGCGGGTGCTGCGCGTCTCGTTCCTCTCCGGATTCGCGCTCGAGCTGCTCGCGAGCATCTCGGTGGCGATCATCGCCGTCACGATCGGCTTCCGTCTGCTCGACGGGTCGCTCACCCTCGTCGCGGGGCTGTTCGTCCTCCTGCTCGCTCCCGAGGCGTACCTCCCGATCCGTCAGGTGGGCGTGCAGTTCCACGCCGCCGCCGAGGGGGTCACAGCGACGGACGACGTCTTCGCGGTTCTGGATGCCGCGGGAGCGGATGCTGCGGCCCCCCGTCGAACGGACGTGACAGACGCCGATTCCCCCGACTCGGGTGGGACGCTGTCGCTCCGCGGCGTACGGGTGATGCGGGGGGAACGCGTGCTGCCCCCCGTCGACCTCGAGGTCGCGAGCGGCGAGGTGCTGCTGGTGGAGGGCCCCAGCGGCGCGGGCAAGTCGAGCCTGCTCGCCGCGCTGAGCGGCGCCGCACGGTTCGAGGGGACCGCGACCTGGCGAGGGCACGACGTGCGCGACCTCGCCCCGCCGAACTGGCTCGCGTGGGCCGGGCAGCAGGCCGGCCTGATCGCGGGGCGTATCGGCGACAACGTCGCTCTCGGCGACACTCGCCCCGACCCCGTGCTCGTGCGGGATGCCCTGCGGCGCGCGTGCGCCGGCGAACTCGATCCCGACCTCGAGCTGGGCGTGCAGGGGTCCGGTCTGTCCGGCGGCCAAGCCCAGCGCGTCGCGGTGGCGCGCGCCTTCTACCGTCACCTGCGCGGCCGGGCACCCGTGCTCGCGATCGACGAACCCAGCGCGGCGCTCGATGCCGAGACGGAGGCGCGGATGTGGCGATCCATCCGCGAACTCGCGAATGCCGGCGCCGCTGTCGTCGTCGTGTCGCACCGCACGAGCGCCCGGTCGATCGCCGACCGTGTCGTGGCGCTCCTCCCGGCGGAGGTGAACGCGTGACGAGCAAGACCGAGTCGGCCAGAACAGCGTCGGCCAGAACGGCGTCGGCCACGACAGCGTCGGCCACGACAGCGTCGGCCACCAAAGAGTCGGTCCTCCGTGGTGCGATGCCGCCGCTCCGACGGTTCTGGCCCGGCGCGGCGTCGGCGTTCGCGACCGAAGCATCCGCCGTAGCCCTCCTCGCCGTCAGCGCGTGGCTGATCGTGCGGGCGAGTGAGCAGCCGATCGTGCTCTACATCTCTGCCGCGGTCGTCGGAGTGCGGCTGTTCGCGCTGACGCGCGCGGCGTTCCGCTACACCGAGCGGCTCGCGAGCCACGATGCCGCGCTGCGTCAGCTCGCCTCGTCGCGGTCCTCTCTCGTGCGCCGCCTGATCCCGCTCGCGCCCGACGGACTGACGCGGACGCGCCGCGGGTCCGTGCTCGGCGCCCTCGTCGACGACGTCGACGACCTGCAGAACCTCCCGCTCCGGGTGGTTCAGCCGCTCGTCGCATCGGCGACGGTCGCGCTGGGCGGGGTCGTGCTCGTCGCGGTCGTGTCGTGGCCCGCCGCGCTCACGATGCTCGGATGCCTCGTGGCCGCGGGCCTCGCCGCGACGCTGTGGGGCTGGGCATCCGGCGCACGGGCCGAACTGGCGATCGCCCCACGCCGCGCTGCGCTCGCCGATGCGCTCACCGATCACCTCGGCAGCCTGGACGTGCTGACGGCCTACGGAGCCGAAGAGGCCAGCCGCGGGCGGATCCTCGCTGCGGACGCGCTGCTGCACCGGGCGATCGTCCATCGGGCGAGTGCCCAGGCGGGCACCGCCGCGGTCGTGTCGCTCCTGGCCGGCTTCGCGTCCATCGCGGCCGTCCTCGTCAGCGCGCCGCTCGTCTCGGGGGGAACCCTCGGCGGCCCGGAGCTCGCGATCGTCGTGCTCGTGCCGATGGCCGTGTTCGAGGTCTTCACCGCCGTCCCCCTCGCCGCATCGGCCTGGCGCCAGGTCCGCACGTCGGCCGAGCGCATCGCCGATGCCGTCCCGGTGCGACTGCCCGAGGGTCTCGTCGCCGACACCGTCGAGCCCACGGGCGAGGGTCCCGCCCTCGGCGCGGGCCTGCGCCTGCGCGGTGTCTCGGCGCGCTGGCCTGGGGCCACGAGCCCCTCGCTGCGTGACATCGATCTCGACGTGCGCCCCGGCGAGCGTCTCCTGGTGGTGGGCTCGAGCGGCGCAGGAAAGTCGACACTGGCGCACGCGCTCGTGCGATTCCTCGACGTCTCGGGCGTCTACGAGATCGGCGGGCGGGAAGTCCAGACGCTCGCATCCGACGACGTGCGGCTCACGGTCGGGCTGTGCGAACAGCATCCGATGCTCTTCGACGAGGATGTCCGCCAGAACCTGCTCTTCGCACGCGAGACGGCGACGGACGCCGAACTGGTCGAGGCGCTCGATCGCGTGGGCCTCGGGGCGTGGCTGCAGGAGCGAGGCGGTCTGGATGCGCGGGTCGGCGAACGCGGAGCGCTCGTGTCGGGCGGCCAGGCGCAGCGGATCGCGCTGGCTCGGGCTCTGCTGCGCGGCTTCCCCGTGCTGGTGCTCGACGAGCCGACGGCGGGAGTCGATCCGGCGGCGTCCGACGCGCTCCTCACCGATCTGCTGGGAGCAGTCGGAGCGGATCAGGCGGTGGTGCTCATTTCGCACGTGACGGTGCCCACGGGGTCGGTGGATCGCGTCGTGCACATCGAGAACGGCCGGATCACAGCCTGACCTCGCCGTTCTGAGGCGAATCATCCTCACCGGGCGAGTCGCACGCGGTGCGTCGGCCGTAGCATCCAGGCATGTCAGCCTCGCACCCCGCGCCCGCTCGGAGGCGCCTGCCCGTCCTGCAGGGCATCGTGCCGATCTCGCTCAAGCGGGTGCCCGCCGACATCGCCGCCGGAGCGACCCTCGCCGCGCTCGGCATCCCCGAGGTGATGGGCTACACCTCCATCGCCGGTATGCCGGTCATCACCGGTCTCTACACGATCCTGATCCCGATCGCCGTCTTCGCGTTGATCGGCTCGTCACGGCATCTCGTGGTCGGCGCCGACTCGGCGACCGCGGCGATCATGGCCGCCGGACTCGCGGGGCTCGCCCCGATCGCCTCGCCGCAGTACATCCAGCTCGCCGGAGCGCTCGCGATCATCACCGGGCTGCTGCTCATCCTCGCCCGGATCGCCCGGCTCGGTTTCATCGCCGACTTCCTCTCGCGCAGCGTCCTGATCGGCTTCCTCACCGGCGTCGGAATCCAGGTCGCGCTCGGTCAGGTGGGCGACATGCTCGGCATCCCCGCTCCGACCTTCACGAAGATCTGGCCCGGTTCGAGCGGCACACTCGAGAAGTTCGCCGCCACGATGGCCGACATCGGCGCGGTGAACGGGCCCACGATCTGGGTGTCGGTCGCGGTCCTCGTGCTGGCCCTCGCGACGAAGATCTTCGCGCCGAGCGTGCCCGGCGCACTCATCGCGGTGGTGGGTGCGATCTTCGTCAGCTGGAAGTTCGATCTCGCCTCACTCGGCGTCGCCACGCTCGGGCATGTGCCGAGCGGACTGCCTCAGTTCGGCATACCGGGCATCACGTGGGCTGAGCTCCCTCCCCTGCTGAGCACGGCCGTGGCACTGTTCGTCGTGATCCTCGCGCAGAGCGCGGCCACGTCGCGCGCCTACGCGGCCAAGTTCGAGGAGCAGTTCTCCGAGAACACCGACCTCGTCGGCCTGTCGCTCGCCAACGTGTCGGCCGGGCTGACGGGAACGTTCGTCGTGAACGGCAGCCCGACCAAGACCCAGATGGTCACGGGCGCGGGCGGCCGCTCGCAGATCGCGCAGCTGACGACGGCGGTCATCGTGCTGCTCGTGCTGCTGTTCCTCACAGCCCCGCTCGCGTTCATGCCCACTGCGGTGCTCGCCGCGGTGGTGTTCCTCATCGGCGTCGAGCTGATCGACGTCGACGGTCTCCGGCACGTGTGGCGCGTGCGCCGCGGCGAGTTCGTGGTGGCGGTGCTGACGGCGCTCGTAGTCGTGACGGTGGGCGTCGAGCAGGCGATCATCCTTGCGATCATCCTCTCGATCATCACGCACCTGAGCCACGGCTACCGGCCGACCGACGGCGTGATCATCACCCGCAGCCAGGAGATGAGCCAGACCGTCCCGGTCGCGGCGGGCACCACGAGCGAACCGGGACTCGTCGTCTACCGGTTCGCCGCGAGCCTCTACTTCGCGAACGCCAATCGCTTCAATGAAGAGATGCTGACCCTCGTCGGCGACGGTGCACCGGCGGTGCGGTGGCTCGTGATCGACGCCTCGGCGATGTCCGACATCGACTACAGCGGGGGCGAGACGCTGCTCCAAGCCTCCAGCGAGCTCGAAGACCGGGGCGTAAGGCTGGCGCTGGCGAACGTCGCCCCCAGCGTGCGGGTGCACCTCGACCGCTGCGGCATCACGGCTCTCCTCGGCGAGGACGCGTACTACGACACGATGGCCGACGCGGTCGTGGCGTTCCGTGCAGCGCCACCGGTTGCGGCCGCGGCCCGGTAGCGTCGACGAGTGCTGACCGTCCGCCCCGCCACGATCGACGATGCGAGGGCCATCGCCGCCGTCCGGATCTCGAGCTGGCGGGTGGCCTACGCGGGTCTGATCGAACAGGACGTGCTGGACGCCATGGACATCGAGCGCGAGAGCACGCGGCGCGCCGAGCTGTGGACCGAGTACCACGCCGACCCGCGGGGCGTCGATCTGATCGCGGAATCCGACGGCGTCGCGGTCGGGTGGGCGTCGTACGGCCCCTCCCGCGAAGCGGCGGATGAAGGCGAGCTCTACGCCCTGTACGCCGTGCCCGACCGATGGGCGACGGGCGTCGGTCACGCGCTGATGACCGAGGTCGAACGCGCGCTGCGCCTGAGCTTCACCATCGCGCACCTGTGGGTGCTCGACGGCAACGAGAGGGCGGCATCCTTCTACGAGCGCCACGGCTGGACAGAGGATGGGCGCTCCAAGACGGAGGTGCGGGATGCCGCGCCCGGCCGCCCCGCTTACGCACTGCGCGAGCGGCGGCGCGTCCGCGACCTGACCGTCGGCTGATGCCCGCCGCGTCAGCGGGGAGGCCCCAGCGCCATCCCGAACGCCCGCGTGCCCTTATGCGACGGGATCGGCGTGAAGCCGACCCTCGGGTAGAACGCGATCGCCCCGAGGTTGGCGTCGGAGGCGACGAGGTGCAAGCCGGTCACCCCGCGGCGGCGGAGCGCCTCGACGAACGTCTCGATCAGGCGGCGCCCCCATCCCCCGCCCTGCGTCTCGGGCAGAAGGTCGATGTGGAGGTGCGCGGGGTACTCGGCGCTGAAGGGCTCCGCGCCGGGCCGGCGGGCGTCGGCGTACCGGAGCGTGGCGGCCTGACGGGTGCGCCCCGCACCGGAGCGCGGCCAGCGCGCGCCGTGCTCGGGCCACCACTCGTCGCGGAACCACGCTTCGAACGCGTCCGTGTCGGGCGTCCCCACGATGTAGCCGACGACGCGACGGTCGTCGGCCTCGACCACGAAGGCCAGATCCGGATGCCGGGCGACATAGGGCAGCACGAAGATCTCGGCCCAGATCGCATCGTCCTCGAAGACTCCGGTGGCGTCGCCTCCGGCATCCGCGGTGCGCAGGCAGATATCGGCGAGCGCGGACTCGTCGCCGGGACGGAAGGGACGGATGCTCGGCATCCGCCGAGTCTAGGGCGCGGCCTCGACCGGGGGCGATGCCGCCGGGATGGGCTGCAGACGCACGTCCGCGGCCGCGACGTGCAGCCGGACGATCGTGCCCGTGGCCAGCCGCAGGGCGGCCGCCTCGTCGACCGGGATGTCGACGGCGACCGGCGGTGCGGCGGTGTGCACGCGCACGCCACCGAGGTTCTGCTCGAGCCGGACGACCCGGGCCAGCCACTCTCCGGGAGCCGGAGGAGTATCTGCCGCAAGGCGGAGGGCCCCCGTCCAGGACGCGTCGGGGAGAGCCTCCAGCCGCACCGCACCCGGCCGGAAGACCGCCGCGAGCCGTTCCCCGTCTGCGATCGACTCGGCGACCGACTCGGCCATTCCCTCTGCGCTCGCGCCGGACGCCGTACCGGCGATGACGACCCGGGGAACGGCATCGGCGGTGTGCCAGTGGCCCCCCGCCGCGCGGCCCTCGATGCGGTTGACCCCCGCGATCGACGCGACGAAGCGGGTGGCGGGCGACCGGAGCACGTCGCGCACGGCGCCCTCCTGCGTTACCCGCCCCGCCTCGATCACGACCAGGCGGTGCGCCATCGCTGTCGCGTCGATGACGTCGTGGGTCACCATGATGACGGTCGCCCGCGACTGGGCGAGCTGCTCGGAGATCATTGCGCGGATCTCACCCGCCGTCTCCGAGTCCAGCGAAGTGAGGGGCTCGTCCAGCAGCAGTACGCGAGGCTCGACCGCGAGTGCCCGCGCCACCGCCACGCGCTGCTGCTGGCCGCCCGACAGCTCGCTGGGGCGATGGTCACCCGCTCCCGGGAGCCCGACGCGCCACAGCCAGTCGTCCGCGGCACTCCCGGCATCCTCTTTGCGCGCCCCGCGGGCCCTCAGCCCGAACGCGACGTTCTCGCGGGCCGACATGTGCGGGAAGAGCCGCGGCTCCTGGCCGAGGAGCACCGCACCCCGGCGCGAAGGCGGCACACTGCGCCGAGGGGATGCCACGATCTCGCCCCCGATCTGGACCGTGCCCGCACTGAGACGCACGACGCCGGCGATGGCGCCCAGGAGCGTCGATTTGCCCGCACCGCTCGGGCCCATGATCGCGACGACCTCGCCGGGCTCGGCGCGCAGCGCGGCGTCCAGCCGATACGTGCCGGAGCGCTGCACGACCACGTCCGCCGCGAGGACGGCGCCGACCTTCGGAGCGCCCTTCATCGGGATGCCCCCGGCCGCCATGCGCGCACGAGCAGGAGCACCGCGAGCGCGGTCACCAGCAGCAGCAGGCTGAGCGCGACGGCGGTGCCCTGCCCGACCCCCGACCCGTTGAACGCGGTGTAGATCGCGAGGGGCATCGTCTGAGTCACCCCTGGGGCGTTGCCGGCGAACAGCGCGGTCGCCCCGAACTCGCCGATCGCCCGGGCGAAGCACAGCACCGTGCCGGCGACCAGTCCGGGCGCGGCCAGCGGCAGCGTCACCCGCCGGAGGATCGTCCACCGCCCGGCGCCGAGGGTCGCTGCGGTGCGCTCGTACTCGATGCCCGCCGTGCGGAGCGATCCCTCGACCGCCAGCACGAGGAACGGCAGCGCGACGAAGGTCTGGGCAAGCACGACCGCGGGCGTCGTGAAGGGGACGCGGATGCCCCACCAGGCGTCCAGCAGCTGCCCCAGCGCGCCGTTGCGTCCGAACAGGAAGAGAAGGGCGACGCCGCCGACCATCGGGGGCAGCACGAGCGGCACGGTCACGAGGGCGCGGAGGACCCCGGCGCTGCGCGGCCCGCTCCGTGCGATCCACAGCGCGAGCGGCACGCCCAGCACGAGGCAGATCACGGTCGCGATCAGGCCCGTCCTCACCGAGAGCCACAGCGCCTCCAGCGCGGCGGGGGCGGTGATATCGGCCCAGAGCGTCGACCACTCCACGCGTGCGACGAGTGCGGCGAGCGGCACGACCAGCAGGGCGAGGCCGACGAGAGCCGGGAGCGCAAGGATCCGGGGCACGAAGCCGTCGAGCTCTCGACCCCGCCGCAGCCGCCGTGTCATGCTCCTCAGCCTCTCACGGGGCGCCGAATCCCAGATCTGCGAGGATGCGCTGCCCCTCGGGCCCGGTGACGAAAGCAACGAACGCGGCGGCTGCCTCGTTCGTCGAGGACGTGCCGTTCCTCGATGAGGTGAGGGTCGCGATCGGATAGGTGTTGACGACGGCAGCCGCGCCGTCGGGCACGATCGATTCGACCTCGTCGTCGCCGATGACATCGGTCGCGTAGACGAGCCCGGCGTCGGCCTCGCCCGCCGCCACCTTCGTCAGCACCGCGGTCACGTTCTGCTCGAGGCTGGCCGGCGTCACAATCACGCCCGCGTTGCCGAGGAGAGTCTGGGATGCTGCCCCGCACGGCACTTCGGGAGCGCACAGCACGACGGCCGTTCCCGGCGCAGCGAGATCGGCGAGCGCCGTGATCCCCGCCGGGTTGCCCCTCGGCACGGCGATCACGAGTGTGTTGGTCGCGAACAGCTCCGGGGGTCCCGCCGTGAGCGAGGCATCCGACACCTTCGTCATGTTCTTCTGATCGGCCGACGCGAACACGTCGACGTCCGCGCCCTCGATGATCTGGGTCGCGAGGGTGCTCGAGCCGTCGTACACGATCGGGGGCACCCTCACGCCGGGGTTCTCGGCGACGAAGGCTGCCGAGATCCGGTCGAAGGCGGCACGCAGCGATGCGGCCGCGTAGACGGTGACCTCGCCGGTGAGCGGCGACGTCGCGTTCGCGGTCGGCGCGACGCCGGTCGTCTCGGTGGGGGTCTTACCTGCTGGTGATGCGCATGCGGTGAGGGCGAGCGCGAGGGATGCCGCGGCAGCAGCCACGAGCAGCGAGCGGCGACGCACGGCTCAGGCCTTCGGGGTTTCGATAATGACGTTGGTGGCCTTCACGACCGCGACGGCGAGCGATCCGACCTCGAGTCCGAGGTCGCGCACCGCTTCAGACGAGAGCAGCGACACCACGCGGTGGGGGCCGGCCTGAATGTCGACCTGGGCCATCACGGTGTCGGACTGGATGCGGGTCACGATCCCGACGAAGCGGTTGCGGGCGCTCGAGAGCACGTCGGTCGGATCTGCCGGTGCCACGAGATGCTCCACGGCTCGGGCTGCGAGCGCCTCGCCAGGTATCTCGACGGGGGACGCATTCGTCGCCTCGAGCACGCCCTGATCGATCCAGCGTCGCACGGTGTCGTCGCTCACGCCGAGGAGTCGGGCCGCTTCCGAGATTCTGTACGAGGCCATATTCTCAGCCTATCTCCGCAGATACGTACATCGGGTCGACTTTTCACCGCATTCGCGGATCGGTGGCGCCGTCCTCGTCTCGCCGTCGCACCCCGACCCCGGGCGGGAAGAGCGCGACTACCCTGAAAAGATGCCCATCCCCCCGCTGGTCGCACCTGTCGCCGAGCTGACCGCCGCCGAACGAGCCCGGACCGCGCGACACTCCTCGCTCGTCGCGCTCGGTGAGATCGGGCAGCGCAGGCTCGCGGCCGCACACGTCGCGATCGTCGGCGCGGGTGGGCTCGGGTCGCCCGCGATCCTCGCTCTCGCCGCCGCGGGCGTCGGTACCCTCACCGTCATCGATGACGACGTGGTCGAACTGTCGAACCTCCAGCGGCAGGTGCTGCACACCCTGGGCGACGTCGGCGCGCCGAAGACCGCGAGCGCCGAGCGCGCCGCGGCCGGTCTCTCACCGGAGACGCGCGTCCGCGCCGTCCGCGAGCGGCTGACGCAGGCCAACGCCGCCGCCCTCCTTGCCGGAGCAGACCTCGTGCTCGACGGCTCCGACACCTTTCCCACGCGCGAAGCGGTCGCCGCCGGCGCCGAAGCGCTCGGGATCCCCGTCGTCTGGGGAGCGATCCAGTCGTTCGACGCGCAGGTCACGGTGTTCTGGTCGGCTCCGACATCCGGATCGCCGGTTCTGCTGCGCGATCTGTACCCGATCGGCAGCGCCGATGACGCCCCCACGTGCGCGGCCGTCGGCGTGCTCGGTGCGCTGTGCCTGCAGGTCGGCGCGCTGATGGCGACCGAGGCGATCAAGCTCATCGCCGGCATCGGAGAGCCCCTGCTCGGGCGCGTCCTCGTGCTCGACGGCCTCGCCGCCCGTCAGGTCGAGATCCCCCTCCGGACGAGCAGTTCGGCGGTTTCGCAGGACGCCCCACCCACACCTGTGCCACCTGCCGCGCCGCCGCCTGAGATGTCGGTCGCCGAGGCGTCCGAGGCGATCGCCGCGGGCATGCGCGTGATCGATGTGCGAGAGCCCGGCGAGCTGGCCGCCGGGATGATCGACGGTGCCGTGTCTGTGCCGCTCGCCGCTCTTCTGGCCGACCCGTCCGCCGCCGCGCCCGGCCCCGTGCTGGTCGTGTGCGCGATGGGGATGCGGGCGCGGCGGGCCGCTGCCGCCCTCCTCTCGGTCGGCGTGGAGGCCACCGTGGTTGACGGCGGCATGCAGGCGTGGGAGGCCGCGCGGTCGAACCCCGTCGGGGTGGCGGTTGCGGTCGCGGTGACACGATGACCGCCGGCACACCGGCGAACGACCTGCGCACCGTCGAGGATCAGCTGAGGATCGTGTTGGACGCTGTGCGCCCGGTGGAGAGCATCCGCGTGCCGCTCGCCGAGGCGTTCGGTCGAACGCTCGCCGAGGCGGCGACGGCCAGGATCGACATCCCCGCGTTCGACAATTCGGCGATGGACGGCTTCGCGGTCCGCCACGAGGACGTCGAGTCGGCGTCATCCGACTCGCCCGTCCGGCTGCGCGTGGTGGCCGACATCCCGGCGGGAAGTGCGATCGATCCCGCGCTCGCGCCCGGCGAGGCCGCGCGCATCATGACCGGCTCGGCGATTCCGACGTCTGCCGATTCGATCGTGCCGTTCGAAGACACCGCGGGGGGCCTCGAGGGCACGATCGACGAGGTGGTCGTGCTCGTAGCCCCCGGCGCGGGTGCATACCGCCGGCGCCGCGGCGCCGATATCGAGACCGGCGACGTCGTCGTAGCCGCGGGTGTGCGCCTGGGCGGCTATCAGGTGTCGGCGTGCGCAGCGGCGGGCATCGCCGAACTGGTCGTGACGCGGGCACCACGGGTGGCGGTCATCTCGACCGGATCAGAGCTCGTCGAGCCCGGCTCCCCGCTCGGGCGTGGGCAGATCCCCGATTCCAACTCGCTCCTTCTCGCCGATCTCGCCGCCGACACCGGTGCCGAGGTCGTGCTCCGCACGAGCGTGGCCGACGATGTCCAAGCCCTCCGAGCCGCGTTGGCCGAAGCATCCGCCCGCGGCGCGGATGTCGTGGTGACCTCTGGTGGCGTCAGCGCCGGCGCGTATGAGGTCGTGAAAGATACCTTCGGCCCCGGAAATCGACACGGCGGCGAGGTCGAGTTCGCCCGTGTCGCGATGCAGCCGGGCAAGCCGCAGGCTTTCGGACGGCTCGGGAACGGGATGCTGGTCTTCGGCCTGCCCGGCAACCCGGTCAGCGTCGCGGTGTCGTTCGAAACGTTCGTCCGGCCCGCTCTGCTCACGATGCAGGGCCGGACCGACATCGTCCGTCCTGCGCTCCGGATGACCGCTGCGGAGGGCTGGCGCACACCGCCCGGCCGCCGCCAGTACCTCCCCGCGGCGATCGATCGGAGCGACCCGGCGCGGTGGACGGTGCGGCCGGCGACCGCCGGCGGCTCCGGCTCGCACCTTGCCGGCGGACTCGGCCGTGCCGAGGCGCTCGCGGTGATCCCCGCCGACGTCGATCAGGTCGCCGCCGGTGACATGGTCGATGTCATGCTGTTGTCATGAGTTTCACGCATCTGGATGCTGCGGGGCACGCCCGCATGGTCGACGTCACCGACAAGCAGCCCACGGTGCGCTCCGCGACGGCACGCGGTTTCGTGCGGTGTTCATCCGAGATCGTTGCGGCGCTCCGCGACGGCTCGGTGCCGAAGGGCGATGTGCTCGCCGTCGCGCGGATCGCCGGCATCCAGGCGGCGAAGCAGACCCCCGCGCTCCTTCCCCTGGCTCACGTGATCGGCGTCCACGGAGCGTCCGTCGACCTCGTGGTCGAAGACGACGGGGTCGCCATCGAGGCCACGGTCCGCACGGCCGACCGCACGGGCGTCGAGATGGAGGCGCTCACCGCCGTCTCGGTCGCGGCGCTCGCGATCGTCGACATGGTGAAGGGTCTCGACAAGGCGACTTCGATCGAGCACGTGCGGATCATCGCCAAGACCGGCGGCAAGTCCGGCCCGTGGCAGCGCTCGGACGGTGTGTGACCGATGACCCTCGTCCGCTATTTCGCCGCCGCTCGTGAAGCCTCCGGCGTTGACGAAGAGATGCGCAGCGAAGCCACGCTCGGCGCGCTGCGACTCGCGCTGAGCGCCGATCACCCCGCACTGGCGCCCATCCTGCCGCGGTGCGCGGTATTGGTGACCGGCGAACGCACCGACGACACGCGCGCGCTCACGGCGGACGATGTCATCGACGTGCTGCCGCCGTTCGCCGGCGGGTGACCGAGCCGGGCGCGGCCGGTCTCAGCCGCCGAGGCCCTTCCAGGCGGTCGTGCCGTCGGCCTCGATCTGACGCTTCCACACCGGCAGGTCGGTCTTGATCGCCTCGATGACCTCGCGGCAGACCTCGAACGCCTCGGCGCGGTGAGATGCGGCGACCGCGATCACGACCGCGGCGTCGCCGACCTCGAGCCGGCCCACGCGATGGCTCACGGCGACGAGCGCACCCGTGGCCTCTGTCCCCGCCTGCTCCGCGATGGCGTGGAGCGTCTTCTCGGCGTCGGGGTGAGCGGAGTACTCGAGCGCGACGACGGCGCCCGCCGCATCCGGATCATGGTCGCGCACACGACCCACGAACGTCGTGACGGCCCCCGCGGTCGCATCGTCGATCGCGTCGAGGTGCTCCTGCAGCACGAGCGGATCGGCGCTGATGCGTGCGAGCCTCACCTGCGACGGCATCAGTGGTCGGACCCGTCGAGCTGATCGATCACGTGGCGTGCGACCGAGAGGATCAGGGGCATCCCGGATGCCACGGCCGCGGGCGAACCGGGGAGATTGACCACGAGGGCACCCGCCGATTCGCCGGACGCGTCGATCACTCCGGCGAGACCGCGCGACAGCATCCCCGCCGGCTTCTCGGCGGCACCGACACGGCGGAGCTCTTCGGCGATACCGGGGATCTCGCGGGTCAATACCCCTCGCGTGCCCTCGGGAGTGCGATCGCGGGGCGACACACCGGTGCCGCCGGACGTGACGATGAGCCGTGCGCCGTCGGCGACCGCCGCGAGCAGCGCCTGCGCGACGCTGTCGGCGCCGTCCGGCACGATCGTCGCGCCGGCGCACGAATACCCCGCCTCGCGGAGGGCGGCGACCACGGCGGGGCCACTGCGGTCGTCGCGCTCCCCTGCCGCCGATCGGTCCGAGACCGTGATGGCCGCGGCGAGGCGCGGGTCCTGCGGGTGGGTCATACGTTCAGCCTAGGCCGCGGCCTGGTCGCCGGGCTGCTCAGCCGGCTGCTCTCCGGACGTCTGCGCCTCGGTCGTCTGCTCAGCGCTGATCTTCTCCGCGCTCATCTGCTCCGTGGTGATCTGCTCCGTGGTGATCTGCTCCGTGGTGATCTGCTCCGCCGCTGCGGTGATGCGGTTGGCCATGCCACGGAAGATGAAGCCGTGGAACGGCAGCACCGCGAGCCAGTACAGGCGCCCCGCCAGCCCGAGGGGGAAGAAGACAGCGCGCTGGTCGTACGTCGACCCGCCGTCGGTCGGGGTGGCCCGCAGTTCCAACCACGCGCTGCCCGGCACCTTCATCTCGGCGCGCAGTCGCAGGAGCCTTCCCGGCTCGATCGCCTCGACGCGCCAGAAGTCGAGTGCATCGCCGACCGTCAGCCGCGCACGGCTGCGGCGGCCGCGAGCGAGGCCCACTCCCCCGACGAGCCTGTCCATCCAGCCGCGAACCGCCCACAGCAGGGGCGACGAGTACCACCCGTTCTCCCCGCCGATCGCCTCGATCACTTTCCACAGCGCCTGCGGATCCGCCGAGGTCTCGGCGCTGCGGACGTCGGTGAAGACCGTGCGACCCGCCCAGTCGGGGTCGTTCGCGAGAGGGTCGCTCGGCACACCCAGAACCTCGGAATCCTGCCAGCTCGTCTCGATGTCGTCGTCGCGCACGCGGCCGAGCGCGAGCGAGACCGCCCGGCGGTAGGGAGTGAGCCCTTCGGCCGGCGGCGGGACCAGCTCGTCGATGTCGTGGTTCTTCATGACGCAGTCGTTCTGCAGCGACTCGACGAGCGGCCGTGCGATCGACCGGGGGACGGGGGTGACGAGGTTCACCCAGTGCGAGGCGAGGCGCGGAGTGAGGACCGGGAGCGCGGCGATCGCGCGCTGGCGAAGCCCGGCTTCCACGGCGTAGCCGTTCATCATCTGGCCGTAGCGCAAGACATCCGGACCGCCGATGTCCACGGCCCGATTGACGTCGGTGTCGACCCGCGCCGCACCGAGCAGGTAGTACATGACGTCGCGCACGGCGATCGGCTGGATGAAGTTGCGCACCCATTTGGGGGCAGGCATGTAGGGCAGCACCTCGGTGAGGTGGCGCACCATCTCGAACGACGCCGATCCCGACCCTATGACCACGCCCGCCTGCAGCACGAGCGTGGGCACTCCCGACGCGAGCAGGATCTCGCCCACCTCCACGCGCGACCGCAGATGCGGTGACAGCTTCGCATCGTCGGGATGCAGTCCGCCCAGGTACACGATGCGGCGGACCCCGGCAGCCGCCGCGGCGGCCGCGATGTTCTCCGCCGCATCGTGATCGGTCCGTTCGAAGTCCTTGCCGGCCGACATCGAGTGGACGAGGTAGTAGAGGACGTCGACATCCTGCACCGCGTCGCGGACGGATTCCTCGTCCTGCGCGTCTCCCGCCACGACCTCGACGTCGGATCCCCACTCGTAGGCCGCGACCCGCGCAGGGTCACGGGCGAGCACGCGGACGCGATACCCGCCGGCGAGGAGCCGGGGCACGAGGCGCCCGCCGATGTATCCGGTCGATCCGAAGACCAGCGCGCGCGGGGCGGTGCCGTCCACGCGGGGCACGGCCCGGAGTTGTTCTTCACGGCCCGTGGGCGCGGTGAGGTCGGTCATGTACGCACTTTAGGCGCTGGACCTGACACAGAGGGAGGGGTTGACGCGGCGCCAGTGACCTCGCCCCACGGGGACGCCCTACGGCGCGCTGGTGCAGTGCACAGTGATGGTGACCACCGTATTCGTCGCGAACGCCAGGTTCATCACGGAGGATTCCGGACCGCCGATGACGCCCCGGCCCTCCTCCCCCGCGTGGGCGCGGATCTGGGCATCGATCCTGCCGGATGGGGTCACTTCGACGCCCGATGGGATCTCCCACCCGATTTCCGACGGGAACTTCGTCCTACTCAAGTACGGTGCCTCGGCGGGACACGTCGTTCGGGGCAGGACATACCGGCTGAGGTAATAATCCAGCTCGATCGGAGCAAAGCGTATTTGGCGTTCCACAGCCGTCGATTCCGTGGCGTTCGCCGGGGCGGCGATCCCGACCAGAGCCGCACACGCCACGAGTGAGAGTGCGGCGATCTTCGCCATGCCACGCAGTGATGCTCTATCCACAGGGCCAATATATCAGAATATGCTCCGTCGGTTTTAAGACTGTTCTCTGCGACTGATCGAAGCACCCAGCGACGCGTCGGTCACACGATCGTCGCGCGAGTAGATGTTCATCGACGAGCCCCTCAAGAAGCCGATCAGGGTCAGCCCCGAGGATGCCGCGAGTTCGACCGCGAGCGAAGAGGGGGCCGAGACCGCGGCCAGGATCGGGATGCCGGCCATCACCGCTTTCTGCACGAGCTCGAAGCTCGCGCGCCCCGACACCTGCAGCACGACTCCGCGCAGCGGCAGACGGTCGTTCAGGACCGCCCAGCCGATCACCTTGTCGACCGCGTTGTGTCTGCCGACGTCTTCGCGCAGCACCAGCAGCTCGCCGGTAGCCGCATCGAAGAGGCCGGCGGCGTGGAGGCCACCGGTCTTGTCGAATACCGCCTGCTGGGCGCGGAGCGCATCGGGCAGGATCGTGAGGAGAGCGGGGTCGACGATCACCGCGTCGCCCGCGACGTCGTAGCTCGACACCGTCTCGACCGCATCGATCGACGCCTTTCCGCACAGCCCGCACGAACTCGTCGTGTAGAAGGCGCGCGCGAGCTCCGGGTCCGGCGGGCGGACACCCGGCGCGAGCGTCACATCGAGGATGTTGTACGTATTTCCCTGCGCCTGCTCGAGGATTCCCGGCGCTCCGACCGCGATGCTCGCAAACGGCCCGCCCGTCGCCGCGCCGCCCGTCGCCGTGCCGCCCGTTCCGGGGCCGCCGCAGTGGATCGCCGACCGGAACTGCTCCCCGGCCGAGATCACCCCCTCGGATACCAAGAAGCCGGCGGCGAGCTCGACGTCGTTGCCCGGAGTGCGCATCGTGACGGCGAGCGACAGACCGCCGACACGGATCTCCAGTGGTTCCTCGACCGCGAGCGTATCGGCGCGGCGTACTGCTTCGGCGCCCAGCGTGAGCTTCGTCACGGGCCGCCGGACGGTGATCCGACCCATGTCGTCAGCCTACGCGCGCGCGAGCCCGCCCGGCCCGCCGGGCCGACCGATAGCCTGAGGACATGGCCGTGAGCCCGAGACTCGACGCCGTCGCGGAGTCCTCAGACCGCGACGAGCGGACGGTCGACGAGCACCGGCGAACGATCCTCGCCGCGGTGCGGCGCCTCGATCACCTCACGCTTCCGCTCGCCGAGGCACAGGCCTACACGCTCGCTGCGCCCGTCCGTGCCGCCATCGACCTGCCGCCGTTCGACAACTCGGCAATGGACGGGTTCGCGGTCCGCTTCACCGACGTCGCGGCCGCGAGCGCAGCATCCCCCGCGCTTCTCCGTGTCGTCGGCGATCTGGCCGCCGGCAGCCCGTACGAGGCCGTGTGCGGACCCGGCGAGGCCGTGCGGATCATGACGGGAGCGCCCCTCCCCTCGGGCGCCGACACCGTCGTGCCCTTCGAGGCGACCGGCGGGGGCCTGGCCGATTCGCTCGGCACGGCGCGAGTCGTGGAAGCCCCGCGCCGCATCGGCGCCCACATCCGTCGTCGAGGCGAGGATGCCGCAGCCGGTACCGAACTCATCCCCGCAGGCGTCGAGCTCGGGCCGCTGCAGCTGTCGGCGATCGCAACGGCGGGCGTTCCGGTCGTGTCGGTGAGTCGCCGTCCGCGGGTGGCCGTCATCGCGACCGGCGACGAGCTCGTCGCGCCGGGATCGGCGATCGGCCGTGCGCAGATCCCCGAGTCGAATTCACTACTGCTGTCGGCGCAGGCCCGTGCTGCGGGGGCGGAGGTGATCCTGCAGAGGCGCGTGCGCGACGTCGACGACGACCTCCGCGCTGCCATCCACGACGCCGCAACGAGTGGGTCGGATGCGGTCATCACCTCGGGCGGAGTGAGCGCGGGAGCGTTCGAAGTCGTGAGAACCGCGCTCGCCGAGATGACGTTCGTGCGGGTCGCGATGCAGCCGGGCCGACCGCAGGGGTTCGCCGCAGGACACCCCCTGTTGTTCGGCCTCCCCGGAAATCCGCAGAGCGCGGCGGTGTCGTTCGAAGTCTTCGTACGCCCTGCCCTTCTCGCAATGCAGGGGCGCACACGGACCGACCGGCGGATGCTGCGCCTCCCCGCAGCAACGGGCTGGCGCTCGCGTCGCGAGCGAGTGCAGTACATGCCCGTCGTCTTGGTCGAGGACGGGGTCACCCCGGCCGCCGCTGAGGGTTCGTCGCGCGCCGCCGGGCTCGCGGGCGCCGCAGGGTACGCCGTCGTCCCCGTCGGAGTCGGCGACGTCCATGCCGGGGACCTACTCGATGTCATGCTGCTCCCGTGATGGTCGCATCGGGGACTGACATCGGGGCGGTCCTCCTCGCCGGCGGTCGGGGCACGCGGATGGGCGGCGTCGACAAGCCGCAGCTCGAGGTCGGCGGAACGACGCTTCTGGATGCCGCGATCGCCGCGGCTCGGAGGGTCGGCGCGCATCCGATCATCGCCGTGGGCCCGACCGCGAGCGCGGGTTCGGTCATCAGATGGGTGCGGGAGGATCCGCCGTTCGGCGGACCCGCCGCGGCCGTCATCGCCGCGCTGCCGTTCGTGACGGCACCGCGCACCCTCGTGCTCGCGTGCGACCTGCCGCACGTGGCGGCCGCGGTACATATCCTGTGCGGCGCGCCGTTCGAGGGCGACGGCGCGTGCCTCGTCGATGCGGCCGGTCGGACGCAGTGGCTCATCGGGCTGTACCGCACAGACGCGCTGTGCTCCGCCGCGGCCGAACTTCCCCAGCAAGGGCGTGATGCATCGGTCCGGTCGCTGCTCGCTCCGCTGACGATCACGCGGATACCGACATCGGACCCGAGATCGGACCCGAGATCGCACCCGGGATCGAACCCGGCATCAGAGTCGGCATCGGAGTCGGCATCGGAGTGGGCATCAGACCGAGCCATGGACCCTGCGATGGACCCGGCGATGGACCCGGCGATGGACCCGGCGATGGACCCGGCGATGGACCCGGCGATGGACCCGGCGATGGACCCGGCGATGGACCCGGCGATGGACCCGGCTATGGACCCGGCGATGGACCCGGCGATGGACATCGACACGTGGGACGATCTGAACAGGGCACGGGACGCCGCCGGACGGGGTGCCGGTGCACGTGAGACCGAGCGAAGGAGAGATCCATGACCGAGCATCTGCCTCCCGCGGCGCTGGACGACTGGTCGGCTGCACTTCAGGCGCTGTTCGGCTTGGGGTCCGACGACATCCCGATCGCATTGGTCCTCGATCTCGCGCGGGACGTGGCGAACGGGGTCGCGCGCCCGGCGGCGCCGCTGAGTGCGTTCGTCGCAGGCCTCGCAGCCGGCAGAGCGGGAGGCTCACCCGAAGACGCCCGCCGGGCGGTCGCTGAGATCACCTCGCTCGCCGCAGGCTGGCGAGAGGGCGAAGATCAGGCCCGATCGACCGATGCGGTCAGGCCCGACTGACTGATCAGGCTGATCCGGTCACGCCCGCTCGACTGATCAGGCTGATCCGGCCACGCCCGCTCGACTGACCAGGCTGATCCGGCCACGCCCGATCGACTGATCAGGCTGACCCGGCCACGCCCGCTGCGACTGATGCGGTCACGCGCCGCGGCGCTCGAGCCGGATCACAACCGACTTCGACGTCGGCGTCCCGCTGACGTCGGCCGTCGAGTCCAGCGGCACGAGCACGTTCGTCTCGGGGTAGTAGGCCGCCGCGTTCCCGCGCGGTGTGGAGTACGCGACGATGCGGAACTCTTCGGCCCGCCGCTCGACGCCGTCGCGCCACTCCGAGACGAGATCGACGATGTCGCCTTCGGCGAACCCGACCTGCTCGATGTCGTCGACGTTGACCAGGACGACCCGCCGCCCGCCGTGGATTCCGCGGTAGCGATCGTCCTTGCCGTAGATCGTGGTGTTGTACTGATCGTGCGATCGGAGCGTCTGGAGCAGGAGGCGCCCGCTCGGGATGTGCGGATACTCGAGCTCGTTGACCGTGAACCGGGCGCGTCCGTCCTCGGTGGCGAACCGGCGCTCGTCGCGCGGACCGTTCGGGAGGAAGAACGTCCGCCCCTTGTCGATCCGCTGGTCGTAGTCCTCGAATCCGGGGATGACGGCGGCGATGTGTCCCCGGATGAGGCTGTAGTCCGCCTCGAGCGCCGCCCAGTCCGCGCGGGGGACGTTGGCGGGATGCTGGAGCCCCGCCGGGTCGGGACCGTCGGCCTCTTCGTCGGCGCGGCGCTGCGGGTGACCGAGGTCGACCTCGACGGCACTCGGAGCCGCGCTCGACGGGGTGGGCCGTGCCGCGGCATCCGATCCGAACAGGAGCCCGCACAGCCTCGACACGATCGCGACCTCGCTGAGGAGCTCCTCCGACGGGGGCGAAAGGCGCCCGCGGGACGAGTGCACGGCACCCATCGAGTCTTCGACCGACACGCGCTGCTCGCGGCCGCCGCGGCGGTCGCGATCGGTGCGGCCGAGCGTCGGGAGGATGATCGCGCGTCTTCCGGTCACGACGTGCGAGCGGTTGAGCTTGGTCGAGACCTGCACGGTCAGCGCCATGTTCGTCATCGCCGCTTCGACCACCGCGGTGTCGGGCGTGGCGCTGACGAAGTTGCCGCCCATGCCCATGAAGAACCGGGCTCGCCCGTCGCGCATCGCGCGGATCGCCGCGACGGTGTCGTGACCGTGCTCACGGGGTGATGCGAAGCCGAACTCGGCGTCGAGGGCGTCGAGGAACTGCTCGGACGGCTTCTCGTAGATCCCCATCGTGCGGTCGCCCTGCACGTTGGAGTGGCCGCGCACGGGGCACACGCCTGCGCCGGGCTTACCCATATCGCCCTGCAGGAGCAGGACGTTCACGACGTCGCGGAGAGTCGCCACCGAGTGCTTGTGCTGAGTGAGGCCCATCGCCCAGCAGACGATCGTGGCATTCGAGGCGCGCACCGCCTCGCCCACTTCGCGGAGGTCGTTCTCGGGGATGCCCGTGGCCGTGACCAGATCTGCCCACGACACGTCGGCCATCGCCTGACGGTAGGCCTCGAACCCGCTCGTATGCGCGGCGATGAAATCCTGGTCGAGCACATCGCCCGTCCGGGCTTGTGCCTCGAGCAGATGCTTGCCGATCGCCTGGAACAGGGCCTGATCGCCGCCGAGGCGGATCTGCACGAACCGGTCGGCGAGCTTCGTTCCGCCGAACGCGACACCTCGGACCGTCTGGGGATTCTCGAAGCGCATCAGACCCGCCTCGGGAAGGGGGTTCACGGCGATGATCTTCGCGCCGTTCTGCTTGGCCTTCTCGAGTGCGCTGAGCATCCGCGGATGATTCGTTCCGGGGTTCTGCCCCGCCACGATGAGCAGATCGGCCTTGTGGATGTCTTCGATCGACACCGTCCCCTTGCCGATGCCGATCGTCTCGGTGAGCGCGGATCCCGACGACTCGTGGCACATGTTCGAGCAGTCCGGCAGGTTGTTCGTTCCGAGGCCGCGCACGAGCAGCTGATACAGGAACGCCGCCTCGTTGGAGGTACGGCCGGAAGTGTAGAAGATCGCCTCGTCCGGGTCGTCGAGCCCGCGGAGAGCCCCGGCCACCTCGCTCAGAGCGCCATCCCATGAGATGGGGCGGTAGTGGGTCGCGCCCTCCTCGAGGATCATCGGATGCGTCAGCCGGCCCTGCTGCCCCAGCCACCAGTCGTCGTGCCCGCGGAGTTCGTCAATCGAGTGTTCGGCGAAGAACTCCGGGGTCACCCGGCGGATCGTCGCCTCTTCGGCGACCGCCTTGGCCCCGTTTTCGCAGAATTCGGCGATGTGCCGCTTGTCCTCCTCGGGCCATGCGCACCCCGGGCAGTCGAAGCCGTCCTTCTGGTTGACCCGCATCAGCGTCTCGACGCTGCGGACGATGCCCATCTGGTCATTCGAGATCTTCAGCGCGTGCAGCACCGCGGGCACGCCGACGGCGACCTTCTTCGTCTCCGTGAAGTGCAGCTTCGTCTCGTCGATGTCTTGTGCCGGTGGCCGCTTTGCCATGAGCTCATGCTATTCCCGCCGGACGGGGGGTACGGCGACGCGCGACACGTCCGCACCGATACCCGTCCGCACCGATACCCGTCCGCACCGATACCCGTCCGCGCCGACATCCGTCTGCCCCAATACACTGCAGATGCGGCGAACAGGAGCTGACATGGCCGACCCCACGATCACCGCAGACGACGGCACCGAGGACGGCGCCCCCGACGGCACGAGCGAGTCCGCGAGATTGGCCGAAGCGGATCAGGTGCCGTGGCGCGACTGGGGGCCGTACCTGTCCGAACGGGCGTGGGGAACGGTCCGCGAGGACTACAGCGCCGACGGGGAGGCCTGGGACTACTTCCCCCACGAGCACGCGCGCTCCCGCGCGTACCGGTGGAATGAAGACGGGATGGCCGGATTCTGCGATGAGGGGCAGAACTGGTGCCTGTCGCTCGGCCTGTGGAACGGCGTCGATCCGATCCTCAAGGAGCGGATGTTCGGCCTGACCGGCCCGCAGGGCAACCACGGCGAAGACGTCAAGGAGTACTGGTGGTACCTCGACGGCACCCCGACGCACTCGTGGAACACGTGGCGGTACCACTACCCGCAGCGCGAGTTCCCGTACGGCGACCTCATCGCCGAGAATGCGCGGCGCGGCAAGGATGAGCCCGAGTACGAGCTCGTCGACACCGGCGCCTTCGACGACGACCGCTACTGGATCGTGACCGTCGACTACGCCAAAGCAGGTCCGCGCGACCTGCTGATGAACATCACGGTCGAAAACCCCAGCTCCGATGAGGCGACCCTGCATGTGCTGCCCACGCTCTGGTTCCGCAACACCTGGGCGTGGGGCGACGACAACCCCACACCCGACCTGCGGTGGGATGCCGGGCGGATCATCGGGCAGCACTCACGTTCGGGCCCGCTCGTCCTCAGCGGCGCGGGCTCGCCCGACCCGCTGTTCTGCGACAACGAGACCAACGAGGCTCTCCTGTTCGGGGCGGGGAATCGCACTCCCTACCCAAAGGATGGCATCAACGATCACGTGGTGAGCGGCGCGGCGACCGTGAATCCCGACCGGCACGGCACCAAGGCAGCCCTGCACTACACCGTGACGGTGCCGGCAGGCGGGAGCACGAGCATCCGGGTGCGTCTCGTCGGCGGCGAGCCGACGGATGCCGGCCTCGACCAGTCGGCGGTGGTGGCGTCGCCTCTCGAACCGGCGGACGGGTTCGACGCGGACGGGTTCGACGCGGACGGGTTCGACGCGATCATTGCAGCCCGCCGAGCCGAGGCAGACGCGTTCTACGCCGGGGTGATCCCCGCTGAGCGAAGCCCGGAGGAGTACCTGGTCGCCCGCCAGGCCTTCGCCGGCCTGCTGTGGGGGAAGCAGTTCTACCACTACGACGTCACGCGCTGGATCACCGGCGACCCGGGGCAGCCCGCACCGCCGCCCGGCCGGGGCGGCGTCCGCAACGGCGCCTGGCCGCACGTGCACAACCACGACGTCATCTTGATGCCCGACCCGTGGGAGTACCCCTGGTACGCCGCGTGGGATCTCGCGTTCCACTGCGTCACGCTCGCCCACATCGATCCGCAGTTCGCCAAACAGCAGCTGATCCTGCTGCTGCGCGAGTGGTACATGCACCCGAACGGGCAGCTACCCGCCTACGAGTGGAACTTCTCCGACGTCAACCCGCCGGTGCACGCATGGGCCGCCATCCGTGTCTTCGAGATCGACGGCCGTCGCGACTTCGCCTTCCTCGGGGCGATCTTCCACAAGCTCCTGATCAACTTCACGTGGTGGGTGAACAACAAGGACCGCGAGAGCGACAATCTCTTCGAGGGCGGCTTCATGGGCCTCGACAACATCGCACCCGTTGATCGCTCGAAGCTGCCCGCATCCGTCGGCTACATCGAGCAGGCCGACGCGAGCGGCTGGATGGCGATGTATGCGCTCGACATGCTCGACATCGCGCTGCGTCTCGCGCTGCACGATAACGCGTACGAAGGCGTCGCGACGAAATTCCTCGAGCACTTCCTGGCGATCGCGCACGCGACCAACGACGGCCTGATGTGGGACGACGACGACGCCTTCTACTACGACGTGCTGCACCTGGCCGACGGCACCGACGTCGCGCTCAAGGTGCGCTCGCTCGTCGGCCTCGTCCCCCTCCGTGCGGTTCTCGCCTACGACGTCGACGACATCGGCGGCGCCCTCCCGGAATTCCGCGAGCGTGGACTGTGGTTCCTGGGGAACCACCCCGAGTACGCCGACATGTTCCAGATCCGCGACATCGACGGCATCCGTCACCGGCTGCTCACTCTCGTCCCGCCCGACCGGCTCACACGCGTGTTGTCGAGCGTGTTCGACGAGTCTGCTCTGCTCAGCCGCTACGGCATCCGCTCGATCTCGGCATGGCATCGCGACCATCCATTCGAGGTCGAGGTGGCGGGAGACCTCGCGTCGGTCGACTATGAGCCGGCCGAGTCGGCGACCGGACTGTTCGGCGGGAACTCCAATTGGAGGGGCCCGATCTGGATGCCCTTGAACGTGCTGCTGGTCGAGTCGCTCCACGACTTCGCGAGGCTCGCCCCCGGAGAGATGATCGTCGAGTTTCCCACCGGCTCCGGCTCGCGGATGAGTGTGGGCCACGCGGCGGATGCTGTCGCCCAGCGCCTCGTCTCGATCTTACTGCCTGATGCAGACGGGCGCCGGCCCGTGCACGGCTGGTACGACCTCCTCGCGACCGATCCGCGGTGGAAAGACAACATCGCGTTCCACGAATACTTCCACGGCGACACCGGCATGGGGCTGGGCGCCGCCCACCAGACGGGCTGGACGGCGTTGGTCGCACATCTCATCGTGACGACGCCGAAGAACGCCCACATCCCCGCGCCGGCTCTCCCCGGCGACGAGTAGGCCCAACCACCCGGCCAGGATCGCCGCCGATCATCAGGCCGGCGGACCGGTTTCACGTGGCGCGCGGAACACCGGCACCCGCCGTTCGGGCTCCACGACGTAGCGCCGACCCGCCGGGGACGTCCACTCGACCGCGCCGTAGCTGCCGCCGACGTCGCGAACCGTCCACCCGCCATGGTGTTTGACGATGTGATGGCCCTTGCAGAACGGATTGAGATTGCCGAGGCACGTTTGTCCGCCGTCCTCCCACGCGACGCGATGATCGATCTCGCACCGCGAGGCGGGGATGCCGCACCCCGGCGCCATGCAGCGATCGGCGCGCCACTTCACGAGCCGTCGCAGCGCGGGTGGCGGCCGGTAACGATCGCGCCCGACGGAGAGGACCATCCCGGTCTCGGGATGGGTGAGCACCCGCATCCACCCGTCCGCTCCCCCGCACAGCTCGCGTGCTCGTTCGATAGAAATGGGCCCCACGCCCTCGACGACCGCGGGCTCGGATCCGGACGGGGCATCATCGAGGAGGGCGAGGGCGGGCACCGTGACAGCGACGGTCGCGCGGATGCCGCGCGCCTCGGCCGGGTGCATCGCGTTCTCACCCTCGATGAGCAGGTCAGCCACCACATCGGCGCGGATCTGATCGAGGGTTCGCGACTCGCCCCCGCGGGCGAGGATCGCTTTCGCCATGGTGGTCGCCCGCCCCCAGATCGCCTGTGCCTCGACAGCAGGAACCAACGCCATGATCCACGCCATGCCGTCGTGATCGGGTTGGAGCACCACTCGGCGCCGTTGCAGAGCCTGCTCGTGCCGCTCCGTCAGCGTCTGCGCACGCACCGTCTCGATCAGCGTGCGCAACCGTCGACTGAAGCTCCCGACGGGCAGCGTCTCAGCAAGTTCGATCGCCGCCGGCACGACCTGCGCGCGGAATTCCGGCTCGACCACGTCGAGAGCCTCCACCAGCGCACGCGCGTGCCGCTCCGTCATCCGGGCAGCGGCGAAGGAATTGAGCACCGCCGGATACCTGTCGACCAGCGCCTCGCCCATCGCCAGCATCCCGCCCGCCTCGCCCTCGGTGATGCGCAGTGCGGCGGCGATCTCCAACCGCACCGACCGCTCCACCACCTCGGTGAGCGTCCGACCGAGACGCGCCGCATCGGCGAGAGCTTCACGGCGCAGCAGGTCGGCGCCGATCAACCGCTGCGCGGCCTGCATGGTCGCCACATCCGCGAGCTCTATCAGGTGATCCAACGTGTCGGGCGCGAATGCCATGTATGCGCCGGCAACGTCGTGGTCACCCGAACCCTGCGAGTCGCAGGGCGCTGGCGCATCGACGAACATGTCTCGAGATTAGAACATATCTACGACATTCGATCGCGATCGCAGAAAGGTGTGGAAAACTCTGCTTCTCACCTCACCGCCTGCCGTTGCCGAAGAGGCCCCGGATCACGCCGTTGAGGATCGTCTGCGTCGACTTCGAGTTCAGCACCTGCTCGATCGGCGACTTCTGGGTGGTGCGCGATGTGCGGGTCGTTCCCGCGGTCTTCTTCAGCAGCCTGTCGTACTCGGCCTGCGCCTTCTTGTCGGCCGCGGCCTTCGCCTTGTCGGCCGCCGCCTGCTGCTTGGCGAACTCGGCGTCCGCCTTGGCCTGCGCGAGCGCCGCCTCCTCGGCGGCCGCGGCCTGCTCGGCGGCGTTCATGCGCGCGGTGAGGATCTCTCTGGCCGACTCGCGATCGATCGCCGTGCCGTACTTCGCCATGAGGGGGGATGCGGCGACCGCCGCCTCGATCGCGGCGTCGGGCGTCGGCGACATGAGCCCCTGCGGCGCGCGGAGGCGCGTCCAGGCGACCGGAGTCGGCGCGCCCTTCTCACTCATCACCGTCACGATCGCCTCGCCTGTGCCGAGCTCCTGCAGGACGCGCTCGAGGTCGTATCCCGAGCGCGGGTAGGTGCCGACTGTCGCCCGCAGCGCCTTCGCATCGTCCGGCGTGAACGCACGGAGCGCGTGCTGCACGCGCGACCCGAGCTGGGCGAGAACGTCGGACGGGACATCCTTCGGAGTCTGCGTGACGAAGAACACCCCGACCCCTTTGGAGCGGATGAGTCGCACGGTCTGGGTGATCGCCGACAGGAAGGACTTCGACGCGTCCTTGAAAAGCAGGTGCGCCTCATCGAAGAAGAACACGAGCTTCGGCTTGTCGAGGTCGCCGACCTCGGGGAGCATCTCGAACAGCTCCGCGAGGAGGTACATGAGGAAGGTCGAGAACAGCGCCGGCTTGTCGGCGACGCCCGGCACCTCCAGGAGGCTGATGATGCCGCGGCCGTCGGGCGCGGTGCGCAGGAACTCGCTCACCGCGAACTCGGGCTCGCCGAAGAACACGTCGGCGCCCCCGTCGGCGAAGGTGATGAGTTCGCGGAGGATGACGCCCGCCGTCGCGGGCGAGAGACCGCCGAGATTCTTCAGCTCGCTCTTGCCCTCTTCGCTCGTGAGGTAGGCGAGCACTGCGCGCAGATCCGACAGATCCACCAAGGCGAGGCCGTTGGCGTCGGCGTAGTGGAAGACGAGACCGAGACTCGACTCCTGCGTCTCGTTGAGCCCGAGCACCTTGCTCAGCAGCAGCGGCCCGAAGCCGCTGACGGTCGCCCGCACGGGCACGCCCTTCCCGATACCACCGAGGGCGAAGTACTCCGTGACCGACGCCTCCGGCGTCCAGTCCTGACCGATCGCCCGGGTGCGGGCGAGGAGTTTCTCGTTCGACTCCCCCGGGGTCGCCACACCCGACAGGTCGCCCTTGATGTCGGCGGCGAACACAGGCACCCCCTTGGCGGCGAGTTGCTCGGCGAGACCCTGCAGCGTGCGGGTCTTGCCCGTCCCGGTCGCGCCGGCCACGAGCCCATGCCGGTTCATCATCCCCAGCGGGATGCGGATCTGCGCGTCCGCGACAGGATCGCCGTTCATGAGCGCCCCGAGGTCGAGCGTGGTGTCTTCGAACGTGTAGCCCTTCACGATCGCGGCGATTTGCTCCGCGTCGAGCGGCCCCTCGGTTTCGGAGCCCGTCGGTGGAGCGACCGGAGCGACCGGCGCGACCGGCGGCCCCGGCACTCCCGCAGGCTCAGCCACGGCGGGAGGCTCAGCAACCGCCGCACGCTCAGGCACCACAGCAGGCTCAGCCACGACAACGGGCGTGGCAACGGCAGGAGGCTCAGCAGCCCCGGCCCCGGCTCCGGCCTTCGCCTTCGCGGCTTCGGCCTGCGCCGCCGCAAGCGCGGCTCTGGCCTGCGCGGCCTTCAGCTGCGCCTCGGCGGCGTCGGCTTCGGCCTGGAGCCGGGCGAGTTCTGCCTCGGCCGCTGCGACAGCAGGATCGACGACAGCAGGATCGACGACAGCGGGATCGGACGGCTCTGGCGCGGTCATGCCCACAGCCTAGAGCGGCGAGTGCGATGGCGGCACGGGGCGCCGCATCCGGAAATCGCGCTCCCGGGCGAGGAGCGTCCCGAAGGCCGCCGCCATCAAGAGGGCCGCGGCGGCCCCTGCCAGGGCGCCCCCGACCGTGTCGCTCAGCCAGTGCGCGCCGAGGTACGTCCGTGAGAAGGCCATCACCACCACCCAGGCGGCCCCGACGATCGCGACCCAGACCCTGGGGAAGATCACGAACAGTGCCACCACGATCGTGGTGGCGTTGGCGACATGCCCCGACGGGAAGGAACCGTAATCCGACACCACGACGATGTCTTCCGGTCGTGCGCGTCCGAACGAGTGCTTGAGCACCTGCACGAAGAGCGCGCTGCCCGCGATCGCGACGATGAAGTACACCGCCGACCAAGGCCTTCGGAGGATCAGGAGCAGGCAGACGACGATGACCGGCATCCCGATGATCCCGAACCATCCTCCGCCCAGCCAGTTCATCGCGTATGACACCGCGAGCAGAGCGTCGTTGCGCGACGCGAACAGGAGCTGGTTCCACCAGGAGTCGATCGCGAAGGGCCTGTTGCCGCGGAGGACGAAGATCCACGCCCCGAGCGCGACCGCGGCCGCAAGGAGCACGCCGCCGACCCACAGCTCGGTGCGTCGGGTGAGGCGGGCTGGAGCATCCATCTCGACATCATGCCAGCCCCTCACGCGGATTCGCGGGACGCGCCACAATGGGCTGATGCCAGCCATCGTCGACATCGTGCGCCGGGTCGTCGCCCCGCTCACCCACACGCGACTCTTCCGTCGGTGGGCACCCGTGCTGCTCCCGCCGCTCGAGCGGTTCCTCGCGCGGGCGACGGGTGGCCGCGTGCAGGTCAGTGCGATCCTCGTGCCCTCGCTGGTCCTGCACACGCGCGGCGCGAAATCGGACGAGCCGCGCGACGCGGTCCTCATGTACACCCCCGACGGGCACGGGCGCGCGATCGTCGCCGGCTCGAATTTCGCCGACGGTCGGCACCCGGCCTGGTCGACGAATCTCATCGCACATCCGGATGCGGCGATCACCGTCCGCGGAAGGCGGATGGCGGTTCACGCCTCGCGCGTGCCCGACGGCGAGCGCGACGCCGTCTGGGCGCGCATCGAGCGTCAGTGGCCGGGCTACCGGGAGTACGAACGCGCCTCAGGGCGGGTCGTGCGCCTGTTCGTGCTGCAGCCGGTGCGCTGAGCGCCACTACGGGGTGAGCAGGCCGATCGTGCGCGGGCGGACGATCGTCCAGAGGGCGAGAGCGCCGATGATGCCGCATCCGACCATGACCATCGCCATCGTGGTGGGGGTGATTCCCGCATCCCGAGCGATCCATCCGACGATCGGCGAGATGAGGGCGGCGATGCCGAAGTTCGTGGCGCCGATGAGCGATGCCGCCGTGCCTGCTGCCTTGCCGTGCCGGTCGAGGGCGAGCACCTGCACGCACGGCATGGTGAAGCCGAACGCGGTCATGAAGACGAAGAGGGGCACCATGACTCCCCAGATGCCCGCTCCGAGCTGGTCAAGAACGATGATCGCCGTGGAGGCGATCAGCATCAAGCTCGTCGAATAGGCCATCACCCACTGGGGCCCGAAGCGTGCGGCGAGCCGGGACGCCACCTGCACACCGGCGACGACGCCGACGGAGTTCACGGCGAACAGGAGGCCGTATTGCTGCGCATCGAATCCGAAGGTCACCTGGAAGAGGAAGGACGAGCTGGACAGATACGAGAACAGACCGCTGAACGACATCGCTCCCACGATCAGCACGCCGATGAACACCCGGTCGGAGAAGACGCTCTTGTAGCGCTGCATCACCGAGGTGCCGGGTCCGCCGCCGCGACGCGCCTTGGGGAGGGTCTCGGGCACGAGGAACAGCGAGAAGATCAGCATCAGCGCGCCGTAGATCGCGAGGACGACGAAGATCCCGCGCCACGGCATGACCGCGAGAAGGGCCGACCCGATCAGGGGCGCGATCACGGGCGCGACGCCCGAGACGAGCGCGAGACGCGACAGCATCACCACCAGTCTTCGCCCGCCGAAGAGGTCGCGCACGATCGCCATCGCCACGACGCCTCCGGCCGCGGCCCCCATGCCCATGAAGACGCGTGCGCCGCCGAGGAGGACCAGCGAGGGCGCGAGAGCCGCTGCCGTGCTCGCCACGACGTGCAGAGTGGTGGCGGCCAGGAGCGGGATGCGGCGACCGACCTTGTCGCTGAGGGGCCCGACGATCAGCTGCCCCAGTGCGAAGCCGAGCATCGTGCCCGTGAGCGTCAGCTGGATCGCCGCGGCCGTCGTCTGGAAATCAGCCTCCAGCACCGGGAACGCCGGAAGGTACAGATCGACCGTGAACGGACCGAGCGCGGTGAGCGCTCCGAGCAGCACGATGTACACGACGCGCCGCGCGTGGGAGATCGCGTCGCCGGGGTGCAGCATGATCGGCGCCGTAGCCGGATTCGATCCGAGCGTGCGAATCGCGCCGGTGGCGGTATCTCGAGCCGAGCGGACGGGTGCGGTCGCCGGATCGACGTCTGCGGGACGAGCGGTGGGGATGGATGCGGTGTCGAGCACGGGCGAGTCACTTCGGTTTCGGGGCAGGTACCGCGGGGCGCAGAAAGGCGGAGGGCGGCGGGCGGCAGAGAGGCGGATCGAGCAGCATCGAATCGATTCGAAGTTCCATCATATCGGATGCTGCGCCAGCCCGCGACGGCCAATTCAGGCCATTGGCACTCCCCCTGCGACAGAGCGATACGCGCTCAGGCCGCTCCCGGACGCGCTCGTTTAGGCTGAATACGTCCCGAACCGACCGACTTCCGACCGAACGACGAGGCCACGAGAATGACCCCGAACCCACCCGCCGGAAAGCCACCCGCCGGAAAGCCCGAGGCGACGCCGCCCCAACGCGCGAGCGGAAACCCGGCCACCCAGGCGAAGATCACCCTCACCGTCAAGGAGCAGCGCGAGCAGGCCCGGCAGAAGAAGCTCGCCGAGTACCAGAAGCAGCTCGCGAAGCGCCGCCGCGGGAAGATCGTGTGGTGGGTCGTCGGCTCGACAGCCGCGATCGCGGTGATCGCGGTGGTCGCGGCATCCTTCCTCCTGGCCCCACCGGCGGCGCCGAGCTATTCGGCCGGAGGCACCGGGGCGACGATCGAGGGCGTGGAGACGTTCACGAACACCTCGGAGCATGTACAGGGAACCGTCGACTATCCCCAGTCGCCGCCTGCCGGCGGCCCGCACAACCCGTATTGGCTCAACTGCGGCATCTACGATCAGCCGCAGACCCCCGAGAACGCGGTGCACTCACTGGAGCACGGCGCGATCTGGGTCACCTACGATGCCTCGAAGGTCGCGGGCGACGACCTGTCCGCGCTGAAGCGCCAGCTGCCCTCGAGCTACGTGATCCTCTCACCGTACGAGGGGCTCGACTCGCCGATCGTCCTCAGCGGATGGAACCACCAGCTCAAGCTCGATTCGGCGACCGATGCCCGCATCCCGGCCTTCTTCGAGGAGTACTGGCGCAGCCAGACGGTTCCCGAGCCGAACGCCCTCTGCACGGGCGCGATCGACGGTCCGGGCAAGCAGTAGCTCCGGTGAGTGAGAGCGGGCCCACCGAGGCGACAGCGACCGAGGGCACAACGCCGGAGCGGCGACCCCGGCGCTGGCCGCAGGTGCTGATCGCATGCCTCGCGATCGCGGCCGTGGCCTTCGCGATCGGGCGCTTCACGGCGTTCGGCGCAGGAACCCCGGCGACGCCGGCGTCAGACTCGGCCGATGCCGGCTTCGCCCGCGACATGCAGGTGCACCACGCGCAGGCGGTCGATATGGCGATGCAGATCTACCGCAAGACCGACGACGACGAGCTCCGCACGCTCTCGTACGACATCGCGACCGCCCAGTCCGCGCAGAAGGGCGAGATGTACGACTGGCTCGTGAGCTGGGGGCTTCCCCAGAGCGGGGGCCCGCTGATGTCGTGGATGTCGGACGCCGATCACGCCGGCCACGGGTCTGCCGCATCCCCGACCAGCGACGCCGACCTGCGGGCCGCGATGGGGATGGCGACGGATGCCGAGCTCACCGCACTCGCGCAGGCCACCGGCACACCGGCCGACTGCCTGTTCCTGGATCTGATGATCCGCCACCACGAGGGCGCCATCCCGATGGCCGACGCGGTACTCGCGCGCGGCTCCCAGCCGCGCGTGCTCGAAGTCGCCGCCGCGATGAAGGCCGGCCAGCTCGCCGAGATCGACGCGATGCATTCGATCCAGGCGCGCCTGGGCTGCCGCTGACACCCGGCGATCGACGCGGCGATACAGTGGTCGCGTGATGACCGACACCGGCACTCCCCCCGGCATCGACGGTGCCCCGCACCCCGCAACGGCCACCGCTGAGGTGCGGCGGCGCCCCGTCATCGTGACGCTCGCGATCGTCGTGGTGTACGTCAGCGGTCTCGGCAATGCTGCCCTGGGTCTGCTGATCCTGCTCAGCCGGTACGACGTGCAGGGCGACGCGGCGATCCTCACGGTGTCGCTCCTCGGCGCCGGCACGATCCTGCTCGGTCTGCTGACCGTCGCGATCGCCTCCGGCCTGTCGCGGGGAAGCAGGTTCGCCCGCATTCTCATCACCGTCTACTTCGGCATCCAGATCGTCCTGCACGTGCTGACGATCGTCGACGCCGACACGTGGGACGTGACGGCGACGATCCAGATCGTTTTCGAGCTGCTCGTCATCGCCGTCGTGTGGCTGCCGCCGGGCGCGCGCTTCTTCCGCCCCGTGCCCGCGAGCGGCGCCGGCGCCGCGGCATCCTGACCCAGCGGGCCATCCGTGCGCCGGGGGCACCCTCAGGCACAGCGAATCAGCGGGTCACGGTGCGCGGCGGGGTCGCCTTCTCGATCGACCTCGCGACGAAGCGACGGTGGAAGAACCGCACGATCTCGATCGCCCCGATCGTGAGCACCGTGACGAGTGCGACGAGGTAGGCCGCCTCACGGCCGGGGTCGACGAGCTGGAAGAACTCGGTCAGAAGCGGAATCGTGAAGACGCCGACGAGCGCGATGAACATCGCCCCGATCACGAGGACCTTGACCCTGGTGATGGGGCGTGACAGCACGGTCAGCACCCAGATGCCGACGACGGCGAGGATGATCGTCGCTCCCGTGCGCAACTGGGGCTCGGGGACCTCCAGTGCCATCGCCCCTCGGGTGTACAGCGTGAGCGCGATCGCGATGATGATGCCCGCGGGGATGGCGAACGAGAGCGACCGTCGCAGGAACCCCGGGATGTAACGCTGCGTGTTCGGCAGCAGCGCGAGGAAGAAGGCCGGGATGCCGATCGTCAGCCCATCGGTGATGGACAGCTGACGCGGAAGGAACGGGAACTCCATGACGAGGAGCCCGAACAGGATCGCGAGCCCCGTCGCGTAGACGGTCTTGGTCAGGAACAGCATGGAGACCCGCTCGATGTTCGCGATGACCTGCCTGCCCTCTGCGACGACGTCGGGGAGATGCGAGAACTGACCGTCCAGCAGCACGAGACGAGCGACAGCCTTGGTCGCTGCCGATCCGGAGTTCATGGCGATGCCGATGTCGGCGGTCTTGATCGCGAGCGCATCGTTGACGCCGTCACCGGTCATGGCGACGGTGTGCCCCTTGGCCTGCAGCGCGACGACCATCGCCTTCTTCTGATCCGGTGTGACGCGGCCGAAGACGGTGTGCTGATCGAGGACGTCGCCCAGCTCCTTCTCATCCGTGGGAAGCCTGCGGGCATCGAAGCCCTCGGCGACGTCCAGCCCCAGGTCCCTCGCGATGGCCGCGACGGTGCGCGGGTTGTCGCCCGAGATGATCCGGATGCCGACACCCTGCCGGCGGAAGTACTCCAGGGTCTGGGCCGCATCGGGCCGGACCTGTTCGCGGAACGTCAGTACGGCGACCGGCGTGGCCTCGCCCGGCAGTCGTTCGGCGTCGACGTCGGCCGGGGTCAGCATCGAGACGGAGTGGCCGAGCACGAGCGTGCGCTTTCCCGTTGACGCCAGCGCCGTCACGATGCTGCCGAGCGGGCTCCGCGGGTCGGACGCGTCGTCGCCGAACACCATCTCGGGAGCCCCCAGTACCCACGTGCCGGCGGCGGTGCCGCCTGCCGCGAACGAGACCGCGCTCCACTTGCGTGCGGACGAGAAGGGGATGCCCGCGGCCGGGGCCAGCGCCTCGGTCACCGGGTACGGCTCGCGCAGGCATCGGGCCGTCGCGTTGGCGTCGGGAGCGGATCCGTACCAGGCGAGCACCTGCTGCCACCCCGGAGCGGGATCGTCGAGTTCGCGGACGGCGTCGAACTCGATCTCGCCCGCCGTGAGCGTGCCGGTCTTGTCGAGACAGATCACATCGACCCGCGCCAAGCCCTCCACCGCCGGGAGCTCGTTCACGAGCACCTGCTGGGAAGCGAGTTTGGTGGCGCCGACCGCGAACGCGATCGAGGTCATCAGCACCAGCCCCAGCGGGATCATGGCGGTGAGCGACGCGATCGTGTTGACCACGGCCTGCACCCACTGTCCGCTCTCCCACGCCGCGACGTAACCACCCGCGACCATGACCTGCGCGTTGAAGACGAGCAGCCCGATCGGCCCGATCGCCCAGCTCATGAACTTCAGCACGCGGTTGATCGAGTTCCGAAGCTCGGATGACACGAGCGAGAACCGCTTGGCCTCGTCGGCGAACTTGTTGGCGTACGAATCGGCGCCCACCCGCACGACGCGCGCATCGCCCTCCCCCGCCACCACGACGGACCCGGAGAGCGCGTCGTCGCCGGGCTTCTTGTCGACCGCATCCGACTCGCCGGTCAGCATCGACTCGTCGATCTGGAGCGCCCGGCTGCGGACGATGGTCGCGTCGGCGGGTACCTGATCGCCCGTGCGGAGCACCAGGATGTCGTCGATCACGACCGCGCCGGGCAGGATGTCCGACTCGGCACCATCGCGGCGGACGCGTGCCTGCGGGGCGTTCAGGAGCGCTAGCCGGTCGAGGGCCGCTTTGGCCCGGAATTCCTGCGCGGAGCCGATGATGGCGTTCGCGAAGGCGGCGAGACCGAACAACGCGTCCTGCCACCGGCCCAGCACGAACAGGATGAAGAAGCAGACGAACACGATCCCGTTGAAGAGGGTGAAGACGTTCGCCCTGACGATGTTCCAGACGCTGCGGCTCGAATCGGCCTTGTAGGCATTCGTGCGCCCCGCGTCGGCGCGTTCCCGCACCTGGGCGGCGCTCAGTCCGATCGTCGGGTCGATGGACTCGTCGCGATCGAGAGTCGCCGCCGTTGAGGCATCCATGCCGCCACCCTAGGCGATTCAGGCTTCGGGTGACGGCATGGTTCGCCGCGTGGTCTGCCGGGAGTTACCCCTTTGTCGCCCCCGCGAGCAGGCCACGGACGAAGAACCGCTGGAGGGCGAAGAAGACGATCAGCGGAACGAGGATCGACAGGAACGTTCCGGCCGACTGCAGGTACCA
Organism: Microbacterium rhizomatis; assembly: GCF_008710745.1. Lineage (GTDB taxonomy): Bacteria > Actinomycetota > Actinomycetes > Actinomycetales > Microbacteriaceae > Microbacterium > Microbacterium rhizomatis. Next base: position 214,772 of record NZ_VYSA01000002.1, read on the forward strand.
CTGGTTGCCCCACGTGCCCGAGAGCGAGTTGAGCGATTGCGTCATCGGCAGAGACGACGACGGCGCGAAGATCGTCGCGACCAGCAGGTCGTTCCACACCCAGATGAACTGCAGCACCGCGTACGACGCGAGCGCGGGAGCAGCCAGCGGGATGATCATCCGGAAGAAGATCTGGCCGTGGCCTGCCCCGTCCACGCGCGCGGCCTCGATGACCTCGCTCGGGATCTCGGCGATGAAGTTGTGCAGCAGGAACACCGCCAGCGGGATGGCGAAGATCGTGTGTGCGATCCACACCGTGGCGAAGCTGTGGTCGACGTCACGCAGATCGAACCCGGGGAAGATCGTCACGCCGTTGATCGTGAGACCCCGGGAGAACAGGCTCAGCAGCGGCACGAGTGCCATCTGGAGCGGGACGATCTGGAGCGCGAAGACCGCCACGAAAGCGATGTTCTTGCCCTTGAAGTCGATCCAGGCGAAGGCGTAGGCCAAGAGCGATGAGACGGCGAGGGCGAAGAACACGACGGGGATCGTGATCGCCAGCGAGTTCAGGAACGACTGCCCCAGCGTGAGAGCGGTTCCGCCCGACGTGAGGGCCGCCTGGTAGTTCCCGAGAGTGAAGTCGGGGTTCGTGAAGACCGTCCACCATCCGGTGTCCTGCGAATCCGCACCGGGGCGGAACGATGTCACGAACAGTCCGAACGTCGGGATCGTCCAGAGGAACGCGATCGCCACGGCGGCGATCGTCGCCCCTTTCGACGTCAGGCGCTTCTGCGCCATGGCTTCGTGCTTGCGGGTGTCGCGCGCGACCTGGCGCGCGGTGCGCTGGTCGAGGACAGGCTCGATTACCTCGATGGTCATCGCACTTCCCTCTGCTTCCTGATCTGGACGATGTTGAAGACGATGAGCGGGATCACGAAGATGAACAGCACCACGGCGAGGGCCGCGGAGTGGCCGTAGCTCTGGAATCGCTGCTGCTGGTTGACCATCTCGAACGCCAGCACGGTGGTGTTGGCCCGCCCGCCGGTCATGACGGCGACGATGTCGTAGATCTTCAACGCCCCGATGGCCACCGTGGTGACCACGACGACGATCGACGAGCGGATGCCGGGGACGGTCACGTTGACGAAACGCTGCCACGCGTTCGTGCCGTCGAGCTCGGCCGCCTCCATCTGCTCCGGCGGGACCGCCTTGATCGCAGCCGAGAGGATGACCATCGCGAGGCCCGTCTGCGACCAGATGAACACGACCATCAGCAGGAGGCTGTTGATGAGCGGCTGTGCATCCAGCCACGACACGGGCTGCCCGCCGAACGCGGTGACGATCGCGTTCAGGAGTCCGATCTGCTCCCCCTGGCGGTAGTCGTACATGAACTTCCAGATGATGCCTGCGCCCACGAACGAGATCGCGAAGGGCATGAAGATCAGGATCTTGAGGAACTTCTCGCCGCGCGCCCGGTCGATGAACACGGCGTACGCGAGCCCGACGGCGGTGGCGAACGCGGGGGCCACGAGCACCCAGATGATCGTGTTGATCACCGACCAGAAGCCTTCAGGGTTGGTGAAGACCCAGCCGTAGTTCTCGAGGCCGACGAAGTTCGCTCCGGTCTTGTCGAAGAACGACTGGACGAAGGTGGCGATCGCCGGGTAGATGAGCCCGATCAGCAGAAGGATCGCCGCCGGCGCCGAGAAGATCACGAGCTGGAACAGATAGCCCGCGCCCTGCTGCGACCGGTAGTCGGCGTAGAACAGGATGCCGCCCAGCAGCACGGCGATCGCGAGCACGTAGATGACGGCGTTCTGGTACGGACGCAGGAGCATGAACGCGATGATCGGGATCGCGAAGCAGGCGACCAGCCGCAGCCAGAAGTAGCCGCGGCCGTAGCGGGGGGCGTACTCGATCAGGAGCAGGATCAGCCCCACGACCGCGCCGAACACGATCAGCACGACCGGGATCTGCACGAGCGGGCCCATCGACCCCAGCCAGATGAAGAAGCTGTTCAGCGAGAAGCCGAGCGTGGTCGGCTTGGTCTCGGCCGAGGGCCGCGTGACCATGAACAGGAAAAGGGCGACGATGAGGATCAGCGCGATCGCTACGACGATCCGGGTGGTGCGCGGGTTGTTGGCCGCGCTTCGCGCGCGTTCCTTGTCGGCGGCCCTCGTCGGAGGGGCCTCCTCTTTGATTTTGGTGTCAGACATTGGTGCCCTTCCGAGTACGTCTATGGACTCCGGGAGTGATCAGAATGCCCGTGTCCACGCCATTGCGCAATGCATGGGAGCGAAGGAGGCGTGGGGGCCTCCGAATCGGGGGCCGCTCGTCGATGCGAGCGACCCCCGATTCTGCCGACCGTTGTCGCTCGGAAGCGAACGGGTCAGCGGCAGAAGTGACTGCTAGTTGGCGTAACCGGCCTGGATATCGCTGAGCACGGTGGCCTGGTCCTTACCGTCGATCCAGCTCACCATTCCCTTCCAGAACGAACCCGACCCGACCGTTGCCGGCATGAGGTCCGACGCGTCGAAACGGACCGTCGTGTTGGGGTCCTGCAGGAGGGTCATGGCCTCCGTGAGGAACTCGCTCGATGCCAGCTTCGGGTCGGCATTCAGGTTGGCGGAGATGACGCCGCCCAGCTTGACGCGCGCGTTCGCGAACTCAGGCGTGGACATGTACTCGAGAACCGCCTGGGTGGCCGCGTTGTCCGAGAACCCGGTGACGAACTCGCCACCGACCTCGATCGTGTTGGCGCCCTCCTTGATGCCGGGGAGCACGAAGGCGTAGACGTCACCGTCGGGCGCGATCGTCGGAGCCGCACCGGACGCCGTCTTGACCTCGAGGAAGTTCGAGGACAGGAAGGATGCCTGGTGCGTCAGTGCGCACGAACCGTCTGCGACCTTCGCCGCAACGTCGCCGAACGCCGTCGAGTTGATGCTCTTGACGTCGCCGAAGCCGGCGTTGACGTAGCTGGGGTTGAGCAGGATCTGGCCGACCGCCGTGAAGGCGTCCGAGATCTGCGGGTCGGTGAACTTGACGTCACCGGCGACCCACTTGTCGTAGACGTCGGCTCCGGACTGGCGGAGGACGAGGTCTTCGACCCAGTCCGTGCCCGGCCAACCGGATGCGTCACCCGAAGCGAAACCGGCGCACCACGGTGCGGTTCCGGTCTTCTCCTGGATCGTCTTGGTGAGGGTGAGCAACTCGTCCCACGTCTTCGGAACCTCGACGCCCCACTTCTTGAAGGAGGCGGGCGAGTACCAGACGTAGCCCTTGATGTTCGCGAGCATCGGCGCGGAGTAGAACTTGCCGTCGATCGTGCCGTACGTCTTCCAGTCGGGCGACCAGTTCTTGTCGACGTTCGCGACGACGCTCGCGGGTGCCTCCTTGACATCTCCGGTCGCGACGAGCGACTTGAGCAGACCGGGCTGCGGCACGATGGCGATGTCGGGGGCGGAGCCACCGGTCACCTTGGTGACGATGTTGCCTTCGAAGCTCTTGTCGCCGGTGTACTCCACCTTGACACCCGTGTCGGCCGTGAACTGCTCGAACGACGCGTTCAGCGCGTCCGCCTCGGCACCGGTGATGCCGCCGGAGATCTTGACGGTCTGACCCGAGATGGACTCAGACGGGCTGCTGCTGGAGCCGCCTTCTGCACACCCCGCCAGAGTCAGCGCAGCGATCGCCGCGAAGCCGATTCCGACGATTGCGCGGCGGCGGAATGATGATCGCATTCCATTCATTACTTCTCCTCGTTGAGTTTCGCGTGACGATGCACGCTGCGTGGGCACGCTCTGTGGGCACGCTCGGGAAGGGACCCCTATCGGTTCGTAGGGAACCGATTCCATGCAAACGCTAAGCGATGCGGCAGTGCTTCGCAAGGCGTTCGCATCACAACTCGATAACCTCCCCTCAGGGTCGTGGTTGCCCGGGAATGAGACACTCACGACGGTGTGAAATCGGTTCCATTTTTCCCGGGAAATGACTACTGTCGAAAGCGGTCGCGAGTCCGCGCCGCCCGATGGAGGGAGGAGCCCTGTGAGCGGAATCTCGGACGTCGCCCGCCTCGCGGGCGTCTCCAAAGCCACGGCGAGCCGGGCATTGACCGGCAACGGCTACGTCTCAGCGGAGACCCGCGCCAAGGTGCAGGACGCCGCGCGCGCTCTGGACTACGTCGCCTCCTCCAACGCCGCCAGCCTTGTCACGGGGCGGACCCGGAACATCGGCGTGATCATGCCGTCGGTCACACGCTGGTTCCTTGCCGAGGTGCTCGAGGGTATCCAGGACGCACTGCTCGACCACGGCCTGGATCTGACGCTCTACGACTCGCGTCCCGGAACGACAGGCCGCGCGCGGATCTTCGACGATTTCCTCGCGCGCAAGCGGTTCGACGGACTGATCGCCGTCGGTCTCGAGCCTCAGGACAACGAGATCGAGCGGCTTCAGGCGATCGATCGCCCGATGATCAGCGTGGTGGGCGACGCGAACGACCCCGGCACGATCTCGATCGACGACCGCGACGCGGGCCGTCGTGCGACCGAGCACCTCATCGGCCTGGGCCACCGTCACATCGCCTTCATCGGCGGGACGGAGCCGCATTGGGCGCACTGGGATCGCCGGAGGCTCGAGGGCTACATGTCGGCGATGGCGGACGCGGGTCTCGCGGAATACGCCAGGCACATCGAGTGCGACATCACCCTCCCCGGCGGGTACGCGGCATCCGTCGACTTCCTGGGCGATACGAAACGTCGCCCCACCGGCCTGGTCTGCGCGTGCGACGAAGTCGCCATCGGCGCGATCATCGCCGCACGCCGGCTCGGCATCCAGGTCCCGAGCGACCTCAGTGTCGTCGGCGTCGATGACCACGAGTTCGCCGACGTGTTCTCTCTCACGACCCTCGCACAGCTGCCGCGCGAGCAGGGCATGACCGCCGTGGAGCTCCTGTTGAGGCACATCGCCGACCCGAGCGCGCCCGTGCCGAGCGTCGCCCTGCCGGCGAGGCTGATCGTGCGCAGCTCGACGGGGCCCGTCGATCGCGCGTCCTCCGCGATCGAGGCGGGCACGCGGCCGCGCTGATCCACCCGCCCGCGCTGATCGCGCCGCGCCTGAGGGGGCTGCATCGGACAGCAGAAGACCCGGATGCCGAGGCATCCGGGTCTTCTTCGACTCAGTGAGTCGACGACATGCGGTGTCGTTACTTGACGGTAACGGTCGCGCCGGCCTCTTCGAGAGCAGCCTTGCCCTTGTCGGCCGCCTCCTTCGAGACGCCCTCCAGAACGGCCTTGGGTGCACCGTCGACGACGGCCTTGGCCTCGCCGAGGCCGAGCGAGGTGAGCTCGCGGACGACCTTGATGACCTGGATCTTCTTCTCGCCTGCGGCCTCGAGCACGACGTCGAACGCCGTCTGCTCCTCGACCTCTTCGGCCGGAGCGGCACCCGCTGCGGCGGGGCCGGCAACGGCGACCGGAGCGGCGGCGGTGACCTCGAAGGTCTCCTCGAACTTCTTGACGAACTCGCTGAGCTCGATGAGCGTGAGCTCCTTGAAGGCGTCGAGAAGCTCGTCAGTGGTGAGCTTTGCCATGATGTTTCTCCTTGTTGGGTATTCGAATCAACCGCAGTGCCGGGCGGGAGCCTAGGCTGCGGACTCCTGCTTCTCACGCAGCGCGTCGACCGTGCGAACGGCCTTCGACAGCGGTGCGTTGAACAGATATGCGGCGCCGAACAGCGAGGCCTTCATCGCACCGGCGAGCTTCGCCAGCAGGACTTCACGGCTCTCGAGGTCAGCGAGCTTGTTGACCTCATCCGCGCTCAGGGGGGCACCGTCGAAGTAGCCGCCCTTGATCACGAGGTGAGGGTGTGCCTTGGCGAAGGCACGCAGCCCCTTCGCGACGGCGACAGGGTCGCCGTGCACGAAAGCGATGGCCGAAGGACCCTTGAGGTCTTCGTCCAGCGACGAGATCCCCGCGTTGTTCGCGGCGATCTTGGTCAGCGTGTTCTTCACCACGGCGTATTCCGCGTCCTGACGGATGTCGTTGCGAAGCTGCTTGAGCTCCGCAACCGTCAGACCGCGGTACTCGGTCAGCAGAACGGCGGTCGAGTCCTCGAAGTTCTTCGTGAGCTCGGCGACCGATGCATCCTTCTGCGCCATGGCCACTCCTTGTGTGTACGTGACGCGCCGCGGTGGCGGAGCGTCGGCCTCAGCATCCGGTCCTGTCGGCAGGGAAACAAAAAAGCTCCGGCGCAAGCGCACGGAGCTGGATCTCGAGGAGAATCATTCGTACACCTGCGCGGGCCCCTGTGTTGCAGAGCTTCGATCGGAGTCCGTTCACACGCACTCCAATGACCGGCGGTCTTTGGCTGTGGTCCAGCTTACGCGACCCGCCCGGCGGCGCCAAATCCTCCCTTCCGGCGAGAAAGGGGCGGGAGCGGGGGGCGGGGGTGTCGCGGGGGGCGGATGTCGCGGCACGGGGCTAACCTCGAACGGTGACCCCCGAACTCGCCGCACGCATCGTCGCGGACTCGCGTGACCGGGTCGCGTGGACGCGGGCCAGGTCGCGAGGGATCACCGCGACGGATGTCGCCTCGCTCACCTCCGAGAACGCGATCGCCCGCGCGGCGGACGCCAAGCTCATGGGCAGCGGCTTCTCGGGCAACGCCTACACCGACCACGGTCGGCGCCGCGAGCCGGAGATCGCTTCATGGGTCGCTGCCACCCACGGCATCCTCCCCTCCAGCGCCCTGTTCCACGCCGTCGTGGAGAAGCGCCACCTCGCCACCCCCGACGGCATCGTGGTCGACGCGGCGGGGCACGTCACGCTGTGCGAGATCAAGACGACGAAGAAGGCGTGGCGCAGCATCCCCCGGTCGTACCTCCGGCAGGTGTGGTGGCAGCAGCATGTCATCGGCGCCGAGCGCACTCTCGTCGCGTGGGAAGAGCACGACGCGTTCGTCCCTGTCGGCGACGAGCCGAAGTGCGCGTGGGTCGAGCGCGACGAGGTCGAGATCGCCCGCCTGGTGTCTCTCGCGACCGCGCTCATCGACGAACTGCATCGCCGTACGACGCGGGGCGGGCCGGTGGCACACGAACAAGAAGAGCAGGAACGACGGATGCCGCGACTCGTCGCCGCCCGTCAGCCCTTCCGCGCACTGGCCCTCGCCGACTGACTCCCACCCCGCCTTCTTCGCACCGCCATGCCCCGCCGGTCGGTGCGGTATCGTCGCGCCTTCTCACTCATAGTTGACACACGTCAACGATCTAGATATAGTTGACCTTCGTCAACCACAGCGCCATCGCCATCGTCGTCGCCGTCGCACAGCATCCGGGCCACCGCCCACCGTTCCAGAAAGCCGCACTCATGGCCACTCCCTCCGCGCTGCCCGCGGACATCGCCGAGAAGCCGAAGATGTCGCATCGTCAGGTGCTCCAGGCGCTCTCCGGGCTTCTGCTCGGCATGTTCGTCTCGATGCTCGCCTCGACCGTCGTCTCGACCTCGCTGCCCGTCATCATCCACGACCTCAACGGCGATCAGGTCGCCTTCACCTGGGTCGTCACTGCGACCCTGCTCACCACGGCGATCTCGACCCCGGTGTGGGGAAAGCTCGCCGACCTCTTCAACCGCAAGCTGCTCTTCCAGCTCGCCATCGTGATCTTCGTGCTGGCCACCGCGGCCGCCGGGTTCTCGCAGGACACCACCACCCTCATCGCCTTCCGCGCGGTGCAGGGCATCGGCGCCGGCGGCCTGGCCGCGCTCAGCCAGGTGCTGATGGCCGACATCATCAGCCCCCGCGAACGCGGCCGCTACATGGGCCTGTTCGGTGCCGTGATGGCCGTCGCCACGGTCGGTGGCCCCCTCCTCGGCGGACTCATCACCGACACGCTGGGCTGGCGCTGGAACTTCTACGTCGCGCTGCCGTTCGCGATCGCCGCGCTCGTCATCATCCAGCGCACGCTGCACGTCTCGGTGCTCGTGAAGCGCACGGTGCGCATCGACTACCTCGGCATCGTGCTGCTCTCCACCGCCGTGTCGCTTCTGCTCGTCTGGATCAGCCTGGCCGGCAGCAGCTTCGACTGGTGGAGCACGGAGACCGTCCTCATGGTCGGGGGGGCGATCATCGCCACGATCCTGTTCGTCGTCGCCGAGATGCGCGTCGCAGAACCGCTGATCCCGCTCACTCTGTTCCGCAACCTGACCTTCACGCTTGCCGTCATCGCCTCGATCGCCACCGGCATCGCGATGTTCGGAGCATCCGTGTTCCTCAGCCAGTTCATGCAACTCGCCCGAGGGGCCACGCCCACCGAGGCCGGCCTCATGACGATCCCGATGATCGCGGGCCTGCTGCTCGCCTCGATCGGCGTCGGCGCCCTCATCACCCGGTTCGGTCGGTGGAAGCCGTTCCTCATCACCGGCGGCGTGCTGCTCATCGCGGGATCGTTCCTGCTGTCGACGATCCACTACGACACCGACTTCGCCGTCGTGTCGCTCTACATGTTCCTGCTCGGCGCCGGCGTCGGGATGACGATGCAGAACCTCGTGCTCATCGTGCAGAATACGACGAACCCGACGCAGATCGGCGTGGCGAGCTCGGGCGTGACGTTCTTCCGGAGCCTCGGCGGCACGATCGGAGTGTCGGTCATGGGCGCCGCGCTGGCCGCGCGCGTCACCGAGCTCGTCGCCGACCGCAAGGACGACATCGGCGCCGCGATCGCCGGTCTCGGCGACCAGGCCTCGGTGTGGGCGGCCCAGCTGCAGTCGGGCACCATCCCCAAGGTGTCGGCGATGCCCGAGACGCTCCGCGTCGTGTTCGAGGACATCTACGCGCAGGGCATCTCGCACGCCTTCCTCATCGCCGTGCCGTTCGCCATCCTCAGCCTGATCGCGATCGTGTTCCTCCCGAACAAGCCGCTCCTGCGGATGACGACGAGCGAGCGCATCCAGGCCAGCGAGGCGGACTTCGCGACCGTGTCCGTGCCGGAGGGCATGGATGCGCTGAGCGCCACGGGCACCGTCACGGTGAACGCAGATGACGAGCGAGTGGATGCTTCGCCCGAGGCCCGCGCGGACCGGCGGTAGTCTCGATCGGGATGCCGGAGACCACGATGACTGACTCGACCCCCGCCCCGGGCGAGACCCGAGAGGCGCGCACCGAAGCGGTGCGCGCCCTCGAGGCCGAGTTCAGCGAGCTGCTCAACAGGGTGCGCCGCATCATCATGGCGAATGCCGACCGGGTGAGCCCGGGTATGCTTCCGGGCGCATACAAGGTCTTCACGACCATCGTCAACCGCGAGAGCATCACCCAGTCGACGCTCGTCGACACTCTCATGGCCGACAAAGGCCAGATCAGCCGAACGGTGCGCGAGCTCGAGCAGCTGGGACTCATCGAGCGGACACCCGATCCCGCGGACGGACGGTCCAGCATCCTGTCAGCGACCCCGCTCGGTCATGAGCGACTCGCGGCAGCGCGGCAGCCGCAGGAGGACAGTCTGCTCAAAGCCCTGTCGGACTGGGAGGTCGGCGACATCCAGAACCTCACGCGTCTCCTGCACGCTCTCACCGGCGGCACCGCTCCCTGAGCCGGCCGTTGCGCGCGACCATCCGGACAACCGCGCAGCTCCCGGCGTGCCGCCGGCCCCGCCGAGGCTTTGCCGCACGGTAGCACCCGCGTAACACCGTCGAGACAATGGCCCTGTTGACTGGGTCCATCCAAGGCACCAGTGCTGCCGACGCCGACACGCACGCGGGAGGGAGCGACCGATGAGATTCCGGCCGCCGCGACCAGCATCCACTCACGATCTCGACCCGGTGACCAGTCCTGAGCCTCCCGAGTCGATGCGCGCCGCCGTCATCGACGGCGTGGGCGCTCCGACGGTGCTTCATGAGGCTGAGCTGCCGGTGCCCGCGCCCGTACTCAGCGAACTGCTGGTGCGGATCGTGGCGGCAGGGGTGAACCCCATCGATGCCAAGACCCGCGGAGGAGCGGGCGTCTCCGGCGCGATCCACGAATTCCCACAGGCGCTGGGGTTCGATTTCAGCGGAGTGGTCGTGAAGGCGCCGTACGAGTCGCACGCCTTCCCACCGGGTACCCCCGTCTTCGGCACGGTGCCTTTCCCTCGCTCGGGCGGCAGCTACGCCGAGTACGCCGTCGTGCCGTCGCTGTCGGTGGCGCGCAAGCCCACCTCGCTCTCGCACGTCGAGGCGGCCGGGGTTCCGCTGGCGGCTCTCACGGCGTGGGGCCTCGTCGTCGAGACGGCCCGCGCGCACGAAGGGCAGCGGATGCTGATCCATGCCGGAAGTGGTGGCGTCGGCCATTTCGCCGTTCAGTTCGCCGCCTACTTCGGCGCGCATGTGACGGCGACCGGATCGGCGCACAATGCGTCGTGGCTGCGAGAGCTCGGGGCTTCCGTCGTGATCGACTACACGACGAGCCGCTTCGAGGAGGTCGTCTCGGAGGTGGATGTCGTCATCGACCTCGTCGGAAACGTCCACGACCAGACCGGCACGCGTTCGTTGGGCGTCCTGCGGAAAGGCGGCCTCATCGTCGTCGTACCGACCGGGTCATGGCCGGGATATGCCGACGCCGCACGTGAGGCGGGCGTACGGGCGACCGGCTACAAGGTCATCCCGGACGGCGGCGCACTGGCCACGATCGGACGGCTGCTGGACTCGGGTGCCGTGCAGGTCTACATCGACAAGGTGTATCCCCTCGCCGACGCCGCGGCCGCCCATGCCGAGCTCGAGCAGGGCCACACCCGCGGCAAGATCGTGCTCCGCGTGAGCGACGACTGACCGAGACGGCCGACCCGATCGGATGCTGCGGCTCATCCCGCGGCCAGCGCGCGCCTGCCCTCGGTGACGATCTCGTCGGCAACGGCATCCAGGAGCGGGGAGCGCAGATTCCACTGCTGCCAGAAGAGCGGCACATCGATCGGCGGACCGCCGAGCAGCACGAGTTCTCCCGTCTGAAGTGCGCGCTCGGACTGGAAGCGGGGCAGCAGTCCCCAGCCGAGCCCGCGAAGCACAGCGGTCGCGAAATCATGGGAAGCGGGAACGTGGTGCCGCGGCGGCCGCGCAGGGTCCGCACCCTGCAGGGTCAGCCATCTGGTCTGCAGATCGTCACGGCGATCGAAATCGACCACGGGGGCGGACTCCAGCGCATCGGCGGTGGCACCGTCGGCGAACCAGCGGGCGGCGAATCGCGCGTTCGCGACGGCTTCGTAGCGCATCGGCCCGAGAGCGCTCACCCGGCAGCCGGCCACGGGGGTCTCGCGGGAGGTCACCGCACCCATCACGGTGCCCGATTCGAGCAGCCCGGCGGTGAAGTCCTGATCGTCGCGGTGCAGCGAGAAGACGACGCGCCGCGCCGCGCTGAGCCGCTCGAGGGGAGGGAGGAACCACGTCGCGAGGGAATCGGCATTCACCGCGAGGGGGATGCTCATCGGCGACGCGGAACCCTCATCCGCCCCGAGTTCGGACAGGGTGTCGTGCTCGAGGAGAAGTGCTTGACGCGAGAGGCGGACGATCGACTCGCCGGCCGCCGTGGCTCGCGCAGGTTTGGCGCGCACCAGCAGCACCCTCCCGAGCAGTTCCTCGAGCGCCTTGATCCGCTGGCTGACCGCGGACGGCGTGACGTGGAGGCGACGGGCAGCCGCATCCATGCTCCCCTCGTCGAGGACGGTGGTGAGGGTCTCGGCGAGATCGAACGGAATGCGCACATCAATCAGGCTAATGCCTCACAAGATTCCTTAGCTGTACTGAATCATCGGGCCCCACTTAGCCTGATTCCATGACCACCCCCCTGCTCGCCGGCCTCGGCCTCGGGCTGTCGCTCATCGTCGCGATCGGCGCGCAGAACCTGTTCGTGCTGCGCCAGGGCATCCGGCGCGAGCACGTCGTGGTCGTCGCGACCATCTGCGCCGTGTCCGACGCCGTGCTCATCGCGCTTGGAGTGTCGGGGGTGGGCCTCGTGCTGCACGCTGTGCCGTGGCTGATCGACGTGGTGCGCTGGTCGGGCGCCGCATTCCTCCTCGTCTACGGCCTGCTCGCCGCCCGCCGCGCATGGCGCCCGAGCGGTGAGGCCCTGGACGCCAGCGCCGACCGCGAGACGCGCCCCCGGCACCTCCGGGGGCCGGGCGAAGGTGCCGGGGGCGCGTCTCGCGCACGGTCCACGGTCGCGTCGAGCACGCTTGTTCCCGTCGTCCTCACGTGTCTCGCACTCACGTGGCTGAACCCCCACGTCTACCTCGACACGGTGTTCCTGCTCGGTTCGGTCGCCAGCACGCACGGCGATGCGCGCTGGGTCTTCGCGGCGGGCGCCATGATCGCGAGCATCCTGTGGTTCTTCGGTCTCGCCCTCGGCGCGCGCCACCTGGGGCGCTGGCTGTCGACCCCGCGGGCGTGGCGGGTCCTGGACGGGATCATCGCGGTCGTCATGATCGGGATCGCGATCAGCCTCGTCCTCCCCCACTGATCGACGCTCAGCCGTCGATCTGCTCCCTGCGCGCGGTCACGAGAGCGCGGATGAGCGATTCGGGGAGCGGATGCTCGGGCTGGAACCGGATCGTCCCCTTGTTCTGACTCGTGGCCGGCACGCTTTCCACCGCCTCCGCGACGGCGCTCACGGCCGCAGGGCTGAACGGATAGATTCCGATGTGCTTCTGCGCGCGCATCACCGAGATCAGCGGCTTTCCGCGATAGACCAGAGCCGGCATGCCGTACCCCGTGCCCTGCTCGAGATGGGTCACCTCGTCGCGGGCGATGTCGTAGACCCGCGCCACCGCATCTCGATCGCCGGCGCTCAGGCCGGCGAGGTACTCATCGACGGTTCCCATGGGAGCATCCTGCCATTCCCTCGTTCGCGTCGTCCACGGCAGGATGGGCGCATGAGACGCGTGCACGTGATCGTATCCGGCCAGGTGCAGGGCGTCGGTTACCGCTACACCGCCCGGATGATCGCGAGAGAGGCCCGCGTGACCGGCTGGGTGCGCAACCGACCCGACGGCACCGTCGAGGCCGAGATCGAGGGGCCGGGTGACGCCGTCGACGAGATGCTGGCCTGGATGGCCGAAGGCCCCCCGGGGTCGCGGGTCGATGCCGCACGCGTCACGGAGGTCGAACCGATCGGCGGTCAGGGATTCGACGTGCGCGACACGGCGTGAACCACGAAGGGCCCCTCCGTGCGGAGGGGCCCTTCGGAGAGAGCGGGTGTCAGAACGAGCTGACGTCCAGCGGGATGCCGGGGCCGAACGTCGTCGACACCGCACCCTTCTGGATGTAGCGGCCCTTGGCGCTGGACGGCTTCAGACGCACGATCTCTTCGAGAGCGGCCTTGAAGTTGTCGTCGAGCTGCTGCTCGCTGAACGATGCCTTGCCCACGACGAAGTGCACGTTGGCGTGCTTGTCGACGCGGAACTCGATCTTTCCGCCCTTGATCTCTTCCACGGCCTTGGCCGGGTTCGGGGTCACGGTGCCGGTCTTCGGGTTCGGCATCAGGCCGCGGGGGCCCAGCACCTTTCCGAGACGACCGACCTGGCCCATGAGCTCGGGAGTCGAGACGGCGGCGTCGAACGACGTGTAGCCGCCCGCGACCTTCTCGATGAGCTCGGCCCCGCCGACCTCGTCTGCGCCTGCGGCGATGGCGGCCTCAGCAGCCGGGCCGGTGGCGAACACGATGACGCGGGCGGTCTTGCCCGTGCCGTGCGGCAGGATGACGGTGCCGCGCACCATCTGGTCTGCCTTGCGGGGGTCGACGGCGAGCTTGAGCGCGACCTCGACGGTCGAGTCGAACTTCGCCGAGCCGGTCTCCTTCGCGAGGACGACGGCCTCGGTGGGCGTGTAGAACTTGTCTGCGTCGATCTTCGCCGCAGCGGCCTGGTAGGCCTTGGACTTCGTAGCCATTTCCCTTATCCCCCTCAGTCCTCGACCGTGATGCCCATGGAACGGGCGGTGCCGGCGATGATCTTCGAGGCGGCCTCGATGTCGTTCGCGTTCAGGTCGGGCTGCTTGACGTCGGCGATCTCGCGCACCTGAGCCTTGGTGAGCTTGGCCACCTTGGTCGTGTGCGGCGTCGGCGAGCCCTTGGCCACGCCGGCAGCCTTCTTGATGAGCTCTGCGGCCGGGGGCGTCTTCAGGATGAACGTGAAGCTGCGGTCCTCGTACACGGTGATCTCAACGGGGATGACGTTGCCGCGCTGGGCTTCCGTCGCCGCGTTGTACGCCTTGCAGAACTCCATGATGTTGACGCCGTGCTGACCGAGCGCGGGGCCGATCGGCGGTGCCGGGTTGGCGGCGCCGGCCTTGATCTGGAGCTTGATCAGGCCGGTCACCCTCTTCTTAGGTGCCATTTCCTCTTCCTCTCATCGAGTGGATGCCGGAGCATCCGCTCTCCCGCACGTCCGGCATCTCCGGACAGCGGTGAGTTCGTGCGCGCGCGAAAGCACGCACAAACCGGTCAAGTCTACCTCACTGGTCGGCCGAATCCCGCACCCGTTTACGCAGCGCGGGCTTGTCGATCTTGCCCACCGGGTTCTTCGGGATCTCGTCCACGAGGGTGATGCGGGTCGGCCGCTTGTACGCGGCGAGGATCGCTGCGACGTGGGCCGAAAGCTCGTCCGCCGTCACGGCCGCTCCATCGCGTAGCGACACGAACGCCACCGGAACCTCGCCGAACACCGCGTGGGGCGCCCCGACGACCGCGACCTCGTGGACGTCGGGATGGGAGTAGAACGCGTTCTCGATCTCTTTGGGATAGACGTTCTCGCCGCCGCGGATGATCATGTCCTTGATCCGGTCGACGATCTGCAGGTAGCCGTCCTCGTCGAAGCGGCCGATGTCGCCGGTGTGGAGCCAGCCGTCCAGGATCGTGCGGGCCGTCTCATCCGGCCGGCCCAGGTAGCCCGCCATCACCACGGGGCCCGCGATGACGACTTCGCCCGTCTCGCCCTGCGCGACCTCCGCACCCGACGCGTCGACCACCGCGACACGCTGGCCGGGGAGGGGCAGCCCGACCGTCCCCGGTTTGCGCACGCCGTGGAGCGGATTGATCGTCGATGCCGTCGTCGTCTCGGACAACCCGTACCCCTCCACGATCTTGACGTCGAAGTGCTCCTCGAAGCGCCGGATCGCTTCGGCCGGCATGGGTGCCGCCCCGCACACGGCGAACCTCACCGACGACAGATCCGGATGCACCTCGTCTGCCGCGGAGTTGAGCATCGCATAGATCGCGGGCACAGCCGAGAAGAATGTCGGGCGGTAGCGCTCGACATCGGCGAAGAAGCGGTCGCGCACGAATCGCCGCGAGATCGTGACCCGGCCGCCCGCGCGCAGCGGCGACAGTGTGCCGAGCACGATCCCGTTCGCGTGGAAGAGGGGAAGGATGAGCAGACCATGGTCGCGTTCGTCCATCTCGAACCACTCGATGAACGACGCGGTCATCGCATCGAGATTGCCGTGCGTGAGCATCACACCCTTCGGGCTGCCCGTCGTGCCGCTCGTGTAGATGAGCAGCGCGAGATCGTCGCCGGCGAGACCGTCGGCGACGGCAACGTGGCGCTCGGGGGTCGCCCGGATGGCGTCGAGAGTCAACGTCGGCACGGAGAGGTCGTCGCGCTCCGCCTCTGCGACGACGAGCTTCGCCGCCGCATCCGTGACCTGGTAAGCGGTCTCTGTGGGGCCGAGCACCGGGTTGATCGGGGTCACGACCGCCCCGAGCCGCCAGGCTGCCAGCAGCACGAGGATGAGCTCGACCCGATTGGGGAGGAAGACCGCGACGACATCGCCGTGCGCGATCCCCCGGTCTTCGAGGGCGGCAGCCACCTGCTCCGTCCGAGTGAGCAGCTCGGCGTTGGTGAGTGCGCCGGCCTCGTCGCTGATGGCGGGGGCGGCGGGCGCCCGTTCGGCACGGGCGTCGGCAAGCGTTGCGAAGTGCATGAGGATCTCCAGGGGGGGTGCCGCCCGCGGGGGAACGGACGACACCCCGTCCGTCAGACGCGGGTGATGACCGGGGCGGAGACGAGGCCGAAGCCCCGCAGCTGACCGAGGAGCTCGGTGTACCCGAACGCCTGGCACGCCGAGGCGAAGCCCACCCGGTGCGGCGCCTGCTGGATCAGCGAGTACGCGGCGAAGGCCTGCAGGAGGCCCGTCTGCTTGTAGTTGCTGTTGCCGTGGATGACCACGTGCGAGCGCCCGAGCGGGCCCGAGGCGTGCACCGAATCGACGGATCGGTTGAGCCGAGGGTTCTCGCGCGGCGGCATGTCGGCCTGCAGCGACGCGGCGATGTCGCCGAGGGCCTTCTCCTGCGCCTCCTGATCGAGCGGCTTCAGCTGCTCCTCGAACATCTGCACGGTCTGCCCGACCCCCTCCATGACGGCGCGGTTGAGCACGCCCCCGATCGCGCGGACGTTTCCGACGCGGGGATCGTTCTGGAACCAGATCGGGTGCGACATCCCACCCCATGGCACGGCGATCGCCAGTTCGTGGTAGCCGGGAACCGGGACATCGAACGCCGACGTGTGGTCCCACTCGACGAGCTTGTTCTGCTCGAGGTAGTACCAGTGCGCCTTGAGGATCGTGAAGATCGTCTGCGTCGACGCATATGTCGGCAGGCCCTTCCACAGCACGAGGATGTCGAGCGTGTCGTACCCGCCCGGCTCCAGGGCGATGTTCGCGGCGATCTCGCTCACCGTGTACATGTGCGCGATGCCTGGCGACAGGAGCAGCCCCGCGGCGGCGAAGTCGTCGCCCCATGTGTCGCGGGCGTGGAGCACCCAGTCCTGCTCCCCCGTCGTGTCTGTGTAGTGGGCACCGATTCGCAGCGCCGCCTGCACCACCTCGGGGCCGAACTTGATGAAGGGCCCTGCCGTGTTGCAGATCACCCTCGCGCCGTCGAAGGCGGCGGCCAGAGCATCCGCGTCGTTCTCGACACCCACGATCTCGTAGTCGGCCGTCTCGATGCCCGGGATCTTCTCGACCACTGCGCGCACGCGCTCCGCGTCGCGCCCCGCGGCCACGAACGGCACGCCGAGTTCGCGGAGGTATTCGCAGATCAGGCGCCCCGTGTACCCGCTGACGCCGTAGACGACGACCGGCTTATCCGTACCCATTCCCGAGCCTCACATTCCCATTGCGCCGTCGATGGACAGCGTCACGCCATTGATGAACGCCGCGTCCTCCGAGAGGAGGAACGCGACGCCGTTGGCGATGTCGTCCTCGGTCGCGAGGCGGCCCAACGGGGTCAGCGAGACCACAGCGCCGACCGCATCGTCGACCGAGGGGAACAGGCCGAGGCGCTCCATGTCGACGGCGAGCTGGGCCCCCATCGCATTGGGGACGAGACCCGGGCAGACCGTATTCACGCGGACGCCGTACCCCAGGCGTCCCGATTCGGCGGCCGCCACCTTGGTGAGGCGGTCGACGGCGGATTTCGAGGCGGAGTACGCGGCGATCCCCGGGAACGCGATCGTGGCGGCGACCGAGGCGATATTGACGATCACACCGCCCGAGCCCGCAGAGCCGCCGGGTCGCATCGCCCGGAACGCGTGTTTGATGCCCAGCGCGGTGCCGAGCACGTTCACCTCGAGGATCTTGCGCATCGAATCGGGGTTCAGGTCGACGAACAGGTCGGAGATCTCGATCCCCGCGTTGTTCACCACGCCGGTGAGTCCGCCGAGCGCATCGACCGCCTCCGTGCTCGCGCGTTCCCACGATGCGTCGTCGGTCACATCCAGTGCGACGAAGACCGCCGTGGCACCGTCCTGCGCGAGGGCGGCGGCAGCCTCCGCTCCGGCCTCCTCGTTGATGTCGGCGATGGCGACCGCACCGCCGCCGGCGAGGATGGCCCGGGCGGTTCGAAGGCCCAACCCGCCCGCTCCTCCGGTGACGAGCACTCGGGCTCCCGTCAGATCTGAGGTCATGACTTCTCCAGTTTCTTTCGACATTGAAAGGGGTGGGATCAGCACACCAGATAACTGGACAGGTGACAAGGAAAATTCGGACAGTCGTCCAAAACCTGGGGCGAATCGCTCGGCGACGCTGCGACCGACGCGTATCATCGACGCAACATCGGGAAGGAGAGACCCATGAGTACGTCGACAGTGGGAACCGCCTCCAGCGCGCGCACCGACCGCGCCGCGCGCACCGGCGCGAACAAGTTCGCAGACCGGAGGCGCGAACTCGCCGCCACCGCCCTCGTGACCATCGCCGAGCAGGGTTTCGCCCGCACCGGGCTGCGAGACATCTCCGCCAGGACAGACCTTTCCACCGGCATCCTGCACTACTACTTCGACGGCAAGGACGACCTGATCGCCCAGGCCATCTGGGAGTACAAGTCGGAGTGCGCCCGCCGTTACGACCCGATCGTGGAGAGCTCCACCACCGCCGGCGAGCTGATCGCGAGATTCGGCGTCGAGATCTCGGCGACACTGCGCGACGAATCCGTCATGCACAGACTCTGGTACGACCTGCGCAATCAGGCGCTGTTCGAAGAGGGCTTCCGCGAGACGATCGTCGCGCTCGACGACCTGCTCGCCGACATGGTCTGGGCGGTGGTGCAGCGGCATGCGCAACTGCGCGACACCGAGCCCTCGATCGATCGCGAAACGGCGTACGCCCTTTTTGACGGGCTGTTCCTCAACTGCCTGATCGCGTACCAGCGCGGCGACGCGGACGCGCCCGAGCAGATCCGCGCGCGCTCGGGCGCGCTCCTGGCCGCCTCCGTCTGACCGGCCCGGAGCTGTCCGGACCACACGACGAAACGCCCCGCCGGGCGAACCGGGCGGGGCGTTTCGTACGCGAGCTTCGGGACTGCGCCGAAGGAATCGCTACTGCTTGTTGACCTGGTCGAACGAGAGCTCGACCGGAGTCTCGCGCTCGAAGAGCGACACGAGCACGGTGAGCTTGCCGCTCTCCGGCTTGATCTCGCTGATCGTGCCAGGAAGACCCGCGAACGAGCCCTCCTTGATCGTGATCGTCTCGCCGACCTCGAAGTCGACCTCGGTGACGATGCTGCGCTGCACGGCATTGGCGCCCTTGGCGGCACCAGCCTTCGCCGGAGCCACTTCCTTGATCTCGACAAGGCTCTTCAGCATGTTGAAGGCCTCTTCGAACCGCAGCGGAGTCGGGTTGTGGGCGTTGCCCACGAAGCCGGTGACGCCGGGGGTGTGACGCACGACCGACCAGGTGTCTTCATTCAGCTCCATGCGGACGAGCACGTAGCCGGGGATCCGAACGCGCGTGACCATCTTGCGCTGACCGTTCTTGATCTCGACGACGTCCTCCATCGGGACCTCGATCTGGTAGATGTCCTCTTCGACCTCGAGCGTCGACTTGCGCTGCTCGATGTTGGCCTTCACCTTGCGCTCGAAACCGGCGTAGGAGTGCAGGACGTACCACTTGCCCGGAAGCGAACGAAGCTCGGCGCGGAACGCGTCGTACGGATCGGCGTCCTCGTCGTCGGCCGCGTCGAGATCGGTCGGCGCCTCGGCTGCATCGGCGGGTGAGACGGATGCCTCGGCCTCGTCGACGACGGAGGCCGCCGCATCCACCTCCTCCACGAAGTCCTCGTCGAGCACGGGTGCGTCGTCGTCGCCGTTGATGTCGGGGCCGTCGTAAGGGGTCACGTCGTCGGCGTGCTCGGCCACGTACTCGGCCTCTTCTTCGGCGAGCGAGTCGGTGAGGACCTCGGCGGCCGCTTCGACCTCGGCGGCCTCGTCGATGTTCAGGGCGTCGTTCACGATCGCGTCGGCCTCCGGGTCGTCGATGTCGATGTCGTCCAGGTCGGAATCGTCTTCCTCGTCCTCGTCGTCCACGACATGGATCGCGAGGTGCTCGGCCGACTCGACGGACCGCTCCTCAGCGGCGAGGACATTGCCCTCTTGCGCCTCGTCGTCCTCGGAGGACTGTTCGGCGGCGGTCGCCCAGTCGGCGTCGTCGGTGTATCTCTCAGACAATGGGATTCTCTTCCTTCGTGGGTGAAGACGCCTCGGCACGAGGCTTCCCGCCCGCGGATGGGCTCAGCACGTAGCTCAGGGTGTGGCGGTGGGAACACCGAAGACGACGGTCGTGATCCACACGAACAGCACGTCCAGACCGTAGACGAGCGCCATCATCACAACGACGAACCCGAGCACGACACCCGTGAACTTCACGAGCTCCTGACGAGTGGGGGTGACGACCTTGCGAAGCTCGGCGAAGACCTGACGGATGAACAGCGCGATGCGCGCGAAGACGTTCGGCTTCTTCGCTCGCGGGGCGTCACTCTTGGCGACGACCTCGCCCTTCGGCTCATCCTGGACCATCGAACCCACCTGATTACCTTCCATGTGTCAGCTTCGGCTGACGCGCAGGGCGGACAGGAATCGAACCTGCAACCTGCGGTTTTGGAGACCGCTGCTCTGCCAATTGAGCTACCGCCCTAGAGGCCGATCGGCCTCGATCCGCCCACACTCCTGTGCCTTCACTCCCGAAAAAGTGACTGCCCGATCGGCGGGCACGGCGAAAGAATGCAGACTTCAACTGCACGCTCAAGTGTACGGCATGGGTCGAAGCGTGGCGAACCTGCGAGACACACCACCCCGGCCGTTGAGCGAGCGAAGCGAGACGAAACGCACCCCCGGGCACGTTTCGACTCATCGCTGCGCTCCTCGCTCAACGACCGACGTCCCGCGAGCGAAGCGAGCCGAAACGCTACCCGTGGCCGCTGCGGCTCCTGCTCCGGCTACTCCATCCTCGAATGGCATCGATACCGCCGCCGATGAACGCCTCTCGCTTCGCGTGGCTCCAGCCCTGAATGCGCTTCTCCCATGCGAACGCCTCGTCGATGCGGTCGAAACGGTAGCTCCAGGCGAGCGTGACCGGCAACCGCCGTCTCGTGTACTCGCTCCCGAACCCGGTGCGATGCTGCTCGAGCCTCACCTCGAGATCTCGGGTGCTGCCGGCATAGAAGGTGCCGTCGGCGCAGCGAAGAATGTACGTGTCATGCCGAGACGGTAGGCGCTGCCGCCGACACCACGTTTCGACTCGTCGCTGCGCTCCTCGCTCAACGACCGAAACACCACCCCGGCCGTTGAGCGAGCGAAGCGAGACGAAACGCACCCCCGGACACGTTTCGACTCTTCGCTGCGCTCCTCACTCAACGACCGAAACACCACCCCGGCCGTTGAGCGAGCGAAGCGAGACGAAACGCACCCCCGGACACGTTTCGACTCTTCGATGCGCTCCTCACTCAACGACCGAAAACACCACCCCGGCCGTTGAGCGAGCGAAGCGAGACGAAACGCACCCCAGACACGTTTCGACTCGTCGCTGCGCTCCTCGCTCAACGACCGGAATGACTACGGGCCGACGCGGACGAGCTTCTTGTTCACGAACTCGTCCGCGGCGAGCAGACCCATCTCGCGACCCGTCCCGCTGCGCTTGACCCCACCGAACGGCAGCTCGGGCGAATCGGCCAGCACCAGATTGACGTAGACCATACCCGCGTCGATCTTGTCGGCGATGCGCTGCGCCTGCTCGTCGTCGGTCGTGAACACGTACGAGCCCAGCCCGAACGGGGTGTCATTGGCGACCTTGACCGCTTCGTCCTCGTCGGCGACGCGATAGACGACACCGACGGGTCCGAAGAACTCCTCGCGGTAGGCATCCATCTCAGGTGTCACGTCCGTCAGCACCGTACCGGGGTAGAAGGCGCCGTCGCGCACACCGCCGGTCACGAGCGTCGCGCCCTGCGCGACCGCCCTGTCGACCTGTTCGGCGAGCCGCTCGGCCGCGGTGAGAGATGAGAGCGGGCCGAGCACGGTGTCGTCTGCGAGGGGGTCGCCCACTTTCGCGCCGCGCATCGCGGCGGTGAACTTCTCGAGGAACGGCTCGTACAGGTCGTCGGCGACGATGAAGCGCTTGGCGGCGTTGCAGGACTGGCCCGTATTGTCCAGGCGCGCCTCGACGGCCGCCTGCACGGCGCCGTCGAGATCGTCGGTGGAGAGCAGGATGAAGGGATCCGACCCGCCGAGTTCGAGCACGACCTTCTTGAGGTTGCGCCCGGCCGTCTCGGCGACGGCGGCACCTGCGCGCTCCGAGCCCGTGACCGACACCCCGTGCACGCGGCGGTCGGCGATGACCTCGGCCGCCTGCTCGTTCGTGATGTACAGGTTCGTGTACGCCCCCTCGGGGAACCCGGCATCGTGGTAGATCGCCTCGATCGCCGCCGAGGATTCGGGGCACTGCGGTGCGTGCTTGAGCAGGATCGGGTTTCCGATCAGGAGGTTCGGCGCCGCGAATCGGGCCACCTGGTAATACGGGAAGTTCCACGGCATGATGCCCAGCAGGACCCCGAGCGCGGAGCGGCGGATGACCGCGGTGCCCTCGCCGAGGATGTCGATCGGCTGATCCTGCATGATCTTCTCAGCGTTGTCGGCGTAGAACTCGGTGATGTCGGCTGCGAAATCGACCTCGCCCAGCGCGGCGGCGAGCGGCTTGCCCATCTCGCGCACGATCGTGGCGGCGAGCTCGTCGCGCCGCTCGCGGTGCAGCTCGGCCGCACGACGGATCAGGCCGGCCCGTTCGGCGACGGTCGACGTACGCGCCCAGCCCTGGGCGACGGCATCCGCCGTCTGCAGCGCCTTCTCGAGTTCTTCCGCGGTGGCGAGAGGGTAGGTGGCGAGAGTCTGGCCCGTCGCCGGGTTGACGACCGCGTAATCGGACATGAGTGGATCTCCGTTCGTGGATGGACTCAGCGACGCGACCGGCGGATGCTCGCCGGAGCGTCGAGCGAGAGGGTCTCGCCTCGGAAGAAGGCCGGGCGCTTGATGGCCTGCCAGATCATGACGATGACACCGAGCAGGATGACCGTGACGCCGAGGATGAAGACGAGTCCGACGCCCGCGACGTTGGAGCCGCTGCCGTAGTCGGGATCCATGCTGTCGATGAGGGTGCGCACGAAGAGGAACGCGAGGATCGCGCCGCCCACGAGCGGGAACAGGAACGTGAAGAACACGTTGCGCATCGAGTCGAACCACTGCTTGCGGAAGTACCAGACGCACGCGAACGCGGTGAGGCCGTAGTAGAAGCAGATCATCATGCCGAGGGCCGTGATCGTGTCCCACAGCACGTTCTCACTGATGAACCGCATCACCGCGTAGAAGACGGATGCCACGATCGCCGACACGATCGTCGCGTAGCCCGGGGTGAAGAACCGCGGGCTGACCGCCGAGAAGCGCGACGGCAGCGCCCCGTAGTGGCCCATCGCCAGGAGTGTGCGGGCGGGCGAGACGAAAGTGGACTGCAGGGATGATGCGGAGCTGGTGAGCACGGCGAGCGACACGAGGAAGGCGAGCGGACCGAGGATCGGCCCGGCGAGCGCGAAGAACACGTTGTCCTGGATGTCGGGATTACCCAGACCGAACTCGCCCGTACCGGTGCCGGCGTACATGAGCAGCGAGATCGCGAGCAGCAGGTAGAGCACCACGATCGTCACGACGGTGATGGTGGCTGCGCGCCCCGGCGTCTTGTCGGGATCCTTCGTCTCCTCGTTCATCGTGAGGGTGACATCCCACCCCCAGAAGATGAAGATCGAAAGCGACAGCCCCGCCACGAGCGTGCCGATCGACGAGACGGCGAACGGGTTGAACCACGACCATTCGAAGGTCGACGCGTCGAACGCGTTGCCACCCAGCGTCTCGAAGATCGCCGCGCCGGCGAAAAGGAGCAGGACGAGCACCTGGAAGCCCACGAGGAAGTACTGCAGCTTCTGCGTCGTCTGCATGTCGCGGTACGACACCATCGTCGCCCCCGCCATGAACAGCAGGCACACCGTGACGTTGATGAACGGGTTGCTCGCGAGATCGGCGATGTCGGGATTGCCCGAGAGCTGCGCGATCAGCAGGAAGAGGAAGTCCACCGCGATGCCGGCGAGGTTCGAGAGCACGAGGATCGTCGCGGCGATCAGCCCCCACCCGGCCATCCAGCCGATCCATGGACCGAATGCCCGCGTCGCCCACGTGAAGGACGTCCCGGAGTCGGGCATGCGGTTGTTGAGTTCGCGATAGCCGAAGGCGACCAGGAGCATCGGGATGAACCCGAGCAGGATGATCGCGGGAACCTGGAAGCCGACTTCCGAGACGGTGGGGCCGAGCGCGGCCGTAAGCGTATAGGCCGGAGCGATGCACGAGATGCCGATGACGACGGCGCCGATCAGTCCCACCGTGCCTGCACTCAGGCCCTTGCCTGACAGCCCGCCGGGCTTGTCCCCGGTCGCCGGAGCCAGGGGTACTGCTTCTTCCTGAGCGCTCATCGCTTCTCTCCTTCGAGTGCGGGCTCGAGTGCGGTCTTGTCTGCAGGCTTGCGCGTGCGGGGTACGACGATCATCGGCACAGGCAGTTCGTGGAGCATTTTGGCGGCGGTGGAACCGAGGAACAGGCGCCGCGGCTGGGCGAGACGACTCGAGCCCACCACGGCGATCTCGCCGGGCTCCCAGCCCAGGTGGGTGACGGCATCCTCGATGCTGTCGCCCTCGGCGGCGACGGCCTCGGATTCGATTCCACCGGGGAGCGAGTCCCGCGCACGGGAGAGGACCTCGTCGGCGTGGGCCGCGCCGACGACGCGGATCACGCCCGTATCGACGCCCGAGGGCAGGTCGACCGTGACGAGCGAGATGAGCCGCAGCTCGGCGCGCGTGGCCGTCGCGAGCGCGACCGCCTCTTCGAGCAGGGCGTCGGCCCCCGGCCTCGTGCCGAGAGCGGCGGTGATGCGCGTGATGCCCGTGGTCGGATCGATGCGCCGCGAGCCTTCGGGGGCCAGGACGACGGGCACGTCGGAGGAATGCAGCAGCTCGGTCGCGACGGTGCCCAGGCGATGGCGCCCGCGCAGTCCGCCGTTGGCCGCACCGACCACGATGTGGCTCGCGCCGAGTTCGTCAGCTGTCGCCAGCAGCCCCTCGGCGAACGACTCGCCATAGCGGACGTGCGTGCGGTGGGGCACGGCATCCCCCACCATCGACGACGCGTCGGCGAGCCAGCCGGCGGCGCGCTCGCGCAGATGAGAGTCGTAGCCGGCGTCGGGCGGGGTGATGACGCTGCGCTCGTACTCGGGGAGCACCATGACCAGATCGAGTTCCGCATCGGATGCCGCGGCCAGCCGCGCACCGACGGCGACGGCGTCCGCCCCGGCATCCGTCGCGGTGTACCCGACGACGATCCGGCCGCTCACGCGCGAGCCTGACCGATGATCGCCTCCGCCGCGACCCGTCCCATCCGTATGGCGCCGTCGACGTGCTGGTAGCCGGCGCCCGCGAGGTCGCTGCAGGCGAAGTGGATCGGGCCGACCGGCGTGCGCAGGTCGGCGCCATAGCGGTGAAGTCCGCCCAGGTCGAAGCTGGCGGCGTAGGCTCCGCGCGTCCACTCCTCGCTCCCCCAGTCGCTTTCGTAGTACACGACGGGTTCGAGGGCTTCGGGCCCGTAGTAGTGCGAGAGCGACTCGAGGATTCGCTGCTTGCGCTCATCGGCCGACAGGCGGAAAACGTCATCGGCGTGCTGGTCCGAGACGAAGCCGACGAGCGTGCCGCGGGTGTCGCCGTGATTGGAGTTGTCGTACGCCTCGTGCGAGAGCTCGTAGGGGCTGAACGCCGTGCCGGAGAGCCCCTTGTCGCGCCAGAACGGCGTCTCGTACACCGCGTGCACCTTGATGACGAAGCCCATCGAGAGATGCTGGTGCAGCTGGTGCTGCAAGCGCGGGAGAGGCGGAACGAACGAGATGCGGTCGTAGAGCACGGGCGCGAGCGCGAGGATCGCGTACCGCGCGCGCACCGTCATGCCGGTCCCGGCTGAGCCCGTCGAAGCGTCCGAGATCGCGGTCACCCCGCCGTCGGAGTACTCGAGCGTGCGCACGGCCTGCCCGAGGAACACATCGTCGCCCAGGCGCTCGGCCAGGAGGAGCGGAACCTGCTGCAGACCGCCCACCACGCGCTTGTCGAGGATGAAGTCGGCGTCGACGAGGTGGGTGAAGCTCCCTGCGCTGGCCGCCATGAGCAGCGCCTGCAGCGCCGAGAATGCGTGCGGCGGCTTGGTGAGCATCGCCCCGGCGATGAACAGGGCGATGTTGTCGACCGCCTCTTTGTCGTCGGTCTGCTCGTACAGCCACGCCTCGAACGAGATCTTGTCGAGCGCCTCCGCGTCGGGATGCTCCCACGGGCGATCGGGGTCCATCTGGGCGACCATGGCGTCCAGCCGGTCGATGAGGTCGACCATGATCTTCTCGGTGGCCGGGGGCACGGGGAAGATGTCGCCCGTGAAGCGCGTCAGCTCACCTGCGGCATTGATGTAGACGCTCTCGCCGTCGCGGTAGCGGCTGTAGGTCTCGAGGCCGAGCTCGGCGACCGTCTCGATCAGCGCATCCTGATCGGGCGACACCCACTGACCGCCGATCTCGAGCATCGCGCCGTCGATCACGTCGGTCCACAGGCGGCCGCCGACGCGGTCGCGGGCCTCGAGCACGGCGACCGAGAGCCCCGCGCGCTTGAGGTCGTTCGCCGCGGTGAGCCCGGCGGCTCCCGCTCCGATGATGACGACGTCTCGGGTGATCTCAGTCATGCGGTGCTCCTCCATTGGTGCGGGATGCTGCGGGTTCAGCGGGGTTCGAGGTACGGGCTACTGAGCTGCGAGGGCTGAGGCCACGATATCGAGCCCCTCGTTCAGCAGCGCGTCGGGGATCGACAGGGGCGGCAGGAATCGGATGACGTTGCCGTAGGTGCCGCACGTCAGCACGATCACACCGTCGGCGATGCACGCCTTGGCGACCGCGGCGGTGAGCGCAGCATCCGGTTCCTTCGTTTCGGGATGCACGAACTCGGCCGCCACCATGGCACCCCGCCCGCGCACATCGCCGACCCGCGGGTCGGCGGCCTGCAGGGCCGTGAGACGCCCGGTCAGGATCTCGCCGACCTCGTTCGCGCGCTCGATGAGACCGTCGTTCTCGAACGCGTCGATCGCGGCGAGCGCCGCAGCGCACGCGATCGGGTTGCCGCCGTACGTGCCGCCGAGTCCGCCGGTGTGCGAGGCGTCCATGATCTCGGCGCGGCCGGTCACGGCCGCCAAGGGAAGCCCCCCAGCGATGCCCTTGGCAGCCGTGATCAGGTCGGGGATGATCCCGAACTGCTCGCTCGCGAACATTGAGCCCGTCCGGGCGAAGCCGGTCTGCACCTCGTCGGCGATGAAGACGACGTCGTTCGCGCGGCACCACTCCACCAGGGTGGGCAGGAAGCCGTCGGCCGGGACGATGAACCCGCCCTCGCCCTGGATCGGCTCGATGATCACGGCCGCGAGGTTGCCCGCACCGATCTGCTTCTCGATGAGGGAGATCGCCTTGGCCGCGGCATCCGGACCGGACAGCCCGTCACGATAAGGGTAGGAGAGGGGCGCGCGATAGATCTCCGAGGCGAACGGACCGAAGCCGCTCTTGTACGGCATCGCCTTCGCGGTCAGCGCCATCGTGAGGTTCGTGCGGCCGTGGTAGGCGTGGTCGAATGCGACGACGGCCTGCTTGCCGGTGTATTTGCGGGCCACCTTGATCGCGTTCTCGACGGCTTCTGCCCCCGAGTTGAACAGGGCCGTCTTCTTGGCGTGGTCACCGGGAGTGATGCGGTTCAGCGCCTCGGCCACGGCGACGTACGACTCGTACGGCGAGATCATGAAGCACGTGTGCGTGAACTGCGCCACCTGCGCCTGCACGGCCGCGACGACCTTCGAGTGCGCATTGCCGAGCGTCGTGACGGCGATACCCGAGCCCAGGTCGATCAGCGAGTTCCCGTCGGCGTCGACGACGACGCCTCCGCCGGCGGCGACGGCCTGGATCGGAACGGTGTGGCCGACGCCCGAGGCGACCGCGTCCGCCTTGCGGTCGAGCAGTTCCTGCGAGCGCGGACCGGGGATGCTCGTGACCAGACGCCTCTCCTGCGGCAGCGAGGGGCCGCCCAGGGGCGGCGTCGAGAGGGGTGCGGCGACAGTGGTGGAGGCGCTCATGTTCGCGAGCGTAGGGCGGGGGATGCCGCATCCGCACTCTCCAGGTCGTATAACCTCGATCGGCAACTGTACGTTCGGTACAGTTCAGACGTCGGTTCTGCGGAGAGCGAGGGTGCGATGGACGCGAGCGATGACGCGCCCACACTGCGGGCGCTTCTGCGCCGGCGGGATCTCGCGCTGCGGCTGGAGGGCGAGCCGAAGGACCTCGCGCCCGGAGCGCTCGACCGGCCCGTGCGATGGGTGCACAGCTCGGACCTCGCCGACCCCACGCCGTTCCTCTCCGAGGGGCTCGCGCTCCTGACCACCGGCACCCAGTTCCTCGGCGTCTCCGACACGAACCATGCCGACGACAGCGCCGTCGAGGCGTACGTGCGGCGGCTGCATGCCCGCGGCGTCGTCGCGCTCGGCTTCGGCACCGAGGTCGTTCGCGAGGGCATACCCCAGGCCCTCATCGCATCGTGCCGGGCGATCGGGATGCCGCTGTTCGAAGTGCCCTACCGCACGCCCTTCATCGCGGTGGCGCGCGCGAACGCCGAGGCGGTGGCGGCGCAGGCCTACGCTCGCCGGAGCTGGGCGCTGGCCGCGCAGCGCGCGATCGCGCTGGCCGCCCTCCGCCCAGACGGGCTCGGCGCGACCCTGGCAGAACTCGCCCGCCAGCTCGACACGTGGGTGGGCCTGTTCGACGCGTCGGGGGTCCTCACGCGCGAGCACCCGGCCCACGGGCTCGACCCGGCCGTGCGCGACGAGCTGCAAGCGGAGGTCGGCGCGGTGCTCCGCCGCGGCGCGCGCGCCGGATCGGCCCTGCACATCGGCGACACGCCTTTCTCTCTGCAGACGCTCGGCCGGGGCGGACATCTGCGCGGAGTGATCGCGATCGCCGCCGGCGAACTCGACCAGGAGGGCCGCGGCGTCGTCACCGCCGTGATCGCGATGGCCGGTCTCGCGTTCGAGCAGAACCAGGGCCTGAGCCGCGCACGCGGGATGCTGCGCGCGGGCCTGGTCCAGTCGCTCCTCGCCGACGACTCGACCCTCGCGCGGCGCATCTCGCGCGACCTGTGGGGGCCGCTTCCCACGGCGCCCGTGACGATCGCGGTGACGGAGGTCGTGGCGTCCCGCGTCGATGCGATCGCCGAGCTGCTGGAACTGCGTGCCGATGAGCGCCGGGGGGCTCTCTTCTTCGGGCGGGGCACCTTCGAGAACGCCGGCGAAGGCTTCGTCGTCGTGGTGCCGAGCACCGACGAGAGCGTGCTCGTCGAGCTCGCCGAGCGCTTCGAGCTCGCGCTCGGACTCTCGGCGCCGGCCGGCTACGACGGCTTCGCCGAGGGGGTGCGTCAGGCGCAGGTCGCGCTGCGGTCGAGCACGGGCGCGGGGCTCCGCCGCTACGGCGATGTCGCACGCGGCGGGGTGCTGGCGGCGCTCGCCACCGACGAAGCCCGCGTTCTCGCGCGCAGCGCGCTCGCCCCGCTCCGAGAGCACGACGCGGCGCACGGCACCGCCCTCATCGACACTTTGCGGGCGTGGCTCGACGCCGACGGCTCGCACGAGGCATCCGCGCGCGCGCTGGGCGTGCACCGGCACACCGTCCGGGCGCGGATCGGCCTCGCCGAGCGTGTACTCGGTCGCGACCTCGGCACATTCGCGGCCCGCGCCGAGCTCTGGGCCGCGCTACGGGCCCTCGGCGACGGGTGACCCGGGCTCGACGGACATCCGGAAGGACGCGCGGGGCAGAAGCGGCCGATTCCGGCCCGAATCGGCTATTCGTGCCTCATCCGTCCTTCGGCGTGTACATGTAGCTCGGGTCAGCGCGGGGCGTGCGCCTCGAGGAACTCGTATACGTCGGTCGTGTCGACGCCGGGGAACGCCCCCGTCGGCAGCGTCGCCAGCAGCGTCCGCGGGGTGCGGACGTTCGGCCATGACTGATCGCGCCACGCCGACTCGAGCGCCGCAGGAGCCCGTCGGCAGCACACCTCGACGGAATGCTTCGAGACGCCGCGGTTCTGGGTATCGCGCCCGAGGAACCACTTCGTGTCGTCGAAGCGCACCCCGACGCTCACCGAGTGGGCCCCCTCGCTGGAGGCCTCGACCCGGGCGGTGCACCAATACGTGCCGTTGCCCGTGTCGGTGTACTGGTAGTACGGGTTGAACTTGTCGTCGACGTCGAACACGACGCGGCTCGTCCAGCGACGGCAGCACATCTGCCCTTCGCTGGAACCCAGGCGATCGGTCGGGAAGTTGACGTCGTCGTTCTCGTACGACTTCGTGATCGTGCCCGACTCGTGCACCTTGAGGAAATGCACCGGGATGCCGAGGTGCACGGTCGCGAGGTTCGTGAATCGGTGCGCGGCCGTCTCGTACGACACCGAGTACGCGTCGCGGAGGTCTTCGATCGAGATCGACCTCGCCGCCTTCGCGTCCGTGAGGAACGGCACGGCGTGCTCTTCGGGGATCAGCAGCGCGCCGGTCAGATAGTTGGTCTCGACCCGCTGGCGCAGGAACTCCGCGTAGGACGTCGGCTCGGAGTGCCCGAGCATCCGCGACGAGAGCGCCTGCAGCACTGCCGTCCGCGGATCGCCCTTCGCGGTCAGCCTGCTCGAGAGGTACAGCCGGCCGTTCTTCAGGTCGGCCACGCTCCGGGTGGTCTGCGGCAGGTCGGGGACGTAGTGCAGGGTGAAGCCGAGATGCGCCGCGATGTCGCTCGCGGTGCGCTGCGTGAGCGGCCCGCCCGGGTGATCGACCGCGGAGAGGATGCCGCGGGCCTGGGTCTCGAGGTCGGGGAAGTAGTTGTCCTGCGTGCGCATGAGGCGGCGGAGCGCCACATTCGCTCGACGTGCCTCCTCCGGCGTCGCGGCGCGTTCGTCGCGCAGGCGATCGATCTCGCCCTGCAGCGCGAGCATGGTCTTGAGAGCCTCGGTCGGCACGGTCTTGCCGATGCGGAACGGCGGGATGCCGAGAGCTTGGAAGGTCGGTCCGCGCATCGCCCGTTCGAGACCGATCTCGAGCGTCGAGCGCTCGTCGAGGGGCTCGGTCTCCAGGAGTGCGTCGAGCGTCGTCCCGAGCGCGCGGGCGATCGCCTGCAAGAGGGTGAGCTTCGGCTCGCGCCGGCCGTTCTCGATCATCGAGAGCTGACTCGGCGCACGGTCGACCGTGGCCGCGAGCTCTTCCAGCGTCATGCCGCGCTCGGAGCGCAATTGGCGGATGCGGCGGCCGATCGTCAGTGAATCCACCTCTCGATCGTCGTCGACGTCGAGGGCGGAAACCGGGTTCATGTCGGTCTGCATGTGGCGATTCTGTCACAGAAGCAGAAATATCCACGTTCTTCACAGCCTATATGGCCGGATCAGCCGCGGAACTTCTCGCAGAGTGGACACACGACCCACCGCCGGTTGATTCGCACCACGGATCACGAGCAGCCCGCACCCGCACACGCAGCCGGAAAGCGGCACTCCCGAATTCTCCGTACACGCTCACAGGAAGACAGGACCATGACACCTGCAACCGCCACCCCGATGCGCACGCGCACCGCGCCGATCCCCCTCCAGACCCACGAACCGTCCATCGAGATCCTGGGTCGCCTCGGTCCGCGCTACGACGAGATCCTCACCCCCGAGGCACTCGTGTTCCTCGCCGAACTGCACCAGCGCTTCGGCGGCCGCCGCCACGACCGGCTCGCCGACCGGATGCGCCGCCGTTTCGAGATCGGCAACGGACACGACCCTCGATTCCGCGACGACACCGCGCACATCCGCCACGACACCGAGTGGCGCGTTGCGGGAGCAGGCCCAGGCCTTGAGGACCGCCGCGTCGAGATCACGGGACCGACCGATCCGAAGATGACGATCAACGCCCTGAACTCGGGCGCGAAGGTGTGGCTCGCCGACCAGGAGGACGCGACCTCGCCCACGTGGAAGAACGTCATCGAGGGCCAGCTGTCGCTGCGCGACGCGATCCGCGGCGAGCTCAGCTTCACCAGCCCCGAAGGAAAGACGTACGCGGTGACCGCCGAGCAGACACCGACGATCGTGATGCGCCCCCGCGGGTGGCACCTGTCCGAGGCGCACCTGCAGTTCACCGACCGCACCGGCCGGGCGCTCGCGACCTCGGGCTCGCTCGTCGACTTCGGGCTCTACTTCTTCCACAACGCGGCGCGTCTGATCGCGAACGGTCGCGGGCCGTACTTCTACATCGCGAAGCTCGAGTCCAGCGAAGAGGCGAAGCTGTGGGACGACGTCTTCTCGTTCAGCGAGGAGTACATCGGCATCCTGCACGGCACGATCCGCGCGACAGTGCTCATCGAGACGCTGCCGGCCGCATTCGAGATGGAGGAGATCCTCTACGAGCTGCGCGACCACATCGCGGGCCTGAACGCCGGCCGGTGGGACTACATCTTCTCGATCATCAAGAACTACCGCGGCAGGGGCGCGCGGTTCGTGCTCCCCGATCGCAGCGAGGTGACGATGACGGTGCCGTTCATGCGCGCCTACACGGAGCTGCTCGTCAAGACGTGCCACAAGCGCGGGGCGTTCGCGATCGGCGGGATGAGCGCGTTCATCCCGAACCGCAGAGACCCCGAGGTCACGGCGCGTGCGTTCGAGAAGGTCGCCGCCGACAAGAAGCGCGAGGCCGGCGACGGCTTCGACGGCACGTGGGTGGCCCACCCCGACCTGATCCCGACGGCGATGGCCGAGTTCGACGCGGTGCTCGGCGACAGGCCGAACCAGGTCGACCGTCAGCGCGACGACGTGGAGGTGACGGCATCCGATCTGCTCGATGTGCACATCGGACGCCCGGTGACGGCCGCCGGCGTGCATGCGAACGTGTCGGTGGCGATCAGGTACCTCGAGGCGTGGTTGCGGGGCCTCGGCGCCGTCGCGATCGACAACCTCATGGAGGATGCCGCGACCGCCGAGATCTCGCGCTCGCAGGTGTGGCAGTGGATCCATCAGGATCGCCGCACCGAAGACGGCACACCGATCACCCGCGATTACGTCGAAGAACTGATCGGCCAGGTGCTCGGCGAGGTCGAGCGCCGTGACGGCGATCGCTTCGACGACGCGGCGGAGATCTTCCGCGACGTCGCCCTGGGGCAGGAGTTCCCCGCCTTCCTGACACTGCCCGCCTACTCGCGCTTCCTCATCGAGCTCGAGTGATCTCCACCGACCTCGGCTCATGCCAGCCGACCGAACCTCCCGCAAAGGAAAGATCATGAACACGTACCGCGACGACATCGAGGCCGTCCGTGCCCTCAGAGCGCAGCACGGCTCGAGCTGGGATGCCATCGACCCCGAGTCCGCCGCCCGCATGCGGGCGCAGAACCGATTCCGCACCGGGCTCGAGATCGCCCAGTACACGGCCGACATCATGCGCCGCGACATGGACGAGTACGACGCCGACTCTTCGGTGTACACGCAGTCGCTCGGGGTCTGGCACGGCTTCATCGGGCAGCAGAAGCTGATCTCGATCAAGAAGCACCTCAAGACGACGAACAAGCGGTACCTGTACCTGTCGGGGTGGATGGTCGCCGCGCTCCGTTCCGAGTTCGGCCCGCTTCCCGACCAGTCGATGCACGAGAAGACCTCGGTCCCGGCTCTGATCCAGGAGCTGTACACGTTCCTGCGGCAGGCCGACGCCCGCGAGCTCGACCTGCTCTTCACGAAGCTCGACGGTGCGCGCGCCGCGGGCGACGACACCGCGGTCGAGTTCATCCAGTCGCAGATCGACAACTACGAGACCCACGTCGTGCCGATCATCGCCGATATCGACGCCGGCTTCGGCAACCCCGAGGCCACCTACCTTCTGGCCAAGAAGATGATCGAGGCGGGCGCGTGCGCCATCCAGATCGAGAACCAGGTGTCGGACGAGAAGCAGTGCGGCCACCAGGACGGCAAGGTCACGGTGCCGCACGAGGACTTCATCGCCAAGCTCACGGCGGTGCGTTACGCGTTCCTCGAGCTCGGCATCGACAACGGCATCATCGTCGCCCGGACCGACTCCCTCGGCGCCGGCCTCACGCAGAAGCTCGCCGTCACGAACGAACCGGGTGACCTGGGCGACCGGTACAACTCGTTCCTCGACGCCGAAGAGATCTCGGAGGCCGAACTCGGCAACGGCGACGTCGTGATCAAGCGGGGTGGCGCGCTGATGCGCCCGAAGCGTCTCGCCAGCAACCTGTACCAGTTCCGCCCGGGAACCGGTGAGGAGCGTGTCGTACTCGACTGCATCACGTCGCTGCGCAACGGTGCCGACCTGCTCTGGATCGAGACCGAGAAGCCGCACGTGGAGCAGATCGCCGCCATGGTGGACGCGATCCGCGAAGAGATCCCGAATGCGAAGCTCGTCTACAACAACAGCCCGTCGTTCAACTGGACGCTCAGCTTCCGGCAGCAGGCCTACGACCTGCTGGTCGAACAGGGCGAGGATGTCGCGGCCTACGACCGCGGCGACCTGATGAACGTCGAGTACGACGACACCGAGCTGGCACGGCTGGCGGACGAGAAGATCCGCACGTTCCAGCGCGACGGGTCGGCGCGCGCGGGCATCTTCCACCACCTGATCACGCTCCCGACCTACCACACAGCGGCCTTGTCGACCGATGACCTCGCGAAGGGGTACTTCGGCGAGGAGGGGA
Organism: Microbacterium rhizomatis; assembly: GCF_008710745.1. Taxonomy (GTDB): domain Bacteria; phylum Actinomycetota; class Actinomycetes; order Actinomycetales; family Microbacteriaceae; genus Microbacterium; species Microbacterium rhizomatis. Next base: position 249,379 of record NZ_VYSA01000002.1, read on the forward strand.
TGCTCGCGTACGTGAAGGGCGTGCAGCGCCGCGAGATCCGCGAGGGGATCGCCACCGTCAAGCACCAGAACATGGCGGGCAGCGACATCGGCGACAACCACAAGGAGTACTTCGCCGGTGACGCCGCCCTCAAGGCCGGCGGTCAGCACAACACGATGAGCCAGTTCAGCTGACTCCTCATCCGCGAGACGCGGCTCCGGAACCTTCCTGACCCCAGGGATGGTGCCGGGGCCGCGTCTCGCGACGGTTGTGAGCGCCCGGGTACGCTGGACGGCGTGACAGACAGCATCCCCGCCCTCTCCCGCAAGCTCAGCGCGATCGCCGAATCAGCGACGCTCAAGGTCGACGCCAAGGCCAAGGCCCTCCAGGCCGCCGGGCGCCCCGTGATCAGCTATGCGGCGGGCGAGCCCGATTTCGCGACACCGCAATTCATCGTGGATGCCGCGGCCGAGGCCCTCCACGACCCCAAGAACTTCCGCTACACGCCGGCGGCCGGCCTGCCGGTGCTCCGCGAGGCCATCGCCGTCAAGACGCTGCGCGACTCGGGACTCGACGTCGATGCATCCCGCATCGTCGTCACCAACGGCGGCAAGCAGGCGGTGTACCAGGCGTTCCAGGCGGTCGTGAACCCGGGCGACGAAGTGCTGCTGCCGGCGCCTTACTGGACGACGTATCCCGAGGCGATCCGGCTCGCCGACGGCGTCCCGGTCGAGGTCTTCGCCGACGCCGACCAGGACTACCTGGTCACCGTCGAGCAGCTCGAGGCCGCCCGCACCGACCGCACGACCGTGCTCGTCTTCGTGTCGCCGTCGAACCCGACCGGATCGGTGTACTCGCCCGAGCAGACCAGGGCGATCGGCGAGTGGGCCCTGGCGAACGGCATCTGGGTCATCACCGACGAGATCTACCAGAACCTCGTCTACGACGGCGTGCGCGCCGTATCGATCGTCGAGGCGGTACCCGCCCTGGCCGAGCAGACCATCCTCGTCAACGGCGTCGCCAAGACCTACGCCATGACGGGGTGGCGCGTGGGCTGGATGATCGGGCCGAAGCGCGCGATCACGCTCGCCGCCAACCTGCAGTCGCATCTGTCGAGCAACGTCAACAACATCGCCCAGCGCGCGGCTCTGGCGGCCCTCACGGGGCCGCAGACCGAGGCCGAGGGGTTCCGCGCGGCGTTCGATCGCCGCCGGCAGCTCATCGTCGCCGAACTGTCGAAGATCCCGGGCATGACCGTGCCGACCCCGCTCGGGGCGTTCTACGTCTACCCCGACGTGCGGGGCCTGCTGGGCAGGGAATGGGAGGGGATCACCCCGACGACGAGCCTCGAGCTGGCCGACCTCATCCTCGACAAAGCCGAGGTCGCGGCCGTCCCGGGCGAAGCGTTCGGCCCGAGCGGCTATCTCCGCCTGTCATACGCCCTGGGCGACGACCAGCTGCTGGAGGGCGTGCAGCGCCTGCAGAGGCTCTTCGGAACGGCGGAGGGCTAGAGCTCGACGCCGACCAGGACGGGTTCGGGCTGCAGGATCAGTCCGAACTCCGACTGCACCCGACCCTGGATGAACCGGGCGAGCTCGGCGAGCTCGGCCGCGGTGCCGTCACCCCGATTCGTGAGGGCGAGGGCGTGCTTGCTCGAGACCGCCGCGCGCGAGCGCGGCAGCGAGAACCCCTTGCGCACCCCGGCATGTTCGATGAGCCATGCCGCGCTGACCTTCACGTCGGACTCGCCCGAGATCGGGTGCGGCACGACGCCGTCGTACACATCGAGGGGGATGACGGTGACCGGGTCGAGGAGCGCGCGGAGCGGCCATCGGGGGCACGCGTCGGGAAGCGTCCGCGCGAAGGCGGCCGAGACGATCGCGTTCTGGAAGAACGAGCCCGCGCTGCGGGTGTCGGGGTCGCTGTCGTCGAGCACCATCCCCTTGCGCCGCCGCGTCTCGAGCACGTGATCGCGGATCCATCCGAGTGACACGGATGCTGTGGGCCCGAGCCCCAGCGCCGTCCGAAGCTGCTCGCCGCGGACGGGCAGATCGCCGGAGCCCACCTCGGCGAGCTCGAACGTGGCGGACAGGATGACCGCGGGACGCTGCGGAAGCGACCCGTAGTGGTGCTTGAGCACCGACGTGCGGAAGCCGAGACCGAGATCGGCGACCGGGACGACCGACACCTCGCCCGTCTCTTCGTCGATCAGCTCGACCTCGACGAGCGTCTCGGCGATCTCCTGGCCGTAGGCGCCGATGTTCTGCACCGGCGCCGCACCGACCGTACCGGGGATGCCCGACATCGCGGCGATCCCGGCAAGACCCTCGCCGACCGCGTAGGCGACGAGGTCGTCCCACGAGTGCCCGGCCTGCACCTTCAGCCGGACGAACCCGGGGCGTGCGGCCGGAAGCCGCTCGATGCCGCTCGTGAGGACGCGCACGACCGTGCCGGCGAACGGCTCGTCACCGACGAAGAGGTTCGATCCCCCGCCGAGCACGAGCCACGGTTCCGCATCCGCCCACGTCTCGCGAAGCGCCTCGACGAGTTCGTCACGAGTGTGCGCGTCGATCATGCGAGCGGGTGCGCCACCCGTGCGCAGTGTCGTGAGCTCCGCGAGCGGGATCGGTTCGACGTCGGTCATCGGCATCCGCTAGACGAGCCGCACACGCACCTGCGCGCGCCCGAGCACCGCTGTCTCGCCGTGAGTGACCTTGAGATCGATCCGGGCGGTGTCGTCGTCGACGGCGCCGACAGAGGCGACCACGTGCACGGTCGCGCCCTCGGCGGGGTCGACGATGACCGGCTTCGGGAAGCGCACGCCGTATTCGAGGATGCGGCCCGAGTCGCCCAGCCAGCCGACCAGCGTCTCGACGGCGAGGCCCATGGTGAGCATCCCGTGGGCGAGCACGCCCGGGAGCCCCATCGCCACGGCGACGTCGTCGCGGTAGTGGATCGGGTTGAAGTCGCCCGACGCGCCCGCGTAGCGCACGAGCGACTCCCGCGTGAGATGGACGTCGCGCTCCGCGACGACGGTGCCGACCTCGAGGGCGCTCACGCGGCGTCCTCGCCGACGACCAGCAACGACGTCGTCGTGACGACGTGGGCACCCTGCGCATCCGTGATCTCGGCCTCGCACGTGACCATCGCGTTGCCGCCGACGGCGCGTATCGAGGTGATCCGCAGGTTTCCGGTCAGCTCGTCGCCCGCGACGATCGGGCGCGAATAGCGGAACCGCTGCTCGCCGTGCAGGATCCGCGACAGGACGATGCCCGAGTCGGGTTCGGCGAGCAGCTGCTGCAGCGTCACATCCTGCACGACCATCGCGAACGTGGGCGGTGCGACGACGTCCGGGTAGCCGAGGGCCCGCGCCGCGGCGGGGTCGAAGTGCTGGGGATCGTCGGCGAAGACGGCACGGGCGAACTCGCGCACCTTCTCGCGACCGACGAGGTAGGCAGGGGTGGGCGGGAACGCCCGGTCGACGAGCGATGGGTTGACCGGCATCCCCCCATCCTATCGAGCGCGCACCCGCCCCTTCGGGGCGTCGGATCTTCAGCGGCGTTCGCGATGAAGAGGAGGGGCGGATGCGGTCAGCGGGTGCGACCCCGGACGGCGCGGATCGCCATCTGCACGGCGATGAAGGTCAGGAACGCGGCGAACAGGATATTGCCGAGCAGCGGATCGACGAGCGTCGCGATCCAGGCCCCGAGCGCGGTGGTGGTGCACGCGGCCGCGCCGACGAGGACCGCGGCGAGCAGGTCGACATTGCGCCTGCGGACGTTGCCGATCGTGCCGGAGAGCGCGGTCGGGATCATCATGAGGAGCGAGGTGCCCTTGGCGATCAGGTCGCTCGTGCCGAACAGCAGCATCAGTGCCGGCACGACGACCACTCCGCCACCGACCCCGAGGAGGCCGGCGAGGACGCCGGTGACCAGACCGAGCGCGATGAGACCGATGATCGTCAGCACGGTGAGATCGAGCGTGGCGTCGCGCGAAGGGACGACGACGAACAGCGTCACGATGACCACCGCGAGGAAGGCGACGAACCCCCACCTCAGAGCAGTCTGGGATATGCGCGGCAGCAGCCACGTGCCGATCTGGGCGCCGATCACGGCACCCACGGCGAGGATCACGGCGGGGATCCAGGCCACCGAGCCGTGCAGAGCGTAGGAGATCACCCCGACCGTCGCCGTCGGAACGATCGCGGCGAGCGATGTGCCCGCCGCGAGGCGCTGGTCGAACTTCAGGAGGAGGACGAGGAGGGGGACGATGACCGTGCCGCCGCCGACGCCGAAGAGTCCGGACAGGAGGCCTGCGGCCAGCCCGATCCCCAGGCAGGCGAAGACGAAGCCGGCGGTGCGGGGGGCGCGGGGCGTGCGGTCTGAGGTTCCCGTCACGTCAGTTCGTCACGGACTCGACGGTGTCGATCGCCCACAGCTCGCCGTCGCGGACGAGTGTGTAGGTGAAGTAGTTGCCGTACGGCTCGGGGGTGTCGAGCAGATTGCCCGCATCGTCGTAGAGCGCGTCGTAGGTCTCGGTCGTGTAGACGATGATCGTCGCGCCGCTCGACTCGACGTCGTCCACGGTGAGGAGGTAGTTGTCCTTCGTATCCGTGAAGTCGTTCGAGATCGACTGGAACGTGGGACAGTCCGACAACTGGTTCGCGTCGCGGAACGCAGTGGTCGTCGACGTGAAGAGCTTGTCGCAGTCCGCGGTCGCCCAGGCCTGGTCGTACATCTTCACAGCCGCGACGGCGTCCTCTTGGTCGGCGCTCGACGTCGTCGGAGCACTGGTGGACGTACCGCCGGAGGTCGCGCCCGAGGTGGCCGACGAGACGGCGTGCGAGAACATCCCGATGAAGATCGGGATGAGGATCGCCGCGAGGACGACGATCCCGAGGATCACGACGCCGAGCACCACCCAGAGGATCCAGAGCTTCGATCTGCGCGGCTCGGTGGCCGCGATGAAGGCGCCGCCACCGGAGTAGTCGGCGGGGTAGCCGGCCTGGGCGGGGGCGACGGGGTAGCCGGCCTGAGCGGCGGAGGTCCCTGTGGTCGGCGGGGCCGCAGCATCCGGAGTGTGCACGTGCGCGGTCCACTGCGTGCCGTCCCACCACCGCTGAGCGCCGTGCCCGTCGTCGTACCAGCCGGGGGGTGTCGTCGTCATGACCGCCTCGCTTCCTGCGCCGCGTGCGACGCTGAACCCACCCTATCGGCGCGCGATCAGGCCGCGATGAGGCGGATCGCCATGAACTGCCGACCGGGCAGTTCGACGCGCACCGAGTCGGCCTGAGTCTCCGGCATGCGCTCGATCGTCATGTTCCAGGTGTCGATCACTTCCACGTGGAAACGGCGTCCCGCCGGCAGCACGACGTTGCGGAAGCGCGGGCGGTTGAACCCGAAGTATCCGATCCGGTATTCCTCGCCCGACCCGCCCCAGGGTACGTCCCAGTCGGACGGGAGCGGATCGAGCACGCCGTCCGGGGCATCGGCGAGGACGCTCTCGAGGAAGGCGATGCGATCGGGCGACGTGCCTTCGAGCACTCCCCCCTTCGACCACCACAGCTCTTCGCGATCATTCAGGTAGGTCTCGCCGTGTCCGACGTAGCCGCCGCGGATCGCTCCCTCCCAGAATCGTCGCGTGAGCTCTTCGCCGGTGATGTTGCCCCACCCCTGATCGATGTCGCCCTCGTAGGCGCATTCGTCGATCACGATCGGCTTGCCCCAGCGCTCGCGCCACTCGTCGGTGTTCTCCGCGGTGCGGTACACGTCGACGCGCTGGACGCTGCAGTGCGTGATCCACGGGCGCGAGTAGTCGTAGAACGGCCGGCAGTTGTGGATCGAGTTGAGGTGGCCGTGCGGGTCTTCGGCGCCGACGACGGCGGCCAGGCGCTCCCAGTCCGCTTCGTCCTTCGCCCAGAGCAGGTCGTACTCGTTCGCCATCGACCACCACACGTTCGCGTAGGCCGCGAGGCGGCGGACGACATAGCGGAGGTAGCGCTCGTCGACCGCCGGGCCGAGATCGGCGAACCCCCACCGGTCATATGCGTGGAAGAGGATGAGGTCGGCCTCGATGCCGAGTTCGCCGAGCTGGGCGATCCGTCGCTCGAGGTTGCGGAAGTGCGCGGCGTCGAAGCGCTCGAGATCGAACCCGTCGGCGAGCGAGCCCACGAAGGGGAAGTCGGCCGGTTCGTTCGCGTTGTACAGGTACGACTTGGGGAAGATGCACATCCGCATCTTGGTGAACGGGCCGGCTCCGAGGGTGGCGAGGGTCTGCTCCTGCATCTCGGCCGGCTGGTGGGTCCAGGCGTACGCGGTCGTACCGAGCGGGCGGTGCCGTGTGCCGTCGGCGTGACGGAAGTGAAAGCCGTCGACCCGCACGGGACCGTGGGTTCCTGGAGCGGGCGCCGTGACGACGACCGCTCCGGTGAGCCCGTCCAGAGAGCGTGCGGTGGAGCGGGTCGTGAAGGTCCACTCCCCCTCTTCCTCGGCGAGCAGGCGCAGCAGGTAGACGCCGTCATCGTCGTAGAAGCCACCCACCCGCAGCTCGCGATCACCGTGCCGGAAGACGGCGTCGAGCTCGACGTCGACGAACGGATTGCCGTGACGCGGTCCGTCGATCCGCACCTCGACGACGCCCCACCGCGGCGTCGGAGCGGGGATCGTCACACGGGCGGATGCTGCGGCCACCGCCTCGCCCTCGTAGTCCGGATCGGGCTCGACGGCGGGACTGTACGGCGCACGGGAGTCGATGCCGTCGCCGACGTCGGCCAGGGCGGCCCAGAAGCCGTCGCGCGTGTCGGGGTCGTCGAGCCCCGGCACGATCGCGATCAGCTGCCCGAGCCGGATGTCACGGAACTGCAGCGCCATCGGCGACGCCGCGACGCCGGGGAGGAAGGTCTCCAGCACCGCCCTGCCGCCGGGGCTGTCGATCGTCTCGCCGAATGTGGATGCGCGGTCGAACATCGTGCTCCTCAGGATCGATCGGTCGCAGCCGGCACGGTCGCCAGCGCGTCTTCGACGGCGGCGACCAGGTCGGGTGGAGTGAACATGAGCGCCGTGCGGACCGACCGGCCCGTGCCCCAGAGCGTCTCGTCCCGCACGCTCGAGGCCTTCGCCGGGTCGTGCGCAGCGAGCGTGTCGAGGAGGGCGCGGTAGGCGCGCGGGTCGTCGATCACATCGGCGAGCGACGAATCGAGATCGAAGCGGATGCTGCGGGCCGCGGGCTTCTCGGGGGTGAACCGCCACTCGTGGTTTCCGGAGCCGACCGCGTGCGGAACACCGCCGGGCAGGTCGACGATCGCGCGCGTGTTGGGCGGCACCTCTGCCGACACGACGATCTCGGTGCCGTCCCGTCGCCATGCCACCGAGGCAGGGCCGTACGGGGTCCGCAGCGACGCGGAGGCGTGGTCGAATTCCGTCAGCGGCCGCGGCGCGATGCGGAGCATCCGGTATCCGGGCTCTTCCGGCGCGAGCCCCGCGACGGTGCGGTGCAGCCAGTCGGCTACGGCACCGAGGGCGTAGTGGTTGAACGAGGTCATCTCGCCCGGGTTGACGCTCCCGTCGGGGAGGAGGCTGTCCCACCGCTCCCAGATCGTGGTCGCGCCCATCGTCACCGGGTACAGCCACGAGGGGTTCTCGGTCTGCAGCAGGAGCCGGGCGGCGGCATCCAGATGACCGCCCTTGGCCAGAGCATCCGTCACCAGGGGCGTGCCGACGAAACCGGTCGCGATGCGATAGCCGCCCTCGCGGACGACCTCGGCGAGGCGCTGTGCGAGTGCCTCGCGCAGGTGGGGCCGGGTCACCAGGCCGAACTCGAGCGCCAGCGCGTAGGCGGTGGGGGCGTCGCTCATCATGCGGCCGGCCGGAGTGACGTACTCGGCGACGAACGCGTCGCGCGACCGGTCGGCGAGCGCCGTGTAGCGGGCGACGTCGTCGGTCTCACCGAGCAGCCGGGCCGCGTCGGCGACCTGCCGCAGGGAGCGGGCGAAGTACGCGGTCGCGACGATGTCGCCGTCGACCTTGGCCTGACCGGGCTTGTCGGGCGGCGCCGACGGATCGAGCCAGTCGCCCAGCTGCATCCGGCCGGCCCACAGGCCCGACTCCCCCGCCTGCGCGGCGACGCAGTCGACCCAGGCCTTCATGCTCGGGTACTGGTCGCGGAGCACGCCGAGATCGCCGTACGAGTGGTGCAGCACCGAGGGGACGACGGTCGCGGCGTCGCCCCACGCCGCGGTGGCGCCCAGTCCCCCGCCGAGGCTCGCGAGGGCGGCGGGGACGACGAGGCTGACGTCGCCGCCGTTGTGCGACTGCTCGTGCGCGAGGTCGCGCAGCCACGAGGTGAGGAACGCGTCGCTGTCGTAGAGGTAGGCCGCTGTGGGGCTGAAGACCTGGATGTCGCCCGTCCAGCCCAGTCGCTCGTCGCGCTGCGGGCAGTCTGTCGGGATCGACAGGAAGTTGCCGCGCATACCCCACACGACGTTCTCGTGCAGCCGGTTGATCATCGGATCGGACGACGTGAACCACCCCGTGCGGGTCATGTCGGTGTGCAGCACGACAGCTTCGACGTCGGCCGGATCGAAGTCGCCGGGCCATCCCTCGATCTGCGCGTAGCGGAACCCGTGGAAGGTGAACCGCGACTCGAGCGTCTGCTCGCCGTCGGCGAGATCGAACGTGGCGGTCGAGGCCGAGTTGCGCAGCGGCCGGAGGGCGAGCTCGCCCTCGTCGAGCACTTCGGCGTGCCGCACGGTGACGCGCTGCCCCGCCGTCGCGGTGACGCGCAGGCGGAGTCGCCCGACGAGGTTCTGCCCGAAGTCGAGGATGAGACCGCCCGTGGGCGAGGTGAGCACGTCGGCGACGGCGCGGGTCTCGATGCGCCGGACAGGCGGGGCGATGCGGGCCTCGGGCACGGGCACGTTCTCGTACCCGGGCCGGGTGACTGCGCCGACGCGGGCGGCCGGCCATTCCGATGCGTCGAATCCCGGGATCGACCAGTCGCCGATCGCGCGCCGGAGGTCTTGGTGCTCGCCCGCGTAGATGCCGCTGTCGACGATCGGGCCCTCACCGTGGGCCCGCCAGCCGTCGCCGGTGGGGGCGACGGTGTGCACCGACCCGTCGGAGTACTCGACGCGCAGCTGCGCGAGGAAGCTCGGCTGGTCGCCGTAGACCTGATCCGTGTAGACGAAGAAGCCGTACTTCTCGGTGTACCAGGCCCCCGCCAGCGTCGCCGCGAGCACGTTCTCGCCCTCGCGGACGAGGGCCGTGACATCGACGGTCTCGTGGATCAGGCGGTCGCGGTAGCTCGTCCACCCGGGGGCGAGCACGTCCTCAGACACGGGGCTGCCGTTGATCTCGGGCTCGGCGGAGCCGAGTGCGGTCCACAGGAGCGTGGCGCGCTCCACAGGGCGGTCGAGATGGAACGCGGTCCGCAGCAGGACGGGTTGCCCCGGGCGCACGGCATCCGCGAGCCCGATGGGCTGCGCCACCCACTCGTCGTCACCGAGGAACGCCGCCTCGACCCAGGTCGGCGCGCTCCACTCGGTCTGCGTGCCACTCGTCGCGCGCACACGCACCGAGATCGCCCGCGCTTGGCCGACCGCGAGCGGGGTGAACGGCCAGTCGATCAGCACGCTGTCGCGGCCGTCGATCGTGACTTCGTCGTCGCCGGCATTCCCCCCGGTGCAGCGTACGTCGACGGATGCCTGCTCCCAGCCGGTCTCGTCGGTTTCGACCGTCCAGGTCAGGCGCGGGCGCGGCGTGGCGACCAGGTGGGTGTCGTCGCGCAGTTCGGCGCGCACGGTGGCCACGCGTGCGGAAGTCATTCGTCGTCTCCTTCGGCGATCCAGGAGTGAAACGATACATCGCCGGACACGGCGTACATTCCGATCACGCGGCCGGTGAACGACTCGGTCGTCTCGGACGACAGGAATCTGCCGTCCACCTCGGCGAGCTCGATGCGCTGCCCCCCGATCGTGGCCGCCAGGCGGAAGAGGTCGCTCGTGCGGACGAAGCCACCCTGCCCGTCGGGCTTCACCGAGTCGATGTGGAGAGCGATCGGACCGTTCGCGGGCTGATGCGTCCACTCCTGGCGGAGATCCCCCACCACCGCCCGGGCCCTGACGGCTCCCCCGCCCACCTCCACCTCGAGGTGGAAGCGCTCGTCATAGCGCACGCCGAGCCCGCCGACGCCCGCCGACGCGTCGATCGTCACGGTCACACTGTTGGTCAGATGCTCCTGGCGCCGCCCGAGGAACACGGGGCGAGGGTCGTCGAGCGTCGAGCCGTCACCGTGCAGGGTCAGCCGGCCCGGGCGCGCGGAGAGGTCAGCGATGGCCGAGGTCGGGCGTCGGATCGCCAGCCATTCGCCGTCCAGCCCGGCGTCGGGCGAGAAGTCGAGCGCGACCCGCGTACCGGGGCGGGGGTTCAGCAGCACCGGCGCGATCGTCGGCCAGCCGTTCTGGTGCCACTGCACGGGCGAGACGAAGGTCTCGCGGCCGAGGGCGGAGAACGCGCGCGTGCCGCTACGCGGACGCACACCCAGCATGATGCAGAACCACTCGCCGCCGGGACCGATGACGAGATCGCCGTGGCCGGTGTTCTGCACGGGCCGGATGGTCGACCGCGCCGAGACGAGCGGGTTCTGCGGCGCGGTCTCGAAGGGCCCTTCGGGGCCGGCGCTGCGGGCGATGCTGATGCTGTGCCCGCGCTCGGTGCCGCCCTCCGCGATCATGAGATACCACGTTGCGCCCACCTGGTAGAGGTGCGGGGCTTCGGGGAACTGGCCGCCCGTGCCCGACCACAGCGACCGCGGCTCTTCGAGCGCGATGTGGTCGTCGAGGTCGACCTTCACCTGCTGGATGCCGAGGTGCGTGCCGATCGAGGGGCCTCCGGGAGTCTCGGTGAGGATGAGGCCGGAGTACGTGATGTAGGCGGTGCCGTCATCGGCCCAGGCGATGTCGGGGTCGATGCCGTTGATGCTGCCCGCCCCGTCCGCGCTCAGGATGACGTCACCGTCGCTCCACGGACCCGCGGCGTCCGTCGCGGTGAAGTGCAGCATCCCGCGGCCCATGGCGACCGTGACCACGAGGTGGAAGAGCCCGTCTCGATAGCGGATCGTCGGCGCCCAGACGCCGCCCGACGTCGGCACATCGCCGATGCCGAAGACCTCGGGTGTCGCACCGACATGCCCGATCAGCTCCCAGTTCTCGAAATCTCGCGAGCGATGGATCGGGATGCCGGGGAGGTATTCGAAGCTCGAGGTCGCGAGGAACCACTCGTCCCCCACCCGTACGACACTCGGATCGGGGTGAAAGCCGTTCAGGACGGGGTTGTGGAGCGTGGTCACGCGGATTCCTCGTTTCGCATGTCAGTCGGACAGATCGGCGTCGCCCGCGAGCATCCCGTCCAGCCGCTGGGCGATCTCGCCGAGGCGATCGTCGGCGATGCCCGTCGCGGGGCCGGACAGATCGTGCGTGCTCACGCTGCGACCTCGGCCGTCGCGCGAACGATCTGGAGGGGCAGTTCGCCGACCGATGCTCCCGCGTGCAGCGTGAACTCGCCCGGTTCGACCACCCATCCGCCGCTCCAGTGCGCGAGCCGGCGTTCCGGAATCGTGATGCGGGCCGTCACGGTCTGGCCTGCCTCCGCGCGGACGACGGCGAAGCCCACGAGCCAGCGCACGGGCCGGTCGACATCGGACCGCGACCGCTCGGCGTAGACCTGGACGACCTGCTTGCCCGCGCGGTCACCCGTGTTGGTGAGCGTCACGACGACCCCGTCGCCGTCGGCCTCGATCGAATCCCACGACCAAGTCGTGTAGCCCAGGCCATGCCCGAAAGCGTAAGCCGGGGTCGCCCCGGCACGCAGCCACGCGCGATAGCCGATGTGGATGCTCTCGTCGTACGTGAGGGTGCCGTCCGTGGGTGTCACCCCGGTGACGGGCACATCGGCGAGCGCGGCGGGCCACGAAGTGGGGAGGCGGCCACCGGGCTCGGCCTCTCCGGTGAGTACGTCGGCGAGGGCGGCGCCGAACTCCTGCCCGCCGAACCAACCGAGCACGACCGCCGCGACGTCGTCGCGCCACGGCATGACGACGGGCGATCCGGCGTTGACGACCACGACGGTGCGTGGGTTGGCCGCAGCCACCGCCCGCACGAGGTCGTCCTGCCGGCCGGGAAGGTTCAGATCTGTGCGGTCGTAGCCCTCGGACTCGACCTTCGAGTTCGTGCCGACGACCACGATCGCGACATCGGATGCGGCGGCCGCAGCCACCGCACGGGCGATGAGTTCGTCGGGGTCGGAGTCGTCGGGTGCGATGCCGACGGTGGCGCTGAAGACACCCTGCAGGGCGGAATCGTTCGACCCCATGAGGAATTCGGCACGGATCTCGATGGACTCGCCGGCGGTGACGGCGACCGGGGCGGTCGCCGAGGGCGGATTGAGGAATGCCGCGCCGAGGTCCGTGCCGGTGATGATCGGGGTGTCATCGACGACGAGCCGCCCGTCGACGAAGACCCTCGCGTGCCCGCCGCCGGCGAAGCCGAGGAGGATCGTGCCGGACTCCTCGGGGGTGTAGCGCGTGCGCACGACGAGCGTGGACGACGCAGTCACAGGGGCGTCGCCGCCGAACCACACCAGCGCGGTCGCGCGGCGGTCTTCGGCGAAGAGCACCGTGCCGGCAGCATCCAGGAACTCGACCCGCGCTCCCGGCTCGCCGGTGACCGGATTCTGCATGCGCGCGAGCGGCAGCTCGGCCACGCCCTCCTGCACGATCGCGCCGAGCGAATACGACACGTCGGCTCCGGCGAGCGCGGCGCGGATGCCGTCCAGCGGCGACGTGATGCGCTCGGGCAGCACGGTGGCGCTGCCGCCACCCTGGGTGCGGGCGTCGCGCGCGTTGTGGCCGATCACGGCGACGGAACGCAGGGATGCCGCATCCAGCGGAAGAATGCCCTCGTTGCGCACGAGCACGGTGCCTTCGATCTCGGCCTCGCGGGTGAACGCGACGCCGTCCACAGGGGCGATCGCCCGGGGTGTCGCACCGTCGAGGGCGCCGACGCGCTCGGCGAGGAGCAGCATGCGCAGAACCTTGCGGTCGACATCGGCCTCGTTCAGGCGACCGTCACGCACGGCCGCGACGACATCGGCCCACGCCGGCGCGGGCCCGGGCATCGCGAGGTCCTGCGCGGCGGAGATCGCGTCGAGGCTGCGCACGGCGGTCCAGTCCGAGACGACGATCCCGTCGAAACCCCATTCCGAGTTCAGGGGCGTCTCGAGCAGGTCGTTCTCGGTCATCGTGACGCCGTCGACCGAGTTGTAGGCGCTCATGAGCGCCCAGGCTCCGGCGCTCACCGCGCGCTCGAACGGCGCGAGGTACAGCTCGCGGAGCGCGCGCTCATCCACCCGCACGTCGACCGTGAAGCGGTCGGTCTCCGAATCGTTGGCGACATAGTGCTTGGGGGTCGCTGCGACCCCGTTGTCCTGCATTCCTCGTACGTACGCCTCGGCCAGCGCACCCGTGAGCTCGGGGTCTTCGCTGAAGCACTCGAAGTGACGGCCGCCCAGCGGCGAGCGGTGCAGGTTGATCGTCGGGCCGAGCACGACGTCGACGTTCTTGCGCCGCGCCTCGGCTGCGGCGACCGCCCCGTACCGATAGGCGATGTCGTCATCCCACGATGCGGCCAGCGCCGATGCCGACGGCAGGTTGAGCGAGGGCTCGCGCTCGTCCCAGCGCGGACCGCGGACGCCGGCCGGCCCGTCAGAGAGGGTCATGGCCCGCAGGCCGATCGACGGCAGGGGCACGGTGGTCCAGAAGTCGGCGCCCTGGATGAGCGACACCTTCTCTTCGAGGCTCAATCGCTCCAGCAGCGGCAGCAGGTGGTCGGTCGACGCGGTCATTGCGGGCTCCTTGGAAGCGGTGAAGGGCGATGGGATGCCGCGCCCGCACGTTCTCGTGCGGGCGCGGTGCGGTGGAATGCGGGGAGATCTACGAGGCGAGCTTCTCGGCGTCCAGGAAGGCGCGGCGGTCGGTGCGACGCTTCTCCTGCTTGTCGGGGTCGGGCATCGGCGCGGCCATGAAGAGACGCTGCGTGTACGGATGCTGCGGTCTGGAGGTGACCTGATCTCCGTCACCTGTCTCGACGATCTCGCCCCGGTACATCACCGCGACGCGGTGGCTGATGTGCCGGACCACCGCGAGGTCGTGGGTGATGAACAGGTAGGCCACGCCGGTGCGGTTCTGGATCTCGATGAAGAGGTCCAGCACGCGCGCCTGCGTCGACAGGTCGAGAGCCGATACCGGCTCATCGCAGACGATGAGCTTCGGGTCCAGCGCCAGAGCGCGCGCGATCGCGATGCGCTGGCGTTGACCGCCCGAGAACTCGCGCGGGAGACGGCTGCGGGCGTCGCCCGGCAGGCCGACCTGGTCGAGCAGTTCGTGCACACGCGATTTGGCGGCAGTGGCGGCGACGCCGCGCGCCTGGAGCGGCTCGGCGAGGATCTGCTCGATCGTGAGCGACGGGTTCAGCGACGAGTACGGATCTTGGAAGACGACCTGGATCTCGGAGCTGAGCGTGCGCCGGTCGCGGCGGCCCAGATGGCTGATGTCCTGGCCGTCGTACGTGATCGTGCCGCCGGTGACGGGCGCGAGGCCCAGCACGGCGCGACCGAGTGTCGTCTTGCCCGACCCCGATTCCCCCACCAGGCCGAGCGTCTCGCCGGGAAGGATGTCGATCGAGACGCCCTTCAGGGCCTGGAACGGCTTCGCGCGGAATCCCTTGCCCGGGTATTCGACGACGAGGTCGTCGACGGTGAGCAGCGGATCGGTCATGATCGGACTCCCTTCGAGGCGGACGCCGCGAGGGCCGGCCGAGCCGGACCCTCGTCCAGGATCGCGTCCAGCAGCGACTTCGTGTACGGGTGCTCGGGGTGGTTGAAGATGGCGCGCACCGGACCGGTCTCGACGAACAGGCCGCTCTGCATGACAGTCACACGGTCGCACAGGTCGGCGACGACCCCGAAGTTGTGCGTGACCAGCAGCATCGCCATCTGGCGCTCGGCCTGCAGATCGCGCAGGAGGTCGAGAACCTCGGCCTGCACCGTGACGTCGAGCGCGGTGGTCGGCTCGTCGGCGATGATCAGATCGGGGTCGGTCGAGACCGCCCCCGCGATCAGCACGCGCTGGGCCATGCCGCCCGAGACCTCGAACGGATAGGCCTTGAAGGTGCGCAGCGGCTGCGGGATGCCCACGCGCTCGAGGAGCGAGAGCGCCTTGTCGGTCGCTTCCTTCTTCGTCATCCCCAGGGTGACGCGCAGGGGCTCGACGAGCTGGCTGCCGATCGTGAACGACGCGTCGAGGTTCGACATCGGCTCCTGCGGGATGTAGGCGATCCTTCGGCCCCGGATGCCGCTGTACACAGCATCCGAGCCGTTCTGCAGCTGGGTGCCCTCGTACTCGATCGTTCCGCCCGTGACGCTTCCGCCCTTGGGGAGGAGCCCGAGCACGGCGAACGCGGTCTGCGACTTGCCCGAACCGGATTCGCCGATCAAACCGTGCACCTCGCCCTTGCGGATCTCGAGCGAGACGCCGTGCACGACCTCGGTCGTGCTGCCGTCGCTCTGGCCGTAGCCCACGCGCAGATCCTTGATACTGAGCACGACCTCGCGGGAGCGCAGGGCGGACTGCTCGTCGTCGGCGTGCCGGATCGGGTCGCCCTCCGCCGTGCCACCGTCAGCCAGCACGATGTCGAAACTGTCGTCGAGGTCGGTGACGCTCGTCGCCGTCGTGACCGCGGCGACCGAGCCGGTGAGGGTGGTCACGGCCCTGCGACGCTTGCGGCGGACGACGATCGTGCGCTCCAGGACGTCGCGCATGCCGTTGGCGAGCAGTGTCAGCGCGACGCTGGTCAGACCGATCGCGAGCGAGGGCCACAGCATGAGCAGCGGCTGCTTGTAGATGTTCGCGAACGCATCGTTGAGCATCGATCCCCAGGTCGGGACCGACGTGTCACCGAGCCCGAGGAACTCGAGGCCGGACTGGATCGCGATCGCGATGCCCGCCACGATCGCGGTCTGGATGATGATCGGCGCACGAACGACCGACAGCACGTGGCGACCGATGATGCGGGCGTCGCTGAGACCGGAGACCCGTGCGGCGTCGACGAAGAGCTCCGATCGCACGGCCGTGACCGACGTGTAGACGAGCCGGAAGTAGGCCGGCGCCAGGATGATGCCGAAGATGACCATCGAGATCCACACCGAGGGGCCGAGCACGGCGCGTGCCGCGAGCAGCACGACCATGCCGGGAAGAGCCATCACGAGCGAGGTGAACCACGAGGCGACGTTGTCGAACCAGCCCTGGTAGTACCCGGCGAGGAGGCCGGAGGTGACACCGAAGACCAGCGAGACGACGACGGCGAGGACGGCGGCCGCGACGCTGACCTGGGTGGCCACGAGGAGACGCGAGAGCACATCGCGGCCGGCACTGTCGGCGCCGAGGAGGTGCTCCGGGCTCGGGGGCGCCAGGATCAGCTGCAGCGACGCGAGATTGGGGTCGTAAGGGGCGATGAGCGGGCCGATGAAGGCGATGAGGACGACGATCGCGAGGAAGATCAGCGAGATCAGCGACAGCGGTCTGCGCAGCAGCCTGCGGAAGAGGTGCGGGCTGGTGCTCGTCGCGGGGATGGACGTCGGGACTTCGATAGCGGTCATGACAGTCGGACCTTCGGGTTGAGTGCAGCCTGTGCGAGGTCGATCACGAGGTTGACGACGACGGCGATGATCGCGGTCACGATGACGATCCCCATCACGACGGGGATGTCGCCGGACGTCGTCGCCTGCACGGTGAGCGATCCGATGCCGGGCAGGGCGAAGATCTGCTCGACGATGACGGCGCCGCCGATCATGCCGATGAACTGGACGGCCAGGAGGGAGAGCGCGGGGCCGCCGGCGTTGCGCAGCACGTGCTTGTACACGACGCGGTTGGAGCTGAGGCCGCGACTGCGGAGCGTCCGCACGTAGTCACGGCTGACGCCGTCGAGCACCGAGCCGCGGACCTGCTGGGCGATCGAGGCGATCGCTCCGAGCGAGAGGGCGATGATCGGCAGCGTGACGCTGCTCAGCCAACCCGTGAACGACGTCGTTATGGGGATGTATCCGGTCGCCTTGAACCAGTGCAGATTGACGGCGAACACGAGGACGAGGAAGAGCGCGATCAGGAAGCCGGGGATCGCGAAGCCGATGATCGAGATGAACTGCACGGTTCCGTCGACCCATCCGCCGCGGCGGGCGGCGAGGATGCCGAAGACGACGGAGAAGATCGCGGCGAGCAGGATCGCGCCGATCACGATCGACAGCGTGACCGAGAGCCGGCTGGCGAGCTGGACCGAGACGAGCTGGCCGTTGAACCATGACCTGCCCAGGTCTCCGGTCACCGCGGAGGTGAGCCAGTCCCAGAACTGCACGTACAGGGGCCGGTCGAGCCCGAGCTCAGCGGCTTTCTGCGCGACGAGTTCGTCGGAGGCGTTCTGGCCGAGAATCGTGCGAGCGATGTTGCCACTGCCGAGGTAGAGCAGCGTGAAGGCGATCACCGTGATCACGACGACCAGCACGATGCCCGACAGCACGCGGCGCAGAATGAAGCTGAGCATGCGCTCTCCTACTCCTGTGTAGAGGTACGGGTATGGGCCGGCCCGCCCGATCGCTCGGGCGGGCCGGCGCGGTGCTACTGCTTCGGGACGAAGTCGTAGATCGCGGGGTACGCGTTGGTCGGGAGCATCTCGACGGTCGTGTTGGCGTCCGTCGCGAAGCTGCCCTGCACACGGTAGAAGGGGGCGAACCAGGCCTGCTCGACGATGTACTTGTTCAGCTCCTTCGCGACAGAGGCCTGCGTGGCCGCGTCACCGTACTGGATCTGCGTGATGTAGTCGTCGACCTGCGGGTCCTGGTACTTGAAGGGGTTGAACACCGCAGTGGGAGCGATCATGAACTGGATCAGCTGCCAGTCGGGGTTCTGCTCCAGCGCCATGAACGTGGCCGGGTACTTCGGCGCCAGCATGTCGGCGATGAAGTTGCCCACCGCGACGTCCGTCGCCTGCACCGTGATGCCGACGTCCGCAAGCTGCTGGGCGACCAGCGTGTAGGTGGTCGCACCGAGCACGGAGACTGTCGGCATGGCGATCGTCAGCCCGTTCGGGTAACCCGCCTCGGCCAGAAGCTCCTTCGCCTTCGCCGGGTCGTAGTCGTAGTAGCTGTCCAGCGACGGGTCGTATGCGGCCGACGTCTCGGGGAACACCTGCGTGGTCACCGTGCCGTGATCGGTCTGGAGCGCCTTCAGCAGGCCGGCGCGATCGAACGCGTAGTTGATCGCCTGGCGCACCTTGACGTTGCCGAGTGCGGGGTCCATCGAACCCGCGCGGTCCAGGAGCAGCAGGCCCTGGAAGTCGAGCTCGTTCGAGTTGACGGTCCAGCCCGCGGCCTCGACCTCGGTCAGCGCATCGTTGTTGGCGAGCTTGACGCCGTTGGCCTCACCGGCCTTGATCGCGTTGAGCGCGGCGGTCGGGTCGCTGAGCACGTTGATGACGAGGTTGTCGTAGTGCTGCGCATCCTTGTTCCAGTAGTCGGGGTTCTTCTTGTACGAGTAGCTGGTGCCGGTCACCGTCGCAGCGGTGTCGAGCATGTAAGGTCCCGAGCCGACGGGGGTGGTCGCGACATCCGCGCTCGTGAGCGATGCGGCGGAGCCGACGAGACCCGGGTCACGGGTGAGGTAGTTGAGCATGGCCGGGTCGGGCGCGCTCATCGTGATGACGACGGTCTTGTCGTCCGGGGCGGTGAAGCCCGACACCCCGGCGAAGTAGCCCGCGTCCGGCGACGTGCCGGCCTTGAAGCGCTCGAGGTTCTGCACGACCACGTCTCCGGTGAGCTTCGAGCCGTCCGTGAACGTGACGTCATCGCGGAGGGTGAGGGTCAGCACGGTGTTGTCGTCGTTGTACGACCAGTCGGTCGCGAGCCACGGCTTGATCTCGCCTTCGGGGGTCGCGAGCAGGAGCGTGTCGAACACGGCCTGGTAGAACGGCGCGCGGTTGCCCCATTCCGACCCCGCGGGATCGAACGTCGTGGGGGCGGTGATCGCGCCGAGCGTCAGCGTGCCGCCGCTACCGCCCGAACCGTCACCGCTCCCGCCGCCGGCGCAACCGGTGAGCGCGAGCGCCGCGATCGCGAGAACAGCAGCTGTGGATTTCCAACGGAACATCCTTGGTCCCTTCTCCTGGACGCTCCGCCTCTGGTGCGCCTCTGATCGAGGAAATTATCACCAATCCCGAGTGTTCACTAGGTTTTAGGCCAAAAATCTTCAGATGACTCGGTTTTCGTTATCAAACCGCTATCGTGTCCTCATCATGAGCGAGCCCGAGACTCCGCCCCGCACTCGCAAGCCGCGCGGGGAATACGCCAAGACGAAGCAGACGCGCGAGGCGATCCTGGATGCTGCGCTCGAGGTGTTCGCCGAGTCCGGCTACCGATCGGGGTCGATCAGGGAGGTCGCCCTCCGCGTCGGGATGAGCGAACCGGGACTTCTGCATCACTTCCCGAGCAAGCCGGAACTGCTCGCGGCCGTGCTGGAGCGGCGCGACCATCATTCCGAGAGCATGCTCCCCGGGGAGGAAGAGGCGGGGACGCTCACCTTGCGAGGGCTGATCGAGCTCGCAAGCTACAACGCGACCATTCCGGGCGTGGTGGAGCTCTATTGCGTGCTCTCGGCCGAGGCGACCGCGCCGGATCACCCCGCACACGACTACTTCACGTCCCGTTACGAGAACACGCGGATCGTGCTCACGCGCGCGTTCCGCGTGCTCGACGGCGAGCGCCGACTCCTGCGCGGGGTCACGCCCGAAGGCGCGGCGATCGCGACGATCGCCATGATGGACGGGCTACAGGTGCAGTGGTTGCTCAACCGCGAGCTGATGGACATGTCGCACGAGCTGCGCGGCTTCTTCCGGACGTTCGTCGACGCCGAGCTCTGAGCGATCGGCTCAGCGCGACGCCCGTGCGCGTCGGGGCTTGTCTTCTCCCGCCTTCGGCGCGTCCGCGGTGACGTCGATGCGCGGGTGACCCCCGCGCGAGTACCAGACGCCCTCGCGCCCCTCGGCGCCGTGCTGCGCTGCGCGCACCGCCCGCTCGTCCGCCCATCCGTTGAGGCGGTGGCCCGAGTGGCCGCGGACGTGCTCGAGGATCACATCGGGGAGCCCGGCGGCCCGGCGCGCGTCGCGCGCGTCGATCATCTCGCGCAGGATGTCGGCGTTCTTCGTCGGCGCACCCGTCGTCGTCTTCCACCCGCGCCGGGCGTGGTTGTCCATCCACGAGCGATACGTGTCCAGCGCATAGGTGGAGTCGGCCTGCACCCGCAGCCGCGCGATGTGCGCGTGGTCGCGCACCGCGTGGAGGAGCGCGAGCAGCTCGCCGATGTTGTTCGTGCCGTGCAGGAGCGAGCCCGCGGCCCATTCCCCGTCTTCGCCGACCCACGCCCAGCCGGCAGGTCCGGGGTTGCGCTGGCAGGCTCCGTCTGTCGCGACGGTGTACTCGGCATCGCCGAGGGGGGCTGCGGTCGATTCCGCGTCGGGATGGGGCATCCGTTGTTCCTTCCGCGCGTGGCGCCTCAGCAGGCTACCCGACACGGCCGGGCGTGCCGGTCAGAGCTCGAGGCGCGTGATGATCCTGAGAAAGGCGGCCAGCTCGTCGGCCATGTCGAGCGCGCCGCGATCGAGCAGCCACTGCACCTGGAGTCCGTCCATGATGGCGATCGTCGCGTCGGCCGCACTCTGCGGTGTCACCCCGGCCGCCAGCTGCCCCTCTTCTTCGAGCTGGCGGAAGGAATCGACGATCGACGCGCGCACGAACTCGTACCGACTGACGAAGTAGCCGTGAGCGGGGTGGGAGTCCGACGTCGCCTCCGCGGCGAGGATCGCATAGAGCTCGACCACGCCCGGCGTCGAGGCGTTGTGGCGCACGAGCGCGATGAGTCCCCGGATCGACTGTTCGCCGGGCAGCCGGTCGATCGGTGCGATGGCATACGAACGCTGGTCGCGATGGTCGAGCACCCCCTGCAGCAACCCCGCCTTCGAATGGAAGTGGTGCATGAGAGCGGGCTCGCTCATCCCGACGCGTTCGGCGATGTGGCGCAGCGATCCGCCGCGGTACCCGGCCTCGGCGAACACCTCCAGTGCCGCATCGAGGATCGCCGCCCGTGTGGCAGCCGTCTTGGCGTAGGGCCCGCGCGCTCGTCGGGCCCGCGGCGCACTGACGGGATCCATCGCACCTCCGCGATCGTCCGGCGCACCATCGGTGTGCGCCCCGCAGCCACTCTAAACCGAATCCCGAGCACCCGCTCTGTTTTCGCCCGCATATTCCCCGCGAGACCGGATATGCGGCACGAGACCGGGGCAGACGCTTACCTTCTCGCGGCGCCTATCCGGTCTCGCGGGAGGGAACGAGGGGTGCGGGGGGTGCGAGGGGTGCGAGGGTGCGCAGGGGCTTGCGCATGAAGACCTGGGCTGTGCCGTCGCCGTTGTCGATCCGGGTCGACTCGCGGTAGCCGCACTTCTCGTAGAGCGCGATGTTCGCCTCACTGAGGCTGCCGGTGAACAGCTCCGCGACGGAGCTCGTCGACGATTCCTCCGCCTCGGCCAGCAAGCGCCGACCGATTCCTCTGCCCTGCATGTCGGGTGCGATCGCGATGCGCCCGATCAGCAGCACATCGTCGCCCTCGCTCGTGCGGATCGCACCGACGATGCGCTCACCCAGAAGCGCCACGAAGCCGCCCGCATCCTCCAGCTCCGCGGTCAGCTGCTCGAGCGTCTGCACCAGCGGACCCTGCGAGGGGTCGCCGTAGATCTGCGCCTCCGAGACGAATGCCGCGCGCTGCACGGTGAGCACCTCCCCCGCATCCGACGTGCGGATGGGACGCAGGACGATCGCCTGTTCAGAGGTCTCGTGACAGGTGGGGCCCACCCCTTCTCCGGTGATCAGAGTGCCTTCTGGATCTTCTTCACCGCGCGCTTTCGCGCCTTCTCCGCATTCTTGGATGCTGTCGCCGTCGCCTTCTTCGCGCTCTTGACGGCGCGCGTGCGAGCCTTCGCCACGGTGGGGTCGTTCCAGAACGTCTTGGCGGCGTGAACCACCTCGCGATAGCGAGACCTGCCGGCCTTGGCGCCGAGCACGTAGGCTGTCGCGCCGATCGCGATGATGAGGATCCAGGTGCCGAAGGATTTCATGTTTCTCCTGATGTCGTGGGGTTGTGGGTGTGCGGGCGGGTCAGAGGGCGCGGAGCTTCTCGAGGAGGGGCCCGGCGGCTTCGTCGAGGAATCGGGACTGCGCCTCGTCGCCGACCTGCACGAGCGCGACGTCCGTGAAACCGGCATCGAGGTATTCCTTGACGCCGGCGACGATCTTGTCGAGGTCCGGTCCGCAGGGGATCGCGTCGGCGACGTCTTCGGGACGCACGAACTGACTGGCCCCCGCGAATCCGGCCGGCGTGGGCAGGTCGGCATTGACCGACCATCCTCCGGCGAACCAGCGGAACTGGTCGTGGGCGCGGGCGATGGCCGCCTTCTCGTCGGGGTCCCAGCTGATCGGCATCTGGCCGATCTTCCGGGAGCCGGGTCCGTGCGCCTCGTCCCAGGCGGTGAGCAGGTCCGCGTCGGGCTCGACAGCGACCAGGTGATCGGCGAGATCGCTGAACCGCTCGATCGAGCTGTCGCCCGAGACCGCCACAGCGAGCGGGACCGGCGTGTCGGGAGCATCCCAGATCCGTGCCGAGTCGACGCGGAAGTAGTCGCCCTCCCAGGTGACGAGCTCACCCGAGTGCAGTTCACGGATCAGGTGCATGGCCTCTTCGAGCATCGCCTGGCGGACCTGGACGGCGGGCCAGCCTTCGCCGACCACGTGCTCGTTCAGGTTCTCACCCGACCCGAGCCCGAGCGTGAAACGCCCCTCCGAC
The DNA here is from genome assembly GCF_008710745.1 of Microbacterium rhizomatis. GTDB lineage: Bacteria > Actinomycetota > Actinomycetes > Actinomycetales > Microbacteriaceae > Microbacterium > Microbacterium rhizomatis. Next base: position 272,344 of record NZ_VYSA01000002.1, read on the forward strand.
AGGAGCTGGAGCGTCGCGGACTGCTGCGCGACGACCGCGGGGTGGTAGCGCATCGTCGGGCACGTGACGTACGTCATGAGCTCCACGGTCGAGGTCGCCTGCGCGACAGCGCCGAGAGTGACCCACGCGTTCGGCGAGTGCCCCTGGGTCGTGAGCCATGGCGTGAAGTGATCGCTCGACACCTCGAAGTCGAAACCGAGAGCCTCTGCCGCCGTGGCATACCCCACGAGCTCCCGCGGACCGCTCTGCTCCGTCATCAACGTGTACCCGAACCGTGCACTCACCATGGACTCCTTGTCGCTGCATCCGCGTCTTCGCCTTCAGTCTTCGCCTCCCCTGCCCGAGGAGGGGGGCCATTGACGAGAAGCGTCAGGTCTGCAAGAGGCGGACGCGCCCAACGAAGGAGGACTGACCGGGACTCACTCCGCGTCGACCGTGCGTCGCTCCAGATCGGCGGCGAGCGTACGGACGAACGCGGCGTAGCCGCCGGGCGTGCGGCCGATCTGGCGACCCGAGGTGACCACCGGAGCATGCGCACTCGTCCCGATGCGGGCGCCGGCGACACGCGCGCGCTCGACCAGTTGAACATCCTCGTGCTCGGCGACGGCGGGGAAGCCGCCGGCCAGGACATACGCATCGGCCCGGATTCCGAGATTCGCGCCGTGCACATTGCCCGTCGGGACCCCCCGAGGGTGCGTGCGGAGCCAATGGCGCCGGTGCACGGGGGTCAGATCGGCGAAGTCGGGACGCACGCCACCGAGCACCACGTCCGTGCCGAGAGCGGCGATGCGGACCTGGTCGACGATCCACTGCGGAGGCACCTGCGAGTCGGCATCGGTGTTCGCGATCCAGACACGATGCAGATCAACGTCGCCGAGGTCGGCGAGCGCGGTGACCACACCGTGGGCGCGCGCGGCGCCGACCATCGACGCGCGGATCGTCGAGACCGTGAAGGGGTAGCTGAGGGCGAGGGTGGCCGAGGCATCCGTGCAATCGTCGAGCACCACGCGGACGTCGCAGGCGAGCCCGGCGCGCTCTGTCCTGTGCACCGCGGCGCTCAGCGCGCCCAGGCACGCGTCGAGAAGATCCTCCTCGTTGTGCACCGGCACGACGACGATGACGCGGGTGACGGCGTCGACGCTCATACGAGCCCTTCGCGCTGGGCGACGGAGCGTGCGGGTGCGCGGCCGAACACCTCGAGCACGAAGTCGCGCTCCTCATGCCGGGCGATCGCTTCCAAGTCGCGCACGGCACGGAGCGCGGCGTGCACCGCATCACCGGTCTGCGGGTATTCGCGCACCGGATGCCGCCAATGGCAGGCGATGAGGAATCCATCGCCGCTCAGGTCGCGCTCGATCAGGCGGATCGTCTCGGCGAGATCGGCGGCATCGAGGTAATAGCCCACCTCCGACAGCACGATCGTGTCGTACCGGCCCGTCGGCCAATCGCGCGGTACCTGACCGTGTACGAAGGCGACGTCGCCCCGGCGCCCGACTCCGGCCGCGCTTCGATCGCGGAGGCGGTCGCGCGCGACATCCAGCGCTGCCTCCGCCGGGTCGAGCGCGACCACCCGGTTCGCGCGGCGAGCGAGCTGGCGCGTGATCAGGCCGGTGGCGCACCCGACCTCGAGCACCCGGCCGAGGTCGTGCCGAGGCAGCGACGCGAGCAGGATGCTGCGCTTGCGCTCTTCGTACCATCGCGTCTCGAACCCCCACGGGTCCTCGTCGTTGCGTCGGTAGAACTCGTCGAACCAGTCCCCAGACAGCGACTCGGCGGGGTGCTCGCGCAGGTAGACCTCGACATCGCGGTCGAAGTGCGCGCGCATCCCGTCGTGCACGACGGCCTCGTCGCCCACGGCGTCCGAGAGCGGCGCGATCTGAGATGTGTGCAGAGCGATCGAGCGGCGCTTGGCCGTGCGCGCCTCCGCGCTCAGCGGGAGCGCGAACGCGTCGGCCCACGGAACGTCGTCCCGGCTGCCCCAATGCCAGAGCCAGATCGGGTAGCCGAGGTGGGTGATGCCTCGCCCCGCACACACCTCGGCACACGCCTGCGCTGCGGCCGAGTGGTCGGCGTGCCCGTCGCCCGACCACGGCGCGACGACGACCGTGCCTGTTCGAGCATCCGGTGCCGACGAGTCCAGGATGTCGGCCACGGCGTCACGCAGGCGTGCCGCGTTCTGCCGCAGCGTGCCGTCGCCGATGCCGAGGAAGCGGATCTCGGCTGCCGGCGCCACGACGGCGACCGCGGCCGCGACCTCCCGCCGACGGATCTCGGCGAGTACGGCCGGCGAGTGCGTCGGCGACGCGGGATGCGATCGCTCACCGTCGGTGGCTATCACCACCGTCACCCGGCCACCGGCCTCGGCCACGGCACGCATGAGCCCGGCCGCTCCGAGCGTCTCGTCGTCGGGATGGGCGGCGACCACGACGAGTGCGGTGATCGATCCGGGCGCTTCTCCCCCGCCCGCGTCTCCGGGATGCGCCTCCGGCATCCCGCGTGCGCCATCGATTCCCGGAAGCGCGCTCAGCCGGCGGTCGACGAGCCAGACGGCTTCGGCCGTGCCCGGATCGAGATGGCTGAACGACGCCATCATCGTCCCCCCGACGCGAGCGAGCGACCGATGCGGGCGACGTCGCGGAGTCCGTGATGCTGACGGAGGTAGAGGTGGAGGTCGGCGACCCGTCGTGCGTGGTCGGGATCCGACACGAGCGGAGCCGGACCGAGGGCGGCATCCGCCTCTGCCAGCGTCGATGTCGCGGCATCCGCCACCACCGCCCGAACCCTTTCGGCGAGCAGCTTCTCGTCCACGCCCACGCGATCATCATCGATCGCGCGGGCGGCCTCTGCGAGCGTCGCACGCGCGCCCCAGAGCGCGGCGTCGACTCGCCCGAGGTATACAAGCGAGAGTTGATCGGCGCGCTCGGACGATGCCGGAGCGACGAGCGCCGCAGCGACGCCCTCGGCCGCACCCCACCAGCACGCGGCGACCGACATGCCCCCGCGGGCGAAACCGGGGCGCGACAGATACCACCCGTCGGCCCCGACGGGGACCGCCTCCACGTCGTCGAAGTCGACCGGGCTGCTCACGACGTGCGGGAGGCCCCGTGCGAACCACTCGCCGCGGCGCGGATGCACCCCCGCCGACCGCATCCCCACCGCGAACAGCCGTCGATGCGTGTCGTCGACGAACGCCGTGACCAGCGCGTGCGACACGTGCGAGGCGAGCGAGCACCACGGCTTGGTGCCGGTCAGCCGCCAGCTGCCCTCCACCTGACGCGCGTCGAGCCGCACTCCGGGGCCTTCGGCCGCGAACACTCCCCACGTGGACTCGTCGCCCGCGCCGACCGCCGCAACGCCCCACTCGTCAGCCCCGATCCCGAAATCGACCCCCGCCTCATGAAGGATGCTCAGCGCGTCGAGGTGCGGCTCGAGCATCCGCGCCGCCGACACGTCCATCGCCGCGATGCCGGCAAGGATCTCCCACAGATCGGGGGTCGCGCCCTCGCCGACGCGAGGCGCGACCCTGCCTACCCCGAGACACCATTCCAGCGTGGTCTCGACGTCGGCCCCCAGCCCCGGCACGCCCCGAGCGCTGTCAGTGACGGACTGCGCGACAGGGCTCGGCTCACCACCCGGCGTCAGCACGGGAACGCGTACCGCGGGCCGCATCTCAGCGTGACGCTGCCGGCGTGCGGTTCTCAGCGCTGACCATCCAGGCGAACTGCTCGAGCTTCTCGATGATCGCGTGGAGGATATCGGCGCTCGTCGGGTCTTCTTCGTCGACGTCGTCGTGCACTCCGCGAATCGTGCCGACGGTCGCCTCGAGTCGCACCGTGATCAGGTCGACGGTCTCGCTCGTGTCGATCTCGCCCTGCGGGTACTCGGGAAGCGTGGTCGTGGCCGCGACGACATCGCTTCTGCCGTCGGGCACCGCGTGCAGCGCGCGCATCCGCTCGGCGACCGTGTCGCTGAACTCGCGCGCAGCCTCGATGATCTCGTCGAGGATGCGGTGCGTGTCGCGGAAGTTGCGGCCCACGACGTTCCAGTGCGCCTGCTTGCCCTGCATCGCAAGCTCGAGCAGGTCGACCAGCACAGCCTGAAGCCGATCGTCGAGTGCCTTCGAGGCGACGAAGCCCTTCTCCGCATTCTGGCGTCGCGTCACCTTCGCTCCCGCACCTCCCGCTGCCGTGCGCCGGGTCGGGGTCTTCGCCTTCTCTGTCGTAGCCATGTCAGCCACCTCCTGATTGCGACGGTAGTTCGCGCTTCGGATCTCAGACGGGGACTTGACAAGCGCCTCTGATGCGGGTGCTCGCCGCGCCCGGGTACCTCGCGGAGCCGAGTTCGTCAAGGCCGGTGGCACCGCATGGGGGTCGTCTTACAGTCGACCCGTCACACAAAACCTCGCCTCTCACACGAAACCGCGATCGACGATGCCCGGAGGCAACGGATGCCACCTGCACACCAGGGCCGGTTCACGCTCGTGGAGCGCGGCGGCGACGTGTGGGAGATCGCGACCGAGCGGGACGACCTCGTCGCTGTCATCGTCAGGGCCGAAGACGACCACGTCGAGGTCTCATGGCAGCCCGGGATTCCGCTGCCGCACGTGTACACGACCGCAGAGGTCGCGATGACCGACCTCGTGATGTGGGAGTCGCGATCACCCGGGGGGACCAAGCCCATCCCGATCCCCCACGCTCCGCCGATGCGGGCGTGACGGCCGCCGTTTCGCCCGCTCGGCTCATAGGATGTGGAGTCATGCGAGTCGATCCGCGTGCGACGCGAGCGAGGTCTTGATGGGCACGATCTACTACGGTGACGACACGGATGCGATCGACCTGCCGGACAGACTCCTCACGCATCTGCAGGCCGTCGTGATCACGAAGTTCCGGCGCGGGGAGAGCTTCACGCTGACGTGGGCTCATTCGCCCTCCGAGGACGGCGACCGCACGACGGTGTGGCTGCAGCCATCGATGGCGCTGCGCTTCGAGTTCGACGGCGCGGTCGCCGAGCCCCTCGATCCCGCTTTCCTTCGCGATCTGGTGAAGGCCGCCAACTCACCTTCGGGCGTGAGCGTCGGCGCGGGAGCAGGCGAGGCATCCCCGCCCTCCGCCGCGGGCTCCCCCTCGTCCTGACCTCGCGCCGGACCGCCCAGCTGCGGGCGTGTCGGGGCCCGGACTCGCGCACAACGCAGGACCAATGCCCCTCAGAGACGCCGACACGCCGCGCGCAGCCCGGTCAACCGCCGATCGATCCTGCGTTGTGCGCGCGGAAGACCGGACATCGACGTCGCGGCGAACCTCAGAGGCCGTCAGGCGCGAGCCGTCATCGGCCGCCGTGGATGTTGCGGTGCCGCTGAGCGACCCCTGGTGCACCGTAGGGGTAGTCGTCGGCCGGAGGTGCGCTCACAACCGTGAGGGCCTCCAGCTCGGCGGGATCCAGGTCGAGGTCGACCGCCCCCATGTTGTCGCGGAGCTGCTGGACCGAGCGAGCACCGAGGATGACGGAGGTCACTCCCGGCTGGGCCGACAGCCATGCCAAGGCCACCTGCGAGGCTGAGACACCGTGCGCGTCGGCGACGCGTGTGACCTCGTCGATGATCTGCCAGGTTCGGTCACTCGTGTTGCGCTGCTTCCACGCCTCCATACCGCGCTCGGGGTTCTCGCCGAGTCGGGTGCTGCCGGTCGGCGGAACGTCGCGCCGATATTTCCCGCTCAGCCACCCGCCGCCGAGAGGCGACCAGGGCAGCAGCCCGACGTGTGCGTCGAGGGCCGCGGGCACGATCTCGTGCTCGATCCCGCGCACGAGAAGGCTGTACTGCGGCTGCAGCGTGACCGGAGCGCTCCAGCGGTGCTGCGCGGCGAGGGCCACGGCCTTCGTAAGCTGCCACCCGGTGAAGTTCGAGAACCCGTAGTAGCCGATCTTCCCCTGCGTGATCGCATCGTCGAGGAACCGGAGGGTCTCGTCGAGGGGGGTGATCGCATCCCACGCATGCATCTGGTAAAGATCGATGTGCTCGACGCCCAGGCGACGCAGGGAATCGTCCAGCGCGACGCGCAGGTGGCGCCGCGAGGTTCCGAGGTCGTTGGGCCCGGCGCCCATCGGGAATCGTCCCTTCGTCGCGATGACCATCTGCGCCGCGTCGGTCGGGTGCGCGGCGATCCATCGTCCGATGATCTGCTCGCTGGTGCCCGAGCTGTAGACGTCGGCCGTGTCGATGAAGTTGCCTCCCGCCGCGACGTAGGCGTCGATGATCGCGTGCGACGTCGTCTCGTCTGCCTCGGCCCCGAATGTCATCGTCCCGAGTGCCTGCTCGAACACGACGGCGCCGCTCCGCCCGAGAGTGCGATAGCCGTCCTTCCGCGGTGTGGAGCTCATGCCGACAGCTCCCGCATCTGCTCGTCGGTGAGCGTGATCTCCGACGCCCGCACAGAATCCTGGATGCTGGCAGGTCGCGACGCGCCGGGAATCGGGATGACGACGGGGGCGAGCGCGAGTTCCCAGGCGAGGCAGACCTGCTGTGAGCTGACCCCGAGTTCGGCGCCGATGCGCTCGAACGCGGCGCCCTTGCCGGCGAGCGTGCTCGCCCGCGAGATGCCGCCGAGCGGGCTCCAGGGCAGGAACGCGATGCCCAGCTCGGCGCACAGCTCCAGCTCTACCTGGCTGGACCGGAACGCCGGCGAGAACTGGTTCTGCACGGACACGAGACGACCGCCGAGGATCTCCTGTGCGAGACGGATCTGGTCGACGTTCGCGTTCGAGATCCCCGCCATGCGGATGACGCCCTCGTCCAGCAGGTCGGTCAGTGCGCCCACCGACTCGGCGTAGTCGACGCTCGGGTCCGGCCGGTGGAACTGATAGAGCCCGATCGCCTCGACGCCGAGCCGCTGCGCGGACGCCTTCGCGGCCTGCTTCAGATAGTCGGGGTGCCCGTTGAGCGTCCAGCTGCCGTCGCCCGGACGGAGGTGACCGCCTTTGGTCGCGACCAGGACCTCTGAGGTGTCGCCGCCGTAGGAGGCCAGGGCCTTCGCGATGAGGAGCTCGTTGTGGCCGACCTCGTCCGCATCCCGGTGATACGCGTCCGCGGTGTCGATCAGGGTGACGCCGGCGTCGAGCGCCGCGTGGATCGTGGCGATCGCGCGGTCCTCGTCTGGGCGGCCTTCGATCGACATCGGCATACCACCCAGCCCGATCTCACTGACGGATACGGGGCCGATCGATCGACTATTCATGCGTGGTTCTCCTCGAGAGTTGCGGATTCATTCCTGCGAGTCCCAAGTTACGACCGCGTTTGTCATCTGTCCAACAGAAGAATATTGTCTCTTCCAGAACGATCATTCATGAATGTGGGGTGCACAGTGGATCTGAGGCAGATGGAGTACTTCGTTGCACTCGCTGAAGAGAATCAGTTCACGCGCGCTGCCGAGCTCACGCGCGTGTCGCAGTCCGGTCTGTCCGCGGCGATCAAGACTCTGGAACACGACCTCAACGCGAAGCTGTTCGTGCGCACCACCCGCCGCGTCGAGCTCACGACCGCGGGCCGCGCCCTGTATCCCCACGCGCGTCGGCTGCTCGCGGAGGCGGATGCCGGCAGAGACGCCGTGACGGCGACGGTGGGCAAATTCACCGGATCATTGCGCGTCGGGGCCGAGCAGTGCCTCGGCTCGGTGAACGTGCCCGAGCTCGTCGAGCGGTTTCACCGCCGGCACCGCGAGGTCGAGATCACGTTCACCCAGGCGGGGAGCGGCGAGCTGCTCAGGAAGATGCGCGACGGTGAGATCGATCTCGCATTCGTCGCCGGCACGCCGGAGACGACCGATGCCCGGCTGCGGCTCACTGGTCTCGATCATGTGACGCTCGCCACCGAGCCCCTCGTGGCGCTCACCCCGCCCGATCACCCGCTCGCGTCGCAGAAGTCGGTGTCATTGGAAGAACTGCAGGATCGCACCTTCATCGACCTCGACGACACCTGGGCGATCCGCGTCGTCACGGACGAACTGCTCGCGAAGCGCAAGATCGTCCGCCGCGTGGCCTTCACGGTGAGCGACATCCACGCCCTCATCGACATGATCAACCGAGGTCTCGCTCTGGCCATCGTGCCGCAATCGGTGTCCCGCAAGGCGATCGCCGCCGAGCTCCATACGCTGAGCCTGATCGACGAGCGCGACCCGGTCTGGACCGTCAGCGCGGCGTACGCTCACGCCGAGAGAGGATCGGCCCTGATGAGGGAGTTCCTGAGCCTCATCGAGCCGCCGCGCTGAATGGTCCCGCCGAGGTGGGTTCGTTGAGGCGTCCCGCCGGAGAGGACTATGCCGCTACGACACGCGACCGTTCGAAGAGTTCCGCTCTCTCGCTGGCACTATTGTCGACCTAAACCGGCCGGTTAGGCCCCCTCGTCCCGCGGTCCCCCAGGCCACCGGGACGAGGGGTCCGTTCTGTGATCGGGGGCACCTTTCCTCCTCCTCCGGACGACGGGACACCCGACTCAATGCCGTGATCCCGATTCGCATCACCGAGATGAGTTCCGACGCGACCCGTTGTCGTTTCACCAACTCACGGTTGCTGATGGATCCCCCGCGATGAAGTCGGCGAGGCGACTCATGAACATCCTGCGCAGCTGAAGCACGCCCTTGTCGGACTGGGCGAGGTTCTGTCGGTCTGCATCGGTGATGAACCGCATCGCCTGCTGGGTGAGCGCGTCCTCGATGTTCGCCAGACGGGGGTGGTCGACGAAGTCCATCAACGTCTTCTCGCCGCGGATGATCATCTCGGCGATGTCCTCCGTCAACGGGTACTTGGCGACCTCGTGCTGCAGCTGCGCCTGCCGCTCGCGCCAGACCTTGGCCCCCTCTTCGTCGGTGTGGATGGCCTCGATCGAGAACGTCCGGTGCGACTCGTCGTCGATCGGCACACGCCACGAGAGGTTCTCGAGCCAGCCGATGCGTTGGCCCACCTGCAGGTGCATGACGTTCGGAAGCAGCACGGCCGAATTGGCGTGCTGGCCGTCATCGGTGTCGACGACGCGCACGCCGTAGGGCAGTCGTTCGACCGTGATATCGCGAACAACTGCGAGGTCGGGCGAGAATCCCACCTTGGTGAGGGTCGGGTTGGCTGAAATCGCGTGCGTGTAGGGAACGTGAGCGTGGTCGATCGTGTTCTCGGTGTTGATGTAGTAGTTGCAATACCGACGGTAGACACGGTTGAAAACGAGGGGTGCCGACATCATGTCGTGGCCGTGCTCGCGCGAGAACTTCTCGATGTCAGGGAACGGCGGCGCGTCGCCGTCACCGAAGTAGACGAAGATCAGCCCGTAGATCTCGGTGACGGGATACGTCGTGAGCCGGATGCGTCTGATGAGATTCTCGCCCTGCAGAGGCGCCTCGGTGCATTGTCCGTCGGGCCCGTACTTCCAGCCGTGGAACTTGCATCGGAGGGAATCGCCCTCGACCGTGCCGATGGACAGCTTCGTCAACCGGTGGGGGCAGAGCGCCTGAGTGACGACAGCGGTCCCCTCCTCGCCCCGATACAGGGTGAAGTCCTCGCTCATGATCGTGATCGGCTTCGCAACCCCTGCGGGGAGGTCCTCGGAGCGGAATACCGGTTGCCAGAAGGCCCGCAGCCAGCGACCGGCCGGAGTGTCCGGTCCGGTTTCGAAGGGGCTGAGCGTCTGAATCGTCGGCTCGGGGGGAACGACTCCGGTCATGATGGCGTCCTTTCGCTGAGAGTGGGAAGGGTTTCGTAGTCGGCCTGATTCAGCACCCAGCCACGGTCGATGAAGTCCCGCCGTGGTGGCGCGAAGATGTCGATCAACTGATGTGCGCCGGGACCCACCGCACGCGTCGTGTGTATGTTGCCGGGAGGGATGATCGTCACCGACGGGCTGTTGACCTGCACGTGCTCGTCGGATCGCCAGTCCGAGAGGCGTTCGCTCCAAGGACGGCGGACATGGTGCACGAATTCACCCACCATCGTGACGGATGCCTGTTCGAAGTCGTCGTGGCTGTGGGGGGTGAGGTGGTCTGTGCTGCGCGGGCCGATCTGGGGCTCGAACCAGTTGATCATGAGCGTCTCCGTTCGGAAGATGCGGCCGAATCGGTCGGGGTCGCGGGGGATGTCGTCCATCGCGTATGCGCGGATGCCGGCGGACATGGGCCGAGTCGGCTCGCTCGGGAGGGGCGCAACGGAAGGATTCGGATTCACATAGGCGGCGTCATTGTGCGCGCGCGAAGCGATTCGTTCGTCGCGGCATGAGTACACCCGCACGATGAATCCCGGCCGCGTGCACTCAATATGAGTCGGACCGGGCGGCACGATCGCGAGCACCGGTCCCGAGAGAGTGGCCGCAGCCTCGTCGCCGGATGCGACGCTGACCGCGACGTCGTCCACGACCAGCAGAGCGTGTTCCTCCGGGCCTGAAATCCGCTCCTCGGCCTGCCCCTTGTCCAGCCAGGTGATGTCCACGACGAAATTCTGTGCGCGATAGATCCACGAGTGCTCGCCTGAGAAGGTCCATCCCGGCGACAGCGTGCCGGCCGCATGCGCCGCGAGCAGTTCACCGCTGAACTCGAAGAACTGCGGAGGTCGCACCGCGCGGGCAGTGGCGGCGGTGGATCGGTCTGACGTCATTGGCGGGCCCCTTAGGTATGTTTTGCATTACGAGATGGCGTCTCGCAATGCTCTCCGAATATACTTCGAGCCGGAGTGTCGTGCAACAGGGATGTGCGAGGTGGCGACTCGCACCGACTGATGAGGAAGGTGTGGGGAAGATGTCGTATGTCGACGGCCCTGACAGCCCTGAGCGGTCCAACGGATCACGCATCGCCGTGATCGACAAGGCAGTGCATGTACTGGATGCACTCATGCTTGCTCCGAACGGGCTGACGCCCACCGATGCGGCAGCAGCGATCGACTCGAATAGAAGCACGGCCTTCCGGCTACTGACATCGCTCGAGCAAGCTGGACTTCTCTACCGTGACGCGCTCACCGGCCGGTATCGGCTGGGTGTCAAGTTCCTGCAGTACGGGGAAGCGGTACGGGCGGGCATGGCCTTGGTCGACCTGGCCGACCCCATCATGCGGCACCTCTCGGCGGTCACACGCCAGACGGTGTCGCTCGCCGTCCGAGAGGGATTCGGCGCCCGATACGTGCACCGAATTCCGGGTCCCGAGATCGAAGTCTTCGGGTGGAAGATCGGCGATTGGCTGCCGATGCACGCCGGTGCGGCCGCCGAGGCTCTCCTGTCCGCTCTTCCCGATTCCGAAGTGGAGCGATATCTCGCGCAGGGCGGCGAGCGCCGCACTCGCCTCGGAGTGGTCTCCGACGACGAGATCAGGTCGCATATCGCCGTCGCGAGACAACGCGGCTGGTCGCTCAATAGAGCCGCCCTGACCGAGGGGGTGCTCTCGCTCGGCGTACCCGTGCGGGACAGCTCCGGCGGGCTGGTGTGTGCGATCTCCGTCGCCGGCCTGGGACACCACTACCAGGACGACACGATCGATGACACCGCGGGCGCTGTCATGGCGGCGGCGCGCGAGATCACCGCCGTGCTTCCTTGACAGATGGTCTCGTTCTGCGAGACCAGATCTTGAAATGCGAACAAAACTGCGTGATGATGGGCTGGCGCGGCCCGAACCGCCGCGTGGGAGCCGTCGTCGGCGGTCGCCCTGCCGAGCCGAAGGGCAACCGTCAATGATCACACGCGTCGGATCGATCACACTCGATGTGCCGGACCTGTCAGCATCCCTCAGATTCTTCGTGGAGAAGGTCGGCCTCGAGGCGACCGAGTCAGATGGAAGCACGGCATACCTTCGCGCTGACGCCCGCCACCACGACCTCATCCTCCATCAGTCCGCGACTCGTGAAGCGGCTCTTCGTCACCTCAACCTCGAAGTGGATGGGGACCTCTCGGAGCACGTCGCGACGGCGGTCGCCGCGGGGGCGGTCGACATCGGTCCCCTCGCCCATCCCGGCGTGGATGCCGCTCATGTGCTCGAGATACCGTCGGGATACGGGGTGAAGCTGTACACCGGGATGGCCCCGGTTCCCCCGCCGGTCCCCACCACACCGCAACGCCCGTTCCGGTTCTCGCATTTCAACATCGCCGTGCCGGAGGTTGCGCCGATGATGGAGTTCTTCACCGCCGCATTCGGCCTGCTGCCCTCCGATTGGATCGGAAGCAAGGACGACCCGTTTCTCGCATGGCTGCACTGCCCCGTCTTCAACGCGCCCCATCACGGAGTGGCGATCCTGCAAGGCGAACCGAAGCTGCATCACATCGCATTCGACTACGAAACCGTCGAAGGTCTGATCGCTCGCGTCGACAACTACGTGGATGACTCGCACTACCTCGTGTGGGGCATGGGCCGTCACGGCACAGGAGGCAGCGTCTTCGCCTACACCGAGGACGCCTCCGGTCTGCTCGTCGAGCTCGACTCGGGGATGATCTCGATCGGCGACGACCCCCGGTGGAGGGAGGCGCAGGTGTGGTCACTCGACGATCAGCGCGCCGTCGACGAATGGGGCTCGGCGATCCCCGAGCGATGGCTGGCTAAGCGCACGGCGTTCCTCCGCCCGTCCGCGTCGCCGGTCGCCTAGGCAGACACGCTGGTGACGCACGTCGACGTCGGAGGACTCAAGGTCGCCGAGCCGCTGTACCACTTCATCGAAGGCGAGGCCCTCCCGGGATCGGGCGTCGACTCGGCTACCTTCTGGGCGGGCGCTGACGCCATCATCCATGATTTCGGTCCACGCATACGTGACCTGCTCGCCCGCCGAAATCTTCTGCAGGAACTCATCGACTCCTACCACCGGGAACGACAGGGCGCTCCCGACCCCGCAGAGTATGAGCAGTTCCTGCGCGGAATCGGCTACCTCGTCGAGGAGCCGGAAGACTTCCAGGTCACGACAGCCGGAGTGGACACGGAGGTCTCCTCGCAGGCGGGGCCGCAACTCGTCGTGCCGCTCCTGAACGCCCGGTTCGCGGTCAATGCCGCAAATGCGCGGTGGGGATCGCTGTACGACGCGCTGTACGGCACCGACGCGGTCTCGGACGCAGCGGAGCTCGCACGGGGCCGGACCTACAATCCGGTCCGCGGTGCCGAAGTCGTCCGTCGCGGTCGCCAGTTCCTCGACGACGCCGTTCCCCTCCCGGCTGGTTCCCATTCCCGGGCCACGTCTTACGCGGTCGACGAGCAGGGCGTTCGAGTCATCGTCGACGGACGCGAAAGCCGACTCGTCGACCCATCCCAGTTCGTCGGCTACCGGGGCTCGCGTGAGTCTCCTACTGTGCTCGTCTTCGTGAACAACGGTCTTCACATCGAGCTTCGCATCGACCGCGCGAGCGCGATCGGCTCCGCAGATTCCGCGGGAGTCGCCGACATCGTGCTCGAATCGGCGGTGTCCACCATCATGGACCTCGAAGACTCCGTGACGGCGGTGGATGTCGACGACAAGATTCTCGGATATCGGAACTGGCTTCTGCTGATGCAGGGAACCCTTTCCGCGGTCGTGACGAAGAACGGTCAGACCTTCAACCGATCGATGAACCCGGATCGTACCTGCGTATCCGTTGACGGCGAGGCACGAACGCTCCACGGGCGAGCCCTGCTGTTCATCAGGCAGGTCGGCCATCTGATGACGACCAACGCGGTTCTGGACCGTGACGGTGAGGAAGTCTCCGAGGGTATTCTCGACGCGCTCGTGACCGGGCTGGGGAGCGCGCACGACCTCCGGGGCGCGGCCCGTGGCACCAACTCTCGCACGGGCTCGATCTACGTCGTCAAGCCCAAACTGCATGGCCCGGAGGAGGTCGCGCTCTCGGTCGAGCTTCTCAGTCGCGTCGAAGACGTGCTCGGATTCGCTCCGCTCACGATCAAGATCGGGATCATGGATGAGGAGCGCCGCACGACCCTCAACCTCAAGGCGTGCATCCGGGCGGCCGCGGACCGCATCGCCTTCATCAACACGGGGTTCCTCGACCGCACCGGGGACGAGATCCACACCTCGACGATGGCCGGGCCGATGGTCCCCAAGAACGACATGCGCGCTCAGGAGTGGATCGCCGCATACGAGGACTCCAACGTCGACATCGGGCTCGCGTGCGGTCTTCGAGGTCGAGCCCAGATCGGCAAGGGCATGTGGGCGGCCCCCGACAATATGGCCGACATGCTGCAGACGAAGATCGCTCATCCACTGGCGGGGGCGACCTGCGCCTGGGTGCCATCGCCGACGGCGGCGACTCTGCACGCGATCCACTACCACCGGGTGGATGTGGACGCCCGGCAGCGGCAGCTCGCCGGCGGACGCCGCGCGACCATGCGAGACCTGCTGACGATACCGCTCGGTGATCCGGCGGAGTGGCCCTCCAACCAACGCCAAGCCGAACTCGACAACAATCTCCAGAGCATCCTCGGATATGTGGTGCGGTGGATCGACGCGGGGGTGGGATGCTCGAAAGTTCCCGACATTCATGGTGTCGCGCTCATGGAGGATCGCGCGACCTGCAGGATCTCCTCGCAGCATGTCGCAAACTGGCTGCTCCACCGGGTGGTCACTCTCGAACAGATCGAGCAGACCCTGAGGCGCATGGCGACCATCGTGGACATGCAGAATTCCGGCGACCCCGCGTACCGGGCGATGAGCCCCGACTTCGACGGTCTGGCGTTCACAGCCGCGCGCGACCTGGTACTGGCCGGGCTCGACCAACCGAGCGGGTATACCGAGCCGATCCTGCACCGCTACCGCGCGGCCCGGAAGGCACGAGACTGAGAGCAGAGGGTTACCGCATTTCGAGCACGAGCTTGCCTTGGAGATGTCGTCCCTCGCTCAGCCGATGGGCCTCGGCGACATCGGCCATCGGAAATCGGGTGATCGCAGGGGGACGCACGGCCCCGGCCCCGATGAGGTCGCTGATCCGTTCCAGATGTGCGCGGTCGCGGACTACTTCCGGGCGTATCACCGCGATGTCCGAGCGGCTCGGCGACGACGCCTCCGGCCCGGCAGCGCAATGGACGAGGGCTCCCCCGGGCCTCACGACCGCCGCGGAACCGCGTTGCACGTCACCACCGACCGTGTCAAAGACGAGGTCGAATCGCCGGCCGAGGTCGGCGACGTCCGTGGCGCGGTAGTCGATCACCTCGTCCGCGCCCAACGATCGGACATATTCGTGGTTCGCCGCACTCGCCGTCGTGGTGACGTCCGCGCCGAGATGCTTGGCGAGCTGGACCGCGAAGCTGCCCACGCCGCCTGCGCCGCCCTGAACGAGCACACGCTGACCCGCAGACACGCCGCCCACATCGTCGAGGGCGTACAGCGCCGTGAGGCCGGTCAAGGCGATAGCCGCCGCTTGAGTGTGGTCTATGCCGGGGGGCATCGGGGCCACGATGGCAGCCTCGATCGCAATCTGTTCGGCCTGGCCGCCATCTGTGCCGCGCTGGCAGACGCCGTACACATCCTGGCCGACTCTGAGATCAGAACCGAAAGGCGCCTTCCTCACGACACCCGCGAAGTCTCGCCCCATGATGTGCGGAAACGACATCTGGTCATATCGCGTGGCACCGCTGCGGAGCTTGACGTCGGCCCCGTTGATGCTGGCGGCGTGCACCTCGACGAGCACCTCGTGTGCCTCAGGGACGGGCGCGTCCAGATCCGCGATCCGCAGCACTTCGAGACCGCCGTAATCCACCATCACCACAGCCTTCATCGCCGTTCCTCTCGTGGCATCCATTTCGGTTCATCTCCGCCGAGCCGTGGAGTCGGGCGCGACCAATGCGGGGCGGTCTCCGACATGTCCAGCACCGGGCCCAGCGTCTTGAGCGTCCCGTAGCTCGTATCGGGCTCGATGACGTATCGTCGGTCTGCGCCAGCGCTGGACAAGACATTGGGTGCGTCGGCGAATCCGTCGACGACCCCCCGCCGCTGCACATATAGTGCCGTCTGACACAGCGAGACGTTGACCGCGTAGCTCCCGCCCTCCCTTCCTCGGCGGCCGAGGGCGAGCATGACTCCATAGGCGCCGAGGTAGCCCGTGTCGTAGTCGCACGTCGGGGGGAAGCTCAACGCGGGTCGCCCCGCGCCCGACAGCCGACCGTTCTCGTGACACATCCCTGACACGGCCTGGGCCACCTGGTCCCATCCGCCCCGCTCGCGGAAAGGACCGCCGTTGCCGTAGCAGGTGATGTTGAGGTGCACCAGACCGGGTCGAAGATCGAACAGGGTCTGCAGGTCGAAGCCGAGTTCGCCGACCCTGCCCGGTCGGTAGCCGTCGATCACGACGTCGGCGGTCCTGACGAGCTCAGTGAGCCGCTCCACGCCGGATCGCGTCTTGAGGTCGAGAAATGAGCTCCGTTTGCCGTGACTCGTATCGCGGACGTGCTCGGCGATCTGAGGCAGGTCCGGCGCGGTCACCATGAGCACGTCGGCACCGTGTTCCGCGAGCGTACGACCGGCCATCGGCCCGGCGAGGATGCGGGTCAGGTCCAATACGCGGATGCCGGACAACGGCCGGTCCCCGTCCGGTAGCGGCTCCGCCGCCGACTCCCCCCGTCGCTCGATCTCCACTACCGGGAGCGTGGACAGATAAGCGCCCTGAGGATGGCGATGCCATTCGGCGGGTGAGCGCACGATGCCACCACACGCACCCGCATCGGCGATGGCCTGATCGAGGTCTTCGGCATCCCACTTCGCGATCGCCCCCCCGACGCTCTCCGGCGTCGCCTCGCACGCCAGCACCCCCAGAACCTTCTCCCTGAGGTGAGGGAGCGTGAAATGCGGGAGGAACCAGCGGCCGTCCCGCGTCGGCCACGGCTTGATCAGCGCGGCGGTGCGGGCTTGTCCGTCGGGACGAGGGATCGGCTCGAACTCACCCGATGGCCCGCGTTCCATCGTGTAGTCGACCGTCTTCAACGAGGCGGCGGCCTCGGCGACGGAGACACCCACGCGCTGGCGCCTGCCCGTGCGCTGCTCCCAGAGATCGTTCGCCGCGACTCCCACTGCAGCGAGAGCAGCCGCTGTTGCGCTGCCGACCCGGTGAGGGACGCGGAAGAACGGGTCTGCGCCTTCGATCACCACCTCGCCGGATTCGAGCGCGCCGCCGGCCCGGATCTCGAGCAGTTCTTCCAGAGCTGCCGATGTCACATCGGAGCCTGCGGTGTCCATGGTCATGATGGGTTCCTCTCTGCCATCCGCCAGTGCACCAATGTCACCGTCGGGGTCACGTCGACGAAGACGGGACGCGTCTCCTCGTCGATCCGCAAGGATCCCGGCTCGCCGATCATCGTGCCGTACATCCTGGGACCGTCCTCGAGCTGGATCAGCCCGACGGTATAGGGCAGATCCCCGACCCACGCCGGGCTGAAGGCCCGGTGGTACTCGGCGTAGCTCCAGAGCGTTCCGGCGGTGCTCACGGGGGTCCACGTCGCGCTCGGGGACCCGCATTCCGGGCACACCGGCGCGGGAGGCCAGCGCAGGTAGGAACAATCCGCGCAGCGCTGGACGACGAGCCGATGCTCGCGGGTCGCTGTCCAGAACGGAGCGGTGAGCGGGTCATCCGTGCGAGGGAGCGGCTTGTCTATGTCGCTCATCTGTTCGGATCCGTCGACAGGAGGGTCGCGGCACCCTTGAAGAAGTCGTGCGTCTGCGCGTGCAGGGCGACGCCGGCCCCGGGCACCTGGCGACCGCCCGCCCGTCCACGCAATTGCGTCACCGCCTCATGGAGATGGAGCCAGTTCCACATGTACGCCTCGGACAGCTGTCCGCCGCTCGTATTCACGGGCAATCGTCCACCGGGGCGCGTGTGACCCTCGGCGAGGAAGGCACCTGCCTCCCCGAGACCGCAGAAGCCGTACCACTCGAGCATCTGCAGCACCCACACCGACGTCGCATCCTGGAGGTAGGCGATGTCGACGTCGGCGGCCGACATCCCCACTCGTGCGTACAGCCGACGAGCGATGTCGGCGATCCATGGCCGCATCAGCTTGTCCGGATTCTGATCGCCGCGAAGCGCTGACTGCTGTGCCATCGAGGCGATGTACACAGGGATCTGTGGCAGGTCTCGTGCGCGCTCGGCCGAGGTCATGATCACCGCGGCTCCACCATCAGAGATCATGGTGAGGTCTGAGCGGCGCAGCGGCGCGACAACATAAGGGGTGGCCAGGTAGTCGTCGATGGTCATCTCCTCGCGGAAGATCGCACGGGGGTTCCTGACCGCCCACTCGCGCTGGGCGACGGCCACCCACCCCAGCTGTTCCTCGGTCGTGCCGTAGAGGTGCATGTGCCTCCTGGCAGCCATCGCCGCTGGCCCGGCCACATGAAGGAACCCCGACAAGGCCGACCAGTCGGCGGAACCTCCGATCGGCACGGCGAAGCTCGTCCCGGCGCTTCTCTGATTGGTGCCGTAGGTGAGCAGCACAGTCGAAGCGAGACCGCTGAGGATCGCCATCGCCGCCACGTGCAGAGAGAATCCGCAGGCACCGTAATCGAGCGTCGTAGAGAAGGCCGGGTTGATGCCGAGCATGTGGCCGATGTCCTCGTCTACCCCCGTGCGCACCGCTGCGCGGGGCGGTTTGCACGTCACGAGGCCGTCGATCTGCGAGCGATCGAGGCCGGCATCGGCAAGCGCTGAGAGCGCCGCGCGCACCGCGATCGCATCGCCGCTCTCGTCGGGAATACGCCCCTGCTCGGTGGCTCCGATCCCGGCGATCGCGATGCTCATGGGATCAGCCATCGACGAGACCGACGATTCCGTCGCGCGCGAGTTCGGATACGTCGTCCTTCGTGTAGCCGAGCGACATGAGCACCGAGGCGGTGTCGGCCCCCAGCGCCGGTGGCGACGAGAACTCCTCCCCGTGAGCGTCGTCGGGTTTGAGTGGCGTTCCCACCGTGAGGAAGTCCTTGCCGCTGCGATGCCGGACCTTCACGACCATGTTGCGGTGACGCACCTGCACATTGGCCAGGGCGACGTCGACGCCGTTGATGGGAGCGACCGGCACTTCGGCATCCACCAACGCCCTATCGAGCTCCTCCGCCGTCCACTTCATGAATTCGCCTTGGAGGATCGGGAGCAGCTCTCCCTGATGCACGAGGCGGTCGGCGCCGGTGCCGAAACGGGGATCGTCGACCAGGTCGGGGCGGCCGAGAGCGACGCAGAGCGCCCGCCACATTTCCTGCGTGTTGGCCGCGATGACGATCTCGCTGCCGTCCTTCGTGGCGAAGGTGTTGTACGTCGGTATCGAGACGTGCGCCCTGCCCTGGTGCGTGGGCACGAGACCACCCGTGAGGTGATACTGGGCGAGGTACGAGAGCAGACTGATCTGAGAATCGAGCATGCTCACATCGATGTGCTGGCCCTGGCCCGTACGGCGCAGGTGTTCGAGCCCTCCGAGAGCGGCGATCGCGGCGTACAGCCCGGCAGTGATGTCACCGATCGGCACCCCCGCGCGCACGCTCGGTCCGCCGACGGGGCCGGTCAGACTCATGACGCCGCTGAGTGCCTCGACGATGATGTCGTATGCCGGGCGACGATTGTACGGACCATCCGAACCGAAGCCGTTGATCGAGCAGCTGATGATTCGGGGATTCACCTCTTTCAGGTCCTCGAAAGTGAGTCCCAGTCGTTCTCGCTGCTCCGAGCGCATGTTGTCGAGGATGATGTCGGCTTCGGCAACGATCCGCAGCAGCACTGCGCGGCCCTCGGCTGCGCGCAGATTGAGGGCGATCGACCTCTTGTTTCGATTCACCGACAGGAAATAGGCGCTGTCGCCTTCGAAGAAATAGGGAGGCGTGCGACGGGTCGAGTCACCCGTGATCTGCTCCACCTTCAGCACGTCGGCGCCCATGTCCGCGAGCACCATGCTCCCGAATGGACCGGCAAGGAAATGAGTGAGATCGACGACCTTGAGGCCGCTCAGCAACGACGCCCGTCGCCCGATCCCCACCGGTTGTTCATCGGACACGTGCAACCCAGTCGAGATGATCGGAAACCGCCTCGGCGAAAAGGTCGGGTTCTGCAAGGTGGACCATGTGCGAACCCGGGATCACGATGAGCCGGGCACCCGGGATGTCCGCGGCGAGCTTCTCGTTGCGCTCCAGCGACACCGAGGCATCGGATGCCGCGTGCAGGACTGTGATCGGCATGCTGAGCTCGCCCAGCCTCCGTCCGAAGTCGGCGTCACCGAGTGCTCGCCACGCAGCGGCGAAGGACGCGGGATCATCGCTGAGCAGACGTTGGGTCGCATACGCGATACCGGGGTGCCCTGCTCCGAGCTCGCGAGCCTCTGGCACGAACCACCGCTCGAGCGTGGAGGCGAGCATCCCCTCCATCCCCAAGCGCTCGGTGGTTTCCGCGCGCTCCTTGTGGACGACACCACCGCCGCCGCCGGCGGACGAACACGCGATCACGACGGAGCGCACACGCTCGGGCCAGTTCAACGCGATCTCCTGGGCGACTGACCCGCCCATCGATACGCCGACCAGGTCGAGTTCACCCGGGTTGTTCTCGAGGATATCCTCGGCGAACGCTCTCATGCTGAGCGGATCCGAAGGCCGTTCGCGGCCGCCGTGCCAAAGCATGTCGTATCGCACCGCATCTTCGAACCGGGCGCTGGTGACGAATTGGAAGCTGTGGCCGTCGAGGCCGATGGGATGCAGGAAGATGACGGTCATCTCGGGTTCTCCATGATTGATCGGTTGTCGGTCGCGATGGTCAGAAGCAACTCCACGAGCTCCGAGGGCGCGATGACCATGCAGTCGTGCCCGCTCTGGATCTCCCAGACATCGGCCGGAGTGCCATTGGGTTGGATCGGGGGCACCGGACGTCGAGCGTCTGCGCGCGGGTGCAGGGCGCAGTGGATGTGCGACCGCGGAATCGCCGTCGCTCGCCGGTTGTCCAGACGAGCGCGCTCCATCCAGCTGA
This sequence comes from Microbacterium rhizomatis, assembly GCF_008710745.1. Lineage (GTDB taxonomy): Bacteria > Actinomycetota > Actinomycetes > Actinomycetales > Microbacteriaceae > Microbacterium > Microbacterium rhizomatis. The sequence goes on from NZ_VYSA01000002.1 coordinate 293,249, forward strand.
GGACGGACTGTGGAGTCAGGGTGGATCGGACCCATTCGATGTCACTGGGGTCCGTGATTCCGAACAGTCCTGCGGGCGACTGCTGGGGCGGCGGCATCAGCCACGGCGCGGCCGAGACGAGGGCTGCCTCGATGAACGGCGTGAAGACTTCGGGCATGACGTCGACTGTGCTCTCGCCGTTCTCAGGTACCACGGCGTCGATGTAGATGAGCCGCGCGATGCGCTCGGGCAACTCCTCGGCCGCACACGTGATGACCGCTCCGCCATAACTGTGTCCGACCAGCACGACGTCCCTGAGCTCCTCATCGCGAATCAACCGCACGATGTCATCGACGTGGGTGGACAGTCCTACCTTCGGCGTCATCGCGGCGGCGTGGCGCCCGTGGCCGGTGAGGTCGGGCGCGAACACCGTGTGGCCGGCCGCACGGAGTGGACGCGCCACTCGTTCCCAGGACTCGCCGCTATGCCAGGACCCATGTACGAACACAAAGGTGGTCGGGCCGTTCTCGGTCATCGGATCAACCATCCCTCTTCAGAAGTCCATTCCGACGACGCCCAGGGTGTCATGGGCGTAGGCAGGGGGCGGCTTCATCTCGAAGACGCTCTCTACGACCGCATAGTCGTAGTATCCGAGGCGGGCGAGCGGCTTGATCAGCGGAATATCGACCTTGCCGTCCGCCTGAATGACGTGGTCCGCGATGTGCACTCGGGTCACTTGCCCGATCACCATGTCTACGGCATCCACACCGCCGCCCGGCAGACGGATGGTCTGAAGGTACCGGCATTCGAAATGGCAGGGAGACTCGGCGACGCGAGAGACTGCCGACTCGATCGAGGGTGCCTTCGTCAGTCCAGCGAGCGTGAACTCATCCACACCCCACGGCGCGGCGACGCTCGACCTGTTGACGGCGTCGCGTAGATCCCACGTCGCCATGTTCCAGACGAACCAGCCAGTCTCCTCGGCGTTGCGGACGGTGTCCTTGCGACCTCCCAACGGAGATTGCGTGGCGGCGAACATCACCATCGGCGGTCGGCCCATCACGTTCTGGAAATGACTGAACGGCGCGAGGTTGTCGACCCCCGCCGTCGACCTGGTCGAGATCCATCCGATCGGACGCGGCACAGTGAGGCTCTTGAACGGGTCGTGCGGAAACCCGTGACCTGTCTCCGGTGTGTAGTCCACGATCCTCCATTGAATCAATCTTGCACTCGATTGTCTCACTTTACGAGATGATATCTCGCATAGTGACCACACCGTGAGCTATTTGCCCCACCAGTGCATGGCACGCCGCTGAACCTCCGTGAGCACGGCGTACAGCACGACCCCGGTCAGGCCGAGTATTACCGCGAGGGCGATCGTGAGCGTGGTGTCGTCGAAGGACAGAGCGAGCGTGATGAGCTGGCCGATCCCCGGCACGCCGACCATGAATTCGGTCGCGACCACGCCGACGAGCGCGAATGACATCGCCGCTGGCAGGACCGCCAACACCCATGCGAGCACATACGGGAAACGGACTCGCAGCATGATCGATCCGGGCCCGGCCCCCAGCAGGGTCGAATTGGAGAGGATCTCCGAACGCACCGACATCCCACCCTCGAGAGCATTGAAGAACACGAGGCACACCACGAGCAGACCGGCGGCGACAGAGGTCGCGGTGATCGAGATCCCGAAGATGACCACGATGATCGGAAGGAAGGCGATCAGGGGAATCGCGTTCAAGAGAGCTATGTACGGCCTCGCCACTTGCGCCGCGAAGGGGTTCTGACTCAGGAGCAGACCACCGATCGTGCCGACGAGCGTGCCGACCACGAGTCCATAGAAGGTGCCGAGCAGCGTGGTGCCGAGCGCAGACCAGAGGACCGCAGAGCCCTCGCCGAACATCAGCTCGCCCACGCGTGCGATGACAAGGCTCGGTGAGCTCACGTAGTCGCTGTTGAGGACGAGAATGTTCTGGCTGATCGCCGGAATGGTCGGAAGCCACTCCCATGCCGCAAGGAACAGGGCGATCACGGCCACCTGGATCGACAAGACGAGGGAACGGCTGGGCTCTCCGCCGCGCCGCCTGCGGCGCACGCTCGGGATCAGGGTGGCGATCTGGACGTCGGTGGCGCGCGCGTCAGGGCGCGCATCGGTTGTTCCGATGACGGTCACGATGCCGCCCCTTCCACCCACCAGAACAGGAGCGTTCGCCGCAAGAGTGTCGCGATCCCAGTCAGGCCGAGACCGAGGGCGCCGAGCAGGATCGCCAATGCGATCGTCGTTGTCGCATCAGCAGCCTGCATCGAGGTGATCAAGAGCTGACCGATGCCCGGGACCCCGGTGAGCACCTGCGTGACGACGGTCCCCACCAGCCCGAATCCTGCCGCAGCGGGCAGTGCGACGACGGTCCACGCGAGGACGAATGGCAACCGCACGCGCATCATCGATTCGAACGGACGCGCGCCGAGCAGGTAGACGTTGTCGAGGAGTTCCGGTTTGACCGAGCGACCGCCTTCGAACGCGTTGAAGAATGTGGCGAAGAAGACTACGAGCGCGGAAACGATGATCGATGACTGACTCGTGGGTCCGGCGATCACGACCACGATCGGAATGAAGGCGATCCGCGGCACCGCCGACAATGTGGCGATGAACGGACGGAAGACATTCGCCCCCAGCGGACTGGCGCTCAACAGCAGACCGACGAGCGCGCCGAACGCGACGCCGATGACTATTCCGATCACTGCGTCGCGGATTGTCACGCCCAGCAAGGGGAGCGCCATCGGATACAGGGGCGACCCGGCCAGCAGAGCGCCGATCCGATCCACGACTCCCAGCGGAGAGCCGATGAAGAACCGGTTGAACACTCTGAACTGAGCAGCCAGCGGCGCAATCGAGGGGAGGAACTGCCAGGCCGCGAGGATCGCGATCAAGAAGGCCACTTGAGTGACCCGCAGTCGCGTGAACCATCGCGACCTGCGACGAGGTCGGGCCTCCGGCTCGAGCACAACCATGCTCACGACGCGACCGCCGGAGACGCGAACCCGCTCTGCACATTCAGCTCATGCCACATCTGCTTGTAGAGCTCTTGGTATTCGTCGGTCTCTCTCAGTGCGCGCACATCCCTGTCGCGACCGAAGGGCAGATCGAAGACCCTCGCGACTCGAGCCGGTCGCTTGGTCAGGATGCACACGCGGTCCGACATCGTGATCGCCTCGCTGAGGTCATGCGTGACCAGGATCACGGCCATCCCCAGTTCGGCGACGATCCGCATGACTTCTACGTGGATGTTGACGCGCGTCGGTTCATCAAGGGCGGAGAACGGTTCGTCGAGGAGCATCACCTGCGGCATCGGCGCCACTCCGGTGAGGAACGCGACCCGGCGGCGCATCCCGCCTGAGAGCTGGTAGGGGTACGACTTGCGGAAGTCGGTGAGCCCGACGAGCTCGAGTAGCTGCGCGACACGCGCCTCGCGCTCGGTCGCGGTCATGTCGAGGAATCTCAGTCCCCACCCGATGTTGGAGTCGACTTTCAACCAGGGGAGAACAGTGTCCTTCTGGAAGACCATCGTGAAGAGCCGCTGCTTCTTCGCAATGAGGTCGTGCGTTTCGGTAGGGGTCCAGGCGACGGTTCCGCTGTCGGGAGGCTGCAGCCCCGCGATCAAGGAGAGCAGCGTCGACTTGCCGCACCCGGACGGGCCCACGATGCTGGTGATCGTTCCCGGGGCGATCTTGAGGCTGACGTTCTCGACGGCGAGGACGGGGGCTTGTGAGCGTCGCGCCGGATAGGAATAGCGCAGGTCATTCACTGAAAGCACCGGTGGAATGGAGCCATCGGGCGATCCAGCGGAGGAGCCGCCCGTGGTGTGGTTCAGGTCTGTGTGCGTGCTCATCGGCTCTCTCCTTTGAGGTGAAGCATGGACGTTCGAGGGAACTGCGAGGGAGCCGCGTTCCGGACGTGTGCAGGAACGCGACTCCTCGCGAGGCCTCGACTAACTGCTCGGTGTAGGCGTCGGGGTTGCCGCCGGTCCCCCCTCGGGCGCCAGCGCGTCGGGCCCGAGACGATCCTGGGCCTCGGTCAGGTAGGACATGTCGACGATGTTCGCGTACGAGAAGCTCTCGTTGTTGGCCACATCACCCAGGGTGGGGATGTCCCACTTGGAGAACCACGCGAGCGTGTCGTCCCACGCCTCTTCCGAGATGTACCCGTTGTACGGCGTGTAGAAGGGGAACCGGGCGATCACGGATGCCGAGATCGCGCTCGTGTCGAGCGCCGAGAACGTCGCGTCGTTCGCGAGGATCTTGGATATCTCCTCCGGGGTGTGCGTGTTGAGGTAGAGGTTGGCTCGGGTGAGGGCCTCGAGGAACCGGACCACGGACTCGCGCTTGGTATCGAGATTTCCCTTCAATCCGATGTAGCCCGTGTCGATCGTGTACTCGCTGCCGATGTATTCATCACGCTGATCGAGCTTCGAGGTGTCGACGATGATCCGTGCCTGATTGTTGGCCACGAGAGCGGCGATCGTGCCGGTACTGGAGCTCACTGCATCGACCGACCCCGAAATGAGCGAGTTGTTCATCGTCGCGGCGTCGTTGAATGCGACGAGTTCGAAGGGCTGCCCACCCTCGGTGACAACGAGCTTCGACAGATAGTTGGCGAACCCGTACGTCGCACCCGTTGTGCCGATCGTGCCGACCTTCTTACCGGAAAGGTCCTGCAGCTTCTTGACCGGAGAACCTGTCGCAACGGAGAGCGCGGCTCCCAGTCCGCCACCGACATCGCTGAAGACGACACTGATCGGCTGCCCCTGCGCCGCGAGCGGGAACCCGATCGTCGTCGAGGACAACAGCATGTCTGCCTCACCGGAGACCAGCAGAGACGCCCCGGCGGCACCGGCCCCGTTGATGATGTTGACATCCACATTCTGGTCGACGAAGTAGCCGAGGTTCTTTGCGAGGAACAGATTCGCGACGGTGCTGGGGTCGGCGTTCGGTGTGACCACCGAGAGCGCAGCAACCGGCGTGCTCTGATCCGGGACGGAACCCGAACCCGTGGCGGACGGCGCTGGGGCGCCGGCCGAAGCACACGCGCCAAGCGTGAACATCGCGGCGGTCAGTACCGCGACCAGGGCAGTGCGCCGGAGCTTTGCTGTGGTGCTGGGGGTCAAGCTCATTCTTTTCTCTCCTTTGAGTGGGAAGGGCTATTTCGTCGCGTGGATCTCGGATGTCTCGTATTACGAGACGTCATCTCATTATGTGCGTTCGAGCGAAGTTACCATGGAATGGTTTCCCGCGGTAGCTCACAGATCCAAGACGAGCCGAGGAGTGCAAGAGCGGCTGACGCAGGTCATCATCGTCTTGCTCGCTTCTCGCTCGTCCTCCGTCAGGATCTCGTCGCGGTGGTCAGGAATGCCCTCTACGACCCGCGTCTCGCAGCTGCCGCAATAGCCTTCCTCGCACGAGAACGGCACACCCGGCACCGCGTCACGGATGACAGACAGTACCGATCGCCCGATCGGGACCCTCAAGGTCAGGTTCGAGCGAACAAGCTCCACCTCGAACGAGGTGTCGTCCGACTCGTCCGGTGGCACCTGTCGCGGCTCCTCCGACGGGACGAATCGCTCGGTGTGCAAAGCGACCCCGGGCGCACGGGCATCCCTGCAGAGCTCGAGCTCTTTCAGGAGCCCTGGCGGCCCGCAGGCATAGATCGCCGCGGTCGGGTCAATTCCGGCAAGGATTCCGTCGAGATCGAGTCGTTGCCCCTCGTCCCGGGGGTAGATGCGAACCCTTTCCGCCCCGAGCGCGAGGGCCTCATCGAGCAGCGCCATCGTGGACCGGGACCGACCGGCGTAGTGGAGTTGCCAATCGGCATCGGGCGGCATCGACGCCGCCATGCTGAGGATCGGTGTGATTCCGATTCCGCCCGCGATGAAGACGTAAGGTTGCGTCTCTTCCAGCTCGAAGTGATTGCGTGGGCCGCGCACGCGCAATGATCCTCCGGCTGTCGCCAGTGAGTGCAATTCCGCGGACCCGCCCCTTCCCGCCTCCTCGCGAAGAACGGCAACGCGGTAGGAGGTGCGATCGGCGGGGTCGCCGCACAGCGAATATTGCCGGATGAGCCCACTCGGCAGGCAGATGTCTATGTGAGCCCCGGGAGTCCAAGGCGGCAGTTCCACCCCAGTGGGGTCTTTCATCCTTACGCCGACGACGTCACGCGCCTCCCGCGTCACGGAGTCGACGACGAGTTCGTATGTCTCGCCACGGATATCCAATTCGTCACCCTCGCCCGACGTGCGTCATTCCGCGATCGAGCGCGGCGAAGCTGAGGCTCGGACGAGACAACACGATGCGGAATCCCTGATCGATGCGATCCTCCGGGGTCATGGTCGCGTTCGTGGGAGCTGCGCACGGAACGCCGGCATCGACGCAGATGTCGAGGATCCGCTGCAAAGCCGCTTCGACCTCTTTCGTGGGAGCGCCCGCGAAGCCCATCGAGACGGATAGATCTCCGATCCCCGCCCAGATGGCGCCGATGCCTTTCACTCTGCGCAGAATGTCGGGCAACGCTTCGATGCCCTCCGTGCTTTCGACGATGCCCATGAGCAGGACCTCACCTGCCGGATCCAGCGGCCAGACGTCGGCGACCCGGTAGTACTCGGATGCGGGAAGCCCCCAGTAGGACGGCGCGGCGCACATCGAACCCGCCCAACCCCGATGTCCGTGCGGCTCGAAATCGGCGACCCCGTTCGCCTGCGGGTAGCGTGCGGCGCCGACGGCCGCCTGCGCAGCCTCGACGCTGTCCAGGTGAGGAAGGACGAGCCCGAATGCGCCTGCGTCGAGCGTCTGCTTGATGAGCCACTCGTTGTGCTCGCGCGCATTGGCGGGCGTGCGGACGAACGGTGTGACTCGCGGCGCCAGCGTGCCGCCCTCCACCAGCTCGCGGCGGTCGAGCAGGCCCTGGAGCGTTCTCTGGAGCGTCCGCCCGCTGAAGCCCGTGTGCTCGGTCTCGATCATCAGCATGTCGTACGCACTTCTGCCGATCGCGCGGAGTTCGTTCTCGTCGTCGCTCGGGATCGTGCCGAACACCACGTCGCCCGCTTCGAGCAGGCCGATCACCTTGTTCAATCGCATCTCTTACTTCCCATCAGGCGTGGCTTGGTCACTTCACGGGCACCGCGAGGTCGTCGCTCGATTCGAGGAACTGGTTTCGGATCCAGCGCGCGTTGATGAGCCACCGACCCTCGATGAACTCGAACTCGTCCCAGACATCCGCGACGAGCGCGGGAAGGATCCTCGGTCGTGGCGCGTGGCCGTCCTCAGCGAAGAGGAGGAGCGCGGAGACCGTGCGTGCGCGGCCGCTCTCGGATTCGAGGACATGAACGTTCGTGACGAGATGCCGAGATACCCGTGGTCCTCTCGCCGCACGGGCGCGGTACACCTCGGCGATCTGGGCCGTGCCTCGGAACGATGCCTCCTCGAAGCGAAGGCGTGCGTCCGGGGTGAAGTAGCCCGCGGCCCCTGAACCCCCGTTGTGGTCGACATCGAACCAGAACTCCGCCAGCAGGGCCGACAGTCGGGCGCGCACCGCATCCTCGTGCTCGGCACGATCATTCATGCCGCAGCCCCCTCGCCGAACTCTGAGAGGAGCGACTGCGCGCCGGCACCCAGAATGGACGTGTCAGCACCGACCACCACGAAGGAGTAGCCGCGCTCTGCGAGCAGTCGCACCTCGTCGGCGCCCGCAGCGGTGCTGCCGATCACCGCCGGACCTCGCGCGCTCTCCGCGCTCTCGACCAGCCTGTGAAACTCCGGATCCGCGGGGCTCAATCCGGACGTCAGCGCAAGGTCGTACGGTCCGACGAAGATCGCGTCGAGCCCCGCGACGGCGGTGATCTCGGAGACGGCTTCCACCGCGGCCGGCGACTCCACCTGCGCGACGATGATGACATCCGACCCTCGTCGAAGATAGTCGGCCGACTGCATTCGACCCCACCCACCGGCGCGAGTGGCGAGGCTCGCCGAGCGACTTCCGGCAGGAGGGAATCGACAGACGTCGACGACCTGCGCGGCAAGTGCCGCACTGTCGACATGCGGCACGAACACACCGTCGGCGCCGGCATCGAGGGCCGGTTGAATGTCGGCCCGCGCGTGACCGGCGACCCTGACGAAGACCGTCAGCCCCATGGCCCGCCCCAGGCCGATCATCGCCGAGATGCTCCGTGTGTCGAGCGCTCCGTGCTCTCCATCGAGCACCACGAAGTCGATCCCCGAGGGAGCCAGCACCTCCAAGACCTCGGGCGCGGGGAGTTTGATCCACAGGCCAAACGCGGGCCGATGCCGCGGCGACCAGAAATCATGCACGAGAAGGCCCGTCAGCGGGGTTCCCCGACTTCGAGAGCGAATGCGAACTCATTGTGTGCCTCGTAATCCTGTGTTCGTATAACGAGATTAGATCTCGTTGAACGAGACTAAATGTTTCTGAGTCGCGGCGCAACGAGAAAGATCGCGTGGCACACTCCGCGTCCCCCTCGCGGGACGACGAAGAGTGCCGACACGATCCGGCACGAGAACTCACGCAGGATGCGCGGAGGCCCGTGTCATGGAGGGCCCTGAATGCGGGAGCGAACAGCCACGAAAGGCGGTCGTCGGCGTCATGCGACGGAGCGACCGTCCCGGCGCCGGTTCAGGTCGCTGATGAAGACGCGTCGACCGGGGACTTCTTCGGTAGCGGGAGCGGGGCTTGAACCCGCGACCTCACGATTATGAGTCGTGCGCTCTCACCAACTGAGCTACCCCGCCGCACAGCATCCGTGGTCGAAACGGAGGCTCCGAGCCCCGAGACAGGATTGAACTGTCGACCCCTTCCTTACCATGGAAGTGCTCTACCACTGAGCTATCGGGGCGTTCCCGGGCAAGCCCGGGCAACCAGAAGAGAATACCAGAGGCGCGGCGTCCTCAAGAATTCAGGTCAGCACGTGGCGTGCTGCTTGAGCCACGGCAGCGGGTCGATCGCCGTGGTGCCGCCGGCCAGGATCTCGAAGTGCGTGTGCGCTCCGAACGAGTACCCCGTGTCGCCCGTGCGACCGATGTACTCCCCTACCTCGACCGTGTCGCCGACCTGCACCTGACGTGAGCCGTACTGCATGTGGGCGTACCGGCTCGAGACGAGCGCACCGTCGACGATGTGGTCGATCACGATCGTGACGCCGTAGTTGCCACCGCTGTCGGTCGAGATGCGCACGACACCGTGGTCGATGGCCTGGATGTGCGCGCCGTCGCCCGGGGTGAAGTCGATGCCCTCGTGCATGGTGCCGTCACGCATGCCGAACCCGTAGCTCATGCCGACGCCGACCGCGAAAGGCCACTGGATCGGGCAGTTGGGGTTGTTGGTGAAGACCGAGCTCGACGGGTTGGAGATACCGGCGACGCCGGCCATCTCGACGAGGGTGCCGGTCTCGAAGTTGTCGTCGCGCTGGATGGCAGCGCTCTGCGCCTCCGCGGGCGCGACATACGCCTGGATCTGCCCGCCCGCTCCCGCCACATCGCCCGCCGGGGCGACGACGGATGCGGGAGTGATCGTGCCGCTCGCCGCGGCCACGGCTGCGGCGGGGGTCGTCATGCCGACCGCGAGGAGTCCGACGAGGCCCATCACGCCGACCGAGAACGACGCCGTTGCCATCCGACGGAACGCTGCACCACGCACCTTCCGGTGCGGGCGCTTCGCGGTGTGGTTCGCGGTCGCCTGGGCGGCCGGAGACTGGACGGGGGTCTCTCCGGTGAAGGCGAACAGACGCGCTGCACGCTCGAACTCGTCGACGTGCGAAGCATCGGGCTCGTCGACGCGCACGTCCGAGAAGGTGGTGGTCGCCGCGTCCGGCAGATCGTCGGTGCTCGAGGCGAAATCGGGCTCGAGCAGTTCGAAGGGCATCGCCGAAGACGCCAGCGCGTCGGCGTCGAGCGTGTCGCTCATGGCCTTCGCCGGCGCGGGAACCTCGGTGCTCGACGCGCCTGCGACCGTGAACGCATCGGCGGCGATGGCCGGCTCGGGGGAGGGAGTGGAGATGCGGGCATCCACGCTCGTCGCGGTCTCGGCCTGCGCATCGGGGACGGCTTCGGGCACTGTCGTCGCCTGGACGGGGGCCCGGCGCGCACGCCGGCTGAGCGGCACCCCCGTGTGGGAGGGCGCGGAAATCGCGTCGTCCGTCGCCGTCGTCACCGCCGGGACTGCGACGGGGACCGTCAGTGTGTCGAGCGTGACGGCATCGAGCGTGACGGCATCGAGCGAGACCGGGTCGGGCACGACGGATGCCGCGGCTGTCGACTGACCGGATGTCGACTGACCGGATGTCGACTGACCGGATGTCGACTCACCGGGTGTCGAATGACCGCTTGCGATGTCACTGGCGACCGTATCGACGTCGACCGCGTCGGCCTCGGTCGCGCGACCCCACACGACTGCGGGGCGGGCGGAAGCGCTCTGGCCCGCTCGACGCCGCAGCGCGGAACGTGAGGTCCCTGCAGCCTCTACCGGCACCGATGGGGCCGCGGAAGGGGTGCGGCTGGAGCGTCGGGTGGGCGCAGCATCAGCCGGAGAGGGATCGAAAGACAAGCGGAAGGGCTCTCAGGTCGTGGTCGCTCGGGGGGCAACGAGGTCGGACTTCGGGCTTCGGATCACCGTTCGCCGTTCGGGGCAGCGAAAGTAACGATCGGATAAACACTACCCGGTTGACACTGAGAATGTCATGTGCGAGAGGCCGTCAGAGTACGGATACGTCCGTCGAGCCGCGGAATCATGCGGCGAGAGCGGCTTCGAGAAGTTTTTCGAAGAGCGCGGGCCCCGTCGCGACGGTCATGCCGCGACCCGGGCGCCCTCCCGGCGACCCGCCGATCACTCCCCCGGCCTCGACGACGAGGAGTGCGCCTGCGGCATGATCCCAAGGGTTCAGCCCTCGCTCGAAATAGCCGTCGAGACGGCCGGCCGCGACGTAGGCGAGATCGAGGGCCGCACTGCCGATGCGACGGAGGTCCCGGGCGAGCGGCATGACCCGCGCGACCCGGGCGAGGTCGCCCGCGTGCGTGGCAGGGTCGTACCCGAACCCGGTGGCCAGCAGTGCACCGGCGGCGGAGGGCTCAGCGTTCACCGCCAGCCGCTGCCCGTGAAGCCAGGCGCCTCGGCCGCGCGCCGCGTGGAACAATTCCCCACTCGCCGGGCCGAACACGACCCCGGCATCGGCGGTCCACAGCTGGGGGTCCGGCTCGCCCGAGACGACCGCGATGCTCACCGCATAGGCGGGGATCCCATAGGCGTAGTTGACCGTCCCGTCGATCGGGTCGACCACCCACGTGTACGGCGTGGTCCCGCGCTCAGCCGCGGATTCCTCACCGAGGAACCCGTCGCCGGGGCGTTCGGCGGCGAGCCGCTCGCGGATCAATGCCTCGACCTCGCGATCGGCCTCCGTCACGATGTCGGCGAGCGCCGATTTGGTCGCGGCGATCGCAACGCCCTCCGTCCGGCGTCGGCGCGCGAGCTCACCCGCCTCGCGAGCGAGTTCGATGGCGAGCGACTCGAGGTCTTCGACGGCGGGCATGCCCTCACGCTATCGCTCGGACTGCCAGGAAACAGCGGCATCCGATTAGCGTGGGCGAATGAGCACTCGCCCGGTCTCCACCGCGTCCACGCACGATGTCGTGATCGTCGGCGGCGGCCACAACGCGCTGGTCGCCGCCGCCTACCTGGCCCGGGCGGGCCGGAGCGTCCTGGTGCTCGAGCGCCTCGACCACCTGGGCGGCGCGGCCGTCTCGGAGCGCCCGTGGCGGGGAGTGGATGCTGCGCTCTCTCGCTATTCGTACCTGGTGAGTCTGCTCCCCCGGCGGATCATCGACGATCTCGGTCTGACGATCGAACTGCGCCGCCGGCGCTACGCGTCGTACACCCCCGACCCATCCGATCCCACTCGCGGCATCCTCGTCGACAACGCCGACCGCGCAGCGACCGCGGCCTCGTTCGCACGCACCACGGGAGACGCGGCCGAGGCGGGGCGGTTCACCGACTTCCAGCGCCGCATCGCAGCGCTCGGTCCGGCACTGTTCCCCCTCATGACCGAGCCGCTCGTGCGGCGCTCGGCGATGCGGACACGCGTGGGCGATGAGGTGCTGTGGGAGCAGGTGTTCGAGCAGCCTCTGGGCGGCATGCTGCGCGCCGACCTCGGCACCGACATATCCCAGGGGATCGCGCTCACTGATGGGCTGATCGGCACGTTCGCCTCGTCGGACGATGCGAGCCTCCGTCAGAACCGTTGCTTCGTCTACCACGTGATCGGCGGCGGCACCGGCGATTGGGACGTGCCGGTCGGGGGTATGGGGCGGGTCAGCGGCGAGCTCGAGCGCGCCGCCCGGAGCGCCGGCGCAGAGCTGCGCACGGGCTCGCCCGTCGAATCGGTCACCGCAGACGGCGAAGTGCGCGTGGGAGGTGCAGACCCTGCGACGTTCCAGGCGCGGCTCGTGCTGAGCGGGGTGGGCCCGACGATTCTCGACGCTCTTCTCGCGGCCGGCGACGGAACACCGGTCGATCACGCACCGGGGCCTGAGGGCGCACAGGTCAAGGTCAACATGCTGCTGAGCCGGCTCCCCCGCCTGCACGACACGTCGGTCGCGCCCGAGGCCGCGTTCGGCGGCACGTTCCACATCAACGAGACCCTGTCGCAGCTCGATGCGGCGTTCGCCACCGCGTCCAGCGGCGCGATCCCTGATCCGCTTCCCGCCGAGATCTACTGTCATTCGCTCACCGACCCATCGATCCTCGGACCGGAGCTGCGGGCGCAGGGCGCGCAGACCCTCACCCTGTTCGGCCTCCAGGTGCCGCATCGGCTCGTGAAGGAAGCGGATGCTGCCGCCGCCCGCGCAGCCGTCCTCCAGTCCGCTCAGCGCTCGCTCGACGCGGTGCTCGCCGAGCCGATCGCCGACTGCATATACGAGGCGCCGGACGGCACGCCGTGCATCGAAGCGCGGACTACGGCGGACCTCGAGGAGTCGCTCGGCATGACCGGAGGCGACATCTTCCACGGCGCCTTGTCGTGGCCATGGGCGGAGGACGATGAGCCGCTCGAGACCCCTGCGCAGCGGTGGGGTGTGGCAACCGCGCACCCGCGGATCCTCCTGTGCGGCTCAGCCTCGCGTCGCGGCGGTGCCGTCAGCGGGCTCGGTGGGCACAGCGCAGCGATGGCGGCCCTGGAGATACTCGCGGGCTGAAGCGCGTGCGGGCACGAACTTCTGGCGGCCGGCCCCGTACCCCGCTACTGCTGGGGCGGGAGGGGCGGGGGCGGCGGGTAGCCCTGGTAACCGTCGGGCGCTGCCGCGGGCGGCGCAGCCGGAGCCGGGGTGGTCGGCGCGACCCAGCCCGTGGCGACCGCACGTGGCTGAGCGGCAACGGGTGCCGGTGTCTCAGGCGGATGCTGACCCGCCGGCGCCGGCCATTCACCGGTCTGCGGAGCTGCGTACGGCGGCGGGGCGATCGCCTGCGGCGGGGTCGAGGGGTGCCCGGTGTAGTACGCGTTCCAGTCGGGCGTGCCGTCGGGCAGTACGGGCAGCGGCGTGATGCCGTCGACATACGTCGGCCAGGCCACAGGTGCGTACTGGTGCGGCGCGAGGGGCGCAGTGTGCGGCTTCTTGGGCGCGAACAGCACGTTCATGAGCGGGATCAGAGCGGTACCCACGGCGGCGAGGATCGTGATCGCGACCACGACTCGCCAGTACCCGTCGACGAAGTCGATGTAGTCGCTGAGCATGAGCGGCAGCACGAGAAGGAGCGCGAGCAGCGCCACCAGGCCGATCGTGATGTAGGCGATCGTGCTCGTGAACGCGGTGACGTGCCGCTGGAACGACTTCGTGTAGAGGCGTACGTGCAGCACCGCGAGCTGCAGGATCAGGACGATCACGAGGAAGGCGAACAAGCGCCCGAGCCCGAAGCTGTACGGCGGCTGCGGCATCCAGATCATGAATGCCCCGATGAGCAGCGTCACGACCCAGACGATCATGCTCGTCAGTGCGAACCATGCCGGTCGGCGCGGTGCCAGGTGCGCGTCGAGGATCGCTACCCCCGCGAACGCGGCCAGCAGCAGGATCGTCAGAAACGCGCGCCCGATGATGCCGTTCGCCGAGCCGACCAGCACCCAGACGACACAGACGAGAGCGGCGGCGATGAGCGCACCGATCGCGACCCAGATCGCGACGCGCACGAGCGACGTGGGCGCGCCGTCAGCGGGCGACGCGGGGGGATGGGGGGCGGGCGCACTCATGGCGATCCTCTCTCGATGCGGGCCTTCGCCCGCTCGATCATCCTGTCACGGGCCCTCTCACGAACGGGAGGCCCACCCGAAGAAGTGGAGGATGCCGCGACGCCACCACCCTGGGGAGGAGTCGATTTCAGCGACCTCGCCAGTCGTTGTAATATGGCTAGTCGCGCCTCCGATCGACTGAGAAAGCCGGGCGGGTGCGCACTGGCGAGTTACCCAAGCGGCCAAAGGGATCTGACTGTAAATCAGCCGGCGTAGCCTTCGGGGGTTCGAATCCCTCACTCGCCACCCTGTCTCAGACAGAAGAAAGCCCCGGTCAGCTGCGGAATCGCAGCGCCGGGGCTTTCTCGTTCCACAAGGCCTACGTGCCGATCCGGTCGAGGTCGATCCCGTTGAGCGATGACGGGAGCCGCAGCAGCGCTCCTTCGTACCGACAGGTCGCCGCCGCGACATCCATCGCGTTCTTCAGCACGCCCGCCCACTCGTCCTCATCGGTGGGAGCCCCGCCCACGAGCGCAGCTGCGACGACGGCGAGCACAGCATCCCCGCCGCCCATCGTGTCGACGATGTCACCGGGCAGGTGCGAGATCGGGCGGGTGACGACGATGTCGCCGGCTTCGATGGACGCCCCGCCCGCGCCCTGCGTCGCCACCACGGCTTGGACGCCGAGGTCGACGAGGCGGGCGCGCAGTTCATCGAGCGGAGCGTCGTAGAGCAACGCCGCGTCGTCATCGCCGACCTTGACGAGCGCCGCCCGGGTCGCGAGCGATTCGAACCCGCGGACGAACTCGACCCGGTCCGTCAGCATGTCCGACCTCGGGTTGGGATCGATCGCCAGGTGCGCGCCGGCGACCGCGGAGGCGAGTTGCAGTGTCTGGGCGACATCGTCGAAGGGGAAGCAGCTGATCACGACGACCGGAGCATCCGCGATCGCGGCCCGTTCCGCATCTCCGAAGCGCACGGCGCGGTTCTGCGCAGCCTCGTTGAATTCGTAGTGCGGCTCGGCGCCGCCTTCCCGCACGCTCACCGCGCGCGACGATCCGTAGGGCGACGGCGAGGCGAGCAGCTCGACGTCGAAGTCGGCCAGGTAGCTGCGGATATGCGCACCGGCCTCGTCGTCGCCGACCATCGCGATGAGGGTCGCCGGTACGCCGAGGCGCGCGATGCCGACCGCGACGTTGAGAGCGGCGCCCCCGACGAACTCGCGCACGCCGTGGTCGTCGCGCAGCTCGTCGATCAGGGCGTCGCCGATGACGACGACTCGCCCGCTCACGCGTCGCTCCGCACCGAGTCGAGCACGCGCTCGACGAACGCCTCGGTCCGGCGGCGGGTACCGTCGATGCGCCGATCGACGCTCGTTCGGATCTCGCTCGGGGCCAGCGGCGCGGCCAGCCGCACGTTCTCGTGACACGAGAGGTCGGCGCACATGTACGTGCCCACGGTGTCTCCATCCCTGCCGGCGTCGCCGGCCTTGCGCGCCGTGAAAAGCGACACCTGATCGGCGGGCTGCATCGTGTGGCACAGGTTGCACAGGCCCGAGCGTGCACGCGATGTCGTCTGGGCCGCACGCAGCACGATGCCGACCGCACGCCCGTCGACCTCGATGAGGAGGTACCCGCGGCCTCGTGTCTCGGGATCGCGCCATGCCAGGAAGTCGAGATGATCCCAGTCGGTCAAGACGAAATCGTGCGCGACCGCGACCAGTCGAAGATCGTCCTGACTCGCGTTGACGAACGACTCCCGGACGTCTTCCTCCGTCATAGGGCGCATGCGACCTCCTCGCGTCTGCAGCAAGTCTACGAACGACGGATGCTGCCGCCACCCTCTCGCGCCGGATCCACGGTCATGGGAGCAGCGTGTTCAGGTCGATCGCCGCTGCGCTCAGCGCGCGTAGGTGGAACGTCACGGAGCCGTTGTCGACCTTGTAGACCTCCCCCGCGCAGGCGCCGTCGGCAAGAGCATCCGCCCCACCCGTGATCACGTCGCAGTACTCGCCGTCGGGCATCGAGGTGGGCACGATGACCCAGCCCTCCGTCCCGCCCGGGTTGACGGCGACGACGCCTCGCCCCGCCCGCTCGAAGCCGTACAGGTCGCCGCCCTTGGACGCGGCGACGCGCGGTGCGTCGCCGACGGCCGATCGCCAGGCCAGCATCCCGGCGATCGCCGTCCACGCCTGGGGGCAGATCCTGTCGCCGTCGGAGAGCATCGTGCGCGGTTCGGTCAGGCCCTCGCACGACGCGGGCAGCACGGCGCCGTCGGCGGAGGTGGGCGGACCTGCGTCGCGCGATCCGAACGCGTACCCCGACGAGATCATGGGCATGCCATAGTCATCCGCCAGCACGAGCACGTTGGCGAGCAGGTACAGGGGCCCGTCCCGGTAGGTGATCGCTGCGTCTGCGCGCTCGGAGGTGTGGTCATCGATGAAGACCACCGCGGATGCCGACGGCACATGTGCGGGTCGAGGATCCACGAGCGCGGGGTCGTGCAACGCGCCGACCGACAGCTGCGCGCCGAGCTCTCCGCCGTACTGGTACTCGAAGATCCGGCTCGCACCGGAGTACGTCTCCCGGACCGGGGGCACGGGACCGTCGTTCGCGAGGTCGCTCATGAGGATGGTCCCCGACGGCAGGGCGTCGGCCACGGCCTGCACCTCGTCTGCCGGCACCGACGCGATGCCGTCGGCGCCGAACGCTCCTTCGATGCGGAACCCCGCGACGCCCAGCGCCAGCAGGTCTTCGAGGTAGGCGACGAGCTCGGGAGGCGCGACCACGGGGCTCGGCGACGGCGTCGCCGTGGGCGACCCCGTCGACGTCGGCGAGTCGGTCGCGGATCCTCCGGGGGCCGCTGAATCGGCATCGATCTGCGCGGACTCGCCGGACGCGGGCGGGGCGTCGACCGCGACAGCGGTCGTGATCACCTTGACTCCGGCCGCGGTGCAGCGGGCGACCATATCGGCGAACTCGGTCCGCGTGCCGAGCTTCGAATCGATCGCGTACCCGACGGGCTGATACGAGGTCCACCACTGATCGCCCGCGACATGCTCTTGCGCGGGCGAGGTGAGCACCCAGGCGAAGCCGTTCGGCCCGACGGTCTTCTCGCACTCCTGCGCGACCGAGGTCCACGGCAGTTCGAACAGTTCCACGCCGACGTCGCGCGGCGCGTCCGCGGCGACAGCGGGCACCGGCGGCGGCGCCGTACATGCGGTCAGCGCGAGCGCCACGACGGCGAGCGCCGCGAGGGCAGAGGTGGTGCGGAACATGTCCGCTTCACGCTACCGGCAGAGGGCTCGCCGAACATGTGGAATGACAGGAAGAGTCTCGGATGCTGCATCCGGCCCCGCCGTTAGACTTGCCGCCATGGCTGATTCTTCATTCGACATCGTCTCCAAGGTGGATCACCAGGAGGCCGAGAACGCCCTCAACCAGGCTCGCAAAGAGATCGAGCAGCGCTACGACTTCAAAGGCACCGGCGCCTCGGTCGAGTGGAGCGGCGAGTCGGTGCTCATCAAGGCGAGCACCGAGGAGCGCGCATTGGCCGTGCTCGACGTGTTCCAGTCCAAGCTCATCAAACGAGGCATCTCGCTGAAGAGCCTTGAATCGGGTGAGCCGTTCGCAAGCGGCAAGGAGTACCGCATCACCTCGACGATCAAGGATGGCATCTCGCAGGAGAACGCCAAGAAGATCGGCAAGATCATCCGCGACGAGGGCCCCAAGGGCGTGAAGTCGCAGATCCAGGGCGATGAGCTGCGCGTGCAGTCCAAGAGCCGCGACGATCTCCAGGAGGTCCAGCGGCTGCTGAAGGCAGCCGACCTCGACGTCGACCTGCAGTTCGTCAACTACCGGTGAGCCTGCCTCTCGGCACGGTCGGAGTGTGGCGCGGCTACAGCGCGATCGACGCGCCGATGGCCGCCGCCGTCGAAGCGCTCGGCTACGGCGCGATCTGGCAGGGCAGCTCGCCCCCGGCCGACCTCCACGCCGCAGAACAGCTCCTCGACGCGACCGAACGCGTCGTGGTGGCGACGGGCATCGTCAACATCTGGAAGGCGGACCCCGTCGAGCTCGCCGCATCCTTCCACCGCATTGAAGCGCGTCACCCCGGGCGGATGCTGCTGGGCATCGGCACGGGTCATCGTGAGGCGACGCCGGAACGGGTTCGGCCGATCGCGGCGATGAACGCGTTCCTCGACGTGCTCGACGCGCACGGCGTGCCCGTCGAGGCGCGGGTGCTTTCGGCCCTCGGTCCCCGGATGATCCGGGTCGCCGCGGAGCGGAGCGCGGGAACGCACCCCTACCTCACCGTTCCCGCCCAGACCGCCGAGGCGCGTGCCGCGCTCGGCCCCGACGCGATCGTGGCGCCGGAGCAGACGGTCGTGCTCGACGAGGATGTCGCCTCGGCCAGGGCCACCGCGCGCAGGTTCCTCGCCAACTACCTCAAGATGAGCAACTACACCTCCAACATGCAGCGCGGCGGGTTCGCCGACGATGACATCGCCGCCCCCGGCAGCGATCACCTCGTCGACGAGATCGTTGCGCACGGCACGGCGGGCGATCTCGCGACCGCGGTGCGCGCGCACCTCGATGCCGGCGCGGATCACGTGTGCGTGCAGGTGCTCCCGGCCAGCTCGGACGTGCTGCCGGCACTGGCCCGGATCTCGAGCGCACTCGGCCTGCGCTGAGCGGGGCCGGCGAGGAGCCGGCACCGGATGCTGTCAGCCTCCGAAGAACGCGACCCCGAGGTCGGCGTGATCGACGAAGACGCCGTCGATGCCGGCATCCCGGATCGCCGTCCACTCGCCCTCGTAATCGCCGAACGCCGCGTCCGCGCCCGGACGACGGAACCGAGGACTCAGGAACGCGTTCTCCGGTCGGCACGTCCACGTGTAGATCTGCAGACCTCGCGCGTGCGCATCGTCGACGACGCGCGACGCCGGGTGATCGACGATCAGGGCCTTGTCGACGCTGATGCCGTCGAACCTCCCCGCAAGCAGGTCGAGCCCCGCGGGCGACGCGGTCTGCACGTAGGTCGGAGCGGCGTCGCCATCTCGCACGACAAGGTCGAACGGCCGCCCCTCACCGGCGAGCAGGTAGACGTACGACGCGCGGATACCGCGGTCACGCACCCGCTCGAGGACCGTCTGTTCGAACGACTCGATGACCAGAGGATGAGCTCCGCTCCCCCAGCCGGCCGCGCGCAGCTCGGCATCCACGAGTCCCGCGACATCCCACCCCTGCGCACCGAAGTGGGTGGCGTGCTTGATCTCGAGCACGATGCCGATCTCTCGGCCTCGCGAGAACGACGCCTCTCGCACGAGGTCGAGCAGGTCACGCAGTCGCAGCATCGGCTCCGCATCGTCGTGCGAGGCGCTCCCCGGCCGCAGGAGCGGCAGCCGCTCGCGGCACCGGAGCGTCACCAGTTCGTCCCACGTGAAGTCCTCGGTGAACCATCCGGTCAATGCCTCACCGTCGATGGATCTGGTCGTGCGCCGGTCGGCGAATTCCGGATGCTCGGCCACATCCGTCGTCGATCCGATCTCGTTCTCGTGCCGCACCACGAGCACGCCGTCCCTCGACACGACGACGTCGGGCTCGACAGCATCCACGCCCATCGAGATCGCGAGCTCGTACGAAGTGCGGGTGTGCTCCGGGCGATAGCCGGGAGCGCCGCGATGACCGATCACGAGCGGTCGGGTGCGGGCCACGGCTTCAGGCTAACGGGATGCCCGCTCTGGGCCCACTCCCAGCCGCCGCCTGCGTTCTGCGGCCGGCCTTCGGCTATCGTGGATATACAGCACAGGGCTGTGAAACCCTACTTTGGAGTGTGAGAGCAGTGGCCCTCAACAACCCCGCGTTCAACAACCCGGCCTTCCAAGAGCCGAAGGCGGGTCAGCAGTACCCGACGAACACGCCGCCCGCCCCGTACGGCGCGCAGACGCAGACCGCCGCGGCTCAGCACGCGACGGTGGATGCGGCGACCAACGCGCAGCTCGAGGGCGCTTTCGCCGCCCCGCCGGCCGGCGCGGTCGAGACCGGTCGCATGACGATCGAAGACACGGTCTGGAAGACCGTCGGCCTCTTCGCGATCCTCCTGGTGACCGCGGTTGCGGGCTGGATCTGGACGATGTCGACCGTCCCCACCACCGGCCAGCCCACGATCCTCCCGTGGATCGTCGGCGCTCTGGGCGGCTTCGTGCTCGCGATGGTCGTCATCTTCACGTCGCGCAAGAAGGTCCGCCCCGGGCTGATCTTCGCCTATGCCGCATTCGAGGGCCTCTTCGTCGGCGGCATCTCGGCGTTCTTCAACATGATCTACCCGGGCATCGTCATTCAGGCGACGCTCGCGACCTTCGCGGTCGTCGGCGTCACCCTCGCTCTGTTCGCGAGCGGCAAGGTCCGCGCATCCAAGAAGGCCACGAAGGTCTTCATGATCGCGATGATCGGCTACCTCGTCTTCTCGCTCATCAACGTCGGTCTGATGATCTTCAACGTGCCGATCGCCGGTGGTGCCTTCGGCCTGCTGAGCAACAAGGTCTTCGGCATTCCGCTCGGACTCATCATCGGCGTCCTCGTCGTGATCATGGCCGCGTACTCGCTCGTGCTCGACTTCGACAATGTGCAGCAGGGCGTGCGCAACGGTGCGCCGCGCCAGTTCGCATGGCTCGGCGCCTTCGGCATCATGGTCACGGTCGTCTGGCTGTACGTCGAGATCCTGCGCATCCTCGCGATTGCCAGGGGCAGCAACTAGACAGTTTTCATCGATGGGGTCGTCCGAAAGGGCGGCCCCATCGTCGTTCCGGCGGAGGAGCAGGTGTCAACCCCCGCCCCGTCATCTGCCGTTTCCTTGTAGGTCGCCGCGGATCTGGCTAGCGTCGGTCGGGTCGGACATCGCGCGACCCCGCGTCGCATCCCGTTTCGATGCTCCGGCCTCTCTCCCCCAGCAGCACCGGAACGAAAGCAGGACGATGGCAATTCCCAGAGGCAGTAGAGGATTGCGGGTCGGCGCAGGCGCCGTCGCGATCGTCGCAGGCATCGCAGTGGCCGGCATCGCGGTCCCCGCTCAGGCGGCCGACCCCGTCACTCTCAACATCCTGACCGTGAACGACTTCCACGGTCGGATCAACAGCAACACCGTGAAGTTCGCGGGCACGATCGAGGGCCTCCGCGCAGCAGACGGCGCGAACGGTGCCAACACCCTGCTCGTCGGAGCCGGCGACTTCATCGGCGCCTCCGAGTTCGCATCGGCCGTCGCGCAGGACCAGCCGACGATCGATGTCTTCAACGAACTCGGCATGGTCGCTTCGGCGGTCGGCAACCACGAGTTCGATCAGGGCTGGGACGACCTGAAGAATCGCGTCATCAACGACGGGACCAACGCGAAGTGGGATTACCTCGGCGCGAACGTCTACCTCGCCGGCACCGACACCCCCGCCCTCCCCGAGTACGGCATCTACCAGGCCGGTGGCCTCAACGTCGCCGTCATCGGCGCCGTCACGCAGGAGACGCCCACCCTCGTCTCGCCGAGCGGTGTGAGCGACCTGACCTTCGGCGACCCCGTCGCTGCGGTCAACCGCGTCGCCGACCAGCTCACCGACGGCAACCCCGCCAACGGCGAGGCCGATGTCATCATCGCGAGCTTCCACGAGGGCGCGACCGATGGCGCTCAGTCCCTCACCGCGAACGAGGCGATCAGCCCCGTCTTCGCGAACATCGTGAACACCACGTCGCCGAAGGTCTCGGCGATCATCAACGGACACACCCACCAGGCGTACGCGTACCAGGCGCCCGTCCCCGGATCGACCACGGGCCAGACCCGGCCGGTTCTCCAGACCGGCAACTACGCCGCGAACGTGGGCCAGATCCAGCTGACCGTCGAGCGCGACACCAAGGCGGTGAGCGGCTACACGGTGAAGAACGTCCCGCGGGTCACGACCGACGATGCGACCCTCATCAGCCAGTACCCGTCCCTCAGCGCGGTCAAGACGACCGTCGACAATGCCCTCGCCGCCGCCGCCGTGATCGGCAACCAGCCGGTCGGCACACTGTCCGCCGACATCACGACGGCCAGACCCAATCCCTCTCTCCCGATCGCGACGACGAACCGTGACGATCGAGGTAAGGAGTCGACGCTCGGGAACCTGGTCGCCGACGCGCTGCTGGCCACTCTCTCGCCACCCGACCGCGGCGGTGCCCAGATCACCGTCGTCAACCCCGGAGGCCTGCGAGCCGAGCTGCTGTACGCGAAGGATGCGGCCAACCCGGCCGACGCCGACGGCCGGATCCTCTACGCAGAGGCCAACGGCATCCTCCCGTTCATCAACAACCTCGCCACGGTCGACATGACGGGCGCGCAGGTCAAGACGATGCTCGAGCAGCAGTGGCAGCGCGACGCGGCAGGCAACGTGCCCACGCGTTCGTACCTGCAGCTCGGAACCAATTCGGGCTTCACCTACACGTTCGACGCCGCTCTTCCCGAGGGCAGCCGGATCACGTCGATGATGCTCAACGGCACTCCGATCGATCCTGCGGCGACGTACCGCATCGGCACCTTCACCTTCCTCACCGGGCTCGGCACGACCGCCTCCGGCGGCGGTGACAACTTCCGCGTGTTCACGCAGGCGACCAACCTGCGCGACTCGGGTCTCATCGACCGTGACGCATGGATCGCCTACCTGGGGTCGCACCAGCCCGTCAGCCCGAGCTTCGCCAAGCATGGCGTATCGGTGTCGGGGCTGAACACCGCACCGGCCGCAGGGTCGACGCAGTCGTTCTCGGTGTCGAACCTCGATCTGACGAGCTCGGGCGCACCGGCGAACACGACGCTCACCGCGAGCTTCGGCACGTCGGCCGACGGAACCGGTGCGGTGCCCGTGGGCACGGCGACCGTGAGCGGTGGCGCGGCGACCCTGTCGATCACGCTGCCGACCACCGCATCGGGGGCGGGCTACCTGATCCTCGATGCGGCACCGTCGGGCACCCGCTCCGTCATCCCCCTTCAGGTCAGCCTGCCGGCGAGCACGGTCACCGCGACCGCCTCCCCCGCGCAATACGGCACGGGCGCGAAGATCGCCGTGACGGTCGCCTCGCCGGGCCAGACGCCGACCGGCACGGTCACGGTGACGGATGCCGGGGGCACCACTCTCGGCACCGCCACTCTGGCTGCGGGCAAGGCCACGGTGACGCTCGGCGCCAAGGCCCTCCTTCCGGGTACGCAGACGTTGACGGTCGCCTACGCGGGATCATCGACCGTCGCACCCTCGTCCACCACGGTCGACGTCGTGGTGGCGAAGGCGAAGTCGACCACGTTCGCGCTGAACACGAACCTCATCGTGCGCAAGGGGCAGACCTCGAACGTGCTCGTCGTGGCGGTTGCGAACGGCGGAGTCCGCGTCGATGGCCCGGTGACGATCACATCCAACGGCCAGACCGTCGGCACCGGAACGCTCACGAACGGTACGGCGAACGTATCGATCACCGGCTTCTCGAGCTGGGGACTGAAGTCGCTGACTGTCACGTACGCGGGCTCCGACACGGTCGCCGGCTCGAAGGCGACCGCGGGGGTACTCGTCTTCTGAAGCCGGTTCGGCATTGGCAGAGCGCCTGCCACGCTGGCCGCAGCATCCGTCTGCGGCTAGCGTGGCAGGCGTGAGCCCGGCTGCGCGCAAAGACACCACGATCGAGGTCGGGGGCCACGACGTCCGCGTCTCGAGCCCCGACAAGATCGTCTTCCCCGAGCCGGGACTCACCAAGCTCGACCTCGTCACCTACTACCTCTCGGTGGCCGACGGCGCGCTGCGGGGCGCCGGCGGTCGCCCGATGGTGCTCAAGCGGTTCGTGAAGGGCATCACGCAGGAGGCGTTCTTCCAGAAGCGCGTGCCCGAGAACCATCCCGAATACATCGACACCGCCACGCTGCACTACGCCCGCGGGACATCGGCCGAAGAGACCGTGATCCGGGATGCCGCCGGTCTCGCGTGGGTGATCAACCTCGGGTGCCTCGACCTCAATCCGCACCCGGTGCGCGCCGAGGATCTGGATCACCCCGACGAGCTGCGCGTCGACCTCGACCCCATGCCCGGTGTGGACTGGAGTCAGATCGTCGATGTCGCGATGGTCGCCCGCGAGGTGCTCGATGACCACGGCCTGATCGGCTGGCCCAAGACGAGCGGGTCGAGGGGGCTGCACATCGTTGTCCGCATCCGGCCGGAGTGGGACTTCCGGCAGGTGCGTCTTGCCGCCGAGACCCTCGCGCGCGAGGTCGAGAATCGGGCGCCCGGGCTCGCCACCGCACGGTGGTGGAAGGAGGAGCGCGGCGAGAGCGTGTTCGTCGACTTCAACCAGAATGCGAAGGACCGCACCGTGGCATCCGCGTACTCGGTGCGCCCGTTGGCCGACGCGCGTGTGTCGACGCCGCTCGACTGGGACGAGGTTCGGGTGCGCCGCCCGGAGGAGTTCACGGTGCTGACCGTGCCAGAACGCTACGCGTCGATCGGAGACCCGCACTCCGGCATCGACGAGTCGGCCGGCTCACTCGATGCCCTGCTCGCCCTGGCGAAGGAGCTGGGCCCTGCGGAGAAACCGCCACGCGCCGGCGACGGGTCCGGGCGGCGCGCGTCGACCATGCCGCTGATCGAAATCGCCCGCACCAAGACCAAGCCCGAGGCACTCCGAGCCCTCGAGGAGTGGCGGGCGCAGCATCCGTCCGTGTCGGGGATGCTGCATCCCGCCGACGTGCTCGTGGACGGGATGCGCGGGTCGAGCTCGCTCTGGTACCGCGTACGCGTGAATCTGCAGCACGTCCCCGAGGCGCAGCGCCCCGAGCAGGGGACGCTGCTGGCCGACTACGACCCGTGGGCGGGCAAGACCTGGCCGGGGAGCGAGTAGGCGGCACGTAGTCTGGACCCCTGTGAGCCTCATCCGCCTGAACGACGTCAGCAAGGACTACGACGGGCGAGTGGTGGTCCGCGACGCGTTCCTGAAGCTCCGCGCGGGTGACCGCGTCGGGCTGATCGGCAAGAACGGCACGGGCAAGTCCACGATCCTCGAGCTGATCCTCGGGCGACAGGAGCCCACGACCGGCACCGTCGATGTCACGCTCGGCACGACGATCGGGTACTTCTCGCAGTTCTCCGAGCTGGACGGCGAGCAGAGCATCCTCGAGCTTCTGAGCGCACACTTCGCCGACGTGCACCGCACGCAGGCCCGCCTCGATGAGATCGGCCTGCAGTTCGCCGAACCGATGACGGACACCGAGATGAACCGCGTGCTCGCCGAGCAGGGCGAGCTGCTGGAGGCCATGGATCGCCTCGGCGCCTGGACATACGAGAACACGATCGACACGGTGCTGACCCGGCTGGGCTTCGACGACGAGCGACGCGCGCTGCCGGTCGGCCGTTTGTCGGGCGGATGGGGAAACCGCGCGGCGCTCGCCCTGCTGCTCATCCAGAACCCCGATGTGCTGCTGCTGGACGAACCGACGAACTTCCTCGATCTCGAGGGCGTCACGTGGATCGAGGGATGGCTGCAGAACTTCGCGGGTGCCGTGCTGGTCGTCTCGCACGACCGGCAGTTCCTCGACGGCGTGGTCACGCGCATCGTCGAGATCGAGAACAACCGCCTGCAGGACTACGAAGGCGACTACACCGACTACGTACAGGCGAAGCAGTCGCGGCTCAAGATGCTCGAGAAGCAGTTCGCCCACGAGGAGGAGCTGCTCGCCTACGAGCAGGCGGCGAGCGCCGCGCGCCGCGAGGCGGCCCGCAACCCGGCGAACGCGATCGCCCGGCGCCTGGCCGACATCAAGAAGAAGCAGGCACCGCGCCCGATCGACCAGATCATCACCGGTATCTACGAGGGGCTTCGCGTCAGCAACGACCTGCTGACCGTCGAAGGCCTCGGCAAGGGGTTCGGCGGCGAGCCCTTGTTCGAAGCACTCACCTTCAGCCTGCATCGCGGCGACCGGGTCGCGGTGGTCGGATCCAACGGCTCGGGCAAGTCGACCCTCCTCGACGTGCTCACCGGCGAGACCGCGCCCGACTCAGGGACGGTGCGATGGGCCAAGGGCGCCCGGTTCGTGTCGTACAACCGGGTGTTCGCCGAGTTGAACCTCGAAGACACGGTCGGTCATGCGGTGAACGCCTACCCCGACTCGCTCGCGTTCTCGGCGACGAAGAAGAGCGTCGCGCGCTTCCTCGCGATGCTGCAGTTCTCCGAGGCCGATCTGCAGAAGCGCATCGGCACGCTTTCGGGCGGGCAGCGCGCACGCGTCGCGATCGCCCAGTGCCTGCTGTCCGGCGCTGCGGTCATCGTGCTCGACGAACCGACCAACCACCTCGACATCACGAGCACGCAGGTCATGGAGCGCGCACTCGCGCACTTCCCGGGCGCGGTGGTCGTCGTGAGCCACGATCGGTTCTTCATCGACAAGCTCGCCGACCGCCTCCTGATCTTCGACGGCACCCCGCGCGTGCGCGAGACGGCGGCCACCGGAGCCCTCTGACCGGTCCCTCCGCTGCACAACGCAGGATCGAGGGCGCGGCGCGGACGGGCCCGTCCCGGAATTCCGCGGAGCCGACCGCGCTGACCCGGGATCCGTCCTGCGTTGTGCAGCGCGAGGGACGGACTCAGCGCCTGATCGGGCGAGCGAGGGCGTCGCGCACGGCGGTGGCCAGAGCATCCATCACGTGCGGGGGGTCCAGGCGACGGGCCGAATCGGATGCCTCGGCCACGAGCCGCGCGTGCTCGCCGGGGTCGCTCAGCACACGCACGAGCGCCGCGACGAGCGCCTCCTCGTCGCCGTCGGGCACGAGCACGCCGCCCCCGCCGGCGAGTGCCTCGCGCGGCCCGTACCGCACGTCGTAGGCCACCACGGGGCAACCGTGAGCGAGCGCCTCGGCGAGCGAGAGACCTTGGCCTTCGTACGCGGAGGTGGACAGGAAGACGGATGCCTCGTCCAGCACCGATCCGGGATCAGTCGTGTTTCCGTGCAGCATGACGTGGGCCCCGAGCCCGAGATCGTCGATGAGCTGCTGCAGCCGGCCGCGGAGGGCTCCCTCGCCGAAGATGTCGAGTGTCGCCTCGGGCACCGCGGCCACCACCCCGGCGAAGGCGCGGATCGCCTGGTCGATGCGCTTGCCCGGGGCGAGCCGGTTGAGCATCGCCACCCGGCCGCGCACGCGCTCGTGGGCGGGGGTGACGCCATGCGGCGCCGCCACGGCCTGTGGCACCACGACGTGCGCGTCGGCCCCTCCGAACCGCGCGCGCACATCGTCGCGCTGCGCCGTCGTCGGCCAGAGCACCGCATCGAACCGATCGGCAACGGTGAACCACCGCTGCCAGAGCGCGTTCACCGGTGCGTCAGGCGTGTACGGGGCCTCGAGGTGGCTCGTGTGGATCGTGTGCAGCAGCCGGGCGTGCGCGTCGTCCCACCCGACGAGGAGCTCGCCGAGCTGACGCGATTCGCACAGCACCACGACGGGCCGTGACGAGTCCGAACCTCGCACCTCGGCCACGACGTGGTCGAGCCAGGCGCGGTAGAGGGCACCGAAACCGTCGAGCACACCGATGACCCCACCGTCTGCGGCGTGCACGGCGACGGGGGCGGTGCTGATGTGCCAGTCGGGGTCGTTCGCGATGACCGGGAGCGAGATGACGGGGCGGCCCTCTGCATCCGCGACCCGGCGGTACTCCAGGGCCGGGTCGGGGTCACCCGCATGGACGGCGGCGCGCAGCCATTCGGCGGCGCCACCGCGCGGATCGGCCGACTCGTCGAACAGGTTGCGCATGCGATCGATATCGAGCAGCAGGTCGCGCCCGGCGAGGACGGCGCGATGCCGGGCATGGTCGGTGATCGAGCCGGGATCGACGGTGAGGAGCAGCGGTCCGCGACCGCCGTCGACCCCGGCAGCCGCCATCTGCCGTGCGCGGGCGAGCGTCGCGAACGTGTAGCCGCCATCCATGTCGGGGATGAGTCGGCTGGAGAGGATCAGGTACTCGGCGTCCGGAAAGGCCGCCATCGGTGTCGCCGTCATCGGTGTCGTCGTCACGCGCCGTGCGGGAGCACCCGGAAGACAGGGAACCCCGGTGCGATCTCGAGCAGGCGCTCGTCGGGCGAGTCCTTGTCGACGTTCTCGAAGAACCGGCCGACCTCCCACGCCCAGGCCGTCAGATACGCCCGCAGGATCGGAGGCTTCTGGTCGTCGGGGATCTCTTCGATCCGGAATTCCTCCACCCGGCGGCCGGCCGTCAGGCGCCCCTCACCCGAGACGCGGATGTTGCGGACCCACTGCGTGTGACCGCGGGGCGAGACGAGATAGCGCTCCCCCGCGAGCCGGATCGGATTGACCGGCGTCGAGCGCCACTCCCCGCTCGTGCGCCCCCGCACCGAGAGCACGCGGCTACCCGCCAGCGGGAGCCCGATCCGGGTCAGCCACCCGACGGCGCGGTTGAAGACGGCGTCCATGGCGGTCGGCTTCAGATAGCGCGTGCTCACGTGTCCCATCCTGCCCCACGGCGCTGATTCGTACATGACCTCGACCCGACGCGGCGCGGCTCGACACGCGGCGACGATACGACGTCGTCGTGTCGAGGGACGGCGTGCTCGTGGTGCGGCACGAGAACGAGATCGGATCGACGATGCCTCGGCTCACCGCCGCGAACCCCGCTCCGGTCACGGTCAACGGCGTCGAGTTCGCACCGCTCTCGCAGGGTCAGGGCTTCGTCGGCCTCCCCGGAGACTCCGGGAGCGCGGGTCGCTACCTCCGCGCGACGGCGTACGTGATGACCCTGAAACCGGCGGCGGATGCCGACAACCTCGAGCAGCTCAGCCTGCACGCGCTCAACAACTTCGACATTCCCATCGGCATGATGAGCGGAGTCAGCGGCACCGGTCTCGAACAGGACGATCAAACCAAGTGGTCGAGCATCGCCAGCCTGACCGCTGGGCGCTACATCGTGCGGACGCAGGCGAACCCCACGCCCATGGCCGTCAACCTCGCGGCCACCGACTTCACCGGCGCTGCTCCCCGGCAGGTCGACCTTGCACCGGGCGCGTTTCAGATGATCACCGTCTGACGACTTCGCCCGGCCATCGCCGGGTGTCGCGGGGGTGGCAGCACATCCAGCATTCTGATATATTAGTCAGGTAAAGGATGGAGTCGTCATGATTCACAGAGTTCTCTTTGCTCGATGGGGGGCCGGCGCGCTCATCGCTGCCGTGCTCATCGGCGGACTGCCTGTGGCCGCGACCGCCGCACCCACGAGCGAGGGTGCCCAGGCCGCGGTCGAATACACGGTGGAAGGCGAGAAGTACTACCTCAACAAGTGGGATGAAGTGCGATTCCCGAAGGTGTTCTGCCCTGTTGCCGCCCCGTACCTGAACAAGACGAGGTACAACGATAAAAGCGGGTGGCGCCTCCCACTCGGTGTCGAGATCCGGACCGGAGGCAAGGGAATAGACGCCAATGTCGACGCGATCGCAAATGACGGGGGAGCGTGGGTTGGTGCGGGGGCCGGGCTATCCTCCGCGAAGAACTACGGATCCAAGAGAAACTGGGTCCAGGTGACGCTTCACTGCACGGCCTCTCCCTCCTGACAACGGTGCGTCACTCCCACTCGATGGTGCCCGGCGGCTTGCTCGTCACGTCGAGCACCACACGGTTGACCTCGCGCACCTCGTTCGTGATGCGGTTCGAGATCCGGGCCAGCACGTCATAGGGCAGCCGCGTCCAGTCCGCTGTCATCGCGTCTTCCGACGAGACCGGGCGCAGCACGATCGGGTGACCGTACGTGCGGCCATCGCCCTGCACGCCGACGGACCGGACTCCGGCCAGCAGCACCACGGGGCACTGCCAGATCTCGGCATCCAATCCGGCGCGGGTCAGCTCCTCGCGAGCGATGGCGTCGGCTTCACGCAGAATCTCGAGGTTGTCAGCGGTGACCTCACCCACGATCCGGATGCCGAGGCCCGGCCCCGGAAACGGCTGCCGGCCGACGATCACCTCGGGCAGGCCCAGCTCACGGCCGATCGCACGCACCTCGTCCTTGAACAGGGTGCGGAGGGGCTCGACGAGCTCGAATTGCAGGTCTTCGGGAAGACCGCCGACGTTGTGATGCGACTTGATGTTCGCGGTGCCGGTGCCGCCGCCGGACTCGACGACGTCCGGGTACAGCGTGCCCTGCACGAGGAAGCGGATCGGCTCGCCGTCGGCTGCCGCCTCGGCGACGAGGGCCTTCTCGGCGGCCTCGAACGTGCGAATGAACTCGCGGCCGATGATCTTGCGCTTCTGCTCGGGGTCGCTGACGCCGGCCAGGGCGGTCAGGAACTGCTCTCGTGCGTCGACCGTGACGAGGCGGACACCGGTCGAGGCCACGTAGTCGTTCTCGACCTGCTCACGCTCGTTCTTGCGCAGCAGACCGTGGTCGACGAAGATGCACACCAGCTGGTCGCCGACTGCCTCGTGGACGAGGGCGGCCGCCACGGCAGAGTCGACCCCGCCCGACAGGCCGCAGATCACCCGACCCGAGCCGACCTGCTCGCGGATACGCGCCACCTGCTCGGCGATGACGTTGCCCGAGTTCCAGTCGGCGGCGAGCCCCGCCCCCTGGTGCAGGAAGTTCTCGATCACGCGCTGGCCGAAGTCGGTGTGCTTGACCTCGGGATGCCACTGCACGCCGTAGAGGCGACGCTCATCGTCACCGAAAGCGGCCACGGGCGTGGCCGGCGTCGACGCCAGCACGGTGAAGCCCTCGGGCGCCTTGGAGACCTGGTCGCCGTGGCTCATCCAGACGTTCTGGGCGGGCGGCTGGCCGCCCAGCAGCGTGCCCCCGTCACCGGTGAGCTCAGCGTCCGTCGCCCCGTATTCGCGCAGGCCCGTGTTCGCCACTTCGCCGCCGAGCTGCTGGGCCATCACCTGGAACCCGTAGCAGATGCCGAGCGTGGGGAGTCCGAGCTCGAGCACGCCGGGGTCGAGGGTGGGCGCGCCCGGTTCATAGACCGATGACGGCCCGCCGGAGAGGATGATGCCGACCGGGTTGCGGGCCGCGATGTCGGCAGCAGTGGCCGTGTGCGGCACGATCTCGCTGTACACGCCGGCTTCGCGCACGCGCCGCGCGATCAGCTGCGCGTACTGCGCGCCGAAGTCGACGACGAGAACGGGGCGCTGGTCGGTCTCGGTATGGTCGGTCAACGCTGGTTCTCCGTGCTTGTCGTCGTGGGGATCGCGTGGGTCAGTGCGGAGTGTTCCGCGTGGCTGTGCAGCTCTGCCGCCTCGCGCTCGGCGAGGTAGCGCTTCACATCGTGGGCGACCCGGGCCTCCATGAAGAACGACAGCAGCGGGACGATGCCACCCGCCGCGAGCAGCAGGAAGCGCGCGAAGTGCCAGCGCATGAGGCTCCAGATGCGGAAGCACGAGAACAGGTACACGACGTAGAACCAGCCGTGCACGATGAGGATGCCGAGTGAGAGATTGACGCCATCTCCCGTGGAGACCATTCCCTCGGGACCCTCGACGACCGGCGCGAACCACAGGAATCCGCCTGACCCGCCGAGGAACAGCTCGACGTGCAGCGGGGTGTACTTCAAAACCATCTCGGTGCACAGCAGAAGCAGACCGACGCCGGTGATGACCGAGCAGATCTGGTAGAACTTCAGCGCACCGCGGATGGCCGGGAACGAGGCGAGTTTCGGGGCGCGGGCCATGCCACCCAGTCTACCCGCGGCTTTCCGCGCCCTCGCCCGAGGATGCCGCGTCCGCCGCATCCTCGATCTCTTCCACTTCGCGCTCCCAGGCGTCGCGCCCCAACCGGTACCAGAGATAGAACGCGAAGCCCGCGAAGACCGCCCACTCCGCGGCGTAGAAGATGTTGAGCCAGTTGACGGTCGACCCCGTCGGCGGAGGCGGAGAGGCGATGTCGGCGAGCGGCTGGGGCGCGACCTGCGACGCGAGGTAGGGGCGGTACACGCTGAGCCCGGCGACGTCGTGCCACTGCCCGAGGAGAGCGGCCGGCGACATGCTCGTCATCGTCTGCGGGTCGATGTCATGCCGCGGGAGGGCCGGACCTTCGTCGGAGATGATCCGGCCGACGACCTCTACCGGGTTCTGCGCGGCATCGGGGGCCGAGGCCTCCCGCTGCAGGCCGTCGATCGCGGTGTGCGCGACATCCAGGTTCGGCGCCCACCCGATCGCGACGGCGATCGATGTGGGTCCGGTGCTGCTCGCATCGGGCGTGACGCGCAGCTGGCCGGTCACCCAGTAACCCTCGGTGCCGTTGTTGAAGCGCGAGCCGACGACGAGGAAGTCCCCGGGCACCCACGTGCCGGTGACCGTCACGCGCTGGCCGACGAGCGGCTCGGGCAGATACGCGCCCGGCGCCACGACATCGGCGATGGGCTCGACCTGCTCGGTGGCTCCTGGCGGGGTCGGGTCGGTCTGGAGGGCGCGGCCGAGCTGCCACTGACCGAGCCACGCGAACACTCCCGCGACCACGAGGCAGAGCGCCAGCATCCCGAGCCATCGCGGCCGCAGCAGCACCTCGCGCAGCGTCGGCGGGAACACCGGCAGACCCGAGGTCGCCGCGCCCGTCGAGGCGTCGAGGTCTGCGGGGGTCATGTCGTGCTGTAGGGCGCGACGACGACTTCGACCCGCTGGAACTCTTTGAGGTCGGAGTAGCCGGTCGTGGCCATCGACTTCTTGAGTGCGCCGATCAGGTTGGCCGTGCCGTCGGCGACCGGCGCCGGACCGTAGAGGATGCCCTCGAGCGGTGCGACCTGGTCTACCCGGACGCGCCTGCCGCGCGGGAGCTGCGGGTGGTGCGACTCGGGTCCCCAGTGGTAGCCGAGACCAGGGGCGTCGGTCGCGCGTGCGAGCGCGACGCCGAGCATGACCGCATCCGCTCCCATCGCGAGCGCTTTGACGATGTCACCCGAGGTGCCCACGCCGCCGTCGGCGATGACGTGCACGTACCGGCCGCCCGACTCGTCGAGATAGTCGCGCCGCGCGCCCGCGACATCGGCGACCGCGGTGGCCATCGGCGCATGCAGGCCGAGGGTGGCACGAGTGGTGGATGCTGCTCCCCCGCCGAATCCGACGAGGACGCCTGCGGCGCCCGTGCGCATGAGGTGCAGCGCTGCGGTGTAGGTGGCGGCGCCGCCGACGATCACCGGCACGTCGAGGTCGTAGATGAACTTCTTGAGGTTGAGCGGCTGATCCACCGACGAGACGTGCTCGGCCGAGACCGTGGTGCCGCGGATCACGAAGAGGTCGACGCCCGCGGCGACGACGGTCTCGTAGAGCTCCTGCGTGCGCTGCGGCGTGAGGGCACCGGCGACGGTGACGCCGGCGGCGCGGATCTCGGCGAGGCGGTCGCGAACCAGCTCGGGCTTGATCGGCTCGGAGTACAGCTCCTGCATCCGCCGTGTGGCTGCGGCCTTCTCGAGGCCGGCGATCTCGGCCAGCAGCGGCGTGGGGTCGTCGTACCGGGTCCACAAGCCTTCGAGGTCGAGCACGCCCAGACCGCCGAGCTGTCCGAGCATGATGGCCGTGCGGGGGCTGACCACCGAGTCCATCGGGGCGCCGATGACGGGGATCGCGAACGAGAAGGCGTCGATCGTCCATGCGGTCGAGACGTCTTCCGGGTTGCGCGTGCGCCGCGACGGGACGACGGCGATGTCGTCGAAGGTATAGGCGCGGCGGGCGCGTTTGGCGCGTCCGACCTCGATCTCCATGCTCACCCGACCAGCCTACCCGTGCGGGTCCGACAAGCCGGCTGTTCGCTCACCAGAGCTCGTCGACGCGCGGAGCGACGCCGAGCACGTAATCGATGCTCACCGGGAAGCACTCGTTGAACAGCTCGGTCATGCCCGTGTCCGCGCCGTACTCGTCGGTGATGCGGAGCCCCACCATCGTGTTGATGAGCATCCCTGCCGCGAGGAACTTCTGCGCCTCCTCGGCCGAGAACCCGGCCCCGCCCTCGGCCGGATCGTCGCGCAGGTAGCGCCAGACCTGGGCGAACCCCTCGCGCGCACGCGGACCGATCACGGGGTGGGAGCCGAGCAGGAAGGCGTGCGAGAGGATCTGGTGCAGCCCCCGCACCTCGAGGAGCCCGAGGTAGGCCGCGCCCATCGCGTCACTGCGAGCCTGCAGGTCATCGCCGCG
The DNA here is from genome assembly GCF_008710745.1 of Microbacterium rhizomatis. Taxonomy (GTDB): domain Bacteria; phylum Actinomycetota; class Actinomycetes; order Actinomycetales; family Microbacteriaceae; genus Microbacterium; species Microbacterium rhizomatis. The sequence continues at coordinate 327,662 of NZ_VYSA01000002.1, forward strand.
CGGCGCGGAGCGGAACGCGGCCAGCAGACGATCGAGCGCATCCTGGAGCGCGGCGAGGAACAGGTTCTCTTTCGTGCCGAACAGTCGCACCACGTAGGGCTGGCTGACGGATGCCGCCCGAGCAACCTCGTCGGTCGTCGTCCCGACGTACCCGCGGGCGCCGAACACGGCGATCGCCGCTTCGATGATCTGCGCGCGACGCTCCTCCGAACTGAGACGGCGCGAGGCATCCTGGCTGGTTCTCTCACTCACGCTTGACATGTTATCAGTCGATTACTACATTGAGCAGAAGCAAGTAATCATCCGATTACAACGGTTGCCCCAGACGAGAAGAAGGATCAGTCATGTCCCTTTCCCCCCGCGCCGCGGACGGCCGCAGGACCCGTCCGTTCGGGCTCGTCATCGCTGCCGCATCCCTCCCGATGTTCATGGCGACCCTCGACAACCTGGTCATGACCAACGCGCTGCCCGTGCTGCACGCCGAGCTCGGCGCGACGGTCGAGCAGCTGCAGTGGTTCGTCAACGCATACACGCTGGCCTTCGCGAGCACGATCCTCATCGCCTCCGCCCTCGGCGACCGGTTCGGGCGGCGTACGGTCTTCCTGATCGGGATCGGCATCTTCGCTGCCGGGTCCGTCGCGGCTGCGCTGAGCACCGATCCGACCCAGCTCATCGTCGCGAGGGCCGTCCAAGGCTTCGGCGGCGCCGGCGTGCTCCCTCTCTCCCTCGCCCTCCTCGCCGGCGGTGTCACCGCCGAGCGCAGGCCGCTCGCGATCGGCATATGGGGCGGCATCTCGGGCCTCGGCGTCGCGGTCGGCCCCCTCGTCGGCGGCGCGGTCATGTCGGGATGGAACTGGCAGGCGATCTTCTGGCTCAACGTGCCTGTCGCGGTCATCGCCATCCCGCTCGCATTCTTCGCCCTGCGCAACGACTTCGGCGCCCGTCAACGCATCGACGTACTCGGCGCTGCGCTGGCCGGCGCGGGGGTGCTGGCCATCGTTCTGGGAATCGTCCGCGGCAACGACGACGGCTGGTCATCGGTGCCCGTGGTGACCGAGCTCGCCCTGGGCGCGGTGCTGATCGCGGCATTCCTGTTCTGGCAGACACGTTCGCGGGCCCCGCTCATGCCGCTTCGGCTCTTCCGCGACCGATCATTCTCTGTCACGAACGTCGTCGGCTTCGCGTTCAGCTTCGGCACGTTCGGCGCGATCTTCATCCTCATCCAGTACATGCAGGTCGTACAGGGCTCCACGCCTCTCCAGGCCGCCGTGCAGACCACCCCGTGGACGCTGGCGCCCATGATCGTCGCACCCCTCGCGGGAATCTTCGCGCCCCGCGTCGGAACGAGGCTCTTGCTCGTCAGCGGGCTCTTCCTGCAGGGCGTGGCCCTGGCCTGGCTGGCGCTGGTGCTGTCGACCGATCTGGACTACGCGGCCCTCGTCGTGCCCTTCATCCTCGCCGGCGTCGGGATGGGTCTGGTCTTCGCCCCGTCGGCGACCGCCCTGCTGGCCACGCTGGGGGTCATCGACCACGCGAAAGCGTCCGGAGTCAACTCGACGGTCCGCGAGATCGGCGTCGCCCTCGGCACCGCCGTCATGACCGCGATCTTCGTGGGGGCCGGCGGGCAGCTCGCGCCCGACCTCTACGTCGACGCCGCCCGCCCGGCCGTCATGACGGGCGCCGTGGTGCTGTTCGTCGGCATGATCGTGGCGCTGTGGCTGCCCGCGGGCCGCTCGACGGCGCCGGAGGAGGATGAGGTGGCCCCGGCATCCGACACTCCGGCGCTCGTCGAGGCCTGACACCGCGTCACCGGCTCCTTCCACCTCCCGCCTCCTTCCACCTCCCGGCTCCTTCCACCTCCCGCCGGTGCACAACGCAGGACCGATCCTTCGATATCGAGCCCCAGGCCACTCTGGGCCCCTTAATCGAGGGATCGGTCCTGCGTTGTGCACGACAAACGCAGGAGCGAGAGCAGAGAAGTCGAGGCGTGCGGCGGGGAGACACGACCGCCTTCTCACCTGGCTCGCGCGACCCGCCCCTCTTCCCACACCGGCTCGTCGGCCTCGTAGACGTCGCCGTCGGCTCCGAAGACGAGAAATCGGTCGAAGGATCGGGCGAACCATCGGTCGTGGGTGACGGCGAGCACCGTCCCCTCGAAGCGCGCGAGCGCGAGTTCGAGGGCTTCGGCGGAGGCGAGGTCGAGGTTGTCGGTGGGCTCGTCCAGAAGCAGCAACGTCGTGCCAGACAGCTCGAGCAGGAGAATCTGGAACCTGGCCTGCTGCCCGCCGGACAGCGTCTCGAACGACTGTTGCGCCTGGCCGACCAACCCGTAGCGGTCCAGCGCCGAACTCGCCGCTTCCCGCGCCATGCCCTGCCGGTCGTCGTCGCCGCGGTGCAGCAGATCGAGCAGCGTCCTGCCCGTGAACTCCGGATGCCGGTGGGTCTGCGCGAACCATCCGGGCACCACTCTCGCACCGAGCACCGCACGCCCGGTGTGCGCGACGGGCTCGAGGCCGGAACCTACGCTCGTGCGATGGCCGAGCCGCGCGTCCGGTTCGCTGCCGCCGCGCGCGAGCATCCGCAGGAAGTGCGACTTTCCTGATCCGTTCGAACCCAGCACCGCGACGCGGTCACCGAACCACACCTCGAGGTCGAACGGCTTCATGAGGCCGGTGAGTTCGAGCTTCTCGGCGATGACGGCCCGCTTACCGGTGCGCGCGCCGCGCAGGCGCAGCTGGAGGTCCTGCTCAGGTGGGCGCTCCTCCGGCGGCCCCGCGGCTTCGAAGCGTGCGAGGCGTGTCTGTGCCGCTCGATACCGCGAGGCGAACTCGTCGCTCGCCGTCGCTTTGGCGCGCATGGTCGCGACCAGCGTGCGGAGCTTGGTGTGCTCCTCGTCCCAGCGCCGGCGCAGCTCGTCGAGTCGGCTCATCCGCTCCTCGCGGGCCGCGGCGTAGGTGCGGAAGGATCCACCGTGCACCCACGCGGTGCTGCCGGCTGCGCCGGCCTCGAGGGTCACGATGCGGTCGGTCGCACACGCCAGCAGTTCGCGGTCGTGCGAGACGAGGAGCACCGTCTTCGGCGTCGCCTTCAGCTGCGCCTCGAGCCAGCGTTTGGCGGGAACGTCGAGGTAGTTGTCGGGCTCGTCCAGCAGCAGCACGTCGTCGGGTCCGCGCAGGAGCGCCTCGAGCACGAGTCGCTTCTGCTCGCCACCCGACAGCGTCGACAGCGAACGGAACCGAGCCCGCTCGAACGGCAGCCCGAGGGCTGCCGTCGTGCACCGGTCCCAGACGGTCTCGTGCTCGTACCCACCGGCGTCCGCATAATCTGCCAGCGCCGACGCGTACCGGAGCTGGGTGTCGGTGTGGTCGCGCTCGATGATGGCGAGTTCGGCTGCCTCGAGCTCCTCCGCAGCCCCCCGCACACGTACCGGCGCAACCTCGATGAGCAGGTCGTGCACGGTCGTGCCGTCTCGCCCGTGACCGACGAACTGGTCCATGACGCCGAGACCGCCGCCGATGGACACCGCGCCGCCGTGGGCGCGTTCGTCGCCCCGGACGATACGCAGCAGCGTCGACTTACCCGCGCCGTTCGGGCCGATGAGGGCGGTGGTCGAGCCCTCGCCGACGCGGAAGGTGACCTCGTCCAGCAACGGGCGTCCGTCCGGGAGCACGAAAGAGACGCCGTTGATGTCGATGTATCCCACGTCGATGCTTTCGGTCCGTCGCACCCGCGATCAGGAGTGGGTGGCTCGGCGATGGCGAGCCGATCAGTCTATCCGGGGCCCGGTGTCACGGCCAGTGCGCGGGACCTGAGGGTCAGGATGCCCCAGCCGCCGCACGTCGCATCGCACGTCGTCGCAAGAGCGCCGTGAGGGGGCCGTTGAGGAAGTACGCGCAGAAGCCCCAGGACCCGAGCCAGGGCGAGGCGACTGCGGCGATCGCTCCGCAGATGACGGCGGCCAGACCCCCCGCTCCCTCCGTGGGGATGTCGGCTGCCGCGTCCGGAGTGAGCAGGTGCCCGTGCCGCGCCGCCGCCCACCGCCACGAGAGGTGGCCGAAAAGCGCCGCGAAGAAGAAGTTGATCGGAAGCAGCATCCGTCCGGCGTAGAACGTGGAATAGTCCGACACCAGGCTCGTAGTGAAGGGGATCAGCACGACGAACAGCAGCCGGGCGGCGTTGAGCCAGACCAGGGTGACGTCGACGCGGGCGATCCCGCGGAACTGCCCGAGATGGATGAACCACAGCCCGCTCAGCAGCGCGAAACTCACGCCGAAGCTCATGAAGCTGGGCCACATCCGCGCGAGCGCGGCCCACAGCTCGGCATCGGTCTGAATCTGCCCGAGGGCGGCCGTGGTCAGGTCGAGGACGAGCAGGGTCGCCGCGATCGCGAAGACGCCGTCGGTGTACGCCTCCAGGCGTGCCGTGGAATAGTACGTCGGGGCCGGCCGCTCCTTTGCCATGAAGACACGGTAGCGGGCGCCGGCCTAGCGCTTGTAGTTAGGCGCCTCCACGACGATCTGCACGTCGTGCGGGTGCGACTCCTTCAGCCCGGCAGCCGTGATACGGACGAACTTGCCCTTCGCCTTGAGTTCATCGATCGTGCGCGCTCCGACGTAGAACATCGACTGACGCAGGCCGCCCACCAGCTGATACGCGACGGCCGAGACGGGGCCGCGATAGGCGACCTGCCCCTCGATGCCCTCGGGGATCAGCTTGTCGTCGCTGGGCACATCCGCCTGGAAATACCGGTCCTTCGAGTAGGACGTCTGCTTGCCACGGGTCTGCATGGCTCCGAGCGAACCCATGCCGCGGTACAGCTTGAACTGCTTGCCGCCCTGGAAGACGATCTCGCCGGGCGATTCGTCGGTGCCGGCAAGGAGCGACCCGAGCATGACGGTGTCGGCGCCGGCGACGAGCGCCTTCGCGATGTCGCCGGAATACTGCAGGCCGCCGTCGGCGATCACGGGGATGCCCGCCTCGCGCGCGGCGAGGTAAGCCTCGTAGATGGCGGTGACCTGCGGCACACCGACGCCGGCGACGATACGTGTCGTGCAGATCGAACCCGGTCCGACGCCGACCTTGACAGCATCCACTCCCGCGTCGATGAGCGCCTGCGCGCCCTCCCGGGTCGCGACGTTGCCGCCGATGACGTCGATGTGCTCGAAGGACGCATCCGCCTTGAGTCGCTTGACGATGTCGATGACGCCCTGCGACTGCCCGTTGGCGGTGTCGACGACGATCACATCGACGCCCGCATCACGAAGAGCCTCGGCTCGCTCCCAGGCGTCGCCGAAGAAGCCGATCGCCGCGCCCACGCGCAGGCGCCCGTGCTCGTCCTTCGTGGCGAGAGGGTACTTCTCGCTCTTGTCGAAGTCCTTGACCGTGATGAGGCCCGCGAGCCGGCCGTCATCGTCGATCAGCGGCAGCTTCTCGACGCGGTGCTTGGCGAAGAGCGCGATCACGTCGTTGGCTCCGATGCCGACCGGCGCGGTCACGAGGCCATCGCTGGTCATGACGTCTCTGACCAGGGTGGTCGACCGCTCGAAGGCCGAGACGAAGCGCATGTCGCGGTTGGTGACGATGCCCGCGAGGCGACCGTCGGCGTCGACCACGGGCAGCCCCGAGATGCGGAACTGGGCGCACAGCGCTTCGACCTCGTCGATCGTGGCATCGGGTGTGGTCGTGATCGGATCGGTGATCATGCCCGACTCGCTGCGCTTCACACGGTCGACCTGCGACGCCTGGTCTTCGATCGACAGATTGCGGTGCAGGATGCCGAGTCCGCCCTCGCGCGCGATCGCGATCGCCAGCCGGGCTTCGGTCACGGTGTCCATCGCGCTGGACAGGAGCGGCGTCGCGACCGTGATCCGGCGGCTCACGCGCGACGAGGTGTCGGCCTCGCTCGGGATGACATCCGTGTGGCCGGGAAGGAGCAGCACGTCGTCATACGTGAGTCCGACGAATCCGAAAGGGTCGTGCTGATCCATGCGTTCTCCAATACGGCCACACCGGAGGTGTCAGACGGGCGAAGTCGCGGAGATTTCCCGCGTAGCGATTCTAACGGCCGAGGCTTGGAGGTATTCCCGACAGAGTCCTGATATCGGGTCCGGAGTAGGTATGATTCCCCCACCTCCTCCTGAGGGCGGCGCCATCGATGCTGATGAACGGTGCCCAATGAGCGGAGGGTCGAAACACCCCTGACACATGCGAGTCCTAGTGTTCTTCGACAAGCACGCGTGCCGTCCTGCACTCATGCTTTCTCTGATACCCGTGGAGGACGATGACCGTGCAACTTGCGCACAGGTTGGTCTCATCGCGACGCCGAGCGGCCGGCATCGCCGCTCTGGTCGTCGCCATAGGCCTTCTGCTCACACTCCTCGTACCCGCGAGCCCCGCGCGCGCGGCCGAGGTGTGCACCGCCAACGCCACCACCGCCTGCATCCAGGGCACCATCCGCACGAGCGATGGCAAGCCTGCGAGCGGGGTGAAGCTGACGATCACCGGTCCCGCCGCCACGAACCCGTCCACGACGACGGACGACACCGGCAAATGGGTCTTCGCCGTGACGAAGGACGGCTCCTACGTCGTGAAGATCGATAAGGAGTCGCTTCCCGACGGGCAGTTCCTCGCGAGCGACGAGACCCGCACGGTCGCTGCGGCGCTCGGGTCCAACTCCTCCGCCATCTTCAACCTGAGCAACAGCGCCGACGGCGCCGCCGCCTCGTCCGGCGGATTCGACTGGCAGCGGTTCTGGCAGCAGTTCGCCCAGGGCATCCGGCTCGGCCTTCTGCTCGCCCTCGCAGCGCTGGGCCTGTCCCTGGTCTTCGGAACGACCGGCCTCAGCAACTTCGCCCAGGGCGAGATGGTGAGCCTCGGCGGCGTGCTGGCCTGGTTCTTCATGCCGATCTTCGGGGAGAACCTGTGGCTCGCGGGCCTGGCCGCGGTGGTGGTGATGGCCGGGTTCGGATGGGTTCAGGATGCCGGACTCTGGCGTCCGCTGCGAAAGAAGCGCCTCAGCCTGACGCAGATGATGATCGTCTCGATCGGCCTGTCGATCGCCCTCCAGTACGTCCTGCAGCTCTGGATCGGCGCAGGCACCGTCCGCATCGACCGGTCGACGCCGCAGACGGTGACCCTGCTCGGGATCACCCTCACGGTCCAGTCGTACATCGCGATGGCGATCGCGATCGTCGCGATCGCGGCAGTGGGACTCGGCCTCCTCTTCACTCGCTTCGGGCGGGCGACCCGTGCGGTGTCGGACAACCCGGCGCTCGCATCGGCGTCGGGGATCGACGTGGATCGGGTCATCCGCGGAGTCTGGACGATCGGTGCGGGCCTTGCGGGCCTCTCGGGCGTGCTGCTGGGACTGGTCCTCAACGGCGTCGGATGGGAGACGGGTGGCCAGCTGCTGCTGCTCCTGTTCGCGGCCGTCACCCTCGGTGGCCTCGGTACGGCGTTCGGCGCCTTCGCCGGCGCCATGATCATCGGCCTCATCGTCGAGCTGACCAACATCTGGCTGCCCGGCGATCTCAAGTACGCGACGGCGCTTGCGCTGCTCATTCTCATCCTGCTGGTCAGACCACAGGGCATCTTCGGCCGCCGCGAGCGAGTCGGCTAAGGAGGAACAGAGATGGACTTCTGGGGTTCCCTTTTCATGCAGCTGTCCGAGACGGCGATCGCGCCGGTCACGGCGGCATACGTCATCGCCGCGATCGGCCTGAACATCCACTTCGGATTCACCGGGCTGATGAACATGGGCCAGGCCGGCTTCATGCTCCTCGGCGCATACGGCTTCGCCCTCACCGTCATCGCCGGTGGCGGGTTCTGGCTCGCCCTCCTGGTCTCGATCGTGGCGTGCGTGGCCTTCGCCTTCATCCTCGGTGTGCCCACACTGCGCCTGCGGGGCGACTACCTGGCGATCGTGACGATCTGCGCGGCCGAGATCGTGCGAATGGTCGGGCGGCTCGCGGCGCTGGCGAACGTGACGGGCGGATCGACGGGCCTGGTCGGACCGACCTACCGCGGTCCGTTCACCGACCTGTCGCCGCTGCCCCCGGGCAACACGCAGATCCTGTGGTTCAACTACCCGAACACCGACCCGGGCAGCGGCAACGACTGGTGGACGCGGCTCGTCGCATGGGGCCTGGTCGCGGTGTTCCTGCTCTTCACGTTCCTCGCGATGCGCAGCCCCTGGGGGCGTGTCCTCAAGGGCATCCGCGAAGACGAGGATGCGGTGCGCAGCCTCGGCAAGAGCTCGTACTCCTACAAGATGCAGTCGCTCATCATCGGCGGCGTGCTCGGCGGCATCGGCGGCGTGCTCATCGTGCTTCCGGCCTCCGTCCAGCCGGACGGCTTTAGCCGCACGCTGACCTTCAACCTGTGGACCGTGATGCTCCTCGGCGGTGCCGCGACGATCTTCGGACCGCTCCTGGGCGCGATCATCTTCTTCGTGGTCCGCGTCGCGATCGTGCAGGTCGCGGGCGAATTCGTGCCCGCCTCCGTCCTGAACGCCCAGCAGACCCAGGCGATGTCGTGGGTTCTCATCGGCGTCGCCCTCATGCTCCTGGTGATCTTCCGACCACAGGGCATACTCGGAAACAAGAAGGAGCTGAGTTTCAATGCCTGACCTCGGCCCGATCACCACATCGATCCGCGCGCAGCTGTCGACCGTCCCCGAGACGCCCGGCTCGGCCAAGCCCGACCCGATCCTGGTCGTCGACAACATCACGCGCCACTTCGGCGGCATGACGGCCGTCGACGTGGACCACCTCGAGGTGCAGCGGGGCGCGATCACCGCGCTCATCGGGCCCAACGGGGCGGGGAAGACGACGTTCTTCAACCTCATCACCGGGTTCGACAAACCCTCGAGCGCCAAGCGCCTGTTCGGCGGTCCGCCCAGCGAAGACGCCGCGCGCTGGTCGTTCGACGGCCGCACGCTCGGCAACACCGCAGCATCCAAAGTCGCGCGTGCCGGAATGGTGCGCACGTTCCAGCTCACCAAGGCGCTGTCTCGCATGACGGTGATCGAGAACATGCTGATCGGAGCGAGCGGAAACCCGGGTGAGAACCTCGCGGTGGGCCTGATTCCCGCGCTGTGGTCGAAGGCCGAGAAGGCGAACACGCTGAAGGCCGAAGAGCTGCTGTCGCGATTCAAGCTCGACACGAAGCGGGACGACATGGCGGGGAGCCTGTCGGGCGGCCAGAAGAAGCTGCTCGAGATGGCCCGGGCGCTCATGAGCGACCCCCTGATGATCATGCTCGACGAGCCGATGGCCGGGGTGAACCCGGCACTCACGCAGAGCCTGCTCGAGCACATCAGGGCGCTCCGCGACGACGGAACCACCGTCTTGTTCGTCGAGCACGACATGCACATGGTCCGCCACATCTCGGACTGGGTCGTCGTGATGGCCCAGGGCGAGATCGTCGCCGAGGGCGCCCCCGAGCTCGTGATGAAGAACCCCGCCGTGATCGACGCCTACCTCGGCGCCTACCACGACACCGATCTGGGTGACGATGCCGCCCTGACCACCGGACTGATCGACAAGATCGAGCAGCAGGTCGAGGCCGAGGTCGAAGCCGAGGAGGAATCGCGATGACCGACGCGGCCACCACATCCACGACGCACACCGGCACGCCGGTGGTCAAGGCCGACAGCCTGATCGCCGGGTACATCCCGGGCGTCAACATCCTCAACGACTGCACCCTCGAAGCATTCCAGGGCGAGCTCGTGGGAATCATCGGCCCCAACGGCGCAGGAAAGTCGACCCTCCTGAAAGCCCTCTTCGGCCTGGTGACCGTGACCAGCGGCACCGTCACGCTCGCGGGCGAAGACATCACCAACCACAAGGCCAACAGCCTCGTGCGCGCGGGGATCGGCTTCGTGCCGCAGACCAACAACGTGTTCCCGTCGCTCACGATCGAAGAGAACATGCAGATGGGCATGTACCTCAAGCCCAAGGAGTTCACCAAGCGCGTCTCCGAGATCTGGGAGCTGTTCCCGGTCCTCGGCGAGCGGCGCAGTCAGCGCGCCGGTTCGCTCTCCGGCGGCGAGCGGCAGTCTGTGGCGATGGCGCGGGCGCTCATGATGAACCCCAAGGTGCTGCTGCTGGATGAACCGAGCGCCGGCCTCTCGCCCGTTCGACAGGACGAGACCTTCATCCGCACGCGTGAGATCAACAAGACCGGCGTGACGATCATCATGGTCGAGCAGAACGCGCGTCGCTGTCTCCAGATCTGCGACCGCGCGTACGTCCTCGACCAGGGCCGGAACGCGTACGAGGGCACGGGCCGCGACCTGGCCAAAGACCCGAAGGTCATCGAGCTGTACCTCGGCACCCTCGCCACCGACGTGGAGGACGCCGCGGGTCACTGACCCTGAACGGCGGAGGGGGCGGATGCTGTCGGCATCCGCCCCCTCCGTCGTCTCCGGGTTCCCCGCGCGGCGTACATCCGGGAGGACCGATGGTGCCGCTGTGCGGTCCTGAGGCCCCCTGAGCCCTTCCCCATCCCTCCCGTCCTCCCGGATGTGCGTCCCCGCCACGGAGCCCGGGCACGAAAGAGGGGCGGATGCCGAAGCACCCGCCCCTCCGTCGTTCAGATCAGTTACTCAGCGGAACCCTGAACCGACTTCTGGAAGACCGGCACGTTGTTCGCGTCGTACTTGTAGATGCCGATGTAGGCGCTGGACGGGTCGTTCTGGTCGTTGAACGGGCCGATGCCCGCCTTTCCGACGTACGAGATGTCCTTGCCTGCCTTGATCAGCGCAAGGCACGCGGCGAAGTCGGTGCACTTCTCGCCGTTCGTGTCGCCCGAGACCGCGGCGAGGTTCGCCTGGATCGTCGGACCGTCCGTGCCCTTGCCCTTCTCGGCGGCCAGCGCCGCCAGGACGATGGCGTCGTACGACTCGGGAGCGTACGAGAAGTCCTTCAGATCAGCGTTGGCGGACGTCTTGTAGAAGTCGATCAGCGCCTGGCGGAAGGTGGGGTCGGGCTGCGCACCGGGGATCGTGCCCTGCGAGTTCGTCAGGGTGCCGGCGGCGAAGTCCTTGCTGTAGTCAGCCGTGTTGCCGTCGACCATGTAGACCTTCGACATGTCCCAGCCCTGCGCCTGCAGCTCGGGAACGATCTGCTTGGTCTCGTCGAACGCGAGGATGACGATCGCGTCGGGCTTGGCTGCGATGGCGGCCGAGACCTCGGACGAGAACGTCTTCTGGCCGGGGGCGAACTCCTGGCCCTGCCCCTTGGCGCCGTAGACGACCTTGCCGCCCGCGTCCGTGATCGTCTTCTCCGCGACATCGCGCAGGCCGGTGCCGTACGCGTCGTTGAAGACGATGAACGCGACGTTCGAGACGCCGTCGCCGACGATCAGGTTGCCGAGAGCCGAACCCTGCACCGTGTCCGGCGGTGCGGTCCGGAAGTAGTAGCTGGAGTAGCCGCTGAGCGCGGTCGCCGTGTTGGCCGGCGAGATCTGCACCTTGCACTTGGAGGTGATCGTGTCGACGAAGTTCAGCGTGACGCTGGACGATTCGGCGCCGAGCACGACCTGCGCGTCAGAGCTGGCGATCTGGGCCGCCGAAGCGGTCGAGATCGACAGGTCGCTCGAAGCGCCCGAGTCGGTGATCGGTGCGACGACGATCGGCTGGCTGAGCACGCCGCCCGCGGCGTTGATGTCCTGCACGGCAAGGCCGTAGCCTGCCTCGGCGGGCGGGTTCAGGTACGCGAGCGAGCCGGTCTGCGGGAGGATCGTCGCGACCGTGAGGGGTCCGGTGCCGACCGTTCCGGGCTTGCACGCGGCGGCGGGATCGGCTTGTGCCGGGGCCGTCGAGCTTGCACTGCCGCTGCTGGTCGGAGTGCTCGAGCTCGAGCATCCTGCCAGCACGAGAGTTGCGGCGCCCACGAGGGCTGCCGCCGCCACGAGGGCTTTCTTGGGATGAACCATGTGGCTCTGTCCTTTCGGGTGAGTGCGCGGCGTGCAGGAACCACTTCCCCTCGTCCGCTTGCGCGCCAAGCTATCCCGCATGTGTCACAAACATGTTTCACTCGGGCAATCGTTCACGATCTGCGACGAAATCGTTATGAAGGAGGAATCTCGCAGACCGGGATGCTGCTGCCCGGCGCAGCACGGGGCGAGATCGTTCAGGTCAGTTCGGCGACGTCCGACGCATCGGTCCTTGTGCGCGGGCGGCGCGATGCCGACAGCGAGTCGACGGTCAGCAGCACGAGGGCGAGCCACACGAGCCCGAACCCGACCCAGCGTTCGGGCGACATCGGCTCACCGAGCAGCCACGCGCCGATGACGAACTGCATGATGGGCGTCACGAACTGCAGCAGTCCCATGACGGAGAGCGGCACGCGTCGCGCGCCCGAGGCGAACAGCAGCAGGGGCACCGCGGTGATGACTCCGGCGCCGAGAAGGAGCACGATGTGCCACGGACCCTCCGAGAACGCCGTGATCCCGCCGATCGAGGAGACCACGACCAGCGTCAGGACCGCGACGGGCATCAGCCACATGGTCTCGAGGGTCAGGCCGCTGACCGCGTCCACGGAGGGTCCGATGGTCTTCTTGACGAGTCCGTACGTGCCGAACGACAGGGCGAGGGCGATCGCGATCCACGGGAAGGTGCCGTAGCCGACCACGATCACCCCGACCGCGATCGCCGCGATCCCGATCGCGACCCATTGCAGGGTCCGCAGTCGCTCGCGGAGCAGGAGGACGCCAAGGAGCACGGTCACGATCGGGTTGACGAAGTACCCGAGGCTCGTCTCGATCACATGCCCCGACAGGGCCGCGAGCACGAAGACCTGCCAGTTGATGTAGATCAGGACCCCGGCGAGCGCGGTGAGTCCGAGCAGGCGCGGCTGGCGCATGATTCGCCCGAGGGCCACCCAGCCGCGGGTCACCGTCAGCAGCAGCGCGCAGAAGACGAGGGAGAGGAGCACGCGCCACGCGACGAGCTCGAACGGCCCGATCGGTGCGAGTGCGAGGAAGTAGAGGGGCAGGAAGCCCCAGAGAACGTATGCCAGGAGGGCGTAGGCGCCGCCGAGAGTCCTCTCCCGAGCGGGAGCGGTGTCGACGGTCACTCTTCCACACTAGGGCGGACCGACGGCTGCGAGCCCGTCCGGAGAGAGGCCGGACGTCGGGTCTCTGCCGAAGGTCGCTCGATTCCCGCCAGCGGGCGGCAGGCCGCCGAACGAAGAAGGACCCGGATGCCGCAGCATCCGGGTCCTTCTGTCTACGGGTTATCGCGGGTCAGCGCACAACCACGGCGAGCACGTCGCGAGCGGAGAGCACGAGGAACTCGTCGGCGCCGAACTTGACCTCGGTTCCGCCGTACTTGCTGTAGATCACACGGTCGCCGACCGCGACGTCGAGCGGAACGCGGTTGCCGTTGTCGTCGATGCGACCGGGGCCGACCGCCACGACCTCGCCCTCCTGGGGCTTCTCCTTGGCGGTGTCGGGGATGACCAGACCGCTGGAGGTGGTCTGCTCAGCCTCGACCTGACGGATGACGATGCGGTCCTCGAGCGGCTTGATGGAAACCTGAGTGGAAACCGTCACGGTCTACCTCTGCTTTCTTGAGATCTTGACACGAAGTCTGATTAGCACCCACTGCATGAGAGTGCTAACGCCAGTGTAGGCAAGTGCTGGCACTCGTGCAACGCGAGTGCCAATTCACTGTCATGTTCGGCTGTGGTGTTCGGCCGTCATTTCGGCTCCGCTCTCGCCCGGCGGCGGCCTCGTTCCCCCGGGCGCAACGCGCATAGGCTGGCGGGATGGACCTCGAAGAGTTCGCAGCGCTGCTGACCCCCGAGGGACTCCGACTGCTGGACGCCTTGCCCCCCGTGGAATCCGCCGCCGATGTCACACGGGCCGTCTCGCGGTTGCGCGCGGCCGGCCACCCGCCCGCCCTGGTCTCGGCCGTCGTGGGGCAGGCGCGGCTGCGCGTGCGTGCGCGCGTCAAGTTCGGCGAGTTCGCCGAGCGGATGCTGTTCACCCGCGCGGGGCTCGAACAGGCCACCCGCCTCTCGGTGGCGGCGCGCCACGCAGCGCGGTTCCGTGATGCCGGCATCACGACCGTCGCCGACCTGGGGTGCGGCATCGGCGGCGACGCGCTCGGCTTCGCCGGGCTCGGCCTGCGCGTCGAAGCGGTCGACGCCGACGAGGTCACTGCGGCGATCGCCGCGTACAACCTGGCTCCGTTCGGCGACGCGGTGACGGTGAAGCAGGGGCGTGCGGAGGAGGCCGAGGCGACCGCATCCGCCGCGTCACGCGGTATCTGGCTCGACCCGGCTCGGCGTACGGCCGGTCACTCCGAGACCACGCGGCTCCGCGCCGAGGACTACACGCCGTCGCTCGAGTGGGCATTCGCGCTCGCGGCGCGGGTGCCGACCGGGATCAAGCTCGGGCCGGGATTCGATCGCGGAGCGATTCCCGACGGCGTCGAGGCTCAGTGGGTGAGCGCCGACGGATCGACGATCGAACTCGTGCTGTGGTCGGGGGCGCTGGCCAGACCAGGGGTGGGTCGCGCGGCGCTCGTGACCCGTGGTGATCGCTCGTGGGAGCTGACGAGCGCAGCGGATGCCCTCGACGAGCCGGTGCGCGCGCTCGGCGCGTTCGTGCACGAGCCCGACGGCGCGGTCATCCGGGCTCGCCTGATCGGCGACGTCGCGCGGGCGCTGGGAGCCGGAATGCTCGCGCCGGGCATCGCCTACCTGACCGGCGATGAGGCCCTCACGAGCCCGTTCGTCTCATCGTTCCGGGTGCGCGAGGTGCTGCCCGCCGACACGAAGGCGCTCGGCGCCACGCTGCGGGAGCGCGGAATCGGCATCCTCGAGATCAAGAAGCGCGGAGTGGATATCGACCCCGCCGCGCTCCGCAAGACGCTCAAGCTGCGCGGTGACGCGTCGGCGACCCTCCTCCTCACGCGCGTCGGTGGCACGCGTACGGCGATCCTCGCCGACCGAATCGCGGCGTGACCGCGATACCCGCGGTGATCGAGCAGCGAGCTTGCGAGCGTATCGAGATCAGCCCGCCTGCAGCTGGATCGCGGCCCAGACCAGCCAGCCGGCGCTGTACAGCACCGAGACGCTCCCGAGCACGACCGCCCAGATCGCGACGGCGCGGCTCTCGACGGGGCGGCGGAGCGACACGATCCCTGCGATCACCCCCATGACGCCAACCGGAAAGCCCCAGCCGACGAAGAGAGACGTGATCAGGGCGACGATCGAGCAGGCCAGCGCCCAGCCGGCGATCCCACGGTAGAGGCGCGGTGGCTCGACAGTCTCCCATTCCTCCTGCTCGTCGGGGTCGACGTGCGCCTGCTCGGCCACTCCGACCGGGGCGGTGAAGAGCCGCGAGAAGCCGCCTCGGTGCTCACCGGGGAGCACCGAGGTCTGGGCGGCCGCTTCGACGTCGGCGCTCGGGCTGTCCAGCAGCGGAGGATCGAGGCGGGGCGCGGGGCTGAGATCCCGACGGAGGCGAGGCGGTGGGCCCGGCTCTGCGGCCGGCACGCCGTCGGGGTCGTTCATCGGCCCCCTCCCGCGTCGAGGTCTTCGGCCACCTGGATCTCGGTGACAGGCAGCGTCGAGTCCGCGCCGAACCCCAGCGTCGACGCCGGACGACCCGACCGGATGAGCTCGGCCGCGAGCCCCGCGATCATCGCCCCGTTGTCGGTGCACAGCGACAGCGGGGGGATCCGGAGGGCGACGCCCGCAGCATCCGCTCGCAGCGTCGCGACCTCGCGAAGACGCCGGTTGGCGATGACGCCCCCGCCGAGCAGCAGGCGCGGCACATCGAAGCGGGCGCACGCGTCGAGGGCCTTCGTGATGAGCACATCGACGACCGCCTCGCGGAAGCTCGCCGCGACGTCGGCGACCGGGACCTCGACCCCCGCGGCCTGCTGCTGCTCGGTGAATCTGGCGACGGCGGTCTTGAGCCCCGAGAACGAGAAGTCGTAGCGGTGCTTGTCCATGTCGGACGCGCGCGAAAGGCCTCGCGGGAACGGGATGGCCGTGGGGTCGCCGTCACGAGCCGCCCGATCGATCTCGGGACCTCCCGGGTAGGGAAGCCCCAGCAGACGCGCGACCTTGTCGAACGCCTCGCCTGCGGCGTCGTCCACGGTCTCGCCGAGCAGTTCGACGTCGGTCGTCAGGTCGCGGACCAGCAGCAGCGAGGTGTGCCCCCCGCTCACGAGCAGCGCGACGGTGGGGTACTCGATCGGGGGTGCGTCGGCGTCGAGGATGTCGGCGGCGATGTGCCCGACGAGGTGGTTGACCGCGTACAGCGGCCGGTCGAGCGAGACGGCGAGCGCTTTGGCCGCCCCGATGCCGACCATGAGGGCACCGGCGAGGCCGGGCCCGCTCGTCACCGCGACCGCATCGAGCTCGTCGAGCGAGACGGATGCCTCGGCGAGCGCCGCCGCGATCGCCGGCTGCAGCGCCTCGAGGTGGGCGCGGGCGGCGACCTCGGGCACGACTCCGCCGTAGCGGGCGTGCTCCTCCATGCTGCTGGCGATCGTGTTGCTCAAGAGCGTCCGGCCGCGGACGATCCCGATCCCGGTTTCATCGCAGCTCGTCTCGATGCCGAGCACGAGGGGTTCGTCGCGGTTCACGTGCACGCTCCCGCGTCGGACTTGGGCCGGTCACCGTCCGCCGGCGTCGAAGCGCCGGGAGATTCGGGCGCTTCCGCCCTCTCAGCGCCGGTGTCGTTCAGAGTGGTCTCGGCCGTGCGACCGGCCCGGGCGTGCACCCAGACGCGGACGTCGAGCTGCATGACGATCGCATCGACGTCATCGGGCTGGTAGTAGTGGGGCCGCCGCCCGATCTCGGCGAATCCCTCCGACGCATACAGCGCCTCGGCCACGGGATTGTCGGCGCGCACCTCGAGGAACACCTGCTTCACCGCGCGCTCTGCCGCCTCCGCGAGCAGCGCGGTCAGCAGGGCACGGCCTCGGCCGCGGCCCCTGGATGCCTCGGCGATCGCGATCGTCTGCACGTCGGCGTCGGACGACCCGCGCGGTGCACGGAGCCCGGCATACCCCACGACAGTTCCGGCCGACTCATCGACGACGTACCAGCCGTGCGGCGACGACAGCTCTTCGCGCATCATCGCGTCCGACCAGGCGTCGGTCGGGAACGAGGCCCGCTCGAGCGTCATGATCGCCCCGAGGTCGGCAGTCGTTGCCCTCCGGATGCTCACGGTGTGACCCGCTTCGGCCCCGCCGACACCGTCACGTCCGGCGAGCGCAGGTACAGGGCGTCGTCGGGTCCGATCGTGCGGCCGGCCCCGAGCGCACGGGATGCGGCGAGCCCCAGCATCGCCGCGGGAACCGCCGCGGCATCGTGGCGCCGGGCGCCGAGGGCCGCGAGCCGCTCGTCGAGAGCATCGCGGGCGATGAGCTCAGGGCCGGCAGAGCGGATCGGCAGCCCGTCGTCGTCGATGCCGTCGTAGACGGAGTACGCGAACTCGCGGCGTCGCGCATCGGTGACGACCGCGAAACGCGGGGTCTCAGCATCCGTCAGCGCGTCGGCGAGGAAGACCTCGAGGGCGATCGCGTCATGGCTCACGACCGGCACGACGGGCACCCCCCGGCCCTGGGCGAAGGTGCGGGCGGCGGCGATCCCGACCCGCAGGCCGGTGAACGGCCCGGGCCCCATGCCCGCGGCGACATGGGCGATGCCGGCCGCCGTGAGGGATGCTTCCGCCAGCGCCCGCACGAGCAATCCGCCGATCACCTCGGCATGGCCGAGCGGATTCGGGCTCGCGGCGACCGACAGGACGACTCCGTCGGACTCGACGATCGACACCGCGGTTCCGACCGACGTGTCGATGCTCAGGATCGCGGATGCCGGGCGCGCAGAGCCTGCGGGCGGGTTCGCGGATGCCGGGCTGAGACTCACCCTCCCAGGGTAGTCGCGCTCCACAGCGCTTCCTCGACCTCCCGCATCCCCGACGCGCAGGCGAACTCCCGCGAGCCAAACCGCTGTGCCGTCCGCGCCGAACAACAGACATGCCCACCTCGCGCCGCTCCCCCGCTCTCACCGACCATGAGCGTTCCCTCGGACTGCGGCGCGCGACGGTGCCGACCCGCGTCGGCCGGATCGTCGTCCGCGCCGGACGACGGACCCCCGACACCACGACCGCGACGATCCTCCTCCATGGCGCAGCGGGCTCGTGGACCACGTGGACGCCGTTGCTCGCCGCATCCGACCGCACGGGTTCGCCCCTGGGTGACGTGATCATCCCCGACCTGCCCGGGTGGGGCGAGAGCGGCGACCTGCCGTCGACCGCCTCGGTTCGCGACGTATCTGAGGCCATCATCGACGTGGCCCGCGCCCTCGGCTACACCTCGTGGCGCGTCGTCGGCCATTCCCTCGGCGGGTTCGTCGCGCTCGACCTCGCCGCTGCGGCGCCGGCCGCCACTCTGAGCGTCGCGCTCATCTCACCCAGCGGGGCCGGAGTGATCGACGCCGTGCGGCGCCCGGTGCGCGGCGGACTCCGTCTCGCACCCTTCGCCGGGATGCTGCTGACGATGCGACTCTTCGCACTCCTCGGCCGCCCGGGCCGGGCGGTGGTCCGTCTTCTCAACCGCGTCGGCGCTCTGCGCCACCTGTCAGCGCCGCTGTTCGCGCACCCGTCGACCGTCCACTCCTCGGTGATCGACGCCCTCGCCGCAGAGGTGCGTCCCTCCGCGTTCGCTCGCGCCGCAGCCCTCGCTGGCACCTACGACACGTCGACGTGGCGCCGGATCACCTGCCCGGTGGGAGCCGTCCGTGGCGTCGTCGACGTCTTCGCGGGAGCGGCGGATGCGGCGACTTTCGCCGCCTTCATTCCGGGCTTCCACGAGGTCGCCCTCGACGACGCGGGGCATTTCGCGCAGGTCGAACGCCCCGCGGCCGTTCTTGCCGTGATCTCCGCGCTGGCGGGCATGCGTCGGCAGGCGCCTGCTTCTGCGGCGGATGCAGCGTCTCTGCCGGCGCGCGATCTGATCTCCATGTGAACCCGCACCCCGTGTCCGCCAGCTGGCAGACACGCCCGCCCCACGAACTCTCACCGACATGACCGGCCCGTCGTGCGAGGGCGGCCCAGCCTACGGCCGCCGACTGAGCGTCACGACGCGCGGGACATCGGCGTCGAGCGCGGCCGCCGCCCGCGAGATGTCACCGCACGCGGTGTCGGCCCCCCGGCCACCGACCGGGCGCTCGAGCTTGATCTCCCACCACGTGTCGCGGAGGCCGTCGACCATCCCCCGACCCCATTCGACGATCACGACCGACGACTCGACGTCGATGTCGAGGTCGTCCAGTTCCAGCGCCGAGCCCAGGCGGTACGCGTCGACATGCACGAGCGGTGCGCCGCCCACGAGGGACGGGTGGGTGCGGGCGATCACGAAGGTCGGGCTCTGCACGGGTCCGCGCACGCCGAGCCCGTCTGCGATCCCGCGCGTGAGCGTGGTCTTGCCCGCCCCGAGCGGGCCGGTGAGCACGACGAGGTCGCCGGGTCGGAGCATCCGTCCGAGCTGCTCGCCCCAGGCTTCCATCTCGGCCGCCGTCGAGATCTCGCGGGTACCGGCGAGAGCGTCGAGGCTCACGCCGAGACCTGCCGGCGCGTCACCCGCGGCCCGATGCGCGTGACGATCTCCCAGTTGATCGTGCCCGCCGCATCCGCCCATGCCTCGGCGGAGGGCACGCCCAGCGTCGGATCGCCGAAGACGATGGCTTCGTCGCCGATCGCGACGGGGTGGTCCCCGACGTCGACGATGAACTGGTCCATCGCGATGCGGCCCGCGGCCCGGAACGTGCGTCCGCCGATCATCACGGGGCCCGCGCCGGACGCCTGCCGCGGCATCCCGTCGGCATAGCCGAGAGGCACGAGCGCGAGCGTCGTCTCGCGGTCGGTGCGGTAGTCGTAGCCGTACGAGACGCCCTGCCCCGCCCCCACGCGCCGCACGGCGGCGACTGCGGCGCGCACCGTCATCGCGGGACGAAGACCGAGGTCGGCGGAGGTGCGGTCGGCGAACGGCGACAGACCGTAGATCCCGAGGCCGATCCGCACGCAGCCGAGGCGCGACTCGGGCAGGGCGAGGGCGGCGTGCGTCGCGGCGATATGCCGAAGAGGTGGCGCGAGCCCTGCGGATGCCGCGACCCCCGCCCCCTCGTGAAACAGTCGCAGCGCGGCTCGGTCGTCGTCAGCCGATGCGTTGGAGAGGTGGCTGAACAGTCCGATGACGCGGAGCTTGCCGATCCGCTCCAGGCGTGCGGCCTCCGAGAACACGATGCGGTAGTCCTCGGGCGCGATGCCGTTGCGCGACAGACCGGTCTCGAGCTTGAGGTGCACGCCGACGGGACGGTCGTGCGAGGCGCCGGCCGCCGCGGCGATCAGCTGGTCGAAGGTCGAGATGCCCAGTTCGATACCGGCGCCCGCGGCCTCGGCGAACGAGGCGCCCGGGGCGTGGAGCCACGCGAGGATCGGTTCGCTGATCCCCGCGCGGCGCAGGGCCAGAGCCTCCGCGATGTCGGCGACTCCGAGGCGGTTCGCGCCGCCGGCGAGCGCGGCGACGGCCGAGCGCACCGCGCCGTGACCGTAGCCGTCGGCCTTGACGACGGCGATGATCTCGGCCTGGGTGAGCCGCCGGAGCTGCCGCACGTTCGCGGTGATCGCGCCGACATCGATGGTGGCCTCGCGCATGACCCCGTCGGGCAGGCGGCTCATGCGCTCACCCCCGCCGACTCTGCGACGACGTAGGCGGTCGCGAGCCCCGCGTCGTGGCTCATCGACAGATGGATGCTCGAGATCCCCCGCTCCTCGATGACCGCGGCCGTCGATCCGGTGAGCGTGAACCACGGGCGTCCGGATGGCTCGGGCGTGATCTCGATCTCGGTCCAGTGCACGCCCTCCGAGCCGCCCAGCGCCTTGATCAGGGCCTCTTTCGCGGCATATCGCGCGGCGAGCGAGCGTGGCGGAAGCACGCGTTCAGCGGGGGCGAAGAGCCGCTCGAGCAGCCTCGGGGTCCGTGCGAGCGACCGCTCGAATCGGGGGATGTCGACGAGGTCCACGCCGATGCCGACGATCATCGCACCCCTGCTTTCCGCCGCGGTCGCGGCCTCCGCCACTTTATCGTCCGCCCGGCGCGCACAACGCAGGACGACCGGCCCGCGCGGAGAAGACCACCGCCGGAATTCCGCGTCTCGGCGCGTACGTCGGCCACATCGATCCTGCGTTGTGCAGGTCTGCGCGCGGACAACGGTCGCGGACGACCCGCGGATGCCGCTACTCGACGGTGACCGACTTGGCCAGGTTGCGCGGCTGATCGACGTCCAGTCCCTTGGCTGTGGACAGGCCCATCGCGTAGATGTGGAGCGGCACGACGGCCAGGAGCGGCTCGAAGAGCGGACCGGCCAACGGAATCCGGAGCACCTCATCCGCGTACGGCAGCACCGCGGCATCGCCCGCCTCGGCGATCGCGATCACGCGCGCTCCGCGCGCCCGGATCTCTTCGATCGTCGAGACCACCTTGGGATGCAGCACCGCAGACCCGCGGGGCGACGGCACGATGACGAACACCGGCTGTCCGGGCTCGATGAGGGCGATCGGGCCGTGCTTGAGCTCGCCCGCGGCGAAGCCTTCGGCATGGATGTAGGCGAGCTCCTTGAGCTTGAGCGCGCCCTCCATCGCGATCGGGTAGCCGACATGGCGACCGAGGAACAGCACCGAGCGGGTATCGGCCATCCAGTGGGCGAGCTGCTCGATGTGGCCCTGCTCGTCTTCCAGGATCTGACGGATCTTGTCGGGGATGCTCTCGAGCTCGAGCACGTGCTGTGCGGCCTCGGTCGCTCCGAGCGATCCGCGGACGCGCCCGACGTGCAGCCCGAGCAGGTAGAGCGCGGTGATCTGCGCGACGAAAGCCTTCGTCGAAGCGACAGCGACCTCGGGGCCGGCATGGGTGTAGACGATCGCGTCCGACTCGCGCGGGATCGTCGCGCCCTGGGTGTTGCAGATCGACAGCGTCTTGGCGCCGCGCTCGCGCGCGTACTTGACCGCCATGAGGGTGTCCATCGTCTCGCCCGACTGACTGATCGAGACGATCAGCGTGTCGTCCCCGATCACCGGGTCGCGGTAGCGGAACTCGTGGGCGAGCTCGACGTCGACCGGCACGCGCGCCCACTGCTCGATCGCGTACTTGCCGACCTGGCCGGCGTACGCGGCCGTGCCGCACGCGATGATGATGACTCGGGTGATGCCGGAGAAGAGCTCGTCCAGACCGTCCAGCTCCGGGATGACCACCTGGCCGTCCTTCACGCGCCCGCGGATCGTGTTGGCGACCGCCTCGGGCTCTTCACTGATCTCCTTGGCCATGAAGCTCGACCAGCCGCCCTTGTCGGCGGCTGCAGCATCCCACAGCACTTCGAAAGGCTCGACCTCGACCGGCTCGCCGGTGAAGTCGGTGACCGTCACGCCGCCCGGCGTGATCGCGACGATCTGATCCTGGCCGATCGCCAGCGCGTTGCGCGTGTGCTCGACGAACGCCGCGACATCCGAGCCGAGGAAGTTCTCGCCCTCGCCCAGGCCGATCACGAGCGGCGAGTTGCGCCGGGCGGCCACGACGAGACCGGGGTGGTCCTGGTGCATCGCGAGGAGGGTGAAGGCCCCGTCCAGCCGGGTGACCACGGCGCGGAACGCGGCTTCGAGGTCTTCGCCGGCCGCGTGGTACTCGCGGCCGAGAAGGATCGCGGCGGCCTCCGTGTCGGTCTCGCTGCGGAACGCGTAGCCCTCGGAGACGAGTTCGGCCTTGATCTCGGCGAAGTTCTCGATGATCCCGTTGTGGATCAGCGCGAGCTTGTCGTCGTCGGCGAGGTGCGGGTGGGCGTTGCCGTCAGTGGGTCCGCCGTGCGTCGCCCACCGCGTGTGGCCGATGCCGGTCGTGCCGTCGGGCAGGGGATCCGATCCGAGGTCGTCGCGGAGCACCTTGAGCTTGCCGGCACGCTTGCGCATCCCGAGGTGCCCGTCACCGTCGATCACGGCGATGCCGGCCGAGTCGTACCCGCGATACTCGAGACGAGCGAGGCCCGCCAGGAGGATGCTCTCACTCTGCCGAGGCCCGACGTATCCCACGATTCCGCACATGGCCTCCATGGTACGAGCCGGGGTATGCAAGGAGCCTGAACGAATCCCGGCCCCTCCGCCCAGCCCGCGAGACCGGATAGGCGCGACGAGAGGGTGACGGTTCACCTCGGTCTCGCGGCGCACATCCGGTCTCGCGGCGATGAGATGAGAAGCGCGCGAGCGTGGCTAGACCTTGCGGAGCAGCACACGCTCCACCGCGTGGTCGGCAGCCTTCTGCAGGACCAGGGTCGCGCGGTGCTTCGTCGGCAGCACGTTCTCTTCGAGGTTCGGGAGGTTGATGTCGTTCCAGTAACCCAGGGCGGTCTGCACCGCCTCGTCTGCCGACAGATGCGCGAACACGTTGAAGAACGAGCTGGGGTTGTTGAACGCGCCCTGCTGCAGCGCGAGGAATCGGTCGACGAACCACGAGGTGATGTGCTCGGTCGCCGCATCCACGTAGATCGAGAAGTCGAACAGCTCGCTCACCGCCACGTCGTTGGGCGTAGGCGGCGGGGCGAGCACGTTGAGCCCCTCGACGATCACGACATCCGGGCGGCGCACGGTGACATGCGCGTCGGGCACGATGTCGTATTTCATGTGCGAATAGAACGGCGCCCGCACTTCGGGCGCACCGCTCTTGACCTCGGTGAGGAACGACAGGAGCGCGCGCCGATCGTACGATTCCGGGAAGCCTTTGCGGTCCATGATGCCGCGACGCTCGAGCTCGGCGTTGGGGTAGAGGAATCCGTCGGTCGTGACGAGCTCGACCCGCGGGGTGTCCGGCCACCGGCTCATGAGCTCGCGCAGAAGACGGGCGATCGTCGACTTGCCCACGGCGACCGAACCCGCGACGGCGACGACGAACGGCGTGGTCGTGTCGGGTTCGCGCAGGAACGCGCTGGTCTCGACGCCGAGCCGCTTGTTCGACAGGGCGTACAGGCTCAGCAGCCGGCTCAGCGGCAGGTACACCTCGTGCACCTCGGCGAGGTCGAGGCGGTCACCCAGGCCACGCAGCTGGACGACTTCCGTCTCGGTCAGCGGCTGCGGGATGCCGGCCGCCAGGCGCGCCCACTCCGCACGGTCGATCTCGCGGTACAGGGAATGCGCGGGCGGAGCCGCCGTCGCGGCGTCTTCGGCGGCCATCGCGCCATCGTATCGGGTGACGGATGCCGCGGCCCGCCGCGCACGGTCACCCGCGCACGATCGGGTCGCCGTGACGCCCTACGATGGGCGGTACGTGGCCGTCGTCGTCCCTGTGAGAGGTGGAGGGATGAAGTCGAACGTGCGCTGGATCGATCCTCGGGCGCTGCGGAGCATCCCTTCGCTGCTCCTCACCGCCGTCGCAGGTGTGGTCCTGATCGCACTGGCGGGCCTCCCCCTGTACGTGTTCCCTCCGGCGGAGACCGCCGAAAAGGCCGATCTGATCTACGTGATCGGACCCCCGAGCCCCGCACGCATCGCTCTGGAGGAAGCGATGCGACACGACGGAATCGCCGATGCCGCCCTGATCTCGGTCTCGCCGCCGGGTGACCGGAAGTCGGCAGCCGACCTGGCCGTCTGCACCGACCTCGCAGTCACGTGCGAGAGTCCGCTCCCCTTCACGACGAAGGGCGAAACAGCGATGCTGGCCGCGTACGCCGCGGACCACGACGTGCAGACCGTGATCGTGATCACCTTCACGCCGCACGTCGCACGCACCCGGTACATCTTCGACAAGTGCTACCCGGGGAAGGTCACCGTCGTCGGCATCGACGAGCACCTGACGCTCTCGGCCTGGGCGTACCAGTACCTCTACCAGTCGACGGCATTCGTGAAGGCCGCGCTCACCCCCTGCCCGCCCGGCTGAGCGCACCGACGGCCGCCAGTACGATCATCACGTGCGCCTCGGAGTCCTCGACATCGGTTCCAACACCGTGAACCTGCTCGTCGCTGACGCTCGCCCGGGGGTGCGCCCCGTGACCTCGACCTCGTTCCGGCGCGTGCTGCGGCTGATGCGCTTCCTCGACCCCGACGGCGCCATCAACGCCGTGGGTATCGCCGCTCTGGAGGATGCTGCCGCCGAGGCGCGCGCAGCGGCCGAGGCCGAGGGGGTCGAGGCCTTCCTCACGATCGCCACATCGGCCCTGCGCGAAGCCACCAACGGCCCCGCGGTGATCAGGCGCATCGAGGCGCTCACCGGCGTCCCCCTGCAGGTGCTGGACGGCCCGGGTGAGGCGCGCTACACCTTCTTGGCGATCCGGCGGTGGTTCGGGTGGTCGGCCGGCGACATCCTCATGCTCGACATCGGGGGCGGCTCGCTGGAGGTCGCGGTCGGGGCGAACGAGGTTCCCGACGTCGCCCTGTCGGTGCCGCTCGGCGCCGGCCGTGTCACGGTCGGATTCCTGCCCGACGACCCGCCCTCCGATGAGCAGCTCCGACGACTTCGCGCCTACGCCGGTGAACAGCTCGCCGTCGTTCGCGACGCGCTGGCGGAGCATCCCTCGCACGATCATGTCGTCGGTTCGTCCAAGACGATCCGCTCCCTTGCACGTCTCGCGGGCACCGTGCAGCCGGGGTGGGCCGACGAAGACCGCATGGTGCTGACCCGTGCGGCGCTGAAGAGCTGGATTCCGCGGATGGCGGCCATGCCCGCCGAAGCGCGCCAGCAGCTGCCGGGAATCACCCCGGAGCGCACGTTCCAGATCGTCGGGGGTGCGGTCGTGCTGCACGCGGCGATGAAGGCGCTCGATGTCGAGCAGCTCGAGGTGAGTCCGTGGGCGCTGCGCGAAGGTGTGCTGCTGCGCTACCTCGAGACCGTCGACTGAGGCTCACCGGCGGCTTCAGAGGGCGAGTCGCTCCCGCACGACAGTCGCCAGCGCATCGGCGTGCGTCTGGGCCGCGTGGACGTCGGCCGCCTCGACCATCACCCGCACGAGCTGCTCGGTTCCGGACGCACGCAGCAGCACGCGGCCCGTGTCGCCGAGCGCGGCGGTTGCGGCGGCGACAGCGTCCGCCACTCCCTGATCGGTCGCGGCGCGGGTGCGATCCACGTCGCGCACGTTGATGAGCACCTGCGGGTAGACCGTCATGACCGATGCGAGCTCGGCCAGCGACGAGCGGGTGCGCGCCATCTCGGCGACGAGGTGCAGGCCGGTGAGCAGGCCGTCGCCGGTCGTGGCGAACTCGCTCATGATGACGTGCCCCGACTGCTCTCCGCCGAGCGAGTAGCCGCCGGCATTCATCTCTTCCAGCACATAGCGGTCGCCGACGGCGGTCTGGAGCACGCGGATGCCGTGGTCGTCCATCGCCCTGTGCAGGCCGAGGTTGCTCATGACCGTGGCCACGAGCGTGTCGTCCACGAGGTGCCCGCGCTGTTTCATCGCGACGGCGAGGATCGCCATGATCTGGTCGCCGTCGACGACCTTGCCGGTGGCGTCGACCGCGAGGCACCTGTCGGCGTCGCCGTCGTGGGCGATGCCGACGTCGGCGCCGTGCTCGAGCACCGCGGCCGAGAGCACGTCGAGATGCGTCGAGCCGACGCCGTCGTTGATGTTCCAGCCGTCGGGGTCGGCGCCGATCACGGTGACGCGCGCGCCGGCGTCACGGAAGGTCTCGGGAGAGACACCGGATGCTGCGCCGTGCGCGCAGTCGAGCACCACATGGATCCCGTCCAGGCGGTGCGGGAGCGACGCCAGCAGGTGCACGACGTAGCGGTCTTCGGCGTCGGCGAAGCGGCGGATGCGCCCGACGCCGGCGCCGGTGGGCTGCAGCTTGGGTGCGCCCAGCGCCGCTTCGATGCGCTGCTCGACGATGTCGGGGAGCTTCACTCCGCCGCGCGCGAAGATCTTGATGCCGTTGTCGGGCGCGGGGTTGTGCGATGCCGAGACCATGACGCCGAAGTCGGCGTCGTGGTCGGCGATCAGGAATGCCAGTGCGGGGGTGGGCAGGACGCCCGCTTCGAGCACGTCGACGCCGGACGAGGCGAGACCGGCGCACACGGCGGCAGCGAGGAACTCGCCCGAGACTCGCGGGTCGCGCGCCACCACGGCCGTGAGCCGCTTGCCTGCCGCGCGCCGCGCCTCGGCGGTGCGGCCCTGGCCCAGGACGACAGCTGCCGCCTGGGCCAGGGTGAGCGCGAGGTCGGCGGTGAGGGGGCCGTTGGCCAGCCCCCGCACGCCGTCCGTGCCGAACAGCGGCATCGGAACGGAGCCGATCAGCGCTTCGAGTACTGAGGAGCCTTGCGCGCCTTCTTGAGACCGGCCTTCTTGCGCTCCTTGACGCGCGCGTCGCGCGAAAGGAATCCGGCCTTCTTCAGCGTCGCGCGGTTGTTCTCCTCGTCGACCTGGTTCAGCGAACGGGCGATGCCGAGGCGCAGCGCGCCGGCCTGACCCGAGGGGCCACCACCCGAGATGCGGGCGATGACGTCGTACGCGCCCGCGAGGTTGAGCACCGTGAACGGGTCGTTGATGAGCTGCTGGTGGAGCTTGTTCGGGAAGTAGTCCTCGAGCGTGCGCCCGTTCACCGTGATGGTGCCGGAGCCGGGGACGATGCGCACGCGGGCGATGGCCTGCTTGCGGCGGCCCACGGCTGCGCCGGGAACGCTGAGCACGGGGCGCGGGGCGCTCACCGCTTCCTGGTCGACCGGGGTCTCGGTCGAGTAGCTCTCGGGTGCTTCGGTGGTGTCCGCGCTGTCGACGGAATCAGTGATCTTCGCCACGAGTATGTCCTTAGTCAGTCTGGGAGGCGCTTACTGGGCGACCTGGTCGAGGATGAAGGCCTTGGGCTGCTGGGCACCGTGGGGGTGCTCCGCGCCGCGGTAGACCTTGAGCTTGCTGAGCTGCTGAGCGCCCAGGCTGTTCTTCGGAAGCATGCCGCGCACTGCCTTCTCGACGGCGCGCTCGGGGCTCTTCGCGAGGAGCTCTTCGTAGGTGACCGACTTCAGGCCGCCCGGGTAGCCTGAGTGGCGGTAGGCCTTCTTCTTCTGGAGCTTCTGTCCGGTCAGCGCCACCTTGTCGGCGTTGATGATGATGACGAAGTCGCCCATGTCCATGTGGTTGGCGAAGGTCGCCTTGTGCTTGCCGCGAAGGAGTGCTGCCGCGTGGCTCGCGAGTCGGCCGAGAACGACGTCGGTGGCGTCGATGATCAACCACTCGCGCTGGGCTTCGCCAGCCTTGGGGGTGTACGTGCGCGTCACAATAGTGCTGCTTTCTTGATTCGAACGGAGATGTTCGTGAATCCCGCTCCGGGGTGGTTCTCCGCACTCGCGGCCGTCGAGCCGATTTCCGGTCATCGAGCCTGTCGAGATGCGACGGAACACGCCAGTGGAGGGCTCACGTTCGCAGTGCTGGCCAGCAGGGCGCAGACACCAAGGGTCAAGCTTACGGCATGCGGATCCCCGATCCAAACCGCTCTCGACGGGGTGATCGGTGAGCGAGCACCCGGCGAGCGTATCGAGATCCCGACCACGCCCCCACGTGTCCACCGAAGTGGGGACAGACAGGATGTTGACGTCCATCTACGGTTGTATCGAGGGCATCCCCCAGATTGCTCTCATTTCACCCGCACGATCACGGTAATCGGGTTACCTGATCCGCGGAAGAGCGGCCCGTGGCTCCCCCAGACCCCCGGGCCGCTTCACTTTTCCGCTCGCGCGTTTGACGCAACCCTCGCCCTCGGGGATCGTGGGGCCCATGATCCTCGGACCGACCACGTCGCTGCAGCGCACCTACCGCTACCTGCGGATCGCGATCGCGCTGACCGTCGTGGTCATCCTCGTCGCCGCTGCGGTCGAGATCCCTCAGTTCGGGGTCCTCCGCTCCCTCAGCCACTACGCCTACACGCCGGCGCACACGATGTTCGCGGGGGCGCTGGTGGCAGCATCCGCCCTCCTCTTCGCACTCTCCGGCAGAGGGGTCCAGCGTGTACTGCTCGACGCGGCCGCACTGTTCGTGCCGCTCATCGCGATCGTGCCGACCGTCATTGCGCCGGGCGAGGTGCCGGGCGTCGCGGTCGCGTGCGCGAGCGGGTGCGTGCCGAGTGCGTGGGCAGCGGACGCCGACAACGGCGTCATCACCTACCTCGTCGTGGGCGCGATGATCGCGGTGCTCGCCGGTGTGCTGATCGCCTTCGGGCAGGTCGACCGGGCGGGAGGGATGCTGTCGCTCACCCTCGCCGTCATCGTTCTGGCCGTCGTCGGTCTCACGTGGGGCCTGTGGCGTGCGGAGTTCCTGCAGTGGGCGCACTATGTCGCGGCGGCGGTGTTCTTCGCGCTTGTTGCGGCCGTCGCGTTCGCCGAGGCGTTCTGGCCTGCGGGGCGCCGGCCGGTCGCGGGGTGGGTGCGCGGGTCGTACATCGTGATCTCCATCGCGCTTGTCATCGACGTGCTGGTGCTGGCGGTGTTCGGCGCGACGCGGTCGGGCGGAACGTACGGGGTGCTGGTCGGCGAGGTGATCGCGCTTCTGCTGTTCCTGGCGTTCTGGGTGGTGCAATCGATCCAGAACTGGAACGATCCCGACCCCGCCTCCCTCCGCTGAGCGTCGCACTCATCCGCGAGACGGCATGGACGCCACGAGACCGCCGCAGATCCCCACCGTCTCGTCGCACCTATCCGGTCTCGCGGGAAGAAATGGGGAGGCGGGGGCGCTAGCGCTCGGAGCGGGGGGCCAGAGCATCCCAGTTGATGTCGACCCGATCGGGCTGCGATCTCGCGATGCGGGCCGGCAGCCGCTGCCCGACCTTCGGCCACCACTTGCGCCGCGTGGCGATCTCGGTGTCGATGAAGGTCTCGGGGATGCCGTCTGCCTCGGTCGCGAGCCGGATCGTGCAGCTGAGATAGCCGAAGCGGCCCACGGGCTCGCTCACCGAGACGACGCGGACGAAGCCCTGCACCGCATCGGCGATGGGGTCTCCCACCAGGCGTTCGAGCTGGTGGGCCATCTGTTCGGCTTCGTCCATGGGCCGAGTGTATGCCCCGGTGTGCGAGCGACCTCCGGGGTCCGCGGAAGCGTCGCGCCGCGACGCAGGCGAACCTCGCATGAAACACGACTCTGGTAGTAAGGGAACTCGTTCAGTAGCAACTGCACCAGCACTCACGAGCTATCGAGGAGCTTTCATGCGTATGTCGGTCATCGGCTGTGGGTATCTCGGAGCCGTGCACGCGGCAGCGATGGCGTCGATCGGGCATGACGTCGTCGGCATCGACGTGGACGCACGAAAGATCGACACCCTCAGCCGGGGTGAGGCGCCGTTCTTCGAACCGGGCCTGCAGGAGATCCTGACCGAGGGCATCGCGTCGGGCCGACTGACCTTCACGACCGACATGTCTCGGGCGAAGGGCGCGAAAGTCCATTTCGTGGGCGTCGGCACGCCGCAGCAGAAGGACGGCTACGCCGCCGACCTCACGTACGTCAACGCCGCGATCGACGGCCTGCTGCCCTATCTGAGCGAGGGCGACCTGGTCGCGGGCAAGTCGACCGTCCCGGTGGGCACCTCGGCAGAACTCGCCCCGCGCATCGAGGCCACCGGCGCGACGCTCGTGTGGAATCCCGAGTTCCTGCGCGAGGGCTGGGCCGTGCAGGACACGGTCGACCCCGACCGGCTCGTCGTGGGCGTCACGATCGACCCCACCACCGGAACGCCCGACAGCGACGGCGAGCGCGCCGCGGACATCCTGCGGGAGGTCTACCACCCCGCCGTCGCGAAGAACACGCCGTTCATCGTGACCGACCGCCCGACGGCCGAGCTCGTCAAGGTCGCCGCCAACGCGTTCCTGGCCACCAAGATCTCGTTCATCAACGCGATGGCCGAGATCGCCGAGGTCACGGGCGCCGACGTCACCCAGCTCGCCGACGCGATCGGGCACGACGCCCGCATCGGCCGTCGCTTCCTCGGCGCCGGCATCGGCTTTGGCGGCGGATGCCTGCCGAAAGACATCCGCGCTTTCGCGGCCCGCGCCGAAGAACTCGGCCGCGGCGAATCGGTCGCGTTCCTCCGCGAGGTCGACGCGATCAACCTCCGCCGCCGCGAGCGTGCGGTCGAACTGGCCGTCGCCTCACTCGGCGGTGGCGTCTTCAAGAAGAACATCACCGTGCTCGGCGCGGCGTTCAAGCCGCACAGCGACGACGTGCGCGACTCGCCGGCGCTGGATGTCGCCGTCCGCCTCCACGGTCTCGGCGCCTGGGTCACCGTGACCGATCCCGCCGCGATCGAGAACGCGCGCCGCATCCACCCGCAGCTCAATTACGTGCACGATCGCGACGAGGCCATCCGCGGCGCCGACGCGATCATCCTCGTGACCGAATGGGACGAGTACCGCCGCGAGCTCGATCCGTCGCACGCGGGCTCGCTGGCCACCGGACGCATCGTGATCGACGGACGCAACGGATTGGATGCTGCCGCCTGGCGCGCCGCCGGCTGGACCTACTACGGCATGGGCCGCCCGTAGGCTCGACCTCGTGACCAACGGCGAGTCCGAGACCCCGGCGCAGAGCTATGCGTGGGCGCCGGCGCCGCCCGCAGGGCCGCGCCGCGCACGGCGGCGCCGGCGCGCGATCATCCTCGCCGTCCTCGTCGTCGCGATCCTCGCGGTCATCGGGGTCGTGATCGGCGTCGTCGTGGCGGCCTCGCAGCCCGCGGCGTCGAAGGCTCCTCACCCCGGGATGGCGCTCTCGGTGCCCTCCGACACCGCGGCGGCGAAAGCATCCGCCACGGCACCGAAGGGGACGGATGCCGCCACCGCGGCCGCCTACCTCGCCGCTCAGCCCACTGCCGTATGGCTGACCCCCGAGCACAGTGGGATCGGTGCCGTCGGCGCGACCGTCGCTGCGCTCCTCGACGAGGCCAAGGCGGCGGATGCCGCACTCACGCTCGTGGTCTACGGCCTGCCGGAGCGCGACTGCGGACAGTACTCCGCCGGCGGTCTCGCGCCGGCCGACTACGAGACCTGGGTCGCCGAGATCGGCACCGCGCTGAAGGCGGTACCCGAGGTCACGACGATCGTCATGCTCGAACCCGACTCGCTCGCCCTCGCACCGCAGTGCGGAAATGTCGATGCCCGCGTGACCCAGCTGCAGTCCGCGATCGGCGACCTCGTCGCCGACAACACGTGGATCTATCTCGACGGAGGCCATTCCTCCTGGCTGCCCGCCGACCAGATGGCGGATCTCCTGCGGCAGGCCGGGGTCGAACGCGTCCGCGGTTTCGCGACCAATGTCTCGAATTACAACGCCCTCGGTGACGAGGTCGCCTATGCGCACAAGGTGTCGGCTCTGTTGGACGGAGCCCACGCGGTGATCGACACATCGCGCAACGGAGCGGGGTCCAACGGCGAATGGTGCAATCCGTCGGGCCGGCTCATCGGCGAAGCGGGCGGCACGAGCGGCGACGATGTCGTCGACCTCAACCTCTGGATCAAACCGCCGGGCGAAAGCGACGGTACGTGCAATGGCGGCCCCGCGGCCGGGACGTGGTGGGCGCAGTCCGCCGTCGAGCTGACCCGCAACACCGCTCGATGACCGTGTCCCCCATGCGGGGGACACATCCGACCGGCGCGCTCAGGTGTGCAAGAATTCGAATTCCAGCACTCCTTTCCCTTTCAGCGGAGGGCCCAGAGCCCGAGCCTCCCCCGGCGCCGAACTTGCTTGAATGGAGCATCTGAATGACAGATACGAGCCCTCCAGGCCGCACCGCGGTGATCGTCGAAGACGATGCCGATCTGCGTCACCTTCTCGTCGAGGTGCTCGAAGCCGCCGGCTTCTCGACCGTGTCCGTCGGCAACGGGATCGACGGCATCCGTGCGGTCCTGTCGTACCAGCCTCTGATCACGACGCTCGATGTCAACATGCCCGGTCTCGATGGCATCGAGGCCGCACGCCGCATCCGCGCTCAGAGCGACACGTACATCATCATGATCACCGCGATGGGCGAAGAGGCGGATGTCGTACTCGGCCTGAGCGCCGGAGCCGACGAGTACATCACCAAACCGTTCCGCCCGCGCGAGTTCCGCGCCCGCGTCGAGGCGATGCTGCGTCGGCCCCGTGCCGGAGCCGGCGCCACGGTCGCCGCGCCGGTGCGCACGCAGGAGAGCGCCGGGCCGTCCTTCCCCGGCGCGCGGCCGTCCACGGCGACCGCGAGCATCAGCACGTCCGAGATCAGCGGCGCAGCTCAGCGCCCCGCTGCCCCGGTCGTCGTACCGTCGACAGCCGGCCCGCAGGAATCCGCGGTGTTCGGCGACTCGGGCACGAGCGGAGCCGTCGGCGTGATCGACCACGGTGACGGCGACTGGCTCGTGCACCGCAATCTGCGCCTCGACCTCGACAGCCGGATCGTGCTGATCGACGGTGAGGAGATCGATCTCACCCGCACCGAGTTCGACCTGCTCGCCGCGCTGATGGAATCGCGGCGTCGCGTGCGCAGCAAGGCAGATCTCACGCTGGTGCTGCGCGGCGAGTCGTACGTGACGACCTACTTCGTCGGCGATGCGGACAAGCGGGCGATCGAAGCGCACATGACGAATCTGCGGCGCAAGATCGGCGACAACCCCGTACAGCCTCGATTCATCGAGACCGTACGGGGCGTCGGTTACCGACTCACTTCCGACGTCACACCTCCCCCGGTATGACGCTGCGGCCGTCTCATTCCTCCCCCGAGTAAGAGACTCCGCCCGGCAGTGAGCGATTCTATTTACATGTGTCCGCTCAGACCTTATATCCGTGCTGGCGGCGCACCAGCTTCGTGAACATCATGAGGGTCTGCAGGACCGTGACGGCACCGACGATGGGCCAGCCGATCCAGAGGATCGTCGACTGAACCACGGGGCCGAGCATCATCCAGATGATCGCGATCGTGACGAGCACGGCGGCGGTGACGACGAACGGCGTCCAGTGTCCGAGGCCGCCGCCCTTCTCGGCCTTGGCCTGCATCGCCCAGTTGTCGACCTTCTTCTTCGAGAGGAAGCGGGTCCATGCGCGTGCGAAGTGCGAGAGCCGGATCCACATGTAGAGCTCGGCGGGCACGATCAGGAGTGCGAACAAGACGTCCTTGCGCGTGCGGGACTGCATCGTGAACGCCATGCGCAGGTTCAGCAGCACGGCCATCGCGATCGGGACGAGCCAGATCGGCGAGAACACGAACGCGTTCAGGGAGAGCGAACCGGCCAGCAGCAGGATGAACGCGAGGCGCACGAACAGGTTCGTCAGCATGCCGAAGTTCTCGAACCAGCGGATGCGCAGGTTCGGGTGGAACGGCTGGCCCTTGGTGTCGCCTCGCTGACCGGGCCACATGAGCTCGATCGCGCCGTACGTCCACTTGACCTGCTGCGCGTCGAGGCCGCTGAGGGTCGTCATCCCGCCCACGTCCGCGCGCGCGATCGGGCTGATCTTGGTGAGGTAGCCGGCGCTCTTGATCTGCAGCGACAGGAGCGAGTCCTCGACCTCGCTGTCCTTGACCCACGGCGTCGACTGATGGTTGGCCTCCATCACCTCGCGCAGCGCCTGGGTCGAGAAGACCGAGAACTGCCCACCGAGGACGGCCATGTTGCGGCCGCGCAGCAGGTTCTGCAGGTTGAACGCCGCGAACTGCGAGCGCTGGCCGCTGATCAGGAACGAAGCGAGCCCCTTGAAGGGCTTGTTGTCGATCGTGTAGATCGCCGAGATGCCGCCGATGCGGGTGTCGGAGATGATCTCGGTCTCGAGGTTCTCGACCGCGTGGTTCTCTGCGATCGTGTCTCCGTCGACGCCGAGCAGGTAGTCGTAGCCCTCGACGAGCGAGTAGCCGTAGTTGAGCGCGCCCACCTTCTTGTCGGGGTTCTTGCCGATGTCGTGCACGAAGACCTCGGTGAACTGCTCACCGAGCTCGGTGGTGATTTCGTGCGGGCCGGCGAACTGCGAGGCGAGCGCGACGGTCTTGTCTGTGGTGTTGTTGACGACCACGTGGATCACGTCGGGCACGCGGGTCTGCGACAGGAGGCCCTCGATCACCTGGGCGATCGATTCCTCTTCGTTGTAGGCCGGTATGACGCATCCGATCGTCGACCGCTGGGTCGAGGATCCCTCGAACACCGAGTCGAAGTCCTCGGGGAACGCGTGGCTGTACACCGGCTCCTGAGGAACGACGACGGGAGCCTTCGAGCGCGAACGCAGAGCCAGCTCGCTGCGGCTGACAGCGGGCAGTTCAGGAGTGCTGGTCATGGCGAGTCTCTCGGTCGGAGGCGATGTGGCGCGGAATGAAGGGGAGGGTCCGGGGCATCGTCAGCCCGTACCGGAGGTGGATGCCGGAGCATCTCTCGTGATACCGATCTTGCTATGCTGACCTCCACGTAGCGTGCGTTCTCTGCCGAGGCGGCCTCAACGAATCCTCAAGATTTGCTGAGCGCGGTTCGCCCGCCGCCGAGCGAGCGACTCGCGTCCGACCCAACACACGACAGCTCGGGGGCGACGGATGATCACGGTGTACACGGTCGCCCTCACGGTGGCGTGCTGCATCGCCCTGGCCGTGGTGCTCTCCACGGACAAGGGTTCACGCTCGGCCGACGCAGGCTGGCTGAGGATGCAGAGTCTGGCGGTTCTCGCCGCGTGCGCGGCGACGCTCTCGACGCTCTCGTACGCGATGTCGGGCTCCGACTTCGATCTCATCGTCCCCCTCGTGATCGCCGATGTGACGATGCCTCTCGCGCTCGGCCTCATGGTCGCCACGATCCGTCGAGCTGCCGGCAAAGGGCGCACCTTCATCGCCCCGATCGCTCTGCTCGCCGTCGGCGTCGGTGCGATCACATTCTTCGTCTCTCCGGACGCCGGCACCTTCGCGAAGCTCGTCGTGCTCACCTTCCTCAGCGCCGTGATCGCTCTCACGTGTGCGCGTGCGACGACCCTGCCCCTCGCGGCTCGATGGCTCGTCGGGGGCAGCGCAGGGGTATACGGCCTCTATTGCCTCGTGCGCCTCAGCGCGATGGCGATCGCGGGTGCCGATTCGGCGCTCGTGCTGGACACTCTCGGCGCGGCGACGAGTACGATCGTCGCCGCCGCTGCCGTTGCGGCGACAACGATCGGCGTGATCCTGATCCTCCGCAGTTCGGGCGATGCGCAGCCCTCGCAGGTCGTCGGCGCCGACGCCCTCACCGACTGGATCGACGCACTCATGTCTCAGGGGAGTGCCTTCACGACGATCGCCACATCGGTGCCGGACCTCACGCTTCACCGCGCGGCGTTCGGGCGCGCGTGGGCGCTCGCGATCACCGATGCGCTCACTCGGGCCACCGTCGCCACGATGCCCGACGGAAGCGTGATCGGCAGGGCGGCACCGAAGGTGCTCGTGACCATCCAATTCGGCTCGGGCCTCGACCTCGAGGCCATCGGCACGCGGCTGCAGGCGGCGTATGAGCGCGCCCTCCCCCGATGGGCACCCACGGAGCCGCCCGACCTGCTCGTGGAGAGGCTCGACATAAAGGATCCCGCAGACCTGCATCGCTTCGCCCGGCGCTCCCGCGCAGCCGCGCGTCGCGTGACCGCGTTCCAGGCGAGGTGACCAGGATGGCCGACCGCACGCCCCTCGACACTCGCACCCACTCGATCTGGCTCTCGCAGCTTCTCCTCGGGATCGTGGTGGTGGTCGTCGTGCTGCTCGTGCAGACGCTCACGCCGGAGACGCTGAACCACTTGACGTTCACGATCGGCGTGTCGATGATCGTCGTCATCACCGCTGTCGCGCTGGCTCTGCCGTGGCAGAACCTGCCTCCCCTCGCGGTGCTCGTGGTTCCGCTCCTGGACATCGTCGCCGTGGGCATCATGACGCACGACACGACACAGGCCCTCGCGTTCCTGTGGCTGTTTCCCGTGACATGGATCGCGTCGCACTTCCCGCTGGGGGCCACCGGGACGGCGCTGGGCACGGTGATCGTCATGATCGGACTGGAAGAGATCCAGCATCCGGAAGACTCGAGCGGCACGCTGCGACTGGTCGTCGTCGCCCTCTCGCTCTCGTTCATCGCGATCAGCACCCAGCTGGCGGCTCGACAGACGCGCGCGTTCAAGCGACTGCTGCGTCGCGAGGCGAACAAGCTGAACGAGACGCTCATCCGCTCGACACGCCAGGAGCGCGAGCTCTCTCGCATGCTCGGGACACTCGACGTCGGCGTCGTGCGGCTCTCGGCGAGCGGCGAGATCCTCGAGGCGAACCCGGCCTATCGCACCCTTTACGACATCAACCCGGCCGACACCACGTTCGCGGCCCGCTCGGTGGAGTACGACGACTATCGTGGATCGCCGCTCACGAATCCCGAGCGTCCGATCATGCGCGCCCGGGGCGGCAAGCAGTTCGACGACGTTCGCACGTGGTTGTTCAGCGCGGACGGCTCATGGCGGGCGCTGTCCCTCACGTCGCTCCGCCTCGCGGACGATCGGGGGCTCGCCTCGGGTGAATCCCTCCTGATCGCCCACGACATCACCGCGATGGTCAGCGCCGAACGAGCGCGCGACAGCCTGGCCACGCGGGTATCGCACGAATTGCGCAATCCGCTCACCACCGTGATCGGCTACTCCGATCTCGTGCTCGAAGACGGCAGCATCGGCCCTCGTGTGCGCGAGCGCATCGAGGCGATCAACTCGGCGGCCGAGCGCATGATGACCCTGGCCGGCCAGATGCTGGGCGCGGGTCGTCACGCCCAACTCGAAGAGGCGGCGATGTCGACGACCGACCTCGCGAAGGTCGTCTCGGACTCCGTGGACTCCTTCGTTCCCACCGCCGAGGCGTCGGGCGTGCACCTGACGTTCGCCGCCGACCCCGACGTCTTCGTGCAGGGCGACGCGTTCCGCCTGCGGCAGGTCAGTGACAACCTCGTGAGCAACGCGGTCAAGTACACGCCGAAGGGTGGCCGGGTCACGGTCGAGGTCTTTGTCGCGGCGGATGCCGAGCCCGACATCGCCGCCGACCCGTCGGGCCGCCCGCTCGCCGTGCTGCGCATCAGCGACACCGGCATGGGCATGGAACCCGATGAGGTGGCTCGCATCTTCGAGCCCTACTTCCGCTCCGCGGCGGCGCAGGCCAGCACCATCATCGGAACGGGTCTGGGCATGGGGATCGTGCAGTCGCTCGTCGCGCAGCACGACGGCTCGCTGGACGTGCGCAGCATGCCGGGGCGCGGCACCACGGTCACCGTCACCATTCCCGCAGACCGGATCGGGCTTGATGACGATCCGGCCATCGAGTTCGACCACCCCGGACTCACCGTCGAGGATCCGCAGGGAAGGACGACGACGGATGCCTGATGCTGTGAACGAGTTGAGCGACCTCGTGGTCATGCAGACCGGCGTGGTCACCGTGTGCGTCGCGCTCATGATCTGGCTCGGATTGCTCGCCCGCCCGGGCAGGGCGACCCGCTACTGGACATACGGGTATCTCCTCGCCCTGCTCGCATCGTACGGATCGATGACCTCCGCGGCGCTCGGAGCGGACGTGCTGCTGCAGCCCGTGGCGATCGGGCTCAGTTTCGGTCTTCCGGCCCTCGTCTGGTCGGGCCTGCGCGTGCTGCAGGGCAAGCGCGCGTTCGTATGGACCGGTATCGTGCAGTCCTTCGCCTCCGTGTTGATCCTGTGGGCGACCGCGGGGCAGCCCTATGGCTTCGTCGTCTTCACGGTTCTGATCCTGGCGGCCGCGATCGGGGCGGGCCTGGGTGCGGTCGAGGTCCTTCATGGGGCATTCCGCGGTTCGAGATTCGGGGTACCGCTGGTCGCCGGGTCTGCCGTCCTGCTCCTGCTGGGCCTGGTCGGTGTGATCCATTCCACCCTGGCTGCGGGCTCGACCGGTGACCTCGACTTCGTCCGCGGAGTGGTTCTGGCGACGACCTGCTACATCATCTGCGTGACCGTGAGTCTGCTGTTCCTCGCCAATAGGCGTGCCGGCGCGGCCGACATCCTCGAGGCGGTCGACGACTTCTTCCCCGAGGTGGTCATGCGCCCGATCGTTCGCGAGAAGCTGCTGCGTGCCGCAAAGCGGTCGGAGCAGAACTGGTCGTTCGTCGACATCCGGCTCGATGACGTCGTGGACCTTCGCGAGGCGACGGGCGATGCCGCGTTCTCCACGATGGTGCGGCGCCTCGAGGATACGGTCGCCGACGCCTTTCCGGCCGATGCCGATCTGTTCCGGATCGCACCAGGGCATGTCACCGTGTTCGTCGCACAGCCGTCCGAAGCGGTGCGCTTGAGGGTCCGGTCGGTGCTCAACTCGATCGGAGCGCCGCCGGATGGCGGTCCGACCACCCTTCGCATCACGGCGAGCGCCGGCATCATCAAGATCGACCCGCAGGTCGATGATTACCCCACGGTCACCGAGGCCGCCGCGCGCGCCACCGAACAAGCGCAGCTTCAGGGCGGCGACCGGTGGGTTCGCGTGGATACCCGCACGCCGACCGTATGACGACCGCCCTTTCCGCGATCTCGAAACCCTCACCGGCCCTGGCTGCTCGATCACGGCGCCGTTGACCCTCCCGGCTGCGCGTTCGCAGGGTCACGGGTTGGCGGGGCCACGCGCCAGCCCGCACGCACTGTTTGAGGTGGAGGATCCCACGCCCACTTCACCGCCGACCTCGATGTCAGCTCCATGGGCGCACATCCTGGCCGCCAGAGCACGAACGGACCCCGTCCCTCCCGTGTCATCCGCGCACCCGCGTTGTGCAGCAGCAGGTGGTGGAATCGGCACAGCAGAACGCCGCGATCGATGTCGGTGCGCCCCTTGTCACGCCACCAGTGGTCGCAGTGGTGAGCTTCGCAGTACGACGCGGGGACCCCGCACCCGGGCCACACGCATCCGCCATCGCGAGCAGCGAGCGCGATGCGCTGCTTCGGCGTATAGACGCGCTGCTCGCGACCGACATCCAGCGGGTTGCCGCACCCGTCGACCGTGACCTCCACGTACCCGGTGGAGCACAGCGAACGCTCCAGCACCGTGCCGGGTAGCGCGTCGCCGCCGTCTTCGAGGTGCGCTGCGGCCAACAGCCGCCCGAACGCGTCCCGCGGCCCGACGGCACCGGCCACCACGATCATCCGCACACCGGGCTGACGCGCGCCGTACACGTCGGACGCCTTCGCGAGCATGCCTGCGCGCCACACATCCATCGCGAGGTCGTACACGATCTGGTCGTTGGAGCGAGGGTCGGCCGCCAAACCGGCCGCCGCCTGCCGCTCGGTGGAGTCGACGAAGCGCGGGCCCCCACGTCGAGGCCGCATCGCGGCATCCACCATGCTTTGCACCCACGCGTAGCCCTCGTCGTCGAAGGCGATGCGGCCGTGATGCACGCCGTCGGCATCGGTCCACATCCGAAACGCCCGCTGCGCATAACGGCGCGCGAAGCGCTCTTCGGTACCCGCCGGATCCAGCGCGTCCCGCACCTGACGCGCGCGCCGCGCCACCTCCTCGACGGGGAGCTCGGATGCCTCGGCCAACAGCTGCTCCGCCGCCAGCGCCCACACCTCACGGGCCGCCGCGGAATCCGAAGCGTCAGCGCGCGCGGGCGGCCGACCCAGCCCCCGCAGGATCGCCTCGACACGAGCCGGAGCAAGCCGGCCATCGAGCATCGCGCTGCGCAGCACGTCGTCCCACGGCCGACTCGGCTCGGCCACCATCGCGGGCTCGGTCGCGTCGGCTGGACCACCCTCGAGCAGCGACTGAGCCGCACCACGCGCGTCGCATCCGCACGCGTACTCCCCGCGATCGCCTGCACCAGTGACACGGGAGAGCGATGGCCGCGCCCCGCCGCGATCCCGTCCGACCCGCGCTCGCGCGCCGACCGCTCCGAGATCACCGCGGCCGTCACCGCCAGCAGCCGCTCGCCGCAGTGGAGAAGGTCGGATGCTGCGCCCGCCGTCGCGACGACATCGGCGTCACTCATCCGACGCACCGAATCGAGCAGCCGTTCAGACTCGACGCTGAGCTCGACGCGCGATACGAGCGTCGTGACGTGCCCCTCGAGCTCGGCTGAAAAACGCATGATTCATCGTCTCAGAAACCTCGC
Source organism: Microbacterium rhizomatis (assembly GCF_008710745.1). Taxonomy (GTDB): domain Bacteria; phylum Actinomycetota; class Actinomycetes; order Actinomycetales; family Microbacteriaceae; genus Microbacterium; species Microbacterium rhizomatis. The sequence continues at coordinate 368,739 of NZ_VYSA01000002.1, forward strand.
ACCCTCGAACATACGTACGACCCACTGTGGAGAATCCGGCGGTCGAACCCGTGTTGGGGAGGAGCCGATGCGCTTCGCGACCGCGACCGCGATCTCGATCTCGACCGCGATCTCGATACGCTCGCTGGCGCGCACTCCTCGATCACCCGCGTAAGCGCTGCTGGGTCGCGCAACCCCTCGGGCGTGACCGGTCGGGCATGACCCCTATGGCGTGACCCCTATGGCGTGACCGCGACCGTGATCGTGTCGGTCGCCGTCTGCTTCGCGTATTCGGTCGATGTGGGCGTCGATTGCACGAGGAACTCGTAGGTGAAGTCGAGCGTCACGTACGTGGCGCCCTCGGGGGTGGGGCCCACGGTGAACGTCTGCGAATAGCTGTACGGATCGAGCACGAGGTAGCCAGGGCTGGTAGTCGCACTGTCGACCTGGGGGCTCAGCGGGTCGAAGGTCTGCGTCGCCGACGCGGGCGTCGCGATCATCGTCGCGCGCTGCAGGTACACCTTCTGGCCGTCGTTCGGTGTGATCTTCGTGATGAGCGACAGGCTCACGGGCTTGAGCGCTCCCGGATTCCACTTGTCCATCGACAGGGTCGACCAGTAGTTGATGCTCACTGCCAGGGGGCCGGTCGTGAGCGACCGTGCGGTCGCACCGGTCGACAGATCGTTGGGCACGGGCTGCGCGGGCGACACCGAGGCGGTGGGAGTCGCCGACGAAGAAGAAGGAGTCGCCCACGGCGGTGTGCTGCACGCAGCCAGCGACAGGGCGGCGGCCAGCGCGAGCGGGGCCGTCCAGCGGAGGGCCTTGCGGTTGGCGACCATGAGGTACGACCTCTCTTAGAGGAGCAGAAGAACTACCCCGAGGGTATTGAAGACGATGTGAGCGATGATCGCCCCACCGAGGCGGCCGGTGAGCACGACCAGGATGCTGGTGCCCAGCCCCACTCCCGCCGTCCCGACCAGAGCCGCCACCGGTATGCTCGCGCCCCACGATACGGCGTGCAGCGCGACGAAGGCCCCGGTCGACACGGCGACCGCCACGGTTCCCGCGATCGCCGGGCCGACGGAGCGCAGACCGTCGCCCAGCGCCCGCACCACCACGCCGCGGAAGAAGGTCTCTTCGACCACCGGCGAGATGAGCGCGGCCCCGACGACGATGATGATCGCGTTCGCGGCCTGGGCTCCGGCATCCCCTCCGCTGAGCGGTCCCGTGATCGACCCGACCGTCGGTGCGATCAGCTCGACGGCAGCTCGCACCACGAGCGCGATCCCCGCGCCGGCGACGACGTCGCTCCACCGCCAGGCGCGGATCCCGAGCGCTGACGCGATACCGAGACGCGAGCCGACGGCCGCGGCTGCGAAGACAGCGACGACGAGCGGAAGCGACAGGATCACGAGGTCGAGCAGCGATTGCACCCAGCTCGGGGTCGTGATCCACGCGAGCCGGATCGAGGGATACCCCGCGATGAGAAGGGCCGCAGCGATGAATCCCACGGCCGCGACCAGGAGTGCGGGCCACGGCCTCGCATAGGCCGGTGCCGGGACGAGATGCGACGATGACCCCGGACTCTCGTCCGGGGTCATCGTCATCACGTGGGTCAGTGGTTGCTCTGCGCGCGGCGACGTGCGACCGCGGCCACGACAGCGATGCTGCCCATGCCCACGGCGCCGACACCGATCCAGATCGCGGTCAGCGGCACAGCGCCACCTGTCGCGGGGAGGGCGCTGCCGCCGTCGGTCGAGCCGAGGCCGCCATCCGCGTTGGCCGCCGAGACGACGAGCTCGAACGAAGCGACCTGGCGGCCGTTCGAGTCGAACGCGGCGACCGTGAAGGTGCCTTCGTTGTTGGCGGTGAAGACGGCCGACGAGGTGCCGTTGACGACCGGCTTCTGCAGACCGGCGGGTGCCGCGGCGCGGACGATCGACGCGAGCGTCGCTCCACCCGGGTCACCCGTGAGGGTGAAGACCGCGAAGTCCTGAGGCGAGTCGGCCGGGATGTTGGCGGTCAGAGTGATGGGCTGACCGGGTGCGGGCGTGGTGTCACTCACGAATCCGCCGGCCCCGACGGGGTACGTGGATGCGTTGGCTGCTGCGGCGCCGCTCAGGAGGAGGGCACCGGCCACGAAGAGTACTGCTGCGGTTTTTTTGAACATTTTGGGAGATCCCCCGGGTGGTTTGGCGGGTGCGGACAAGAGACTGCGACGACGCTGGAACACTCGAAGGGTTCGGATCCCTCTGCATCCACAGTACATAGGTTGTCGGCGCTCACACCAAATCTTCAGTTTCGCGGATGTAACGAATCGTCTCCGGTAGATGAACAGAACCTCAAGACGATCGGGTGCGAAACCGGGCCGTTCAGCCCAGGAACGTGCCCGCCAGGGCGAGCGCGACGAAGCTCAGGCCGTACAGCACATGGACCAGGACCGCGCCCCAGATCCGCCCGGTCAGCACCACGAGCGCGCCGCACACGAGCCCCAGGATTCCGGTGGCCACGAGCTGATCGACAGCCCCACCCCCGTCGACGACGTGCACGAGCACGAACGCCAACGTGCTGACGAGCACCGCGACGAGACCCGCTACCGGCCGGCCCATCGACCGGCGCAGGATGGTGAAGAGCGCGACGATCAGCACGGCGCGGAAGAAGAACTCCTCGAGCACCGGCGAGATGATGATGGCCCCGAGCGCCTCGGTGAACCACCACTCCGGCGACAGCCCGCCGTCGACGAGGGGGTACGACGGCAGCGCGGCGGATCCGCCGAGTGCGACGGTCAGCCGGCCCTGCGCGAGCCGCAGCACGAATGCGAGCCCGACGCCCCACAGCAGATCGATCGCGCGGAAGCGGAGCAGTCCGGCCGGTCGCGACCGGGTGAACGCCCACACGACGGGCACCAGCATCCCGATCCAGACGATCACGAGTGCCGCGACGGAACCCGCCGCCGACGGCGACGCGGCCGACAGCAGAGCCCCGACCATCACCCCGACGCCCAGCGACACCAGCGCGAGTGCCAGCAGCCAGTCGCGCCACGCGAGCACGGTGCGCCCGCCCTGCCGCCAGTCGGTGCGCGGCGTGCGGACACGCTTCTTCGACTCCGTCACCGCACCGGGCGAGGGGGCCGGCGGAGTGGCGTCGACCGTCTCGCCGGCGTCGCTAGAGTATTCGGACACGCGCCCACGCTACCCGGCGCCGATCTCGGGGAAGGCACCGGGTGTTCGAGCTCTTGACCGTCTGCACCGGCAACATCTGCCGCTCTCCGCTGGCCGAGCTGCTGCTGCGCGAGCGGCTGAAGCCCCTGCCCGCGAACGTCTCGAGCGCGGGCACACGCGGCCTCCGCGACGCGACGATGACGCCTGAGGCCGTGCAGATCGCGGTCGCGTCGGGCGTCGCGAGCGCCGAAGCGCAGGCCCATCGGTCGCGCTCGCTCACCGAGGCGCAGCTGCTGAGCCCCGATCTGATCCTCACGATGACTCGCGACCATCGGCGCGAAGTGGTCGAGCTGGCGCCCTCCCGCACGCGGGTGACGTTCACGATCCGCGAGTTCGCCCGTATCGCCGCGCAGGTTCCCGACGACGAGGTGCGCCGCGTGACCGGTGAGGCGGGACCGGATGCTGCCGCCCGCGTCCGCGCGATCGCCGGGCTCGTCGGATCATACCGCGGCCTCGCAGCCACCCCCGTGGTCCCCGAGGACGAGGATGTGATCGACCCCTACGGCCGCTCGATGCGCACGTACGAACTCGCCGCCGCACAGCTGATTCCGGCGGTGGATGCGGTGGTCCGCACTCTTCGCCTCGGGTTGGCCGACCCGCGGTAGGGGCGACTAACGATGCCGTCACGATGCGCGGCACCGGTCGTCGTACGCGTCGTTTCGTAACAATCCCGGAAAACGCGTGTGGCAGGATGACCAGCACGTCACGGGGTCCCCCGCCCGTGCGATGCACCTCGAGAGGCACCATGGAGCTCAGCGATTACATCCGCATCCTCCGCAAGAACTGGGCAGTCATCGTCATCGCCACCCTCCTCGGGGTGGGTGTCGCGGCCGTCTTCTCCCTCACACGAACGCCCGTCTACACAGCATCCAGCACTGTGTTCGTCTCCACTCAGGCGGGTGGCACCGTCCAGGAGCTGCAGCAAGGATCCAACTTCACCCAGGCGCGCGTCGAGACGTACGTGAACCTCGTCAAGACGCCCCTCGTCATCGAGCCGGTGATCACCGAGCTCGGCCTCGACCAGACGGCGGCGACGCTGAGCAAAGACATCACCGCGACCTCGCCGCTGAACACCACGCTCATCACGATCTCGGTCACCGATTCCGACCCGGTACGCGCCGCCGACACCGCCAACGCACTCGCGGCGAGCCTGACCTCGCAGGTCGAGAAGATCGAGACGCCCAACGGCGGGAGCACGAGCCCCGTGCGGCTGACCCGCGTGCAGGATGCGACGGCGCCCTCCGTTCCCTCGAGCCCCAACGTGCCGCTCAACATCGCGCTCGGTGCCTTGATCGGCCTCGCGCTCGGCATCGGATTCGCGGTGCTTCGCGCGGTGCTCGACACCCGCATCCGCACGCAGCGCGATGTCGAGCACGTCACCGAGGCCCCGATCATCGGCGCGATCGCGTATGACGCGAAAGCCAAAGAGCGGCCTCTCATCGTGCACGACGACCCGCACAGCCCCCGCTCCGAGTCGTTCCGGGCTCTCCGCACCAATCTGCAGTTCCTGGACATGGGCGGCCGGGCCAGCTTCGTCATCACCTCGAGCGTGCCCACCGAGGGCAAGACGACCTCGACGATCAACCTGGCGATCGCGCTGGCCGACGCAGGCAAGCGGGTCGCCCTGATCGACACCGATCTGCGCAGGCCGAAGGTCGCCGAGTACCTCGGGATCGAGGGCGGAGCGGGCCTCACCGACGTGCTCATCGGTCGGGCCACGGTGGCCGACGTCATGCTGCCGTGGGGCCAGCGCAGCCTGTTCGTGCTGCCGGCCGGCAAGATCCCGCCCAATCCGAGCGAACTGCTCGGCTCGAGCCAGATGCAGAACCTTCTCGAGGCGTTCGAGCGCGACTTCGACGTGGTGCTGTGCGACGCTCCCCCGCTTCTTCCGGTGACGGATGCCGCGATCCTCGCGCGGACCACGAGTGGCGCGATCGTCGTGGTGGCCGCCGGCCGCACCAACAAGCGGCAGCTCGAGGGCGCGATCGACGCCCTGGTGACCGTTGACGCGAAGGTCGCGGGCGTCGTCATGTCGATGGTGCCCACGCGCGGACCCGACTCGTACTACAGCTACGGGTACGGATACGGGTACGGGTACACCGCGGACCCCACACCGCCGCCGCCGGTCGCGGAGCGCCGCGCAGAGCGCCGCGCGGAGCGCCGTCGCCCCCGCCCCGACTCTCCCCCGGCGACATGATCGCGGCCTCCCTGCAGCGCCCCTGGGGAGGATCACGCAGCACGACGGTCGACCGCACGTCGCGGCATCGTGGTGTTCGTCCTGCCCGCCAGCGCCCCGCCACTCCTCGTGCAGCGACCCGTCACCTGACGTTCGACGTCACACCGACACCGTGCGTCACGTGCGTGTCACAAACGCCTGCTAGCGTGCCAGCGGGGAAGGGATTGGGCGTCGACGGGAAGGAGTCGGGATGACGCCGGATCTTCAGGTTGACGCGACATCGTTGTCGCCGCGTACCGATGAAACATCTACGAACGCGACGGACGATCTCGCAGCTGCTGCGAAGATCCAGACCGACGCGTCGCCCGCGCGCACCACCGACACCGGGTCGGTGCCCGCGCCGTATCTGGCCGGGGCGGCCGCACCACCGTGGCGGCGGCGCTACGGCACCCTCCTCTGGGTCACCGACCTGCTCGCCCTGATCTGGGTCGTCTACGGCACGCAGATCATCTGGTTCGGCACCGGCAACGCCCAGGTGGCGATGCGCGACGACAGCCGGTTCGACGAGATCTCCTACTGGGTGTTCTCGGCAATCCTCGTGATTCTCTGGATGTGGGCACTGTCATTCGCCGACTCACGCAGCCATCGTGTGATCGGTGCCGGGCTCGCCGAGTACACCCGCATAGTGAACGCAAGCTTCCGCCTGTTCGGACTGGTAGCGATCGCGGCATTTCTCCTCCGGGTCGACCTCGCACGCGGCTTTCTCTTCATCAGCCTCCCGCTCGGTGTCCTGATACTTCTTCTCGAACGGTGGTTGTGGCGACAGTGGCTGCTGGTACAGCGGGTGCAGGGCAAGTACGTGGCAAGGGTCCTCCTGGTGGGATCGCGTGCATCCGTTGCGCAGATCGCCCGCGAGCTGCGACGCGTACCCGGCGCCGGCTATCACGTCGTCGGGGCGTGCGTCCCGTCCGGCAAGGTGGCCGAGACGATCGAAGGCACAGATATTCCCATCATGGGAAGCGTGGATGCTGTCCAGCGGGCGATGCAGGCGACCCGAGCCGACACCATCGCTGTCACCAGCACGGATGACCTCCCGCCCGACAAGGTGAAGGAAATCTCCTGGAGCCTCGAGGCCGGCAAGCAACATCTGGTCCTCGCTCCGAGCATCACCGACATCGCGGGTCCGCGGCTCCACACTCGGCCGGTCGCCGGCCTGCCGCTCATTCACGTCGAGACTCCGCGTTTCACGAACGGGCAACGCTTCACCAAGCGATCCTTCGACGTGATCGTCACGTCGGTCATCACTCTCCTGCTCTCGCCGGTTCTCCTCATGGTCGCGGCTGCCGTCAAGCTCACGAGCAAGGGACCCCTTCTGTACAAGCAGGAACGTGTGGGGATCAACGGGGCGCCGTTCCACATGCTCAAGTTCCGGTCCATGCGTGTCGGGGCTGACAAAGAGCTCGCCGCGCTTCTCGCGGCGCAGGGGACGAGTGAAACCCCCCTCTTCAAGGTGAAGAACGATCCCCGGATCACCCCCATCGGAAAGGTGATCCGCAAGTACTCGCTCGACGAGCTGCCACAGCTGTTCAACGTACTTGGCGGCTCTATGAGCCTGGTCGGACCACGACCCCAGATCGCGGCCGAGGTGGCTCTCTACACGAGCGCGGCCCGAAGAAGACTGCTCGCCCGGCCGGGCATCACAGGGCTGTGGCAGGTAAGTGGTCGCAGCACGCTGGATTGGGAACAGACGGTGCGTCTCGACCTCTACTACGTGGAGAACTGGACCTTGATCGGCGATGTCGCGATCTTGGCCAAGACCGCAAGAGCAGTTCTTCTACCGGGCGAGAGCGCTCACTAGCCACTTCCTCTGAGACCTGCTTCCGATCTCGCCACCACAACGTATGAAAGCACCCCGAAAGTATGCGAATAGCTGTGGTTTCACTCCACTACGCCCCGGAGCCGACCGGAAATGCCCCTTACGTGGCTGACCTTGTGAATGGGCTGGCATCCGCGGGACATGACGTGACGGTGATTACCTCCCAGCCGTTCTACCCAGGCTGGCAACGATATAAAGGTTACGGTCCGGGGCGCTCCGCGACGAATGACTCCGGGGTGAATGTGATTCGGCTCCGGCACTACATTCCGGCACGCCCCACGGCATTGAAGCGACTGATTTCCGAGCTGACCGCAGGCGCTGCAGCATTTGTAGAGGGCCTTCATGGCGCCGATGCCGCAATTTTCGTGTCGCCCGCCATGTTTCACGCAGCTCTCGCCTCACGGCGACTTTCGTGGCGCCCCAAACGCTCTCGCGCACCGTGGGTGGTCTGGGTTCAAGACCTCTACACACTGGGAGTCAAAGAGACTGGCACAGCGGGTGGTCGGGCAGCCGCGGCGATATCGCGCGTCGAGTCGTCGATGCTGCGCGGAGCCGACCGGGTCGTTTCGATCCACGAACGATTCACTCGCTTCGTGATCGACAGCCTGGGTGTCAGCGACGCTAAGGTAGCCACGATTCGGAATTGGTCCCACATTCAGGCTTCTGCAGCCGACCCCGCCGACCGTGACTCGCTTGGCTGGCGGCGCGACGAGTACGTTGTCTTGCACGCCGGAAACCAAGGGCTCAAACAGGGCCTCGCGAATGTCGTCGAAGCCGCAAAGATCGCAGAACGGCGTGCACTTCCAATCCGATTCGTGCTACTCGGCGATGGGAATCAACGCGAGACCCTCGAGAAGATGGGGCAAGGGGTGTCGACGATCCAGTTCTTGGATCCGCTGCCCGATGAACTGTTCTTCAGCACCCTGACTGCTGCGGACGCCCTACTCGTCAACGAACTGCCAGACGTAAGAGAGATGTCGGTACCGAGCAAGCTCACAAGCTATTTCGCCACCGGCCTCCCTGTGATCGCTTCCACACACCGCGACAGCGTTACCGCAGAAGAGATCGAGCGTTCGGGCGGAGGGGTCGTCGTCGACGGCGGAAATCCCGACGAACTGGTTCGAATGATCGTGGAGCTCAGTCGTGACCCACACCGTAGCGCAGCTCTTGGTGCGGCTGGATTGCGATATCGGCAAGAACAGCTTGGTCGAGACGTTGCGATCACCAAGTTTCTCGCGTTGCTTGACGGGATGAGATCAGGGCCTCGTGATGGCTCTTCACGAGTGACCGCTCCCCCTACACAACAGACGAGAGATCACGGCTAGCGGCGTCGAAGTCGTGCGGTGAGGTCAGCCCAGACGGCTCGCAGAACAGTGCGATTCTCCTCTCCGGCGAGAACCCACAATAGGGCGCCGTAAGCGACAAGAGCGATGACGGCGACTGGGCAGGCAAACGTCCAGAATGGCGCTGGCGCAGTCGCCCACGGAGTGAACTGAAGACCGATGATGACACCGAACGGCACGATGGAAGCCACGACGCACCTCGTCAACTGCGAGACGTACTTTCCGATGTCCACACCGGCAGCGCGTTTGAGGACGACGAGCCGCACGGGCCAGATGATGAATCGCGCAAGTCGTGAGAATGCGATGCCCAGCACGCCGAACGGGGCCAGCAAGAACACGAGCGCAGTACCGACCACATTCTGAACGATGGCAAGCACAAGTGCGGATCCCGCGTGGGACGTTGCGAGTAACACGTTTCGGTCGAAGTACATGACCGCCCCCAACGCCCAGCCCGGCGCGAGAATCCAAATGATCGGGACCGCATCTGTCCATTGCGGTCCGAACAGGAATGCGACGAGTTGCGGGGCGAGCGTTGCGACGAGGCCGAAGATCGCAATGCTCGCCGCTGCCGCAACGAAGGTCAGCTGCCGGAAGATGCGATTCAGACGTATTCGATCATCCTGCACGCGGGAGAACGTCGTGAAGGACACTCTCGACAAGACGGACGTCACGAGTTCTATCAGAATTGTGCCGACGCGCTGGGCGATGAAGTAGTAGCCGAGTTCCTGAGGCGAGAAAAGTGCCCCGATGACGATCTTGTCGATGTTGGCTTGGATAGCGTCAAGGAGGTCGATCGCAAGAATCGAGCCGCCGATGCGCCACAGCGAGCGGAGTGAATCGAATGAGTACTCGAACCTTGGTCGCCAAGGCGTAGAGGACCAAAGCGCGATGACGGCTGCGAGCGCACTGACGACGGTCTGTGCCACGAGTGCCCAGATTCCACCGCCTACCAGAGCCAGCGGGATCGCGACCGCAGCGCCGCACACGGTCCCGATGAATTGCCTGATCGAGAGCGGTTTGAAGTCCAGTTCGCGTTCGAGGAGCGCCGCAGGAACCTGCGAGAGGGCGCTCAGCGGAAACAGAACGCTCATCGCCTGGAGGACAGGCGCGAGTTGTGGTTCACCGAACGCGCTCGAGATCGGGGCAGCGGTCAGTACCAGTCCGGTCCCGAGAATCACACTGACGCCGAATGAGGTCCAAAATGCCGTCGAGGCATCTTTCGGGTCGAGTCTGCGCTTCTGGATGAGTGTCTTGCTCAGTCCCGAGTCGACGAAGACCTGGAGCACGGCGAAAATCGAAGTCGCGAGCGAAATCACTCCGAATTCCGACGGGGTGAGGAGGCGGGTCAAGACGGCCAGCACGAGAACCGTGACAAGTCGCGACGACCACCGTTCGGCCACAACCCATCCGACCGATCGGGTGGCCCGTCGACGGAGATCGTCGTCGTCGCTCATAGAGGCTTCACCCGCCGATCAATACGCGTGCTCGGCGGCGCGAGCTTGTCACCTTCGGGTTGCCCTTCTCGCAATAGCCTTCGATGTCTCCGCGATCGGTCTTGGCCCGAATGAGCTCCAGGCACGTTTGACCAGGCTTCGGTTGTCGCGGATGCCAAATTCACGCAGCAGCTTTCTGGTGGCTGGGAAAGCGATTCCGGCCATCGACTTTCCTGAGTGGTTTTCGCCGGTATCGACGTGGTACACGGCGCCCCTGAAGGGCAGAACTTGGAGATTCCGTCCGTGGGCTTCATGCCATTCGACCGCGTCCCGGTGGGCGCCCATTATGGTGAAGAGGATTTCTCCATAAGCGGCAGCAATGGTCTGCTGGTCTGCTCCCACCCCGACATCGGAGGGGACCGAATAGGCATCGAACGGAAGGATGAAGGATGTCCCACATGTGCGATTGAATCGAGGAATCGCCCGGAAGACGCCGCGGGAGCCCGAGTACATCCAGCCGTTCTCGAGGACCCATCCCTGACCGTTCGCATGATCCTTGACGAAGCCGGATAGCCGCCGGCTCACGAAGTCGTCCGCATCGAAGATCATGACGAAGTCCGGGGAGTAACTCCGCGCCGCGATGAGCCCGACACCGATCTTCGTGCCTTTGTCCCACACGAATGGAGCCCGTGCGGTGCGCGGTCCAGTCGGTGGCGCGGGCGCGGGAAAGTCCACCGGAACGAACACAGTTCGCTCCGGAAGGGGGAAGCTCGGGGCTTGGTTGCCCACCACGATGACGACGAAATCCTGATCGATCTGCCCGGCGACTGAGCGCAGGGTGTCTTCGAGCAAGTGTTCCACCCTGCTGTATGAAGCCGAATTATCGGGATGACGAATGGATGTGACGAACGCGATCATTTCTGTGCCACCAACTCCCGCGCCAAGCTCTGCGCTTCAGGCAGGCTTCTTGCGTAGTGAGCGGTAGAGAAGCCGCCCGTGTAGTCGCGATAAATGCCGCTCACCTTCCCGTAGCTGTTGTCCAAGGCGACGTGGGGCACACCCAGAAGGGCGGAGAGCACATGGGCGTGCAGCCGGTCCGTGACGACGGCTCGGGCAGAGCCATACAGCTTTACCGCACCCGCGACATTAACGCGGTTGACGTTGTCAAGTGCCCAACCGCCAACCCGGTCCGGCGCCCCTGCGGGCAAGGCTGGTACTCGCCGCCGAATCTTGACGTACGTCCTACAGGCAAGGGATCCCCCGCGAGCGAGCCGCCATTGCACCGCCATCGCGCCCCGTGGGTACCAGTCCGTCACATGTACGGGCGTTCCGTCGAGCCAGAGGGGTCCGATCTCCGCAAGACCGGACGACGCCTCCATGTCTTCGCGTGCAATGACCACGACATCGGTCTTTTCCGCAGAGGAGGACGGGCGTTGGGGCGGATCCCACCCCAACGCCATATCTGCACAGAATCTGACGTCGAGGGAAGGCAGTTGCTTCTCCGCGCGTTCCATGGAGAGGCTGTCACGGATGAGGATGTGCAGGTCAGGGTGAGCGCCCATGACCTTATCCGCGGCGGCGGCGCGCGCCTCGTCTTTGAAGTAGATCGACTGCGGAAGCTGAACGATCCGGTAGTCCGGGAGGTCGCGGATAACCTCTTCCCTGATCAGCTGGTGCCCGATCCAGAGGTCACCGAAGTTGCCTCCACCGTGCAGTAGGACGACTCCGCCTTCAGGGAGCGCCCTGCGGAGCGCTCTCGGATCGTACGACCACAGATCGGCCACGTATTTTATGCGCAACCCCATCCGTGCGAGGAAGGCCAGCTCACCGGCCCAGATGAGAGAGTCTCCGACGTTTCGTTGATTCGGAGCGTCAACGATCGCCACTTCGCGGGATGTTCCGATAGCGACCTTGAGCGCGTCGATGACGGAGGCTCTCAGACTGTCCAGGTATTCGATGTCAGCGGAAAGGATGGGGGGCTCCTTCTGAGGGCGGTGCAGTGAACGTGTTGCGAGGATCAGCCGGGGGAGGTTTGGTGGGCACTTTGGCGCTGCCAGAGATCGCGGGGGAACGACTCCAAGAGGGTTGCTGCATCCCACTCAAGCGGAGGTACTGCGTGATCCGGAGCGTCCGCGGGCGTCTCGCTCACGTACGGCAGTCTTCTGCCCGTGCCCTCGAAGTAGTCTTCGTACTTGAGCAGATCTTCCTCGCCGGGTTTGACGAAGGACACGGGCACACCGAGCGCGTCGGCGATCACGATCCCGTGGAGCGACGACGTCACCACATGGGCGCTCTCGGCAATCCGACGGATGATCCGCACGTAGTCCCCGCGAGGGTCGAGGAATCCGGGTTGGGACCGCCAACGCCGCGCGTCGTGGAGGTTTGGAAGGGAAGTCAACTCGAGAGCGGGTTGATGCGCGCGGCTGATCCCGAGGAGCGCAGGCGCGAGCAATCCGGGGTCTCCGAACACATCAGGCACGCGGATCCCGAGTCCTCTGAGAAAATTCGCAGTGATCGGTCCTCGCACCGCACGCACATCGAGTCTTCGCGCGGAGATTTGTTCGCGGGGCACCTTGCCGTTCACACCCGTGCCCCAGATGACATCACCGTCGCGGGCGAAATGCATGATCGATCCAACGGTGAGCAGGCGCGAGGGCTCGGTCGCCTCCGGAAGTCCGGCCGCGAGAAGGCCTGCGAGAGCGGGACCCAGCTTGTCTCCGAAGTTGTTGACTCGACCGACCGGGGGCAGAAGTCGTCCGATCCTGCCACGCGTGAGTCTGCGGGGCGGGTCCCAGTGCACAAGTTCGACCCCTCTGATATCCAACGCGTTCATTCGAGGCTCTGCGTTACTCGAGCCCGCGACTGGGACATTTTGATGAGAGGCGGGACGCGCGTCGCGACGTGTCTGGAGTTGTGCGCCGCCATCGCCATCAAGATGAAGATAAAGGACGGCACGATCACGTGACTTGTAAGCCCATCTGTCGGGATGAGCAATGCGATTCCGAAACCGAGCTTCACGGCAAACGGCGCCCCGGACATCACCAGTATTGATGTGACCAGCACGAGCCAGACCCCGCCACCTACAATCCCGTACTCGAACAGGAGCTTGGCGATCGTAGGGGTGGTGACCTCCGTCTGCCAGCTGCCCGCCGTGAGAAGATCAGCGAGATCGCGTGCCGTTCCGGGACCGTATCCGAACCAGATCGGACCGTCGACCCACACGCCTAACAACTCCTCATACGGTCTCGTCAGTCGCGCGTCATTGCTCCCTCTGAGAAAGAAGAGTCGATTGATGAACGCTTGCGCGACCGGGACGACCGAGACCAAGCAGTACACACCGATCGAGACCACGATGGCGAGGAGAACGGTCCGGACCGAGCGGAGCACCGCAATCACGATGGCGGGGATGACAAGCACTCCAGAGATCGCGACAGATGTGAACAGACCAACGATGAGTGCCGTCACCGTCCAGCCCCGCGCTCCGGGCGGCAGCTTGACCATGCCTGCCACTATGACGAGCAGCGCGAGGGCCGAGAAGAGCGACAGGAACGACGGCTCGAGGAAGAGGACACCGTTCGCCTTCATCCAGCTTCCGCCGTAGTCGATTGACTGCGCGGACTTGTACCCGGGAATGAGAAGGGCTGCGGGTAACGCCGCGAGCGGATCGAAGAAGTTGCCCGTCACTAGAGACCATCCGGACTGCACCGCTCCGAGTACACCGCCTAGAGCAGTTGCGGCGACCATGCCCAGGGCAAAGGAGCTCGGAATAGCGCCGGACCCAGCCCCGCTTGGGGCTTCAACGACGATTGCGGGGGTCCAGAGGGCAAGCGCGAACGCGAGGCTGGAGATCATGCTGGTACCGCCATCGTTCGCTATAGCGGTTGCGAAGCCCGCCGCCGCGAACAGGAGCATCATGACGGTCCGCGTCGGCGAGATTCTCGCTTGACGACGCGACAGCATGACCACGACGAAAACGAGAACGATGACCGCAGAGACGGGAATCGAGAAGGCGCCTACCGGAATCCCGATCCGCTGAAGCGCGATGACGAGCACACCAAGCACAACCACCGACCTGATCGACCCGACCGGCTGGGCGGGCGCGATGGTGGCGACGGGCGATCGACGTGCGGCGACGGTGACTGTGGCGTTGGTGGTGCTCATTCCTGTGACCCACTATCGTCCCCCATGCTCGCGGCGAGACGTGGGTAGTTCGAAGCGTCTGGCTCAAGTTCGAGCCGAAGGAGATTGGAAAGTTGCTCCGCCAGGTTCGTCTCATAGGGGAAAACCCACGGTCCTGGCTCTACGAGCCCCATAGACCGGTGATGAATAACGACGGGCCGCCTAGCAGCGACTGCCTCGACAAGCTTGTTCGGCACGCCGCTCCCGCCCTGGTTGGTGATGAATACCGCAGTGTTTCCGACATATAGCTCGCTGAGTGACGGTGCCCAGCCGCGCACGATCACTCCCTCGGCTATCACCTCGGGAAGGCCCAGGCCGAACAATTCCAGCACCACGCCAGGATTCTCTGCACGAATACTCTCCCATCCCTCGCGCAGCTCCTCGAAGCCGGAGAGGTTATGGAAGGACCGCATGTCGACCCCAGCCACAATTCTGTCCACGCGTCCGCGGACGACTTCAGGAAGGTTTCGTAGAGTTTCGGGGAGCATCGGGGGGATCACATGCACCGCGCGCCGCGCGAGGATGCCGGCAGCCCGGTCCGCGTCGGCGTCGCGTGCCGAGATGTATGAGACTGCAAGCCGACGCGGCGCGATCCGCTGCAGAGCGGCGCCCGCGCGCGACATAAACGCCCGCGCGCCAGCGCCAGCCTCCTCCCGGGCGGCCAGCTGCAAGACCCAGCTGTCGCATGCGTCGTAGATCACCGTCCGGCCGAAGATTGCAGTGATCGCCGCTGCCATGAGCAAGTGGACCTCACCCAGACCGAGAAAGTAGAGCGTATCCCCTCGTCTCGTATGACGGATGACACCGGGAAGCCCCAACAGGACGCCGAGGAATCGCCTGATCAGCCCTGCGTTGCGGACGGTCTCAGGCAGCAGCGAAAGGGACTCAGTGGTCTGATCTCGATCCGCCAGCCATGCAACGATATGTGCGTGCCTGCGGGCTTTCCCTGGTGCCTGTGCGGACGGAGATGTCTCGACCACAAGGAATACCTTCGAAATCGCCGCGGGTGCTCCGATGTCGTCGCTCATACTGCCTCCGTCCTGTCGAACCGTGCGGGGGTCACCATACCGGGCCCTTTGGTCGAATTGATTTCAGGAACCTCAAGATCGGATCCGGGCAAGGAGGATCGTCCTGGTCTAGGAGGATCTCGCAGAGCGAGAAACGAACGTGTTACATCCACCGTCTACTCTGGCGGCGGAGGCCTGCGACCAGGTATTCCGCACATGTGAGCCGTGGAGGACGTCGTGAGCTTCGAAAGAACGCTGGTCAGGGCGACCTTCGTGTCCAGCGCCGTCGATGCATGGGGAGCCGAGGAGAGTCTCCTTACGCTCGCTCGATACTTGCCCGACTTCGGGGTGGTGCCCACGCTGTGGACTCGGAATGCCAACCTGGTGACGCGGTGGGTGAGCGAGGTCGGCGCCCCTGCCCAATTGATGCCGCCGGCGGAAGGTGGCCGGATCGCGGACGCATTGTGGTGGGCGCGTCACGCTGACAGCGTGGATCCCACAGCTGCGCGACCTGATGTAAAGGTCATTTTCAGCATCGATCTGGCACCGCTTGCCGCTATGGGCATTTTCGGACGCGGGCGGCCGGCGGCGGTGCTTGATCTCCACGACTTCCTCCCGACCCGAGCAGGCAGATTAAAACTCAAAGTCGCGGCTTCCGCTTTCGACGGCGTGATCGCGATCAGTGCGTTTGCGGCGTCCCAGTTGCAGCCTCGCGCCAGCACCGCCGTTCTCGGCCGTCCGATAGCGGACTCTGAATCGACCGTGTCCCGCCGCTCTGCCGAGCCAGACCGCGGTCGGGTCGGCATCGTCGGCCGAATCGATCCCGATAAGAATCTCGAATTGGCACTCCGCGCGCTAGCCAGGCTCCCCGAAACAGTGCGGCTCATTATCAAAGGCACTGCGAGCTCCGCCGGCACCGCGTACGAACGTGCCTTCAAGAGTCTCGCGGAAACGACTCTGGGTGATCGCGTCATTTTCACCGGGCGAGTGAACAACAGCACTGCCATGGATGGCATCGACGCGTTGCTTGTTACGAACGGGCGCGAAGCGCTGGGAAGAACAATCCTCGAAGCTCAACTCAGGGGCGTCCCCGTGGCAGTCCCCTCTGTCGGTGGAGCTTCCGAACTCGTGGTCGACGGGCAGACGGGGTACGTCTTCGATCCCGCAGACGACCGAGCAGCCGCTCACGCCATCCAAAACGCGTTGACCGCCGACATCGAACTGATCGAACGTTCTCGAGACGCAGCGATTCGTCGAACGGATCCGCGGGCGTACGCGAAGCAGTACGCGAAATACTTGCGCGATATCTCGCAGAGGCGTCTCTGATGACGGATCGAAGAGTGCGAGTTCTCTTCTCATTCCGCACCCCTTCGTCAGAGTCGAATCCCTACGTTCAGTTGCTCTCGCGGGCCCTGGTCGAGCGCGCAGTGCTCCTGTACTTCGGATGGAAGACGGCATTCTTTGGGAGCTACGACGTATTCCATGTTCACTGGCCGGAAACGTTGGTCCGAGGACGGAGCAAGTGGCGACGTTTCGCCTCCTCGATCCTGCTCGCTGCGTTGGTGTGTCGACTGCGTCTTGCTCGCGTGACCATCGTTCGCACACTGCACAACGTCTCTCCCCACGAATCCGGGTCGCGTCTCGAGTCTGGAGTGCTGCACCTTCTCGATCGCGCGACCACACGATGGATCGTGTTGAACCAAGATGAGACGGTGGATGCTCTGGGCATCCCGGCCGATCAGATCACGGCAATCCCGCACGGGCACTTTATCGACTGGTACGGGCCCTGGCGGGCCGCAGATAGCGTTGCGCTGAGTGGATCGCTGCTCCTCTTCGGCCAAGTGCGACCCTACAAAGGGGTGGAAAGACTGATTGAGGCCTTCGAAGAGATCCCGACCGACTCGTCGATCTCCTTGTGCATTGCGGGCGCATCCCAGGATGAAGCGCTACGAGCTCAAATTGAAGACGCTCAGTCACGGATTCCTGGCCTGCACGCCGAGCTGCGCTTCCTCGAGGACCCCGAGCTCACGGAGCGAATCGAACGAGCGCAACTCGTCGTCCTCCCCTATGAGCGGATGCTGAATTCGGGAGCCGTGCTCACCGCGTTGTCGCTTGACAGGCCCGTTCTCGTTCCGCGGAATCAGACCAACGAGAAGCTCGCGCGAGAGGTTGGCCCGTCATGGGTTCAGATGTACGCAGGCGCCCTCACGGGGGCCGATCTGCTACGTGCCATCCAAGCGACAGACCAGAGATTCATGCGTGGTGCACCCGACCTGCGCGCACGAGACTGGGAGCTTGCAGCCGACCAGCACCTCAGAGCCTATGGTTTCCCTGACTGAAATGAGGTGCAGGCGCATGCACCGATCAGAGCTCAATCGACGTTGCCTCCCCCGTCGGATCGGCCCGCGGAACCGACGCACTTTGCGGAATGAAACATGCGCGATCGATCGATTCGCTACTATGCTCCAACGGCTCATCGATGGGGATGTTCGGACTCCGCGGAGTTAGCCACTCACTTTCGCTTCCCCCAAAACCGAATACGCACGACCCTCCCCCACCCCATCGTTCGGAGTTCCCCTCATGCCGAAACGCGCCCTCATCACTGGAATCACTGGACAGGACGGCTCATACCTCGCCGAACTGCTGCTCGCGAAGGGCTACGAAGTGCACGGCCTCATCCGCCGTGCCTCCACCTTCAACACAAGCCGGATCGATCATCTTTACGTCGACCCACACGACCCTTCCGCGAGGCTCTTCCTGCACTACGGGGATCTGAGCGATGGTGCGCGCCTAGTCACGCTCATGGCGGAGATCAATCCCGACGAGGTCTACAACCTGGCTGCCCAGTCGCACGTGCGAGTTTCATTCGACGAGCCCGAGCACACCGCCGACACGACGGGTACCGGCAGCATCCGACTGCTCGAAGCAGTCCGCCTCTCGGGCATCCATACGCGCTACTACCAGGCCTCGTCGTCGGAACTGTACGGCGCTACGCCGCCGCCGCAAAACGAGACCACCCCGTTCTACCCGCGCTCACCCTATGCCGCAGCCAAGCTCTACAGCTACTGGATCACCAAGAACTACCGCGAGGCGTACGACATGTTCGCGGTCAACGGCATTCTGTTCAATCACGAGTCGCCGCGGCGTGGCGAGACTTTTGTGACCCGAAAGATCACACGCGCAGTGGCGGCGATCAAGGCGGGCAAACAAGACGTCGTCTACATGGGAAACCTCGACTCGGTCCGCGACTGGGGCTACGCCGCCGAGTACGTCGAGGGCATGTGGCGCATGCTGCAGTCCGACACACCCGATGACTACGTACTGGCTACCGGCGTCGGCATCACTGTGCGGGAGTTCCTCGAGATCTCGTTCAGCCATGCCGGTCTCGATTGGGAGAAGCACGTCCGCTTCGACGAGCGGTACCTGCGGCCAACCGAGGTCGATGCCCTCATCGGCGACCCTTCGAAGGCACGCGACGAGCTGGGTTGGGTGCCCACCGTCGACGGCCGTGAGCTTGCAACGCTCATGGTCGATGCCGACATCGAAGCCCTTGAGCACGCCGGCCGTCCCTGGATCGACAAGGTCGCGCTGACGGATTGGGCGACGGTATGAGCGCCGCAGACGGGGTGGAATATACGCCTGCCGAACTCGACCGCGACGCGACGTTTTACGTCGCGGGCCACCGCGGGCTCGTCGGCTCGGCGATCTGGCGCAAGCTGGAGGCATCCGGCTTCGACCGTCTGGTAGGCAAGCCGTCAGCCGAACTCGACCTCAAGGATCGCGACGCCGTCTTCTCCTACATGGGCGAGATCAAGCCGAAGTACGTCGTGCTGGCGGCGGCGAAGGTGGGCGGGATTCTCGCGAACAGCACCTATCCCGTCGACTTTCTCAGCGACAACATGCGTATTCAGGTGAACGTGCTCGATGCAGCGCTCGAGAACGACGTCGAGCGCGTACTCTTCCTTGGTTCGTCGTGTATTTACCCGAAGTTCGCCGCGCAACCGATCCGCGAAGACTCGCTGCTGACCGGACATCTCGAAGAGACGAACGACTCCTACGCGATCGCGAAGATCGCGGGAATCCTGCAGACTCAGGCGGTGCGCCGCCAGTACGGGTTGCCCTGGATCTCGGCCATGCCGACGAATCTCTATGGCCCGAACGACAACTTCTCGCCCGCGGGGTCACACGTGCTGCCGGCATTGATCCGCCGTTACGACGAAGCTGCTCGATCAGGTGCGGGAGCCGTCACGAACTGGGGCACCGGAACGCCTCGCCGCGAGTTCCTTCACGCCGACGATATGGCCGACGCGTGCCTGCACCTTCTAGAGCACTACGACGGGCCCGGCCAGGTGAACGTGGGGACTGGTTCTGACGTCACGATTCGGGAGATCGCCGAGACGATCGCCCACGTGGTCGGGTTCGATGGCGAGACACATTGGGATACGTCCAAACCCGATGGAACCCCGCAGAAGCTGCTCGACGTGTCGAAACTCGCTGATGCAGGGTGGACCTCGAAGATCTCGCTGTCCGAAGGTCTTGAGCGCACCGTGGCTTGGTATCGCGAACATGTGGACTCGATCCGGGTTTGAAGCTGGGTCGGTCGACGAGGGGTCTGCGTAGGGTCTTACATCTACGGCGGCTCACGCCGGTCGCGCCGCGCGATCACCCGGCCGATAAAGACGGCAACGACGATTGAGGCGACGACCCAGAGGCCGACGCCCAGGATTACCCACCCCAGCGTGTCCATTCAGCAGCTCCCCAGCAGCTATGGCTCGCAACTCTACCCCAGGCGCCCGGAAATGCCGCCGGTCGCTGATCCGCCTGATGGAGCGCGTCGCACGAGATGTACGGCCTGGGCGGGCAGTACAGCTACACCGTGAGCGTTCGCGGGTTCAACTGCTCGGCGGCGTGCACCTCGCGGTGCAGGCGCTCCATGCGCGAGTCGAGCTCGGCGGCCGTGTCGGCAGCATCCTTCAGGCTGTCCAGCAGATGCGCGGGCACCTGGCGATCGAACTTGTAGTAGATCTTGTGCTCGAGGCTGGCCCAGAAATCCATCGCGATCGTGCGGAACTGCACCTCGACGGGCACATCCACCCGGCCGGTCGAGAGGAAGACGGGCACTTCGACGATCACATGCAGGCTCTTGTAGCCGTTGGCCTTCGGCTCTGCGATGTAGTCCTTGACGGTGCGCACGGTGATGTCGTCCTGCTGGGTGAGCAGACCGAACAGCCGGTACGCGTCGGCAACGAAACTGACGGTCACGCGGATGCCCGCGACATCCGTGATGTTCTCGCGGATCGAGGGGAAGTCCGGCTCGATGCCCTTGCGCTCGACCTTCTCGGCGATGCTGTCGGGCGACTTGACCCGGCTCGAGACGTGCTCGATCGGGTTGTAGTCGTGCATGTGCAGAAACTCGTCGCGCAGGATCGCGATCTTGGTCTCGACCTCTTTGAGCCCGAACTGGTACTCGAGCAGAAACCGCTGGAACTCGTCGCGGATCGCCCGCATCTCAGACAGAGTCGCGGAGAACGTCGGCTCGGGGAGCGGAAGAGTCACCCCCTCACGCTAGGCACGCACCATTGGAGGGTGCTGTGAGGCCTGGGCCTGCGGCAGGGCGCGGCGGGCACGGCCTTTAGAGTTGTCGCATGAGCGAACCTGTGCTGCCGCGCCCTGCGCGCACCGCGGGGATCGTGGTCGCCGCCATCCTCGGCGCGCTGCTGATCATCACCGTCGCGATCATCGCCTGGGTCGGGGTCCGCGGCGCACTCGCGTACTCGCACCTGCGCGACGCGCAAGCCGCCACGAGCGGTATCCGGGCCGATCTCAGCAACCCCGAGACCGCTGCCGTGGCGATCGCCGGGCTCCGCGACGACACGTCGGCGGCACACTCGCTCACGAGCGATCCGATCTGGCGGCTCGCCGAGCTGACACCGTGGCTGGGGCCGCAGCTCTCCGCGTTCTCGACCGTCGCCGCATCGCTCGACGACGTCGTCAGCACGTCGCTCACTCCCCTGGCAGATGTCGCCGCGACCTTCTCGGCCGACTCGATCCGACCGCAGGGCGGACGCATCGATGTGAGCAGCTTCGTCTCGATCCAGGATGCCGCGACCACCGGCGCAGAAGGCATCACGACAGCCGCAGCATCCGTCCGCGCGATCGATACGGCACCGCTCGTCGCACCCCTGCGCTTGTCGGTCGACGAGATCTCCGCACTGCTCGACGAGGCCGCCGCAGGCACCGACGCGCTCGCCCGAGCGACAGAGCTGCTGCCGAGCATGCTCGGGGGCTCGGGGCCCCGCGACTACCTCGTGCTCTTCCAGAACAACGCCGAGTGGCGATCGCTCGGCGGGATCCCGGGCGCGATGGCCGTCATCCACACCGACGACGGAGCCATGACCCTCAGCCGGCAGGCCTCATCGGGCAACTTCCCGCGGTACGACGAGTCGATCCTTCCGCTGCCACCCGAAGTGGAGGCCATCTACGGGCAGCGGCCGGGCCGGTGGATCCAGAATGTCACGCAGGTGCCCGACTTCACCGTCGCCGCTCCCCTCGCCCAGGCCATGTGGGCGCGCGAGTTCGGGCAACAGGTCGACGGAGTGCTCGCGCTCGACCCCGTCGCCCTCTCCTACCTGCTGCAGGCGACCGGCCCCGTAACGCTGCCCACGGGCGACGTACTCACGTCCGACAACGCCGTCTCGCTCCTCCTCAACGAGGTGTACCTGCGCTACGAAGACCCGGCAGAGCAGGACGCCTTCTTCGCCGCGGCTGCGTCATCGGTCTTCGCAGCGCTGTCGCAGGGCGGAGCAGACCCGGTCGCGCTGCTCACGGCCCTCACGCGGGCCGGCTCCGAGCACCGCCTGCTGATGTGGAGCGCGCACCCCGACGAGCAGGCGCGCATCGCTGAGACGACGCTCGCCGGGGCACTGCCCGAAACGAACGCGCAGACCGCCACCTTCGGCGCCTACCTCAACGACGGCACGGGTTCGAAGATGGACTACTACGTCACCGCCGACACGCAGCTCACATGGAATTCGTGCACTCTGGATGCTGTCGGCACCGCCACGGGAACCGCCACCCTCACTCTGACCCTCGCCAACGGGGCACCTGCCGACGCCGCCAACCTGCCCTCGTACATCACGGGAGGCGGGGTCTTCGGTCTCGCACCCGGCGTCGCACGCACCGTGGGGTACATCTACCTCCCGCAGGGCTTCATCGTGACCGATTCCACGCTGAGCTCGGGCGGAGGCTTCGGCACGGCCACGCACGACGGGCGGCAAGTTCTGACGTTCAGTACCGACCTGGCCCCTGGCGCCTCGACCACGGCGACCGTCGCAGTGCGGACCGTAGGCCCGAGCGCTCCGCGGCTCATCGCAGACGTGACGCCGACGATCACGTCGACGTCCGCGCCCGAGGCCGTCTGCACAACCGCCTCACGCTGATCGCGGAACGCCGGCGCGGCGGGTCAGGCCACGCCTGCGGCGACCGACTCGCCTGACGTCGCGCCGATCTGGGCGGTCACGAGGATCGGCAGATGATCGCTGAGCCCCTGCGGAAGCGTGCGCACCTTGTCGATCTCGAACCCGACCGACGTGGCGAAGTCGTAGTGCCCCCGGAAGAACCGGTATCGCGTGTACGTGCGTGCGTCGCTCAAGGTCAGCTCATACCCGTGCTCGCGCACCTTCTGCCCGAGGTTCTCTTTGAAGACCGGGTAGTTGTAGTCGCCGACCATCAGGATCGGGATGCCGGAGCCCAGCGCGCCGAGCTCGGTCAGCGCTGTGCGGATCTGGTGCCGGCGCAGCGAGTTCAGCGCCGTCAGCGGCGCGGCGTGGAACGAGGCGACGATCACGTCTTTACCCGCGTCGATGTCGTGCAGCCGCACGCCGAGGAGTCGTTCCTCTGCGGGCTTGAGCACATAGTCGTGCAGCGACTTCTTCAGTGCGAGCGCGCGCACCTCGACCGCGCGGAACGTATTTTCGCGGTAGTAGACCGCCAGCCCCAGGCGGTTGCGCTGGGTCGAATCCGCCAGTCGAAGCCCGGCGAGTTCGTCGGGAATGTCGGTCGTGTCGCACTCCTGCAGACACAGCACATCGACCGCGTGACGCTCGACCAGTCCGGCGAGCTCTCCTGCGGCGCGATGCTTGCGGAGGTTGTACGAAATGACCTTCATAGCGCCCCCAGCCTAGAACCGTCCGGGCTCGCGCGGGTGACAGCATCCCGAATCATCGATACTCCACAGGCAACGTCGAGGTGTCGTTTCCGGCTATTCACGGTCGCGGCGATTGCGCGTCTGGTTGGCACGCGAGGCGAGCAGATCGTCGGCCGGGTAGCCCACGGCGGTGAGGGTGAGACCGCGAGCGGCGAGTACGGCGAACTCGCTCGTGCGCACGGCCTCGTCGCGCAGCACGGCGACGTCGTCGACGGCGAGGCGCCCGTGCCCGACGGCGACGCACGCCCCGACCAGCGCTCGCACCATGCTGTGGCAGAACGCGTCTGCGCGCACATCTGCGGTGAGCGTGCCGTCGGCCCCGCGTGTCCACGAGTAGTCCAGCAGGGTGCGGATCGTCGTCGCCTCCTCGCGCGGCTTGCAGTAGGCGGCGAAGTCGTGGAGTCCGATCAGCGAGCGAGCGGCGGCATCCATCGCCCTCTCGTCGAGCACGCCGCGGACCCTCGTGGTGCGATGGCGCTCGAGCGGGTCGTAGCCGGTGCGATCATCGGCGAGCCGGTACTCGTAACGGCGCCACACGGCCGAGAAGCGCGCGTCGAAACCCTCGGGGGCGAGGCTCGTGGCCGTGACGGTGACGTCGGCGTACGCGCCGAGCACGCCGCGCAGCCGGCCGGCGAGCGCTGCGATGTGCGGATTCCCTTCGAGGGATGCTGCCTCCCGCCCTGGTCGGATCAGGCGTGCCGCCTGGTCGTCGTCGAGATCGACGTGGGCGACCTGACCGGTGGCGTGGACTCCGGCATCCGTCCGCCCGGCGACCACGAGGCGCGGTGCCCCGCCGAGGATGCGGGCGAGCGCGGGCTCGAGCGTGCCCTGGACGGTGCGCAGACCCGGCTGCGTGGCCCAGCCGCGGAAGTGCGTGCCGTCGTAGGCGATGTCGAGCCGGATGCGCACCGCTTCAGCCTATGCCGAGCCGCTTGCCCGCACGCTCGCGGGCTGTAGGCGGAGAGGCCTCGACCCTTGCTACCCATTCATCCCGCGGAACGATTTCGGTATTGTGATATATTTTTGCGCGCTGCGAGCTAGTCCAGTTGCCCTCGAAGGTCGGCTCTCAGCTCTGACGGAAGAGCTCGATCGGGCCACGACCCGGCGGCTCGACCGGCCGTCGTGGCTTCGAGTCGAAGTAGCGAGAGGTAAAAGCGGCATGGCTGTTCAGCAGCGCTCCATCAATACACGCGATGCCCTTCTGTCCCGTGCGGGAGTTGAATTTGGGATGCAGGGGTACGCCCGCACGTCGCTCCGCGGAGTATGCCAACTCCTCAAGGACTGCGAGCGCCGCTGAACGCGTCGAGGAACCGATCACGGAAGCGATCCATCCGCCAGACCGGTGCATCCGGCGAGGGGAGCATGCCGTCCTCCCACTGCCACGAATCGGTGAGGCCGACCACCTTCGGGTCTTGGGCGATGATCGTGATCGGCACGTCGTAGCCGGCATCCGCACCGCTCACGATGCGTGCGGGCTGGTGATCGCCGAGGACCACGAGCACGAGGTTCGGCTGCGGGTACGTGTGCAGGAATGAGATCAGCGCCGAGAGGCTGTACTCGACCGATTGCCCGTACAACCTCTGCACGGTCTGCGGATCGGTCCACGCCTGCGCGGGCGAGAGCCCCTCGGCGGGCTGCGGATCGAACACCGAGCCGTCGCCGACCTCGGGCCACGGTACGAGGGAAGGCAGCGGAGTCCACGGTGTGTGCGACGACACGAAGTCGATCTCGGCCATGACCGGCGCGTGCGGGTGGGCGAGCTCCTGGTCGTAGAAGCGCTGCCACGTGTACTGGTCGGGCATGTGCGCGTAGCTGAAGGAGGGCCCGGCGTAGCCCATGTTGCGTGAATCGCTGATGCTGTCGTAGCCGTAGAACGAATGGCCGACGGACCAGTCCTCCTCGTTCGAGGGCACGACCGCGACGGTGCGCCAGCCCGCCTGCCCGAACGCCCGGGTCAGGGTGAGGCGGTCGCTCGAGGTCAGAGTGTCGTACTTCTGCTGCGAGTCGACCCAGGTTCCGCTCTGCAGCGTCGAGTGCGCGAGCCAGCTGATCCCGCCGAAGGTGGACGAGGTGAGGAACGCGCTGCGCGATGAGTATCCGTCAGCGGCGAGTTGGGCGCCACCTGCCTGCAACACGCGGTCGACTCCCGCCGAGAACGGGGTGCCCTGAACGGCGGTTCTTCCGTAGCTCTCGATGAACGCAACCACGACGTCCTTTCCGGCGAGCGCCGAGAGCAGATCACCGGACGGGATGCTGACCGCCGGATCTGAGCCCAGCGCTGCGCGGAACTGCGCGTCTTCGCGGATGCTCGCCGCCGTCTGCGACGTGACGTTCTCGAGCGTCCGCGTGATCGGGGATGCTGCGACCGGAATGCCCGGCACGGCCGGAACGACTTGGGCACCCAGCACCGCGCAGACCACCCACGTCGCGGTGACGACCGTCGCCGCGATGCTGCCGTCACGGCCGCATCGGCAGATCACCCGAGCGACCCGCAGAGCGGCGCGTGCCAGCGCGTAAGCCACGCCCACCGCAACGACAACGATGGCGATCACGATCAGGATCAGGCCACCCACGCCGGTCGCATCGCCGACGACACCCGCGCCGCTGATGACTCCCGACCAGTCATCCACGGGGTTGAACGGGCGGTTGACGTTCGACTCGAACCCGAGGTCGAGCGCGGCGACCAGGATCGCGAGCACGACGATGGCGCCGAAGGCGCCGGCGATGATGCGGCGCGCGATCATCGATGGGACCACGAGCAGCAGCAGCACGACGGCGATCGATTCCCCCGGGAACCCGACGATCGCGCCGGCCGGCAGGGCGCCGAGAGCGTCCGGCAGCAGCGGCACGATCACGAGGACCGCGAGCGCAACGACCGTCGCCACCGACGCTGATGGGCGATGGGCAGACCGATGTCCCCCTGTCGGCATCATGCGCCCGCGTGCACGCGGATGGCCTGCTCCCACAGGCCGGCGGCGGGGTCGAACCGTTCCGACAGCGCGTAGCGCAGCAGCACGACGTCGCCGATCCGGCGCGTGTCGGCGAGCTCGGCACGACGCGCGGCGGTCCAGGGGAATCTCCCGGCACCGACGAACCGGGGTGCGCGCGACTCTCCCACGAAGAAGGGCGCGATCACCAGCTGCAGGTCATCGACCAGGTCATCGACCAGGAACTGGGTGTGGACATGCCCACCGCCCTCGATCAGCAGCCGGCTCACCCCCCGCCCGGCGAGGTCGTGGGCAACAGCCGGCATCGTGACCTGCTCGCCGAGCGGGATGACCGTGGCCAGATCGCCGATTTCGCCGCGGAGGCGGCGCTCGGCGGACCGCGGGCAGTAGACGAGTTTGTCGCCGTCGCCGACCTGGAAGAACGCGGATGCGGGGGGCAGATCCCCGCTGCAGGTCACCGTCACCTTCATTGGCGATGACGGCAACCCGGACGCGCGGCGGAGCATCCGCCGTTCTTCGCTGCGGACCAGCAGCCGCGGGTCGTCGCGACGGACGGTGGATGCGCCGACCATGACGGCGTCGCTCTCGGCACGGAGCTGGTCGACACGGTCGAAGTCGGCCGCGTTCGACATCGCGAGCCGGCGCGGCGCCTCACTGTCGAGGTAGCCGTCTATCGACATCGCACAGCTGAGCGTGACGTACGGGCGGTTCACGGCGCGACCAGCCTCGTGTCGCGTGAGCGTGCGCGCGCGCGTCGACGGCGAAGGGCGGATGCCGCGACCACGAGCAGACCCGGGGCGACGGCGATCATCGCGAGCACACCGAATGCCGTCGAGGCGGCGATCCCGGTCGCCGTGCCGAGTCCGAGAACGCTGAAGGCCCACGCAGCTGCTCCTTCGCGGGGACCCCACCCCCCGAGATTGAGCGGGATCGACGCGGCGACGACGGCGATGAGCGCGACCGCTGCCAGTTGCACGGGGCCCGCGGCCACCCCGACCGCCAGGCACGCGACGACGAACGTCGCGACGTGGCACGCCACGACGACGGTGGATGCTGCGCTCACGGTCACGAGCGTCCGGAGGTCGCCCAGGGCGACGCGGAGCATCGCCAGCTCGCGCACGAGCACGGCGCGCACGCGCGCGCTCGCGCGCGCCGTGAGGACCACGGCCCCGGAGGCGACCACGAGTACGAGCAGCAGCACTCCCACAGCGGGAGCGTATGCCGACAGTCCGAGCGATACCAGCGCCACCGCGGCGATCACCAGCTGCACGATCATTCCCGCCGATCGCTCGATCGCCACAGCACGCGAAGCCTGGGCGATCTGCCCCGTGCTGCGCCCGTGGGAGACAGCGCGGTCGACGTCACCGAGCACACCGCCGGGCAGCACGGTGTTGAGGAATTGCGAGCGGTAATACGACGTTGCCGCTTCGGTCCACCCGAGGCCCACGCCCAGTCGAGCGGCGATCACCCTCCACCGCCACGATGCCGCAGCGGTGGCGACCGCTGCCAGAAGGAGCGCCGCCCCGATCGCGGGGGGCGAGACCGCGGTGAGACCCTGGATGAACGGCTCCGCTCCGACGTGCACCGCGATCGCCGTCATCAGGGCCAGGCCGATCGCCGTGCGCACGAGCGCACGGATCCTCGGCGACCACCTCACCGAAGCCCCCCGAGCGTCTCAGCGACCCGTTCGACAGTGTCGCTCCAGCGCGGGAGGCTATCGCGTGCCGCCAGCGCTTCATCCTTCAACCGGGTGCGCAGTCCGGCGTCCAGCATCCATCGATCCAGCGCCCTGCTGAGCGCCCACGGCTCCGGCGGCACCAACACCGCCGACCGGCCGGGCGCGACCGTGAGGGGTATGCCCCCGACCCGGCTGGCCACGACGGGGATGCCGCGGCCCAGCGCATCGGCGATGGCCATGCCGTAGCTCTCGGTGCGCGAGGGGGCGACGAGGAGGTCGGTGCCCCGGTAAGCGGCGTCCAGGTCGCTCGCGCCCAGGACGCCGGCCATCGTGATCCGATCCGCGATGCCGAGGTCGTCCACGCGCTCGGCCAGTTGTGCCGCGAACGTGGGGTCGGCGGCGGCAGACCCGACGATCGTGCACCGCCATGTCGGGGTGGCGCGCAACCCGGCGAGCGCCTCGATCAGGATGTCCTGTCCTTTGTGGGGCGCGACGACACCGACGCACAGCAGGGCACAGCCGCCCCTCGTTCCCGCGCCGACCTCGGCACGGTCCGCGCCCGGGAGGGCGATCGTGATCTGCTCGGGCGGAATCAGCTCGCGGCCGACGAGTTCGTCACGGGTCCATGAGCTCGTCACGATGACCCTGGCCGCTGCGCGGAGCGCGCGGTGCTCTCCCTCGATCAAGTGCGGATCAGCCTCGGGGAACGCCGCCGAGATCATATGGGCGAGGACGACGATCCGCAGTCGCTCAGCGCTCCCCTCGATCGCCGCGGAGGCACGACCGGCGACAAGTCCGTCGATGAGAGCGATCGCACCATCCGGCACGTCGGCCAGGGCTTGCATGACGGACTCGGCCGATCCTGCGACGATCTCACGGACGTCCCACCCGATCGCCGACAGACCCGCAGCCACGCGCCGATCGAAGACGTTGCCGCCGCTCACCCGAAGCGGATCGTCTACACCCTCGGGCACGAGGAAGTAGACGGCGCCGCCCGGTACCGCGTTCATAGCGTCATCTCGTACGAGGCCCAGGCGATGTGAGATTCGTGCATCGTGACCTCCAGCGCCGTGACCCCATCGGCCCGGCCCAGCCGCCCTTCTCGCACCGCGTCGGCGAGGCGCCCCGCCACGGCGCCGCACAGCATCTCGGTCGTCGTGTTCCTGCCCCTGAACGCGGGGTCGTCGTCGAGATTGCGGTACGTGAGCGCCGACAGGATGCTCCGCAGCTCGCCTGCGGCGCGACCCATGTCGACGACGACGCCGTTCTCGTCGAGCGTCGAGGCGCGGAAGGTCGCGTCCACGACGAAGGTCGCCCCGTGCAGCGCCTGCGCCGGGCCGAACATCTCGCCGGCCAGGCTGTGGGCGATCATCATGTGATCCCGGACCGTCACCGAATAGGTCATGCGTCGCTCCAGTCGATCGTGTGGCACAGTCCGGGCGCCGTCCCCGCGGCGATGGCCGACATGACGGTCGGCAGGTCGCGCCACGGCGAGCTGCCGGTGAGCACGGCGTCGAAGCGGGGGTCGACCAGCATCCCGAGCGCGAGCGAGAGTCGATCGGTGGTGGTGCGGCGGCCGCTGCGGCGCGGCGAGACAGCGCCGACCTGGCTGGAACGGATCGTCAGGCGCCGCGAGTGGAACGCGCCGCCCAGGGGAAGGCTCACGGAGCGGTCGCCGAACCAGCTCGCCACCACGATCTCGCCCTCGAAGGCGGCACACGCGAGGGCGAGCTGCAGGCCCTCCCCCGAGCCGCTCGTCTCGATGACGAGGTCGCGGTCGGTCGGGGCCGCCTCGGGCGGTGCGTACCGGATATCGAGCGAGCGGCACAGATCCGCTTTCGCGTGGTCGCCGTCGACGACGACGAGATCGATGCCGGGGATGCCGGCGAGCAGGAGCGCGACATTCGTGCCGATCAGCCCGCCCCCGATCACGCTGACCCGGTCACCGACGAGGGGCGCCGCATCCCACAGCACGTTCACCGCGGTCTCGACCGCACCCGCCAGGACGGCCCGGCGCGCGGGAACGCCCTCGGGCACGAGGGTGACCGCCGAGGCGGGGATGACGAATCGGGACTGGTGCGGGAACAGGGTGAAGACGGTCCGCCCCTCGAGTTCGGGCGGACCGTGCTCGACGACGCCCACGTTGAGGTAGCCGTACTTGACGGGGCCGGGAAAATCGCCTCCCTGGAAGGGCGCGCGCATGCGCTCGTGCTCGCTCGGAGGCACCTCACCGCGGAAGACGAGGGCCTCGGTGCCGCGGCTGATGCCCGTGTACAGGGTGCGCACGAGCACCTCGCCGGGACCGCGGTCGCGAATCTCCTCGGTGCGGAGGGCACCACGACCGGGCTCCTCGACCCAGAACGCCTCTGCCTCGATCGCTCCCTTGCGGTCGGTCATGCCGCCGCGCTCCGCGATTGAACCGCCGGGTGGGCCGAACACGTGTCATGAGTGGTACCCATGCAGAGGAAACGAGGCGGACCATGCAGAAAGTTCATCTTGCTCCGCTCTGGTCGTTCATCGGGGGCACGATCGGCCTCATCATCGTTTCGATGATGGATGCTCTGTCCACCGCCGGGTGGATCGCCGGGCTCCTCTACCTTGGCGTCTCCAACGCGCTGCTGACCAGAGGGTTGCGGCGCAGCGGCGCCGCACGGTTCGGCCCCGCGAACACCGCGACCCTGGTGCGTTCGACGCTCGTGGGCCTGATCACCGCCCTGGTGGCGTCTTCGCTGACCGAATCGGTCTCGGTTCCCCTGCTGATCGGGCTGATCTTTCCCGCTCTCGCTCTCGACGCGGTCGACGGATGGCTCGCGCGCCGCACCGGAACAGTGAGTGCCCTGGGCGCGCGATTCGACATGGAGGTCGACGCCTTCTTGATCCTGGTGCTGAGCGCGTACGTCTCACAGCTGCTCGGCTGGTGGGTGCTCGCCCTCGGACTCATGCGCTACGTGTATGTCGTGGCCGGTTGGGCGCTGCCGTGGCTGCGGACGACGGTTCCGCCGCGCTACTGGCGCAAAGTCGTCGCCGCGTTCGCGGGAATCGCTCTGGCCGCGGCGGCGTCGGGCCTTTTCCCGACGTGGGTGGGCGTGGCTGTGACGCTCATCGCGTTGGGTCTGCTCGTGGAGTCGTTCGGGCGGGATGTCGTGTGGCAGTTCGCCGGCCGCTCGACCGCGCGATCTGCGACGGTGCAACGCGAAGCGGGGCAGCAGCGACTTCCGTTCTGAGGCTGGTGCTCTGCGCGGCTCTATGTATACTGGAATATGACCGCAGATCCGAGGGCTGGCGTTCACCTCCCTCTCGTGATTC
The DNA here is from genome assembly GCF_008710745.1 of Microbacterium rhizomatis. Classification (GTDB taxonomy): domain Bacteria; phylum Actinomycetota; class Actinomycetes; order Actinomycetales; family Microbacteriaceae; genus Microbacterium; species Microbacterium rhizomatis. The sequence goes on from NZ_VYSA01000002.1 coordinate 400,091, forward strand.
GGCGTCGAATGAGCGCCCGGAGCAATTGCTCCGGGCGCTCTTTCATCTCCCGGAGCGCACCGGGCGTCGCCGGTGCCCCGCTCAGCCGACGGTGGAACGACCGGGCACCAGCACCTCGCCGACGGCGGCGAGCGCGCTTCGGGCGAGGCGCAGCCGGTTATCGCTCTCGCGCACGATCTCTCGCGCGAGCACCGGGTGAGCCCGCACGATGTCATCGAGCACCCCGACGGGAATGACGACCACCTCGACCTCCGACATCGCCTTCGCCTGCGACACCGTGGGCGTCCGAGTCAGGGCGGTCAGGCCGATGGCATCGTCCGGGCCCAGCTGAGTCACCTGCACGAACCCCGACTCGGTCGGCACGGCGAGCATGACCCGGCCGCCGATGATGAACCGCGTCGAGGTCGGAACCACGTCCGGCCGCAGGATCACCTCGCCCTGGCAGTAGCGCTCGAGGTGCGCGGAGGCGGCGAGCGCCTCGGCTTCGGGGAGACGGATGCTCAGCATCGGCGCGATGGCGCGCAGGGCGTCCTGCAGCCTCCCTGGCGTGTTCCCATCGTCGGTGAGGTCGCCGTCCAGGTGCAGGCCCGCCCTCCGCGCGGCGTACCAGACCCGCGTCTGGAACGCGTCGAGCACGGCCCCGGCGTCGCCGGGATTGGAGAGCGGGATCGACACGGCGTATCGCGAGCCCTCGAGGGTCGTGGCTGTGGGTTCGACCCTCGGAGAAACCAGGGGGATGTCGCGCGCCACCTCGACGAGCAGGGTGCGCACCCGCACGGGCGGATCGTCGGTGGCGAACGTCAGCTCCCGCTCGGCGCTGAAGGGTGCCGGGCTGCGAGAGAGGTTCGTGAACGCTCCCCCGGCGAGCTCGGCGGTGGGGATCACCATGATGCCGTTGCCGGTGTCGATGTGCACGGCGCGCCAGTTGACCTCGACGACCTGCCCGCGGACTCCGCCGGTCTCGATCCAGTCGCTGAGCTCGAACGGCGCCTCGAAAATGAGGAACAGACCCGACACGATCGACCCGACCGCCCCCTGGAGCGCAAGGCCCACGATGATCGACGTCACGCCGAGCGCGGCGAAAACACCCGCGACATCGGCATCCCACACCCACCAGAACAGCAGGGCGATGCCGACGATGATCAGCACGAACCGGATCAGGTCGCTGAAGATCGTCGGGAACCGGTCGCGCCAGGAGCCCTTCTCACCGCGGTGGAACACGAGGTGGTTGATGGCGTTGATCACGACGAGGATCACCAGAAGCCCGAACACCGTCGCCACGACCTTCGGCCATGTCCCCTGTTCCTGCCAGGCTCCCGGCTGCGTGATCAGCACGAGGATCGCGGCGACCGGTACGAGGTAGTTGCGCACCATCTGTACGATCGGAGCCGCCCGGCTGCCCCGCCGCGCGAGCGCGTTGTACATCTCGGTGAGGGCGATCAGCGCGATCGGCAGCCCGATCGAGACGATCAGCGCAGGCCAGAACCACGGCTGAGAGACGATTTCCGACATGGGATGCTCAGCCTCCGTTCGCGGGACTGGGGGCCGCTGCACCGACCGGCGCCGTGTCTACCGTCGCGACCGGCGCCGCTACCGCCGGCTCGATGCGCCAGACGCGCTGCGTACCGCTCTGGGTCTCAACGTCCCCGGCGGGCCGCACCGGGATCGTGTCGGGGATGCGGTCGGCCACGCGCTGCGTGAGGTAGATGCCCGGCTCGGACGAGTCGCCCTGCACGCGGAACGCGAGGCTGACAGCATCCCCCCACATGTCGTACACGACCCGAGCCCGGCCGATCAGGCCGCTGGTCACCTTGCCGGAATCGAGGCCCGCGCGCAGTCCCAGCTCGACGCCCTGCTGCGCGGAGTAGCGCTCGAGAATGGTCGACAGTTCCATCGCGAACTCGACGGCGCGACGCGCGTTGTCGACGCGGGGCGTGCCGAGGCCGCAGCTGGCGAGGTAGCTCTGCCTGGTCGTGCGCACACGCTCGACGCCGTGCCGCTCGGCGGCCTCGTCGAACGTGCGGATCAGGTCGTTCAACCGCGCGACCGACTCTTCCGAGGTGAGCGTGAGGGCGAGCGATTCGAAGCCGACGATGTCGGCGAAGATCACGGTCACGTCTTCGTTGTCCTGAGTGATCGCGTCGTCGCCGTGCTTGTAGCGATCGGCCATGCCTTCGGGCATGAACGAGAGGATCAGGCGCTCATTCGCCTTCTCATGCTCCTCGATGAGAGCGGACTTCACCTCCAGGCTCCGGCTCATGTCGTTGAACGCGGTCGCGACATCGGCGAGTTCATCACTGGAGCCCGCATCCACCTGAATGCCCTCCTCCCCCGCGGCGATGCGCCGAGCGGCGGTCTTGAGGCGCCGCAACGGCCGCACGAACACCTGCGCGAGCACGAGCGAGAGCAGGCAGACGAAGATGATCATGGCCGCCGTCGACAGGATCAGATTGCGCGTGAAATCGTCGACCGGCACGAGCGCCTCGGTCGAGGTCTCCTGCGCGATGATGACCCACGGCAGATTGTCGACCGCGAGCGGAGCGTACGCGGTGAGGCTCTCTCGTCCGAGGTAGTCGGTCTCCAGCAGCGTGCCGCTCTCACCGGCGAGGGCCCGCGAGACCGCGTCGCTCGTGACGGACTGCTGCAGCAACGAATCGCCGTTGCGGATGCTCAGCTGCGCCGACTCCGGCGAGAGGCCGGCGGCGACAGCGTCCTGCGCATATTGCTCGGGGTCGGCCTTCAGCTCGCGCGAGATCGACCGCATGAGGCCGTCGCGCCCGACGAGGTACGTCTCACCCGTCTGCCCGAGGCCGTTGCCCGCCCAGTCGCCGGCCACGGTCATGACGTCGTTGATGCGGTCGATCGGCAGTTCGATCGCGAGCGCGCCGACGATCTGGCCGTCGGTCGTGATCGGCGTGACGGCCCAGCCGGCCGGGCTCCCGATGCTCGGACTGTACGGCGCGAAGTCGGCGAGCACGACGTCGCCGGCGATGTTGCGGCTCATCGTCTGCCGGTACGCATCGGCGAGGTTCGAGAGCCGGTACGGCCCGTCGAGCAGGTTGGTGCCGAGATCGACGCCCTTATAGGCCGTGTAGACGACATTGCCGCTCGTGTCGAGCATGAGCACGTCTTCGAACCCCTGCAATTGCGTCATTGCCTTGAAGTAGTCGTGGTACTTCGCATGCGCGACCGACCAGGCGCTGCCGTCGCCCGCATCCTCGTTCTCCATCGCCTGGGCGAACGACGTGTAGGGGATCACGTAGTGGTACTGGAGGTACCGCTCCGCTGCGTCGCGTGGCGTGAACGTGGAACCGTCGACCGGCTTGCCTGTCGCGGCCGACAGCTCTGCGGCGAACGTGTCGTCGTAGTAGGAGGCGAGGTCTGCGGATGCTGCGGCATCCAGCTGCTGAGACTCCAGCGCCGCGAACCCCTCACTGAACGCCTTCACGGCCTCTGTGCTCGTCTGATTCATCGCGCCGAGCTTCACGGCGTTCTCGATCGTCGCGAACAGCTGCGTGACCTCGCGGGCGCGGTTCTCGCGGATCTCGACGAGACGCTCGTACGCGATCGTTCGCAGGGACTGGGTGCCATTGGCGTAACCGATGATGCCCACGACGATGCTCGAGAGCACACTGACCGAGAGCAGCATGATGAGCAGGATCGAGTAGATCGACAGCCCGGCGCGCTGACGGCGTCGCGGACGCCCCACCCATGCGGGCGGCGTCGCGACGGGCGAGTTGGAATCGGACATCGTCTGCGTCCCGACCGGTACCGTCAGCGGCTCCCCAGCCCCGGGCAGGCCCGAGGGTGGGCCCAGGATAGCCCTGGGTTCTCTTGCTCGGGAAGAGGGTCGGTGGCCGGATGCTGATACCGGTGTGAGCTCGTCTTGGCCGGCCTCGCCTGTCCGGGGCCGGGCGGGCGGGCGGGAAGGCGGCCGCCTGAGGTCGGGCGGTCAGCGCGATGGCTAAGACATCGGCTCGATGATCCAAGGCTTCCAGCCGGTGTGCCACTCGGGCCACGTGTTGCTCCCGAAGCCCTTCGCAGGGTCGCTCGTGCACGAGACAGTGATGGTCAGCATATGGGAGAAGAACGGGTCCCAGTTGGTGACGCTCGCGATCTCGGCCAGAGCGTCCCGCCACCCGGTCGCGCGCCAGTTATCGTCGCCATCGATGTACTTGCCGCGGGTTTCGAGGAGGCTGATGTTCACGTGTACCGATGGAGAGTCCATTCCGACGCGTACGCCGGACGGCACGCGGATTTCGCCTGAGTAGTTCTTCCCTTCGAGATACGGGAAGGTGGAGGGACACTGAAACTTGCGAAAGAGAGGGAATGTCTCCGATGGCTTCAGCGCCATGTGAGTCACAGTGATCTCCCTCGTGTCGCCCATCGCCTCCTGCACCTTCGGGGCCTCCGTCGCTGCCCCAATCTCTTCGGCCGCCGCGGGCACTGCAAGCCCCGCGACTGTTATGAGAACCGCTGCCGTGCCCGCAAGGGCAATACCTTTGCGCTTCATGATTACTCCTTTCATTGAACACTAGTATATCTTGCGGCACGGCATCCACGAAAAGCCCTCGGGCGCTGGGTTGATCGATCGCAGTTTCCCTTGAAGGCCTGTGGATAACTCAAAGACTTCGGTTCTTTGTTCTAACCTTGGATGATGGAAGTCAACGTTCGCGTCGAACCGCACGATCCATCCGGGTCGGCTGATGCCGACACGATCGCGGCGCCGGTACCCGATGCGCTTGACCTCGTGCTCGAATGCGGCGCGATGGAAGCGGTGTTCGCCGCGCAACGTCTGATGCGGGTGGAAGCGATGCACCGCGAGATGCTCGACGCGGCCGGTGAACGCCCGTTCGGGTCCACCGAGATCGTGGAGCGCTCGATCAGACTCGAACTGGCTGCGGCGATGCGGATCACCGAGTACGCCGCGGGAATGATGCTCGGCTACGCCAAGGCGCTCGTTCACCGCTACCCCACCGCGCTCGACTCCCTCGCCGGGGCACGGATCACCCTGAAGCACGCCGAAGTACTCGTCGACGGTCTGGATCAGCTCACTCCCGACGAAAGCGCACCGCTCGTTGCCGAGGTGCTCCGGCTCGCGGAGGCGGAACCGGTGGGCACCTTCCGGCGAGCCCTGCGGCGGCTCGTCGAGCGTGCCCGCGCGGCGACTCTGGAGGAGCGCCACGAAGCTGCCCTCCAGACCCGGCGCATCGCAATCGAGCACGGTCACGATGGCATGGCGACCCTCCTGCTTCGCGCGCCAGAGGTAGAACTGCACGCGATCTTCCATCGCGCCACCGCGATCGCGAAGGCGATCATCGCGCAGGAGGTCGACGGGTCGCGCACTCTCGATCAGGTGCGCGCCGACGTCGTGTGCGACCTTCTGGTCGACGGCACGACCGAAGCGACCCCCGCGGCCGAGCGCGGCATCCGAGCGTCGGTGGTTGTGACCGTGCCCGCGCTCTCACTCCTCGACGACGACGCGGCCGCCTCTAGCGATCCCGCCGTGGTCGAGGGCGTCGGGCCCATCCCGATCAGCGTGGCCCGTCGACTGTGCGGTGGCGATGCGCGCTGGATGCGGGTACTCACCCACCCGGAGACCGGGATGGTGCTCTCGGTGGGACGCGAGCAGTATTCGCCGCCCGCCGCACTCCGAAAGCTCACGAAGTGGCGGGCCGATCGATGCATGGGACCGGGGTGCGGGGTGCCGGCCTCCCGCTGCGAGATAGATCACACCGTCGCATGGCGCGACGGTGGACATACGTCGCTCGAGAACAACGCCCCGCTCTGCAAGGGCCATCACATCGTCAAGCACCACGGAGGGTGGCGCGTCGAGCAACAACCTGGCTCCGGCGGAGCCATTCGCTGGACATCCCCCACCGGTCGCACGTACGTCGTGCAGCCGGAGCGGCGCGTGCCCGCCTTCCGCTCGAGCGAGGCCGCATCGTCCTGATCGAGTCGGACCGCAGCGGAGACGCCTCGGGGAACGCCCCAGCGAACACCCCACGGAACGACGAAACCCCGCGAGCCGAAGCTCGCGGGGTTTGGTCAGCGACCGTGACTCGGTCTGCTCGAGGTATTACTTGTCAGCGTCTTCCGTGACGACCGCATCGTCGGCGGCGGTCGCCTCAGCGGCGCCCTCCTCCTGCGACTCGGCGCTGGCGTCCTCGGCGGGGGTCTCGGCGACCTCTTCCTCGGCGGCGGGCTCGTCGGCCGCGGTCTCCTCGGCCGGAGCAGCGACAGGGGCGGCGGCAGCCGACTTCTTCGCGCTCTTGGGCTTCGGGGTGACGGGCTCGAGCACGAGCTCGATCACGGCCATGGGGGCGTTGTCGCCCTTGCGGTTGCCGATCTTCGTGATGCGCGTGTAGCCACCCTCGCGATCGGCGACCAGCGGCGCGATCTCGGTGAAGAGAACGTGCACGACCTCCTTGTCACCAATGACCGACAGCACCCGGCGACGGGCGTGCAGGTCGCCGCGCTTGGCGAAGGTGACGAGGCGCTCAGCGAGCGGACGCAGGCGCTTGGCCTTGGTCTCGGTCGTCGTGATCGACTTGTGAGTGAACAGTGCGGCCGCGAGGTTCGCAAGCAGCAGACGCTCGTGGGCAGGACCGCCGCCGAGGCGGGGACCCTTCGTGGGCTTGGGCATTCTCGATTACTCCAGGATCAGATTCGGGGGGACCGGGGCTCAGACGGCTTCGTCGTCGTAGCCGCCGTAGAAGTGCGCGCCGTCGAACCCGGGAACCGAGTCCTTCAGCGACAGTCCGAGCGAGATGAGCTTGTCGCGCACCTCGTCGACCGACTTCTGACCGAAGTTGCGGATGTTCATGAGCTGCGTCTCCGAGAGGGCGACGAGCTCGCTGACCGTGTTGATGCCTTCGCGCTTGAGGCAGTTGTACGAGCGGACCGACAGATCGAGGTCTTCGATCGGCATCGACAGTTCGTTGGACAGGACGGTCTCGACCGGCGCGGGGCCGATCTCGATGCCCTCGGCCTCGACGTTGAGCTCACGGGCCAGGCCGAAGAGCTCGGTCAGCGTGCGACCGGCGGATGCGACAGCATCCCGCGGGGCGATCGAGGACTTCGACTCGACGTCCAGGATGAGCTTGTCGAAGTCGGTGCGCTCGCCGGCGCGCGTGGCGTCGACGCGGTAGCTGACCTTGAGCACAGGAGAGTAGATCGAGTCGATCGGGATCTGACCGGCCTCGGCGTACTCGTTGCGGTTCTGGGTCGCCGAGACGTAGCCGCGGCCACGCTCGATCGTCAGTTCGAGCTCGAACTTCGCGGTGTCGTTGAGGGTCGCGATCACGAGGTCGGGGTTGTGGACCTCGACACCGGCCGGAGCCGAGATGTCGGCGGCCGTGACCTCGCCCGAACCCGTCTTGCGCAGGTACGCGGTGATCGGCTCATCGCGCTCGCTCGAAACCACGAGCTGCTTGATGTTCAGGATGATCTCGGTGACATCTTCCTTGACACCGGGAATGGTGCTGAACTCGTGAAGGACGCCGTCGATGCGGATGCTCGTGACGGCCGCGCCGGGGATCGATGACAGGAGGCTGCGACGCAGCGCGTTGCCGATCGTGTAGCCGAAGCCAGGCTCCAGCGGCTCGATGACGAAGCGACTGCGGAACTCCCCGACCTTCTCCTCGGTCAGAGTGGGACGCTGTGCGATGAGCACTATGTGTTCCTTTCGATCACGTGCCCGCTATTTGACACGTGTAGATGATGAGGTATTGAGTTTTTCTCGGGATGCTCGGGGTCACGACGTTCGTCGTGCCGAGCCATCCGTGAATGGATGAATCCGGGCCTCCGGCAGACGGGAATGGCGGTTCCTTGGCCTGCCGGAAGTCCGGAAAACTACACGCGGCGGCGCTTCGGCGGACGGCAGCCGTTGTGCGCCTGGGGCGTCACGTCGTTGATCGAGCCCACCTCGAGGCCGGCGGCCTGGAGCGAGCGAATCGCGGTCTCACGACCCGAACCCGGTCCCTTGACGAAGACGTCGACCTTCTTGACGCCGTGCTCCTGCGCCTGGCGCGCAGCGGACTCGGCGGCCATTCCGGCGGCGTACGGGGTCGACTTGCGCGAGCCCTTGAAGCCCACGCCACCTGACGACGCCCAGCTGATGACGGCGCCGGCCGGGTCGGTGATCGAAACGATCGTGTTGTTGAACGTCGACTTGATGTGGGCCTGCCCCAACGCGATGTTCTTCTTCTCTTTGCGACGCGGCTTGCGCGCGGCGGTCTTGGCCTGTGCCATGTGCTTGTTCTCCTGAATCCTGAGCGCAGGCGGCGGCCTAGCGCGCCTTCTTCTTGCCGGCGACGGTGCGCTTGGGACCCTTGCGCGTGCGGGCGTTCGTCTTGGTGCGCTGTCCGCGGACCGGGAGGCCGCGACGGTGGCGGATGCCTTCGTACGAGCCGATCTCGACCTTGCGGCGGATGTCGGCGGCGACCTCGCGGCGGAGGTCACCCTCAACCTTGTAGGTGCCCTCGATGTTGTCGCGGAGGGCGATCAGCTGGTCGTCGGTCAGATCCTTGACGCGGACGTCCGGGCTGATCTCGGTCGCGGCGAGGATGGCCTTCGAACGGGTGGGGCCGATGCCATAGATGTAAGTAAGGGCGATCACCACGCGCTTATCGCGCGGGATGTCAACGCCGGCAAGACGTGCCATGCGGTCTCTCCTGTGGAGTGAGTGGAGGTATGGAGCAGAATCGGTGCCCGGGCCTCCGCCCGGGGTGTCTCCCGCCTGCGCGGGTTCTGAGACTGCCTCTGTGTGTATTGATTTGTAGCGCGTGTTGAGTTTTAGCGCGTGTTGAGTTGTGGTGTGCTCGTCTTCGCCCTGGGACTAGCCCTGACGCTGCTTGTGGCGCGGGTTCGACTTGCAGATGACCATGACGCGGCCGTGGCGGCGGATCACCTTGCAGTGATCGCAGATCGGCTTGACGCTCGGGTTGACCTTCATGATGTTTCCTGTTCGCTGTCTTCGTCGGGCGGGCACGTTCGTGCCCGGGACGTTACTTCTCGACCGGCCTAGCGGTAGCGGTAGACAATGCGCCCGCGCGTGAGGTCGTAGGGACTGAGTTCCACGACCACGCGGTCTTCCGGGATGATGCGGATGTAGTTCTGCCGCATCTTGCCCGAGATCGTGGCGAGGACCTTGTGTCCGTTGCTGAGCTCAACGCGGAACATCGCATTGGGCAGCGCCTCGGAGATCACACCTTCGATCTCGATGACACCGTCTTTCTTCGCCATACGCTCGCTAACACTTCTGCAAACCGGTCGGTCTGCGGTGGATGGGTTTGTTGGTGCCGACGTCCGGGAATCTCTCCCACAGACACGCCGAAACAGGCGCAAGCACCAAAGATCAACTATACGTCTTTACCGCGAAGTGGGCAAGCTGACTTCCCCGCCCACTCCCCTGCGACTACTGAGTGAAGAGCGACCCCAGATCCGCCGGGTTCGTCGGCAGCGTGGAGTTCGCGATCACGCTGCCGTTGATGGCGATGGTCGGGGTTCCGATTCCAGATGACCCAGGAGCGACCGGCGTCTTGGGCGTCATCGACGTGACGTACTTCGCGTACGTCTCGGCATTGATGCAGTCGGAGGCGTTCGTGACCCCCGCCCCCTCGGCGATCGATACGATCTGATCGTTCGTGAGACCCGACGAGTTCTCGGCGGGCTGGTTCGCGTACATCGCCTGCATGAAGTCGACGGCGTGGGTCGGATCGGCGACCGCCACGCAGTACATCGCGCTCGCGGCGCGAGTCGAGAACTTCGTGCCCTGCGAGGACCTGTCGAGGATCGAGATGGGGTGGATGTTGAGGGTGATCGTGCCGGCATCCACAAGGGACTGAATCTCGGATCCGTACGTCTTCTCGAACTGGTTGCAGACGGGGCACATGAAGTCGATGTAGGTGTCCATCGTGTCCGTGCCCGTCCCGACGGCGATCGCGCCGGTGTCGGTGTTGACGTTCGATGCCTCCGGCAGCGTGCCGGGACCGCTCGCCGAGGCGTTCAGCCACACCACCAGGCCGCCGACTGCCACCAGCACGACGACGACCGCCACGCTGATCCAGATCGCGAACCAGTTCGTCTTGTTGCCGGACGCCCTCCGGGCTGTCGATGCCATGTCTTTCCCTATCCGATCTCGTGCGGGGTCACTCCGAAGGGAGCCAATCCGGCCGCGCCACCGTCGGGCGCTGTCAGCACCCAGATTCCGCCATCATGCACGGCGACACTGTGCTCCCAATGTGAACCGGCTGTGCCGTCGAGCGTTGAGACGGTCCATTCGTCGTCTTCGACGAAGGTCGCCTGATCGCCTGCGACCACCATCGGCTCGATCGCGAGGGCGAGGCCGGGGCGGACTTCCGGGCCCTCGTCCTCGATGCGGTAGTTGAAGACCGACGGCGACTCATGCATACGACGCCCGATGCCGTGGCCGACGTACTCACGGAGGATGCCGTACCCCCGCCCTGCAGCGACCACCCGGTCCTGCACGGCGGCGCCCACCTCGCCGACGTGCGTGGCCGTCGCGAGCGCGGCGATGCCGGCCCACATCGATGCCTCGGTCACGCGCGAGAGCTCCTCGCGCTCGGCCACGAGCTCGGGACGCGTGGGATCGGGAACGACCACCGTGAACGCCGAGTCTCCGTTCCAGCCCTGGTACTCGGCGCCGGCGTCGATCGAGACGATGTCGCCCGGTTCGAGCACGCGTGATCCCGGGATCCCGTGCACGACCTGCTCGTTCACCGACGCGCAGATCGTGTGCCGATAACCCCGCACCATCTGGAAGTTCGACGTGGCGCCGCGGCCGATGATGACGGCGGATGCCGCAGCATCCAGCTCCAGAGTCGTGATACCGGGTGCGATCAAGGCGCGCACCGCGTCCAGCGCGGCCGCCGTGATCAGCCCCGGCTCGATCATGGCGCGCAGCTGAGCGGGCGTCTTGTAGATCGAGCGACGCCCCGGGAAGAGCGCCACGTCAGGCGGCAGTCGTACGTGTGAGGCCGCGCGAATCGAGCACGGCGACGATGCGTGCAGTGACCTCGTCGAGGGAACCGACGCCGTCGATCGTCTCGACGATCCCGCGCTCGCCATAGACACCGAGGATCGGGGCCGTTTCGCGCTCGTAGATGCCGAGCCGGTTGGCGATGACCTCTTCGGTGTCATCTGTGCGGCCCTGCTCCTGCGCACGCAGCGACAGGCGGGCGATGCTCTCTTCACGCGGTACACGCAGCTCGATGACGGCGTCGAGCTGCTCGCCGCGCTCCGACAGGAATGCATCGAGGTCGGCGACCTGGCCGAGGTTGCGCGGATAGCCGTCGAGGAGGAAGCCGCCGGCGGCATCAGGCTCCGCCAGCCGCGCTCGGACGACGGCCGAGGTGAGCTCGTCGGGAACGAGGTCGCCGGCTTCGATGATCGCCGTGACCTGCTTGCCCAGCTCGGTGCCACCCGCGATCGCGGCCCGGAACATGTCACCGGTCGAGATCGCAGGGACGCCCGCCTCTTCGGCGATCCGGATGCCCTGCGTACCCTTGCCTGAGCCCTGCGGCCCCACGATCAGCAGACGGGCCGCACCCCCTTCAGCCTTTCGGGCCGTCATCGGAGCAGTCCCTCGTAGTGGCGCTGCTGCAGCTGGGCGTCGATCTGCTTCACGGTCTCGAGCCCGACACCGACGATGATCAGGATCGACGCGCCACCGAACGGGAAGTTCTGGTTGGCGCCGACGGCGGCAAGCGCGATGAGCGGCAGCAGGGCGATGAGACCCAGGTACATCGAGCCGGGCAGCGTGATGCGAGTGAGCACGTAGTCGAGGTACTCGGCGGTGGGACGACCGGCACGGATGCCGGGAATGAACCCGCCGTACTTCTTCATGTTGTCGGCGACCTCGACAGGGTTGAACGTGATCGCAACGTAGAAGTACGTGAAACCGACGATGAGCAGGAAGTAGATCAGCATGTAGAGCGGGTGATCGCCCTTGGTGAGGTACTGCTGGATCCACGACACCCAGCCGGGGACTTCGCCGTTGGCGTTCGGCTGCTGGTTGAACTGCGCGATGAGCGCGGGGATGTAGAGCAACGACGAGGCGAAGATCACGGGCACCACACCGGCCATGTTGACCTTGATGGGGATGTAGGTGTTCGTGCCGCCGTACGTGCGACGACCGACCATTCGCTTGGCGTACTGCACGGGGATTCGGCGCTGGGACTGTTCGACGAAGACGACGAGAGCCACGACGACGATGCCGACCGCGAGGACGAGGAGGAAGACCTCGAAGCCGCGCGACTGCCAGATGGCCCACATGGCGACCGGGAAGGACGCTGCGATCGACGTGAAGATGAGGATCGACATGCCATTGCCGATTCCGCGCTCGGTGACGAGCTCGGCGAACCACATGATGAGGCCGGTGCCGGCGGTCATCGTGATGATCATGAGCAGCTGCGCCCACCATGCATCGTTCGTGAGGAGGTTCTGGCACTCGGGGATGTTGGTGCTGCCGAACAGCTGTCCGCTGCGCGCGACCGTGACCAGCGTGGTGGACTGCAGGAGTGCCAGCGCGATCGTGAGGTAGCGGGTGTACTGCGTCAGGCGCGACTGGCCGGACTGGCCCTCTTTGTAGAGGGTCTCGAAGTGCGGGATCACCACGCGCAGCAACTGCACGATGATCGTCGCCGTGATGTATGGCATGACGCCGAGGGCGAAGATCGACAGCTGCAGCAGAGCGCCGCCCGAGAATAGGTTCACGAGGGACAGCAGTCCCTCGGTGCCGCTCGTCTGCGCGAGGCAGGACTGCACGTTGGGGAAGTCGACGAAGGGCGACGGCACATGCGCACCGAGGCGATACAGGGCGATGATCGCCAGAGTGAATGCGATCTTCCGACGAAGGTCGGGTGTACGGAAGACCCGCGCGATGGCGCTGAACAAGAGGATGCCTCCAGAGGGGATGCTGACGCGCGCTGGGCGCCTCAATCTCCAGGGTAACCCAGTGGGGGCCGGAGCATGCTCCGGCCCCCACAAGGTGGACTACTTGACCGAACCGCCCGCGGCGACGATCTTCTGCTCGGCAGAACCCGAGACCTTATCGACCGAGACGTTCAGCTTGACGGCGATGTCGCCGGTGCCGAGCACCTTGACCTTCTCGTTCTTGCGCACGGCGCCCTTGGCCACCAGGTCGATGACGGTGACGTCCCCGCCCTTCGGGTAGAGCTCGGACAGCTTCTCGAGGTTCACGACCTGGTACTCCACGCGGAACGGGTTCTTGAACCCGCGCAGCTTGGGGGTGCGCATGTGCAGAGGCATCTGCCCACCCTCGAACCCGGCCTTGACCTGGTAACGGGCCTTCTGGCCCTTGGTGCCACGGCCCGCGGTCTTTCCCTTGGAACCCTCACCGCGACCCACTCGGGTCTTGGCGGTGTTGGCTCCGGGGACCGGACGCAGGTGGTGCACCTTGAGGACACCGGGACGCGATGCGACAGCATCCGTCTTCGGCTTCGCCGTCTTCGGAGCGGCAGACTTCTTGTCTGCCGCAGCCGTCGTCGGCGCCTTCTTCGGGGCTGCCTTCTTGGGGGCGGCCTTCTTGGGGGCCTCCACCTCGACGGCGTCGTTGTTGTCAGCCTTGTCGGCCATCAGTCGATCTCCTCAACCTTGACGAGGTGGGCGACGGTCTTGACGTAGCCGCGCGTCTGCGCGTCGTCGGGGCGGACGACGAAGTCGTTGATCCGCTTGAGACCGAGGCTGCGCAGCGTGTCACGCTGGTTCTGCTTCTCACTCACCTTGGACTTGATCTGTGTCACCTTGAGACGGGCAGCCATCAGGCACCTACCTTCGCGGCGGCGGCGGCAGCAGCCTCCGCACGGACGAGACGCGCGGGCGCGACCTGGTCGAACTCGAGACCGCGACGAGCGGCGACCGCACGAGGCTCCTCGAGCTGCTTCAGGGCAGCAACCGTCGCGTGGACGATGTTGATCGTGTTCGACGAGCCGAGCGACTTCGACAGGACATCGTGGATGCCTGCGCACTCGAGCACGGCGCGCACCGGGCCACCGGCGATAACACCGGTACCGGCAGCGGCCGGGCGCAGGAGCACCACACCGGCAGCGGCCTCACCCTGCACGGGGTGCGGGATGGTCGAGCCGACGCGGGGCACGCGGAAGAAGTTGCGCTTGGCCTCTTCGACACCCTTGGAGATGGCCAGGGGCACCTCACGGGCCTTGCCGTATCCGACGCCGACGACGCCGTTTCCGTCGCCCACGACCACGAGGGCCGTGAAGCTGAAGCGGCGACCGCCCTTGACGACCTTCGACACACGGTTGATGGTGACGACGCGCTCCAGGAACTGGCTCTTATCGGCATCACGTGCGCCCCGGTCGCGCTGGTTGGCGTTGCGCTCACGACCGCCGCGGCGGGGCTCGCGCTCGCGCTCGGTGGTCGCCTCGGCGGGCGCGGTCTGCTCGGCGGGCGCTGCCTGCTCGGCGGACGGCTCGGTGGCGGTCACTTCAGTCTCCAGATTGTTGTTGGTCACATCGCTCACAGGTTCAGACCTCCCTCACGGGCGCCGTCCGCGATAGCGGCGACGCGACCCGCGTAGCGGTTGCCACCGCGGTCGAACACGGCATCCGCGATGCCGGCGGCCTTGGCGCGCTCGGCGACGAGCTCGCCGACCTTGTGCGCCTTGGCGGTCTTGTCACCGTCGAAGGCACGCAGGTCGGTCTCGAGCGTCGAGGCCGAGGCGACCGTGAGGCCCTTGCTGTCGTCCACGAGCTGCACGAACACGTGCCGTGCCGAACGGGTGACGACCAGGCGAGGACGATCGGGGGTGCCGACGACCTTCTTGCGGAGGCGGGTGTGACGACGCGAACGGGCGTCGCTCTTTGACTTGACAGCCATGGTTACTTACCACTCTTTCCGGCCTTGCGACGAACGACCTCGCCGGCGTACCGCACACCCTTGCCCTTGTAGGGCTCCGGCTTGCGGATCTTGCGGATGTTCGCGGCCGCCTCGCCGACGGCCTGCTTGTCGATGCCGCTGACGGTCACCTTGTTGTTGCCCTCGACCGTGAGCGTGATGCCCGCGGGCGGCTCGACCAGCACGGGGTGCGAGAAGCCCAGGGCGAACTCGATCGAGCCACCCTTCTGAGCGACGCGGTAACCGGTGCCGACGACCTCGAGGCCCTTGGTGTAGCCCTGGGTGACGCCGATGATGTTGTTGTTGATCAGTGTGCGGGTGAGGCCGTGCAGCGAACGCGACTCGCGCTCGTCGTCGGGGCGGGAGACCAGGATCTGGTTCTCTTCGACCTTGACCTCGATGGGGCGCGAAACGGTGAGCGCGAGCTCACCCTTCGGGCCCTTGACCGCCACATCCTGGCCGTCGACCGTGATGGTCACGCCGGCGGGGATGTCGATGGGAAGACGTCCGATACGAGACATCGCGGGTCACCACACGTAGGCGAGAACTTCTCCGCCCACGCCCTTCTGCTCGGCCTGACGGTCGGTGAGAAGACCGGAGGAGGTGGACAGGATGGCGACACCCAGGCCACCGAGGACTGTGGGGATCTCAGTCGACTTCGCGTAAACGCGCAGGCCGGGCTTCGAGACGCGCTTGATGCCGGCGATCGACCGCTCGCGGTTGGGGCCGTACTTCAGCTCCAGCGTGAGGGTCTGGCCGACGCGTGCGTCCTCGATCTTCCAGGAGTCGATGTAGCCCTCCTGCTTGAGGATCTGGGCGATGTTCGTCTTCAGCTTCGAGCTCGGCAGCGACACGGAGTCGTGGTGTGCCGAGTTCGCGTTGCGCAGACGGGTCAGCATGTCTGCGACCGGGTCTGTCATTGTCATGTGCTTTTCCTTTGTTCACCAGGTTTCGACGGGCTTTCCGAGCCCGCCGACCTGTGGTGGTGGGTATTACGCCTGTGCGTCGTCCGAACGGAACGGGAAGCCCAGGTGACGCAGCAGCGCCCGGCCCTCGGCATCCGTCGTCGCGGTCGTGACGACCGTGATGTCGAAGCCGCGCACGCGGTCGATCTTGTCCTGATCGATCTCGTGGAAGACCGACTGCTCCTGCAGGCCGAACGTGTAGTTGCCGTGGCCGTCGAACTGCTTGGGCGAGAGGCCGCGGAAGTCGCGGATGCGGGGCAGAGCCAGCGACACGAGACGGTCGATGAACTCCCACGCACGGTCGCCACGAAGGGTGACGTGCGCGCCGATCGGCTGTCCCTCACGCAGCTTGAACTGCGCGATCGACTTGCGGGCCTTCGTGACGATCGGCTTCTGGCCGGTGATCTTGGTGAGGTCGTCGACCGCACCATCGATCACCTTGCCGTCGCGAGCCGCCTCGCCGACGCCGGTGTTGACGACGACCTTGACCAGGCCGGGCGTCTGCATGACGTTGGCGTAGCCGAACTCCTCCTGCAACGCCTTCTTGATCTCGTTGTTGTACTTCTGCTTCAGGCGCGGCTGGCCGGCGCCCTTGGGCTGCCCTTCCAGTGAAGTGCCAGCCGACGCGGCAGTTGTGGTGCTCATCAGAGGTCCTTGCCTGATTTCTTCGCGTAGCGAACACGGACGGTGCGCTTCACGCCGTCCTTGATCTGCTCCTCGACGCGGTGGCCGACGCGGGTCGGCTTCTTGCTCGAGGGGTCGACGATCGCGACGTTGGAGATGTGGATGGGGGCCTCGAAGGTCTCGATGCCACCGGTCTTGGTGCCGCGCTGGGTCTGGCCCACGCGGTTGTGCTTCGTGACGAAGTTCACGCCTTCGACGATGACGCGGTTCTGCTCGGCGATGACCTCGAGGACCTTGCCCTGCTTGCCGCGGTATCCGCCACGCTCGGGCTTGGCGCCCGTGATGACCTGAACCAGGTCACCCTTCTTGATGTTCGCCATGATCAAATGACCTCCGGGGCGAGCGAGACGATCTTCATGAACTTCTTGTCACGAAGCTCACGACCGACCGGTCCGAAGATGCGGGTGCCGCGGGGCTCCCCGTCGTTCTTCAGGATGACGGCGGCGTTCTCGTCGAACTTGATGTAGGAGCCGTCGGGACGACGGGTCTCTTTGACGGTGCGGACGATGACGGCCTTGACCACGTCGCCCTTCTTGACGTTGCCACCGGGGATCGCGTCCTTGACGGTCGCGACGATGGTGTCGCCCAGACCCGCGTAGCGGCGCTTCGAGCCACCGAGCACGCGGATGGTGAGCAGCACCTTGGCGCCGGTGTTGTCGGCGACCTTTACTCGGGATTCCTGCTGAATCATGTCTTACTCCTTGGGTTCCAAGTGGGCCGAGGGCCTACTTGGCCTTCTCGAGGATCTCGACCAGGCGCCAGCGCTTGGTGGCGCTGAGCGGACGGGTCTCGTTGATGAGCACGAGGTCGCCGATGCCGGCGGTGTTGGCCTCGTCGTGGACCTTGACCTTCGACGTGCGGCGGATGACCTTGCCATAAAGCGGGTGCTTCACGCGGTCTTCGACCTCGACGACGATCGTCTTGTCCATCTTGTCGCTCGTGACATAGCCACGACGCGACTTGCGGTAGCCACGGGCGTCGGCGTCACGCACGTCGTGCGCGGACCCCTCGTGTCCGGAGGACACCGCCGGAGCGACCTCGACCTCAGCGGCTTTGGCCGCAGCGGTCTTCTTGGGCGCAGCCGCCTTCTTCGGGGCGGCGGGCTTCTTCTCAGCAGCCGTCTCAGTGGTCTCAGCCATTACTCGGCCTCTTCCTTGGTTTCGACGGGCTCAGCCGCGGCTGCCGGAGCATCCGCCTTCTTGGCCCTCGTCTTCTTCGCCTTCGTCGTCGTGTCCACGGGAGCGGGAGTGGCACGGATGCCGAGCTCGCGCTCACGGATCACGGTGTAGAGCCGCGCGATGTCGCGCTTGACCGCACGGATGCGGCCGTGGCTCTCGAGCTGGCCGGTGGCCGACTGGAAGCGCAGGTTGAACAGCTCTTCCTTGGCCTTGCGCAGCTCCTCGACGAGGCGCTGGTCTTCGAACGTGTCGAGCTCGCTGGGAGCGAGCTGCTTGGTGCCGAGCGCCATTATGCGTCGCCCTCCTCGCGCTTGATGATGCGTGCCTTCAGGGGCAGCTTGTGAATGGCACGGGTCAGGGCCTCGCGAGCGAGCTGCTCGTTGACACCGGCGACCTCGAAGAGGACGCGACCCGGCTTGACGTTCGCGACCCACCACTCGGGCGAACCCTTACCGGAACCCATGCGGGTTTCGGCCGGCTTCTTGGTGAGCGGACGGTCGGGGTAGATGTTGATCCACACCTTTCCACCGCGCTTGATGTGACGGGTCATCGCGATACGAGCGGACTCGATCTGACGGTTCGTCACGTAAGCGGGCGTGAGCGCCTGGATGCCGAACTCGCCGAACGACACGGTGGTGCCTCCGGTGGCCTGGCCCGAGCGACCCGGGTGGTGCTGCTTGCGGTACTTGACCTTGCGGGGAATAAGCATCAGGCAGACGCTCCTTCTGCGACGGGGGCCTCGTTGCGGGGGCCACGGCGACGGTCGCCACCGCGGTCATCGCGACCACGGGGCGCCTTGGGAGCGTTGGCCTGCTCGCGAGCGAGTTCCTTGTTGGTGAGATCGCCCTTGTAGATCCAGACCTTCACGCCGATGCGGCCGAAGGTGGTCTTGGCCTCGTAGAAGCCGTAGTCGATGTTCGCGCGCAGCGTGTGCAGCGGCACACGACCCTCGCGGTAGAACTCCGACCGGCTCATCTCGGCGCCGCCGAGACGGCCCGACACCTGGATGCGGACACCCTTGGCGCCGGCGCGCTGAGCACCCTGCAGACCCTTGCGCATTGCGCGGCGGAACGCCACACGTGCGGAGAGCTGCTCTGCGATGCCCTGGGCGACGAGCTGAGCATCCGCCTCGGGGTTCTTGACCTCGAGGATGTTCAGCTGGATCTGCTTGCCGGTGAGCTTCTCGAGGTCGGTGCGGATGCGCTCGGCTTCGGCGCCGCGGCGACCGATCACGATGCCCGGACGGGCGGTGTGGATGTCGACGCGGACGCGGTCACGCGTGCGCTCGATCTCGATGTTGCTGACACCGGCACGGTCGAGGTTCTTCTGCAGAAGCTTGCGGATCCGGATGTCTTCCGCCACGTAGTCGGCGTAACGCTGACCGGGCTTCGTCGAGTCCGAGAACCACCGCGACACGTGGTCGGTCGTGATACCCAGGCGGAAGCCGTACGGGTTTACCTTCTGGCCCATTACTTGCTCGCCTTCTTGGTCTTGGTGCCTGCGGATGCTGCGCTCGACGCGTCAGCGACCTCGGGCGTCGAGAGCACGATCGTGATGTGACTCGTGCGCTTCTTGATCTGGAACGCGCGGCCCTGGGCGCGGGGCTGGAAACGCTTGAGCGTCGTCCCCTCGTCCACGAAGGCGTTCTTGACGAACAGGTCCTGGTCATCCAGGTACTCGTTCGCGCTGTCGGCCTTGACGCGAGCGTTGGCCATTCCGGACTCCACGAGCTTGTAGATCGGCTCGCTCGCGCTCTGCGGCGCGAACTTCAGGATCGCCAGCGCCTCGAGGGCCTGCTTGCCCTTGATGAGCGCGACGACACGACGAGCCTTCTGAGGCGTAACGCGGATGTGTCGCACGCGTGCGATGGACTCCACCATTTCTCTCTCCTCCTCAGTCGCCTTAGCGGCGACGGCCCTTCTTGTCGTCCTTCACGTGGCCGCGGAAGGTGCGGGTGGGCGCGAATTCGCCCAGTTTGTGACCGACCATCGTCTCGCTCACGAACACGGGGATGTGCTTGCGACCGTCGTGGACGGCGATCGTGTGGCCGAGCATGGCCGGCACGATCATCGATCGGCGCGACCAGGTCTTGATCACGTTCTTGGTACCGGCTTCGTTCTGAACGACGACCTTGCGGAGCAAGTGCTCGTCGACGAAGGGGCCCTTCTTAAGACTGCGTGGCATCTTCCTCTACTCCTACTTGCGCTTCTTGCCGGCGTTGCGACGGCGGACGATGTACTTGTCGCTCTCGAGGTTGGCGTGGCGCGTGCGGCCTTCCTTCTGGCCCCACGGCGTCACGGGGTGACGTCCACCGGACGTCTTGCCCTCGCCACCACCGTGCGGGTGGTCGACCGGGTTCATCGCGACACCGCGGACGGTCGGGCGGATGCCCTTCCAGCGGTTGCGGCCGGCCTTGCCCCAGTTGATGTTCGACTGCTCGGCGTTGCCGACCTCGCCGATCGTCGCGCGGCAGCGAGCATCCACATTGCGGATCTCGCCGGACGGCAGACGGAGCTGCGCGTACGGGCCGTCCTTGGCGACCAGACGCACCGAGGCGCCGGCCGAACGCGCCATCTTCGCGCCGCCACCGGGACGGAGCTCGATGGCGTGGATGACGGTACCGGTCGGGATGTTGCGCAGCGGCAGGTTGTTGCCGGGCTTGATGTCGGCGCCGGGACCCGACTCGACGATGTCACCCTGCGACAGCTTGTTGGGCGCGATGATGTAGCGCTTCTCGCCGTCCGCGTAGTGCAGGAGAGCGATGCGAGCCGTGCGGTTGGGGTCGTACTCGATGTGAGCGACCTTCGCGTCGATGCCGTCCTTGTCGTTGCGACGGAAGTCGATCACGCGGTACTGGCGCTTGTGGCCACCACCGATGTGACGCGTCGTGATGCGGCCCTGGTTGTTGCGACCACCGGTCTTGCTGAGCGGGCGGAGGAGCGACTTCTCAGGCGTCGATCGGGTGATCTCGGCGAAGTCGGCCACCGACGAGCCGCGGCGACCCGGGGTCGTGGGCTTGTACTTGCGAATAGCCATGTTCTCTAGTCCTCTGTCCCGACCGTCAGCCGACTGCCGTGAAGATGTCGATGGTGCCCGACTTCAGCGTGACGATGGCGCGCTTGGTGTCTTTGCGCTTTCCGGTGCCGAAGCGGGTGCGGCGGGCTTTGCCCGTGCGGTTGAGCGTGTTGACCGCTGCGACCTTGACGCCGAAGATCTTCTCGATGGCGAGCTTGATCTCGGTCTTGGTCGCGCGGGTGTCCACGTAGAAGGTGTACTTGCCCTCGTCGATGAGCCCGTAGCTCTTCTCCGAGACGACCGGCTTGAGGATGATGTCGCGCGGGTCTTTGTTCACAGCGATGTTCGACGTGGTCATGCCGAAACCTCCTCGGTGGAGCCGGCCTTCGAAGCGACGAACGCCTCATAGGCAGCCTTGGTGAAGACGATGTCGTCCGAGACGAGAACGTCGTAGGCGTTGAGCTGGTCGAACGAGAGCACGTGGACGTACGCGAGGTTGCGCACGCTCTTGACGGTGATCTCGTCGCCGCGCTCGATGACGACCAGGACGTTCTTGGTCGCCGACAGGTCGGTCAGCACGGCGGCAGCGGCCTTGGTCGACGGCGCGCCCTCGATCGCGAAGGACTCGATGACGTGCAGACGTGAACCGCGAGCACGATCGCTGAGCGCGCCCAGCAGGGCTGCGGCGATCATCTTCTTGGGGGTGCGCTGCGAGTAGTCGCGCGGCTTCGGGCCGTGGACGATGCCACCGCCGGTCATGTGCGGTGCGCGGATCGAGCCCTGACGGGCGTTACCCGTG
This sequence comes from Microbacterium rhizomatis, assembly GCF_008710745.1. Classification (GTDB taxonomy): domain Bacteria; phylum Actinomycetota; class Actinomycetes; order Actinomycetales; family Microbacteriaceae; genus Microbacterium; species Microbacterium rhizomatis. Next base: position 421,630 of record NZ_VYSA01000002.1, read on the forward strand.
CCCTTCTGCTTGAAGGGCTTGCGGCCGGCACCCGAGACCTCGCCGCGACGCTTGGTCGAGTGCGTGCCCTGGCGAGCCGCCGCGCGCTGCGCAACGACGACCTGGTGGATGAGCGGGATGTTCGTCTTGACGTCGAAGACCGTGGCGGGCAGCTCGACAGAGCCTGCCTTCTTGCCGTCGGCGGTGAGGACGTCGAGCGCGAGAGTCGAGTCGGCCATGGAACTAGGCCCCCTTCACTGCGTTGCGGACGTAGACGATGCGGCCGCGCGCGCCGGGTACAGCGCCCTTGACGAGCAGCAGACCCTTCTCGGCGTCGACGGCGTGCACCGTGAGGTTGAGGACGGTCACGCGCTCGCCACCCATACGGCCGGCCATGCGCATGCCCTTGAAGACGCGGCTCGGGGTCGACGATGCGCCGATCGAACCGGGCTTGCGGTGGTTGCGGTGCGAACCGTGCGAAGCCGAGACGCCCTTGAAGTTGTGGCGCTTCATGACACCGGCGAAGCCCTTGCCCTTGCTCGTGCCGACGACGTCGACGAGCTGGCCGGCCTCGAAGGTGCCATCGACCGTGAGCTCCTGGCCGAGCGTGTACTCGGCGGCGTCAGCGGTGCGGACCTCGGTGATGTGACGGCGCGGCGTGACGCCGGCAGCCTCGAAGTGCGCGGTCAGCGGCTGGTTCACCTTGCGGGGGTCGATCTGGCCGTAGGCGATCTGGACGGCGTTGTAGCCGTCCTTCTCGGGCGTACGGATCTGGGTGACCACGTTCGGCGCGAGCTCGATGACGGTGACGGGGATGAGCTTGCCGCTCTCGTTCCACACCTGGGTCATGCCGAGCTTGGTGCCCAGCAGTCCCTTCGAAATCTTGGAGTTGATGTCAGTCATGTCGAGCCTCAGAGCTTGATCTCGATGTTGACATCGGCAGGAAGGTCGAGGCGCATCAGCGAGTCCACGGCCTTCGGCGTCGGGTCGATGATGTCGATCAGACGCTTGTGGGTGCGCATCTCGAAGTGCTCGCGGCTGTCCTTGTACTTGTGCGGCGACCGGATGACGCACACGACGTTCTTCTCGGTCGGAAGGGGCACGGGGCCCACGACTGTCGCGCCCGCACGGGTCACGGTGTCGACGATCTTGCGGGCCGACGAATCGAGGCCGGCGTGATCGTACGACTTCAGGCGAATGCGGATCTTCTGTCCCGCCATTGTCTGCTCTCTCTCTTTACGCGTCGTACGTGCTCGATTCGAGCCGCATTGGACGCACCGGGGCGCGGGAGGGTGCTCCCTCGCCCTTTGGCACTTCGCACACCGTGTCGCCACGGCGATGCTGCACCACTGTTCTGCTGTCAATCCGGATGCCGGAGCCCCCGGTCCCTCATCCGCGCACGCACGCGTGCCCCCGGCAAGCCGGAGTGAATGTGGGATGTGGTTCTGCTGCCCGCGGCCTAGGACCCTGCGCCCGACCCCCCGGAGAGGGTGACGCCGCCTATGCACTGCCCTGGCAGTGATCCGGGGCACGCTGAGCGACCGCCGGAATGTGGAACCTCACTAGTGTACGTGGAGCCCGGGCGTGTCGCAAACCCGGGCGTGTCGCGGGAGGCCACACTCGGTCATGTCCCAGCCCGATACGCCGTCCACCCGCTCCCGCGGACGCGGAAACGGCCCGGGAGTCGCCTCCCGGGCCGTTCCGAGGTGTTCAGCTTGCGAGTGTCACTCGTTGCCGATCGCCTTGTCGACGTTGGCGCGGACGTCGTCCACGGTGCCGTGGGCGCCTTCCGGAGCGATCTTCTTGACGAAGTCGGCCGCAGCATCCAGCGCGTTGTCGCTGATGCCCTCGGCCTGTTCGCTCTTCAGCGCCTCGCCGATCTTGTCCTTGTTCTGGTCCAGGAACTCTTTGCCCTGGTTGACGAGATCCTCGATACCCATACGCGCTCCTTCCGCGCCCCCGAGCGGAGGCTTCGGTGTCCATATTGGCGGGGCCACGGCATCCACCGCCACCCCCTTCGCGGCACACACGCCACCCGGACAGCGAAAGACCCCCGGGCGAGCCCGAGGGTCTTTCGTGTGAAGCAGGTACTACTTGATGATCTTCGTCACCGTGCCGGCGCCGACGGTGCGGCCACCCTCACGGATCGCGTAGCCGAGGCCCTCTTCCATGGCGATGGGCTGGATCAGCTCGACCGTCATGTCGGTGGTGTCGCCGGGCATGACCATCTCGGTGCCGTCCGGCAGCGTGATGACGCCGGTGACGTCGGTGGTGCGGAAGTAGAACTGCGGGCGGTAGTTCGTGAAGAACGGGTTGTGGCGTCCGCCCTCCTCCTTGGACAGGATGTACGCCGTGCCCTCGAAGTTGGTGTGCGGGGTGACCGAACCGGGCTTGACGACGACCTGGCCGCGCTCGACGTCGTCACGCTTGGTGCCGCGCAGGAGCAGACCACAGTTCTCGCCGGCCCATGCCTCGTCGAGCTGCTTGTGGAACATCTCGATACCGGTGACGATCGTCTTCTGCGTCGGGCGCAGACCCACGATCTCGACCTCGGAGTTGATCGCGAGGGTACCGCGCTCGGCGCGACCCGTCACGACCGTGCCACGACCGGTGATCGTGAAGACGTCCTCGATGGGCATGAGGAAGGGCTTGTCCTTGTCACGCACCGGGTCGGGGATGGACTCGTCGACGGCCTCCATGAGGTCGAGGATGGCCTGGGTCCAGGCCTCGTCGCCCTCGAGGGCCTTCAGGCCCGAGACGCGCACGACGGGAGCGTTGTCGCCGTCGAAGTCCTGGCTCGACAGGAGCTCGCGAACCTCGAGCTCGACGAGCTCCAGGATCTCTTCGTCGTCGACCATGTCGGACTTGTTCAGTGCGACGAGCAGGTACGGAACGCCGACCTGCTTGGCCAGCAGGACGTGCTCGCGCGTCTGCGCCATCGGACCGTCGGTGGCGGCGACGACGAGGATCGCGCCGTCCATCTGAGCCGCACCGGTGATCATGTTCTTGATGTAGTCAGCGTGACCCGGGGCGTCGACGTGCGCGTAGTGGCGCTTCGGCGTCTCGTACTCGACGTGCGAGATGTTGATCGTGATACCGCGCTGACGCTCTTCCGGCGCGGAGTCGATCGACGCGAAGTCGCGCTGCACGTTGGTCGACGACGGGTACTTGTCAGCGAGCACCTTCGAGATCGCCGCGGTGAGCGTGGTCTTGCCGTGGTCGACGTGACCGATCGTTCCGATGTTCACGTGCGGCTTGGTCCGCTCGAACTTGGCCTTAGCCACTGGGTCCTCCTCAGGACGTTCATGTAGAAGCTCCGGGCGCTGGTTTGCGACCGGGTCTCTACGGGGATTGGTTTCTACCTTAGTAGAGACGGTTGTGTTGGATCTGTGTGAAGTTGTGGGGGTGGATGCCGGGGCCCGACCCTGCGAAGGCCCGAGCCCCGGCATCCAGGGCTATTCGCCCTTGTTCTTCTGGACGATCTCGTCCGCGACCGCGCGCGGCACCTCGGCGTAGCTGTCGAACTCCATGGAGTAGACGGCGCGGCCGGAGGTCTTGGAGCGGAGGTCGCCGATGTAGCCGAACATCTCCGACAGCGGGACGAGGGCCTTGACGACCTTGACGCCCTGCGCATCTTCCATCGACTGGATCTGACCGCGACGCGAGTTCAGGTCGCCGATGACGTCGCCCATGTACTCCTCAGGCGTACGCACCTCCACGCCCATGATCGGCTCGAGGATCACGGGGTTCGCCTTGCGGGCGGCCTCCTTGAAGCCCATCGAGCCGGCGATCTTGAACGCCATCTCGGACGAGTCGACGTCGTGCGACGCACCGTCGAGCAGGATCGCCTTCACGCCCACCATGGGGTAGCCGGCGAGCACGCCGACGTTCATCGCGTCCTGGAAGCCCTGGTCGACCGGAGCGATGTACTCGCGCGGGATGCGACCACCGGTGACCTTGTTCTCGAACTCGTAGGTCGTCTCGGCCGTGACGGCGAGCGGCTCGAGCGCGAACTGGATCTTGGCGAACTGCCCCGAACCACCGGTCTGCTTCTTGTGCGTGTAGTCGTGACGCTCGATGGCCTTCTTGATCGTCTCGCGGTACGCGACCTGCGGCTTGCCGACGTTCGCCTCGACGCGGAACTCGCGCTTCATGCGATCGACCAGGATGTCGAGGTGCAGCTCGCCCATGCCCTTGATGACCGTCTGACCGGTGTCGGAGTTCTGCTCGACGCGGAACGTCGGGTCTTCCTCCGCGAGCTTCTGGATCGCGAGACCCAGCTTCTCCTGGTCGGCCTTCGTCTTGGGCTCGATCGCGACCTCGATGACCGGCTCGGGGAACGTCATCGACTCGAGCACGACCTGGTGCTGCGAATCGGAGAGCGTGTCGCCCGTCGTCGTGTCCTTGAGACCGATGACCGCGTAGATGTGACCGGCCGTGACCGAATCGACCGGGTTCTCCTTGTTGGCGTACATCTGGAAGATCTTCCCGATGCGCTCCTTCTTGGACTTGGTCGAGTTGACGATCTGCGCACCCGAGTCCAGGTGACCGGAGTACACGCGGATGTAGGTGAGCCGACCGAAGAAGGGGTGCGTCACGATCTTGAACGCCAGAGCCGTGAAGGGCTCTTCGCGGTCGGCGTGGCGCGGGATGACGATCTCTTCGTTCTTCGGGTCGTGCGCCTCGATGGCGGGCACGTCCAGCGGCGACGGGAGGTAGTCGATGACCGCGTCGAGCATCGGCTGCACGCCGCGGTTCTTGAACGCGGAGCCGCACAGCACGGGATAGATCTGCGACGACACGGTGAGCTTGCGGATGGCGCCCTTGATCTCGGCGACCGTGAGCTCTTCACCACCGAAGTACTTCTCGAGCAGCACGTCGTCGGTCTCGGCGACGGTCTCGAGCAGCTTCTCGCGGTACTCGGCGGCCTTGTCGGCGAGATCGGCGGGGATCTCCTGGATGTCGTACTTGGCACCCATGGTCACGTCGCCCTTGGCGTCGCCGGCCCAGACCAGCGCGCGCATCTCGACGAGGTCGATGACACCGACGAAGTCGTTCTCGGCGCCGATGGGCAGCTGGATGACCAGCGGCTTGGCCTTGAGCTTGTTGACGATCGTGTCGACCGTGAAGTAGAAGTCGGCGCCCAGCTTGTCCATCTTGTTGACGAAGCAGATACGCGGGACGTCGTACTTGTCGGCCTGACGCCAGACGGTCTCGGACTGGGGCTCCACGCCCTCTTTGCCGTCGAAGACGGCGACGGCACCGTCGAGCACGCGGAGCGAGCGCTCGACCTCGACCGTGAAGTCCACGTGGCCGGGGGTGTCGATGATGTTGATCTGGTTCTTGTCCCAGAAGCAGGTCACGGCGGCGGACGTGATCGTGATGCCGCGCTCCTGCTCCTGCTCCATCCAGTCGGTGGTCGAGGCGCCGTCGTGGGTCTCGCCGATCTTGTGGTTGGTGCCCGTGTAGTACAGGATGCGCTCGGTCGTCGTCGTCTTGCCGGCATCGATGTGCGCCATGATGCCGATGTTGCGGACCTTTGTGAGGTCGGTGAGCACGTCTTGTGCCACGGGGATTTCCTTACTCGTTGTGTCGGGTGGATCGCTTCGTCTCGCTCCGCTCGCTCAACGACCGGGTGATCCGGTCGTTGAGCGAGCGAGGTACGAGCGAGACGAAACGCTCGAAGACTGTTACCAGCGGTAGTGCGCGAAGGCGCGGTTCGACTCGGCCATCTTGTGGGTGTCTTCACGGCGCTTGACCGCGGCACCCAGGCCGTTCGAGGCATCCAGGATCTCGTTCTGGAGGCGCTCGGTCATCGTCTTCTCACGACGACCCTTGGCGTAGCTCACGAGCCAGCGCAGGGCCAGCGTGTTCGCACGGTGCGGCTTGACCTCGACCGGCACCTGGTAGGTCGAGCCACCGACGCGGCGGCTCTTGACCTCGAGGGTGGGGCGGACGTTGTCGAGCGCCTTCTTCAGCGTCGCGACGGCGTCCTGGCCGCCGTTCTTGGCCTCAACGCCACGCAGGGCGGTGTAGACGATCGACTCGGCGATGGACTTCTTGCCGTCGACGAGGATCTTGTTGACGAGCTGGGTGACGATGGGTGCGCCGTAGACCGGGTCGTTGACGACGACGCGGCGAGGAGCTGGTCCCTTGCGAGGCATGTTCCTTAACCCTTCTTCGCGCCGTAGCGGCTACGGGCCTGCTTGCGGTTCTTGACGGCCTGGGTGTCCAGGGCGCCGCGGACGATCTTGTAACGGACGCCCGGGAGGTCTTTCACACGGCCGCCGCGCACGAGCACGAGCGAGTGCTCCTGCAGGTTGTGGCCTTCGCCGGGGATGTACGCGGTGACCTCGGTGCCGTTGCGGAGCTTGACACGGGCGACCTTGCGCATCGCGGAGTTCGGCTTCTTGGGCGTCGTGGTGTACACGCGGGTGCAGACACCCGCCTGCTGGGGGTTCGACTTGAGCGCCGGCGCCTTGGTCTTGCTGACCTTGGGCGAGCGTCCCTTGCGAACCAACTGCTGAATGGTTGGCACGTTCTCTCCTTGTTGTGCTGCACGGTGACAGCGTTCGTGTTCTCTCCCCGACGCATCCGAATCTTGCGATTCATTGCGGGTCGGGTTCACGTGGATCCACCGGCACGACACAATGGCTGTCGTCCTCGTTGGTGGATATGCCGTGGGGGTTGACCTGTTCGCAGGTCGGTTCCCATGAGATGCGGCGTCCGCCACCCTCCACCGCATCAAGGCACATCGGCACCGAGGCACAGCACAGGGCGCGCGTGAGCGCACACCCTCCCATGATACGCGCCCGCGAGGGGGTCGGTCAAATGAGCGCCCACGCCGGCGAACTGCTCACTGCGCACCGAGGAGGAGTGCCAGGAGAACCGCGGATGCCGCCTCCAGCGCCACCGCGACGAGGAGCGCCGTGAGTGCCCTGCGCAGGGCCACGCGCCGTGAGGAGAGCGCGATCACCCGTCCATCGACGACCGGCTGCGCCGCCCGCGGCTGCGGGGCGACCCGCTCGACGATGACGGGCGGCCGCCACGGCTCCACCCCGTCGCCGCGCCCGTCACGCTGCTCGCGCTGCTCGCCCTGCTCGCGCTGTTCGCCCTGCCCCCCCGGCGCAAGACGCGGTTCGGGCTGCCGGAGAGGGACGTGCTGCGTCGGATGAGCGGTCCGGGGCGATGCGGCACGGGCGACGGCGATCGTGCGGTCGTCGGGCGACGCGGTTCGCGCGGCACGGATCGTCCGGTCTTCGGGCTCGTCGGTCATACGTCGTTCCGGCGCAGCCTGACCTCGACGTCGCCGAGGAAGAAGCGCTCCTCGGCGGCGAGCTCGACCCCGGGCGCGGCCTCGATCTCGGTGCCCATGAGCGTGACGAGCAGCACCCCGTTGGTCGATCCGAGGTCGGTCACGAACCAGCTGTCGCCGCGCAGCTCGAGTCGGGCGTGGGTCTTGGAGACCGTGCGGGTCGCGTCGGGGATCGTGACCAGCTGCGCCCGGGGGAACGCCCTGTCTCCGGCAGGGCTGCGACCCAGGGTGACGACGTCGCCGGTGAGCGCGATCGGCGCACCGGACGTGGGAACGAGCGACCAACGTGCGCGGCGACGACGCGTGATCATCGTCTCGCCGAACTCATCGTCGTCGTCCGGATCCTCCGGGCGCGCGTGCAGGGCCGACACCGACGAGAGGGCCGACCGAGGCATCCCGGCGTACGGTGCGCCGATCACGGCGGACACCTCGCCCGAGGTGTCGTCGAGCTCGTCGGCGGCAGGGACCTGCGATCGTCGCGGCGCCCACGGCTCGGCCTCTGCGCCGTCGCGCAGCGGCGCCTGCGGCGGCGTCTGAGACAGGGCCTGCGGCGGTGTCTGCGACAGGGCCTGCGGCAGGGCCTGCGGCCGGGGAGGCGGCGGGGTGAAGGGGGTGCGCGTCACGACCGCAGGCACAGCCGACACGGCCGGGGAGGGCGTGGACGACGGCAGGAGGACCGGGGGTGCGGCGTCGGGCGCGGACGACGTGGATGCCGCTCGCGGACCCGGGACATGCGCGTTGCTGCCGTCGCTCGGGCGGGAGCCGTCCGTCGCGGTCGACGCGACACCGTCCCAGCGTTCCATCGAGTCGAACGAGTCGTCGTCCCCGCGCGGCACGGGTGCAGATGCGGATGCCGACGAGGATCCCGACGCCGATGCCGTGGCGGAGTACGGGGGCACGTCGCCGGGTGCGACGGCGGAGACCTCGAGGTCTTCCAGGTCTTCCTCGAGCGGACTGCTTGCACGCTCGGGCTCCCACACCGGCCACACCTGCGCCGCAGGGCCCGACGGCGTCGCGGCGGGCGAGAGGGTGGAGGCCGTCGGAGCGGCCGAGGGGGCGGACCGCGGCGGACCGGAGGCATCCGGCGACAGGAAAGGATCCGGCGCCTCGATATGCGCGGGCGACCCCGTGCGCCCGGCGACGGGCATCGACGAGCGATCGGGCTGCTGCAGTCCGGCGGCGTGAGCGGGCGCCTTCAACCACCGCGCGGATCCGAAGCCGAGCACGCTCGCCCACACCGGGAACAAGACTGCGGCCAGCACCGTCATGCCTCCGCCGAAACCGAACGCCGCACTGATGCGGTGGGCGGCGAGCACCACCACGACCCACAGCCCGAACCACCCGAGCACGGGGATGAGGGCAAGCAGCACGAACCAGCCCGAGACCCCGCCGAGCTCGAGCACGACGAAGACGTTGAGGAACGGCACCCACGCCTGCCAGGCCGGAGTACCGACCTTGCGGAAGAGTGCCGACAGGGCGAGCGCAGCCCATGCGTAGAGCACGACCGAGAGCGCGACGGCGATCAGCCAGATGGCGATCGAGCCGCCGGAACCTGAAGAGACGTTCATATGGATGGGCGCGCCACTCCTGCGGTGGAGCGTCGCCTCCCCCTCTCGATGATCGGCCGCGCCCGCCGTCGTTCGGCGGGTCCCGGCGTGAGAACGCGAAGGAACGACCTCAACGATACGGCCGCGAGCACCCGGCGCCAGACTCCCGATCCGGTCGTGAATGCCGCGCGGTCGGCGTCAACGTCCCGCCAGTACTCCTCGGCCTCTCGGACGGAGGCACCGCGACCCGAGAACGCCGCGTCGTCCGCCACGGCTGCCAGCGTCGCACCCGATGGCGTGGCGAGGGCATCGGCGATCTCAGGACGGGTCGACGAGGGCGGGATGCTGCGGCCGGCGTCGGCTGCAGCATCCAGATACTCCTCCCAGCCACCCGCGATCCGCGAGGCCGGATCCGGATGCTCGCGGCGGGCGCGGCGGCGCAGGCGCTTGGCTGCGATCACCACGGCGAACGGACCGAGGATGATCGCGAGGATCAGGAGCGCCACGGCGAGCGCCCGGAGCGAGACCCACAGCCACGTCAGATCGAGAGCGTCGGACGCCGCCGGGTCGGCGTTCGCGGTGTCTTGCGGCGGCGAAGCGGGCGGGACCACGTCGGTGACGGCGTCGGGGCGTACATCCGTGACGATCTCAGGGTCGCGCTGCTGGGTCACCTCCAGGCTCGGCGACACGCGGTGCTGCGGCGTCGCATCGATCGGCACCCAGGTGCCGTCCGCCGCGCGCACCTCGGTCCATGCCGACAGGTCTTGCCCGCGGCAGACGCCCTGAGCGCACACCGCGAGGTCGGGGTCGGGACTCGAGAGCCTCGCACCCACGACGACCCTCGAAGGGAAGCCCAGTTCGCGGGCGATCAGGGCGACCGCGACGGAGAACTGCTCGTCGTCACCCACCGGCGCGACGAAGTTGCCGGATGCCGCGGCCCGAGGGTCGGCCTCACGCTCCTGCAGGCGCGAGAACATCCCGTCGATCCGGGCCAGGGAGTGTCCTGCGGCGCTCGGCTGGAACACATACCCGTCGAGTGACTGCGCCCACACCGGCTCGACACCCGCCGTCGAGGTCAGGCCGTGGCTGAGGTAGCCGCGCTCGCGCAGCAGTGTGACCAGGCCCACCAGGGCCGCACCTCCCGAGCCCTCGGCGTGCTCTTTCACCCACGCGCGCAGGTGGGGCGGTGCCGCCGGCTCGTCGACCCCGACGATCGTACCGGGGTCGGTCGCACCCGGTTCGATCGTGGAGATGTCGACCGCTGCAGGCTGCACCGCGTGCACGACGTAGGTGTCTCCGGCCTGCACTCCCCCGTCGGCGGTCTGCACACCGGCTTCGGCTGCGGCGCTGTAGTAGAACCGATCCGCCAGCGCCGCCGCGCGCGGCCCCCCGAAATCGATCGCGACCACGCGCCCCGCCGTGGGCAGCCAGACCCCTGAGAGAGCGCCGATCGTCACTTCGATCGTCGATGCGGCCCCCGGCCCGGCATCCAGGCGCGACGGCACGCGGACGAACCTCGCATCGCCCTCGCCGGTGCTGCGGAATTCCTCGCCGTCATAGCCGTCGAGCGTCGCGACGCGGATGCGGTCGGGTGCCGGACCCGCGCCCTGCGACGAGACAGAGAACACGGGGTCATCGGCACGGGCGTCGGCGAACAGTGCGCGGTAGCCCACGAGCGGACTCACCGCGCGCGAGAGCATCACGTCGGGCCCGATCCCGGCGCGCAGCACGTCGCGCTCCCTCCCCTGCGCCGCGATCGGCACGACCGCGAGCGCCACCACCACGGCGGCCACCAGCATCCCCGCTCCGGCGACCGCACGGCGCCGACCGGTGCGGGATGAGTCACGCGCCACCCGGACGGCGCGGGACGCCGCCGCACGGTGCAGCGACCGCACGCGCTGGTCACGGCTGCGCCACGCGAGCCACAGGACGCTCGCGACGAGACCGGCGACCCCGAGCGCCGTCTCGACGGGGGCGAACAGCACGAGCGGCCCGAGGTGCAGTGAATCGCTGACCGTCGTGCGCCCGAAGAGGAGGCCGAAGGACAGCATCCCGATCGCGACCGCCACACTCGCCGCCGACCCGCGACCTTCGCGCCACGACAGCCGCAGCGCCGCGTACGTGCCGACGAGGAAGACGACGAGGGCCGGCACGAGCAGGTTGCGGTAGGAGCCGACCGGCAGGTCGACGGTGACGAGGTCTTTCCACGCGAGCACGGTGCCGGCCGCGAGATCGGCGAGTCCGCTCAGGAATCCGACGGGACTTCCCAGGCGTGAGGGAACGGCGAGCGGCACGCCCAGCACCACGAACGCGACCGCGACCGATGCCGCCGACGCCCCCGCACTCCACTGTCGCCAGTGCGCGGCGACGGCCAGGAGCGCGGCAGCGACGGCCGAGACGATCACCAGGAGGACGAACGAACCGGAGCGGTAGATCGGCCACGCCGCGAGGGCCGCGAGCGCGACCATCGCACCGATGTAGACCGCACCGGCGGTGATGGTGCGGGCCGACCCGGCAGCCCGGGGTGCGCGGGCGGTCACGAGGCGGCCCCACGCAGCAGCAAGCCCGAGAGGTCTTCGAGCGTCGCGACCGTGACCACCGTCAGATCGCCGATCCGCCGCATCCCCGGATGTGCGCCCTCATCGCACACGATGGCGACGACCGCGGTGTCGGACCCGAAGGCGAGCGCGGCGTGCCGGAGCTGCGGCAGCGGCACGATCGAACCGACGACCACGAAGGCGACGGACAGGCGCTCGGGGGACTCGACGGCCAATCGGCACACCTCGGCGACGTGCATCGTGTTCTCGAGGCGCCCGACACCGCTGAACCCGTCGAGCATGGTTCGGCGGGATGCCGCCGAGACCCGGCGGATGGCGCGCAGGCGCCCCTTGACCGCCCGGGGGATCTCGGCGCCCACCACGATGTCGAGGTCACGCGCGTCGCCGATCGCGCGCAGCCCCAGGGAGGCGGCGCACGACACGGCGAGTTCGAACTCGTCGCCGTCGGCGTACTCGCCGACGGCGAGCCCGAGGATCACCGCCATCCTCGAGCGGCGCGACTCTTCGTACTGGCGCACCATCAGACGCCCCGTCTTGGCCGTCGACTTCCAGTGGATGTGCCGGCGCGAGTCGCCGGACGCATACTCGCGGATCGCGTGGAACGACATGTCGGCGTCGACGAGCCGGCGCGTCGGGCTTCCGTCGAGATCGCGGATGAGTCCAGCGCTCGTGGACGGCAACGCGACGGTGCGCGGGTGCACGTACAGATCGCGCATGTCGTCGAACGCGTGCTCACGGCGCAGGATGCCGATCGGATCGCTGCGCACCGTCGTGGCGGGGCCGACCGTGACGATCCCCCGCGGCAGCGGCGGGATGTGGAGGTCTTGCGTGATCGTGTGCCCCGGCCGCAGGAGCGGCACGCCGAACTCGACGAGCCGCCCACCGGGGGTCGCGGCGTCGCCGATGGGCACATCCATCCGCCCGGGCAGGGCGATCCCCCGGCCCCTGTTGCGGACGATGACCTCGGCAGCGACGTGCTGGCCGGCGCTGACGCGGTCGCGCGGGAGCACGAGCTCGACCTCGTAGGCGCGCGCGCCGAACAGGAACGGCACGCTCATCGCGAGCAGCGCCGCCCCGGTCATCCCGGCGATGAGCCACTCCACCCAGCCGAGCGCGAAGCCCACGCCCAGTCCGACCGTCGCCGCCAGAAGCACGAGCACCCCGGCCGGGCGCACGGTGCCGGCCGCCCCTCGCGCCGCGCGCATCGACGCCGCGCGCGCCGCCTGCCACACGGTCGCGAAGGCGACGACAGCGCACACCACCCGGCGTCCGCGCACGCCGGCCGCCACCTCGGTGCGGGTCCGCGTGTGCGGATCGGACGCCCCCGGCATGTCGGACGTGCGCTGAACGCGCGAGTCGGTGAGGGTCATACGGCCTCGCGCTGACTCGGCGGGGCGACGTCGAGCAGCACCTGCCCGACCACCGCCTCCTGCGTCACGCCGTCGAACTCGGCCTCGGCCTCGAGGATCAGGCGATGCGAGAGCACCGAGACCGCCAGGCTCTTGACGTCGTCGGGGGTCGCGTACGTCCGGCCGCGGGAGGCGGCTCGTGTGCGCGTCGCCCGGGTGAGCGCGAGCGCTCCGCGGATGCTGACGCCCAGCCTGACCTGTTCTGCCGAGCGGGTCGCGTCGACGAGGCGCGCGATGTAGTCGAGCACGAGGGCGTCGACGTATACCTCGGCGGCGAGGTCGGCCATCCCGACAAGGGCCTCGGGGCTGACGACGGGAGCCAGATCTGCTGTTGCCACGGCAGCCCCGTCGAGGATCCGCACGGTCGCTGCATGGTCCGGGTAACCGAGCGACGTGCGGATCATGAACCGATCCAGCTGTGCCTCAGGCAGGCGGTAGGTGCCCGCCTGCTCCACCGGATTCTGCGTGGCGAGCACCACGAACGGCACGCCGACCTGACGCGTGACCCCGTCGACCGTGACCCGTCCCTCCTCCATGACTTCCAAGAGCGCCGACTGCGTCTTGGGGCTCGCCCGGTTGATCTCGTCCGCGAGCACGATGTTGGCGAACACCGGACCGCTGTGGAACTCGAACTCGCCCGTCTTCTGGTCGTAGACGGTGATCCCCGTGATGTCGCCGGGCAGCAGGTCGGGCGTGAACTGGATCCGCGTGTGCGTGCCCTGCACGGACTCCGCCATCGCGCGGGCGAGCGATGTCTTGCCCGTACCGGGCACGTCTTCGACGAGCACGTGCCCATCGCTCAGCATCGCCGTCAGGACGAGTTCGACCACCGCCCGTTTGCCGATCACCGCCCGCTCGACGTTGTCGGCGAGCTCGGTGAAGGTCTGCGCGAACCACGCGGCCTGCTCGGTCGTGATGGTCATGGAGTGCTCTTCCGTTCGAGGGCGATGGACAGGGGATGCTGTGCGCCGGCCATCACGGACTCGGCGGCAGATTCGGCTCGCAGGAGGCCCCGAAGCTGGACGAAGCGGGGGCGAGGTTCCAGCCCTGGGCGGCCCAGCTCACCGTGACTCCGATGCCGCCGACCGACACGGTGCCGACCGGAACAGTCCACGGATCGGCGCTCCGCGGCAGCACGGTGCCCGTGGCGTCGAGGTAGACGATCCCCGCCGGATCGAAGGTGATCGCCGCCTTCGCCCCCGACGGATCGTTGGACGAGTCGGCGCTCGTCTGCAGCGTCGAACCGCCGACGCACGATGCCACGGCCCATCGCGCCTGCACCTGATACGGTGCGCTCCCGGGTGCCGGGGTGACATTCGCCCAGGCGCTCGCCGTGCCCCAGAACCGGTGCACATATCGCACGCGGATGCCGGGATCCCGGTCGTAGACGCTCGTGGGCGGACCGCCGTCGAACTGAGGGTCGTTGTTCCGAGGCGGGACGTCGCTCGAGGTCGGAGCGGCCGTGATCCGCCACCGTGCCTGCTGGTCGGAGATCTGCGCCGTCGGGTCGACCACGAAGGTCCATCCGACGGGAGCGTTCGCGCTCTGCGCGGCTCGGACCGAGGCCGTCGCGGTGGTGCGGCCGTAGAGCTCGCCGTCGAACCACGACTCGACGCACACGGTGAACGCATACTCCTGCCCGTCGGGCAGCCCGCCGAAGCTCGCCGACTCACCACCAGCCGTCGCCGAGCAGCGCTGACCGTCCTGCACGATGGCATAGCGCAACTGCGCACCGTCCCCGTTGGACCGAGCGGTCGCGGTGGCCCGTACGGTCGAGGTGCCCCCGCCCTCGGAGGCCGAACTCAGCGCGAGTGCCGCGTCCTGCGGAGCGCCGACGCCGTTCGCCTGCACGGTGACCGGCATTCCGGTGCGGGGACCGCCCACTCCTGGCGGCACGGAGAAGCGCGGCAACGGTGTGACCGTCATGAGCGTCGCAGAGTTCGCGCCGACCCGGAACACCGGGACCTCGACTCTCGTCTGTCCGAGGGCGACGGGAACACGGATCGTCTCGCCGACGGGGCTCGAGATCTCGAGCATGCCGGTATCGGCGGGGTCGACGCTCGCGATCGTGAGCCGTACGACTCCGCCTTCCCCGTCGGGGGTCACCACCGGATGGGCCGTGACCCCGCTCGGGGTGGCAGGAGTGTTGAAGGCCCACGCGGTCGTGCGGACGCCGTTAAGGGACTCGCCGACCGCGTTGACCGCAGTCACGTCGAACGTTCGCTTCTCGCCGTTGGGCGACGCGACCGCCGGGCAGCTGCCGTCGGTCGCGCACTGCGTGACCACCTGACCGTCGGAGCGGACGACGAAGCCGCTCAGCGCCGGGTAGGCCGATCGCGCATCGCCCGGGTCGACACGGAGAGTCAGCGACCCGTCGGCGTAGGCGACCTGGGTCACGCTCGACGGTGCGCGCGGGTACCCCTGGAGGTCGAGCAGGATCCGTCCGTCGCGCGCGGCGTTCGTGCTGCGACCCTGCGCATCGCGCACCGTGAACGTGGCGGTGCACGTCGCGCCCGGAGCCTCCGTCGTCCACGACGCGCGTACCGCGGTCGGCGAGGCCACGGCGAACGAGATTCCGACGCACGCGCCGGTGGCGGCGACCGCCGTCACCTCGAGCGGTGTGCGAGGAAGCGGGTTGACCTCGTCGACGGCGCCGACCACGTCGAAGGTGCACGTCGATCCGGCCGCCTGAGAGCACTGCTGGGTGACCGAACCACCGCGCGGCAGCGTCGAGGGTGCAGCCCCGACGCGGAGGATGAGTCGCGCCGGGGCGACTCCCGCATGGCTCGTGACATTCACGATCGCGGACTCTTCGGTGCCGGGCATCGCACGATCGGCACCGGTCACCGTCACGATCGATCCCTGGAGGGAGACCGCGAAGGCCGTTCCGGAGGGGGTGACCGAATAGGAGATGCCGGACCAGTCCTCCCGCAGCTGCCACGACGTCATGTCGCGCAGCTCGAACGTGGTCGTCTCACCCGGCCCCACCGTGATCGAGGCGGATCGGAGCACGGGCTGGGGGTCTTGGGCGACCACCGTGATCGGCACCGAAAGATAGGTCCAGTCGGCTTGACCTGCCAGGCGCACAGGGACCTGGCACGCGTCTGCCCAGGGCGCGCCCGCGCCGGCCGTGTAACGCACGGCGGTCGTACCGTCGGCGGTGCAGGACCCCGCGGGACGCGCCCCCGAGGCGCGGATGTCCGATCCCACCTCGAGGGCTGCCCCCCTGGGCATCGCGACGACGGCGGCCATGTCGAACGAGACCGCACCGAGCTCGTCGACGCGCTGCGGCGGCGTGCCCCGGCGCAGCGCGAGAGCGAGGTCATCGTCGCCCGGCACACGGAGGAAGGCGTAGGTCGTCACGGGCCCGTCGATGCCCTGACCGGTCACGGCGAACGGAATGATCCGCGTCGCGGCGGGGAGCCGGCCGCTGAGCCGGACACCGTCCACGCGCACGGAATCGTCCTTCGGATGCCACAGCCCGATGCTCAGCGACGAGACCTCGCCGCCCGACCATGCCGCTTTGCCGCCGAGCACATCGACGCCCGTCTCGAAATCGGACCGATCCTCGGCGGTGAGCACCGTATCGGTGACGACCGGATAGTCCGGGACGCTTTCGCGCACGACACGCACCACGATGAGTCCGCGGGCGGTGTTGCCCGATGTCGATTTCACGTCGTAGAGGTAGGACATCGTGGTGGGTTCGGTTCCCGCCGCGATCGTCACGGTCGACGCATCGAACGATCGCACGCGGGCGGCATGGACGGCGTACTGATCGTTGACCGAGCCGTCCGCAAGGGTCTCGGGCAGGTCGGGGCGCACCGCCGTCACACGGAGCGTGCCGCCGGTCGGGTCGATGTCGGCCGCAAGCGGGCTGACCCTGATCGAGTTGTCGCGGCCCGCCTGCACCTGCACATAGTCGGTGAAGGTCACCGGACTCGGGTCGGACTGCCCGTCGCGCACGCCCACCCGCACGGTCGCCTCGCCGGTCAGACCGAAAGCGTCGACGACCCGGTAGCGGAAGGAGACCTGCCCGCGGAAGCCGGCGACGCTCGAGTAGACGATCCCCGTCCCATCGGCCGAGATCGTGGCGGCCCCCGTCGCCGGCTGCGACACGATCCGGTCGAGGGTCACGACATCACCGTCGGGGTCTTCTGCGAACGAGTCGAACGGGATCACCGTCGACTGGCCGGCCAGCACGCGGCCCTGAAGCGCGGAGGGCGCGGGAGGACGGTTCGCATCATCCGAGAGCACCCTCACCCGTACGGTCGCGTCATCCGCGAGCAGCGGCGCACCGGTCGTGTACACCGAGTAGCGGATGTCGTACTCGCCGGGCTCGGTCGGTGCGAGATAGCGCAGCGCATCTCCGGACGCGAACGCCAGCGCGTCCGGGGTCGATGACACGATGGATGCCGGGTTCAAGGTCGGGCGCCCGCCCGACGGCGCGATGTCGTTCGCCAGCACGGGGATGTCGACCTGCGCCCCCGCCCGCACCACCACGGTGTCGTCCACCGCGATCGGCGCGAGCTCGGGAGCCGGTGGCAGCAGGTATACGCTCGCGATCCCCTCCACGCGCGCCCCCGCATCGTCGGTGCCGTCGCTCACCGCGTACGTCACGGTGCCGACGCGTCCGGAGGCGCCGGATGCTGTCGTGCCCGACACCCGCAGGTCGCTCTGGCCGACAGCATCCACCGACAGGGACGCGCCCGGATCGGGATGGGCCACGACGTCGCTGAGCAGCAGCACGCGGCGCGTCGGATTCGTGACCGCGGCGAGCACGTCGAGAGTCGCGTCCTCCTGCGGATGGACGAAAGCGACGACGGGAGCGGTGGCGAGCCCGGCCGGCGCGTCGGCGGCGAGGAGGGTCACGCGGGCCGTGCCGTCGGACTCCGAATCGCCGTCCGACACGGTGAATCCGATCCGATACGTGCCCGGCTGCGCCGCATCGAGATCGAATGAGGTCGTCCCACCCACCACTGTGGCGGCGGCCTGAGCGCCGTCGAGCACTCTGACCGAGGTCAACGAGATCGCCCCCGCGGTTCCGGTGACGTGCGGCGCGACGTCCACCGTGAGGCCCTCCCCGACACTGTCGAGCACAGCGAAGGACTGCACCGCCATGACGGGCTTGTCCGATATGCGGACCACGAGCGATTTCGTCGTCACCGCACCGGCTGTATCGGCCACCGTCACGGCGAGCTCGACCTGCTGCCCCGCGTCCCCCGCGCCGTTGTCGTGATGCTGGTAGACGACGTCGCCGGACGGCGTCGCGACGACGCTGCCCCTGCCGTCCGGACCGCTGAGGTCGCGCACCGACTCGAGCAGGAGCGGATCGCCCTCGGGATCCACCCATCCCGAGAGGACCGGGATCGTGATGGTTCCGCCGCGCGCGACCTCGGGAGTGGGCCAGGGAAGCAGGCAGCGTGGCACTCCGCACCACGCGGGTGCGGTGTTCTGCGTCGGCGATGCCACCGTGAGCGTGACCGTGGTCGGCGGCGAGGTGAGCCCGCCGCCCGACGTCCCGTCGGTCACCGCGTACTGGAACGTCGCGGTGCCCGTGGCCCCCGGCGCCACCCGCACGGCGAGACGCTGATCGTGATCTGTCAGGGTCAGCGTGCCGAACCCGGGGTCGAGCCCCGTCACAGACGCCGGATCGATGCTGAGCACATCGGTGTTGGGGTCGTGATCGTTCAGGAGCACCGGAAGGCTCGCGAGGGCATCGGCGCGGACACCGAACGCATCGGGCTCGGCGACGGGAGGCCGGGGGTCGATCACGACGCTCAGCTGGTCGTCACTCGAAGCGGCGGCCTGGTTCGCGCTCGAGTCGAGCGACCAGTCCTGGCTCGAGCGGACGAGCTCTCCCCCGGGCGCCGTCCATACCCAACCCGACCTCGTCTCGTTGAGGATCACGGCGCCGTCGGTCGCGCTGAACACCGGGCGCCGATCGGCCGGCAGCACCGACCCCGCGTAATCGAGCGGCTTCTCCCCGTCCCGCGAACTCCACATGACCCCTCCCGCGCTCCCCTGCGGCAGCCAAGCGGCCATGACGGTCCCGTCGTGCACGATCGGGCGGGCCGGTGTTCCCAGGCCCGCCCCCGGCGCACCCACCGGTGTGGTGATCGTCGTGCCGTCCACCGGGATGCGCACGAGCGAGTCCTGATCGGCCACGAGCACGGCCGATCCCGACGGATCGGGGGGCGCGACCACCACAGCCCCCGTCGTCGGCGCGCGCACCGAGCTCGCGGCATCACGCAGCCAGACGTCGCCGCTCGCGGTGTCGACCACTGCCCATCGATCGCCGGCCGCCGTGATCGCGGGCGCGGCGAGCGTCGCGATCGCGAGCGGGTCGCGGCCCTTGACCCTTCCCGCCCCCACGTCATACCGCAGCACGGCACGGTCTGAGGCCGAGTAGGCGAACAGGATGCCGCGCTCATCGATCGCGATCGCGCTGGCCGCATACTGCGGGGCGTCGGGGGAACCGTTGCGGAAGGGATCGATCTGTGCGGTGTCGTCGGCGGACAGTCGGCCGGCGAACACCGCGCCCGCATCCGTCCGGTAGGCGACGAAGTCGCCGGCCGTGACGACGTCGACCGTGCCGGACGGAGTGGACGGCGAGGCCCGCAGCGTCTGCTCGTCGAGGTCGGCAGGCTGCGCCTCGTCGATCCGCGTCAGCCTGCTGCTGGAGTCGGTGAACAGGTAGGCCGCACCACCTGCCTGCGCGAGGCTCGAGGGGTTGCCGACGCTTCGGACGGTGTCGAGCTCGCCGATCGCCGTGTTGACCCGGGCATACCGACGACCGTCGCCGGTCTGGAGCGCCCAGACTGAGGTATCGACCGGGGGTGTCTGCTGGGCGTCGAGGCCCGGCCAGACGATGGCGACGCCGATCACGACTGCCAGGGCGGCGGCGGCCGAGACCACGCCGACCACACGCGCACGGCGCACCTAGACGGCTCCTGCGAGAAGGGCCGCCACGACGGCTGCGACCGCGACGACCACCGCGACAGCGCCGCCGAGGATCCAGTAGCGCATGCGACGCACGCCCGCGCTGAGAAGGGCCTCACCCGAGATGTCGGTGTCCTCGTCGCGGGCGAAGCTCGTCACCGACGGGGATTCGACCCTGCGGCGGCTGTCGTGCGCCACCCTCGAGCGCTGCGGGCCGCGGAGAGCAGCGTCGGCGAAGTCGACCGGTTCGGATGCCGGCGCCCAGTCATCGACGGGGATCTCCATCGGCGAGGGGGCGAAACCGGCCTCGATCTGAACGCTGCGGAGCTCTTCGCCGAACGCCGCCGCCGACGGCTGCCGCCGCCGGGGATCGCGTTCCATGGCGCGGGCGAGCACTGCCTGCAGCGCATCCGGGAGGTCGGCGCGCGGGATCGGCGTATACGAAGCACGGGCGATCCGCTTTCGCAGCTGCTCGCGCGAGTTCTGGCCGCTCCCGTCGACGGAGCGACGCTCGAACGGGCTGTGGCCCGCGGCGAGCGAGTAGACCGTCGCCCCCAGGCTCCAGACCTCACTGGCGACCGATCCCGTGGTCTGCTCGGCGATCACCTCGGGTGCGCTCCACGGCACCGACATCGCGAACATCTCGCCCCCCGGGGTGCGCGCCAGCGACGACGAAATGCCGAAGTCGGCCAGCACCGGGCTGCCGAAAGAGGTGGTGAGGATGTTGCTCGGCTTGATGTCGCGGTGGATGAGGCCCGCGCGGTGCGCGGATTCCAAGGCCCCCGCCATCCGCACTCCGATCGCGAGCACCTCGTCGACCGGGATGCGCTCGAGGCGATAGCGCTGCGCGAGCGACCCCGGGCAGTACTCCATCACGATGTACGGGCGGCCGTCGGCCGAGATCCCCGCCTGGTACACCGTCACGATCGACGGATGCGCGGACAGATGCGCGAGGACGTCGGCCTCGGCGTTGAACATCCGCAGCAGCTCGGGATCGCGCACATCGCTCGGCAGCACTTTGACCGCGACACTGCGTCGCGGCATGTCCTGCTGGTAGAGGAACACGTCGGCGAAGCCGCCCGAGCCGAGCGGACGCACGTAATCGAGTCCAGGGAGGATCGGTGGCGCGGACGGCAGACGCTTGGCCACAGCACCTCCAGGATCCACGCGTGGGCGGGTGGGCGGGTCGCGCTCGAGGCGCCCGATCCCAGCGCCTCACGATGCTAACAAAACGCGCTCGCCCCGAATCGCGAGGGCAGCGCACCTGTGCACAAGGTGCGCGCGGATGTCACGGATCGGGCTCGGGACGCGGATCGAAGGGAGCATCCAGTGAGCGCGTCAGCTCCTGGAGCATCGCCTCGATCTGCGGCTCGACGTACTGTCCGATCGCGGCTTGGATACGCAGCCGGTGGTGCAGCAGGATCGTGCAGACCTCGCGGCCGATCATGTTCGCGTAGTCGTCTGCGAGGCCGACCTCCTGCCGGAGCGCGGCTTTCGCATCAGGGCTGAGCGGCGGCAGGTCGGGCACGTCGGCATCGGCGGCTTCGGCAAGACCCGAGATCGTGAACAGGAAGGGTGAGCCGGGCACCGGGTCGGGGTCCAGCGGCATCCCCTCGTACTCGGGGTCGAGGCCCTCTGCGGGCCGGTAGCTGCGGGCTCTGTTGCGGGATGCCTGCTGCTCGAGCTCCGCCTGCAGCATCGGCAGATTGAGCGCGGTGTACTCGGCGACCGCGTGGTCGATGATCGTCTTGATGCGCGTCGAGAGTCCGTGCTGCACACCGTGGGGCACATCCGCGCCGAGACCGGCGGCGGACAGCACGGGGGAACCGAAGCAGCGACGGCAGGGGGCGACCCGTCCGCGATGGGTCGCGGGCTCCCAGCGCGGCAGCCAGCGCAGCCAGGCATCCACGGCCTGGCTGACCTGCGTCTCGAGCGAGCGCTCCACAGGACCCAAGGGTATCGGCGGGAATGCCGCCATGGCGAGGATGCCGCCATGGCGGCGCGTCGCCTACTCGTCCTCGTCGCCCTCCCACGGCCAATGGGGACGATGCGCGCGGGTACGCACGAGTGCGATGGCGCCCCATCCCGCGACGGCTCCCGCCACGGCCAGGACCAGACCGAACCAGGATGTCGCGACCCGGCCCACCGCCGCGGTGGCCGCCGCAGGGTCCGCCCCCGCGAGCAGGCCGCCGGACCACACACCGGCCAGATACCCGAGGAACGCGGCGAGCCCGGCGACGAGGGCACCCACGAACGACGGCCGGGGACGACGCAGCGCGGGCCACAGCGCCCCCGCGAATCCCGCGGTCGCGACGATCATGCCCAGGATCCCGGGGATCGGGCCGAGACCCGGCACCGAGATCACGTCCTCGTCGAGGATGAGACTGGCCACACCCAGCCCGCAGATGGAGAGAGCCACGAAGCCGACCACCCCGTAGCCCAGCGCCAGCGGCGGACGGACCGGCCCGCCCGCCTCCGGATCGCTCCCGTCGGGCTCGGCCGGCGCCCCGCCGGTCATGTCACTGGCGGACGAGCTGCGGGCCCGCCTCGAGCGTGCGCTCGTACTCGCGCTGCGCCTCGATGTTCAGCTCGGTCACCCGCGCACCACGCGCCGCAACCCATGCGCCGAACCAGATCGTGAGTTCGCGGCCGATGATGAACGCCGCGATCGCGAGGGGTGCCAGCAGCTGGCCCTCGACGAGCGCTCGGCCCTCGGTCGCCGTCAGCGTCCAGAACGGCGCCTGGAAGAGCTGGCCGAGGATGTGACCGCCGTAGCTTGCGACACCGACGAGCAGACCGACGTTGACCCAGACGCCCCATCGGCCGCGGTTGATGATCGCGCCGAGCAGCCAGAAGGCGAAGAAGAACACGGCGACGGTCACCCACAGCGACCACGTGCCGAGAGCGGCCAGAGCGGTGGAGCCGACGTTGTCGACGGTCACCGCCCCGGTGATCGCGCCGAATCCGAGCCACGCCGCGAGGTACAGAACCGCGAAGGCGAGTGCGGCCAGCAGACCGATCGCGCCGGCGGCACCGCGGTTGCCGCGCGGGAGCGGCGCCTCGGGCGCCTGTACGAAGATCGGCTGCGGGACGGCGGAGGCCGTGGCGGCTCCTGCCACGACGGGGACGACCGGAGCCACGACGGTGGCGTCGTCGGCCCGCGCCGGGTTCGAGTACATGCCGGGGACGTACTCCTGCACGTCGTCCGGCTCAGAGGTCGCGGCGTACGCCGGGACCGCGTATGCCGGCTCGGCGCCCGATCGCTCGGCGTCGGACGGCTCGGAGGCAGCAGGCTCCTGCGCGACGGGGGCCTCGGCCGGCTCGTGAGCGTTGCCGGGGGCATATGAGACAGCGGGGTCCACGGTGGCGGGTTCCGCGGGGACGGGCTCCTCCGTGACGGGTGCAGGGTGGGCTGCACCGGCGGGCTCCAAGAAGACGGGCCCATCCGCGGCGGGCACATCGGCGGCCGATTCGGGAGCGGCGGCTTCGCGGCGTACCGCGTCAGCATCCGCAAGCCCCTCGTGGGCGCGGCCGACGACGTCGTCATGGACGGTCGTGGGCTCTTCGACCGGCTCGCCGTACGACGATTTCTGGTCACTCATCGGATGTGCTCCTCACGCGAGGCATGTCCCCGCACCGGGAGGTTATCGCGCGTGGGCGACACCGTCCCGGAGGCGTGCCGCTGTGTGTCGCGGTCGGGGTTGCGGTCGAGCCCGCGGCTATCGTGGGCGGATGACACTCAGACGCGCGGCAGCGACGGCCCTCACCGCGTGCGCTTGCCTTCTCCTGCTGACGCTGACCGCGTGCGCGCCCGAGCCCGTCCCTGCGCCGAGCGGGTCTGCGGATGCACGGCAGACCGCGACGGCGACGGCTTCTCCGCATGCATCATCCAGCGCCGCGCCCACGGTACCGGGCCCCACCGGATCTGCCACGCCCGGCGTGTACGCCATACCGGCGGATTGCAGGGGGATGGTCAACTCCTCGATCATCGCGCAGTTCGGAACGACGCCCCTGAACGATCCGGCCTTCGCGCCGACGGGCGTGCAGCCGGACGGCAGCATCATCTGCGTCTGGGGCGACCCCCGCGCCGATACGACCAGGCTCATCACGAAGATCACCGGCATCTCGCGGGGCCCCGCTCTCGACATGCTCAATCAGCTCGCCGACACGCAGGGCTTCACGTGCTTCACGCCGAACGGCGGAACCCGGTGCGAGAAGACGTGGCAGAACACGAAGTATCCGGTCACCGACGGACGCACGCTCTTCTGGCGTGACGACATCCTGATCGACACGATGTTCTCGAACCTGGCGCCCACCGGCTACACCGACAGCATCGTGCAGTCGATCTTCGGGTGAGCACTCGAGGCCTCGGTCTCACTTCCAGACGAGCGAAGCCACCCGCTCGGAATACTGCGCCGGCTGCCACGCGGTCAGCGTGCTCGACAGCCACAGCCCGCCCCCCAGCTCGAGCGTCTCGAGCACATCGCCCGTCGTCTTCTCGCACCGTACGCGCGCGCCCTGATCGGTGCAGCCGAACCCCTCGCCCGGGAGGGATGCGGCGGCGATCGCGCCCGCGTCGGTCCCGACGTCCGCGACGGTCGTCGAGATCGACACGCCGTCCGCGCCGTGCCACGTGCAGGTGAAGCGCACCTGCGGGGCGAGGGCCGTGGCCAGTGTCGTGGCGGTCGTGACGGGCGCCGACGCGTCGGGGGTGAGGGTCGAGCCGGGAGCGAGACTGAGCGTGGCCCAGAGCGCATCGTTGTAGAGGCCGCGGCAGCTCGTGGGTACCCCGTCCTCCGGTTCCGGATCGGCGGAGGGCGCGGGTGCTGCCAGCTGCCCGCTCACGGCGCTGCCCACCCATCCGAGCGCAGCGGGCATCATCGGGAGCGCGAGCCACCCGAGAGCTCCGACGGCAGCCAGGCAGAGCACGCCGACGGGGATCGCGACCCACATACTGCGCCCGCCGATTCCGGCCATGAGCCCACCTCCATCCCCGCCCTCCACGCTATGCGCGGGTCGCCGGAGCCGCGGTTGCGGCACGCCGCCACCGCGGCGTCTCGCCGGGAACGCCGAAAGGCCCCGGCGTGAGCCGGGGCCTTTCGGGTGTGGACCGGATGCTCGAGCCGAGGCATCCGGTCGCGATCTCTGCTGTCTAGTTGTACGTGCCGGGCGTGAAATCGTCCGTCGAGAAGCTGTCGAAATCGACGTAGCTCAGGTCGGCGTCGCTGTAGGCGCCGTCCGACGCGAAGATGCGGTTGGGGTACCGCTCGCTCTTCGCCTCTTCCGTCGCCTCGACGGTGACGTCGCGGTACTTCGCGAGCCCCGTTCCGGCGGGGATGAGCTTTCCGATGATGACGTTCTCCTTGAGGCCCAGCAGCGGGTCGCTCTTGCCCTCCATGGCGGCCTGCGTGAGAACGCGGGTCGTCTCCTGGAAGGACGCGGCCGACAGCCACGACTCGGTCGCGAGCGACGCCTTCGTGATACCCATGAGCTCCGGACGACCCGACGCGGGGCGCTTGCCCTCCGCCACAGCCGCACGGTTCATGCTCTGGTACTTCTTGAAGTCGACGAGCTCACCCGGGAGCAGCGTGGTCTCGCCGTGGTCGACCACGGTGACCTTGCGCAGCATCTGACGGACGATGACCTCGATGTGCTTGTCGTGGATCGGCACACCCTGCGACCGGTAGACGCCCTGGACGCCGTTGACGAGGTACTTCTGCACCTCGCGGGCGCCCTGCACACGCATGACCTCCTTGGGGTCGAGCGTGCCCACCAGGATCGGCTGTCCGACCGTGACGCGCTGGCCGTCCTCGACGAGCAGTGTCGCACGGCGCAGGACCGGGTAGACGATCGGCTCGTCGCCGTTGTCGGGCGTGAGGATGACCTTCTTGGCGCGGTCGGTCTCTTCGATCGTGATGCGCCCGTCCGACTCGGCGATCGGCGACGCACCCTTGGGGGTGCGGGCCTCGAACAGCTCCTGCACGCGGGGAAGACCCTGCGTGATGTCGTCGGCCGAAGCCGAACCACCGGTGTGGAAGGTGCGCATCGTGAGCTGCGTACCGGGCTCACCGATCGACTGGGCCGCGATGATGCCCACGGCCTCGCCGATGTCGACGAGCTTGCCGGTCGCCAGCGAACGGCCGTAGCAGTTCTGGCAGACGCCGACGGCCGAGTCGCAGGTCAGCACGGAGCGGACCTTGATGGTCTCGACACCGGCATCGACGAGCTTGTTGATCAGCACGTCGCCGATGTCGTCGCCGGCCTGTGCGAGCACCTCGCCCGAGGGGCTCACGACCTCTGCGGCCAGCGAACGGGCGAACACCGAGTTCTCGACGTTCGGGTCCTTGACGAGCACGCCGTCGGCACCGGGGGTGGCGATCGGAAGCTCGAGGCCCTTGGTCGTGCCGCAGTCCTCCTCGCGGATGATGACATCCTGCGAGACGTCGACGAGTCGACGCGTGAGGTACCCCGAGTCGGCCGTACGGAGGGCCGTGTCGGCCAGACCCTTGCGGGCACCGTGCGTCGCGATGAAGTATTCCGCCACCGACAGACCCTCGCGGTACGAGGAGATGATCGGACGCGGGATGATCTCACCCTTGGGGTTGTTCACCAGGCCTCGCATACCGGCGATGTTCCGGATCTGCAGCCAGTTACCACGAGCACCCGACGAGACCATGCGGTTGATGGTGTTGTCTTCGGGGTAGTTGTCGCGCATCGCCTTCTGGACGGCATCCGTCGCCTCGGTCCAGATCTTGATGAGCTCCTGGCGACGCTCGGAGTCGGTCGTCAGACCTTTCTCGAACTGCCCCTGGACCTTGGCGGCCTGCTTCTCGTAGCCGCCGACGATCTCGGCCTTGTTGGGCGGGGTGAGGATGTCGGACAGCGCCACCGTGACACCCGAGCGGGTGGCCCAGTAGAAGCCGGCGTCCTTGATCCGGTCCAGCGACGCCGCGACCTCGACCTTGGGGTACTCCTCGGCCAGCTTGTTGACGATCTGCGACAGCTTGCCCTTGTCGGCCTGCTCGCGGACGAACGGGTAGCCCTTGGGCAGGGTGTCGTTGAAGATCGCCTGACCGAGCGAGGTCTCGACGAGCCCGTTGCGCTCGTACGCCGCGATCGTCTCGGGGGTCTCGCCCTCCGACTCGAGGAACGTGAGCCCGGGGATGCGGATGCGCACCTTGGCCTGCAGGTCGAGGGTTCCCTCGTCCTTGGCCAGGATCGCCTCGCCCACCGAACCGAACACGCGGCCCTCGCCTGCAGCGCCGACCTTGACCGTGGTCAGGTGGTGGAGGCCGATGATCATGTCCTGCGAGGGCAGGGTGACCGGGCGCCCGTCGGACGGCTTCAGGATGTTGTTCGAGGCGAGCATCAGAATCCGGGCCTCGGCCTGGGCCTCGACCGACAGCGGCAGGTGCACAGCCATCTGGTCACCGTCGAAGTCCGCGTTGAACGCGGTGCAGACGAGCGGGTGCAGCTGGATGGCCTTGCCCTCGACGAGCTGAGGCTCGAAGGCCTGGATGCCGAGGCGGTGGAGCGTGGGCGCGCGGTTCAGCAGCACGGGGCGCTCGCGGATGATCTCTTCGAGAACGTCCCACACCTCGGGGCGCGCGCGCTCGACCGAGCGCTTGGCCGCCTTGATGTTCTGCGAGTGACCGAGGTCGATCAGGCGCTTGATGACGAACGGCTTGAACAGCTCCAGCGCCATCTGCTTGGGGAGGCCACACTGGTGCAGCTTGAGTTGGGGTCCGACGATGATGACCGAACGGCCCGAGTAGTCGACGCGCTTGCCGAGCAGGTTCTGACGGAACCGGCCCTGCTTGCCCTTGAGCATGTCGGACAGCGACTTGAGCGCACGGTTGCCGGTGCCGGTGACGGGACGACCGCGGCGGCCGTTGTCGAACAGTGCGTCGACGGCCTCCTGCAGCATCCGCTTCTCGTTGTTGACGATGATCTCGGGAGCACCGAGATCGATCAGGCGACGAAGGCGGTTGTTGCGGTTGATCACGCGGCGGTACAGGTCGTTGAGGTCGGAGGTCGCGAAGCGGCCACCGTCCAGCTGCACCATCGGGCGCAGCTCCGGCGGGATCACCGGGACGACGTCCAGAACCATGGATGCCGGGCTCATGCCCGTCGACAGGAACGAGTTGACGACCTTCAGGCGCTTGATCGCACGGATCTTGCGCTGGCCCTTGCCCTCCGAGATCTGCAGGTGCAGGTCTTCGGATTCCTGAGCCAGGTCGAACGCGAGCAGGCGGCGCTTGATCGACTCGGCGCCCATGTAGGCCTCGAAGTACTGACCGAAGCGGTCCTGCAGCTCGTGGAAGATCTCGTCCTCGCCCTTCAGGGCGCCCACCTCGAGGGTGCGGAAGTCTTCCCACACCTTCTCGAGCCGGGTGATCTGGTCGTCGAAGGACTTGCGGATGCCCGTCATGTCCTTCTCGGCGGCGTCCTTGACCTTCTTCTTCTGGTCGGCCTTGGCGCCCTCTTCCTCCAGGGCGGCGAGCTCCTCTTCCAGCTTCTGCAGGCGGGTCGCGATGCGGGCATCGCGGCGGTCGCCGAGCGTCTTCAGCTCGAGACGGATGTTGTTCTCCTGCGTCGGCAGGTCGCGCTGGCGCGCCTCCTGGTCGACGGAGATCACCATGTAGGCGGCGAAGTAGATGACCTTCTCGAGGTCTTTCGGCGCCATGTCGAGCAGGTAGCCGAGGCGCGACGGGACGCCCTTGAAGTACCAGATGTGGGTAACGGGAGCGGCGAGCTCGATGTGGCCCATGCGCTCACGGCGGACGGAGGACTTGGTGACCTCCACGCCGCAGCGCTCGCAGACGATTCCCTTGAAGCGGACGCGCTTGTACTTTCCGCACGCACACTCCCAGTCACGGCTCGGGCCGAAGATCTGCTCTCCGAAGAGACCGTCCTTCTCGGGCTTGAGCGTGCGGTAGTTGATGGTTTCGGGCTTCTTGACCTCGCCGAAGGACCAACGACGGATGTCGTCGGCGGTGGCCAGGCCGATGCGAAGCTGGTCGAAAGTTGTCGATTCGAGCACTAGTTCTCAGTTCTCCTGTGTCGGAATTCTGTCGTTGCCTGGCCGGATCAGATCTCGTCGATCGACGAGGACTCGAAGCGGCTGGAGATGTTGATGCCGAGCTCTTCCGCGGCGCGGAAGGCTTCGTCATCGGTGTCGCGGAGATTGACAGGCGTGCCGTCGGCCGAGAGGACCTCGACGTTCAGGCAGAGCGACTGCATCTCTTTCATGAGCACCTTGAAGGACTCGGGGATGCCGGGCTCCTGGATGTTCTCGCCCTTGACGATCGCCTCGTACACCTTGACGCGGCCGAGGATGTCGTCGGACTTGATCGTGAGGAGCTCCTGCAGCGCGTAGGCGGCGCCATAGGCCTCGAGGGCCCACACCTCCATCTCGCCGAATCGCTGTCCGCCGAACTGCGCCTTCCCACCCAGCGGCTGCTGCGTGATCATCGAGTACGGGCCGGTGGAGCGGGCGTGGATCTTGTCGTCGACGAGGTGGTGCAGCTTCAGGATGTACATGTAGCCGACCGAGACGGGCGCAGGGAACGGATCGCCGGAGCGTCCGTCGAACAGCAGCGCCTTGCCCGTGGAGTCGATCAGACGCTCGCCGTCGCGGGTGAGGTTCGTCGAGTCCAGCAGACCTGCGATCTCTTCCTCGCGCGCACCGTCGAACACCGGGGTGGCGACCTTCGTGCCCGGCTCGGCCGAGAAGGCCTCCGCCGGCAGCTGCCCCGCCCACGTGGGCTTGCCCTCGACCTTCCAGCCCTGCTGGGCGATCCATCCGAGGTGCAGCTCGAGCACCTGGCCGAAGTTCATTCGACCGGGGATTCCGAGCGGGTTCAGGATGACCTGGACCGGCGTGCCGTCCGCGAGGAACGGCATGTCTTCCACGGGCAGGATCTTCGCGATGACGCCCTTGTTGCCGTGGCGCCCGGCGAGCTTGTCGCCCTCGGTGATCTTGCGCTTCTGAGCGATGTAGACCACGACGCGGCGGTTGACGCCCGAGCCGAGCTCGTCGTCGCCGTCTTCCGCGTTGAACTCCTTGACGGCGATGATCGTGCCCTGCTCGCCGTGGGGGACCTTCAGCGACGTGTCGCGGACCTCGCGGCTCTTCTCGTTGAAGATCGCACGGAGCAGGCGCTCCTCCGCCGACAGCTCGGTCTCGCCCTTCGGCGTGACCTTGCCGACGAGGATGTCGCCGGGGCGGACCTCGGCGCCGATGCGGATGATGCCGCGCTCGTCGAGGTCCTTCAGCAGGTCGGGGCTCACGTTCGGGAGGTCACGGGTGATCTCCTCCTTGCCGAGCTTCGTGTCGCGGGCGTCGACCTCGTACTCCTCGATGTGGATCGAGGAGAGAGTGTCGTCCTTCACGAGGTCCTGGCTGAGGATGATCGCGTCCTCGAAGTTGTGGCCCTCCCACGTCATGAACGCGACCAGGAGGTTCTTGCCGAGCGCGAGCTCGCCGTTCTCCGTGGCCGGTCCGTCTGCGATGACCTCGCCGATCTCGACGCGGTCACCCGCCGAGACGACGACGCGCTGGTTGTAGCTCGTCCCCTGGTTGGAGCGGTCGAACTTGCGCAGGAAGTAGTCCTGCGTGCCGCCCTCGTCGAGCTGGACGCTGACGACGTCTGCGGAGACCTCGATCACGACACCCGGCTTCTCGGCGGTGACGACGTCACCGGCATCCACCGCGGCGTAGCCCTCCATACCGGTGCCGACGACCGGCGACTCGGAGCGGAGGAGCGGGACGGCCTGACGCTGCATGTTGGCACCCATGAGGGCGCGGTTCGCGTCGTCGTGCTCGAGGAAGGGGATCAGCGAGGTCGCGACCGACACCATCTGGCGCGGCGAGACGTCCATGTAGCCGATCTCCTCGGCGTGGAAGAGGTCGACCTCGCCGCCCTTGCCGCGTCGTGCGAGCACGCGGTCCTGAGCGAACGTGCCGTCGGCCGTCAGCTCGGCGCCGGCCTGGGCGACGATGAAGTCGTCCTCTTCGGACGCCGTCAGGTAGTCGATCTGCGCAGTGACCTTCTTGTCGGTCACACGGCGGTAGGGCGTCTCGATGAAGCCGAACGCGTTGATGCGGGCGAACGACGCGAGCGAGCCGATCAGGCCGATGTTCGGGCCCTCAGGGGTCTCGATCGGGCACATGCGACCGTAGTGCGACGGGTGGACGTCGCGGACCTCGACGCCTGCACGCTCACGCGACAGACCGCCGGGGCCCAGAGCCGACAGGCGGCGCTTGTGGGTCAGGCCCGCGAGCGGGTTGTTCTGATCCATGAACTGCGACAGCTGCGACGTTCCGAAGAACTCCTTGATCGCGGCGACGACGGGGCGCACGTTGATCAGGGTCTGCGGCGTGATCGCCTCGATGTCCTGCGTGGTCATGCGCTCGCGGACGACGCGCTCCATGCGCGACAGACCCGTGCGGACCTGGTTCTGGATGAGCTCGCCGACCGCGCGGATACGGCGGTTGCCGAAGTTGTCGATGTCGTCGATGTCCAGGCGGATCTCGGCCGGCTTGCCGGCTCGGACACCGTCGAACGAGGTGTCACCGCGGTGCAGGCGCGTCAGGTACTTGATCGTCGCGACGATGTCGGCGACGGTCAGGACCGACTCCGACAGCGGCGCGTCCAGGCCGAGCTTCTGGTTGATCTTGTAACGACCGACCTTCGCGAGGTCGTAGCGCTTGGAGTTGAAGTAGAAGTTGTCCAGCAGCGCGCGGGCGGCCTCGGCGGCGACCTGCTCGCCGGGACGGAGCTTGCGGTAGATGTCGCGGAGCGCGTCCTCCTTGGTGAGGATCGTGTCCTTCGAGAGGGTCTCTTCGATCGAGTCGAAGCCTGCGAACTCGGCGAGGATGTCTTCACTCGAGAGCCCGAGGGCCTTGAGGAACACGGTGACCGACTGCTTGCGCTTGCGGTCGATGCGCACGCCGACCTGGTCGCGCTTGTCGATCTCGAACTCGAGCCATGCGCCACGGCTCGGGATGACCCGCGCCGACACGATGTCCTTGTCGGAGGTCTTGTCGGGGGTCTTGTCGAAGTAGACGCCCGGTGAGCGCACGAGCTGCGAGACGACGACGCGCTCGGTGCCGTTGATGATGAACGTGCCCTTGCCCGTCTGGAGCGGGAAGTCGCCCATGAAGACGGTCTGCGTCTTGATCTCACCGGTCTGGTGGTTCATGAACTCGGCCTCGACGTAGAGCGGGGCGGCGTAGGTCTTGCCGCGCTCCTTGCACTCCTCGATGGAGTACTTCTCGGGCTCGAGGTACGGGTTCGTGAACGAGAGCTGCATCGTCTCGCTCAGGTCCTCGATGGGCGAGATCTCCTCGAAGATCTCCTCGAGGCCGCTGATCTCGGGCACGTCGGTGCGGCCGGCCTGCTTGGCCTCGGCGACGCGTGCCTTCCACGCGTCATTGCCGACGAGCCAGTCGAAGGACTCGGTCTGCAACGCGAGGAGGTCGGGGACCTCCAGCGTGTCGGAGATCTTCGCGAACGAGAGGCGGGCTGCGCCTCGGCCGTTCTTGATGTTGTTGGTGGATTGGTTTGCGTTGCGCGCAACAGCCAAGGGGATGACCTCCATGGGCCCAGGGCAGGGCTCGTGTTCCTTGTTCGGCAGGTGGAGTGCTCGTTCAACCCCTAAGCCTTCGCATCACACGCCGCTTGACGCGGGGGCGCGAAGACACAGCCGACCACCATATGAGGGCAGGGGGAATCAGGGAGCAAAGAACAACTATACGGCGGATGACGCGCCGTGTCCAGTCGGGTTCTTGACGAGTCTCCGATCCTGCGGTATAACCGCGCGAAGTGGCGGAAATCCGCGGAAATTGTTGGCGTCTCGCCACCTGCTCCCGCCATGATGTCGTCATGACAGGGGTGTCTCGCCCCGCGATCCGCACTCCCGATCAGCGGATCCGGGTGTTCGTGAGCTCGACTCTCCGCGAGCTGGCCGATGAGCGCCGCGCGGTACGTGCGGCCGTGGAACGCATGCGGCTGGCGCCCGTGATGTTCGAACTCGGCGCCCGCCCCCACCCCCCTCGCGATCTCTACCGCTCCTACCTCTCCCAGAGCGACGTGTTCGTCGGCATCTACGGCGCGAGCTACGGGTGGGTCGCGCCCGGCGAGGAGGTGTCGGGCCTGGAAGACGAGTACAACCTGGCACCCGCGGACATGCCGAAGCTCATCTACATCAAGGCGGATGAGCCGCGGGACGACAGACTGCAGCAGCTGATCGACCGGATCCGCGCAGACGACACCGCGGCCTACCTCCCGTTCCGCAGCGCCGAGGAACTGGAGGCCCAGGTCGCGGACGACCTCGCGAATCTGCTCGCCGAGCGGTTCGACGACTCACGCGCAGTCGCGGCCGACGGGGAGGTGGCCCCGGCATCGGCCACCGCCCGCATCCCCGTGCCGTACACGACGACGATCGGCCGCGAGCGCGACGTGGCGGCCGTCCGCGAACTGCTCGCCCGCGGGGATGATCGCGTCGTGAGTCTGATCGGGCCCGGAGGGATCGGCAAGAGCCGCCTCGCGATCGAGTCCGCGCGCGCCACCGAGGACCTGTTCCCCGACGGGACGTATTTCGTGCTCCTGGAAGGCGTCCTCGAGCCGGAGCTGCTGCTGCCGGCCATCGCCTACGCGCTCGGCATCCGGGACAACGGCGAGGCTGCCCTCGAGGAGCGCATCGCCCACGCCCTCGCTGACCGCCGCGTGCTCGTCGTGCTCGATAACTTCGAGCAGATCGTCGAAGCCGCACCCGTCCTGGTCCGTCTGTACAGTGCCGCGCCCCTCGCGAACTTCCTCGTGACGAGCCGCATCGTGCTGCGCATCCGCGGCGAGCAGGTCTACGAGGTCGGAGCGCTCGAGACCCCGCGCCCCGGCGTGCCGCCCGCACTCGAGCGCGTGCGGGCGTCATCCGCGTGCGCGCTGTTCGTGGACAGGGCATCGGCGGCAAAGCCCTCGTTCGCGCTCACCGACGAGAACGCGGCAGCCGTGTCGTACATCTGCCGGTGCCTGGAGGGTCTTCCGCTGGCGATCGAGCTCGCGGCGGCGAAGGTGCGGGTGCTGACCCCGCAGGCGATCTCGGATCGGCTCGAGCAGAGCCTGCCGCTGCTGACCGCGGCCGTGCGCGACCTGCCCGAGCGCCACCGCACGATGCGCGCGACGATCGACTGGAGCGTGAGCCTGCTTCCCGCTCCGCTGCCGGACATGCTCGAGGACCTGGGCGTGTTCGCCACGCGGTTCACGCTCGACGCGGTCGAAGCGCTGGGGGCCGGACGCTCCTGGGACGGAGAGGCGGTGGATGGCCTCGCCGCGTTGGTCGACGGGTCGCTCGTCGCCCAGACCGAGGTGGCCGGGCGGTCCGTCTTCTCGCTTCTCGCGATCGTGCGCGAATACGCTCTCGGTCGACTCAAAGCCCGGGGCTCAGCAGACGTCGTCCGCGCCGCCCACGCCGACTACTACCGCGAATTCGTCGCGCGAGTGGCGCCGGGACTCGGCGGTTCCGGGCAGGCGTCGGCGGTGGCGGAGCTCGGACTCGAGCTGCCGAACCTGCGCGCGGCCGTACGGCACCTGATCTACACCGACCGCCTCGACGACGCCGGCGACTTCGCATGGAGCCTGCTGATCTACTGGTGGATCGCCGGCTTCTTCGGCGAAGTCCGGGTGTGGATGCTCGAACTCCTCGAAAAGGGGGGCCCGATCACTTCGCATACCAGGGCGGTCGCGTGGTTCTTCGCGCTCTGGGGCGAGATGTGGCAGCGCCCGTCGGCCGAGGTGGTGGCGGGCCTGGCGGAGTGCGTGCGGCTCTTCACCGACGAAGGGGACGAGGATGCGGCGGCCATGGCCCTGGCGGCGCGAGCGACGGCGCGAGTGCAGTTCTCGGCCACGGACGTCGATAAGGCCGAGGGCGAGCTGACCGAGGCCGCCGCGACGCTGAGGCGGCTCGGCAACGGATGGGCGGAGGCGATCACGGAGGTGTCGCTCGGCCGCCTCGCGTGGCTCCGCGGCCGCACCGACCAGGCTCTCGAGCACTTCGAACGCGCGACCGACGTCGCCCGCGCGGGAAACGACGTGTTCACCATGTCGGTCGCCGGCAACCTGCGATCGCGACTGCGTGTGCAGCGCGGCGAGATCGAGGCCGCCGAACGCGAGTTCGTCGACACGCTCGTCCTGTCGGTCGGGCTGCACTACGACGAGGGTGTCGCGTACGGATTGGAGGGGCTGTGCGCAGTGGCCGGAGCCAAAGGCGACGCGTGGCGCGCGGGCGCGCTGGCGACCGCCGCCGACGCGATCCGCCACCGCATCGGGGTGTTCGACGTCGAGGCCTTCACTGTTCACACGGTCTCGCTCGACGCGCTGCGGGCGACCGACGGTGCCGCGGTGGCCGACGGCGAGCGGCAGGGCGCCGAGCTGTCGGTGGCCGAGGCCGTCGCACTCGCCCTGCCCGAACCGGAGCGGACGATCACCGCTGAGGCGCTCGCGCGCTGGTAGACGGCAGGGTCGCCGGCCGGTTTCGAGCCCCGTCAGCGGCGGGCGTGCCGGAAGCGGATGCGCGAACCCGGTCTGAGCTGCGCGAGATCGTCGAGCGCAGCATCCGTCACCACCGCGATCACCGGGTAGCCGCCCGTCACCGGCCCGTCGGCGAGGAGGATCGTCGGGCGTCCGCTCGGCGGCACCTGCAGCGCACCGGGAACCATCCCCTCGCTCGGCAGTTCCCGTGCCGTGACACGGGCCAGTTCGGGCCCGTCCAGCCGAAGGCCGACCCGGTCGGCGTGGGCCGAGACGGTCCAGCGGTGTGCGAACAGGAGGTCGTGAGCGGATGCGGTGAACCAGTCCTCCCGCGCACCGCGGGCGAGCTCGATCTCGAGCTCGCCATCGTGCGGCGGCTCCCACGGCCATACCTCGGCCACAGGTATCGGAACGACGGCGCCTCCGCCGATCGCGAGCAGGTCGCCGGCGCGCAGCGCCGCAGGGCCGAGGCCTGCGAGCAGATCCGTCGAGCGGGAGCCGGCCGAGAGCGCCGCATCCGCACCGCCGCGCAGCGCGAGGTAGGCGCGGGCGCCGTGGACGAATCCGTCGATCCGCAGCTCGGCGCCTCTCGGCCATGCACGCGCCTCATACGGATCCACGGGAAGTCCGTCGAGCAGCACGGGGCCCCACGCGCCGGTGACCGCGAACCACGCGTCGCGCTCGGCGATCGCGCGGAAGCCGCCCATCGTGACCTCCACTCCGGCCGCGCCTTCGGCGTTGCCGACGAGCCGGTTCGCCGCGCGCAGCGCGCGACGGTCGAGCGCGCCCGACGGGGCGATCCCCAGGGCGGCGCGGCCAGGGCGCCCGAGGTCCTGGATCGTCGAGAGCAGACCGGGCTCGACAATGCGGATCGCCCCGGCCCCGCCCGGGCCAGGGTGCGCGCCCTCCCGGCGCCCCGTCGCCGTCTCGCGGGACCCGGAGGGCATCGGACGGAAGCGCACGCGGGTTCCGGGAGCGAGGAGAACGGGGGATGCGGGGGCCACAGCATCCGGATCGAAGAGTCGCGCGTCCGTCGTGGCGATGAGGCGCCAGCCGCCCGGAGTCTCTCTCGGGTAGGCGCCCGTGAAGCCCGCGGCGAGGCCGACGGCGCCGCGCGGGACACGCGTCCGCGGGGTGTCGAGGCGCGGCACCTCGTGGGTCCAGCCGGGGCTGACGAGGTAGCCGAATCCGGGGGCGAAGCCGGTGAAGGCGACGGTCCACTCGGCGGCGGCGTGCTGGGCGATGAGCTGGCCGGGCGTGAGCCCGAGCAGCGCGGCGGTGTCGGCGAGGTCGGGACCGTCGTATCTCACGCCGAGCTCGAGCGTGCCGTCGGGGGTGGGCGCAGCATCCCGAGGCGTCGACCAGTCCGCCGCCGCGCCCTCGATCCAGGCCCGCGCGGCCGTGACCGACAGCGCGGCCCCGTCGACGCGCACGAGGACGGTGCGTGCTGCCGGAACGAGGTCGACGACGCCCGCGGGACGCGATGCCGCGAGACGCTTGTGCAGCGCGAGCACCTCTCCGAGCCCATCGACCTCGACGAGCACCGCCCGGTCGCCCATCGGCAGGACCCTCACGGCCGTCATGCGCTGCCGATCCGTCGCGAGACGCGGCTCCGGAACCATGATCCGGGTCGCGATGGTGCCGCAGCCGCGGCTCGCGGAACGCCTGAGCGACTCACCATGGGGCCTCTACACGTACCCCGTCGGCCGCGAGCGCGGCGCGCACGGCGCGCGCCATCTCGACGGCGGCGGGCGAATCGCCGTGCACGCACAGCGAGGCGGCACGGACCTCGACGAGCGCGCCGTCGACCGTCTCGACGACGCCGTCACGAACAAGGCGCCCGGCGCGGTCGGCGACGGCATGCGGGTCTGCCAGCAGGGCGCCCGGTCGCCCGCGGGGCACGAGTGCGCCGGAGGCGAGGTAGCCGCGGTCGAGGAACGCCTCGATGAAGAAGGGCAGTCCGGCCGACGCCGCCGCCCGCTCGATCTTGCCGGGGAGCCCCAGGATGGGCAGCGCGTGCCCGAGGCGGGCGCCGAAGTCGGCGACGGCGGCGGCCACGGCATCCGCCTGCGCCTCGTCGACCGTGATCGCGTGGTACAGCGCGCCGTGGGGCTTGACGTATAGAACGCTCGCGCCCGCCGCGGCGAGCGCGTCGAGCTGACTGCCGACTTCGGCCCTCAGCTCGGCGCGGTCGGGGTCACGCGCGACGCGCCCGAAGTTCGCCCGATCGGCATAGGACGGATGCGCCCCGGCGGCGACGCCGAACCGCACGGCGCGGGAGACCGCCGCGCGCATGGACGCGGCATCCCCCGCGTGCCCGCCGCAGGCGATGCTCGCGCTGGAGACCACGGCGAACATCGCCTCGTCATCGGCCGTCGGCACGCCGTCGATCGTCTCGCCCAGGTCGGCGTTGAGGTCTATCGCCTGCTCTCCAGCCACCATGTGCTCCACGGTAACGCCGCGGGGCGTGCACAACGCAGGATGGATGCTCGACCCGGGCGACCTCATCCCCGGAATCACGCGGAGCCGACGCCGGAGCGAGGTCGCTGATCCTGCGTTGTGCACAGGTCCGCGCACTCACCGCCGCACCGGCTACCGTGGAGCCATGGCCCGAGCCCGACACGAGCCGAGCGAACACCCGCAGGCGCGGCTGTCCGATGGCACGCTGGCCCGCATCGTCCCCTCGGGCTTCACGACGGGGTTCGAGCTCGACGTCGACGGCACTCCTCAGTCGCACGTCGACCTCGACGACCCGACGCACCTGCACTTCGAATACGTCGCGCGGATGGGGGCCGTCATCGACAGGCTCCGGATGCCGGGGCAGCCCTTGACCGCCGTGCACCTGGGTGCGGGCGCGCTCACGATTCCGCGCTACATCGAGGCCACGCGTCCGGGTTCGCGCCAGCAGGTGATCGAGCTCGAGCAGGCGCTGATCGAGCTCGTGAAGACGAATCTGCCGCTCCCCCGGGGAGCTGCGATCCGCACCCGCATCGGCGACGCCCGCGAGGGCCTCGGGCGGCTTCCGGATGCGCTGACAGGCGCCGTCGACCTGCTCGTGTCCGACGTCTACGCGGGTTCGCAGACCCCGGCTCACCTCACCACCGTCGAGTTCTACCGCGCCGCGGCCGCGCTCCTCGCACCCGACGGCGTGCTGCTGGTCAACGTCGCCGACGGCGCGGGTCTGGCGTTCGCCCGGCGGCAGGTCGCCACGGTGCGCACCGTCCTGCCGCACGTCGTGGTGCTCGCCGAGGTGCAGGTGCTCCGCGGCCGGAGGTTCGGCAATCTGGTGGTCGCCGCCTCCGCGGGGCCGCTGCCGACCGAGTGGCTGCCGCGGCTCATGGCGGCAGGCCCGCACCCGGCGAAGGTCGCCCAGGGGGCAGAGCTCGACGAGTTCGTGCGCGGCGCGCGGATCGCGACCGACGCCGATTCGACGCCGTCACCCCGTCCGGCCGCATCCCTTTTCGAGCGCTGACCCGATCCACCCGGCGTGTGCTCGGCGGTCTCGGAGACCCGCACGGCACACTGGAGGAGCGAGCCGATTTCGCGCGAAGGGAGCAGGCGATGAGCTATATCCGCGGGTACGACCCGGAGACGCTCCGGGAGCTGGTGGATGCACGCGAGTGCAAGGACCGGCTCGACGAGATCGGCGAGCAGCGCAGCCTGCCGGCGCTCCTGGAGCGCGTGTGGCTGCTCAAGGTGCTGGGCCGCCTCGAGGACGCACTGGTCATCTCGGAGCAGTCCGTGCGGGTGGCCCGCATGGCCGGCACACGGAAGGATCTGCTGCGTGCGCGCATCCTGCACGCGTCCGTGGAACAGCAGCGCGGCGCGTTCGCGGTCGCCGAGCAAGAGCTCACGACGTGCGCCGCCGAGGCCGAGGGCAAGGGATGGTCGGGCATCGCCGCGTTCGCCCTGCAGCACCGCGGCAAGGTGTTCTACGACGCCGGCGACTACGACGCCGCCCGGGCGGACTTCAAGCAGGCGCTGTTCCTGCGGCAGGACTCCGGGGTGCCCGACGCGCAGCTCGAGTCGACGCTGCACGCGATCGAAGCGGCGGACCAGCGGCGGATGCGCGCGTCGGTCGCCAGCTGAGCGCGCGATCCGTCGATGTCGTAGATATGTTCTAGTCTCGCAGCATGTCGGAACTTCACCGTGTGCGCCGCTGGGCCGAAGCCCTCATCGACGCGCATCTGGATGCCTCGTGGTCGTTCTCGTTCGACAACGCCAAGCGTCGCGCGGGCCTGTGCGACTACACGAACAAGCGCATCAGCGTCTCGCGCTACCTGGCGGCGCGCTACGACGACGACACCAACCACCAGACCCTGCTGCACGAAGTGGCCCACGCCTTGGCCGGCGCGAAGGCCGGGCACGGCGCGAAGTGGAAGTCGATCGCGGACGGGCTCGGCTACGTCGGTGGAGTGACGCATAACGGCGAGACCGCGACCGAGCTCGCACCGTGGATCGGGCGGTGTCCCGCGGGGCATCTGGCCTACCGCCACCGCAAGCCGACGCGTCCCGCCTCGTGCTCGAAGTGCGCACCCCGCTTTGACGAGCGATTCCTGTTCGACTGGAGCAGGCGCGAGATCACGCCGGCCACGCGGCTGGCGGCGCTCACCCCGCGCTGACAGGAGTCACCCGGCGCTGACGACAGGCAGAAGCTCCGGGGTGAGCCGCACGAGCACACCGTCCCGCAGCAGCGCGACCGCGTCGGTCGCATCGATTTCTGCTGCAGCGAGAACCTGCTCCCGGTCGCCGCGCTCGATCAGCTCCTGCCCCGAGCCGGACGCGGTGAGCAGGTGGCGCACCGCCCGCCGCATGCCCCGGAAGCCTTCGCCCGCGACTGCCGCCTCGGGCGACGAGTGGTCGATGCCCCGCGCCGACAGCGCGTCGATGATCGCGCCGGCGCCCAGGTGGTCCTCGACCGCGAACCGCACCGGCCCCGGCAGCTCGCGCCCGAGCCGTTCTCCGCAGGCGATGAGCGCGATGCTCGTGCGGGCCCCGCGCCCTGCCTGCACCGCGGTGACGGCGGTGGCCACGGCGGTCGCGTTCCGCAGGCACCCGAGCATCACCACGGCACCGGATGCGGCGGCCGCCGCCGCGACCTGCGCACCGTTGACCGAGACGGCCAGGGCGGTGTCGTCCAGCGGCACGCTCTCGCCGCGCGCGACGGCATCCGTCACCGTCGTGGAGAAGCGCAGCACGTCCACGACGACCACGACGTCCGCCGGAGCGAGCCTGGCCAATCCGTCCAGGCCCCACTCGAGGCGCACTTGGTATCTGAGCTGGTCGAAGGGCTGCGACGGCATCCCGCCAGCCTAGAACCGGACTCGTCAACCCGTCTCGCTGAAGGCGGCGCGGTGCGAGACTGAGGCATGCGCATCCTCCTCAAGTTCGTGATCGACTGCGACGCGGACGCCGCGTGGCGCGCCGTCCACTCGCCCCGCGCCGTCGCCGAGCTCTACGGCCCGCTCCTGGCGCTCGCACCCGTCGAGCCGGACGGTCTTCCCACGACGTGGGGTCAGGGCGATGAGGTGGCGGTGAATCTGTCGCTGGCGGGAATCGTGCCGATGGGACGGCAGATCATCCACGCGACCGATCGCTTCGTCGAGCCGGACGTGCGGATCTTCCGCGACAGCGGCATCCCGCTCACCGGCGCGCTGGCCGCGCTCGACGTGTGGGATCACCAGATGGCGATCGCACCCGCACCCGGCGACCCGACGAAGACACTGTGGCGCGACCGGCTGGTGATCGGCGGCCGCGCCGCGCCCGTTCTCTGGCCCGTGCTGTGGAGCATGTGGCAGTGGCGCGGAGCGCGGATCAGGGCGATGGCGCCGACCTGGGCCTTCGACCCGCCCGCCGCAGGCGACGGCGAGCCGGCCTGAGGCCCACCTGCATCACGGGGTCGACGCCGGGGATCATCCTTTCCGTCTGCAGGGAGCGATGTGACGGGTGTGGCCGGTGGCATACGACACGCCGCTCGCGGCGACCACCTCCCTGCAGACGGCTCGTGACCACGCTCGTCCTACTCCGCGAGGGCCGCGATCGGCGCGACGCGCGTGGCCAGGCGCGTCGGAACGACGGCAGCGACCAGCGTCAGGACGGCGGCAGCCACCACCATCGCGCCGAGCACGGGCAGCGGCATCGCAGGCGCGACGAGCGTGCCGTGAGCCGGGGCATCCGGGTTCAGACGCAGCGATCCGAGCAATGACTGGGCTCCCGCCCACCCATAGCCGATGCCGAGCACGAGGCCGGTGAGCACCGCGGCGACCGTGATGTGCGTGGCCTCCAGGAGCACCATCCACCGCACCTGTCCGCAGGACTGACCGAGGGCCCGCAGCAGTCCGAGTTCACGGCGGCGCTGCACGACGCCGAGCGTGAGCAGGTTGATCAGGCCCACCGCGGCGATCACCGCACTCACGGCGATCACAGCCGTGACGATGGCGGTGAACGCGTCCATCCCCGCGGTCATCTCCGGCGGCAGCTCTCCGCCGGCGGAGGCGGCCAGCACCGCCTTGGTCGAGTCGAGCGCCACCGCGAACATCGTGATCAGGGTCACGCCGATCACCAGCCCCATCGCCATGCGCGATGAGCGTTCGGGGTTTCGCCGGGCGTTCTCCGCGGCGAGCCGAGCGGGAGCCGAACGCCCGAGCGCGCGGCCGATCAGGCTCAGCACGGGCGGCATCAGCAGGGTCGAGCCGAGGATCAGCCCCGAGAACGAGAGCAGCCCGCCGGCGAAGGCGATCAGCACCCCGAACGGCGACGCCAGCCCGACCACGATTCCGAGGCCCAGCAGCGCCGCACCCGCGACGAAGACCACGACGGCGGCGACATTCCTCCCGGTTCGCCGCGCGAACGCCGCGTGGGGCTGCTCGACCGCGCCGCCGAGCGCCTGCAGCGGCGTGACCGAGAGCACTCTGCGGGACCCCGCCCACGCCGAGAGCCAGGTGGTGACGGCCACCACGGCGGCGGGAATCAACAGTTCGCCGCGCACCAGGGTGTACGGCACGTCCGCCACCCCGAGCAGCGGCCCGCCGGCAGCGATCAGCGCGGCGGCGAGCGCCGTGGCTCCGGCAAGGCCGAGCATCGCGCCGATCAGGCCCACCAGCAGTCCCTGGGTGGCGACCTCGCGGCGTTGCGATCGCGCGGATGCTCCGATCAGCCGCAGGAGGGCGATGCGCCGTGTACGACCGGCGACGACGGTCGCGAAGGTGTTGGCCGTCACGATCGCGCCGACATAGACCGCGATTCCGAGGAGAACCCCCGACATGATGCCCAGCACGATCGCCATGGTCGCACTCCCGGTGAGGGACGGGTCGGCGTTCAGGATGGCGCTGATCCAGCCCGTGGCGGTGATGAGCAGCACGCCGAGCGCACTGGAGAGAGCGGCGACCAGCACGCTCGCGCCCATCCCCCGCTCGCGAAGCCATGCCGATGGCGGAGCCGAAGCGCTCGGGATCCGACCGCGTCCGACCGTGGGAACGACGACCGCGCTCATGCGGCGACCTCTGCCTGGAGCATGTGGGCCGAGATCTCCTCGGGGCTCTGCCGCGGCTTGTCGGCCACGAGCCGGCCGTCGCCGAGGAATAGCACCCGGTCGGCGAAGCTCGCGGCGACCGGGTCGTGCGTGACCATCGCGATCGACTGGCCGTGGTCGCGGCTCGCCGCCTTCAGGAGCGCGAGCACTTCGCGACCGGAACGCGAGTCGAGGTTGCCGGTCGGCTCATCGGCGAACACCAGATCGGGTGCGGTACCGAGAGCGCGGGCGATCGCGACGCGCTGCTGCTGGCCGCCGCTGAGCTCGTGGGGCCGATGGTTCAGCCGCGGCCCGAGGCCGAGCGTGTCGATGAGACCGTCGATGCGCGCGCGTTCGAGCGCGCTCGGGCGCCGCCCGTCCAGATCGAACGGCAGCATGATGTTCGCCCGGGCATCGAGGGTGGGCACGAGGTTGAACGCCTGGAACACGAACCCGACGCGACGCCGGCGCAGGACCGTCAGCTCGAGGTCGCTCAGCCCGGTGATCTGGGTGTCGCCGATCCACGCGATGCCGGAGGTCGGAGCATCCAGCCCCGCCATCACATGCATGAGCGTGGACTTGCCTGAGCCCGACGGTCCCATGATCGCGGTGAATTCGCCGCGGCGGATGCCGACCGACACGGCGTCGAGCGCGCGTACGGTGCCGTCGCCCTGTCCGTAGGACTTGGTGAGCTGTTGAACTCGGGCCGCCAGGCCCAGGTCGGAGGAGGAGATCTGCATGACTGCGACGCTACGGACGCAGCGCCGTCCGCTGCGTCGGCCTCGTGGGGCATCCGCGTACATCTCAGGGATGACCTTGCCCCATCGAGGGCGCGCCCGGAGCGGGATGCCCCGGCTCAGCCGCAGCGCGCGAGTCCCATGCCCACCTTGAGCCGTACCACCCGGGTGACGGCCGCGTCGACCTTCGCCTCGAAGGCGGGGTCCGCCGCCATCGCCGCGACGAGCGAGTCGGCGAACGGCGCCACGGCCGCCGGGTCGGCGGTGAGGGCGATGTCGCCGCCCGCTCCGATGAAGCGCGTGGCGCGCTGCTCGACCGGTG
This sequence comes from Microbacterium rhizomatis, assembly GCF_008710745.1. Lineage (GTDB taxonomy): Bacteria > Actinomycetota > Actinomycetes > Actinomycetales > Microbacteriaceae > Microbacterium > Microbacterium rhizomatis. The sequence continues at coordinate 465,479 of NZ_VYSA01000002.1, forward strand.
TGGCCGAGACGGCGGCAGCGACCCCGATGTCGTCGCTGATGACGACGCCGTCGAAGCCCAGACGCGTGCGGAGCAGATCGGTCACGACGGCACGCGAGAAGACCGCCTCGTCGGCCGGATCGAACTGCGTGTAGACGGCGCTGCTCATCATCACGACCTTCACGTTCGCGCGGATGCCCGCCTCGAACGGCCCGAGGTCTGCCGTCGTGGTCACGGAGTCCGTCGTGCCCTCGTCGGTGTCGTCCGTGTTGCCGGTCACTCGCCCGAGACCGGGGAAGTGCTTCAGAGCGGTGGCGACGCCCGCCTGCGTCATGCCCCGCACGAAGGCGGAGACATGGGATGCGGCGACAGCCGGGTCACCCGAGAACTGCCGGTCGTAGCCGCCGATCGGCGGATTGGCGGACCCCAGGGCATCGGGCACGGTGTCGGCGATCGGAGCGAGGTTGAGGTTCACGCCGGCGTTCGCGAGCTCGCCGCCCCAGCCGCGAGCGGAGTCCTGCAGGGCGGCGGGGTCGAGCATGCCCTGCTCGACCCCGGACGGGATGTCGGAGAATCCCTCGCCGCGGAGCTGCTGGATCTGCCCGCCCTCCTGGTCGGCCGCGATCAGGAGACGGATGCCGTCGGGCGCCGTCGCCGGCTGCAGCTGGGTGGTCGCCGCCTGCACCGCCGGCATCCCCTCATCCCATCCCCCCAGCAGCACGACTCCCCCGACGTGATGCTGCGCGAGCAGGGGGACGAGCCCTGCGGGATCGGCGCCCGCGTCGAGCGCGACCATGATGAGCTGCCCCGCGCGCTCGGCGGGCGCGAGGCGCTGCACGATCGCCTGGGCGCAGCTGAGGGTCGGGGTGGGCGTCGGGGTGGAGGTCGCCGACGGTGTGAGCGACGTCGGCGCGGCCGAGACATGGCGTTCGGGAGCGCAACCGGTCGCGAATGACGCTGCGCCGGCGAGCGCGGCGACGACCGCGAGCGAGCGCACGACGTTTCGGACCATACGGTCCAACCTACGTCGCGAACCGAGGTCGGGCCGGCTCAGGTCAGGCCGTGCTCGAACGCGAAGACGACCAGCTGCACGCGGTCGCGCAACCCGAGCTTCATCAGGATCCGACTGATGTGGGTCTTGACGGTGGCCTCGGAGAGAAACTCCCGCGCCGCGATCTCGGCGTTGGACAGGCCCTGCGCGGCCAGGGCGAAGATCTCTCGCTCGCGCTCGGTGAGGGAGGCGAAACGGGACGGGACGGGGCGGGGCGCTGCGTCGGCGAAGTGCGCGAAGAGGTCGCGGGTGGCGGATGCGGCGATCACGGCAGACCCGGCGTGCACCGTGCGGATCGCCGCGAGCAGGAACTCGGGATCGGCGTCCTTGAGGAGGAACCCGCTCGCCCCCCCGCGGATCGCCCGTGCCGCCGCCTCGTCCAGGTCGAACGTCGTGAGCATCACGACCCGTGGCGGGTCGGCGTCGGTGAGCAGCTCGGCGGTCGCGGCGAGGCCGTCGAGCACCGGCATCCGGATGTCCATGAGCACGATATCCGGACGAGCCCGGCGCACGACATCGATGCCCTCGGCGCCGTCCGATGCTTCGCCGACGACCTCGAGATCGGGCTGCGAGTCCACGAGCATGCGGATCCCGGCGCGGAACAGCGCCTGGTCGTCGACGAGCACGACCCTGATCGACGGGCGTGCACGTGCCGTCTGGCCGCGTTCGCTCATCGACCGGCTCCGATCGGCAGGGCGGCATGCACGGCGAATTCGCCGCTCTCGACACCGGCGCGGAGCGTGCCGCCGACGAGACTCGCGCGCTCGGCCATCCCGATCAGCCCGTGGCCCGACCGATGCGGCACGGCGCCGTCCGGAACGCGGTTCCGCACACCCAGCTCGACCCGGTCGGGGTGCCAGGCCTGGGTGACCGCGACCGCACGTGCGTCACCGTGCCGCAGCGCATTCGTGAGGGCCTCCTGCAGGATCCGGTAGACGGCCAGCTGTACGCCCGCCGGAACCTCGGCCCGCGGCATCGGGTCGATGTCGACCGTCACCGCCACCCCCGCCGCGCGCACCTGGGCGTACAGGTCTTCGAGGTCGGCGAGCGTCGGCTGCGGACCGTCCGCCTGACTGTGCCGGAGCTGGGTCAGCAGCAGCCGCACGTCGGCCAGGGCAGCCCGCGCCGTCGTCGAGATCGTGGCGAGCGCGTGGACCGCGACCTCGTCGGGTGCGGAGCCGTCATGGGCCGGGGAGGATGCCGCGGCGTACCGCGCCCCGTCGGCTTGGGCGATCACGACCGCGAGCGAGTGGGCGACGACGTCGTGCATGTCACGTGCGATGCGCACGCGTTCCTGCTCGGCCACGGCCTCCGCCTCGGCGCGCTCCTGGGCGGCGCGATTCTCGCGCGCCCTCGTGGAGGCGCGGACGAGGGCGCCCGCGGTCCAGGCGAGCAGCAGGGCGAAGGTCGCCGCGACGAGCGTCACGGCCGCGACCGAGACGGTCGCCAGGCTCAGCCCGCCCTGCACGAACGTCGTGGCCAGGACCAGGTACAGCGTGATCACGAGCGCGCCGAGCACGGCCGACGCGAAACCCGCCCAGAACAGCCAGCGCCGGCCGTAGGCCGCGGTGACGTACAGCACGGCGAAGATCGCGATGTTGCTCGGCATCGGGTTGAGCCCGAGCCCCATCTGCATGATCGCGCCCGCCCAGGCGATCCCCAGCGCGAGCGCGGGTGAGAGCCGGCGCACCGCCAGGGCGCCGGTCATGAACAGCGACACCGTGACGCCCCAGATCAACGGCTGGCCGCTCGAGACCGGGAACATCACGAAGCCCGTGATCGCGAAGAACGCGGCGGCGGCGACCCCGTCGATCGTCAGCTGGTGCGGTCGGAGGGCGCGGAACACTCCTTCACGCTACGCGGAGCGGGATGCCGCAGCATCCGTCTGCAGATGTATCCGGCTCACACGGCGCGGGCTCAGGACGACGCCAGCGCGATCGGCCGGTTCTCGTAGAAGGTCTGCAGCACCACCGTCGTCCTCGTGCTGACCGATGCGGCCAGGCGCACGTCGCGGATGAGAGCCTCGAGATCGCGCGGCGTCGCGACCCGGACGAACAGGATGTAGCTCGCGTCACCCGCGATCGAGTGACAGGCCTCGATCTCGGGAAGGTGCTCGAGCAGCTCCGGAGCGTTGTCGGGCTGCGAGGGATCGAGCGGGGTGATCTCGATGAACGCAGACAGGGGCTTTCCCACCGCTTCGGGATCGAGGATCGCGCGGTATCCGGTGATGACGCCGCTGCTCTCGAGTCGGCGGAGCCGGGCCTGCACCGCCGATACGCCCAGCCCGACCCGCTCCGAGAGGTGGGCGAGCGTGGCGCGCGGATCCCGCGCGACCTCCGCCACGATCGACGCGTCGACAGAATCATCCATGACATGGAAGAATATCGTCAGCTTCGGCGTTTCGCCGGAATGTTTCCGTCAGTTCTTCACGATCGGAGGCTCTCATGCCATTCAGCCCCGCCACCACCGGTGCGATCGCGGCCATCGTCGGCGAGCCCGAGGTTGTCGAGGACACCGCCGTCGAGAACACCGCCGCGTGGCTGTCGCTCAAGCACGCCGCCACGGCGTTGCAGGCGCTCCAGGTGAAGGACGGTTCCGTTCCGGATGCTGCGCATCACCCCGACGCGCGTGCTCACGTCGCCGCGATCACGGCCGCGATCGACGAGCTGCGACCGCGGTTCGCGCACGACGACGCGTACCTGCGCGCATCCATCGCCGATTTCGGTCGCTGGGCGGACGAGGGCTTCGGTGTTCCGGACTTCCTCGACTCGCTCGTGGCCTTCCAGCCGCAGGAGCACCGGATCGCCCGGCTCCGCCACCTCGTGGTGTTCCCGATGTACACGCAGAACGGCTCGCAGAACCGCTTCGTCGAAGCGCTGATCGCCGAGGTCATCTGGCCCGACTTCATCGCCCGGCTCGAGGCGGGCGACTACGGCAACAAGCTGTTCGTCTCGCTTCGCCTGATCGATTTCACGCCCGGCTACGACACGAACTCGGCCGTGCTGTTCCCCGAGACCGTCGCGATGCGCGAGATCCCGGCGTTCACGTGGGGCGCGATCTTCCAGGATCGCGAGGCGGCGCGCTTCCGCCGCGTCGTGCAGGCGGCGGCCGCGATCACGAAGCTCGAGCTGCCCGCCGACGCCGCGCGGATGCTCGACGACCAAGAGCTCACGGAGCAGACGTTCGTGATGTGGGACATCATCCACGACCGCACGCACATGCGGGGCGATCTTCCCTTCGACCCGTTCATGATCAAGCAGCGGATGCCGTACTTCCTGTACTCGCTCGAAGAGCTGCGGTGCGATCTGACGGCGTTCCGGGAGTGCGTGGCGATCACCGCACGACTGCGAGCGCGCGTCGGGGCCGGCGAGACGCCGGACGCCGTCGAGGCCGAGATGCTCGATCACGCGGTGCTGGTGCAGTACGCCGTGATCTTCGACCGCATCTTCCGGTTCGCGATCACCGGCTCGCGCGTCCGCAACTACGACGGCCTGGGCGGCCAGCTGCTGTTCGCCTGGCTGCACCAGCGCGGCGTGCTGCACTGGACCGACACGTCGCTCGCGTTCGACTGGGAAGGCGTGCCGGCGGCCGTCGTAGCGCTCGGGGATGCGATCGACGAGCTGTACTGGCGGTCGATCGACCGGCCGAAGACCGCGCACTGGCTCGCGGCGTACGACCTCGTGCGCGGCACGCTGACGCCGAACCCTGCGTCGGCGTGGGCACGCGGCCTGCCCGACGATGTGCTCGCGGGCGCTCCCAAGGGATACACCGACGCCGTGATGGATGACGAGTTCCCACTCTCGATGTTCTACGAAGCGCTGGAGAAGAAGATGCGCCCCGTGATCGAGTCGACCGCCGGAATCCGCTCCACCGATGGCTGACCTCACGGGGCGCACCGTGCTCCTCGCCGGCGCCACGAGCGCGAGCGGACTCGCGGCGGCCCGCGCCCTGGCTGCGGCCGGGGCGCGGGTCGTGGCGGTCGGGCGTGACCCGCGCAAGCTCGAAGAGCTCGGCGCGGAGGTTCCCGGCATCCGCACCGAGGTCCGCGATCTCGCCGACGAAGAGGATGTGCGCCGCCTGGCGGAGCGCGTGCGTTCGACGGGCCCGATCGACGGTCTGCTCCACCTGGTCGGCGGCTGGCGGCGCGGAGGCGGGCTGGCCGGGCAGAGCGACGAGGACTACCGCTTCCTCGAGGGCTCGTTCACGGCGCTCCGGCACGTGAGCCGCGCGTTCGACGCCGATCTCAGGGCATCGGATGCCGGGCGCCTCGCCGTCGTCTCGTCGACCGCGGTCGCCCGGCCCCTCGCGGGTGGCGCCAACTACGCCGCGGTGAAGGCGGCGACCGAGGCCTGGACGCGTGCGGTGGCGCAGGGCTTCGCGAAGGCGGCCCGGGATGCCGGTGAGCCTCTGCGGGCAGCATCCGTCATCTTCCGGGTGAAGGCCCTCGACGGTCTCGAGGATCGGCTCGCGACGTCTTTCGTCGGGTTGTGGTCGGTGGATGCGGCCGACATCAACGACACGGTCATCGAGGTCGCCTGACGGCTCGCATCGGCGCCTGACGGCTCGCATCGGCGCATCCCGTCATTTCGGGGATGCCGCGCCCGAGGCGCTTCTCGTTCACCGTTGCGCGGGCTCGGTGTCGGAGTTCTGCGCAGGGTCGGACTGTTCCGCCGTGGACGGGGAGACCCCCGGCCCCGCGTACATCGCCGACAGATGCCGGTACGACCGCGTGGTGAAGGCGAGGAGCCCGACGCCGATCATGATCAGGCCGGCGAAGAGGAAGACGAGCGCGATGCCCCGTGCCTGACCGTCGCCGAGCAGCCAGCCCCACGTCTGAGCGCCTTCGGGAGAGTTCATGTAGGGGATGATCCAGAACTGCGCGATGGGCGCGATCAGGAACGCGGTGATCGGCGCCGCCGCCGACTCGAGCGCCTGCGCGACGCCGAAGACCCTCCCCTGGCGTTCGAACGGGACGAGCTTCTGGATCACGGTCTGCTCGGCGGCCTCGACGACGGGGATGAGTGCCATGTAGAGCCAGATTCCCAGGGCGTAGAGCCACCACCACTCGCGGATGGTGAAGAGCGTGCCCAGGGCGCCCATCGCGATCACGACCCACAGCATCGTGCGGATCGGATTGCGGCCGAGCCCGAACTTCGCGATGATCAGGCCGCCCACCAGGAATCCGGTGGCCGTCACCCCGAGCACGACGCCCCAGAGTTCCACGGGGAAGAGGGTGAGGCCATACGGATCCATCAACGCCATGTAGACGCCGCCGATGAGGTTGTTGAACGTGGAGAAGATGATGAGCGCGAACAGCCCCTGCACCGCGCGGATCGCCAGGACGCTCCCCCGCAGATCGATCGCGGGGGCGTGGCCGCCCGCGTCGCGCGGTGCCTCTTCGGGGATCCGGATGACGAACAGGTGCGCGAGGGCGAGCAGCGTGAAGCCGATCGCGATCACGAGCGTCCAGCCCATGCCCGCGAGGCCGATCGCCAGACCGCTGAACACGCTCGTCACGATGAACGCGAGACCCTGCACCGTGCCGACGAGACCGTTCGCGTTCGCATGGCGCTCGACGGGCACGAGCAGCGTCACGGTCGTCGAGAGGGCGATGTTGCGCATGTTCTCGACGACCGAGCCGAACAGGATGATGCCGCCGAAGAGCCAGAACCACGGCTGCCCCAGGTCGACGAGCGTGCTCTCGGGGAACAGCAGGTAGAGGATGCCGGCGATCACGAACGACACGAGCGTCACGATGCTCGAGAGCACCATGACCTGGTGCTTGCGGTGGCGGTCGACGATCGTGCCGAAGAAGATTGAGAACACCGCGACGAACAGCATGTACGCACCGCCGATGATCCCCGTCGCCAGCACCGACTGCGTCTCGAGGTACGCCCAGAAGGTGAGGGCGAACCACAGGAAGCTCGTCGTGACGTTGGCCACCATCGTGTTGATGAGCACCTGCGCGAACATGCGCATTCCGCCCGGCGGCGGGGGCCGGTGCCCGGCTGCCGCCGCGGAGAAGGGAGTGATGCCGCCATCGCTCATTCCTCGAGAAAACCACGGACGTCCGACATCCGGAACCCCTGCGGGTCCTCTTCACCGGCTCCGACCGTGCACAACGCAGGACGCGTGTGACGGATGAGCACGATCGAATCGATGCGATCGGTCGGAAGGCGCCGTGCATCCTGCGTTGTGCACGGTGCGAGGATGGAATGGTGACCACGCTCCACGACACGGCCGTCCGCGGCTTCGCCTCTGACAACTATTCAGGTATCCATCCCGAGGTGCTCGCGGCCATCGCCGCCGCCAACGACGGGCATCAGATCGCCTACGGCGAGGACGCTTACACCACCCGCCTGCAGGAGGTGTTCGCCGCACACCTGGGCGAGGGTGTCGAGGCGTTCCCCGTGTTCAACGGCACCGGCGCGAACGTCGTGGGGCTGCAGTCGATGCTGCCTCGGTGGGGCGCGGTGATCGCGGCGTCGACCGCGCACATCAACGTCGACGAGGGTGGTGCGCCCGAGCGCGTCGCGGGCATCAAGCTCCTCACCGTGCCGACCGACGACGGCAAGCTCACCCCCGATCTCATCGACCGTGAGGCCTGGGGCTGGGGAGACGAGCACCGCGCACAGCCCCTGGTCGTCTCGATCACCCAGTCGACCGAGCTCGGCACCCTCTACTCGGTCGACGAGATCCGCACGATCGCCGACCACGCCCACCGCCTCGGCATGCGCCTGCACATGGACGGCGCACGCATCTCCAATGCCGCCGCGGCGCTGGGCGTGCCGCTGCGCGCGTTCACCCGCGATGCCGGCGTCGACGTCATGAGCTTCGGCGGAACCAAGAACGGGGCGATGCTCGGCGAAGCCGTCGTCGTGCTCGATGCCGAGGCATCCGCGGGGCTCACGTTCCTGCGCAAGCTCGACATGCAGCTCTCGAGCAAGATGCGGTTCGTCTCCGCGCAGCTCATCGCGCTGCTCGAGGGCGACCTGTGGATGCGCAACGCCGCGCACTCCAACGCCATGGCGCAGCGCCTGCGCGCGGGCGTCGAGGCGGGCATCGCCGACGGGTCGATCACCGGTGTCGCGTTCACGCAGCCGACCCAGGCCAACGGCGTGTTCGCGACCCTGCCCGACGGCGTGGCCGACCGGCTGCGCGAGTCGTTCCGCTTCTACGACTGGGACGCCTCGAAGAACGAGGTGCGCTGGATGTGCTCGTTCGACACGACCGAACAGGACGTCGACGACTTCATCGCCGCGATCTCGCGGGAGACGTGACCGAGAGCCTTCGAAGCGTCAGCGCAGTGCGCCGACGCTGGCCAGAGCAAGCCGGACGAGCGTGCCGCGCCCGCCCTCCATCTCGGCGGCGAGGGCGTCGGATGCTGCTTCCTGCGGGGCCATCCACGTCACCTCGAGAGCATCCTGCCTCGGCTCGCACGTGCCGGTGACGGGCACCACGAACGCGAGCGAGACCGCGTGCTGGCGGTCGTCGTGGAAGGCGCTGACACCGGGGATCGGGAAGTATTCGGCGACCGTGAACGGCGTCGGCTGCGCGGGAAGGAGAGGGAAGGCCATCGGGCCGAGGTCGTTCTCGAGGTGGCGGAAAAGCGCATCGCGCACCGTCTCGCCGTAGCGGACGCGCCCGCTCACGATCGTGCGGGTCATCTCGCCCAGGGGCGTGGCGCGCAGGAGGATGCCGACCTCCGTCACCGCACCGACCCCGTCGGTGCGCACCGGAACGGCCTCGACGTAGAGGATCGGCAGCCGGCGCCGCGCCTCGGCGAGCTCGACGTCGGTGAGCCAGCCCGGATTGGCCGCGTTGCCGGGCGCGGGCGACCCGAACGTGCCGTCGCCGAGCAGACGCCCCTGCTGGCCGAACGTGCCGCCCATGCCGCCGAGGGGATCGCGAGGAGTCCCCTCGTCGTCGCGGTCGTTCGGATCGGGGTCTGGGGTGCGAACCGGCATGCCTCCTGTATACCTCAGCGCGTGCATCCGGAAGGATGCTTATGGCACATGTGGGGCATCGGCGCCCCAGCGAGACGAGATCTGTACCTTCGATCCTTCGAGATGCTCGCAGCCGACCGGCGCCCGCGTCGCCGCCCCCTGGCAGGATGAGTGCATGACCGCCTCCGCCCCCGGCATCCCCGAGCTGGCCGCCGATGTCGTGCTCTGGTCGGCCGAGGAGTCCGAACGCGGGGACCGCCCGCTCCTGGTCCTCCTGCACGGCTACGGGGCCGACGAGCGCGACCTGTTCGCGCTCGTCCCCTACCTCCCCGCCGGGTTCGTCGTCGCCGCCCCCCGCGCGCCCCTCGCGCCACCGTGGCCTGCCCCCGGGTACTCGTGGTACCCGATCGAGGGGCTCCAAAGCAGAGATGCTCGGTCGACGACGGATGCCGCATCCGCCCTCATCGCATGGCTCGACCTGGTCGCGGGCGACGCGTCGGCGGTCGGGCTGCTCGGGTTCTCCCAGGGTGCCGCCGTCGCGATCCAGGCGCTGCGGCTCGAGCCGGAGCGGTTCGCGTTCGTCGTGAATCTCAGCGGCTACGCCACGCCGGGAACGCTCCCCCGCGACCCCGAGCTCGTGGAGCGCAAGCCGCCGGTGTTCTGGGGCCGGGGTACGCGCGACGACGTCATCCCCGCGGCCCTCGTCGCCCACACGACGGACTGGCTTCCCGAGCACGCCGAGTTGAGCGGACGGGTCTATCCGGGCCTCACGCACAGTGTGTCCGAGGCCGAGCTCGACGACGTCCGGGCGTTCCTCGAGAAGCAGCTCGAGGCGCCGGAGGCGCCGGATCTGCCCCCGCCGACGCCGATCGGCTGATGGTGGCCGGCCCGAGCATCCGCTAAACTGGCGGTCCCCCGTCCCCGACGACTGGACAATCCGGTGAGAATGATCGACGCTTCCGCGCCCGCATCCGCGCGCTGACCGTCGACGCTCACTCTCTCGTCTGAGCTCCGCCCGTTTCCGGGCGCTCGGCGTCAGTGCATCCCATTCCTTCAGGGAGCACCATGTCCACCAGCTCTTCCCCCTCGCTCGTTTTCGACCGGGTCTCGCTCGACTGGCCCGACGGGACGTCCGCCGTGACGGACGTCTCCGGCGCGATCGGACGGGGCCGCACCGGCCTCGTCGGTCGCAACGGCTCAGGCAAATCCACCCTGCTGCGTCTCGCCGCCGGCGCGCTCACGCCAACGCGCGGTCACATCACCCGCGGAGGTGAGGTCGCCTACCTTCCGCAGCAGCTCACGCTCGATATCGACAGACCGGTGGCCGACCTCCTCGGTGTCGCCGCCACCCTGAACGCGCTTCGCGCGATCGAGGCGGGCGACGTCGATCAGCGCCACTTCGACGCGGTCGGATCGGACTGGGACGTGGAGGCTCGCGCGCACATCGCCCTCGCCGAGGCGGGCCTGCCGCCCGATGCGCTGGACCGCCGGGTCGGCCAGCTGTCGGGCGGCGAGGCGATTCTGGCCGCGGTGGCGGGCATCCGTCTCCGTGACGCTCCGATCACGCTGTTGGACGAACCGACCAACAACCTCGACCGCGACGCGCGCTCGCGTCTCGGCGATATGGTGCGCGGCTGGCGCGGAGCGCTGGTCGTGGTGAGCCATGACCTCGCGCTCCTCGAGCTCATGGACGACACGGCGGAACTGTCCGGCAGCGAGCTGTCGGTGTTCGGCGGTGCGTATTCGCTGTGGCGGGCGTGGCTGGACGCCGAGCAGGCTGCCGCACGTCAGGCCGAGAAGGCCGCAGCTCAGGTCGTGAGGCGTGAGAAACGCGACCGCATCCAGGCCGAGACCACCCTCGCGCATCGCGCGGCGACCGGGCGCAAGGCGCAGTTCGAGAAGAGGGTGCCCGGGATCATCGCGGGTGGCCGCAAGATGGCGGCCGAGGTGTCGGCCGGGCGTCTGCGCGCCGAGGTGCGCGAGAAGGAGAGCGGCGCGCATGCGGCGCTGGAGACCGCCGAGCGGCGCGTCCGCGACGACGCCGTCGTGCGGATCGACCTGCCCGACCCGGCCGTTCCGCCGGGCCGGATCATCGCCGAGTTCGGCGACGGGCACCGCACCTGGATCGTCCGGGGCCCCGAGCGGGTCGCTCTGGTCGGCGCCAACGGCGTCGGCAAGACGACCTTGCTCGAGCGGATGGTGGGTTCTTCCGGGGCACGCGTGCACAACGCAGGATCGACGGGCTCGGCCGTGGGTGATGGGGTTGCGCGAGCTGCGGAAAACCGCGGGTTCCCGATAGCCGACGCGTCGGTGATCCTGCGTTGTGCACGGGCGACGGTGCGCACCGACCGGATCGGGTACCTCCCGCAGCGCGTGGACGGCATGGATGATGCCGCGTCGGTGCTCGAGACGGTCGCGGCCGGCGCGCCCTCGGTGCCCGTCGTCGAGCTGCGCAACCGGCTCGCGAGGTTCCTGATCCGCGGGGATGCGGTGGACCGCCCGATCGGAAGCCTGTCGGGCGGCGAGCGCTTCCGCGTCGCACTGGCGCGACTTCTGCTGGCCGATCCACCCCCGCAGCTGCTCGTCCTCGACGAACCCACGAACAACCTCGACATCGACACCGTCGACGGGGTCATCGAGGCGCTCGGCGCCTACCGCGGGGCCGTGCTGGTGGTGAGCCACGACGACGCATTCCTCGGGCGGATCGGGCTCGACCTGCGTCTCGAGCTCGGGACCGACGGGTCGCTGCGCGAGGTGTGATGCCCGCGGCGGCGCCCGGCCGCGCTCAGCCGGCGGTCGGGGGGTTCGGCGCGACGCCCGGCCGTCGGCCCGGACCCTCGTACGGGTCGACGGGCGTCGCGGGCTCCCCGTCGCCCTGTGCCGCTTCGACCCCGGCCCGAGCGCGAGGATCAGACCGATGCCGATGATCACGCCGATCGCGATGCCGCCCCGGATGCTGCCGTCAGCAGGCCGATGCCGATCCTGATCCCGACGCCGACGAGGATTCCGATCACCCATGTGCGCCAGTCCCGGCGGGAGGTCCGGAACCTTCCGTTCTCATCCCTCACCCGACGCTCGCCATCCGCGGCGCGCCCGCATATGCCTGTGTCCGCACCCCCGGACGAAGCACCTCCCGCCCCGATGTCGCACCCAGCGACGAAGATGGTCGGATGAGCGATGTGCTCGAGCGATTCGGTCCTGCCACCCAGGACTGGTTCCGTGGCGCCTTCGCGGCGCCCACCAGCGCGCAGATCGGCGCGTGGGACGCGATCTCGCACGGCAAGCACGCCCTCGTCGTCGCCCCGACCGGCTCGGGCAAGACCCTCTCGGCATTCCTGTGGGCGATCGACCGGATCTTCCGCGAGAAGGCGGTGCCGGTTCCGGATGCGGGGGCCTCCAGCCCGCCGAAGCGCCGGCGCGGCACGCCCGCACCCCCGAAGATCCCGGCGACGCGCATCCTGTACATCTCGCCCTTGAAGGCGCTCGGCGTCGACGTCGAGCGCAACCTCCGCTCTCCGCTGGTCGGCATCGGCCAGTCGGCGCGGCGGCTGGGGATCCGTGTGCCCGACGTGACGGTCGGCGTCCGTTCGGGCGACACGACTTCGTCCGACCGGCGCAAGCTCGTGAGCGACCCGCCCGACATCCTCATCACGACGCCCGAGTCGCTGTACCTGATGCTGACGAGTCAGGCAGGCGAGACCCTGCGCGAGGTGCACACGGTGATCATCGACGAGGTGCACGCTGTCGCCGCCACCAAGCGCGGCGCGCACCTCGCGCTGAGTCTGGAGCGCCTCGACGCGCTGCGGCGCGAACAGGACACGACCCCCGCTCAGCGGATCGGCCTGTCGGCCACCGTGCGACCGATCGACGAGGTGGCCCGGTTCCTCGGCGGGTCGGCACCGGTCGAGATCGTCGCTCCGCGGGCGACGAAGGCGTTCGACCTGAGGGTGATCGTGCCCGTCGACGACATGCTCAATCCCCCTCCCCCGCCCGGGTCTGCCGAAGGCGAAGGCGATGCGTCCGGGGAGTGGTTCGAGGGCGACAGCCGGCTGCGTCCGGAGAGCACAGAGATGACCGGTTCGGTGTGGCCGCACGTCGAGGAGGCGATCGTCGACCGGATCGTCGAGCACCGCTCCACGATCGTGTTCTGCAACTCGCGGCGGCTCGCCGAGCGCTTGACCGGGCGCCTCAATGAGATCTATGCGGAGCGACTGGGCCCGAGCACGCCGGGGCCGAGAGCGATTCCCGCGGCGATGATGGGGCAGGCGGGTATCAGCTCAGGCGCCGATCCGGTTCTGGCCAAAGCCCACCACGGCTCGGTGTCCAAAGAGCAGCGGGCTCTCGTCGAAGAAGAGCTGAAGTCCGGCATCCTGCGCTGCGTCGTTGCGACGAGCAGCCTCGAGCTCGGCATCGACATGGGCGCGGTCGATCTGGTCATCCAGGTCGAGGCGCCGCCGAGCGCCGCGTCCGGGCTCCAGCGCGTGGGTCGCGCCGGCCACCAGGTCGGCGAGGTGAGCCGTGCGGCGCTGTTCCCCAAGCACCGCAGCGACGTGCTGCACACCGCGATCGTGACGGAGCGGATGCTGGCCGGCCAGATCGAGTCGATCGCGGTGCCGCAGAATCCCCTCGACATCCTGGCGCAGCAGACCGTCGCGGCGTGCGCGCTGGGCGCGATCGAGGTCGAGGACTGGTACGAGACGGTCAAGCGCAGCGCTCCCTTCCGCACGCTGCCGCGGTCGGCATTCGAGGCGACGCTCGACCTTCTCGCGGGCCGATACCCCTCCGACGAGTTCGCCGAGCTGCGCCCGCGACTGGTCTGGGATCGGGACGCGGGAACCCTGACCGGCAGACCCGGCGCCCAGCGCATCGCGGTGACGAGCGGAGGAACGATTCCCGACCGTGGTCTGTTCGGCGTCTTCGTCGCGGGCGAGTCGCAGAACGCACGCGTCGGCGAACTCGACGAAGAGATGGTCTACGAATCGCGCGTGAACGACGTGTTCACGCTGGGGACGACCAGCTGGCGGATCGTCGAGATCACCCACGACCGTGTGAACGTGCTGCCCGCCTACGGGCAGCCGGGCAAGGTGCCGTTCTGGCACGGCGACGGCCTGGGCCGGCCCGCCGAGCTCGGTGAGGCCCTCGGCAAGTTCTCGCGCGACGTGTCGACCGCCACACCGGAAAAGGCACAGGCGCGCCTGCACGAGGCGGGCCTCGACGAACGGGCGTCGGCGAACCTGCTCGCCTATCTGTCCGAGCAGCGCGAGGCCACGGGCACGCTGCCGACCGACAAGAGCCTCACCGTCGAATTGGGTCGTGACGAGGTCGGCGACTGGCGCGTCATTCTGCATTCCCCCTACGGCATGAAGGTGCACGCCCCCTGGGCGCTGGCCGTCAACGCCCGTATCCGCGAGCGCCTCGGAGTCGAGGGCTCGGCGGTCGCGAGCGATGACGGCATCATCGCCCGTGTTCCGGATGCGACGGCCGAACCCCCGGGCGCAGATTTGTTCGTCTTCGACCCCGACGAGCTCGAGCAGATCGTCATCGACGAAGTGGGCGGGTCGGCGCTGTTCGCCTCGCGGTTCCGGGAGTGCGCGGCCCGTGCGCTGCTGCTCCCCCGGTTCAATCCGAATCGGCGCAGCCCCCTGTGGCAGCAGCGCCAACGCTCGGCGCAGCTGCTCGAGGTCGCGCGCCGTCATCCGACTTTCCCGATCATCCTCGAGACGCTCCGCGAAGTGCTGCAGGACGTCTACGACCTGCCCTCGTTGCTCCGGATCGCCCGAGGCATCGGCGACCGGCGCATCCGCCTGATCGAGACGACGACCTCGCAGCCGTCGCCCTTCGCTCGCGATCTCCTTTTCGGGTATGTCGGCGCGTTCATGTACGAGGGCGACTCCCCTCTCGCGGAGCGACGGGCGGCGGCGCTATCGGTCGATCCGTCCCTGCTTTCCGAGCTGCTCGGCAAGGTCGAGATGCGCGAGCTGCTGGATCCCGAGATCATCGCCCAGTTCGAGCGCGAGGCGCAGCGTCTCGATCCCGAGCGCCGCGCGCGAGGCCTGGAGGGCGTCGCCGACCTCCTCAGGGTGCTCGGCCCGCTCGATGCGACGGAGGTGGCCGAGCGACTCGACCAAGATCTCTCGGGCGCCGAACCCGGCCCCGAGCTCGAACCCGGCACCGACCTCGAACCCGGCCCCGACCTCGAACCCGACCTCGAACCCGGCCTCGAACCCGGCGCCCGCCCCGCGCGCGCCGAGCAGGAAGAAGAGCCCTCCGCGCGGGCCCTGGCCGCAGCATCCGCCCACCTGGCCGCCCTCGTCGACGCCCGTCGCGCGATTCGCGTGACGATCGCCGGAGTCGCGCGCGTCGCCGCCATCGAGGACGCGGGGCGCTTGCGCGACGCGCTGGGCGCGGCGCTGCCCGTGGGCATCCCGAACGCATTCCTCGAGCCGTACCCCGACCCGCTGGGCGATCTGGTCGCACGCTTCGCGCGCACGCACGGCCCGTTCACCGCGGACTCCTTCGCCGAGCGGTTCGGCGTGGGCGTCGCGGTCGCGCGCCACACCCTGCAGCGCCTCGAGAGCAGCGGCCGGGTGACGAGCGGCTTCTTCCTGCCCGACGCGCAGCGACCGGGCGCGAGCACGGGGCAGGACGCCGAGTGGTGCGACACCGAAGTGCTGCGCCGGCTGCGGATGCGGTCGCTCGCCGCGATCCGCGGAAGCGTCGAGCCCGTCTCACCCGAGGCGTTCGCCCGGTTCCTGCCGGTGTGGCAGCACCTCACCCGGCCGCTGGACGGCATCGACGGGGTCGCCGCGGTGATCGAGCAGCTCGCCGGGGTGGCGATTCCTGCGAGCGCGTGGGAATCGCTGATTCTGCCCGCGCGCGTCGCAGACTACGCCCCTGCCATGCTCGACGAGCTCACCGCCACCGGCGAGGTGGTGTGGTCGGGGCACGGGTCGTTGCCCGGTCGAGACGGGTGGATCGCGCTGCACCCTGCGGATGGCGCGTCCCTCACGCTCGCCGCGCCCGAGGATGAGATCGTGCCCGGCTCGCTCGAAGACCGCGTGCTCGCGGCGCTCGCCGGCGGCGGAGCCTATTTCACCGGTCAGCTCCGGGCGCTCACCGAGGCGGAGAACGAGCAGTCGGTGATCGAGGCGCTGTGGAGCCTGACCTGGTCGGGGCGCGTCACGAACGACACGTTCGCGCCGATCCGCACGCTGCTCGGCGGCGGGGCACAGACCCACCGGGTGGCGCGCAAAGCACCACGCGCCCGGATGTATCGCGGCACCACGCTCGCGCGTCCCTCCGCTCCCCCTCGGCCGCCCGCGCTCGGCGGCCGCTGGTCGCTTCTGCCGTCACCCGAGCCGGATCCGACGGTGCGCGCCGCCGCATCGGCGAGCCTGCTGCTCGACCGCTACGGCGTGGTCACGCGCGGCTCGGTGCAGTCCGAGGGCGTGCCGGGCGGCTTCGCGCAGGCGTACCGCGTGCTCGCCGGCTTCGAACAGGCCGGGCACTGCCGACGCGGGTACGTGATCGAGAAGCTGGGGGCGGCGCAGTTCGCCGCATCCCAGACCGTCGACCGGCTGCGCGAGTTCGCCGGCCTGCCCGACCCGGCCCCGCTGCGCACGGTCACGCTCGCGGCGACCGACCCCGCGAATCCGTACGGTGCCGCGCTCGCGTGGCCGGCGATCGAAGGCGTCGGGCATCGCCCCGGGCGCAAGGCGGGGGGTCTGGTCGTGCTGGTCGACGGCGCACTGGCGCTGTACCTCGAGCGCGGCGGCAAGTCCGCCCTCGCGTTCACCGATTCCGAGCCGGTGCTCGCCGCCGCCGCCCGCGATCTCGCCGCCACGGCCCGCGCGCGGGGCCTGGACACCCTCACGATCGAGCAGGTGAACGGGGTGTTCGTGTACGAGGCGGCGATCGGAAGGATGCTGCGCGACGCCGGCTTCGTCGAATCCCCGCGCGGGCTGACCCTGCGACGCGGGGCCGCCCGCGGGGCGGCGAAGGCCTCCGCGGGCGCACCGGACGCGAGCCGTGCCTGAGGGCGACACCGTCTGGCGCACAGCCCGGCGCCTGAACGAGGCGCTGGCGGGCCACGAGGTCGTGCGGTTCGATATCCGCGTTCCGGGGAGCGCCACCGCGGATCTGCGCGGCGAGACCGTTCGCGAAGTGGTGCCGCGGGGCAAGCACCTGCTCGAGCGGATCGGTGACTTCACGCTGCACTCGCACCTGAAGATGGAGGGCGCGTGGCACGTCTACGCGCGAGGCGGGCGGTGGCGGGCCCCGGCGTTCCGCGCTCGCGCGATCGTCGGCACGGCTTCGCACGACACGGTCGGATTCGACCTGGCGATGGTCGAAGTGCTGCCGACGAGCGACGAGGAGCGCATCGTCGGGCACCTCGGCCCCGATCCACTCGGCCCGAACTGGGATCCCGGAGAGGCGGCACGCCGACTGGGCGCCGATGTGCGACCGGTGCACGTGGCGCTGCTGGACCAGCGCAACGTCGCCGGGTTCGGCAACGAGTACGCCAACGAGATCCTGTTTCTGCGCGGCATCCTTCCGCAGCGCCCCGCGATCGAGACGGATGCCGCGGCGATCCTCGATCTGGGCGCGCGCACGATCCTCGCGAACCGCGACAGACAGGGTCGCACTTTCACCGGGGATGCACGGGCGGGGCGCTCGACGTGGGTCTATGGGCGAGAGGGGCGGCCGTGCCGACGGTGCGGAACGCCCATCCTCGCGGGCTCGCTCGGCGCGACGGCGACCAGCGCACGCAATGTCTTCTGGTGCCCCTCCTGCCAGCGGTGAGCCGTCGTGTTCCGTCGCATCTTCGGAGATCTGCACGAATTCGGATGGATCGGCGCGCTTTCCCCCGAAGATCGGCAGATCTCCGAGGTTGTGCGGCGAAAGCACGCGATCAACGCGCCGTGAAAATCCATGCTCGTGCAAGCAATCCGTGAACGCCTCGGCGCCGAATAACGTGCAATCGGTAGGAAACCGATGCACGGGAATGAAATCCACACAGAGCGCGTTATTCCAGTACTTGCGCCGAACAGGCGCTGTCGGAGGGGATCGTGGGAAAGAACTACGTCGACATCGAGAATGACCACGGCGAGATGCTGCGCTATCGCAAGCACGCCAATGGCCGAGGACTGATCGCGCACGGCGCGAAAGTGCACCCGAGCGCTGTCATCGAAGCAGGCGCGTATGTCGAGCCCGGAGTCCAGATAGGCGCGGGAGCCCACGTCGGCCGCGGAGTGTGGGTCGAATCGGATGCGGTGATCGGTCCGGAAGCCGACATCGCACCGCACGCGCACATCGGCGCCGGCGCGGCGATCGGCGGCGGCGCGAAGATCGGGGTCCGCACGCTGGTCGGGGCGCACGCCCGCGTCGCGGTGGGTTCGCTGATCGGCGACGACCAGACCATCGCGGACGGCGAGCAGGTCGCGACCGATCGTCGAGGTCTTCGCCTGGCCGCATAGGCAGCACGCCGGTCGGCTTCTTCGCGCCGGTAGGCGTGTCGGCGCGGCCCGGTATCGTGCCCGGATGACACGCCGGCGAGCGATCGCGCGCACCCCCGGGGTATCCGCCATCGCGGTCGCTGTCCTCGCGGCCGCGGTCCTCGCGCCGGTGCTCTGGGTCGCGCGCAGCGAGAGTCCCCTCCATCCACCGGGCGTGATGGCCACCGGCGCCGCCGTGCGAGCGATCCCCCCGCGCCCCGACGCCGCTTTCGCCCTCACGGTGCGCCATATCTACGACGGCGACACCATCCAGGCTGAGATCCAGCATCCGAATGACATCGTCACTTCGTCCGCCCCGATCCGGATACGCCTGATCGGAATCGACACCCCGGAGGGCACACCCGCACCGGAGTGCTGGGCCGACGAGGCACGGCGGCACCTGGCCGAGCTGCTGCCCGAAGGGTCGACCGTGTGGGCAGCTCCCGATCGCGATACCTGGGACCACTACGGCCGGCGCCTGTTGGACCTCTGGACCGATGACGGCCGGTTCGTCCCCTACGAACTCGTCGCCGCCGGAGACGCGCAGGCGATCCGCATCCGGCCGAACGTCGCCCACGACGATCTCTTCACCGCCGCCCAGGCCAAGGCACAGGCCGAAGCGCGCGGCCGATGGGGCGTGTGCCCATGACCTCGCTCCCGGGGGTCAGGCGAACACGAACAGCACGAAGCCGATGAGCGGCAGCGTGCCCTGCGTGAGCGCGGCACGGATGTACTTCGCACCCGACGTCATCAGCACGAGCGAGGCTGCGACCATCGATCCGAGGCTGAACAGCACGAGCGTGCGCCCCGCGACATCAGCCACGGTGTCGGGACCCCCCGCCCAGAACATCACGATCCCGAGCACGGCCCCGACGGCGAGGAACAGGTTGTAGAAGCCCTGGTTGTACGCCATGGGCTTCGTGGTGTCGGCGGCCGCTTGATCGGCGACGCCGAACCGCTTCCACACCCGGGGGTTGGTCCACTGCACGCTCTCCATGATGAAGATGTACACGTGCAGCAGCGCCGCGAGCGCTGCGAAGACCGTTGCAATGATCGCGACCATGACCGAACCATATCGCCCGGCTACGCTAACGACGTAAAGAAGGGGCTGACGACGCGAAGAAGGGGCTAGTCAGGTGGCGAAAGGCAGCGGTTCAGGCGGGCCGGGCGGCTCCGGTCGGCGGCGGGATGCCGCACCGCGTCGCGCCCCGAAGCGCACCGCCTCCGCGGGCGCACCTCAGAAGAAGCCGGTGGTCTTCGACGCTCGTCCGGCAGCCGGCCCGGCGCCTTCCGCCGCTCTGCGTCTCGGGCTCGTTCCCGGAGCGACGCCCGGCAAGTGGATCGACGCGTGGCGGGACCGCCTGCCCGACGTGCCCGTCGAGGTGACCGTGCTCGATGTCGCGACCCAGCGCGAGCGCGTGCTCGGCGAGGAGATCGACATCGCCCTGGTCCGCCTGCCGATCGACGACGACGGACTCCACGTCATCCCGCTCTACGACGAGATCCCGGTCGTGGTGTGCGCCTCCGATTCGGCGCTCACCGCGGCCGACGAACTCGACCTCGCCGACCTCGCGGGCGAGGTCGTGATCGTTCCCCGCGATGCTGTGTACGACTTCGCGGTGCCCGGCTCGATCCCACCGGCCTTCGACGCTCCCGCCGACACGGCCGAAGCGATCGCGACGGTGGCGGCGGGAGTCGGCATCGTGATCGTTCCGCTCTCGCTCGCGCGCCTGCATCATCGCAAGGATGCGGCGCACCGCCCGCTCCGCGCGGGCCCCACCTCGACCGTCGCGCTGGCCTGGCGCAGCGACCGGACCACCCCCGAGGTCGAGATGTTCATCGGCATCGTCCGTGGACGCACGGCGAACTCGTCGCGCGGCTGACCCGGCCGCCTTTCCGCCGTCACGCCAGCGAAGAAACGCCACGCACGCAAGGAGGAGGATGTCGCCGACCTTGGGCCTCTGCGACATCCTCCTCAGAACGATGGACCACCCGCCTGTGCCCGAACACCCCCAAGGGCCGGTCGTCCGCAGCGCGCGGCGCCCCCCGAGGCCCCGTGCCGATTGATCGTTCCGACGAGAATGAGCACGTCTCGACAGCCCTGATACACGAGGCTGGAAGAAATCTCAGAAACCCGATCCGTGCGTCTGGAACGGTGCCACGATGCCTGTGCGCCCGGATGCCGCGGCCAGCGCCTCGGCCGCCGGGAGCCCCGCCGCAAGCTCTGCATGCATCGCCCCGAGCAGCTCGCACGCCTCGTCATCGGCAACCACCACAGGCGTCGCGACCACCGCCCGCGTGCCGGCGTGCAGCCAGATGCGGGTCATGCCGATCGCCTCCTCGCCCCAGCGCACCGACGAGCGCCCGACCT
The DNA here is from genome assembly GCF_008710745.1 of Microbacterium rhizomatis. Classification (GTDB taxonomy): domain Bacteria; phylum Actinomycetota; class Actinomycetes; order Actinomycetales; family Microbacteriaceae; genus Microbacterium; species Microbacterium rhizomatis. The sequence continues at coordinate 486,320 of NZ_VYSA01000002.1, forward strand.
CGCACGCCGACAGGACCACCGTCGACGGCGGACGCGGCATCCGATCGATGTCGTACCCGAACAGCGCGCCGTCCGCCAGCTCGAGGCCCGAGAACAGCGGGTTGTCCACCGCGTGCCGGCCGTGCGCCGCGATGTGGAGCAGTTCGACCTGTGACGCGAGGTCGGTGACGGCGTCGACGGTCGCCTCCGCCGCGCGCAGCGTGCGCGATGGGGGCCACGCGGATGCCGCGGCATCCACCTCCTCGTCGCCGCGCGCGACGCGCGGACCCACCGCGAAGCCCGCCGTGACCGGCGCCCGCGATGCCGCGTCGCGCAGGCTCGCCCATCGCGTCGCCGACACCGCCAGAGTGAAGGCGCGCCCCCGCATGGCGGGAAGCATCGCCCACGGGATGCCGTTGAGCACGCCGGGCACGGTGATCACGAGCCTGCGCACACCGGCGGCGGCGCCCGGGCCGTCCAGCAATGCCGCCGAGAGCGATCCGAGTCGCTCGTCGAGGCTGCGGCGCACCACCTCGGCCATGGGTCCGCTCCGGATGGACGCCGACATATCGAGGTCGGCACGCAAGCCGGGGAGAGCGCGTTGCACGGCAGGCCAGGCGCGGAGCGGCATCACCTTCGCGCCGCCCGCGGTGACCACGAGGGCGACCAATGCCCTCCCCGAGTAGACGTATGCGATGAGCGCGGTCTCGGAGTCCAGGCTCGCGCGAAGGCCGTCGAGATCGATCCGCTCCTGGATCGCCGCCGACCCCGTAGCCGCCCACTGTCGCTGCCGCGCCCGATCACGCAGCTCGGCCGCGCGGGGGTTCGACAGCCAGTCGTCGTGCGGGTTGTCGGCACGCAGCTGCCGCAGCTCGGCGAGTTCCGCCGCAAGTTCCGGATCGGGCGGCGGCCGCAGCGGAACCACCTGCTGGCTCAGGTGCCGCGCCCGCTCGGACCACTCGAAGAGGACGTCGGGCCGCCCGCTGCGCGCCGCCGAGTCGAGCCCGGCGAATACCAGACCGGCTGCGTGCATGCCCGCCGAGGTCTGCAGGTCGAGGCTGCCGAACGAACGCTGCCATCGCGCGAGTTCGTCGAGCCCCGCAGCCGCATGCCGCCGTGCCGTGCCGTGTCGGCCGGACGCCGCAGCCATCGCCGCCCGCACCTCGTAGGAGAGGAGCCGGACGTCCATCGACGCGGTGCGCGGCGCCCGTGCCGCTCGGGGCTCCGCGACGGAACCGTGGGTGCGCGCTGCCCACAACTCGTACGACATGCGCAGCGCGGCGGCCTCGTTGCGGAATCCACGGCTGTCGAGCGCAGCGGCCGCGGCGCCGACCTCACCCTGCGAGGGAACGCGCGTGGCGCGGGGAACGGCGTCCCCCCCGGGGTCGACGGCTCCTCCCGCGAGCTGCGCCCGCAGACGCACCGCCTCTGCGCGAACCGCCCAGGCGTCGTTGCCCACGGCGCGGAAGCGACGCGCGGCGGAGGCCGCGGCACGGCGCGCTTTGACCGGGTCGTGGAGAAGCTGAGAACGGGCGAGGTTGAACTCGGTCTCTGCGCGAGACTGCGGCATCCGGTGCGCACCGAACACCGCGATGTTGCGAGACAGGATGCGCTCGGCCTCGGTGGTCAGCCCGGCGTCGCGCAGCACCTCCGCGCGGTCGGCGTCGCCGACCGCCGCCGACACGGCGGACAGGGGCGCGAGCACTTCTCGCGCGGATCCCATCTGCCGCATCGCGGTGACGATGTCACCCTCGAGCAAGGCGATGTAGCCCTCGTTGTGTCGAGCCTGCGCTTCGTCGACGGTCAATCCGAGCGCGCGGAACACCTCGGTCGCGGCCGCGGCATCCACCGCGGCCCGACCGAGCTGCCGGCGCTGCATGTTCACCAGGCTCCGGTTCACCAGCAGGTTGGCCCGCGCCTGCGGATCATCGGCGAGTCCGTCGATCCCCCGGCCGAGCCAGCGCTCCGCCTCTTCGAGCCGGCCCGCCCGCTCCGCGAGAGCGCCCATCTGGCCGGCGAGGATCGCCCCCGTATGCCGGTCGAGGCCGGGAGTTCTCAGCGCTTCGGCACAGATCCGTTCCGCCTCGCCGAGTTCGCCGATGCGCGAGAGGGCGTACGCCCAGGTGCCGGCGATCCGCGCGCGCAGGTTCGGATCGTCCGTCGCGACGGCGGCGCGGGACAGCATTCGACGCGCGGCGGCGACTCGCCCCCGGTTGACGAGTTCGACGGCCGCGCTGTGCAGATCCTCCGCCGTGCGCGCCACGGCTCCATCATGGCCGGATTATCGGCGGGAGGAGCGGGAGATCCTCACGAGTGCAACGGCCCGAGCACGGCGAGGTCGCCCACCATCGCCTCCTCGGCATGACGGAGGGCCGCCACACGTTCGGAGGCGTCGTCGCCGAGCGTGCCCGACGTCAGCGGATCCACGAGGGCGCGCGCGAGCATGCCCGACACGTACGGTGCGGCGAAGGAGGTCCCGCTCCAGACCGCGAAACCGCCGCTGAAGTCGTCGGGATCGATGGTCTCGCGCCGCATCCCTCCGATGTCATCGCGGGTTCCGGGCTGGACTCCCCCGTTGAACGGCGGTGTCGTACTCAACACGACGGCACCCGGCGCGTACGTGCGCACCCACGGACCGAGGTTGCTGAACAGGGCCATGGTGCGGTTCGGGTTGAGGGCCCCGACCGAGACGTGAGGCGCCGCATCCGAGGGGTCCTCGACGGTGAATTCCGCGTCAGGCCAAGCCCACAGCGCCGCGGGGAACGTCGGACGATCCGTCGCGTCGTTCCCGGCCGAGCAGACGACCGCGCACCCGCGGCGACGCGCGGCCAGCAGCAGCTCGCTGAGGGTCGTGTCGAACAGCTCGTCCTCGGGCGTCTCGTGGTAGTAGCCGAGCGACAGGTTGATCACGTCGATCTGGCGGCCGCCCTCCTCGGGGCTGAGCGCCATCCACTTCACGAGGGAGCGGACCGCCGCCATGAAGTCGCCCTCGAGCACCGTCCCCTGGCTGTCGGCGACGCGGATCGCGACGATGTCGGCGTCCGGACAGACCTGGCGGACGATCCCCGCGATGAAGGTGCCATGACCGGCCGCGTCGTCGATCATGCCGTCGAACGGCCCCGAGACGTCGCCCCGCACTTCGGGGTCGGTGGCCTCGTCGCCGATGCCGATCACCGTCGCCCCGAGCTGCGGGCGGCGGGTCACGATGTCGTCCGTCAGCCACGCGTGCGCCCCGCACCCGGTGTCGAGCACCGCGACCACCGGGCGGCGTCCGCCCTTCGCCACCGTCGCGCGCCGCTCGGGCTCGGGGCCGACGTATCCGACGACCTGCCTGCCGCCGCTGCCCGGCTCGGCGTAGCTGTCGGTCCCCGGCGCGTTCGTCTTGCCGTAGGGGTTGGTCTTCCCGTAGGGATTCGTCTTGCCGTAAGGGTTGGTCTTGCCGTACGGATTGAGCCCGATCGGGTCGACCGTCATCACGTGATCGAGCCCGACGCCCTTGAGGTCCTTCCCGTTGCGCGCGCGGGCGCGCTGCAGCAGTCGCCATGCGTCGATCGGCGGCACGGGCTGGTCGTCCTTGTCCTCCCGCGGCGACGGGAAGATGCGGAGAGCGTGGATGGTGGGCAGACCGAGCCTGTCGCGCGTCGCGCGCGCGCGCTCGGTGACCGCGGCCGGCTCCAGCGCGTCGCCCTTCACGGTTTCCAGCGCGATTCCCCAGCCGAAATCGCCGGCCGCCAGCCGGATGATCTCCAGCAGCGCATCGAGGTTCTCCGTGTCCGTGATCAGCAGATGACTCGGGTCGTACGCGGTCGGGTAGGCCTTGACGCCCTCGACCGGCTCGCTGCGCGGGTCGAGCGAGACGCCGCGCGCCCGGGCGGCGTCGTACCGGTCGCGCCACGATCCGGCTCGTCCGCCCGTCGCACCGGCAGCAGGGTCATCGGGTGGCAGGGTGCTCATTCACATTCCTCGGGGGTCTTGCCGCGAGGGTTCGCGGCGGAATCGGCGGAGAGGGGATCACACTTCGAACTGGGGGGTTTGGAACTCGTGCATCTCGTCGCCCGGTCCTCGCACGACGAGCCGGATGCGCGAGACGCCCGGCGTCACATCGTCGAACGCGAAGCGGCCGTGCTCGCCGGGCTCGGCCGTCCACTCACGATCGCCCTGCAACAGGCGGATGGCGAGGGTCGGAGCATCCACCCATCCGTCCACCCGCCGACCGCCACCCTCCGTGGCGGTGACGTGCACGAGCACGTTCGTCTCGCCGTCGCCGAACTGCAGCGTCGCGGTGTCGGCCTCGCCGCGTACGGCGGCGAGCTGCACGCCGTCGACCAGGGTGAGGAGCGCGTACTCGCGCGACAGATCCTGGACGGCGACGGCCGCCACCATCCGGTCGATGAGATCTGCGGGCGCGGGATCCACCGTCTCCCAGAGCGACCGCATCCGTGCGAAGAGCGCCGCGTCGGCGGCGTAGTCCTCAGCGTCCATCGTCGTCTCCTCCCCATCCTTCGCCTTCGAGCAGGCCGCGGAGCTTGGCGAGGCACCGCTGCCGGGTGGGGCCGATCGAGCCGATCGGCATGGCCATGTCGGCGGCGATGCGCGCGTAGTCCGGGCGCTCTTCGAACGCGACGATGCGCAGCAGTCGCTGGCATCGCTCGTTGAGCTGACGGACGGCCACCCACAGCCGGTGGGACGAATCGCTGAGCGTCGCGGTCTGCTCCGCCGACTCCGCCGCCGGCAGGTGCGGCTCGAGGAACTCGGTCTCGGTCGGATCGGCTCGTCGCTGCAGTTTGCCGACCCGCCACGCTTCGCGACGCGCGCACGTCGTGAGCCAGCCCGAGATCGCCAGCGGCTCGGTGATGCTGTCGTGGCGCCGCACGAGGGTCATCCACGTCGTCTGCACGACGTCTTCGGCGAGCGCCGCATCCAGGCCGTAGGCCCGCACGACGTGCCAGAGCGTCGGCGTCATCACGCGCACGAGCTCATCCATCGCACGCGCGTCGCCGTCGCGCCAGCGCGCGAAGAGTGCGGCCGCGCGCTCCCAGCGGGGCGCGTCAGGGGCATCGGCAGAGCCCTCGTCATGCGAAGAGCTCGGGTCGGTCGCCGTCATAGGGCCCATTGTGTCCACAGAGGATACGAGCGCGATAGAGGGCGGCTGATACACGCACGCCGACCCGGATGCCCGTTTAGACTCCACCAATGACGACCGCACCGTTGCTCTATGTGTGCGTGCGCCCCCAGCAGGGCGCCGCTGCGGCCGAATACGAGTCGTTCCGCACCGCGATGCACCTCGAACCCGGCCAGCTCGAGACGCACGACCTCGTGCGCGAGCCGCTCCCCGTCGACGTCTTCGACCGTTACAGCGGCTTCCTCGTGGGGGGAAGCCCGTTCAACGTCACCGATCCGGAGTCGAGCAAGCACGACGTGCAGCGCCGGCTCGAAGCCGACCTGGAGCACATCGCGGCCGGGATCGCGGAGGGGACCGGGCCGGCGGCGATGTTCACGTGCTTCGGCATCGGAGTCGTCACCCGGATGCTCGGGGGCGAGGTCAGCCGCGCCTTCCCCGAAGACACGGGGCCGGTGGCCGTCTCGCTGACCGAGGACGGCCGGAAGGATCCGCTCCTCGGCGGTCTGGCGGCGCGCTTCTCGGCCCTCACCGCCCACAAGGAGGGCGCGGGAACCGTACCGCCGTCGGCGGTCCTGCTCGCGGCGGGGGACGGGTGCCCCGTGCAGGCATACCGCGTGGGCGATCGCCTGTACGCGACGCAGTTCCACCCCGAGCCCACGACGAGGGCTTTCACCGAGCGCATGGCGGTGTACCGGGACGACGGGTACTTCGCGGCGGAGGAGTACGACGTGGTCGCGGCACGTGTGCTGGCAGCATCCGTCACGGAACCGGCACGGATGCTGCGGGCCTTCGCCCGGGCCTTCGGCCCGGCCTGACCCATCCCGCCGGCCCCCCGCCCCCCGCCGAGCCACCCCTCTCTTGTCGAGCCACCCCTGTATGTCGCGCATGCATGGGGGTGGTTGGGCACCAAGGGGACGGCTCGGCGAAAGGGAGTGACTCGGGCGCTCAGTCCGAGGACGGACGGACGAGTCGCAGGCCTGCGACCACGACCGGGACGATCAGGATCACGGCGGCAACAACGAGCGCGGTGATGCCGATCGCGGGGCTCTGGGGCTCACCGGTGAGGCGCGCCACGGCGAGCCATGTCAGTCCCCACGCGAGTGCGAGCGCCGGAGCGATGCGCCATCCGCTGCGCCATGAGATCGACAGACCCACCAGGAGCACCACGATGAGCACGAGGATGCCCCAGACCGTCGCCGCCGATGCCCACTCGGGCGAGCCGATCGTCGTGAGCCATGCCGTGATGTTCGCGACCGTCGCGAGGGTCACCCAGCCTAAGTGAAGCCCCGTCACCCCGTCGATCAGGAGCGAGTCCACGAAGCCGTCGCCCGTCGTACGGGTCAGAACGCTCATCCGGAACGTGATGCACAGCGCGACCAGCAGCACGACGATCGCGATCACGGTGAGCAGCAGCGTGCCGAACTGCGCGGTGACGAGCCACAGGCCGTTCAGCACCATGGTCAGGGCGATCCACCAGCCCATCGCGCGCTGCCTGTCGCGGGCGCGCTGCCCGGGGAGCGCCTGCCAGATCGTATAGGCGACGAGCCCGATGTAGATCGCCGACCAGATCGAGAACGCGGGGCGGGCGGGCGCGAGGTACGTCGAATCCGCGTCCAGCGCACCGCCCTGGAGGTCTTGCACGGCGGTGCCGCCGAAGAGTCCTGTACCGACCATCGCCGCGATGATCATGAAGACCATGGCGGAGATCACCACGATCTGGCGAGTCAGGTCGAGGGAACGCGTTTCAGGAACGGCCGTGGTCGTCATGACTCCACGGTATGCGCCGCCCGCGCGCAGCGGAACGGGTTGACAGGCCGGTTCCCGCCGAAACCCGGGTCTCAGAGGGCGGGGCCGACCACGACGCCGGCGTCGGGCGGCACGACGACCTCGCCGTCGAGCACCTCTGCTGCAGCATCCGTAGACAGGAGGATGCGGCGACCCGCCGCGACATCCCACGACACCGCATCGCGGGTGAGGTTCACCAGCACCGAGATGTCGCCGTGGCCGAGAGCGAATGCGCGTTCTCCGGGTTCGCCCGACGCACCCTCGCCGCTCATCGCCCGCAGCGACGCGAACGACGGGTCAGCCAGCTCGGGACGCGAGCGTCGCAGGGCGGCGAGGTCGCGGTAGAGCTGGAGCAGTCGCGCATGGTCACCCTCAGAGACCTCGTCCCACTTCAGCGTCGACCGCTCGAACGTCGCGGGGTCCTGCGGATCCGGCACGACCGATTCGTCCCAGCCCATGCGGGTGAACTCCTCGAGCCGGCCTTTCGCCGTCGCCGCGCCGAGCTCGGGCTCGGGGTGCGACGTGAAGAACTGCCACGGAGTCGACGCTCCCCACTCCTCCCCCATGAACAGCATCGGGGTGCCGGGGGTGAGCAGTGTGAGCAGCGCGGCGACCGCAAGACGCCCGTACGGGAGCGACTGGCTGAGCCGGTCCCCCGCCGCGCGATTGCCGATCTGGTCGTGATCCTGCGAGAACGTCACCAGCCGCCACGTCGGCACGGCCGGCGGGATCGGGGATCCGTGGTCGCGCCCGCGGAACGACGAGAACGTGCCGTTGTGGAAGAAGCCCTCGGTCCACACCTTGGGGACGGCATCCAGATCGGCGAAATCCTCGTAGTAGCCGGCCGTCTCGCCGGTCAGCGCGACGTGCACGGCGTGGTGGTAGTCGTCGCTCCACTGCGCGGTGAGGCCGTACCCGCCCGCTTCGCGCGGCAGGATGAGTTTCGGATCATTCAGGTCCGACTCGGCGATGAGCGTCCGCGGCAGGTCGAGCTGGGCGGAGAGGGCATCGGATGCCTCGGCCAGCTCCTGCAGGATATGCACGGGCTGCTCGTCGTGCAGGGCGTGCACGGCATCCAGCCGCAGCCCGTCGACGTGGTAGTCGCCCAGCCACATCAGGGCGTTCTCGACGATGAATGAGCGCACCGCGGGCTCGTCGAGGTTGACCGAATCGCCCCACGTGTTGCGGCTGCCCTCGCGCAGATAGGGGCCGAACTCGGGCAGGTAGTTGCCGCTCGGACCGAGGTGGTTGTAGACGACGTCCTGGATCACGGCGAGTCCCGCGGCATGGGCGGCATCGACGAAGCGCTGGTAGGCGACGGGGCCGCCGTAGGCCTCGTGCACCGTGTACCACAGCACGCCGTCGTAGCCCCAGTTCCAGACGCCGTTGAACCCGTTGACCGGCAGCAGCTCGACGTGGGTGACCCCCAGGTCGACGAGGTGCCCCAGCTTGGCGATGGCCCCATCCAGTGTGCCCTCGGGCGTGAACGTGCCGATGTGCAGCTCGTAGATCAGACCGCCGGCGAGCTGCCGCCCCGTCCAGTGCTGATCGCTCCACGCGAAGGCCGTCGGATCGAAGAACGCGGATACCTCGTGCACACCGCGCGGCTGCCGCCGCGACCGGGGGTCTGGGCGGACCTCCTCGGCGTCGCCGAGGACGAACCCGTACTCCTCGCCGTCGCGCAGCGCAACATCCCCACGCCACCATCCGCCCGCCGCGCTCTCGAGCTCGACGTCTCCCTGCCCCGCCCGACGCACTCGCACCCGCGCCGCTCGCGGCGCCCACACCTCGATCACGATTCCCACCCCCTTCTCAACCCGCCTCTCCTTCCGCGAGACCGGATAGGCGCCACGAAAAGGTGACGAACGCGCTCGGTCTCGTGTCGCATATCCGGTCTCGCGGTCATGAGTCGGGCCCGGCCGGGATCAGGAGGGCCACCGGGTACGTCCGCAGCAGCTCCGCGAGGGGGACGGATGGCGCCTCTACGCGGCGACCCGTCAGAGCATCGACCGTCTCGCCCCGGGGGCGCAGGAGCACGGTGTCGCCCCAGCCGCCGCGGGCGGCGAGCCCGACGGGCAGGCGGGTGGCGACGGTGACGGCACCGCCCCTGTCGAAGGCGATGACATGGTCGGATGCTTCGCCCACCGCCGTCATCGGCCTGTAGCGCGTGAACAGCTCCGGGCGGTCGCGCCGGAGGCGCAGGGCGCGCGAGGTCACGAGCAGCTTGGCTGCCGCCGACGCATCGACGGCGGGAAGCTCACCCCGCGGGAATCCGTCGTCGATGGCCGACAGCATCCGGGCACGCTCGACGAAATCGACGGGCCGCCGGTTGTCGGGGTCGACCAGCGAGGTCTCCCAGAGCTCCGAGCCCTGGTAGACGTCGGGAATACCCGGGGCGGTCAGCTGCAGCGCCTTGGCCGACAGCGCGTTCGACCAGCCGGGCTGCTCGATCTCTGCGACGAAGTCCGCGATCAGCGCCGCGACCGAGGCGTCGTCGAACATCGCGTCGACGACCGCGTGCATCCCTGCCTCGAAATCGGGGTCCGGGTCCCACCACCCCGTCGAGGTCGCGGCTTCGCGCGACGCCTTCTCGGCGTAGGCGTGCAGACGCTCGCGTGAGATCGGCCACGCCCCGATCGCCGCCTGGTACAGCAGCGAATCGAAGGGGCCGTCGCCGCTCGATGCGCGGGCGCGCAGCGACGTCAGCACGTCTGCCCAGCGCTCCGGCACCTCGGCGAGCACATCCAGGCGCGCGCGCACGTCTTCGCCGCGCTTCGTGTCATGCGTCGAGAGCGTCGTCATCGCGAACGGCCAGGATGCCTGGCGCATCGCCTGCGCGGTGTGGAATCCGTCGACCGGCAACGCGAAGACCGACGGGTCGCCACCCACCTCGGTGAGCGAGCCGAGCCGGGTGTACCGGTAGAACGCCGTGTCTTCGACGCCCTTGGCCATGACCGGCCCGGTCGTCTGCTGGAACCGGCGTGCCACCTCGGTGAGCGGGTCGGCGAGCACCGGCGCGAGCCGCGAGATCTCATCAGCGAGGTCGGGACGACGCAGGGATGCCGCAGCCGCCGCCTCGTCGAGGTGCGCGCGCCCCGCGGGAAGGTACGAGCGGTACACCGGGAAGCACGCGAGCAGCTCGGCCAGCGCGTCACGGGTGGTCTCGACAGGCTCGACCACGGCCTCCGACTCGCCCACCGAGTGCTCCGAGAGCGCGCGCACCAGCCGGGCGATCTCGGCACCCTGGATGGTGTCGGCGATCATCCGCTTCGTGTCGTGGATCACCTCGTGATAGTCGGGGGCGGCGCCGCCGCGGAGCGCCGCATCCAGCACACCGAGGCGCGCCTCGCCGGCCGGATCGATCAGCACGCGATCGAACTCGGCGAGCGCGTCGTACCCGGTCGTGCCGTCGGTCTGCCACCAGCCGGGCAGTTCCTCGCCGTGCTCGAGGATCTTCTCCACGAGGACGTACGCGCCGCCGGTCGCTGCGGCGAGACGCTCCAGGTACCCGCCCGGATCGAGAAGCCCGTCGGGATGATCGATCCGGAGTCCGTCGGCGATTCCGTCGCGCACCCAGCGGAGCACCTCGACATGCGTCTCGTCGAACACCCACGGCACCTCGACCCGCACACCGGCCAGTGTCGTGACGGCGAAGAAGCGCCGGTAGTTGAGTTCCGCCGCCTCGCGCCGCCAGAAGATCGGCTCCCAGTGCTGGGCCTGGACGATCGCGCGCACCGTCGCGATGTCCGAGAGCTCCGCGCCGGCGGGCACGCTCCCCGGCGCCAGGGGGAGGACGTGCTCGAAGTAGCGCAGCACACCGGGGCTCGGTGCCGCGTCACCGGGGCTCGGCTGCTGCGACTGCTGACGCTCGATGACGAAATCGGGCAGCGCGTCGTCGATGGTCCCGCCGAGGATGGGCACACGCACCTTGCCGCCGCCGAAGTCCCAGTCGATGTCGAACGCCTCGGCGTAGCGCGAACCCCGCCCGTGCGTCAGCACGTCCCACCACCAGGGGTTCTGCGCGGGCTCCGAGATCCCCATGTGGTTCGGGACCGTATCGATCAGGATGCCGAGACCGGCCGCGCGCGCCGACGCCGCGAAGCGGTCAAGGCCCGCCCCGCCGCCGCGGTCGGGATCCACGAGCGTCGGATCGACGACGTCGTAGCCGTGGTCGGATCCCTCGGTGGCTCTCAGGAGGGGTGAGAGGTACGCCCACGAGACCCCGAGGTCGCGCAGGTAGCCGGTGACGGCGGCCGCAGCATCCAGATCGAAGGATCGGCGGATCTGCAGGCGATAGGTGGACCGTGGGCGTGCGGTCACCGCTACCTCTCCATCTCGGACTTGGGCGAGAGCCCGGGCATGGTGGATTCGGCCAGGATCGACAGCGACGCAGCCACCGAGTGGTCGACCTCGGGCTCAGGCAGGTCATGCTCGGAGAGCACCATGAGAGCCTTGGCGTGCAACCGGACCGTCGAGCCCGGGTCCAGCGGCTCGGCGTCGGCCATCTCGCCCGCGGTGTCGACCATGATGTTCCACTTCGGGCTGAATTCCACTTCCGGAATATGGAAGTCGATGATGTCGTCGCCCGCGTTGAACAGCACGATGAAGTGCAGATCCGAGATCGGCTCGCCGCGACGATCCCGCTCACGGATGCCTCGGCCGTTGAGGAAGACGCCGACAGCGCGCCCGAAGCCGGATTCCCAGTCCTCCGGCTGCATCGCGCTGCCGTCGGGCCGCAGCCACGCGATGTCGGGCACACCCTGACCGACTTCCATGCGCACCGGCCGACCGTTGAAGAACCGGCTCCGGCGGAAGGTGGGGTGATCGCGGCGCAGGCGCGCGAGCGCGGCGGTGAACTCGACCAGCGGGTGATCGACGTTCTCCCAGTCGACCCACGTGATCGGGCTGTCCTGGGCATAGCCGTTGTTGTTGCCCTGCTGGGTGCGGCCCAGCTCGTCGCCGTGCAGCAGCATCGGCACACCCTGGCTGAGCAGGAGCGTCGCGATGAAGTTGCGCTGCTGGCGGGCGCGCAGCGTATTGACCTCGACATCGTCGGTCGGCCCTTCGACGCCGAAGTTCATCGAGCGGTTGTCGTCGGCGCCGTCCCTGCCCTCCTCGCCGTTGGCCTCGTTGTGCTTCTCGTTGTAGCTCACCAGGTCACGGAGGGTGAAGCCGTCGTGGGCGGTGACGAAGTTGACGGATGCCACGGGCCGGCGTCCGGAGTGCTCGTAGAGGTCGGCCGACCCGGTCAGGCGCGAGGCGAATTCGCCGAGGGCCTGCGGCTCGCCGCGCCAGAAGTCGCGCACGGTGTCGCGGTACTTGCCGTTCCACTCGGTCCACTGCGGAGGGAAGTTGCCGACCTGGTACCCGCCGGGACCGACGTCCCACGGCTCGGCGATGAGCTTGACCTGCGAGACCACCGGATCCTGCTGCACGAGTTCGAAGAAGGTCGCGAGCTTGTCGACGTCGTAGAATTCACGGGCCAGCGCCGAGGCGAGGTCGAAGCGGAACCCGTCGACGTGCATCTCGAGCACCCAGTACCGCAGCGAGTCCATGATCAGCTGCAGGGCGTGCGGATTGCCGACGTTCAAGCTGTTGCCCGTGCCGGTGTAGTCGGTGTAGTACCGCTTGTCGGCGTCCTCGAGGCGGTAGTAGGCCGCGTTGTCGATGCCACGCATCGAGAGGGTCGGGCCCATGTGGTTGCCCTCTGCGGTGTGGTTGTAGACCACATCGAGGATGACCTCGATCCCCTCGGCGTGCAGGGCGCGCACCATGCCCTTGAACTCCTCGACCTGCTGGCCGCGCTGCCCCGTAGAGGCATACGTGTTCTGCGGAGCGAGGAACGCGATCGTGTTGTAGCCCCAGTAGTTCGACAGGCCCTTCTCTTCCAGCGTCGAGTCGTTGACGAACTGGTGCACCGGCATGAGCTCGATCGCGGTGACGCCGAGCTTCTTCAGGTGATCGATGATCGCCGGGTGCCCGATGGCGCTGTAGGTGCCGCGGATCGACTCCGGGATGTCGGGGTGACGCTCGGTGAGACCCTTCACGTGCGCCTCGTAGATGAAGCTCTCGGAGTAGGGCGTCTTGGGCAGGCGATCGCCGCCCCAATCGAAGAAGGGATTGACGACGACCGCCTTCATCATCGAGGCCGCCGAGTCCTCGTCGTTGCGCGAGTCGGGGTCGCCGAAGTTGTAGCCGAAGACCTGCTGACCCCACTCGACCTGCCCGTCGACGGCCTTCGCGTACGGGTCCAGGAGGAGCTTGTTCGGGTTGAAGCGCGCGCCGGACTCCGGGTCGTACTCGCCGTACACCCGGTAGCCGTAGCGCTGGCCCGGGCGGACCTGCGGCAGGTACGCGTGCCAGACGAAGGCGTCGACGTCGAGCATCTCGACGCGGGTCTCCTTGCCCCGGTCTCCGAAGAGGCAGAGCTCCACGCGCGTGGCGCCCTCACTGAAGAGGGCGAAGTTGGTGCCGTTGCCGTCGAACGTGGCACCGAGCGGATAAGACGATCCCGGCCAAGCCTGCACTGTCGTTCCCCTTTCGAGAGCATTCACCTTAGTCGAGCCGTGTGTCGGGGAATCTTCTGCCATGCTCCGAGCCTCACGCACGCGGGTATGGCGAGGTCGGGGGTTGACAGCATCCCCGATCGTCACCGCTGGATCGCTCGCCGCGATCAGGTCGCACCCTGTGGAGGCTCGATGAGCAGCGCGATCCGCTCGTCGAGGTAGGCGGCCAGCGGTACGAAGCCGGCCGCCGAGCTCCATCGCACGGCGGCCACGCCGTCGATCATCGCGAGGGGGCCGGATGCTGTGCCCCGCTCGATCGCGTCCAGATCGAGCTCGTTCCAGCCGATGTGCACCGCCGTGCCCTCGGCGAATCCGCCGCGGAAGGCCGCCGCAGACAGCTCGGAGCGACGACGCTGCGTCTCCGCGGTGAACCCGCGCGGCGCCTCATGGCGGGAACGCACGATCTCGCCCGTCGCGAGCACCGCGCTCTCGGTGACCAGAAGCACGCCGAGGTGCCACGCGACACCACGGGGAACGATTCGCGGAGCGCGGGCGACGCCGAGCACCCGGCGCGGCGTGACGAGCTCGCCGAGGGACTCCGCGGGCGCGCCCGAGAGGCGCTCGCGCGCCGCCTCGAAGAGGTCGCTGAGCGCGCTCACCTCGGCGAGCTGAGCGGGTCGTAGGCGGGGCTCGTGACGACCTGGCGATCGCCGTGCAGCGTCATCCCGATCAGTGGGTAGAGCAGCACCGACAGCATCCCCGCCCCCACCAGGGCCGACGCGATTCCCGGGCTGATGAGCTGTTCTTCGGTGCCGATGGTGGTGACCGCGACGATGATCGGCAGACCCGTGGCGCCCAGCAGCGTCAGCGCCCACCGGTCGCGCCGCGTGGAGCCCACCGGGGCGGCGAGGCGGGACGGAAGTCCCCGGATCACGAGCAGCAGGATTGCGAAGATCGGCAGCAGCACGAGGATGCGCCAGTCCGCCACGAGGGCGCTGAGGTTGAAGGTGACTCCGGTGTAGAGGAAGAACAGCGGCACGAAGAACCCGAACGCGACGGCTTCGACCTTGCTCTCGACGGCGTCGCGGTCGGCCTCTTTCGCGCTCCTCATGATGAGCTGCCAGACGATTCCCGCCGTGAATGCACCGAGGAGCATGTCCAGATCGAGCCAGAGACTCACCGCGACGAGGCCGCCCAGGATCAGGAACACCAGCCGCACCGCGAACTGGCCCGAGGTGTGCAGCGTGGCGTTCACGAAGCGGTGCAGGCTGCCGTGGTCGGCCCGCACGGCGAGCCAGATGGCCAGGGCAGCGACCAGCACGAACCCGACGAGCACGAGCGTGGCGACCCCGACTTCGCGCGTTCCCAGGAACAGCGAGATCGCCACGAGCGGGCCGAACTCGCCGACGGCGCCGATCGCCGTGATCGCCTGGCCGAACGGGGTGTCGAGCTCCTTCGCGTCGCGGAGGATCGGCATCAGCGTGCCCAGAGCCGTGGAGCACAGCGCGACGCCGATCACGACGGCACCCGGTCCGGGCGCGAGGATGAAACCGGCCACGACGCCGGCGACCAGACTGATGAGCCATCCGAGCGACGCGCGTCGCGCGGGGCGACCGGCGATCGCCCCGAAGCGGATCTCGGCGCCGGCCATGAAGAACAGCATCGCGAGCCCGAAATCGGCGAGCTCGGCGAACAGATCGCTCGGCTCGACCCAGCCGAGCAGGCTCGGACCGGCGAGGATTCCGAGCAGCAGCTCGAAGACGACGATCGGGATCCGGACCCATCGCCCGAGCCCCCGGGCGACGAGCGGCGCGAGGACGGCGAGGATCGGGAGCAGGAAGAACCCGGAGTGCACGACGCTCATGCCGTCAGCGTAGTGCGGGGAGTTTCCGGTCGAGCCACGACATGAATCCGGGAACCGCGAGGTACGCGACAGTGCCGTGCGTGGCGAACGAGATGGGCTCGAACGTCACGTCCATCCCGAGCGATGCCTCGTGCGCGGCGAAGTCACGCGTGTCGCCGGGCACGACGAGCTCGTCCGAGAGCCCCTGGGCGATGAACAGGGGCGCCGCGAACGCGGTGCTGCCCGCGGAGTTCTCGGCGAGGATCTGATCCCACGGCGCGGTCGTCGTCGGGTCCGCCGTGACGAAGTGCCCGACGAGCGGGTCGCCGATCGCATGCAGCTCGGGGATGTTCTCGAGCAGGCAGAGCTGATTCATCCTGGGCAGCAGCGCGATCGCCTCCGGAGTGAGGATGCTGTTCAGCTCCGTACCGGGAGTGTCGGCGTAGATGCCCGCGAACGCGGCGAACGCGTACGAGCCGATCGTCACGCCGGAGATGTCGTCCAGGTGCGCCTTCAGGAGGTTCTTCAGATCGGCGGCCGGTGCTGCGACGCCGACCGCCTGGATCGTCAGCTCGGGCGCATAGGTCGCCGCCCGCTCGGCCGCGAACAGCACGGCCTGGCCTCCCTGCGAATGACCCCACAGGATGACGTCGTCGCCCGCCTCGGCTCCCGGGATCGTGCGGGCGGCGCGGACCGCGTCGAGCACGTTGTTGCCCTCGGTGACGCCCACAAGGTACGAGTCGGGCCCGGGCGTGCCCATCCCCGCGTAGTCGGTGGCCACGACCGTGTAGCCACGTGTCAGGAGTGCGCGAAGACCCTCGATCATGTCGAACGGATCGAACCCGTAGGACGGTGCGCAATCGGGTGCCGAGCCGGTGGTCGGATGCCCCCATGACACGACCGTGCGCCCGCCCGCCGGTGCGGGACCGAGCGGCACGACCACCACACCGGTGACCAGGACGTCGGCGCCGTTCAGGTCGCGCGAGTGGTACATGATGCGCCAGGCGCGCGCCGCGAGCGGCGCCCCGAGCAGCTCATCGGCCTTCACGAGGTCGCCGGGCGCCCCTGCGGGCACGGGCGAGGGCTGGGCGTAGAAGCCGGCCACCGCCGGGCGCTCGAGCGCGTCGCCCACGAGGCGGATCTCCTCGGCGGCGACGACGCCGCCCAGGACCGCGAGGCTGAACGCGAAGAAGCCCGCGACGATGCGATGCGCGTGGGTTCGACCGAACGGATTGCCAGACACGCTCACGCCTCTCGCTTCCCGCGGGCGCGCTCGGCGGCCTGCGCGGCCGAACGCGCGGCGGATGCGGCATCCGCACGCTCCCGGTCGAGGCGATGCGCCTCGGAGTCGGCGTCCTCGGCGTCGGCGAGCATCCGCTCGAGCTGTGCGCGCAGGTCGTCGACGCGCTCGTGGAGGAGCTCGGCCCGCTCCTGCGCCTTGGTCGAGCGCGCCTCCGCGCGGGCGAGCTCGCGCGCCGCCTCCGACGCGGTGCGCTCCGCCTCGCGCACGGCGAGCTCGGCCGCTTTCCGGGCGCGGCGTTCGGCCAGGTCGTCACGGCTGGGGCGCTGCGTCGGCAGCGGAGTGGTGCCGGCCACCGCGTCCGTCACATCGACCTCGTCGAAGCCCGTCGCCTCGAGGGTGCGCACGAGACGGCCGGTCATGACGGCGGCGGCGGCACCGGCATCCATCACCGCCGCGTTGATCGTCTTCTCGACCTCGTCGCGCGCGGCCGAGCTCACGGTCACCCCCTCGGAGCGGGCGAGGTCGACGGCGTGTTTCGCGAGCGCTGCGACGAGTGCGCGGCGCTGGGTGCTGAGGGTCTTCAGCTCCGCCGCGTCGAGGTCGTCCTGGGCCTCGCGGAGGGCGGCGGCGAGGTCGAGTGCGTCGCCGAGCTTGCCGCCACGGGCGAGGAGGTTCACCGCCCATGCCGCCACGGAGGGCTTGCGCAGAGCCTTGATCGAGGCGGCGGCCGCACGATCGGATACTCCGGCACGCGCGTTGCGCGCGGCGGTGAACCGGTCGGGAGTCAGCGCGTACAGCTCATCGGCCGCGGCGTCGAGCGCAGCGGCGGTGCTTTCGCCTGCGGAGTCCGCGGCATCCTTCATCCGGCCATTCTCGCCGCTTCCTGTGCGGCCGCGCACCCCGGCTTTGCGGTGCGACCTCGCCCCCTCCCCGCGCGCCGTCTGCAGGGAGCAATGTGACCCGTGGTGCACGTGCGAACCGACACGCCGCGCGCAGCGCCGGGCTCCCTGCAAACGGACCCCCAGCCCGAATCAGTCGAGGATGCTCGCCGCCTGGCGCGCTGCGCCGAGCGCGACGTACTCGCCCGGAGCGGGCACCTGCACCGGCAGGCCGAGGACGAGCGGGGCGATCGCCCTGACCGCCTCGGACTGCGCTCCCCCGCCGACCAGCAGCGCGCGTTCGAGCGGGACTCCGAGCGCGCGCAGCGCCTCGAGGCCCGCCGACAGGCCGCCGAGCATTCCCTCGACCGCCGCGCGCGCGAGGTTCTCGCGGGTGGTGGATGCGAGGGTCATGCCGGTGAGCGACGCCGTCGCATCCGGCAGGTTCGGCGTGCGCTCGCCCTCAAAGTACGGCACGAGCGACAGACCCCCCGCTCCGGGTTCGGCCGCGAGGGCGAGCGCGCTGAGCTCGCCGTGCGAGACGTCCAGCAGCCGGGCGATCGCGTCGAGCACGCGCGCGGCGTTGAGCGTGGCGACGAGCGGAAGGAACCGCCCGGTGCAGTCGGCGAAGCCCGCGACGGTGCCCGACGGGTCGATCGTGCGCTCCTGGCTGACGGCGAAGACCGTGCCGCTCGTGCCGATCGAGACGACCACGTCGCCCGGCCCCGCGCCGATTCCGAGCGCCGCGCCCGCATTGTCGCCCGCGCCACCGCCGACGCGGCGCCCCGCCTCATCGAGCACCCACTCGCTCGGCCCGAGCACGCGCGGGAGCATCGCGTCGTGCCCCAGCGCGGCCGTGAGCAGATCGCGGTCGTACGGGTCATCGCCGGCATCGAGGGGCTCGGGGCTCCAGTAGCCGGTGCCCGAAGCATCCGATCTGTCGGTCACGAGCTCGTCCAGCATGGGCCCGCGCACCGATTCGCCGGCCGGCCCGAAGCCGCGCAGGCGCCAGGTCAGCCAGTCGTGCGGGAGGGCGACCGCCGCGACGCGCGCCGCGTTGTCTGGCTCGCTGTCGCGCAGCCAACGGAGCTTCGTGATCGTGAACGACGCCACGGGCACGAGCCCCGTGCGCTGCGCGAGCTGCTCGGCGCCGAACTCGGCGATCAGGTCGGCTGCTGCGCCCGCCGAGCGAGTGTCGTTCCAGAGGAGCGCGGGACGGATGACGCGCCCGCCCTCATCGAGCACGACCATGCCGTGCTGCTGGCCGCCGATCGCCCACGCATCGACGTCACCGATCCCGCCGGCATCGGCGATCGCCGCCTGCAGGGCGGTCCACCACGCCGCGGGGTCGACCTCCGTGCCGTCGGGGTGGGACGCACGTCCCACTCGCACGACCGCACCGGTCACGGCATCCGTGATGACGACCTTGCACGACTGCGTCGACGAATCGACGCCCATGACGAGCTGCATCGCCCGCTCCCTTCGGCTGATAACGCCGAGACGGGGATTCGCCGAGACCGAGTGGCGAGCCACTCGGTCTCGGCGAAAGCCCCTGCCTCGGCGAAGTGTTTCGGACGGGTCAGCGCGCGCCGAGCAGGTGCTCTGTCGCGAGCTGCTGCAGCCGCACGAAACCGAAGCCCTTGCCACCGAGGTATTCGTCGGGCTGGAAGTCCTCGAACGCCGAGCGATCGGCGAGGAAGTCGTCGTACGTCTCGCCCTCGTTCAGCGTCGGCACCGACAGCTCGGCGACCTTGGCGGCCTCGAGCGCCTCCTGCACCTCGGGGTCGACGCGGAACGCCGCGGCACGCTCCTTGAGCAGCAGGTAGGTGCGCATGTTGGCGGATGCCGATTCCCACACGCCCTTCTCGTCCTCGGTGCGGCTCGGCTTGTAGTCGAAGTGACGAGGACCGTCGTAGGCGGGCACGCCGCCGGGTCCGCCGTTCTCGAGCAGGTCGACGAGGGCGAACGCGTTGTGCAGGTCGCCGTGACCGAACACGAGGTCCTGGTCGTACTTGATGCCGCGCTGACCGTTGAGGTCGATGTGGAAGAGCTTGCCGTGGTAGAGCGCCTGGGCGATGCCGGCGGCGAAGTTCAGGCCCGCCATCTGCTCGTGACCGACCTCGGGGTTCACGCCCACGAGCTCGGGGCGCTCGAGCGAGTCGATGAAGGCGATCGCGTGGCCCAGGGTCGGCAGCAGGATGTCGCCGCGCGGCTCGTTGGGCTTGGGCTCGATCGCGAAGCGGATGTCGTAGCCCTTGTCGGTGACGTAATCGCCGAGCAGGTTCACGGCCTCGCGGTAGCGCTCGAGCGCCTGGCGGATGTCTTTCGCCGAGTCGTACTCCGCGCCTTCGCGCCCACCCCACATCACGAACGTCTTGGCACCGAGCTCTGCGCCCAGGTCGAGCTGGCGGAAGACCTTGCGCAGCGCGAACCGGCGCACAGCCCGATCGTTCGAGGTGAAGCCGCCGTCCTTGAAGACGGGGGCCGAGAAGAGGTTGGTCGTGACCATCGGGATGATCAGGCCGGTGTCGGCGAGGGCGCCCTTGAGTCGGTCGATCTGCGTCTGCCGCTCGGCGTCGGTCGAGCCGAAGGCGAAAAGGTCGTCGTCGTGGAACGTCAGGCCGTAGGCGCCGAGTTCCGCCAGCTTCTCGACGGCGTGCACGACGTCGAGCGGGGGGCGGGTCGGTCCACCGAACGGGTCGGTGCCGTTGTAGCCGACGGTCCAGAGTCCGAACGAGAATTTGTCTTCACGGGTGGGGGTGGCCATGGGGTGCTCCTTCGCAGCTGTGCGTGACACGCACGAAATTGTTGCCAAACACAACCTATACCTCCGGATGCCTCTGCGCCACCCTCACCGCGACGTCGATCCGCCACGATGCGGACACTCAGACCCGTGGCCGCGCGGTGGTGGCTCGCGTGATCAGCCGCGTGGGCAACCGCCGGTGCGTGTGCTCGAGCGATTCACCGCGCATGAGCGTCGTGAGCATGCCCACCGCCGCCGCGCCCAGCCGCTGCATCGGCTGGCGGACGGTCGTGAGGGCAGGAAACGACTGGGATGCCTCGGGCACATCGTCGAATCCGACGACCGACAGGTCGCCGGGCACGTCGAGCCCGAACTCGGCCGCGACCTGCATGATCGCGAGCGCCGAGAGGTCGTTGGCGGCGAAGATCGCTGTGGGACGATCGGGGCGGGACAGCAGAGCGACGGCGGCCTCGCGAGCGATGTCCTGCTCGTACCTGCCGACGCCGATCAGGCTCTGATCGACGGGCAGTCCCGCATCGGAGAGCGCACTGCGGTACCCGGCGTCGCGGGCGATGCTCGAACGCAGGTCCGGGCGCCCGGCGATGTAGCCGATGCGCACGTGCCCGAGCCCGATCAGGTAGGCCACCGCCTCTCGCGCTCCCCCGAAGCTGTCCGACTCGACGGTCGGCAGATCGGCGGGCCCCGTGTGGGGGTCGATCGCGACGATCGGAACCTCGGACACGGCGTTCACGACGGTGGGGGTGACCATGATGACCCCGTCGATGAGCGTGCCGCTGAGACGGCTCAACGATCGCCGCTCCCAGCCCGCCGTATCGCCGTGCCGCGACCCGCTGTAGGCCAGCAGGTCATAGGACTGACCGTGGAGCGCCGTGCTGACGCCCTTCAGGATCTCGGTGCTGAAGGGCTCGAAGTCGGCGACGAGCACGCCGATCACGCCGGTCCGCGATGCGCGCATGCTGCTGGCGATGAGGCTGGACTCGTACCCGAGTTCGTGCACGACCTGCATGACGCGATCGAGGGTCGCGCCCGACACCCCGTACCTGCCGTTCACCGCTTTCGAGACCGTCGAGACCGACACCCCGGCCGCCCTCGCCACGTCGTGAATCGTCGCTCGCCCCATGGACACCAGATGCTAGCGCGATGGAAACCGTTTTCGAAAACGTTTGACACACTTTGGTCGTCCTGTAACGCTTTTGCCGTTCGGCCCGGAATCCGGACGGGATGTCGTCGGCGCAGCGAGGCGCACCAGCTTCGACCACAGCATCCAGAGCAACTGTCAGACCCTCGATGGCCGAGGCGTCCACTCAACGAAGAGGAACAGGAATCACATGAATGCGAAGAAGTTTCTGACGGGATCGGCGGTCATCGCTCTCAGCGCGCTCGCTCTGACCGCCTGCAGCGGCGGCGGATCGGGGGATGCCAGTGGCGGCGTCGTCGAGATGTCGCTGTGGCAGAACTCCACCACCGGCGCAGGTCAGCAGTTCTGGAAGGACGCCGTCGCGGCCTTCGAGAAGGACAACCCCAACGTGAAGATCACGATCCAGTCCATCCAGAACGAAGACATGGACGGCAAGCTCCAGACCGCCCTCAACTCGGGCGACGCGCCCGACATCTTCCTGCAGCGCGGCGGCGGCAAGATGGCCGCGATGGTCAAGGCGGGCCAGCTGAAGGATCTGAGCGACTCGATCGACTCCACGATCAAGGAGCAGATCCCGGACGGGTCGTTCAAGGCCGAGACCTACCAGGACAAGGTGTGGGCGATGCCCCTCGCCGTCCTGCCGAGCGGGTTCTGGTACAGCTCCGACCTGTTCACGGCCGCCGGTGTGACGCAGGCACCCACGACGGTGACCGAGCTCCAGGCGGACGTGGCCAAGATCAAGGCCACGGGCGTCGCCCCCATCGCGCTCGGCGCGAAGGACGCATGGCCCGCCGCGCACTGGTACTACAACTTCGCGCTCCGCGAGTGCAGCCCGGCGACCATCGAGTCCACCGCCGACTCGCTCGACTTCAGTGACGCGTGCTGGACGAAGGCCGCACAGGACCTGCAGGACTTCGCGGCGACCGAGCCCTTCAACGACGGCTTCCTGACGACATCCGCGCAGCAGGGTGCCGGCAGCTCTGCAGGGCTCGTCGCCAACCACCAGGCCTCGATGGAGCTCATGGGCGCGTGGGACCCGGGCGTGATCGCCTCGCTCACCCCCGACGAGAAGCCCCTCGCCGACCTCGCCTGGTTCCCCTTCCCCGAGCTCTCCGGCGGTCAAGGCGAGCCCGGCTCCATGATGGGCGGCGTCGACGGCTACTCGTGCTCGGTGAACGCGCCGAAGGAGTGCGTCGACTTCCTCAACTTCGTCGCCTCGGCCGACCAGCAGGTCGCCTACTACAAGGCCTTCAGCGCACCGCCGGTCAACACCGTCGCGCAGAAGTCGGTCACCGAGCCTTACCTCCAGCAGGTGCTGGAGGCCTACAACAAGGCGCCGTTCGTGTCGCAGTGGCTCGATACGGTCCTCGGCCAGAACGTCGGGAATGCGCTGAACGTCGCCGTCGTCGACATGCTCGCCGGCAAGAGCGACCCGGAGCAGTTCATCCAGGCGGTCAACGACGCAGCCAAGAAGGCCTAGCGCGTCATGACCATTCGCGAGACGCAGGCCACGGACACCGCGGCGCAGGCCGATCTCGCGCAGCACGACGGGGGCGGCGCCATGCCGCCCCCGTCCGCGCGGCGCCGCTCCCGATCATGGGGCTTCGGCTGGACCGGCCGGCTCGAGATCGCCCTGCTCGTCGGCCCCGCCGTCATCTTCTTCGTCGGCTTCGTGATCTTCCCCGTGCTGATGGCCGCCTACTACGGCTTCTTCAGCTGGCAGGGGTACGGCCCCGCGACGGACTTCGTCGGCCTCAAGAACTACATCACGATCCTCACCGACCCCACCTTCCTCGACGCGCTCGGGCACAACGGCTTCATCGTCGTGTTCTCCATCGTCCTGCAGGGGCCGGTCGCGATCTTCCTGGCTCTTCTCCTGAACCGCCGGATGCGCGGCCAGTCGGTGATCCGGGTGCTGATCTTCGTGCCCTACGTGATCTCCGAGGTCGTCGTCGGCACGGGGTGGAGCCTCATGCTGCAGACGGACGGCGCGCTGAACGGACTGCTCGAGAAGATCGGGCTCGGCAACCTCGCGCACGACTGGCTCTCTGATCCGAACATCGCCATCTGGACCCTGATGGTCATCCTCACCTGGAAGTACGTCGGGTTCGC
Source organism: Microbacterium rhizomatis (assembly GCF_008710745.1). Taxonomy (GTDB): domain Bacteria; phylum Actinomycetota; class Actinomycetes; order Actinomycetales; family Microbacteriaceae; genus Microbacterium; species Microbacterium rhizomatis. The sequence continues at coordinate 509,690 of NZ_VYSA01000002.1, forward strand.
CGTCATCCTCTTCCTCGCCGGTCTCCAGGGCATTCCCCAGGAGCTGTACGAGGCGGCTGCGCTCGACGGCGCGTCCTACTGGCAGACGCAGCGGCGCATCACCCTTCCGCTGCTGGCCCCGACGCTGCGCATCTGGGCGTTCCTCTCGGTGATCGGAGCCCTTCAGCTGTTCGATCTCGTCTACATCATCTGGGGCCAGTACGTGGCTTCCACGGCCGGTACCTCGACGATGGCCACGTACATGGTCGTCAACGGTCGCAATGCCGGCAACTACGGCTACGGGAATGCGGTCGCCGTGGTCATCTTCCTCATCTCGCTCGTCATCGCGCTGCTCTACCAGCGCTTCGTGCTGCGCCGTGATACGGCCGGCGCACTCACCGAAAGGGTCAAGGTCCGATGACCGCGATCGCCGCAGCAACCGCCCCCACGCCTCCGCGCACCCGACGTCGCGACCGCACCGAGAAGCTGCCGTGGGGCAATCCCTCGGTCTACTTCATCGCGCTGATCGTCATCGCCCTGATGCTCGCCCCCGTCTTCTACATCATCATCGGAGGCTTCCGCAGCAACTCCCAGATCACCGTCGACCCATCGGGCATGCCCGACCCGTGGAACCTCGAGAACTATCTGAGCGTGCTGACGGGCTCGACCTTCTGGACCGAGGTGCTCAACTCGACGATCGCGGCGCTCGCCACGACCGCGGGTGTCGTGCTGATGGGGCTCATGGCGAGCTACGTGATCGCGCGCTACCAGTTCCGCGGGCGGGGCGTGCTGTACGCCCTGTTCGCCGCCGGCCTAATGTTCCCCATCACCGTCGCGATCACGCCCCTTTACATCGTCGTGCGCAACCTGGGGCTCATGAACTCGCTCGCGGGCGTCATCCTGCCCCAGATCGCCTTCGCCCTGCCGACCACGATCATCATCCTCGTGCCGTTCCTCCGCGCCATCCCCGACGAGATCCAGGAGGCGGCGTTCATCGACGGGCTGGGACGCCTGGGCTTCTTCTGGCGGATGGTCCTGCGGCTCTCGCTTCCCGGAGTGATCACCGTGGGCATCCTGGCCTTCATCGGCAGCTGGAACAGCTACCTTCTTCCCCTGTTCATCCTGAACAACGAGGCGACCTACACCCTCCCTCTGGGCGTGCAGGCCTTCTCGTCGCAGTACTCGGTCGACACCGCGAAGGTGCTCGCGTTCACGTCGCTGTCGATGATCCCCGCGCTGGTGTTCTTCAGCCTCTTCGAGCGCCGGATCGTCGGCGGCCTGACGGGGGCGGTGAAGGGATGACCCTCGAGCACGACATCGCGGCGTCTGCGCGCGTGCGCGACCTGCTGGCAGACATGACGCTCGATGAGAAGCTCGCCCAGCTCGTCGGGTTCTGGGTCGACCAGGGCGATGAGCTCGTGGCCCCGATGGCCGGCGAGATGGCGACTTCCACCCGCTACGAAGAAGCCACGGCGCACGGTCTCGGGCACCTCACCCGCGTGTACGGCACGCGTCCGGTCGATCCGATCGAACGTGCCGAGTGGCTGTGGTCCGCGCAGCGGACACTGCAGACCGAGACACGCCTGGGCATCCCCGCGATCGTCCACGAGGAGTGCCTGACCGGGCTCGCCGCGTGGCAGGCGGCCACCTTCCCGACGCCGCTCGCGTGGGGCGCGGCCTTCGATCCCGAGCTCGTCGCCGAGATGGGCCGGCTCATCGGTGCGTCGATGCGAGAGCTCGGCATCCACCAGGGGCTCGCGCCCGTGCTCGATGTCATCCGCGATCCGAGGTGGGGTCGGGTGGACGAGTGCATCGCCGAGGACCCCTACGTCGTGGGCACGATCGGCACGGCCTATGTGCGGGGACTCCAGCAGTCGGGGGTCATCGCGACCCTCAAGCACTTCGTCGGCTATTCGGCCTCGCAGGCCGGGCGCAACCACGCGCCTGTGCACGCCGGGCCGCGTGAGATCGCCGATGTGCTCCTTCCGCCGTTCGAGATGGCGGTGCGCGACGGTGGCGCACGGTCCGTCATGAACTCGTACGCCGAGATCGACGGGATGCCGGTGGCCGGCACACCCGCATACCTCACCGACATCCTCCGAGACGCCTGGGGTTTCGACGGGGTCGTGGTGTCGGACTACTTCTCGGTCGCCTTCCTGCACACGATGCACGCCGTCGCCGCAGACCGCGCCGCCGCGGCCGAACTCGCGCTCACGGCCGGCATCGACGTCGAGCTTCCAAGCGGTGACGCCTTTCCCGCTCTCGCGGCGCGGGTCCGCGACGGACTCGTCGACGAGTCGCTCGTCGACCGGGCTGTGCTCCGCGTGCTGGCGCAGAAAGAGCAGCTGGGCCTGCTGGATGCCGACTTCACCACGCCCCCTCGCGCCGTCGACCTCGACTCGCCCGCGCACCGCGCTCTCGCGGGGACGCTCGCGGCCGAGTCGATCGTGCTGCTCTCCAACGACGGCACGCTCCCCCTCCGCCCCGACACGCAGACCATCGCGGTGATCGGCCCGAACGCCGACTCGCCACACGCTCTGATGGGGTGCTATTCGTTCGCGAACCACGTGCTGGCGCTGCATCCGGGCGTGCCCCTCGGCTTCGAGATCCCGTCGATCACCGAGGCCGTCCGTGCCGAGCATCCGTCCGCACGCATCCTCACCGCGCTCGGCTGCGAAGTCGAGGGCACCGACCGCTCGGGCATCGCGGAGGCGGTCGATGCGGCACGGCAGGCGGATGTCGCGATCGTCGTCGTCGGAGACCGCGCGGGCCTGTTCGGCCGCGGCACCGTGGGCGAGGGCAACGACGTCGAAGACCTCGAGCTGCCCGGCGTGCAGCGCGAACTCGTCGAGGCGATCGTCGCGACCGGAACCCCCGTCGTGCTGGTCGTGCTGTCGGGTCGTCCGTACGCGATCGGCTGGGCGCTGGACGGCCCTGGCGCCGTCGCGGCCGCCCTGCAGACCTTCTTCCCCGGAGAAGAGGGCGGCCCGGCGCTCGCGGGCATCATCTCGGGGCGGATCGAGCCGTCGGGCCACCTGCCCGTCTCCCTCCCCCGGTCGGCGGGTGCCCAGCCGTACTCGTACCTGCATCCGCTGCTGGGCGGACCCACCGAGATCACGAGCGCCGACAGCACTCCCGTGCGCCCCTTCGGTCACGGTCTGACGTACACGTCATTCGCGCGGACCGATCTGACCGCCGATGCGGCAGTGCCCGCCGGTGCCGCGGCGATCGTCAGCGTCACCGTGCGCAACACCGGCGAGCGCGCGGGCATCGATCTCGTGCAGCTCTATGCGCACGACGTGTACGCGAGCGTCACGCGGCCGGTGGCGCAGCTCCTGGCCTACCAGCGCGTCGCGCTCGAGCCCGGCGAATCGGCCACCGTGACGTTCGACGTGCCCACGACTCGGCTCGCGTTCACGGACTCTGCCGGGGACCGGATCGTCGAGCCGGGATCGGTAGCGCTCTGGGTCGGTCCGTCCTGCGATGTCCGCGAGACGGAGGCGACACTCGAGCTCACCGGCGCTGTGCACACCGTGACGGCAGCGGATGCGCGACTGTGCACCTCGCGGGTGGCCCGAGGCGTCAGGGTCTGACCCCGATTCTGAATGGCTCCGGTCTGAATGGCTCCCGCTCGGACCGCTCGCCTGAGGCTGCGTCCTCAGGCGAGCGCCAGCTCCACGGTCGCGAACGCGTGCGCCGGCAGGCGCAGCACGAGCGCGCCGTCGCGGATCGTCGTCTCCAGCGGCACCGGGGCCACCGCATCCGGATCAGCCGGGGTGTTGTGCGCGGTCGGCACCGATGCCGTCAGCACGCGCGCACGGGTGACCGAGGCCTCGCGTCCGCGCAGGTCGACGGTCACCTCCATGTCCTCATCGGCCGAAAGATGCGAGAACGACAGGAGCGCCGTGCCGTCTTTCGTCGAAGCCGACAGCGACAGGAGGGGCAGCGGTTCGTCGGCGTCGTCCCACGAGGGCACCTCCACGAGCCGGGCGTCGAGCGACGCGGCATCCTGATGGCCCTTGTTCATCTCGTACACGTGGTATGTCGGGGTGAGCACGAGCCCGCCGTCGTCATCGGTCAGGATCATCGCCTGCAGCACGTTGAGCGTCTGGGCGATGTTCGTCATCCGCAGGCGGGCGGCGTGCCGGTGGAAGACGTCGAAATGGATGCCGGCCACCAGCGCGTCGCGCATCGTGTTCTGCTGGAACAGGAATCCGGGGTTGGTGTCGGGTTCGACCTGCCACCACGTTCCCCACTCGTCGCAGACGAGCCCGATCGTCCGCTCGGGGTCGTACGCGTCCATCACCTCTTCGTGAGCGCGGATGATGCGCTCCATGTCCGCGGCAGCCGCCAGCGTGCGGAAGTACTGCGCGGACGAGAACTCGGTCGCCGGGTCCGTGGCGATCCCGGTACCGGAGTGCGTGTAGTAGTGGAACGAGATCGACTGGAAGGGCGGCGGGGAGGGGAAGGGGGCGTGCGAGCTCATCGCCGACTCCATCAGCACGCGCGTCCACCGCACGTCGTCGTCGGAGCCCCCTGCCGCGATCCGCTCGAGCACGTTGCCGCCGTGGTTCTTGGCGAACGTGGCGAACTGGCGGGCGAGGTTCGTGTAGTACTCCGGCGTCATGTTGCCACCGCATCCCCACGCCTCGTTCCCGAGGCCCCAGAACGGCACCCTCCACGGCTCGTCGCGACCGTTCTCGCGGCGCAGCCGCGCCATGGGGCTGTCGTCACCCCGGGTGAGGTACTCGACCCAGTCGGCCATCTCCTGCACCGTTCCGCTGCCGACATTGCCATTGACGTAGGCGTCCGCCCCGAGCAGGTCGCAGAGGTCCATGAACTCGTGCGTGCCGAAGGAGTTGTCCTCGACGACGTCGCCCCAGTTCGTGTTCACCATCTTCGGGCGCGAGCCGCGCGGGCCGATGCCGTCGCGCCAGTGATAGGTGTCGGCGAAGCAGCCGCCCGGCCAGCGGAGGTTGGGGATGTCGATCGCGCGGAGCGCCTCGACGACGTCGAGGCGGATGCCGCGCACGTTCGGGATCGACGAATCCTCGCCGACCCAGAACCCGCCGTAGACGCACCGGCCGAGATGCTCGGCGAAGTGGCCGTAGATGTGCCGGTTGATCGTGGGCCCGGGCGCATCGAGGTCGATGCGGGCTCGCGCGGTCGAAGTCACTGTCTGTTCCAATCCTCGAAGGACGTGAGCGGCACGAGCGAGGGGCGCTCGGCCGTGGTGCCCAGGCTGAGCCGGCCGCCTTCGCGGGCTGATGCCAGGAGCGCGGTCATGATCTCGAGCACGTGCAGCGCCACACCGCCCGAGGCCCGCCCCTCGCCGTCGCGAAGGAAGTCGATCACTCCGATGCCGCGGCCCGCACGCTCGTAGCCGGCGCTGGGTGCGAGCGTCGACCATTCCTGCTCGCCGTGCTTCCGAAGGCGCACGTCGCCGTCGAACATGTTGGGGTCGGGCACGCTCAGCGTGCCCGACTCGCCGTGGACCTCGATCGGCGCCGCCGTGGTGCCCACCGCATCGAAGCTGAACGTCACGGTCGACAGGGCTCCCCCGGCGTGCTCGAGGACACCCGTCACATGGGTGTCGACCTCGACGGGGATCACCTCGCCCGCGCGAGGGCCCGAGCCGATCACCCGTGTGTCGCGCAGCCGCGACGAGGCTCCCGTGACGCGGACCACGGGTCCGAGCATCTGGACGAGCGATGTGAGGTAGTAGGGCCCCATGTCCAGGAGCGGTCCGCCGCCCGTGCGGTAGTAGAAGTCCGGATGCGGGTGCCACGCCTCGTGCCCGGCAGAGACCCACGTCGCGGTCGCCGCCACCGGTCGGCCGATCCACCCGGCGTCGACCGCGGCGCGCGCGGTCTGGATGCCGGTGCCCAGCACCGTGTCGGGTGCACAGCCGATCCAGGCGGTGCCCGCGGCATCCGTCACCGACCGCGCCTCCGCGAAGGTCGCCGCCAGCGGCTTCTCGCCGTACACGTTCTTCCCCTGGGCCAGCGCGGCGAGCGCGACCTCCCCGTGCGCAGAGGGGATCGTGAGATTGATGACGGTCTGCACGCGCGGGTCGGCGACGAGGTCGGCGAGGGTGAGGGCCCGGCACCCCGGAATGCCGTCGGCGACCGAGGCCGCACGCGCGGCGTCGAGATCGGCGGCCGCGACGATGCGCACGTCGGGATGCGCGGCGAGGGTGCTCAGGTACTGGCTCGAGATGACGCCGAGGCCGACGATTCCTATGCCGTGCGGCTCGCCCACAGCATTCCCCTTTCGATGATGGTGCGAACATTCGGGTCGCGCAGGACGTCGAGGCTGTGGCCGGGGGTCGCGACGAAGACGCGCCCCGCTCCCCAGAGGCGCGTCCAGACGACAGGCGACGTGATCGGCCGGTGCCACGGGTGATAGGGCTGGACGGGATGCGTGGTCGTCGCCAGCACGTCGTTGAGATCGTCGTGCAGCACCCAGTACTGCTCGGTGCGCAGCGTGAAGCCCTCGATGCCCGCCATGATGTCGTGCGAGCGACCGAGGTCGGTGAGCTCGACGGTGTGGGTCAGGAAGTTGTCGGTCTCGTCTCCCGCGCGCTGATCGGGATGCTTCGACGGATGCGTCGCGAACTGCCCGCCGATCAGCTGCAGGTAGTCGGACTCGTTGCGGTACGAGTCGGCGATGCCGCCGTGCCACCCGGCGAGTCCCGTACCGCGCTCGACCGCGGCGCGCAGCCCGACGAGCGCCTCGCGCGAGATCTGGGACATGGTGACGGACTGGACGACCAGATCGGTGGCGCCCATCGCCTCCTCGTCGGCGTACACCTCATTGGACTCCTCGATGCGGACATCGAAGCCCTGTCCCTTCAGGAACGGGACGAACAGGTCGGTCGCCTCGACCGGGCGATGCCCGTCCCATCCGCCGCGCACGACGAGGGCCTTGCGAAGCGCGGTCATCGGGTCTCCTTCGACGGGGTGCGTGCCACGGCAACGATGCCAGTCGGGGGTGGTGGAGAGCGAGGAATTTGCGCAAAATAGGACGATGTCGTACCCGCGTCACGCGACCCTGACCGATGTGGCCGCCGCCGCCGGCGTCAGCGTGTCGACGGCCTCCCGCGCACTGCGTGGACGCGGCGAGATGGCCCCGGCGACGCGCGCCCGCGTGCTGGCCGCTGCGCAGCGGCTCGGCCACTCGCGCGCGAACGAGCGACGCGGCAGGCCGCGCACGGGCACATCCCTGCTGTTCGACCTCGTGCTGGGCCACTTCCACGACCCGTACTCGGACGAAGTGACCGCCGGCGCCCACACCGCCGCCGCGGAGTTGAACTACGACCTCGTTCTCACGGCCGAACGCGCCGTGCCCGACGATGACTGGCCGATGCGCATCCGCTCCCGGGGGTCGGCGGGCGTCGTCCTCGGACTGATCCTCCCCACCGCGACCCAGCTCGCCGTGCTGCAGGATGCCGGAATCCCCGTCGTGCTCCTCGACCCCTGGGGCGACCCTTCGCTGGCTCTCCCGAGCGTGCGCACGACCGACCGTGCGGGTGGCATCGAAGCAGCCGAGCACCTGGTCGCGCAGGGCGCTCGGCGATTCGTCGTGATCGGGGGTGCGCCGTCGTATCGGTACGGCCGCGCGCGCGTCGACGGATTCGAGTCGACGATCCGCGCGCTCCTTCCCGGCGCCCCCCTGATCCGCACACGGGCCGATTGGACCTCCTCCGACGCACGACGGGCGGGGGCCGCCGCACTGGCGGCGCTTCCCCCACGGCCGTCGGATGCGCCGATCGGTCTGTTCGCATGCTCGGACGAGATGGCCGCGGGCGCGTATCAGGCCGCCGCCGATTCCCGCCTCTCGATCCCCCGCGACGTCATGGTCGTCGGCTTCGACGATGTCCGCGGCGCACGATGGCTGCAGCCCTCGCTGACCACGGTGCGCCAGCCGATTCGAGAGATGGCGGCTGCGGCGATCCACGCCCTCGCGGGCGCGGCGCGGGGCGAACCCCTCGAAGCCACCGTCACCGAGCTGCCCACGCGCCTGATCCCACGAGGGTCCACTCGGGCACCGGGCGACAGCATCCCTCCGTCCGCTGTGGTGCGCCGCGAAGGAGCAGAGTCGGGCGACTCCTAGGGTGGAGGCGTGAGCGATCCGAACGGGGCAGGCGGCGGGGCAGGCGGCGGGGCAGTCGCCGAGGGCGTTCGCCAGCGCAACCTCGCGCGCATCCTCCGGCTCGTCCACGTCGACGGCCCGCTGTCGCGCGCGGCGCTGACCGAGGCGACGGGACTGAACCGCTCCACGGTCGCCGATCTGGTCGGCGAGCTCGTCGGCCAGCAGCTCGTGCAGGAGCGCGCACCCGACCCCTCGCGTCGCGTGGGCCGCCCCTCGCCCGTCGTGGCGGTCGACCCGCGCGTGATCGCGATCGCCGTGAACCCCGAGGTCGACGCCCTCACGATCGCCGCGGTCGGCCTCGACCGACGCATCGCCCTGCGCGACCGGATCGAGATGGACCACCTCCTCTCGCCCGAAGAGACCGCTCGCCTCGTCGCCGAGCGCATCGCGCTCTGGCGCACCGGCGCCCTCACGGACGCCCGGATCGCCGGGGTCGGCCTCGCCGTCCCCGGCCTGGTGCGCGCGGTCGACGGACTCGTGCGCCACGCCCCGCATCTGCGGTGGGCCGATGCTCCGCTCCGCGACCTGGTCAGCGCCGCGACCGGGCTGCCGACGGCGGTCGGCAACGACGCGAGCCTCGGCGTCCTCGCCGAGCACCTCTTCGGCGCCGGACGAGGCATCGACGACATCGTCTACCTGAACGGCGGCGCGAGCGGTATCGGCGGCGGACTCATCGTGCACGGGATGCCGGTGGCCGGCGCCGGCGGCTATGCCGGCGAGTTCGGGCAGAACCGCCCGGGTATCGCCGCGGATGCCGACCGCCGCGCGACCGAGGGCGTGCTCGAAGACGAGGTCAGCCGCGCGCGCCTCCTCGACGCGGTGGGGCTGGCCTCGGCCGACGAGCCCACGCTGGCCGCCGCCCTGTCCGCTTCGGACTCACCGCTCGTCGCGGCCGAGCTCGAGCGCCAGCGGCGCATCCTCGCGACCGCGCTCGCGAACGCCGTCAATGTCCTCAATCCCCGCGTGGTGATCCTGGGCGGGTTCCTCGCCACGGTCGCCGAGCTCGGCTTCGACGAGCTCGCGATCGCCGTCGCGCGGCAGGCCATGCCGGCCAGCATGGACGAGGTCGACATCCGGGTCGCCGTTCTCGCCGAGGATCGCCTGCTCATCGGAGCGGCCGAAGCGGCGTTCGCCGAGCTGCTGCGCGATCCGCAGGACCATCCCGCCCTGCGGTGAAAAACCCGCACTCCGAGGGCCGGGCCGAGTATCGTCGGCACCAACTCCGAGGAAGGGCAACCATGTCGATCTCGACCGAACGACCCACGCGCACAGAGACCGAACTGCAGGAGATGGCGCGCGACCACCTCTGGATGCACTTCTCCCGCCAATCGGTCATGACCGAGGGCCCCGGCGTGCCGATCATCGTGCGGGGCGAGGGGCACCACATCTGGGACTCCACGGGCAAGCGCTACATCGACGGGCTGTCCGGCCTGTTCGTGGTGAACGCGGGTCACGGGCGCAGGCGCCTTGCCGAGGTCGCCGCCCGGCAGGCCGAACAGCTCGCCTTCTTCCCGATCTGGTCGTACGCCCACCCGTCGGCGATCGAACTGGCCGCCCGCCTCGGCGATCTCGCCCCCGGAGACCTCAATCGCGTGTTCTTCTCGACCGGCGGCGGCGAGGCCGTCGAGACCGCCTTCAAGCTGGCCAAGCAGTACTGGAAGCTGCAGGGGCGGCCCACCAAGCACAAGGTGATCTCGCGGGCGATCGCCTATCACGGCACGCCGCAGGGCGCGCTCGCGATCACGGGCCTCCCCGGCATGAAGGCGATGTTCGAGCCGGTCACCCCCGGCGGCTTCCGCGTGCCTAACACGAACTTCTACCGCGCCGCCGAGATGGGCTTCGTCGCCAGTGCAGATGCGACCCCCGCGCAGGCGCTGGACGAGTTCGGCCTCTGGGCCGCGAACCGCATCGAGGAGATGATCCAGTTCGAGGGGCCCGAGACGGTCGCCGCGGTGTTCCTCGAACCGGTGCAGAACTCGGGAGGATGCTTCCCCCCGCCGCCGTCGTACTTCCGGCGCGTGCGCGAGATCTGCGACACGTACGACGTGCTGCTCGTGAGCGACGAGGTGATCTGCGCGTTCGGCCGGATCGGCGAGTACTTCGCGTGCGACGCGTACGGCTACGTGCCGGACATGATCACGTGTGCGAAGGCGATGACGAGCGGATACTCCCCGATCGGCGCGACGATCGTCAGCGACCGCATCTACGAGCCTTTCGCCCACGGCGATGCGACGTTCCCGCACGGTTACACGTTCGCGGGGCATCCCGTCTCGGCCGCCGTGGCGCTGGCCAACCTCGACATCTTCGAGGAGGAGGGCCTGAACGCGCGGGTACGCGAGAACTCGCCGCTATTCCGCACCACGCTCGAGAAGCTGCTCGACCTGCCGATCGTCGGCGACGTGCGCGGGGACGGCTACTTCTTTGGCATCGAACTGGTCAAGGACAAGGCGACCCGAGAGACGTTCGACGACGACGAATCGGAGCGACTGCTCCGCGGCTTCCTGTCCAAGGCCCTGTTCGACGCGGGGCTGTACTGCCGGGCCGACGATCGCGGCGATCCGGTGATCCAGCTCGCCCCGCCCCTCACGATCGGTGCCGGCGAATTCGACGAGATGGAGCAGATCCTGCGCTCCGTCCTGACCGAGGCCTGGACCCGGCTCTGAGGGCGCTCCGAGTCGCCGGGAATTCCGCTCCGTCGCCTGCGTTGCCTCAGGCATGACAACAGTAGGCATCATCGGAGCAGGACACATCGGATCAGCACTCGCACGGGGGCTCGTCGACCGCGGGTACCAGGTCGTGATCAGCAATTCCCGTGGTCCCGAGACACTGGCCGACTTCGCCGAGGAGCTCGGCGAGAACGCGACGGCGGGTACGTCGGCGGATGCCGCGGCCGCGGGTGATTTCGTCATCGTGACGGTCCCCCTCAAGGCCATCCACGCCATCCCCGTGGAGCCCTTGGCGGGGAAGATCGTGGTCGACACGAACAACTACTACTGGGAGCGCGATGGGCACATCGCGGTGCTCGACGACAAGCAGGCCACCGTCTCGGGCCTTCTGCAGGAGCACCTCCCGACCTCCAAGGTCGCGAAGGGCTTCAACCACATCATGGCCGCGCAGATCCTGACCGACGGATCGCCCGCCGGTACCGAGGGCCGCCGCGCCCTCGCCACGGCGAGCGACTTCGCGGAGGCGGCAGACCTGGTCGCCGACCTGTACGAAGAGTTCGGGTTCGACGTGGTGAACGTCGGACCGCTCGCCGACAGCTGGCGCGTCGAGCGCGATCAGCCGGCGTACGTGACTCGCCAGGATCGCGACCAGCTCGTCGCGAACCTCGCCGACGCCGTTCGCTAGGCGCGCGCGGGCCCTTCCTCAGGGCCGTTCGCGGGGGACGAGTTCACCGTCGACGATGTCGATGCCGGGTACATCCGGGAGCTCATCCCCCGCCCGGCCGGCGCCCGGGGATCGTGATGGCGTCACGGTCTCGATGTCATCCGGTGGGATGCTCACGGCGCGACCTCCTCGCTCTCGTTCCCTACGATGCCCTGTGCCGCGCTCTCGGGCATCCCCCTTGACATCTCACCCGCCCTGGGGTCCACTGTCCCCGGCGCAGGTTATGGTATGCGGGTGGGCACCATCTACTACGGCGGATCGGCAACACCGATCCACATCGAGGACCGCGCGCTGGCGCACCTCAAGGTCGTCATCGCGACGAAGCTTCGACGCGGCGAGAGCTTCACCGTCTCCTGGCGGCATCCCGACGATCAGCCGCGCGGGCGCAGCACCATCTGGCTGCACCCGTCGATCCCGATGCGGTTCGTGTTCGACGATCCCGAGCCGGCGATGCTCAGTCGCGAATGGATCGAAGAGCTGGCGAACTCCGCCAATTCGTCGGGCGGCATCATGCTCATCGCCGAGCACTTCGACACCGGGCCCGTGCCGGTCGTCGACGGCGACTCGGCGGCCCTCACCGCAGCCTTGTCCGGCGATGGCGACGTAGCCCTCGGCAAGGTCGAGGTCGAAGAGCTCTCGATCGACAAGCTGGTCGTCTCCGGCTCCGACGTCGACGTTCCGGTCCGCACCGCCGACTGAGTCCGAGCTCGCAGCGCCGGGGTCAGCCGGTCTCGGCCTCGCCGGATTCGGTGGGCTCCGGCGTGATCGACAGCCCGTTGGGTCCGCTCGCGGCCTGCATGAGATCGTCGATCCACGCGCGGTTGATGCGTGGATTGCGGCTGCCGAAGAAGTGGAACTGCAGCGGCACCGAGGGGTGCAGCCAGAAGCTGCGCCGACCGCTGCCGTCGCCGATCTCGACGTCGAACATGAACGGCTCCGCGCGACGGAGCTTGTTCATGACCACGATGCGCAGGTGCGCCAGCGTGCGATCGTCGATGTCGACCGAGTTCGCCATGGTGTCGTAGATGAACCTGCCCATGCTGCGAGCCTAGTCGTCGGCGGCCCCGCCGCACTCCGGCCTCGCCGCCCTCGACGCGACATGCCCATCGCGCTAGCGTGTGCCTCGGGAGCGGGCATGGATGCCGATGTGCTGATCGTGGGAGCCGGGCCGGCGGGCCTCGCCGTCGCCGCATGCCTGCGCCGTCGCGGAATCGAGGCGCTCATCCTCGACCGCGGTGATGAGCCGGGCCGGTCGTGGGCCGATCGGTACGAGCGTCTGCACCTGCACACGCCGCGCATCCAGTCTGCCCTTCCCGGCCTGCGCATGCCACGCCGATTCGGACGGTGGGTCGCGAAAGACGACATGGCGCGCTATGTCCGCGGGTACGCGCGGCGCCACGACCTTCACCCCCGGTTCGGCACGACGGTCGAGCGCGTCGAACGGAGAGGCGGCGGGTGGACGGCGCTGGGCGGCGACGATGAGCTCACCGCCCGCCAGGTCGTCATCGCCACCGGCTACAGCCACACCCCGGCGACCCCGCGCTGGCCAGGGCAGGAGGGTTTCCCGGGAACGATCGAGCATGCGGCGCACTACCGCAGCGCGATGCCGTTCGCGGGGAAGGATGTGCTGGTCGTAGGGGCGGGTAACACCGGGGCCGAGATCGCGGCCGACCTGGCCGAGCACGGCGCGGCCCGGGTGCGACTGTCGATCCGGACGCCGCCGAACATCATCCCGCGACAGCTGGGGCCCATTCCGACGACTCTTCTGGCGATCTCGATGGACTTCCTGCCCGCCGCGCTGGTCGATCCGCTCAACGGGCTCCTGCAGCGCTGGTTCGTGGGCGATCTCACTCGATTCGGGATGCCGGCGGCCCACGCGGGTGTCGTCGCCCAGGCCCGCGCCACCGGCGTCACACCGACGATCGACGTCGGACTGGTCGCCGCGCTCCGCGCCGGCTCAGTCACGCCCGTGGCGGCCCTCGAACGGTTCGACGGGGCAGAGGCCGTGCTGGCGGACGGCACCAGGTTCTCGCCCGACGCCGTGATCGCAGCCACCGGCTATACGACCGGTCTGCTTCCGATGCTCGGGCACCTCGGAGTCCTCGACGAGCGAGGAGTCCCCTTCGCGACCGGCGCGCGCACCGCGGCGTCCGCGCCGGGTCTCCGCTTCGTCGGGCTGTCCAACCCTCTGAAGGGCCAGCTCTTCCAGATCGGGCTGCACGCCCGATCTGCCGCGCGGGCCATCCACCGCGACCTGTCGCACATCGCCTGATCAGCTCTACGTGGAACCCGGGGCGCGCCGTTCGGGTCAGCGCACCCCGGGAGTCAGTGGGTGGTCGTCCCCCAGAACCGACCACCCCTCGAACCTCGTGACGCTGCAGCATCGCTCGGTCTCGAGTTCGATCGTGCCCCCTCGACCGCAACGCAACCTCAAGATTGGCTCAAGCGGTCGGAAAGGTCTTCACGACGTCTCCCCCGAGGCGACGAAAAGGAGCGTCGGGGGAGAGAACGCGCACGTCGAGCAGGGCCAGATACCCTACGGGGGTATAGTATGTCGATATGAACGGCTACACCGAGAACAAGGACGATCTGCTCAAGCGACTGCGTCGCGCCGAGGGGCAGGTGCGCGGCATCGCGCGCATGGTGGAGGACGACAAGTACTGCATCGACATCCTCACCCAGGTCTCGGCCGTGACGAAGGCTCTCGAGACCGTCGCACTTTCGCTGCTGAGCGATCACCTGAGTCACTGCGTGGCCGAGGCGAGCGCCGAAGGCGGCGCCGTGGCCGACGAGAAGATCCGCGAGGCCAACGCCGCCATCGCCCGGCTCGTGCGCTCATGAGTGGCTCGATTCCTGAATCCCCGAGCTCGAGCATCCGTCAGCCGGCCGCAAGTACCTCGAAAGGACACGAAATGACCGCCGACAACACCCTCAACGTGCTCGTGAACGGCATGACCTGCGCGCACTGCGTCGCGAGTGTGACCGAAGAGATCTCGGCGATCGCCGGCATCGACGGGGTCCAGGTCGACCTCAACCCGGGCGGCGCGTCGCACGTCACCATCCGCAGCGCGTCGCCGATCGACGCCGCGAGCGTTCGTGCCGCCGTCGAGGAGGCGGGGTACGCGCTCGCCGGTACTCCCTCATGAGCACGGACGCCCGGGTGGCCCCCACCGCACCCGACGGAGACGTCGAGCTCGACATCGCCGGCATGACCTGCGCGTCGTGCGCCGTGCGCATCGAGCGCAAGCTCAACAAGCTCCCGGGCGTGGAAGCGACGGTCAACTACGCGACCGAGAAGGCGCGCGTGCGGACTGCCGGAGTACCGACAGCCGACCTGATCGCTGCCGTCGAGGCCGCGGGGTACGCGGCCGCGGTCCCGGTGGCACCCGTCGAAGAAGCGTCGGCGGATGCCGCACCCTCCGCTGACGGTGAGCTCGCGTCCCTGAGATTGCGTCTCCTGACCAGCACGGCTCTGGCGGTGCCCGTGGCGCTCATGTCGATGATCCCCCTGCTGCAGTTCACGAACTGGCAGTGGCTCGCACTGACCCTCACCGCACCGATCGCCGTGTGGGGAGCGTGGCCTTTCCATCGGGCGGCGGCGATCAACGCCCGTCACGGCGCAGCCACGATGGACACCCTCATCAGCCTGGGCGTGATCGCCTCGTTCGGGTGGTCGCTCTACGCCCTGTTCCTCGGAACGGCGGGCATGCCTGGCATGCACATGACCTTCACGCTGTTCGGCATGCCAGAAGCGGGTGCCGGCGAGATCTACCTCGAGGTCACGGCGCTGGTCACCGTCTTCATCCTCGCGGGGCGCTATGCCGAGGCGCGGGCCAAGAGATCCTCGACCGAGGCGCTGCGCGCGCTCCTCCACCTCGGCGCCAAAGACGCCGTGCGACTCGTGAACGGCCTCGAGCAGCGCGTGCCCGTCGCTCAGCTCATCGTCGGCGATCACGTGGTCGTCAGGCCGGGCGAGAAGATCCCGTCCGACGGTCTCGTCGTCGGCGGTGCGTCCGCGATCGATGCCAGCATGCTGACCGGCGAGTCCGTCCCCGTGGAGGTGACCACGGGCTCACGCGTCGTGGGCGCCACGATGAACACCGCCGGTCGCCTGACGATCGAGATCACGCGGGTCGGCGCCGACACCGAACTCGCGCGCATGCAGCGACTCGTCGAAGAGGCGCAGACGGGCAAGGCGCGCGTGCAGCGGCTCGCCGACCGCGTGTCTGCGATCTTCGTGCCGATCGTGCTCGTCCTCGCCGTGGTCGCCTTCGTCGGATGGATGCTCGTCGGCGGCTCGGTCGAGGTCGCGTTCACCGCCGCGGTGGCGACCCTGATCATCGCGTGCCCCTGTGCGCTCGGCCTCGCCACTCCGACCGCCCTCCTCGTGGGGACCGGCCGCGGCTCGCAGCTGGGCATCCTCATCCGCGGTCCACAGGTGCTCGAGCAGACCCGCCGCATCGACACGATCGTCCTCGACAAGACCGGCACCCTCACGACGGGCGAGATGGCCGTGACCGGGGCATTCCCCGCCGAGGGCGTGAGCCGCGACGAGCTCATCGGGTTCGCGGCGGCCGTCGAGGCCGGGTCGGAGCATCCCGTCGCACGAGCGATCGTCTCGGGTGCTGCCGCGCATCGGAGTCAGGTGCCGGATGCCGAGGCGTTCACGTCGCACGCCGGGTTCGGCGTGCAGGGCATCGTCGACGGCGCCCTCGTCGTCGCCGGGCGCCCGTCGTGGGTGCAGGGCGAGTGGAGCATCCAGCCCCCGGCAGACGCGCTCGCGAACGCGGATGCCCTCGCGGCGGATGGGGCGACGGTGGTCATGCTCGCCCGCGACGGCGCCTACCTCGGGGCGATCGCGGTGGGCGACACGATCAAGCCGACCAGCGCGGAAGCGGTCGCCCGGTTGAAGGCCCTGGGACTTCACCCCGTGCTGCTCACCGGTGACAACGCGGGCGCGGCGGCGCGGGTCGCGGCGGCCGTCGGCATCGATGACGTGCGGGCGGGTGTGACCCCGGCCGGCAAGCTCGAGGCCATTCGCGATCTGCAGTCGGCGGGGCGCATGGTCGCGATGGTCGGCGACGGCGTCAACGACGCGGCAGCCCTGGCGGGAGCAGATCTCGGAATGGCGATGGGTGGCGGGACGGATGCGGCGATCGCGGCATCCGACATCACACTCGTCTCGGGGGACCTGCTCGCGACGGTCGATGCGATCCGGCTGGCCCGTCGCACGCTCGGCACGATCAAGGGCAACCTGTTCTGGGCGTTCGCGTACAACGTCGCGGCGATCCCGGTCGCGATGCTCGGCCTGCTCAACCCGCTGGTCGCGGCCGCGGCGATGGCGTTCTCGTCGGTCTTCGTGGTGACCAACAGCCTGCGCCTGCGCGCCTTCACCCCCTCCCGTTCCATCCGCGAGACCGGATAGGCGCCGCGAGAGGGCGGCGAAACACCCCGGTCTCGTGGCGTCTATCCGGTCTCGCGGAAGGGGCAAGGGGCCCAGGGGGGTCAGGGGTGGCGGGCGATCGCCGCCTCGAGGGCGGCGACGACCAGGTCGTGGTCGTCGTGCTGCGCGAGGCCCGACACTCCGACGAAGCCCACCAGCGACCCGTTCACGCGGAGCGGGAAGCCGCCGCCGGCCGGCGCATACAGCGCCCTGTCGAGCCCGAGATCGGCGAGGTCGGCGCCACGGAGGCGCAGCTTCGCGCCGACCAGAAGCGACGGCGCGTTGAACCGGGCGACCACCCGCGCTTTGCGCGCCAGCCAGTCGTCGTTGTCGGCACTGGTGCCGGGGCGCGCCGCGTGGAACACGCACTGCCCCCCGAAGAGGATCGTCGTGGTGATCCCCAGGTCTCCGTCGATCGCGCGCTGCACGATGTCCGTGCCGAGCGCGTACGCGTCGTCGTATGTGAAAGACGTGAACCCGATCGACGCGTTCTGCGCCTCGAGGTGCGCGATCAGGTCTGGTTCGGTGAGGTCTGCGCTGCGGGGCATGTGCTCCTGCTTCCTGTCGGACCCGAAACTATCGCGGAGACCGGCTCAGTGGAATGGATGCCGTCGCTCGAGCGCCGCGCCCTCCACATCGACGACGTCTCTGGGGAGCGGTGCCACCCGGAAGCTTCCTTTCGAGTGAGATGTGAGTACTAGTATCCCCTCTGATTCCCGGGATGTCCGAGGCCCTCGGCAGAATAGTGGTTATGGAAGACCTCGCGACCGCACTCGACGCGGTGGATGCCGCCCTCGGCGATCTGGTCGCGCGGGCGTTCGCGGGCGACGTGCTCCGCTGGTTGAGCGACGAGGATCTGCTCGCGGTGATCACGGCCGCTGCGCGGGGCGGCCGGCACGCCGAAGCCCTCCTGATCGAGGGTGCGGGTCAGATCGAAGACCGCTCGACGCTGCCGTCGAAAGAGGCGCAGATCGCCGGCCGGTACGGGTGCCGGAACGCCTCCGAGCTCCTGCAGCGTGCCACCCGCCTTTCGTCGCGTACGGTCGGCAACCTCCTCACCGCCGGCCGTGCGGTGCTCCGCCGGGTCGCGCCCTCCTCCGGCGAGCTCCTGCCTGCCGAGTATCCGGCCGTCCGCGCCGAGCTCGCCGCGGGGCGCGTCGGCCTCGACGGGCTGACGGCGGTTGTCGGGCCACTCCAGAGTGTGGCGATGGTTGCCGGCGCTGCGGCGCATCTCGCGGCCGACGAAGAGCTCGCCGCATGCATGCGCGGCGAGGGGGCGGATGCTGATCCCTCCCCCTGTGCGGACGATCTTCGTTCCATGGCGACCGTGTGGGCGACGTATCTCGACCAGGACGGCGCAGAGCCCCGCG
Organism: Microbacterium rhizomatis; assembly: GCF_008710745.1. GTDB lineage: Bacteria > Actinomycetota > Actinomycetes > Actinomycetales > Microbacteriaceae > Microbacterium > Microbacterium rhizomatis. The sequence continues at coordinate 528,026 of NZ_VYSA01000002.1, forward strand.
AGACCCGTGCGCTCCGCAAGCGCTCGCTCACGCTCGGTATCTGCCGAGACAACCTCGTGCCCGTCCGCGGGAACGTGCTGCCCGAGGTCGGGGCGCAGCTGCAGCTCATCTTCGACAGCATCCTCAATCCCAAGAACGACGACAGCGATACGGTCCCGGGCGGACCGTGGTTCACAGAGTCGACGGACGACGAGCCGCGTATCGCCCAGGCCGAAACCCGCACCCGGGCACAGCGACAGCACGACGCGTTCGCGACTGTACTCTTCAAGATCGCCGGGTCGGGGGCTCTGCCCAGTCTCGGCGGCGCCGCACCCACCCTCGTGGTCTCGGTCCGCGCCGGCGACATGACTTCCGGGCGCGGGTACGCCCACATCGACGGGATCACCGAACCGGTCTCGCTCTCGTTCGCCCGGCACATCGGGTGCAGCGGCAGCATCCAGCGGGTCACTTCAGACGAGCGGGGCCGGATCATCGGGATCGAGACCTCGGACCGCGTGTTCAATGGCTCCCAGCGCAAGGCGATCGGGCTGCGTGACGGCGGGTGCGTCATTCCCGGCTGCCACGTCCCCGTGTCGTGGTGCGAGATCCACCACGTCGCCGAACACGCCAAGGGCGGGCCGACCCACACCGACAACGGCGTGCTGCTCTGCTGGTACCACCACCGCACGATCGACGACGGTCTGTGGCGCGTCCGGATGAACCGCGGCATCCCCGAGATCCGCGGCCCGAACTGGTGGGATGCGACGGGGCGATGGCGTCCGGCATCCACCGCTCCCACTCGCATGCGAGACCGAGTATCCAGACGCACGTGAACCACGCGCAGGTCACCGCACACCCAGTCAGCGCGCACCCGGGTCAGCGCGCACCCCGGTCAGCGCGCACCCGGGTCAGCGCGCACCTCGGAAGGCGTCGACCCCCAGATCCCGCTCGGATCGCGTCAGTTCTCCGCCGAGGTGCAGGCGAAGACATCGACCTCGGCTTCCTGCACCTGGTGCCACACCGTTTCCGCATCCCCGCCGGGTTGCACGCCGAGGGCCGTCAGGCAGCCGCGGAGCTTCACGTACGTCGGCGAGTCGTATGAGTTCGCGACCTGCCAGGCGAAGTCGATGCCGGAGAAGTCGACGTAACAGGCGTCGTACACGCGTCGCGCATCGGCGGCGTACGAGAACTCATGGACGGCCCCCACCTCGCGGACTTCGACCGGGGAGGCGCCCCCGTCGCGCATGCAGTCGGCGAACGCGGCATACGCCTCTTCGTATATCTGCTGGGTGACCGCCATGGGACACCGGTGGAGAACGACCCTGCGGTTCGCGTCCACCCGCCGAAAGCGGCCGCGCCGCCCACCGCGACGAGGCCGGCCGCGGCGAGAGCGGACATGGCGAAGACGACGTTCTGCTTCTTCATGATTCTCCCTTCGTCCGCTTTGTATATTAGTGTCCACACAGGCATGACGGGCGAGGGTCTGTGCACGGGGCACGTCACGCAGGCGGAACACGCGGGCTGATCACCGATCCCCGGAGCCACTGCCGGATCGCGGCGTTGCGCCCAGAGCGAAGGACCTCGCTCGACGCTGCACACCGGTGCATCCCGTCGCTAGCCTGGATAAGGTGCACGCACCCGAACTCGACCCGAAGCAGTCGCCCTCGATCACCGACGCCCAATGGGCACGGCTCCTCACGTTCGGCACGCCCCACGACGTGGAGGAGGGCGATTACGTCTTCCGCTCCGGCGACCGCAGATATGACCTGATCCTCGTCGAGTCGAGCGAGGTCGAGGTCGTGCGCGAATCGCTCGGGTGGTTCGACGAGGTCGTCATCGCGACGATGGGCCCTCGGACGTTCGTGGGTGAGCTGGGCCTCCTCAACGGCCAGGGGGCGTTCCTCTCGGCGCGTGTGACGAAGCCCGGGCAGGTCTACCGCGTCGATCGCGAGGCGCTCCGTCACCTCATGGCGGAAGACGACGAGCTGTGCGACATGATCCTGCACGCGCTGTGGGAGCGCCGCGAGGCCCTGCGCAAAGGGCCGGCGGCGTACACGCTGAAGCTCATCGGCACGAAGTCGTCACGCGACTTCCTGTACCTCCGTCGCTTCGCCGAGCGGCTCGACCTCGTCCACACAGCGACCGAGATCGATCCGTCCGACCCGTCACTCTTCCCGCATCACGACTTCACCGAGGCCGACCTCCCCGTGGCGTTCATCCAGGGCGAACCCATGCGGAACGCCACTCCGGGGAAGGTCGCCGAGCGGCTCGGACTCAGCTACGAAGGCGATGCCGACGAGATCGTCGACCTGGTCGTCGTCGGCGGGGGCCCGGCCGGACTCGCCGCGGCGATCTACGGAGCATCCGAAGGCCTCAGCACCGTGCTCCTCGACTCCGTGGCCCCGGGAGGACAGGCGGCGGCGACCTCGCGCATCGAGAACTTCCTCGGATTTCCGTTCGGTGTCAGCGGGGGCAGCCTGATCGGCCAGGCGTCGCTGCAGGCGCTGAAGTTCGGCGTGCGGGTGTACGCGCCGTGCGAGGCCGTGAACCTGCAGACCGCGGGCGACATCCTCGATGTCACACTCACCGACGGGCGTGTGATCCGCGCTCGCAGCGCGATCGTCACCTCGGGCGCCGCGTACCGCACCCTCGAGCTCGATCGCTGGGCCGACTTCGAGGGGGCGGGCATCTTCTACGCCGCCACTCCGCTCGAACTCCGGCAGGTCACCGGCTCGCCCGTCGTGGTGGTGGGCGGCGCGAACTCGGCGGGCCAGGCATCCCTTTATCTCGCCGCGAACGGATGCCGCGTGCGCCTGGTGGTGCGCGGCGACGACCTCAGAACGCGGATGTCGTCATACCTCGTCGACCGTCTGCTCGAGGAGCCGCTCATCGAGGTGCACACCCGTGCCAGAGTGACCGGCCTCGCCGGCGAGCGATCGCTCGAACGCGTCACGATCGAGGGAGTCGGTGATGTCGATGCGCGCGGGCTGTTCTGCTTCATCGGGGCGGACCCCGCCACCGCGTGGCTGCCCGACCTCGACCGCGACGACGACGGGTTCCTGCGCACGGGCACGGACGTCGGAGTGCAGACGCTCGAGCGCTGGCAGGGCCTCGGGCGCGAACCGCTGCCCTTCGAGACCTCGATCCCTCGCGTGTTCGCCGCCGGGGACGTGCGACGCGGATCGATGAAGCGCGTCGCGGCCGCGGTGGGCGAGGGTTCGAGCGCCGTGGCCTCGGTGCATCGCGCGCTCGCCGTCTGAAAATCCGCGAGACCGGATATACGCCACGAAAAGGTGACGGATGCACCCGGTCTCGTGTCGCCTATCCGGTCTCGCGAGCTGAGAAGGGGCGTTGCGGGTGGGCCGGGGAGTGGGCGAGAGTGGGCGAGAGTGGGCGAGAGCGGGAGCGACATGAGCGAACAGTCGAAATGGGTACGGGCCGAGGTCGGGCCTAGTGGCACCGGGTGCGTCGAGTGCGAAGCAACCGGCAGCTGGTGGGTGCACCTTCGGCGGTGTGCATACTGCGGGCACATCGGATGCTGTGACGACTCGCTCGGGCAGCACGCCACCGCGCATGCGCACGCCAGCGGTCACCTCGTGATCCAGAGCTTCGAGCCGGGCGAGGACTGGTTCTGGGACTACGGCGCCGACGACATGTTCGAGGGCCCCGCGCTCGCCCCGCCGACCAGCCACCCCGAGTCGCAGACCGCGCCGGGTCCGCAGGACCGCCTGCCCGCCGACTGGCAGCGCATCCTGGCGCGACACCGCGCGCAGGGCTGAGCCCTCAGGGCTGAGCGCGCAAGGCTGAGCGCGCAAGGCTGAGCGCGCAAGGCTGAGCCCTCAGGGCTGAGCGCGCAGGGCTGAGCGCGCGGGGCTGCGCGTCGCGCGCAGGGCTATTCCCGCGGCGACTCGTCGACGAGTACGCGCAGGATGCGGATCAGGGCAGCACGATCTTCGGGCCCGATCGACCGCAGCTCGACCTCTTCGCGCCGCACGAGCTCGGTCATCGCGAGGTCGACGACGTTCGCCCCCTCGTCGGTGAGCCTGACCAGCACCCCGCGGCCGTCGTGCGGGTTGGGGCGTCGCGAGATCATCCCGCGCGCGAGAAGGTTCTCGATGCGGTTCGTCATCGCCGCGCTCCCGATCCGAGTGCGTTCGATCAGGACGGCGGGGCTCAGCTCATGCGGACTCTCGGCACGCCGCAGCGCCGCCAGCACATCGAACTCCCACGGTGCCAGCCCCGCACTGGAGAACGCCGCGACCCGCAGCCGGTTGAGTCCGAGCGCCACCCGGCGCAGTCTCGACATGATGTCGAGCGGGCTCAGATCCAGGTCGGGCAGTCGCCGGGACCAGGCGTCGATGAGCAGGTCCACTTCATCGTCGGGTACGGATGGCTCACCTCTCATGAGTCGACCGTAGCTTCTCGACGCGCTGCGGAGGTTCAGCGCACGGGGCTGCCCGCAGCCGCCAGGTAGCGGATGACGGCCAGCACGCGACGGTGATCGTCGGAGTCCACCGCGAGCCCGAGCGCGTCGTAGATGTTCGACGTGTGCTGCACGACCGCCTTCTCGCTGAGGACCAGCTGACCGGCGATGCTCGCATTGCTCCGCCCTTCGGCCATGAGACCGAGCACCTCGAGCTGGCGAGGCGTGAGGGATCCGACCGCACCGCCGACGCGGCTCGCCCGCGAGACCATGACCGAGACCACTTCGGGGTCGAGCGCGGTTCCGCCCGCAACCACGCGGCGCAAGTCCGAGGTGAAGGTCTCGACATCGGCGATCCGCTGCTTGAGGAGGTAGCCGACGCCACCGGTCTGCTGATCGAGCAGCTCGGTGGCGTACCGGCGCTGTACGTGCTGAGAGAGCACGACGACGGCGATCCCGGGGTGGGTGTGGCGAATGCGCAGCGCCGCCACCAGACCCTCGTCGGTATGCGTGGGAGGCATCCGGATGTCGGTGATCACCAGGTCGGGCCGATGCCGCTCGACCTCGCGTTCGAGCTGGACGGCCGTACCTACCGCCGCGACGACGTCGAAACCGTCGCCCTCCAGCAGACGTGCGAGGCCCTCCCGCAGGAGTACTTCGTCTTCGCCGATGACTACGCGCATGGCAGTTCCACCTTTACTTCCGTTCCGCCCCCTCGGGGCGAACTGATGACAACACTGCCCCCCAGCACATCGACGCGGTCGATCAAGCCCCGGAGCCCCGTGCCGTGGGACACCCTCGCTCCGCCGACGCCGTTGTCCTCGATATCGAGGCGCAGGATGTCGCCGTCGCGGCGCAGGTGCACGGTCACGAACGTCGCCCGAGAATGCTTCACCGCGTTGGTCAGCACTTCGGCCAGGATGAAATACGCCGTGTGGGTCGTCGCGGGGGCGAGCGGCTTGTCGAACGGCTCGGCCTCCAGCGTCGCAGGAATCGCGAGCCTGTCCACGATGTCCTCGGTGGCCGCGATCAGGCCCTGCTCGACCAGGGCCGCGGGCAGGACGTTGTGCACGAGGCTGCGCAGATCGGCCGCCGCCGCGTCGATGCCGCGCCGCAGCTCTGCAGACGCAGCACTCGTGGCGTCGGACGCGTCCGGCGAGTTCGCGATCTTCTGCGCCTCCAGCGCGAGCAGCACGAGCTGTACCTGCAGCCCGTCGTGGAGGTCTCGCGCGATCCGCGAGCGCTCGCGGTCCGCGGTCTCGACGAGTCGCACGCGCGACTGCATCAGCGCTTCGTTGCTCGCGATCAGCTCGGCCGTCAGCCGTTCACGATCGACCGCGATCGCCAGCACCTCGGCGGCACGCCGCACCGGATAGGGGTCGCCGATGATTCTCGTGTCGTACACGATCGCACCGACAAGTCGGGTGTCGACCCTGACCTCGAGCAGGCCCTGGTGATCGGGGAACGTCGCCGGATCGACATCGGTGCCGTGCTCGTCGACGTAGCCCTTGCGCTCGGGGGCCCAGTAGAAGACCCGCAGCGAGTTGTCGCCGAGCGTGGTCGACAGCGCCCGGGCGACAGCCGGCCGCGTGGCCCCTTCGATGCCGAGCCAGGCGCTCAGCGCCTCGAGATCGCCCGTGCGGGTGAAGCCGCCCAGCAGCACGCCCAGGAGGAATGCGATCGGGATGCCGGCATTGAGCGCCAGCTGGATCGTCCCGATGGTCACCTCGTCGGCCCCCAGCGGCCCGAGGACGTTCGGGGTGAGCGAGATCAGTACGACGGCCAGGATGCCGTAGGCGAACAGCGGCAGCAGCACACGGCGATGGATGCGGTCGGCGTCGATGAGACGCGAGATGAGGATGACGGCCGTTGCGACCATCACCGCGAGTCCGAGCGGGCGCTGGGCGATCGACACGATCATCGCGAGCTCGGGCTCGTCAGCCACGCTCGCCACGTAGGCGAGCGATTGCAGGCCGATCGCGATGACGTATCCCGAGAACACCGTCGCGATCGACAGCCGCCCCCGCAGCCTGCCGGACGGGAAGGCGTGCAGCAGGTGGACCATCACCGCGAGCACCGCCGTCGCCGAGATCTCGCCGATCACCGTCAAGAAGGGGATGCCGAGATTGCCGAGGCCGCCGAGGAACACCGTGATCGCCCCGATCACGATCAACGCGCCGATGGCGTTGTTCGGCCGCCGCCACCACGCGATGATCCCTGCCGTCATCCAGATCCAGAACAGGACGGTGAAGAGCGACACGGCCCAGACGGCGTCCGGGGTCTGGGCTTCGACGGCGAGCTGGAACACCCCCAGGACGAGCGCGCACACCGCCAGGATGATCAGTGCGAGCTGGAGAGAGCGAGCACGGCCTCCACGCAGCCGCACCGGGATCGATCGGGTGATCGGCAGAGGTGCCGTTTCGGCCATGGTGATCACGGTAGTTGTATCTCTCCACTCCGGGACGCTGCTCGTCCACGCCCCACTCTGGACGAAAACGCGACCCAGCTCCATGGACTTGGGTCCTGTCCGGCGGGATCCTCGATGGTAGGCGAGCATGCCCGGCGCAGGACCCGAAGTGGCGACGTGGGTCTATGTCGGTTCATCGTGTCCTGAGCCATCATGGTGTCGTGCCCGGGAAACCGCCGTTCTCCCCGATGACCCGTGAGCACGGTCGAGGAGAAATGACGTGAGCTCACCGCTGTACCGCCCCGCTGCTGTCCAGAACCTCGCAAGCCCTGAGCAGCTGGACACCGTCGTGCGCGTGACACGGCCGCGCGGCTGGATCGCGCTGTCGGCCGTCGGGCTGGTCCTCGTGACATTCGTGGTCTGGTGCTTCGTCGGCACGGTGCGCACGACCGTCCCCGCCGCCGGCATGGTCCTCACTCCGTACGGCACGTTCAGCGCGGTTGCGACGGAGGCCGGCCAGATCACCGAGATCTTCGTATCTGCCGGCGATCACGTGACCGCCGGTGCGCCCGTGGCCACGGTGCACACCGCGGATGCCGGTGACATCAGCGTGCTCGCCACGGCGAACGGCACCGTGACCGAGCTGCTCGCGTACCCGAATGACCGGGTCGATGCGGGCCAGTCGATCCTGACGGTCCAGCCCGCTGACGAGCAGCTGCGCGTCTTCGCCTTCGTGGCGGTCGCGGGCAGCCAGCCCATCAAGCCGGGGATGCCCGTCCAGATCTCGGTGACGACCGTCCCGTCGGAGGTGTACGGCCTCCTCCAGGGCACGGTGACGAAGGTCGGCGCGTACCCTGCGACCCGAGCGGGGGTCAACGCGCTGCTGCACAACGATGACATCACATCGATCGTGGTCGGCGGCCCGCCCGTGTTCCAGGTGGAGGTGGCGCTCACGCCCGCTTCCACCCCGTCCGGCTTCGCCTGGACGTTCGGCGACGGACCGCCCGACCCGATCGTGGCCGGCACGCTCGTGAACGCGACGGTGATCACCGCGGTCGAGCATCCGATCTCTCTGCTGTTCCCGTCCGATCGGACCGCCCAGTGACCGGTGGCCCCGGGGCGCATGCGGCGGTGGCGGACAGGACGGGGACGGATGCCGCGCCCAGGGCGCGCCGCGAGCGCACGCCCACCGTGCTGCAGATGGAAGCGTCGGAGTGCGGCGCCGCGTCGCTGCGGATGGTGCTCGCACACTACGGACGCTGGGTGCCGCTGGCCGAACTCCGCCAGGCGAGCGGCGTCTCTCGCGACGGGGTGAAGGCCAGCAACATCCTCAAGGCCGCACGGTCGTATGGCATGACCGCGAAAGGATTCCGCCAGGAGCCCGCACAGCTGAAGACCGGGCCGCTGCCGGCGATCGTGTACTGGAACTTCAACCACTTCGTGGTGGTCGAGGGGTATGCGCCGGGACGATGGTTCTTGAACGATCCCGCGCAGGGCGCGCGGACCGTCTCCGACGGCGAGTTCGACAAGTCGTTCACCGGCGTGGTGCTGCGGCTCGAACCGGGCGGAGACTTCCGTAAAGAGGGCAGACCGCCCGCCGTGGTGGCCGGCCTCGCGGGGCGCGTGCGCCATTCTCTCGCCGGGATGATCTTCGTGGTGCTCGCGGGGCTCGGTCTCGTCATCCCCGGGCTCGCCGCCGCGGTGCTCACGAAGGCGTTCGTCGATCAGGTGCTCGTGGCGGAGCAGCCGGGCGCGATCTGGCCGATCCTGGGCCTGCTCGCGGGGGCGGCGATCGTCGTGGCGGTCCTGACGGCACTCCGGGGGCGCTACCTGCTGCTGCTCGAGACGAAGCTGGCCCTGCACAGCTCGGGCGTCTTCTTATGGCACATCCTGCGTCTCCCCGTCTCGTTCTACGCGCATCGCTCAGCCGGCGAGATCTCGGGTCGGGCGATGCTCAACGACCGTGTCGCGGTGCTGCTGTCGAGCGAGGTGGCAACCGCACTGATCGACTCTGTCGTCGTCGTCTTCTACTTCATCGTGCTCGTCGGCTACAGCCCTGGCCTTGCGCTGGTGGGCATCGCCTCTGCGGTGATCAACCTGCTCGTCCTCCGCGCCATCGCCCGCCGCCGCGCCGACGAGAACCTGCGGCTCGGCCAGGACGGTGGAGCCCTCATGGGGAGTGCCATGTCGGGGATCCGATCGATCGAGTCTGTGAAGGGCGCCGGTCGCGAGGGCGACCTGTTCACCCGCATCGCGGGTCTGCACGCGAAGACCGTGACGAGTGCCCAACGGCTCGGCCGGGCATCCCTCCCCCTGTTCGTCGTGCCCCCGCTGCTCGCCGGCCTCACGACGGTCGCCGTCCTCGGCTGGGGGGGACTCACCGTCGTGGAGGGCGCGATGAGCCTCGGCACACTCATCGCGATCCAGCTCCTGATCGGGCGCGCGTCCGAGCCCATCGGGCGGTTCGTTCAGCTCGGCGGCTCGGTGCAGGAGGTCAGCGGCGATCTCGAGCGACTCGACGATGTTCTCGCCAACCCCGTCGACGACGAACCTCACGCCGCCGCGTCTACGGCGGACGGCGTCGGGCGCCTGACCGGGCAGCTCGAACTTCGCGGTGTGACGTTCGGCTACAGCATCCTCGAAGAGCCGCTCTTGAACGACGTGAGCCTCGTCCTGCGGCCCGGCAGCAGGGTGGCGCTCGTGGGCGGCTCGGGAAGCGGCAAATCGACCATCACCCTCCTGGTCGCCGGCCTGTACCGCCCGTGGTCGGGCGAGATCCTCTTCGACGGGAAGCCGCGCGAGGAATGGCCCCGCGACACGATAGCCACCTCGGTGGCCCTCGTCGATCAGAACATCAGCCTCTTCAGCGGAACGGTCCGCGACAACCTCACCCTCTGGGACCCTGCGGTGCCGGAGCAGCGGGTGGTGCAGGCCGCCCAGGATGCGGCGATCCACGAGCAGATCGCCCGTCGCCCCGACGGCTATCTCACCGAGGTCAAAGAGGGCGGCGCGAACTTCAGCGGCGGCGAGGGCCAGCGCCTCGAGATCGCGCGCGCGCTCCTCACCGAACCCCGCATTCTCATCCTCGACGAAGCATCCAGCGCCCTCGACCCCAGCACCGAGCAGCTCATCGACGGCAACATCCGACGCCGCGGGTGCACGACCCTCATCGTCGCGCACCGACTCAGCACGATCCGCGACTGCGATGAGATCATCGTGCTCGATCGCGGACGCATCGCCGAGCGCGGAACGCACGACGACATGATTCGTGCCGGCGGCCCCTACAGCCGCCTGTTCGCCGCGGACGGCAGCGTGACGACGTGAGCAAGGGCACGCGTGACGACATGAGCGGCCCGATCGCGCTGGGCGCCAACCGCCCCCTGTTCCTCACGGGGGCCGACGCGTCATGGTTCGTTGTGCGCGGAGTGGTCGAATTGTTCGCCGTCGGCGGTGCCGACGAGGCGGACACTCCCCGGCTGCACGTGGGCACGGTCGTGGAGGGCCAGACCCTCTACGGACTCGATGAGGCTCTGGCTCCGTCGTTCCGCCTGGTCGCGGTCGGCGGAGCGGGGTCGGCCGTCACGCCCTCCCCGCTCGCCGGGGCGGGCGACCACCGGCGCCGCGCCGAATGGCTGATCGACCTCGCGGTCGCGATCACCGTCGAGAACGACCCGTTCGCCGTCGACACGTCCGTCGGCGAGCCGTCGCCCGCCGACGCGATTCCCGAGGCAGCGCTTTCGCGCGCGCTCGCGGACCGAAGGGCTCGCCTCGCCGCAGCAGACATCGCCCGTGTGCGCCTGCAGCGCGACGCGCACGAGGGCGCGATGGCGGAGGCGCTCGACCGCCTGACGGCCATCACCGATCCTGACGAGCGTCGAACCACCGGCTCCAGACCGGGTGAGAGCGCCGTCCTCAGCGCGTTCCGGGTCGTCGCCCGCGCCCTGGGTGTCACCGTACCGGCGGCCATGCCCCCGACGCGGGGTGGCGATCCTGTGGATGCGGTGGCCCGAGCATCCCGCGTCCGCGTCCGGCGCGTGCTGCTGACCGACGATTGGTGGCAGAACGGCGCCGGGCCCCTCCTTGGTTTCCTCGATGACGGTCACCGGCCCATCGCGCTCATACCGAAGCGATCGGGACGCTATCAGCTCGTCGACCCGAGCGAGGGAACCCGCACGCTCGTGGACGCGCGCATCGCGGCGCAGATCGAGCGCGGAGCGGTCTCGATCTATCGCCCGCTACCGGACGGCCCGCTCGGCATCGGGGGTCTCGTCCGGAGCGCTCTCGCCTTGTCGCGACCGGAAATGGTCCGTCTGTTCGCCTTCGCGCTCGGCTCTGCGATCCTCGCGCTGGCCGTGCCGATCGTCACCGGCCGCATCGTCGGAAGCGTCATCCCCGAGTCGAATCGACCCGAGCTGCTTCAGCTCACGATCGCCCTGCTCGTGGCGACTCTCGCCGGCGCGCTGCTGCAGCTGTCGACGGCGATCGCCGTTCTGCGCATCCAGGGCACCGTCGATGCGTACCTGTCGCCTGCCCTGTGGGACAGGCTGCTCTCGCTGCCGACGACATTCTTCAGCCGCTATTCCGCCGGTGACCTCGCCTACCGCGTGCAGTCGGGCGTCGCGATCGTGAAGCTCATCAGCGGCTCGGCCGTGACATCCGTGCTGGGCGGGCTCTTCTCCATCGTCAGCCTCGCGCTCATCTGGTTCTACAGCATCGAGTTCGGTGTCATCGCGACGATCCTGACCGCCGTGCTGGTGCTGGTGATCTACCTCGCGGGTCGCGTGCAGCTGCGGCGAATGCGGGAGGTCGAAGAAGAATCCGGCAAGATGTCCGGGATGCTGCTGGAGTTCGTCTCCGGCGTCTCCACGCTGCGGGTGGCCGGCGCGCAGGAGAAGGCGTTCCAGCGGTGGGCGGCGCGGTTCGCCGACAGGCGTGAGCGGTGGAACGCGGTGCGGGACGCGCAGGACGTCACGGCGGTCGTGGCGGCGATCTTCCCGATCGTCGCGTCGATCGTGCTGTTCGCGGTCATCGGGCTGAGCGCCGACCCGACCGTCTCGCCCGGGGTGTTCCTGGCGATCAGCGCTGCGTTCGGCCAGGTGGTCGCCGCCGTCCTCGCGATGGCGGGGGCGGCGACGCAGTTCATCTTCACGCTACCGGGCCTGCAGCGTGCGCTTCCCATCCTCACGGCGACGCCCGAAGACGACGATCAGAAGGCTGACCCCGGCACACTCCGCGGGGCGGTGGAGTTCAGCGGCATCTCGTTCCGATACAGCGAAGACGGCCCGCTCGTACTCGACGACGTGTCGATCCGAGTGCCGGCGGGCGGATCCATCGCCCTGGTGGGCCCGTCTGGCTCGGGGAAGTCGACCCTGGGACGCTTGCTGCTCGGATTCGAGCAACCAGAGGAGGGCGGCGTCTTCTTCGACGATCAAGACCTCGCGGGGCTCGACGTCCGGGCCGTCCGCCGTCAGCTCGGCGTCGTGCTGCAGGCGGTGCAGCTTCTTCCCGGCTCGATCCTCACCAACATCGTGGGCGACTCGATCGACCTGTCGGTCGACGACGCGTGGCGCGCCGCGACCGAGGCGGGCATGGCCGATGACCTGCGCGCGATGCCGATGGGCATCCACACCGCCGTAACGGAAGGCGGCTCGACGCTCTCAGGAGGCCAGAAGCAACGGCTGCTGATCGCCCGCGCGCTCGCGGGCAACCCCCGCATCCTGCTCTTCGACGAGGCGACGAGCGCGCTCGACAACACCACTCAGGCGATCGTCGCGGAGAGCCTGGCCGCATTGTCGGCGACCCGCATCGTGATAGCGCACCGCTTGAGCACCGTCGTTTCCGCCGACTGCATCTACTACCTCGAACGCGGACGCGTCGTGGAGTCGGGCACGTTCGACGAGCTCATGGCGCTGGACGGAAAGTTCGCGGCGCAGGCCCGGCGACAGCTGTCGTGACCACGGGGGTGCTCGGCCAATCCTCTTCTGCAATGGAAAGCATCCGGCCTGCTGACGCGATCGCGCCGGCGGAGTACGTTCGCCGTATGGATGACGCAAAGGGAACGTTCGAGCCGGGCGGTGCCGATGAGATCGCTGCCGCGCACGACGCCCTCGTCGCGGCGTCCGGCGTCCGGAAGGAAGCGCCGGGCAGCGCGTCGAACGTCGTCGATGAGCCGGGCGAAACGACGGAGAACATCGTCACCAGCCCGACGTGAGGTTACTCCGACACCTCAGCGGGCCCGCTGAGGATCGAGCTTGGCGCGATCTCGTTCTTCCTACCCGCTATTTCGGTTCTCACCTGCTCTTTCACTTCTTGCCGGGTATTTTGCTTCTTGCCTGCTCTTTCGCGCGGTAGATGGAGAGGCTGCCAGGCCCGACGACCTCGGACGAGACGAGTTCGAGGTGCGCCGCATCCGGGAACAGCGTCCTGCCCTCACCGAGAACGACGGGGAAGGTGATGAGCCGGTACTCGTCGATCAGGTTCGCGTCGCGCAACTGGGCGACGACCGACCCGCTGCCGATCACGACGATGTCCTGCTCTCGGACTGTCTTGCCGACCCAGTCTTCGAGAGGGTCCGAGATCGGCTGCGAATTCGACCATGCGTCGTCGGGCAAGTGGCCGTGTGTAGCGACGGCCTTCTGCGCGGCATTCATCTGCAGAGCGAACTCCGAGTCGCGGGGCGGCCAGAGCTCGCTGAAGTGATCCCAGGTGCGCCGGCCGAACAGCAGTACCCCGTTCTGCATCATGCTGCCGAGGCGGAACTTGTCACCCGCGATGCCCTCCGGCCCGTACCGCATCGCCCAGCCGCCGGCCGCCGTGCCATCGCTGCCGTCGGGATCTTCGACCACGCCGTCGAGCGTGATGTACTGCACGACGATCACTCGTCCCATGGTCTGTGCTCCTCTTGTTGGTCACCCGGCTTGCTGGTCACCCGGCATGTTGGTCACCCGGCTTGTTGGCCACCCGGCGTTGAGAGCGGCTCCGGCGCCCTCGATGCGGTGGCGGAGGGTCTCGTGCTCGGCGGCTTCGAGAGCTTCATCGCCCTCGAAGAAGTTCGGTTGCCCGACGCCGGTCTCCAGAAACGCAGCCAGGCTGCCCCGGATGTATGTCGACCATGCGTTCGAGCATGCGCCGTAGCATTCGACCTCGGGCCTGAGCCCTTCGTGCGTGAACGTCAGTTGCGTGCCGTCGCCCGAGGGGGTGATGTCGAACCGGACGGTCGTGCCGTTCCACTCCTGCGTGTCGTCGACGAAGCTGAGGTAGCTGCCGGTCACGATCCACGCGATCCGCCGGCCGGGTTCGAGCTCCGTGACCCGGAACCCGCTGTAATGCAGGCCGGGTACGACGTAGACGAATTCGTCGTCCTTCGCTGTCGTGGTGCCGGTGATGCGGCCCCACCAGCCGGCGACGTCGTTGATCGCGTCGTAGACCTCGGCCGGAGTCTTGCTGACTGTGATGGTGGCGGTGTAGTCGGCGCTCATCGCGCGCCCCCCCTTCCCTTTGGTGCGACGGTCCTTTGGTGCGACGGTAGTCCCGTTACTTGCATCATGCAAGTGCTAGTGTCGACGCCATGTTGGGAAAGACGTATGACACGCAGGTGTGCTCGATCGCGCGAGCTCTCGAGCTCGTCGGCGAGCGATGGAGCATCCTGATCATCCGCGACGCCCTCTTCGCGCGGGTCACGCGCTTCGGCGACTTCCAGCACAACCTGGGCATCGCGACGAACGTGCTCGCCGCACGGCTGGATGCTTTCGTCAACAGCGGCGTCATGGTCCGCGAGGGTTCGGCCGATTACGTGCTCACGGCGAAGGGGCAGGCGCTGGCGACGGCCCTGATCGCCTTGACCGAGTGGGGCGACGAATGGGCAGCGCCCGGCGAGCCGCCGATCCTGTACCGGCATGCGTCATGCGGTCAGCCGGTCGCGGCGAAGGTCGTGTGCGACGAATGCGGCGTGATCGACCCGGGCGAGGTGAAGGTCAAGATCGGGCCGGGGATGCCGGCGGAATACGTCGCCGCGCGACGCGGGGGCCAGCGGGCAACAGCGTGACGACGTCGCGGCCGATGATCTGCTGATTCCGATTCAGGATGCTCCGATCCGGACCCTCCCCCCACGGTCAGTCGCGCGTGCGCTCGCCGGTGGTGCCTTTCCTCAGCGAGAGCGCGACCCGAACGTACGGCAGGTGGTCGCGCGCGATCACGACCGTCGTGACGACGTCCGGCGCCAACCGCGCACCGACCGCGTAGACGAAGGGGTCGGTGTCGATCTCGGAGGCAGCGACCTCGACACCGTCGATCTCGAGTGTGACCGCCGGGTTGACCGCCGACTGCGAGATCTGCCACGCCGTGTCTCCGTGGGGTCCGCGTGGCAGGCCGAGCTCCTCCCGGAACTGGTTCATCAAGACATAGTTGGCGTGGTCGACGAGCTGCCGAGAAAGGGTCGTGTATTCGGACTCATCGCGATGCCATGAGGTGCGCACCGCCTCCCACAGCATCGGATATCGCAACCGCTGCACGCCCTCGATCAACCACGCGGGTCGCTCCCATGCGGGCTCGACGTCGAGAGATTCACGGGTCTGCTCGTCGAGCTCGGCGAGATTGACCGGGTCTTCGTGATCGGCGGGATTCCGCCACAGGGTGTACGTGATCGACACCGACATCTGCCACCGACCCTCGGCATCCTTCCCTTCGATGAAACCGAAGCTGTCGTGATCTTCGATCGTCGGCTGCGGTACGAGCCCCATGAGCGGAAACGCCAGAACCCGCAGCAGTTCACGGTGCGCGTCGCGCGGGTCGGGGGCATCGGGCGGCAGGACTCCGGCGATGTGCATGCTTCGAGCGTCGGTGATTCCCCGTGTTCTCGCAAGAGTTCCGCGAACCCGGGGTCGCCGGTCGGAGCGTCGTAGACTTCAACGACGCTCGGTGGATGATGCCGGCGATCGATAAGGCAGCCCGCATCCTCATCGTCTCGAAGACGACCAGTGTGACGCTGTTGACGAAGGTAGGAGCGAGCATGAGCGGCGAGTGGCATCGTAAGCACCTCGGAGACGACGTGCCGGAGCAGGCTCCCGGCGAAGAGACGCTGTTGGGCGCCGCGGGCGACGAGTTCCCCCCGGGGGGAGCCGTCGCCGGCTCGTTCAGTCAGGAGTTCCCCGGCGCCGACCCGTACGAGGGCATGCCGGCCGACGAAGTGGGCTTGCCGCCGCTGAGCGAGGCTGAGCAGGAGGCCGTGGCCCGCGAAGCCGTCCGGCTCGCCGACGACCCGGACGCACTCCGCAACCTCTGAGGCTAGCTCGAGGGCGGGCGCACCGTCGAGTCGTCGATGAAGAACGTGCGGATGCTCGTGATCCGGCCGTCTTCCACGGTGATCACGTCCATTCCACGAACGACAGGGGCACCGGCCGGCCCGAAGGCCCAGGCGAGCGCGCCGACGTCTGACGCGGCGTATCGCTCGCCGTCCTCGGTGAACACGAAGTCGGTCGGAGCCTCATCCAGGATCGCTGCCGCCTTCTCCTCGAGGGCGGCGCGGCCCCGCACGCTTCCCTCCGGATCCGTGAAGACGACGTCCTCCGAGTAGGTCCGCTCGATCGCGGCCTGCCGGCTGGGCGCGTCTCGGTTGCCGAACACTTCGAACAGGTTGATCGCGAGAAGCTCTGTGACGCTGGTCATGGTTTTCTCAGCCAGAGAGGTCGCACGCCGGTTGCCGATAGCGCGAGCGCCCACGGGCCAGCGCCCAGCTTGATGATCTCCCGTCGAAGTCGTTCTTCGTGACTGATGAACAGCACGACCTGATCTTGCGGGCTGAGATCCTGTTTGGCACCTATCCACACTGACCGGATGCCGTGTTCCATGTAAGCGGCGAGTTCGGCTGGGCGCGTTCGAATGCGCTTGTCTCGGGTGAGCACGATGAATTCTCGGGAGCCGGCAATGGGCATCCATTCAAGATCGGTGGAGCCGAGCAGCACCTCAGGCAACGCGGGGTGACCGGGAAAGACGATGTCGTCTCGCCCGCTGCGGCTGAGCAACTTACCCATACCGAGCGCGTTCTCGTCGGTGAAATACACCGGCGCGAACCCTCTCGACATCAGGCAGCTTGCTCGCTGCCGGCGATCAGCTCGAACCGTATGGCCGCATCAACCTGGTCCAGGCTGAGCTCGTAAAGATCAGCCAGCTCCTCACGGGACGTACCCGCGCGAAAAGCTTCGGCGATCGTATCTGTACGTACGTTGCGCACGGCCGGCTGACCGAAGGTCCGCAGCGGGTCCATAACTACTTCCGGCGTACGTGCGATCGGGGTCAGGCGAGCCACCACGCCGCTGTCGTCATATCGGACGGTGTCGTTGAATCGCTGAGTTGCTTCCGCGAGCAGCGTCTGCCCGTTTCGTACCACAACCAACCGCAGTGATCCGTCGACGCCGACTTCTTCTTGAACAGCGCGGACGAGTTCTCGTCCCTCGACGTCGAGAAAGGGGCGCGCATGGGCGAGCGGATACCTACCGAACTCCTCGCGGAGACGCACGACAGCAGGCCTCAAGCGCTGGATTGGCACTTGATGGCTGCGAAACTCGGCCAGAAGACGAGCTTCGACCATTTCCCCCCACGTCACGACCTCGCTGCCCGTCGGCCCTTCTCGAAGCACGGGATCGTAAAAGCGACCCGATCGTGCGTAACCCTCGAGCCACCGTCTGGCAGTACCTGAATGCAGTCCGACGAGGCGATCGACGTCAGAATATGAGTAGATCGCTCGGTCGAGCAAAGTGGACGCCATACGTCAATAATGACATTGGGCGCCAACTACCGGGGGATGTCGGATGCGAACCCCTGCGATCCGGATCGCCGCGCCCCGCTCGTTGTCGTCCTCTTGGTTACGCGTCGACGTTTCCCGCAGGCGTCGGTCCCGTCGCGACGGCGCGACCGGGCGTGTTCGACCACTGGCTCCACGAGCCGGGAAACACCGTGACGGCGACGCCGGCGACGGTGCCGGCGAGCGCGAGGTGCGCGGCGGTGAGGCCCGAGCCGCAGTACGCCGCCACGGGTGTGGCATCGGTTACTCCCGCGCCGGCGAGGGCTCCGCGGATCGCCTCGGGATCAGCGAAGCCCTCGCCGGCGAGGTAGGCGCCCGCGGGCAGGTTGACCGCTCCGGGGATGTGCCCCGCGATCGGGTCGTAGGGCTCGGTCTCGCCTCGATAGCGCTCGGGCGCCCGCACGTCGATGAGAATCCCTCGCGCGGGCCACGCTTCGGCATCATCGATCGTCGCGATGCCTCCGCTCAGCTCGTCGAGGTCGATCGAGCCGCGCGCGGGAACGACGTCACCCGTCTCGAGCGGAAGACCCGCCGCCGTCCACGCCGCCAGACCGCCGTCCAGCACGCGCACGTCGTCGACCCCCGAGCGGGTGAGCAGCCACCATGCCCGCGCGGCCGACACCGATCGGTAGTCGTCGTAGACCACGACGGCGTCGCCGGAGTCGAGACCCCACCGGCGCGCAGCATCCTGAAGCACGTCGCGGGAGGGAACCGGATGCCGCCCCTCCGACGGATCGCCGTGTGTGGCGAGTTCCGTATCCATGTCGACGTACACCGCGCCGGGAATGTGGCCGGCCAGATGATCGGGTCGCCCGTCGGGCTGCTCGAGCCGGTAACGCACATCGAGCAGACGGATGCTGTCGCCGGCCTCGATGCGTGCGTGCAGTTCTTCCGCGGAGATGAGGGGGAAGGTCCGGGATGTCGCCATACCGACATCCTCACACGCCGGAACCGGCTCGCGACCGGTGTCTCTCGGCAGCCGTGCACCGAGCAGCGGGGACTATTCCTGGCCCGATTCGGGAGCGCGCACGTCGAGCGCCCAGATCACCCCGAAGCGGTCGCGGAGCTGACCCGCAAGAGGAGACCAGGCGGAGGCCCTCAGCGGCTGACGGATCTCGGCGCCGTCCGCGAGGCCGTCCCATACGGCCGTGATCTCGGCGGCGTCGTCGCCGCTGAGATAGACGTAGAACGCATTCGCCCCCTGGTCGTACGCCTGATGCGGCCAGACGTCGAACGCCATGACACGCACGCCGCTTGCGGTCTCGACCTGACCCCACACGATCCGGTCGGCCCATGCCGGGTCTTCGGACGCACCCATCTGGCCGTAGGTGATCGTGACGGCGGGGGTGCCGAGGGCGGCGGCGTAGAAGTCGAGCGCCTGACGAGCGTTCCCGTCGAAGTTGAGGTGGGGTGTGGTTGCGATGGTCATCGTGGCTCCTGCAGGTGTGGGGCGGTTCAGCCGATCGGCTGCGCAGATCGACTCTCGCCGAAGATGCGGACAGATCATGACCGCTATTCGCCGACAATGGACACATGCCCAGTCCTTCTTCTCGGATGCTCGCGCTTCTGTCGCTCCTGCAGGTTCGGCGCGAGTGGGCGGGCGACGTTCTGGCCGACCGGCTGGAGGTGAGCCCCCGCACCGTCCGCCGCGACATCGATCGGCTGCGCGAGCTGGGCTACACCATCGAGGCGACGCGCGGCCCGGCCGGCGGATACCGCCTGTCATCGGGCGCCGAGCTGCCGCCCCTGCTGTTCGACGATGACCAGGCGGTGGCTGTGGCGCTCGCCCTCGCGGTGGCGCCGGCATCCGGTGCCGACATCGCAGAGGCCGCCGCTCGTGCTCTCGCGACGATGCGGCAGGTCATGCCCTCGAGGATCCGGCACCGCGTCGAGGCCATCGACGTGCTCGCCACGCACGGCGATCCGGCCGTCAGCCCGGAGGTATTGGTCGCGGTGAGCGAGGCGGCGAGCGCGCACGAGATCCTCCGGTTCGACTACGCCTCAGCATGGGGTGACGGAGAGGCTGCTCCGCCCCTGCGGGTCGAACCGCACGCCGTCATCGCCGCGAACGGTCGCTGGTACCTGCTGGCCTGGAACCCGTCCACCCCCTCGCCGGAGCAGCAAGGCCGCTCCGGCGACGATTCGGTCGCCGCGGGTGATTGGCGCACGTATCGCATCGACCGCATGCGTCCGCGTGCTCCCACGCGACTGCCCTTCACTCCCCGACCGATCCCCGGCCGCGACCCGGTCGCCTTCGTCGCGGCGCGGTTCCGGGGGTCCACCAGCACCGCGTGGCCGTGCGTCGGCACCGCCGTGCTCCACCTCTCGGCCCGCGAGATCGCCCCCTACCTCGACAGTGACTCGGCCATCGAGGAGCAGGACGAAGGCTGCACGACGGTCACGATGGGGTCATGGTCGTGGCGGGCCCTTGCGGCTCGCTTCGCCGGCTTCGATGCCGACCTCTCGATCGTCGGCCCGCAACAGCTGAAGGATGCCGCGATCGAGGTCGGAGAACGACTCATCGGCCCGACCGACCCCGACCGGCGAAAGCGCGCACTGCGCGGAGGGGTCGATCAGGGCACACTGTAACGATGGCCGCTCCCTCTGTTGTGCATGTCGTCCTCGTCCGCTGGAAGCCTGGAGTCGGGAGCGCGGAACTGGATGAGCTCACCGCCTTGGCTGACGCCTTCCCCGACACGATCCCCGGGATCATGGCCGTTCATTGCGGGCCGAGCAGCAGCCCGGAGGGCCTAGAGGATGGATTCGACTGGGCGCTCGTCGTCAGTTTCGAGAGCAGTTCCGCCCGAGACGACTACCTGCCGCATCCGGCACATCAGCCCGTGGCACAGCTGATCTCTCGGCTGGCCGAACGGGTGGTCGTCTTCGACGTCGATGCGTGAGCGGCTGGCCGCACCAGGATCCGGCACGCGGCTGCGCTCAGCTCGACAAGGGCGTCGATCGGACAGGTGTCCGTGACGAGACAATCCGTCGGTCACGACGGTGTCGGGGTTCAGCGTTCGTGCGCGCGGCCTTCTTCGATGTCGAGCTCGTCCTCACCCGCTTCGAACGTCGTCGCGTCCACGTCTTCGTACTCCCAGTCTTCGTCGTCGAATCCTGTCTGAGCCTCGTACGGGTCGGGTTCAGGGATGCTCAGGCTCATGCCGCGACGATACTGTCCCGATCGCGCAGCCGGGGTAGCCAGCGGGTGAACATTCCGTGTGGGCTCGGGTGCCGCGTTATGGAAATCAGAAGCCCGTTCGAGCATCCTTGATATGTGAGTGTCACCAACCCGCGAGATGAGGCCGAGGCCTTGTATTTCGTGGTGGACCGACTGTCGCGACGCTTCGACTCCGTCGATGAAAGCGTGGTTCGTGAGCTCGTTGTCGATGCATTCGTCGACTTCGACGACGTGCCGATCCGGTCGTACGTGACACTGCTCGTAGAAGGCGAGGTTCGCCGGCGTCTTCGCGAACGGACGAACCAGGAAAGGCCCGTCGGCCACCACAAGGCGGCGTGACCCTCGTGGGCAGCGATTCCTCGCCGCAGCCGGTCGCGCCACGCTAAGCAGTATCAGGAAGTCGCGGGATGGGTTCGCCCGCCTCGACGCGCCTCGCGAGGGCCGCGAGCTCCGAGAGCGGGTGCTTCGTGTCGTCGAGCGTGTTCGAGGTGTGCACCTTCGACTCGAGGGCGGCGGCGTACCTGAACAGCGCACGGTTGGTACGCAAGGAGCGAGGCGCGTATGTGATCACTCGCCCGTAGAAGATCTTGGCTTTCCGGTCCGCCTGTCCCAGTGCAACGGCGAGGACGAATTCGTCTGAGCTGAATCGCGCGCTCGGAAGGTATCTCGCCTGGAGGTCGTCGACGGTCGCGCCCTTTCGTGAGAGCACACGGAGCCCCGCGAGGTCGATGTCGGCAGGCAGTGGTCGAGGTCGAGTGATCCGAAATGTCACAACTGACGTGGTGCCGACGATGAGAAGGACGAGCGCTACAGCGGGTGCTGGCCCAAACGCGTGGAACGCGGCCGTGAGCAGGTCGTTGATCAGCGCAGCGCGAGTTCTGCGCAGATCCCCGGCTGAGCCGAGAGTCAGAGCGAGCATGAAACTGCCGACGAGGAGCCCGACCCCGGCAGCGAGCCCCCAATGGATCCAAGTCCATCCGGGCCCGTTACGGCGCCAGGGGCGTGCGATCCCGACGATGATCAGCGGCAAGATGATCCCGAGAGCTCCCACGACGATATAGAGCCATTGGATCGCATTCTGCATTGCGAATCCTCCCTCATCGTTGCGGTCCGCGCCGGAGGTTCCGCCACACCTGCGACTTCGCAGGTGCGTCGATCATGATGCGCATCCGAGCGTTGCTGAGTCGTCACCGAGCACTCTCGAACCTATCGACCGGGCAATGCCGAGAACGAGATAATCACCGGCATGTACGGTGCACGCATCGCGAAGTGGGACAAAGCCGCTGAATGGCCGCTCACGATCGCCGCAATCCTCTTCTTGATGTCCTACGCGACGCAGATCATCGCTCACCCCGACGGATTCGTGAATCAGCTCTGCGAGGCTATTCTCTGGATCACCTGGGCGATCTTCCTCATCGACTACGTGACGCGCCTGACCATCGCCGAGAAGAGGTGGCGATGGTTCTATCGGCATCTCCTCGATCTCGCCATCGTCGTTCTCCCGATGCTGCGGCCGCTCCGTCTGATGCGTTTCCTCACTGTGCTCGCCATCATCGGTCGAGGAACAGGCAACGTCCTGCGCGGGCGCGTCGTCATCTATACGGTCGGCGCCACCGTACTCACGATCTTCATCGCGGCTCTCACAGTGCTGGATGCCGAGAACGGCGCCGGAGACATCAAGACGTTCCCCGACGCGATCTGGTGGGCGTTCGTCACCATCACCACTGTCGGCTACGGAGACTTCTACCCCGTCACCCTTACCGGTCGAATTGTCGCTGTAGGCCTGATGATCGGGGGAATTGCACTCATCGGCGTCGTCACCGCGACGCTCGCCTCCTGGATCGTGGAGCGCGTCGCCGATCAGACGACGAAGACTGCTGCTGCAACCGAAAGCCAGGTCGAGGAACTCCGCCGCGAAGTCCTCGAGCTCAAGAGCATGATCCGCGAGCTCCGGTCCGCGGCGTAAGGGCCTTCTCCGTCCTCGCATTCAGGCTCATATCGGAGGCCCGATCTCTCAAACCCGTCAGGGCAGGACTCGGGTGAGGCTGAGCAACTCGAGCATCACGCGCCGTCTCGTGGGAAGACTCGGCGGGTGTCATCGAGTTGCGTTCGTATGAAAGCATCCGCGAGGGAGCGAGTCCTGTCGAAGCCCTTGGCAACAGGCTCAGTTTCGAAGTGTTCGGCGTGCTCGAGCTGGGCAACGACGAAACGTTCGAGCACGGCCGGGGCAAGAGCATTACCCAGCTCCCGGGTCTCCGCCTTGAGCGCAATCAGATCGAGCGCGGCACGATGCACTTCTTCGCCGACATCGCTCTCCGCCAGCAGCGTGGGCAGGTCCATCGGTGGGACCGCTCTTGTGGGATGCGTCTCGAGCCATCGCAACGCGACGGCCGGTCGCAATCCGTAGAAGAAGCGCTTGAGGGTGGGCGTGGCGCCACGCTGCTTCACTGCGACGTGGAGGTAGTGGCGGCCGATCGCGCCGCGCTCCACAATCGCGTCGGCGAGAGCTAGCAACTCATCTCGGAAAGAGGTTTCGCCGGTGTAGACGATCGGCGAACGAAGCCACTCGATGACGGTCGCGTTGCCTTTGGCTATAAGCTTGGCGGCCTTTGTGATGTCCCATCCATTGACGTCATAAATCTTGTCGAGCGGCGTTTCGATCACATCTCGCGCTGGCCAGAGTGACAGGTAGTCGTCTCGAGCTCGCACGAACAGGAATCGGCAGTCGTAGTCGCTGTCAGGAGAGGGGAAACCCCACGCGCGGCTTCCGCTTTCGATCGCCCAGGGAATCCGTACCCCCTCGTCACGGGACACGCTCGAGAGGCGTCGGTCTATCTCCCCAACCACAAGCGGGTCGAGAGATGAGGGAATCGAGCGCATCGATCGAACGTACCGCGGACGCGTCCGCGAGATGCACCGCAAACACGGCCCCTCGGGTGAAGACCTCAGGCCTCAGCGCTCTTGCACCGTTAGGACTTCTCGTCCGCTCCGGACGGGATCGCCGACTCCCCCGTGGCAAGGGGTTCGGGCGTCTCGTGCTCCAGGCGTTGATGGCGCTGGCGGGCGAAGTCTTGAGCACGGGGGCCTGATCCGAGGGCCCGAGATGAGAGGGCGAGCACGATCCGGGTCGCCGTGATGACCGGAAAGATGGTCCGCCGGAGACCGAGCAGCTCGCGATACTGCCGCGGAAGGCTTGCGACGGCGGCGGCGAACAGCACGCGGTAGGCCAGTCGCATCGACCCGGTGAACGGGACGTCGCGGAGGAACTGCACGACCTCGTTGACACGCGCGTCGTGTCGGAGCTCGTCGCGCTCGAGGTAGGCATCCATGCGCGACCTCAGTTCGGCCTCCGTCTCAGGTGGATCGGACACGTGCATCAGTCGACCGGCCTGCGCCCACTCGTGCACGTACGCGTCGGCGCCGCCCGGGATCGGGCCGCCCCAGCGCTGGTGGGCGCCGAGGAATGCCTCGGTGAAGGCAAGGTGGACCCATTCCACGAGCGCGGCATCCGACGCCGAGTATGTGCGGGGTCCCGCATCTGTCGCGTAGGTGCCGGCAACCCTCTGATGAAGGCGAGCCACGCGCGCCGTCTCCGCCTGCGCCTGCTCGGTCGACCCGTATGTGACGCAGATGATCCAGCGCACCGTCCCCGTGAGGCGCCCGATGGGGTCTTCGCGGTAGCGGGAGAAGTCATGGACGCCTGCCATCGCGCCCGGGTGCAGCGCCTGGATGAGAAGAGCCCGGATGCCCGCAACGAACGTCGCCGTGCCCGCATGCACTGTCCATACAGCGCCGCCGTCGGCGAAGTAGCCGACATCATCACCCTCGGCCAACGCTCGCACCCATGCGGGCGTGCCATCCGGATCGCCCGCCAACGCCGTCAGCAGTCGCGCGCGTAAGGGTTGTCGAGTCACTGCTCAAGCGTGCCACGGCCAAACGGAGGCGGACGCGCCGAGCAGTTCGGAACGGTCTTACTCGCCGACCCCACCGGCGCGCGCAACGCGCATCGCGAGAACCGACGAACGACGATAAGTCCGGCTGCGTAACGCTCGCGCTCTAACCCGTCGTCATGGAAATCAGCCGGCTACGCACGGCGAAGCTGAACAACCGAGAGGGCACTGATCGCGATGCCGGCGACGAGCATGACCCACCCGAGGACGGGCTCCTGACTTCCGACGATTCCCCAGATGCCGACGCCGATGAGTGCGAGTGAGCAGACGAGGCCGAGGATCATGTAGATGCGGTAGCGGGTCGGGCCCATCTGCGACTCAGATTCCATGCCCGCACTCTACCGAGGCGTGCCGGCCGAGCGCGGCTTTACGCGTCGAGGCGTCGCGGGGCGTTTCGCCGGGGAAGGCCCCGGCGTCCATTCCGCCTCTGACCCGCTCAACCGACCCGAACCGGGGAAGAGAATCCCCCACCGTAGAGTGAACGCGTGAGCTCATCCCTGGCGAGAGCGCGATGACGGTCACAGCAGCGCGTTAGGCGTTCTAGAGTCACCCGCATGCGGATTGTCGTTTCGGGGACCCATGCGAGTGGAAAGAGCACGCTCGTGTCTGACTTCGCGCTTCGCCACCCTGAGTTCGCGGTGTTGCCCGATCCGTTCGATCTCGTGGATGAGTCGTGGGACAGTCCGGGCGCGGCGTTGTTCGCCACTCAGCTTTCGATCTCGGCGGCACGCCTCGATCCGGACGAGACCGCGGGGAGCCTCATCGCGGAGCGTGGTCCCATCGACTTCCTCGCCTACTTGCTCGCCCTGGAAGATGCGACCGGGACTTCCCACTCACGCGAACTGCTGGAGCACGCGACGACGATGACCCGCGAAGGGCTCGCACACATCGACCTTCTCGTCGTGCTGCCGCTCAGCACCCGGGATGGGATAACGCCGGGCGCGGACGAACACCTGGAGCTTCGAGACGGGATGAACGACATCCTCCTCGACCTCATCGACGACCCCGAGGTCGTCGGTGAACGCACGAAGGTCGTCGAGATCACCGGCGACCGGAGCCATCGGCTGTCCACCCTCGAAGCCTTCGCGATCGACCCCGCCATCTGACGCCCCGCACCGCGAGCGCGACGCACGACCTCACAAACAGCGCGTTCAGCACGATGGCGACGATAAGGATGCCGCTCACCCGGCGAATCAGGTGTCGGTGTCGGAACCCTTTACGCGCCATCAGACCGAGCCGCAAGATGCGCCCGACCGGCTAGATGGCTCGCCGCTCGAAGAGGGGAAAGGTCGCACGATCCGGGTCGTTGATGGTCGAGAGGAGAACTGCCGCTCCCAGTGACCCTTGAAAGAGGCTCGGCGTCGTCTCCGTTTGGCGGGTGCAGAGTTCCCAGGACGCATCGGCGAGGACTCGTGCTCTATCGATCCACTTGGGGTCACCGACGTGTCGGTGAAGATTGAGCAGCGCATATGCGCGACCTACGGCACCGCAACAAAGAGTCCCTCTGCTGGACTCGTCCTCCCAGACAGTCACCGCAGCACGTGTCGCAAGTTCGAGGTACCGGTTCTCGGCGTAGACGCGATACGCAATCGTCCACAGGTGTGCCATGCCTGCCGATCCATGGCACCAACTTTCCATGAATGCCGGAAGCGGACGCGACGTGAACCGCGTCGGCCAACGCAGACCGTTGCCGTGCTCTCGCCCCATGGACGCGATCTCGTCGAGGAGGTCCGGGAGCCACGCGGGTGGGGCGTCGCCTGAGACATCGCACCAGAGGAGTCGGGCGTACGCCGTGCCGGCGATTCCGTGCGCTATGCCAAGGTAGTCGCCCTCGTGAAGGGTTGGGCGCGATTCATGTTGACCGAGCGCGTTGTGGGCGAGGCTGGTGAGCCGATCGATGATGGGCTCACCGTCGGGATCCCGCACGGAGGGCGCCAAGTCATCGATCAGGAGCGCGATGGACGCGATCATGCCGGGCGCGCCGAGTGTGAAGTCCTGACTCCGTTGGCCCGATTCCCATGTTGCGAGCTGACGAGAGGCATGAGCGATTCCTGCGTCATCGCTCATCGCGGATGCGACTCGAGCCAGCATGACGTCGATACCCGCAGGGCCGAAGAACACGGAATCGTCCGGGATGCTCCCTGGTTCAAGGCCCGGCAGATTGCTCGTGAAGGCACGTGCATCGCTCGCCGAGCGGACGGCTCGCCACATCCATGCATCTGCGAGCTCGAGCGCGCGGGGATCGTTCGCGTGTAACGCAATCTCGTGGAAGGCCGCGGCAACGCCTGCTGATCCGTGTGTTATCGACGCGTGCGGGTAGGGGGCGAGAAGCTCGAAGTCATCGACATCTTCGAATCCCTCCAGAAAGCGCTTCGCCGCTTCCTCATGTTCAAGCGAGTGGCGGTTCGGGCTCTTCAGCGAAATGGACGCTCGCCGAAAGTCAGTGGCCATCGCAGCCACGGCCGGATACCGAGCGACCGGGTCCTTGGCGAGGCCGCGCAGTATGACGGCCTCCAGTGCGGGGGTGTGAGTGATTCCGTGAGCCGACAGGGGACGTGGTCGATCTTGCGCGATCTGACGGAGCATCTCGCCTGGAAGCGGAGAGAAGTCGGCGTATGTGTGACCGCTGAGGACGAGGTACAGCATGGCGCTGAGAGAGTACTGGTCGCTGGCATAGCTGGCGGTCGGGGGCTGCCGATTCTCGATCGAGGCCAGCGCATACTCCGGCTCCAGATACTCGAGCGCCCCCTTCCTGGCGCTTGTCCCCGGCGTGCCGTTGTCGGTCAGGACCGACATTCCAAAGTCGATAAGGTGCGGAGTGCCCCGATCATCCACAAGCACATTTCGTGGATGGACGTCTGCATGTACGACCCTCGCGCGGTGCAGTTCCCCGTAGATCGCGATGACCTTTTCGCACAGGTCCGTGAGTGCGACCCGGCCTGCCCGTCCCCCCAGCATCCGAAGTCGACCTGCGTAGTGGTCGAGCGGGACGCCGCGAACCCACGTCACAAGAAGACTCTCCCGGCCGAATACAGGGTCGTCCGACAGCAGCTGCGGGCCGATTGCGCCACCTACCCGGCGGAGGGCGGCCGCCTCGTTCCTGAACTGGGCAGCTGCGCTCCTCGGAGCGCCAGGCCGAAGAATCTTCAACGCGAGAGGCTGCCCCGTCGCGTCGCGGACCTGATAAACCTCCGAGTCCTCGACAGCTTGTATGCACTCGACGACTGTGCAACCGGCGACGGTACTCCCGATCTCCAGGGTGGGGACGATCTCATTCGAGCCGGGTGCGCTGTCACTCGCGAGCCATCCCGACTGCAAGAACGGCGTGAGTGCGGCAAACGCCGCCGGCAGAACTTCTTCGGGGTCGACGGCGTGATCGAAGGAAAAGGATGAAAGCGCTTCTGCGAAGGTCTGCGACTCTCGAAATCTGGACAGCAGATCAGCGACTTCCGCCGTCACGACCCGTGACTGCGTCCGCGATCTCGGCCGCGTCACGATGAAATCGCTCGGCCCGCACCCGCATCGGATTCGAGTCGCCTGGTCGACCTGATCGGCCGACATGATCAGCACATCGGCGGGCAAGATGAGCCGATCAGTCACCGGCATCGGTAGTCGCCCGTCACGACGAGACCACAGGTGCCCAGTGAGCGGTATCCACTCCTGCGGCCGCCGCGCGGGTCAACGCGAAACGAATCGCATCCGCTCCTGCGGGCGTTTCGGCGATTGCACTGGCGAGGCGATTGCAAAGCCAGATCCGCCAACTCCGGTCGGGAAATACGCCGGCCCGGTTTACTCCGGCGGGTGGGTCGAAGCCCCACGAGAGCAGACCGGTGTCATCGAGTGCTCCGCTGAACGGCACTCCCTGCACCTTTGCGCCATCGAGCTCGCGATGAATCCTGGCCGCATAGTCGTCGAGGTCGCCTCGCGACGTGAAGTACACCACGAGCTTGTCGGGTCGCAACAGGCTCCCGGCAGTGAGACCGATCTTCAAAGCGTGCGCCGGCGTGGACCGAACAGTCCTCGCGACCGCACCGAAGGCATCAGCTACGTCGGTCGGATGGGCACTCACGTAGAGTTTGAAATCGCCGTCGGCGTCCCTCGGCTCGTGACCGCGCCTCCGCCAATGGGCCCACGCTCCTTCCGCGGACTCGCCATAGCTGAAGGGGCCGGTCAGGAGATCGACGCCTCGACCCAACGAGCGCAGCACTGCCCGGCGGTCCGGCCATACGGCGATCCACGCCTTGGACCGAGGAATGCGGTTGAAAAAGTAGAGCCGGGCCGCCAACTCATGCTTCTGCGCAATTCGGAGGCGCTGGGCGTGACGTAGCGCGAGCATCGACAGCCTCCCCGTTGGAGTGTCTTCGCCCGTCGCGGGGAGGGGAAGGCCGAGCGTCGCCATCGCGTCTGCGCCAGTCACAAACCCGTGACCGGATTCGACCTCGACGATCCCTTCCAGCACGAGGGCGGTCAGCGTCGCCAGCTCGTCCGGCGACGCCTCGCCCCTCGGGCGCCAACCGGGTTGCGACTGAATGTCGTCGAGCAACATCTGAGCTCGGCGATTGACCAGCCTCGGGTCGCGGTGGCCCGGGTCGCTCACGACAGCGGTGTAGAGCGAGGTGTCGCTTTCCTCCGGCGACTCGACCGCACTCCGGACCTCTGGATCATTGATCCCTGAGATCGACTGACCCGGGCGAACTCGGAAATACCTCGCCGATTCCGCCGTGCTGATGATCACGGCTGGACGGTTACCCGGCGGTGATCTCGCCCGAATCGAGAGCATCCAACGCAGCAGTGAGGTGCGCTCGCAAGGCTCTGACGTCGGCCGGTGTCGAGGGAGCGAGCTGCTTGTAGAGCGCCGATTCTCTCGCCTCAACTGCCGCGATGTGAGCATGCAGCTGCTGCTTCAGGGCGGCAAGGACGCGAGGATTATCCTCCAGCCGGATGCCCTCATAGTGTCCCTCGAAAGGGTCTTTCGATCCGGGACAGATGCCCGTGCATGGCGGCCCTGAGCTGTCAGCCGAGCAAGCGCCGCAACTGCTGGCGTCTCTCGGATCGAACTGCGGAAGAACGCTGATCATCAAGTCCTTGACGATGAATTCCATGGAAACCCCCTCGGTCATCCCCCACCGCGGAGCATAGTCCGCGACGACTGCCGCCGAAAGGCCTTCGCAATCCGTGCTGAGCGTTGAGTTTCGGGGCCAAAGGCCCTCTGGGCCAAAGGCCCTCGATAGGAAGTCCGACTCCACGGCACCGCGCATCGGGATTCGGTCGCGGCAAGTCGCCTGGGGGTTGCCTGGCGGGCTCGTGAGCCTGTCCGTCACCGGGCGGCGTCGATCGGTTTGAGCACGATGAGCCAGGCACGAAATGGCGTCAGTGTCCGTGCGGATCCCCGAACACATGCGCCAGACGAGCCGCGTACCCGTCAGCAAGCGCTTCGAAAATGGAGGGATCTCGCACGCCGCGAGCCTCACGCGGGCAGTCGAATGGCGGTCGCCCTGCCCTAGACGGCCGACGAGTTGCCTACCGCCAGCCGTATGGCCGCGAGACCATCACCTTCGTCCGCGAGTACACGATCACGCAGCACTCGGCCTGTGGAGCATCGCTCGCGAATCCGCGACCACTCTCGTAGCTCTGTCTACTGCTCTCGGCGGTCGTAGGTCAGGACGCGAACGCCGCCATCCAGCAGCACCTCGTCGACCGGCTGAAAGCGGCTGGGTGCGAATGGCCCGTCGAACAGGGGCACGCCTGAACCGATGACGTAGGGATTCTGCTTGAGGACGAGCCGGTCGATCTCGGGCAGGAGTGCGGCGGCGATCTTCCCGCCTCCGACGAGCCAGAGGTCTTTGCCCACGTCCGACTTCAGCTTCCGGACGAACGGAGCGGGATCGGAGTTCACGACCTCGACGCCCGGGTCCGGGCTGGCAGCCATGGACCGTGAGAAGACAATGTGCCGGAGGTGCGGGTACGCGTTTGTCAGCCCGGCCGCGAGCCCGATCTCATATGAGTGCCGGCCCTCCACGACGGTGTCGAAGGCGAGGGCGGGGCCGTCGATGCCGAGCGCCTGTCTGGCCGGCGCAGGGAGTGTCTCTGGATAGTTCTGCACGATGAACTGCACGAGATCAGGCGTGACCGGAAAGTACTCTTGACCGCTCGGATCGCCGCCGTCAGGCCCAGCGATGAATCCGTCGAGAGTCGTGGCGACGTAGTAGACAAGTTTGCGCATGCGTTCTTTCGGGGTGCCAGACGGGTCATCATCAGTCTCGCAGTGACGGGACCGCTTCCGCGACCGCAGACTGCCTGACGCCCCGAGCCCGGCGCTCAGCGAGGCAAAGGGCGAAGCTCGCTCTCGGATACCGGCAGTGACAACGAGTAGTAGATCTGGGTCGCATTCATATCGCCCCAGTCGTCCTTCTTGACGCGGATCGAGTTCGGCGACACCTCGGCGATCCGAACACGAAGCCACGAGCCATCATCCAGCCGCAACTCGTGCGGGTCCGCGAGGTACGACAGCCCAAGTTCGTCCAGAGCCTCTTCGGCGAGCATCCAATCGACAGCCGCAGTCCGGCGGCGACCGAGGAGATCGATTGCGACGAAGCCCTCGCCGACGGGCTGAATCCATCCCACCAGCTCGCCGTCGTACGAGCGTCGGTGCTCGATCCAGTCCGATTCCACACTCCAAGGGTAGTGAGGGCGAAGCAGCGGCCGCAGGACCAGGAGCGCGGCCGCGATCGCACAGCTCGATGCCGCGGTGATCGATCACGAGGGTGCACAACATTGGAAGGCTTGTCTGCCACCACGGTTTCACTGACCGCAACGATGCGCGAAGCGTGAGTCTCGCTCTGACCGCGTCTAGCCGACGTGCCAATGGTTGAGTCTTGTTCGTAGAGAAGTTGAGCACGTGGGACTATGCCCCCAGGCCAGGCAACCGTCATAAGGACACCATCAACGTGGCACAAAGACGACATTCAGAGCGGGCGTCACGCCGGACTGCGCTCTACCTTTCGCTTGCGCTCGTCGCAGGGGTGTTGCTGGTTGTCCGCCTCAGTGCGCTCGTTCTCGATGGAGACACTTCGGGCGGGCTCGCGATTCTCTCTTGCTTAGCCATCGCACTCTTGATCGTGGCTCTCATCATGGGCGTAATGTTGTTGAGCTTCCGCACTCGCATAAACGGGGCGGTGAGACGGCTGGGCGAGCGGTTTCACGGGCAACTTGTACTTCCGGTGGTCATACAGGAATCCGAACGTGAGGCACTTGAATCGCACGGGCGCCGTTGGCCGTTGCCCTCAATGCCAGGCTATTTCACGCTTGTCCTCGAGTCCGATCGGGCTAGCGTGTGGTTCGGCCGCGATCCAAGCCTCGTTGCGGAATTCGACTTTCCAGTCGCATTTGAGCCTGGTCAGGTATCGACCTGGGCGCTGACCGAACCTGCGGTCCGCATGATTTACGACCCCTCACACGGCGGGGCAAGCCTGACCTTGACGCCGCTGAGGCCACCTCAGGGTCTCGGCATTCCTCGCCGAATGAGCGGCGCAGACATGCTACGGATGATCGCGGTATTGAATGAAGCACGTAGCTGATGGATCTTTCGAGACCATCACACCGATTCCACCGCGGGATAACTGCCATCGACCTGCTCGCCTCTCACCAACGCGAGATTCACCGCGCACGCAGAAGCTGTTTCACAGATCGTCCTGATTCGCGCGGACTAGATCACTCGCGGTCGATCTGAGGAAACCCGCCAAGAGCGATACCGCGCGAGTAGATCGCTGAGGCGTGTCGGCCGCGATTGACATGCAAGCGAATACTTGCCTATGGTTGGCAGCGTGGGTGATGTATTCAAGGCGTTGGCGGACCCGACGCGGCGGCTCATTCTGGACGAGCTGGTGGTCAAGGATGGGCAGTCGCTGTTCGAGATCTGTTCGCGACTGGCGACGCGTCACGCCAACATGTCGACCAGACAGGCAATCTCGCAGCATCTAGCTGTGCTGGAGGCCGCTGGTCTCGTCCGCACCCACCGGCAGGGACGGACCAAGATCCACAACCTCGACGTCACACCGCTTCGCGCACTCACCGAGCGTTGGCCCATCGACCCACAGAAGGAGCATCCGCATGCCTAAGATCACCGTCGCCAGCGTCCTCGTCGACGACCAGGCCAAAGCCCTCGCGTTCTACACGGACAAGCTCGGATTCGTCGTGAAGAACGACGTGGACCTCGGTGAGTACCGGTGGCTCACCGTCGTCGGAGAGAACGAGCCTGATGGGGTCGAGCTACTGCTCGAGCCGGACGCGCATCCCGCCGCGAAGCCGTTCAAAGCGGCGCTCGTCGAAGACGGCATCCCCTACACGTCCTTCGCCGTCGACGACGTCCATGCCACGCATGCCGCCCTCGAAGCTTCGGGCGTCGTGTTCGTTCAGGGGCCGACGGTCATGGGCCCCGTCATCACCGCTGTCCTCGATGACACGTGTGGCAATCTGATTCAACTCACCAGCCCCGCGTGAGCTGATCGCGCCGTACATCCCTTCATACCGGAGCCGGATGCCGAGGCGACTGCCCCCCTGCTCCCGTCCGAAGGATCGCGGCCCGCACCCCTCGACGGCATCACGAGACGATCGCGTCGAGTCGTCGGGCACCCCGTCGCCTGCTCAGGTTCGCGGTGGGTTGAACATGAACTCGAACCGAATACCGTTGTCATCCTCAACGAAGGACGCGTAGTAGCCGTCGCTGAACCGTGCGTAAGTTTTCGGGTCACGAACTGCGGTCCAGCCGGCCTTCACCGCGATGGCGTGTAAGCGATCGACCTCGGCGCGGGAATCGATGGCGAAGGCCAGATGCTGCCAACCCACTCGTCCAGTCCGATGCGGCGCGCTCGCCTCGCGAGCCGGGAAGAGAATCAACTCCTCCTCGCCGCGGTACCAAGACACCGAATCGTCCGCGTCCTGGCGTGTACAACCAAGCGCACTCATCACGGGATCGAACTGCGCTACCGATCGCGCCAGATCACTGACAGTGATCCCGATGTGGTCAAAGAGGGGCACGCCCACATCTTGCTGGCACAGTCGTAGAGGGGCAAGCAGAGGGCACCGCGACGGGCTGGCAGGCGGCTTCAGCCTCTGTTCGCGACCTCGAAGCCCAGGACGGATGGGAGGTGTTCATCGATGGATCGGCTGAGACGCCGAGCCACATCCTCAGCCGCGCGATCGACCCGACACCACGCCCGCGGATGGGTCGGCTCGCACGGCAGGGCAGACCCTGACCAAGCGACCCGCGGTAGCGCGGCCCCGCCGCTACGGGCGGATCAGCACCTTCAGTGCTTCGCGGGAGTCCATCAGCCGGTAGGCCTCGGCGATCTCGGACAGCGGGAGCTCGCGATCAAAGACCTTCCCTGGGTTGATGGTTCCGTCCAGCACCTCGGGGAGCGCGGCTTCGATGTAGGCGCGCACGGTGGCGGGTCCCCCGGTGAGGGTGGCGTTCTTGCCGAACAGCGAGCCGAATCCGACCGGCGCGTCCTCGTACTGGGGGACGCCGACGCGGGAGATGGTGCCGCCTGGACGCACGATGCCATACGCCTGCTCGTAGGCCGGCATGTGACCGACCGCCTCGAGTACCACGTGTGCGCCTTCTCCACCGGTGATCTCCATCACTTTCGCAATCCCGTCGTCTCCGCGCTCCGCGACGACGTGGGTGGCACCGAACTCGCGGCCCAGGTCGGTGCGGTCCTGATGCCGACCCATCAGGATGATCGCCTCGGCGCCCAGCTGCTTCGAAGCGAGCACGGCGGACAGCCCGACCGCACCGTCGCCGATGACGACGACCGTCTTCCCCGGCTCAACGCCGCCCTTGTGTGCGGCGTGGTAGCCGGTGAGATAGACGTCCGACAGTGTCAGCAGCGACGGCATGAGGGCTTCATCGGTGCCTTTCGGGATGACGACAGCGGTGCCGTCGGCCTGCGGTATGAGGAGCTTCTCCGCCTGCGTCGCGGACGATGCGCCGTCGAAGAAGCCGCCGTGGGTGCAGGATGTGGTGATCCCGTCGCGGCAGAACGCGCAGGTGTTGTCCGACCACGCGAACGGCACGATCACCGTGTCACCGACCGAGAGGTGGGTGACATCGGCGCCGATCTGCTCGACCACACCGATGGCCTCGTGCCCCATCCGCCGGCCCTCAGGAGTTTCCTCGAGCGAGTGGTAAGGGTGCAGGTCGGATCCGCAGACGCACGCGTAGGTGACGCGGATGATCGCATCCGTCGCCGCCTGAATGGTGGGGTTGGGGACGTCTTCGACGCGCACGTCTCCGGCGTTGTACATCAGGGTGGCTCGCATAGCGGTCCTCTCTATCGGGTGGTGAGTCGTGAAGCCAGCGGATCAGTGGGCGCCGTACTCAGCGTCCGTGACGTGCGGACCCCAGTGGGCACTGTCTTCGCCTTCGGGCGTCTCCCAGAGAGCGAGGTGGGTCATGAAGCTGTCAGGTGCCGCACCGTGCCAGTGCTCTTCCCCGGGGGGCGAGTAGATGGTCTGCCCGGCGTGGGCCTCGATGATGTCGCCGCCGCGGGCCTGCACGAGCGCGGTGCCTTCCATGATGCGGAGGGTCTGCCCGAGCGGGTGGGAATGCCAGGCGGTGCGCGCGCCGGGGCTGAACCGCACGAGGCCGGCGCTGAGCCGCTGCCCGTCGTTCTGCGGGGAGATGACCTGGTCGAGCCAAACGTCGCCGGTGAACCACGCCGGGGGATTCTTCACAGTGGGAGTGGTGGGCAGGAGTTCCATGCGTCGGCCTTTCGGTCAGGGGGTGTCGATGGTGAGGGGGAGCGGGCCCCGATCGCTTCGACGTCGTCGAAGGTGCCGAGCCGCGCGATCCCGTTCCCGCAGCCGATCGGCGGGTAGCGGAATCGGGTCGTCACGTGCTCTAGTCAAGCCGCGTCAGACGGGCTCGGGGAGTCCCTGATGGAGGGTGTACCAGCAAAGCATCCCTCGTCCGCGCAGACGGTTCTACGGTGGGGGCATGGACAACAAGGCGGAGGTGCGCGAGTTCCTCATGACGCGGCGGGCGCGGCTCTCACCTGCCGACGTCGGACTACCCGCAGGTGCAAACCGCCGAGTGCCCGGGCTGCGTCGCGCCGAAGTTGCCATGCTGGCCGATGTCAGCGTGGAGTACTACGCAAAGCTCGAGCGCGGTGACATTGCGGGCGCATCCGCCGGTGTTCTCGATGCCCTCGCCCGTGCGCTGCAGCTCGATGAGACCGAGCGGATGCACCTGCTGGACCTGGCCCGCTCGGCCGACGGCATCCCCACCTCGGGCCGCTCCCGTCGTCGCTCCACCACCCAGCAGGCCGCACGTGCGGGTCTGCAACGGACACTCGACGCGATCACCGGCGGCCCCGCCTTCGTCCGCGACCGGCATCAGAACCTCATCGCCACCAACGCGCTCGGCGCCGCGTTCTATTCGCCCGTGATCGGCACGAGTGGCCGAGCGCCCAACCTGGCTCGTTTCCAATTCCTTGACCCGGCGTCGCGCGATTTCTACCCCGACTGGGAACTGTTCGCCCAGATGTGCGTCGGCATCATGCGCGTCGAAGCAGGACGAGACCCCCACGACCGCACCCTGCAAGACCTGGTCGGGGAACTCATCACCCGAAGCGAAATCTTCGCGCGCCTCTGGTCCGCGCACGACGTG
Source organism: Microbacterium rhizomatis (assembly GCF_008710745.1). Taxonomy (GTDB): domain Bacteria; phylum Actinomycetota; class Actinomycetes; order Actinomycetales; family Microbacteriaceae; genus Microbacterium; species Microbacterium rhizomatis. The sequence goes on from NZ_VYSA01000002.1 coordinate 564,429, forward strand.
CGAACACACGGGACCGGAACAAAACGCTTCCACCACCCCGTCGTCGGAGAACTCACCCTGCTCTACGAAGAACTCGCCGTCACCGCCGAAGACGGACTCAGCCTCCTCATCTACACCGCGGAACCCGGATCCCCCTCCGCCGAGCGCCTTCAGATCCTCGCGAACTGGACCGGCGATCGGGGTACCGCTGCGGTGCTCGACCCCGCCGACAGCTCCGGCGCCTCCCCGCGAACAAACGGACAACCATGACACTGGCCGACCTCCTCGCCGCGCTCGAAGCGGGCGACACCGTGACAGCCGGCTCCCCCGCACACGCCACCATGATCCAAACCAGCGAAGAAGCGCTCAGGATCTGCGCCGAACTCAATCGCAAGTACGACGGGCCGGAGCGCGTCCGTGAACTGCTGGGACAGCTCACCGGCCAGGCCATCGACGAGTCCGTAACCCTGTTCCCGCCTTTCACATCCGACTTCGGGAAGAACATCACCATCGGCAAACGAGTCTTCATCAACTCCGGATGCCGCTTCCAAGACCAGGGCGGAATCACCATCGGCGACGACTCGCTCATTGGCCACAACGCGGTCATCGCGACACTGCAGCACGACATCGAACCCACGCGCCGGGCGAACGTCATCCCCTTTCCGGTCATCATCGGCCGCAACGTCTGGCTCGGAGCCAACGTCACCGTCCTTCCGGGCGTCACCATCGGCGACGACGCGGTCATCGGTGCCGGATCGGTCGTCACGAAACGCATACCTCCTCGAACCATCGCGGTCGGATCCCCCGCTCGCGTCGTCCGTGCCATCGGCGAGTAGTGCAGGGCGCTGGGGCGACGAGCTCACCGCAATGGCGGTCATCTTCGCTCTCCCGGTCGCGGGGTGAGCGCCCGCCGACCGGTCAGGCGCGCTCGACGGGGAGCCAGAGTTCGCAGGTTGCGGTGCTGAAGTCATCCGATCGGTCGAGGATGCTGACGATCGATGGCCCCGGTCGGAGCCGCCACGGGTTGGACGGGAACCACTCGGTTGCCGTCACGGCCCATGCCGTCTGCAAGGCGCCCGGGTAGTCGCCTTCGGTGCGGAACACTGCCCAGGCGCCGGCCGGAACCTCGATCACGTCGAGGTCGTCGGGTACGTGGGTGCCGTCAGTGACGGCGACGCCGTGGAGGTAGGTCAGCTGCGTGCCCTCGGCGTAGTCGGGGTCGACGTCGGCGCTCACCTGGAGCAGTCCGGGTGGTTCGGTGGCGCTCAGTTCTTTGAGGCGCGTGTGCTCTTCTGCAGGGAGGGAGGCGATGTGTGCCTGGATATGAGGATTGACGCCCTGGTGGATGAGAGGGACCCGAGCGGCGTGTCCGATGAGTCGGAAGTCCGGTCGGTCGGTGATGCGAGCATCCATGGTGATGTTCCCTTCGACGGTCAGGCGGAACCTGATCTGCGGTTGTGTGCGAAGGGGGCCACCGTCTCGACGGACGTCGCCGGGGCTGACGCCGTGCACCGATCGGAACGCGCGACCGAACGCTTCGGTCGACCCGTACCCGTACCGGACCGCGATGCCCAGCAGGTCCTCGCGGCCGAGGACGTCTGCCGCCGCGACGGTCATCCGGCGACGGCGGACGTACTCGGAGAGCGGCATTCCCGCCAGAGACGAGAACATGCGACGCAGGTGGTATTCGGTCGTGCCGAGCCCCGACGCCACGCGTGTCAGATCGAGGTCGTCGGTCAGGTGATCCTCGACCAATGCCACGAGTCTGTTCAATTCAGCGATCACGGTGCCTCCCTTCGACATCCACCCTCCCGGGTCAGCTCGAACGGCACCCTACTATCGCGGACCGATCCGATCGGATCCACGTTCGAGAGCCCGCCGGCAAGCCGGTCGCCCATCGGGCGCGCGGCGTCGTCGAGTCACCGCATGTGTGCCCCGTCGCCGACCTCGTAGGCCTCGCGCAACCAACCGGCGAACTCGTCATCGAGCTCCTCCGCCGAGCTGACGCGGAAATGGTGGACGAAGAGCCGTTTCGTGTACGGAGCAACGGACGTGATGCGGGGATCATGAATCTCGCGCTGCAGATCGAAGTAGCCGCGAAGTCCTGACCGATCAGGACGCGCTCCGGCAAAGCCTCGTCGGGCGCCCTTCAACGTGATGGTCGTCTTGTGGACCGCATATGTGAACGGGCCGGCCTCCTCCACCAGCCGGATGAAGCGGTGATAAAGGTCGACCGCAAAGTCAGGTTGACCGGCCAGGTGGCGCTCCACCGTCCACTCTTCATCGGCTGCATCCGTCATGCCCGTACTGTGCCGCAACGGGATGCGCGAAGGCAACGTTGCCGGGTGAGGGTCCTGCCGAAGCGGACGCGCCGTGGTTGCCGAGCGCCCGGAAGCCGATCCCTGAGCGGGCTGATACCGGCTCGCACTAGCACCTCCCGCGACCGGAAGCCGGTCACGTTGCGCGCGTGAACCGTACCGTGCGGGCAGCGACGGGGAGCGGTCCGTGCTACGCGAACTGTCGCGTAAGTTAGCGATGTGCCAGAAGCCTCGCCGCTCGATGAAGCGCCGCGTCGGACCTCTCGTCGCGAGTGGCGTGCTACACACAAGCCGCCTATCCGGCGCGGAGACCCGATTCTTGACCTGGCGTCGTGGATCCTCCCGTCGGGCATGATTGCGATGTTCATCGCGAGTTGGGGAGGGCGGCGGAGCCCGCACTTATCCCCAGATGTGTCCGCGATTGCCGTCGCAGTGTGTGCCGCGGGCATGGGCGTTGTACTCCTCGCCGTGGCGGTTCGATTGCTCGTGAGGCGAGATCACGCGCCCTTGTCGATCAGCGGAGGAGTCGCGTTAGTTGTCGTGTCCGTGCTTTCGTCTGTGGTCGTGCTGGCCCGAAGCAACGGCGAGATCTCGGGATCGCTCATCGCGATGTTCATCGTCAACCTCGTCTGCCTTGCTCTCGGTGCGCTGGCGCTCGTCGTCTCGTTGTTCCGCTCGCCCCGAACCGAGCCTGCGCAGGACGCGTGAGGCGGGCCAGCCCCACATTTGCGGAATCCCCGTTGTGCAACGCGTCACCTGCTGCCCGCTGAGGATCCTCTTGCGGGCGCTGAACTCGGGACACCTTCGCCGTCGCGCGCCCGTTCCCGCGCGATGTGAGTGGCGTGGTCCCGCACGTTCGCAGGAACAACGAAGGGAGAAGCACGGCGAGCCACGCGGAACCCGTCAGCGCGGCGATCCTCGGTTGCGCGTAACCGAAGTAGAGGGGTAGCTCCGTGAGCGCAACCGTGACCGGAAAGACGATGATCGCGACGACCGCTGCCCATGTCGGCAGCGGTTGAATGAGCAGTGCGTTGGCGGTAAGAGGGTCAGTGAAGAACACTGGCGCCAGCAGGATGCTGCCAGCTACGGCGAGTGTGCCACCGATGACTGCAACAACGAGGGCCCAGAGCAGGTCCTTGCCGGCGCCCGGGCGGACGAAACGATAGAAGCCCGTCCAGGCGAACCCCTCCACCTTCCCTCGCCACCGCAGGAAGATGAAGGTGACGCCGCTGGTCGCTGCCGCGGTGAAGGGCCACAATGCCGCGGATGCGGGCCACGGTTGCGCTGCGCCCGAGGCCGCGACCAGTAGCGCGACAATCGCTTGGAACACGGCGAAGAGGACGAGCCGCATGAGAAGCGATACGGCCAGGATGCCGATGCCGTAGCGGCGAGATGTGGTCGACGCTCGGATGGACACGACACCTCACGATCCGCAGACCTCATGCCCACGACCCAAGGCTCGCGGACCGGGGCAATATGAAGGGACGTTGGTCCCGCTCACGGGCGCCGGTGCCCGAACCCCGCGCCCCGACCGCGCTTGAGCGAATGCTGAGGTCCTCTCTGGGCTAGTCAAGCCCTCCCGCCTCTCGACCGTTCGGTAATCGATGAGCGTTCGACGCTGAACAACTCGCCCCTCTAATGGAGGGGCGCGGCGCCGGTCGGCGCGGGGTCTGCGATGCTGTCAGCGATGACCGCGACATCCTTGATGCGCGATCCGAACAGGTCCCAAATCGTTCCGAAAGCCAGTACGACTTCGACTCGAAGACCGTTGCGATCGAGTATGCCGAGCATCGGGCCCCCTCCCAGCCATGGCAACGCGCGCAGGACCTCCACTTTGGCGATCGAATCACGGCGAAGCGTCAGCGCAGGACCGTCCGGATCAGTCTCCGACCACAGAGCGATGTCCGTGCTCGATACGGTCAACCACCCCTTACCGAATTTCGTGTGCGTCGCCCAATCGGGTACCCCATCACGAACAAGGACACTCGCCCCGCGCACCGTCGCACAGGTAACTCTGCCATGCGTCGCAGCGCGATTCGCGCGAGCCCGCGTTCGGCTGATCGGGTAGGCGATCACGACGGCGACGACAAGGGGAAACACGAGAGCCGTCGCCCACCACATCACGTAGTCAGTGGTATCGAATACTCGCACCTGCGGTCCCCAGATCAGCGCGCTGGCAGCGATGCACTCGACTATCACGAGCGTAAAGATCAAGAAGCCGCCGCGAAGTCTCAATTCCGGCGAGACCATGACCCGCCATGTCTGACGTGTATCTACCATGCATGTATCCTCCCGGGGATCCCCGTAAGTCTGGACATTGGCGCAGTACCCTGCCTCCTGCGGGGATCGCGCCGCGCGAGGCTCACTGTGCCGAAGAGTCGAGTGCCCTGAGGTAGCGGTCGGTCATACGGCTCTGCACCCGCCGGGCCACCGGACCACCCAGCCGAGTGAACCAACGGGCGGACACAGAGAATGCGACGATCCTGAAGATCACTTCGCCGGATGGCGTGAGGTGGAGCTCGAAGCGCTCTTCACCACGCTCAGGGTGGCCCGGCAGGGTGCCGTACGCGAAGCCGCAATAGGCGGGAGTCCTCTCTGCCCAGACCACAACACAGGGAATCTTGAAGGTGAGCGGCCCGAGACGCAGTCGCATCTGCACCTGCGTGCCCTTCCGCAACGGCACCTCAGACAGCCGAACGATTGCGCCAGCGCGACGTTGCACGGCTCCCGAGAAGAGATCGTCCGCGGCTCGCTCGAACTCTTCCCAGCCATGGCCGACGACGCGTTCCACCCGCAGATGGTGATACCCCGCAGGTAGCTCACCGCCGGTGGCGCCGACCTCCGGGTACGTCACCTCGAGCATCGGTCCAGGCTAGGCCCGATCTCTGTCAGTCCGCGGTCAACGCCGACTCTCCGTTCGCCGCCGCCTCGATCCAGTCAACCGCCTCGTCTGAGAGGAAGAAGCCCGCGGGGCCGGCCTCGCCGACCCACCATGAATTCGACATCAGGGATCCGCCAGCGGCCATGATCTTGTCCAGCACTTCGGGCGGAACCGACTCGCCGTTGTGTGCGACGAGCCACGCCTGTACCTCGGGGTCCAGCTTCGACCACCACTCGATGATCTGCATGTCGCCACCATGTCACGGAGGTCGGCCGCCCGGAAGCCCCTCCCCACCGCCTAGCTCGACAGCAGCGCTTGCGTCCCGAGCAGCGTGGGCACGCTGATTCCCGCCGTGACAGCTAGCCAGAACGCCGCTCCTGCCCAATCCCGCCGGATAGTCAGGTACATCGCGGTGTACGCAGTGACGCCGGCCGTCGCCCAGCTGGCTACAAGGAGCCCGGTGATTGCGCCGGTCTGAAGTCCGGGCATTCCCGTCAGCGCACCGATGAAGACCGTGAACCCAAAGAAGCACCAACCGATGATCAGCAGGATCCAGAGTAGGAAGAGAAGGTCCTCAAGCAACGATCCAGGTGCCCTCCGCGCCCGGTCTGTCCGCAACGCGGCGGGGATGGTGACCTCCTCCGGGATCCTGCTCAGCCGGCGGATCGTGTCGTCGTCGGCCTTGATGCCCGCGATCATCGCCGCGTAAGCGCGGAGTCTTTGTTGCGCGGTTCGCCGGGCAGGCCGATCGCGTAGCGGCCGGCTTGGTCTAGATGCCCTGCTTGGCGGTAGATGCTGACGAGTGCTTCCCGGGTGCCCTCATCGTTGGGATCCTCCTCGAGACGAGCTTTCAGAGGAAGCGTCGTCGAACGCAGATCGACGCGCTCGAAGCGCGGTGTCTGGTGTCCCGGTTCCACGCTGCAATTATGCGGCTTCACTACCGCCGACCATGGCAGAGCCGTGGCGGCGTGAGGTGCTGAACAAGATCCGGGGGCGCCGGCCTAGTTCTACACTCGCGACGTTGCGGGATAGCTTTCCAGCAAAGCGTGCAAGTGTCCGACTTCACCCGGGTAATGGAGGACGGCATGGGATCTGCGGGCAGCACACGGAGGTTGTCCGGTCTGTTGTCCGTGTGGTGTCGCTGTTGAGCGAGTCAGGCATCGTCCGTGACGCCCAAGTAGGTTTCTGACATGGCCACCTGGCAAGAAGGACGTTTCATCACTGACTGGGCCGATCGGACAGAAGTCGCCAGATTGCTGTACCCCGCGGTCTGGTGGTCGCTGCTGATTGCATGTGCAGCGATCGGAATCGCCTCGGCCGTGTCAGTGCTCTGGTTCGGGGTTTCCGGCGTTCTCTGGGGAGGCGCGGCCACGATGGCGCTGGTCGTTGTCCTCTGCATCCGCGGGCTAGTGAGGCTCAACAGGACGCGACAGGGATCCTGATCGCGCGGCGACCCCTCGACCAAACGGTATCCCCCGCAAGGGTAGTCATATAGAGATCGGATCCGCCGCGCGGCCGCTCAACACGTCATCGAAATCGCTTCGGAACGCCCTCAACGTCGACGCCTAGTTCGTCGGAGCGAGTTGCGCGATGATGGCTCCGTGGGGGCGAGGTTTAGGGTTGCGTCCGATTCGGGTGTGAGTCTCGATGACCTCGAAGCCCGCTGCGCGCAACTCGTTCGACAGCGCTTCAGCAGACCAGCGGTAGGCGGTAACCACCGCATGATCGAATGGCTCCACCTGGGCACCGATGAAGAATCCCACCAGGACTGAGCCATTGGGACGCATGACGCGAGCGAACCCCTCAAGCGCGGTGCGAACTGTGCTCGGTTCGTGGTGGATCAGTGAATACCAAGCGAGGATCCCGCCAACGCTGCCGCTGGAATCACGCAGCCTATCTAAGCTGCCCAGCTCGAAGGATATGTGGGGATAGGTTCTACGGGCGTGGTCCACGAACTCCGGCACCTGGTCCACGCCGCGAATGTCGTGGCCATGCTCCGCGAGGTACGCGGACCAGTGCCCGGGGCCGCAGCCCGCATCCACGATCGGGCCGTCGACCTGCGCGGCCCAGGATTTGATCAGTGCACGGTCGGACGGGTGAAGTGAATCCACCGACCCGAGTTGTTCCACATAGTCCGCCGCTCGCGCCGAGTACGCAGATTCCACATCCGAAGACACGAACAGAAGCCTAGAAGCGAAGACGCTTAGCACCCTTCGACCGAACCGACGTCGGTCGATGACGCCCGTAGGACGGTGGCTGACCGCAGCAACCTCCGTGCGAGATCCCGCTCGCGCCCATCCAGACGACGCCGAACACTCTCGAACCGCGAATACCCCGCCCGCGATATAGCCCGGTGACGGGCCGACCTGCGGCAGAGAGCTCCGAAGGGCTCCTACGCCCCGTCATCGACATCGCCCCAGGCGGCGATGTCGACACCGTGGTTTTCCGGCGACGCGAACGTCCACCACTGGGGTGCGTGCGAGGCATCCGCCAGCCGGCCCCCTGCTCGGAGAACTGCGGCTACGTGCTCGTCCGCACGGTCGTTCGGTACGGCCACGTCGATGTGGGTGCGCCCGCGCCCCGGCGTAGAGATCTCGTCGAACCACATCCGCGGTCCGCGGCGGAGCGGATCGACGACGAAACCGCCGAGCGATTCATATCCCAGCGCCGCGACCCAGAAATCGCGTGTGCTCGTGCCCTCCGCTTCGGCGATGGCGATCTGAATCGTGTGCAGCTGCGACGGGTCGGGCGTGAGGCCGAGCTCTGCGGCGATGGCCGAGACGCGCTGAACGAGTTCGACATCGAGTGCGTCGAGTCGGCCCCGGGGCGTCGACGCGGTGCGGACGACCACGGCTTCCGGCCGCAGGTCGATGTCGGGCTCGCGACCCACAGCGACCGTGTCCAGCGCGATGCGGCGGATGAACTCGACTCCCGTCGCGAACGAGCCCGTCGGGTAAACCGTCTGCGCGCCCCCGTACAGGACGTGCCAGCCGGCTGTTCCCTGTTCGTCGTGGAACTGCTTGGCGCTCACCGATTCGGCCATGATCTCTCCCGTTCACCCGCTGAGATGCGTGTCGCCACAGTAGTGAGCGGTTACGACATCCTCGTCTCGTCGATGTCGTCGACGGAGAACGCGACGCGGTGCATGTGCGGGCCGGTACCGCATTGCCGACGTCGACCGGCCCGCGGACGCGGCAGAGCGGGCAGAGTAGCCCCATGACATTCACGGGCTTCGGGGCAGAGGCGAGCGGGTTCTTGGCGGCACTGGCGCAGGACAACTCCCGAGCGTTCTTCGACGCGCATCGCTCGCAGTATGAGAGGGTCATCCGCCAGCCGATGGAAGACCTGCTCGGCGAGGCAGAGGCCACGTATGGCTCTGGCCGAGTGATGCGCCCGAACCGAGACGTGCGGTTCAGCACCGACAAGTCGCCCTACCGCACGGACGCCGGCCTCTGGGCAGGCTCGGTCGGCGGCGTCTACCTCAGCCTCACCGCCGAGCACCTCGAGGTCGGCGGCGGCCTTTACGAGCCGAGCCGTGACCAGCTGGCGCGCGCTCGGACCGCCATCGACTCCGCTCCGACCGCCGCCGCCCGGCTTGCACAGATCGTCGCCACTCTCGTGGCCGAGGGTTTCGAGATGGCCGGCCCCTCTTTGCGGACCGCCCCGCGGGGGTACGACCGCGAGCATCCCCACATCGAACTGCTCCGCCTGAAGCACTACGCCGCGCTCACGACGCTCCCCGTCGACGCGGCACCGGAAGAGATCAGGCACTCCTGGGAGACCGTCGAACCCCTCATCGAGTGGGCGGGCACGTTCGTCGGGGCGGCGCAATCGTGGCCGCAACTGGTCTGGCACTGCGCGAAACGGGAAGCATCTCGGCAAGCGCTGACGGCAACCCCTTCAGCTGGGCCGCCCCCTCCGCGTAGCCTCGTCTCGTGACGCACCAGCTCACCCGCGACGAGGCACGCCGCATCATCGTGCGCGCCCAGCTGCTGGATGCCGACCGGCCCGGTGATGTCGTCGAGGTGGCCGAGCAGATCTGCTGGATCAAGATCGACCCCACCGCGACGATCGCTCCGTGCGAAGACACCGAGCTCTGGTCACGGATCGGCTGGTCATACGAACCAGGGCAGCTGAAGAAGGCCGTCGAGATCGACCGGCTCCTGTTCGAGTTCGACGGCGCGTTCCGCCCGATCAGCCTGCTTCCGCTCATGCTGCCGAAGATGCGCACGTGGCCGACCCGCGAGAGCACGAAGCAGTGGCTCGAGGCGAACGACGCGTTCCGGTCGGATGTCATCGCGCGGCTCCGCGCCGAGGGGCCACTCCTCACGAGCGACATCCCCGATACCGCACAGGTCAGCCGCGCGCCCGACGGCTGGAGCGGATCGAACCAGGTGCCGATCATGCTCGACTTCCTCGTGCGGCAGGGCGTGGTCGCGGTCGCCGGGCGGCACGGTCGACACAAACGATGGGATCTCGCCGAACGGGTCTACCCGCAGAACCTGCCCGAATACGACGCCGACGAAGCGGCGCATCTGCTCGAGGAGCGGTGGTTGCGAGCATCCGGACTCGCCCGCCCGCACTGGTACTGGAGCGGCGTCGGCAAGACCTCGGGCGAAGCGGCCGTCGTAGAGGGCAGCAAGAACACCTTCCGCGTCGACCCCGAGGCGATCGCCGCCCTCGAACAGGACGACGGCGGCCGCGTCGCCTTCCTCAGCCCGTACGACGGCATGCTCTTCGACCGCAAACGGCTCGAGGAGGTCTTCGAGTTCACCTACGTGCTCGAGCAGTTCAAGAAGAAAGCCGATCGCGTGTACGGGTTCTTCGCGCACCCGATCCTCATCGGCGATCGATTCGTCGGGATGCTCGATGCCGAGGTCGACCGCGAGCGCGGCGAGCTGCGCGTCAATGCCGTGCACGAGTTCATGCCCCTCGAACCCGAAGAGGACGAGATGGTGCGCGCCGAGATCGCCGAACTCGCGGACTGGCTCGGAGTCGGGCTGGCAGAACCGCGCTGAGCGCCGGCGAGCGCGGCCCGCGGTGATCGGAGAGCGAGCGCCAGGGAGCGTATCGAGATCCGAACCTCCGAGCAGCCCCCGCTCGCATTTCCAGGATATCGCCCGACCCCCGTCTTGCGGCAAGGCCCCCTTCGGGGCGCAGAATGATCGGCCGTGCCTGCTTTCACTCTTCCCGAACGCCTGTCCGCCAAAGCCGATCCCGCTCTCATCGCCGACGACGAGGCGCACTTCGCCGCGATCGCCGCGACCCTCGACGAATCGATCACCGCGCTCACCGAACGCCTCGACCGCGTGCGTCGGCAGCCCGCTCGCGACGGCCAGGAGGCTCTCGATCGAGACCTCGAGGTGCACCGGCTGACCTCACGGCTCGGCGTGCTGCGCCGCTTCGGCCTCGACCTCTGCCTGGGCCGCATGGTCGGCGACGACGGTCAGGCGGTGTACGTCGGCCGGCTCGGGCTCAGTGACAGTGCGGGCACGCGCCTCCTCGTCGACTGGCGCTCGCCCGCGGCCGAGCCGTTCTTCGGCGCGACCCACGCGCGGCCGATGGGCCTCGTGAGCCGCCGCAGATACCGCTGGACGGGCGGGCGCATCGTCGACTACTGGGACGAGGTGTTCACCGACGAGGGCCTGGCTCATGCCGCGGCGCTCGACGACCAATCGGCGTTCATCGCGAGCCTCGGCCGCACGCGGTCGCCCCAGATGCACGACGTGCTCGGCACCATTCAGGCGGATCAGGATGCGATCATCCGCGCCGGTTCCCGCGGTGCCCTCGTCGTGGACGGCGGACCGGGTACGGGCAAGACCGTCGTCGCCCTGCATCGCACTGCCTATCTCCTCTATGCCGATCCTCGGCTGAACCGCGGCCACGGCGGTGTGCTGTTCGTCGGACCGCACGAGCCCTACCTCGCCTACGTCGACGACGTCCTCCCCCGTCTGGGCGAAGACGGCGTGCGCATCTGCACACTCCGCGATCTCGTTCCGGAAGGCCGCACGGCCGGACTCGAGACCGATCCCGAGGTCGCGCGGCTGAAGGCGTCCGCCCGGCTCGTGGACGCCGTCGAGAGCGCCGCGCGACTCTACGAGCAACCGCCGACCGATGATCTGGTGGTCGAGACGCCGTGGATCGATCTGCGGCTGGGCGCCGACGACTGGGCCGAGGCGTTCACGTCGGCCGAGCCAGGCGCCTCGCACGACGACGCGCGCGAACAGGTGTGGCAGACGCTGATCGAGATCCTGACGGATTCCGCCGACGGAGCGGTCCCGGCATCCCTCCTGCACCGCGCGTTCGCGCAGAACGAAGAGCTGCGAGCCGCGTTCGCCCGTGCGTGGCCGCTGCTGGATCCGCTCGGGCTCGTCGCGCAGCTGTGGAGTTCGCCCTCGTTCCTGCGGCGTGCCGCGCCGTGGCTGAGCGACGCCGAGGTCCTGGCGCTCCAGCGCGACGAGCCGCGGGCGTGGACGACCGCCGACCTGCCCTTTCTGGATGCCGCGCGCCGGCGCATCGGCGACCCCACGGCGTCGATGGAACGGCGCCGGCGCAAGGCCGAACTCGCCGCCGAGCGCGAAGAGATGTCGCACGTCGTCGACGACCTCATCGCCGCGGACGACTCCGAGATGTTGGTCATGTCGATGCTCCGCGGCCAGGATTTCCAGAACTCGCTCGCCGGCGCATCGGGCGTGCGCGACGAGCGACCCGACACGCTCGAGGGGCCGTTCGCGCACATCGTCGTCGACGAGGCGCAAGAGCTCACCGACGCTGAGTGGCGGATGCTGGTGGCCCGCGCCCCTTCGCGGAGCTTCACGATCGTCGGCGACCGCGCACAGGCACGGCACGGCTTCGCCGAGTCGTGGCAGGAGCGTCTGCACCGGGTGGGGCTCGACCGGGTCGAGATCGCGTCGCTGACCGTCAACTACCGCACGCCGAAGGAGGTGATGGGTGCGGCCGAGCCCGTCATCCGGGCGGCACTCCCCGACGCGAACGTGCCGACCTCCATCCGCGAGAGCGGCATCCCGGTGCGGTACGCGACTCGGCGCGACCTCGACATGACCCTCTCCGAATGGCTCGAAGCCCACGCCGAGGGCGTCGCGTGCGTGATCGGCGACCCGTCCTTCGTGGGCTCGCCGCGCGTGCGCTCGCTGACTCCCGAGCTCGCGAAGGGGCTCGAGTTCGATCTCGTCGTGCTCGTCGAACCCGACGCGTTCGGGTCGGGCATCGAGGGCGCGGTCGACCGCTACGTGGCCATGACGCGCGCGACGCAGCAACTCGTGGTGCTCACGGCTTAGGGTCGGTGGGTGGATGCGATCCTCCCCTGGTTGACGACGGCGCTCGCCGTCGTGATCCTCGCGACGATCGCGACGACCGTGCTCGGAGCCGCGCGTGTGCCCGGCCCGTGGTCGATCGTGACCGCGATCGCCCGCGCTGTCGTGCAGCTGGGGCTGCTGAGCCTCGTGCTCGCCGGCATCATCCAGGATCCGCTGTGGGTCGCCGTGGGGCTGACGGTCATGCTCGTCGCTGCGATCTGGACGGCGGCGCGCCGCTCGCGCACCGGCATCCGCGGTATCGGGCCGCTCACCGCATCCATGACTCTCGGTCTGCTCGCGGTGATGGCGGTCGTGTTCGCGACCGGCGCGGTCGACTTCTCCCCGCGCTACGCGCTCGCGATCGGCGGGATCATCATCGGCAACACGATGACGGTCGCCGTGGTCACCGAACGCCTGTACCGGCAGTCGGTGTACGACCACTGGGACGAAGTAGAGGGGTGGCTCGCGGTCGGTGCGTCGCCGTGGGAGTCCACGCGTGAGCTCGCCCGCCGCTCGATCCGCGTCGCGCTCCTCCCCTCGATCGATCAGACACGCACGACCGGGATCGTCGTCCTCCCCGGTGCATTCGTCGGCGCCATCTTCGCGGGCGCCTCGCCGTTCGAGGCCGGAAGGTTCCAGCTCGTCGTGCTCGCCGGCATCCTCGCTGCGGGCTCGCTCACCGCGGTGACCCTGCTGCGCCTCACCGGCGGCATCGCGCTCAAACCCGTCGACCCCGCGCAGAGCTGACCTCGCGGGGGCACCGGCTCGCCGGAGTTTGCCAGGTCGGCCGCGTAGCGTCGGGGGCGACCACATGATGCCTGGCTCGCCCGAGCGGCGAGACTCGACGAAGGATGGCCACGTGCACGCGCTCCCCCTTTCCGCCGCATCCGACCCCTCGTCGCTCGGCGGGATCGTCGGCTTCGCGGCCGGCCTGATCGACGCGATCGGCGAATGGGGCGTGGGCCTCTTCACCTTCATCGAGACGGTGTTCCCGCCGATCCCGAGCGAAGTGATCCTGCCGATGGCGGGCTACCTGACGCAGAACGGATCGATGAGCATCCCGCTCGTGATCATCACGAGCACCCTCGGCGCATACGTCGGAGCACTCCTGCTCTACACGCTCGGCGCGCTCGTCGGCCAGGAGCGCACGATAACGTGGCTCGCCAAGCTGCCCCTCGTGGATCGCGAAGACTTCGAGCGGGCAGCCGGGTGGTTCGCCCGCCACGGCAGGTCGGCGGTGTTCTTCGGGCGGCTGATCCCCGGGGTGCGGAGCCTCATCTCGTTGCCGGCGGGGGCGTCACGGATGCCGCTTCTGACGTTCTCGCTCTTCACGATCGCCGGAAGCGCCATCTGGAACGGACTGCTCATCGGGCTCGGCGCGGCCCTCGGCACGCAGTACGAACTGATCGACGAGTACTCGCACTACCTCAACTACGCGGTGTACGCGGCGATCGCCGGGTTCGCGATCTGGGTGGTCGTGCGGGCTGTGCGCCGGAGGCGGCGCGCACAGCAGAAAGGGACGGACATCACGAGGGCCTGACTCCTGTGATGCCCGTCCCGAAGCTGTGGGGGCGGCGTGTGCGAGGAACACCATTCCGTACCCGGTACGTCATCCTCGAATAGCCCGAGTCTAACATACTGGTATACCATGCGCAAGCACTTTCCGCTTTGTGGAGTGTGTGCAACCGAGGCCCGCGCCCTCACCGCCAAACGTCGTGGCATCGACCGAGGAGATCTGCACTTCTCCGGAGTGATTCGCCCGGATAGATCCTCCGAAGTGCAGGTCTCCGAAGTTGGAGACACGGGTGAAGCACAGAAGAGGGAGTGGAGCAGAGAGAGCGCCTAGCTGAGGATCGTGCCCGTCAGCTGCGAGAGCGGCTCGGCGAGCGCGTTGATCAGGTCGATCAGCTCCCGCTTGTCGGCATCGGTGAGCTCGCGATAATTCACGAACCCGCTCGCGAGCGAACCGTGCGCGGCGAGGGCAGCCTCGAGATCGGCGAACCCGGTCTCGATCTCGGCCGTCAGTTTCGTGCCGGTCTCGCCCTTCGAGTCCGCGAAGTCGCGGACGAGCGTGAACGCCATCTTGGCGCCCTCGACGTTCGCGGCGAAGTCGTTGAGGTCGGTGCCCGACCACCAGTCTTCTTCACCGGTGATCTTGCCGGTGGCAACCTCGTCGAGCAGGCTGATACCGCCGTTCGAGATGCCGGCGATGCCCTGGTCGTCGAGCGTGGTGAGGAAGTCGTCGGAGTGCACGTAGTCGTAGAGCGACTGGATGTCGGTGCGCAGCTGCTTCGCGAACGCGGCCCGCTGCTCTGTCGTCGAGGGCTGCCAGTTCTGCCAGGCAGGGGTGACACCGTCGGAGTTGAGCGCGTCGGCGGCGGGAACCCACAGGTCCTTCTCGATGCGGTGGAAGCCCGTCCAGTCCATGCCCTCGGCCACAGCGTCCACTTCGCGGTAGTCGATCTTCGGGTCGAGGTCGCCGAGCGCCTCGGCGACGGGCTCGATGCGCTCGTAGGAGGCGCGCACCGTGGAGAACTGCTGCCGGGCGGCCGCGTCGTCACCGGTCTCGTACGCCGTCGCGAACGTGTCGACCGCGGGCACGAGCTGGCCGACCTGGTCTTTCACGAACGCCGCGTAAAGGGTGACGGCCTGCTGCTTCTGCTCGGCGTCGTCACCGGTCGCGGCGACCGCGTCACCGGTGACCGAGAACGCGGCACGCCCGACGCCGTCGCCGACCATGCCCGGCTTGCACACGGTGAAGTACTCGCCCGGCTGCGCGGTGAGAGACAGGGTTCGGGATGCTCCGGGAGCGACGTTCTCGACCTCACCGGCGATCTGCAACCCGTCTTCTGCGAGCAGGTAGAACTCGGTGATCTCCGAGCCGTTGTTCGTGACGTTGAAGGCGATGTTGCCGCTGGCGGCAGTGGCGGCCGAGACCTCGCACGTCGAATCGGTCGAGGTCACGTTCAGGGTGGCGGATGCCGATTCCGCCGTCTTCGCGACACATCCGGCGAGTGCGAGAGAGGCGAGGGACACGGCGGCGAGCGCGGCGAGAGGGCGTCGGAGAGTCATCGGGCTTCCTGGGTGGTGGGGGCGAGGAGAGCGGTGGCGCCGCGCGGCGCCTCCGCGTCGGTGGTCGGTGCGGGCGCTGGGCGGGCGGGACGGGTTCCGCGACGCAGACCCCGGATGAAGAACGTGCCGACGATGCCGATGTAGAGCACCCAGGCCACGACCTGGAGCCACGACATCTGGGGCATGAAGCCGACCGTGGCCTGCAGGACGGCGGCGATCGGGCTTCCGGGCGGGATCATGGCGCTGAGGTCGAACGCCCAGCCGAGGGGGAACGCCCCCCACCCGGTCGCGACGGCGCCGGTGACGAGGTCGACGGGGGCGCCGGCCGTGAACGGGCCGGGAACGACACCGGCCTCCTGCAGATCCTTGATCGCATAGGCGAGCACACCCGCCGCGGCGACCACGAGGATCGCGCCTGTCCAGGCGAAGAAGCGCCGCAGGTCGAGCCGCAGCAGCCCGCGGGTCAGCAGCCAGCCGACCACGACAGCGCTCAGCAGCCCGAGGAGTGCGCCGATGAGGGCAGACGGCGCATCGCCGAAGGACTGCACCATCGACCACAGCAGCAGGGTGGTCTCGATGCCCTCGCGACTCACCGAGACGAATCCGATCAGCACGATCGCCCACATGCCGCCGACCGCCAGGGCACGATCCACGTGTCCCTCGAGGGTGGCTTTCATCGTGCGAGCCGTGCGCTGCATCCAGAAGACCATCCAGGTCACCATCGCGACCGCGACGAGCGAGAGCAGACCGCCGATGATCTCCTGCGCCTGGAACGTCAGCGCATACGCGCCGAACGTGAGCACGGCTCCGATGCCGAGCGCGAGGACGATCGCGAGCGCGACGCCGATCCAGAGCCTGGGCAGCACGTCGCGCCTGCCCATCCGGGAGAGGTAGGCGACCAGCATCCCGACGACGAGTGCCGCTTCGAGGCCTTCGCGCAGGCCGATGAGGAAGGTGGCGAGCACGGGCGACCTCACGTTTCAGGACGGGTTAGGAGGGGAAGGATGCCGGTCAGGTTAGGCAACCCTCACAAAGGGTACCCGAAGTTGCGGGAATCGCCAGTCCCGAGTCGGCGAGACCCCTGTCGATCGCTGCGCCGTTCACGCTCTGTTCGCCTTCGCCCTGTACTCTGAGCGGCCACACCGAGCGCTCGTCCAGCCGGTGATTCCGGGAAGTGAAGAGGTTCCATCCATGGCGAACACCACGAGAACCGCGATGGCGCAGTCGATCGCGCTGCTGTCGCGCTGATCCGCGTGCAGTCCTACCTCGACCACTCGTCCGCAGCACCCGCACCGCGGACGCTGATCGACATCCTCCGCGAGACCGCGCGACGTCACCCCGAGGCCTCGGCGATCGAGGACGGCGCCGGGGCGCTCAGCTACGCCGAGCTGCTCGCACAGGTCTTGCGCACAGCCGCGCGACTGCACGAGCAGGGCGTCCGCCGCGGCGATCGCGTCGGCGTGCGCATGGCATCGGGCGACCGGGCGCTGTACCTCTCGATCCTCGGCATCATGGCCGCCGGCGCCGCATACGTGCCGGTCGACGCCGACGACCCCGACGAGCGCGCCGACCTGGTCTTCGGCGAAGCGCATGTGCGAGGTGTGATCACCGGACCCGGAACCTACGTACCGCGCGGGGAGCAGCATCCCGCGATTGCTCCTGCCGGTGACGGGCTCTTCGCGGGCGACGACCCGCATCCGAGTTCGAGCGCCCTGCACACCGTGCCCGAGCCCACGATCGCCGACGACGCGTGGATCATCTTCACCTCCGGCTCGACCGGGGTACCCAAGGGCGTCGCCGTGTCGCACCGGTCGGCGGCGGCGTTCGTGGATGCCGAGGCCCGCCTCTTCCTCGCACAGGCCCCGCTCGCTCCCGGTGACCGCGTACTGGCCGGCCTGTCCGTCGCCTTCGACGCGTCGTGCGAAGAGATGTGGCTCGCGTGGCGCCACGGCGCATGCCTCGTTCCCGCGCCGCGCGCGCTCGTGCGCTCCGGCGAGGACCTCGGTCCGTGGCTCGTCGGTCACGGCATCACCGTGGTCTCGACCGTGCCCACCCTCGCCGCCCTCTGGCCGCAGGACGCGATCGAGAACGTGCGCCTGCTGATCTTCGGCGGCGAGGCGTGCCCGCCCGAACTCGTAGCCCGGCTCGTGGGCGAGGGCCGCGAGCTGTGGAACACGTACGGCCCCACCGAAGCGACGGTCGTCGCGTGCGCCTCGCTCATGGACGGGGAGGGCCCCGTGCGGATCGGCCTGCCGCTGGACGGCTGGGCCCTCGCCGTCGTCGACGGCGAGGGCAACCCGGTCGCCGACGGCGAGGTGGGCGAACTCATCATCGGCGGCGTGGGGCTGGCCCGCTATCTCGACCCCGCCAAGGACGCGGAGAAGTACGCCCCCATGCCGACACTCGGCTGGGAGCGCGCCTACCGCTCCGGCGATCTCGTGCGCGCCGACCCCGCGGGGCTGCTGTTCCAGGGCCGTGCCGACGACCAGGTCAAGGTCGGCGGCCGGCGCATCGAACTCGGCGAGGTCGAGGCGGCGCTTCAGTCGCTCAGCGCGGTGTCGGCTGCGACCGTCGTCGTGCAGCGCTCCGAGGGCGGCGTCGCACTCCTCGTGGGCTATGTCGTGCCGACCGAGGGCTTCGACCGGCAGGTCGCGCGGGCAGAGCTCTCCGAGACGCTGCCGGCTCCCCTCATCCCCCTTCTCGCCGTCATGGACGAGCTGCCCGTCCGCACGTCCGGCAAGGTCGACAAGGCCGCACTGCCCTGGCCGCTCACCGACACGGATGCCGGTGACTCGACGCTGACCGGAACCGCGGCGTGGCTCGCCGAACAGTGGGTGGCGGTGCTCGGCATCCGCCCCGCCGACGAGGACGCCGACTTCTTCCAGCTCGGCGGTGGATCCCTCGCCGCAGCCCAGCTCGTCTCGCGAATCCGCACGCGCGCGCCCGAATTCACGATGGCCGACGTGTACGACCTCCCGCGGCTGCGCCGGATGGCCGACGCCGTCGAGGCCGAGTCCGCCGACCCCGACCACGCACCCGCGACCTTCAGCACGCCGGAGCCCACGCCCCGGGTCATGCAGTGGGTGCAGAGCATCGCCGGCATCCCCCTTTTCATCCTCACCGGCCTCCGCTGGACGATGTGGCTGCTGACGGCGAGCTGGATCCTGAACCTCTTCCCCGGCTTCGGATTCCTCCCGACGGCGCCGTGGTGGGTGATCGTGATCGGCCTCGTCGTATTCGTCACGCCCTTCGGCCGCATGGCGGTCTCGGCGGCGCTGAGCCGGCTGCTGCTGGTCGGGCTCACCCCCGGCGACTACCCGCGCGGTGGCGCCGTGCACCTCCGGCTCTGGCTCGCCGAGCAGATCGCGCATCAGATCGACCCGGTCGGGCTCGCCGGCGCCCCGTGGGTGAGCTACTACGCCCGGGCCCTCGGGGCAAAGATCGGACCGAACGTCGACCTGCACGCCCTGCCGCCCGTGACCGGGATGCTGGAGATCGCCGAAGGCGCGTCGATCGAGCCCGAGGTCGATCTGTCGGGCTACTGGATCGACGGCGACACCGTGCGCATCGGCGGCATCCGCATCGGGGCGGGCGCGTCGATCGGCGCCCGCAGCACACTCGCCCCGGGGACGAAGATCGGGCGGAACGCGGAGGTCGCCCCCGGCTCGGCGGTCTTCGGTCGCGTCCGGGCTGGGCAGCGCTGGGCCGGTTCGCCCGCCGCCCGGGTCGGCGGCACGTCGAGTCCGCTCGCGCCCGAACGCCCGCCCGCGCCGAAGCGCTGGCTCTGGGCGTACGCCGCATCGTCGATCGTCCTCGGGCTCCTCCCCTTCCTCTCGTTCGCGGTGGGCGGGATCGTGATCGCGCAGGCGATCGCCGGATCGACCTCGATCGCCGGGGCCTTCCTCCCCGCGCTCGTCTGGCTCGTTCCGGCGACGCTCGCGACCGGACTCACTTTCGCGGGTGCCGTTTTCGTGCTGGTCCGGCTGCTCTCGCTCGGGCTCGCGGAGGGCGTGCATCCGGTGCGCAGCCGCATCGCGTGGCAGGCGTGGTCGATCGAGCGCCTGCTCGATTCGGCCCGCACGGTGCTCTTCCCGATCTACTCGAGTCTCTTCACCCCCGTGTGGCTGCGCATGCTCGGCGCGAAGATCGGGCATGACGTCGAGGCATCCACTGTCCTGCTCCTCCCCTCGCTCACGACGATCGACGACGGTGCGTTCCTCGCCGACGACACGATGGTCGCCACCTACGAGCTGAAGGGCGGATGGATGCGCATCGCCGAGGCGCGCATCGGCAAGCGCGCCTTCCTCGGCAATTCGGGAATGGCCGGCCCCGGTCACCGCGTGCCGCGCGACGGCCTTGTCGCAGTACTCTCGGTCGCCCCCGAGAAATCCAAACCCGGTTCGTCGTGGCTCGGCTCGCCCGCCGTGCGCCTGCGCCGCGTCGTGAACGATTCCGACCTCGAACGCACATACAAACCGCGTCGGTCGCTGCGCGTCGCCCGCGCACTGTGGGAGATCTGCCGCATCGTCCCGGTGTTCGTCACGTGCGGCCTGGGGGTGGCGGTCATCTTCACGCTCGCCGCGATGATCGAGGCATGGGGACTTGCGATCGCGGTCGTGCTGTCGGGTGTAGTGATGCTGCTCGCCGGGGCCCTCGCGGCGCTGATCACGACGGCGGCCAAATGGATCATCGTCGGGCCGATCCGCCCGGGCGAGCACCCGCTGTGGTCGAGTTTCGTGTGGCGTACAGAGGTATCGGACACTTTCACCGAGATGCTCGCCGCACCCTGGTTCGCCAACGCCGCCCAGGGCACGCCCGCGCTCGCGATCTGGCTGCGAACGCTCGGAGCGAAGATCGGCAGGGGGGTCTGGACCGACAGCTATTGGCTCCCCGAACCGGACCTGGTGAGCCTCGGCGATGGAGCGACGGTGAACCGCGGATGCGTCGTTCAGACGCATCTGTTCCATGATCGTGTGATGAGCATCGACAGCGTGACCCTCGAAGCGGGCTCAACACTGGGGCCGCACAGCGTGATCCTCCCCGCGGCGACGATCGGCGCCGACGCGACAGTCGGCCCCGCATCGCTCGTGATGCGCGGTGAATCCGTGCCGGTCGGCACCCGGTGGAGCGGTAATCCGATCGGACCCTGGCGAGCGGTGAAGGTGCGCTCGTACCAGTCGGCCGACGTATGAGTGGCGACCCGTACACACCGCAGAGCGGCGACCTCCACCTCCGCATCGAGCACTACGACCTGACGCTCGACTACCGGGTGGGGACGAACCGGCTGAGCGGCACCGCCGTGCTGCGCGGACACGTCATCGAGCCTGCCCGGTCGATCGTGCTGGACCTCGTCGGCGTGCGCGCCACGCGCGTGCGGGTGGCAGGCGACAAGTCGGCGAGCTTCCGGCAGACCGATCGCAAGCTGTGGATCACCCCGACCCGTGCGCTCGGCGGTGGCGAGGAGTTCACCGTCACGGTGACCTACGCCGGTGCGCCGCGTCCGCGTCGGTCACGGTGGGGAACCATCGGGTGGGAAGAACTCACCGACGGCGCGATCGTCGCGGCCCAGCCGACCGGGGCGCCCACGTGGTTCCCCTGCAACGATCACCCCTCCGATAAGGCCGCCTACCGGCTGTCGTTCACCACGGATGCGGGGTACACCGTGGTGGCCGGCCGGCGGACCGGCCAGGTGACCCGAGGTGGACGTACGACCTGGACGTTCGAGAGCGACACGCCCACGGCGACGTACCTCGCCACCGTCCAGGTCGGCAGGTACACGACCGACGCGATCCTGCTCGGCGAGACGAAGGGCGAACTGCATTACCCGCGCTCTCTCGGGGCGCGCGTGCACGCGGACTTCGCCGACCTGCCACGCATGATGGCGGTCTTCACCGACGCGTTCGGACCGTACCCGATGGAGGAGTACGCGGTGGTCGTGACCGCCGACGACCTCGAGATCCCGCTCGAGGCACAGGGCATCGGCATCTTCGGCGCGAACCACATCGACGGTGTCGGCGGAGTCGAGCGGCTCATCGCGCACGAACTCGCCCACCAGTGGTTCGGCAACAGCGTGGGGCTTGCACGGTGGAGCGACATCTGGCTCAACGAGGGCTTCGCCTGCTACGCGGAGTGGATCTGGTCGGAGCGCTCCGGGGGCCCGACCGCGCATGAGAAGGCCCTCTCGCACCACGCCCGCCTCGCAGCTCTGCCGCAGGACCTGCTGCTGGGCGACCCGGGGCCGGATCTGATGTTCGACGACCGCGTCTACAAGCGGGGTGCACTGACCCTGCACGCGCTGCGCCTCACCGTCGGCGACGACGCCTTCTTCGACGTGCTGCGCGCGTGGACGCAGACGTACGGATCGGCGACCGCGACCCGCGAGGACTTCGTCGCTCTCGCCGAGCAGGTCAGCGGCGCTCCTCTGGCCGGACTCTTCCACGTCTGGCTGGATACGCGCCCGCTGCCGCCGCTCCCTCCGCTCCCCGGGGCACGACGGCGACGCTGAGCAGATGGCCCTCCGGGGCGGGGGCAGGGGCTGCCTCGATGAGATCCGCGCGCCCCGGCACCCGCACGAGAACCGCGGCTTCGCCGAGGACGGATGCTGCCGCCCCGCCCGCACCGGCAGTCCCGGCGAGCGCCAGCACGACCTCGCCCGGCGGCACGCGCAGGCCGCGGCCGTCGGCTTTGAGCGCCGCCTCGATCAGGGTCCACTCGCGCAGGTCGGGCGGCGGCCGCGGAGCGAACAGCGGTGCGAGATCGACCATCGGTCCCCCTGGCCCCGGGTGGACGGCTTCGATGTCGACACCGAGGGATGCCGCATCCCGATCGTGCACCACCGCGACCGCGACGAGCGACCCCGCGTAGCTCACGCTCACCCACACGGGCAGCCCGAGAGCGATCGGTCGTCCGTGGTAATCGGCACCGCACCGCGGACACTCGTTCGAGAACGCCACCGCAGCGCCCTTCACAGCCGAGGCGCCGCCGACAGCCTCAGCGCCGCCCACAGCCTCAGCGACGAGCTGCGCGAGCAGCCCGCGTCCGGTCTCCCGCGGCGTCGATGATTCGGCCCAGGCCACCCGCACGGCCCCCACCCGCCCGCGCCCGAATTCCCTCACGTCGGCAGACTACGCGGATCCGCCCCGCGAGCCGCGGCCCCGGAACCCAAAACCGGCCGTGAGAGGTTCCGGAGCCGCGGCTCGCGGCAGTGAATACGAGCTACCGGGCCGCGAACGCGGCGTCGAAAGCGGCGTCCGACGGCTCGTAGGTCGAGAGCTTCCGGACGAATGCCAGAGCCTCGGGGGCTCCGACCAGGCGGTCCATGCCGGCATCCTCCCACTCGACCGACAGGGGGCCGCCGTACCCGATCGCGTTGAGCATGCGGAAGGCGTCCTCCCAGGGGACGTCGCCGTGTCCGGTGGAGATGAAGTCCCAGCCGCGGCGCGGATCGGCCCACGGCAGGTGTGAAGACAGCCGGCCGTTGCGGCCGTTGCCGAGGCGCTTCTTCGTGTCCTTGCAGTGCACGTGGTAGATCCGGTCCTGGAAGTCCCACAGGAACGCGACGGGGTCGATGTCCTGCCAGACCATGTGCGACGGGTCCCAGTTGAGCCCGAACGCCTCCCGGTGGCCGATCGCCTCGAGTGCGCGCTTGGTCGTCCAGTAGTCGTAGGCGATCTCGGACGGATGCACTTCGTGGGCGAAACGCACACCCACCTCGTCGAAGACGTCGAGGATCGGGTTCCAGCGATCGGCGAAGTCCTGGTACCCGGCATCCACCATGTCCTGCGAGGCGGGCGGGAACATCGCGACATACTTCCAGATCGACGAGCCGGTGAAGCCGGTGACCGTCTTGACGCCGAGCGCGGCGGCGATGCGGGCCGTGTTCTTGAGCTCTTCCGCCGCGCGCTGCCTGACCCCCTCGGGATCGCCGTCGCCCCACACGCGATCGGACAGGATGTCGCGGTGCCTCTGGTCGATCGGATCGTCGCACACGGCCTGCCCGCCCAGATGGTTCGAGATCGTCCACACCCGCAGGCCGTTGCGCTCGAGGATGTCGAGCCTGCCCTGCACGTAGGCGGCGTCGTCCCAGCGCGACACATCCAGGTGGTCGCCCCAGCAGGCGATCTCGAGTCCGTCGTAGCCCCACTCTCCGGCGAGGCGCGCGACCTCCTCGAACGGCAGGTCGGCCCACTGGCCGGTGAAAAGGGTGATGGGTCGCGTCATTGCGTCTCCTTACGTCGGTGTAGAGGCTTCAGCCCGCGATCGGCGTCCAGATGCTGCCCGCCGCCGAACTGCGCTCGACCGCATCCAGCACGCGCTGAACATGCAGCCCGTCGGCGAAGGACGGACGCGGCACGCTGCCGTCGTGGATGGCGCGGACGAAGTCGTGAACCTGGTTCGAGAAACCGTGCTCGTAGCCGAGCATATGCCCCGTCGGCCACCACGGAGCCAGGTAGGGATGGTCGTGCTCGGTCACGAGCACCCGGCGGAACCCCTGCTCGAGCTCGGGTTGAGTGGCGTCGTAGAACTCGAGTTCGTTCATGCGCTCGAGGTCGAACGCGAGCGCGCCCTTCGAGCCCGAGACCTCGATGCGGAGCGCGTTCTTGCGTCCGGTCCGGAACCGGGTCGCCTCGAACGACGCGAGCGCCCCGCCGCCGAGCCTCCCGGTGAACAGAGCAAGATCGTCGACCGTCACGTCACCGTACTCGTCGCCGGCCGTGCCCGTGAGCCCCTGTCCTTCGCGAAGGAGGGGACGCTGGGCGACCAGGGTCTCGATCACGCCCGAAACGCTGCGGAGGCGCTGCCCGGTGATGTACTCGACGAGGTCGATGGCGTGCGCGCCGATGTCACCCAGCGCCCCCGAACCGGCCTGCTCCTTCTTCATGCGCCAGGTGAGAGGGGCCTGCTCATCCACCAGCCAGTCCTGCAGATACTCGGCGCGCACCTGGCGGATATCCCCCAGGCGCCCGAGCGCCACCAGGTCACGCGCGAACGTCGTGGCGGGCACGCGCCGGTAGGTGAATCCCACCATCGAGCGGATGCCGCGGTCCGCCGCCTGCGCTGCGGCCTCCGTCATCGCTTCGGCCTCGGCGACGGTGTTGGCGAGCGGCTTCTCGCACAGCACATGCTTGCCTGCGGCGAGGGCCGCGATGGCGATCTCGGCGTGCGTGTCACCGGGGGTGACGATGTCGACGATGTCGATGTCGTCGCGTTCGAGCACCGCACGCCAGTCGGTCGTGCTCTCGGACCATCCCCACTTCTCGGCGCACGCGGCGGTCGAGGTGGAGGAGCGGCCGACCAGGACGGCCATCTCGGGATTCACCGGAAGATCGAAGAACCGCGGTGCGACGCGCCAGCCCTGGGAATGAGCGGCTCCCATGAAACCGTGACCGATCATCGCGACGCGCAGTGTGTCTCTCAACGCAGTGTTCTCTCTCTGGGATGAATGGCGCGGGGCGCCCGCCGAATCGACGGGCGCCCCGCGAGATTACTGACCTACTGGAACGACAGGTCGATGAAGTCGGCGACGTTCGCCTTCGTCACGACCGGCGCGTCCAGCACGATCCGGTTCGGGATGCTGGGCGTGATCAGATCACTCATCGTCTTACCCTGCGCGATCAGGCGGGCCAGCGCCACGCCGTCCGCGGCCTGCGTCGACGGGTAGATGACCGTCGCCTTCAGGACGCTGTCGTCGGCCTGGATGGCCTCCATCGCGGCGCGGCTACCTGCTCCGCCCATCATGAAGAACTCGTCGCGGCCGGCCGAGGTGATCGCGGCGAGGACGCCGATGCCCTGGTCGTCGTCGTGGTTCCAGAGCGCGTCGATCTTCGGGTTGGCCGACAGCAGCTGGGATGCTGCCGCCTCGCCGCCCGCGACGGTGAAGTCGGCGGCAACGCGGGCGTTGACCTTCAGGCCGCAGTCGCTGAGGGCGTCGGCGAAACCGGCGGAGCGGTCCTGCGTCAGAGGCAGCGAGTCGATGCCCGCGATCTCGGCGACCACGGCGCTGGTGTTGCCCGCGAGCTGCTCGCAGACGTACGTGCCGGCGCTCACGCCCATGCCGTAGTTGTCACCGAGCACGGTGGTGCGGGCGGCGAACGGGCTCGAGAACTCGCGGTCGACGTTGATCACCGGGATGCCGGCCTGCATGGCCTTGATCGCGACCTCGGTCAGCGCGGCGCCGTCCGTGGGGAGCAGCACGATCGCGTCGACACCCTCGTTGATGAAGGTCTCGACGGCGGCGATCTGTGCGATCGGGTCGTTGGTGCCCTCGGCGGTCTTCAGCTCGACATCGCTGAAGCTGGCGGCGGCGGCGATGGCGCCGGAGTTGATGGCGCCGAGCCAGCCGTGGTCGGCAGCGGGGCCGGAGAATCCGATGACGACCTTGTCGCCGGAAGCGGCGTTCTCGTCGACCGTGGTGCCCTGGTCGACGACGCTTCCCTCCGTCGCTCCAGAACCTGTGCAGCCGGCGAGAAGACCGACAGCAGCGACGAGCGCGGTGCCGGTCAGGACCAGACGGGTGCGCGTCTTGAGGTGTGTGCGCATGTACTTCCTCCTTGAATGTGATGCAGCGGGGGCGTCTGCGGGCTGCTTCGAGGCGGATCGGGATCGCCCTCACTCGAGGAGTCCACGCTGACGAGAACCACCGTAGCAGAAGTGTTCCATGGCAATACAACTTTTGTTTTTGAGTTGTTATAAGTGCCTCCGATCCGCCCCCCTGCGCGGATTTGGGGTACTTCGGCGGCGGTCGGATCTCGTCGATCGGGCTGGCGGATGCCGTATTGATACTCGGCACGAGGGTGTCTGTCGTGTTATGTTCGGCCGGTGATCAAAGTTGACCATCCACCGGCATTACTTGACGTCCGAGGTCTCACGAAGTCGTTTGCCGGCGTACAGGCACTGCGCGGCGTGGACCTGGAGATCCTGCCCGGCGAAGTGCACTGCGTGCTGGGCCAGAACGGTGCGGGCAAGTCCACCCTCATCAAGACGCTCGCCGGCGTCCATCGTCCCGACCAGGGCACGATCACCTGGCAGGGCGAGACCACCGACATCCCGACTCCCGAGGCCGCGATCGAGCTGGGCATCGCGACGATGTACCAGGAGCTCGATGTGGTCGATGGCCTCACGATCGCCGAGAACATCTTCCTGGGCCACGAACTGGCGCGCGGAGGCTTCACCCGGCGGTCCGAAGCGTTCCGCCGCACGCGCGAGCTGCTCGCGCGGCTCGGGCACGGCTCACTTTCTCCGAACGCCGATGTCGGGCAGCTGAGTGCGGCCAACAAGCAGATCGTCAGCATGGCGCGGGCACTCTCGCACGACATCAAGCTCATCATCATGGACGAGCCGTCCGCCGTGCTGGACACCGAGGAGGTCAAGAACCTCTTCGGTGTGGTCAAGGAGCTCACCACGGAGGGCATCGCGGTGGTGTACATCACCCACCGGCTGGAAGAGATCCGCCAGATCGGCGACCGCATCACCGTGCTGAAGGACGGCCGGTCGATGGCGACCGGGCTCGCCGTGGCGGATACGCCCACCACCGAGCTCATCAAGCTGATGACCGGTCGCAGCGTCGAGAACGTGTTCCCGCCCGCCGTGCCGGTGCCCGAGGACTCGCCCGTCGTGCTCGAAGTAGAGGGACTGGGCCTGCAGGGCGTCTTCCAGGACGTGTCGTTCTCCGTGCGCGCCGGCGAGGTGATCGGGCTGGCAGGCCTCGTCGGATCGGGTCGCTCCGAGATCCTCGAGACGGTCTACGGCGCGCGGAAGGCGACATCCGGCACCGTCCGCGTCTCGGGCAAGCCCCTGCGCCGCGGATCGGTGGTCGCGGCGGTCGCCGCGGGAGTCGGCCTCACCCCCGAAGAGCGCAAGAGCCAGGGTCTCGTGCTCGATGAGCCGATCTACGTCAACGTCACGCTGTCATCGGTGTCGCGGTTCGCGAAGGCCGGATTCCTCGACGAACGCACGGAGCGCAAGGTCGCGCGTGAGCAGATCGAGGCGCTCGAGCTGCGGCCCGCAGACCCCGATCGGGCCGCGGTCACGCTCTCGGGCGGCAACCAGCAGAAGATCCTGCTCGCGCGGTGGCTCGTGCACGGCACGCGTGTCCTGCTCCTGGACGAGCCGACGCGCGGCGTCGACGTCGGCGCCCGTGCCGAGATCTACGCCCTCATCCGACGGCTGGCCGCCGCCGGGAACGCCGTGGTCGTCGTCTCGAGCGAGATCCCCGAGGTGCTCGGGCTCGCCGACAACGTCCTGGTGATCTCGGACGGCCGCGTCATCCAGACCCTCCCCTCTTCCCAGATCGACGAGCACGGCGTGCTCGATCTCGTTATGAAAGGAACCGCCGCGTGAGCGACAGGACAGGGGTCGCAGTCGCCCCCCAGACCACCACCCCTCCCGAGTCGTCCTCCGGCCCGGACAAGCCCAAGTCGGGACTGCAGCGCGTGCTGTCGGGCTCCGTCGGACGCAACCTCGGACTCGTCGTCGCCCTGCTCCTGATCGTCGTCGTCGGCGCGATCACGGCGCCCGACACGTTCTTGAGCGTCAACAACACCCTCACGATCCTGCGTCAGGCATCGATCATCGGTGTGATCAGCATCGGCATGACGCTCGTCATCATCGCGGGCGGTATCGACCTGTCGGTGGGGTCGGTGCTGGGCCTCGCCTCCGTCGCCGCCACGATCGCCGTCGTCCAGAACTTCTCCAAGGAGACGCACTGGATCGTGATGGTCATCGTCGCCCTCGCGGTGGGACTCGCCGCCGGCATCATCAACGGCGTGGTGATCGCCTACGGCAAGGTCGTGGCCTTCATGGCCACCCTCGCGATGCTCGTCGCCGCACGAGGACTCGCCGAGATCCTCGCCGAGCGCCGCACCCTGCAGGTCGGCGACCGCGGGTTCATCACCTTCATGAACAGCGACATCCTCGGCGTCGACATGCTGATCTGGATCTTCGCGATCGTGGCGCTCGCGGGCTGGGTGCTCCTGAACCGCACGACATTCGGCCGTCGCACGATCGCGATCGGCGGTAACCGCGAGGCCGCGCGGCTCGCCGGCATCGACGTGAAGCGCCACCTGATGTGGATCTACGCGCTCTCGGGATTGGCGGCCGGCATCGCCGCCGTCATGATCCTCGGTCGCACCACCGCCGGCACCTCGACCCACGGTGGCCTGTACGAGCTCGACGCGATCGCCGCCGTCGTGGTCGGCGGAACCCTGCTGGCGGGCGGCCGCGGCACCATGACCGGTACGGTCTTCGGTGTCCTCATCTTCACGACGCTGAACAACGTGTTCGTGCAGAACAACCTCACCTCGTCGGTGCAGGCGGTCGCCAAGGGGATCATCATCGTGGTGGCCGTTCTCCTGCAGCAGAGATTCGCCAAGCCGACCGGCCGATCGTCCTGACCCGACTCGCCATTCCACCGGCGCGGCGACGCAACCCAAGGGGGTTCGGACGAGGAGACTGCGACTTCTGGCGAAAGTCATAGGAATGGTTGGGAGAATCCACGCATGACCGACACCTCCATCAATGCGGCGAGCGTAAGCCAGCTGTTCCAGCTCCTCCGCGACGGCGTCCCTCGTACGCGCGCCGAATTGGCGAAGTCGACGGGCCTGGCCCGCTCGACGATCGCGCTGCGGGTGGACGAGCTCATGCGGATGGGCCTGATCACGCCCGTCGCCGACGCCGTGTCGACGGGAGGGCGGCCGCCGTCGCAGTTCGCCCTCAATCCCGCCGCGAAGGTCGTGATCGCCGCCGACATCGGCGCCTCGCACGCGACGGTGGCGATCACGGACCTCGCCGGCACGGTGCTCGCCCAGCACTCCGAGGATCTGGATGTCGCACTCGGCCCCGTGCCGGTGCTCAGCTGGCTCGTCGAGGGTGCGACCGCGCTCCTCGAACGGGTCGGACGCAACACGGCCAACGTCGCGGCCATCGGCATCGGCGTGCCGGGGCCGGTGGAGCACTCGACGGGTCAGCCGGTCAATCCGCCGATCATGCCCGGCTGGGACAGATTCGACATCCCCGGATGGTTCCACCAGCACCTCGAGGTGCCCGTGCTCGTCGACAACGACGTGAACACGATGGCGCTCGGCGAGCGCGCCGTCGGCTGGCCGGGCATCGAGCACCTGATGTTCGTCAAGATCGCCACGGGCATCGGCGCAGGGGTCATCTCCGGCGGCCTCCTCCAGCGCGGCGCACAGGGCGTGGCGGGCGACATCGGGCACGTGCAGGTCGCGCGCGGCGCGAACGTGCCCTGCAAGTGCGGCAATCGCGGATGCCTCGAAGCCCTCGCGTCCGGGCCGGCGATCGCCAGAACCCTCCGGGAACAGGGCGTCGAAGCCCACACCGGCACCGACGTGGTGGACCTCGTCAAGCGGGGCAACATCGAGGCGATCCAGGCGGTCCGCCAGGCCGGCCGCGACATCGGCGAGGTGCTCACGACCTGTGTGAGTCTCGTCAATCCCTCCGTCATCGCGATCGGCGGGTCGATGGCTCGCGTCGGCGAGCACCTCATCGCGGGCGTCCGCGAAGTGGTCTATACGCGCTCGACTCCGCTCGCGACCGAGCATCTCTCGATCGTGCAGTCGGTGACGGCCGAGAGGGCCGGCGTGCTCGGGGCGAGCATGCTGGCCGTGGAGCACGCGCTGTCGCCGGAGGCTCTGACGGTCGGCTTCGTCACCCGCTGACGTTCGGCGCTGCGACCGCGCCGGGAATCGCGCCGATGAGTTCGCGCGTGTAGGCATGGGTCGGCCGGGACAGCACCTCGTCTGCGAGCGAATGCTCGAGGATCCGCCCATCCTTCATGACGGCGATCGAGTCGGACACCTGACGGATGACTCCCAGGTCGTGCGAGATGAACAGGTAGGTGAGGTCGAACTCGTCCTGCAGGTCGACCAGCAGCTGCAGGATCTGCTCCTGGACCGAGACATCCAATGCCGAGACGGGCTCGTCGAGGATCAGGAATTCCGGGCGAAGGGAGAGCGCGCGAGCGATCGCGACTCGCTGGCGCTGCCCGCCGGACAGCTGTGCGGGCCGGCGATCGAGCAGGTCCGGCTTCAGTCGCACCCGCTCGATGATCTCGCGTACGAGCTCGGCGCGCGAGCGTCGGTCGCCGATGCCG
Source organism: Microbacterium rhizomatis (assembly GCF_008710745.1). Taxonomy (GTDB): domain Bacteria; phylum Actinomycetota; class Actinomycetes; order Actinomycetales; family Microbacteriaceae; genus Microbacterium; species Microbacterium rhizomatis. The sequence continues at coordinate 595,104 of NZ_VYSA01000002.1, forward strand.
AAGGCCCGCAGCGGTTCGGCGACGATCGCACGCACGGTCATCCGCGGATCCAGCGACCCGAACGGGTTCTGGTAGACCACCTGGATCCGACGACGCAGCTGCCGCAGCTGTTCGCCCTTCCATCGGGTGATGTCCACGTCGTCGAACCGCAGCGTCCCTGCGTCGGGCTCGATGATCCGGGCGACGAGCCGAGCGGTCGTGCTCTTGCCCGATCCGGACTCGCCGACGATCGAGAACGTCGTGCCCCGCTGGACGGTGAAGCCGACGTCGTCGACGGCGGGCGCTGCACCGCCGCGATGGGCATACGTCTTGCTGAGGCCGGTCACCTCGACGAGGACTCTGCGGTCGCGCGTCTCGGCCCGATCGCCGACTCGTGCCGACGGCGTCAGTCGTCGGCTGTTCAGCCCGGGCGCCGCCGCGACGAGGCGCTGCGTGTAGGGGTGGGCGGGTGCCGTCAGCACGTCGCGCGCGCTCCCCGACTCGACGATCAGGCCCTGTTCCATCACGACGATGCGCTGCGCGCGGTCGGCGGCGACGGCGAGATCGTGCGTGACGAGCACGACGGCCGTGCCGTGCGTGCGTGCGAGGGTCTGCATCCGGTCGAGGACGTGTCGCTGCACCGTGGCATCGAGGGCGCTCGTCGGCTCGTCGGCGATCACGAGGTCGGGCGAGCACGCCCACGCGATACCGATCAGCACGCGCTGGCGCAGGCCACCCGACAGCTCGTGGGGGTACTGCCGGGCGCGCACCTCCGGCTCGGGGATGCCGACTTCCCGCAGGATCTCCACCGCCCGCTGCGCGGCGGCGGCGGCGGTCATTCCCATGTGCCGGCGCAGCGACTCGGCGATCTGCTCACCCACCCGCACGACGGGATTGAGGCTGTGCGACGGATCCTGCGGAACGAATCCGATACGTCGCCCGCGGATGGTGCGCATCGCCCGGAGCGGAAGGGAGAGGAGATCGACCCCATCGAAGACGATCGACCCAGAGCCGATATGCGCTTCGTCCGGGAGCTGGCGGATCAGCGAGTGAGCGATCGTGCTCTTGCCCGAACCCGACTCGCCGACGACCGCGAGAATCTCGCCGCGGCCGACCTCGAAGTCCACACCGCGCACGGCCGGCGTCGCTCGCGATCCCGCGCCGTATGCGATGCGCAGATCAGTCACTCTCAGAAGGACGTCGTTCACCGGTCGCCTCCGATCGAGCGGGCCAGCCCGTTGACCGCGAGCACGACGACGAGGATCACGGCGCCCGGCAGCAGGCTGAGCCACGGAGCGACCGCCACGAAGTCGCGCCCCGCCGAGACGAGCGAACCCCACTCGGGCGCCGGGGGCTGCGCACCGAACCCGAGGAAGCTGAGGGCCGAGACGGCGAGGATCGCCAGCGCCAGCTCGAGGGCTGCCATCGCGATGATCGGACGCGCGGCGTTGGGCAGCACATGACGGGTGAGGACGGTCGGCCACCGCACACCCAGTGTCGTCGCAGCCTCGACGAACTCCTCGCTGCGCACCCGCATCACCTGGGCCCGCATGACGCGGGCGAAGGCCCCGGCCGTGCCGAGCCCCACACCGAGCGCGATCGACAGCGGCCCGAACCCCATCGAGGCGACCACGATGAGCGCGAGAAGGATGCCGGGGATGGCGATGAGCACGTCGACGAAGCGCATGACGACGAAATCGACCGACCCCCCGGCGTAGCCGGTGATCAGTCCCACCGCGGCACCGACCGCGACGCCGGCGAGCACCGCGAGGCCCGCAGCGGTGACCGACAGCTGCGCGCCGTAGATCACCCGCGAGAACACGTCGCGGGCGAGGTTGTCGGTGCCGAAGAGGTGCTCGAGGCTCGGCGGCGCGAGCCGCATCGAGCCGACCGAATCATACGGATCGTAGGGGGCCAGCCACGACGGCGCGATCACCGCGACGAGCGTGAGGAGGAGCACGAGGACGGACAGCAGCACGCCGGGCTTGCGGAGGATGCTCATCGGACCGCCTCCGTCGCCGCGGCCGGTTCGACGGGCGCTACGCGCGTGGCGGACGTGAGGCGCGTGCGGATCCGGGGATCGATCACGCCGTACAGTCCCTCGACGATCAGAGTGACCACCGCGTACACCGCCGCGACCACGATCACCACCCCGGTCACCACGTTGATGTCACGGGCGAGCACCGCATCGACCGTGAGGCGCCCGATGCCGTCCCGTGAGAAGACGGTCTCGACCACCGCTGTACCCCCTGCGAGATAGCCGATCTGGAGCCCGATGATCGTGATCGCCGGGAGCAGCGCATTGCGGATGACATGGCGGAAGACGACGGCGCTCTGAGACAGCCCCTTGGATGTGGCGGTGAAGACGAACGGGCTCGCGCCGGCATCGAAGACCGCGGCGGAGAACACCTGGAAGAAGATCGCCCCCGTCGGGAGGGCCAGGGTGACGGCGGGAAGGACGACACTCGGGAAGCCGGCGGTCCCGGATGCGGGAAACCACCCGAGCCCGAACGAGAACACCGTGATGAGCACGAGCCCGCTGAGGAACGCGGGGATGGCGATCCCGAGCGGCGGCACCTGTGTCACGAGGTTGCGCACCCAGCGCGGGTGGGCGAGATACGCCCAGACGGTGAAGGCGAGCGCCCCGAGGAAGCCCAGGATCAGGGCCAGTACGGCGACGGCCGCCGTGTGCGGGAACGCACGCGCGATGAGATCCGAGACGGGGAGCCCCGTGGCGATCGAGATGCCCAGATCGCCGTGGAAGAGCGCGAGGAAGTGCGTGATGTACTGCAGCCACACGGGGCCGTCGAGTCCGTACCGCACGCGCAGCGCTTCGAGTTCTGCCGGATCGGTGGTGACGGAGTCGCCGCCGCGCTGCGCGAGGGCGGCGAGCACCGGGTCACCGGGCAGCGCGTGGATCAGCAGGAACGCCACCGTGTAGGTCGCCCAGATCACGAAGAGACACTGGAGGACCTTGGGGGCGAGGAAGCGGAAGACCGCTCCCGCCCGCGATGACGATGCTGCTGATACCACGCGCTGTGCTCCGATGGTGTTAGTCCGACGTGACCATCGCGTCGTACAGGTTGATGCGCGACGCGGAGTCGAATGTCAGCCCCTCGACCCCGGCCCGGGAGGCGTGCAGCTGCACGGTCTCGAGCGTCGGGATCACGTAGGCCTTCTCGGCGACCATCGTCTGGATCTGGTCGACGAGCTTCTGACGGGCCGCAGCATCCGCCGTACGGCTCTGCTCGATGAGCAGCGACTCGAGAGCGGGGTCGTTGACGATGCCCCACCGGGACGGCGATGCGGACGACAGCAGCACGCGCAGCACGTCGGGGTCGGTGCGGGTCAGACCTGCCCCGAGCATCTCGTAGTCGCCCGACGCGACCGCACCGAAGAAGTCACCCGAGGCGACCATCTTCAGCTGCAGGTCGACACCGATGTCCTTCAGCTGGATCTGCGCGGCCTCCAAGACGTCCTGTGCGTAGAACGCCGTCACGGTGACCGTCAGCTTCTGCCCGTCCTTCTCGTAGATGCCGTCCGAGCCGAGCTTCCAGCCGTCGTCCTCGAGCAGCGCCTTGGCACCATCCGGGTCGAAGGCGAGGACGTCGCCCTGGTCGGTGTAGCCCGGGGTCGACGAGGTCAGCACGCTGGTCGGAGCCTTGCCGCTGGCCGACCCGGCGATCACGTTGATCTTGTCGCGGTCGAGCCCCTTCGTGATCGCCTGCCGGACTGCCTCGTCGCCCATCAGTCCCTTGGTCGTATTGACGATCAGCGAGTTCGGTACGCCGGGGTTCGCGGCCGCGTAGAGACGGTAGTCGTCCGTCGTGAAGCGGGCTTCGTCGACGTAGGGCAGGTCCTGGATCAGGTCGTACTCGCCGGAGGTGAGACCCCCGGTGCGCACGCTCGGTTCCGTGATGATCGGGAAGGTCACGGTGTCGAGATGGGCCGCGCCCTGGTGTCCGCGCAAGGAGGACGCCCAGTCGTAGTCCTCACGTGCCGAGATCTTCACGGAATCGTTCGGGACGTACGAGTCGAGCACGAACGGACCGGTGCCCACGATGCTCTGGCACCGCGCCTCCGGCGTTTCGGCGACCGTCGCCGCGGAGACGATTCCGAGCGTCATCGTCGTCGCGCCCTGCTGGAACGCGACGTTGGGCGCCGAGAAGTTGACCGTGAACTCGGTGTCGCTGATCACGTCGGTGCCCGTGTAGCCGGCGAGGTAGCCCTTCGCGAGGGATGCCCCGGCCCCGAGACTCGCGACGGCGTCGAAGTTCGCCGCCACGACCTCGGAGGTGAGCGGGGTGCCGTCGCTGAAGGTGATGCCGTCCGCGAGGGTGAAGGTGTACGACGTGAGGTCGTCGCTGGGAGTCCAGCTCTTCGCGAGCCACGGAACGATCTCACCCGTCTCCGGGTTCTGGTCCAGGAGCGAGTCGACCAGCTGGCGGCCGACGTTCAGCGAAGTGGTCAGCGACGTCTGCTGCGGGTCGACGCAGACGATGTCCTCTTTGAGGGCGAAGACGACGTCCTGGGCCACGTCGGCCGCCGGGGTCGACGATGCGGTGCCCGCACCGCCGCCGGCGCAACCGGCCAGAACGACTGCGACGGCCGCGATCCCGGCGGGAAGGGCGATACGCCGCAGGCCGCGGCGTGATGATGTGCTCACTGTGTCTCCTCAGGTGTGTGTAGGGGTGCTGCGTCAGCCCGGCAGTTCGCCGGAAACGACGACGCCGCGCGCTACCACGGCGACGATGTTGTCGATCGTCAGATGATCGATGTCTTCCCAGGGCCGTCCGCGCACGACGACGAAGTCTGCGCTGAGGCCCGGCGCGATGCGCCCGGTCGTGGTGGTGAGGCGGATGGCGTCCGCGGCATCCGAGGTCCCCGCTCGGAGAGCGCGCTCGGATGTCCAGTCGAACGCGTGCCTCATGAGCCGGAGCTCCTCGAGCTGATCGCCGAACTTCACGAAGATGCCGTTCGCATCGGTGCCGAGCACGAATCTCACCCCCGCCGCAGCCGCGCCCCGGAAGTTCGCATCGCGCTCGTCGACGACGGCGCGCCCCTTGGCCTGCGCCTCGTCGCTGACGGGAATCCGCCGCTCGGCGATCGCATCGTTGATCATGAGCGTGGGAGCGACCGGAATGCCCCGGGACACCAGATCATCCCAGTGCCGCTCCTGGATGCCGGTGCCGTGCTCGATCGAGTCGACCCCGAATTCGAGGGCGATGTCGATGCCGTCGGCGGTGTGGGTGTGTGCCGCCACGAGCAATCCGAGCGCGTGTGCCTCGTCGACGGTCGCCGCGATCTCGGCCTTCGTCTGATTGCGCCAGCCCACCTTGTCGCCGATCGAGAGGACCCCGCCGCTCGTGAAGATCTTGATCCCGTCGACGCCGGCGCGCGCCCACTGGCGAACGAGCTTGCGGCATTCGTCGGGTGAGTCCGCGACGGGCCCGCGGTGCGGATAGTGGGGCGGTATGAAGAGGTCCCCGTGGCCCGCGGTCATGCCCACGGCGCCGTGGACGAGGATGCGCGGGCCGGGGATGAGCCCGGCGTCCAGCGCGCGCGCGGCGGCAAGCTGCACGTCGGTGCCCGACAGGTCGCGAAGAGTGGTCACGCCGGCCGCAGCGGCTCGGCGGGCGTGTGAGACGACGTGCAGCGAGCGCTCGGGCTCCGGCGTGATCAGCGGCCAGGTCATCCAGTCGACCGAGCCGCTTCCCGCGTACGAATCGAAGTGGACGTGGGTGTCGATGAGCCCGGGAATGACGGTCAGCTCACCCGGCACCTCGGACTCGCGGACCGTCTCGACGTGGGTGATGCGGCCGTTCTCCCACCGCACGTCGGCCGGCCCGCGGTAGGCATCGCCGTCCCACAGCGGGAGTCCGCTGATACGCGTGGCAGCTTCCTGCATGACTTCTCCTTGATCGATGACCCGGGCCACGTTACCGATCTGTTCGATGACAGATCGACAAGTGAGAGAAATGCGTCGAAATGTTTACAAGTGGGAAACACCCAACACTCCGCGTGGAAACGGGCGAATAGTTGACTTCGAAGCGACTACCTACCGACACCTGGACCCCATATTCGGCTAACTTGTCGATAAGTCGACGTGTTTCTGAAATCCGACGAAAGGTCACCGGTGCGCGAACACCTGATCACGACGGGGCGCCGCCTCGCGCTGGCCATCGAGCCCGGCGAAGAAGTCCTGGCGTGCATCGCCGATGCGTGCCGACGCCACGGCATCGAACAGGCGATCATCACGGTGTTCTCCGGGGCGCTGCGCACCGCGACGCTCATCGGCACCACGCGCCCGCCCGATGACTCGGAGGCTCCGCTCGGCGACACGATCGACGTGGTCTACACCGAGGGGATCGGGTCAGGAACGGTGTCGTACGACGCGGCGGCGGGATACGTCGTGCACCTGCATGTCGCACTCGGCGAGAAGAACGCCGCCTGCCGCTCGGTCGCGGGCCATATGCTCAGCGGCACCGTGCACTACGTCGCCGAGGTCGTCCTCGACGAAGTGGTGTCGCCTCGATTCGGGAGGGAATCATCCGTCGCCACCTCGGGGGTCGCCACGCTGACCTTCACGGACGCATGATCGTCGAACGAAAAGGACCCCCGACGCACATGAAGACCGCCGTTCAGACCCGGATCGATGAAGATGTCATCCGCGCCCTTCCCAAGGCCGAGGTGCACGTGCACCTGGAAGGAGGGTTCGAGCTCATCGACCTGCTCGACCTCGCCAAAGCGTCCGGAGAAGCGCTGCCAGGACCCGCTCGGTCGCTGTTCGACGTGAGCACCCATTACTCGCCCGAGCTCCCCGAGGTCACGACCGGCGGGGCCGATCACGGCGTGGGGGTCGGGGGGCTCACCGGCTTCCTCCGCTTCCTCGATTGGGAGTGCGGGCTCGTGCGAACCGCTGAGCAGGCCGCGCGCACCGCGTACCGGTTCGCCGCGAGAGAGAGCGCCTCCGGCGTGCGTTACGCGGACGTCGTCGTCAACCCCACCCACTGGAACGCGTGGCGCGACCGCGTGCCCGCCCTCTTCGACGCCTTCGCCGCAGGTCTGGACGAAGCGGCGCAGGACGGACTCGCAGAGATCGGCCTGTGCGCGTCGCTCTTGCGACAGCAGACACCCGGCGAAGCCGTGGAGTTCGCGGAGTGGATCGTCGGCGCCCGCCCTCGACGCGTCGTCGCCCTCTCCATCGACGGCGACGAGCGCGCCGCCGGACGCACCGGCAGCCGGTTTGCAGACGCGTTCGGCCGTGCTCGCGACGGCGGCCTGCACCGGACAGTGCACGCCGGAGAATCCAGCGGCCCCGAGGGCGTGTGGGACGCGATCCGTCTGCTGCATGCCGAACGCATCGACCACGGGGTGCGGGCGATCGAAGACCCCGAGCTGGTGGCCCTCCTCGCCGACAGCGACATCTCGCTCGGAGTGTGCCCCCGATCGAACCTCTCGCTCGGCGTCTACGCCGACTGGTCGGAGCATCCGCTCGAGCGCCTCCGATCGGCGGGTGTCGCGGTGACCGTCAACACCGATGACCCCGCTCCCCTGGGCACCCGCCTCGAAACCGAGTGGGCGGTCTGCGCCGACACGTTCGATTGGACGATGAGCGATGTCATCGGCCTGGCTCGCACGTCCATCACGGCGAGCTTCGCCCCGCCCGAGCTGCGTCGCGATCTGCTCGCCGAGATCGATGACGTCGTGGCGGAACACGGCTGGGCGTCCGGGCAGCACGGGTTCGATCGTTCGATCGAGGGAGACGAGCGATGAGCACCGCGCTGCGGCCCGAACTGCTTCCGACCGCCGACGAGCTCATCGCCCTGCGCGCCGTCGCCGCCGGACTTCGCCGACCCGATGCGATCGTCCGCGGCGGGCGCGTCCTCGCCGTGCACACGGGGGAGTTCCTCGAGCGCGACGTCGTCGTCAGCGGCCGCCACATCGCGGCGATCACACCGGTCGGCCGATTCGACGCCGACGTGGTGGTCGATGCGGTGGGCCGCCACGTCGTGCCGACCTACATCGACGCGCACCTGCACATCGAGTACACGATGCTCACACCGGGCGAGCTCGCACGATTGAGCATCCCGCGCGGAACGACGACGGTGCTGACGGATGCCGATTGCCTCGCGAACGTCTCGGGAGTCGCGGGCCTGGACTTCATGCTCGAGACGACCACGCCCCTCCGCATCTTCGAGCAGATCACCCCGGTCACTCCGGTGAGCCCGTCGCTCGAGCGCGGTGGAGCGATCATTCCGGATGCGGTGGTGCGAGACCGGTTGCGCGCGCCGGCGACCGTATCGCTCGGCGAGTCGAACCCCTATGACATGTCGCCGGAGGCCACGCACCGATTCCGCGATGCTCTCGCCGCCGGAAAGCGCATCACCGGGCACACCGCCCGGATGAGTGACGAGGCGCTCTGGGGCTACCTCGCCGCCGGAGTCTCGGACGACCACAACGCGGCGACCGCCGATGAGGCGATCGAACGTGTGCGGCTCGGCGCGATGATCACGGTGATGGCGGGGTCGATGAACGACAACACCGTCCCGCTGTTCGCCGACCTCGAGAAGATCACCCCCTGCCTCGGCCACATGTGCTTCTGCGCGGACGACAAGCACGCACTGGATCTGAGCACCGAAGGCCACATCGACCACCACGTGCGCAGAGCGATCGCGGCGGGCATCGATCCCGCGCAGGCATATCGCATGGCGACCTGGCAGCCCGCGCTCTACTACCGTCTCGATCACCTCGTGGGTGCGCTCACCCCCGGGCGACTCGCCGACCTCCAGGTGATCGACGACCTCGCCGAGGCGCTTCCCTCGCTCGTCATGGTCGGGGGCGAGGTCGTCGCGCGCGACGGGCGCGCCCTCTTCGACAACGACGATGCCGTGCCGTCCTGGGTCCTCCAGACGATGAACGTCCCCGAAGCGCCACCCGCCGGCGAGCTCGCCGTGCACGCGACGGGGACGGTGGCCCATGTCCGTGCGATGCAGATGTACGACGGCTACTTCAAACGCGAGATCACCGCGGCACTGCCCGTCGTCGATGAGCACGTGGTCACCGACCCCGCACAGGACGTGCTCAAGATCGCCGTCATCGACCGCCATCACGGCGACGGGCTGGCGGGGGTGGGCTTCGTGCGCGGCTTCGGGCTGACGAGTGGGGCGCTCGCGGTCACCACGAACTGCACGAACATGAACATCGTCGCGGTCGGCGCTTCCGACAGCGACATCCTGTTCGCGGTCGAGCGCCTGCGAGACCACGGGGGCGGTTTCGTCGCGGTCGCCGGCGGGCGAGAACTCGCCGCCGTCCCACTCCCCGTCGGCGGAGCGATGGCGAACGCACCCTGGGAGCAGACCGCCGCCCGGTTGGCGACGGCGCATGAGGTCGCACGCGGGATGGGATGCCGCATCCCCTCCCCCTTCATGATCCTGTCGTTCGTCGGGCTCGGCGGCGTGCCCGAGCTGGGTCTCACCGAGCGGGGACTGATCGACGTGTCGAGCCAGACGCTGATCGATGTGCTGCTCGCCCCGGACGCGCACGCGCCGCTGTGTCGCTGCGGTCACTCCTCGTCGAGCGCCCCGGCCGGACGGGGCGCGCAGGCCCCGATCGAAGAGGGACCCCGCTCATGACGAGTTTCAGCCCGCTGCCCCGACCGCGCCTCGACCCCGAGCAGACCAGAGTGCATCACGGCCTCCTGCGGTTCGTCCGCGAGGCCGCCCAGAGCGGGGTGCCGATGCCGGGAGAGATCGAGCTCACCGCCCGGTTGGAGTGCACTCGCCAGCAGCTGCGCAATGCCATGGCCGACCTCGAGGCTCAGGGCATCGTGCGGCGCAGGCAGGGGACGGTGACCACGGTCGACCCGATCGCGCTGCGGATGTCGGTGCGACTCGAGGAGCAGTGGGAGCACGCCGAACTGCTGGACAGGATGGGCTATCGCTCCGCGGTCGACGTGATCTCGTTCCACACCGGCCAGATCGCCCCGGGCGTCGCCGCGCTCATGGAGCTGCCTGAGCAGACGCTCGCCCTCCGTGTGCGCAAACGCTGGCGCGCCGACGACGCTGTCGCGATGATCGCCGACGACGTCGTGCCGATCCCGCACCGCGTCGAGTTCACTCCGAGCGAATCGATCTTCACCGTGATCTCGCAGGTCTGGGGCGAGCCGGTGATCTGGGAGGTCTCGACACCCGGAGTGGTCGCTCTGGACGAAGAGATGGCGGAACTGTTCGAGCGTCCGGTCGGAACACCGATGATGACCCTCGAGTTCGTCGGGATCGGCGCCAGCGGTCGCCGGCTCCTGCACAGCTTCGAGTACCACTCGCCCGACATCGTCTCGTACTCGCTGCTGCGCACCGTGCGCCCCCCATGGAGCAGCCAGTGACCTCGCCCGAGGTCCACGCGTCGAAAGGATCGCCATGCTGACCCGCCCCTCGCCCGTCACCGTTCCCGCCTCCGAGCAGAAGTGGCTCGACACTGCGGATGCTCTCGCGAACGGATTCGCGCAGACTGTCGCGACCGACGACGCCGAGGCCCGGTTGCCGATCGAACATCTTCAGGCACTCGCTGCCTCGGGGCTCGACGCGGCGATGCTCCCGGAGGAGTTCGGCGGCGAGGGGCTCTCGTACGCAACGCTGGGCGCGATCGTCCGGACGATCGCCGCACGGCATCCGGCCGTGGCGACCGTCTGGCTGATGCACATCGGCGCCGCCCATGCTCTCGTCAGCCAGTCGCCTCCCGAGGCCGCGGCGTTCTTCGCCGAAGAGCTGCGGGCGGGCCGCCGCTTCGCGAACGCCCTGTCGGAGCCGGCCGGCGGCAACCACTTCCTCGCCTCCCAGCAGGACGCCGCCGCGGCGGGCACGGATTGGACGCTGACGGGGCGAAAGCTCTTCGTCTCGGGCTCAGAGGCCGCCGACCACCTCTTCCTCCATGCTCGCGTCGACGGCGCCCCGGCATTCTTCGGAGTCACGATCGACAGCACCGTCTCGTTTCCGCCGATCGAAGAGACCTCGGGCATGCGGGCGACGCGCAGCCGCAGCATCCTCTTCGATCAGACACCGCTGTTGCGCTCCCGTCTGTGCTCCCCTCCGCGCCCCGGCTACGCGAACCTCATCACCGTCGGCTTCGCGTTCGTCTCGATCGGCATCGCCGAGTCGGCGCTGGACGCCCTGCGCGCGCAGGCATCGCGCCGCAAGGGCCCCGGCGCCCCCCTGGCGGAGACCCCATGGGTGCGGTCCGACACGGGCATGGTCTGGGCCGAGGTCGAGGCGGCGCGCCTCATGGCGGAGCGGACCGCGTGGCTCGCCGACGAGGGGTCTGACCAGACGATGGCGGCAGCCGGTGAGGCGAAGATGCTCGCGAACGAAGTCGCCAAGCGTGCCGCAGCAGTGGCGGTGAAGGTCGGAGGCGGAAGCGGGTACCTCATGTCCTCGCCCATCCAGCGGATCTTCCGTGATGCGCAAGCCGGCGCGATCATGGCCTACTCGGTGCCGTTCACCCAGGACCTGGTCGGCGGCTGGGTCCTCTCCGCCGAGGAGGCGAGCTGATGCCGTCCACGGTTCCGTCTCTCCACGACTTCGTGCGCGACCTGCCCAAGTGCGAACTCCACGTGCACCTGGAAGGCACGCTGGAACCGGGCATGCGGGTCGCGCTCGCGGCGCGCAACGGTCTGCCCGTTCCCGACGTGAGCACCCCGTACGACTTCGATTCGCTGACGAGCTTCCTCTCGGTGTACTACGCCGCGATGACGGTGCTCGTCCAGGAGCAGGACTTCTACGACCTCGCGATGGCGTACGTCCGCACCGCACGCGACAACGGCGTGATCCGGGTGGAGGCGTTCTTCGACCCGCAGGCCCACACGTCTCGTGGCGTCCCCTTCGCTTCCGTGATCAGCGGATACTCACGCGCGGCAGCGGATGCCTCGGCGCTCGGCATCGACGTCGGCCTGATCATGTGCTTCCTCCGCGACCTCTCCGCGGAGAGTGCGATGGCGACCCTCGCGGAGGCCCTCCCCCTCGCCGATCTGCTGATCGGCGTGGGACTCGATTCGGACGAACTCGGCAACCCGCCCGAGAAGTTCCGTGCCGTCTTCGATCGTGCCCGGTCGGCGGGCCTCCGGGTCACGGTGCACTGCGATGTCGATCAGCAGGACAGCATCACCCACATCCGCCAGGCCGCCGTCGGCATCGCGGCCGATCGCATCGATCATGGATCGAACGTCGTCGAAGACCCTGCGCTCGTGCAGATCCTCGTCGACCGGCGGATCGCCCTGACCACCTGCCCGCTCTCGAACGCACTCGTCGCCGATTCGATGAAGTCGCGCGAGATCGTCGAACTCCTCCACGCGGGCGTCAACGTGACGGTCAACTCGGACGACCCCGCCTACTTCGGCGGCTACATCGTCGACAACTACGTCGCGCTCGCCGAGGATGCCGGGCTCGACGACGCCGCCGTCGTGCAGCTCGCCCGCAATTCGTTCCTGGGTTCGTGGGCGAGTGAGGACGACAAGCGCCGGTACCTCAGCGCTGTCGAGGAGTTCGTCGCGACGACCACGGCATGACCGTGGAACCGGGCCGGCACCGCGCGGAGCGCTACCGGCCCGGGGTCTCAGACGCGCTGGTGATCCAGCGCGGTGGTCTCGGTGACGGGTTCGGACACCCCGGGTTCCGGCGCCGGCGCGGCGGGCGCAGCATCCGGACCGCCGACGAAGTCGCCCACCGTCCGCTCGCCGAGCGCCGCGGCGACCGCCTCATCGATCTCTCGCTGATGCGCGACCTTACGGCGCCGGCGCGCGACGGCAGCCCACACGATCAGGCCGATGAGGAGCACGAGGACGACCAGAAGGGTCCAGGGCACGCCCCACGTGGTGGCCGATCCGCTCGCGGTCGACACGGCCGGGAGGGGACCGGCGGCACTCCCGGTGCGCTCCACGATCTCGGCGTCGGCCGTCACGGTGCCCGTGACGAGGCCTGTCGGCAGAACGCCGTCCACCTGCACGACGCGGACGATCGAGCTGCCCGGCAGGAGTTCCGGCACCCCGGGGTCGACGACGCTCACCGCCCCGAGGCCGAACGGCCCGCCCACCGCCACCGTGGCACCCGGCGCGAGACGCGCGTTGCCGGTGTTCACGAGGGTGTACGAGACCGTCGCGCTGCCCGCCTGGAACGGGTTGAGGGTGCCGCTGTAATCCACGACGACATCGGTCACCCCGAGCGAGGGCAGCAGATCGCCCTGCACGCGCAGCAGCACACGCGACCCGAGGCGACGCTCGGTCGTGACGCCGTCGGCCGCCTCGACGCGCATCGAGGCGACGATGCCCGCCGCATAGTCCCCCGGCTGGATGTCGTCCGGCAGGACGACCTCGAACGGCACCTGCGCGCTCTGCCCGCTCGCCAGCGTGACGTGATCGGTCTCGAGCACGATCCACTCGCCGAGCTCGACCGACGACTCACCCCCGGGGAGGATGTCGAGCGTTCCGTCTGCGGTCAGGTACCCGTCTGCGGCGTAGACGTCGAGTTCCAGTGTCTCGTCGCCGTGGTTCGTGACGATGAGGGCGTCCGAGAGGGTGCCCCCCGCGGGAAGCTCGTAGTTGAAGTTGGGACGCCCGGACCCCTGCAGCGTATCGGCCGGGCGAGCGCCCCACGACACCATCGAATCCGAGGTCGGCGCGGGAGTGGCCTCTTCGGCGAACGCCGAGCCCGGCACCAGGATGGCCGCGACGAGCGCCGCCAGCACGATCAGCAGCGCCCGTACGCGACCGACGGTCGTGTGCGAGCGCGAAAGGGTGGACGAGACGGTGTCCGATGGCATGGTCGATTCGCTTTCGGGGTGAGCGGGGAGATGCGGGAGGATCGGGTCCCCGCCGTGAAGACACGACGGGGACCCGATCCGGGGGATCAGCTGAGCGCCGTCACCGTCACGGTAGCGGTGTAGGTGCCCTGCGGCGTGTCGAGCGGGAGCTTGAGCTCCAGATCGGCCGTCGCAACCGATGCGCCACGCGCGTGCCCGGCCGGAGCCGAAGCGAGCGTCCGCGTGACCGAGAGCCCGTCGCCCTCGTCGTAGCCCGACGGGATCGCGGGCCCGGCGACGGCTCCGCCGTTGTTCTCGAGGAGAGCGGGCGTCCAGCCGAGGTACTTGCTGGAGACCGTCTGTCCGCCGGCCTGGAAGTTGGACACCACGGTGGTCAGCGACCACGCGGGGTTGCCCGCGCTCGTGTCCTGGATGCGGATCGGAACGATCGAACCGTGCGCCAGGTAGAAGTCGAGCTGCTCCTCCGCCACGCCGAGGTCGACGAGGGCCGAGGTGCCTTCCAGCGACCAGATCAGCTCGCCGGCCGACTGGGTCGGGACGGTCACCGCGATCGACTGGTCGCCGGCCGCCGGAGCCGCCGGAGCGTCCCCGGTGTAGTCGCCGTTGACCGATCGCGCGACGTTGCCCGCGCCGAAGGCGGCGACCGGCGTGTTGCCCGCCAGCGCGATGACGCCGTGCACGTTGGTGCCCGCGACCCGGAGGTTCGCCGCGTTGTCGCTCAGCGTCAGATCTCCGCCGATCGAGTTGCCGAACGCGTCGGCCGACCCGTCGGGGTTCGCTCCGACGAGCACATCGCGGCCGCCGTGGCTGACGGTCACGCTCCCCTGAACGATGGCACCCGCGACCGTCACACCGAAGGCGGATCCGTCGATGACGACGTCCTGCGCGACCGAGGTGCGCACCAGGTCGACGTAGTTCGCGGCCTGCGTCGTGAAGGACCCGGCGATCGTGCTCTCGGTCACCTCGACGTCGACACCGCCGGCGGCGACGTCGCCTCCGACCTTCAGGTCGTTGACGTACAGGAACCCGGAGCGCGTCCCCGCGGAGTACACGCTGATGTCGCCGGCGACGCTCGTGCCATCCAGCAGCACCCCGTACACGTCGGTGCCGATGACATCGCCCTCGACGACCACCGAGGTCGCGTCGAGCCAGCCGTCGGCCTCGACGATGATGTCGCCCTGCACGGTGACGTCACCCAGTACGCACTCCGCGCCGGAAGGCACGGTGAGGTTGCCGGAGACGACCTGGGAGCCGAGCTCGGTCGTGCAGCTCAGATCCGCCGCGTACGCCGGCGCCGCCACGACGCTGCCGCCGACGACGAGGAGTGCCACGACGGGCACTTTCCACTTTGCATTCATCTACTTCTTCTCGTTTCTGTTCAGCCGCGAAGTGCGGCGATCGCTTCGTAGCTTCGGGCGGCGTTGCCGAGCGAGTTGGGCGTGTTGGGCGCGACGGCGGTGTTGCCCGCGTTGTCCTGCTCGTACATCCCGTACCGCTGACCGCGGTTGCGCTGCAGCGCCGACAGGATCTCCTGGTAGGGGATATTGCCCGCGCCGAACTCGATGATGTCGTAGCCGTTGCCCGAGGCCGGGTTGATCTTTCCGTCCTTCAGGTGCACCAGCGGGAACCTGCGCGGGTCGCGCTGCAGGTACTCGACCGGCTCGAAGCCCGGGTACTGGTGCTTACCGACGTAGGCCCAGTAGATGTCCATCTCGAACTTGACGAGGTCGGGGTCGAAGTTGTCCCAGAGCACGTCGTAGATGCGGCGGGAGGTGTTGGCTCCTGCGGCGTCGGTCGCCCAGTTCCACTCGCCGTTGTGCGTGTGTGTGTACAGCCCCTTGAGTCCTGCGGCCTTGGCCTTCTGCCCCCAGACGTTCCAGTTCTGCGCTGCCGTCGTCCACGCCGCTTCGGTGCGGCCGGACGCGATCGCCCCGCCCTGCCCGAGATACGGCATCCCCAGGACGTTGGCGATCTCGATCTGCGCGTCGATGTTGCCGGCGTTGAGGTTGACGTGGCTGCCGACGGCGCGCAGGCCGTTGTCATCCAGCAGCTGACGGATCTGCGCCGGCGTGATGGCGCCGTTGGCGCCCTGCGTGTAACCGGCGAACTCGATCTCCGAGTAGCCGATGTTGGCGAGCTCTTCCAGCACCGGGCGGAAGCCGAGCGAGCTGACCTTGTCGCGCACGGTGAACAGCTGGATGCCGAGACGGTTGACCGGCACGAGCCGGACTCCCGAGCTCGCGGTGGGCCCTGCGGCGGCTGCCGCGGGGCCGAATCCCGACGCGGCGGATGCCGCGGTGGGGGCCATGGCAGCTCCGAGGCCGACGGCGACGGAAGACGCCGCCAGAGCCTTGAGCAGATTCCGGCGACTCATCGGCGCTGCCGAGATCGTCGGATGCCCCTGGTTGTGATTGTGACTCATCTCTCTCCTTCGAGGTGGGTCCGACCCCGGAAAGCCCGGGACCGGTTCGGGTACGGTGGCCCGCGGCGTGAGCCGCGGGCCACCGTTTGATCTGTTACTGGCGGACGGTGAGCGTGAGCGTCGTCGAGCTCTTGGCCACCCCCGTCGACCCGTCGTAGCTCGCCAGCACCTGGTAGGCGCCGACGGTCGCGAGCTTCGGCAGGAGGATCGACGCGTTGCCCGACTGGTCGACCAGGGTCGCCACGGTCGCGACCGTGGTCGTGCCGCGCTTGACCGTGACGGTCACCGTGCCGGTGGGCACGATCCCCGTCGAGGACTCGACGTGGATCGACGCCGTGGCGGCGACCGTCGGCTTGACCGGGTCGGGCGAGACCGTGCCGGTCGTCGTCGACTTGGCCTGCGCGACAGTCAGCCGGCCTGTTCCGACGGACGACTTGAACACCTGGTCGGCACCGTAGGTGGCCCGCAGTGTATGCGTGCCGACCGGCAGGTCCGCTGCCAGGGCGATCGTCGCCTTCCCGTCGGCACCCAGGGTGCCGCGACCCACCTCGGTCTCACCCGAGCGGATGACGACCTCGCCCGTGGGCGTTCCCGTCGCTGCGTGGGTGACCTGCACGTCCACCGACCCGGGCGCGCCGTACGTGACGCGCGGCGAATCGAGGGTGACGAGCGTCCGCGTGTCGACCGTCGGCTCGTTGGGAGCCTGCAGGTTGATCGTGAACGAGACCGTCTTGACCGGCGAGACGTTGCCGCCCGTGTCGGTCGCGCGGTACTGCAGGTTGTAGACGCCGTTCGTGTTGAACGTGACCCCGTACTGCTGGTTGGCAGCCAGGTTGGTCCACGTCGCCCCACCGTCACGCGAGTACTGCACGGTCGACAGCGCGCCGTTGTCGGCGGCCTGCACGGCGAACCGCACCGGGACGTTGTACACCCCGCCGACGCCCGTGGGGGCGGCGGGTGCCAGGGTGTGCGCGGTCGTGGGTGCCGCGACATCCGCGACGCCGTTGCCCACCATCGTGATCGAGTCAACGGCCAGCTCGGAAGCCGAGGTCACGTACAGTGCGCCGGTGCCGGTCGGGGCGGTGAAGTTGATCGCCACGTCCTTCCAGCCCGCGCCACCCGGGATCGTCGCGGTGGCGAAGGGAGCAGCATCCGCCGCACCCCAGCGCAGCTGAACCTGACCTGCGCCGCTCGCCCGGACGACAGCCCCGGTGATCCCCGAGAAGTTCACGGGGTCGAAGCGGAGGAAGTCGCCGTTGCCGAGACCGCGGATCGCGTTGCCCGCCGAAGCGGTCTCGTCTTCGTAGACGATCACGCCCTGACGTCCGATCGCGTGCTCAGCCTGCTGCAGCTTGGGGTTGAGGCGCACGGACGCCTCTCCCGTCGCGGCCGGAAGGCCGTTCGCGCCGTTGTCGGTGTAGGTCACCACGACCGCGCCGTAGATCAGCGCGCCGGAGCCGTGCTCGGGCGAGTTGGGGTCGGTGCGCCATGCGCCCGTGCACCCGGTTCCCGAGACCTCGGGGTGAGCGTGCTCGTCATGGCCGAGGCCGTACGTCCATGCCACCCGGGTGCACACCGGCGAGTTGCCGTCTTCGGCGTCGGTCACCGACACCTTGTACGGTGCGACCTGGCCCCAGTCGAGGAATCCGCCGTTGCCGGGGTAGTCGACCGTGACGACCGGTGCCTGGTTTCCGACCGAGATCGCCCGGCTGGTGAGGCTGAACTTGCCGCTGGCATCCGTGACCCGCAGGCGTGCGGTGTAGGCGCCCAGCGTCGTGTAGGTGTTGGATGCCGTCACCCCCGTCGCGTCGAAGGTTCCGTCGCCGTCGAAGTCCCACTGGTAGGTGATCGCGTCGCCATCGGGGTCGGACGAGGTCGAAGCGTCGAACTGCACCGTCAACGGCGCGGTCGAAGAGGACTGCGGAGTGGCGGTGAAGCGCGCCTGGGGCGACTTGTTGCCCTCGACGTACGAGATTCGATAGAGACCCGCATCCGGGTTCGCACGGAAGAATCCATCGCCGTACTCGAGGACGTACATCGAGCCGTCAGGCCCGAACTCCATGTCCATCGGGTTGTCGTGGATCGGCTGCGCCGCCGCCGACAGTGCCGAGTTCGGCAGGAAGTCGGCGATGTGCGTGAGCTCGAAGGTGTTCCAGTCGACGGTGAGCGCCGCGATGTAGTCCTGCGAGAACTCGCCCATGAACGACTTGCGGTCCCAGTAGGCCGGGAACTTCGTGGTCGACGGGTTGGATGCGTCGTAGTGGTAGGTGGGTCCGCCCATTGGGCCTTGACCCGTGCCACTTCCGAAGTTCACGAACTCGTCCCACGGCTGGTCTCCGGGGTTGTCGCCGTAGTACGCCGTTGCCGGACGCGGTGCCGGCAACTGGGTGAGACCGGTGTTCCAGCGCGAGTCGTTCACGAGGTTCGCCGGGTCGAAGAACGCGCCGGGCGTGTTCGTGGCGTAGTCCCAGTCGTTGTAGGCGAAGTTGTCACCGGTCATGAATGGCCACCCGCCGTTGTGCGGGTCGTCCAGGCTGGCGGCGTTCCACTCGACGAGCCCCATGGGGCCACGGCCTGCGCTTGCGGCGACGGCCTTGGTCGCGTCGGGGCCGTAGTCGCCCCACGTGATCGAGTTGGTGGCGGAGTCGACCTCGATGCGGAACGGGTTGCGCACGCCCATGATGAAGATCTCGGGACGGGTCTTCTCCGTCCCCGGGGCGAACAGGTTGCCCTCGGGGATCGTGTAGCCGCCCTCGGGTTCGGGGTGGATGCGCAGGATCTTGCCGCGGAGGTCGTTGGTGTTGCCGGCACCGCGGCGCGAGTCGAAGCCGGGGTTCATGCCCGGGGCGTCGTTGTTCGGCGCGAAGCCGTTCGCTCCGGGGGTGCTGGCGGGGGTGTTGTCACCCGTGCTGAGGTAGAGGTTTCCCTCGTCGTCGAAGTCGATGTCGGCCCCGACGTGGCAGCACTGGCCGCGCTGGACGGGAACGTCCAGGATGACCTTCTCGCTGGCGAGGTCGATCGCGTTGCCGGTCCAGGTGAAGCGCGAGAGTCGGTTGACGCCCTTCCACTGGTCCCAGTACGACTCGTCGGCTCCTGCCGGCAGCGAGTTCGGCGCGGAGCCGGTGGGGGTGTCGGGCGTGCCGTCGCCGTTGGCGTCGATCGGCGCGTACACCAGGTAGACCCAGTTGTTCTCGGCGAAGCCGGGGTCAAGCGCCACCGTCTGCAGTCCGTCCTCGGAGTTCGAGTAGACGGGAACGGTGGTGACGACCTTCGTCACGCCCGTTCCTGGATCGGTCAGGCGGACCTCGCCGTTGCGGGCGGTGTGGATGATGCGGCTGTCGGGAAGGACGGCGAGATCGATCGGCTCGCCGACGTTCTTCGTCAGCAGCACCTTCTCGTAGTTCGACCAGTTGAGAGCGGCATCCGCTCCCGCTTCTCCGCCGTGGTCGACGCCGTCGTGCGCGGACGCCGGAACGGTGGCGAGAAGCGCCGCCGTCAAGGTCAGTGCGCCCGCCGCAGCGACGGCCGAGAGGGACCGTCGTCGAGAACGCCTCAGAGTATGATTCATCGTGATACAGCTCCTGGGTGGTGTCTTGCCCGTCAGGGTTGTTTTCAGGCCGGGTCACTACCTGCCGCTTCAGACGGCGGGGCGTATGGTGGCCCGGTTTTTCGTGTCTGTGCGCGCCGTACGTCTCCGCGCGCGCTGACCCCTCCTTTCGTCTCGTCGTCGAGCGATGGGCATATGCCGTAGACCTCTTCGTCTCGTCGGGCTCGAGAGGGCTGAGGCCCGGCACACGATCCCGAGAGCGGCACTTTCTACGACCGCCCAGGCGTCATCCTGACCGAGGTTTGATCGAGAGTCAATCAAAAGTTGCCAATGTGTCGTTCCACAATGAATTGATGTACGTCACTCTTGTAGTTGTAGATAGGCACCTATTAGGATCGGGCAAACATATCCGCGACGGCTCAGCCGCCGGACCACGAGTGATCCGAGCCGGCATCGACGCCGAGCCGGCATCGCACCCAACGAAGGGCGAAGACATGCTGCAAGGCCTGACCGGATGGCACCTCCTGATCGTTCTGGCGGTGATCCTGCTGTTGTTCGGTGCGGCGAAGCTGCCCGCGCTGGCGAAGAGCGTCGGGCAGTCCGCCCGCGTCTTCAAGGGCGAGATGAAGGCGATGAAGGACGAAGGAACGTCTGACACGACGCTCGAGGCGACCGACCACGACGCCGCTCCCGCCGCCGCTCCCGCGACGGCGGACGCGAGCGGAGCAGTCCGCACCGAGCACTGACCTCACGATGGTCGCCATCGATCCCCCTCGCACAGCGAAGGGGCCAGGAGCGCGGCGCGCCAAGGCGATGTCGCTCGCCGGGCACCTGCTCGAGCTGAAGAAGCGCCTGATGATCTCGGCGGCGGCGGTCGTGGTCGGGATGGTCGTGGCCTTCGCGATCACCGAGCCGATCATCGACCTGCTCACCGAGCCGATCCGTGCGGTCGCCGCCGTCCGCGGCGACGACTTCGCACTGCTCAACTTCGAGACGGTCACCAGCGGCTTCGATCTGCGACTGCGGATCGCTTTCGCGATCGGGATCCTGCTGTCGGCTCCCGTCTGGCTGTGGCAGGTGTGGGCGTTCGTCATGCCGGCATTGACCCGCTCCGAGGTGCGCCGCACGATCGCATTCCTCGGCGCTGCCATCCCGCTGTTCTTCGCCGGGTGCTACGTGGGCTGGCTCACGATGCCCCACATCGTCGAGTTGATGGCGCAGTTCGTTCCCGAGCAGGGTGCGCAGTTCTACACCGCGTCGTACTACTACGACTTCACGTTCAAGCTGCTCATCGTGGTGGGGATCGCCTTCGTGCTCCCCGTGTTCCTCGTGGCGCTCAACGTCGCGGGGATCGTGTCGGGGCGGGCGATCCTGCGCAGCTGGCGGATCGCCGTGCTCGTGTCGGTCATCTTCGCGGCGATCGCGACCCCCGCGGCGGATGTGGCCTCGATGGCGATGCTCTCCGGCATCCTCATCGTCCTCTTCTTCGCCGCGGGGCTGCTCTCGATGCTCTTCGACCGCCGGCGGACCAAGAGGCAGGATGCTGCGCTCTCGGCGGGAATCGACCTGGGTGGTACGCCGCTATGACGCTCGGTCTCACGTTCGAGAAGCTCATGCTGATCGCGCTCGTCGCGGTCATGCTGGTCGGCCCTACCCGGCTGCCGGCGTATGCCGTAGGACTCGCCCGCGTCGTCACCCGCGTGCGGGACTTCGCGAAGACCGCGCGCGAGCAGGTGCGCGAAGACCTCGGACCGGACATGCCCGACATCGACTGGCGTCAGCTCGATCCGCGCCGGTACGACCCACGGCGGATCATCCGCGAGAGCCTGCTGGATGACGCGCCCCCTCCCCCGACGCCATCGCCATCGCCATCGCCATCGCCATCGCCATCGCCATCGCCATCGCCATCGCCATCGCCATCGCCATCGCCATCGCCATCGCCATCGCCATCGCTATCGCTATCGCAATCCACCCCCGACTCCAGGGACGGCGAGCGGCAGGACGCGCCGTCATGACCGGTCCTCTTGGTCGAGGTCGCTCTGCAGTTGCGAAGACCCGACGCGCCTGCATTGTGAGGTGATCTGCGGGCAGCCCCCTTGTCGGCGGCCATCGCTATGGTGCCCGCATGACGATCGATCCCCGCACGCTCGACTGGCTGCTCGACTCCGACCCGGCTCTGCGCTGGCAGGTCGAACGCGACATCGTCGGGTCACCACCGCAGACGTGGCAGGCGACGCGAGCGCGAGTCGCGACGGAGGGCTTCGGCGCCCGCCTGCTCGCGAAGCAGGATGCCGACGGCCAGTGGGCCGGTGGCTCGTTCTTCCCGGCGGGCTTCTTCGACAGCGCAGAACCCGACGAGCCGGGCCAGCCGTGGATCGCCACGACGTGGTCGCTGAAAGACCTCAGAGACTGGGGGCTTGATGCCGGGGTCCTGGCCGATACGGCACAGAAGCTCGCCGAGAACAGCCGATGGGAGTACGGCGACCTGCCCTACTGGGGCGGAGAAGTCGATGTCTGCATCAACTCGTACACTCTGGCCACAGGTGCGTGGCTCGGTGCCGACGTGTCCGGCCTGATCGCCTGGTTCCCCGCTCACCGCCTCGCCGACGGCGGCTGGAACTGCGAGGCGGAAGAGGGTGACTCCGTGCGCTCCTCCTTCCACTCGACCTTGAATGCGGTTCGAGGCATGCTCGCGTACGAGCAGATCACCGGCGACGAGGGCCTGCGCGACGCGCGCCACGGCGGCGAGGAGTATCTGCTCGAGCGACGTCTGCTGTACCGCGCGAGCACCGGCGAGCGGGTCGGAGGGTTCGTGGCCGAGTTCGTCTATCCGAACCGCCACAGATACAGCGCACTGGCCGCGCTCGACCACTTCCGCGAGGCCTCGATCCTAGAGGGCACTGCGCCCGATGCGCGGCTCGCGGATGCGATCGACCTCGTGCGTTCCTTACGACAGCCCGACGGCACGTGGCTGCAGGGCGCACCGCTCGCCGGTCGCACGTGGTTCGACGTCGATGTCGCCGAGGGTGAGCCGTCGCGCTGGCTCACGCTCAGCGGCACGCGCGTGCTCGACTGGTGGGACTCCGCGTCGGGGTAGTCGCTCACCCGTCGTCCCTTCCGCTGGATCGCAATCAATCGACCTGAGCGGCTGCCCCTCAATGCGTCCGCGCTCTCCACATTGCGTATTACTATACTTAGGAGCTATCGCCGTCGGCGGGCTCCTCACCGCCATTCTCGCGGTCGGGATCGCGTTCCTTCCGATCTGCCGCGACACCAGTTCAATCAGCGCGATCTCCCTCAATAGCGGCGGCGTCACTCCCCCGACCTGCTGGGCTCAGTAACGAAAGAAGGCGCCATGAGACTTAGTCCGATACGAAAGGCCTCTCTCCTTGTCGCCATGATCGCGATCGCTGCATCGGCGACACTGGTGATCGCTAGCTTCATCGTGGGGATCGACACAGCACTCGGCGAGGCCCTGTCGAGCACCGGGTCGATGTCGACGCTGGTATTCGTGGTGCTGGCTGTCGTATTGAGTGCGCCAAATCCTCGGAGCGCACCGCAGACATACGCGACCCTCGACGCTCCCACCGCGCGGCGGGGTAGACATGGCCGCGTCACGCCGAGCGAGACGGGCCCACGAAAGATCAGCCTGCTAACGGGCAGAGCGCACCGATTCCCGCGCATACGAACAAGAAAGCAAAGAACACAAACTCCCTTGGTTGTTCCTTCCGGGCCGAACGCGGCCCACAAGTGAGCATCCGCTCAAGACGCGACTAGCCACGGGCGATCTTGAGCAGACTCTCGGTGGCCTCCCACAGTGCGGCAGCGTGACGGGGGTTGGTCGCGTACGGGGCGATACCGCGACGGATGCCGGGGTGAAAGGCATCGGCGACGCGGCAGTCCTCGAAGTAGCGTCCCGTCGTCGACCCGATCAGCGGTGAGACCGCGAGCATGACCGACGTGGCCGCGCCCTGCGGAATGTCCTTGATCGACACGCCTGTGCTGCCGGCCGGGTCGAAACTCGCCGGAACGGGCGTGACGTACCTCCCCAGGTTCGTGCTCGAGATCCGCCCGGGATTCAGCGAGTTGACGATGATTCCGTCGCGCTCCCAGCGCGAGGCCGCCTCGAGCGCGAACAGGATGTTCGCGGTCTTCGATTGGCTGTACGCCTCCCAGGGGTCGTAGGCACGCCGCTCGAAGTTCAGGTCAGCGAGATCGACGTCGCCGTTGACGTGGGCGACCGAGCTGACCGAGACGATGCGGGCATGACCCGACGTCGTCAAGGCGGCATGCAGGCCCTCCGCGAGGGCGAAGTGCCCGAGGTGGTTCGTCGCGAGCTGCAGTTCCCAGCCGTATCGGGTGCGCATGAGCGGCGACGCCATGACGCCGGCGTTGGCGACGAGCACATCGAGCGGTCCGTCCCAGCCTGCGACGAAGGCGTCGATCGAGGCGAGGTCGGTCAGATCGATCGCCGCGCCGGCGATGCTCCCGCCGGTCACCTCGCGGAGGCCGCTCGCCGCCGCCTCGGCTTGTTCGACGGTCCGCGCGCTGAGTACGACCTCCGCGCCGGCACCGGCGAGAGCCCGCACCGTTTCATAGCCGATGCCCGATGCGCCGCCCGTCACCACGACACGCAGCCCCTTCAGGTCGAGACCCTCGACCACCTCCGCGGCCGTCGTCTGTGCACCGAAGCTGCTCATCCTGTCAGCGTAGGCGCCGGCGCCGAAGCGCCGGCGCCGACGCTTCACAGCTCGTAGAAGAACGAATCGCGGATGCTGCCGCCCGACCCTGCCAACCACAGCTCCATCGACCCGGGCACACGGCTCACCGCGGTGACAGCGAACGGGTTGTCTGCCTGGTTCGCCCCTTCGAGCGTGTAGCGGGCCCATTGACCGCCGTCGTACCAGAAGGCACCCTGGAGCGACTGGTCCGCGCCCGCGAACCACAGCTCCATCGTCTCCGGCTTCCGCGACACGGCGGCGATGCCGCTGGACGGGAGCGCCGCCCCCTGCGGCGCGATCTGATACCGCGTCCACTGGCCCCCGTCGTACCAGAACGCCGCCTCCACAGACCCCGACCCTCCGACCCACCACAACTCCATCGACGTCGGGATCCGCGACACGACAGCGACTCCGCCGCCGACGGCCGCCGACCCCGCCGGGGCGATCTGATACCGCGTCCACTGACCCCCGTCGTACCAGAACGCCGCCTCCACAGACCCCGACCCTCCGACCCACCACAACTCCATCGACGTCGGGATGCGCGAGACGACAGCGAACTCTGTGCCGCGGCCCGCCGAGCCGCCCGGGGCCAGCTGATACCGGGTCCATTGCCCGCCCTCGTACCAGAAGGCGGCTTCGACGGATCCATCGGGTCCCGCCCACCACAGCTCCATCGAGTTCGGGATGCGCGAGGCCACCGCGATCCCCGATCCGAGATCGGCGGATCCGGGGCCAGAGAGCTGGTAGCGCGTCCACGCGCCGCCCTCGTACCAGAAGGCTCCCTCGATCGTGCCCTGCGGGCCGATCCACCACAGTTCCATCGACGTCGGGATCCGCGAGACCGCAGCGATCCCCGACGCTGCCGCGGCAGAGCCGGCCGGCGCGAGCTGGTAGCGCGTCCACTGACCACCGTCGTACCAGAAAGCGCCCTCGATCGAACCTTGGGGCCCCACCCACCACGTCTCCATGGAGTTCGGGATGCGCGAAACCGATGCGGAATTGGGGATCGCCGACGAGCTGCCGACGGGCGCCAGCTCGAAGCTGCGCCACACGGGCTTGTCGGCCGTCTTGGCGGCCACCGCCCCGAACCGCCGGCCCGCCCACGTCGTGAACCCCGATGCGAGACCATGCTCGCGGGTGTGGTGGATGAGGGTGAAAGGCTGCGCGGAGTTGTCGGGCCCGAAGTCGATCGTGAAGTCCAGCACGTGCAACTGCCCCGGTCGGGCCGCCCCCTGCACCGGCCGCACCTCGCCGGTCGAGCGACGGTATGACAGTGCTGCGGCGCCGGTCGCCGCATCCATGCCGTCGACGGTCAGGACGCCGCGCCACCCGTCGTGATTGAGCTCCCACGTGCCCAGCCAGTGGGTCCGATCGAATGATTCGGGGGCGGCGGCATCGATCGGCGTCCGGCGGATCTGCGCGCCGAACGGGATCGCCTGCCACGCCGTGTCACCGGCGGCGAGCGCGACGTCGCCGGAGTAGACGCTCAGCGTGAAGTCCTGCCCGCCCTCGCCGATGTCGGCGATATGCAGGTGCGCCGTCTGGCCGGCATCCGCGAACCATCCGGTCACGTCGTGCTTCGCGCCGGAGAGGTAGTAGCTGCCGAGCTTCGTCGCCGAGCCCGCGTCGAACGTGTCATTGGCCGCCCGCAGATCGGTGAAGCGGCGCAGCGTCAGGCGCC
Organism: Microbacterium rhizomatis; assembly: GCF_008710745.1. Lineage (GTDB taxonomy): Bacteria > Actinomycetota > Actinomycetes > Actinomycetales > Microbacteriaceae > Microbacterium > Microbacterium rhizomatis. The sequence goes on from NZ_VYSA01000002.1 coordinate 621,263, forward strand.
CGCGCCAGCCGTCGTGATCCATGTCCCACTGCCCGACGAAGCCCGCACGGCGGTCGACCACGGGATCGATGACGTCGATGATGTAGTGCGCGAGGCCCATGTTGATCGTGAACGACGGATCGTTCGCGTATGCGATGTGGATGAGGTCCGTTCCACCCCACGAGTTCTTGGCGATGAAGTACTGCAGGGTGCTGTTGAACCCGACGAGCAGCAGCACATGCCCGCCACCGCCGGTCGTGACGTTGACCACCACTTCGTGCCCAGCCCGGATCACGTTCTCGAGGTCGGCGATGGAGAAGTTCGACAGCACGCCGGACGATTTCACGCCGTACTTCGCATTCCCCCGCGCGGCGAACGGAATGTGCAGCGGCGAGAATTCGAAATCATCGCGCTGCTCTTGCGTGGGACTGGCCGCCGCATTCAGGGCGGCCGCCGCCGGGATGCCGGTGAGCATGGCCGACTGCGTCATGTACGGGGCATCCGACTCTTCCGGCACCCGCATGCGCTCCATGTGCTTGATGATGTCGCTGGAGCCCTGAAAGCCCATCAGCGAGGTGTTGCCGAAGTCGCTCTCGTGCGCCTTGCAGATGTGGAACAGGTACTGCTCGGAGAGATCGAGGCTCACGCCGAGCTTGCGCTTGTAGGCAGCCTCGAGGGCGGCGATGCCGGCGAAGGCCCAGCACGTGCCGCGATCCTGCTGATCGCGGACCGGGGTCTGGTCGGCCGCGAGCGACACCTCCTTGCCGAGGAAGACCACGGGAGGGATGTCGGTGATCCAGTCGTTGCGGACGGCGACCTTGAGGGCATCGTCGATTCCGCGGGTGAACTGGGCGAGAGGCTGGAGCGCGAACGAGCTGGGCACGATGACCACATCCGATCTGTCTGGGGTTTGCGCCGCGTCAGGCGACACCCCCAAGAGCGAGAGAGCGGGCGGTCTGATACGCGGTCAGCCCACCGGATGCGCGCCGATGACCGACAGAAGCTGGAGTCGCTCGTAGCTGTCGGTGCCCGGCGCCGCAGTGTAGACGAGCAGCGAGTGCGAATCCGTGGGGTCGGTCAGGGTCTGACAGGCAAGTTCGAGCAAGCCGACTTCGGGGTGCACGAAGTGCTTGGTCTCGCGGGGTCGCAGGCCGACCTCGTGGCGTTGCCAGAGCGTCTGGAACTCGTCGCTGCACTCGAGGAGGAGGTCGACCAGATGCGCGGCGTGCGACGAGCGTCCGCGCAGAGTGGACACGCCTCTCAGGCCTGAGACCCACAGCCGAGAGAGGAATTCGTGATCCTCGGGCGCGTAGAGTCGCCTGCTGCCGGGATCGGTGAACCAGCGGAAGCCGATGCTGCGCGCCGGGCCGACGAAGCGCGTCGTATCTCCCGTCAGCGCGACGCCCACCGGTGTCTGGCGGAGGGTTTCGCCCAGCTCCGTCACGATCTCGGCCGGTGTGTCTTCCAGCCGGTCGAAGATGCGGAGGAGCCCCGGGCTGATGTGCTCGCTGGACGCGCCGCGGATCGGGGGCTGGTGACCCGCGAGGCGGAAGAGGTGATCGCGCTCGTCGATCGACAGGTGCAGACCTTGCGCGATGGAGGCGACCATCTGCTCGGACGGCAGCGGGCCGGTACCGCGCTCGAGTCGGGCGTAGTAGTCGGTGGACATGTGGCAGAGCGCGGCGACCTCTTCGCGCCGGAGCCCTTCCGTACGGCGCCGCGGCCCCCGCGTGAGGCCGACGTCTTCGGGTTGGAGGGCTTCCCTCCGGCGGCGCAGGAACTCCGCGAGACCCTGCCGGTCGATCTGCATACGCCGCCCCTTCGTTTCCTACATTTCTATCCCGGGTCGGGGATTCGAACCACTGATCGGCGAGTCCTGGATCCGAATCGGTCGAGGGGCGATGGTGGGAGAACACCGACGCAGAGAGCAGGACCCGTGGCATCCGAACGCACCGACATCAGCATCCCGTCCCTGGATGGCCGACGTGCCGTCGTCACCGGCGGCAGCGACGGGATCGGCCTGCGCATCGCCACGCGACTCGCCGCGGCGGGCGCTGCCGTCGTGCTCCCCGTGCGCAACACGGCCAAGGGCGAGGCGGCCGTGTCGAGCATCCGCGCCGTCACTCCAACCGCTGAGATCGAGCTTCTGCCGCTCGACCTGTCGTCGCTCGACTCGGTCGCGGCGTTCGGAGACGCGATGCGGCAGGACGGGCGCCCCATCCACATCCTGATCAACAACGCGGGCGTGATGACTCCGCCCAGCCGCCAGATCACCGCCGACGGCTTCGAGCTGCAATTCGGCACGAACCACCTCGGCCACGTCGCCCTTGTCGTCGACCTGCTGCCCCTCTTGCGGGCCGGATCGGCGCGGGTCACGTCGCAGATCAGCATCGCTGCGAATCAGGGCTCGATCAACTGGGACGACCTGCAAGGGGAGCAGTCGTACCACGGGATGCGGGCCTACAGCCAGTCGAAGATCGCGCTCGGGCTGTTCGGACTCGAGCTGGACCGTCGCAGTCGCGCACGAGGCTGGGGCATCGTGAGCAACCTCGCTCACCCCGGCGTCGCGCCGACGAGCCTGCTCTCGGCGCGATCCGAGCTGGGTCGCAGCGGCGACACCAGGCAGGTGCGGGTGATCCGATGGCTGTCGGCCCGCGGCGTCCTCGTCGGCACCCCCGAGACGGCTGCCCTGCCCGCGCTGCTCGCCGCGACCTCGCCTACCGCTCTGCCGGGCCGGATGTACGGCCCATCCGGATTCGGGCACGCCGCCGGAGCGCCCGCCGAGCAAACCCTCTACTCGCGACTGCGCAGCGAGGACGAGGCGAGCCGGATCTGGAGCGTGTCGGAAGAGCTGGTCGGCCTGCGGTTCCCGGCGGCGTAGCAGGGGATCCGCGCTCAGACCCGTAGGGCCTGCTCGACGTCGGCGAGGAGGTCATCGACGGTCTCGATGCCGACCGACAGCCGGACGACCTCTTCCGGAACCGCGAGCTCGGTGCCGCGGACGGAGGCGTGGGTCATGGCGTCCGGGTAGTTCACGAGCGACTCCACCCCGCCGAGCGATTCGGCGAGCTGGAAGAGCTGCGTGGATTCGGCGAACCGACGAGCAGCCTCGCCCGATTCGAGTTCGAGCGACACGATGCCACCGAACGCCGACATCTGCCGGGCGGCGAGCTCGTGGCCGGGGTGGCCGGGCAGACCCGGATAGTAGACCCGCGCGACGCGATCGTGACCCTCGAGCAGCTCGGCGACGGCCGCCGCGTTCCGGCTGTGCTGCTGCATCCTGAGGTCGAGCGTCTTGATGCCGCGTGTCGTCAGCCACGCATCGAGCGGTCCCGACACGGCGCCGACGCCGAACTGGAGGAATCCGACCTCGGCGGCAAGGGCATCGTCGTTGAGGACGAGCGCACCGCCCACGACGTCGGAATGCCCGCCGATGTACTTCGTCGTGGAGTGCACGACGACATCCGCACCGAGCGCGAGCGGCTGCTGCAGGGCCGGCGACGCGAAGGTGTTGTCGACCACGACGAGCGCGCCCGCGGCATGCCCGAGCGCGGCGAGCCCGGCGATGTCGGTGATGCGCAGCAGCGGGTTGGACGGCGTCTCGACCCAGACGATGCGGGCAGGGCGCTCCTCGAGCGCCGCGGCGACAGCCGAGAGGTCGCTCATGTCGACGATGCGGAGCCCGATGCCCCACGGAGCGAGGACCCGCGAGATCAGTCGGTACGTGCCCCCGTAGACGTCGTTGCTGAGCAGGACCTCGTCCCCCGGACGCAGCACAGCACGCAGCAGGGTGTCTTCCGCCGCAAGGCCAGACGAGAACGAGAAGGCATGTGCGGCGCCCTCGATCGCGGCGAGCTGACGCTGCAGGGCTGTGCGCGTCGGATTTCCGCTCCGCCCGTACTCGTATCCGCCGTGCAGCCCTCCGATGCCGTCTTGGGCATACGTCGTGGAGAAGTGCACGGGAGGGATGACGGCACCCGTCGTGGGATCGAACTCCTGCCCGGCATGCACGGCGAGGCTGGCGAATCCGCGGGCGGCGTTCTGAGAGGTCATGCGGTGTCTCCTGAGGGGTGGGAGGGGAGCGAGTCTGCGGCGACCGGAGCGGTCTCGACGTCGAAGCCGTTGCCGAGCATCCATTCATCGTCGTAGAGCTTGGAGAGGTAGCCGCGGCCATGGTCGGGAAGCAGGACCACCACGACGTCGCCGGCGGGAAGTTCCCGCGCGGTGCGGAGGGCGGCCACGACGGCGAGGCCGGACGAGCCGCCGACCAGCAGCCCCTCCTCGCGAGCGAGGCGACGGGTCATCGCGAACGACTCCGCGTCGTCGACCATCTCGTAGCGGTCGACGACCGATGGGTCGAACGTCGCCGGCATGAAGTCCTCGCCGACGCCCTCGACCAGGTAGCTGTGGATCGGCCCGCCGCTGTAGATCGACCCCTGAGGATCGGCGCCGACGATCGTCACGGCTCCGCCGGACACCTCTTTCAGGTATCTGGAGGTGCCCGAGATCGTGCCGCCCGTGCCGATGCTCGCCACGAAATGCGTGATCATGCCGTCGGTGTCGCGCCAGATCTCGGGTCCGGTCGTCTCGTAGTGCGCGCGCGGCCCGTTCTGGTTCGCGAACTGGTTCGGCTTGAACGCGCCGGGGATCTCGCGCGCCAGCCGGTCAGACACCCCGTAGTACGACCGCGGATCGTCCGGCGGCACGTTCGTCGGCGTCATCACCACCTCCGCGCCGTACGCCTTCAGCACCGCGACCTTCTCACCGGCGAACTTGTCGGGCACGACGAAGACCATGCGGTACCCGCGCTGGAGGGCCACGAGCGCGAGCCCGACGCCCGTATTGCCGCTGGTGGGCTCGACGATCGTGCCGCCGGGCCCCAGGAGCCCGTCACGTTCGGCGGCATCGATGATGTTCCTCGCGATGCGGTCTTTGGCGGAGCTGCCGGGGTTGAAGTACTCGATCTTGGCGAGCACGGTCGCCTCGATCCCGCGGGTGACCGAGCCGAGCCGGACGAGCGGAGTGTTGCCGACGAGATCGGCGACGTGTGATGCGTAACGCACGGTGTGTTGTCCTGATTCTGGTGCCGCGAACTCAGAGGCGCGGATGCTGTCGGTGGCGTCGAAGGAGCGCGGAAGCGCTCAGCGACAACAGCGACAGGTCAGAGGCACCCATCCACGGTAACCCGAAGCCGTCGAGGGGGCAACTCGATGCAACCCCCCACCCGGTTCAGATCTCCTCCTGCGGTGTTACCGTGCCGCATGCGCCTCATGATTCTGGTGGGCAGTGTCCGCCCCGGCCGTATCGGCCTCCCGATTGCCGAGTGGGTCAAGGACGAGGTGCAGCGCGACGGCCGGTTCGAGATCGACTTCGCCGACCTCGCCGAGATCAACCTTCCGTTCATGGATGAGCCCGAGCATCCCGCGCTCCGTCAATACACGAAGCCGCACACGTTCGCGTGGAGCGAGCGGGTGGATGCGGCGGATGCCTTCATCTTCGTCACGCCGGAGTACAACCACAGCTTCTCTCCGGCGCTGAAGAACGCGTTCGACTACCTGATTCAGGAATGGTGGCGAAAGGCGGTCGGCTTCGTGAGCTACGGCGGGGTCGGCGCAGGGATCTGCGGGGTCGTCGCCTTCGAGCCCGCGTTCACCACGACGGGCCTGGTGAAGGTCGGTGCGAACGTCGAGATCCCGTTCGCAGGCGCACGGGTCGAAGACGGTGTGTTCACTCCGACGGACGACCAGAGGGAAACGCTCGGGCGGCTGATCGCCGAGCTCGAATCGCTCACGGGAGCGCTCAAGCCCCTGCGCACATCCCCCGTCGCCGGGCTCACGGGGTGAGCACGATCCGCTCCCCCGGCACTTCCGGCTCGCCCCACACCCGCTCGACATCGGCGAGCGCGGCCGCACGTGGACTCACCGAGACCTCACCCGCGTCGATGCGTTCTACGAGTGCGGGCAGCTCGGCCAGGTAACCGCGCGGTGACACCGCCCCCTGCCCGCTCCCCAGCAGACGGAGGTTCGCCGATCGCAGCGCAGCCGACGGCAACTCCAGCGTGGGCCCCGCGACCGATCCGATCTGCACCCAGTCGAGCGGTCGGCTGCGGTCGGAGCGAGCGGTGAGCAGGGCGACGATCGCCCGCTGGGTCGGCACGCCCCAGAGGTAGTCCAGGACGATGTCGACGTCGGCCGCCATGGCGGAGAGCGCGGATGCTGTCGCTTCGGCGTCGTCCGTGAGCGGCACGCGTGCGTCCGCTCCGGTGATGGCGTTCAGGCGTGCGCGATCGCGGCCGGCCGCGACGACCGTGCCCGCACCGAGGAGCTTCGCGATCTGCACCGCCATCGATCCCGCGTTGCCGGTGGCGCCGAGAACGAGAACCCTCTTCCCGGCTTCGAACCGAACCCGGGCGCGCAGCGCGACCCACGACGACATCGCGGGGTTCATCGCAGCGGCGATGCGGGCGACGTCCACCCCCTCCGGCAGTTCGATCGCGCGGCGCGGGTCGATCGCGGCACGGTCGGCCATCGTCCCGTCGACGTCGTCGTCTGCGGCGAAATAGACGAGCCGACCGTCGGGTCGACGACCGACGCCGTCGACCCCGGGGATGAGCGGCAACCGCCCCGTGCTCGTGTAATGGGCGCCGGCAGCGCCGCTTCGAGTCCGCGGATGCAAGCCGACCGCGAGCACGTCGACGAGCACTTCGCCGTCGCGAGCAGTGGGAGCCGGTACCACGGTGTAGTGCGGAGCCGCGCCCCACGCGGTGACCAGCGCGGCGTTCATCGTTTCCATGTCGTCTCCATCTCGTGCTGTCGTGCTCGTGCTGTCGTGTCGAAGCGTGTCGAAGCGTGTCGAAGCGTGTCGGAGCGTGTCGATGCTCGTGTCGCTGCGCTCCGATCGCTCGACCGTCATACTTGGTTTGTCGCACCAACCAATATAGTTCGTGACACGTACTATCGCAAGGAGGATCGATGACGGCCGACGGATCAGCAGCCGAGTTGAGCCCGATCGACGCCATGGCGCAGCTCACGTTCGTCGTGCAGCGGATGCTCGAGGAGCGGGCGGCCGACCAGGGCATCACGATCGTGGCGCTGCGGATGCTGGGCATCCTGCGCGACCGGACGCCTACGATGGCCGACCTTGCGACACGGCTCGAGCTCGACAAGTCGAGCATCACCGGGCTCGTCGACCGTGCCGAACGGCGCGGACTCGTCGCCCGCGTCCCGTCAACCGCCGACAAGCGCTCCGTGCTCGTGGAGCTCACGCCCGACGGCCGGCGCATCGTGGCCGGCGGCGAGCAGAAGTTCGAGGCCGATGTGGCCGCCCTGCTGGGCCTGCTGCCGGCATCCGATCGAGCGGCACTCGTGACGCTCGTGACGCGGCTGCTCGCCCTTCACGACGGGACGAGTCACGCGACCCGCTCAACCTTCGCCGGCTGACCTCCCGCCGAACCAGCCCCTTACCGCCGACCCGCCCCCATCCGAGCGCTCTGCAGAGGGGGTGGTCGGCGAGGAAGGGGGTGGTTCGACGCCGAGCGGGAGCATCCCTCCAGGCCGTGCGTCTAGGATCGGCATCTGAACGATCGCGCGCCGCGATCGCCTCCCGGACCGACGAGGTGCTTGGGTGTGAACACAAGCGTCTGAGGGGATTCGTGCGTCTCATCTTCGTCCGTCACGGACAGACACCGGCCAACGTCAAGGGCATCCTCGACACCCGTGTACCCGGCCCCGGGCTGACCTCGCTGGGCCTTCAACAGGCGGAGTCCCTGCCCGGCGCGTTGCGCGACGAGACGATCGACGCCATCTACGTCTCGACGATGGTGCGCACTCAGCTGACCGCGGCGTTTCTCTCCGCCTCGCTGGAGATCGAGACCATCGAACGATCCGGCCTGTGCGAGATCGGGGCCGGAGACCTCGAGGGGCTCGCGGACGAGGCATCCGTACGCCGCTACATGACCACGATCTTCGATTGGACCGCCGACCACCTCGACCTGCGCATACCCGGCGGAGAGTCGGGCACCGAGTTCCTCGCGCGATACGACCCCGTGATCGCGGAGGCCGCCGGCGCCTCCTCGACTGCCGTGATCGTCAGCCACGGTGCGGCGATCCGTGCCTGGTGCGCATTGCGCGCGTCCAATCTGCCGCCGGATTTCATCGCGCACCACCAGCTGCACAACACCGGGGTGGTGATCGTCGAGGGCGACCCGGGCGCCGGATGGCGAGTCGAGAGTTTCATGGGTGAGGCGATCGGTGGGAACACCCTCGATTCGGCGGAGTCGGGGCCCGCGGGCGACGACTTCGCGCCGAGCGGCGGGGTTCACCCCGCCGCGAGCCACCCCTTTCCCGCCGACCCCTCCCCTTAATTCGCGCAGGTAGGGGGTTGGCTGGGTCGGAAAGGGGCGGCCCGACGAACGGGGGCTCTGCGGTACCCGGGATTCACCGCTTCCTCGGAAGACCGTCGCGTCAGAAGTCGGTGTGGCCCAGGTCGGGCTGGGGGACGAAGCGGACGCGCCGACCCGCTGCGTGCAGCTCCAGGATGACGAGCTCGTTCCGGCCCGGAACCAGCACCGACCCCGGAACGTACAGCGTGTGCTGAGGCCCCCGCGTCCAGTACCGGCCGAGATTGAAGCCGTTGATCCAGGCGACGCCTTTGCCCCCCCGTCTGTCCCACGCGCGGCGCTGCCGAGCCACCCCCTTATCGCCCAGCCGCCCCTTTATCTCGCGCAGATACGGGGTCGGCTCGGCAAGAGGGGGGTTGCTCGACGTGGGAGCGGGACATCAGGACCCGGCAGCGGGACCGGATGACGGCGGCCCGGCATCGGCCAGCGCCCGGGCGCGGGCATCCACTGCGGCATCGAAACGCGCCCTGCGCGCGCGGGTGAGGAGCACGCCCGCAACGATCAGACCGACGACGACAAGCAGCGCCCCCAGCTCGATCCAGGGAACCACCCACAGCACGAAGGGCGTCGACGACGAGGTCAGCGTCGTGGGAACGGAGTCCTCGCCGACGACGACCGGCAGCACGTTGAGGGCGCCCGAGATGTAGACGAGCGGCCACGCGGACAGCGCCGCCGACACGGTCGTCTGCTGCCCCGGGAGAAGTTCCCGTACGGACGCGCTGGCGGATTCCGCCGCGAGCAGACCGAACGGGCCCGATGCGACCGCGAGGGTCTCCGCACCCAGTCGGACGTTGCCCGCGTTGCGGACGACGGCTTCGACACGGATCGTGCCCGGCTCGAACGGGTTCCAGGACGGGGCGTAGTCTGCGCGGGTGACCTCGACATCGATCTGAGGCTGGATCTCACCCGACACCCTCAGGTGCACGCGCACACCGACTCTCGTCGACACCTCGAGACCGGAGCCGTCCGGCGCGGTCAACTCGGCGACGACGCCTGCGGGGTGATCGCCGGGTGTCGCGTCGGCGGGAACCTGGATGCGGACGGCGAGTACCTTCATCGTCTTGGCAGGGATCTCGACCGTACGCACTGCGCTGGGCGACGCCTGATCGCCCGGTTCCGAGATCGTCATCCACGTGCCGCTGTCGCGAGGGGCCTGGCCTGCGGGCAGCAGATCGAAGTCACCGGTTTCGGAGATGATGCCGTCGCTCGCGTACACCAGGAAGGCAGCCGGGATGTCGCCGTGGTTGGTCACCGCGACATGGTCGACCACGGTCGTGCCGGGTTCCAGCGTCTGCCGAATCGATACTCGCCCGTCGACGGATGTGTCGGACGCCGGCGCCACCGACCACGAGACGTCGCCCTCCGCGGCGATCGCCGCGGAGGGCCCCACGCCGCCCAGCATCTGGCCGAGCAGGACCATGCCGATGAAGGCGATCGCGCCTGTACGAATTCGGATGCCGTTCACAGATGCTCCTCGTCGTTCCTTCGTGGCTGAGCCGACCCTTGACGCCGGGTCGGCCGATCGATCGGCAGGGGGCGGACCGGACTCCCGGCCCGCCCCCGACGATCGATCAGTCGACCGGGAAGAGCGACAGCGTCAGGTTCGCCCGGTAATCGCCTTCGGCTGCGGCGACCGGCAGATCCAGGACCAGACCGGCAGCGAGCACGGTCGTCCCGCGTCGATCGGCCGCCCCGACCGAAGCCAGCGGTGCGGGGACCGAAAGCCCGGTTCCGCCGTCCAGCGCCGTGGTCGTTGACGCGCCGAGCGTCACGCCGGGGCGCGTCTCGACGAGGCGCGGCTCCCATCCGAAGTGGTCTGCCGTCAGGGTGCCCGCCGCCGACGTGAAGCCCGACGACTGACCCGATGCGGCCCAGCCGCCGCCACCTGCCTGAGTGGCATTGCGCGAATCGGTGACGCGCAGCTCGGGCAGGTTGCCCGAGTAGCGCCAGCGATCGGTCGGAGTCGCCACGCGGGTCAGGACGACAGCGTCGCCGTAGTTCCCGACGGTCAGCGTCAGGGCGCCGGGGTCATCCACGACTGCAACCTGAACCGGGACCCCCTCGGCGTCGTCGGGCGCCGCACCCCGCGCCACGCCGCGCTGCCACGTGATCAGATCATCGATCTTCTGGTCGAGGCTCTGCGATCCGAGGGACGCCGCGACGTTCTCGAGCTGGAGCAGCGCCACGACGGCACCGGAGGCGTTGAGCGCGTCGGCTGCGCCCTGCGCGCTGTCCAGGGCGCCGGCGACCTGAGCCTTCAGAGCCGGATCACCCTCGACTCCCGAGAGGGTCTCGCGCGTTTCACGGAACGTGATGCAGTCGCCCGCATCGCCGACGACGCCTGCGGTCCACTGGATTCCCTTGAGGTAGTGCCCCAGGAAGGCCGGGTCGCTCCACGATACGTCGGTGTGGCCCGCACCCTCGTACCAGGATCGGCCGCCCTCGAAGTTCTGGCACCACGAGAGCGGGTGATCGGCGCCCATCCTGCCGTTGCCCGGGTTGTACGTGGTCTCGTCGAGCGTGAGGAGGACGTGGACGTCCTTGCGCGGATTGGCCGTGAAGTTGTACCACTCGTCGAATCGGGCCCACGCGGCCGGAAGATCGACCGTCGACGGGTGGTTCGGGTCTTCGACCCGCATGGTCGCGTTCTGCTGCGCCGGGTGATTGCGGAATCGGGCGCTTCCTCCGCTGAGCTGGCTGTACCAAGGCACGGCATGCATCGCATCGGTCGCGGCGTGCAATCCGACGTAGCCGCCGCCCGCCCTGATGTAACCCTGGAGCGCAGCCAGCTCGGTGTCGTTCAGAAGTCTCGGGGACGCCGGGTTCTGGCTGTTGGTTCCATCGACCGGCGAGGCGAACACGATGGTGTCGTACTGCTCGAGATTCTCCGCCGACGTGAACGGCGTGGACGGAAGCGTGAGAGCCGCCTGCGCGGGGTCCCAGACGTCCACGGTGAATCCGTTCTGCTGGCCGAGCGCGATCGTGGCCTGCGTCGTGAACGGGATGTGCGAATGGCGGAATCCGAGGGTCTTCGCGACCACGAGGACCTTGTACCCGTCATCCGCCTCCTCCGCGGCGTAGGCAGGTACGGCTGCCAATCCCATGCTCAGAGTGAGGCAGGCCGCCGCGGCGAGCGTCCCCCCTCGAATAGCGCGCTTGTGCATTCGATCTCTCCTTTGAGTGTCGAGGTAGGCAGACAGCGGGTTTTGTTGTCTTTGTCCACCTATTACGCGCTTGACGCTATCCAAGCAACTTCTGCTATGTCAATAGCGGAAGTTAACACTCGAAGTGCAGGTTTGGGATGATGACAGTCATTTGTGCCGATGAGCCGGCCAGGCCGTATCGCTCCGGATCGACGTCACGGGTTGTCGATGTCGACGTGATTCGTCGGCGCGTAGTCGAAGTAGTCCCCACCGACCCATGCCGAGTCCCAACCTGTGCACTCCAAGGTGATCCGGAGCTCGGACGGCCACGGGTTCCAATCCATGTAGTCACCCGTGACACCGCGGTAGGCGTCGATGAAGTCGAAGCCATGAGTCCCCGAGTGCAACCGGCGCTCTCCATCACCCCGGCTGGTGACCGCGACGCCGAACTCGGCGTCGGTGAATACGCCGGTCGGTTCGTACTGATTGCCCACCTTGTGAGAGATTCTGCTCAGGAACGGGTGACTGGGCGGGCAGCGGAGGGTGAAGAGGTGGCTCCCGTCATTCACCACTCTGCTGTCGAACTCGGACACTCGGACGGTGTCGTCTTGGACCTGGTCGACGATCTCGATCGTGAAGTGCTTTCGGACGAAGCCGAGCACGTTACTGGCAATGATGTCGAACGTGTAGGTGGCGTTGGCCGAACGCACTGCGGGCGCGGACGGGATCCCGTACAGCTCACCCGTCGCGCTATTGAGGGCGAACCCCGCAGGAAGATTCACGGCACTGAGCTCGGTCGTCGGCCCGAAGACATCGAAGTAGTAGGAATACGTGCGACCGATCTCCGCCGTGGGCGGAGCGCCTTCCACATCCACCCAGATCGGATTGACGGCGGGAATCATGTCACCGCCGGCCGCTCCGCCCTGTGCAGATGCGGGTACCGCCACGACACACGCAAGGGCGATGCCGGCCAGCACCGCCATCAACCCGCTGACCAGACGACCCTTTTTGTTTCGACGTTGCATAATATCAATATATTGATCGCCCCACTCCTGAACGTCAAGGAGGGGTTTGACGATTTCCTTCTGAGGTCTCGTCCACCCGCACCGAGCCAGGCCGTTCCTGACCAGCCACCCCCGTGCTGCGCGCCCTCACAGGGCGCCGGCGGCCGGACCGGCCACCCGGTCGATGACCCGTCGCCACGGCTCCCACTCGGGATCGTGCGCGGGCCAGACCTCGAATCCGGGGCGACCGTCGAGCTCGCGCAGGCGTTCGATCGCAACCTGGGCCGCCCGCGCGCCTTCCGGCCCGACGGTGGAACCGCACGCGCGGCCGTGGACGATGTTCGCCCTGAGGTCGGCGGCATCGCCGGCGAGAACGACCGTACGATCCGGGAGGGTCACGACGAACGACTGATGACCGGGCGTATGCCCGCCGGTGTCGATCGCCTGCAGCCCGTCGGCGAGCACCGTGTCACCCTCGAGCAGGACCGGCTGGAGGCCGGGACGCACGAGATCGGCGATGAACAAGAAGTTGATCCGCGGGTCCTCGACGGTGCGGACGTGGTCCCACTCCCGGCGCTGGAGGAGGAGCGGCTGGTCGGGCGACAGAAGCCGCGCCGCACCGGTGTGGTCGAAGTGCGCGTGCGAGATCGCCGCGCCGGCGAGGTCGGACCACTCCAGACCGGCCTCCGCCACCTGCTCCTTCAGGGGGTCGCCGGAAGGCACGATCGCCGCGTAATTCTCGTAGTCGAAGGATGCGGTGCGCACCGCCCGATCGCGGATCCGGGACGGATCGAATCCGCCGTCGATCAGGATCCAGCCCTCGTCGAAGACGATGGCGACGGCCGTGACGGGCTCCATGAGGTAGCGGAAGCCGCTGCCGCCCGACACCGACACCGCCTCGGCGATCGCCTCGAACCCGACGACGAGCGGGATGAGGTTCTGCGGGCGACCGGCGACACGGAGCGGCGGGGAATCGCGCCAGCCGAGCGGCTCGGGGGCGACAGCGGTGCCCGCCTCCTGGTGCACCCCGGGGGTCCCGCTCGCAGCTGTCCCGGTCACACCGTCGCTCCGCCCGCGAGGTAGGCGCGCCAACCGCCGAAGTCGCTGATATCGGCCGCGCCGGCGAGGGCGGCCGGCTCGCAGAGGAACCCCGACACCCGCGACCCGTCGGCGAGCTGCACCGATCCGATGGCCATCGGTTGCGGCAGCGAAGAGACGAACGCGCCGAATCCTGCCGCCGGAAGGCGCCACACCTCTCCGGCGATCGACGTGCCGTCCTGAGCGGCCCGCACGAGGCCCGGCTTCGCAGGAGTGGTCGCGAGGGCGTGGAGACGGTAGATGCTCGCGGTCTGCACGTCGGCGACGAACGACCCGCCGACCGCCACGAGCTGGTGGTTGAGGGGCTGATCGCGCAGGTGCGCCCCCACCACGAGGATGTCGATCTCCGCCGCCGAGAGGCGACCGGCCAACTCGGCCAGGCGGCGGTCGGCGAAAGCCGGGCCGGTGAGCATCACGCCGAACGGGAGGCCGTTGACCACTCCCGCGGGGACGGCGAGCGCGCTCCGGTCGAGGAGGTTCGCGAAGTTCGTGAAGCGTCCCATCCTGCTGTTGGCGCCGACCGGGTCGGCAGCGACCTCCGCGATGCTCGGATGCCAGGTGGTCGTGGGCGTGAGGAGAGCATCCGTGCCTTCGAGCCTCGACATCCCCTCCCACCCCAGCGCCGCGAGGCGCTCGCGGTCCCGCACATAGTCGACGGCCCGCACGTCGGCGCCGGCCAGCACGATCGCGGCGACGGTGGGGTCGATGTCCGGGCCGATCAGGTCGGTGTGGGCGGCGATGAAGTCTCCGACGGCGGCTGTGCGCTCCGCGACGAACGCCCCGCCGTAGAGCAGTTGCGCGGCCTCGAGGAGCGGCGCGATATCGACCTCGACGATCTCCACCCCGGTGGCTTCGAGCCGGTCGACCGTGGCTCTGAACGCCTCGACCCATCCGTCGGCCATGCCCTGCAGGTGCTCGGGAGTGGGGATGGCGACACGCGGAACCGCCGGCAGCCCGGGCGTCGGCGCGTCCGCACGGGCGAGCACGTCGCGACCGTCCTGGCCCGACATCAGTTCGGCCGCGCGCCGGGCGAGGGCGAGGTCTCTCGCGAAGACGGTGACGCAGTCGAGGCTCCGGCAGGCCGGTACGACTCCGGTCGCGGGGACGAGACCGAACGTGGGCTTGACGCCCACGATCCCGTTCAATGCCGCGGGCACCCGGCCGGATCCGGCGGTGTCGGTCCCGAGGGCGATGTCCACGATGCCCAGCGCGGTGGCGACCGCCGATCCAGAACTCGAACCGCCGGAGATCCGTTCGGGGTTCCACGCATTGCGGACCGCACCGAAGGGGCTGCGCGTGCCGACGAGTCCCGTCGCGAACTGATCGAGGTTCGTCTTACCCAGCACGATGACCCCCGCGGCGCGCAGACGCGCGACCGCGGTGGCATCGGCATCCGGGTGATACGCGTACGCCATGCTGCCGGCGGTCGTGGGGAGTCCCTCGACGTCGATGTTGTCTTTCACGGCGGCGATCGCGCCGGCGAGCGGTAGGCGCTCTCCCCCCGCGGTGCGACGGTCGATCTCGGTCGCCTCGGCCAGGACGTCGTCGCGGTCGCGCAGGGTGATCCAGATCTCGGGGCGGTCGACGGCTGCGATCCGCTCGTAGGCGTCCGCGACTCTCGCCACGGCGGACGGGCGGGTCATGCCCGCGCCCCGATCGCGGCGAGGATCTGCCCGGCCGCGACGCTCTCACCGGATCGCACGTACACGGCCAGCACATCGCCCGCGACGGGTGCCGTCACCGCTGTCTCCATCTTCATGGCCTCCAAGGTAAGGATCCTCTCTCCGTGCGTCACCGTCGCGCCCTCGCCGGCGGCGACCTGCCAGACCGTCGCCGCGAACGGCGCAGTCACGGCGTGTGCGCCCTCGGGAATCTCGACCGCATCCGCTGCGATCGGGGCGGAGGTGGATGCCGCCCTGTCGAATTCGCCGGAGAGTCGCCAGCGCTCTCGCTCTTCGTCGAAAGCCCTCCGCTGCCGCACCCGGAACGCTTCGATCGACCCCGAATTCTCACGGAGGAACGCCTCGTGCGCAGCGATGGCGAACGTACCATCGTGCGTCTCGAACCCGCCGCGCCCCGCATCCGTCTCGGCGCGCAGGTCGAGCAGCTCCTCGGCCGAGACCGGGTACCACTCGATCCTGTCGAAGAACCGCAGCGCCCACGGGTTGTCCGCGAAAAGGCCGCCGCGGCGGAACCGATTCCACACCTGCACGGTGCGTCCGACGAACTGGTACCCGCCGGGACCCTCCATGCCGTAGATGCAGAGGTACGCCCCGCCGATCCCGACGGAGTTCTCGGCCGTCCACGTGCGCGCGGGGTTGTACTTGGTCGTCACGAGCCGGTGGCGAGGGTCGAGGGGCGTCGCCACGGGGGCTCCGAGGTAGACGTCGCCGAGCCCCAGCACGAGGTATTCGGCGTCGAAGACCGTGCGGTAGACGTCGTCGACGGACTCGAGCCCGTTGATGCGCCGGATGAACTCGATGTTCCACGGCGTCCAGGGCGCGTCGTCGCGGACTCCGGCCATGTACCGCTCGATCGCGAGCCGGGTCGCCGGGTCATCCCACGACAACGGCAGCCGCACCGTCCGAGACGGCACGATCAGGTCGCTCGTCGGCGGCAGCTCCTGCTCGATCTCGCGGAGGAGCCCGACGAGCTGCGACGCGCGCAGAGTCGCGGCATCCGTATGAATCTGAAGAGAGCGGATGCCGGGCGTCACGTCCAGGATGCCCTTCGGCGCCACCTCCGTCAGCCGGGTCTGCAGCGCATGGACGCGCATCCGAAGGCCGAGATCGAGCACCTGTGCGCCGTACTCGATGAGCACGTTGTCGTCACCGTCCCGGCGGTAGGTGACCTCGGGCCGGACGGTCTCCTCGTCGACGATCATCGGCTCGATCCGACCGAGGATGCCGTCATCGCCGTCGCCGGTGCCACTGCCGCGGGTCGCCCCGATCAGCAGCGGGCGCGACGGGGAGATCGACGCGGCACCGCTCTCGGCGACGGCGACGAAACGCACGCCGTCACCGGGGCGCAGCTGCCCGAGCTTCCACAGGTCGGCGCTGGCGACCACCACGGGGCACACGAATCCGCCGAGGCTCGGACCGTCCGGTCCGAGCAGGATCGGGGTGTCTCCGGTGAAATCGAGCGCTCCGACCGCGTAAGGGGTGTCGTGGATGTTCGAGGGGTGCAGCCCGGCCTCGCCCCCGTCCTGCCTCGCCCACGACGGCTGGGGTCCGCTCAACCTCACGCCCGTGCGGGCCGAGTTCACCTGCACCTCGTATCGCGACGCGTAGATCTCGTCGATGTCTGAGCGGGTGAAGTACTCGGGCGCGGCGTGGGGCCCTTCGGTGACCGCGATGACCCATTCGTCCGTGAGGTGGGGCCGCCGCTCGGCCGGCGTGGGCACGGAGCGGCCGGCCGTGAGCGAAGAACCCACCCGGAGCACGTCACCGGCCGCGAGCGCGCGCCCGCCGTGGCCGCCGAAACCGCCGAGGGTGAACGTGGACGCGCTGCCGAGGTAGTCGGGCACGTCGATGCCGCCCGCCACCGCGACGAACAGCCGCAGCCCCGGCCCTTCCGCACGCCCGATCTGCACGATGCCTCCCGCCGGAATCGCGATCGGCTCCCACATCCGCACAGGCGACCCGTCGACGAGGATGTCGGCGGGAGCCCCCGTGACGCAGATCCTGGTGGCGACCGAGAACCGCAGCTCCGGGCCCTGCAGCGTCACCTCGAGACCGGGCGCGCCCGGCGGATTGCCGACGGCGAGGTTCGCCTCGCGGAACGACACCGCGTCCATGGGTCCCGACGGCGGAACCCCCACCTGCCAATATCCGAGACGGCCGGGCAGATCCTGCACGGTGGTCATGGTCCCGGCAGAGAGGACGTCGATGCGGGGATCCGGATCGGATGTCTCGGCCAACGTCGTGGTGGAGTGCTCCCCCGCACGGAAGACCGGGGCGGTCGTGAGGGCCCGCAGCATCCCGATCCCGGTCACGATGCCGTCGATGCGGCTCGCCGCGAGTGCCTCGCCGAGGAGGTCCATCGCCGCCTCGCGGGTGTCGGCGTGCGCGACGACCTTCGCCAGCAGGGGATCGTAGAACGGGGTGATCTCTGCACCGGCCTCCACCCAGCCGTCGACGCGGACGCCGTCGATGCCGTCCCCGCCCTCGCCGGGCAGCCGGACCTGCGTCACCAGCCCGGTCGAGGGCGCGCAGTTCCGGTCGGGGTCCTCCGCGTAGACGCGTGCTTCGAACGCGTGCCCGCGAGGGGTCCAGGTCTTCTCGAACAGCTCGGGCTCGAGCGAGCCGGCCCCGTCGCGAGCCAGCCGCAGCATCAGGCCCACGAGGTCGATCCCCAGTACGGCCTCGGTGACCGGATGCTCGACCTGCAGCCGCGTGTTGACCTCGAGGAAGCTCGCCTCTTCGCGGACGGGGTCGTAGACGAACTCGACCGTCCCCGCCGATCGGTAGTCGATGCTCGCCGCGAGCCGGCGTGCGGAGTCGTGCATGGAGGCTCGGACGTGCGGAGGCAGGCCGAATGCGGGCGCCTCCTCGATGACCTTCTGATTGCGCCGCTGGAGCGTGCAGTCACGGTCGCCGAGGACAGCGATCCGGCCCGCGCCGTCGCCGAAGACCTGCACCTCGACGTGCCGCGCGGGGCGAACGAGCCGTTCGAGGAAGACACCCGACGACCCGAAGCTCGCGTCTGCCTGGCGCACGACAGCCTCGAACCCGGCTCGCAGCTCGGCCTCGTCGAGGCAGACGCGCATCCCGATCCCGCCGCCTCCTCCTGTCGCCTTGAGCATCACCGGATAGCCGATGACCTCGGCGGCGGCGGCCGCCTCGTCGGCATGGGCGAGAAGGCCGGTGCCGGCGAGCAGCGGCACGGCGGCGGCTTCGGCGAGAGTGCGGGCAGTGTGCTTGAGCCCGAAGGCCGCGAGCTGATCCGGGGTCGGGCCTACCCACGTCACTCCGGCGGCTTGGAAGGCACGAGCCGCCTCGACGTTCTCGGCGATGAACCCGTAGCCCGGATGCACCGCCCCTGCCCCCGCAGACGCGGCGGCCTCGAGGAGCGCGTCCAGACGGAGGTACGACTCGCGTGCCGGCGCCGGCCCGAGCCGCACGGCGTGATCGGCTTCGCGGACGTGCGGCGCGGCGCGATCGGCGTCGGAGTAGACGGCGACCGTGCGGATGCCGATCTCTCGCGCGCTGCGGATGATCCGCCGTGCGATCTCGCCCCGATTGGCGATCAGCAGCGTGTCGAAGCCGCCGCTCATTCCGGTGTCTCGATCACGCGCGTCACGATCATGCGCAGCGGCGTGCAGTTGAAGTCGTTGCACGGGTTGTTCATCTGCGGGCAGTTCGAGACGATGACCAGCACGTCGCGCTCGGCGCGAAGCGCGACGCGGCGGCCGGGCGCCGACATCCCGTCGACGATGCCGAGCGACCCGTCGGGCTCGACGGGTACGTTCATGAACCAGTTCAGGTTCGACACCAGGTCGCGCACGCCCATTCCGTGGCGCCCCGCCTCGGCGAGGAAGTTCTCTCGGCAGGCGTGGTGGTAGGCGGTGTGGGGGCCGTAGCGGAGGGTGTTGGACTCGCGGCTGCACGCGCCGCCGATCGTGTCTTGGCGCTCCACCTCGTTGCCGACCACCGTCATGAGCGCGCCGCCGAGGTTGCTGCGCAGCACGGTGCCCTCGCGCACGTAGGCGTTCCCCTGCCACGCGAGCGTATCGGGCACGCTGTAGCGCTCGTCGGTGCGATGCGCGTCGAAGAGGAGGCAGTCCGCGGACTGATTGCCGCCCACGTCGACGATCGTGAGCACGTCGCCCGCCGACACGATGGCCGACCAGGGAGCGCGCGGGGCGACCCGGTCGTCGCGGACGATCTCGCCCGCCGACAGGGGCGCGCCCCACTCGAGGGGCGATCCGGGCGCGTAGACGGGGCGCTCGGGAACGGTCGTGATGATCGTCATGGGTGCGGCCTCCCCGCTCAGAGCCCGGCCGCTTCGGCGTAGGCGATCGTGTTGAGGTAGGCCCTGCGCAGTTCGGGCGTTCGGGCGAACCGAGGGTCACGGGCATCCGTGGCACGATCGCGCCAGGCATGCACACGGAGCGCACCGACGATGTAGTCGGTGCGCGGATCGAGCGGATGCGGCACATTGGCCACGAGGACGATCAGGGGCAGCTCGGCGAGGATCTCGACCGACCCGCCGGCGCCGGCGGAGCCCTGCCAGGCGAAGCCGCCGTCGTCGTCGACACGCACGCCCTGGAACAGCGAGATCGACGGCGGCAGGTCTCGGCGCTCCAGCCCGTGCTTGGTCGCCGCGAGCTCCAGCAGGCCGCGACCCGACGGTGAGGGCCCTTCGGGGGCGGCGTCGCCGTACCGGCGCTCGTTCCAGGCGTCGCTGCTCGTGCCGCAGAACGCGTCGTGCCGCTCGGAGGTGTCGGCCACGATGGTGGCGAGCACGCGCCCATCGCCGGACAACAGGGGGTGGCCCTCGCCCAGATAGGCCTGCCAGGGGATCTTCTGCGTGTCGGCGACGTTGAGCCGCTCGCCCGGCTCGACGGCGTTGAAGAGCACGAGATGCGCGCACGCGTCGCCGGTCGGGTCGTCGAATCGGATGCGGGTCCCCCGCGCCACCCGCAGGTGGGTGTAGCCGCCGGGAGCAACCGTCTCGGCCCACGTCAGCGCGTCGGGGTCGACCCCGTTCGGCGGGTACGGGGTCTGCGCAGCGGGAAGATACGGCATCCATTCCGAGACGAGCGCGCTCTGCGCGCGGGCGTCGGCACGCGCTGCTCCGACGCTTGCCAGCACGCGTGCGGCGCCGCCGTCCGACTCGTCGCTGCGTTCCGTCATCTGCGCCCCCTCGGCTCATCGGATCAGGTGAATGGATCCTAAACCAGCCTACATGGATCCAAGTTTGTCTTCGTCTCCGGGAGGACCGTACCCGCCGCCGCCGGCTGCCGTGACGCGGATGATGTCGCCCCGATGCGCAACCAGCGACGACGCGTCCATGCCGACGTCCACCCACTCCGCACCGACGCGTCGCACGGCTACCGTGGCGGGGCTGCCCCGTCCACCCCCGGCGACGCCGCGCGCGCCGTGCTCGGCGAGACGCTGTTCCGATGCCACGCGTCCGGTCGCCACGTCGGCGAGGAGCTCGTAGTCTCGTCGCACGGCGAGTCCGCCGCGCCAGCGCCCGCTGCCGCCGGTCTCGGGCACGAGCTCGCACGCGCGCACTCGCCAGGGGTACTCGAGCTCGATGACCTCGGCCGGGATCAGCGCGCAGTTCGACGTGTACGAATCGATGCCGTCGTCACCGTCGAGTCCGGCGCGGGCGCCCCCGCCACCTCCGACCGTGTCCATGAGGGTCTTGGTCGCCCCCGTGCGCGGATCCGCGGCACGCATGAGGAGCACGGGGAACGAGACGTGGCTTGCGGCGACCGCGCGATCGGGCATCAGCTCGCCCAGCGCGCGGAACACCGCGTCGGTGAGGACCTGGACGGGCATGTGCCGCGAGACCACGGCAGCCGGTCGCCGGGGGTTGAAGAGCGAGCCGAGCGGGGCGACGACCTCGACGTGTCGCATGTACCCGTGGTTCTGACGGACTCCGGCACCGAGGAAGCAGCGGAGCGCGTAGTAGAGGCCGGAGTAGGTGCTCGACAGCGGCACATTGAACGTGCCGGACGTCTGCGCCGACGAGCCGGTCAGATCCACGAGCATCCGACCGTCACGGATCGCGAGTCGCACGCTCACTCGCAGCGGTTCACGGTAGTTGAGGCCATCGCCGTCGAGGAATCCTTCGGCCGTCACCTCTCGCTCCGGCCATGAGCGCAGGAGCGCAACGGCTCGAGCCGAGGTGTCGTCGATGAGGTCGGCCATCGCTGCGCCGACGGTGTCGGCGCCATGACGCGCGGCGAGTTCGCGAACGCGCGCGATCCCGCGGCGACAGGCCGAGAGCTGCGCCGTGACGTCACCCTCGACGGACTCGGGATCGCGGACGTTGCGCAGCAGCACGTCCCAGAGGGCGTCGTTTCGGACGCCACCCGCGGAGAGCTTGACCGGCGGCAGCTGGAGGCCTTCTTCGAAGATGTCGCGGGATGCCTCGTGGCCGGGGACGGTGCCGCGGTTGCGCGCAGAGACACCGCCGATATCGACGTGATGGGCGACGGTGGCGACGTAGCCGAGGAGCCTCCCCCCGGAGAACACGGGCGCGAACACCTCGACGTCCGGAAGGTGGGTCGCCCCCGAGTACGGGTCGTTCGTGAGGACGACATCGCCTTCGGCGAGCGGTCCGGTCAGGGCGAGGGCTCCGGCGAGCGCGAATTCGAGGGTGCCCGCCTGAGCGGGGATGAGGTTGGAGTCGGCCACCAGGCGACCGTCGGGATCGAGGAAGCCGCACGAGAAGTCGAGCATCTCGCGGATCATCGGCGAGAACGAGCTGCGCTGCAGCAGCAGCGACATCTCGTCGACGACGGCCTGGAATCCGTTCCACAGGAGTTCGCGCACGGCGACGTCGGCGACCCTCATGAGCGATCCCCCTGCGGCATTCGTTCCGCGCCCTGTTCGGGCATCCGCTCCAGCACCATGCCGACGCCGTCGACGCGAGCGACCCACCAGCCGTGCGGGATGAGGGTCGTCGTATCGGTCTGCTGAATCAGCGCGGGCCCGGCCAGCCCGACCGTCACCGCGGCACGGTCCAGGACGCGGTAGTCCACGGGCTGCCCCGATGACGTCCATCCCCTGCGGATCGACTCCGGTGCATCGATCGGCGCGCGCGTGTCGCCGCCGATCCAGTCCACGGCCACGCGTGACACGCGCGCCCGCACCCGGACGGTCACCAGCTCCACCGGGCTGTGCGGCCACGAGTGTCCGTACGCGGATTCGTGCGCCGCCCGGAAAGCGCCTTCGACGCGATCCAGGTCGTCCGGTCCGAAGGAGCAGTCCTCCGAGACCGGCACGGTGAGTTCGTATGCCTGCCCCGCGAATCGCAGATCGAGATCGAGGCTCAGCGTGGGCGCTTCGGCGCCGTCTCCGAGTGCGTCCGTGCCCTCGCGGATGAGTTCGCCGATGATCACGTCCAGGCGATCGTGGTCGATCGCGCGGAACGGCGCCACGTAGGTGCGGCGCAGCTCATGACTGCCGTCGCCCATCAGGAGTCCGAGCGCCGAGGTGAGTCCGGGGTAGCGCGGCACGATGACGCGTCCGATCCCGAGGTCGTCGGCGATCGCACACGCGTGCAGGGGCCCGGCACCGCCGAACGCGATGAGCGCACAACGGCGCACGTCGAATCCTCGACCGACCGTGACCAGTCTCAGCGCGTCCGCCATCTTGCCGTCGGCAATCCGTACCGCGGCGCCCGCCGCAGCCTCGGCACCGACCCCGAGGTGCGCGGCCACATGCCGTTCGATCGCCGCGCGCGACCGCTCCGGCTGAAGCGGCAGTCTCCCGCCGAGCAGCCCGCCGGGGTCGATCGAGCCGAGCACGATGTGCGCGTCGGTGAGCGCCGCGGTCTCGGCGACGCCGTAAGCGGCCGGCCCCGGATCGGCTCCGGCGCTGTCGGGCCCGACGCGCAGCGCCCCGAAATCGTCGACGCGCGCGAGTGATCCTCCCCCGGCGCCGATCGGCAGCACATCCAGCTGCGGCAGCGCGACGGGCATGCCCGCGACCTCGCCCCGGTACCGGCGGTGCGGCTGTCCGGCTTCGATCAGGGCGACGTCGGCACTCGTGCCTCCGACGTCGAGCATCACCAGATCGCGCTCGCCGAGCCGACGGCCGAGTTCCGCGGCGGCGACCGCGCCGGCTGCGGGGCCGGAGACCAGCAGGCTGACCGGGATCTCTTTCGCGACCGAAGCCGGCACGACGCCCCCGGTCGATGTCATGAGCTGGAACGCGCCCGCGAAGCCCCGATCGCGCAGCCGCGCGTCGAGTCGGTCGATGTACCCGCCGCTCCGTGGGAGGAGCGCGGCGTTGAGCGCCGTGGTGACCGCACGGGGATACTCCCGGAACTCGGGGGCGACGACCGACGAGATCGTCACGGGGATGCCGGGCAGCTCCTCACGCACCAGCTCGGCCGCGCGGCGCTCGTGGGTGGGGTCGGCGAACGAGAAGAGAAAGACGATCGCCACGGCATCGACCTCGGATGCGAGAGCGCGGGCGGCCGCGCGCACCTGATCTTCGTCGAGCGCGACGACCACCGCGCCGTCCGACGCCACGCGCTCGGCGATGCCGTGCACCCGCGCGCGGGGAACGATCGGTGCCGGCTTGCCCCGCCACGGGTCGTACAGATCGGGGCGCTGCTGCGTGCCGATCTCGAGGATGTCCTCGAATCCGGCGGACACCAGCATCCCGACCCGCGCGAAGTCGCCGAGGATCACCGCGTTCGTCGCGATCGTGGTGCCGTGCGCGACCGCGGCGATGTCTGCGAAGGCGAGCCCGGATGCTGCGAGCAGGCCGTCGATCGCCGTGATCAGCGCGATGCCGGGGTCGGCAGGCGTCGAGCGGACCTTGTGGACGTGCAGGTCGCCCGCCGCGGTGAGCAGGGCGGCATCCGTATGCGTCCCGCCGATGTCGACGGCGATCACGTGGCGGCGCGCGGTCATCCGATCTGCTCCACGAGGTCGGCGGCGGCGACGGCGGTGCCCCACGATAGGGCATAGCCCGCGCCGCCGTGGCCGTAGCAGTGCACGACATCGGTCTCGCCGATGCGCTCGCGCTCGACGCGCACGGTCGGTCGCACGGGCCTGAGCCCGACCGCTCGGCCGAGAACTGTCGCGTCGTCGAGCGCCGGCGCGATGGCACGAGCCCGGGTGACGAGATCGCGCTCGAGTCCTTCGTCGAAGCCGATATCGCTCGATTCGGCCTGGGACGGTCCGCCGATGACGACATCGTCGAACCGCGGCACCACGAACAGCGGCCCGAGCGCGCCGTCGCGCACCATCACAGTCCGCGTCAGTCCAGGGTTGGTCATCCGTACGATCTGCCCGCGCACGGAGGTCAGCGACGGATCGTCGACGAGGGCACCCGACCCGAAGCCCGCGGCGATCACGACGGGGGTCCCGTGCATGAGATCGGGTGCGGCATCGGCGGGCGACCGCGCGTCGCGGTGCACGACCTCGACCTCCGATCGACGGCATCGAGCGTGCAGCCAGGGCAGGTAGCGGGCGGTGTCGATCAGCGGGACCACCGAGACGGCACCGGCGCCGTAGCCGACCGGGAGCTCGTCGGCGCGGGCATCCCGGACGGGTCCGCCGAACCCGCGCATCCAGGGATCCGGTGTCCAGGCCGCCTCGCCGAGCGTGAGAGCCGCCTGCTCACGAATGCCCGCTTCGGGCTCGGCAGCCGCGATCCTGCGGAGTTCGGCGAGCGTGACGTACGCCCACTGGCGGACCCGTTCAGAACGCTCGACGAGCGTCGGGGCCCAGAGCGAAGCGGCGGCGACCGATGCGCTCCCGTCGACCGATGCGCTCCCGACATCGTCACGCGAGATCACCGTGACCGACCACCCGCGCTCACTCAGGACGAGTGCGCAGCTCAGGCCGATGACGCCGGCACCCACGACGACCACGGAACGCACGGAACTCCTTCGAGGGACGGGAAGGACAAGAATGGATCCTAAACTAGCGCACATGGATCCATACACTCATCCCCCCTCCGTGCTTCCGATTCGGATCATCGCCGGCGAGGTCGTGACCATGGATCCGCGCAATCCGCGCGCGGAGGCGATCGCGGTGCAGGGTGAGCGCATCGTCGCCGTCGGGTCGCTGGCGGCCGTGACCGCCGAGGTGGCCGCCCACGCAGCGGGTATCGCCGCACCCGTCGAGTCCGCTGCGGGATGCATCGTGCCCGGGTTCATCGACTCGCACTTCTACCTGCAGCGCGGCGGCATCAAAGTCGTCGACCTGTTGCGCGACAGCGAGCCGACGCTCGACGAGTTCCAGCGGGTCATGGCCGACACCGCGCTCGAACCCGACTGGCCGGCTGGGGAACCGACCGACCTCGAGCGACGCGAGGGCCTGCGCCGCATTCAGCCCCTGCTGCACGCGCTCGGCATCACCGGCGTCGCCGACCCGTGGGCCACGGCCGACGCCCTCCGCGTCTACCAGCAGGCCCACGCCGCGGGCGAGCTCACGCTGCGCGTCACCGCGATGCCGTACTTCGAGGGCCTGCGCGATCACCTGATCTCGCCCGACGAGGTGATCGCGCGCGTCGGGGGCCTCGGGATCGGGAGCGGATTCGGCGACAGCATCCTCTCTTTCGGAGCACTGAAGGTGTACGTCGACGGCGAGGGCAAGCGCCAGCAGGCCCTCCGCGAACAGCCGTGGCCGGCCACGGGAGTCACCGGGATCCAGGCGATCGACCCCGACGAGCTCGAGAAGATCGCCGACTTCTGCGCCACACGGGGGTGGGCGCTCGGCGTGCACGCCATCGGCGGCGCCGCGATGCGGCTCGCGCTCGACGCGTTCGAGCGGGTCGACGCGCGGACGCCGCTGGACGGGCTGCGATTCCGCCTCATCCATGCGTACCTCGAGCCGTCCGCCGACACGATCGCGCGCGCAGCCCGGATGGGCGTGCTCGTGTCGTCGCAGCCGGCGATCCAGTGGCAGAACGGCGCATGGCTGCGCGAGACCCTCGGAGCGTCGGCGGCGAGCGCGAACCCCCTGCGCTCGTGGCTCGACGGCGGCGTGCGCGTCGCGCTGGGATCGGACGGACCCTACTTCCCCTTCGACCCGCTGCGGCTCATGTGGTTCGTGCGCACCCGCGCCGTCTGCGGTGAGGAGGAGCCGGTCGGTGCCGAGCAGCAGCTCACCCCCGAAGAAGCCCTGCGCGCCTGCACGACCGACCCCGCGTACGCGGCTTTCGCCGATGACGAGCGGGGGATGCTGCGCCCCGGCATGCTCGCCGATTGGGCCGAGCTCTCGTTCGACCCCCTGACCTGTCGCGACGACGAGCTGCTCACCGGCACCGTCTTCCGCACGGTCGTGGGGGGCCGGGCGGTCTACGCGGGCTGAACCCACGACCTGGTGGGCGCGGGCGGTCAGCCCCGATCGAGCAGGCGACGCGGCTCGTCCACGAGCATCGCGGTCACCCTCGATGCGGGGATTCCTCGGGCGTCTAGGGCCGGGGCGATCACCGCGCCGAGGTGCCCGTAGCCGGGGCCGCCGTGCGCGGCGAGATGCGCCTTGGTCCAGATCGACGTCCCGAGCACGTGCCGGGCAGCCGGGTGCGCGTCGCAGAACGCGGCGAAGAAGTCGAGCCGTTCGAGATCCGAGGCGTTCTCGATGCGATCGGGGTGGCCGAACTCGGTACCGAAGCACATCTCGATCACCGCGCCGGCCGACGCGAGGTCCGACCAGTACGGCGCATCCATGAATTCGTCCGCGTTCGTGAAGACGATCCGGTCGGCGGGCAGGCCCTCCGCGGTGCACACGCCGAGGACCTCGAGCCCGTTGCGCGCGTCGGGGTCGAGACGCACGGTGATCGCCGCAGAACCGGTGAGCGCTGCGCGCGACGCCGCACGCAGCATCCCGCGCTCCTCGTCTCCGAAGACCGCCGTGGTCCCCATGATGCCGAGGATGCCGGCGCGGTACGCGGTGCCCGGCACGCCGTCGACGAGCGCGGTCACCAGGAGCGCCTCCCACTCGTCCTCGGCGAGGTCGGCGTCCCTCGCCGGGAGCGTGCGGCGGATGTAGGCGCCGTAGCTGCTGACCACGGCGACGCCCGAGCGGCGCGAGATCCCGGGAAGCCTGGCGTGACCGGGCCCCAGCCCCCACGAGCTCGCTTCGACGAGGGCCTGATGACCCGCGTCGGTCGCCGCGGCCAGCTCGCGGACGAGGAGCTCGTCGTCATCCAGCCGGAGGTTGTCGGCGAGGGCGAGCATGTTGTCGCGCACATAGGCGATCGTGTCGGGGCCGACCCGGTCGGATGCCGGCGCGGGGAGGGCGCCGTCGCGGCGCAGACTCGACGAATCGCTCGCGAGATGATCGTGGAACGAGGTCACGCCGAGCGCATCCGGGTCGATCGGCCCGAGGACGGTTTCGATCATCACTCTCCTTCGCGTTCACTGCTCCCGTTTGCGGATCCATTACAACAGATTTAGGATCCAATCATGACGCTGACAACCCGACCCGGCGAGATCTCCTCGGACGATCTCGAGAGCAAGCCCCTCGCACCCCCCAGCGCCGAGCCGCTGTCGGGCCTGATCACCATCCGCTCGCGGGTCGACTTCACCAACGACGATCGCACCGTGATCTCGGGGATCTGGGAATCGGAGGTCGGCACATCGCGCTGGGAGTTCCTCACCCGGGGCGAGATCATCCACGTCGTGTCGGGCGCGATGACGGTGCAGCGCGACGGCGAGGAGCCCGTCGAACTCACCGCCGGCAGCGCCGCGTACTTCCCGATCGGGTGGTGCGGCGTGTGGACGGTCACTGAGAAGCTCCGCAAGCTGTACGTCGTCTACAAGTGACTCACCGGTCATGACCCGCAAGAACACGCTGCAGCTGGGGACGTTCGGCACGAACCTGGCGCCCGGGATCACCTTCACGACGATCCCCGGTGCGCTCACGACCGACTGGTCTCGTGTGCGCCACCTCGCTCTCGCCGCCGAGCAGATGGATTTCGAGGCCATCGTGCCGATCTCGCGGTGGAAGGGGTACGGGGGCGAGCACAACCCGCACTCCGACGCCTACGAGACCCTCACCTGGGCCGCCGCGGTGGGTGCGGTGACGACCTCGGCGCGCATCTTCGCCACCGTCTCGATGCCGATCGTGCACCCGGTGATGGCCGCCAAACAGCTCGCCACGATCGACCATGTCACGGGCGGTCGCGCGGGCGTCAACGTGCTCGGCGGCTGGTACCGGCCCGAGATGCCGATGTTCGGCGGTGATCTGCTCGAGCACGACGCCCGCTACGACATGGCCGACGAGTGGATCGAGATCGTGCGACGGCTGTGGACCGAACCGGAGGAGTTCGACTTCTCAGGCGACTATTTCGAGCTCAGCGGGCTGTTCTCTATGCCGAAGCCGCTGGGCGAACGCCCCCGCATCATGAACGCCGCGATGTCGGGGCGCGGACTCGACTTCGCACTGCAGAACTCCGACGTGATCTACGTCAAGCTGCGCGACGACCGAGACGCGGCGGCGGAGCAGGTCGCCGATATCAAGCGGCAGGCGCGCGAGCGGTTCGACCGCGAGATCGAGGTGTGGACGTTCGGCTACGTCGTCGACGGCGAGACCGAGCAGGACGCGCAGGACTTCCTGCACTTCTACGCGCAGGAGCACGGAATGCACGATGCCGCGATCAACGCCCTGACGATCATGGGCGTGGAGGCGGCCGTCGCAGGTGACAATTCGACGGCGGCGCGGCGGTTCAACTGGGTCGCGGGCGATGGCGGAGTCCCGCTCGTGGGCACCGCCGCGCAGGTCGCGGACGGGCTCGAATGGCTCGCAGACGTCGGGATCGACGGATGTCTGCTGGGCTGGCCGCTCTGGGAGGAGGGGATGGCGCGCTTCGAGCGCGACATCCTGCCCCTGCTTGTCGCACGCGGTCTGCGCGCAGCCGACCCGCACTGATTCCCTCTGGTCACCCGGCTGGAGCCGAGCGCTCCAGCCACACAAAAGTCCGCAGACACACTGCCGAACACGGACGAAGAGCGACGCTCAGCTATGAGATGCCGCGATGCTCAATGCATCGCATTCTTCATACTAGTATTTCAGTCGTCGATCTGCCTGAGAGGTTTATGTGTCTGTGTCGAGTGTGAGTTCTGGTGTGTCCAGCGCGCGTGTCGTGGGGCGCGTGGGTCTGGGCGTGGTGTTGACGGGGTGCCTGGTGCTGGGGTTGGGTGCCGTGTCCGCGATCGCAGCCGAAGGCGATGACGGGGCCGCTGGAGCGACGCCCGTGGTCGGCGGGTTCGGTCTGGGCGATGGGGTGGAAGGGCTGATAGACGAACGGGTGGGGTCGTTCTCGCTGGGCCTACCCGCCGCGGGGCTGGGTCTGCAGTGGGATTCCCGTGCGATCGGAGCCGACGAGGTCGGTTTCGGTCCGGGGTGGACACTGTCGGGCCTGGGGCGCGTCGGCGTGACCGGAGGCCTGACGGTGTTCCCCGCCTCGGGCGGCGCCTATCCCGCCGATGCGAGCGTTCCCAGCGGCCTGGCCGGATACGTGCTCGGCGATGTGGTGTTCTCTCAGACGGGCGGAATGCTCCCGGGCCGTGCCGATGGGCAGGTCGGCGACCGCGAGTACGCGTTCACGCTGTCTCAGACCGGCGGGACGACCACGTACTTCAGCGCGACCGGCCAGCCGTTCACCCAGGTGAACGCATTCAAGAACCGGACCGACTGGGAATGGGAAACCACCGCACCGCACCGGTTGCAGCGCGTCATCGATGGGCTGGGCGTGGTGACCGGGGTGGACTGGTCCGACCCCGCCGCCGTCACCATCACCCGTACCACGGGCACGGGCACGCGCACCGGGACGGGCACGGGCACGGGCACGGGCACGCCGAGCGTGGTCTCGAGCGTGGCCGAACGGGACGGCGACCACGTCATCGGCATGATCGATCCGACCGGGGGCCGGGTATCGGTCGGATACGACACCACCGGACGGATCTCACGGATCAGCGGGGTCTCCGGCGCCACCACCGAAGTGTCGTGGCAGACCCTGGCCGACGGATCGACCGCGGTCGACAAAGTCCGCGTGATCGACGGGCTCACCGGTCAAGAACTCTCCGCGAGAGAATGGGATGCCCTCACCGCCGTCGCCTCCGGCTGGCCCGTCTACGCCGGCGAGAGCGACGTGTTCTCCTCTGGTGACAACACATTCCACTACCAGACCGCCCTGTCCGACGGCGCCACACGGGTGATCTCGGAATACAACTCCACCCACCTCCTGATCGACCGGTCCGTCGAAGTCACCACACCCTCAGGACCGGTCACTCTCCAGGAACAGGCATTCGAGTACCCCGGAACGGAGGACGACAAAGTCCCCGCACCGTGGGACCTGCCCGCGCAGTTCAACCGCCCCACCACCACCCACGTGATCTTCCGCGACACCGCAGGCCGAGAACGCGACACCTCCGAACAATACGAATACGACACTTACGGGCGACTGACCTCCCACACCTCCACGGACGGTGCCGTCACCGAAACAACCTATGACGACACCGTCCCCGCCGGTGAAGTGCTGCCGATCGGGCTCCCCCTCACGAAGACGGTCACCACCCCCGACGGACTCATCTCCCAGACACGAAACGGGTTCAACGATGCCCACACCGCCCGCGCAGTGGTAGAGACACTCGCCGGGAAGACAGGGGAAGAACTGACCCGCATCGGGCGCACCGAGTACACCGTCGATCCGGACGGGTTCCTCTCCGAAGAACGCGTATTCGGACAGGGCGGCACCGGCCAACCGGTCGTCACGACCCACGCCAAGCACATCGACCTCCCCTCAGCAACCCTGGCGTTCGCGGACACGACCGCCGCCGGAACCGATCTCGCCACCACCACGAGCAAGGTGTCGGACCTGGTGGTCGGGCAGACGGTCTCGCAGACCGACGTCGTCGGCAACACGGCGGTTGCGGAATACGAGCCGTCGGGGCGGGTCACCGCACAGACGGACGCCAGTGGCAACACCACCCGTACGAAATACCTGACGGTGCAGGCGGACGGGATCAACGCAACCGTCGTTTCCGCACCGGACGGGACGGTAACCACCACCGAGACGGATGTGCTGGGTCGGGTGACGAAGGTGACCGACAACCTCAAGGACGGAAACCCCACGGACGGATTCGTCCGGGTAATGGAGACGAGGGCATACCCCGCCCCAGGAACCATGGAGATCACCGACGCGTGGGGCGCAGTCACCGTCACCAAGAAGGATGTACTCGGCCGCGAAGCGGAAACGGTCGCCCCGACGGGGCTGAGCAAGATTACGCGCTACGACGATGTCGCTCACACTGTCACGACCGGCCTCAGTCCGACGGGCGACCTGAGGGATGCGGAATACACCAGCACGCAGACGCTGGACCCCGCCGGACAAGTCGCGCAGACTACCGGCGCCCGCGCCGACCAGGAACCCGTCCCCACCGTCCAGTCCGAGTTCGATGGACTCGGGCGTGAGATCGCCAGTACCGACGGGACCACGCGGACCGAGGTGCAGCGGGATGCGTTCGGAAACCCCACCGTCACCACGATCACCCCGCAGAACTCCGCCGGGCTGCCCGTGACCGCAGAGCGCCGATTCGACCAGTTCGGCACGAGTGTGGAGAAGACCCTCAGCTCAGGCGACCAATCCCGCTCCGGCACGGCTCGCACCCTCGACATCCTCGGCCAGATCCTGACAGAGACGGACCAGGAGGGAGCGACGACGACATACACGTACACAGCCGACGGGAAGGTCGCTGAGGCCGCCACCGGCTACGGCCAGATCACGACCAACACGTATGACTCGGTGACGAGGGCGCTGACCGAGACGGTGACGACGTCTCCGCTCGGGGACGAGGTCCGCACCGCGTTCGAGTACGACCGGGTCACCGGGAACCTCCTCGCCGTGTTCGACCCGGCAGACCGTGCGGGTACGCAGATCTCGTACACGTATGACGGGTTCCACAATCCGACGAGTGTCACGTACCCGGATGGGAAGCGGATCACCCACACGTACGACGGCAATGGTCGCGAGA
Source organism: Microbacterium rhizomatis (assembly GCF_008710745.1). Classification (GTDB taxonomy): domain Bacteria; phylum Actinomycetota; class Actinomycetes; order Actinomycetales; family Microbacteriaceae; genus Microbacterium; species Microbacterium rhizomatis. Next base: position 653,563 of record NZ_VYSA01000002.1, read on the forward strand.
TGACGACGGCCGACATCGCCGGGAACACCACGTCGTACGCGTATGACACGACCGGTCGGCTCATCAGCGCCGTGCAAGCCAGCCCCGACGGGACGGAGCTGGGCCGAGTCGGGTACACGTACGACGAGTACTCCCGTATCAGCGACGTCTCCCGCGGCAACGAGGTCACCACCGGGTACACGTACACGTCGCTGGACCAGATCGCCACCGAGACGACCACCGGGCCGGATGGCAACATCCAAGACGCCCGCACCTACACCTACGACAAGCGCGGGAACCTCACCCACCGCACCGACACCACTGCGGATGCTGCGGGCGGGGCGGATCCGACGAGTACCACCACGACAACCACGTACGAGTACGACGGGAACGACCGGCTCATCCACTCGGTCCTCTCCGACGGTGACTCCTCCGAGGGGGCGTTCGTGTCCGACACCGGCTATGAGCTGACCGTGTCGGGTGACATCACCCGGGAGACCGTCACGACCGTCGAGGCCGCCACCGGCGTGAACACGACGACGACACGGGACTTCACTTACACGCCCACAGGGGAGATCGCGGGGATCACGACGACGAGCCCGGACGGAACGAGCACGACCGCGACCCCGGCCTACGATGCGGCCGGAAACCTCACCCAGGCGGTCGACGGCACCCGGTACACCTACAATGCTCTGAATCAACCGGTGACTGAGTCCATCCCGACCGGGGGCACCCTCTCAACCACGTACTGGGCGACCGGGCTACGCGCTGACCTCACCACCACCGACCCGGCAGACGGCGCCGCCCAGGCCGGGTTCTACTACGACGACGCCACCCTCATCAATGACACCCACAGCCAGAACAAGGTCCCGACCGGGACGGCGTCGTACCTGATCGGCACCAGCCGACAAGCCCGGACCACCGCCGGGCCCGATCCGGAACCGGGCGCCGAGGCCGACACGGTGTACTACACCCACGACCGGCACGGAAACATCACCGCCCTCACCGGGGCCGACGGCACCCCCACCACCCGGTACACCTACACCGACTACGGCACCCCCACGACCACGGGGACGAGCACGGCCACCGACACCGCATCCGGATGGGTCGGAGACCTGGCCTACCAGCCGTTCCAGTACGCCGGCGAACCGACCGCCCCCGACGGCACGCAGTACCTGCAAGTCCGCACGTACGACCCCGGCGCGATGCGGTTCACCACGAAAGACACCGCGCGACTGCACAACACCTACAACTACGCGAACCTCAACCCGGTCATGATGACCGACCCCACCGGCCACGATGCGTTCGGGGACGGAATCCTCAACATCATGGCACTCGTGGGCATCGGCGTCGCCGTCTACAGTTTCGTCTCCACCTTGATGACCGTGGCACCGGTGGGACTTCCCGCGCTGGGATTTGTGGGTGCACTGACTGCGAGCCTCGGGATCGCCGCCGATCTTTACAGCATCGCCCTCGGGATCGGGCGGCTCTACACCCAAAGGGCCGACAACGCCGATCCTGGTGCCAAAGCCTTCTTCTCGTCCGACGCCGCTACCGTGACAGAGTTCGTCGGCGTTGCCGTCGGGTTCGTCGCAGCCCAAGCCCTCAAGAAGATCGTGGCACGCCTGCCCGTGCCGAGGGAGACCATCCGTGAGGCGGATGTTCGCCACTACCTCAGAACAGAATCCTCCGAAGCGCGGGCCTCCAATCGACTCGGCACGCCCGAGGAATCCACTCTCGAAAACACACCGCTCATAAACGAGTACGACGACATCATCGAGACACCGAAGGTCACCGATGCATTGACTGCCTACGAATCACTCGTGAAGAACAAGCGCCGGTTGATGCTACTCGTCAACGGCGAAGCGGACCTCGCCCCCTACGACGTGGGCAAACAAGTACTCAAGAACGGACTGTGGAACGACCTCAAACCGATGGCCACGGAACTGCACCCCGAGCCGTCTAAGCTGACGCTTCCGAGCGATGTGGCGGAAATTGTGCGAAGCTACGTCGTCTCCAGCAGGCAAGACCTGATGCGAGAGTTCCGGACCACCATCTACGACAGGATCACCGCCGCGAGGCAGCCGTTTTTCAGGGGGTGCACCCTCAGGGAATGGGGCATGTATCGCGAAGCAGACGAGGCGGACCTTGCGGACAACACCGCACGGCTTCTCACCGCAGATGACTGATCGTGAAGTAGTCATACTCGCTTAGGGGGGCTGACGAAGATCACGCGATACGACGATGTCGCGCACACTGTCACGACCGGCCTGAGCCCGACGGGCGAACTGAGGGACGCCGAACACACCACCACTCAGACTCTGGATGCCGCCGGACACGTCACGCAGACCACAGGCACCCGGGCCGACCAGCAACCCATCCCGACCGTCCAGTCGGCGTTCGACGGACTCGGGCGTGAGATCACGAACACGGACGGAACCACCCGCACAGAGGTGCAGCGCGATGTGGCCGGAAATCCGACCAGCACCACGATCACCAGGCCACGACCGACCAGGACGGTGCCATCCAAGACGCCCGCACCTACACCTACGACCAGCGCGGCAACCTCACCCGACCGAAGCGCGCGGTCTGCGCACAGCCGACCGGCTCTGATCCCTCGACTCACCCGTCTGAAGCCGCACCCTCACGTCGAGATAGGAGGCCGCAGAAACTCCACGGTCGCAGAGCGTCACACGGCCACCCAGAGCGATGCGCAGCGCCGAATCCCGCGATGGTCAGAAGCCGAGACTTCTCAATACTAGTATTCAGATGTCCGTTTTTCTGAGAGGTTGCTGTGCCTGTTTTCAGTGTGGGTTTTCGCGTGTCGAGCGTGGGTCGTGTGGGCCTGGGTCTGGTGTTGGCGAGTTGTTTGGTCGTAGGCCTCGGCGCCGTGTCCGCGAGCGCAGCCGAAGGCCATGACGGGGCTGGTTCGGCGACGCCCGTGGTCGGCGGATTCGGACTGGGCGATGGCGTGGAAGGTCTGATCAACGAACGCGTGGGCTCGTTCTCGTTCGGCCTACCCGCCTCCGGGTTGGGGCTGCAGTGGGACTCCCGTGCGATCGGGGTCGACCAGGTCGGTTTCGGTCCGGGGTGGACGCTCGCGGGCCTGGGACGAATCGGGGTGACCGGCGGACTGACGGTGTTCCCCGCCTCGGGAGGCGCATATGCCGCCGACGCCAGCGCGCCCAGCGGCCTGGCCGGATACGTGCTCGGCGACGTCGTCTTCTCGCAGACGAGCGGGGTGATACCGGCCCGGGCCGACGGGCAGGTCGGCGACCGCGAGTACGCGTTCATGCTGTCTCAGACCGGTGGGACGACGACATACTTCAGCGCGACCGGGCAGCCGCTCACCCACATGGATGCGTTCCACAACCGGAACGACTGGGTATGGGAGTCCAGCGGCTCGTACCGCCTGCTGCGGGCCATCGATGAACTGGGGATGTCGACGGGAGTCGACTGGTCAAACCCCGCCCTCGTCGCCGTCACCCGCACCACCGGCACACGAAGCGGAGCCTCGAGTGTGGTGGAGCTGTCGGGCGGTGAGGTGACCGCGGTGGTCGACCCGACCGGCGCGCGGGTCGCGGTCGGGTACGACACCCCGGGGCGGATCTCACGGATCTCCGGAGCCTCGGGTGCGGTGACCGAAGTGTCGTGGCAGACCCTGGCGGATGGATCGACGGCGGTGGACAGGGTCCGGGTACTGGACGGACTCACCGGAGAAGAGCTCTCCGCGCGGGAATGGGACGCCTCGTCCGCCGTCGCATCCGGCTGGCCCGTCTACGCCGGTGAGGCCGATGTGTTCGCCTCCGGCGACAGCGGCTTCCACTACCAGACCGTCCTCTCGGACGGCGCAACCCGGGTGATCTCGGAATACAACTCCACCCACCTCCTCACCGACCGATCCGTGCAGGTGACCACTCCCTCAGGGCCGGTGACCCTGCAAGAGCAGGCCTTCGGATATCCCGGAATGGATGGCGACAAGGTGCCCGCGCCGTGGGACCTGCCGGAACAGTTCAACCGCCCCACCACCACCGGCGTGACCTTCCGCGACGCGGCAGGCCGACAGCGGGATGCGTCCGAGCAGTACGAGTTCGACACGTTCGGGCGGCCGGTCTCCCATACGTCTGCGGATGGGTCGGTCACCGAGACGACGTACGACCAGACGATTCCGGCCGGTGGAGTACTGCCGATCGGGTTGCCCGTGTCTGAGACAGTCACGACTCCTGACGGATTGGTCTCCGAGACCCGGCACGAGTTCAACGAGGCCCACAGCGCCGCCCTGGTCGCGGAGACCTTCACGGGTAAGACGGGAGAAGACCTGACCCGCACCAGTCGGGCTGAGTACACCGTGCGTGAGGATGGGTTCGTCTCCGAGGAGCGCGCGTTCGGACAGGGCGGCACCGGCGACCCGGTCGTGACGACGCACATGAAGGACGTTGACCTCGAGTCCGGGACGATGACGGTGGCCGCCACGGTCGCTGCCGGGACGGATCTGGCCACCACCACCAGCGAAGTCACGGACCTGCTCATAGGTCAAGCCGTCTCCCAGACAGATCCGGTGGGCAACACGGGCTCGGCGGACTATGACGCCGCGGGTCGGGTGACCGCCCAGACCGATGCGGCCGGCAACACGAGCCGCAGCACGTACTCGACCGTGCAGGCGGACGGGGTCAACGCGACAGTGGTCACCGCTCCGGACGGGGTCGTCACTACGACCGAGACAGATGTGCTGGGTCGGATCGTGAAGGTGACCGACAACCTCAAGGACGGCACTCCCACCGACGGCTTCACTCGGGTGGCGGAATCGCGCGCGTACCCCGAACCGGGAACCATCGAGATCACGGACGCGTGGGGGGCGGTCACCGTCACGAAGCAGGACGTGTTCGGCCGGGAATCCCAGACCGTCGCACCGACCGGACTGACCAAGATCACTCGCTACGACGACATCGCTCACACCGTGACGACCGCTCTGACTCCGACCGGAGACATCGCGGACGCCGAGTACACGTCGACGCAGACCCTGGATGAGAGCGGCCACGTCTCCGAGACAACGGGAACCCGCTCCGACGGGGAGCCCGTCCCGACGATCACATCGGTCTTCGATGGATTCGGACGGCAAACAGCCACCGCCGACGAGACCACGGGCATGACGGTGCAGTGGGACGTGTTCGGCAACCCCGCCGTCGCCACAATCACGCCCCGGGACGCTACTGATGCGCCGGTTGTCGCAGAGCGCCGGTTCGATCAGTTCGGCACGAGCGTGGAGAAGACCCTCAGCGCAGGCAATCTGTCCCGTTCGGGGGGTACCCGCACCCTGGACGTCCTTGGCCAGCCCGTGACAAAGACCGACCAGGACGGGCTGCTCTCCAGCGTCCAACACACCGTGGACGGGCTGGTCGCAAAGACTGTCACCGGGTACGGGCAGGTCACCACCAACACGTACGACCCGGTCACCCGGGCGCTCATCGAGACGGTGACGACCTCTCCGATCGGGCAACAGGTGCGCACCGGGTTCGAGTACGACCCGGTCACCGGGAACCTTCTCGCCGTGTTCGACCCGGCCGACCGGGCCGGCACGCAGATCTCGTACACGTACGACGGGTTCCACAACATCACGAGCACCACCTACCCGGACGGGAAGCGGATCACCCACACGTACGACCCGAACGGTCGCAAGCTGACCACGACCGACATCGCCGGAAACACTACTGCCTATACGTACGACACGGCCGGGCTGCTCACCACCGCGATCCAAACGGACGTGGATGGCACGGAACTCGGCCGGGTCGGGTACACGTACGACGACTATGCCCGCGTCACCGACCTGTCCCGCGGGAACGGGGTGAGTACCCGGTACACGTTCACATCGCTGGATCAGATCGCGACCGAGACCACCACCGGGCCGGACGGTGCCATCCAAGACGCCCGCACCTACACCTACGACGGGCGCGGGAATCTCACCCACCGCACCGACACCACCACCCCGGTGGACGGCACCGAGGCCACCACGACGACAACCGCGTACGAATACGACGCGCAAGACCGGCTCACCCGCTCCACCATCCACGAGGGTGACGCTCAAGAGGGAGCGGTGGTCTCGGACACGACCTACGCACTGACCGTCTCCGGCGATGTCTCACGCGAGAGCGTCACGGCCCTCGATCCCGACACCGGGGTGACCACGACGAGCACACGGGACTTCGCGTACACACCCACCGGAGAGATCGCAGCGATCACCACGACAAGCCCGGACGGAGCTGGCACGACCGCGACCCCTGCCTATGACGCGGCCGGCAACCTCACCACTGCCGTCGATGGCACCCGGTACACCTACAACGCTCTGAACCGACCGGTGACCGAAACCACCCCGACAGGCGGCACTCTCTCAACCGGCTACTGGGCCACCGGGCAACGCGCGAACCTCACCACCACCGACCCGGCAGACGGTGACGGCCGGGCCGGGTTCTACTGGGACGACGCCTCGCTGGTCAACGACACCCACAGCCAGAACGACTCCCCGAGCGGAACCGCGTCTTATCTGATCGGCACGAGCCGACAGACCCGCACCATCACCCGCCCGCACGCAGGGGCCGACACGTCCTACTACACACAGGATCGGCACGGCAGTACCACCGCACTCACAGGTGCGGATGGATCCACCACCACCCGATACACCTACACCGATTACGGCACCCCGACCAGCGCGAGCATCGGCGTGAGCGGGGAAGGGGTCACCCCGCAGGGATGGGTGGGGAACCCGGCCTACCAGCCGTTCCAGTTTGCGGGCGAACACTCCGCCCCCAGCGGCGCGCAATACCTGCAAGCCCGAACGTACGATCCGGGCGCGATGCGATTCACCACGAAAGACACGGCAGAACTGCACAACACCTACAGCTACGCCGACCTCAACCCGGTCACGATGACCGACCCCACGGGCCGGACAGCGGGTCTCGACGCCATCAACGGCGTCACCCTCGGTCTCGGCATCGTCTTCGCCGTGATCAGCATCGTTTCAGCCCTCCCCACGATGGGCGGCTCTCTGGAGGCTTACGGCCTCATCGCCGACGCGTACACGATCGCCGTGTCGACGGCCATCCTCATCGACGAGAACATCACCGACATCATGAGCGACGAGACGGCCGCCGCCCTCACCGCGACCGAACTCGCCATCAGCGTCAGCGTCGGCGCGCTCGGCGCCGTAATGTCTGTGACGACCGCCATCTCCGCATTCAGGGGAGCCACCTCAGCCGGCCGAAGGGGCGAGGCGGCTCTCCTGGATGATGTGGGCGCCCTCAGGCCAGCTGTGGGGCACCCCAGCGTGCAGGGCGAAGGCGGTGCTCCGCTCCTGGACGATGAGGCTACCGTCCTCACTCCCCACACTCAGAGCCCGGGCCTGCGGTACAGACGCGAGACCGCGTTCACGCAAGCACAACCAACGGTTATGCGGGAAAGGAAGGTCGGCGGTGGAGTGGAGAGTCGGGGAGGCGGCGGCGGGGACGACGAGTCATTCTCCGGGTCATCAGACGAATCGCATGAATATCTCCCACCTGGTTGGGAAGTCAATACCAAACCCCTGCGTAAGGGGTGGCTCCGCCCGACCGTGATGGATCCCGACCTGCAGAGGGCTCGACGCCTCGAGATTGATAGCTTGAACAGGGGCCTGTTGTCTGAGCCTTCAGAGCTGCCTTCAGAGGTCCCTCCTTCACCTGTTGATATCCCGGGCGTGACGCGAGCGCGCCCGGGCGCGTTCTCTCAGGATCATTCCCGTACTGTGAGTGAAATCTTGCAGCGAGAGGTTGACCGCCAGACAGCCGGACACTACGCGCGATCCTTCAATGTGTCTGAGGATCTCGAGGCGGGTCGCAGGTTCTCAATAGACATGACCTATTGGACTCGCCCAGGATGGTGATGACAAGCGGGCGGATCCTCGGCCCGTCGTCGCGATCACCAGCGCCGTAGGCGCTTGGCCGGCAGGAGTTCGGTGGCGGCGACCGCTGTCAGGCGATCGGCAGCGGTCACCCAGACCCGGGCCTCGGGCCAATAGTCCGTGATGAGCTCGGCGCACACTCCGCACGGCTCGATGATGTGCAGCGTGCCCTCGGCTCGCCGCAGCACGCTGACGATGCTCACGACCGCCATCGGGGACCCGTCCGCCGCATGCGCGATCGCGTTGCCCGCCGCCACGCCCTCTGCACACACGGCGCTTCGGCGGGCCGACCCATCGACGTGAACACCGAGCTGGATCGAGCCGTCGGCGAGCCGCATCGCGGCGACGACCTCGTGACGGCCCTCGACGTAGACCCTCTTCAGCAGGGCGCATGCGGCATCCATGAGTTCCGCGTCGCCATCGCTCATCTCGAGCGGGCGATGCAGGGGCGGACGGGCCGCGGCATCCGTCATGCGGAGCGCTCCTCGATCCGGAGGATCCGCGCGTAGTTACCGCCCTCGACGAGCGCGCGATCGTCGTCGGACGCGATCGCCTTCTTGATCTTGAACCGCTCGAGGTCGAAGTCCGAGCCGGGCCACTCCGAGCCCATCAGGATCTTCTCCGCCCCCAGCCGCGCATACGCGCGTCTGACGTCGGCCATCAGCGTGGCCGAGGTCTCGAGGTACACGTGCGGCTGACGCTCGGCGACGATGATCGCCTCGGGGACGTTCCACACCGCACCCATATGCGCGATGATCGTCGGCACGTCGGGGTGACCCTTCGCGATCTCTTCGATCGAGAACGGCGCGCAGAACGCGTCGTCGAGGGCGTTGATGATCACCGCCATCCCGTGGCGGGCGCACTCGCGGAACACCGGATCGAGCAGCCCATGATCGGCGACGTGGTACCCGTGCATGCTCGGATGCAGCTTGAGGCCCCGGATACCGGCTTCGGCCATGCGGCGGATCTCGTCGACGGCGTCGTCGTCCTGGGGGCGCACCTGCCCGAAGCCGATGAGCCGGTCGGGGTGCGAGTCCTGGAGGCCGATGATGAAGTCGTTCTCGATCCGCTGCGCGAGCGAGCACACCATGGCCATGTCGACGCCCGCGGCATCCATGCTCGACAGGATCCGATTCGGGTCGAACGGCGTGTAGGCGGGCGGCTCCTCCCCCGGTCGGGCGCCGGTGAGGTAATCGGAGCGCCCGCGGACGTCCTGCGTGGTGTTGTAGGCATCGATGATCATCGTGGTGACGCGTCCCTTCGGCATGCCACGACCGAGCGTGGATCCAATTACATAGTAATAGAATCCAATCCATGATCGAGACCGTTCTCGGACCGATCGATGCGAGTGCTCTCGGCACCGCCTCGACGAATGAGCACATCCTGACCGATTCGCGCGGGCTCCTCCGGCCCACACGCGAGGGCGGCACGCTCGACGGGCCGATCCGCCCCGGGATCCTCGGCGATCTGCGCTGGAGCTGGATGTCGCTCGCCGACAACCTGACGCTCGACGATCCCGGCAGCGCCACCGAAGAGCTCGCGGCTGCGCACGCCGATGGAGTCGAAGCGATCGTCGAGGCGACGTCCTGGGGGATGGGCCCCCGTCACGCCGATCTGCCCGAGATCTCGCGCGCTGCCGGCATCCACATCGTCTCGGCCTACGGCAGCTATATCGACAAGACGCTGCCCGGGTGGTGGAGCGCACAGTCCGAGGCCGAGATGGAGACCGCGTTCACCACGGCGCTCACCGACGCGGTCCCGGGCACATCGTTTCGCGCGGGGCTCCTCGGGCTCCTGGGGACGAGCGCGCAGATCACCGCCGCGGAGGGGCGGGCCTTGCGGGCGGCCGGGCGCGCCGCTGCGGCCGCGGGCTCCGCCGTGAGTATCCGTCTGGACGGCGCGGCCAGACGCGCGCCCGATGTCATCGAGATCCTCACCGCGCAAGGCCTCGGCGCGGACCGCATCCTGTTCTGCAACATCGACAAGGTGCTGGATGCCGCGTACGTGCGCGACGTCGTCGATGCCGGCGCCGTCGTGGAGTTCGCATTCGGGAGCGAGCACAACTTCGCCGACCTTGCACGCGACGCGACCGATGTGGAGCGCATGCAGTTTCTCTGCGGGCTGCTCGCCGATCGGCCCGCCGCCGCCATCACGCTCTCGTGCTCGGTGTGGACCAAGGGCCAGCTCACGCGGCACGGCGGGATGGGATACGGCCATGTCGTGCGCCGCGTCGCGCCCGCTTTGCGCCGCCTCGGCGTCTCGGAGGAGCACATGGAGTGGATGCTCGTGGCCACGCCTGCGCTGCTCTTGGATCGCCCGCCGCGCTCGTAGGGACGGCGCTGAGCCGCCTTCTCGCGGACCCACGTGACCCGCTCACCCACGCAGGGTCGCGTCGTGGTCGCGTCGCGGTCGCGTCGCGGTCGAGGATGCGCCATTCACCTCTGGCGCTCCTGATATTCTGACATATCAGGATTGAGTGTGGAGGATTCATGAGATCAGTTCTCGGTGTGGGCCGCGGGGCGTGCAGCGTGGTTTTGGTCGGCTGTCTCGTACTGGGCGCGGGCGCGGTGTCGGCGAGCGCGGCTGAGGGTGATCGCGCCGCGGATTCAGCATCACCGATCGTCGGTGGGTTCGGTCTGGGTGACGGGGTCGAGGGTTTGATCGATGAGCGAGTGGGCTCGTTCTCATTCGCCGTCGCGGTCGCGGGGTTGGGATTGCGGTGGGATTCCCGTTCGATCGGTGTGGACCGGGTGGGTTTCGGCTCCGGATGGATGCTGTCCGGCCTTTGGTCGGTGAGCGTGACGGGCGGGATACGGGTGTTCACTCCGTCGGGCGACGTCGTCGACGCTGACGCGAGCGTCCCCTCGGGGTTGGCTGGGTACGTGCTCGGGGATGTGGTGTTCTCGCAGACCGGCGGGGTACTGCGTGGCCGGGTGGATGGCCTGGTCGGTGACCGGGAGTACGGGTTCGTGCTGTCGCAGACCGGAGGGACGACGACATATTTCGCGGCGACCGGGGCCCGGGTGGCGCAGGTGGACGGGTTCGGGAACCGGACTGATTGGGTGACCGCATCCGACGGGTCGAACCGGCTGGTGCGGGTCGTGGACCCGCTCGGCGTGGTGACCGGGGTGGACTGGTCCAACCCTGCCGCCGTGCGTGTCACCCGCAGCGCGGGCATGGACACGGGCACCTCTGGGGTGGTCGAGTTGGACGGGGGCAGTGTCACCGGTGTGGTCGATCCCATGGGCGGCCGGACGACGATCGGGTATGACTCGTCGGGTTCGATCTCACGGATCACCGCGGTGTCCGGGGCGGTGACGGAGGTGTCGTGGCAGACCCTCGTGGATGGGTCTCGGGCGGTTGATCGTGTCCGCGTCATCAACGGCCCCACCGGGGCGGAGTTGTCTGCACGGGAGTGGGATGCAGTGACGGAGGTGGCGTCGGGCTGGCCGGTGTACACGAGCGAGAGCGACGTCTTCTCCTCGGGGGATAGCGGGTTCCGGTACCAGACGGCCGTGTCGGACGGTGCTACTCGGGTGATCTCGGAGTACAACTCCAACCACTTGTTGATCAATCGGGCCCTGGAAGTCTCCACCGAGTCAGGGCCCATGATTCTGCAGAACCAGGCGCTCGAATACCCCGGAGCGGCCGGGGGGACGGTTCCGGAACCGTGGGACCTGCCGCAGCAGTTCAACCGCCCCACCACCGCCCGAGCGGTCTTTCACGATTCCGGCAACCGGGAGCGAACCACGTCCGAGCATTACGAGTTCGACACGTACGGCCGAGCCACCTCGCACACCTCCGTGGGTGGATCCGTCCGAGAGACGACCTACGACGACACGGTGAGGGCGGGCGGGGTGCTCCCCATCGGCCTGCCGCTGACCGAGACGGTCACCACCACTGAAGGACTCGTCTCACAGACCCGTTACGAGTTGAACGAGGCGCGCACGGCGCACACGGTTGCGGAGACCTTCGCAGGGAAGAAGGGGGAGGAGCTGACCCGCACCGGGCGGTCAGAATACACGGTGGACCCGGACGGGTTCGTGTCGGAGGAGCGGCAGTTCGAGCAGGGAGGCGGCGGAACCCCCGTCGTGATCGCATACGCGAAGGATGTGGATCTCGAGTCCGGAACGGTGACGGCTGCCAGCACGCTCGCAGCCGGGACCGAGTTCGCCGTGACCACGAGCGAGGTGACCGACGTGCTGGTCGGCCAGCCGGTATCGCAGACTGGCCCCGTCGGAAACACCGGAACGGCGGAGTACGACCCGGTCGGTCGCGTCACGGCGAACACCGACCCGGCCGGGCGCACGACCCGCACGAAGTACCTGACAGCGCAGGCTGACGGGGTCAATGCGACCGTCGTGACGACGCCGGATGGGGTGGTCACCACGACGGAGACGGACGTGCTGGGCAGGGTCGTGAGGATCACCGACAACCTGAAAGACGGGGCTCCCATGGACGGGCAGGTCAGAGTGGTGCAATCGCGGGCTTACCCGGACGCGGGGACGGTTGAGATCACTGACGCATGGGGGGCGGTGACGATCACGAAGCAAGACGTCTTCGGTCGGGAGGTGCAGACCCGCGCGCCGACGGGGCTGGTCAAGACCTCCCGGTATGACGATGTCGCCCACACGATCACGACTGGTCTCACCCCGACCGGCAACCTTGCCGATGCGGAATCCACGAGCACGCAACTGCTCGACGACGCCGGACAAGTCACGGCGACGAGCGGTACCCGTGCCGATGCGGGACAGGTCCCCACCGTCCAGTCCGTGTATGACGGGTTCGGGCGGGAAATGACAACGACAGACGGAACCACGCGTACCGAGGTGGCGCGAGACGTGTTCGGCAACCCGACCTCGACCACCGTCACCCCCCAGGAGGATGAGGGCATCGCGTTCGTCGCCGAGCGCCGGTTCGATGAGACGGGGACCAGTGTGGAGAAGACTCTCATCGCGGGCGGCCAGTCTCGTTCCGGTGGGTACCGCACCTTGGATATCCTCGGGCGGACGGAGACGGAGACCAATCAGGTCGGGTCGACGACGACTTACCGGTACACACCCGATGGTCTGGTCGCCGAAGCGGTCACTGGGTATGGGCAGGTCACCACCAACACATACGACCCCGCGACCCGAAACCTGACCGAGCGTGTGACCACCTCTCCGATTGGGGAACAGGTCAGTACCCGGTCCGAGTATGACCCGGTCACCGGGGACCTGCGTGCCGTGTTCGACCCTGCCGACCGCGCCGGCACTGAGGTCTCGTACACGTATGACGGATTCCACAACCCCACCCGCATCACATATCCGGACGGGAAGCGGATCACGCACACCTACGACCCCAACGGTCGAAGGACCAGCACGACCGACATTGCGGGGAACACCACGACCTACCGGCACGACCCCGCGGGTTTGCTCACGACCGCCGTCCAAACGGATGCTGCCGGGGTGGAGATCGGACGGGTCCGGTACACGGTCGACGAATACGCGCGCGTCACAGAGATGTCGCGTGGCAACGACGTCACCACCCGGTACACGTTCACCTCGCACGACGAGATCGCGACGGAGACCACGACCGGGCCGGACGGGACCGTCCAGGATGACCGGGAGTACACCTACGACGGGCGCGGGAACCTCATCCTCCGCGTCGACACCACAACGGATGGCACAACGACGACGCTTTATGCGTATGACGAGCACGACCGGCTCACCCACTCCAGCGTGCATCAGGGTGACACCGCCGAAGGGTTGGTCCTGTCGGCGACGACCTACCTGCTGACCGTCTCAGGCGACATCTCCCGTGAGACAGTGAACGCCCGCGACCCCGACACCGGGGTCACCTCGACGACCGTGCGGGAGTTCATCTACACCCCGACCGGGGAAATCGCCGGGATCACCACCACGAGGCCGGAGGGAAGCACGACCGCCACTCCCGCCTACGATGCGGCCGGCAACCTCACGACCGCCGTGGACGGCACCCGGTACACGTACAACGCCACCAACCAGCCGGTCACCGAGACCACCCCCACCGGAGACACGCTCACAACCGCATACTGGGCGACCGGGGAACGCGCCCACCTCACGGTCCAGGACGGTCCCGACTCGGGGGAGGCGCGGTTCTACTGGGACGAGTCCACTCTGATCAACGACACCCACGCCCAGGGAGAGAACCCGGCGGGCATCGCGTCGTACCTGATCGGCACCACCCGGCACACCCGAACCACCACCTCAGAAACGCGCTCCGGGTCGGACACGGTCTACTACACGCAAGACCGGCACGGGAACACCACCACCCTCACGGACACCGACGGCATCCCCTTCACGCGCTATGCCTACACCGACTACGGCAGCCCCCGCACCACCGCACCGGCGACCGGCGCGGGTTCGGAATGGATCGGCGACCTGACCTACCAGCCGTTCCAATATGCCGGCGAAGACGCCACCCCCTCCGGCCGGCAATACTTGCACGCGCGCACCTACGACCCAGCAACCATGCGGTTCACCACCAAAGACACTGCACAACTGCACAACACCTACAACTACGCCGATCTCAACCCGGTGATGATGACCGATCCCACCGGGCGCACCGCACAGTGGGAACGCGACCTCAGCAGAGTCCTGGGGTGGGGAGGCGTCGCGCTCGCGGTCTACAGTGCAGGCGCCGCGGTATCCACCCTCCTCACCGGAGGACTCGCCGCGCTCGGATGGGCCGGAGGCGCCGCACTCATCGGCGGCCTCCTTGCGGATGTCGGCAGCGCCGGGCTCATGGTCGGACGCATGCTCGCAGAGGACGCAGGCGAATCCGGCAGCGCCTCGTTCTTCACTTCCGGTGCCGCGCTCGGGATCGAGATCGGCCTCGGCGTTGTCGGAGTAGTCGCCGCCGGCTACCTCACCTTCACGGCGGCGAAGTCGATCGTCGCGAAAGGCACTCGAGCAAGGGGGGTCGCCGCCACCGAAGAAACGCCACTCGTCAGAACCACCGACGTGTCCCCGGAGCCCCTCACTCGCGTGCAGCAAGCGCAGAGAGTGATCGATAAGGCGGCGGCAGACCTTGAGACCCACAGACTCAACGCCAAACCACCGCAGTTCGGCGACTCCAATATTCGACGCTTCCGGAGCCGCTGGACCGCCACCAGTGGGAGCAGGATGCACGGACATTCATTTCCGAGGAAGCAACAAAGTTGAGTGCAATTCGCGATGCAGCGAGAGGAGGTTTCGTGGACGGTGTAGACAGGAAATCGCTTGTGGATGCGTGGGATGCATTCATCGATCACCACAAGAGTTCTTATCCCAAATCCGGCCGTACCAGCTTTCCCGAAACCGTGGAGGCGGCGCGCCGGGAGGCCTTCACCGGAGCATATACACCGGACATGCCCTCAACTCCCACGGGGGCCCTCACCGGGACATATTGAAAGATACTGAGCGAAGTTGTTCGCCCGCGCCGCGCGAGTGTCGTAGGTATGTTCTAGTCTGGACGTATGTTCTTCGATGCGTCGCTCCCGCCAGACCCGCAGTGCGCGGAGGCATGGTGCGACGATGAGACAGAGCCTGAGGCGTTCGAACTCCCGGACACGATCGATCGCCTGATCGAGATCTCATCGGTCGTGACGATGCAGGCCGCACAGCGGCTGATCGGTGTGGATGTGCTGCGTCGAGAGTTTCTTGCGGCGGCCGTGGCTCACGGCCGATCACTCACCGATGTGGTCGAGCGGTCCGTGCGGTTGGAGATCGCGGCCGCCCTGCGGGTCGCCGAGAACGAAGCCGGAGTCATGCTCGCCCTGGGCGAAGCCCTCGTCGACCGGTACCCGGCGGTGCTCGATTCGTTCGCCGCTGCGCGCATGACCGAACGGCACGCGCGCACGCTCGTCGACGCGCTCGACGCGCTCGAACCCGAATTCCGCACACAGATCCTCGATCCCGCGATCGAGCTGGCGGAAGAACTTCCGGTCGGTGCGTTCCGGCGGCGCCTGAACGCACTGGCTGAGACGGTGCGGGCGACGACGCTCACCGCGCGACACGACACGGCACTCGCTCGCAGGCGGGTGGTGCTGCAACCCGATCATGACGCGATGACGTGGGTGATGGCGCTGATGCCCGCCGTCGAGGCGCACGCGATCTGGGCACGAGCGACCGCGATCGCGAAGGTCCTCCTCGCGCAAGACGGCGAGGAGCGCACGCTGGATCAGCTCCGCGCCGACGTCATGGCCGACCTCCTCATCGAGGGCGATACCACCAGCCACCCCGCGAGGGCCCGCGGCATCCGCGCGACCGTCGCCGTCACGGTTCCGGTCCTCACACTGCTCGACGACGCCTCCTCCGGCAGCGAACCCGCCCTCGTGGAAGGCGTCGGGCCCATTCCGATCGCTCGCGCCCGCGAACTCGCCGGGGCCTCGGAAGGATGGATGCGGGTTCTCACTCATCCCGAGACCGGGATGGTCTTATCCGTCGGCCGCGACAGATACCGCCCACCGCCGGCACTGCGGCGACTGGTCGCCTGGCGTGCCGACCGATGCATGGCCCCGGGTTGCGGCATCCCCGCTTCCCGCTGCCAGATCGACCACCGCCTCGCATGGGAGGACGGCGGCGAGACCCGACTCGACAACCTGAACCCGCTCTGCATCGGGCATCACACCGTGAAGCACCACGGCGGCTGGAGAGTGCTCGACGTCGAAGGCGGCTACGGCGCTGTCGAATGGATCTCGCCCACCGGCCGACGGTACGTCGTCGAGCCCGAACGAAAGGTACCCGTATTCCGCACACACGGCCCGACCGGCCCGCCGCCGTTCTGATCGTCGCGCCGTCGATCCGCTGTGCCCTGATTCGCGCGGCACAGCGGATTCACCGGAAGACAGCACGCGTCGGTCGAGCGCCCGCGGGGTCGGGCCCGAGCCCGTCCCCGTCGAGCCCGTCCCCGTCGAGCACGTCTTTGTCGAGCCCGTCCCCGTCGATCCCATCCCCGTCGAGCACGAGGACGACCGCGCCCGCGCCCGCGCCGGCCGTCCACACGTGGGCGACCCCCGCGGGCACGCGTACGCACCCGCCCGCGTCGAGGGGATGCCGTTCACCGCCCGCCACGAAATCAGCACGCCCCTCGACGACGAGGTAGACAGCATCCGTCGACAGGCGAAGCCCGTGTGAGACCCCCGCCCGGAGTGGAAGTGACTCGATGCGATCGGGAGCCGCCAGGGCGTCGTCCTGGGCCGCCGCAAGAGGAGCCGGAGGCCCGTGGCGACGCACCCCCACGGAGGCGGAGAACGCGACCATGCGCGCTCGGTCGGACTGCGGCGCAGTGAACCCGTCGGGCGGGAGCCCCGGTCCAGTGGCCGGAACGCCGAACGCGCGCGTCCACTCCTCGAGCCCGCTCGGATGGCTCAAGACGATGACCTCGGCGGGGCGCACGCCGTCCACTCGGTAGCAGTGGGCGCGTCCGCCCGGTACCCGCACCACACCGCCGGCCTCGCACCGTATGCCTCGGGCCAGCAGGGCCGGGGTCCACGGATCGCCCGTATCGTCGAGCTCCTCCACCCGAATGCTCCAGACCGTGAGCGTTCCGGAGAGGACGATGAACGTCTCGTCCTGCGGGTGCGAATGCAGCGGCGGGCCCTGCCCCGGGGGCAGCACCTCGGCGAGCACAGCGAGCGAGCCGTCATCGTCGCCGCCCGCGAGGACGATCTCGCTCCGGGTGCCCTCCGACCAGTAGGCGGTCCGCTCCCCCGCCGAGACGATGCGCATCCCGGGGATCATGCCCGGATCAGGCCAGACGCTCGTGCACGAGAGGAAGCACCTCGGTCGCCAGCAGCTCGAGCGAACGACGGTACGCCTCGGGGTCATCGGAGTAGTCGTAGACCGACGCGAGGAGTGTGCCGAACCCGCCCGTCTGCTCGTACAGGGCGACGATCCCGTTCGCGACGGTGTCGGGAGACCCGATGAGCCACGTCTCGGCCAGCCGGTCGACCGTGACGGGCCCGGTCGCCGCGATGTCGGGCGCGAAATGCGGCAGCACGCCTCGCCGCTCGGCGTGCGGAAGGATCCACTCCCGATACGTGCGGCCCATCGCGCCTCCGAGCGAACGCCGGCGAGCCTCCTCATCCGTGTCGGCGACGAACAGCGGATGCGACACACGCCAGATGTCGCGGTGCGCGGCACGACCGGCTTCCGCTGCCCCCTCGGCGTAGACGTCCCAGTGCGTCGCCGCGTACGACGGGCTGTGCACCACGGTCATCGGGATGAACCCCTGGGCACCCGCTCGGCGGAGACTCGAGGACGCGGGGCTGGCGCCGACCACGGCGATCTCGGGGTGGTCTCCGCGGAACGGACGAAGGTGTGGCCCGGCGAGGGTTTCGTCGTACGCCGGCGAGTCGACGCTCCAATGCTCACCCTCGAAGCGGTACGCCTCGCCGCGCGCCCATGCACGCCACAGGCCGAGGATGATCTCCTGCGCCTCGCGCGCCTTGCGGGCGTTCTCCTCCGGCCCGGTGCTGGCGAACAGCTGCTGATCACTCGCGTAGCTGCCCGCTCCGAAGGCAACCATGTAGCGGCCCTCGGCCACCTGGTCGAGCCACGCGATGCGGGCGGCGAGCGCGGCCGGGTGATGGTACGGAAGGAGATGGGCGGCCGGACCGAGGCGGATGCGGCTGGTCTGCGCGAGTGCGGTGGCGATCAGGAGGTCGGGGGCGGGCAGTGGCTCCCAGCCGAGCGTGTAGTGCTCGCCGATCCAGGCTTCGGTGAAGCCGAGTTCGTCAGCCCAGCGCAGCACCTGCAGATCCCACTCGTGGGCGACGCGGAGGGAATGCTCCGGCATCCGGAACGTGGCCGCGAACAGTCCGAACCGCATCCCGATGATCCCTTCAGACCAGCCGGAGGATGCGGGCGGCGTTATCGCCGAGGATCGCATCCCGCTCGCCGCGACCGAGACCGGGTAGCCCCTCGACGACGTCGGCGGTCGCCCCGGGGCTGTACCAGGGGAAGTCGGAGCCCATCGTGATGCGCTCGACTCCGATCTCGCGGATGAGCCCCACGACCTGCTCGGCGGTGGGTCCCTTCGTCGCGCCGATCCACATCACGATCTCGGAAAGGTCGAAGAAGATGCCCCGCTGAGCTTCGGCCAGGGCGGTCACCGCCCGCCATGACGCCCCGCCGAGGTGGGCGAGGATCATCATGAGGCGGGGATGCGCGGCCGCGACCGCGGCGAACGCGGCCGGGTCCGACCACCCGTACCCCCGGAGGTCCGGCCCGCTGTGGAAGACGATGGGGGCGCGCGCATCGGCGCACGCCTCGTAGACGCCGATGAGCCCTGGGTCGTCGGGGTAGGTGCGGATCGCGATCGGGTGGAGCTTCAGCCCTCGCCCGCCCCAATCGCCGAACGCCTCCGCGAGGTGTGCTCCGGACTGCGCCGACGTCATCACGGCGGGATTGGCCGTCACGAACGGCAGCAGCTGCGGATGCGCCGCACCGACGTCGCACAGCCACCGGTTGTAGGCGACGAGCCCGTCGACATGATCGGGGTGGGCGGGCGGAACCGGCCAGTGCCTGGCCCCGCCCTCCGGGTGCGGCAGTGCGGGCAGCTCGTAGCTGCCCAGGAGCGCGGCGTAATCGACATCCGCGTCCGCGAGAGCCCGGAGGGCGTCGTCGACGGTGCCCGCGACACCCGCGAAGACGACATCGTCCTTCTCGCCGTACTCCACGATGGGGTACGCCGTCAGATCGTGGAGGCCCTCCGCGGCATCCGCGTACGCGTGCAGGTGCGTGTCGACGCGCATCAGGCGGCCGGCTCGACGAACGCGGAACGGGTCTGCACGACCGCCGTCATCTCGAACGAATTGCCGCCGGACAGCGTGTTCACGCCGAGGCCCATCGACGTCGAGCGCCCGATCCGGTCGCCGAACACCTCGACGAAGAGGTCGGCGGCACCGTTGGTGACGAGGTTCACGTCGGTGAACTCCGGGGTCACGACGACGCAGGTGAGGGTCTGCACGAAGCCGGTCACCTCGTCGAGCGAACCGAGCGCGTAGCGGATGAGTCCGAGCACGTTGATGGCGGCGTAGCGTGCAGCCTGATAGCCCTCCTCCAGGGTGACCGTCGACCCGACCCGGCCGGGGAAGACCTTGTTGCCGGCGCGATCCTCCGGTGTGATGCCGCTCAGGGTGAGCGTGCGGCCTTCTCGATGGAACGCCTTCATCGTGCCGTAGCGCTCCCCGTACGGGGGGTTCGCGTAATCGGGGATGACGAGACCGAGCTGCGCGGCGCGCTCCTCGGCGGTGGAGACGGTGTGCACAGCATCCTCCTGTGAGTCCTAGAATGGATCCAGATTACACCATATCGGATACATTAAGAGATCTGCCGATGAGGCGATCTGCCGATGAGGAGATCTGCCGATGAAGAGGAGACCTGACGATGACCGGTAGCGCAGAAGCACGCGTGCGGGAGCTCGCTCTCGACCTTCCCGACTACGCGAACCCGCCGTACGGGCGGCGGTACGGACGCATCAAGCCGTTCCACCGCATCGGCAACCTGCTCGAGCTGAGCGGCCTGACCCCCGAGAACCGCGCCGGCGATCGCCTGCACCCCGGACTGGTCGGGCGCGACGTCACGGTCGAGGAGGGCTATGCGGCTGCGCGCCTGACGGCCATCCACACCCTCGGCATGATCCGCTACGCGCTCGGTTCGCTCGACGAGGTGGTCAGCCTCTCCCGCGCGCTCTGCTTCGTCGCGTGCCCTCCCGGCTTCGAAGACCTGCACGGAGTGTCCAACGGCGCCAGCGATCTCTTCAACGACGTCTTCGGCGAAGAGATCGGCACGATCGGTCGCGCATCGATCGGAGCGACCGCGCTCTCGCGCAACAACTGCTTCGAGCTGTGGCTGAGCCTGGAGTGCGCGCCCCTGCGTGAGGGCGAGTGACACCGAACGACATGGTGCCGCGCGACATCACGCGCACCCTCCCGTTCTGGCTGATCTTCGCCGCCTCGGCGCTGGGTGCGATGACGAATGCGGCGAGCACGCCGATCATCCCCCTGTACGTCGCCGAGATCCTGGGCGGTGGCGTCACCCTGTCCGGAGTGGTGATCTCGCTGGCTGCCCTCGCGTCGATCGCGGCGATGCCGATCGCCGGCTCGTACGCCGACCGCAAGGGCTATCGCCGGATCGCGCTGATCGGCGGCGGGATGGCGATCGTCGCGCTGGTGCTCCTGGCCGTCGTGCCGACCCTGTGGAGCGCCGTCACCAGTCGCCTTCTCTTCGGCCTCGGCAATTCCGCCGCCATGACGCTCGTCATGGCCTGGCTCGTCGCGATCGCCCCGCCCCGGCAGCGCGGCAAGGCCCTCAGCATCTACGGCCTGAGCGTATGGCTGGGCGTCGCGGCCGGCCCGCAGCTCGGCAGCGCCGTGAATCAGTCGTTCGGTCCGCTCGCGGTCTTCGGGGTGTGCGCCGTGCTCGAGCTCATCACGTTCATCCTCATCGCATCCCTCCCCTCACCGATCGGATCAGCCGCGGCGCGCGCACCACGCGGAGAGCGGCCTCGGCTGACCGGTCGTGCGCTGATGGCGGCTTTCGGCGCAGTGTGGGTGCCGGGTGTCGCCGCAGCGGCGGCGTGGTGCGGCGAAGGTCTCATGCTCGGATTCCTCATCGTGCACCTCACCGGGCGCGGCGTGCCGGAGTACGGCGTCTTCGGCGCCGCCTCGGTCTTCGCCGTCTTCGCCGTCAGCGTGATCGCCGCCCGCCTGGTACTGGCGGGAATGCCCGACCGCATCGGGCCGCTCCGGTCGACCGGGATCTCGCTGACGAGCCTGTCGGCGGGGATGGCGACGCTCGCCCTCGCCGGAGACTTCTGGGTCGCCGCCGTCGGCGCGGTACTGATCGGCATCGGGTTCTCGCCGCTCTACCCGTCGCTCACGATGCTCGCCACGCGCGGGCTGCACGACGATAACCGCGCCCTGGGCCTCGGGCTGTTCTCCAGCTTCACGAGCGTCGGCTACGCCGGCGGGGCCCTCATCGGCGGAGTCGTGATCGCGATGTTCTCGTCCATGTGGGCGTTCCTGCTCGTCGCGGGACTCCAGCTGGTCGCCCTCGCCGTGGTGACGATCTTCACGCACGACGATCACCCGCGCTCGGGTCGCGGGGACGAACCGCGAGACCCCGCCGCCTGAGCTCAGGCGACGGGGTTTCGGTGCTCGCGGGCCGCCCGGTGCGAGCGGCCGCGGGGCCTCAGGCGGCCAGAGCCTCTTCGGCGACGGTCTGGTCGGCGCACGCGATGATGTGCACGCGGCCCGGGTTGCTGCACGCGACCCGGGTGGATGCGCCGACGACGAGTGCCGACACATCGGCCGCAGGGGGAAGCGAGCAGACGACGCGTCGACCGGCGTCGGTCATCAGCTCGAGACGGAACCGGCTTCCCTGGAAGCTGAGCAGGCGCACGGTGCCCTCGATCGACCACGCGGGGGTGGTTGCACCGGCGGCGATGACCTCGAGGTCCTCCGGGCGGATCACCGCGACGCCGTCGCCTCGCATCCCGGGCTGCATGTCGACGATCGAGCCCGCGACCGTCGGCAGCAGGTTGGCCTCGCCGAGGAACCCCGCGATGTACTCGTCCGCGGGCCGGCGATAGAGCGCTTCCGGCGTATCGACCTGCACGATGAATCCGTCGCGCATGATGGCGACCCGGTCCGACATCGTCAGCGCCTCGGTCTGGTCGTGGGTGACCGACACCGTGGTGATGCCGACCTTGCGCTGGATGCGGGTGATCTCGACCTGCATCTGCTCGCGCAGCTGCTTGTCGAGCGCGGCCATCGGCTCGTCGAGGAGCAGGATGCCGGGGTTCGCGGCCAGTGCGCGGGCGAGAGCGACGCGCTGGCGCTGGCCGCCGGACAGCGACGCCGGGGACCGATCGGCCATGCCGGGCAGCTGCACGAGCGCGAGCATCTCGTCGGCGACGGCCCGCTGCTGCTTCGACGGCTTGCGTGCCGCACGCAGGGGGAAGGCGACGTTCTCGCCGATCGTCAGATGCGGGAACAGGGCGTACGACTGGAAGACCACGCCCACGTTCCTCTTCTGCGGCGGCCGCTTCTCGACGTTCACGCCGTCGAACAGCACCTCGCCCGAGTCGACCGCCTGAAGACCCGCGATGACATTGAGGAGAGTCGACTTGCCGCTGCCGCTCGCGCCGAGGAGCGTCACGAACTCTCCGGGCCGCACATCGAGCGCGACCCCCTTGAGCACGTGGTTGTGTCCGAGCGTGACGTGGATATCGGAGACCGAGAGGGCGATGGTCATTCCGTTACTCCTTCCAGGGCGGTGGGGCGTGACACGGCGGCGTCGATACGGCGCTGCGTGCGACGACGACGGATCAGATTCGAGATCGGGAGGATCGTGAGGACGACGATCGCGAGGATCGAGACCAGGGTGGATGCGGCGGTGAGCTCGGGTGAGAAGGCCTCCTGCGAGGCGTTCAGCATCCGCAACGGCAGCGTCTGCATCCCCGGTGGCATCAGGAACACCGCGAGCACCACCTCGTCGAAGACGACGATGAAGGCGAAGAGTGCACCGGAGAAGATGTACGGGAGCACGGCCGGCAACTCGATCGTGCGCAGGATGAGCGGCCAGCGCGCTCCCATCGTGCTCGCCGCGGGGCGCAGCGCCGGATCGATCCTGGCCACGCCTCCGGAAGCGATCACGAACACGTAGGGCAGGGCGATGAGCGACTGGCCGATGATCAGCGTGACGAGAGTTCCGCGCAGGAATCCGAGATCCATGTTGACCCCGTACAGGCCGACCGCGTAGGCGATGGGCGGGAGCGCGATCGGCACGATGAAGAGCGTGCGGATCCAGCGGGCGGCCACCCTGCTGCGCACGCGGGTCAGGCCGAGCGCTCCGGCGACCCCGAGGACGGTGGCGATCAGCGTGGAGATGGTGCTCGTCCACAGCGACAGCCAGAACGAGCCCATCCACCGGCGGTCCGAGAGGACCTCGCCGTACCACTGCAGCGAGAATCCCTCCGGCGGGAACTGGATGAAGCTCCCGGACGTCCATGACGTCGACACGAGGATCAGGAACGGCACGATCAGCAACAGGCTCGCGAGAGCCGCGATGACCATGACGGGCAGGCGGTACCAACCGAGGGAACGGGCGATCGTGGAGCTCACCGGGTCAACCCCACTTCTCGCTGACTTTGAACAGGCGGTCGGCGACCAGGTAGATCAGCATCGTTCCGCCCACGAGCAGGATGCTCATGGCCGCACCCAGCTCGGGACGGTTGGCCTGATTCATCTGCGCGTTGATGACACCCGAGACCGTCATGTTGCCGGGGCCGCCCAGCAGCAGCGGGGTCACATAGAACCCGAGCGACATCACGAACACGAGGACCCCACCCGAGATCACGGACGGCACGATGTGCGGCCAGGTGACGGTGCGGAAAGTGAGCAGGGGCCCGGCACCGAAGATCGTGGCCGCGTTCAGCTGCTCTTTGTCGATCGACTGCATCGCGGTCATGACCGGCAGCACGGCGAACGGCAGCATGACGGCGATCATCGCGGGATACATCCCGAGCGTGGTCTGGTAGAGCTCGACCGGCTCGTTGCTCAGACCGACCGTCGAGAGGAACCAGTGGATGGCGCCCTTGGGCAGCTCCAGGAGCATCCATCCGAAAGAGCGCACCATGATCGAGGTCCAGAGCGAAAGGAGCAGCGCGGCGATCAGCGTCACCCGCAGCCATGCCGGAGAGGCCACGATCGCCAGAGCGTACGCGGAGCCGAGCACCATCGTGATCAGCATGACGATCACGGCGAGCACGAGCGTCCGGATGAGAGACGACACGAACGCCGGAACGCTCCAGATCTGCACGTAGGAGCCCGCTCCCTCCTCGAGGGACTGCATCACCAGCGCGATCAACGGCAGCCCGAGGGCGAGGGCGAAGAAGATCAAGGGCGGCCACAGCAACCATCGCTGTTCACCTCGACTGATGCCCACAGGGCGGGATGCCGCAGCCGCACGTCGGGTGCGCGGCAGTGCCATGGATGTGCTGGTCACTCCGACATGCTCCAAGATCGACGTTTCATGGACGTTACTCGCTCCGGTTGGTCTGCTGTGGATCCAATATAGGTAACTCTGGATCCGAATGCATCACCAATGTGTTTCGGCCGTGTTACAGCACGGCCGAGCGACCGGAGGTCCGGTCGCCGCGCGCCGTCTGTCGGCATGGGTCAACCGGCGAGCCATGTCGTGTAGGCGGCGATCGAATCGTCGTACGCCGCGGCCCTTCCGGCCGCATCCGCCTCCACGATCCCGGTGTGACTCGGCGCGTTCGGAAGCCGCTCGATGACGTCCGCATCCAGGAACTCGAATGCCGCCGAGGAGCCGGGGCCGTAGTTCGTGCGCTCCGAGAACGCCGCCTGGCGCTCGGGGTCCGAGAGGAACTCGGCGAGCGCGAAGGCGTTGTCGGCGTTCGGCGCCGCGGACGCGACAACGAAGAGGTTGGCCTCGACGAACGCCTCATCCCAGACCACCGTCATGTCGATCCCCTCGTTCGCGAGCCCTGCGAACAGTCCGTTCGGGCCGAAGGCGAGGGCGACGCTGCCGGACGAGAGCAGCTGCTGGACCTGGGGGTACTCCGTGTAGAAGGTGAGGTAGGGCCGCAGCTCGTCGAGCTTGGCGAGCGCCCTGTCGAAGTCGAGCGGGTAGAGGTCCTCCGGTGCGACGCCGTCCGCCAGCAGCGCGGCCTCGAACATATAGTCGTGGTACTCGCCCGGCACCGCGCGCATTCCGGGGAATGCCTCGACGTTCCAGAAGTCGGCCCAGTTCTTCGGCCCGCCGCCCGGGAACGTGTCGGTCACATACGCCTGGGCGTAGCCGATCATCATCCCGCCGAACGCGTAATCCTGCACGCTCTCGGGAAGCATGTCGGCACGCGGCACATCGGCGGGCAGTTTCAGGAGATTGTCCTTGTACAGCTCGACCTCGGCCAGGCCGGTCATCTGCGCGTCGTAGTCGCCTGCGCCGCCGTCGAACATCTCGTACTGCACCGCACCCGCGATCGTCGTCGAGACGACCTCGATGCCCGTTGCCGCCGCGAAATCGTCGAAGAAGACCGCGTTGAAGCTCTCGTTCGTCGACCCGCCGTAGTCGGCCCACACCACGGTGCCGCCGGCCTCGGAAGCGGCGTCGCCGGCGGGCGCGCCCGAGGCGCAGGCGGTGAGGACGAGACCGGCGCCGACGAGGGCGGCGAGGACTGATCCGCGCAGGGATGCGGATCCGCGACGAGGAAGCGAACGGCGAAGGGAGCGTGTCATGGTGGGCCTTTCCGGGCTGCGGTGGTGCGGGGAAGGTCGAGCTCACGGGATCGTGCGTCGGCTACAGTATCCGTAACTGACAATTCTGGATCCAATATGGCACAGATGTTGTCCAATGTGCAGACCCTTCTTCACCTGCAGGGAGCCTGAGTGAACATCCCCGACAAACCGACGTTCGAGATCGCCGAGTACCGTGCGCGAACGGCGCGGCTCCGCGCCCTCCTCCGTGATCGCGGCATCGACGTGCTCCTGGTCACGTCCCCCTCGAACCTCTACTGGCTGACCGACTACGAGGCGTCCTGGTACCCGCCGCGACTTCCCGTCGGGGTCGCCGTCTGGGCGGACGACGAGCGCACCGTGTTCTTCGACTGGTCGCGGCACGAGGAGTTCCTGCCGTACGACGCCCTGTACGACGAGGCGGAGTTCATCGACTACGGGACGGCGCACGTCACGGTCGCCGAACAGCTCGCTCGCCGGATGCCGGGGGCCACTGTCGCGATCGAGTGGTCGTCGCCCACCCCCGTGCCGGGGGTGATGGTCGCGCTCGGCGATGAACTGCGCGCACGCGGATGCACCGTGGTCGCGGGCGAGTGGATCGTCGACGGGCTCCGCGTCTACAAGTCCCCCGCGGAGCAGGAGCGCGTCGTGGCGGCGGGCAGAATGGCCGACCAGACGTTCCGAGGCCTGCAGGAACGTCTGCGGCCCGGCATGTCAGAGCTCGAGGTCGCGGCCCTCGTCGACACCCTCATGTCGGAACAGGGCGGAGAGGTGCCGGCGCAGCATCCCCTCGTGGCATCCGGCCCCAGTGCATGGCGCGACGTACACAGCTTCCCGTCGCGGCGAATCCTCGAGAGCGGCGACATCGTCTCGGTCGACTGCTCGGCGGTCGTCGACCGCTACCACGTCAACCTCTGCCGGGTGTTCTCTCTCGGCGGCCCCCACCCCCGCGTCTCCGAGCTGCTGGCCGCCACTCAGGAGAGCCTTGACGTGCTGTGCGCCCACGCCGAGCTCGGCGCGGATCCCGCGATCGCCATGGGGCTCGCCGAGCGGGCGCTGCGGCGGACCGTGGCGCCCGAAGACGTCTGGTGGACCGGCGGCTACGGCCTCGGCATCTCGTTCCCGCCGAGCTGGGTCGGGCACACCTATCTCGCGAACGACGGCCCGCACCGCATCACCCTCGAAGAGGGGTACGTGTCGAACTTCGAGTCCATCCTCCGCGACCGCGTCGCCCACTACGAGGCGGCGGCGATCGACACGGTCATGATGACGGCAGCCGGCCTCGCGCCGCTCTCCGCAATCCCGCGCGAGCTGCTCATCGTCGAGTGACGGGCGCGCGCGTCGGCCTCACTCGCCGAACAGGGCCCTGCGCACATTGACGGTGTGGATGCGGTGCAGACTCTCGCGAGAGATGCCCGCCCGCTCCGCGTGGCCGGCGAACTCGTCGAACAGGAACACGAACCCAGGACCCCCGAGCGCGGCCTGGTGGGATCGCTGGAAGACGTCGTGCGAGAGGAGCAGCTGCTCCTCGTACCCGGCGTCGATCAGCGCCTTCAGGTGATCGATGCGGCGCTGCAGCTCGGTCATGACGAGCACGCCGCCGATCTTGCACGCCATCATGCAGTCGTACTGCACGAAGACCCCCGTCGCCGCGAGCGCCAGAGAATACTCGAGACTCTTGACCGTATCGGTGTGACCGATGGCGATCCGCTCGGGCGGGACGCCCTCGTCCTTCACCAGCAGCTCGACCTGCGCCAGACCGACGGCGAACGTGGGAGCGTGCGTGCTGATCAGTGCGCCCGTCTCGCGCGAGGCGCGCGCCGCCGCCCGGAACGACTTCTCCTCGCGCGGAGTGATGTGCGCGAAGTCCGAGGCGATCTCACCGATGACCCCCGCCCGCACACCGGTTCCCGGGATCTCATCGACGAGGTCGGCGATCAGGTAGTCCGCGATGCGGGACGTGGAGGTCTGATCCATCCAGTCATGGTCCATGTAGGCGTCGTAGTAGTGCCCCGTGCCGAGGACGACGTTCACCCCGCACTCCTCCGCGAGCGCCTTCGTGGCTCGCACGTTCACCACTGAGCGCGATCCCGTCACGCGATTCTGCAGCTGGTGCTCGGGATCGGTGTCCCAGAGCACCGGCGCCGCGTGGTTCGTGAGCTCGCCGCAGCTCAGGTCGACGATCGTGCGACCGCCGATCGCGAGGAAGCGTTCGATGTCGTCCGCGCGTTCGGCCCAGATCGTCGAGAACCCGTCGCGGGGGATCATCCGCGTGCCATTGGCGAAGAGGTGTTCGTGGGGCAGAGCGATCCCGAGCTCGTCGGGACCGATGTCACCGGTGACGGTGGCGAGTCTTCTCATGGCTTCCTCGAGCGCGGCCGAGGGGTGACCGGAGCTGGGACTCCGGCCACCCCTCGGTGTCTGTTCAGGGCGCGCTCTCGCTATCCCGCGAGCCAGGCCGTGTAGTTGTCCAGCAGCGCGGTGGTGTTGTCCGCACGCCACTGGTCGTCGTTGTAGAGCACGTTGTCGTGGTCCGGCGAGTTGGCGACCTTGGCAGCGACATCGGCATCGAGGTAGTCGAAGACGTCCTTGTTGACCGGGCCGTAGAGCGTGCGCTCGGTGAAGACCGCCTGGTTCTTCGGGTCGCGCATCCATGCCGCGAGGGCCAGAGCCGCGTCCGGGTTGGCCGCGTTCTTCGGGATCACGAAACCGTTCGGGTTGACGAACGCCTGGTTCCACTGGACGGTGACATCCTGCCCCGCACGCTCCAGCGCGGTGTACTGGCCCGTGACGGTGACGGCAAGGGCCGCGCTGCCGCTGGTGAGCAGCTGCTGAACCTCGGGGTAGGACTGGTAGAAGATCATGTCGCCGCGCAGCGTGTCGAGCTTCTTCTTGGCACGCTCGAAGTCGATCGGATAGAGGTCCTCCGGGGCGACGCCGTCGGCAAGCAGGGCGATCTCGAAGGACTGGTCGTAGCTGCCCGGCGCGCCCGGCCACGCGCGCTTACCGGGGAACTTCGTCGTGTCGAAGAAGTCGGCCCAGTTCTGCGGGCCGCCGTTCGGGAAGGTCTGGGTCAGCCAGCCCTGGGCGATGCCGATGTAGAAGCCGCCGACGAAATAGGGAGAGAGCTTGGGATCGAGCAGGTCGCCGCGCGAGGATTCGGGCACCTCGACGAGGTTGTCGCCGTAGGTGAGGACATCGGCCGCCGCGATCTGGAAGAGGTCGTAGTCGCCCGGCTCGCCCGCGAGCATGCCGTTGTAGATGGAGTCTTCGATCGAGGTCGACACCACCTCGACCCCGGTCTTGTCCTGGAAGCCGTCGAAGTAGGCGATCTGGCGGCTTTCGTTGGTCGGCCCGCCGTAGTCGGCCCAGATGAGGTTGCCGCTGAGCGGCGCGGCCGACGCGTCGGATGCGCTCGGCGAGGTTCCCGTCGAGCCGGCGCAGCCGACCGCGAGTGCGGCGGTCGCGACCAGCGCGAGAGCGGATGCCGCAGATCGGCGGAGTGTGGTGCTGGTTTTCATGAAAGCAGTCCTTCGGGGAGGGGATCGAATGGTGCTGTGGATCCAATCTACTCACTAATGGATCCTGAATGCTATCCCCCGTGTTTCGTTTGTGTAAAACGACGCGGATCCCCGCCGCATCCAACCCGACGAGGCGGGGCGCACCGCGCGTGAGCACGATGCGCCCCGCCTCGTGGGGGTCCGTCGATGGATGGGTCAGCCCGCGAGCCAAGCCGTGTAGCTGTCGATGAGCTTGTCGTTGTTCTCGGAGCGCCACTGCGTATCCCAGTAGAGGCCGACCTTCTCGTGCTCCGGCGAATTCACGAGCCCGCTCACGACGTCGTCCGAGAGGTAGTCGAACACCTTCGAGTTGACCGGGCCATAGCCCGTGCGCTCCGTGAAGACCGCCTGCCGCTCCGGATCGTTCATCCAGGCCGCAAGAGCGAGGGCGGCCGCCGGGTTGCTCGCCTGCTGAGGGATCACGAATCCGCTCGGCACGATGAACGCCTGGTTCCACTGGACCGTGACGTCCTTTCCGGCGTTCTTCAGCGCGTTGTACTGCCCCGTGACGGTAACGGCGATCGCGGCACTGCCGCTCGAGAGCAGCTGCTGCACCTCGGGGTAGGACTGGTAGAACACCATGTCGCCGCGGATCGTGTTCAGCTTGGCCTCCGCGCGCGGAATGTCCAGGGGGTAGAGATCGGCGGGTTTGACGCCGTCCGCGAGCAGAGCGATCTCGTACGACGCGTCGTAGCTTCCGGGCGACCCGGGCCATGCCCGCTTGCCCGGGTACTTCGTCGTGTCGAAGAAGTCGGCCCAGTCCTGCGGGCCGCCGTTCGGGAATGTCTCGGTCAGCCAGCCCTGAGCGATGCCGAAGACGAAGCCCCCGACGATGTAGGGGCGGATGTTCTCCGGCAGGAGGTCACCCTGGATGTCTTCGGGAACCTCGGTCACGGCATCCGTGTAGGCCAAGACGTCCGCCGCGCTCGTCTGCATCGTGTCGTAGTCGCCCGCGTCGCCCTTCAGCATCCCGTAGTAGACGGAATCCTCGAGCGATGTCGAGACCACGTCGACGCCGGTGTCAGCGGTGAACCCGTCGAAGTAGGCGACCTGGCGGCTCTCGTTCGTCGGACCGCCGTAGTCGGCCCAGATCACACTGCCGCTGATGGCGGCCGCGGAGCCCTCAGCGCTGGCGCCAGCGGTCGACGAGCCTGCGCAGCCGACGGCGAGTACGGCCACTGAAGCGAGCGCGAGGCCCGAGATCAGGGCACGGCGCACCGTGCGGGAGGTGTGGAAGGTCATGGGTTCTCCTTGGGCGAGGCGACGATCGGGAAACAAGGTTGGATCCAATATAGAGCTGTATGGATGCAATAACCAGGCCGCCCTGTTTCGAAAGCGTAAAACCTCGCTATGACCCGACTGGCTCTCTCACTCTCCCGGAACCCGACCCACGTGCCCGAGGATCGCCTCGATCGTCGCGCCGATCGCCAGCAGGCGTGCGTCTCCGCGCGACGCGCCCACCACCTGCAGCCCGACCGGCAGCCCGTCCGAACTGAATCCGGCGGGCGTGGCGAGCACGGGGTGCCCCGTCACGGTCAGGCGGCAGGCCGTACGCTGCCATTCGAAATAGCGCTCGAAGTGGGTGCCGTCGATGTCGTGGACCCACTCCACCTCCGCCGGCGGCGCGGGCACGGGCGCACCCGGGTACACGATCGCGTCGACCTCACGGAGCACCCGCGCGGTCGCACGGAAGAGCTCGGTACGACGGGCGAGGGCGCGTGAGAGCCGGTCCGCCGACATGGCCCGCCCCTCGTCGACGTTGCGCAGATAGTCCGGGCGGTACCCGTCTCGACTGACGTCGACCCGCGCCCCGCCATCGGCGCCGAAGGCGAACAACTCGATCGCCTCCCAGCACTCATCGGCGCCGGTCATGTCGGGCTCGATGTCGACGATCTGCACGCCCGCCGCCTCGAGCGCTCGGCGTGCTCGCGCCTGAGCGGCGCGCACCTCCGGGTCGATCGGGAGCCCGCCGACGTCCGTGCTCCACCCCAGTCGCAGGGCGCCCGGCTCCGGCGCGACGCCGTTTCGCAGCGCATCGGGATCGTCCACCCACGACAGGGGCCAGCGGTCGTCGGCACCCGAGATCCCGGACAGCAGAAGAGCGGTGTCGGCGGCATCGCGCGCGAGGGGCCCGAGTACGCCGTGGGGTGCCCAGCCGTCGCCGAGGCGTCCGGTCGGAACCGCCCCCGGCGTCGGGCGAAGACCGACCACGTTGCAGAACGACGCCGGATATCGGATGCTGCCACCGCTGTCGGACCCGTCGGCGATCGGCAGAAGTCCATCGGCGACGGCGGCGCCCGCTCCCCCGGAGCTGCCACCGGCGTGCCGGCTCGTATCCCACGGGTTGCGCGTCACCCCGAAGACCGGATTGAAGGTGAGCGTGCCCAGCCCCATCTCGGGGGTGTTCGTCTTGCCGATGATGAGGGCCCCCGACGCCCGCAGCTTCTCGGCCAGCACGCTGTCGCGTGCGGCCGGCGGAGCATCCGCGAACGCGGCGGAGCCGTTCACGGTGGGGAGGCCCGCGACGTCCACGAGGTCTTTGACCCCGGTCGGCAGGCCGTGCAGCGGGCCGAGACGGTCTCCTCGCGCCACCGCGCGATCGGCATCGTCGGCCATCCGCATCGCGTCGGACTCGGTGACCGGCGAGACGATCGCGCGGAGGATGCCGTTGCGCTCCTCGATCCGGTCGAGATGTGCGCGCATGACCTCGGCGGCCGAGATCTCGCGCGCCGCGATGCCGGCGGCGAGGTCGCGCGCGGGCCAGCGGAACAGGGGGGCGGTGTGGATGGTCGTGTCGGTCATTCGGCGCCTCCCGGGCGGTCGATGCGATGGACGGTACGGCCGCCGACGTCGGTGCGCAGCACGAGGAGGTCGCGGACCTGGTCGATCGGCACGTCCGCGGGACTGGCGCTCCAGAGGGCCCAGTCGGCGAGCATCCCCTCGCGGATCATGCCGCGCCGACCCTCGGCGAGGCTCGCGTAGGCCGCGCCGGTCGTGTAGCCGGCGAGCGCCTCGTCGACCGTGACGGCCTCGGCGGGATCCAGCGGGCGATCGTCGCCCGCGATGCGGCGGGTGACCGATTGCCAGATGAGGTGGCGCGGGTCGAAGGCGAAGTACGGTCCGTCCGAGCCCAGCGCGAGCACGGCGCCGGCGTCGATCCACGACCGCATGGGATTGGCCCGTTCGGCACGCTCGCCGAGCTTCGCGCGGAGCCCCACTCCGTTGTGCCAGATGATGGACGGCTGCAGCGAGGCGATCGCCCCGGTGCGCGCGCCGAGCGCGATGGTCTCGGCGCTCGGCTCGAGATAGGCGTGGATGAACTGGTAGCGCTTCTCGGATGCCGCGGCCCCGACGCTCTGGTACGCCCGCGCGACCATCGCGATGGCCGCGCCCCCGACGGCGTGGGTGCCGACGCCCCACCCCGCCGCGGCGCAGAAGGCGACGAGGCGGCCGAAGTCGTCGTCCGAGATCCGGGCCAGGCCGGTGTACCCGGAGTCGTCCCACGGCTCGTCGAGCAGAGCCTGTCCCTTCAGCGCCTCGCCGTCGGCGTAGACCTTGATGGGGCCCAGACGCAGCGTGTCATCCCCGAAGCCCGTCGATGCACCGACCCCGGCGAGCCGGGTCATCGCGGCGTCGACGTCGGGGATCTCGTCCGACCCGATCTCGAGGTACGGCATCGCCACGGTGCGCATGGAGAGGATGCCGCGCGCGTGCGCGACCTGATAGGCGGCCAGCTCGGTGGGGGTCGCCGCCGGGTCGACGACGCCGGTGAAGCCCAGCGCGTGCAGCAGCGGCTGGATGACCGACAGTCCGCGGACACGGTCATCGACGGTGGGGGCGGCTCCTTCCGGCCAGTCCTCGTCGTCGAACGTGTCGTGCATGGTCCGGATGAACTCGGCGACGCCTGCTCCCGCCGGCAGGAACGTCAGCGCCTTGAGCCCCCCGCGCTGCATGTGCAGATGCGCATCGATCAGCCCGGGAAGCACGACCCCCTCGAGAGCGTGCCGCGGCGTGCCGTCGGGTACCGCCGCGACCACGTCAGCGAGCGATCCGACCGCGACGATCAGATCGCCGCGGACGGCGAAAGCCTCGGCCCGCGGGCGATCAGGATCCATGGTCACGACGGGTGCGACATAGACGGCGAGCCCCTCGGATCCGGTCATGCCGGCACCTCGGGCCGTCGCGCCATGACATCCGCGACCGCGGACTCCCACGTCATCCCGTACTCGAGCAGCGCGACGTCGGCGCGATAGGGGCCGACGAACTGCACGCCGATCGGGAGACCGCCCGACGAGAACGCGGCCGGCATCGACAGCGCCGGCATGGCCGTCGCGGTGATCCGGCTGCAGGACCGCTGCGACGAGTAGTACTTGTCCATGGCGACGCCGTCGATCTCGATCGGGTACTCCCACTCGACGGGGAAGGGCAGCACCTGCACGCACGGCGCCAGCAGCAGGTCGACGTCGTCGAAGAGGGCCTGCAGCCGGCGGAAGAGGCGGGTGCGGCCCGCGGCGGCCGCGACGATGAGCTCAGGCGTGAACGTCTGAGCCCACGACACGTCGTCTTTGAGGGTCTGCTTGACCAGATCGGGGTACTCCGCGATCTCTCGCCCGTGCCCGTCGAGGAACTCGAGTGAGCGGAAGGTCTCGAACACGAGGTCGGCCTCGGACAGATCGAGGTCGATCGGGACGATCTCGGCGCCGAGATCGGCGGCAAGGCGCGCCGCGGCCTCCGTCGCCGCCCGCACCTCGGGATCCAGGGGCAGGCCGCCGAGATCGGCGGAGTAGGCGATCCGCGCGCCGGCGAACGCGCGGGGCCGCAGGCCACGGAACACCGCGCCGTCCTCGTCGATCGAGAGCGGGGCGCGGCGTTCGGGGCCGGAGATGACCGACATGAGCAGCGCAGCATCCGTGACGTCACGGGCGAGCGGACCGAGCACGGACCCGGGGTCGTAGGCGTTGCCCGGGCGGGCGGAGGCGACGCGCCCCGCGGTGGGGCGGAGGCCGACCAGGTTTCCGAACGAGGCCGGATTCCGGACGCTCCCCCCCAGGTCCGAGCCGTCGGCGAGCGGCAGCATCCCGCTCGTCACGGCCGCCGCGGCGCCACCGCTGCTGCCGCCGGCGGAACGGGAGAGGTCGTACGGGTTGCGGGTGATCCCGAAGACCTCGTTGAACGTGTGCGATCCGACGCCGAACTCGGGCACGTTCGTCTTTCCGACGACGATCGCGCCCGCCTCGCGCATGCGCGACACGATCACGCTGTCGTTCTCGGCGATGTGGTCTTTATAGATGCGCGATCCGTGGGTCGTGCGCACCCCGGCGACGTCCATGAGGTCCTTCACCGCGATCGGAAGACCGTGCAGCGGTCCGCGCGACACTCCGCGGGCGGTCAGCGCATCGCTCTCCCGCGCCTCGGCGAGTGCCTCTTCCGGGCGGTACGACACGATCGCGTTCACGGCCGGATTGATCGCGTCGATGCGCGCGAGGTGCGCGGTGACGACCTCTTCCGAGCTCACCACGCGAGTGCGGATGGCTTCGGCGAGCGCCTGCGCGCTGAGGGTGGTGAGGTCGTCGGTCATGCGGCGGAGCCCTTCGATGTCGGGTTCGGGTTCGGGTTCGGGTTCGGGGATGCTGCGGCGGCGGCCGCGAGCAGGATCCGGGCGACCTTCTCTCCCATCACGACGGCCGGCATAGCGGTCGTCGCACGCGGGATGCGGGGCATGATCGAGGTGTCGGCGATGTGCAGACCCTCGATGCCGTGCACCTGCGCCCGCTCGTCAACCACGCTCATGATGTCGTCGGCCGTGCCCATCCGGCATGTTCCGACGGGGTGCCAGTAGTTGTCGGGGTGGGCGTAGATGTGAGCGATCAACGCCTCGCGCGAGAAGGTGTCGGGCCTGGGGTGAATCTCGCGTCCGACCACGCGAGCCAGCGCGGGGCTCGCCGCCAGCTCGCGCAGGATCCCCGCGCCCTCGGCGAGCATCGCCGCGTCGATCCCCTCCGGATCGCTCAGGAACCGGTGGTCGATCACCGGCTTCGCTTCGGGATCCGTACTGCGAATCCGCACGAATCCCCGCGAGCGCGGGAGGAGCGCCGAGGTGCCGATGCTCCAGCGTTTGCGATCGCCGCGGTGGGTGGGGCTGTAGGGCAGGAAGTGCAGGTCGAACGCCTCGCTCTCGTGGCTCGACGCGGCCTTCCCCATGGCCTGCTCGTCGGGTGCCCACCCGGCGGCACGGGCGTGCTCCATCGCTGCCGTCATCTCGTCCGACCCCTCCCAGCTCATCAGGAGGAAGGGCTGGTCGTGGAGGTTCTCGCCGACGCCCGGCAGGTGGGCGACCACGGGGATGCCGAGGGCGCCGAGCTGTGCGGAAGGTCCGATGCCCGAGCGCAGCAGCACGGTCGGCGAGTTGTACGCACCTCCCGCGAGGACGACCGTGCCGGCGCGGACCCGGGAGATCTCACCGCCGTGATGCACCACGACACCCGTAGCGCGCCCGGCCTCCACGACGATGCGGTCCACGAGCGCGTCGCCCACGACGCGCAGGTTCGGCAGGGCTCGTGCGGGGTCGAGGTACGCGAAAGCGGTATTGACCCGGACGCCGCGTTCGATGTTCACGTCCTCGGGGGCGAAGCCTGCGGCTTCGTCGACATCGTTCAGCGTCGTCAGCCGCGGCATCCCGACGGCGGGTGCCGCGTCGTACCACGCGCCCTGCCACGGAGTGAGCTCCTCAGGGCGATAGGTGGTCACGCGCATGCGCCGGGTGCCCTCGCGGAACAGGGGCAGCAGGTCGTCGGTCGACCAGCCGGTGAGGCCCGACTCGGCCCAGGCGTCGTAATCGCGCCGGTGTCCCCACGTCTGCGTGCAGCCGTTGAAGTCCGAGCTTCCGCCGATCGCCCGCGCGCGCTCGAATCCGAGCGTGAACGGGTAGCTGTCGCCGGAGTCGTAGCCCCAGTCGTGCGAGCGGCCGAGGCGCGTGGCATCCACGATGTCGGCGGGCCACGCGGGGTCGCCCTCCGGTCCGAAGTCGGGGCCGGCCTCCAGGACGAGCACATCGCGCCCCGCCTCCGCGAGGCGCGACGCCACCACGTTCCCCGCGGTGCCGCCGCCGATCACGACGTACTCCACCTCCGCGGGGAGGTCCCCGTTCATGAGTGCGAGGCCGCCGAGAGGGACCGGAAGTGGGCCACGACGTCCTCGGCGTTGACGAGCGCGTCGCGCTGCAGGTAGGCGATGGCCTCGAGCGAGGCGGTGTGCGCTCGTTCGCTCGAGCCGCCCACCGCGTCCTGCACGACGCGAACGCGGTAGTCGTGCTGGTGTGCGTCTACGGCGGTGTAGTGGATGCACACATCCGTAAGACCGCCGATGAGGATGACGGTCTCCGCCTTGTACGCCTTCAGCACGATCTCGAGCTCGGTGCCGAAGAACGCCGAGTACCGGCGCTTGCGGATCAGGAACTCCTGCGGGAGCGGCAGCAGCCACGCCGCGAGGTCGGTGCCGTCGTCGCCCTCGATGCAGTGCGGACCCTCGGCGCCGTCCAGCTCGCGGCCGATGTCGATGAGCGAGGGCTTGTGCACCTCCTGGATGAACACGACGGGGACTCCCGCTTCGCGCGCCGCGGTCACCAGGGCGAGCTGCCGGGGCGCGCGCTCGGCGCGGCCCCCCATGATCGGGATGCCGCCCTCGCCCGGGGCGCTCTGGCCGGTCCCGCCCTGGATGTCCACGACGATGAGCACGGGCTGCCCGACGATCTGCACGGCATCCGATGCCGAGGCGGTGGGGGCGGCGGGGGGTGTGGCGGTCATGGGCGCTCCAGGAGTCTTCGGGGGTTGTCGATGAGAATGGTGCGGATGACGGATTCGTCGCCCCCCGCGATGTCGGTGATCGCCGGCCCGATCCGTGCGAAGAGGTGGTCGTACCCGTTCCCGCCGTTGCGACGGAGGTTCGCCTGCGCCCACACGTCCTGCGCGATGACGAGCTGGCCGCCGAAGCCCTCCGACAGGAGCCACTCGACCATCTCCAGGCGTTCACCATCGGTGGGATTGCGCATCGCCGGGCTGCCGTAGGAGAAGTCCGAGCCGAACGTGTCGTAGGCGAGCATCGCCCCGGCCTGCGCGATGTCGCGGTGATACGACTTGTCCCAGAACTCGTCGAGGTGGCCGATGATCACCCGATCGGCGCTCATCCCCTCGTCGAGGATCGCCTCGAGGACGGCGACGCCGCCCTTCCCGCGGAACGACTGGTGCGTGTAGACAGCCGCCCCGGTCTCGACGCCCGCCCGCGCTGCCGCCCGCACGACACGCCATTCGGCGTCGGTGATGGGCCAGCTCGTGCCGATCTCGCCCAGGAGGGCCGGCCGGATGCCGGTGTGGCCGATACCGTCGACGAGCTGCGAGACGAGAGTCGCGGTGAGCTCGTCCACGGACGCGGATTTCACGTCGTCGGCCATCGTGTCCTCGACGTAGAACCCCGCCCCGACCATGACGTGCACGCCCGATCTGCGAGAGATCTCCGGCAGTTCCTCCAGGCGTCTGCCCATGCCGTCGAGCGTCAGCTCGAGCACGCCCGATCCTCCCGCCGACTTCACGAACGCCAGCTCCCGCGCGGCGACGTCGGGGTCGTGGAGGACGATGTTCTCGGGTACGGAGAGGAAGTTCCACCGGAGATAGGCCATGAGCTCCGGCCCCATCTCCACACCCGCCGGCGGAAGCTCGCTCGGCGGCTTGGCCCAGATGCGCAGATCGCTCAGCAGATGCTCGTGCATCGACGTCGGACCGAGCTCGTCGGCCTCGATCGGGCCGAGGACGGTGTGGATGGGCATCCGGATTCCCTTCTGGAACTACTCGCCGAAGATCGCGCGACGCGGATTGTCGGTGTGGATCTCACGGAGGACATCGGGGTCTATGCCGCGCTCGAGGGCGATCGCCGCGAACTCCTCGAAGAGGAAGGTGTAGCCCGGTCCGCCGAGCGCGCGCAGGTGCGACCGCTGGCACACGTCCTGCGAGAGGAGGATGCGGTGCTGATACCCCGCCGCGATCAGCGTCTGGAGGTAGGCGATGCGCCGTTCGATCTGCGGCATCACGAGGGCCCCGCCGACGCGGCACGTCATGAGGCAGTCGAACTCGACGAACGCGCCCTTCCGCAGCAGCTCGAGCGAATAGTCGGTGCTCTTGACCGTGTCGGCATGGCCGATCACGACCCGCGACGGGTCGACCCCCTCCTCCACCATGATCTCGAGCTGCGCGATGCCGGTGGGAAAGGATGCCGCGTGGGTCGAGACCATGATCCCGGTCTCGCGGCTCGCCCGCGCCGCGGCCCGGAACGAGCGCTCCTCGACCGCGGTGATGTGCGAGAGGTCAGACGCGATCTCGCCGATGATCCCGGCGCGCACCCCCGTCCCCGGGATCTCGTCGAGCAGATCGGCGATCAGGTAGTCGGCGATCTTGTTCGTCGAGTTGCGATCGAACCAGCGCGTGTCGAGGTAGGTCTCGTAGTAGTGCCCCGTGCCGAGGATGACCTGTACGCCCGTCGCCTCGGCCATGGCCTTCGTCGCCAGGACGTTGGCGACCGATCGCGACCCGGTGTCGGGGTTCTGCTGCATGACGCGAAGATCGTCGCTCCACCCGATCGGCGCCGCGTAGTCGCTGAGCTCGCCGTTGGTCATGTCGATCAGCGTCGAGCCTCCGGCCGCGCTGAAGACCCGCAGCTCGTCCTCCATCTCGGACCACACGTTCAGGTAGCCGTCCTGCGGCGTCGTCCTGGTCATGTTGATGAAGACGTGCTCGTGCGGGAGCGTGACGCCCAGCTCGTCGGGAGCGAGCGGACCGGTGACGCTCTGGACGGCATCCATCACAGTGCTCTCCCACTCACAGCGCCACGACCACGCTCTTGGACTCGAGGAATCCGCGCAGGCCCTCTTCGCCCAGGTCGCGGCCGAGCCCCGATTCTCCGACGCCGCCGAACGAGAGTGCGGGGTCGAAGACGTTGTAGGTGTTGATCCACACCGTCCCGGCGTGGATCGCGTCGGCCATGCGGTGGGCGCGCGAGAGGTCCTTCGTCCAGACGCCGGCCGCCAGGCCGTAAGCGGTGTCGTTGGCGATGCGGACGGCGTCCGCCTCGTCGTCGAACGGGATCACCCCGACGACGGGGCCGAAGATCTCTTCCCGGGCGATCTTCATGTCGTTCGTCACTCCGGTGAAGAGCGTCGGCTCGACGTAATAGCCCGGGCCGCGCGTGCCACCGCCCGTCACGAGAGTCGCGCCTTCGGCCACTCCGTCGGCGATGTAGCCGAGCACGCGCTCGCGCTGCTCCTCCGAGACGAGCGGGCCGACCGTGATGCCTCCGGCGAGCCCGTCGCCGACCGGCACGGCCTGTACGGCACGGGTCAGTCGCTCGGTCATCTCGCCGAGGATCGATCGCTGCACGAGCAGCCGGCTGCCCGCGGTGCACATCTGACCCGAGTGCCCGAACGAGGCGCGCATCGCGGTCAGCACCGCGGCGTCGAGGTCGGCGTCCGCGAAGACGATGTTCGGGCTCTTCCCACCGAGTTCGAGCGTGAGCCGCTTGAAGTCGCCCGCGGCGGCCAGCATGACGCTGCGGCCGACCTCGGTCGACCCGGTGAACGACACCTTCGCGATGCCCGGGTGCGCGGTGAGCGCCGCGCCCACACGGCCGTCGCCGGTCAGCACGCTGAGGACGCCTTCGGGCACACCCGCCTCATGAATGAGCCGCGCCAGGCGCAGCAGCGTGAGCGGTGTGTCTTCCGCGGGCTTGGCGACGATCGTGCACCCGGCGGCGAGGGCAGGCGCGAGCTTGAACGAGGCCGTCATGATCGGGAAGTTCCAGGGCAGGATGACGGCGACAGGCCCGACCGGCTCGAGCACCGTGTAGACGTGGTGCCCACCACCGTCGATCGGGATGACGGTCCCGGTGAGCCGCGACGGCGCGCCCGCGAAGTGACGGAACGTCCGCGCCGCGGTGGCCGTGTCGGCGCGCGACCGCTCGATCGGCTTGCCGTTGTCTCGCGTCTCGAGGATCGCCAGCTCTTCGAGGTTCTCCTCGATGAGGTCGGCGATCCGGTTGAGGATCCGGGTCCGCTCGAGGGGCACCATGCCGCGCCAGCGCCGATCCTCGTGGGCGGCGACCGCGGCGGCGACGGCGGCATCGACATCCGCCGCTGTCGCCTGGGCGACCGTCGTCAGCACCTCTTCGGTGGCGGGATCGATGATGTCGAGGGTCTCGCGCTCATCGAGCGCCACCCACTCCGCTCCCCTGAGGAACGGCTCGTAGGCCGACAGCGCGGGAAGCGTGCTCCTGATGCTCATGTGTTTCTCCTTCTCGGCGAGGCAGAGCCTCGACGGGTGCCGATTCGGGTCAGACGATGCCGAAGTACTCGCGCTGCTCCCAGTCGGAGACGTGGCGGAGATATCGGGCGAACTCGGCGCGCTTGATCGTCGCGTACCAGTCCACCACGGCGTCGCCGAAGGCGGTACGGAAGGCCTCGTCGGCCACGAGCGCATCGATCGCGGCGCCGAGATTCGTCGGCAGCGGCTCAGCCGCGGCGGCATACGGCTCGGTCGTCGGGGCGGGCGGGATCAGTCCGCGATCGACCCCGTCCATGCCGCTGACCAGTTGCGAGGCGATATAGAGGTAGGGGTTGGCCGCCGGCTCGCCCGAGCGGTTCTCGAGCCTGGTGGCCGGGTCGCCGGTCGACCCCACGGCACGGATCATGGCGCCCTTGTTGTCGATCCCCCACGCGATCCGGTCGGGCGCGAGCGAGAAGGGCTGGTAGCGCTTGTAGCCGTTGACCGTCGGTGTCGCGAAGGCGGAGGATGCCGCGGCATGCGCCAGGAGGCCCGCGAGGTAGCTTGAACCGAGCAGCGAGAGCACGGTGCCCGGGGCATCGGGCACGAAGGCGCCCGATCCCGATTCGAGCTCGTAGAGCGACTGGTGCAGGTGCCATCCGGTCGACGCGCCGTCGGCGCCCTGGGGGCGCGACATGAACGTCGCGTGATAACCGAGTCGCGCGCAGATGCTCCGCACGGCAGCGCGGCACATCACGACCGCGTCGGCGATCTCGGCGGCATCCCCCGCCTCCATCGTCAGTTCGAACTGGCTCGGACCGAACTCGAGCTCGATCGACCGCAACGGCAGATCGAGGCGCGTGAGCCCGTGGTAGAGCGCGTCGACGAGGGGCTGCATCGCATCGAGCCCCTCCTCGTGCAGGAGCTGCGCTCCGCGGGTGGTGGGATGCGTGCGGCTCGGCGCTCCGGGGCGACCGGGCGCGCCGACGTGCTCGACGTCGAGCTCCTGCCCATCGGTCCGGTAGACGTGGAACTCGAGCTCCGCGCCGACGCGCATGCCGAGTCCCCGCGCGCTCAGGGCGTCGAGCTGCGTGCGCAGGAGCGTGCGCGTGCAGAACGGCACGATGCCTCCATCGGGGAACCGTACGTCGCAGAGCACCATCGCGGTGTGCTCGGTCCACGGCAGGACCCGGAAGGTCGTCGGGTCGGGGACGAGCACGACGTCTCCGGCTCCGCTGAAGCCGCTCACTCCGACGCCGGTCTCGGCGGCGAACACCGAGTAGACCGACTGGCCTGACGTGTCCTTCAGCAGCAGAGAGCTGGGCGCCGTGACGCCGGAGCGCAGGGCGGTCGGCACGGCGGCCCTGGTGAGGGTCTTGCCGCGAAGGATGCCGTGCTGATCGACGAACGAGAACCGCACCATCTCGATTCCGAGCTCGTCCATGACTCGGCGCATCTGACCCGCGGCGGCGTACTGCGCCTCATCCCACAGATCGTGCTTCTCGATGAATCCGCCCCGGTCCTTCGGCAGCATCGGGCGTGCGGAGACGCCCCCGCCGCCCTCGGCCACGGGTCGCTCGTCGACGTTGCGCTCATGCATCGATCGACACCTCGACGCTCGGCTGCGCGGCCCACGGGGATGCCTGGCGACGCTCGTGCTCCCGCTCGATCCAGCGCGTCTGCCACGCGTCGTTGGCGGCGATGGTGTCCATCGCGAGCGGACCGGTGAGTGCCGCCGCCTCGTCGTCGCTGACGGGGTGCGAGGGCACCTGCCCGCCGGCCGCGAAGGCGTCGATGGCGCGCAGCAGCATGCGCCGATTGGCGGTGACCGCTCGGTCTGACACCCCGAGTCGCTCGACCGTGCGGTCCTGTATCGGGCCCATGCTCTCGACCGCCCACTGATCGTGGACGTTGATGTCCAGGCCCATGCCGGTGTAGGTCAGCTCTTGCTGCTCACGAGGATCGAAGCCCCAGTTGTTGCTGCGGTTGCGCAGCGGGCGGTAGTCGGGCAGGCTCACGCCTTCGAGACGCTGCTGCAGAAGGGTCTCTTTGTCGGTCGGCTCGGCGAAGTCGTAGAAGATCATGAACCAGTAGTGGTTCTCGTCGTCGATCGGCACGTGCCACTGCGTGAAGACCTTCGAGTTGCCGAACGGCACGACGAAGGCGTTCGGGAACATGAGGTTCGTGACGCGGACGTGCTTGATGTCTTCGGTCAGCTGGCGGATCGCGAACACGCGGAGGCCGTGGTCGGCGCTCTCGACCTCGATGTCGGGGCGGAAGCTCTCGCCGACCAGCATCGACAGCTTCTTGCCGGTGCCCTCGACCTCTTCACTGAACTGCTGGCCGTACACCTCGCGCGGGTCTTCCTGGATGAAGCGGTGCAGGAACGACACGTGACTCGGATCGATGCCGCCCTCGAGCCCCTGCAGGTAGTTGCACTCCCACAGACCCTTGAACGCGAACGTGTACTCGTCGGGGGCGATGAAGCAGTCGTACGCGGGGAACGGCGGCGGGTCGCCCGCACCCATGTAGGCGAAGATCAGGCCGTTCTTCTCGATGCACGGGTAGTTCGCGATGCGGATCTTGCCGAGGAACTGGCTGTGCTCGGGCTCGGCGGGCTGGTCGATGCAGCGCCCCTCGGCGTCGTAGAGCCAGCCGTGATAGAGGCACCGGAGGCCGTCCTCCTCGAGCCGGCCATACGACAGGTCGACACCGCGATGCGCGCAGAAGCGGCTGATGAGACCCCAGCCCTTCGACTTCTTGAAGAGCACGAGGTCTTCGCTCATGATCCGGATGGCCTTGACCGGCCGCTCCCCCGGCATCTCGGAGACGAGCCCCACGGGCTGCCAGTACGAGCGCAGCAGCACGCCCAGCGGGGTACCCGGGCCCGAGCGGGTGATCTTCTCGTTGTCTTCCTGCTTCAGCATGGCGCGACTCCCGTTGGTATCCGATTTCTATCTGATTGTATCCACATTGCGTGTATCCACGTGGTGATGGTCCGCATTGTGATGGCCCGCATCAGGCGTCCAGGACGAGAAGCGGGCAGGCCGCGCGCG
Source organism: Microbacterium rhizomatis (assembly GCF_008710745.1). Classification (GTDB taxonomy): domain Bacteria; phylum Actinomycetota; class Actinomycetes; order Actinomycetales; family Microbacteriaceae; genus Microbacterium; species Microbacterium rhizomatis. The sequence continues at coordinate 697,656 of NZ_VYSA01000002.1, forward strand.
AAACGCAGACCATCATGCAGTCGTTGGCGGCGCGCTCCTGCTTGGTGAGCACGAGATCCCGGTGGTCGACCTCGCCCGAGAGCACGCCGGTCTCGCAGCTTCCACAGATCCCCTCTTCGCAGTCCGAGAGCACGTCCACGCCGACCGAGCGCATCGCTTCGAGCACGCTCACGCCCTCGACCACCTCGACGTCGACGCCTGTGCGCTCGAGCCGCACGACGAACGAACCCGTCTGATCGGATGCCTCGACCTCGGGCGCCGCGAAGTACTCGAAGCGCAGCCGGTCGCCGTCGGGCAGCAGTTCGCGCAGCTCGCCCAGCATCCGCTCCGGTCCGCACGCATAGACCAGGCCCGCGGGATGGGCGGCGAGGAGGGCGGGCAGATCCGCCCGATCGCCTGCATCACGCGGCATCACGACGACGTTCTCGCCGTACCCGCGCAGCTCGTCGAGGAACGGCATCCGCTCAGCGGTCGCTCCGAGGTAGACCAGGGTCCACGTCGCGCCGCTCTCGCGCGCCCGGCGGACCATCGGCAAGAGCGGGGTGATGCCGATGCCCCCGGCGATGAAGAGGTATTCGGAGGCGCCCTCGAGCACGAAGTGGTTGCGCGGCCCGCGCACTTCGACGGTGTCGCCCGGCCGGAGCGTCCGATGCACGTACGACGAGCCGCCTCGACTCTCGTGCTCTTCCAGGACCGCGATGCGGAGCGCCCCATCCTCCGGTGCACCCCACAGCGAGTACTGGCGCACGGGCACCCCGGGGATCACGAGGTCGATGTGGGCACCGGGCTCCCACGTCGGGAGGGCGCCCTCGACCGGGACCAGCTCGACGCTGAGCACACCGGTGGCAGCGACGGTCATGCTCCGGACGCGTGCGGGCACGTCCGGTGATTCCTCGTGCGACGTCATGAATGGATCCTATCATCACCTTTCTGGATCCAATATTGCAGGTTGTGTGGCCAGACCGCGTCATTCTGTATGACATCGGCACCCGTCTGGTACCGTTCCAAACGCGCGGCACACTGTGCGCAGGATGCGGAGACCCAGGCATATGCCCACCACGGATGACACGATCACGACCGAGGCGACGGGGCATGCGCTCGTCGACGAGATCGCGGCGAAGATCCGGGCGAGGATCATGTCGGGCGACATCCCGATCGGTGCGCAGCTGCGCCAGGCCGAGCTCGCGAGCGACTTCGGCGTCAGCCGCACCCCGGTGCGCGAGGCGCTCCGGCAGCTGCAGACGGGCGGCCTGATCGACGTCGTCCCCAATCGCGGTGCCGTCGTGCGCGTGCCCGCCCCGTGGGAGGTGCGCGAGGCCTACGAGGTGCGAGCCGAGCTCGAAGCCCTCGCTGCCGCGCGCGCGGTCGACCGCATCTCCGCCGACGACCTGGAACGACTCCGCGTCGCGAACCAGGAGATGTTCGACCACCCCCTCACCTCACCGGACGACGTCTCGGGAGCGGAGAGCCGCCGCGAGAACGACGTGTTCCACAACACGATCACGACAGTCTCGGCCAACCAGCGACTCGCGCGATCGATCGATGAGATCAACGAGACGTTCCCTCGCAACGTGTCGGCGCAGCTGCTCGTGGGCGACCCGCGTCACCGCGAGGAGAACTACCGCGAGCACCTGCGCATCATCGAGGCGATCGCCGCTGGCGACGCCGAACTTGCCGGCCGCGAGATGCGCGAGCACGTGATCAAGGCCGGCGAGCACCTCGCACGCTGGTACGAGCAGCGCTCGTCCACCGTCTTCCGCGGCTGACGCTCGCAGCCCACGGCTTCACCTCTGCGCTTTCACAGGCCCGGACGACCCCGACCTCCCTCGTCCCACCGATGAGGTGGAGAGAATGGGGTGATGATGACGCAGGGGACGAGTGTGACCGCTGATCTGAGAAGACTGATCGCAGAGGATCGGCTCTCCGCGCATGCCCTTCAGGCCATGACCCAGATCGATGCCGGCAAACTGGACGGTCTTCTCACCGACACTTCGTCACTCGCAGCGCAGTCGAAGCGAGGCGAACACGCCCTTTTGCCGGAGGAGAGCGCCCGCATATCGGTTCTCACCGCGCAGCTGGCTTACGGTATGGACATCGACGACGACGAACGTCTTCGCGGGATAGTGGAGTCTCTGACCGCCGAGTGTGGACTCACCCTTCGCAACATCGCCCGCCTGACGGGACTGGACATCGAAGACCTCGGAATGGCCCTCACCGACCCCGGATCGCTCCCGAGCGAGACCAAATACATCCTCGCTCTCCGGGGGTCTCACCTCATCAACGCCGTCAATCTGGCGCGCCCGCGATAGCGAAGCTCTCGTGAGTCCGGCGTGTCAGGGTTCGGTGAGTCCGCCGGTTACTCGCAAGTCCGCTTCGCAGGGGGTTGACGGATTACCCCGCAGATGAGTTCGAGTTCCGTCCCGTCATCGGCAATGCGCGTCAATGAGTGAAAGGACGTGTCCGGGTAGGGGCCCTGCGGGGGTGGCGAAGAGACGATCAACGGCGTACCTGTCACCGAAGAGCAGATCTCGGCGTGGGCTCCGGAGGTCCAAGCCGGGTATGACAGCGACGCCCTCAAGCGGCGAGGACGTGGGCGGCCCGGCCGCGGAGTGAAGCCAGCCCAGGTGGTCGCCCTCCGCCTTACAGCCGACGAGCTTGCCGCTCTAGATGCGCGCGCCGCACGGGAGCACAAGTCACGGTCCGAGCTGATCCGTGAAGCCATCGCCGCGTACGCTGTGTGAAGGTTCGCGACACCGCGCTCAAACACGGCGCCGATCCAAAGGACATCGTGGTGGCCGCCGCTCAGCCGCTGTGAAGTCCCATTCGAGGCATTCCGTGTCCGTTTGACGCACCGAACTGCGAATCCAAACCGGGCGGGTCATACGCGAATCTGAGCAGTCCACGAGTGCTGCGACGTCGAGTCATCTTGGTCTCGGAGGGAAGGCCCCTTGACCGACCCTTGCGGGCCAACCTAAACAGTCAGTAGTCGGAAGCTTCGTGAGTGGGTGCCGTCCCGCGAGGTACCCGGGATGCCCTCCCGCGGTCATGCAGACTTCCCACCAGCAAAGAGGCCACTACAGCCGTCGTTACATGTGCCGAGGGTGAACGGCACGTGGGGACGGCAGATTGTCCCGACGGGCTACGCGGTCTGCAGCTCCCGTCCGGTGAAGTAGCGGGCGTGGGTCTTCTGAAGAGTCTCAAGCGAGTCACTGTTGAGCGACGCGATTTCCCAGTCTTCGTCCACTCGCCGGTCTTCCAGGGCAAGTCGATACTTCAACGCGTCGCGGTGACCGCTTTCGCCTGGGAACGCGTGCACGCGTCGGTCGCCACTGGGCCGGTGATATTCGATGACGAATCCTGGCATCATCAAGCCCTTCTCTCGCGCTCCTGCTCGAAGAACGTCCGCAACTTTGCGAGCGTCGTTTTCAGCTTGTCCTCGTTACTCTTGCCGCGAGTCTTGAGTCGGTCAAGTCTAAGGCGTAGCTCCTCCGGGAGATCGGTGATTCCTTTGCGTTCCAGATCTCCAACTAGCAGGTCAAGCTTCGCGATCTCATTCCTGTCCTTCTCCATCCGTGCGATTCGGATCGTAGACATCTCCCGCAACCCTCTCACCAGCTTTTGCTCGAGCTCGCCCTCGGGCATTTCGTCGTATCGAATGCCTCGTCCGAGCACATCCGCCGCCGACTCATAGACGTTCGCCCACTGGCCTTGAAGATGCGTGCGAACCTGAACCTCGACCCGCGATGGGAACCGCAGCCAGATGTGGACAGCGCGGTAACCGCTGTGAGGATCGGTGCGCATGTCCCGGACGCTCTCGGCCATGTCGTGGCCGAAGGTACCGCAGATGGCATTCACCACAGCGTCCTGTTCGTCGAGCGACATCTCTGCCTCGAACCTCACGCCCGCAATATCTTGGACGTTCTGAAGGGGTGTGCTTCGGTCGCGTTGAAGCTTCTGTCTGAGTGTGTCGAGCGTCTTCGCGCGTGAGGTGACCTCGAACGGGCGCTCCAGCAGCAACGGGGGCCAATTGAGGTCCGCGATCTTGCGCTGCACCGCTGCCGCGAGGTCGTTGTAGAAAGTCACGACCTCGCCGTACGTCGGGTGATTCTGCGTCGGAGGAGTCTCGTCGCGCAGATGTCGACTAAGCCGCCGAAGCTCTGCAGTGCTCCAGGGGCAACTCAGCATGCGGGGATGTTATCGCCCCGGTCAGCCGCAATCGGGCAAATTGCCCGCGCGGCACCCTGTAGCGCGACCAACGGCGTCGCGTCCACAACCCCATGAAATGCCGCGGCCGACCGCCGCCATCACCATTCCCGTAGAGCTTGCGGCCGCTGCGTTCTGTCGAGTGATCACTCGAGACCGGCTTGCGGCGCGACGTCGGCCAATAGTCGGGTGGCGTCCGGGTCGAATCGACAGCGTGATTCTGATCGCGATTCGTGCCGGAGTGATCGATCGAAGCAACTGCGGCTGTTGTCCTGGATGAACACTGAGCGGATCGTTTCAGGCAGGGTTTTCCTCGGTTTCATCGGCGACGTCTCCAGCTACCTCGCCGCGCAGTGAGGGATGAATCCACATCGGGGTTCCTTCGTACTCAGGATCGAAGTGGCGATCCCGGTAGATCTGGCGATGCCTATTCGGCGTCAGCGTGTAGTCGTTCGCCGCGAGGTAGATGACGGTATCGACCACGAACCGGTAGGCATCGTCGAAGTGCTGCTGCGTCGGATTCTCGAAGCGGACTCGCGAGTGCGTCGGGTGATCAGAGCCCATGTAGATCGCGCTCGGCGCGACGCTGTCGAAGTAGGCGTATCGCTGCAGGTCGACGCCAATGGCGCCGAGCTTGACAGTCGTAGCGAGCGCATCAATCCAATCCGTCATGCGCTCAAGGTGTCTACCTCCTTCCCGTCCTGCGAACCTCTCAAGATCGAACACAGAGGGGTAGAACGCAGGCTTCGTATCGAAGACCGAATGCCAACCGTCGTAGGTCTTGCGCAACTCGTACTCCTGCACGGCCAGGTCGAACGCAAGACGTAGTCGAAACAATCCGTCGATCAGGTTGCCCGACTTGCCTACCTCGTCTGCGCTCTGAACGAGGAGGCGCACCTGATCGTCCCGGACGAACAGAAGCATGGACACCTCGTTGAGGTCCACGTCGAACGCGGCCTGGACGAGCTCACTGACGAGTGTCACAGATACGTCCATGTGGCGACGAAGAGTCTCATCCCTCACATGGTTGCCGTGATGTTTGAAGCCCACCCGTGCGTTATTCAGCGCGATGGCGGGCGCTCGAAGCCCCACGAGCTCTGCGGGGTTTCCGAGCTTGCTGACAACAGCATCGAAAAGCTTGTCGAAGTCACGATTCCTGACCTCTGCCCGAATATGGTCTCCGGCTGCGGAGAGGGTCGACTCGACGACGTCCTGCATAACGTTGATGGAGAGGCTACTGATGGGCGGCGGGGCGGAAAGCGCCTCCTGTGCTGAAAGCAGTTGATAGCGAATGAGACTTAGCCGCTCTGCCTCGGCCTCAGTAAGGGATTGTTCGGTCACGGGGAGAGTTTTGCACCCACGGGTGACACTTGGTGTGGCACCGAGCACCGTCCTGTAGCTCCACCCCGTGGCGAGGATCGGACTACGTGGCGCGACCGAGCCCTGGCATCGGGTTCACGCGTCGCGAGTCTCGGATTCAGGAAGCAATCCCATGAGCCCAACTAATCGCTGGCGTGGATCCGCGCGACAAAACCCAGCATCATTCCACCTGCTAGGGCCTTGAACGCACCCTGAGCGGGTGGGCTTGCAGACATCTCGGCATCTCGGCAGCTCCAGCGACCGTCGGCTCGCAGAGGGACCGACTTATGAGCACAGCGCGGTTTGCGTTCGCGTCAGAGCACGGCTTTGAATGCGTCTTCCAGAGCCGGCAGTGTGAGGTCACCGTCGTGTGATGCAACGATCTCACTCTTTGAGAAGACCTTGAAGTTTGGCAGGAGCTTGGTGTCGAACCGATCCGCAAGTTTCGGACAACGATCGACGTCGACGACCAGGACCCGCACCTTTGGCATGTGCTTCGCAGCAAATGCATCGAGCATGCGCTTCACGTCCTCCCACCACTGACCTTGCCAGGTCGGACCGAACCCAACTAGAACAGGGCCGCGGTGTCCGGTCAGCAAACCATCAAAAGTGTCATCGGTAGCAGAAATCGCGCGGGCGGCGACTGCCTGGGGCGGCTCGAACGACGGACTATGCGGATTGAGCGACTGATCCCGAGCGCGCTCGAGGAAGGCGATCTCCTTCCGCCCCGTAAGCCTCAGAGCCCCCTCACTTGCAACGCGTCGTTGAGGCGGCCACGAGTACGTCCGTGAGGCTCTGCGCCAGGGGAACAGCGGTGACTGCCACTGCACTGTTACGTAGAAGCCGTTGCCATGCTCGAGTGGGAGTCGACGTTCGTCCTCCCGTTCTGGCGACCCGAACCTGGTCACTGCCGGCTCGTACCCGATCACGCTCATCACTTGTCCACGTTCAAGGCTCGGCCGGTTCCCAGCGCCGTCGCCCCGCATTGAGAAGCCATTTTCGTCCAGCGTGCCCGCAGACAGTTGAAGGCTACGCACCGGATTCGCTCCGACGGACGTCAGGGTCAACGTCATCGTGGGCATCGGTCCCGGTCCGACGTGCGAAGTCACCCCTAGTTTGGCGCGCCCCAGGTAGGCCCATATGACACCAGCGATCGCGAGAGCACCGGCGATCACGGTAATCAGGTTTGCCACGAATCCGAATATCTCCACGTCGCAACTCTGTCAGACGCTGTATTTACCCGACCCTTTGCTGACGGTCCGCGGCCAAGACGTCTGATGGCGTGCCCACCACGTACGCGCGATACGCGACCGGCAAGCGAATACACCGTTGGTACCGGAACCAACGCTCTTTAAGCGATCGGTGTGCGGTGGACCGGTTCAGCCCTCGTGTTTCGGCGCGACCTGAGCCGGTCAGCTGGAGGCAATGCGCAATGGATCGCTGACAGGATTTGGGCATGGACGAACTGCCGAACGCCTCGGACCTAGGCCATCGACTTCGCGCCACGATGCTCCGAGACTTCGGGCGACTCGTTCGGTCAGACTTCGACATGTCCTGGGGCTCAGTCAGCAGGATTGATATCGGTCGCGACGAGTGCCCGATCCCTGCAGTCATGGGGTTCGCTCTTAGGCTCGCGGGCCTGGATTGTTTCGGCCCCGAAGAGAAGGTCGCCTGGTGGGTCCCCTTCGTGCGGGAGGGAGTGCGATACGAGGTGGCGCACCAGAAGTTCGGCCTGCGGTTGCGCATCGCAGGCGATGGGCTTAGCGAACCCGAGATCGACTCACGCCTCATGCTCACAAAGAAGAAGCTGATCTCCGCGACCAAGGTCGTGGAGAAGGGCATCAACAAGTTCACTGACAAGTTGGTGGATTCTGGGGACGCAACCGTCGTCAACCAGCACAGCCGGCTGCAGCGCGCCTACGACTACTTTCGCGAGCGCGCGCTGAACCCGACGGTGGTAGAAGACGAGCACAGATCATTTGAGCCAGGAGGTGACCTCGGAATCTCCGGGTGGAGCTTTAAGAGCGGCGCCGCCGTGATGCAGGTCAACTCGACGCACGACGTCGTGGCGGCAATCACTGCTTTCCTTAGTCGGCTCGAGCACGATCTTGTGCTCGCGTTGCCCTTTGCGAGGTTCGACCCCGTTAGCGATCACCTCATCGACTTCATCGGTCAGCGGTGGGGGCTCAAGTACGAACGTGTCCTCGGAAAGACTGGGCGCTCGAAGCATTACCTCGAGAAGCTGATCGACGTCATCGAACGCTGGCGCAATACCTATACCCACGGCGGATTCGAGAAGGGGAACGAGACGACCGTGTACGCACACGTGCCGGATGTTGGCGCATTGCCCATCGGATTAAGTTCGATGCGCGGGCGATCCTTTCTGTCGCTACCGAATGCTAGCGATGTGACCATCCGGGACGTGTTCTCGCTTTTCGACGAGTTCGACGAGTGGTTTGCGACTGCCGCGACGGAGGCGAGCGCTTGGATCGAGTCAGGGCTAGATGTCCGGTTCGACACTGATTTCCGCAATCTCGTCGATTCGCTCGCTGGCGACCCTGAGAAGTTCCGGCGCTACATCGACTACGGCATGTATGAGGTGGACCAGGCAGCCAACATGGACTTCTAGTAGCGCGCCGTCGATCGATCTTGACAGCCGAGTCGAGCATGAATCGCGGCCCCGCCAGTCGGCCCCGGGCGTGCACTCGGTAGCCGTGTTGGTATTGAGCGACGAAGTGTTGCGCCCGGGCACCGACTAGTGGCGGGCGGCTCGCTGCGTGCTCGCGCCAACTTCAGTCCGGTCCGGCTATGATCACTCCCCGAGGGTTGGGTGCGCGGGCCTATCGGCAGTTGAAGCATCAGCTTCAACTGCCTGCGTCAATGCGCCTTGGTGTCCGTCGGGCAAGTTCCAAGAGCGCTCAGGCGACGCCGGCTGGTGGAGTCGGAATCGGGCGCGAGCGTGTTTATGAGCGACTCTGTGACGAGTTTGATGGCTCGGCATACTCCGTCTGACAGACGGTCTGAGGCGGCGCGGCCGATCAAGATGGTCGGCACATCAGGAGAAAAGCGACCGGATTAGTCGCAACTGTCACCACCGCCTCGCAGGCGTGGCGTCTCCGGCCACGTCGGTGTTGGACAGTAGCCTCGTACAGGAGTTGGTTCGAGAATCGCAATTACTAAACAGTCCGTAACCAATCGCTCCTGACCCGTCCGTGGCTATCTCAACAGTCAGGCGGTTCTTGACCGTTCTGCGAAAGAGTTGCCCTGACGCGTTGAGACGCCTCGAAAGAAGTCTGCGCGTCCGGAAAGGCCACGGCGTTCGCTGCATTCATGTCGGACGAAGCAGAGACCGCTTCCCAGCTGCCCGCCAGTTCTCTCGACGTTTCCCCGAGGAGCCGGATGTCCTCTCCGATCTCCGGCGGCCACGAGTTGTCGAGGAAGATGTCAGCGGCATCTGCGAACGCGGCCGAAGCTGATGCCGCCAGGGGAGCGATCTGAGCAATGTCATTCGTTTCGATCGCCTCGTATACCTCCTCGCGAGCCGCGTTCGTCGGGCAAACAGCTTCGGCGTACAGCGAACTAGCCGCAGACCACTGCTGGTCACCCGCTGACGGCACGGGTTCCTCCGACCCCCAGGAGACGAAGAACGAGGTCCGAGTACAGGTGTACGTCGATGAACCGACCCTATGAATCCCTTCACCCAGACGCCCACAGGTCTGTGCGGCGCCCACGAGCGTTGAAATGCCGAAGCTCGCCACGAGAACAGTAACGAGCACCCCGATCGACGAGATGACAGTGCCCGCCAACGCGAACCGGTTACTGAATCCTGCCCTCCTCGAGCGGACAAAGGCGATGATGCTGATGATCAGTGCGACGACGTTCACGAATGCGAAGAACGACAGCACAAAGCCGATGATCCCCAAGGTACGAAATGGATCACCAGAGGACCGCGGGACGCCCGCAGATAGAGCTGCGGGCACCGGCGTGGTCGACTGCTCACTCTGTGACACCCGCCAACAGTAGTCAATTCCAGCTTCTCGGTCGGTCCAAAGTCCTGCTTCAGTCCCGAGAAATTGCGGAGACCAACTTCTGTCACCGTCCGGTCGGGGATCGTCGAGAGGACGCGACAGCGGAAGATGCGGCCACAACGCTTGACAGGCCGGCGACGCCCGCGCGCTCTGACTATCACGTGAGAACTGCGCTAGTCGTTCCGCTTTTGGTGATCCGGCCCTGCCTCTATCCGCGCGGGATAGCGTTGAGTGAATGACGCTGAACCACATCCGACGCGGGAACGGCAGCCCCTTGCTGCTCGTACACGGTCTGGGCGCGGGGTGGCGATCTTGGGCCCCGATCCTCGACCAGCTGGCCGAGCACCGTGAGATCATCGCTGTCGACCTACCGGGGTTCGGTGAGACACCGCCTTTGACCGGTGAGGTCTCGATCGCCACGCTGACCGACTCTGTTGCGGACTTCATCCGCGAGCAGGGGCTGGACGGGGTCTCGACCGCCGGCCAGTCGATGGGCGGCCGAATTGTGCTCGATCTCGCGCGGCGGGGGGTCGGCGGCGACACTGTGGCGTTGGACCCGGGCGGCTTTTGGAGCCACCGCGAGCTCGTCGTCTTCGGAGCCACGCTGCGGCCCTCGATCGCTCTGGTCCGAGCGCTCCGAGGCGTGCTACCAGCCCTGCTGGGCAACCCTGTCGGCAGGGCTCTGCTGCTGGCGCAGTTGTCGGCGCGGCCCTGGACACTCTCGCCCGAGACAGTGCTGCCGGACGTGCGTGGTCTGGCCGATTCGCCGGCGACCGGTGCCGCCATGAACGCCCTTACCAAAGGACCCAAGCAACAGGGAGCACCGGCCGGGACGGTGCCCGGCCGGGTGACGATCGGATGGGGGCGGCGCGATCTGGTGACGGTGCCCCGGCAGGCCTCTCGCGCCACAGAACTGTTTCCCGACGCCGTCCTGCATTGGTTCGAGCGCTGCGGCCACTTTCCGCAATGGGACGCCCCTCAGGAAGCAACGCGACTCATCCTCGACAGCACCCAATAGGGGCCGCGGTCTGCCCAGCCGACGACTGCGCTCGTCACCGTAGGCCGATCCTCATACGGTCGACTGCTGTCCCCGTAGCAGCGTTGAGCGAGATCCTGCGTAGCGCCCGGTAGACGCGCGATCCCCAAGCCTCGGCTCTAATCCGCGGTCGCCGCGAGTGGATCCCAGCGATTAAGCGCGGGAACCAGTTCGCTGATGGGTCCGTCGATACTTCGACGATCGATCGAGATACCAAATCGCTCGCCGAACTCTCTCATCCAGAGTAGGAAGTCGAGATGCACCATCGCGGCGTTGTGTAGCAACACGTGTGAGTTGACAGAGAACTTCGGATGCATCGAAACCCATTGCTCCGCGCCCGGTTCTCCCGAGCCAAGCAGATCGAAGACGCGCTCTACGCTCGAGTGAGCTACCTCCGAGTACCCCCCATACAGCCCGCGAATCTTGCTCTTGAGGACGCCGATATTAGGAGTGCGGCCTCGTAGCGAGCTGGCATCATCCGTTGCATCGAGCTCGCGCAGTCGGGCGACGAGTTCGAGCTGACGGCGCAAGAGTGTGGTTCCGTCGAGGACTTCGCTATCGCGTGCGAGATCTAGGACTATGCCTTGCGTGCGCACGTAGGCCGCGAACAAGCCAACGTAGTAAGACGCGTGCGGGACACCTTTCCACGATCGCCCACTCAATCCGTAGACGCAGTCGGTGACCGAGTGACGGACCAAGTCGAACACTTGTCGCGCATCCGATGACGCGAAGAACACGGCCCGCGCGCGCGCTCTCCAGCCCTCACGTTGCGCGAGGCATTCATCGGTGTCGTACACGAGCTCATCCTGATCGTTGCTCACGAATGGTGACCCTACTGGCAACACCGCCTGGCGCTGGAGTGGATTGCTGCTCGTCGCCCGCAGATGGGACCCGATTCGCGCATTGCCCGGTCGAGGATCCGAATGGAGCGCATCTGGCTGCGCTCGCGTCGCACCTGTTCTGATCTACCTGCCGACCATGCGCATGCCCGTCTCGTCGTACCGGTTGCCGGCGACGCCGATGCGGTCGATCAGGGTGTTCAGGTCGGCGAGGTCATCCGCGGTGAGGCCGATCGTGGTCGCGGCGGCGTTCTCGTCGATGCGCTCGCGCCGGCGGGTGCCGGGGATCGGGACGATGTAGGGGCGCTGCGCGAGCAGCCACGCGAGTGCGACCTGACCCGGCGTCGCACCACGGGTGGTGGCGAGCGCGGTCACGTGGTCGATGAGCGACTGGTTCGCCGCGAGGTTCTCCGCCTCGAACCGGGGCACCCGCGCGCGGATCTCGCCGGGTGCGAAGGTGGCGTTCGGGGTGACGGTGCCGGTGAAGAAGCCCTTGCCGAGCGGGCTGAACGGCACGAAGCCGACTCCCAGCTCGTCGCAAGCCTGCAGGACTCCGTTCTCGGGGTCGCGGGTCCACAGTGAGTACTCGCTCTGCACCGCCGTCACCGGGAACACCGCGTGTGCGCGACGAATCGTGTCGGCGCCGGCCTCGGACAGGCCGAAATGCTTCACCTTGCCCGCCGCGACCAGCTCTCCGACCGCGCCGGCCACGTCCTCGATCGGGACAGCGGGGTCCACCCGGTGCTGGTAGAACAGATCGATCGCCTCCACGCCGAGCCGCTGCAGTGAGGCGTCGGCAACTCGCCGGATCTGCTCGGGGCGCGAGTCCGTACCGACCATCTTCCCGTCGACGATGTCCCACCCGAACTTCGTCGCGACCACGACCTGATCGCGGATGGGTGCGATCGCCGCGCCCAGGAGCTCTTCGTTGACGTACGGGCCGTACACCTCGGCGGTGTCGATGAAGGTCACGCCCTGCTCGACCGCGTACCGCAGCACCCCGATCATGTCGTCCCGGTCGCCTGGGTTCGGGCCGTACGACATCGACATGCCCATCGCCCCCAGCCCGATCGCCGAAACCTGCAGTCCCTGGCCCAGAGTCCTCGCGTGCATCGTGGCACCTGCCTTCCTTGTCGGTGATCCCCAGCGAACGCCAATCGCTGCGGAAGTGGCAGTGAGCGATGCACCCGGTACCGCCAGTACCTCCCTCCCACCCCGGGACCGGCGTACGGTCGACAGCATGGACAACCGGAGCGATGTGCGCGCGTTCCTCACCAGCCGCCGCGCGCGCATCACGCCCGACAAGGCAGGGCTCCCCGCCTTCGGGGGCAACCGTCGTGTCCCGGGACTGCGCCGAGAAGAGGTCTCCCTCCTGTCGGGGATGAGTGTCGACTACTACACCCGCCTCGAACGCGGCGACCTGTCGGGCGTCTCCGACACCGTCCTCGACTCCCTCGCCCGCGCGCTTCAACTCGACGACGCCGAGACCGCGCACCTGCACGATCTCGCCCGCGCGGCGAACACGTCGCCGGTAGCACGGAAGCCCCGCAACCGCACCGGCGGCGACACGCTTCGGCCCAGCATCCAACGACTCCTCGACGCGATCACCGAAGCGCCCGCGATCATCCGCAACCAGTACTACGACTACGTCGCCGCCAACCGCCTCGGCCGGGCGCTCTACGCCCCCGTGTTCGCCGAGGCTGTCCCCAACAGCGCCCGCTTCGCGTTCTTCAACCCCGCCGCGCAAGACTTCTACCCCGATTGGGACAAGGTCACTCAAGAGTTCGTCGCGGCCATGCGGGGCGACGCCGGACGAAACCCGTACGACAAGCGCCTCACCGACCTCGTCGGCGAACTCTCCACCCGCTCCCAGACCTTCCGCACGCTCTGGGCTGCGCACGACGTCCGCTATCACCGCACCGGCGTAAAGCGCATCCACCACCCCATCGTCGGCGACCTCGACCTCACCTACGAAGCCTTCGAACTTCCCGCAGACCCGGGACTGCAACTGTCCACCTTCACCGCCGAACCCGGGTCACCCTCCGAAGACGCCCTGAAGATGCTCGCCAGCTGGGCCGCCACCGCAGAACCACCCGCACCCCGACGCGACGTCACCACCGAAGACGCCCGTAACGGCCCGTGACTCGGCACCGTCCGGAGTCGGAGGACGCCGGTCGGCACCTGATCGGCATGAAGATCTCGCACGAGGCCGTTCCGGTTCCGGTCAGCGCCCGGATAGGGATCCCCGAACGGGCAAGGCTCGCTGAGGGGACGGTCCCGTGCGGCCGCGATCCTCAAGCCTGCTTGGGGTGGATGCGACAATAGCGCGATGAGCGGCAATGCTTCACTCGACGACGGCCCGTTCTTTCACGGAACGCGTGCGAACCTCGCCGCCGGAGATCGGCTCTTCGCCGGGCATCGGTCGAACTACAGGCCCGAGGTCATCATGAACCACGTGTACTTCACCGCCCTCCGAGACGGTGCGGGCCTGGCCGCCGAGATCGCCGCGATGCTGGGACCTGGCGAAGCGGAGCCGCATGTCTACCTCGTCGAGCCGACCGGAGATTTCGAGAACGACCCGAACGTCACGGACAAGAAGTTCCCCGGCAACCCCACGCGTTCCTACCGGACAAGCGCACCCATGATCGTCGTAGAGGAGATCACGGAATGGACCCGGCTTACACCCGAGGCCCTCGAGTCATGGCGCGTTCGACTGGCTGCGCTGCGTGAGAGCGACGCCGAGATCATCAACTAGCACCGCGCACTCGATGCTTGGTCGATGTGTTGACCCCGACGATCCTCATGTGAAACCTCCAACATCTCGGTCGAGGCGTCCCCATGGTTCCCCTGAGGGTGAGTCCCATAGCGTGGTGTCACTTCCTGCGGGGTCCTCGTCGTCGTTGACGTGAGCCCGTCCTTCGGACGCACCCGCCTGCGTAGTCTCCCTACATGCCCCCATTGCGTCACGAAGTCGACATGCGTCCTGCTGAGGCCGTCGCCAACTTGCTCGACCCACGGGGAGACAGGGTCACATCGGTGATTCCGCCCGGCTACGAATCGTATGTCCGCGTTCTCAACCCGATTGAACTCAGAGACGGGTCCATCATTTCCTGGACCGAAGCCGTGAGCAGAAACGGGTTCAAGCCTCACGCCTGGATGCAGTGGCCCGAATTCGAAGCCAGCAACCGAGTTGAGTTCTGGAAGGAACCCGAAATGGGAAACCCGCCAGTCAGTCTCGTTCAGCACCTCATCGAAGCCCTGCAACCGGATCGGAGGACGCACTACTTCGCCTCATGGGCCGGGTACGCCACGGAGATTCGAGAACCAACCGTCCAGTTCTCCCCGTATTACCGTGAAATGGTGCTCTACACAGGCAACCTGGTCGATGAGGACAACGCTCCGCTCCTACCGACCACCGCGGCTGGCCGCGTACCTATGTACTGGTGGCCGTCGGATCTTCGCTGGCTCGTCGGACACGACATCTACGCGCGAAGCCTCTTCGTCGGCTGCTCCGAGAGTACAGCGCAGAGAATCCTCGCGGATCCGAACCTCGACGCGTACGCAGTGAAGGCCTCAGACGAGGTCCTCAACGAAGAGTTCTGATGCGACAGCAGCGCCGGCTGCGAATCACCGCGACTCGAGCGCGATCCGAGTCGACCCCGACAAGGACGCGGGGGTGTGGCCGGCAGCCTCCACCCGGGCGCTCGTGGACGATTCGGCGTGAACGTCGAAGCGGACGGCGACCGCGTGTCCGGCGACGGACGTGCGCACGCCCAGGGTCGCCGAAATGAGTCAGCGGCTTTGCGCTGACCGAGCGAAGCGGGCGTCCAGGCACACGCGAACCCTACGCCCGCCCGTCCGTGCCCGCATGCCGATCGACGATCGGAGGCCGAGTTGCTGGGGCATTTGCTAGCCCGCTTGGCAGGCCAAGGCGGCGCGCGAAGCCGTTTCCCCATCCTCGCCGCCGATTGCATGCAGACCTTACAAGGTCTACGATTACAACGTGTGGAGCGTCGACGTCGAGCCAATCGAAGCGTGGCTGACGTCTCTCGATGATGACTCGTACGAGCAGGTAATGGCCGCCATCGAGCTGCTGGAGGAGCGCGGTCCCCAGCTGGGACGTCCGATCGTGAACACCGTGAAGGCCTCCAGGCACAAGAACATGAAAGAGCTACGGCCAGGCTCGTCGGGGAGATCCGAGTTGAGAGTGCTGTTTGGCTTCGATCCCAATCGGCAGGCAATCCTGCTTGTGGCAGGAGACAAGGCAGGCAACTGGAAGAGCTGGTACAAGACGAACATCCGCGTCGCCGACGACCTGTTCGATGCCCACATTCGCCAATTGAAGAAGACCAAGGGAGAGTGATCGCAATGGCTAGGACACGGGAGCAGATTCAGGCGAAGCGTCCTGTCAACCGTGAACGCGTCGACGCTCACAAGGAGCGGATGCTTGGCGAGATTCGGGCATATCGGCTGCGCGAGCTGCGTGAGGCGATCGGCCTGACACAGGAAGAGCTCGCTGAGCGCATCGGCGTTGGCCAACGCCAGGTGTCGAAGATCGAACGCGGTGACCTCGACAGCGCGAAGGTTGGGACGATCCGCAAGTACCTCGAGGCCGTCGGCGGTGAACTCGTCGTCGAGTACGTCTCGGGCGACCAGCGTCTCCAGGTGGCCTGAAGACCTGATCCTCCGCTTGTGGAGCCGTCCCAATCTGGTGCCCGCAGATCGATCCTCATGCGAGCCCTCCAACATCGCGGTTGCGTCCTTTGGTGCACTTGACACCGTCGACGCGTGGCGTCGCGGGTCATTCCGCGGAGCGATGTCGCGACCGGGACGCTGTCGTTGCCACACCACGCATCAGTAGTCGACGGAAGCCGGTTGCCCCGCACACCCACTAATCGACGAGATCGATGAAACTGCCTCACTCGGACGGGCGGGGCCCGAAGCCCAGCGCCCGATCGACGCCGACGTGGAAGAGCCAGCACGCCCCGACGAAGACGAGCACGCCCCATTCCTGACCCGCGGACAACGCGACACCCCACGCAGTGATCATGGCGACGGGCACGACGTAGTTGTGCACGAGGTTGTAGGTGAAGGCGCCGACCCGGTTCGACACGGCGTAGCCCGCGAAGCTCAGGTCGAAGAGCAGGAACAGCGCCGGCATCCACCACCACGCGAAGCCCGCGAGCACGAAGACGACGACGGCAGCCACGGCGACCGCCGCGCCTTCGAGCCGGGTCAGGATGCTGACGGGAGCGAACGGGATCGGCGCACGGTGCGCGTGCGAGCCGCTCATCCGCCGGCCTCCGCACCCGTCCAGTTCGAGAGCGCCGTCACGACGCTTCCGACGAGCCGCTCGAAGCTGCGCTCGAGGTCGACGGGAAGCCCGAACCCGCCGCTCGTCTCGAGAGCAACGAACCCGTGGATCGCCGAGCGGAGGAAGCGGGTCGCATCCACCGCATCGCTCCCCCGCAACCCGTAGCCGGCGAGCACCGCGAAGATGACATCGACGATCGCCGTCGATGCGGCCTCGTCTTCCGCATCGCCCTCGACGGGGGCGCGCACCGTGAGCGCGTACTGGCCGGGGTGCGCGAGTGCCCATGCCCGGTACGCGAACGACATCGCGACGATCGCGTCCTCGCGCGAGCGACCGATCGCCGCCCCTCCGATCGCGGCGCCGAACGTGGCTTTCGCCCGCAGCATCATGCCGCGCTGGAGCCCCGGCATCCCGTCGACGTGCTTGTAGAGCGACGGGGTCTTCACCCCGAGGCTGGTGGCGAGCGCCGCCAGGCTCAGCCCTTCACCGCGCGGATCGTCGAGCATCTCGGCGGCGCGCTCGATGACGACCGTCGTGTCGAGGCCCGCCCTAGGCACGGTGCTCGCCGCGCTCGAGGAACGCGATGACCGCCGTTGCGGTCTGCTCGGGCTGCTGCGCCTGCGGGTAGTGGCCGGCATCCGCCACGATCACGACCTCACCGCCGACGGCATCGGCGATCCACTCCGCTTCGGCGCGCGGACTCGTGAAGTCGGGGTCCTTCTCACCCATCACGACGAGCACGGGAGCCTTGACCCCTCCGAGGCTGGCCTCGGCCGGTGCGTGATCCGTGCGCGTCGTCAGGCTGAACGCCCGCGCGTACCCCGGGCGCCGGAGAGCTGCAGCAACGCGATCGCGATAGGCGGCGAAGTCGGCGGGTTTCGCACCCGCGTAGAGCGTCGGCAGGTAGGCCTTCCACGCCGCGGCGGCCCACGGCCGCGCCATCAGCACGCGGAACATGGCCGCAGCGAAGGCGCTCGTCGGAGGGTTGCGTACGAACGGCCCGATGAGAACGAGACCGGAGACGAGCTCGGGATGCTGCGCCGCGACGATGACGGCCGCTCCGGCGCCCATCGAGTTGCCGACGATGACCGCGGGTCCGCCGAGCAGGCGGATGAGGGCGGCGACATCGTCGGCGGTGTCGCGGTCGCCGTAGCTCGCGAAGGTCGCATCGCTGTCGCCGTGGCCGCGGAGGTCGGTCGTGGCGACCGTGTAGCCGGCTTCGACGAGTGCCGGCGCGAGGAAGCGATAGGTGGACCGGAGCTCGCCCATCCCGGGGACGAGCACGATGAGCGGGCCCGACCCCTGAACGTCGAAGCCGATGCGCCCGTGCGGGCGAGCGAGGTACTGGGTGGAAACAATGGAAGCCATACGGCTAATGTACTTAGCTTTTCGGCTATGTCAAGTTCTTGGGATGGTCGAGTCACCCGAGGGTCACGTCACCCGATGGTCAATTCATCCGACGACAGCGACCCCGAGAAGCAGAACGGATGCCCCCATGCTCGCGAACTGGATCCGGGAGAGGGGTGTCACGCGGCCATGCCAGGGCACGGATGCGATCGCGTAGCCGACCGCTGCGACGACCAGCGTGGCTGCGAACACGACCGGTGAACCGGCGTGGTGCCCGGACTGCGGGTGGATGCCGCCCATCGCGAGCATGAGCACCGCCATGAGCACTCCGCCGAGCGCCGCGTGCACGCGCGCCTTCACCTGCTCCCGCGACTCACTCCCCCGGCGGCGCCGGAACGCCAGGGCGAGAGCGAACACGAGCGTCGCGGTGCTCCACCACACGACCGGCACGAACCCGAGTCCGCCCGCGACGTCGATCATCGCGGCGAGCATCACGACGCTCAGCAGCGCTTCACGCACCCGGGGCCGGTTGCGGTCGAGTGCGACGCAGCATGCGCCCAGGACGGATGCCCCGAGTGCGCCGACGTGCAGCACCTCGGTCATCGTCAATGCGACCCGTGGCCGTGGGCTCCATCGTCATGGGCGCCGTGATCGTGCGACCCGTGATCGTGCGACCCGTGGTCGTGCGACCCGTGACCGTGCGACCCGTGATCCATCCCGGGGGCGCAGTGCGCAGATGTCGACGGCGGCACGTCGAGGGAGGGGTTCCGCGTGAAGAATCCGTCCGGCTCGAGCCGCAGCCCGATGTGCGCGACGGGCATGATGGGCCACTCCTCGGGGCGCGGGGAGTGGTGCGTGCCGAGGATCGGCCAGAGCACCAGCTCGGCTCCGTCGAGTGCACGATCCGCCTCCTGCCAGGCCGTGATGCCCTCGGCGCTCACCGGTGCCTGGTTCGGGTACTCGCCGGCGATGAACCGCTCTTGCGGATCGTAGGCCGTTGCCCACAGATGCTTGCCGACGAACGGCGCCTTGCGTTCGACGGTGCTCCCGGGCTTGGCGAAGAGCCTTGTCGTGTTCGGCAGCGACAGCCGGTAGGCGGTCGGCTCGTGGAAACGGTTCGTGCGGTCGGCGCTCTCGATGCGCCAGTGCAGCGCGCGCGTCGGATCGGCGAGGCGGCCCGCCTGCGCCTCCGAGGCGATCACCGTCGGCACCATCGTCACCGCGTTGCCGTAGGGGTTCAGCTCTTCGTCCTCGACGACCTCTGCGTGGACCTCCACGAGCCGGTTGAGCGGTCCGTCGACAGCCGGGTCGAGGCGAATCGCGAAGTAGTGCTGATGGATCGGGGCCTGCACGTTCGGGCTCACCATGCGTCCGGAGAGCGGCTTCTGGCCGTCGTCGATGCCTGATACCGACAGGATGCCGGTCAGCTTGACCTCGAGCTCGATCGCGCCGTCCTGATAGAGCGACCAGTAGAAGCCGTAGTCGTAGTTGGCGACCGTCGCGAAGAACGAGATGACCAGGCGCCGCGAGCGGCGGACATCCGCCTCCCCCGTACGCGTGTTCACGTGCTTCCACAGGATCGAGTGGTCTTCCTCGTGCAGGCAGATGCCGTTGACGATGGTCTTCACCTCGCCCATGCCGTCCAGGGCATACGCGTCGAAGTACCGGATCTCGCCGAGGCAATCGCATCCGAGTTCCAGCGACGAGGTCAGCGGTCCCGCGCCGTACTCGCCCCAATCGAAGAAGTTCTTGCGATAGGCGGTCGGGTCGGCGTCGAGGTACGGCACGTACATCTCGTTCACGCTCGCGCGACGAAGGACCGGTCGCTCGGTGCCCGCGTCGTCGTATGTCACATCGTGCAGGACCAGGCCCTCGCGGTGGGTGAACCCGATGCGGAACGACCAGTTCTGCCAGGTCACCGTGTGGCCGTCGACGGCGAAGCCGGGGCCGTCGGGCTGGGTGATCTCCAGCGGCGCGACCGCGCGGTCCTCGCCCCAGGTGCCGCTGCGGAAGTTGCCGCCCTCGGACGCCATCGGGATCACGCCGTGGTCCTCGATCCGGATGACTTCGAGCGTCTCCAGATCGAGGATGGGCACGAGTCCCGCCACCGGGCGGGCATAGCCGTTGTCGTCCGGCGTCTCGCGGTACCAGACGGTGCCCCACGACAGTCGACGATCGATGAGGTCTTCCGGCTCGAAGCCGGTGATCGACTCGGGGTCGATCGAGACGAGCGACATGTCGGTGATGCCGCGCTTGGCGAGCGCGTCGATCAGGAGGGGGCTGTTGCGCGCCGCCTGCGCGATCATGCGCGCCTCTTCGGACGAGACTCCGGGCCGTTTCGCGTCGACAGCGCTCCAGCCGCCGAGCGAGGCGGACCGGTCGATACCTGACGTCCAGGCCGTGACCTCCCACGCTGCGTGCGCGTCGGGGTTCATCACAACCAGCCGGACGGGCCGCCCCTGGCCGTCGGCAAGGCTCCGGGCGAGGTGCTCCTCGACGGCGATACCCCAGAAGCGGGGGTTCGCTCCGATCCGCACATCCGCTCTCACGAGTGCCACGACCTCGGCGATCTCGTCGGGGGTCAGCGGGTCGCTCCAGCGGCGGTCGGCGGTCATGGTGGTTCTCCTCGGTGATGCGTGGTCAGTTCGGAACGACGACGGCCGCGCCGTCGGCACGGGGGTCGCTCGCTGCGTCGAGCGTGGTGAAGCCGTCGTGAGAGGTACGGCGGACGACCTGGACGTGCCCGGCCGAATCGTCGGGTCCGGCGAAGCGGGCGACGGGGAGGGGGATGCTCTCGGCATACGCGACGAGCTCGTCGTCGGCGCCGGGCTCGGCGACGAACGTGAGCTCCGCATGGCCGAGGTCGACGTCGCCGATCACCCAGCGGGGGCGAGCGAGCGTGTCGCCGAGCGCGACGGCGGGGTCACGCAGCTGCGGGATCAGCTGGGCCAGGATCCACGGCTGAGCACGCCCGCCCTGGCAGCCGGCGACCACGAGCACGTCGTCGTCCTCGATGATGACGGGGCACAGCGTGTGCGGCGGCCGCGCGCCGGGCAGCAGCCGCGCGGGCGACGCGAGGTCGAGCGAGAACGCGGCGCCGCGATTGTGGAGCACAATGCCGGTCGCGGGGTCGAGCATCCCGGCGCCGAAGGTCATGTACACGCTCTGCACGATCGTGACGCCCCAGCCCTCGGCATCGGCGGCCGTGATCGCGACCGTATCGCCGTGAGCGGGCGATTCACCGGCCATCGCCGACTCTGCGCCGGCGAGGGCGAGCAGCGCGGCGGCAGACGCGGGGCCGGTGCGCGGATCGCCGAGGTGCGCGGCACGTGACCGCACTCCGAGGAGCGAGGCATCCAGCAGCAGGTTTCCGGGATCGCGAGCGGGGTCGTTCTCGGACGCGTCTTCGGCGGCGGCGGCGACTCCGAGCAGGAGCGCTCCTACCGAAGGCGGCGGGGCCGCGAACCATCGCGCTCCGGCGATCGTCGCCTCGACGGGCGACCCGACCTCGGCGGCATGCGCGCGGAAGTCGTCGATGCGGTGGGTTCCTCCGGCACGCGTCAGCGCCTCGACGAGCAGCTCCGCGGTGACCCCGTCGTAGATGTCACGCGGATCGTCGGCGAGGCGGCGGAGCGTCGCGGCCAGCGCCGGCTGGCGGAGGCTGTCGCCCTCGCGGAGCATCGACCCGCCCGGCGCGAAGACCTCGGCCAGTCCGGCATCGGCGCGGATCTGCTCGACGCGCGAATCGATCGCGCGCTCCAGACCCGCGCTCACGGGCGTGCCGCGATCGGCGGTCTCAGCGGCATCGAGCAAGGCCGCGCGCAGCGGAAGCCGCGCGCCGAGCTCGGCGATCGCCGTCCAGCCTGCGACGATCCCTGGAACGGTGACGGTGTGCGCGCCCTGTCGGGGCATCGTCGTCCAGTTGCGGGCGATCGAGAGGATATCGGCGGGCGCCGCGCCCGCAGAGACGATCGACAGCGTCTCGCCCGCGGGGGTGCGGACCAGGGCGATCAGATCGCCGCCCAGCGAACACTGGTGCGGATAGACGACGCTCAGCATCGCGGCGGCCGCGAGCGCGGCATCCAGGGCGTTTCCTCCCGCCGCGATCGCGCGCTCGGCCGCGGCGACGGCCGCGGTGTGCGGAGCGGCGATCGCGACGGGGGCAGCGACGCGTGCGGAGAGATCGGATCGCATGTCAGATCCCCCGGCGTGCGGTCGAGACGAACGCGAGATCGTCGCGAGCAATCCCGTCGGCGAGGTCGGCGGCAGCGTCGCCGATCGCGGGTGCGAACTTGAAGCCGTGCCCCGAGCACGCGGAGACGACCACGACCTGGGGGGTCTCGGCGAGCGGCCCGATGATGAAGCGCTTGTCTTCGGTCATCGTGTACAGGCAAGCGGTCGCCTCGAGGTCGCGGTGATCGAGGCCGGGAACGTACTCCGACAAGAGCGCCAGCATCTCGGCGACCTCCGCATCGGTGGGGGCGGCGACGGCGACCTCCGGATCCCACACTCTTCGGGCATCGACGCCGAGCTTGACGCCGTTGCCGTCGGCGTCGGGGATGCCGAAGACCAGGCCGCCCTCGCGATCCACCGAGAACGCCCCGAGCCCCGGCGGCCGTCCTCGCTTCTGGCCCGGGGCGACCGTGACGGTGAGGATCCGCCACACCTCGAGGAGCGGAGCGAGCTGCGGCACGATCGAGGCGGCGAAGGCCCCGGCGGCGATGACCAGCCGATCCGCGCGCAGGGTTCCGGCATCCGTCCGCACCTCCACGCCGTCGCCGATGGCGTCCCACCCGAGCAGCCGTTCGTCGAAGCGCAGGTCGGCGCCGTGGCCTTCGGCGACCGCGCGCAACGCGGCGAGCCCCCGAGAGGCCTCGACGACACCGGCGTGCGGGTCGTAGACCGCGCGATACCCGTCGGGAACACGGAAGTCGGGCATGAGCCGCTCGAGCTCTGCGCGATCCTCGACGAGCACGCAGTCCGGGCCCTGCAGCTGCGATTCGCCGGCGTGCGCGTAGAGCCCGCCCGTGATGTGCAGCAGCGTCTGGCCCGTCTCGCGCTCGAGGCTCTCCCAGCCGCGGAAGGCACGATCCACGAGATCGTTCCACACGGGATTGGGGTAGGCCCGCCGGATCATCCGCGTACGACCGTGCGACGATCCGCGCACGTGGTCGACGGCGAAACGGTCGATCGCGATCACGCGCCTCCCGCGACGAGCGAGGCTCGCGGCGGTCGCGCTGCCGTGGATGCCGGCGCCGATGACGATGACATCCGCGTCCGAGGATCTCCCAGCCATCTCAGCGCGTCCCGTTCCCGGACGCGATCGCCTCCACGCCTTCGAGAAGGGCGGCGAAGTCGGCCGCGTCGTTGTAGACGTGCGGTGACGCACGCACCACCGAGGGTATCCCCCGCGCGCCGAGATCCCATTGGCCGTGGGTCGCCGGCACCGAGACGACGCGCACGTTGCGGTCCGCCAGCGCCAGCGCCACCGCGCTGGCTTCGACGCCCTCGACGGTGAATGTGACGATGGCCGACGAAACCTCCGCGGGATCGGCGAGCGTGACGCCGTCGATCCCCGCCAGAGCCGAGCGCAGGTCATCTCCGGTGCGGCACAGCCACTCCTGCGTCTCGGTGACGCCGCGGTCCAGCGCTTCGCGGATGGCCGTTCCGAGCCCGAGGCGATTGGCCACCGACGACTCCCAGCTCTCGAAGCGTCGCGCCGAAGGGGTCAGTTCCCACTTCGCCGCTTCCGTCCACTGCGCTCCGCGGACATCGGGCGACAGGGGCAGCAGACGCTCGAGCAGCTCGGCGCGGACGTACGCGAACGCGGTGCCGCGCGGACTGCGCAAGAATTTGCGGCCGGTCGTGACGAGGATGTCGCAGCCCGCCTCGACGACGTCGGTGCGGAGGTGGCCGGTCGACTGCGTCGCGTCGAGGATGTAGGTCGCCCCGTGCGTGCGAGCCACCGCGCCGATCTGCGCAACCGGTTCGACCAGGCCCGAAGAGGTGGGGATGTGCGCCACGCTCAGAAGGGTCGGCCGGCCGTCGGAGAGCAGGGCGTCCAGCGCCTCGACGTCCACTCGCCGCGCCCCATCGACAGGAGCGATGACCAGCTCGATGTCGAGCTCGCGCGCCAGCGTCATGAGGTGCAGGGCGTGGCTCACGTACGTCGTGGTCGAGGCCACGATGCGGTCGCCCCGCGAGAGTCGCAGGGAGTCGAGCATGACGCGGAGCCCCGTCGATGCGCTGTCGAAGAGGGCGATCTCGGATGCTGTCGCACCGACGAGTTCGGCTGCTGCGGCGTAGACGTCATCGACGCGGTCGCGGGCTTGCGCCGCCGCTTCGTAACCGCCGCGTGCCTCCTCGAGTCGGAGGTGGTCGACCACCGTCGCAAGCACGCCGACCGAGGGTAACGCGGAGCCGGCAGCGTTGAAATGACGCGAGAGCGTCGCCCCCCGCGTGAGGAGGCGTTCGCGCTCGAGATCGAGGCGCGGCCGGGTGGCGTCCGTGGGTTCCGCCATGCCTGGCGCGGCATCCGTCGCGTCGACCGAACTCATCTCTTTCACGCCCTTTCCGAGGATCCAAAAGTAGCATATGTGGATCCAACCTTGATTCAGGCCGAGGAGACGTCATGCGCCGGAAACGAAGTTGCGTGATAATCGGAGCGCAACGTAAGCCGTTGCGGGCCCACCGGGCCACAAGATCTCGGTGGAGTGTGAGAGATGTCGGAGTCTCCCCGTGCAGCCCGCGGTTCTGGATCGTGGGCGTGACCCCGCGGCGGCTTCTTCATCCTCATTTCCTGTCAATCGGTACGAAATGAGAAGCAGATGGCACTGACAGCAACGATCGTGGTCGGCAATCCCAAGCCGAAGTCCCGGACCCTCAAGGTGGCCGAGACCCTGGTCGAGAAGCTCTTGACCCATGGCTCGTACGATCTCGAGATCATCGATCTGGCCGATCACACCTCCGAGATCTTCGCGTGGCCGTCGGAACGGATGGCCGCCCTGAACGCCCGCGTCGCGGAGAGCGATCTGGCGGTGTTCGCCTCGCCCACCTACAAGGCCAGCTACACCGGCCTTCTGAAGGCCTTCCTCGACCGGTATCCGGCGAACGGACTCGCCGGGGTCACGGCGATCCCGGTGCACACCGGTGGCGACCTCACGCACGCGATGGGGCCGACCGTCAACCTCGCGCCGCTGCTGGTCGAGCTGGGAGCGATCGTGCCCGGCCGCGGCTTCTACTTCGTCGCCGGGCAGATGGACCACCTCGATCAGATCGCCGGGCAGGCCGCCGCCGAGTACGCGAGCAACCTCGCGCGCCTCGCCGGGGTGGCCGCGCACACCCGCGCGGCAGCCGTGGCCCCTTCCCTCTCGCCCCTCGCGTGACGAATAGCGTGACCATGAGAAGCGAGAACACGCGCATGACCATCGCCCCGGAAGAGCCCGCCCTCCCGTCGCCCGAGGTCGATCCGCGGATCTTCCGCGACACGCTCGGGCACTACGCGTCGGGCATCACGATCATCAGCGGTATCGACGACGACGGGCCGATCGGCTTCACCTGCCAGTCCTTCTACTCGGTCTCGGTGGACCCCCCTCTGGTGTCGTTCAGCGTCATGACGACCTCTACGACCTACCCGCGCGTGCGCGAGACGGGTCGCTTCGCCGTCAACGTGCTCGCGCACGACCAGCACGCGGTGTCGAATCAGTTCGCCCGCAAGGGGACCGACAAGTGGGCGGGTATCGACTGGCGGCCGGCGCGTTCCGGCGACCCGGTGATCCTCGACACGCTCATGTGGCTGGACTGCGAGATCTGGGCGGAGCACGAAGCCGGCGATCATCAGATCGTGATCGGGCGCGTCATCGAGATGAGCCCGCCGGCGTGGCACAAAGAAGAGCCCTTGCTCTATTTCCGGGGGCAGTACCGGCACCTGCGGGAGGTGGCCTCCTAGTACCTCTCTTACGGGTGTGTGCGCGACCAGGCCTGCGTGGCCACCTGGACGGCATCCCAGGGCGACCCGAGCGGCGGGGTGTAAGAGAGGTCGAGATCCGAGACCTGCTCGACCGTGAGGCCTGCGAAGAGGGCGGTCGCGAACGTGTCGATCCGCTTGGCGGTCTCGGTACCGAGACGGCCGACCATCTGCGCGCCCAGGAGGAGCCTGCTCCGGGTGTCGCCGGTGATCCGGATGCTCAGGGGCTGCGCGCCGGGGAAGTACCGTTTGTGATCGTCGGCGATGATCTCCGTGGTGGCGGGCCGGTAGCCCGCGGCGAGGGCCTCGTGCTCGCGGAGCCCGCTGCGGGCAGCGACGAGGTCGAACACCTTCACAACCTGGGTGCCGACGGATCCGGCGAACTGCGCGGAGCCGCCCAGGGCGTTCTCGCCCGCGATGCGACCCTGCTTGTGCGCGGTGGTGCCGAGCGGCAGATACGTGCTGCCGAGGAGGACGTGGTGAGTGGTGACGCCGTCGCCGGCGGCGAACACGTGCGGGAGGCCGGTGCGCATCCGCTCGTCGACCACGACCGCGCCGCCCGCTCCCAGCCTGGCGCCCGCCGCCTCGAGGAGGGCCGTGTTCGGCCGCACGCCGACGACCGCCAGCACGAGGTCGGCGGTGTGAGTGACCGCCCGGCCGTCGCGTTCGGCGTGCACGGCGAGACCCGCGGCGGTCTTCTCCACGGAGCGGACGGTGGTACCGGTGTGCACGGTGACACCGTGCCGGACGACCTCGGCGCGGACGAGGGCGCCCAGTTCGGGATCGATGGTCGAGAGCACTTCGGGCCCGCGCTGCAGCTGCGTGACCTGGATGCCCCGCCCGGTGAACCCCTCGGCCATCTCGAGGCCGACATACCCGGCGCCGATGATGATCGCCGTCTTCGGATCGCGCTCGGTGAGGTGCTCGTCCAGGGCGAAGGTGTCTCCCATCGAGTGGATGACGTGGACCCCGTCGGCGGGGGTGAGCTGCTCGAGTCCGGCGATGCCCGCGTACGCGGGTAGGGCCCCGGTGCCGACGACGAGTTCGTCATAGCTGATCTGCGACTCCGCGCCGCTGATGTCGCGTACCGTCAGACGTTGCCCGCCGACGTCGATGCTCGTCGCGAGGGTGTCGAGGCGCAGGCGCATTCCGGTGGCTTCGAGGTCGGCGTGCGTGCGGTGCGCGAGCGACTGCCAGGGCTTCACGTCGCCGGAGAAGAAGTACGGGATGCCACAGATCGAGTAGTTCGGATACGCGTCGGCGACGACCACGGTCACATCGACGGTGGGATCGAGTTCGCGGGCGCGGAGCGCGGCGGAGATGCCGGCATCGCTGCCGCCGATGGCGACGAGGTGGGTCATGAGGCGTCCTTCTCGGGGTCGGTGAGGGTGTGCGAGACGGTGAGGTCGTCGGCCGCGGCGGCGGCGTGCGGGAACAGCAGCACGGCGAGCGCGATCCCGATGCCGCAGCCGACGAACTGGGCGGCGAGGAACGGCAGAACGGAGGTCGGCGCGATGCCGGCGAACGTGTCGGTGAACATGCGCCCGATCGTCACAGCAGGGTTCGCGAAGGATGTGGAGCTGGTGAACCAGTACGCAGCCCCGATGTAGGCGCCGACCGCTGCGGCGATGACAGGGGTGCTGCGGTGGGCACGGGCCAGGCCGATGATCAGGAGCACGAGCCCCGCTGTCGCGACGATCTCGGCGAGGAACGTCGCCGGGGTTGCACGGTTCGTCGTCGACAGCGCGGTCGGCGTGGCGAACATGGCGTTTGCCAGCACCGCTCCCCCGACCGCGCCGGTCACTTGAGCCAGCACGTACAGCCCGAGCAGCGTCAACGGGATGCCGGTGCGCGGGCGGTTCTGGCGGGGTCGTCCGAGGAACGCATCGGCGAGCGAGACGACGGGGTTGAAGTGCGCACCCGAGACCGGACCGAGGAGCAGGATCAGTACGGCCAGGCCGAGGGCGGTGGCGATCGAGTTCTCGAGGAGCTGCAGCCCGGGGTCGGTGGAGAGCCGGGATGCGGCGATTCCCGAACCGACGACGATCGTCACCAGCATCCCGGTACCGAGAAGTTCGGCACCGGCGCGGCGCAGCACGGCGATCGTGTTCATGAGATCCCATCTTGACGAGACGAATATATCTCAGTCAAGATTGAGTCAATGAACGCTGAGCGACTTTCTCTTGAGCGGCGAGCACGAAAGCACGCTGCGCTGGCAGACCCCGCGAGGCTGCGGATGCTCGACCTCCTCACCCTCGGAGACCTGTCACCGACGGAGCTGCGCGAAGACCTCGATCTGCCCTCGAATCTGATCGCCCATCACCTGAAGGTTCTGGCGCGCGAAGGCCTGATCAGCCGCCGACGGTCCGAGGGCGACGGCCGGCGCACGTATGTCACCCTCCTGCCGGACGGGCTCGCCGACCTCGACCCCGCGGCGAGCGCCGGTGCGCAACGAGTGGTGTTCGTCTGCTCCGCCAACTCCGCACGCTCTCAGCTCGCGCAGGCGTTGTGGAACGACGTCAGCGAAATCCCCGCGGTCAGCGCCGGCACACATCCCGCCGCCGCCGTGGCGCCGGGCGCTCTGGCGGCGGCCGCCCGGCACGGGCTGGACCTGACCGGCATCACGCCGCAGCAGATCGCGGGACTCGTGCGCGACACCGATTTCGTGATCACCGTCTGCGACCGGGCGCACGAGGAGTTCACCGCCGCCTCCGCGCACTGGTCAGTGCCCGATCCGGTGCCTGTCGCCACCGACGAGGCGTTCGAAGCCGCCTTCGCCGACCTCACCGCCCGCGTAGGTCGGCTGGCGCCGCGGTTGCTCGCGCCGGCCTGACCCGTCCCGACCGACGCCATCCCGACTCCAGCGTGGGCGATTTCTCGCGGGCGGGTGATGGTTGGCGTCGAACTGGCTCCTCGTCATCGAGGACTCGGGGAGAGGATTTCGGCCTCTGTCATCTCACGGTTGATCGGCTATCCAGTGGCGTAGCGCATCCAGAAGCGGTGCATCGATACGAGCCGGCTACAGGCAGAACTTGGCGTAGTCGTCGGGCGTGAGGTCGCGCGACTTGCTGACGATCAGGCCCTGACTGGCTCCATCAGGGGAATCGAAGGTGACATCGGTGAGGTAGAAGGTGTCGTTGCCGATCGTGGCCGTGAAGTCGCCGGTGACGGCGATGCGTGGGGGGTACTGCTCCATCCACGCCCACTTGCCCGGGTAGATCTGGGTGTCGTGGGCTTCGGAGTACGTCTTCGTCCACGACCAGGAGTGGCTGTAGGTGAGTTCGACTGCCACTTCGACGATCTTGAACAGCGTCCCGCCGATCGTGAGACTGCCGCCGACGGAGTTCGAGGAGCTCTCCTCGAAACCCCAGGCGAGTTTCACCGTGTCGATGCCCTCCGCCTTGCAGTTGAAGTGCTGGTTCTGTCCGATTATCCGCGGCTCTCCGGACGAACGCACCAGCTCCCCCTTCGGGACGAACGAGCAGGTCGCCAGCGGGGTGCCCGAGCTGCACAGGGCGTTGAGCAGATCCGCCTGCCGTTGCCGGTCGGCACCCGTGATCGTGTGAGTCGTCGGATCCTTCGTCGTGATGACCGCCGTAAATCCCTGCAGCGTGCACACCAGATCTGCAGGCACACTTGTGCACGTCAACTTCTGCAAGAAGTCCTGCACGAGAGCAGTCACGACCACCACGTGGTCCGGGTCGTCGCCGAACTGATAGAAGAAGTCCCCGCTATTGCTCTTCCCGAACCACCACGTAAGCGCAAAGTCTTCCTTCGACGCCGGGCCGAACGAGGTTCCCACCGGTGCAGGGCCGTTGTCATCGAACCAGAGCCCCGAGTTCCCGAACGACGAGACGGCTTTCGCACCGGTATAGGTCATTGTCTGACCAGTGGCGTTCACAACTTCAAAAGCAGAGGCGTACTTGACCGATACCTCTCCTGCTCCCGCATCCGCGGACGAAGAATTGAGCTCCGACGCCGATGCCGACGCGGGCGCCACGAAACCGAGCGTCATCGCGAGAGCGGTGACGATAGCGACACACCAACGCCGAGTCATCTGATTCATGGCGATAACGATATATTGACATACCAAGTTCTATATGAACGTTGTGTAACATCTTCGCGGCCTCGCCGCTGAGCACGGAGCGGGGGAAGCCTGTCCCGCGCGACGGCGATCCCGGGGCTCGAGCCCAGCGGGCCGACATGACAGCGACCGGACGATACGGTCCGCGGTGATGGCAGGCCACTTCGATCGAGGGCACGCGGACCGCGACGATATCGTCCAACCGCAACAGCCGCGCCAGACCTTAGCCATGCCGCCAATCCCTCTCTGCGAGGAGCGCCGTCAATCCATTCACCGTGCACGTGAGGTAGAACGGCACACTCGTGCCGGCTACAGGCAGTACTTGGCGTAGTCGTCGGGCGTGAGGTCGCGCGACTTGCTGACGATCAGGCCCTGACTGTCTCCATCAGGGGCGTCGAAGGTGACATCGGTGATGTAGAGCGTGACGTTGCCGATCGTGGCCGTGAAGTCACCGGTGACGGCGATACGTGGGGGGTACTGCTCCATCCACGCCCACTTGCCCGGATAGACCTGGATGTCGTGGGCTTCGGAGTACGTCTTCGTCCACGACCAGGTGTGGGTGTACGTGAGTTCCACGGCCACTTCGACGATCTTGAACAGCGTCCCGCCGATCGTGAGACTGCCGCCGACGGAGTTCGAGGAGCTCTCCTCGAAACCCCAGGTGAGTCTCACCGTGTCGATGCCCTCCGCCTTGCAGTTGAAGTGCCGGTTCTCTCCGATCATCCGCGGCTCTCCGTACGAACGCATCAGCTCCCCCTTCGGGGCGAACGAGCACGTCGCCAGCGGGGTGCCCGAGCTGCACAGCGCGTTGAGCAGATCCGCCTGCCGTTGCCGGTCGGCACCCGTGATCGTGTAACTCGTCGGGTTTTTGGTCGTGATCGTCGCCGTCAAACCTTGCACGGTACACACCAGATCTGCCGGCACACTCGAACACGACATCGCCTGCGCGAAGTCCTTCACGAGGGCGTTCACCACCACCACGTGATCCGGATCGTCACCGAACTGGTAGAAGAGATTTCCCGCATTGGTCGTTGCGAACCACCAGGTGAGCGCGAAGTCCTCCTTCGATGCGGGCACGAACCTGGTCCCGATCGCCGCAGGTCCGTTGTCATCGAACCAGAGCCCCGTGCTCCAAGAGGAAGCCACCGGCTCCGCCTTCAGGTAGATCATCGTCTGGACGGTCGCGTTGACGACCTCAAAGGTGGAGGCGTACTTGACCGATACCTCTCCTGCTCCCGCATCCGCATCCGCAGACGAAGAATTGAGCTCCGACGCCGATGCCGACGCAGGCGCCACGAAACCGAGCGTCATCGCGAGAGCAGTGACGATAGCGACACACCAACGCCGAGTCATCTGATTCATGGCGATAACGATATATTGACATACCAAGTTCTATATGAACGTTGTGTAACATCTTCGGGACTTCGCCGCTGAGCTCAGCGCGGGGGAAGCCTGTACACCCCCTGTGTATGCGCGTCGCCCCCATTGACCGAGCTCAGGGCTGATGCTTGCGTGGACGAGGGCCGGTCAACAGACCTGCACCAGAGCCTGCGAAGGAGAACCATGCCCGAGCTTCCCGTACCCACCGACGGCACGTCTATCAAGACCGCCCCATCGGCCGAGGCCCAGAAGGGCTCGACGACAGATACCGGCGCCCCCGCCCCCAGCGACCGCAACAGCCTGTCCGTCGGGGCAGACGGCCCCATCGTCCTGCACGACGTGCACTTCCTCAATCAGATGGCGCACTTCAACCGTGAGCGCACGCCCGAACGCAACGTGCACGCGAAGGGCTCTGGTGCATTCGGTGTGTTCGAGACGACCGAAGACGTCACCGCCTACACGAAGGCCGGCCTTTTCCAGCCGGGCGTGAAGACCGAGATGCTGGCCCGTTTCTCGACCGTCGCCGGTGAGCAGGGCTCGCCCGACACGTGGCGCGATCCTCGCGGCTTTGCCCTGAAGTTCTACACGGACGAGGGCAACTACGACCTCGTCGGCAACAACACTCCGGTGTTCTTCATCCGCGACACGATGAAGTTCCCGCACTTCATCCGCTCGCAGAAGCGTCGCGGCGGCAGTGGACTGCGCGACAACAACATGCAGTGGGACTTCTGGAGCCTCAACCCCGAGTCCGCACACCAGGTCACTTACCTGATGGGCGACCGCGGCATCCCCTCGTCGTATCGCAAGATGAACGGCTACGGCTCGCACACGTACATGTGGGTCAATGAGGCCGGCGAGAAGTTCTGGGTGAAGTACCACTTCCACAGCGATCAGGGGGTGGAGGGACTGACGGATGCTGATGCCACCCGGATCGCGGGTGAGGATGCCGATTTCCACCGCCGCGATCTGTTCGAGGCGATCGATCGGGGCGAGTTCCCGTCGTGGACGCTGTCGATGCAGATCATGCCGTACGAGCAGGCGAGGGACTATCACCTCAACCCGTTCGACCTCACGAAGATCTGGCCGCACCGCGAGTTCCCGCTCATCAAGGTCGGCACGATGACGCTCAACCGCAATCCCGAGAACTTCTTCGCCCAGATCGAGCAGGCGGCCTTCGAACCGTCCGCGCTGGTGCCGGGCATCGGATTCTCGCCCGACAAGATGCTGCTCGGCCGCGCCTTCGCCTACGCCGACACCCACCGCCATCGCATCGGGGCCAACTACCTGCAGCTGCCGGTGAACCGCCCGCACGTCGAGCTCAACACCTATACGCAGGATGGCCCGATGGCGTACGACCACCGCGGCGATGACCCGGTCTACGCCCCGAACTCGTTCGGTCGCGGGTACGCCGACAACGTCGGCGAGGTCGATCCCGGATGGGAGGCCGACGGCGCCATGGTGCGCCAGGCCTACACGCTGCGCCCGGACGACGACGACTTCTCGCAGGCCGGCGCGCTCGTGCGCGACGTCTGGAACGACCAGCAGCGGGCCGCGTTCGTCAAGACCGTCGCCGGGCACCTCCTCGGTGGGGTGAAGGGCGACGTGCTCGACCGCGCATTCGCATACTGGAAGAGCGTCGACCCCGTAACCGGTGCGCAGATCGAGGCCCTGGTGCGGAAAGACCCCGACCTCGGCGCCCCCGGCGCGCAGCCGGACGCGGCGAAGGCCGACGCCTCAGACCCGATCATCGAGGAGAACACGCACGCGGGCGCCTGAGCGTACAGCTGCGTGCGGCTCACCGACGCTCTGTGAGCCGCATGCAGAGGTCAGCCCCTGCCCAGGACGTATGCAATGAGGAAGGCGAGAAAGACGAAGGGCGCAAGGACCATGTGACACCTCCCTTGATGACGATATGTTGCATTCCAGTATATTTCACGGGAGGTGGGGCGCAGCGAACCGCCGATTGGCGAGGTCAGGTCCAGGCGATGCCGGCGAGAAGTCCCACAACCAAAAGCACGAAGAATCCGACAAGAGGCACGAAATGCTCCCTTCAATTAAGATATCCACGCATACTACTATGTGAATGCGCGCGGTTGAGTACATCCGTGAGCACACCGAAACCCTCGAGCCCTCTCACCACGAAGAACGGCGCACCCCGGCATCCCGGAGTGCGCCGTTCGGCGGTTCGAGTACTACTGCTGGATAAAGGCAAGCAGGTCGGGGTTGATGACATCGGCGTGCGTCGTCAACATGCCGTGCGGGTAGCCCTCATAGATCTTCAGGGTCGCGTTCCTGAGCAGCTCGGCCTGCTTCACCGACGCATCCTTGTAGGGAACGACCTGATCGTCGTCGCCCTGCGTGACGAGGACAGGCACCGAGATCGCCTTCAGGTCGTGCGTCTGATCGGTCTCGGAGAACGCCTTGATGCCTTCGTAGTGAGCGAGCGCGCTGCCCATCATGCCCTGTCGCCACCAGTTTGCGATCACCGGCTCCGAGACCGTTGCACCCGGCCGATTGAACCCATAGAACGGCCCCGCCGCCACGGCCTGGTAGAACTCGGCCCGGTTCGCGGCCAGCGCGTCGCGGAACCCGTCGAAGACCGAGATCGGAGTTCCCTCGGGGTTCGATTCGGTCTGCACCATCAGCGGGGGCACCGACGAGACGAGCACCGCCTTCGCGACACGTCCCTGCGGCTCGCCGTACTGCGCCACGTATCGCGCCACCTGGCCACCGCCGGTCGAGTGCCCGACGTGGATGGCGTTGCGCAGATCGAGGTGCTCGACCACCGCATTCGCATCGCTCGCGTAGTGGTCCATGTCGTGGCCGGTTGCGATCTGCGAAGACCGGCCGTGCCCGCGTCGGTCGTTGGCGATGACCCGATAGCCCTTCGCAAGGAAGAAGAGCATCTGAGCATCCCAGTCGTCAGCCGAGAGCGGCCAGCCGTGGTGGAACATGATGGGCTGAGCGTCGCGGTTGCCCCAGTCCTTGTAGAAGATTTCCGCGCCATCATCCGTGGTGACGAACGCCATGATCGACCTCCAGTTCATGCCGAGCCGAGCT
This sequence comes from Microbacterium rhizomatis, assembly GCF_008710745.1. GTDB lineage: Bacteria > Actinomycetota > Actinomycetes > Actinomycetales > Microbacteriaceae > Microbacterium > Microbacterium rhizomatis. The sequence goes on from NZ_VYSA01000002.1 coordinate 732,272, forward strand.
CCGCTCGAGACGACGGTTGAGTGCCCCCTGCTTCCCGGTGAGCGGGAACGCGTACACGATATCGCCGGGCGCAGGCGCTCGGACTCCTACTTTTGTTCAGAGAATTCTGGGGGCGTGAGTTCCGTCGCTTTCGATGCACTAATATATAGGTGCGTCGGTATGCTGGTCCGATGCACCGATGCCGCAAGGCGAGTGAGGTCGATGTGTCTTCTTCTGACGGTCTGAGTCCACATGCCCGGTCCCGCGTGGTCGGGCCCCGTCGCCGCATCCGGCGGGCCGTTCTGGTCGCGGTCGCCGCGCTGGGATCCGTGGGGATCCTGGCTCCGATGTCCGCGATGGCCGCTCCGCCCGAACGAACCGTGGCGACGCCCCCGACGGTGACCGGCCCGAACCACTTTCCCGTGCAGGTCGTCAACGACACAGGGGTGTGGGACGACAGCGACATCTGGCTCACGGTGATCGGCCTTCAAGACGGTCAGTGGTCCTATCAGGATGCGGCCGGCAAGGTGCTGCCCATGAATTCCGCCGATGCCGCTGCACCCGGGCACTTCACGAAGGACGATGTCGACTACGCCGCGATGTCGTTCCCGCTGCCCGTCGGCGGGGGCACCGTGCTGAACGGATTCACAGACGGCGGCTCGCGCGTCTACGTGTCTCTCGGCGCCCCCATGTACATCGCCATCGCACCCGACAGCTCGGGATTCACCATCCCCGTCGTGACCGACCCGAGCAACCCGAACCATGACGGCGTCTGGGACTACTACGAGTACGCGTTCGAGGCGGGATCGATCGCCTACGGCGGCGATGTCGACATGGTCGATGCCATCGGGTTTCCCATGACGGCTGAGCTCGAGCAGCAATCGACCGGCATCTCCGAGTATCGGGGGATCACCGCAACCCTGGCGGATGTCCGGGAAGCAGTCGCCGCGCTCGGCGGAGGATATGCCGATCTCGTGCAGCCGAACCGGATCCTGAATCCGGCGAACTCGCCGACGTTTCTCGCGAGCCCCGAGGGGACCGCGATGAACAGCGCCGTCGACGAGGCGTGGGCCGCCTGGGCCGCCGGATTCAGCTACACCGAGGCACCCTATACGTTCACGGGTCGGGTCGAAGAGGACGGCAAGCTGCATCTGCAGACGACCGGGCCGAACGAGACCGGCGCCGTCGTGCTCCCGAAGCCCACAGCCGCAGAGGTCTTCAGCTGCGGTGCGGCGTTCTCACCGGGAGACATCAACGGCAACCTCCTCGGATCACGTCTCTGCGCCGCTTTCAACCGCGGCATCGCCCTGCAGCAGGACGCGTGGTTCGACACGGCGGACTACTACCCGCCCGGCGCGGTCGCGAACCGGTATTCGCAAGTCATCCATGAGCTATCGGCCCATGGGCTCGCCTACGGGTTCCCGTACGACGACGTGAACAGCCAGGGCAGCATCTCGATCCTGCCGAACACCGACGCACCGAGCGCGCTGACACTGACGCTCGGCCGGTGGGACGTGCTGCCGGCTCCCGCGGTCGACAAGTAGCGATCCGCGCGTCGAGTACGCTCACCCGACCAGCTCGTTGAGCGCCGTGTCGATGAGGGCGACCACCTCGATGGGGTGGGTCTGCATGACCAGATGAGGAGCGTCGAGCTCGACGATTCGGCGCGCGCCGGCGCGCTGGTAGGCAAACCTCTGCAGTTCGGGGCTCAGACTGCGGTCCGCCGAAGCGACGACGCCCCACGAAGGCCGGGAGCGCCACGCAGGCTCGACCACTGACTCCGTCAGGATCGATACCGACAGGGGACGCTGGGACACCGCCATCACCTCGAGCTCATCCGAGGGCGCCCCTTCGCCGAGGAGCTGCGGGAACTCGGCCACCTCGACGGTGATCTCGGTGCCGGAATCCCCGTCTCTGCGCCCGAATGCCGAGACGAGGTGGCGTGCGAGATCGGAGTCCGGGAAGCGATCGCGCAGCGCCCCGATGCTCTCTCCGCCGTCGAGCGCATACCCCGCGACGTAGACCAGCCCCACGACGTTGTGCGCGGCACCGGCCACCGTGATCACCGCTCCCCCATACGCGTGCCCGACCAGCAGCACCGGTCCGTCGATGCGCTCGACGAACCGCCTGACGTGGTCGCAATCGTCGACGAAACTGTGTCCGTCGACGGGGGGCGCGAACACCGTCCGTCCAGAGCCCAACAGACGCAGAGTGATCGGCCACCAGCTCGATGCATCCGTGAACGCTCCGTGGACGAGCACAACGGCGGGACGTGACGTCATCGGTGATCCTCGCGAGTTCAGGTGACCCTCACGCTAATGCGCGCCTCGCCCCGCCCACACGACACCAGGTTGCAGATGATTCGACGAATGTCGGTTGACACCACACGACGGGCTCAGCGGGCCGTGGAGGGACGCGAATCGGGTGCGAAACTGCGTGCTTTCTTCATGGCGGCGGGATGCGGTGGCCCGCTGCAATGGACGTGCGACGTCGGCCCGTGAAGGGAGTGCCAGCGAATGAGTACCTTCGAACCCCTGTGCCATCGGCTCGACGGAGGCCTGCTGTCGCACGCGGGCACGACTCTCCAGGACGTGGTCGAGCAGTTGTCCGATGTGCTCCATCGTGCGGTGGCCGTGACGGCGGTGGATCGAGACGTCCCCGTCACGAGTGATCATGGGTCTGCTCAGCTCCGGCCCACTTTCGATGCGGGCGACGCCGCGCACATCTCCGACGGCACGACGGTGGACATCCACCACGGCCCGGACCTCGTCGGACGCCTGTGGATCGCATCTACGGGCAGGGTGACGTGGACGCACGCGCAGTATGAGGCGATCGATTCCGCAGTGGCCCTCGCTGCGCGGATCATCGGTGAGCGGTCCCCCCGGATGCCGTCCGATCGCGAGACGGTGATGGCTTCACTCCTCAGCGAGAACGAAGGCGATCGCCGGGCGGCATACGCGGCCGCGGTGAGCAAACGATGGCTGCAGCGCGGCGAGGGCACCGTGGTGCGTGCCCTGATGATCGACACAGCGGCAGGCGCCGTCGAACGCGTCGCGTTCGGCCGCGCACTCGCGACGCTCCGGCCTGTGCCTCTCTGGCTCGTCGCGGACCTCCGCGGCGTCCTGTACGTCGTCGGACCCCGTGTCGACGCCGCGACCGATCGCGCCCTCGCCGACGAAGGCGCTCGGCGGGGCATCCGCATTCTCGGTATCGGCACTGCTACGCCGCTTCGCACCGCCGACGATCTGAGGGCTGCCGCCGACCAGGCGGCTGCGGCCGCCGAGCTCTCGGCGTCGTTCGAGGAGTTCCAGCCTTCGGTCGATATCGCCGATCTCGGCGGGTGGACCCTGCTGAGCGCCGTCACGCGGGATCCCGCGTGGCTGCGCGTCATCTCTCCCGCCGCCGAAGCGCTCGTATCGCACGGCGATCAGACCCAGCGCCGCACGATCGAGACGCTGCTCGACGTGGGCGGGCAGGTCTCCGCCGCCTGCGAACTGCTGTTCCTGCACCGGACGACTCTGTACTACCGGCTGGAGAAGATGCCCGAGGTCGTACGCGACGCGATGGCGGACGGCATGAAGAGGAGCACTCTCCACCTGGCTCTGAAGCTCGTGCGCCTCTGGGAGTCGACCGGCCGGATCTGACGCGCGACGGGTGATCGGAGCCGTGCGAAGCACCTAGTCGTCGGCGAGCGAGTCCAGCAGTGACGCCGAAGGCGCGAAGAAGACGCTGCCGGTGAGGGGGGTCGAAAAGTCCAGTAGGCGGTCGTGGATGCCGGGGGGCTCACCGATGAACATGCGCTCCAGCATCCTCTCGATCACCCAGAGGTGGCGCGCATACCCGATGAAGTATGTGCCGAACTCGCCCGACCCGGGGGCGCCGAAGGGCATGTTGTCGCGGAGGATGTCGTGTTCGCCGGCATCGTCGACGATCGTCGCGAGCGTCTTGTGCGATTTCTGGCCGTCGACGGCGTCGTCGAGCTCGATGTTGTCGGCTTTCGTGCGCCCCATGATCGCTTCCTGCTGCTCGGTGGTGAGCGCGTTCCAGGCGGCGAGCGGGTGCACGTACTTCTGGACCACGACGTACGTACCGCCCGCGGCATCCGGGTCTTCCTCGCCGACGAGCGTCGCTTCGGGGAGTGCCTGGCCGACGGGATTCGCTGTGCCGTCCACGAATCCGAGCAGATCCCGCACGTCGAAGTAGCGGAAGCCCACGGTCTCGTCGGCCACCGCGACCGCGTCGCCGAACGCGCCGAGCAGTTGGCGTTCGAGCTCGAAGCAGAGGTCGCGCCGGTCGGAGCGGATGTGCAGGAGGATGTCGCCGGGAGTCGCAACCGCCGTGTGGACGGCGCCGCGAACCGGCCGGAACTCGTGCAGCTCGGCGGGTCTGGGCAGGCCGGTCACGGCATCCCATACCCGGCTCCCGACCGCCACAGTGCACGAGAGCGACGCACCGAGATCGCGGAACGCGACGTTCTTCTGCACGTCGGACACGCTGCCGAGGGCATTCTTCACGGCGGCGTACGCCTCGGCCGTGTCGGCGACGGTCAGCACGAGGAACACCGCAGAGTCCGTGAGCGGCGCGTCAACGCTCTGCGGCTCGATCGGAACGCGTCGCGAAGGAGAAGACATGCTCATCGAGGGACACCTTTCCTGCAGGGTTCGGCGTGGCGCAGCGCACAAGCACAAGCACATGCACAGGGCACGAGGGACGACACGGCCGTTACCCTGTCATTCTCCTGGACGGGCGTGCGACAGATCCCGAAGACACTTTCAACATTCGCAGGAGATCGGGCCACGCGGCGGGGAGCATTCTGGAATGCTGAACGCACTGCCGAGAAGCCGAGGAGCAGACACCGTGGATTCCACCGACCCGACCGTCCCGCACCACGAGACCCCCACCCTGGGAAACCCCGATCTTCCTCCCGAGGGTGAATCGAACACGGCCGACGATCCGAAGAGCACGCTCATGACGGGGCCGCAGAACCGGGTCATCGAGAGCCAGTTCCCGAATCAGATGGATGCTCCGGGCACCGACATCAGCACCCAGGCGTTCTTCTGGTCGTCGTTCAACATCTCGCCGCGTCGGGTGCAGCGCGGTGGGTGGGCTCGCGAGCTGACGAAGCAGGACTTCGCGATCTCGGAAGAGATCGCCGGGGTGAACATGTATTTGGAGGCGGGCGGCATCCGCGAGCTGCACTGGCACCAGACGGCCGAGTGGGCGGTGATGACGCGGGGCAGATGCCGCGTCACCACCCTGAGCCGGAGCGGACGGGCGAGCGTCGAAGACGTCGAAGAGGGCGACCTGTGGTTCTTCCCCGCCGGCACTCCGCACTCTCTGCAGGGTCTCGGGCCCGACGGCGCCGAATTCGTGCTCGCCTTCGACGACGGCGATCAGTCCGAGAGCAACACGCTTCTTCTCACCGACTGGTTCGCACACACCCCGCCCGAGGTGCTCGCCAAGAACTTCGGCGTCTCGCTGGGGGTGTTCAGCGGCATACCGCTCCACAACCTCTGGATCTTCCCGGGGACGGAGCCCGGCGAGCTCGCCGCCGACCAAGAGGCAGCCGGCGTCGAGTGGGGCGCGGCCGAGCCGATCATCTTCCGTCTTTCACGGTCGACGCCCCTGCACAAGAACAGCGGCGGCAGCATACAGATCGCCGACAGCACGAACTTCCCGCTCTCGAATACCATCGCGGCGGCGCTGGTCACCGTCGAACCCGGGTCGATGCGAGAACTCCACTGGCACCCGAACGCCGACGAATGGCAGTACTACCTGCGCGGTTCGGCGCGCATGACCGTCTTCAACACCGGCCCCCATGCCAACACCACCGACTTCCGGGCGGGCGACGTGGGCGTGGTCAAGAAGAACTACGGTCACTACATCGAGAACACCGGCGACGACGTGCTCCAGTTCCTCGAGGTCTTCAAAGCCGACAAGTACGAAGAGATCTCGCTCGCGAACTGGCTGAGCCACGTGCCCCCCGCCCTCCTGGCCGCACACCTCAACATCGACGAGGCCACGCTCGCGACATTCCCGCGGGGCACGCAGGGCATCACTCCGCTGCGAGCGGCCTCAGAGTGAGCGCTCCTGGCGACGCATGACGATCGCGGCCGACACGGTGGCGATCACCGCGAGGGCGATGAACGGCAGCAGCACGGCGATGGGCGGAGCGAACAGCAGCGACACACCCACCACGAGAACAGGGATGGCCAGCCCCGCGTATGCGATGAGGAATATGAGGGCCAGCGTTTCGCCCTTGCGCTCCGGCTCCGCAACGCGCGCCGCGGTGGCGATGGCCCCTTTGAAGAGCACCCCGACGCCGAGGCCCGCGATCGCACCGCCCGCGATGAAGATGACCAACTCGGCCGCGACCGCCCCCGCGGCGACGGCGGCGAGGCCGACCGCGCACGCTGCCGCGGCGATCGCCAGCTGCGTGCGCACGCGGAGAGGCCCGAAGACCACCTGGCCGACCGCGGCGGCGGCGAAGACGACGAAGGCGGTCGCTCCGGCAAGCAGATGATCGTTCTCGTGGAATGACAGCGAGAGGAACGTCGGCGCCAGAGAGGTGAACAGGCCGAAGACCGCGAAGCCGGCGAACGCCGCGAATCCCGCGGCGACGAATGCTGATCGGGATCCCCGAGGAGCCGAGAGCCGCTGCGGCCGATAGGTCACCGGCGCGGTCGGAGCATCGACGGTCTCAGGAACGCACATCAGGATGATGGCCGCCGCGAGGAGGAGGACGAGGAAGACGACGTTCGGGAGCACGAGCGGCGCGGGCAGGAACTCCGCGAACAGACCGCCGATCAGCGGACCGAGCGCCAGCCCCCCGAGGTTCGCGGCTCCGGCGACGGACGCGGCGATGATCCTGTTCTCGTCAGGCTTGGCGACGGATCGCAGCTCACCCAAGTGCGCCGTCGCCGTCGCGGTGAGGATGCCGATGCTGGCGCCGTTGACCAGACGGGCGACGATGAGGCCTGGGACTTCAGGCCACAGCAGGAAGAGCACGGCGGACAGCGCTGACACCAGGACCGCGACCACCAGCATCCGTCTTCTGCCGAGCCAGTCGCTGACGTGACCGAGGAAGTACAGGCTGATGACCACCCCGACGGCGTACGCGGCGAAGATCACCGTGATCGTGGACACCGGGAATCCGTCGCGCTCCTCGTAGAGCGGGTAGAGCGGCGTCGGCACGGTCGAGTAGGCCATCACTGTCAGGAAGACAGCGGTGACGATCCAGAACCCCGCTCCGTGACGGACGGGCGGGAGGGCGCTCCAGCGACGGACGGGCGTCGTGTCGGTCATGTCCGGGCCGCCTTTCTCTCTCGCTGTCGACGCTATCGCCCACGACGGCGTCGACGCTCGACAGATGTCGACATGTCGGTCGGCTGCGCCCACACCGTTGCTACTGCGTTCGAGCGCGCCGCTCAGCGACGATGCGGTCGCGGATGACCCGCAGAACGTGCGCGTCCTCCTCCTTCGATCCGAGCACCTCCAGAGCGGCGTCGATGTCGTCCTCCGCGCGCGCGGTATCGCCGGCCAGCATGTGCGCCTTGATGCGACGCCGAAGGCTCATCGCGATGCGTGCGCCGTCCGAGAGGTCTTCGGCGATCGCCAGGGCGTGGGATGCCGCGTCGACCGCATCGCCGTTGCGATCCAGGTCGAGATATGAATCCGCGAGCACGATGTAGGTCGAGTACTCCGCGATGCGCCCCGCCAATCCGCGGCCCTGCCGCCGATCGTCCGAGAGGACGGAAAGCACGCCCTCCACCTCGCGGATCCCCTCCTCGTGCTTGCCCTGCGCCTGCAGCAGCGTCGCCAGCATGACGATCGCGAGCGCGAGATCACCGTCGTTGCGGGCTCGGCGGAAACACGCGACGGAGGCCCGGGCATCCTCGGCCCCCTCGGTGAAGCGCTCGATCTTCCAGTGCGCCCACGCCACGTAGTAGTGCGCCCACCCCTGCTGGGTGTCGTCGCCGATCGCCTCCGCCACCGCGAGCGCTTCGCGGGCGGTGATCAGGGCCTGGTCGAAATCGCCGACCTCGACGATCTCGGTCCAGGCCACGTATCCCAGATGTGTCGCCTCCATGAGTCCGTCGCCGAGAGCGCGCGCGGACGTGACGGCGAGGGAGAAGAACTCGTGCCAGACGCCCCATTGGATCCAGACATCCGAGAACCAGTGCAGCGAGTCGGCGACGTCGACGACGCGCGCGTGATCGCCGAGAGCGGCGGCCTGCCGTATCGCCGGCCACCAGTGACCCACCTCGCCGCGGATCCAGTCCCCCGCGGCGTCGCGGTCGTGGAACACCGCTTTCCCGGGGATCAGGTCGGGCTCGCGCGTCGGCTCGAACCAGGCACCGGCTCGCTCGAGCGTCGTGAGCAGCCAGTCGCGGAGGCGACTGCGACGAGCCTGCACACCTGCCGAGCCGAGCTCACGATGCAGCCGATCGAGGACGAACAGCCGGAGCAGGTCGTGCAGACGGAACCTGTCGGCGCCTCGTGCCTCGAGGAGTCCCAGGTCGGTCAGGTCTTCGAGCTGCGCCTCGGTGTCATCGCGATCCTTCCCCACGATCGCGGCGGCGAGCCCCGCGTCGAACGTGCCGCCGTCGATGATCGATATGGCTCGGAACAGCCCGGCCGTCTCGGGCTCGACGTCGTCGTACGACAGCGAGATGGCCGCTTCCACGGCGAGGTCGCCGGCCACGAGCAGACGCAGACGGTTCTCTTCGGACTGGAGGCGCTTCAAGAAGTCGGCTGCCCGCAACGCGGGGCGACTGGCGATGCGGTTGCCGACGATCCGCAGCGCCAGAGGCGTGTCTTCGCAGACAGCGGCGAGCCCGGCCACCGCGCGAGGATCGCGCTGGGAGTCGGGGATCAGATGCTCGAGCAGGCGGACGCTGTCGGTGCGCCCGAGCGGGCCGAGCAGCATTCGGCGCACGTCTTCGAGCCCGGCGAGGCTGCGGCGCGAGGTGATGACGATCGCGCTGCGCGGTCCGATCCCGAGCACGGCGCGCACCTGGGATTCGCTGGCGGCGTTGTCCAGCAGCACGGCGACGGGGGCCGATGCCGTGGCCGTCCGCCACATCCGCACGGCGTCGCTGACCGTGGTCGGGGTCTTCAGTTCGCTCCCCGGGAGTTGCCGCAGCAACGCGCTCAGGACCTGGAGGGGCGTCAGAGGCAGAGCGCTGAAACCGTCGAGATCGACGAAGAGGGTCCTCGTCCAGCGATCGGCGGCGCGATGGACCGCCTCCCAGGCGATCGTCGTCTTGCCGAAACCCGGAGGCCCGGTGATGAGGACCGCCGGCGCGGATGCCGCATCCTCCGTGTCGACGTCGAGCAGCCCGAGCACCGACGCGACCTCGTGCTGCCTCCCCGTGAAATCGCCGACCCGCTGCGGTGCGAACGACGCGCTCGACGCGCCGGCGACTGACTCGCGCCGGCTCGCTCGGGCTGCCCGCAGGAAGGTCTGACGCTGCGCCTCATCGATCCCGAGTCCCCGAGCCAGCGCGTCCACCGTCGCGCGTCGCGGGGCGAGGCTGACCCCCCGTTCGATGTCGCTGATCGTGCGTTCGCTGACCCCGCTGCGCTCGGCGAGCGCTTCCAGAGTGAGGTCGGCCGCCCGTCTGAGTTCGCGAACGCGAGCGCCGAAGCCCGGGGTATCGGTCATCGTCTGCCAGTACGGCGGCCGGTGAAGCCCATGATCGTCACGCTCGACATTCTCAGATCTACGCGTTCGCGCGCAACCTCACGCGGCCCGCGCCCGATGGTGACAGAGTCGTTCGGACGGTCCGGATCAGCTCCAGGCGCTCCGGCGCAGCAGGCGCAGTCCGTTGAGCGCGACGATGACGGTCGATCCCTCGTGCCCGGCCACGGCGAGAGGCAGAGGCAGAGTCGCGATGAGATCCCACACGACCAGCACGGTGATGAAGGCGGCGGCGACGATCAGGTTCGCCACGACGTAGCGACGGGCCTTCCGCGACAGCGCGATCACACTCGGAACGGCCGAGAGCTCGTCGCGGATGATGACGGCATCGGCGGTCTCGAGCGCGATGTCGGATCCGTGGCGGCCCATGGCGATCCCGGTGCTCGCCGCGGCGAGCGCGGGGGCATCGTTGACGCCGTCGCCGACGATCATCACGGTGGCGCCGCCTGCTTCGAGCGCGGCGATCACCGTGGCCTTGTCGGCGGGCAGCAGGCGCGCGTGCACGACGGAGATGCCGGTGCGGGCGGCGATGTCGGCGGCCGTCCTGTCGTTGTCGCCCGTGAGGAGGTGCACGGGATGCTCGGTGATCGCCGTCGTTCGCGCAACGGTGGCCGCAGCATCCGCCCGCAATGCGTCGTCGAGGGTCAGCGTGCCGATGGGTTCGTCGTCCACGAGCACGTCGACGACGGTGCCGAGCGTCTCTGCCTCGCCCGGAGCCTGCGACACCCGTACGAGACGGGCACCCACCCGCCCCTCCACCCCGTGGCCCGGCAGGGCACGGAAGTTCCGGGCGGCGGCGACGTCCGCGCCGGCCGCCCGCGCGATCGCCCGGCCGACCGGGTGCTCGCTGTGCTGCTCGACGGCGGCCGCGAGTGCCAACACCGTCTCGGGCGTGTGACCCGCGAGGGCCGTCACATCACGGACGACCGGCGCGCCCTGGGTGAGGGTTCCGGTCTTGTCGAAGGCGACCAGGTCGGTGCGGCCCAGGCGCTCCATGACCGTCGCCGACTTCACGAGCACGCCGTGCCGACCCGCGTTCGCGATCGACGCCAGCAGAGGCGGCATCGTCGAAAGCACGACCGCACACGGCGACGCGACGATCATGAAGGTGATCGCGCGCAAGAGGGCCGCGGTGAAGTCCTCGCCGAAGGCCAGGGGGACGGCGAACACCAGCAGGGTCGCGACGACGACCCCGATCGAGTACCGCTGCTCGACCTTCTCGATGAACATCTGGCGCTGCGACGTGGTCTCGGACGCCTCGGCCACCAGGGCGACGACGCGGGCGATCACCGACTCGCTCGCCGGCCGAGTCACACGCACGACCAGCGAACCGGTGCCGTTCACCGTGCCCGACAGCACCTCTTCGCCCTCCGCCCGTCGCACGGGCATCGACTCGCCGGTCACCGCCGCCTGATCCACCTCGCTCACGCCTTCGACCACGATCCCGTCGCCGCCGATGCGCTCCCCCGGTCTGATCAGGATGAGGTCGCCTGTCACGAGCTCGGAGGTCGCCACGACCTGCAGGCCGTCAGCGTCGCCGGTGCGGGTCATCCGGGTCGCGCGTTCGGGGGCGAGGGTCAGCAGACTCCCCACCGAGTCGGCCGTGCGCTGAGTCACGAGCGCCTCGAGCGCGCCACTCGTCGCGAAGATCACGATCAGCAGCGCTCCATCGAAGACCTGCCCGATGGATGCCGCGGCGATCGCCGCCACGATCATGAGCAGGTCGACATCCAGCACCCTCTCGCGCAGCGCTGAGATTCCGGCCCTCGCCGGCTCCCACCCGCCGGCGAGGTAGCACGCCAGGTACAGGCTCCACCACAGGGGTGCCGGGGCATCCGCCAGCTGGAGCGCCCACGCGACGACGAAGAGGGCGAGTGCCAGAGCCGCCCATCGCACCTCCGGCAGCCGGGCCCCCGTGACGAAGATCGACGGCGGCTTGGCGAGGGTGCGCCCACCCTCGCGGAGCGGGGTCTCGAGCAGCACGCTCATACAGTGTGCGCCGCGCCGGGCCGCTCCGAAATGACCGGCCCCGAGTCGCCGTGGTGGTGACGCGGCAGACCCCCGAGGCTGTGCTCGGCCTGGAAGATCGCATCGCGTATGAGCTGCGACGCGTGCTCGTTCTCGAGCCGGTAGTACACGCGGGTGCCCTCCTGCCGCGTCGCCACGATGCGTGCGAGACGGAGCTTCGCCAGGTGCTGCGACACGGATGCGGGGGTCTTCTCGACCGCCTCGGCGAGATCGTTCACCGACAGCTCGCCCGCCTCACGCAACGCGAGGATGATGCGAATCCGCGTGGCATCCGCCAGCATCGCGAAGATCTCGACCGAGAGCTCGACGAAGTCGCTCTGAGGGTGACGGCCGCAAATCCTATTATCCGCATTCATATGCAGATTATAGCCGTGGACCCAGCTTCGTCGCGCTTGTCCGGTAGGTGGTCGCCGGTGCGCTGCGGTGCGACCAATTTACGGTCACGAACTCCGGGGCGCCGCCGCATCTTCCTCGAACCTCGCGCGCGACCTTCGACATACGCCGAAGCCGCGACCTGCCGGTCGGGAGTATCTTCGACCCCGACGGGAATCACACACGGCCGGGCATGACGGAGGGAACCCGTATGAGCGAGAGCAACGCAGCGAGCCCCGACGACTTGACGGGGACGGTGGACGAGTGGATCGCGCAACTTGCCGAGCTCGAAGCCCAGGGCGTGACACTGCCTGCGGAATGGCTGCGGCGTCAGCTCGGTGCGGCGCTCACCGCGTGGGCCGATGCTGAGTCTCGCATCGACATTGACAAAGAGGCGCGAGAGGACTACTAGCCGGTCGCGCAACAGGGTCAGCGTGCGTCGTCCACCATTGTGACGACGCAGTCGCGTACGCAGCTCGTCAGCTCGCTCAGGCCGCTGGTGACATGGCCCAGCAGCACAAGATCGCCGTCAGGGGTACCCGGGCCGTCGGTCAGGAACACCACAACGGTCTGCTCCGTTGACGCGTAGGCGACATCGCCGGCGCGGTGCTCGTTCATCCGAGTCTTCCCGCGAATGGTCAGTGGCGCGGACAGCGGCGCGAACTCGGCGATGCCCATCCGGTCGGCGAAAGTGAGCGAGAGCGGCAGCTGCCGCAGGAGATCGGCTCCCCCGATCGATGGCGTGACCGTCATCTCCACGATGGGCTGCTCGGCGTCGACGGCAGGGACGAGTGCCGGTGCGGACAGGATCATGACCGCCGTGGCCAGGGTGTTGAAGAGCCGTTGGATAGCGGGCCTGCGGAGAACGGGAGTGCGCATGGCTCAAGCAAACGGGTTCGCTCACCGGGGGACGAGTCCCTGACCTGACGTGCCCTGACAGGGCGTCCCGGTCGCGTCGAGGTCGCCTTACCCTGAGGTCATGGACAACCGTTCCGAGGTACGCGACTTTCTGATGTCGCGCCGCGCGCGGGTCGAGCCCGAGGACGTCGGTCTCGCTCGCGGGACGGACCGGCGTGTGCCGGGTCTGCGCCGTGGAGAGGCTGCGGCGCTCGCGGGGGTGAGCGTCGAGTATTACGCCCGGCTGGAACGTGGTGCTATCGCCGGCGCATCCGAGGCGGTTCTGGACGGGCTCGCGAAGGCACTGCAGATGGACGACGTCGAGCGCGAGTACCTCCGGCGGCTCGCCCACCAGGCGGGCGGGATCAAGACCGGAAGCCGCAGCCGCGCCACGCCCGCGCCGGCGTGGCGGCCATCGCCGAGCATCCAATGGTTCCTCAACTCGATGGAGTCTGCGGTCGCGATGATCGGCAACGGTCGGACGGACCTGCTGGCGTGGAACCCCTTAGGCGGCGCGCTCATGGAAGAGATGATCGTGTCGGCGACGACATCTCCGCCGAACTTCGCCCGCTTCATCTTCTTGGAACCCGTAGCCCGCCGCTTCTATCCCGATTGGGACGCGATCGCCGGCATCAACGTCGCCCAGTTGCGCACCGAGGCGGGCCGAGACCCGCACAGCAAGCAACTCCACGACCTCGTCGGCGAACTCTCCACCCGCAGCGACCAATTCCGACAGCTATGGGGCCGCCACGATGTGTGGGAACACCAGTCCGGCACGAAGCGGTTCCATCACCACACCGTCGGCGACCTGACGCTGCACTTCAACGGACTCGATCTCGTCGGCCACGAAGCCGTGCAGCTCACCGTGCTGACCGCCGAACCCGGCTCGTCCGATCACGAGGCGCTCCAACTCCTCGGCACCGTCACCGCCCCCGTCCGACGACCCGACGATGCCTCGCATCACCGATCGACGAGCCGATGAAGGCCAGCGTCCCTTTCTGCACCACCCGACCTGACGACCTGACCAGTTCCCGTCATGATCGCGGGCGGAACATCTCCATTCGAACCAGGGAAGAAGTCTCATGACCGGACCACGTCGTCCCGTCCGCATCGGCGTGCAGCTGCAGCCTCAGCACGCTATCTACGAGGCGATCCGGGAGAGGGCTGCCGAGCTCGACGACCTCGGCGTCGACATCCTCTTCAACTGGGATCATTTCTACCCGCTGAACGGCGACCCCTCCGGCATGCACTTCGAGTCGTGGACCATGCTCGCCGCACTCGCCGAGCAGACGCGGCGAGTGGAGCTCGGTGCCCTGGTGAACTGCAACAGCTACCGCAACGCCAACCTCCAGGCCGACATGGCGCGGACGATCGACCAGATCAGCGCCCACGGCACAGGCCGTGGGCGCTTCGTCTTCGGGACCGGATCCGGCTGGTTCGAGCGCGACTACGACGAGTACGGATACGAGTTCGGCACGGTGGGGCAGCGGCTGGATGCCCTCGCCCATAGCCTTCCCGTCATCGAGGACCGATGGACCAAACTCAATCCGCCTCCGACCAGAAAGATCCCGATCCTCATCGGCGGCGCCGGCGAGAAGAAGACGTTACGCATCGTCGCGGCGCACGCTGACATCTGGCACAGCTACAGCGACCTGCCCACCCTGGAGCGCAAACTCGCGATCCTCGGCGAGCACGGTCGTGCCGTAGGTCGCGACGTCTCTCGGATCGAGATCTCCGCAGGGGTTTTGGATTCCATCGCCCACCGGTCGTTTCAGGATGCCGATGAACTCCATGCGATGGGGACGACCCTCTTCACCATCGGGCTCTCCGGGCCCGACTACGACCTCGCCGTCGTGCACGACTGGCTTGCCTGGCGCGACCATAAGAACGCCCGGTAGCGCCAGCCCGGTGGGAGCGACGCAATGACCATCGTGGAGGTGCTGGGCTGGTTAGGCACCGTGACCGCCATCCTGCTCGGACTCCCCCAACTCGTCCGCCTCGCCCGTACCGGAAACGCCGAGGGGCTGTCGCTTCCCGCCTGGCAGGCGTTCCTCGCCGTCAACATCGGGTGGACGGCACACGGCATCACGATCGGGCAAGCCCCGCAGATCGTGGCCAGCGCGCTCTCGCTCGCCTCGACCGTCCCCATCCTCATCCTGCTCTCACGCCACCTCGGCAGAAGGATCTGGTCGACGCTCCTTCCCGGGCTCGTGCTGGCCGGAATCATGATCCTGGTCGATCAGCTGTTCGGCTCGGGAGCCTACGGAGCGATCGCGATCATTCCCGCCGTGCTGGCGAACGCGGGCCAGAGCGTCGCCCTCATCCGCTCGTCCCACGTTCGGGGCGTGTCCGCGCTCTTCCTCATCCTGGCTGTTCTCAACCAAGGCCTCTGGGTGACGTGGGCGATCCTCGTCGCGGACGCCGGGACGATCATCGCGGCAGGGATCACCGGGATGATCGCCCTCTTCAATCTGATCTGGTACGCGGGCCGTCGGCTCGGCATCCCGGCGTTGAGGCCGGAAGCCGTGCCCACAGCGCACTCGCGCACCGGCGATTCTCGAAAAGCCCCTCGGGGTTTCTCGAGAAGGACGGACGCCTCCTAGAAGGCGGCGACCCCTGCCTCGGCGACCGAGTGGTCCTGCTCGCCCGATCCGCCGCTGACCCCGACAGCACCGACGACGACGCCGTCGCGCGAGAGCGGGATGCCTCCGGCGAAGATCGCGACCTTGCCGCCGTTGGTGTTCTGGATGCCGAAGAACTGCTGACCCGGCTGCGAGTTGTCGCCGAGGTCCTTGGTGGAGATGTCGAACGCCTTCGAGGTCCAGGCCTTGTTGATCGAGATGTTGACGCTCCCGATCCAGGCGCCGTCCTGCCGGACGTGGGCGACCAGGTTTCCGCCGGAGTCGACGACGGCGATGTTCATGGGCTGGCCGATCTCGTCGGCCTTCTTCTCAGCGGCGGCGATGACGCGACGGGCGTCTTCGAGGGTGACGGTGGACATGGTTCTTCTCCTTGTATCGGATCGGGTGGTTCAGGCGGCGAGGTAGCCGTTGGGGTTGAGCACGTACTTCTTCGCGGCGCCCTGATCGAACTCCGCATAGCCCTGAGGCGCGTCCTCGAGCGAGATCGCGGTGGCGTTCACGGCCTTCGCGATCTGCACCTTGTCGTGCAGGATCGCCATCATCAGCTGGCGGTTGTACTTCATCACCGGGCACTGACCCGTCGCGAACGACAGAGACTTCGCCCAGCCGAGACCGAGCCGCAGCGACAGCGATCCGGTCTTCGCCGCCTCATCGATGCCGCCGGGGTCACCGGTCACGTACAGACCGGGGATGCCGAGGGCACCGCCGGCGGCGGTGATGGTCATGAGCGAGTTGAGCACCGTCGCGGGGGCCTCGTGCGAGGCATCCGCTCCGTGTCCGCGCGCCTCGAAGCCCACAGCATCCACTCCGCAGTCGACTTCGGGAACACCGAGGATCTGCTCGATCTGGTCGCCGGGGTCGCCCTTGGAGACGTCGACCGTCTCGCAGCCGAACGAGCGGGCCTGCGCGAGACGCTCCTCGTTGAGGTCGCCGACGATGACCACCGCCGCACCCAGCAGCTGCGCTCCGACCGCCGCGGCGAGGCCGACGGGCCCGGCGCCGGCGATGTACACCGTCGATCCGGGCTTGACGCCCGCCGTGTAGGCGCCGTGGAAGCCGGTGGGGAAGATGTCCGACAGCATGGTCAGGTCGAGGATCTTCTCGAGGGCCTGGTCACGGTCGGGGAACTTCAGCAGGTTCCAGTCGGCGTACGGCACGAGCACGTATTCGGCCTGACCGCCGACCCAGCCGCCCATGTCGACGTAGCCGTAGGCCGATCCGGGCCGGTCGGGATTGACGTTCAGGCAGATGCCGGTCTTGCCCTCTTTGCAGTTGCGGCACCGCCCGCAGGCGATGTTGAAGGGCACAGAACAGATGTCGCCGACTTTGATGAACTCGACCCCGGGGCCGACCTCGACCACCTCGCCGGTGATCTCGTGACCGAGCACGAGCCCCTCGGGGGCCGTCGTGCGTCCACGCACCATGTGCTGGTCCGACCCGCAGATGTTCGTGGTCACGGTGCGCAGGATCGCGCCGTGCGGCACCTTTCGACCGACGTTCGCCGGGTTGACCCCCGGCCCGTCTTTGAGCTCGAACTCCGGATAGGGAGTGTCGATCACCTCGACCACACCCGGTCCCTTGTATGCCACAGCCCTGTTCCCAGACATCTTCGTCCTCTCGCCGTCGGCTACTCTCGCCAGTTCGAGCTTGACCGATCCGTTGGAATGGGTCGATCCCCCACCGGGAGTGTCCGGACTACCCGAACGGGTGGGGCGGGGATACGGTGAGCGGATGGATGCTGTCCACTCCGGTCCGCCCGCCCGTTCGGTCCTGACGGTCGCGGGCCTCGGTGACCTCGTGGACATCATGCGCGCCCCGTCGCCGGGGCTTCCCGCCAGGCTCTCGACTCTGCTGGCGCCGTACCTGCCGCACTCCGCCCTCCTCGTGTTCGAGGCCGACGCCTCTGGGGGTCGACGGCGTGGCACCGGCGACGATGCGTTCGTCGACGGCGTCTCGTTCCTCGAACTGGATCAGCTCCGGCGCGTGATCCTCGCGCCCGGGAGCACCCGGCGAAGCATCCTGACCGACGCGACCGGGCCGCGCCCCACCCTCCAGGCGCTGTCCCGCACCGGTGCTCTGCTCGTGCTGGCCGACCCCGGATCGGACGACGTCGACGAGGTCGACCCGTTCGTCCTCCAGCTGTGGAACCTCATCGCGCTGCGCGTTCAAGAACCGGCGGATGCCGCATCCCCCGACTATCTCCAACTCGCTCGGGCGACGTCAGGCGTGCGGATGGAAGCACTCACCGAGCTCGCCGACGAATACTCGACGACCCTCGAGTCCGTGCTCGCTGCGCTTCGCTCGACTGCGCTGGACGATCGAGCGGCGCGCCGCACGGCCACGGGCGTCGCCGCAGAGGGGCTCGTTCACCTTCGCACCGCGAGCGACCGGGTGCGCACCTTCACCGAGGAGCCGGTGACGACCGCGTTCGAGCGACTGCGCGACGATCTCCGCCCGCTCGTACGCTACCGAGATATCGAAGTGCAGTTCGTCGAGCCCCCGGTGGACGGCCGGCCGCTCCCGAGCGAAGTCGCCCATGGCGCTCGCGCCGTCGTCCGCGGCTCCATCCTGGCGCTGGTCGATGCCGCTGAGGTACGGCGGGTGCGCGTGCAATGGGACTGCGACGGCACCAATCTGCTGATCGACATGCGCGACGACGGCGCGGGGAGCCTGAACGACGCCAGTACTCAGCTGCAGCTCGTCCAGCAGCGCGTGCACGCCTTGAACGGGCGGCTCACCGTCGAGGCGACGCCGGGATGGGGCACGGAGATGTCGATCGCCATCCCGCTCGACCCGCCGCACTCGATCACGGCCACCGCGCCCGCCTGGGAGCTTCGACCACGTGAGGTCGACGTCCTCGAGCAGCTGGTCGCCGGGCGACGCAACCGGGCCATCGCAGAGCAACTCGGCATCAGCGAGAACACGGTGAAGTTCCACATCTCGCGGATCCTCCGCAAGCTGGAGGTCGGCTCCCGTGCCGAGGTGGTCGCGAGAGTCCTCGCGAGCCGCGGCGATGGCTGATCGCACTCACTCGATGCTGCTCGTCCCATCCCCGTCCTAGAGCTACGCCATCAAACGCGGGTGCGTGGATGCCCGCCGCACAGAGGGGCATCCGCGCTTCTGACGACGACGACGCAGGCTACGGGAGAGCGTTTTCGCATATCGTCCTGCAATCGAGCGTGCGTGCGGACCCGGCGCCCGTTCGGGCTTGAGACCCTTCGCGCTATATCGCGGTGATGGCTTTCGTCAGAGCCGCGGAGAGCCGGTCGAGCTGACCCGCGTCCCATCCCTGCCGGCGCACCAGAACGCGCCAGTACAGTGCACCGGCGATGAGATCGAGCGCCAGGTCGATGTCGCAATCCGCCCGCAGTTCGCCTCGATCGATAGCTCTGAGCAGCATCGCGGACAGGTTCGCGCGGCGGGGACCCTCCACGCTCTCGCGGAGGACATTCTCGAGTTCGGGGTCGCGACTGGATTCCGCGGTCACCGCGAGGACGACCCGCCCGACCAGGGGGTCGCCCAGCACTGCGCTGAGTCTGTGGACGAGCGAAGAGATATCCCCGTGAAGGCTTCCCGTATCGGGTGCGGGCTCGCTTCGCACAGCGGCATCGGAGATCAGCGCGATCGCCATGGCCTTCTTGGTGGGCCATCGCCGGTAGAGAGCCGCCTTTCCCACTCCGGCGCGTCGGACGATCGCATCCACCGACGTCTGCCCGTAACCGGATTCCGCCATCTCCTCGAAGAACGCGCGGGTGATCGACGACGTCACCCGCGCGTGCAGCGCGGGGTTCGAGGGCTGCGCCGGGGCGGGTTCCTCAGGGGTGGGCATCTCCTCAGTGTAGGCACGGAACGATTGCGTTCCGTACGTCACGCGTATAAGGTTAACGGAACGAGTCCGTTCCGTTTCATTTTGAGGAGAATACGGTGATCTTCCACATCAATCGCCTTACGTACAAGACCGACGTCACGCCCGAAGAGCGCGAGGCAGGACTCGAGCTGCTCCGCCGGCAAGGGGAATCGATCCCGGCCGTGAAGTCTTTCGTCGTGGGGCCCGAACTCGGCGCCGACTTCGAGTACGGGGCCGTGTTCGTCATCGAGGATCTCGACGGGTACTGGGAGTACCTCACCCACCCCGCCCACTTCGAGTCCGAGAAGTCCGGACTGCATCTCGTCGAACGCTTCGAAGCGTTCGACACCACCGACTCGGACGACCCCGGGATGGCGGCGAAGATCGCGGCTCTCCACAGGCGCAGCTACGAGGAGAATCCCTCGATCGCGGACCTCATCGCCCAGGTGCCGGACATGGTCGTCCCGGATGGCTCGAGCGGTGCGCACTGAGCACGCGAAGGAGGCACCACGCAGACGATCTGGGCGTTCTCCTACCCGATCGAGGACTCGAGTGAGCATCCGGGCGCGGGCAAGGCGATCGTCTCCAGGTTCTCCGGTACCCGGGCCCGCCATCCGAGCTCATGGATGATGCGCGCGCGCAGGGTGTCCGCCGCAGCGGGCTCGCCGTGCACGACGAACACCTCGTCCGGTGGGATCTCGACAGGCCTCATCCAGTCGAGGAGCTCGTCCGCATCCGCATGCGCGGAGAGCGAGTCGATGCTCACGACCTCTGCGTTCATCGCGACGTGACGGCCAGTTCGTCGGCGAGACGTTCCCCCCACAGCCGGGCGCGGTCGAGCTCACCTGAGACGACGGGCCCCTCGTACCCTTCCACCAGAAAGCTCTCGGGCTTGGACGCAGTGAACCCGAGTCGGCGCGCGACGCGTGTGGCGCTGCGCGAAGCCGCCCCCGGGAGCAGTGGCACATCGACTCGCGTATCGAAGGCGACGAACGCCTGCGGGTGTTCGCCCCGCGGCAGCGCGTCGAGCCAGTCCCGGATGCCTCGCCGGAGATCGGCCGTGACTGCGCCGCGCTGGACCGCGCTCTCGCGGGAAGATGCGCGAGACATCGAGAACGCGTGCGTGGGGCCGCCCACCACGACCGCGTCGACCTGAGGGGGAATATCCGCAGGTGCGTCGGCGACGTCGGTGACGATCACGTGCGCGTGCTCCGACAGTCCATCGGCTATCGCCCGTGCGACCTGCGCGGTGTTGCCGAACATCGTCTCGTAGATGACCAGAACTTCCATGGGTGCCCTCGCTTCTCGGACGCGTTGGTTCCACCGTTCACGATCACCACCCGGGTGCCCAGGGTCATAGGTCCTATCGAGGCCCGAGCGGCCGGGCCCGGCTTGTGGAAGGACCGTCGGCGCGAGGCCGCGCAGTCGGCGGTCGAGATCGAGACCCCGCCCGCGCGGCGGCAGGGTGGGGTCAGCCGACTCAGCGCGACCGGGGCGGGGCGGTCGACCCGCGCACGATGAGCTGCGAGTTCAGGGTCTCGGTCTCGGTGAGGACCGCACCGGACATGGCCTGCAGCAGCATGTCGACGCCGAGCGCACCGCATCGGTCGATCGGCATTCTCACTGTCGTGAGAGCGGGTGTCACCGCGCCCGCCAGCTCGATGTCGTCTATCCCCACGATGCTGATGTCGTCCGGGCAGACTCGCCCGAGCTCGGCCATTCCGGCCTCGAGCCCCAGCGCGACGAGATCGTTGTAGGCGATCACGGCTGTGGCATCGCTCGCGACCGCGGGCGCCGCCGCGGCGCGCCCTCCCTGGATCGAGGCGGCATGATTGCTCAATCGTGTGAGGCGAATCCCGAATCGCTCGCACGCGCGTGCGACCGAATCCGTGCGGCGCCCGTCCGCCCACGACCCGCGTGGTCCGGACGCATACGCGATGTGCCGGTGCCCGAGAGCGAAGAGGTGCTCAACGGCCTGCGTCGGCCCGTGCTCGGTATCCATCACGACGCAGGGCGCCCCGTCGAGGAATCGGTTGATCACCACGTACGGCGTGTTGCCGACGAGCGCCAGAAGCTCGTCGTCCGGGAGGCGCGGCGAACAGAGGAGCATCCCGTCGAGCTTACGGGCGAGCGCGATCTGCTCGCGTTCACGACGAAGGTCTTCATCGGCGTCGAACAGCACGATGCGGTGTCGCCCGTGCCATGCCTGCCCCTCGATCGCCTTGAGCAGTGTGGCATAGACGGGGTTCGCGACATCCGGGACGATCACGCCGAAGGTCCTGGTCGCGGTCGCGGCCTGCGGGTTGGCGTACCCGAGATCGCTCGCCGCCTGGAGGACACGACCGAGCGTTTCGTCGGCGAGCCGGTCCGGCTCGCCGAATGCGCGGGATGCGGTGGCGATGGACACGCCGGCACGCCGTGCCACCTCCGTCAATGTCGCTGCCACTGTCGCCTTCCCCGCTCGTATTCTCCATGATCCTGCATACCCTTCCTGAAAGGTGTTGACAAGGTTGTACAAATCATTCACACTGCTTTACATGCTGATCGCCGTTGATCTCCTCGAACCGACCGCCTCGCCCCTCGCGGGAGCCGGACGGTGACCGCCGACCTGCGCGGCCTCGGCCGTGGCTCGGCCGGCGCGGTGAGCGTTCCGGACGCGCCTCGCGGCACGGGAATCCTCCACCTCGGGCTCGGCAGCTTCCACCGCGCACATCAAGCCGTCTACACCGCGGCCGCGCTCCCGGCGGGCGGCGACTGGGGGATCATCGGCGTGGCGTCGCGATCGCGAGGAATCGTGGATGCACTCCACGAACAGGATCTGCTGTACTCCGTGGCCACCGTGTCGCCTCGAGGCATGTCGATGAGCATCCCGGGCGTTCACACCGGCGCTTACGTCGCCGCCGACGAGCCTGAGCGGGTCGTCGCCGATCTGGCCGATGACGACATCCGGATCGTCACTCTGACCGTGACCGAGAACGGGTACAGCTACTCCCCGTCGTCGCAGCATCTCGATGTGGCCGACCCCATCGTGCGAGCAGATCTGCAGGGCGGTGCGCCGCGGTCCACGATCGGTCAGCTCGCGCGCGGCCTGCAGCGGCGCTCGGCATCGGGCGCTGCCCCGATCTCGGTGCTCAGCTGCGACAATCTCTCCGCGAATGGCAGCCACACCGAGAAGCTCGTGCGGGAGTTCCTCCATGAACTCCCCGGCGGGCAGGGTGCTGATGTCCTCGCCTACCTCGATCGCGCGGTGACCTTCCCCTCCAGCATGGTCGATCGGATCGTCCCGGCCACGACCGCGTCCCTGCGCGACCAGGTCGCCGCGACCCTCGGCGTACGTGACGGCATCCCCGTGCCGGCCGAGCCGTTCACGATGTGGGCGATCGAGGACCGATTCGCGGGCGGTCGCCCCGCGTGGGAGCTCGGTGGCGCGGTGTTCACCGACGAGGTCGGGCGCTATGAGCAGCTGAAGGTTCGGCTGCTCAACGGCACGCACTCCCTCATCGCATACCTGGGCGCCCTCCGCGGGGTCGCGACGATCCCGGAGGCCATCGCGCTCGACGGCATCGAGTCGGCCGCCCGGGCGGTGATGCGCGGCGAGTACGAGCCCTCCATCGACGCGCCCACGGGCGTGGACGT
Organism: Microbacterium rhizomatis; assembly: GCF_008710745.1. Taxonomy (GTDB): domain Bacteria; phylum Actinomycetota; class Actinomycetes; order Actinomycetales; family Microbacteriaceae; genus Microbacterium; species Microbacterium rhizomatis. The sequence goes on from NZ_VYSA01000002.1 coordinate 755,376, forward strand.
GCGCGACTACGAGCGTCAGCTCTTCGCGCGGTGGGGCAACAGTGCGCTGGGGCATCGCACGAGCCAGGTCGGCACGGACGGCTCGGTGAAGCTCCGCCAGCGCATCCCCGCTCCCGCGATGCGCGCACTCGCCCTGGGCGAGATGCCGCACCTCATCGCGCTCACCGTCGCCGCGTATCTGTCGTGCGTCGCCCCCCTGCGCGGCTTCGAGCCCGGCGTGCACGCGGAGGCCATGACGGATGCGGCACGCGAACAGCTCTCCGCCGTCGCCTCCACGGCGATCGCCGGGCGCGACATCGCTGAATATGCGATCTGCGACATGCGCCTGTTCGGCGACGAACTGGCCGGCCAGCCCGCCTTCATCGAGAGAGTGGGCGAACTGATCGACACCATCGTCCGCCGTGGCGTCGATGCGGCCATCGCCGACAGCGTCTCCGCATCCGGCGGCGCTGCGCTGCGCACCGCCGCGGGAGTGGCGCCGTGACCGGCCACGACGCCCTTCCGGGCGAGCGGGACAATGACCGAGATCGTCACGAAACCGAGATCGTCACGAAGGAGCGCCGACCATGAAAGCACTCGCCATCCACGGGGCAGAAGACATCCGGTGGGAAGACCGGGAGATCCCCGAACCCGGCGACGGCGAGGTGCGCCTGCGTGTGGGATTCGTCGGGATCTGCGGATCCGACCTGCACTATTACTTCCACGGCGCGAACGGCGAGTACACGATCCGCGAACCGCTCACCCCTGGCCACGAGCTGTCGGCCGTGATCGACATCGACCCGTCGGGTCGCCTGGCCCCCGGCACCCCGGTCACCGTGCATCCGGCGCGATACGGCCCCGATGTGGACGGGCTTGAGGACCGTCCCCACCTGCGTCAGGGCGGCGACTATCTCGGAAGCGCCGCCGGCGACCCGCACAGGCAGGGCGGAGCATCCGAGTTCCTGATCGTCGAGGAACGGATGATCCGCGTCCTCCCGGAGGGGCTGCCCCTCGAACGCGCCGCGCTCGCCGAGCCGCTGGCCGTCGCGATCCACGCCGTCCGGCTCGCGGGCGACATCGGAGGGCGCCGCGTCCTGGTCATCGGGGCCGGACCCATCGGACTGCTCGTGGTCGCCGCGGCCATTCGCGCCGGCGCCGCCGTCGTCGGTGCGAGCGACGTGCGGTCCGAGCCACTCGAACGCGCTCGGCTCCTCGGTGCGAGCCGGGTCGCCCTCGTCGGCCGCGACCAGATCGATCCCGAATCCTACGACGTCGTCTTCGAGTGCTCGGGGGTGGGAGCTGCGCTCACGCAGGCCGTCCGCACCGCCCGCCGGGCGGGCACGGTCGTACAGGTCGGGATGCTGGCCAACGCCGAGATCGGCGTGAACCTCGCCCCCATGCTCGCCAAAGAGCTCACGATCAAGGGCGCCTTCCGATTCTCGACCGAGATCGACGACGCGATCGAGCTGCTCGCATCGACCGATGCTCTGGATGCCGTCATCTCACACGTCATCCCCGCCTCCGATGCCGTGCGAGCCTTCGACATCGCCCGCGACTCCTCCGCATCCGCCAAAGTCCTGATCTCCCTCTGAGACCGCATCCGACCGCCACACCCTCCGCACCCCTCGCCACACGTCCGTATCCCTCACGACACATTCGTACCCATCACTACAAAGGAGTAATCCGATGAGCACCTCATCCGTCCCCGGCGTGGACGCCCCCGCGCCGCCGCCCACCGTCACACGCTCGATGGGCGACCTCGTCCGCGCCGCCGTCTCGGGATGGCTCGGCACCGCCCTCGAGTTCATGGACTTCCAGCTGTACTCGCTCGCCGCAGCCCTCGTCTTCAGCCAGCTGTTCTTCGGCGGCGGAGACCCGGCCATGGCCGTCGTCCTCGCCATGGCGACCTACGGGGTCGGCTACATCGCACGACCCCTCGGTGCTTTCGTGTTCTCGCGCATCGGCGACAAGGTCGGCCGGCGCAAGGTGCTGTTCTACACGATCCTTCTCATGGGTGCTGCCACCACCCTGATCGGCTTCCTGCCGACGTACGAGCAGGTGGGCATCCTCGCCCCGATCCTCCTGGTGATCCTCCGCCTCGCGCAGGGGTTCGGCGCGGGGGCCGAGATCTCCGGCGCCGGGGTCATGCTCTCTGAGTACGCTCCGACGCAGCGCCGCGGCATCATCGCGTCCCTGGTGGCGCTGGGCACGAACTGCGGCACCCTGTTCGCGTCGGCGATCTGGGCGATACTTCTGGCCGTCATGCTCGAAAGCGACGTCATCGCGTGGGGTTGGCGCATCCCCTTCATCGGCAGCTCCGTGATCATGCTTTTCGCACTGTGGGTGCGGTTCAACCTCAAAGAGAGCCCCGTCTTCGAAGAGCGCGCCGATGTGGTCGACGGCAAGGCCCTGTCGCGCGAGGAGATGATCGAGCTCGCGACCGAGACCAACGACATCCGCACGCTCGAGTCGGTCAAGCGCAAGCCGGTCAAGGCGGTCATCGTCGCCTTCTTCCTGCGCTTCGGTCAGGCGGGCAACTCCGGCATGGTGCAGACCTACCTCATCTCGTTCATCACGATCACCCTCGCGATGTCGAAGCAGGTCGGCCCCGAAGTCGTCATCGTCTCCTCGCTGATCGGCTTCCTCACGATCCCGCTCGTGGGCTTCCTCGGCGACCGCTTCGGTCGCCGGCGGATGTACATCATCATGACGTCGCTGTCGCTCGTGCTGATCATCCCGACCCTGCTCATGATCAACACCGCCGAGGTCGTCTGGGTCTTCGTCGGCTACGCGCTCATCCACAACATCTCGGTACTGGGCCTCGCATCGATGGAGAACATCGCGATTCCCGAGATCTTCGGAGCACGCAACCGCTACACCCTGACCGCGATGGTGCGCGAGATCGCTGCGATCATCGCCACCGGCGTCGGCCCGATCGTCGTCGCGGCCTGGGTCGCCGCGACCACGGGCAGTATCGTGCCCGTCATGGTCCTCATGGGGATCTTCACGGCCTCGGCGCTCGCTGCGGCCATCTGGGCACCCGAATGGACGGGGCGCGATCTCACCGATCCGCGCGCCGCCATGTGACGCAGGCCCGATAACGAGAACACGGGTGCGGTCGCGTCTTGCGCGACCGCACCCGGCAACGAGGAGAAACCGCATGACCATCGAGCTCGCCACCGTCAACATCACCAGCCCCGGCCGCAACTTCGTGACTCTGAAGATCACCACCTCCGACGGCATCGTCGGCTGGGGAGACGCCACCCTGAACGGGCGTGAGCTCGCCGTCGCCTCCTACCTCGCCGACCATGTGGCCTCGATGCTGATCGGCCGCGATGAGGATCGGATCGAAGACACCTGGCAGTACCTCTACCGCGGCCCGTACTGGCGTCGCGGGCCCGTGACCATGGCCGCGATCGCCGCCGTCGACATGGCGCTCTGGGACATCAAGGCCAAGAAGGCCGGCATGCCCCTGTACCAGCTGCTCGGCGGCGCGAGCCGTGAAGGCGTCCGCGTCTACGGGCATGCGTCCGGACCCGATTATGCCGCGTTGAAGGATGCGATCGCCGCCTACGTCGACGAGGGATTCACCGCCGTGCGCGTGCAGACCGGGGTGCCGGGGCTCGGTCAGATCTATGGAGTGGCCTCGAGCAAACCGGGCGTGCGCTATGACTACGAGCCCGCGCACCGAGCTGCGGACGGCAGCTCCGCCGTCCGCCCGACGGAAGAGCGGTGGGACACGCGTGCGTACCTGTCGCACATGCCCGGCATCTTCGCGAGCATCCGGGAGGACTTCGGCACCGACCTGCGCATCCTGCACGACGGTCATCACCGCATGTCGCCCATCGAGGCGGCTCGATTCGCGAAAGAGATCGAGCCGTACGACCTGTTCTGGCTGGAAGACTGCACCCCCGGTGAGGATCAGACAGCGCTGCGCCTCGTGCGTCAGCACTCCACGACCCCGCTCGCCATCGGCGAGATCTTCAACTCCGTGTACGACTACCAGACGCTGATCACCGAACGCCTCATCGACTACGTCCGTTCCGCCGTCACCCACACCGGCGGCATCACCGCCATGAAGAAGCTCCTCGACTTCGCGGCCATCTACGGCATCAAGTCGGGCATCCACGGGCCCACCGACATCTCGCCCGTCGGGATGGCGGCGGCGCTGCACCTCGACCTGGCCATCCACAACTTCGGAATCCAGGAGTACATGCCGCACAACGAGCGGACGCTCGAGGTCTTCCAGACCTCATTCACCTTCGACCGCGGGTTCCTGCACCCCGGCGAGACGCCCGGACTCGGCGTCGAGCTCGACGAGCAGGCCGCATCAGCCTTCGAGTACACCAAGGCGTATCTGCCGGTGAACCGCCTCACCGACGGCACCGTCCATGACTGGTGACGCCGCTCCGCGCCGGCCCGCGCTGCCCGAACGCACCCTCGCGTCCCGGCTCATCGTCGTCGCGCGCGCGCAGGCGGCGGAAGACTACGACCGGGTGCTCGATGAGCTGATCGAGGCCGGCATCCGCAGCATCGAGCTCACGCTCACCACCCCCCGCACGTTCGATCGACTGCCCGTTCTCCTGGAGCGCTACGGCGCCGTTGCCGACCTGGGCATCGGCACCGTGACGAGCACCGATGACCTCGCCCGTGCGATCGATGCGGGTGCGCACTATGTGGTGACGCCGATCACATCGCCCACGCTGGTGAAGAAGGCGGCGGATGCCGGAATGCCGATCGTGCCCGGAGGCCTGACCCCCACCGAGTTGTTCTCGTCGTGGTCGGGCGGAGCATCCGCCGTGAAGATCTTCCCCGCCGGCCAGGTCGGGCCGGGGTATGTGGCCGACCTGCGCGGGCCGTTCCCCGACATCATGGTCGTGCCGTCCGGTGGCGTCGACCTCGACGGCGCCCGGGCCTGGCTGAACGCGGGAGCAGTGGCCGTGAGCGTCGGCGGACCGCTCCTCGGCGACGCATTCCGAGGCGGAGACCTCGCATCTCTCCGGCGACGCGCGGAGGCGTTCGTCGCCGTCTGCGCGAGAGCAGAGCCCTGATGAGCGAGCGCCAACCCGGCCGGCGGGTCGTCACTCTCGGCGAGACGATGGCTCTCGTGCGCACGACAGAGATCGGCTCCCTGAGACACGTCAGCGAACTCGCGCTCGGCATCGGCGGCGCCGAGAGCAACGTCGCCATCGGCCTCAGCCGGCTGGGCGCCGATGTCACCTGGTTGGGCCGGGTCGGCGACGATGCACTGGGCCAGCGCGTGACACGTGAGTTGCGCGGGGAGGGGATCGACGTGCGCGCGCTCGTCGATCCTGGCGCGCCGACCGGCCTCATGCTCAAGGAGAAGCCGTCCGCCGCGTCGACCGCGGTCCACTACTACCGGGCGGGTTCGGCCGGGTCGCGGCTGAACGCCACCGATGTCCCGGCCGGGTGGGTCGAGGATGCGGCGATCCTTCACGTCACCGGCATCACTCCCCTCCTCTCGGAGTCGGCGCGCGAATGCGTGCTCGAGGTCATCGCGCGGGCGAAGGCCGCGGGCGTCACCGTGAGTTTCGATGTGAACTACCGGTCGAGGCTCGCAGCCGCCGAATCGGCCGGCCCCGTTCTCCGGGAGATCGCCGAATGCGCAGACATCGTCTTCGGCGGAGAAGACGAGCTGACCCTCCTCCGCCCCGGCGTTGCGGCCTCGGAAGTGGCCGCTCAGCTCGTGACCCTCGGAATCGAGCAGGTGGTCATCAAGCGCGGCGCCGCGGGCGCCACCGTCGTCAGCGCGGACGGTGTCGTCGCGGCGGAGGGCTTCCCGATCCATCCCCTCGACACGGTCGGCGCGGGTGACGCCTTCGTCGCGGGTTACCTCAGCGCGAGGCTCGAGGGCCTCGACACGACAGCGACCCTGCAGCGCGCGAACGCGTGCGGGGCCATCGCGTGCCTCGTCCCCGGGGATTGGGAGGCGGCACCCACGGCGCGCGACCTGGAGCACTTCCTCGGCGCGGACGGCGACCCCGTCCACCGCTGACAGCGCAGCTCGGGCCACTCCGCCCGGGACCGATCGAGGCCGCAGAGTCGAGGGGAGCGGCCTCGACGTCGCGATGGGGCGCGGCGGCCGTCCTCTTCGCCGCACTGAACATGCCCGGCGTCTCCCTTCACCGTCGTCGGGACGGGCACATCACCGCGCGGACGACGAAGCCCAGCGATGAGGAAGCACTCCTCGCTGGCCCGGCGCGCATCGGTAGAGCCGCCCGGCCCCTGTATCGTCATCGTCTTCGGCCTCGCGGGCCGTGGTGATGTACAGCGTGCCGAGGTCGTCACCGCCGAACGCGACGGCGGTCACAAGGGCCGTCGGAAGCTCGATCGTGGCCAGCGGCGTACCGTCGAGCCCAACACGGCGAACCGCGCCACCGCCCCAGAACGCGACCCACAGAGTGCCCACCGCGTCGAGGGCGATCCCGTCGGGGATGCCGTCGAACCGCGACACGTCGATCGCCCCGGTCTGCTCGATGAGCGCACCGGATGCCGGGTCGACCGCCCACAGGCCGATGCTCCGGGTGAGCGAGTCGACGAACGCCATCGTGCCGGGCTGGGGCCACGCGATTCCGTTCGGGCAGCCGACTTCGGAGAGGATCGGGGTCGCGTTGCCCTTCGGATCGATGCGGTACAGCACTCCGTCGTGGGGCGGCTCGCCGGCATCCCACCGCATGGTCCCGGCGTACACGCGCCCGTGCGCGTCGACGGCGGCGTCGTTCATGCGACGACCCGTGAGCTCCCGCTCGACCGGTACTCGCACGGCCGATCGCTGCGAGTCGGGGTCGAACACCTCGAGTCCCTCGGTCGTGGCCAGCAGCAGCGTGCCGTCGTCGACGAGGTTGACGGCACCGGCGGGATGCTCGAGCTCGAAGGACACCGTCGAGCCGTCGGCGCGCAGCTCGTGCAGAGCGCTCCCCACGATGTCGACCCACCAGAGCGACCCGCGACGCGCGTCCCAGCGCGGGGACTCACCGAGGAGGGATGCCGTGCGCGAGGCCACCCCGAGAGCAGAGGCCTCGATCAGCTCCACGTGCTCACCCCCGCCTCGATAGGGCCCGTCACGTCCACGATAGAGCCCTGTCGCGCAAGGTGTCGGGGAGATCCTGGTAGGTCACCGGGCGCAGGAACCGGTCGATGGCGCGCACCCCGACCGACGTCGTACTCGGCGCATTGGTCGCAGGGTACGGGCCGCCGTGGGTCGTCGCACGACCGACGCGCACCCCGGTGGGAAATCCGCCGAACAGCACACGACCGGCACGCAGCCGCAGTCTGCGGAGCAATCGCGCAGAGGTCGTCGCGTCCCCGGGAGCGGCGTGGATCGTGGCGGTCAGGCCCGCGGGAATGCTGCCGGTCACGTCGATCAGATCGTCGAGGTTCTCGCACATCACGACGACGAGCGCCGGTCCGAAAAGTTCGTCGGCGATGCTCGGATCTGCGCGGAGCGCCTGACTCGACACTCGCGCGACGAAGCTCGAAACCGGGTGGTCGAGCGCGTCGGACGCCGACGGTCCGCCCCGCAGAACCTCGACGTCCTCGTGCTCGCGGAGACGCTCCTGGCCCGAGACGAGCGCGGCCTTGATGCCGGGCGTCAGAAGGGGCGGGCTGGCCACGGCGGCCAGAGCGGTCGCGAGATGATCGACCGTTCGGCGCGCGGCATCGTCGTCCACCACCACGAGGAGACCCGGCTTGGTGCAGAACTGCCCGCTCCCCCCGGTGAGCGATTGCGTGAGACCGGCGACGAACGCGGAGTCCGCCGCCGTGGCGTTGCCTGCCGCGTCGGGGAGAAGGTACAGCGCGTTGATGCCGCCGAGTTCGGCGTAGACCGGGATCGGCACCGAGCGCTCCGCGGCGACGGTCGCAAGGGCCGTTCCTCCCCGCGTCGACCCGGTGAACGCCACCGCGGCGATGCCGTCGGCACGAACGAGCGCCTGTCCGATCGGCGCCCCCCGTCCGTGCAGGAGCGAGAACCAGCCGGCGGGCCATCCCGTGTCGGCCACAACGGCCGTCGCGATCTCGCCGAGCAGCTGGCTGGTCTCGGGGTGCGCGGGGTGGCCTTTCGCAATGACCGGGCATCCGGCCGCGAGCGCGGAGGCCGTATCGCCGCCGAGCACGCCGAACGCGAAGGGGAAGTTGCTGGCACCGAACACCGCGACAGGACCGAGGGGCACGTGCCCGAGGGCGAGGGCGGGCGCGAAGCCCTCGGCGCCGGCGGCATCCTCTTCGACGGGTCTGCCTGATCGCGAGTCGGCCTCGGATGCCAGGAGCTCGAGCTGGCCGGTCGTGCGGCTCAGCTCGGAGTTCAGCCGTACCTCCGTCAGCGCCGTCTCAGCCGCCGCGACGCGTACCAGCTCGGATCTGCGGCCCTCCAGCACCACGGCGAGTGCGTGGAGCAGGAGCGCGGGACGCCGTTCCGACTCGTCGGTCTGGGCACGGAAGAAGGCCTCCGCTGCGGCCGATGCCGCAGCATCCGCCTCTTCGAGCTGCGCGTCGGCGAAGACGGCGTCCCGTTGCCTCGCGGTCGCGGGTTCGCGGCTGCGGAATGACGTTCCCGGATCGGCGAGCGCGGGCCGGCCCGCGACGATTCCCGCCTGCGGACCGACGGCCGGCATCGCGGAGCCGCTCATACCGCGAGCTCGGCGTCGGCGCGATCGAGCATGGCCAGGCCGAGCGCGGCGCGCCTCACCCGCTCGCGCGCTGTCGCTTCGAGCACAGCGGACAGATGGCCCGCGATCGGGTAGAGCGACGGCGAGTTGCGCACCGCGAACTTGAGGTGCACGGGCGCGGCGACACGGACGATCTCGGGGATCTCGTAATAGCGCATCACGCCGCCGAAGTCATCCGATGACTCGATGTACAGGTCGAGCGGGATCGACACCGCGGCGCGGATCGCGGCGAGCGTCGGCAGGCTCAGGTCGACGGCGACGTTCAGGCTCGATGCGCCGAGTTCCTCCAGCAGCTGGGCTCCGGCGGGGTTCGACACCGGCAGCGACGCCGAGACCTTCAGGACGAGATCGCTCGGGAGATCGCCACGCACCTTGAGCTTTCCGAGCACGGCGAGCTGCCCCAGGTCGGACACCAGCACGGATCGGAGGCCGAGCTCGCATCCGCGGACGACCTCCTGCACCCCGTAGGCGAGCTGGTCGGCACCGCGCAGCGAGCCCGAGACGACGGCGCCTCCCGGGCTCGTGGCCTGCGCACCGGTGTCCCACCCGGCACGCGGCCCTACGAAGAGGCAGACCTCGATGTCGTGGGCGCGACCGAGCTCGACCATGCGCTCGATCTCCCGATCGGTCAGCATCCAGATTCCGCTGCCCTGGCTGACGCGATGCACGGGCACTCCTCGGGTGGCGGCCTCGTCGATCACGGCCACCATCGCCGCCGGCCCCTCGACGGAGGGGATCTCCACGTGGAATGCGGTGCCGTCCGCGAACCGTGCCGCGCTCGTCGGCAGCGTGTAGTCGTCTCCGCTGGGCAGCCCCAGGGACTTCAGATACTGCTGGGACTTCATCGGGGTGACTCCTCGTCGGTGGGGGAAAGCGCGGGGACCTGCGGAATGGCGGAGGTGGATGCTGCGGGCAGCGCGGCGGGCGCATCGCCGAGCCGATCGCGATACGGCGGCATGAACTGCATCCGCGGCACCTGGTTCGCGAGGACTCCCCCGTCGACCACGAGCGAGTGGCCGGTCACGTACGACGCCGCATCGGAGGCGAGGAAGAGGACGGGGCCTACGATCTCGGAGGGCTCTGCGAACCTGTTCTCCAGGGGGATGTGCTCGCGGTAGTAGGCGACGAAGGCGTCCCAGTCGAGCGCGAAGTCGCCCGCGAGCGGCGTGTCGACCATGCCGGGGCAGACCGTGTTCACGGTGATCCCGTGCACGCCGAGCTCGACCGCGAGGCTGCGCGCGAGCAGCTCGAGGCCGCCCTTTGCCGCGTTGTAGTGGGCCAGGCCGGGCTCTGCCTGAAGGCCGTTCTTCGAGGAGATCATGATGATCCGGCCGCGGATGCCGTCGTGGATCATGAGCTCGGCGACGCGTTGGCTGATCACGAACGGCGCATCCAGGTCGACGGCCATCGTCGCGCGCCACGCGGCATAGTCGAGGCGGTTGAAGTGATCCATGGTGGCGAAGCCGGCGTTGTTGATGAGGATGTCGATCGCACCGTCGGACCAGACCGAGTCGACGAACCCGCCCAACTCGTCGGCCTCGGTGAGGTCCTGGAAGTACCAGCGCACCCGTTGGCCCGTCGCAGCGAGCGCGGCCGACAGCTCGCCCGACGGCTCGACACCGGGTCGTTCGGCCAGCGCCAGTTCAGCGCCGGCTTCGGCCAGACCGACCGCGAGAGCCGACCCGATGCCTCCGGCGGCGCCGGTGATCAGCACGCGACGCCCGGACAGATCGAAGAGACCGGCGCTCATTTCGAGGCTCCGAGCTGATGCGAGATCGACTGCGCCGTCGCCATGACGAGCTCGCCGAGTCGCAGGACGCGCTCGAGCGGCTGGTTCATCTTGAGCCCCGTGACGCTGATGCCGCCCGCGCAGGCGCCGGTGTGATCGATGAGCGGCGCGCCGATGCACAGCACGCCCTCGGCATCCTCTTCGTCATCCACGGCGAAGCCGCGCTCGCGGACGCTGGCGATGTCTTTCAGGAGGGCGTCGATCGTGGTGATCGTGTAGGCGGTCCGCCGCGGCAGGCCGGTCTGCTCGGCCAGATCGACGACCTCCGCATCGGTGTACTGGCCGAGGATCGCCTTGCCGATCCCGGTGCAGTGCAGCCGTTCGCGGCCGCCCATGTTCAGGTCGAAGCGGATGAGGTTCGGGCCGTCTACCTGACCCAGCACGACCGCGATGCCCTGCGACATCGTGGCCACGCGAGACGACAGCTTGGTCATCTTCGTGAGCCGCTCGAGATGGGGCATGGCCGCATCGAGCATCGACATGCGGCTCACCGCGCGGTGCCCGAGCCGAGCGAGGCCGAGGCCGAGCGCGTAGCGCCGCTGGAAACCCTCGCCGGACGAACTGACGAGGTTTCGTTCCTCGAGAGTCTGGAGGATCGCGAAAGCCGTGCTCTTGGATGCCCCGAGCTCGCGCGCGACGTCGCTCACACCTTGCGAGGTGTCGGCGGCCGCGAGGATCTCGAGCACGTCGATGGCCCTCGAGATGCTGCGGAGCGTATAGCGGCCGGATGGCGCATCGGCCAACGGCGGCATCGACGTGTCGAGGGGCGCGGCGCCCCTGACGGTCGTTCTGACTGTGGTCACGATGCCTACTTCCCCGTGCCGGCGGTCAAGCCGATCGCGATCTGCTTCTGGAAGATCAGGTACACGATGATGCACGGGATCGCGCTCAGAAGCGCCCCGGCCATCACCTGGCTCACATCGAAGACACGGGTGTCCTGCGCGCCGGCCATCACGACGCTGAGGGTCCGCTGGCCGGGCGTGGGAAGGAACAGCAGCGCGACCAGCAGATCGTTCCACACCCCGATGAAGGCGAGCACCCCGACCGTCACCATCGCCGGCCTCGCCAGCGGCAGGAAGATGCTCCAGAATGCCCGCGGGTACGACGCGCCGTCGATGATCGCGGCTTCGACGAGTTCGTCGGGGATCGCGCGGAAGAAGTTGGTGAAGATGAAGATCGCGAACGGCAGCTGGGTCACCCCGTAGAGCACGCCCACGGCCGGGAGATTGCCGATCAGTCCGAGGCTGCTGAAGTTGAAGTACTCGGTGATGATGAACGTCTGCCCGGGCACGAGCATCAGGACCACGATGATCGCCATGATCGTCTGCGAGCCCCGGAACCGCAGCTTCGCGAACCCGAACGCCGCGAGCGTTCCGATGCTGAGGATGACCACGATCGCGACGAGGCTCACGGTGAGCGAGATGAGTCCCGCCTGGGGCAGCTGACCGCTGAGCACCGCCGCCCACGCGGTGAACGTGAGGGCGTTCGTGCCGTCCTGCTTCGTGAGGGACTTGAAGATCATGAACGCGACGGGCGCGAACGTGCCGGCGGCGAGGGCCACCAGCACGATCCGCACCATCCCCGTGCTGAGGAGAGCCCGCGCGCGGTCGGCGAAGCGACGGGCGCCGGGAGCGGCGGTGAGGGTGGTCGAGGTATCAGTCATCATCGGCTTTCACTCCGGCTCGAAGCCGCACGACGGCGAACACGAGTGAGATAAGGAACAGAAGGATGCCGAACGCGGCGCCCTGTGAGAAATGGCCCAGGCTGAACGACCTGGTGTACAGCGCGTACTCGAGCGTCGTGGTGGCAACCCCCGGCCCGCCGGCCGTCATCGTGTAGATGAGAGCGAAGATCTGGGTGATCGCCGCCGCCATCGTCACGATGAGCGACAGCTCGATGTAGCGCCGCACCTGGGGGATGACGATGTGGATGAACATCTTCACGCCGTGCGCACCGTCGAGGCGCGCCGCCTCCGTGATCGAAGGGTCGGCCGTTGTCATCCCGGTGAACAGCAGCACCACGTTGATACCGAAGTACGACCAGTTGAAGACCAGGATGATGCTGACCAGCGCCGAGGTCTCTCCACCGAGCCAGTCCTGCGTGAACAGTCCGAAACCCATTGCCGACAGCAGGGCGTTGATCGGCCCGCGGCCCGACAGGAGGTACGCGAACGTGATGCCGATCACGACCCACGACAGCGCGATCGGGAGGAAGTAGATCGCCCGGAACCAGCCGCGCCCCCACGCGCTGTTGGCCAGGAGGTTGGCCACGATCAGCGAAAGTCCCACTCCGAACGGCACCGAGAGTACGACGCACAGGCTGTTGATCGCGATGCGACCGAAATCCGGTGAGAGGAAGATCCCGTTGATGTAGTTGTCGAGTCCCACCCAGTGGGCACTGCGCCCGTTCCAGTCCGTGAAGCTGTAGTACAGGCCCTGGATGCTGGGCAGCACGATCAGCAGCGCCACGAGCACGAGCGCCGGAAGGACGAAGACGAGCCCCCAGCGTCGGCGCTGCCGGGCGACGCCCTCGCGTCGGCGGGGGTCCTTCTGGTCACCTTCCCGCGACCCCCGCCGTGCAACGGGTGGTGCGGCCGTCACACGGCGGAGGTCGAGAGTCATGGCGGCTTCCTACTTTCCGGAGAGGTTGTAGGTCACACGGTCGTTCGCGCTGACCGCGGCGGTCGCCTGATCTACCTTCGTGAGAGCCTCTGAGGCGGTGAGCTGCCCGGCCATGACCTGGTTGAGCGATGAGCGCAGAGCGGTCGTGACCGACGCATCGAGGAAGTTGTCGATCATCGGCATGACCGTCCACTTCTCCGCGATCGAGCGGTCGAGGATCTCCTGGTTGATGGAGCTGTCGGTCTCGACGCCCGTACGAGCGGGCACACCGCCCGCGGCGGCGATGATCTTCTGCCCTTCGGGCGAGATCGCGTAGGCGGTGAATGCGGCCGCCGTCGCGGGGTTCTTGCTGTCGCTCGAGACCGACAGCCCCGAGTCCTGCAGTCGGATCAGGACATCCTGCGGGTCGTCGCTGAACGGCGTCGGCGCAGCGTGCACCTTCGTGCCCAGCCCGTCGGCCGCCCAGCTCGCGTCCCAGCTGCCGGTCATGTACATCGCGGTCTTTCCCGCGAGGAAGTCCGTACGCACATCGCGCCACGTGAGGACGTCCTCGTTCGTGTAGCCCTTCTCGCGGAGGTCGCCCCACTTCGTGACCTGATCGACGAGCGCGGGGCTGTCGTACTTGACCGATCCATCGATGAGGCCGTCCCAGCCGGCCAGGCCGATCGCCGCCCCCGACATGTAGCTGAAGTCCTGGTACGCGTCGAACCCGCCCGAGCCCGTGTCGCTGCCGTAGCCGATGCAGAGGAATCCGGCGGCGGTGATCTTCTTGCACGCCGCTTCGGTCTCGGCCCAATCCGTCGGGAACTCGGTGACGCCCGCCTTGTCGAGGATCTCCTGGTTGTAGAGCGTGTAGTACATGTTGCTCACGAGGGGAACCCCGTAGACGGGGTTGTCGAGGTTCGAGTCCTTCGCGAAGAACTGACCCTGCACGGCCTCGAACTCCGAGCGGTCGATGTACGTGCTCAGATCGAGCGAATAGTCCGAGAACTGGTGCTGGTACCCGCCGGGGAACATCTGGAAGATGTCCGGGCCCTGGCCCGACGTGAGAGCGGCGCGGAGGAGCGCGAAGTACTGATCGCCCGGCTCCTCGATGACCTTGACGGTCGTGCCGGGATTGGCCTTCTCGAAGCCATCGATCAAGGCGGTCATGCTCGGCTGGACTTTGCCGTAGCTCCAGAGGGTGACCTCACCGCCCACCGTGCCGGTGTCGGCGGGCGCGGACCCGGAGGAGGAGCATCCTGCGAGGAGCAGCCCCGCGGTGGCCACGACGGCGGCCGCGGCGGCGGCCCTGTGACTGAACGTCATTGTTAGTTCCTTTGGTTGTGAGCGGAGAGGACGGATACGAGGTCGTGCGGGCGAGCAGGATGGAACAGACCGAGCCAGGAAGGTCTCGGTCTCGACGGAGCGGGGGTCAGGCGAGCGGCGATTCTCGAGAGGGATCGACGCCGATCCCGGCGGTGAAGAACCGCGGATTGGGCACGTGCACCCAGGCGCCGTTCTGGGCGATCGAATACTCCGAGAGCAGTCCGGGCAGGGTCATGTCCAGCGCCGCATAGACATCGATCTCGGGCCTGGTGCCCGTGACGATCGATTCGATGAAGTCGCGGATCGGCCATGCGTCCGACCCCCAGTGGGTGTCCGCCGACCCGCCCAGCTTGTAGCGGTGGGGCATGTAGAGATCGGCGTACTTCGCGAGTGGCTCCCACACGCCCTCCGGAGAGCGGCCGTTGAGGTAGACGACAGCCTCCGAGTTGACCGTGCGCGCCGCTTCGTACGCGCCCCCGGTGCCCTGCACGGAGTAGTAGGCGTACAGCTCCGGCCGATTCGACAGCAGGTCGAACCGAAGCCGCAGGAGCCTCCCTTTCGCGGTGCGGGCGAGCAGGATGGTCGTGTCCTGCAGCTCGTGTTCGGGGTCGGTGTGCCGGCCGGTCCCGACGCAGCTGACCGAGATCACCCGATCATCGAACCACTGCAGCAGCGGTCCGAGGCTGTGTGTCGGATAGGTGATGCCGTCACGACCCACCTGCCAGAAGTGCCGCCATGTCGGGTCGCCCGCGGGTGTCGTGTGCCAGCTCTTCATCTCGTGGAGATACTCGCCCTCGCCGTAGTAGAGGTCTCCGAGCGCTCCTTCGCGGACCATCTCGCGCACGATGAGGTTCTCACGGATATAGCCGTAGTTCTCCGACATCATGTACTGCGCGTTCGACCGGCGCACCGCGGCGACGAGCGCCGTGGCCTGGTCGAGGCTGACGGCCGCGGGGACTTCGCTGAGCACGTGGATGTCGCGGGCGAGCGCCGCGATGGCCTGCGGCGTGTGGTGCTGCTGGGGCGATGCGAGGATCACCAGGTCGACGTGATCGAGCAGGTGCTCGAAGCTCTCGCAGACGACGGCGACGTCGTTCGTCGCGGCGAAGGCCTCGCGCGATGCGGCGATCGGGTCGTACACCGCGACCAGTTCTGCGCGATCGCTCTCTTCACGGAGGCCGGCGATGAAGCCGCCTCCGCGCACGGCGCCGGCGATGCCGACTCTGAGCTTGGGCGTTGTTGACACAGCGGGAAGCGCCTTTCGGGAGGAGAGCAGTTCAGAACGAGGGCAGTCAGACCCGAGGGCCGAACAGGCTCGGCAGCAGCACCGACCACGCGCCCTGCTCGGCCGCCGAGCGGTAGGTCGGCACGAAGCCGAGGCGCAGGTAGGTCACGACCGCCGGAACGCGGAAGTCGTCGGTCTCGAGAACGGCGGTCGCCAGGCCCCGTTCCGCGAAACCCTGCAGGCAGCGTGCCGTGAGGGTGGCGCCGACCCGCCTGCCCCTGGCACGGTCGAGCACTCCCACGTAGTGCACGTAGCCGGCATCCGGATATGTGCCCGGCATGATGCGCTCCGAGGCGACTCCGACCACGCCCTGTTCGTCTTCGACGAGCCACGTGACGGGCACATCGCCGGCGTCGGAGAACTCGGCACGCACCCTCGCGACGTCCCACTCCTCTTCGAAGCTCGCGGCCAGAGTCTCGGCGATCGCCTTCTCGTCTGCGGCGGTGGCCTCGCGCAGCGCGAGCCCGGGAGCGAGCGGCACCAGGAGCTCCGCGGGGAGCGGACCCGGGTGGGTCATGAAGAGCTGAGTCATCGTCTTGCCCCCTCTGGAGTGATCGAGTCGTGCGGTCGGGTTGAGTGTATGAAGGGGATTCGCAGGCGACAACGCCGTTCTGCGGTGACGAACGAACAGGCGACCGGGCAGATGAGCGTTCTGCTCACGCGAACACATTTCGTCGTTTCGACGCTACTGCCTATCCTCAGACCGTGCCGCCAACCCCCCTCTCCGAGCCCGCACTCCCGCGCTTCTCACCCCCCGGCTGGTCGGGACGCATCGGCGTCGCGCGCAGCGACATCACCGCGCCCGTCGGCATCCGGATGCGCAACTGGGGCTACGGCGATGCCGACATCAGCATCGGCGTGCACGAAGCATCCTCGCTGACCGTTCTCGCGCTCGAGTCGATCGAAGCGGGGGATTCGGACCGCGCAGGAGTCTCGCTGGTGATCACCGCCGACCTCGGCTGGTGGCGCACGATGGAGGACGAGAGCCAGGTGCGCGGTGCCGTGCTCGACGCCGCGGGTCTGACAGCCGATCGGGTGCTGCTGCACCTCACGCACACGCACGCAGGCCCGTCGATCTGTCGCGAGGACGCCGATCTGCCCGGCGGAGAGATCGTGCCGGAGTACCTCGACGCGCTCAGCGCGGCAGCGGCGGATGCGGCCGTCCGCGCGATCGCCGATCTCGCCCCGGCCGACCTGGTCTGGAGCACCGGGGAGCACACCCTCGCCGCCGTGCGCGACGTCGTCCACGACGGGCAGGCCCTGCTGGGATTCGATCCCGACCAGGCGCCCGATCAGACTCTCGTGGTGGGCCGCGCCACCCGGGCGGACGGCACGCTCTGTGCGACGATCGTCAACTACGCGTGCCATCCGACGACGCTCGGCTACGCGAACAGTCACCTCTCCCCCGACTTCGTCGGCCCGATGCGCGGGGTCGTCGAGACCTCCACCGCAGCCCCCTGCCTCTTCCTGCAGGGTGCGAGCGGCGAGCTCGGACCCCGGCAGCAGTACAGCGGAGACCTCGCGCTCGCCGACCGGCACGGGCAGTCGCTCGGCCACGCCGTGCTGGGGGTCCTCCTCACGATGCCCGAGCCCGGAAGCGCGCTCGTGCTGGATGACGTCATCCAGTCTGGCGCTCCCCTCGCGATCTGGGACCCGGTCCCGGCCACGTGGGACACGCGAACACAACGCCTCCAGCGCGACGTTCCGGTCGAGGTGAAGACACTTCCCTCGATCGAGGAGCTCGAGCGCGACTGGGCAGGCATCGACGAGCGCAGTCGCGCGGAGCGCCTGCGGAGGGCGACCCGCCTGCGCCGCACCTATACCGACATGGCCCAGCCCCGGCATCCGGTCTGGGTGTGGCGGTTCGGCGACGCGGTCTTCGTCGCCCATCCCGGCGAGGCGTACTCGGCTCTGCAGTCGACCCTCCGGGCCCGGTTCCCGGACGTGCTGATCGTCGTCATGAACCTGACCAACGGCCCGGGCTGGGTCTACCTCCCGCCTCGCGAGGCCTACCGGGAGGACCGCTACCAGGCCTGGCAGACGATCCTCGAAGCGGGTTCGCTGGAACGGGTGATCGACGCGGCCGCCGAGGCCATCGCCGATCTCGGCTTCACCCCGGCCGCGGGGCGGGCGCGGTGACCGCACTGAGATCGAGCGCATGGTTCGACGGAGACGACGAGGTCGCGCTCGCCCATCGGGTTGCGGTGCGCATGGGCGGCGGCGAGATCGAGCAGGGCGAGCGGCGCCCGATCGTCGCGGTGATCGACACGAGCAGCGACGCGAATCCGTGCAACCTCCCCCTGCGGGAGCTCGCCGAGCACGTACGCCGGGGGGTGACGGATGCGGGCGGCACAGCGATGGTGATGCCGGCGATGTCGCTCGGCGAAGACCTCATGAAGCCGAGCGCGATGCTGTACCGCAATCTGCTCTCGATGGAGGTCGAAGAGCTCCTTCGCGCCAACCCGATCGACGGCGTGGTGCTCCTGACCAACTGCGACAAGACCACCCCCGGCGCACTCATGGGCGCGATCAGCTCCGACCTCCCCACGATCCAGATCATCGGCGGAAATCGTCCCGCCCCCGTGTTCGACGGCCGCGAGCTCGGCACCGGGACCGACCTGTGGCGCGAGATGGATCGGTACCGCAGCGGCGAGATCGACCGCACCGAGTGGCGCAGGTTCGAGGCGTGTTACGCGTGCGGTACCGGGTCGTGCAACACCGCAGGCACCGCGTCGTCGATGGCCATGATCGTGGAGGCCCTCGGGTTCGCCCTTCCGGGGGCGTCGACCGTGCAGGCCGGGCAGGGTCCGAGTCGCGACGTCTCGTACGAGACCGGGAGACGGATCGTCGCCATGATCGACGAGGGACTCACACCCTCCCGCATCCTCTCCGAAGCATCGCTGCGCAATGCCGCACGCATCCTGCAGTCCGTCGGCGGATCGACGAACGCGGTCATCCACCTCGCAGCGATCGCCGGCCGGGCGGGGATCGTCTTCGGTCCCGAGCAGGTGGCGGCCGCGGGCGCCGGCGTGCCGGTGATCGCCGATGTCCAGCCGAGCGGCGCGGGCCTGATGCGCGAGCTCGACCGCGCAGGCGGCGTGCCCTCGCTGGTCTTCGAACTGGGCGATCTGATCGAGCCTGAGCCGGTCACCTGCACGGGCAAGAGCCTGCGTGCATCTGGCAGGGCGCCGCTGGCGGCGAACGAGTCGAGCGCCGCCATCCGCACTGTCTCGGACCCGATCGTCGCCGGACCCGCGATCCGCGCGGTCTCCGGCACGCTCGCCCCCGGGTCCGCGGTGATCAAGGCAGCGGCATCCGACCCGCGCCTCTGGCGTCACCGCGGACCGGCCCTCGTCTTCCACGGGTACGACGAGATGCGCGAGCGCACCCAGGACCTCGACCTGGACGTCACTGCCGACCACGTGCTGGTGCTGAGCGGATGCGGTCCGGTGGGAGTTCCCGGGATGCCCGAATGGGGGATGATCCCGATCCCGAAGCGGCTGCTGCAGCAGGGTGTCACCGACATGGTCCGCATCAGCGACGCCCGGATGAGCGGCACGAGCTTCGGCACGGTGTTCCTGCACGTCTCACCCGAGGGCGCCGTGGGCGGGCCGATCGCGCTCGTGCGCGACGGCGACATGATCAGCGTCGACGTCGAAGCCGGCTCGATCGAGCTCGAGGTGTCGCCCGAGGAGCTCGACCGCCGACGTGGCGAGTGGGTCCCTCCCGTCTCGGCTCACCTGCGTGGATGGCCGCTGCTCTATCAGCAGCACGTCGAGCAGGCCGATCGCGGCGCCGATCTGGACTTCCTCACCGCGCCCACGGCCGCCCACCGACGGCGGGTCGACCCGGTCGTGGGCCGGTCCTGATATCGGGTGCGGGCTCGCATCGGATCGCACCGATGCGGGACGCGTTCGGGCCGAAGCATCCTGCGTCGGAGATCCCTCCTGCCGTCATGCGGGGGAAGTGAGGGAAGAGCCCGTGATCAGGGCGTTCAGTGCGGAGACGGAGGGATTTGAACCCTCGGTCCCCGTAAGGGGACTCCACCTTAGCAGGGTGGTGCACTAGGCCGAACTATGCGACGTCTCCAGGCATCCACCCGCTCGAAACGGTCAGATGCGCCCGCCAATCATAACCGCTGCGCGCGCCCGCGACGAACCGGCGAGGGACGAACCTGCGATGCGGTGGATGCGTCACGCATCCTCCCTTCGCAGGCTCCGCGTGATCAGCCCGAGACGTTGCCCGCCGAGCACGTCTGCTGAGACGCGTCTACACCGGGGATGTTGCTCGGCAGAGCGACCGCGGTCTCGCTCGGCGCGGGCGTCGATCCGTCGGTGGCCACCGGGTCGGGCGTGGCGGAAGGCGTCGGGTTCTCGACGATGACACCGCCCGAATTGTCGGGGTTGCTCGTCAGGGTGATCGGCTGGTTGGCGGCGAGCGCCGCCCACAGTGCATCGGCCGACTTGTAGTCGGGAACGACGCGGTTCGGGTCGTCCGGATCGTCGAACACGGGGTACTGCACGAAGACGATCTGGTCGAACGGAACGCTCTTGACCGCGAGCGCGATCTGCACGAGCGTGACCGGGTTGGTGAGGCTCGTACTGGGAGTGATGTTGTTGACGGCCGTCGTGGCGAGCTTGAGCAGCGTCGCCGGGTTGGACAGCACGTTCTCGCTCACGAGCTTCTGGGCGAGCTTGGACATGTACTGCTGCTGGTTGCTGATGCGAGCCAGATCGCTGCCGTTGACCAGCCCGTGACGGGTGCGCAGGAACTGCAGCGCGTCGATTCCCGTCACGGTGCGGATGCCCGCGGGCCAGTCGATCCCGGTGTCGACATCGCGGATGCCGCCGTTGCCGATGCAGACGTCCACACCGCCGATCGCGTCGGTGATGTTGATGACACCGCCGAAGTTGACCTTCGCCGCGAACGGGATGTTCACGCCGCTGAGGCTCGAGACCGTCTTGACGACGCACGAGAGTCCGCCGTACCCGTAGGCGCTGTTGATCTGCTGGGCGCTCATCGCCGACGTCTGCGATCCGTCGGCGCCCGTGCACGAAGGGATCGGCACGATGAGGTCGCGCGGGAATGAGATGACTGTGACTCGCCGAGGGTTGTCGGAGATGTGCACCAACAGGTTCACGTCGTTGAGCTCACCACCGGAATCCGCACCGGTGCACCTGTCGCCGAAGTATTGGGCGAACTCGGGCAGGCACTCGTCGGTGCCTGCGATGAAGAGGTTCACGCCCCCCTCGATCGCACCGATGTCGGGCGGCGGAGCAACCTGACCTTCCAGATCGACGGCGTTGGCCGCGACCGTCGAGGTCAGCGAATAGACCGAGTACGCCGCGACGCCCCCCACCGAGACGAGCACGACGGCGACGATGACACCGACGATCTTCAGGAACTGAGAGAACGGATGCGGCGACTTCAGGGCCCCGTGACGCGCCACCGGGCGACGGCCGCCCTTGGCGGGTTTCGTCGTCTGACTCACTCGGGACCTCTCGGGGTATGGTGTGATGCGCCTTCAGGAAGCGGAGGGTGTGGGATTCGAACCCACGGGACATTGCTGCCCACTGGTTTTCAAGACCAGGTCCATCGGCCGCTCGGACAACCCTCCCATTAGCGGAACAGTCGTCGAGTCTAATCGACGGGCCTCTGCCCACCATTCTCCCCATCACGGCTGGACAGGTCCTGTGCGGCGCGCCTGCGCATCAGGGGTCCGACGCGTCAGGGGTCCGACGCGTCAGGGGTCCGACGCTTCAGAGCCCGCGGAGAACCTCGGCCACGCCGCCGTCCTGAACCGAGGAGGTCGACTCGCCGGCAGCATCGTGAACCTCCTGCGGACCCTGCGCCATCGCGACCGCGCGGCCGCCGTTCTCGCGCGCCCAGCGGAACATGCCGACGTCGTTGCGACCGTCGCCGATCACCAGCACGTGCGCGGGGTCGATCCCCCGCCATCCGCGGACGAGCTCGAGCGCGGACCCCTTGTCGACCCCCATCGGCGCGATGTCGAGCCACGCGGTCCACCCGATCGCGTACGAGACCTGGTTGAGACCGATCTCGGCGACGAGCTTGGTGAAGTCGTGCTCGGTCTGCCCGGGCGAGACGACGACGACGCGGCTGACCGCCTGGTTCGTCAGCTCTTCGAACTGCACCTCGCGCGCGTCCTGCAGGTTCCAGTCGTCGAGGAACTCCGTATACAGCCGAGCGCCACCCGCGAGCTCGACCATGTAGCGCGCCTCGGGCAGGTGCTGCTTCAGGAGGGTCAGCACCGTCGTCGGATCGAATGTCTCGGTGTGGAACCGCTCGTACTGCGCATCGGGGCCGGTCGCGCCGATCCGCTTCATGATCACGGCGCCATTGGAGCACACGACGTATTCGGGGGCGATGTCGAGGGCGCGGTGGATGTGGCTCGTGCCGCTCCAGCTGCGCCCCGTTGCGAGCATGACCTCGTGCCCGGCCGAATGCGCGTCCCTGACCGCATCGAGCACGCCGGGGCTGAGGCTCTCGTCCTCGAGCAGGATCGTGCCGTCGATGTCGAGCACGATCAGCAGCCGCTCGGTGGCGATCGTCGGGTCAGCTGCGTCCGCCGCGATCTCTTCGACGAGTTCGGCAGCATCCGCCGGTGCGACCGTCTCGACCTGCCCCGTCTCGGGCAGGTGGGCGGGATGCCCCGGCGTATGCGTCACTCGACCGGCTCCATGACCTCGAGTCCGCCGAGATACGGCCGCAGCACCTCCGGGACGGTCACCGAGCCGTCGGCGCGCTGATGCGTCTCGAGCAGAGCGACGATCCAGCGGGTCGTGGCGAGGGTGCCGTTGAGAGTCGCGACGAACGCCGTCTTGGATTTCTCTCCCGCCTCGACGTCGGGGCGGTAGCGGATATCGAGCCGGCGCGCCTGATACGTGGTGCAGTTGCTCGTGCTGGTGAGCTCGCGGTAGGCGCCCTGCGTGGGAACCCACGCCTCGACGTCGTACTTTCGGGCGGCGCTGGAGCCGAGGTCGCCGGCCGCGACGTCGATGACGCGATACGACAGACCGAGGTCCTGCAGCATCCCCTCCTGCATCGCGACGAGGCGCAGGTGCTCGGCCTCGGCGTCTTCCGGAGTGGTGTGCACGAACATCTCGAGCTTGTTGAACTGGTGGACGCGGATGATGCCGCGGGTGTCTTTGCCGTACGAGCCCGCCTCGCGGCGGTAGCAGGTCGACCACCCGGCGTAGCGCTTCGCACCCTTCCCGAGGTCGAGGATCTCCCCCATGTGGAAGCCGGCGAGCGGCACCTCGCTCGTGCCGACAAGGTACAGGTCGTCTTCTTCGAGGTGGTAGATCTCGTCGGCGTGCTGCCCGAGGAACCCCGTGCCCCGCATGACCTCGGGGCGCACGAGCGTGGGCGGGATGAGCGGAGTGAACCCCGCCTGCAGGGCCCGGTCGAGCGCGAGGGTCATGATCGCCAGCTCGAGGCGTGCGCCGATCCCGGTGAGGAAGTAGAAGCGGCTGCCCGACACCTTCGTACCGCGCTCCATGTCGATCGCGCCGAGGAGCTCGCCGAGGGCGAGGTGGTCGCGCGCCTCGAAGTCGAAGGTGGGCGCCTCGCCGTGCGTGCGCAGGGTGACGAAATCGGCCTCGCCGCCCGCCGGGACCCCGTCCACGACGATGTTCTCGATACGGCCGAGCGCGGCATCCGCCGCCTCTTCGGCGACCGTCACGGCGTGCTGCGCGGCTTTGACCTGCTCGCTGAGCGCCTTGGCCTCGGCGACGAGGGCGGCCTTCTCTTCTTTCGGCGCCTGCGCAACGCGCTTGCCGTGCGCGTTCTGCGCGGCGCGCAGCTCTTCGAAGGCCGTGATCGCCGCGCGTCGGTCGCGGTCGGCGGCGACGGCCTCGTCCACCGTGTCAGGAGACTCTCCGCGCGACACCTGAGAGCGCTTGACGAGCTCGGGTCGTTCACGCAGCAGAACCGGATCTATCACCCGTCAAGTCTAGGGGCGGGGCCGCCGACCAGCCCGACTAGGGTTGCCCCATGACCACGCCCTCCCCCGACACGGATCAGGGCGGACGGCAGGCGGCACTCGTCTACAACCCCATCAAGGTGGACAAGACCGCGCTGCGCGCGAGCGTGGAGGCGCTGTCCGCAGAGGCCGGGTGGCAGAACCCCCTCTTCTTCGAGACGACCGTCGACGATCTCGGCGACGGCGTCGCCCGTCGGGCGCTGGAGCAGGGCGTCGATGCCGTGCTCGTCGCCGGCGGCGACGGCACCGTGCGTGCAGTGGTCGAGGCGATGTCGGGCTCGGGGGTTCCGCTCTCGATCGTGCCGAGCGGCACCGGAAACCTGCTCGCCCGGAACATGCGATTGCCACTGACAGACCCGCAGGCGATGATCCGTGCGGCGTTCGAGGGCGACCGCTTGCCGATCGACGTCGGGTTCGCTGCGATGATCCGCCAGGACGGCAGCAGGGAGGACCGCGCGTTCGTGGTCATGGGCGGTATGGGCCTGGATGCCGCGATGATCGCCAACACCAACGGCGTGCTCAAGAAGCGCGTCGGCTGGATCGCCTACGTCGACGGCGCAGCGCGCTCGCTCGTGAAGGCCAAGCCGTTCCGGATCATGTACCAGATTCCGCAGCGGCGCCTGCATTCGGCGCGGGTGCAGAGCATCCTCGTCGCCAACTGCGGGTCGCTCCCCGCCGGCCTCGAGCTGATCCCCGAGGCATCGGTGTCGGACGGCGAACTGGACGTCGTGATCTTCCAGCCGAAGGGCGCGCTGGGCTGGGTCCTCGTGTGGCGGCGAGTGGCGTGGGACAACAGCTTCCTCCGCCGTTTCCGCACCGGGCGGCGCGTGCTCGCGCTGCGCACCAAAGACAATTCGGTGCTCTACGCCCGCGGCGCTGGCGTAGAGGTCGCGGCCGTCGAGGCCCAGCCGGTGCAGCTCGACGGAGACGAATTCGGTCTGGCCACGCGCCTGGAGTGCCGGGTCGTTCCCGGCGGGCTGATCACGATGGTGCCCAGCGGGCACGACACCACAGGGCTCTGACACCGGAATCTGCGTCCGATGCGGGCGAGTGAGCACGCATCGCATGTCCGGGAGACGGTCCCGGCGGCCCCACACCCCCGCCACCTGGCGGACACGCGTGCGAAGCGCAAGCCCTCCGAGACCCGGGCGAGCGGATGCGAGGATGGGGCGGTGACTGGCCCCTCGATCGTGTGGTTCCGCGACGACCTCCGCCTCGCCGACAACCCGGCGCTGCGCGCGGCGCTCGATCGGGGCGAGCCGATCATCGGCCTCTACATCCTCGATGAGGAGTCGCCCGGCATCCGTCCGCTGGGCGGAGCCGCGAAGTGGTGGCTGCACGGATCGCTCGCCTCGCTCGGCGAGCGCCTTCGCGAACGCGGGTCGATCCTCGTGCTGCGGCGCGGACCCGCCGCCGAGGTGCTCCCGCAGGTGGTGGCCGATGTCGGCGCCGGCGCCGTCTTCTGGAACCGTCGCTACGGGGGGGCCGAGCGGGAGGTCGACGCGGCACTGAAGGCGTCGCTCCGCGACGGCGGTGGAGAGGTGTCGTCTTTCGCGGCATCCCTCCTCTTCGAGCCGTGGACGGTGCAGACCGGATCGGGCACGCCCTACTCGGTGTTCACCCCGTTCTGGCGCGCGTGCCTCGCGCTGCCCGCTCCGCGGGCGCCGCTTCCCGAGCCGCGCGAGATCCCGGGGCCGGCGTCGATGCCGGCGGGCGACGAACTCGAGGAGTGGGACCTTCTGCCGACGCGGCCGGATTGGGCCGGCGGGCTGCGCGACACGTGGGAACCCGGCGAGCCCGCGGCGCGCGCCCGATTGCGCGAGTTCCTGTCGGACGACCTCGACGATTACGACCGGGCGCGCGACGAACCCGCCGCAGGTGTCACCTCGGGTCTGTCGCCACGCCTGCGATGGGGCGAGCTGAGCCCCCATACGGTGTGGCACGAGACCGTGTCGGCACGGGCGACGGGAACCCGGGCAGCGGCCGCACAGCGATTCCTCTCGGAGGTCGGCTGGCGCGAGTTCGCCGCGCACACGCTGTTCTTCCACCCCGACCTCGCGACCCAGAACCTGCACCGAGAGTTCGACGCATTCCCCTGGCCTCAGTTGCGGCCCGCGCACCTCGAGGCGTGGCAGCAGGGGCGCACGGGAGTGCCTCTCGTCGACGCTGGGATGCGGGAGCTGTGGCACACGGGCATCATGCACAACCGGGTGCGGATGGTGACAGCATCCTTCCTCATCAAGAACCTGCTGATCGACTGGCGGCACGGCGAAGAGTGGTTCTGGGACACGCTGGTCGACGCCGACACGGCCTCGAACCCGTTCAACTGGCAGTGGGTGGCCGGATCGGGTGCGGATGCGGCCCCGTACTTCCGCGTCTTCAACCCCGAGCTGCAGGCGAAGAAGTTCGATGCATCGGGCGAGTACGTCCGCACGTGGGCGCCCGAGTACGTGGAGCCGGGAGCGGCGACTCCCGCCCCGCTCGTCGACCTCGCCGAGTCGCGCAAGGCCGCCCTCGAAGCGTACGAGCAGGTCAAGCGCGCCTCGCGCTGACGCGGGGCACCCGAGCATCTCGGAGGATGGACGGGCTTCGAGCCGGGCCGGAGGCGCTCTCCAGTCAACACCCGCCCCTCGCGTCCTTCGAGATGTCCGCGATCGGCCGGGCAATCCGCCGGGGGGCCGGGCAACCCGCCGGGCCGGGCAACCCGCCGGGGGGCCGGGGCAACCCGGGGGAATGGCGAACCCCTCGGTGGCGGTTGTCATCCACATGAGCTCCTCCCCGATCGCCCTGTCCGTCCTCGACCTCGTGCCGGTGCGCACGGGCCAGACGAGTGCGCAGGCGGTCGCCGCATCCCTCGGCCTCGCGATACGTGCCGACGCGCTCGGCTATCGGCGGTACTGGTTCGCCGAGCACCACAACATGCCCGCCGTCGCCTCCACGACCCCGCCGGTGCTGATCGCGGCGACCGCGGCACGGACGACCCGTATCCGGGTCGGCTCGGGCGGGGTGATGCTGCCGAACCACTCGCCGCTCGTCGTGGCCGAGCAGTTCGCGGCCCTCGAGGCGCTCGCACCCGGCCGCATAGACCTGGGCCTGGGGCGCGCGCCGGGCAGCGACCAGGTGATCAGCCAGCTCCTGCGGATGTCCGGCACGACGAGCGACGTCGAAAGGTTCCCCGACAACATCCGCGACATCGTCTCGCTCGTCTCGGCAGAGGGCGCGACGGTCAGGTTCTCCAGCGGGGGCACGTACGACGTGCACGCAACCCCCGCTGCCGAAGGCAGCCCCGAGGTCTGGCTGCTCGGCTCGAGCGATTACTCCGCGCAGCTGGCCGCGGCATCCGGTCTGCCGTATGTGTTCGCGAACCACTTCTCGGGCGAGGGGCTCGAACGTGCCCTCGATCTCTACCGCACGGGGTTCCAGCCGTCGGCGACGCTCGCGGCGCCTCGGACGTTCCTCACGGCGAACGCGATCGCCGCGTCCACCGCCGAAGAGGCCGAGGCGCGGTCGCTGCCCAACCAGCGCATGATGGCGCGGCTGCGCACCAATCGCCCACTGGTGGCCATGGAGTCCGTCGAGGAGGCCATCGCCGGAGCATCCGACTTCGACGGTCTGGCCGAGTCGATCATGGCGTCGGCACGGGCGAAGTGGTTCGTCGGCACCGGGGCCGATGTGGCGTCGGCGCTCTCGGCGTTCGCGGCCCGTCACGGCGTCGAAGAGGTCATGATCTCGCCGATCGCGGGCGCCTACGAGGGCGAGCCGATGGATGCTGCGACCGGCCGCACGCAGACACTCGAGCTGATCGCAGCGGCACAGGCGGCGTAGGCGCCCGGACCGAGCGCTTCCGCGGATCTCTTCGGGGCGCGGTCAGGCCTCTTCGACCGGAGCGCCGCTGAGCAGGCCGCGCAGCCAGTCGCGCGCCTCGACGAACACGTCGTCGGCATAGCGCTCGGGGTAGTGCACGACGGCGCGGTCGGCGCGGGGGTACGAGCCGAGGAAGATCACACGGGGGCTGAAACGGCGCAGGCCCATCAGGGCGTCCGCCATCCGCTCGTCTTCGATGTGCCCGTCGGCGTCGATCACGAAGCGGTATCGGCCGAGCGCATCGCCGATCGGGCGCGAGGCGAGGAGTGACAGGTTGATGCCGCGGGTGGCGAACTGCTCGAGCAGCTCGAGGAGGGCGCCGGGGTGGTCCTCGGGCAGTTCGGCGATCAGCGAGGTCTTGTCGGCCCCGGTGGGCGGCGGCGGCGCGACAGTGCGACCGACCAGCACGAACCGGGTCACGGCGGCAGGGTTGTCGCCGATGCGCTCCGCGAGGAGCTCGAGGTCGTGGTGCTCGAGCACTCCAGGGGCGGCGATCGCGGCGTCCGCGTCGCTCGTGCCGTCCAGCAGGCCCAGTGCGCTGGCGATGTTGCTCGCCGACGGCAGGTGCGCGTGCGCGGGCAGCTCGCGGCTCAGCCACTGCAGGCACTGCGCGTAGGCGACGGGATGCGCGGCGATCAGCGAGACGTCGGCGAGCGTCGCGCCGGGCCGTCCGACGAGCACGAAGTTCACCGGGACCAGGTACTCGCCGATGATGCGCAGGCCCCCCATCGTCGCAAGTGCGTCCTGCGCGGTGGAGACACCGCCGTCGACCGAGTTCTCGATCGCGATCATCGCCGCGTCGGAGCGCCCCTCGACGACGTCGGCCAGCGCCTCGCCGACGTTGCGGACGGGTCGCCAGTGCTGGTCGCGCGCCTCGGGAACCTGCGCCAGCGCCGCTTCGGTGAACGTGCCGGCCGGTCCGAGGAAGCTGTACGTGCGGCGGTTCGGCGTTTCCGTAGGGTCCGTGGTCACGGGGGCCAGCCTATCCGCGTGCACAACGCAGGATCGGCGCGCACCGAACGGGCACTCGCTCCCGGATTTCCGCGGGTGGCGGGCAGCGACGTGCGCATTCGTCCTGCGTTGTGCACGCCGGGCGGTGAAGACGCGGCTCTGCACGGGTGCCATCCGGCCTGTGAAGCGGCAGACTGGGACGCATGAGCCGCGCAGGACAGCCCGCCCAAGCATTCGACCTCATCGACATCGATGAGCTGATCGCCGCCTACTACGACCGGCACCCCGACCCGAACGTGCCCGAGCAGCGCGTCGCGTTCGGCACCAGCGGGCACCGGGGCTCGTCGTTGTCGACCAGCTTCAACGAAGACCACATCCTGGCCACCACCCAGGCGATCATCGACTACCGCAACGGCCAGGGCATCGCCGGTCCCCTTTTCCTCGGGCGCGACACGCACGGACTCTCGCGCCCGGCCGAGCGCAGCGCGATCGAGGTGCTCGTTGGCAACGGCGTCGACGTGCGCATCGACGCCCGTGACTCGTGGGTGCCGACGCCGGCCCTCAGCCACGCGATCCTCGCCTACAACCGCGACAGGGCATTGGATGACCCGGCCCGCTCGGACGGCATCGTCGTGACCCCGAGCCACAACCCTCCGCGCGACGGCGGCTTCAAGTACAACCCACCGAACGGCGGGCCGGCCGACACCGACGCGACCGGGTGGATCGCGAACCGGGCGAACGAGCTCATCGCCGCCGGGCTCGAGGGCGTGCACCGCACGCGCTTCGCCGACATCGACTTCGATGCCCTCGGTGAATACGACTTCCGCGAGGCGTACGTCCGCGACCTCGAGAACATCATCGACATCGACGCGATCAAGAACGCGAAGGTGCGGATCGGCGCCGACCCGCTCGGCGGGGCATCCGTCGAGTACTGGGCGCTCATCGCCGAGCACTACGGACTCGACCTGACCGTGGTCAACCCCGACGTCGACCCGACCTGGAAGTTCATGACCCTCGACTGGGACGAGAAGATCCGCATGGATCCTTCTTCGCCCAGCGCGATGGCCTCACTGGTCGCGAAGCGCGACGACTACGACATCCTCACCGGCAACGACGCCGACGCCGACCGGCACGGCATCGTCACCCCGGACGCGGGGCTGATGAACCCGAACCACTACCTGGCGGTCGCGATCGACTACCTCTATTCGCATCGCGAGGGGTGGCCGAAGGACGCTGCCGTCGGCAAGACCCTCGTCTCCTCGATGATCATCGATCGGGTCGCGGAGTCGCTCGGCCGGCCCCTCCTCGAGGTGCCGGTGGGATTCAAGTGGTTCGTCCCGGGGCTGCTGGACGGATCCGTCGCATTCGGCGGCGAGGAGTCGGCCGGCGCGTCGTTCCTCCGCAAGGACGGCACCGTCTGGACGACCGACAAGGACGGGATCCTGCTGTGCCTGCTGGCCGCCGAGATCCTCGCGGTGACGGGCAAGACCCCGTCGCAGCGGTACTCCGAGCTCGAGGCCGCGTACGGAGCATCCGTCTACCAGCGTGTGGATGCCCCGGCCACCCCCGCGCAGAAGGCGCGACTGGCGAAGCTGTCACCGGATGCCGTCACCGCGACCGAGCTCGCCGGCGAGCCGATCACGGCCAAGCTCTCGCACGCCCCCGGTAACGGCGCGGCGATCGGCGGCCTCAAGGTGCAGACGGAGCACGCGTGGTTCGCCGCCCGCCCGTCCGGCACGGAGGACGTCTACAAGCTCTATGCCGAGAGCCTGCGCGGGCCCGATCATCTGCACGCCGTGCAGGAAGAGGCCCGGGCCGTCGTGGCCGAAGCCCTCGGAGACTAGCGCGATTCGCCGGGAAGGCGAGCGGCCAGCACCGCGCCCGCCGCGCGGAGCCAGCGGGCGGAGTCGGACATCGCGGCGTCAGGCGACCCGGCGAGCCCGGTGAGCGACGTGGATGCCGCGAAGGCGGTGGTCGCGGCATCCGGGCTGATGCGCCCCGCCACGAGCATCACAGGCACGCCCGCTGCGGCGGCGAGCGCAGCGACGTGCGACGGGGCTTTGCCCGCGGCGGATTGACCGTCGAACGCGCCCTCGCCCGTGACGACGACGGATGCCCCGCTCAGCGCCGCGGGCAGTCCGATCAGATCGGCCACGGCCGCCGCGCCGGGGACGAGGTGGGCTCCCCACGCGAGCAGGGCGTAGCCGGTGCCGCCCGCCGCGCCGGAGCCCGGGAGGTCGGGGTCGACTCCGACGAGGGCCGCGAACCGCGCCAGGGCCGCGTCGAGCGGCGCGATGTCTGCGGCGGCGACGCCCTTCTGCGGACCGAAGACGGCGGCGGCGCCCGCCGGACCGACGAGCGGGTTGGTGACGTCGGTCAGCACCGTGACCCCTCCGGGCGGGAGGGGCGGAAGCCCGGACAGGTCGACGTCGGCGATGCGGGCGAGTCCGCGCGCACCGCGCGGCACGGGGCGGCCATCGGCGTCGGTGATCCGCGCGCCGAGGGCCGACAGCATCCCGACGCCGCCGTCGGTCGATGCGCTGCTGCCGATGCCGACGACGAGGCGGGTCACGCCGTGGGCGAGGGCGGCGGCGATGGCCTCGCCGAACCCGGCCGTATGCGCGTCGAGCGGGAGCTGCCGACCGCCGAGCAGCTCGATCCCCGACGTGGCGGCCAGCTCGACCAGCCCCGTTGCGCCCGACGACGCGCTCGACGACGCGCTCGACGACGCGCTCGTCAGCGGCAGCAGGAGCCAGGATGCCTCGACCCGCGCGTCGTCCGGACCCGTGACGACGACGGGCACCCGCCGTGCGCCGGGCACGGCGGCGGCGAACGCAGCGAGCGTGCCTTCGCCGCCGTCGGCCATGGGCCGAAGGACCACTTCGTCGCCCGGCCGTGCGTCGTGCCAACCGGATGCGACGGCGGCGGAGGCATCCGCCGCAGAGATCGAGCCCTTGAAGCTGTCGGGGGCGATCACGATGCGGCTCACGGGCCCACCGTAACAACCGGGCCATCCGCGCACGGTAATCTGGCGCGCGCACCCCGCGCGCCGATCAGCGAGAACCCGCATCGCCGCGCCGACGAAGGAGCGGAATGTCCTGGCTAGTGACCGGCGGCGCCGGATACATCGGAGCGCACGTCGTGCGCGCCCTCACCGCGGGCGGGCTGGTTCCCGTCGTCATCGACGACCTCTCGAGCGGGCACGCCTCGTTCGTGCCCGAGGGCGTCCCGTTCGTGCAGGGCTCGATCCTCGACCGCGCGCTCGTCGAGGACACGCTGCGCGCGCACCACGTCGAGGGGGTCATCCACGTCGCGGGGTACAAGTACGCGGGCGTCTCGGTGCAGCGCCCCCTGCACACCTACGCGCAGAACGTCGAGGCGACGCGCATCCTGCTCGAGGCGATGCAGGCCGCGGATGTCTCGAACATCGTGTTCTCCTCGAGCGCGGCGGTCTACGGCACGCCGGATGTCGACCTCGTCACCGAAGACACTCCGAAGGCGCCCGCGTCGCCGTACGGCGAGTCGAAGCTCATCGGCGAATGGCTGCTGCGCGATCAAGGGATCGCGACGGCCGGGTCGGAGCATCCGCTCCGCCACACCTCGCTGCGGTACTTCAACGTCGTCGGCTCGGGCGACCCCACCGTGTACGACACAAGCCCGCACAATCTCTTCCCGGTGGTGTTCGAGACCCTCCTGGCCGGGCG
Organism: Microbacterium rhizomatis; assembly: GCF_008710745.1. GTDB lineage: Bacteria > Actinomycetota > Actinomycetes > Actinomycetales > Microbacteriaceae > Microbacterium > Microbacterium rhizomatis. The sequence continues at coordinate 787,569 of NZ_VYSA01000002.1, forward strand.
CACCCCGCGCATCAACGGCGACGACTACAACACCCTCGACGGAACGAACATGCGCGACTACGTGCACGTGGCAGACATCGCGCTCGCCCACATCGCGGCCGCGCAGCGGCTCTCCGGCGGCGAGCCGATCGAGCCCGCCTACAACCTCGGCTCCGGTGATGGCCTGAGCGTCCGGCAGATCATGGATGCGATGGCCCGCGTCACCGGCATCGCATTCACGCCCGAGATCGCGCCGCGGCGCCCGGGCGACCCCGACCGGATCGTGGCGTCGGGCGAGCTTGCCGCCCGCGACCTCGGCTGGGCGATGCGCTCCTCGGTCGACGACATGGTGCAGACCGCGTGGGATGCCCGCCGCGCGGCCGGCGCCTGAGGGGCTCTGCTCCGATTCTTCCGCGAGACCGGATAGGCGGCGCGAGACCGACGCCATTCGTCGCCGTCTCGTCGCGCCTATCCGGTCTCGCGGGAAGTGAAGGCGGGCGGCGCGGTGCTCTCGCGCACCACCAGCGATGTCGGCACGGACTCCGCAGGCTCAGGGGGCAGCTCGGCCTCGATCGAGCCGACGAGCAGGGTGACGGCACGCTCGCCGAGCCGGTCGAAGTCCTGTCGCACGGTGGTGAGGGGAGGGAGGTAGTCGGCGGCATCCGCGATGTCGTCGAACCCGACGACGCTCACGTCGCCGGGAACTCGGCGCCCCGCCTCGGCCAGCGCCCGCAGGGCGCCGAGCGCCATCTGGTCGTTGGCGGCGAAGACGGCGGTGGCATCGGCAGCGACGAATGCGACCGCGGCATGCCCGGATGCCGCGGTCCAGTCGCCGCGCGCGACCTCGGGCGCCGGCACGCCGGCGTGCGCCAGCGCCGCGCGCCATCCGCGTTCGCGCTCGGCGGCCGCGTACGAATCCGCCGGGCCGGCGACGTGATGAACGGTGCGGTGCCCCAGCCCGAGCAGATGCTCGGTCGCAGTTCTCGCGCCGTCTGCGTGGGCGGTTCCCACGACCGCGAACCTCTCGTCGGCGGCCGAATCGACCACGACGAGGCGGAGCCCGGCCGGTGCCGTCGCATCCCGCACGACGGCGGTCGCCTCGTTCAGGACGATCGCGCCGTCGACCCCCTGTTCGCGGAGCGCCTCGAACGCGCTGTCGATGTCGGCCCTCACGCCGAGCGTGACGACGGTGAGGGCATACCCACGGGATGCCGCGGCATCCGCCACGGCCTGCAGCATGCGGGAATTGCCCACCGTCGCGAGCGTCGAGACGACCAGGCCGATCGTCTGTGTGCGGCCGGTGCGCAGAGCGCGCGCGGCGCGGTGCGGGCGATACCCGAGGGCGCGCATCGCGGCCTCGACGCGGGTGCGGGTGGCCGGGTCGACGCGGGGACTCTCGTTGACGACGCGCGACACGGTCTGGCCCGAGACTCCGGCGCGCGCGGCCACATCGGCCATCGACACCCTGCGGCCCTCCGTCGTGCGCGGATTCGCCGCTCGCGCGCGCCCACGACCGGGATCCGGCACGCCGGTCAGGTCTTCGAAGCTCAGGTTCATGCGCGCCTCCCGTACACAGGATAGGAATGTTGACGTTACCATGGCCTTCTTGCTACCGTGTTGACGTGAACATACCTTCGTCCGGCACGGAAATCGCCGCTATCGAGCTCGGGGCGGGGGTGATAAAGCGCGCAACGCGCCTCGCCGATGGTCGCGAGCTGATCTATTACGACGACCGCGACACGACGCTCGGCACCGAGCGATCCGTCGACACCCGGGCCCTCGACCCACGGCCGGCGACCGCCGTCATGCGACGCGACGTGCTGACCGGCGACTGGATCTCGATCGCGGCGGCGCGGCAGAACCGCGCGTTCCTGCCCCCCGCCCACCTCGATCCGCTGGCGCCGCAGACCGCGACGAACGCCTCTGAGATCCCCTCGATGTACGACGTCGCCGTCTTCGAGAACAAGTCCCCGTCGTTCGGGCCCGCTCTGAGCGTGCAGACGGATGCCGCGCCCGCCGCCGACGACGCCCCGCGCGACCTCGACGACCTGCTGGCTCCCGGTCTCGACCGCACACGCAGTTCCGTCGGACGTTGCGAAGTGGTGTGCTTCTCGCCCGCGCAGGAGGGGTCGTTCGGCACCCAGACCCGGAGTCGGGCGCGCACAGTGATCGAGGCATGGGCGGATCGAACCGCCGCGCTGTCGGCCCTTCCGGGCGTGCAGCAGGTCTTCCCCTTCGAGAACCGTGGCGAACAGATCGGGGTGACCCTCCGTCACCCGCACGGCCAGATCTATGCCTACCCGTACATCACTCCGCGCACGACGCTGCTCCTGGCGTCCATCGAGCGCGAGGGCGCCGACCTTTTCGAGCGGATCCTCGCCTCCGAGGCATCCGGCCCTCGCGTGGTGCTGGAGGCCGAGCACTGGATCGCGTACGTGCCGTTCGCGGCGCGCTGGCCCGTCGAGGTGCACATGTCTCCCCGCCGGCACGTGCCGGACTTCGCGGCCACCTCCTCCGCGGAGCGCGACGAACTCGCCGACGTCTACCCGCGCGTGCTCCGCAGCATCGATGCGCTCTACCCGACACCCACGCCCTACATCGCGGCGTGGCACCAGGCACCCGTCCACGCCGGGCGCGACACGATCCGCATGCATCTCGAGATCACCTCGCCCCGCCGCGCGGCCGACAAGCTCAAATACCTCGCCGGCTCGGAGGCTGCAATGGGCGCCTGGATCGGCGACATACCGCCCGAGACCTCGGCGGCGCGCCTGCGCGAGGTGATCGAACGATGACGAGCGCGCAGACCGACGCCCGTGAACTCCTCCGCGGCCTCACCGGCGGAAGTGCGGCGGGCGAGTGGTCGGCTCCGGGCCGGGTCAACCTCATCGGAGAGCACACCGATTACAACGACGGCTTCGTCCTTCCGTTCGCGATCGACCACAGGACGCATGTCGCTCTGGGCATACGAGGGGATGCCGTCATCCGCGTGGCATCCACGTTCGCCGCCGACGCGGTCGAAGTGCGTGTCGCCGATCTTCCGACGCTGTTCCCCTCGAAGGGGCGAGTGCCCGAGTGGGCCGCGTATCCGCTCGGGGTCGCGTGGGCGCTGGCCGCCACACCCGGAGCCTCGATCGCGGAGCTGAGCGGCGTCGACATCGCCATCGCGTCCGATGTTCCGATCGGCGCCGGCCTGTCGTCATCGGCCGCGATCGAGAGCGCGACCGCGACAGCGTTGAACGACGTGTGGCAGCTCGGCCTCGACCGCGTCGCGCTCGCGCGCATCGGGCGGACCGCGGAGAACGAGGCGGTCGGCGCACCCACCGGGATCATGGACCAGATGGCGTCGATGCTCGGCCGGCAAGACGCCGCGATCTTCCTCGACTGCCGTTCGCTGGACGCCTCGGTCATCGAGCTCGGCTTTGACGCCGCTGGCCTCGAGGTGCTCGTGATCGATACGAAGGTCGCGCACTCGCATGCCACCGGCGGCTACCGCGAACGCCGGGCGTCGTGCGAGCTCGGTGCACAGATCATGGGCGTTCCCGCGCTGCGCGACCTCACCGTGGATGACCTCCCGCGCGCCGCGGAGCTCATGGACGACGTCACCTTCCGTCGCGTGCGCCACGTCGTCACCGAGAACCAGCGGGTGCTCGACACCGTTCGCACGCTGCGCACCGACGGCGCCGGCGCGATCGGCGAGCTGCTCCTCGCCTCGCACGCCTCGATGCGCGACGACTTCGAGATCTCGGTGCCCGAGCTCGACACCGCCGTCGAGGCGGCGATGTCGGCCGGTGCGGTCGGGGCGCGGATGACGGGCGGGGGTTTCGGCGGCGCCGCGATCGCGCTCGTCGCCCGCGAGCGGATCGACACGACGAAGGATGCGGTGGCCGCCGCCTTCGCTGCATCCGGGTTCACCGCCCCCACGATGTTCACCGTGACCCCGTCGGAGGGCGCGCGCCGGGAGGCCTGAGCGGCCCTGCGTCGCCCGGAGGCTCGGTGGCGGGAGCGGCGACCGAAGGCCGCCGCGGGGGAAGCTCCGCCGACAGGACGCACCGTGGAGCACGGCGGCCTTGATCACCGAACCGCGTGCACGCACGCGAAGAATTCGCGGGACGCAACCCCTACCGCGGGCACGGCAGGTGCGCTTAGCGTCGAAGGGTCGCGGTACCGCAACCCGCGGCGGAGGGAGTCATCGTGGCGCGCATCATCGTCGGCAGTGAGAACACGGCCGAAGTCAGCCTCTACTACACCGACCAGGGCGAAGGTCAAGCAGTCCTGCTCATCCACGGCTTTCCGCTCAACGGTGAATCCTGGGGCAAGCAGCAGGCAGCGCTCCTGGATGCCGGGTACCGCGTCATCGCCTACGACCGACGTGGTTTCGGCGAATCGACCAAGACGTCGGCCGGCTCGGATTACGACACGTTCGCAACCGATCTCGACCAGCTCATGATCGAACTCGGGCTCGAGAAGGTCGTGCTCGTCGGCTTCTCGATGGGCACCGGCGAGGTCGCCCGCTACATCGCGAAATTCGGCACCGTCCGCATCGCGAAGGCCGTGTTCCTCGGGTCGCTCGAGCCGTATCTGCTCAAGACCGACGACAACCCTGACGGCGCGGCCCCACAGGACTTCTTCGACGGGATCGCGGCGTCGGTGCGAGAGGATCGCTACGCGTTCCTCACCGGGTTCTACAAGGACTTCTACAATCTCGACGAGAACCTCGGCACACGCATCTCGCAGGAAGCGCTGGACGCCAGCATCCAGGTCGCGAACCTCGCCGGCAACGCGGCGATCGCGGCCGCGCCGCTCACCTGGCCGACCGATTTCCGCGACGACATCGCCAAGCTCGCCGAAGTCGACATCCCGATGCTCATCGTGCACGGCACAGCCGACAACGTCCTCCCGATCGATGCGACGGCCCGCAGGTTCCGCGAGCTGCTGCCGAAGGCGACCTACGTGGAGATCGAGGGTGCCCCGCACGGGATGCTGTGGACGCACGGCGCCGAGGTCAACAAGGTGCTGCTCGACTTCCTCGCAGACTGATCGCAGCGCCGCACGGCGCGGACCCCGAGCGGCGGATGCCCCGGTGCGATGGAGCACCGGGGCATCCGCGCGTCGCCCGAAGCGGGATCAGCCCTGCGGCGCGTTCGCCATCGCGAGCAACTGGTCGACCATCGCGGGCGAGAAGCCCTCGCCCGCCGTCATGCCGATGCGGCCGACCGGAAACGACTCCATCATCTGCGCCATCCGTGCCATCGCCCGCGGTGAATGCGCACGAAACCTGTATGGCACGTGGTTTTTAATATCAAGCGATGTTCGGTTTATGGGTTGTTCGGTTTAGGGTCTGAGGCATGGCACAGCGAGGTTCCTACGCGAAGGGCGTAGCCAAACGGGAAGAGATCCTCGAGGCGGCCCTCGACGTCGTCGCTCGGGAGGGGTATCGCGGCGCGTCCGTGAAAGAGATCGCCGACGCCGTGGGCCTCAGCCAGGCAGGCCTGCTGCACTACTTCGACAGCAAGGAAGAGCTCTTCACCGAGATCCTGCGCAAGCGCGACGAGGTCGACAGCGCGCACTACCTCCCGACGGCAGTCGAAGCCGCCTCCCCGGGCATTCTGCGCGAGGGCTACGTCCGCGTCATCCGGCACAACAGCGAGGTTCCCGGGCTCGTTCAGCTGTTCTCACGGCTCGCCGTCGACGGCGCCGACCCCGAGCATCCCGCCCACGCGTACTTCCTCAACCGGGGCAGCGCGCTTCGCGAGTCGTTCACCGGCGAGCTCGCACGGCAGCAGGCCGCCGGGCTCCTCACAGACCGCATCGACGCCGACACGCTCGCGCGGATCTTCCAGGCCGTCGCCGACGGACTCCAGGTGCAGTGGATGCTCGACCCCGAGGTCGACATGCCCGCCATCGTCGACGCGCTCTTCGACGCCCTGACTCCGGCTGCCGCATCTCCCGGCGCCGCGCCGGCCGACCCGGAGGACTCCGATGGCTCCTGAATCAGACACCCCGGTCCTCCGCCTCACTACGGGCCGGGTCCGCGGATCGTGGCGCGACGGGTCGGCGGCCTTCCTCGGCATCCCCTTCGCGCAGGCACCCGTCGGAGACCTGAGGTTCGCGGCCCCTGTGCCGCCCGAGCCGTGGGAGGGGGTGCGGGACGCCGTGGAGTACGGCCCGACGGCCAAGCGCGACAAGCCCGGCGAGCAGACCCTGATCCCCGAGCCCGCGATCCCGGGCGACGCAACGCTCAACGTCAACGTCTTCACACCGGCCCCAGGCGATGACTCGGCAGCCCTGCCGGTGCTCGTGTACATCCACGGCGGCGGGTACACGGAGGGGTCGCCCGCGAGCCCCTGGTACGACGGAGCTGCATTCAATCGCGACGGCGTCGTCACCGTGACCGTCTCGTACCGGCTGGGCTTCGACGGCTTCGGCCATATCCCCGGCGCGCCGAGCAATCGCGGCGTGCGCGACTGGCTCGCCGCGCTCGAATGGGTCCAGGCGAACATCGCTCAGTTCGGCGGAGACCCCGCCCGCGTCACGATCGCCGGCCAGTCCGCCGGGGGCGGGGCGGTGCTGATCCTGCTCGGGATGCCGTCCGCACAGCACCTCTTCCACTCGGTGTGGGCGCTCTCGGCCGCGATCGCCAACGTCTCGGGCGAGCGCGCGCGAACGGCGGCAGCCAGGCTCGCTCGGCTCGCCGGCGTCGCGCCGACGCGCGACGGCTTCGCCTCCGTGCCCGAAGGGCAGCTGCTCGCGCTGCAGGAGGCGGCCGCGTCGCCCGACTCGCCCGACCCGCTCGTCGCGATGGGCACGCTCCTGGACGAGGGGCTGCCGTGGGGCCCGATGATCGACGGAGAGCTGCTGGTCCGCCCGACTCTCGACGCGATCCGCGACGGGGTCGGCGCGGACAAACCCCTCGTCCTCGGCGCGAACGACGATGAGTTCACGATGGTCACCGACAGCGCGAAGGGCAAGCTGCGGCTGGTGCCGGCATCCCTCGCCCTGGGCCGGATGGTGAAGGACCGCGGAGTGCGCCGACGCTATCTCGCCGACAACGCCGCGCAGCGCCGCAAGGGCACCGCCGCGGTGCTCGGGCGGTACGCCACGGATCGCCTGTTCCGGGCATCGCTCGTGCGGGTCGCCGAGGCACGGGGCGACGCTCCGACCTGGGCTTACCGCTTCTCGTGGGTGTCGCCGACGAAGCAGTGGGCGGTGCACTGCCTCGACGTGCCGTTCTGGTTCGACCTCCTCGGGGCCGAGGGGGTGGCCGCGATCGCCGGCGACGCCCCGCCCCGAGCGCTCGCCGATGCCATGCACGGCTCTGCCGCGGCCTTCGTCCGAGAGGGCGAGCCGGGGTGGCCGGCGTGGTCGACCGCCCCCGGAGTGACGCGCGTGTTCGGGGGCGAGGCATCCCTCCCCGACGTGATGGCGGACGGCTACGCGAGCGTGCGCGCCCTGGTCTGACCCTGCGGCCCGGCCTGCTGCCACGTGCCCCACCCCGGACGCTCGGACCGGACCCCGGTCGCACCGCACGGCGTCGAAGCGCCGGGAGATTCCGGCCCGACCCAGCCGCCGACCCGCGCCGCGCCCTACGCCCCGGCCCCCAGCCCTCAGCCCCCGCAGGACGACTACGGCATCAGGCGTGCGTGCGGCATCCGCCGGCGCATGACTTCGATGGCGGCCGGGTTCTCGTCGACGAGCACCGCGTGCCGGCCGAGCGCCGAGGCGACGGCGCCCGTCGTACCGCTGCCGGCGAAGAAGTCGAGCACACTGTCGCCGGGACGGCTCGACGCCTGGATGATCCGTCTGAGGATGCCCTCGGGCTTCTGAGTCGGATATCCGGTCTTCTCGCGGCCCGTCGTAGGCACGATCGTGTGCCACCAGACGTCGGTCGGGAGCTTGCCGCGGGCGGCTTTCTCCGGAGTCACGAGGCCCGGTGCCATGTAGGGCTCGCGGTCGACCGCTTCGGAGTCGAACCAGTAGGCCGACGGATCCTTGACGTAGACGAGGATCGTGTCGTGCTTGGTCGGCCACCGCTTACGCGTCTTCGCGCCGTAGTCGTAAGCCCAGATCAGCTCGTTCAGGAAGCGGTCCCGGCCGAACAGGGCATCCATCAGCACTTTGGCATAGTGCGCCTCGCGGTAGTCGAGGTGCACGTAGAGCGTGCCGTCGTCCGCGAGGAGTCGCCAGGCCTCGACCAGGCGGGGCTCGAGGAAGGCCCAGTAGTCGTCGAACCGGTCGTCGTAGCTGCGGAGGTCGCCGCTCAGGCGCTCGTACTCGCGGCCGTGGAAACCCGTGCGCACCACCGGCGCTGCCCCCGCGCTGCGACTCGAGGCCGCCCCCGGCCTCGCCTGCACCCCCGGCTCTGACCCCGGCCCCGGCTCCGCCCCCGGCTCCGCGGCCTCTACCCCCGGCCCCGGCTCCGCCCCCGGGTCCGCGGCCTCTACCCCCGGCCCCGGCTCCGCCCCTGGCGCACAACGCAGGACCACTGGTCCGATATCGGCCGAATCGGGGCCCGGAGCCCCCGAATCGGTCGATCGATCCTGCGTTGTGCGGCCGGGCGCGCCGACCTGCGTTGTGGAACGGGCGGTCTCGACCGCGCGGTGCTGCACTCGCCCCGTGTTGAAAGGCGGGTCGAGGTAGATCAGCGTGAACTCCGCGTCGGGCAGTGCGCGGGCGACGGCGAGGTTGTCACCGTGGTGGATCTCGACCGACCCCTCCGCAGGCTCAGGGGCCGGATGCGCGGTCACGGCACCCGACGCAGCCACGCATCCGTCGAGAACTTCGTGTCGACGAGGGCCTGCGCCTCGGCGTACTCCTCTTCGGTGATATGGCCGGGGACCGCGCCGTACAGGTTCGCAAAAGTGTCGATGAAGCGCTCGATGATGGCGTCGCGAGGCAGGCCGGTCTGACTCCGCAGAGGGTCGACGCGCTTCGCCGCCGACACCGTGCCCTTGTCGCTCAGCTTCTCGCGACCGATGCGCAGCACTTCGGTCATGACCTGACCGTCCATGTCGTAGCTGAGCGTGGCATGGTGCAGCACGCCGCCGTTCGCGAGGCGCTTCTGAGCGGCCCCGCCGATCTTGCCCTGCGGAGAGGCGATGTCGTTGAGCGGCTGGTAGGTCGCCTCGATCCCGAGCGAGCGCAGCGCCTGCAACACCCAATCGTCGAGGAACGCGTACGAGTCTGCGAAGGTCATACCCGCGACGAGGGATGCCGGGACATACAGCGAGTACGTCACGATCGAGTTCGCCGCCATGAGCATCGCGCCGCCCCCGGAGATGCGCCGGACGACGTCGAATCCGTGGCGGGCCGCGCCCTCGGGGTCGACTTCGTTGCGATACGACTGGAACGAGCCGATCACGACCGCCGACTCGTTCCACTCCCACAGCCGCAGGGTCGGATTGCGACGCCCGTCGCCGACGCGGGCGGTGAGGACCTCGTCGAGGGCGAGGTTCATCCGCGGGCTCACCGGGGCCTCGTGCACGATCTCCCACGAGAAGTCGCGCCATCCGGGCGCCGTAACGAGCGCCCGCCGGACGGCGGTTCCGACCGACTCGGGCGTGAACCCGAGCAGTTGCGCACCATCGGGAAGCGCTGCGCGCACCGCGGCGGCGATGGTCGCGACATCCGACTCGACCGGCAGGCCGTTCACGGCGGCATCGATGTCGAGGAGCGCATCGTCGGGTTCAAGGAAGAAGTCGCCCGCGAGGTGGAACTCGGCGATGCGGCCGTCGCGTTCTTCGAGGTCGACCACGACGAGCTTGCCGCCGGGCACCTTGTATTCGCCGTGCATGCCTCTACCTTAAGCGCGCACCCGCGGATCAGTCGCGGGCGGGGAAGCGCTGGTCGAGCCAGGCGAGCAGGTCGCCGCGCACGCGATCCTGCATGACCTCGTTGAAGATCTCGTGCCGCGCACCCGGGTAGACGAGGGTCGTGACGTCGACGAGGCCGGAACGGGTGCGGTACTCGTTCGCGAGCTTGTGCACGCTGCGAGGGCCCCCGACGGTGTCTTCGCGTCCGACCATGAGCAGGATCGGGATGTCGCGCCCGAGGTCCTTGCGCGGCCTGCCGAAGATGCGCAGACCTTCGATCGGCCCGAACAGGCGGGCGAGCGGCGTGATCGTCGTCAGGGGATCGTCGACGAAGTCCTTGCCCACCGCGAGGTCGGACGAGAGCCACTCGGTGCCCATCGCATCCTTCGCCTTCCACGGGGCGTTCAGGTCTCCGGCGTTCAACGAGCCGGGCATCCGCAGCGCCGATCCCGAGAGGATGACCGCGTCGTACGCGTCGGGGTGGTCGTTCAAGAGGATCTGCGCGAGGAATGACCCCCACGAGTGCCCGAGCAGGATGAGCGGAAGACCGGGATTCTCGGCGCGGATCAGCTCGGTGAACTGCCAGAGTGCGGCGACGGCGGCACGATGCCCGCCCTTGCCGAGCCTGCCGAGCTTCGCGGCGTCGCCGTGCTGCTTCATGCCCGTGCGGCCGTGCCCGCGATGATCGTCGGCGTAGACGGTGTACCCCTCGGCGACCAGGCTCGCGATCGTGGCCGCGTACCTGCCGGCGTGCTCGCCGACCCCGTGGAGGAGCTGGACGACGCCGCGCGGCGACGTCTCGGCCGGGTGGACGTCATAGACGATCGCGATGCCGTGCGCATCGATGAACTCGGGCATGACGCGAGTCTAGGTCGACCGTTCACTTCCGTCGCATACGAGGTGTACTGTGGCGATCGATCAATTTCGCTAGAAAAGCTAGGAAAAAGGATGATCGACTACCGCAGCCGCCGCTGGGCCGGACTGATCTTCATCAGCATCGCCGTCTCGCTGATCATCGTGGACTCGACGATCGTGAATGTGGCGATCCCCTCGATCGTCGACGATCTGGGCCTCACCTCGACCGAGGTCCAGTGGGTGCAGGAGGCGTACACGCTCGTCTTCGCCTCGCTGCTGCTGGTCTTCGGCAGCCTCGCAGACAGATTCGGGCGACGACGGATGCTGCTGATCGGCGTCGTCATCTTCGCCCTGTCGTCGATCGCGGCGGCCTTCGCCCCGACCGGCGGGCTGCTGATCCTCGCCCGGCTCGTGCAGGGTGTCGGCGGTGCAATGGTGCTGCCGGCGACCCTCTCGCTCATCAACGCGACCTTCCGCGGCCGCGAGCGCGGCATCGCCTTCGCGGTGTGGGGCTCGACGATCGGCGGCATGGCGGCCCTCGGGCCCCTGCTCGGTGGCTGGCTGACGACGGACTTCTCGTGGCGCTGGGCGTTCGGGATCAACGTCCCCCTCGGCATCGTCATCATCGTCGGCGTGCTGTTCACGGTCGCCGAATCGCGTGCGGAGAAGGTCGGATCGATCGACGTCGTCGGGGCCTTCCTCGCTGTCATCGCGAGCGCATCGCTCGTGTTCGCACTGATCGAGGGCCGGACCTACGGCTGGTGGCAGACCGCCACGCCCCCGTCGATCGGCGACTGGACGTGGCCGTGGCAGATCTCGCCCATCCCGTTCGCCTTCGCGATCGCGGTGCTCGGGGTGGTCGGCTTCATCGCGTGGGGGCGGCACCGCCAGCGCACCGGGCGATCCACGCTCATCGCGTTCTCGCTCTTCCGCATCCCCTCATTCCGCAACGGCAACATCGCGGCGATGGTGGTCTCGCTCGGCGAATTCGGCATCATCCTCTCGCTCCCGCTGTGGCTCCAGTTCGTGATCGGCTTCGACGCGCTGCAGACCGGTTTCGTGCTGCTCGCCCTCGCGATCGGCTCGTTCGTGGCGAGCGGCGCGGCCGGAGCCTCGAGCGGGCGCATCTCGCCGGTCGCCGTCGTCCGCGTCGGGCTCGTCGCCGAGATCATCGGCGTCGCCGGAATCGGCTTCGTGGTCGCGCCGGACACGGCATGGGGCTGGCTGATCCCCTTCCTCTTCATCTACGGGTTCGGCGTGGGCCTTGCGACCGCGCAGCTGACTGGCGTGGTGCTCGCCGATGTTCCCGTCGTCGAGAGCGGCCAGGGGTCGGGCACGCAGTCGACGGCGCGCCAGATCGGCTCGGCGCTCGGCGTCGCGATCCTCGGCACTGTCCTGTTCGCCAGTACCGCGGGGATCCTGGGGGCGAAGCTCGATGACCGGGGTTTGGATGCTGCGCAGCGCGACCAGGTCGTCTCGGCCGTTGTCGACAGCGCCGGCGGCGCGATCGCCGGGCTCGAGCAATCCCCCGCGACCGCCGACCTCGCGACGGATGCGAAGGCCGCGTTCTCGGACGGCACCCGGCTCGCGGCGTTCACGGCGGCCGGATTCCTCACGCTCGGATTCCTCGCCACCCTCTCGCTCGGATCCGGTCGTCCGAGGAAGGTCGAAGAGGCGGAAGAGCCCGAGGAGGCCGCCGCGGCCGGCTGACCGCACCGTCGAGCCGACCTCGACGGATAGTTAGCCTAACTAATGAGCTATGCTAACTATCCGTATGAGTACGACCGATGACATCCCCGACGACGACCTCAGTGCGACAGCATCCGAGGTCCGCATGGCGACCTTCCGCCTCGCGCGTCGGCTGCGCGCCCAGCGCGCGGTCGACACCATGAGCGACGGGCAGTTCGCCGTACTCGCCGCCCTCAAGATGCATGGCCTGCACACGCTCAGCGAGCTGGCCGATCGTGAGCGCGTCACCGCACCCTCGATGAACCGCACGGTCAACTGCCTCGAGGAGTCCGGCTACCTCACCAGGGCGACGGATGCTGCAGACCGCCGCAAAGTCAACATCACCCTCACCGAGGCAGGCCTCGCCGTCGTCGAAGAGACCGTCCGGCGACGCGATGCATGGCTCGAGGGGGCTCTGGCAGACCTGAGCGGCCCGGAACGCGAAACCCTCGCCCGCGCTGCGGCGATCATGCGCGCGGTGGCCGACCGATGAGACGGGCGGTCATCTCGTGAGCGCGATGTTCCGGTCGCTGTCGCTGTTCAACTACCGCGTCTGGTTCATCGGCGCGCTCATCTCGAACATCGGCGGGTGGATGCAGTCCACCGCCCAGGACTGGGTCGTCCTCACCCAGCTCACGGACCACGACGCCACGGCGATGGGCATCACGATGGCCCTGCAGTTCGGTCCGCCGCTGGTGCTCGTCGGGGTGACGGGGTGGGTGGCCGACCGGTTCGATCGCCGGAAGCTCCTCATGGTGACCCAGAGCACTCTCATGCTGCTCGCCGTCGCCGTGGGCGTGCTGCTGCTCACACACGTCATGACGCTGCCGATGATGTGGCTGTTCGCCCTCGGGTTCGGTGTGGCCAACGCCTTCGACGCCCCCGTCAGGCAGGCGTTCGTCTCGGACGTCGTGGCGAGGGACTACGCGTCCAACGCGGTGGCGCTGAACTCGGCATCCTTCAACATGGCCCGCCTGATCGGGCCCGCGATCGGCGGGATCCTCATCGTGCTCGTCGGCACGGGGTGGATGTTCCTGGCCAACGCTGCGACGTTCTTCGCGATGCTGATCGCCCTGGCGGTCGTCCGCGTCCACGAACTCGTACCGCGCGTGCGATCGCTCGGCACCGCCCGCCTGGCGGACGGGTTCCGTTACGTGTCGCACCGCCCCGACCTGATCGTGATCTTCGTGATGGCATTCCTGCTGGGCGCGTTCGGCATGAACTTCCCGATCTTCGCGTCGACGATGGCGCTCGAATTCGGCCAGAACGCCGACGGCTACGGCCTGCTCAGCTCGGTGCTCGCGGTGGGGTCGCTCGCGGGCGCGCTCCTTTCGGCACGGCGCGACCGCGCGCGCATGCGCGTCGTGATCTACGCCGCCGGCGGGTTCGGCGTCGTCTCCCTCATCTCGTCGTTCATGCCGATCTACCTGGCATACGCGGCGGTGCTCGTGCTCGTCGGCTTCTGCACCGTGACGATGCTCACGACGGCGAACGGGTACGTGCAGACGACGACCGACCCGACCCTCCGCGGCCGCGTGCTCGCCCTGTACATGGCGGTCATCATGGGCGCGACCCCGATCGGCGCTCCCATCGCCGGCTGGGTGGCGACGAACCTCGGGCCCCGCGCCGCGATCCAGCTCGGCGCAGCCGCGGGCCTGCTCGCCTGTGCGATCGGTGCGAGCTGGGTGATCGCCTCGGGCCGGCTGCACCGTGATCAGGAGCGCCGGTTCCGGCTCACGATGGATGAGACCCGCCCGCTACGGGTACTGACCCCGGAGGATGTGGCCGATACGGCCAGCGGTGCCACCACTCTCCCACTTCCCGAGCGCGCGAGCACATTCACGCCCCGCCCGACCGGCTGAGGAGGCTGGCCTTCCAGCCGCTCGCGGGCCACTTCATGCCGCATCCCGCACGCCGAACCGACCGCAAGTGCCCCGCCAGCCCGCGGCCTCCACGCTCGCGGGCCACTTCATGCCGCATCCCCCACGCCGAACCGACCGCAAGTGCCCCGCCAGCCCGCGAGCCCGCGACCCCGCGACGGTGCTGATCGCTCTACAGCGAGAGGACCGACCGGCGCCGGGCAGCGCTCAGCCGCGCGGAGCGCGCACGCCCACGCGTTCGAGGTGCGCGTTCGTGAAGCATCCGTCCGGGTCGAGGCGTTCGTACACGGCCCGCGCGTCGGCCAGCCGCGGGTGGACGCGCTCCATCTCGGCGGCGCGGAAGCCGTGGAACTTGCCCCAGTGCGGCCGGGCTCCGAACGGCTCGAGGGCAGCCTCGATCAGCGGGATCACCGACCCCACCCCCTCCGCGTCGCGCATCCACGTGAAGTGGATCGCCAGGAAGTCGCGCTGGTACGCGCCGCTCAGCCACAGCTCGTCGGCGGCGGCGGTGCGCAGCTCGGTCACGAGGAGATACGGCTGGACGCTCGCAGCCAGCGCCTTGACCGCGCGCAGCGCCTCGGGCCCCTGCTCGCGGGGCACGAAGTACTCGGTCTGGATCTCGTCGCCGTACGACGGCTGAGCCTCGAGGCGGAAGTGCGGGAGGCGCAGCAGCCAGGGGCCCGGGACGCCGCCCTGCTCGGTGACGTTCGTATCGAGCACGGGGGTGAGCGCCTCGCCCACGACCTGGTCGCGCACCGACCCGGCGAGATCGTCCGGCACCGGATCGTCGTCGGTGTCCAGACGCGTCTTGACCCAGACGTGCCCGACCTCGTCGTCTTCCCAGCGGGTGAAGACCGACACGCTGTAGCCGGCACCGGTGACCTCGTCGAACCGGTCGAGCAGAGCATCCCACTGCAGTCCGCGGTAGATGTCCTGGCGCACACGGAACGACGGCTGCAGATCGAGCGTCAGCGACACGACGATGCCGAACGCGCCGAGCCCGACCACCAGCGCCGCGAAGTCGGGGTCGCCTCGGCGCACGTCGTGCACCTCTCCATCGGCCCCGACGTAGCGGAACGCGGCCACGGCCGTCGAGAGCACGCCGTTGCCGTCGCCCGAGCCGTGCGTGCCTGTGGCCGTCGCGCCCCCGACCGAGATGTGCGGCAGCGAGCCGAGGTTGTGGAGTGCCCATCCGCGCTCCTCGAGCCACAGCGCGAGCACGCCGTAGCGGGTGCCCGCGGCGACCGTGACGGTGCGGGCCTCCTCGTCGAGCGCGAGGCCGCCCTCGAGGCCCGCGAGGTCGATGAGGGTGCCGTTGGTGTCGGGCAGGTCGGTGAACGAGTGCCGGGTGCCCAGGGCGTGCACCCTCCCACCGCTCGCGACGGCCGCGGCGACGGCGCTGCGCACCTCGTCGACCGTCGATGCCGCGACGATCCGCGGCGCGGTGTATTCGTATGTTCCCGCCCAGTTGCGCGACATCCTGCTCCTTCGTCCTGCCCGCATCGCTGCCGGCCGTCGTGGCTACTCCGCCGAGACCGCGGACAGTCTCTGCGATGCCGTGGTCATGTGCACGGCCATCGCCGAGGCCGCGGCATCCTCATCCTGCTCCCTCACGGCCCGATACACCGCATCGTGCTCGGCGATCGCGACCAGAGCCTGGTCTGCGTCGTGCACCGCACGGTCGGCGTAGACCTGGAGGAGCGAGCGCACGACGTGGAGCGTGTCGATCAGCACGGCGTTGCCCGCCGCTCTTGCCAGGGCGTGGTGGAACTCGAGGTCGGCCTGTGCGAAGGCCGACAGGTCGCCGACGCTGGTGCGCATGCGTTCGAGGGTCGCGCCGATCGTGTCGAGATCGGATGCCGCGGCCCGCCCGGCGGCCAGTCGGGCGACGTAGATCTCGAGGCCGGAGCGCAGCTCGAGCAGCTCGGTCGTGTTGCGCTCGCCGATCAGCAGTCCCCATCGGAGGGTCTGCGGCAGCAGCTCACTCGCTGTCCCGCGGAGGTAGGTGCCCGATCCGGGGCGCACGTCGACGATTCCGATGATCTCGAGTGCGGCGAGCGCTTCGCGCACCGCGGAGCGACCCACCCCCAGGGTGAGGGCGAGCTGGCGCTCGGGGGGCAGCCTCGTGCCCGGGGCGATCGATCCACCGGTGAAGAGGTCGAGCATGCGCCGCGCGACCTCCGAGACCGGCGTGCCGGTGGGCAGCGTCTCGAGCGAGGCCGCGATCTCGTCCGAGCGGCCACCGGGGTAGGCGGGCATGCGCACCACGCTAGCGCGGTACAGGCCAATCGGCCAGAATTGGTCAACCGGTTACCTTGCAATTGGTCAACCGGTTTGTCAGGATGGATGCTGCGCGCCCACGTATCCCGCGCCGCACCCACTCCCGGTCAGCATTGGAGACAATTCGCGATGACGCGACTCTGGAACGACCCCGCCGACTTCGCCGACGAGATGATCGAGGGCTTCGTCGCCGCCAACGAGCGGTATGTGCGCCGTGTACCCGGCGGCGTCGTGCGCTCGACGGTGTCGCCCGACGGCCAGGTCGCGGTCGTCGTCGGCGGCGGGTCGGGCCACTACCCCGCGTTCGGCGGGCTCGTGGGCCAGGGGCTCGCGCACGGCGCGGCGATGGGCAACCTGTTCGCGTCGCCGTCGGCGCAGCAGATCCTCTCGGTGGCCAAAGCCGCCGACAACGGCGGCGGCGTCTTCTTCACCTACGGCAGCTATGCGGGCGACGTGCTGAACTTCGACGCGGCCCAAGACCGGCTGCGCGACGAGGGCATCGCGTGCGAGACGGTCACCGTGACCGACGACATCTCGAGCGCATCGCTCGACGAGAAGCACAAGCGCCGCGGCATCGCGGGTGACCTGACCGTGTTCCGTGTCGCCGGCGCCGCGGCCGAGGCCGGCTACGACCTGGACGCCGTCA
Organism: Microbacterium rhizomatis; assembly: GCF_008710745.1. Taxonomy (GTDB): domain Bacteria; phylum Actinomycetota; class Actinomycetes; order Actinomycetales; family Microbacteriaceae; genus Microbacterium; species Microbacterium rhizomatis. The sequence continues at coordinate 804,746 of NZ_VYSA01000002.1, forward strand.
CCCGGGTCGCCGCTCTCGCGAACGAGCGGACCCGGTCGTTCGGCGTCGCCTTCACGGGCTGCACCCTGCCGGGCGCGCCCGAGCCGCTGTTCACCGTCCCGGAGGGGAGGATTGCGATCGGGCTCGGCATCCACGGCGAACCCGGAATCGATGAGACCGACATCCCCACGGCCGACGGCCTGGCAGAGCTCCTCGTCTCACGGTTGCTCGACGAGGTGCCCGACGGGGTGAGCGTCGCGGGGGCGCGGGTCGTCCCCATCCTGAACGGGCTCGGCTCGCTCAAGTACGAGGAGATGTTCGTCGTCTACCGGCGGATCGCCCGGCTGCTCGCGGACGCCGGGATCGTGCCGGTCGATCCCCACGTCGGCGAGTACTGCACGTCGTTCGACATGGCGGGCACGTCGCTCACCCTCTTCTGGCTCGACGAAGAACTCGAGCGCCTGTGGGACGCCCCGGTCGACACCCCCGCGTACCGTCGCGGATCGGTCGTCGCGGCGGCGCGGTCGACCGCCGTGGCCGTGGAGGCGCTGACAGCAGAGATCCCGGCTTCGGACGAGGCATCCCGCACCGTCGCCGCCGCCGTCCGCGACGCGCTGCAGACGGTCGTCGACACGATCGACGCGCACGTCGACGAACTGGGCCGGATGGACTCGATCGCCGGCGACGGCGACCACGGCATCGGCATGCAGCGCGGATCGCACGCAGCCCTGGCGGCCGGCGTCGCCGCGCAGGAGGCCGGCGCGGGTGCCGCGACGGTGCTCGCGCGGGCGGGCGATGCGTGGGCCGACAAGGCCGGCGGAACGTCCGGCGCGCTCTGGGGCGTGATCCTGAACGGGGTCGCCGGAGCGCTCGGAGACACCGGCACGCCCTCGGCCGCGGAGGTCGCGGCCGGTATCGAGACGGGCGTGAGCGGCGTCACGTCATACGGCAAGGCCGAGGTGGGCGACAAGACGATGGTCGACGCGCTCGTGCCCTTCACGACCGTTCTGACCGAGGCGGTCGAATCCGGTGCATCCCTCCCTCACGCGTGGGGGAAGGCTGCGGATGCCGCGACCGCCGCCGCTGCCGACACCGCCGCGCTGCTGCCCAAGATGGGCCGCGCTCGCGCGCACGGACAGCACAGCGTCGGCACCGCCGACCCCGGCGCACACTCGTTCGCCCTCATCGTCAGCGCGCTGGCCGTCGTCCTCGAAAGGAACTGACATGACAGACCCCACTCCCCTCCGACTCGTGATCGGCTGCGATGACGCCGGATTCGACTACAAGGAGATCCTCAAGAAGGACCTCGAAGCCAACCCGGGTGTCGCCTCCGTGGTCGATGTGGGGGTCGACGCCGACGGGCACACGCCGTACCCGAAGATCGCGATCACGGCCGCCGAGCTCGTCGCGAAGGGCGATGCCGACCGCGCGCTGCTGATCTGCGGCACGGGCCTCGGCGTCGCGATCTCGGCGAACAAGGTCGCCGGCATCCGGGCCGTCACCGCCCACGACTCGTTCTCGGTCGAGCGCTCCGTGCTCTCGAACGACGCGCAGGTGCTGACGATGGGCCAGCGCGTGGTCGGCATCGAGCTCGCCCGCCGCCTCGTGCGCGAGTGGCTCACCTACCGGTTCGACCCGACCTCGGCATCCGCAGAGAAGGTCGCGGTGCTCGAGCAGTACGAGACGACAGGGGCGTGCTGACGATGCTCGACCCTGCCCGCGGCATCCGCTTCGTCGGAGAGTCGGCCCTCGGTCGGAGGATTCGGCGCGAATCCTCCGACATTCCGCGCATCCTCCGACCGAGCGCATGACCGACGCGAACACCGTGACGCCCCGGCCGGTCACGATCGGGGTCAGCCTCAAGACGTACTTCGGGCACGGGCAGGCGCGTGAGTGGTTCGCGGCCGTGGCCGAGAGCATCCGTTCGATGCCCGCCATCGCCGACGGCTCGGTGACGTTCTTCGTCGTGCCCACCTACCTGCAGCTGCACCTCGCGCGCGACGCGTTCGCGGGTACCCCCGTGCGCATCGGCGCCCAGGACGTGTCGCAGTATGGCCCCGGCCCCTACACGGGCGAGATCTCGGCCGCCGAGCTCGCCGAGGTCGGGGTCTCGATCACCGAGATCGGCCATGCCGAGCGTCGCCGGCTGTTCGGCGAGGACTCCGCGCTCGTCGCCCACAAGGCGACCGCTGCGCTCACCCACGGCATCGAGCCGCTGCTGTGCGTCGGCGAGTCGCATCGGGGAGACCCGCAGGATGCTGCGGCCGCCACGGTCGCGCAGCTCGCTGCCGATCTGCACGGCGCGCCCGCCGGACCCGTCATCGTCGCCTACGAGCCGGTGTGGGCGATCGGCGCACCCGAGCCGGCACCGGCTGACCACATCGTCGCCGTCACGCGCGCGCTGCGCGCCGCGCTGCTCGCGGACCCCGCCCGCGCCGGCAGCGCCGTGATCTACGGCGGATCCGCCGGGCCCGGTCTGCTCGCGAGCCTCGGCGACGCCGTCGACGGACTGTTCCTCGGCCGCTTCGCGCACGACGTCACCGATCTCGCGACGGTCCTGACCGAGGCATCCGCCCTCGCCCTCTCCCGCGAGGGCTCTCTCTCATGACCCCCCTCTTTCTGTCCGCGAGACCGGATAGGCACCACGAGACCGAGTGCGTTCGCCCCCTTCTCGCGGCACCTATCCGGTCTCGCGGACAGCGGGGACAGGGGGTGGGGGGGCCGTGATCGGGCTCGGCACGTATGCGTTCTTCTGGCAGCACTCCGACCGGGTCGACGAACCGCTGTCGCTGCGCGGGGCGTTCGAAGCCACGCGCGCGCTCGAGGTCGACCTCTTCCAGATCTGCGACTTCGCACCCCTCGAGGCGATGAGCGACACCGCGCTGCGGGATGCCGCGGCCACCGCCCGCGACCTGAACATCACGATCGAGCTCGGCACGAAAGGCATCGAGCCCGCGAGGCTCACGCGCTTCCTCGAGCTCGCCGAGATCTTCGGCGCGCACGTCGTGCGCTCGATGCTCTACGGCCCCCACTCGCGGCCGACGCTCGCCGAGGCTGAACAGCGGCTGCGCGACGCGCTGCCCGCGTATCAGGCATCCGGCGTCACGCTCGCCCTCGAGACCTACGAACAGGTCGCGACCACCGACCTGGTCGCCCTGATCGAGGCCGTCGGCAGCGACCACCTCGGCCTCTGCCTCGACCCCGCGAACGTGGTCGCCCGCCTCGAGCTTCCGCGCGACTGCGTCGAGGCCACCGCGCCCTACGTCGCGAACGTCCACGTCAAGGACTTCGCGTTCGCCCGACAGCCCGGCTGGGTCGGATTCACCTACGGGGGCGCACGCATGGGCGAGGGCCTGCACGACTACCCGCACCTGCTGCGCACCGTCCGGCCGCGCGAGCGCGGCGCGACCGAGCCACCGGTGAACGAGGTCGTCGAGCACTGGCTCTCGTGGCAGGGCGACGCACAGACGACGGTCCGCATCGAGCGCGACTGGACCCGCACCACACTCGACTATCTGAGGAGCACGACATGACCGAGAGTACGTACAAGATCGCCGTGATCGGCGCCGGCGGCAAGATGGGGATGCGGGTGTCGAACAACCTCGACAAGACCGCGCACGAGGCGTTCTACGTGGAGAACTCCCCCGCGGGCAGAGACCGCACGATCGCCGCCGGCCGCGAGCTGACGGATGCATCGGATGCCGTCGCCGATGCCGACATCGTCGTCTTCGCCGTCCCCGACCTCGCCCTCGCGTCGGTGACCGCCGACCTCGTGCCCCAGATGAAGTCGGGCGCGATCGCCTTGACGCTCGACCCCGCCGCCGCGTACGCCGGGCTCCTGACCGATCGCGACGACGTGATCCGCGCCGTGGCGCACCCGTGCCACCCGTCGATCTTCCTGCAGCGCACCACCCCCGAGGAGTACGCCGACACCTTCGGCGGCATCGCCGCCCCGCAGGACGCGATCGCCGCGGTCGAATCCGACGACCCGGCGAAGGCCGCGATCGTCGAGGCGACCGTCCGCGCGATCTACGCGCCCGTCATCGACGTGCACTTCGTCACGATCAAGCAGCTCGCCCAGCTCGAGCCCACGCTGGTCGAGACGGTCGCATGCATGATCGGCGCCCTGCTCAACGAGGCCCTCGACGAGGCGATCCACACGATGGGTGTGCCCGAGGCGGCGGCCCGCAGCATCCTGTACGGCCACACGCAGGTGGCGCTCGCAAACGGCCTCCGTGGCGACAATCCGTTCAGCGATGCCTGCCTGATCGCGATGGACTACGGTCGCGAGAGCATCATCAAGGACGACTGGAAGAAGATCTTCCGCGATGACGAGCTCGACAAGAACCTCGCGCGGATGCTGCACCTGGAGAGCATCGAGCGCTGAGCGCTCTCGCGCTGAGCAGGTATCGGGCGCTGAGCAGGTATCGGGCGCTGAGCGCTCTCGCGCTGAGCAGGTGTTCGGCGCCGAAGGATCGGACACAGGAGACACGCATGAGCAGACTCGAAGGAAAGACCGCCCTCGTCACCGGCGCGGGCACCGGCATCGGCTACGCCGTCGCGGCGCGGTTCGCACGTGAGGGCGCCCGCGTCGTGATCGCCGACCGCGACGCGGAAGCAGCGAGCTCGGCGGCGGAGGCGATCGGCGACGCCGCGCGGGCGGCCGTCATGGACATCTCGGACGAGCCGTCGGTGGAGGCGGCCTTCGGGCTGCTTGCCGCCGAAGGGTGGTCGCCCGACGTCGTGGTCGCCAACGCCGGCGTGCAACTGTTCGGGAAGGACGCGCCGGCCGCCGAACTCGACCTCGCCGTGTGGAAGCAGACCGTGGACATCAACCTCACCGGCACGTTCCTCACGATCAAGCACGCGCTGCGCGCGATGCTCACCGCCGGCGCGGGCGGTTCGATCATCCTGACCGGCAGCCCCACGGGCCTGAACGGCGAGGGCAAGGACTTCACGGCCTACAGCGCGACGAAGGCCGGTATCCACGGGCTCGCTCGCACGGTCGCGGCCGCATACGCCGATCGGAATATTCGCGTCAACACCGTCGTCCCGGCCTACACCGAGACGTCGCTCGTGACGACGATCACGTCCGACCCGGAGGCTCGCGCGGCCATCATCGGGCGCATCCCGCTCGGCCGGGCCGGTGCGCCGGAAGACGTCGAGGGCATCATGGTGTTCCTCGCCAGCGACGACGGCGCTTTCGCCACCGGCGGGCTGTTCGCCGTCGACGGCGGCATGACGACCCTGTAGGGATGCGGTAGCCGTGCCCGCCCGTTCCGTCTGGGACTCGTCGCACTCCCCCGCCGAGGCATGGGCGAGCGGCAGCTGGTCGCTCGAGCTGCGCGACGACGAGCTCGCCGACGTCCGGTTCGACGGGCGGCGCGTGCTGCGCAGCATCCGTGCCGTCGTCCGTGACCGGGACTGGAACACGGCGGCGTTCGCGATCGACGGCGTCTCGGCGGAAGACTCGCTGCTCGAGGTGCGCGTATCCACGACCGAGCTCGGCGCCGACATCCGCGGGGCGGTACGTGTGATCGCGCTCGGCGACACGCTCGAGGTGACCTTCGACGCGGTGTCGGCGACCGAGTTCCTCACCAACCGCACCGGCTTGGTGGTGCTGCATCCGCACCAGCTCGCCGGGTCGGCCCTCGCGGTCGTGCATGCGAACGGCGAGTCCGAACAGACCGTCTTTCCCGCGAAGATCAGCCCCCACCAGCCCGTGTTCGACATCGCCTCGCTCGCGTGGCGCGACGACGGGCTCGGCGTCGCGGTGCAGTTCGAGGGCGACGTGTTCGAGATGGAAGATCAGCGCAACTGGTCGGATGCCTCGTTCAAGACCTACAGTCGCCCGCTCGGCCTGCCCTTTCCCTACGCCCTCTCCGCCGGAGAACGCGTCCTGCAGCGGGTCACGGTATCGGTCACCGAGCAGGCGGCACCGCGAAGATCCGGCGACCCCGATCGCATCACCCTCCTGCCCGCCGGACCGTTCCCGGCGATCGGGGTCGGTGCGTCGACGGCGCCGGATCCTGCCCCTGAGTCGCTGGAGCCCTCCGGCTCGGTGCTCCTCGTCGAACTCGATCTGCGCACCCCGACCTGGATCGCCGCCCTCGAACGCGCAGCGACAGCGGGGCTCCCCCTCGACGTGCGGGTCGTCCTGCCGGACGGCGACCCGACGACCGTCCTGCTCGATCTGGCGTCGCGCCTGCGGGCCGCGGGCGCGATCCGCGTCGCCGCCTTCGACCCGGTACTTCATGTGACGGATGCTGCGGCCGCCGCCGCGCTCCGGCAGGCCCTCGCTCGTGCCGATGTCGAGCTCCCCATCCTCGGGGGGACGAGGTCGCACTTCACCGAACTGAACAGGGAACGCGATCGCGTGCCGGACGACGTCGACGGCATCGTCTTCGCGACCACCCCCCTCTTCCACACCGTGGGCACCGAACAGCTCGTGGAGTCGCTCGCCGTCCAGCGACTGATCGCCCGGCAGGCGGTGGCCGGTGCCGCCGACCGCGACGTCGTCGTGGGTCCCGTGACGCTGCGCGCGCGCTTCAACAACGTCGCGACGGAGCCCGAGCTGCGCCCGACCCGGTTGGATCTGCGCGATGGCTACGGTGCCGCGTTCACGGGCGCGGCCGATCCGCGGCAGTCCGCGCCCGAACTCGCGGCCTGGACGGTGGCGAGCGCAGCGGCCCTCGCCGTCCCGGGGGTGTCGGCGCTGTACTTCTTCGAGGAATGGGGTGCCCGCGGCATCCGCTCTTCGTCGGGCGAACCGCTCCCGGTCGCACAGGCCGTGCGCGCGCTGGCCGAGCTCGAGGGCGGCGAGCTGCTGTGGGGCGACAGCCCCGACGGACTCGTGTGGGCTCTGGGCTCGCGCAAGCCCGAGGGCGACATCTTGCTCGTGGCAAACGTCGACCGCCGTGCGCGTGGCATCGCGGTGGAGATCGGCGAGGTCCGCACGACCATCGAGGTGCCGGCCCTGACGTGCGTCGCACGAGTGCTCGGCAGCTAACCTCCTGCCCGCCAGTCGTACTGCGCCGCGAAGCCGAGCTCGCGCTGGATCTTGCGGGTCGACATGAGTGATTCGAACTCGCCCAGATCATCGGCCACGGGGGTGCCCGGAAACCACCGCGCGGCCAGCTCACGCGAGGGGATCGCCGAACCGGACGTCGGAGCGGCGACGTTGTAGACGCGATAACCGGGCGCCGCCGCGGCCAGCGCGAGGGCGACGGCCGTCGCGCCGTCGCGCGCGTCGATCCACGAACCCAGCAGATCGCGGCGGTACCCGGGCTCGGCGGCACGCGCGAAGGTCGCGTACTCGTCGTCGGCGACGACGTTGGTGAACCGGAGCGCGGTGATCGAGGCATCCTCGTCCCACTGCACCATCTGCGCAGCGATCGCCTCTTCGGCGACCTTGGCGAGGCCATAGGTGTTGTTGGCGCTCGTGTACGTCTCGCTGACGGGGAGCGCCGGCGGCGCGGTCTCAAACGGGAAGCCCATCGCGGTGATGCTCGATGCCAGCACGACCGTGCGGATGCGGGCACGATGCGCCGCGAACAGCACGTTGAACGTCACTGCGATGTTGTTCTGGAAGGTGGCCGCATCGGGAACGAGTCCGTTGACGGGGATGGCGGCGAGGTGCACCAGGGCCGTCAGCCCGGTGTGGCGCGCCGTCACCCCGAGCAGCGCGTCGAGCGTCTGCCCGTAGTCGGCGAGATCGACGCGGGTGAACCCTGCCCCGGGCGTCCCTATGACGTCAAGGCCGATGACATCGTGGCCTTCCGCGCGCAGACGCTCTACGGTGGCCCTACCGAGTTTGCCGGAACTGCCGGTGACGGCGATGGTCATCTCTGTGTCCTCGGATATCGGTGCGGAGGTATCGGAGCCCGTGACCGGGCGATAGGATGCATAAAGATTCTACAGTGAAACTTGTCGCAGAGAAGGGGTGAGGATCACGGTTACGCACTTCACCCGCCCGCTCGATGGCCAGGTGCGCCTGATGACCAAGATCGCGCGGATGTATCACGAGCGCGGCGCTCGTCAGTCAGAGATCGCCGAGGCGCTGAGTATCTCGCAGGCCAAGGTCTCGCGCCTGCTCAAGCGCGCCGAGGCGATCGGCATCGTCCGGACGACCGTGACCGTGGCACCCGGTGTGTACGCCGAGCTCGAAGAGCAGCTCGAGACGCGTTTCGGGCTCACCGAGGCCGTCGTCGTGGACGTCGGCCCTGACGCCGACGAGGCCGAGACCCTGGCGTCAATCGGTGCGGGAGCGGCAGCGTACCTCGAGGCGACCCTCGGAGGCGGTGACCGCATCGGCGTCTCGTCGTGGAGCCAGACCGTGCTCGCGATGGTGGACAGGCTGCGCCCGTTCACCGTCCGGGGCGCGACCGAGGTCGTACAGCTTCTCGGCGGCATCGGGGCGCCCGAGGCGCAGAGCCACTCCAACCGGATCCTGGGCGAGCTTGCGCGCATGCTCGGCGCCGAGCCGGTCTACGTGCCGGCGCCCGGCGTGGTCGCCGGCCCGGAGATCCGCGACAGCCTGCTCGCCGACCCTTCGATGCAGGAGGTGACTCGCCACTGGCGCAGCCTCACGATGGCGATCATGGGCATCGGCAGCATCGAGCCCTCGAACGTGCTGGCGACCAGCGGCAACGCGTTCGCCGCCGAGGAGCGCGTCGATCTCATCGCGGCCGGCGCCGTGGGCGACATCTGTCACCGCATCTTCCGTGCCGACGGCTCGCTCGTACGGGGAAGCCTCGACGACCGCATCATCGCGATTCCGGTCGACGACCTCCTGCACATCCCGCGACGGGTCGGGATCGCCGGCGGTCCGCGAAAGCTCGACGCGATCCACGGTGCGCTCGCCGGCGGATGGGTGACGACTCTCATCACCGACCTGCGCACCGCCGAATCCCTCGTGGAGTGAGATGCCCGCCGGGCGCGACCGGCAGGAGCGCCCGGCGGGACTTCTATCGGGCCGCGACGAACTCGCTGAGCCGCGTGATCCCGGGCTTCAGGCTCGTGAGCACCGGCACGGCGACGTGCGCGGCATCCGCGGCGCTCGCCATCGACGCCTGCGCCAGCACCACGACGTCCGCTCCGGCGGCGACGCGTTCGATCGCGGCGGCGACGAGCCGGTCGTGGGTCGCCCGGTCTCCCGACGATACGGCGGCGAACGCCCCATCGACGACCTCGCTCGTCAGCTCAGGGTCTGCACCCGCGAGCTCGGCCCGCTCGGCGATCAGCGCGAGCGTGGGTCGCAGCGTCGTCGCGAGTGTGGCGAGCACCGCGATCCGCGGACCGGTGGCGACCGCCTCGTCGGCCATCGCCTCATCGATGCGCAGGACGGGGATGCCGAGCTCGGCCGACATCGGAGCCGCATAGTGCGAGATCGACGAGCACGTGAGCATGACAGCATCCGCCCCGGCGCTCCGGGCTGCCTTCACGAGATCGGTCAGGCGCTCGGGAACCGAGTCGGCGCGCGCGGGGTCGCCGAGGTCGGCGACGATCTTGTCGTCGAGGTAGTTGACGGTGGTGGCGCCGGGCAGCAGGTCGGACGCGAGCGCCATGACCGGCGCGATGACGACGGCGCCCGTATGCAGAAACGCGATTCGCGGAGCGGACACGGTCATCCCTTCAGCGATCCGGCCGCGAGTCCGGCCATGATCTTCTTGTTCAAGAATACGAAGATGATCAGCAGGGCCACGATGTTGATGCTGATCGCCGCGAAGAGCGGACCGTACTGCGTCGAGCCGTACTGGTCATTCAGGCTCAGCAGACCCACCTGGATGGTCGCGAGCTCGGGCCGAACGGTGAACGTGAGTGCGATGAGCAGGTCGTTCCAGACGCTGAAGAACTGCACGAGGGCCACCGTGAGCACGGCGTTCTTCATGAGCGGCAGCGCGATCACGAAGAACGACCGGAGCGGACCGCATCCGTCGACCGTCGCCGCCTCGAAGATCTCTCGGGGAATCGCACGGAAGTACGCCGCCATCAGGAAGGTCGTGAGGGGCAGGCCCATCACGGTGTAGGTGAGGATGAGCGGCCACAGCGTGTCGGTGATGCCGACCTTGAAGTACACCGTGAACAGCGGAACCAGGATCATCTGACCGGGCACCATGATGCCGGCGAGGATCACCAGCAACATGGTCTTGCGGCCCTTCCAGACCATCACTTCGAGCGCGTAGCCGGCTGCCACGCCGAGGAACACGATGAGGGCGACCGAGGGGATCGTGACCAGGATGCTGTTGCGGTAGTTCGTCGCGACATTGCCGCGGGTGAGCGCCTGGATGTAGTTGTCGAGGTTGAAGGATTCGGGCAGCGCCCACGTGGGGTTCGAGAGGAACTCGGCCTGCGTCTTGAAGGACCCGAGGATGATCCACAGCTGCGGGTAGAGAACGACGACGAGCAGCACCGTGATGAGGATCCACACGGGCAGTCGGCGGAACGCGCGGAGCGCGCGTCGCTCCCACGGCTGCCGGATGCGCGGGGCGACCTTGCGCGAATCGGGACGCGCCTGGGTCAATGTCTGGGTGGCGGTCATATCAGCTCTCCGCCTTCTGGCTCGAGGTGCGGAAGATCGCGAGGGTGAACACGAGACACAGGAGCGTCAGCACGAGGGCGATCGTGCTGCCGTAGCCGTACTCGGCGTATTCGAACGCGGTCCGGTACATGTACAGGGTGAGTGGGGCCGTCGAGGTGCCGGGACCGCCGCCGTTGAGCGCGAGCAGGCTGTCGAACACCTTGAGAGTGGAGTTGAAGCTGAAGATGATCGAAGAGATCAGGATCGGCAGCGAGAGCGGGATCACGATGTGGCGCACGAGCTTGAGCCCGCTCGCCCCGTCGAGGCGGGCCGACTCGATGATCTCGTCGGGGATGTCGAGCAGACCCGTGTAGAGCAGCACGGCGTAGAAGCCCATCGAGCTCCAGTACGTCATGACCAGAGCGACACCCATCGTGCCGACCGTCGAGGCGAGGAACTCGACGCTCTGCCCGCCGAAGAAGTTGATGATGTCGTTGACCGGGCCCTGGTTGTCGCCGACCGAGATGAAGCTGCGGAAGAGCAGGGCGACGGCGACGGTCGGCAGCACCATCGGGAAGAACACCGCGGTGCGGACGAACGCCGACCCCTTGCGGAGCACGAACACGTAGAGCAGCGCCAGCAGGTAGCCGAGCACGATCTGACCGACGGTCGCGAGGACCGCGAAGATGATGCTCACCCAGAGCGACTGGATCGCGGCGGGATCGCTGACGAACGTGGCGAAGTTCTCGAACCCGACGAACGTGAAGCCGCGAAGGGTGTTGCCCTCGAAGAACGAGAGCCCGAGCGACCACGCCACCGGGACGAGCTTCAAGAGCACGTACAGGATCAGCGTCGGCGCCAGCAGGATGATGATCGTCTTGCGATCACCGAAGACCCGTTTCATGAAGAGCTGCTTTCTGACGTCGTCCGGCCCGGACCTCACCTGTGGTGATGGCCCGGGCCGGACCTTGCTGCGGGGTGCGCGCCCTGCGGCGCGCTCCTACTACTTGTTCGCGTCCAGGCTGGCCTGGAGCTGGCTCATGTAGTCCTCGGGGGTCATCTGCCCGGTGACCAGGAGCGACACGTTGGACTGCGCGAGCGAGGTGGACTTGCCGTCCATCAGCGCTTCGAACCAGAGCACGGTCTGCTGGATCTCGGCGACCTTGTCCTGAACCATCTTCGTCGGTGCGGGAAGGTCCTTGACCTCGCCGTTCACCTTGAAGCCCGAGATGACGCCGGCGTCGTTGAGCGCCTGCGCGCCGTAGTTCTGCACGATGCAGCCGAGCCAGTCGGCGACCTTCGGGCCGTAGGTCTTGGGGCTCATCGCCATCGCCGTTCCGGCGTTCGCCGCCCACTGGCTGATGTCGCCCGCTCCGCCGTCGACCGCCGGGAACGGCATCAGGCCGATGTTGTCCGAGCCGATCTGGTTCTGCGCCGAGTCGTTGATGTTCGCCAGCAGCCACGACCCGTCGTACTTCATGGCCGCTTTCCCGGTGAGGAACGCGTTGTTGGCGGCCGCCGCATCCATCGACACGAATCCTTCGCCGAAGTCGCCGGCCTGTGCCATCTGCTGCAGAGCCTGTGCTCCGGCCAGGTACTCGGGATCGGTCAGCTTCGCCTTGCCGTCGCGGATCGCCGTCATCGCATCCGGTCCGACGTTGCGGAAGATGTACATGCCGAGGATGCGGGTGAGCGGGAACGCCTGTGCGCCGGCGACCGCCATCGGGGTGTACCCCGCGGCGGCGAGCTTCTTGTTGGCCGCCAGGAGCTCGTCGAAGGTCTTCGGCTCATCGATGCCGACCTTGTCGAAGATCTCCTTGTTGAACCAGATGCCCTCGATGTTGTACTGGTAGGGCAGCGAGACCATCTGGCCGTACACGCTGTTGATCGTGGAGGCGGCGGCGGGGAGGATCTCGTCCGACAGACCCAGGTCATCGAGGGCTGAGCCGTAGTCGAGGACCAGGTTGTTCGAGCCGAGGTCGCCGTTGGGCCGGACCATCGCGGTACCCGCGATGAAGTGCGCCGGGAGTGCGTCCTGGCTGGCCAGGAGGGTGACCTTCTGCACGACGTCGGCCTGGGCGACCTTCTGGTGCTCGAGCGGGAGCGCGTCGTTCTGCGCCTTGCAGGCGCCGTCGGCGAGCGCGGTGAGCTCCGCTTCGAGCGTCGGGTTCTCGTTGGCGGTGAGAACGGTGAACGAGCTCGGGTCGGTTCCGGCCGGGCCGCCGCCGCTCGCGCTGGGCGACGCGCCGGAGCCGCCGGCGCAGGCGGTCAGGGCGGCCACCGCGGTCAGGGCGAGCCCGACCGTGAAGATTCTGCGGTAGGTGCTTCGGGTGTTCATAGCGTCCTCCTTGACGACAGCCATGCGAGTGGGGGGTACGTCAGCGACAGTAGGGAAATTCGCGACGTGTGTCAACAGTCGGGGTTGAAATTCTATTCACTTTGTGACTGAATCATGGATGTCAGACTGAACGGCACTCGGAAGGAACCCCCCTCATGCCCTCGACACAAGTGCGCAGACACGCCCCCCTTCGGGCGCTCGACGCGGCGGATGCGCGGTGGGCCCGTGGCTACTGGGGTGACGTGCACGCGCGGACCCGTGATGTCACCGTGCCGCGCATCTGGCAGTCGCTCAGCGACCCGGCGGTCAGCCCCGGCCTGCGCAACTTCCGGCTCGCAGCGGGGCTGGAGGCGGGAACGCACGAGGGACCGCCGTTCATGGACGGCGACTTCTACAAGTGGCTCGAGGCGGCGATCGCCCGCCTCGAGACCGATCCCGACCCCGAGCTCGCGGCACTCATCGAAGAGCTCGCCCAGCTCATCGCGTCCGTGCAGCGCGAAGACGGCTACCTCCACACCCCGACCTTCATCGCCGAGCGCAACGAGAACGACGTCGTGGCCCTCGCCGATCGCTTCAACTTCGAGACCTACAACCTCGGCCACCTCATCACCGCCGGTGTGCGCCATTACGAGGTCACGGGCACCACAACGCTCCTCGACGCGGCGCGGAAGGCGGCATCCTTCCTCGAAGACCTCGCGACGAACAAGCCGGTCGAGCTCGCCCGCAGCGCGATCTGCCCCTCGCACTACATGGCGGTCGTCGAGCTGTACCGCGCCACCGGCGAGGAGCGCTACCTCCGGCTCGCCGAGGCCTTCGTGCGCGTGCGCGACGACTTCGACGAGGGCGGCGACGACAACCAGGACCGCATCCCGGTTCGCGAGCAGACCTCGGTCGCCGGGCACGCGGTACGCGCCAACTACCTCTATGCGGGCCTGGCCGACATCGTCGCCGAGACCGGCGACGCCGAGCTCACGGCGGTCCTCGAGAACCTCTGGAGAGACGTCGTCGACACGAAGCTGTACCTCACCGGCGGCTGCGGCGCGCTGTACGACGGAGCCTCGCCCGACGGCCACCCCTGGCAGGGCGAGATCTCGCGCGTCCATCAGGCGTACGGCCGGCCCTATCAGCTGCCCCACACGACCGCGCACGCAGAGTCGTGCGCGAACATCGGCATGGTCCTGTGGGGTGAGCGGATGCTGGCCCTCACCGCCGACGCGCGCTACGCGGATGTCATCGAGCGGATCGCGCACAACAGCCTGCTCGCGAGCATCAGCCTCGAGGGCTCGGAGTACTTCTACACGAACGCCCTCCGTCAGGTGCGGGGGCTGCCCTATGATCTGCGGCGCCCCGGCGACACCGGACAGCATCCTGTCCCGGCTCCGCCCCCGTCGGACGAGCGGCTCCGCCAGCGCTACCTGAGCTGCTTCTGCTGCCCGCCCAACATCGCACGTACTCTGGCCCGCTTCCACGAGCGTGCGGCGTCGCTGTCGGCCGATGGCCTCTACATCCACCTCTACGGCGGCAGCGACCTCGACGTCAGCGAATCAGGGCGCGAGCTCGCGGTGAGCGAGATCAGCGACTACCCGTGGAACGAGCGCATCACCTTCACCGTGACGCGCGCGGCGGGTGCTCTGCCGCTTCACCTGCGGATCCCCGGATGGTCGGCGGATGCTTCGCTCACCGTCAACGGCGACCCGGTGGCCGTCTCGGCTCCGGGCACCTACGCGCGCGTCGACCGCGAATGGCGCGCCGGCGATGTCGTGGAGCTGACCCTTCCGATGCCGGTGCGAGTCGTTCGCGGCCACCGCCTGGCCGAGGAGCTCACCAACCAGGTGGCGGTCCAGCGCGGACCGGTCGTGTACTGCCTCGAAAGCGCCGACCTGCCCGAGGGCGTCCTGCTCGAACAGGCGGCTCTTGCCCGGGGCGCGTCGTTCACGCCGATCGAGACCGCGATCAACGGGCACCGTGTGATTGCGCTCAAGACCGAGCTGACGGTCCTCCCCATCGACGAGACCGCCGGCCTGTACGAAGATCTCGCCGACGCGCCGTTGCGAACGGTGACCGCCCGGCTCATCCCCTACTACGCGTGGGGCAACAGAGGACCGGGGGAGATGTCCGTCTGGCTCCCCCTGGTCTGGTGAGGCGCCGATCATGACCTCTCACGTCTTCGCTACGTACATCATCGAGACCTCGCTGCCGCTCGCCCGCGCCGCCGAGATGCTCGCGGGCGAGCAATCCACCGGCACCTTCGTACGCGTCGAGCGCGAATCGGACGACGTCCGCGCCCGTTTCGCCGCCCAGGTCGAGAGCATCCACGAACTGCCCCTCACCGGTTCGTCCGCCCTGCCGGGATCGGTGGGCGATCCGGATCTCCGCCGCCGCGCACGCCTGCGGCTCCGGTTCCCCCTCGGCAACTTCGGGCCGTCGCTGCCGAACCTCATGGCGGCGGTGGCGGGCAATCTGTTCGAGATGAAGGAGCTCGCGGCGATCCGCCTGATCGACCTCGAGCTGCCGCAGGAGTTCGCCGACCGCTACCCCGGGCCCGGGTTCGGCGTGGCGGGCACCCGTGCCCTGATGAATCGGCCCTCGGGGGCGATGGTCGGCACGATCATCAAGCCGAGTATCGGCCTGTCTCCGGAGGAACTGGCCGAGGTCGTCGGCGACCTGGCGGCGGCCGGAATCGACTTCATCAAAGACGACGAGCTTCAGGCCAACGGCCCGAGCGCTCCGCTCGCGGCACGCGTCGCAGCGGTCATGCCGGTGCTCAAGCGCCACGCGGATCGCACGGGCAAGATGCCGATGTACGCGTTCAACATCACGGATGACATCGGCCGCCTCGAGGCCAACCACGATCTGGTCGTGGCGGCCGGGGGCACGTGCGTCATGGCGTGCATCAACCTCATCGGGTTGGCGGGGCTGGAGTTCCTGCGCAGTCACGCGGCCGTGCCGATCCACGGCCACCGGGCGATGCTGGGCGCGATCGCCCGCAGCGACCAGGTCGGCATCGCGTTCGGCGCATGGCAGAAGATCGCTCGCCTCTCGGGGGCCGATCACCTGCACACCAACGGCATCAGCAACAAGTTCTACGAGTCCGACGCTGAGGTGCTGGCGGCGATCGAGGCCGTGCGCACGCCGCTTCTGGGCCTGACCCCCACCGTGCCGGTGCTCTCGTCCGGTCAGTGGGGCGGCCTCGCCCACGCCACGTATTCGGCGGTCGGCACGACCGATCTGCTGGTGCTGTCGGGCGGCGGCATCCACGGGCACCCCGACGGTGCGGCTGCCGGTGTCGCCAGCATGCGCGACGCGTGGGCGTCTGCCGAGCGGGGCGAGGATGCCTCCGACGCGTTCGCGGCCTCAGAGCCGCTGCGCCGAGCGGCCGAGCGTTTCGGCCCGGTGCGTGTCTGAGCAGGTGCAGTCTGATCAGGTGCAGTCTGGTGGGGTGCAGTCTGGAGGAGTGCAATCCGAGCAGTCGAGCCGAGGCCTGCGTGCCGCGTTCTACGGCGACGACTTCACGGGCAGCGTCGACGCACTCCTCCAGTTCTCGCGCCGCGGGTGGAGAGGGCGACTGTTCGTGGGGCTACCCGGTGACGACGCGCTCGCTCAGGCCGCAGCATCCTGCGACGTGGTCGGCATCGCCGGCATCGCGCGGTCCTTGTCGACCGACCGCCTCGACGACGAACTGCGCCCGGTCTTCCAGGCCCTCACGCGCCTCGGCCCGCACGTCCTGCAGTACAAGGCGTGCTCGACCGCCGATTCGTCGCCCGCGATCGGCAGCATCGGGCGCGTGATCGAGATCGGCCGGGAGGTCGTGTCGGATGCTCCGGTGCCTATGCTCTTCGCCCAGCCCGACTTCGGTCGCTATACGGTGTTCGGGCATCATTTCGCCGCTGAGGGCGCGACCGTGTACCGCCTCGACCGGCAGCCGACGATGTCTACCCACCCCACGACCCCGATGACGGAGTCCGACCTCGCCGTTCACCTCGGCCGGCAGACCGCCCTGCCGATCGGAGCCGTCGCGCACACCGCCTTCGGGGCGCCCGGCGACCTCGCCGCGGCTCTCCACGACTCACCCGCCGCGGCACTCGTGCTCGACGCGCTCGACGAGACCCACCTCGTGGCGATCGGCGAGGCGATCCGCAGCTTGCCAGGACCCGTGTTCGCGGTCGGGTCGGGCGGCCTCAGCCACGGGGTGGCCGCCGCCGATCCCGGCAGCGCGAGCCCGCCGCCCACCCGCACGAGCTCGTCCGGGCCGATCCTCGCGGTCTCGGGCAGCCGCTCGGCCCAGACGCGACGGCAAGCGGATGCCGCGGCCGCCGCCGGCTGGCTCGTCCGGCCCCTCCCCCTCGACGGATCCGACGCCGTGCTCGATGAGGTCATCGCCGCTCTCGGCGCGGGCCGCAGCGTCGTGCTCACGTCGGACGACGCCGACATCGCGGCCGCCGCCGACCGGCCTGTGCTGGAGGCGATCGCCGAGTGCGCAGCATCCGTCGTCTCCGCCGCCGTCCGAGCCGGCGCGACCGGCCGCGTGATCGTGTGCGGCGGCGACACATCGAGCCGCATCACCGGGCTGCTCGGCGTCGGCTCGCTGTCGATCGCGGCCAACCCATGGGCGAACATCGTGCTGCTGCGCGCGCACGCCGCCGACCCGGCGATCGACGGGCTCGAACTGCTGCTCAAGGGCGGCCAGGTCGGCGAGGTCGACCTGTTCGACCGGATTCTGGCGCTCGGCGAACCCGGTCTTTGAGCCGCCGCGGCGAGCAGACGAACCGCCCTGATCCACGTTCGCCGGGATCGCCCTTCCCGTGCTCTCCCCGCCAGACAAAAGGGCGGGTCGACGAGAGCATGCATGGCGATTGCACCCTCGGAGCGCAGTTGACCTATCGCGGTGACGTGGAACCTCCGCCCTCATCTCACCGCGTGAAAGTCTGAGGACGCAGTGACGATGAGGCGTGTTCCCACAGGGGCGCAATACAGCTCAGGAAGCGCGGATCCTCAGCACGAGCGCCAGTCCGTGATTGGACGAGGGATCTGCGGATTGCACTCACCAATCAACTCGTTGCGATGCACTAATATACATTATTATCCTGCTCATCGAGTCGAGACCTCCTCCGATACGACTCCAGTTCAGTGTGCAGGGCACCAATCACGATCCGACGCTCAGGAGCTAGATGATCAATACGCTATGGCGGCCGCGGCCCCCTCGTCCTCGCCAAATTCGAGCGCTCTGGGCAGTGCCGACCATCGCAGCACTCATCGTGGGAGGATCCGTCCTCGTGGCAACGCCAGCGAGCGCAGCGCAGCCGTTTAGCGTGTGCTCATCGTCGAACGTCTTCATCGGCGTTCGAGGGACAGGCGCGCCGGGCGGTTCGGTGGAAAGTACGACGGGCAATGCCTGGCAGATTGGGGGGATGGGCGATCAGGTCGCGGGGATTGCGGACCACTTCAAGAACGACTCCCCCTATAGCGAAGCATGGCCGACCTACGTTGAGGCACTCAACTATCCGGCTTCGGCGGACCTACTCAACAGCATCTCAGTAGGGGTAGAGACGCTCCGCGAGGAGCTGAACCATCTCGGATCCGCGTGCCCGATCACCCCAAGTATCATTCTTGCTGGCCATTCTCAGGGCGCGGCAGTGATCGATGGAGTGCTGAAGAATCCCGAGCTCATCAACGATCGCGCTAAGCAGCAGATCAAGGGCGTGGCGCTGCTTGGCGACCCCGGCCATTCCGCAAACATGCCCTACTCCGCCATGAACACTGCAAGCAACGGCTCCATGTTCATGCTCCCTTCCGAATACAGCACCATCAATAACACTTACAGGTTCTGGGGATGGGGAGAAAGCAGCCAGGACCCGAACCCAAGTTGGATTCCGAGAGTGCGGGACTACTGCTTTACAGGTGACGCCGCGTGTACAGGCAACTTCACCGATGAGGGGTGGTACATCCACTCGATCTACACGACTGTGCATCCGCAGGTCATTTCATGGCTTGACTACATGCTGACCAACACCAACTGAGACAATCGCTTGTAGATGAACATGGAATCCGCAGACCGCCGCGGTCGACCCGGGCTTTCAGAACCCCTTCTTCTGATCACTCAGGGATTGGTCGCGGCGGTGGCCGTCTTTTTCGTGTACCAGGTGGGCGCCATTTCGCCAGGCTGCAGTCCTGGATGCAACTACGAATTGTTCAACCAGATCAATCACGTGTTTCGCTGGATCGCCGGACTGCTCTTCTGCGCAGCGCTCATCGTCGTCATCGTCTTTGCTGCGCGGGGTCGGAGGAGTCGATGGGCCCCGACGGTCGGAATCATCTTGACGATCGCGGCCGCCATGTGGGCGATCATCGCTGGCTTCAACGCCTTCGCACCCTAACGTGAGCGCGACACGAAGGATCGTCGGGCGCGCGACCTCAGCGGGGACTGAAGCGGCAGACTCCGGCCACGATGAACGTCGCTCAGCGGGCGAGAGCCCCCAGGCGCAGCGACCACGACGTGCGCGTGCGCGGGATGCGGCATCGCTCGAAGCTTTTACCCGGTTAACGAAGCGAAGGTAGATTAGATGTTTGGTCGGAGGTTGAATTGCCCGTGTCGGATGAGGAAATGGTCGCGAGCGACGTAGCGCGGTCACTTCGCAACCTCTTCCCAGAAGCTCGGATCGCTTCGAAACGGATCGACGCACCAGGAGAGGTATGGGCTGTTACTATTCAGCCCTATCGGACCAGTCCGGCAGTAGTTGACATCGTCATCGAGCATTTCGACCATGTGTCAAGAAGGGGAGCGACCTTCGAGCAGGAAGGCTCGGAGGTTGACCCAGGAAATCGCGTCTCGTGGATCACAGCGCAGGTCAATGCTGCGATCGCAGAGATACAAATGTGACTACGACAGCTCCCGCGCCACGGGCAACTTAGCCCTGCCGTTCAGCTTGCCGACATACTCCCGAGCGAGCGATCCGATCGCGCCGTCGTCGGCGACCTGCAGCTCGCCGGCGTTGCGCGCGGGAAACTCGGTGCTGAGCTTGCCCTCGTGCTGGAGCTCCACCGCGAACAGCGTCCGCGACTGGGCTTGTGAGAGCGCGACGAGCTTCGACGGCTGATATGCCTCCGCGGTCGCCGTTGGGAGCGATAGGCGTGCGCGCTCGGAAACCAGCGCTCCGGGAGCCACGCGGCAGTCGTCGGCGTGGTCGTCGGCACGGCCTCGCCATAGTCGTTCCAGGTCCAGTCGATTCTGAACAACGGGCCGCGCGAAGCTCCGCGAACACGTCCCCGAAGGGCACGACGCCGGAACGCATCGCTCTGAAGCGGTCAGCGGTGAGGGCAACAGCGAGCGTCACGAGGTCGCCCGTCATCCTTCGCCTCGCGCGGTTCCCGCCCCCCGCCGCGTGCTATCGGATGGAGGTCTGGGTCACTCGATTTCGATCTTGCCTACGGCATCTCGTCTCCGGGCAGGATGCTCCCGGCGAAGCCGCGCCGCAGCGGAGGCGGCGGCGGACCTGTCTGGCGCGTGATGTAATCATGGGATTCACCGTTGATGAGACCTGAAAAGATGACGCGAAAGAATTCTGCCAGGTGGTACTGGATCGCAGGGGTCGCCGGAATTGGCCTCTTCTCAGTGCTGCAGATTGCGCTGACGGTTGATCGCGTTGGGCGCTCGAGCCTCACTGGTCCAGACCTGATATTGATCTTTGCTCTCTTCATCTTTGGACTCGCTGCTGCGCTCTGGATAGGGATCGCGATCTGGATGCGCCCGCAACGGCTTCGCCTGGACGCGCTGCGCCGCGATCATCCGTCTGATGTGGTTCTTCCCGCCGTCCGGGTCGACCACTTCGAGGATGCCATTCGCTGGCTCGGCGCCACGGGTCCACGTCTCGGCAGCCACTTCGTAGTCGTTGTGACCAAAGATAAGGTTCAGTTCTTCAAGGGCGCCGAAGTGCCCGTTTGCCGATTTGAGATCGATGCCCGCCGATTGACGAGGGTGGCCGTTATGCCAGGCGTCGCGGGAAGGACGATTCCCACTATCACTATTGGTGTGCTCGACAGCGGGGACGAGGAAGTACTCGTCCAATTTGCCTGTGCACTTGAGGGTTGGCGACTGCCTATCGCTCGGATGGATGAGCAGGACATCCAGAGTCGTGTTGCTCTCGTGAGCGCACGTTTGGGGGGGCGACTCGCCGCCGCATAGCGCGACATCCCTACCCAACCTGTGAGCTGAGCGTCCGCGCCGACAGCTTGATGCCTGCACAAACAAGTGCTTGGAAGAGCCAGATGCGGCGAGTTCTCTCGCGTCTAGACGATATGAGCCTTCGGTCCTCCCTTGAGGCTGGGGCCCTCGATTCGAGTAAGCGTGGGCTGTCAGCCTGTGGGGCTGGCCGATCCGACAGGCGGATGGAGGGTCCAATTGATCTTGCCGCCGATCCGGCGATCGACGGGCTCGAACTGCTGCTCAAGGGCGGCCAGGTCGTCGAGGTCGACCTGTTCGACCGGATTCTGGAGCTCGGTGAATCCGGTCGTTGAGCCGCGGGCTCAGCGCGCACCGCGCTGAGAAGGATGACGAAGCACGATGCGAGCGTGAGGAAGAGGAGTCCGAGCCCCGGGAGCGAAACCCGCCGGGCCGGCATGCGTTCGCTTGTCGCCCGTGCTACGGTCGCGGTCACCACGATGATCCCTAGGTGTTCGCTAAGGGAACAGTGAGCAGTCGATGTCAACCTCAGTTGACTGAGTCGATTGTCAGCGAACGGCCATTCACGCATTGGTCTGGGACCATATGGCTCCAGGGGTCTCCGAACTGTACAGGCCGATACGCCTTAGTTCACCGAAGCGATGAGAATCGCTGCCGATGCGAATCCGAGGATCAGCGCAACAAGCCCGACCGCGATCAATTGACCCGCTCTCGGCGCCGACGCTCTATCGGCGCCCCACCGTTTCGCCAAGGCGGCAGCAATGGCACGATGTCCGACGACAAGAACAAATCCGCCCGCGAACTCAATTATCACCAGCAACGATGCGGCGACTGTGATCAAAACCCCAGGCGGTGGTGAAGCCGTAATGACGGGCGTCGGCATTAGTTGAAGAGTCCGAAGTGCTGCTTGCACGAGGAACACCACGCCGATGACGAGAGCCCCCAGGCTCGCCAGCTTGAGTCGGTTGGGGTTAGCGTCGCGGATCACACCGTTCCGAAAAGGTATGCCGGGAGAGCGCCGGAGCGCGGCGATGATTCTGTCCGTGAGCTGGACACGGAAAACGTATATCGCGCACGCAGCAAGGATTGACGTGCCTCCAAGTATGAGGAAGAGAATCTTCTCCATTTGTCAGAATGCCCCCACGACACTCACCACCAGTTCTCTTCCTAGATGATCCACCACTGCATCCTGCTCTGGCGCCGCCAACCAACTCGACCCCTCCCCCTCCTGGGAAGCTCGGTCCAGCGCCGACACCGGCTTCTCGAGATGCCACCTTCGATAGCTCCAGTACAGGAGAGCAACACCGACCAGCCGGGGTTCGATCCGACATCGTTCATGCGCGTCGCACATCATTCGGTGGTCACAGTCGGGGGCGGTGATGAACTTGGCGCTGCCGCTCAAAGCTCTGGGGACGGAAAGCCCGATCAGCTGCCATGGAAATATCTGAGGACCGCCGCTCCAGCGCCGAGGGCGACGGCTGCAATCCCCTCAGTCAGGACGATTGCCGTGACGTACCTCGCGGTCGGCAGGGTGGGTGGTCCGGCACGATCGGCCCGCCGAGCGATTATGCGGCGGACGATCCCGGCCCGCATGCCCAATATGACCGAGCCTGCGATGAGCCAGAGCACACCGGCCCAAGGAACGATCTGCCAGAACATCTTCGTCACCCAGCTTGGTTTTGTATGACTGTGCTCAGCACCAGGGCGAACACGACGACCCCCCACGCGATGCCACAAATCCAACCACCGCGATCCAAAGCGATTGGTTGGTTCTCAGTAGGGGGGGAGACACAGCTCTTGGCAACATAGCCTTCTGCGAGGTCGACATGAACACCGCCAGGCGGCGTCGGAAAACGATGAGGAGTATGCCGACAACGAAGACTACGATCCCAAGTATCAGGCTTGGAACAATGCCCGAGGTGTCTGCAGATTCCATTAGATCACCACCCCCACCCTCCACCAGTGCTGCATCCGGGCCCTAGCACCAATAGCGTACGCAACGGCCGAGAATCCGAGTGGACCGTGCTCTTGAATTCCGCCTCCAAACGAAACTCCCGCACGCCGAGTTCAGCACCCCAGCTCACACCGATTCGGCCGTGCTAGGCAGTGAGGGAATGCTTGGGGTTGAATCACGCTCCGGCGCACAAGTCGATGGAATATCGCCCCCAACCGTTCCATCTACACTAAGTAGGATCAAATCCCTTCTCGCGGTGTAACCCCGTTCAGGCGGTGAGGAGTAGTTCGTGGCTCGCCGGTTCGGTGGTTTCGGAGAGGGCCGACGGAGTTACACCGCGAGAACGGATTCGTCCAGATTGAGATCGTATCTGCGGATCTCGAGGCTGCAAATTAGGGAGAAAATGCGTTCCTGCAGTGTCCCAGTCACGAGCAGAGTGGGCGTCCGTATCCGACTAGTTTCCTGGATCGGACCCTTGGGCATTTCGCTTTTGTTCCGCCCGGCGACGCGTACTGCGCTGAACCGCGCGATGTCGGAGTAGCCGCATGACTCCAACCGAGAAACCAAAGATGCCCACTGCAAGCGCAAATAGCCCGAAGACCGGATCCGTCATCTGACGCCTCCTAAACAGGCAAGAATCTATCCTACGCCGCCGCTTGGAGGTGACTTGAAACGTGTTTGAGATAGCGCATCGATACTCCGAGAGCGCCAGATAACCCTGGCCTGACCAGGGCAACTTGCAGCATGCTGCCGTCGCTGAGCGCCACGTGAAGAATCGGCTCTGTCAACAGCCTGGTGTACGCGTATCTCGCTTCCGCGGCGGATCATCGGTTCACGGGGGGAGACGTCCACCCACAACTCAACCGATCGTTTGTCTGCAATGATCCATCCTCGCGAGAGATAGTCGGCATCCGTGATCGTCATCTCTCCGTCGCGCGAGAGCACCGCGTGGCCAAACAGCCATACTGATCTATCGCTATTCATACTCCCATATCGACGGGAGCGGTGATCGAGAAATCGATACCTCATAAATTGAGTGCCAATCCAGAGGAACGGTAACAAGAGTGCGAATACGAGCAAAAAGGCGATGCTTTTCAGAGAATCGCGCAGTGGCGCGAGTGAGACGACACAGATGAAAAGCGGTAGCAGTATTGCTAATCCCGTCAACGCGACTCGAACATGGGGCTGCAATCGGACCCTGATCGGATTCTCGGCAGACATCTAGATCGGCACGCTGCGTTGGGAGCAAAGATACTCCCGCGAGCATCACATTGAATGTATACGCCGCGAACTCCGGCGAGCCTGTACCCCCAAATAGCGCGGTTGCAGCCATGGTGGTGACCGCTTCGCCTATGCGCTGGGCGTGAAACTGGTACGCATAGCAATCGGCATAAACTCCGACGAGTGCCATAGCGACAGCGACCCCGTCAAGCACCTTCGCAAGCAGTATCTCCGCGGCGGGTGCATAGATCGTTTCTGCGGTCAGAATTCCAGAGAGCTCGAGTCCCGCGGCGAGTAGCGAAATCAAGACCGCACCACCCTTCAGCGCGCCGGGCCACTTCGCGGCTTCGAGTCGGCTCTCTCGATCTCCACCACCCCCGTCCGTGGATGTCGGAAGAACTGCGGACGTCGCTTGTGCCGCTTTCGGCGCTAATGCTCTCGTCGGGAGTGTTCCGCCACCACCATAGGGGTCATACAAGAGCAGCCCCGCTCGCTTACCGGAACGATCTTCTCCCCGATCGGATCGGGCGGCCAATCAGGAACGCGGCGCCGCCGATCGATCTCCTTGATCGCCAGGGCAAAAGCTGTCGATCTGGCAAGGACCACGCAAGCCCGCCGATGCCCGCGAAGACCAACATTCCAAAGGCCCCCGCCCAATTGGCGGACACAGAGCTGAATACTGCGAATGGGAAGCCCACGATCCCGATGACGATCAGTCCTATCGAGCAAGCGAACGTGGTCGGATTGAGGCGATGCCTCGGCGTCCGCCAAGGTAACCATGAAGGCCGACGGGTGCGCCGCTCACCGCGAGATAGTCGCTCCTGGCGACAAGTCACATCATGAGTATGGAGCAGCCGGAAAGACATCCCCGCTTGTACCTGAGCGACGGCACCGACATGGAAGGGCCGGGAGGTGACACGGAGGAACGTGCTCGGTGGATCGTCGAGCAGATCGCGAACCGGCCGTCGTCGATCGCGACACCTTCTCGTCGATCACTGACGGCGGCGTCGGGCTTGCTACCCCAACGGGTCGCGGTCGGCGAGGTATTGGATCGCGAGTTCATCCCCCATCTCGGCGGCCGTCCATTGCCACCGGGCAGCTTCTTCCGGCCGGCCGTCTTCGATCAAGAGCACCGCCAAGTTCCACGCGGAGTGACCATCACCCAGCTCGATGCCATGCCGATAAAGATCTTCCGCCGCGCGGCGGTCCCCGTCGTCCTCTAACAGGCGAGCGAGCGGAAGGATGCATTCGACAACCTTCTGACTAGCCCCTTCGCAGAGTATTGACCGGGCTTCAGCGTGACGGCCTGTGGCGATCAGCAGGTGTGCGAGATCTGCTCGCGCCGTGCCATATGCGTGCATCCCGCGGCGGAGCTGAGTCTCCGCGGCAGGGTCGTTGAGGTAGTGCCACCTCCAATGTCCGATCACGCCCTCAGCCAGGGGCACATGCTCGTCGTCGAGCAGGGTGAGCGCCTCCGTCATGAGGTCGATCGCTCGGCCAACGTTGCCGGCGTCTTTCACGATCCACGCCGCATCGACCCGTCCCGACGGGAATCCGAGATCCCACATCCTCTCGCACACCTGAAGCGCGGTCGTGAAATCCCCATTCGCTTCCAGCGCTTCGATATATCGACGACCGCTAGGCAGGTCTTGTTGAGCCACCCACGCGACACGGAACCCGTCCAAGTCCGTGGAGTCAGTCACGACCGCACACTACTCGAAGATCCCCTTTTCAACGCCGACCAATCAGAGGACCCGCCAGGGGCGCTTCAGACGTCAGCTGGCCGGGCCGTCGGGAACGTCCCACTCGTAGCGTTGACGCCATCTACGGGGGATATCCCCGGTCGTCTTTCGATGCAGGACTCCATCAGCATTTATCCAGACGTGCAGTACACGAGTGACGGTGGGCCATGTTGGTCCCAGTGCCCAGGCGACGGGATTGATCGCATCTATCGCCACACGCCATACGGGTGGGGACACTAGGCGGGTCATTATCAAGCGGGCCTGTTCTCGAGGATGTTGTCTCCGACGTTTCGGGTCGGATGGTGAAGAGCTCAGCAACGAGAGGCAGCCACTCGTCGGGAGTTGTGGTGTTGGCGCGCACGAACTGCTCCCAGACCGCTTCCGCACGCGCCGCCATTCCCGGACATGGATCGCGTTTGAGAATCCACGTCCAGCCCTCCTCGCTCTCAACCAGCGTCCACCCTGCGCGATAGCCTTCGCTCGACGACGCCGACCGTAAGCATAATGTATATTAGTCCTCTACCTCCGCCGCTCCGAGATCGGCGTGGGGATCAATGAGCGCGTGTCTCCATCAGACCCAGAGCGCTTCAAAGTCACAGTGGAAGGGAGACCCGTGGCTCGACAGCAACGCTCGCAGAAGACACGAGATGACATCGTCGTCGAGGCCGCGCGCCTGATAAACGAGCGCACCTGGGACCACGCTTCGATGAAGGATTTCACCCGTAACGCGGGGGTCACGACGGGAGCTGTGTACTTTCACTTCGCCAATAAGGAGGCGATAGCTCTCACCATCATCGACGAGTACAACAAGAGAACGCAGCGCGATGCCGAAGAGATTCTCCAGCAACACCTGCCCGCGATGGAGACAATTCTGCTGACTATCGCGAAATTTACGCGGGCGATTCTTAAAGACCCGATCGTGCAGGCGGGTGCGCGGCTGACCTCGCAACCCCTCGTGTTCGATAACCCACCGGTGTTGCCCTGGACGGCCTGGTCGACAGTCCACGTTCAAAACTTGACCCGCGCCATCCAAGAGGGTGACGTGAAACCCGAGATCGATGTAGATCGGTATGCAAGCTACGCCATCGGCACGTACGCAGGGGTCTTCATCTTCTCAGGCTTGCTGAACGGTCTGAATGATCTGCTGGAGCGAGTCAGCGATCTTTCAATTATCCTAATATCCAGTTATGTTGTTCCCGAGAAGCAAGCCTATTGGGCGCAGCGCGCACTTGAAATCTGCGATGCCACGCAACCCCCGCTTCAGTTGAGCACCTCGGGACGTCTCGAACGGTGAGGGAACCGCGGGCGGGCCTTGTCTCGTCTTCTTCATCCAACCCCGGCGGAAGGGTAGATCATCTCCTCAGTGCATCAGCGGACTCCAAGGTTTTCGCCTTTGGCTCGCGCAGCCGGTATGTCCATGCCTTTCCTCGATGAGGCCGTCCGTGTCGGTGTCCACGGTCTGATCATCGATGACACCGGTCCCTCGGCATCCATGGTGATCGATGACAAGGAGCTGACGAATATGTCCTCCTACTCCTACCTCGGTCTGGATGAGCATCCGCGGATCATGCAGGCCGCACACGAAGGTCTCACCGATTCCCACGTACTGAACAGTTCCCTCTCCCGCGTGCGGGTCCGGCTGCGTGCTCTCAACGACGTAGAAGAACGGCTCTCGTGCCTGTTCGATGCTGATGTCGGTACGGTCAGCTCGTGCGCGGCTGGCGTGTGGTCGATGTTGCCGCTACTAGCTTCCGGGGTTCTCAGTAACGGCATCCGCCCGGTGATGGTGTTTGACCGCCATGCACACTTCTGTCTGCAATCCCTACGCCCCCTGTGTGCCATGGAAACCGACGTGCGCACCATCGCTCACAACGACATGGAGAAACTCGAGCAGATCTGTCGCGAGAACCCCTGCGTCGCTTACGTCGGTGACGGCATCTACAGCACCGGCGGAACCATCGCACCGATGGACGAGCTGATGCGGTTACAGGATCAGTACGGCATGTACCTCTTCCTCGACGACGCTCACGGGACATCCATCGTCGGGGAAAAGGGCAGGGGATACGTGCTCGATGCCATGGGCGACATCAACGAGCACACCATCATCGTCACTTCTCTGAATAAGGGGTTCGGAGCTACCGGCGGTGCCATCATCTTCGGGCCGCGCAGCAACCGAACGAGGCGGAGGATCGCCCTCGGCAACGGTGGACCATTCACGTGGTCTCAACGAGTCAACACACCAGGCTTAGGCGCGATCCTGGGATCGTGCGACATTCACGAGGGCTCCGAACTCGGGACCCTCCAAGCGCAGCTCAAGATCGCCATCCAGACGTTCGATGACAATTTCCGCCTCCCACACGCAAATCCGAAGAGTCCGGTCCGATTCGTGCCGATCGGAAGTGAAACAGAAACCATTCGCTCCACACGATCGCTCATGGACGCCGGCTACTACGTCGAACCCGACTTCTTCCCCGCCGTGATGTGGGGCAAGGCGGGCCTGCGGATAAGACTCCGAGCCAACATGACGGGTACTGAGATCACACAGTTCTGCGCTGTCCTCTCGGAGCACTTCGAACGAAGTGGCGTACAGATGGCGCCTGCACTGGGCTGAACGGTTTCATCCCGTGATCATCGGCTGCTTCGGAGAGGAGAGCGCCATGAACAGTGACACTCTGGGCCGCTATCCCCGAAGGAACGTGCTGCGGTCCATCGGCGCCTTGATCTCCTACTGGATCGCACCCGATGTCGACGTCGCTCAGCGAGCGACAGCCCCCATCCGCAACGACCATGACGTGCGCTGGCGCGGGATGCGGTACCGCTCGGGCAGCGCCGGGCCGACCGAGGCCGAGCCGACGCCCTGCTGCGCGTGATCGAGGTTCAGCCATACCCGCCCCGAATCGCGCAGCTCGAACGGCTTGGCGGCGCGCTGGAGGTCGAGTGAGGTCCACCGCCGAGCGGTGAAGTCGAATGCGGGGCGCCCCTCCACGCGCAGCGCGGTCGAACCCGCCCCACGCACCTCGAGCCACCGCGTCTGCACGTGATTGCCGTTCTCCTGTGGCACCGGGTACGGCGCCTGGAGGTCGTCGATCGACCGCGCGAAGCGCCCGAGCTGCGACCCCTCGTACGAGTCGGCGTACGTCTCGCCCGGCCCGCGGCCGAGCCACTCCACTCGGTCGAGCTCTCCCGGCAGGGCGAACAGCAGCCCCAGGCGCGGCACCCAGATGTCGCGGTGCATGTAGGGGGTGTCGGCCCACGGGCCGACGAAGTCGACATCGACGTCGAGCACGATGCCGTCGCCGTCTGTCCACCACAGCATGGTCCACTCCACGCCGTGCGGGTGGGTCGTCGGCGCGGTGCGACCCGCCACGCGAAGCCACTCGGCGCCGTGCTCGACGAGGTCGGTGCGGTGCAGCATCCGATCCATGCCCGTCGCCGACCACACCGCAGCGAGGTCGTTGAGCGCACCTTGGCCGTGATCGTTCTCGGTAGGCGCCCTGTGCAGGTCGAGCCACGGGCCGTCGAGCTCGAGGTCGCCGAGGCGGCGCAGCCGCCCCGTCGCGCCGTCGAACCGGGCAGCGCCGAGGGCGATCTCGCCATGCGCCGGCGCCCCGCTCCCGCGCACGGGGAGAATCGCGGATGCCGCGGCCACCGGCTCGTCGATCACCCGCTGCCCCCACGCCACGACGTGACCCGCGGGGGCCCACAGCGCGTCGCGGGCGGTGCGGGCCTCGACCGTCAACACGCCGAGACGCGCACCCGCGGGCGCAGACGCTTCGGGCGGCAGCGCCAGGTCGATGGACTCCCCCGGTGCGAGGGCGGCGACCGCCAGCATCCCCGACGCCGCCTCGATGCCATCGTGCTCGAGACGCCACGCGAACCGCAGGTCGGATGCGTCGGCCGAGTGCCGCCGGTTCGATATGCGGATCTCGTCGCCGACCTCGATTCGGATCGGCTCGTACGCCTTCGCGAGCTCGGTCAGCGCAGGAGTGGGCGTGCGGTCGCTGAATACGACGCCGTGCAGGCTGAAGCGCCCGCCTCGGGGTTCGTAGTCGACGTCGTCGCCGTGCATGATGAACGACGTTCCGTCGGGGGCCACGGCGGTGAAACCGTGGTCGATCCACTCCCAGACGAAACCCCCGCACAGCCGATCGTGCGCGTCGATGATCCGCTGATAGTCCCGCAGCGACCCCGGCCCGTTGCCCATGGCGTGGGCGTACTCGACGAGCAGGAAGGGCAGGGTGCGGCGACGCGCGTCGTCGGCATCCGCGACCCCGTCCGAATCGCTCTCGCCATCGTCGTCGAACACGATTCCGTGCATGCCCAGCCGGCCACCGCGGGGCTCTTCGCGCCGGCCGATCTGCTCGAGCAGCTCGAGCGACGGATACATGAGCGAGTAGAAGTCCGAATCGCGATAGCGCGGGTCGCGCTCGTAGAGCACCGGCCGCGAAGGATCGCGACGATCGAGCCACCGCCGCATCTCGGTGAAGGCGTCGCCGACCCAGCTTTCGTTCGCGAGCGACCAGATCACGATGCTCGGGTGGTTCTTGTCGCGCTCGACCGTGCGGTACAGGCGATCCATGAGCGCGTCGCGCCAGCGGGGTTCGGCGGGCGGATTCCCCTCCCAGCCCGCGTAGATGAAGCCGTGGGTCTCGAGATCGCATTCGAGCACCACCCACAGCCCGTATTCGTCGCAGAGGCGGAGGAATTCGGGATGCGGCGGGTAGTGGCTCGTGCGGACGGCGTCGATGTTCGCCCGCTTCATCAGGACGATGTCGCGGATCATCGTCTCGCGGTCCAGCGCGCGGCCGGTGTCGGGGTGATGCTCGTGACGGTTGACGCCGTGGAGCGTCACGGCGCGACCGTTGACGGTGAAGACGCCGTCGATGATCTCGACGTGCCGGAACCCGACGGCGAGCGCGACCGTCTCGCCCGCCGATGACAGCGTTCCGCGGTACAGGCGCGGAGAATCGGCGCTCCAGGGCTCGACGGCGACCTCGGCGGTCTCGCCCGTGGCCATGCGGATGCCGAGTTCGGCGATCTCGACGACGGCGTCGGCCGAGGCATCCACTCGCAGCGTGCCGAGGCCCGTGGATGCGTCGTAGTCGGCGTGCACGAAATGGTCGTCGATCGCCCCGCGGGGCCGCTCGATCAGCTCGACGTCGCGGAAGATCCCGGGCAGCCACCACATGTCCTGGTCTTCGAGGTACGTACCACTCGACCAGCGATGCACCCGCACCGACAGGACGTTGCGGCCGGGGATCACAGGGGCGTCGAATTCAAAGGGCAGGCGGCTGCCGTTCGACCAGCCGAGCTCTCGCCCGTTCATCCACACCTTGGCGCACGAGTCGACGCCCTGGAACCGGAGAACCGAATCGCCCCAGCCTTCCGGCAGGTCGAAGACGAACCGGTAGTCGCCGGTCGGGTTCTCGGTCGGCACCCTGGGTGCGTCGAGCGGGATCGGGTAGGCCGTGTTCGTATAGAGCGGGCCCTCGGCGGTACCCCGCATCGAGCGTGCCGTCCCTCCGGCGAGCGGCGTGAACTCTTCCAGCACCCAGTGCGAAGGCACCGGCATCTCATCCCAGGTCGAATCGTCGAAATCGGGTGCGAGGAAGGCGTCGCCGGTGCCCGCTGCCGTCGGCGAGAGCCGGAAGCGCCATCGTCCGTTGAGACTGCGCGCCCGCGCGTCGCTGACGGCGTCGGCCCGGGGAGCGCGGCGGCCGGCACCCGGCTCTGTGCTCTCCCAGTAGGGCAGGCGGTCACGGTCCTCGGTGCTCATGCGGCATCCTCGGGGTCGGAGATCGGGCTGGGCGCCGGGCCGAGCGCGTCGAGATCGGTCCACAGCTCGGCGGGGATGGCGATCGTGCGAAGGGCCTCGAGATCGGCGAGCCGACCCGCCGACGAGACGCCGACGACGGTCGAGTCGACGAGCGGCGAGCGCAGCGAGAAGTGGAGGGCGGCAGCGCGGAGGGTGACGCCGTGTGCGACGCATACGCCCTCGGCGCGAGTGGCCCACGCCACGAGCTCCGCCGACGCGGGCCGGTAGCCGTAGGTGGCCCCTGGCCTGACTCCGCTCGCGAGGATGCCCGCGCCGAACGGGGCAGCGTTGAACGTGGTCATCCCCCGGCGGCGCGCCTGCTCCAACAGGGGTGCCGCGGAACGGTCGACGAGCGTGTACCTATTGTGTGTCAGCAGCGCATCGAAGACGCCGGTCTCGACGTACTCGCGCAGGAGCGGGATGGGTCCGGCGGCGATGCCGATCGCGTCGACGGCGCCGGTGTCGCGCAGCTCGCACAGAGCATCCACCACCCCGCCGTCGCGGAAGGCCTCGGCCGGCGTGATCGTGTACGGGTCGTGCAGGTGGAGCAGCTCGACGCGATCCATCCCGAGGCGCGCGAGAGACTCTTCGTACGAACGCCGCACGCGGTCGCGATCGAGGACGCCGGTGACGGGATCGGCGTCGACCTTCGTGATCAGCCGCGCCGTGGTGATCTGCGCCGTGGTGATCTGCGCCGACTGCACTGCCGGATCAGCGCGCAGCTGCGCGAGCGCGAGTCCGAGCACTCCTTCCGCCCGGCCGCCCGCGTAGGCGTTCGACGTGTCGACGGTCGCGAACGGACCGGTCAGGATGGCGCGGGCGAGATCAACCGCGCGTGCTTCATCCGGCGAGCCCGCGCGCGTTCCTCGGCCCAGGCCCGAGGTGCCGATCGTGATCTCGCCGACGCGTGTTCCGGCGGTGTCGAGAGTGGGGGTCGCCACGGCTCCTCTTTTCCCAGATGCATATTCATTCTAGTATGAATTCATCCGCACTCGAGGAGAAGGCTTGTCATGACCACACTTCAGATCGCGTTGGCCCGACTCGCGGAGGAACTGCCCGCCGGAAGCGTGATCACCGACGCCGCATCCATGGATGCGTACCGGTGGGATCGGACCAACAGCCCCGCGACGGGGATGCCGCTGGCCGTCGTCCGCCCGGCATCCACGGCCGACGTGCAGGCCGCCGTGCGCTTCGCGGCGGCGACGGGCACGCCGATCGTGCCGCGTGGCGCGGGGTCCGGACTGTCGGGGGGCGCCGCAGCGATCGACGGCTGCCTGATCGTCTCGCTCGATCGGATGCGCGGGGTCGAGGTCGATCCGGCGACGCACATGGCAACGGTGCAGCCCGGAGCGCTGAACGCCGAGGTGAAGGCGGCGGCAGCCACCCACGGCCTGTGGTACCCGCCCGACCCCTCGTCGTTCGAGATCAGCTCTATCGGAGGCAACGTGGCCACGAACGCCGGCGGCCTCTGCTGCGTCAAGTACGGCGTGACGAGCGACTACGTGCTCGGGCTCACCGTCGTCCTCGCCGACGGACGTGCGGTCCACCTCGGCGGGCCGCGTCTGAAGGATGTCGCCGGGCTCCCCCTCACCAAGCTCTTCGTGGGCAGCGAGGGCACCCTCGGCATCATCACAGAGGTCGTGCTGCGCCTGATCCCCGCTCAGCCGCCCCGCACCACGCTCGTAGCGACCTTCCCCTCGCTCTCGGGGGCGGTGGACGCGGTGATCGCCATCACGCGTGCAGCGCGCCCGTCGATGCTGGAGTTCATGGATCGCACGACGATCAACGCCGTCGAGGATGCGACGCGGATGGGCCTGGATCGCGACGCGGCGGCGATGCTCGTCATCCAGTCGGACGAGCGAGCGGATGCAGCATCCGAAGAGATCTCGCTGATCGAGGCGATCTGCCTCTCGCACGGCGCGGACGAATGCTTCGCGACGTCCGATCCCGACGAGGGTGAGGCGTTCGTCGCGGCGAGGCGGATGGCGGTGCCGGCGGTCGAGCGGCTCGGCACCCTCCTCCTCGAGGACGTCGGCGTGCCGATCCCCCGGCTCGGCGAACTCGTGACCGGGATCGAGGAGATCGCCGCGGAGCACGACGTGACGATCGCGCTCATCGCGCACGCGGGCGACGGGAACACGCATCCGCTCATCGTCTTCGACCGGCAGGACCCCGCCCAGCGGGAACGGGCCGACCGTGCGTACGCCGCCGTGATGGCACTCGCGATCGCGCTCGGCGGCACGATCACGGGTGAGCACGGGGTCGGCCGGCTCAAGCAGCCGTGGTTGGGCGACTACCTCGGGACCGACGTGCTCGAGCTCAATCACCGCATCAAGAAGGCGCTCGATCCGCAGAACCTGCTCAACCCGGGGGCGATGCTGGCGTGAACAACGACGACCGGCGGCGACGCCGGGTCATCATCGACTCCGACGTCGCGAACGAAGCCGACGACCAGTTCGCCGTGGTTCACGCGCTCCTGTCGCCCACACTCGACATCCGCGGCATCATCCCGGCGCACTTCGGCACGCAGCGCACCCGCGAATCGATGCGGGCCTCGCGCGACGAGCTCGAGCGCCTCCTCGATCTCATGGACCGCACCGGAACCGTCCCGATCGCCGACGGCGCACCGCACGCACTCGCGTCGCGCCGCGAACCGATCGACAGCCCGGGGGCTCGACTGATCATCGACGAGGCGCGACGCGGCGATGCCGGCCCGCTGTTCGTCGCCTTCCTCGGTCCGCTGACCGACATGGCCACCGCGCTGCTGCTCGCGCCCGACATCGCGCGCACCGAGACGACCGTGATCTGGATCGGCGGTCCGCCGTACGGCGATCGCGAGTACGCCGGCACGTGGCCCGAATTCAACCTGCGCAACGACATCGCAGCGGCCAACGTGGTGTTCGGCTCGGGCATCGCGGTCTGGCAGGTGCCGTCGAACATCTACCGGCTGACCGCGGTCGGCTATGCCGAGCTGCGCCGTCGCGTCGAGCCGCACGGCGCGATCGGCGCTCATCTGGCCCAGGGAGTCGTGGACTTCAACACCGCCCACCACCCTGTGCCGGTGGAGTCGCGCGCGCTCGGCGATTCCCCGGCGATCGCCCTCATGCTCGACCCGCACAGCGCCTCCTTCCGCCGCCAGCCGCCGGTGCGCTTCACCGCGAACGGCGCCTACGAAGCCGCCGATGTCGGGGGCGAGATCCGCGTGGTCGAGCAGATCGACGTGCGGTTCTTCCTCGAGGACATGTTCGCGAAGATCGCCGAGTTCGCCCCCTAGGTGGGCGCGCTACGGGCGGGTCGAGTCACGGACGACCAGCTCGGGGCGGAACAGCACGGTGCGCTCGTCTCTGGGCACGCCGTCGCCGAGTTCGCGCAGCAGCAGGTCGACGGCCGTGTAGCCGATGAGCGTCGCCGGCTGACGAACCGAGCTGAGCGGCACGACCGCGGCCGACGCGAAGTCGATGTCGTCGTAGCCGATCAGGGCGATGTCTTGCGGCACACGGAGGTCGTCGATCATGACGAGCGCCTGCAGGAGCCCCACGGCCAGCAGATCGTTCGCCGCGAAGATCGCGTCGGGTCGCTCCGCCGCCGGGCGCGCGGCGATCTCCTCGCCGGCACGGCGGCCCTCCAAGACGGTGAGCGCGCCCATCTCGATCACCTCGAGCGTGGCCCCGGGGGTCTCGGCGACGGCGCGGCGTGCACCCTCGAGGCGATCGGCGACCTGCCGGATCGACGGCGGTCCGCCGACGAACACCAGGCGCCGCCTCCCGATCGCGGTGAGGTGCCCGGCGGCGAGCTCGCCCCCCTCGACATCGTTCACGGCGACCGAGCAGAAGCTCTGGTCGTCGGTCGTGCGGTCGACCAGCACGACGGGCGTGCCGCCGGCCCTGAGGCGTTCCAGTCGCGGCACATCCTCGTCGACGGGTGTCACGAGAACCCCGTTCACGCGCTGCTCCTGGAACAGGTCGAGGTACGACGCCTCTCGGGCGGCGTTCTCGTCGCTGTTGCCCAGCAGGATCGTCATACCGTCCTCGGCGGCGCGATCCTCGGCACCGCGCGCGATATCGGTGAAGAACGGGTTCCGGACATCGAGCACGATCAGCCCGATGCTGCGACTGCGACCGGCCCGCAACTGCCGTGCGGCGTCATTGCGGACGAAACCCAGGTCGGTGATCGCCCGCAGGACCCGCTCGACGGTCGCCGGGGCGACCTTCGCCGGCTGATTCAGCACGTTCGAGACCGTTCCGACCGACACGGATGCCGCGGCGGCGACGTCACGCACACTCACTGCCACCTCGACCCCTCCTCATCGTCGGACTGTGCCAGAGTGTATCGGTCAGGCGCCGGAGCGACCGGCCGTGAGCCGCTGCAGGCTCTCGGCAACAGCATCCCGGACATCCAGCCCCACGATGTTCGAGAGCGACTCGCCCAGGTCGCGTCCCTCGAGCCAGCGCGTCTTCGTGCGGATCGTCAGCGCCGCAGAAGGCTTGTTCGCCTCGAGCACCTCGAGCACCGCGGCGTAGGCCTCGGGGTCGTCGACGATCGCGGCCAGGCTCGACGAGAGCCCGACGTGCGACGGCGGCAGCGCGGCCGGCGCGTCGGTGACCTCCCACGAGTACGTGCCCGATCCGACGTGGTGCTCGGTGCCGTCCGGCAGCACGACATCCGCTTCGGTGTTGGGAGGGATCACCGCTTCGATCCGGACGACGCCGTCGACGCGGGACCAGGCCGATCGCGCGCGACCATAGGGCGTGAGGTGCTCGGCCGACGCCGAGTCGAACCCGGCCAGCGGGTGCGGCTCGATGCGGATGCGCGCGTAGCCGGGGGCCGCGGGTGCGAGTCCTGCCACCGCGCGGTGCAGCCAGTCGCCGATCGCGCCGAACGCGTAGTGGTTGAACGACGTCATCTCACCCGGGTTGATCGTGCCGTCCGGCAGCATCGAGTCCCAGCGCTCCCAGATCGTCGTCGCGCCCATCGTCACGGGGTACAGCCACGACGGGTTCTCGGTCTGCACGAGCAGGCGCCGCGCGACCTCGAGGTGGCCCGTGCGGGTCAGCGCGTCCTGGATGATCGGCGTGCCGACGAAGCCGGTGCCGATGCGGTAGCCCGACCGGCGGGTGAGTTCGGCGAGCCGATCCCCCAGAGCGGCGTGCTGCGCGGCGGGTGCGATGTCGAAGACGATCGCCATCGCGTAGGCCGTCTGCGCGTCCGAGACCATCCGCCCCGAGGGCGTCAGATACTCGCGCAGGAACGCCGCGCGCACCTCCTCCGCGATGGCGGCGTACCGCTCGGCCTCGTCGTCGTAGCCGAGCAGCGCGGCCGCGCGCGCCACATTGCGCGTGGAGAGGAACAGGTGGGCGCTGGCGACGATGTCGGCGTCGGTCTTCGCATCCGCGGGGAGCTCGGGCGGAGCATCCGGATCGAGCCAGTCTCCGAACTGGAATCGCCCCTCCCACAGCCGCCGCGGGCCGGCGATCTCGAGGATCGCGTCGGCCCACGAGCGCATGCTCGGGTACTGGCGGGAGAGCGTCGCCGTGTCGGCGAAGCGCTCGTGCAGCACCCACGGCACGACGGTGGCGGCATCGCCCCACGCCGCCGCGGGGCGCGCAGGCCCGAGCACGTTCGGCACGACGAACGGCACGATCCCGTGTTCGTCGGCCTGCTCGAGGGCGAGGTCGCGCAGCCACGAGTCGAGGAAGCCGCGCACGTCGTAGAGGAAGCTCGCGGTCGGTGCGAACACCTGGATGTCGCCCGTCCAGCCGAGCCGCTCGTCACGCTGCGGGCAATCGGTCGGTACGTAGAGGAAGTTGCCCCGAAGGCCCCAGACGACGTTCTCGTGCAGCTGGTTCACGAGCGGATCGGATGCCTCGAACCAGCCGGTGCGCTCCATATCGCTGTGGATCACGACCGCCGTGACATCCGCGGGGTCGAACTCGCCCGGCCACCCGGCGACCTCGGCGTACCGGAACCCGTGGAACGTGAACTCGGGCTCCCACACCTCGACGCCGGAACCGGCGAGCGTGTAGCGGTCGGTCGCCGCCGCCTGCCGGAGCGGCCGGGTGCCCAGCTCGCCGTGCTCGAGCACCTCGGCGTGGCGGAGGGTGATCTCGGTGCCCGCAGGGCCGCTGACCCGGATGCGGAGGCGCCCGACGAGGTTCTGCCCGAAATCGAGCACGGTCTGCCCGCTCGGGGTCGTGATGACCTCTCGCACCCCCACCTCCTCGATGCGCCGGACGAACGGCGACACGCGGGCCTCGGGCACGACGATGTCTGCGGCGGCGCCTACGGGGCTCCACCCGGCTGCGTCGTAGCCGGGCTCGGCGAATCCGCGGCCCGCCGCGTCGACGAGCGACCGGCGGGCATCGAAGCTCTCGCCGGCGTACAGCCCGCTGGCGGTGATCGGGCCGGTCGACGCGTGCCACGAGGCATCCGTCGTGATCCACTCGGTCGCGCCGTCCGCGTACTCGACGAGGAGCTGCCCGGCGAACCGCGGCTGGTCGCCGTAGATCGGCTGCGCGTTCTCGCGGAAGCCGAAGTACTCGGTGCCCCACGCGCCCGCGAGCCGCACGCCCCAGGCGTTGCGTCCCGCGACGAGCAACGACGTGACGTCGGTCGTCTCGTGGATCGTCCGGTGGTTGTACGGTGTCCAGCCCGGCTTCATCACCTGGTCGTCGACGTCGGTGCCGTTCAGCGCCGCCTGGTAGACCCCGACCGCGGTGGCGTAGAGGGTCGCTCGCCGAACGCCCTCGCGGACGTCGAACTCGGTGCGGAGGTAGGCCGGCTCGGCGACCCCCGACGGCTCTGCGAGCCCGATCGGCGACGCCGTCCACTCCCCATCACCGAGGAAGCCGCCGACGATCGATCGCGATTCGCTCCACGGCCCGGTCTGCCCGTCCGAGCCGGTCACGCGCACCCGGAGCGACACCCGCTCGCGCGGCGCAAGGGGGGTGAACGGCCAGGCGATCTGGGTCGATTCACGCCCGTCGATGACGTGAACCGTCGTGGATCCCCCCCTGTCGAGTTCGAGCTCGGCCGACGACTGCCGCCAGTCCGAGGCATCCGTCTCGGTGACCCAGCCGATCACCGGCTCGGGTGAGGGGACGGTGTCGCTCGTGTACGGCGCGTCGGTGACGATGCGGGCGATCGCGGGGGTGCTCATGGTTCTCCTTCGAACGTGAGGGTGAGTGTTCTGGTCAGCGACCGGCGACCGCCGGCTGGGTGACCGTGAGGTGATGGATGCCGTGGGTCAGGGTCGTGCCGGCCTCGGCCGGCGCCGCGGCGCCGTCGATCGAGACGGTCGAGCCCGCCGTCACCGGCAGATCGAGCACCGCTCGAGCGCCGAACGGAACGGTGAGAGCGATCTCGAGGGCGTCGCCGTCCCGTCGCCAGTCGATCGCGAGCTCGCCGAGCCCGGTCGCGATGGTCGCGGCGGCGTGGTCGATACCGACCGCGGGGCGCGGGGCGACGTGCACCGTGCGGTAGCCCGGGTCGGCGGGATCGGGCGCGAGCCCGGCGACGTTGCGGTAGACCCAGTCGATCATGGCGCCGTACGCGTAGTGGTTGAACGACAGCATCCCGCCGCTCTCGCCGCCGCTGTTTCCCGCGTCCATATCTCCGCCGTGGATCGAGCCGTCGGGCTTGATCGCATCCCACCGCTCCCACACCGTCGTCGCGCCGCGGTCGACCTGGTAGAGCCACGACGGAGCGTCATGGCGGAGCAGCATGCGGTACGCCTCACCGATGTGGCCGTTGTGCGAGAGCGCGAAGAGCACGAGCGGGGTGCCGAGGAAGCCGGTCGAGATGCGCCCCTCGGCCGCGACGACGTTCGCCGCGAGATCGTCGGCGATCGCGACCCGTCGCTCCGCGGGCGCGATGTCGAACTCGAGGGCGAGGGCGGCGCCGGTCTGCGTCGTCACGGCCCGTTCGCCCCACCGCGCCCACGTCGCGTCGGCGACGGTTCTCGCGAGCTCGTCGAGCTCGTCGGCCGCGGCCGGGTCGCCGACGATGCGTTCGGCGCGGGCGAGGAGCCGGGTCGAGTGCACGTAGAACGCGTTGGCGACGTAGTCGCTGTCGACCTTCGCCTCCCACGGCCGCGCCGCGGGGGCATCCGGGTCGAGCCAGTCGCCGTACTGGAACGGCTCCGTCGGCAGCACGACGCCGTCTCCGGCCCGGCGGCGCAGGTGCGCGACCCAGCGCCGCATGCTGTCCAGCTGTCGTTCGAGCACTTCCGCGCTGCCGTAGGACTCGTACACCGCGAGAGGAACGATGGTCGCGGCATCCGCCCAGCCTGCGCGCCCCATGTTGTCGGTGGGGGTGCCGCCCATGAGCATGTCTTCGCGGCGGATGATGTCGGGCACCACCGAGGGCACCCCGCCCTCATCGGTCTGATCGATCTCGAGGTCGCGCAGCCACGACGTCCAGAACGCCTCGGTGTCCAGCAGCGTGTTGGCGGTGGCGGCGAAGGCCTGGGCGTCTCCGGTCCAGCCGAGCCGCTCGTCGCGCTGCGGGCAGTCGGTGGGGACCGAGACGAAGTTGTCGCGCTGCGACCACAGCACGTTCGAGTGGAACCGGTCGAGGCTCGCATCGGACGAGCGGAACGTCGAGCGGGGGGCGAGATCGCTCGAGATCGCGATCGCCGTCGCCGAGACGACCTCGGCGCCCGTGACCACGTCGGAGTAGCGGAACCCGTGGAACGTGAAGACCGGCTCGAGCACGTGCTCGCCGCCCGAGGCGAGCGTGTAGACGTCGGTCGCCTTGGCCCGTCGCAGGGCTGCGGTGTGCAGCGCCCCCGACGGCTCGAGGACCTCGGCGTGCCGGATCGTCACGACATCTCCCGCTTTTCCCCGCACGACCAGCCGCACCCAGCCCGAGATGTTCTGGCCCGAGTCGAGGAGTACGCGATCTGCTCGCGGCTCGATCGTCATCGGCCGTTCTTCGATGACGCGCACGGGCGCCGCACTCCGCGGTTCGAACAGCGACAGATCGGTGTCGATGACGGATGCCGCGGCCCACGCGCCGTCGTCGAAGCCGGGCTCGTGGACCCCGACCGCCTCGAGGTTGTGGTCGATGACGGTTCCCTCGTAGATGCCGGCGGAGCGGATCGCGCCGAACCCGCCGCGCCACGTCTCATCGGTCGCGATCGTCGTCGTCGCACCGGACGCGTCGGTGATCTCGAGCTGCGCGAGCACGCCCGAGCTCGTGCCGTAGATCTCTTTGCGGTACGCGAAGCCGAAGTGGCCGCGGTACCAGCCGTCGCCGACGGCCGCGACGATCACGTTCTCGCCTTCGCGCAGGAGGGAGGTGACGTCGACCGTGTCGATCAGGATGCGGGCCTGGTACGAGGTCCACCCCGGGGTGAGCAGCGCATCCGAGACGCGAACGCCGTTGATCCAGGCATCCACCACGCCCAGTGCGCTGAGGCGCAGGCGGGCCGCGGCCGGGGTTGCGTTCACCGTGAACTCGCGTCGGAGAACCGGGACAGGGCCCCCGACCTCGCTCGGAATCCCGACGACACGCGCGTTCAGTCCCAGGCCTTCGACACCGGCCTCGACGACGAGCGGCTCGCTCCACGCCGTCCAGCCGGCGGAGGTGGCGATCCGCACCGCGAAGGAGCGCCGCTCGCGCGGTGCGAGGTCGAGCCCGGCGGCGATGCCGATCGAGTCATCGCCGCGTACGACCCCGTGCGAATCCTGCGCCCCACCCTCGGGCCCCGACGCGATCTCGTACGCGAGCTGGCTCGCGGCCGGGAGATCGCTCTGGGCACGCCAGCTCAACCGCACGCCACGGCCCGGGACGCCGAGCAGGCCCGCTCCGTGCTGCGTGCGCAGTTCGACGACGCGCGTCGACGGGTCGGTCGACGTCGTGTCGGGGAGCGTCTGCTCGGTCTGCACCGTCGTTTCGGGAGATGCCGTCATGGCGGGAGTCCTTTCGGCGCTCGACCGCGTCGAGGAGCGCGCCCCCATCCTGAAACGATTCATAGTCGAATGTCAAACATCCCGACGACATCGGTGAGGACGACGGCACGGCGTTATCCGATCGTGATGAACCGATTCAATCTTTGATTGACGACCGGCCACCCGGAGACGTACGGTACGGGGAGTTGAATGGTTTCAATACTTTCGACATCTCAGACCGGCAGCGAGGGCGGACTGTCCGCTCAGCTTTTACGAGGAGGTAAAAGGATGAAGAACTCCCTTACCCGGAGGGTGCTCACCGCATCGGTGGGAGTGGCTGTTCTGGCCATCCCGCTCGCAGCATGTTCCGGCGGCGGCGGTGGTTCCAGCAGTGGAGGCACGACCGAGATCACGTATCTCACGCAGAGCGACGACGCGAACACCGCGCAGGCGAAGGCGCTCATCGCGGCGTTCGAGAAGGCGAACCCCGACATCAGCGTCAAGCTCGACACGCAGCCCGGCGGCACCGAGGGCGACAACCTCATGAAGACGAAACTGTCGACCGGTTCGATGGACGACGTCTTCCACTACAACTCCGGCTCGCTGCTGCAGGCTCTGAACCCCGATCAGACGCTCGTCGACCTCAGCGACCAGAGCTGGGTGAGCACCCTCACCGACG
Organism: Microbacterium rhizomatis; assembly: GCF_008710745.1. Classification (GTDB taxonomy): domain Bacteria; phylum Actinomycetota; class Actinomycetes; order Actinomycetales; family Microbacteriaceae; genus Microbacterium; species Microbacterium rhizomatis. The sequence goes on from NZ_VYSA01000002.1 coordinate 847,059, forward strand.
ATTTCAAGCAGGTCGTCTCGACCGACAACGGCCTGTACGGCGCGCCGTGGGGCACGTCTTTCGCCGGTGCGGTGCTCTACAACAAGAAGGTCTACTCGTCGCTGGGCCTGACGGTCCCCACGACGTGGGCCGACTTCATCGCCAACAGCGAGAAGATCAAGGCGACCGGCAACGGCATCACGCCGATCCTGCAGTCGTACGGCGACACCTGGACGAGCCAGCTGTTCGTGCTCGGCGACTTCGCCAACGTGTCGGCGCAGGATCCGAACTGGGCGAAGAACTACACCGCGAACGACCCGAGCGCCAAGTACGTGAACGAGCCGGCCTTCGCGGGCTTCGCGAACCAGCAGGAGGTCTTCGACAAGAAGCTCATGAACGAGGACTTCGCGTCGATGACCAACGCACAGGCGATGGATGCTCTGGCCAACGGCCAGGCCGCCCAGTACCCGATGCTCTCGGCGACGATCGCCACGGTCCAGCAGAACGAGCCCGACAAGACCGATGACATCGGCGTGTTCGCCCTGCCGGCCGCCAACGCGTCCGACACGTCGATCACGATGTGGCAGCCGAACGGCATCTACATCGCAAAGACCGCCGAAGGGGCCAAGCTCGACGCCGCGAAGAAGTTCGTGGCATTCGCGAACTCGTCCGACGGCTGCGCGGTGCAGAACGACGCCGGTGGGGCCGCGGGACCGTACGTCACGAGCGCCTGCACGCTGCCGAGCACCGCTCCGGCGCTGATCGGCGACATCCAGAAGTACTTCGACGCAGGCAAGACGGGTTCGGCTCTGGAGTTCCTCTCCCCCATCAAGGGACCGAACCTCGAGAACATCACCGTCGCCGTGGGATCCGGCATCACGTCCGCGAAGGACGGCGCCGCGCAGTACGACGACGATGTGAAGAAGCAGGCCCAGCAGCTGGGGCTGTCCGGCTGGTGAGACCCGCGCTGATCTGCTGAGATCGGCACAACCCGGGGCCGGCGGCGGCATCGTCGCCGGCCCCGACTCGATGAGGAGTGGATATGACGACTGCAGTCGCGGGCTCTGCCCCGCCGACGACGAAGCCCGCCAAGCCGCCGCGCGGGCGCCGGAAGGGCATCAAGAGCCCGTACCCGTCCTGGTTCTACATACCGGCTGCCGTGCTGTTCATCGTGTTCTTCGCGGTGCCGACGTTCGCGTCGTTCTACTTCTCGCTCACGAGGTGGACGCTCTTCAACGTCCAGTTCATCGGCTTCGACAATTTCGTCCAGTTCTTTCAAGAGCCGCAGCTCGTCCAGGGCTTCGTCAACACGTTCATCTACGGGTTCGTGACGTCGGCGGCGAAGGTCATCATCGGCCTCGCACTCGCCCTGCTCCTCACCGGCCCCATCCTCGGTCGCGGCTACCTGCGCGCCGTCGTGTTCTTCCCCGTGCTGGTCTCGACCATCGGTGTCGGCCTCACGTTCAAGGCTCTCCTCGATCCGTTCCACGGAGCGGTCAATGCCGTCCTCGGCTTCCTGAACCTGCCCGAACCCGGCTGGTACACCGACCCGAACCTCGCCCTGCTGACCGTCGCGGGGGTCGATGTCTGGAAGGGCGTCGGCATCGCCACCCTGATCTTCATGGCCGGGATCGTCGCCATCCCGCAGGAGTACTTCGAAGCGGCCCGCATGGACGGCGCCGGAGCGTGGTCGATCTTCCGCACCATCACGCTGCCGCTCGTGCGCCCGGCGACCGCAACCGTCATCATCCTCTCGCTCATCGGCGGCCTCCGGGAGTTCGCGATGATCTGGGCCATGACCAAGGGCGGCCCCGGCTTCAGCAGCGACGTGATCGCATCCGTCATCTACAAGCAGTACCAGGCCGGATTCTTCGGTCTCTCCACCGCGGGCAACGTCATCCTGTTCATCGTGGTCACTGCGGTCATGGTGCCGGTGTCGTACTTCCTGAACAGAAGGGAGACGGAACTGTGACCGTCACAGAAACCCTCACGACCGCCAACTCACGCCAGTCCCGTCGCCCCAAGGTCGACCGGCGGCCGATGACTCTCCGCCGCTGGCTGCGGAAGTACCTCGTCGGGATCATCGCGATCATCGCGTCCGTCGTGATCTTCCTGCTCCCGTTCGTGTTCGTCGTCCTGCAGGCGTCGAAGAACCCGCGCGAGGCGGGCCTCGTCGAATTCAGCCTCCCCTCGGAATGGCAGTTCTGGCCCAACCTGCTCGCAACGCTCCAGACCAACGACTACCAGGTGCTCTGGGCGTTCCTCTGGACGACCGTCATCACGGTGTTCGCGTGCGCCATCATGGTGGTCTTCGCGGCGATGGTCGGCTATGTCCTGCAGCGCAAGCGCTCGAAGCTGAACCCCGTCATCAACTTCTTCGTCCTGGCCGCGCTCATCGTGCCGCCCGCCGTGGTCCCCACGATCTGGGTGCTGCAGGGCGTCGGGCTGTTCAAGACGATCCCGGGGATGATCCTCATCGAGGCGACCTTCGGGCTCGCGTTCTGCGTACTGCTGTTCCGCGCATTCGTCGCGACGATCCCGAAAGAACTCGACGAGGCCGCGATCATCGACGGCGCCGGTTCGATGAGACTCTTCTTCACTGTCGTCCTGCCGCTTCTGCGCCCCGTCATCGTGACGGTCATCGTCGTGCAGGCGGTGTTCGTGTACGGCGACTTCCAGAACCCGCTGTACTTCCTGCCCGGCAACGACTACCCGACGGTGCAGCTGGGGCTCTACAACTTCCAGAGCCAGTCCGTGAGCCAGTTCAACCTGCTGTTCATGTACATCCTGCTCACGACGATCCCGCCGCTGATCATGTACATGTTCTTCAACCGGCAGATCGTCGCGGGCATGACAAGCGGCGCGATCAAGGGCTAGAGAATGCTCCGGTCACCAGAACTCCGCGGGAACGGTCCCGCGGAGCCACGCCAGCTCGTTGTCTCGGATGAACAACGACAGCGCGTCATCCGGGTCGATCTCGTCACCGAACCACTCGTCCAGCAGACCGAGCAGAACCTCGGCGCTCTGCACATCCGGGGCATCGACGACGTTCTGCCAGGCATCCACGAATCCGTCGGGGGTGGGCACCGCGCGCACGAGCGCCGAGATGTACTTCGGACCCCGCATGAGGGTGCGGTTGGCCGCGAGTGCGGCGCGCGCCGCCGCGAGGGCGAGATGGATGCCGGCATGCCGGCGCAGGAACGGATCGTTCCGGTCGATCGCCTGGGCGAGGAAGTATCCGCCGTACAGGTGCGCCTGGGCGCGGAAGGAGCGGATGCGCTCGGCCCACACCGGCTCGGGGAGCGTCGTGATCATCTCGATGAGCGGTGCAAGCCGCTCCGCGGCGAACCCGCCCTTGGCGTGGGCGATCCGCGCCCCCTCGAACGACGCACGCGTCGGGTCGTCGGCGTCGCGGGCCGCCGCCTCGAGGTACGACGGGCTCACGAGCTTGACGTCGATGTACGAGCCCGGGTAATCGAGGCCCGCACGATCCGTCCAGGCGAAGCGCCCCGCCGCCGTCTCCGCGGCGAAGCGCTGGTCGTCCACCACCAGGTAGACATCGACGTCCGAGTCGGGGCGCTCGGTACCGCGGGCGACCGACCCCACCACCACAACCGCCAGCGTGCCCGGCTCGTCCCGGACGGCGTCCACGTAGGCGACCAGCGCCCTCTCCTGCTGCTCCACACCGGCTCCTTCGCATCGTGGGGGAGAACGGAGGCTTCCGCACCGCCGTCATCGCCTGAAACGTTACATCGAGGCGGCTCCGAGTTGCGCACCGCGACCGGGTCGTCTAGGTTTGAAACGATTCATCGATGCGTGAGAGCTCCCGGGCCCGGCCGGTGCCGCCCGTCCCTCTCGCCGCACCACCGCACCGCACAAGGAGTACCTCGATGACGAGCACCACCACTGCGACGCGGGTGTGCTTCCAGCTGCACGTCGACCCCGACCGCGTCCCCGAGTACCTCGCCAGGCACGCCCCGGTCTGGCCCGAGATGCTGGTCGAGATCGCCGCATCCGGCCGGCGCAACTACTCGCTGTTCCTCGGCGACGACGGCACCCTCATCGGGTATTACGAGACCGACGACGACACGGCGGCCCAGGCCTACCTCGCCGCCTCGCCCGTCGCCGCGCGGTGGGAATCCGAGATGGCCGGCTTCTTCGTCGGGCTCGACGGCCGGCCCGACCAGTCGGCGATCGCTCTGACCGAAGTGTTCCACCTGCACGACCAGCTCGCCGCGGTCAGCCCCACTCCTTCCACAGAAAGCACGCGATCATGACGACGCTGTCTCCCGACATCCAGGCTCAGCTCACCGCGCAGAGCATCGAGCTCCCCTCATGGGCGTTCGGCAACTCCGGCACGCGCTTCAAGGTGTTCACGACGCCGGGGACGCCGCGCGACCCCTATGAGAAGATCGCCGACGCCGCCCAGGTCAACAGGGTGACGGCACTCGCACCGGCGGTCGCCCTCCACATCCCCTGGGACAAGGTCGACGACTACGCGGCCCTGCGCACCTACGCGAACGACCTCGGCGTCGAGCTCGGCACGATCAACTCGAACACGTTCCAGGACGACGACTACAAGTTCGGTGCGCTCACGCACGAAGACGCCGCGGTGCGCCGCAAGGCCATCGACCACCATCTCGAGTGCATCGACATCATGGATGCCACGGGCTCGCGCGACCTGAAGATCTGGCTCGCCGAGGGGTCGAACTACCCGGGGCAGGCCGACCTGCGCGGTCGCCAGGATCGCCTCCACGAGTCGCTGCAGGAGATCTACGCCCGCCTGTCGGGCGAGCAGCGCCTCGTGCTCGAGTACAAGTTCTTCGAGCCGGCTTTCTACCACACCGACGTCCCGGACTGGGGCACGTCGTACGTGCAGGTGTCGGCGCTCGGCGAACGGGCGATGGTGTGCCTCGACACCGGGCATCACGCCCCGGGCACGAACATCGAGTTCATCGTGATGCAGCTCCTGCGACTCGGCAAGCTCGGCTCGTTCGACTTCAATTCGCGCTTCTACGCCGACGACGACCTGATCGTCGGCGCGGCCGATCCGTTCCAGCTGTTCCGCATCCTCTTCGAGGTCATCAGAGGCGGAGGGCTGAACAACCCGGACGTGGCCTTCATGCTCGACCAGTGCCACAACGTCGAGAAGAAGATCCCCGGCCAGATCCGCTCGGTTCTCAATGTGCAGGAGATGACGGCTCGGGCGCTGCTGGTGGACGCGGAGGCCCTCCGGGTCGCGCAGCTCTCAGGCGACGTGCTCGCCGCGAACGCGGTCTTCATGGACGCTTTCTACACCGACGTGCGTCCCGCGCTCGGCCAATGGCGCGAGAGCCGCGGGTTGGCGGCAGACCCGATGGCGGCCTACGCCGCATCCGGGTACCAGGAGAAGATCGAGACCGAACGCCTCGGCGGCGTGCAGGCGAGCTGGGGCGCGTGACCTCGATGGTGGCGACAGATCGAACGCTCGACGGCCCCCATGGGCCTCTGGTCGTGCGCGTGTACACGCCGTCGACGCCCGCCGGCCCCGGCCTGGTGTGGCTGCACGGCGGCGGTTTCGCCGGCGGTGACCTCGACATGCCCGAGGCCGACTGGGTGAGTGCGCAGTTCGCCGAACGCGGCATCGTGGTCGTCTCCGTGGACTATCAGCGCGCGCCGGTGCCGCCGGAATGGGCCGCGGCGAGCGGAATCGAACCGTCGTCCGGTGTCCGATACCCCGTCGCATCGGAAGAAGCGGCGTTCGCGTTCCGGTGGGCCACCGAATCCGGCCTCGCCGAAGGGCCGTGGGCACTCGGGGGCGCCAGCGCGGGGGGAAACCTCGCAGCGGGCGCCGCACTCCGTCTCGCGCGCTCCGGGGGACCGATTCCGGCGCTGGCCGTCCTCGCCTACCCCACCTTGCACGCCGTGCAGGCCGAGCCCGACGCGGCGCTCCGCGCCGCGCTCGACGCAGACCCGGCGGCCGACACGTTCGGCCCCGACGCCGTGCGGGGAATGTACGAGAACTATCTCGGCGGCAGTGCCGACACCGCCGAGATCTTCGCGGTTCCGGGCAACGCGACCGCGGGAGACCTGGCCGACTTTCCACCGACCATCATGATCAACGACGAGGTCGACCAGCTCCGGGTCTCCGGCGAGGCATTCGCCGCGGCGCTTCTGGCCGCGGGGCGGGACATCGACGTGTCGACCGAGCCCGGCACCCGCCACGGTCACCTCAACGATCCCGAGAACCCTGCGGCCACGGCATCCCTCACCCGTTTCGCCGCTCGAATCCTCGCCCTGAAAGGGACGCCCTCATGACGAACCCGACGGCTCACGACCTCATCGCGCGGAGCAACCGCCTGGGCGCCGATCCGAAGAACACGAACTACGCGGGCGGCAACACGTCCGCGAAGGGGACCGAGACCGACCCGGTCACCGGTGAGCCGGTCGAACTGCTGTGGGTGAAGGGCTCGGGCGGCGACCTCGGCACCCTGACCGAGTCGGGGCTGGCGGTGCTGCGCCTGGACCGGATGCGCGCGCTGGTCGACGTCTACCCGGGCGTGGATCGCGAAGACGAGATGGTCGCCGCGTTCGACTACTGCCTGCACGGCAAGGGCGGCGCGGCGCCGTCGATCGACACGGCGATGCACGGACTGGTGGATGCTGCGCACGTCGACCACCTGCATCCCGACTCCGGTATCGCGATCGCGACGTCCTCCGACGGCGAAGAGCTGACCGCGAAGATCTTCGGACCGAAGGTCGTGTGGGTGCCCTGGCGCCGGCCCGGGTTCCAGCTGGGCCTGGACATCGCGGCGATCAAGGCCGCGAACCCCGAGGCGATCGGCTGCATCCTCGGTGGCCACGGCATCACCGCGTGGGGCGACACGTCCGACGAGGCCGAGGCCAACTCGCTGTGGATCATCGACACCGCGCAGGCCTACATCGACGCGCACGGCAAGGCCGAGCCGTTCGGGTCGGTGCGGGCCGGCTTCGAGGCCCTCCCCGCCGACGAGCGTCGCGAGAAGGCCGCTGCGCTGGCGGCGACCATCCGGGGCATCGCGTCGCACGACAAGCCGATGGTCGGCCACTTCACCGACGATGCGCGGGTGCTCGAGTTCCTCGCCTCGTCCAAGGCGCCGGAGCTCGCCGCGCTCGGCACGAGCTGCCCCGACCATTTCCTGCGGACGAAGGTCAAGCCGATGCTGCTCGACGTGCCGTCGAACGCGTCGGTCGAGGCATCCCTCACCCGTCTGAAGGAGCTGCACGAGACGTATCGCGCCGACTACACGGCCTACTACGAGAAGTACGCCACGCCCGATTCGCCCGCCATGCGCGGCGCCGATCCGCTGATCGTGCTCGTGCCCGGGGTGGGCATGTTCAGCTTCGGCGCGAACAAGCAGACCGCCCGGGTGGCCGGCGAGTTCTACCTGAACGCGATCAACGTCATGCGGGGGGCCGAGGCCCTCTCGACCTACGCGCCGATCTCGGATGCCGAGAAGTTCCGCATCGAGTACTGGGCGCTCGAAGAGGCCAAGCTGCAGCGCATGCCCAAGCCCAAGACCCACGCCGGCCGTATCGCGCTGGTCACCGGCGCGGCGTCGGGGATCGGAAAGGCGATCGCAACACGGCTCGCCGCCGAGGGCGCGTGCGTCGTCGTGGCCGATCTCGACCTCGCGAAGGCCCAGGCGGCAGCCGCAGAGCTGGGCGGGACGGACGTCGCGATCGGAATCGCCGCGAACGTCGCGGACGCCGCGGCCGTGCAGACCGCCGTCGATGACGCCGTGCTCGCGTTCGGCGGGCTCGACCTCGTCGTCAACAATGCCGGGCTCTCGCTGTCGAAGCCTCTCCTGGAGACGACCGAGGCCGACTGGGACCTGCAGCACGACGTCATGGCGAAGGGATCGTTCCTGGTCTCGAAGGCCGCGGCGCGCGTCCTGATCGACCAGCAGCTCGGCGGCGACATCATCTACATCTCGTCGAAGAACAGCGTGTTCGCCGGGCCCAACAACATCGCGTACTCGGCGACGAAGGCCGACCAGGCGCACCAGGTGCGCCTCCTCGCGGTCGAACTCGGTGAGCACGGCGTGCGCGTCAACGGCATCAATCCCGACGGCGTCGTGCGAGGCTCGGGCATCTTCGCGAGCGGCTGGGGCGCCAATCGCGCGAAGACGTACGGCATCGCCGAAGACGACCTCGGCAAGTTCTACGCGCAGCGCACGATCCTCAAGCGCGAAGTGCTGCCCGAGAACATCGCGAACGCCGTGATCGCCCTCACCGGCCCCGAACTCCAGCTGACGACGGGCCTGCACATCCCCGTCGATTCAGGCGTCGCCGCAGCCTTCCTGCGATGACCCCCTTCCGTTCCCCCTTCGGCGCCGCACGCACTCTTCGCCGAACCACCCCCTTCCCACCGAACCACCCCGCTACCGACCGCCGGCACAGGGGCGGCTCGGCGCGAGAGGGGTGGCTCGGCGAAGGAGGAGGGACGGGATGATGCGGGTCGGCGGAGGGAGGACGCGGGGATGACGGAGAGCGCAGAGACGGGTACCGTCGCGGCCATCGACATGGGAGCCACGAGCGGGCGCGTGATCGTCGGACACGTGGGCGGCGGCGTGCTCGAGACCCGGCAGGTCGCGCGCTTCGCGAACGATCCGGTCGAGGCGATCGACGGGCTGCACTGGAACCTGCTCGGCATGTACGGCGCCGCGCTGACCGGGCTGCGCACGGCGTTCCGCGACGAGCCGGGCATCGCCAGCATCGGCGTCGACGCGTGGGCGGTCGACTACGGCCTGCTGCGCGGGGTCGGCGAAGGGCGGGCGCGTCTGCTCGGCGAACCGTTCCACTACCGCGACGCCCGCACGACGGCCGGTGTCGCAGCAGTCCATCAGCGGATGCCGCACTCCGCGCTCTTCGCACGCAACGGCCTGCAGTTCCTGCCGTTCAACACGCTCTACCAGTTCGCGGCAGAGCCCCCCGAGCAGCTTGCGTTCGCCGATACGGCGCTGCTGATCCCCGATCTCGTCGGCTACTGGCTGACCGGCATCGCGCGCGCGGAGCGCAGCAACGCCTCGACGACAGGGCTCCTCGGCGTCGAGAGCGGCGAGTGGGACGACGAACTCATCGCCACCCTCGGCCTGCCGCGCGGCATCCTTCCCCCGCTGATCTCCGCGGGTGAGCGCCTCGGATCGCTCCTGCCCGACGTCGCTTCGGCGATCGGCGCACCGGCCGGCGTATCCGTGACGGCGGTCGGATCGCACGACACCGCGTCGGCGGTCGTCGCCGTGCCGATGCATCCCGAATCGGCCGTCTACATCTCGTGCGGCACCTGGGGGCTCGTCGGCGTCGAGGTCGAGCATCCGGTGCTCGGCCCCGATGCGATCGCCGCGAATTACACCAACGAGGGCGGTGTCGACGGGCGCGTGCGCCTGCTGCACAACGTCATGGGGCTGTGGGTGCTGAGCGAGACCCTGCGCGGGTGGGAGCGCGAGGGTCATCCTGTGGATCTGACCGCGCTGCTGGATGCTGCAGCCGAGGCCGGCCCCGGCGTCCCGGTGTTCGACATCAACGACCCGCGCTTCCTGCCGCCCGGCGACATGCCCGCACGCATCGATGCGTGGTGCGAGGAGCACGGCGTGCCTGCGCCTCGAACCCGGACGCATTACGTCCGCAGCATCGTGGAATCGCTCGCCCAGGCGTTCGCCAAGTCGGCCGCTCGCGCCGCCGAACTCGGGGGTGTGGACGCGCGCACGATCCACATCGTCGGCGGAGGGGCACTCAATCGGCTCCTCTGCCAGAGGACCGCCGATCGTTCGGGCATGACCGTTCTCGCGGGACCCGTGGAGGCGACAGCACTCGGCAACGTCCTCGTGCAGGCGAGGGCGATGGGGTACATCGACGGATCGCTCGAGGCTCTGCGCGACCTGGTCGCGCGCACGCACGCGCCGGTGCGGTACGACCCCCGGCTCTGAGGGGCGCGCGCATCGATCGAACGGCTGCTAGGCCTCGCGCGTGATCGTGACCTTCACGTTCAGGTGCGACTTGTGCGGCCCGGCGTACACGCCGCGGAGCGGGGGCACGTCACTGTAGTCACGGCCGCGCCCGACGAGCACGTGCCGGTCGCCGATCTCGATGTTGTTCGTGGGGTCGAACCCCTGCCAGTCGCCGGCGAACCACTCGACCCAGGCGTGCGATTCGCCTGCCACGGCCACGCCCACCTCTGCGTTCGCGCGGGGGTGCAGATAGCCCGAGACGTACCTGGCGGGAATTCCCACCTCGCGGAGCGCGCCGAGGGTGATGTGCGCGATGTCCTGGCAGACGCCTTTACGTGCCTGCCACGCGTCTTGTGCGGTGGAGTGCACGCCCGTGATGCCGTGCATGTACTCGACGGCGTCGCCGATCGTGGAGGCGATCGCGTGCGCGGCGTGCCCCGGGTCGTCGTGCTGAGAGGCGATACTCCGAGCGATCTCGACGACCTCGGGATGCGGCGCGGTGCGGGATGTCTGGCCGAGCTGCTCGACGGTCTCGATGGATCGCGTCGCCTCGGTCCGCAGCCGGTCCCACGAGATGTCGGCGTACTCGAGCGGCCGAGGCCGCACCTCCACGAGGCTCTTGGCGGTGATCTGCAGGGCGGCGTGCGCCGACAGCACGTCGAAGACGGCGACCCGTGTGCCGAAGTAGTCGACGTAGTGGTTCACCGCGGTACCGGGTTCGATGTCGAGCGATGAGCTGAGCACGAATTGGCTGTCGGTGGAGCTGGGCAGCATCCGCGCTTCGTTGTACGAGGCAGACACGTCGCCCTTGTACGAGAACCCGGTCTGGTGCTCGATGCGCAATCTCTTCATGATGTCTCCCCGATCCAGCTCGGCTCGGCTTGCGTGGGGAAGAAGCGGTGCCGGATGGCTTCGGATGCCTCGCGCGTCACTTTCTGCACCCGATCCATGTGCTGCGGAAGCTCGCCGAGGATCTCGCCGATCGGCCTGTACTCCAGGTCGTTGCGGATCTGGCCGAGCGCGCGGAGCACGGTGTTCGAGTGGCCGACCCGATCGGCCACCGGATCGATCGCACTCATGCAGGCCTCGGCGGTCTGGATCGAGTAGATGATCGAGCGGGGGAACAAGCGATCGAGCAGCAGGAACTCTGCGGCATTCAGGGCGCTCGGCATGCCGCGATAGGTCCGCAGGTACGCCTCGTAGGCGCCGCACGAACGCAGGATCGTCGTCCAGGACGGACCGGATGCCTCGGTCAGCGACCGCGTCGCCAGCAGGCGTGCGGTCATGTCGGCGCGCTCGATGCTGCGACCCAGTGTGAAGAACTGCCAGGCCTCGTCGCGGCTGGTCGAGGAATCCACCGTGCCGATCGCGAGCGCCGAGCGCTCGCGGACCCACTTGAAGAAGTCGTGCACCTTGTCGAGCTGAAGGCGACGCGGCATCCGCGAGTTGGTGGTGTTCAGGGTCTCCCACAGTTCGGTGCTCACGATCTCGCGCGCGCGGCGGGCGTTCTCGCGCGCGGCGCCCAGCGCGTAGCCGATGCTCGACGGGTTGCCGCGGTCGATCGCGAGCCGGGCGAGCACGTCTTCGCGCCGGACGATCTCGTCGTCATCGGGCGGGACCGATCCCATCACGAGCAGCAGCGAGCGGCACGCGGTGTCTTCGTCGACCCACGGGTCCTCCAGCAGCAGCTGGAGGTGCACGTCGAGGATGCGGGCGGTGCCGTCGCTGCGCTCGATGTACCGGCCGATCCAGAAGAGGCTCTCCGCGATGCGGCTCAGCATGACGATTCCTGCGACTGCTGCTGCTGCTCCTGCTGCTCGGTGTGGCCGCGCGGCCGATCCTGCGGCGAGTGCGCGGGCGCGGGCTGGCTGTCGTAGATGATCGGGATGGCGGCGGTCACCGTGGCGGCCTGGTCTGCCACGAGCCCGGCAAGTCCCACACCCTGGCCGTACTCGACGTGGCCGGGCGCCGCGCCGCCGACGATCCAGGTGTCTTTCGAGCCGCCGCCCTGGCTCGAGTTGACGACCAGCTGGCCCTCGGGCAGCGCGACGCGCGTGAGCCCCCCGGGCAGCACCCACACGTCGTCGCCGTCGTTGACCGCGAACGGGCGCAGGTCGGCGTGCCGCGGGCGCATCCCGTCCTCGACGAGAGTGGGGATCGTCGAGAGCATGACGACGGGCTGCGCGATCCACCCCCGGGGGTCGGCGATGAGGCGCTTGCGGAGCTTCTCGAGTTCGGCGGGCGAAGCATCCGGCCCCACGACCAGACCCTTGCCGCCCGACCCGTCCACGGGCTTCACGACGAGCTCGGGCAGGCGATCGAGCACCTCCTCGAGCGCGCCGGGGTCTTCCAGGCGCCACGTGTCGACGTTCTTCAGGATCGGCTCTTCGGCGAGGTAGTACCGGATGAGGTCCGGCACGTAGGTGTAGAGCAGCTTGTCATCGGCGACGCCGTTGCCCACCGCGTTGGCGATCGTGACGTTGCCCAGGCGCGCGGCCAGCATGAGGCCGGGGGCACCCAGCATCGAGTCGGCGCGGAACTGCAGCGGGTCGAGGAACTCGTCGTCGACCCTGCGATAGATCACGTCCACGCGCTGGGGCCCGCGGGTCGTGCGCATGAAGACGCGACCGCCGATGCAGATCAGGTCGCGGCCCTCGACGAGCTCCACGCCCATCAAGCGCGCGAGCAGCGTGTGCTCGAAGTACGCCGAGTTGTAGACGCCCGGGGTGAGGACGACGACGTTCGGGTCTTCGACACCGGACGGAGCCGACGCCCGCAGGGCGGCCAGCAGCTTGTTGGGGTAGTCGCCGACCGGACGCACCCGCATCGAGACGAACAGCTCGGGGAGCGTCTGGGCCATGACCCGCCGGTTCGAGATGACGTAGCTGACGCCACTCGGCACGCGCACGTTGTCTTCGAGCACGCGCATCTCGCCGTGCTCGTCGCGGATCAGGTCGATTCCCGACACCTGGATGCGCACGCCGTTGGCGCTGTGGATGCCGGCGGCCTGGCGATAGAAGTACTGAGACGACGCGATCAGCCCGGCGGGGAGCACGCCGTCGCGCACGCAGTGCTGGCGCCCGTAGGCGTCGTCGAGGAACGCCTCGAGCGCCTTGACGCGCTGCTTGACGCCCGCCTCCACGCGCGCCCATTCGTCGTACGTGATGATCCGAGGCACCGCATCCAGCGGGAACGGCCGCTCCTCACCGGCGAAGTCGAACGTCACGCCCTGCGCGAGATAGGAGCTCGCGAGCGACTCGGTGCGGCCGCGCAGCTCTTCCTGCGTCATCTTGGCCAGGGCCTGATAGAGCTCCCGATACGCCTCGCGCGACTCCGCGGCATCGCCGGGATGATCGGGGGCGCCGAACATCTCGTCGAACGCGGGGACACCGGACGCGGTCTTGCGCGGCGCCAACGTGGAGCCGTAGCCGTCGAACAGATCGCCCATGGGGAGAGCCTAGTCCGCGGCATGTTGCCGAAGTATTTCGGATCCCGCATACAGAGATCGGTCGTAGGCTTCGACTCGTGGGAGCCGCCGAACGCACCAGGCGCGGCCTCGTCGGCGCCATCGCCGGTGTCGCCGCAGTCATCTTCGGTGCGGGCATCGGAGAGCTCGCGGCGGCGATCCTCTCACCCGGCTCAAGCCCCTTCGCCGCGATCGGGTCAGCGCTCATCGACTTCGCTCCCCCGTGGGCGAAAGAGACGGCGATCGGCCTGTTCGGCACCAACGACAAGGCCGCGCTCCTGGTCGGTATCGCGATCGTGCTGCTGATCGTCGCCGGCGGCGCCGGAATCCTCGAACAGCGCCTCCCCCCGTGGGGGCGTGTCGTCTTCATCCTGGTGGGCATCGCCGGCGCCGTGGCGGCACTGACGCGTGCCGACGCCGGCCTGCTCTCGTGGATCCCGTCGATCCTCGCCGGGGTCGGCGCATCCGTCGCCCTGTGGATGCTGGTGGCCCGCGCCCCGGCTCCCGCGGCCCCCGCCCCCGCGTCGCGAGACGCGGCCGCGGAACCTTCGTCCGCCCCGGGAAGGGCCCCGAGCCGGGTCTCGCGAGCGGATGACGCCGGGGTCGACCGGCGACGGTTCCTGCTGTGGAGCGGTGGGGCCGTGGCGATCGGGGTGTTCGCCACGATCGGCGGCGCGACCCTCCGCGCAGGGGCGAGGTCGGTCGAGGCCATCCGAGCCAAGCTCACACTGCCGACCCCGGCCGCGCAGGCGCCCGCGATTCCGGCGTCGGCTGAGCTCGGCATCCCCGGGCTCTCGTCGGTGGTCACACCGAACGCGAGCTTCTACCGCATCGACACCGCGCTGATCGTGCCCCAGGTCGATCCCGCCGACTGGAGCCTTCGCGTCTACGGCATGGTCGAGAACGAGTTCACGCTGACGTGGGATGAACTTCTCGCCCTCCCTCTCGAAGAGAGCGTGACGACGCTCACGTGCGTGTCGAACGCGGTCGGCGGCGACCTGATCGGCAATGCTCTGTGGCTCGGCCATCCGATCCGGGCGCTGCTCGCCCGCGCCAAGCCGACTGCCGATGCCGACATGGTGCTGTCGCGGTCGATCGACGGATTCACCGCCTCGAGCCCGCTGGAAGCGCTCACCGACGACCGCAATGCGATTCTCGCGGTCGGGATGAACGGCGACCTGCTGCCCGCTGAGCACGGCTTCCCCGTGCGAATGGTGGTTCCCGGTCTGTACGGGTATGTGTCGGCGACCAAGTGGGTCACCGAGCTGCAGGTCATGCGCTATACAGACGCCGCCGCGTACTGGACGCAGCGGGGATGGTCAGAGCGCGGCCCGATCAAGCTCGAGTCGCGCATCGACGTCCCGCGCAAATCCCAGGGGCTCAAGGCGGGCGACACGGTGATCGCGGGCGTCGCCTGGCAGCAGCACGTGGGCGTGTCGGGCGTCGAGGTGCAGATCGACGAGGGCGATTGGATGCCCGCGACCCTCGCGACGGCGATATCGGACGACACCTGGGTGCAGTGGAGCATCCCCTGGACGGCCACCGCCGGCGACCACCTGCTGCGTTGCAGGGCGATCAGCGCGACCGGCGAGGTGCAGACCGGAACGCTCGCCGACGTGGTCCCCGACGGCGCGACCGGCTGGAACGAGCGCTTCATCACCGTCTTCGCGTAGCTGGGCGCCCATCGACCCCTTGAGCGTGTTTTAGTATTTTGGCGTGAGCCATGCAGAGCACGACGAGCCCAGAGCCGGATGGATCGCTTGTCTGGTGTTCGCCGTCGGTTTCGCCGCGTTGGCCGTGTGGAACCTCCGGACGGGTACGCCCTGGGTCGGCGCCGGATTCGCCCTCACCGCGCTCGCCTGGCTCGCTGTTGCGATCTGGCGGCGCAGATGGGTGAACGCACACTCGCGCCGATGAGGCGCACGCGTGCATCAGCGAGCGGCCGAGCCCTCAGCCTCAGCCCGCGAGGACGACCCTGATCAGCCCGCGAGGACGACCCTGAGCTGCTCGACCGCCCAGTCCAGCTCGGTCGCGCGCACGACGATCGGCGGTGCGATGCGGATCGTCTGGCCGTGCGTGTCCTTCACGAGCACGCCGCGGGCGAGCAGCCGCTCGGCGATCTCGCGGCCGGTCCCCACCGCGGAGTCGATGTCGACGCCCGCCCAGAGTCCTGCGACGCGCACGGCCGTCACGCCGTGGCCGACCAGAGCGTCGAGCAGAACGGCGAGGTGCTCGCCGAGTGCCGCAGCCCTCGCCTGGAACTCGCCCGTCTCGAGCATCTCGACCACTCGCAGCCCGACCGCCGCGGCCAGCGGGTTGCCGCCGAACGTCGAGCCGTGCTCGCCCGCGCCGATCACGCCGAGCACCGCGGCGTCGCCGACGACCGCCGAGACGGGAAGGATGCCGCCGCCCAGCGCCTTGCCGAGCAGGTACAGGTCGGGAACCACACCCTCGCGATCGCACGCGAACGTGGTGCCCACCCGGCCCAGGCCGGACTGGATCTCGTCCGCGATGAACAGCACGCCGCGCCGGGTGCAGATCTCACGCACAGCGGCGAGATACCCATCGGGCGGGATGATGACGCCCGCTTCGCCCTGGATGGGCTCGATCAGCACGGCGGCCGTGTTTGCGTCGATCGCCGCGTCGATCGCGTCGGCATCGCCGAACGGCACGTGCACGAACCCGGGCGCGAACGGTCCGAAGCCGTCGCGCGACTGCGGATCGTCGCTGAAGCCGACGATCGTCGTCGTGCGGCCGTGGAAGTTGCCGTCCGCCACGACGATGGTCGCCGCATCCGGAGCGATGCCCTTCACGCGATAGCCCCACGCGCGTGCGACCTTGATGCCGGTCTCGACCGCCTCGGCACCGGTGTTCATCGGCAGCACGAGGTCCTTGCCGCAGAGCCGCGCGAGCGCCGTCGCAAAAGGCCCGAGCCGGTCGTTGTGGTACGCGCGGCTGGTCAGCGTGAGCCGCTCGAGCTGCTCGCGCGCGGCGGCGAGGATCGCCGGATGCCCGTGGCCGAAGTTGAGCGCCGAGTAAGCCGACAGCAGGTCGAGGTAGCGCTTTCCCTCGACATCCGTCACCCACGCCCCATCGCCTCGTGCGATGACGACCGGCAGGGGGTGGTAGTTGTGGGCGAGGTGCCGGTTCTCGTCGGCGATGATCCGCAGCGCGCTGGTGTCGAGGCTCATGAGCGCAGCTCCAGCGTGCAGCACTTGATGCCCCCGCCCCCCAGGAGGAGTTCGGACAGGTCGACCGTGATCGGGTGGTAGCCGCGCTCGCGCAGCTGCCTCTCGAAGCCCTTCGCGCGCGGCGAGATGATCACGTTGTATCCGTCGCTCGACGAGTTGAGGCCGAACACGGCGCCGTCCTCGTCCGAGACGTGGATCGCGTCGGGGTAGCGCTCAGCGAGGATCCGCTGGCTGGCGTCGTCGAACGCCGACGGCAGGTACGCGATCGTGGCGTGTGCGGGGCCGCCCTTCTCGACGCCCTCGACGGGGTCGAGCACGGCGATCGCGGTATCGAGGTGGTAGAACCGGGGGTCGGTGAGCGTGAGAGAGACGACCTCGCGCCCGAAGATCTCGCGGAGTTCGCGGTGGCTGTCGTCGGTCGAGCGGAAGCCCGTGCCGGCCAGGATCGTGTCGCCCACGAGCAGGAAGTCTCCCTCGCCCTCGTTGACCTCGACGGGCTCGCGCGTGTCGAAGCCGTGCGTACGGAACCAGTCGATGAACGGGCCCGACTCGCCCTGCCTCTCGCGGAAGCGGAACTTCGGCCCGTATGCGACGCCGTCGATGAGGAACCCGCCGTTGGCCGTGTAGACCATGTCGGGGAGTCCCTCGACGGGATCGATCAGCTCGACCTCATGACCGAGCTCGAGGTAGAGGTCGTGCAGCACCTGCCATTGGCTGACGGCCTTGGCGGTGTCGGTCGGGTTCGCCGGCTCCATCCACGGGTTGATCGTGTAACTCACCGTGAAGTGCTCGGGGCGGCACATGAGGTAGCGGCGGTGGTGTGCGGTTCGCGTCATTTCTGCTCCTGAGGAGAGGGGCGGCGGACGCTGTCCTCGAGGCCCGACGGCCCTTCGCTCTGCGGCTTCACGATGAAGCGCGGGGGAAAGGGGGCGACTCGGGCACGCCGCATCCGATTCTCGCATGAGTCATCGCCGGTTCGCCGGAATCGGCGTACCGTTGCGCGCGGGCGCGGTAATGTAGTTGACCTGCGACAACGACAGCCTCTGCAGTGCGTCGCCGCATCCCCTCCCGTCGATCTGTATCGAGGTCCGATGTCTGACGCCGCCGCTTCCCGCACCGCCACCGGGCGCATCCGCACACCGGGCGCCGCCCCGGTCATGACGCACCGCATGATCATGTTCGTGATCGTCGGTCTCATGGCGGGCATGTTCCTCTCGGCCCTCGACCAGACCGTCGTCGGCACCGCGATCCGCACGATCGGCGACGACCTCCACGGGCTGAGCCAGCAGGCCTGGGTCACCACCGCCTACCTGATCGTCTCCACGATCTCGACGCCCATCTACGGCAAGCTCTCCGACATCTTCGGCCGCCGCCCGCTCTTCGTCTTCGCGATCGTCGTGTTCATCATCGGCTCGATCCTCGCCAGCTTCTCGACGTCGATGCTCGAGCTCGCCGCGTTCCGCGCCATCCAGGGCCTGGGCGCCGGTGGCCTTATGTCGATGCCGCTCGCGATCATGGGCGACATGCTCGCGCCGCGCGAGCGCGCGAAGTACCAGGGCTACTTCCTCGCCGTGTTCGGCATCTCGAGCCTCATCGGCCCCCTCGTCGGCGGCCTGTTCGCCGGTGCCGATCAGATCCTCGGCATCGCCGGCTGGCGCTGGGTCTTCCTCATCAACGTGCCCATCGGCCTGATCGCCCTCGTCATCGTGCTGCGGTTCCTGCACCTCCCGAAGCACACCGTGCATTCGGTGCGGATCGACTGGTGGGGGGCATCCTTCGTCGTCCTGGCGCTCGTGCCGCTGCTCCTCGTGGCCGAGCAGGGCCGCGAGTGGGGCTGGAGCTCACCGCTCGCGATCGGGTGCTACATCATCGGCGGGCTGGGTGTGATCGCGTTCGTGATCGCCGAGACGCTCATGAAGGATGATGCGCTCATCCCCCTGAAGCTCTTCCGCTCCTCGACGTTCTCCATGGCGACGATCATCGGCGTGTTCGTCGGGTTCGGGATGTTCGGCGCGATGCTGACGCTTCCGCTCTATCTGCAGCTCGTGCTCGGGTCCAACCCGACCCAGAGCGGCTTCCAGATGCTGCCGATGATCCTCGGGCTCATGATCTCGTCGATCGCGAGCGGCCAGATCATCGCCCGCACCGGGCGGTACCGCATGTTCCCGATCATCGGCACGGCGTTCCTCACCGGCGGGTTCTTCTGGCTGACCTTCCTGCAGTACGACAGGTCGTACTGGTTCATCGCGGGCGCCATGCTGCTGATCGGCCTCGGTCTCGGACAGCTCATGCAGACTCTCACGATCGCCAGCCAGAACTCGGTGGGCCTGCGTGACATGGGCGTGGCCACGAGCGCGTCCACCTTCTTCCGGCAGATCGGTGGAACGCTCGGCACGGCGGTGCTGCTCTCGCTCATGTTCACGGTGCTTCCCGCGAATGTGCAGACCTCGTTCACCGACACCGACACCCTGACCCAATCCCTCGACGCCGCCTTCGATCCTGCGGTGGCCACAGCGCCCGAGAACGCCGCGATCATGGCACAGATCTACACGCCGATCACGAGCGGCATCACCGACGCCACCACGGCGCAGATCGAGGCCGGGCTGACCAAGGCAGCGGATGCGGCGACCGCCGCTGTCGCCGCCCAGGTCGCAGCGGGCACGATCCCCGCGTCAGCCCAGGCTGCGGCGACCACCGCAGCCGTCGCACAGGCCCAGGCTGCCGCGGCCGCCCAGATCCAGCAGCAGATCCCGGTCGCGCAGATCGCGGCCGACGGCACGGTCACGCTCGATTTCTCGGACCCGGCCGCGCGGCTGTCGTTCGTGAACTCGGTCGTCCCGACGATCGAAGACCAGTTCGCCTCGGGGAGCGGCACGACCTCGATGGACAGCAGCGCGCTGAACGACACGTCGTTCCTCAACGGCGCCGACCCGCGACTGAGCAAGCCCCTCCTCGTGGCGTTCAACGCCTCCGCGGTGCTGGTCTACTGGGTCGCGATGTTCGTGGTGCTGATCGCCTTCGTGCTGGCGCTCTTCTTCAAGACCCCGCCGCTGCGCGCGAAGTCGGCTCTCCAGGAGGCCGCCGACAACGAGGCAGAGGCCGAGGCGCGCGACGACGAGCTCGTCCGCGCGACGCGGGCCGCCGACACCGCCGGGGTGATGGTCCAGCCCTGAATTCCGCGAGACCGGATAGGCGCCACGAGACCTGGTGCGTTCGTCACCTTCTCGTGGCGCCTATCCGGTCTCGGCGCCTCTAGGGGGCTACGTCGACCACCAGCTTGCCCACCGTGCGGGCCGAGTCGATGCGGACGAGGGCCTCGCGGGCATCGGCGAGCGGGTAACGTCGCTCGATCACCGGGCGGATCCGACCGGTGGCCGTCAGCGCGGCCAGCTCACGCGTGACGTAGGGCTTGGCGACGGCGGCGAGGGGGCGGATGCGGGGGCCTGGGGTGATCGAGAGCAACACCCCGCGGACGATGCGCCCCACCGGGCCGAGCACGCGTCCGCCGTCACCCGCCACCAGGACGACGGATCCCGCCGGACGCACGAGGGCTCTGAGCACACGCAGCGGCGCGGTGCCGGCGATGTCGATCACGGCGTCGAACGACGACGGCGGGAGGGATGCAGCATCCGTCACGCGATAGTCGAAGGTTCGCGTCGCGCCGAGCTCGGCGACGATGCCGCGGCTGTGCGCCCCGCACGTCGCCCACACCTCGGCGCCACGCAGCGCCGCCAGCTGCACCGCGAAATGACCCACGCCGCCTGACGCGGCAAGGACGAGTACGCGCTGACCGCGCGCGACTGCGGCGCGTTCGAGCGCCTGCCACGCCGTGCCGCCGGCCATCGGCAACGCCGCCGCGGTGCCGGCCTCCAGCGCATCGGGGCGGGACACGAGGCGGGATGCCGGCGCCACGGCGTACTGCGCCAACCCACCGCCGCCCGGCAGCTCGCCCATGACCTCGTCGCCCACGGTCCACGTCGTCACGCCCGGGCCGACTCCGACAACGGTGGCTGCGACATCCATTCCCCGTACCGCGGCCTTGGGCCTGCGGAGCCCGAATCCGAGCCGCAGCAGCAGCGGAGTGCCGCGCATGAGGTGATGGTCTGCGGCGTTCAGGCCGACCGCGCGCACCTGCAGCAGCACGTCGCCGGGGCCGGGCACGGGCACGTCGACGTCCGCTTTCCCCACGACATCCGGGCCGCCGTAGCGGCTCTGCCGCCATGCGGTCATCGTGCGCAAGTTGGTGAGATCAGTCATGAACCTGCTCCTTCGGGGTAGTGGAAGACGTCGTCGAGGCCGACGCCGAAGACGCGAGAGATCTGGAACGCGAGCTCGAGGGTGGGCGAGTATCTGCCCTGCTCGATCGCGATGAGGGTCTGGCGGGTCACACCGACGCGCCTCGCGAGCTCGACCTGGGTGAGTCCGGCACCCTCGCGGAGGGCACGGATCGTGTTGGTCACCTTCGTCGGCTTGACCATCAGACGAGGCCACGACGGTAGGCGATCACGCTCGCGATCCCGCCGACGAAGGCCGAGAGCGCGAAGCCGAAGAACATCGTGTGCGCGATCCAGAACCAGTCGGCCTCGAACGCGCACAGCACGATCACCCCGATCCCGGCGATCACCAGGAAGGCCTGGCCGACCCGGCTTCCCAGGCGGGCGATGTCCCGGTCGCGCTGATCGGACTTTCCGACCCCGTCGGGATCCCGCATCCCCGCGATGATGCCCCACACGATGTTGATGACGATCACCGCCACGATGCTCAGGCCGATCGTCCACAGCATGATCGGCCACCACACCACGTCGATGAGGGGTTCGTCCGCTGCGTGCTGCAGCACGATGAGCACGTAGGCCGTCATCGCGATCACCGTGACGATCAGCCCGACCCAGACGTTGCGCTCCTCGTAGGCCATGATCACTCCTCAATGTCCAAAATCTTTGACATCGCCAAAGTAGCCCACGCTGTCGCACGTGTCAAGAATCCTTGACACCCCCCTCGCCCCCCCGCCCCCCGCGCCCCCGCCCCCCGCCACCTCCGCCGAGACCGGATAGGCAGCACGAGACGGAGTGCATTTGCCACCTTCTCGTGGCGGATATCCGGTCTCGCGGAAAATGCGGAAGGCGCGGGCGGAGGCGCAGGGGCGCAGGGGCGAGGGGGGTCAGATCACTGGGGCGGACCACGCGTCGGGGTTACCGAAACGGTGCGCCGTGATCGCGATCGCCTGCTCGTGCAGGAACGGCAGCAGCTCGATCCGCGCGGCCGTCGTCACCTCGTTGGCATAGACCGCGACGTCCGGATCGCCGCCGGTCGCCTCCGCGAGCGCGCGCTGCAGCAGCTGGACCTCGGACGGTGAACCGACGAGTCGCACACGGGAAGGACGGGGGGATGCTTCGCCCACCGCCGCCGACATATCGGCGAGCGACGACCCCGCGCCGGCGGCCGCGCGCTGCAACCACTGCTCCTCGCTCTCGACGAACACCGGCACATCCTGCGCGGTCAGCGCGCGACGCACGTCGGCCGGGACGCCGGCCGGCGCGCTGACACTGAATCGCGAGCCGGCGCGGAGCCCCGCGACGATGACGCGCAGGAGCGCCTGGGGCGCGGCATCCTCGGTCGCCCGCACGGCCACATCGACCGGACGGTAGCGGAAGAGGTTGCGCTCCACGCCCAGCCCCGACACGTCGCGGACCTGGCCGAACTCGCGATCCCACGCGATCGCATCGGCGAGCGCCGCACGACGCAGCCAGTCGAACGCGTCGTAGTCGAGCGACGGCTGCGACGCCTCGATCACGTTCGTGATGCGCGAGTCCAGGCCGCGCAGATGCAGCGTGGCCGAAGGCGCACCGCCACCCGATGCCCGCCACGAGCCGAGACCGATGAGGTAGTTGGGGCCGCCGGCTTTGGTCCCCGGCCCGACCGACGAACGCTTCCAGCCGCCGAACGGCTGTCGCTGCACGATCGCTCCGGTGATGCCGCGATTGACGTAGAGGTTTCCGGCCTCGACCTTGTCGAGCCAGTGCGCCAGATCATCGGGGCTCTGCGTATAGAGCCCCGCGGTGAGCCCGTACGCGACGGCGTTCTGCAGCTCGATCGCGTGCGCGAGCGAGCTCGCGTGCATGACGCCCAGCACGGGCCCGAAGAACTCCTCGAGGTGGAAGCGCGAACCCGGCTCCACGCCGGTGCGGATGCCGGGCGTCCAGAACCGCCCCGCCGTCTCGGGCCCGAAGTCCAGGGGCCGCGGCTCGACGAGCCATCTCTCGCCCTCGTCGAGCGTCGTCAGCGCCCACCGGAGCTTGCCCTGCGGCACTTCGATCACCGGACCGACTTCGGCGAGCGGATCGGTCGGGGGCCCGACGCGCAGCGATGTCGCCGCATCCACGAGCTGACGCGCGAATCGCTTCGAGCGCGCGACCGGGCCGACCAGGATCGCCAGCGACGCCGCAGAGCACTTCTGCCCGGCATGCCCGAACGCGCTCTTGATGAGATCGGATGCTGCCAGGTCGAGGTCTGCCGACGGCATCACGATCATCGCGTTCTTGCCGCTCGTCTCGGCGAGCAGCGGAAGGTCGGGCCGCCACGAGCGGAACAGCGCCGCCGTCTCCCACGATCCGGTGAGGATCACCCGGTCGACATCGGGGTGCGAGAGGAGCTGGCGCCCGAGCGCGCCCTCGTCGATGTCGACGAGGGCGAGCACGTCGCGGGGCACCCCCGCGTCCCACAGCGCCTCGGCCACCACGGCTGCGCACCGGCGCGCCTGCGGGGCGGGCTTGAATACGACCCCCGACCCTGCGGCCAGCGCGGCGAGAACGCCGCCCGCGGGAATCGCGAGCGGGAAGTTCCACGGCGGCGCCACGACCGTGAGCCGAGCCGGAACGAAGACGGCCCCGCTCACCCTGTCGAGCTCCCGCGCCGTGGCCGCGTAGTAGTTCGCGAAGTCGACCGCCTCACTCACTTCGACGTCCGCCTCGGCGAACACCTTGCCGGTCTCGCTGGCGGCGACCTCGATCAGCTCGCCGCGGCGCGCCTCCAGCGCCCGGGCGGCGGCGGCGAGCACAGCCGATCGGTCGGCGGCAGGAAGGCCGCCCCATCCGGCCGCGGGGTCACGCACCCGGGCGATCGTCGCCTCGAGCGTCTCGGCGTCATCGACGCGGGATGCCGCGACCGTCGCATCACCGGCGGTCGACGCCTCTACGCGGTCGAGGATCCCACGGGCCCATTCGCGGTTGGCCGGGAGGGCGGGGTCGGAGTCGGGGGTGTTGCGGAACCCCGGCGCGCCGGCCGCCCTCGATCCCGACTCGCGCGACGAGAAGACGGCCGTCTCGACGAACTCCTGCCCGCCGAACATGGCGCCGCGAATCGTCGGACCCACCGGCTCGGTGTCTCCCCCGGCGCCGTGCGCCGAGGCAGACCGCCCGATGCCGAGCACGGCCTGCGTCAAACCGTCGGGAGAAATCGGGTCGCGCGCGTCATTCCCGCCCTCTGGCGCAGGGTTTCGCCCGGTCTCTTCGCCGGGAGCCGCGCTGCTCGCCCGCCGGTCCTGCTGCCGGCGCGCGCCGATCGGCAGCGTGTCATCGGCCGCGCGCGTCAGCGAGGCGAGGAACCGGTCGCGCTCGCGATCGAACATCGCGGGGTCATCGGCCAGATCGAACGCCGCCGAGAGGAAGTTGTCGCTCGACGCGTTCTCTTCCAGGCGCCGCACGAGGTAGCTGATCGCGACGTCGAACTCGTCGGGGCGGACGACCGGCACGTACAGCAGCACGTGCCCGACCTCGCGAGTGACCGCTTCGACCTGGCCCTGGGCCATGCCCAGCAGCATCTCGAACTCGACGGCGTCGTCGCCCCGCACCCCGCGCTCGCCCGCGAGCAGCCACGCGTAGGCGATGTCGAACAGGTTGTGCCCGGCGATCCCCAGCCGCACGGCGGCGGTGTTCTCGGGCCGCAGCGCGAAATCGAGGCAGCGCAGATAGTTCGCGTCCGAGTCGACCTTCGCGTCGTATGTGGCGAGCGACCAGTCGTGCATGACGGCATCCACCCGCTCCATCGCGAGGTTCGCGCCCTTCACGAGACGCACCTTGATGCGCGCGCCGCCCGCGTCGACGCGCTCGCGCGCCCACGCCGTGAGCTGCTGGAGAGCGGGCAGGGCATCGGGCAGGTAGGCCTGGAGGACGATGCCGGCTTCGAGACTCCGCAGTCGCGGGTCTTCGAGGATGCGCGTGAAGACCGCGATCGTCAGGTCGAGGTCGCGGTACTCCTCCATGTCGAGGTTGATGAAGGTGGGGCCGCCGCTCTGGGTGGAGGGCGACGCGGCGGTGAGGTACAGCGGCATCAGGCGCTCGACGACCTTGCCGACCACCTCGTCGAACGCCCACATCGAGATGTGACTCGCGATCGCCGACACCTTGACCGACACGTAATCGACGTCCGGGCGGCGGATGAGGTCGTGGATGCCGTCGAGCCGGCGCAGCGCCTCGTCCTCGCCGAGCACGGCCTCGCCGAGCAGGTTCAGGTTCAGGCGGGCGCCGCCCTCGCGGAGCTTCGCGATCGCGGCGCCCAGCTTGTCGGGGCGGGCATCGATCACGAGGTGCCCGACCATATCGCGCAGCACCCGGCGGGCGATCGGCACGACCGGCGACGGCAGCACGGGCGCCATTGCCCCGCCCACGCGGACCGCGCTGCGCAGGTACCACGGGAGGAACCCGGGCACGAGCGGGGCGACGCGATGGAGATTGGATGCTGCCGCAGACAGGCTCTCCGGACGCATCACCCCGTCGACGAATCCGATCGTGAACGGGAGCCCGTTGACGTCTTTCAGGACGCCCGCGAGGCGCTCGGCCGACGGGTCGACCTCGGCGCCCGCAGACTCGTCCACCCAGCGGCGGGCGAGGTCGATCGCTCGCGTGGCTCGTTCGTCGGAGTTCAGGGCGTCGGGCTGCGGCGCTTTTGGCGGTGCAACATCACTGTCGGACATGGCCTCCAGCCTACGGCCGGGCTAGTCCCAGGTGCTCGGTGCCTCGGCGCGCGTCGACGGGAGAGCGGACGCCGCGGCCCAGTCGTGAATCCACGGCGCGAGCGGCGGCAGGGTGTCGGGTCGCCCCAGCGCGGCGAACAGCTCGTCGTGCCCCACGATGCCGCCGGAACGGCGGAGGAACCGGGCCCGCACGATCATCTCGGCATAGATCTCGCCCCCGACGACCGCTCGGTGCACCAGGTACACCGACTTGTCGTCGTGCGCGAGGAGGCGCGTCTCCACGTCGAACCGCTGCCAGAGCTCCAGGGACTTGCGGAAGGTGATCGTCTCGCTCGCGACGACGGCGTACCACTTCTCCTTCACGAGGAGGTCCCAGAAGCCGGTGCGGATGAGCAGATCGAAGCGTCCCAGATCGAACAGCGAGGCGTATCGGCCGTTGTTCATGTGCCCGAGCAGGTCGAGGTCGGTCGGCAGCGTCGTCACGCGCACTCGGCCGATCGTCGATGGCGGCACCGCTCCGCGTCGCCGCAACTGTGCCTTCGCACGCCAGATCGTCAGGAGCGTCCGCCAGATCACGTTCACGAGGAGCGATCGTATTGTTCCACCGACGATTTTGCGATTCGGTTGTGGATTTCTTACAGCGGTGGCGACAGCATCCCGGCGCCTCGCAGGACCTCTCCGCGTCGTGCCCGCCTCGATTTCCGGTGTTCATCGGCGGCGCGTAGAGTCTGGCCCATGGAAGCGGAACTGCAGACCGACATCGTCGTCCGTCCGGTGCGGGACGTCGATGCCGAAGCTCTCGGGCGCGTGCATGCGACCTGCTGGCACGAGACCTACGACCACTTGATCAGCAAGGCCGCGCTCGAAGCGGTGTCGCCCCGTCGCCTCGCCGAGCTGTGGACGCACTGGGCGGCCCAGGGCCCCGAGTTCCGCATGAGCGCCGCCCTGGCCGGCGGCGACATCGTCGGATTCGTGGGCTCGGGCCCCGCCCGCGACAAGGATGCACCGGCGATCCGCGAGCTGTACTTCATCTACCTGCTGGACGCATGGCACGGCACCGGCATCGGACAGCGACTGTTCGACGCAGCGATCGACGAGGGCGAGAGCGTCTACCTCTGGGTCGCCGACGACAACCCGCGCGCGCATCGCTTCTACGAGCGCAACGGCTTCACGCTCGATGGTGCGACGCACACCGAGCCGTTCCTGGGTGAGACGCTCACCGAGGTGCGGTTCGTCCGTTGATCCGCGTACTCCTTCCGTGATCGAGGTCTGGGCCTTCGGCGGCATCCCCGAGATCACGCCCGGCACCGATCTGGTCGGCGCGATCGTGGATGCCGGGGCCACCGTGCTGCAGAGCGGCGACATCCTCGTGGTGACCTCGAAGATCGTGTCGAAGGCCGAAGGCCGTATCCTCCACGCGGACGACCGCGAGGACGCGATCACGGCCGAGACCGTCCGCGTCGTCGCCACGAGGACGTCGCCCGACGGCCACGTGACGCGCATCGTGCAGAGCCGGCTGGGGATCGTCGCAGCCGCCGCGGGGGTCGACGCGTCGAACACCCCGGACGGGACGGTGCTGCTGCTGCCCGAAGATCCGGATGCGTCCGCTCGTGCCCTCGCTCACGGGCTGCGCACCCGCCTGGGCATCGAGGTGGGCGTGATCATCTCCGACACCCTCGGCCGTGCGTGGCGCGATGGTCAGACGGATTCAGCGATCGGCGCCGCCGGCGTGCACGTGTTCGAAGACCTCCGCGGACAGACGGATGCCGAGGGTCGGCCCCTCACCGTCACCATGCCGTGCGTCGCCGACGAGCTGGCCTCGGCCGCCGAGCTCGTCAAGGGCAAGGCTGCCCGGCGCCCGATCGCGGTGGTGCGGGGCCGGGCCGATCTCGTCGGGTCGCTCGATCTTCCGGGGGCCCGGTCGATCGTGCGGCCGCTGGAGCGCGACATGTTCCGGCTCGGCGCCGATGAGGCCTGGGCCGAGGGGTTCGCGGCGGGCGCGGCATCCGTCCACGAACGTGACGCGGAGGCCTTCGGCTCCGGGCCCTAGTCCAACGAGCGGCCGAGCGTCAGGCCGTCGCCGGCGACGGGGTGATCCCGCTGACGGCGTCGCCCGGGTGGGCGGGTTCGGGCAGGAGCCCGATCAGGAGCTGCGTCTCGGCTGCGGGCATCGAATACTCGTGCTCGGGCGCCGGGTAACGGTGGGTGCGCACATCCTCCGCGTAGGCGGCAACGGCCGTGATCATCGGTTCGCGGAGCTCCGCATACCGCTTCACGAAGCGTGCCGCGTGGCCGTCGTAGATGCCGAGCAGGTCGTGGAAGACCAGCACCTGGCCGTCGGTGGCCGGGCCTGCGCCGATACCGATGATCGGAAGGTGGAGCAGCGGCATCATCGCCTCGGTCGCGGCGCTCGGGATCGCCTCGAACACGAGTGCGAAGCATCCGGCGTTCTGCAGAGCGCGGGCACTGCGGAAGACGGCGACGGCCTCTTCGGCGGTGCGGCCCTGCGCGCGAAAGCCGCCGATCGTCGAAGCGGTCTGCGGGGTGAGGCCAACGTGCCCCATCACCGGGATACCTGCGGCGACGATCGCGCGCGCCCGTTCGACGGACGTGCCGCCGCGCTCGATCTTCACCGCGTCCGCCCCTGCTTCCTTGATGAAGCGCTGGGCTGTCGTGATCGCCTGCTCGTCCGAGATCTCGTAGGAGCCGAACGGAAGGTCCGCCACGAGCAGCGGCGTCCGAAGACCGCGGCGCACCGCGGCCGTCAGCATGAGCATCTCGTCGATGGTGACCGGCACGGTGCTCTCGTGACCGAGCACCGTCATCGCGGCGGAGTCTCCGACGAGCACGATGTCTACCCCCGCGGCCTCCGCGATCTGGGCGCTCGGGTAGTCGTACGCGGTGACCATCGCGATCGGCTGGCGCTGGGACCTCATGTCGGCGAGGCCGGCGATCGTCACACGCGGGCGTGCGGGAATCGTGCCGGCGCTCATGCCGCCGGCGCCTTCAGTTCAGGTCGCATCAGTGCGCCTCCAGGATTCGATTGTCGATCAGGCGAGCGGCGCCCACCCGGGCGGCGACGGCGAGAAGCGCGCCGTCGCCTATGCGATCGAGCTCGGCGAGGTCATGCGGCGAGCGCAGCTCGAGGTATTCGGGTTCGATGCCGGCCTGTGCGAGCACGCGGTGCGCCGCGGTGAGCACGGTGACTGCGCTCGTCTCGGGTCCGGTCACAGCGGCCTGCGCGGCCGCGAGGGCACGGTTCAGCGCGGTCGCCCGCTCCCGCGAGGCGGGATCGAGATAGATGTTGCGAGAGCTCATCGCCAGCCCGTCGCTCTCGCGCACGGTCGGGCATGCCACGATGCGCACGGGGATGTCGAGGTCGCGGGCGAGTCGCCGGATCACGAGCACCTGCTGCGCATCCTTCTGCCCGAAGTAGGCGTCATCGGGCGCCACGATCTGGAACAGCTTGGCGACCACCGTGGCCACGCCGTCGAAGTGACCCGCCCCGCGATGCTTTCCGTCGAGGACCTCGGTGACGCCCGAGACGTGAATGGTCGTCGCGAACCCGTCCGGGTACACCTCTTCGACCGGCGGCGCGAAGAGCACATCCGCCCCCGCATCGGCGGCGAGCGCTGCGTCGCGCTCCTCGGTGCGCGGGTAGGCGCCGAGGTCTTCGTTCGCGGCGAACTGCGTCGGATTCACGAAGAGCGAGACCACGACGAATCCGGTGTCGGCGCGGGCGCGGCGGATGAGGGAGAGGTGGCCCTCGTGGAGCGCTCCCATCGTCGGGACGAGTCCGATCGAGCGGCCCTCGCCGCGGGCCTCGGAGACAGCGGCGCGGACCTCCGCGATGCGTCGAAGGATTCTCACGCGATGCTCCTGCTTCGGGCTGCCAGTGCGCGCGTGCAGTCGGCGAGCGCGTCGAAGAGGGGCAGCAGGTCCGGAGCATCGGCGCGGATCGCGTCGCGCTGCCTCTCGACCGTCACGCCGTCGCCGCGCGCGATCGGACCTGTCAGCGCGTTCTCCGGTCCTTCCGCCGCCCAGTTCTGGACCGTGCGTCTCACGAGCGGCGTCAGCAGCGCCCGCGCATCCGGCCCGTCCAGGCCTGCCGTGCGGGCCACCTGCTCTGCGGCCGCCAGCAGCGTCACGACGAAATTCGAGGCGAGGGATGCCGACGCGTGGTACCCGGCACGGTGCTCGTCGTCGATCGCAAAGGGTCTCGCCCCGATCCGGATCGCCAGCTCGCGTGCCACATCCACCGCCGCAGCAGACCGCCCTGCGATCGCGCAGCCGATGCCGTGGAATGCGTCCGGCCCTTCACCGCCGGCGAATGTCTGCAGCGGATGCAGCCCGAAGCCGACGCCGGACGCCTCGAGGGTCACCGCGCCGGACATGTGGCCGACGAGACCCTGCCTCACCCCGAGCCCGGCCACCACGCCGGCGATCGCGTCGTCGGGCACGCAGACGAGGATCACGTCGGCATCCGGTACAGCCTCACCGCGCGTCGTCGGCCCGTTGACCGCCACCCCCGCCGCACTCAGCGCCGCCGCGATCGCGCGCCCGACCCGACCGCGACCGACGATGGTCGCGGTCGCTACGGGGGCGCGCGGGGTGGGGGTGGGGGTCATGTCTTCGTGAGAACGCCCGCTCGAGGGCGAGTCCGTGGGTCGATTTTAGTCTCGCCGCTGCAGGGTCAGACGCTCGCGAGCTGACGCTTCGCGAGGCGGAGCCAGGTCTCGACGACGGTGTCGGGGTTGAGCGACATGGATTCGATGCCCTGTTCGACGAGCCATTCCGCAAGGTCGGGGTGATCACTCGGGCCCTGCCCGCAGATTCCGACGTACTTCTCCGCCGTACGGCAGGCGGTGATCGCCATCGACAGCATCTTGAGGACGGCGGGGTCGCGTTCGTCGAACGTCGCGGCGACGAGCCCCGAGTCGCGGTCCAGCCCGAGGGTGAGCTGGGTCATGTCGTTGGAGCCGATGGAGAATCCGTCGAAGTACTCGAGGAACTCGTCGGCGAGCACGGCGTTGGACGGCAGCTCGCACATCATGATGACGCGGAGCCCGTTCTCGCCGCGGCGCAGGCCGTTCTCGGCGAGCAGCTCGATCACCGCGCGGGCCTCGCCGACGGTGCGGACGAACGGCACCATGATCTCGACGTTCGTGAGCCCCATCTCGTCGCGCACGAATGTGAGGGCCTCGCATTCCATGTCGAAGCACTCGCGGAACTCCTTCGAGATGTACCGGGATGCTCCGCGGTACCCGATCATCGGATTCTCCTCGTGCGGCTCGTACAGCTCGCCGCCGATCAGATTCGCGTACTCGTTGGACTTGAAGTCGCTCAGGCGCACGATGACCTTCTCGGGCGCGAACGCGGCTCCGATCATCGACACGCCCTCGGCGACGCGCTGCACGAAGTAGTCGCGGGGTGAGGGGTAGGCGGCGATGCGCTCCGCGATCTCGGCCTTCAGTGCCGGTTCAAGGGTGTCGAAGTCGAGGAGGGCGCGCGGATGGATGCCGATCTGCCGGTTGATCACGAACTCCAGCCGCGCGAGGCCGACGCCCGTGTTCGGGAGCTTCGAGAACGCGAAAGCCTGGTCGGGGGTGCCGACGTTGAGCATGATCTTGGTCGGGCTCTCGGGCATCTCGTCGAGCTTTGTGATGACCTCTTCGAAAGCGAGGATGCCGTCGTAGACGAACCCGTTGTCACCCTCGGCGCACGAGACGGTCACGGCGTGTCCGTCGGCGAGCACGGTCGTTGCATCTCCCGTGCCGACGACGGCGGGGATGCCGAGCTCGCGCGCGATGATCGCCGCATGGCAGGTACGGCCGCCGCGATTCGTGACGATCGCCGAGGCGAGCTTCATGATGGGCTCCCAGTCGGGATCGGTCATGTCGGCCACCAGCACGTCGCCGGGGTGGAACTGATCCATCTGCGCGAGCGACCGCATCACGCGCACCGGCCCCGCGCCGATCTTCTGCCCGATCGCACGGCCGATCGCAATCACCGTGCCCGGTTCCTCGAGCACGAACCGGCGGGTCAGGTTGCCGTCTGTGCGCGAGACGACGGTCTCGGGGCGGGCCTGCAGGATGTAGAGCTTGCCGTCGACACCGTCCTTGCCCCACTCGATGTCCATCGGGCGACCGTAGTGATCCTCGATGACGAGGGCCTGCCGTCCGAGCTCTTCGACCTCGGCGTCGGTGATGCTGAACTGCCCGCGGTCGGCGACCGGCACGTCGGTGAACACCGTGCTGCCGCCGGCGTGCGTGCCGTCCGCGTAGACCATCTTCAGGGCCTTCTCCCCCACCGACCGCTTGAGGATCGCCGGGCGCCCGGCCCGGAGCGCCGGCTTGTACGCGTAGAACTCGTCGGGGTTCACCGCCCCCTGCACGACCGCCTCCCCCAATCCGTAGGAGCTCGTCACGAAGACGGCCCGGTCGAACCCCGACTCGGTGTCGACCGTGAACAGCACGCCGGAAGCCCCGACATCCGACCGCACCATCCGCTGGATGCCCGCCGACAGGGCCACGTCGTGGTGATCGAACCCGTGGTGCACGCGGTACGCGATCGCGCGGTCGTTGTAGAGCGACGCGAACACGCTCCGGATCGCGGCGAGGATGTTGTCGATCCCGCTGATGTTCAGGAACGTCTCCTGCTGACCCGCGAACGACGCGTCCGGGAGGTCTTCGGCTGTCGCGCTCGAGCGCACCGCCCACGACACCGACTCGGGTGCGGGGTCACCCGCCACGAGAGCGGCGTACGCCGTGCGGATGTCGGCTTCGAACGCGGCCGGCAGGGGCTGGCGCTCGATCCCCTCGCGCACGTTCGCGCCGACACGGGCGAGCTCGGCCACATCGGTCACGTCCAGCGCCTCGACTGTCGAGCGGATGCGGTCGTACAGGCCGCCGACGGACAGGAAATCGCGATACGCATCGGCGGTGGTTGCGAACCCGCCGGGGACGCTGACCCCGGCATCCGCGAGATTGCTCACCATCTCGCCGAGCGAGGCGTTCTTGCCGCCGACCTGGGCGACGTCGTTCATGCCGATCTCAGCGAACCAGAGGATGTTGTTCGTCATGGGGTCTTCTTTCGGTCGTTGAGCGAGCGAAGCGAGTCGAAACGCAGAGTCGAAGAGGAGGCGGGGTGAAGGTCATGAGCGCAGGCGCATGGACTGCATGATCACGGCCGACATCTCTTCCACGGATTTCGTGGACGAGTTGAGGAAAGGCACGCGATTGCGGCGGTAGAGGTCTTCGGCCCGACGCAGCTCGAGAGTGCACTGCGCGAGGCTCGAGTACACCGAATCGGGGCGCCGTTCGTGGCGCACCTGACTCAGGCGCAGCGGCGTGGTGGTCAGCCCGAAGCACTTGTCGAGGTGGGGCGCCACCGGAGCCGGCAGCCCGTCCGAGGGGAAGTCGTCGTCGGTCAACGGATAGTTGGCCACGAGCAGCCCGTACTGCAGCGCCAGATACATCGTTGTCGGGGTCTTGCCGCATCGGGAGGGTGCGATGACGATCACATCGGCGATGTCGAGGGCGCGCATGCTCTGCCCGTCGTCGTGCTCGATCGCGTACTCGACCGCCCGCATGCGCGCGAAGTACCGCTCGATGTCGCCGACACCGTGATACTGGCCGAGCTGCTCGGACGCCGTGCTCCCCAGCGCCGCCTCCAGCTCGCGCAGATGACCGCCGAGCAGGTCGACGACGACAGCCCCCGAGGCCATCAGCTCGGCGAGGATCTCCGCCGACTTGACGGTCGCGAACAGGATCGGGACCGCGCCTGTCGCTGCCGCGGCCTGGATGTCGCGCACGACATCGCGCGCTCCCCCGACGGTGTCGACGAAGGGGATCGTGTGGCGGTGGAACGCGACGCCCGGAAAGTTGGCGAGCAGCGCACTGCCGAGGGTCTCTGCGGTGATGCCCGTGCTGTCCGAGACGAAGTACGCGGGGCGCGCGGTGGCGCGGCTCGCCGAAGGACGCGGGATGCTGTCCGTCGTGGCGTCGATGGCGTGCTCCTCTCGCGATGACGTGTTTGCGAGCGTAGGGAAAGAACGAGTGGGGTTGAGGGCGAGTTCTTGCGAAGGAAACGCGGTATTTGCCGTCGGGGCAATTGCGGACGCGCTTCGCGAACCGGGTCAGCGGCGCGCGGCGCCGAATCGGCTCGAGTAGCGTTCGAACCGATTCACCTCGTCGACCAGCTCCCTCGCCCGGACCGCGAACTCGAGGGCATCGGATGTCGGCCTGATCGAGCGACCGTCCGGCTCGAAGAACCGCACGCCCATCCGTCGCTGCAGCCAGCCGATCTGCCGCGAGACCGCAGCCGGCGAGTAGCCCCGCTCCCGTGCGGCTGCGACGACCGACCCGCTGTCGATCACCGCGAGAAAGGTCTTCAGCACGCCGAGGTCAACCATGCTCGCCCTGCTTCGTGGAATCGTCGCGCGCGGCCAGGTAGTCGAGGTGGATGGCCACGTTCGCCTCGGCCGCGAATCGGACGTTCGCAGGAGCATCCGCGTAGACGACGTCAGCGATCTCCTCGACGGTCACGGGT
The DNA here is from genome assembly GCF_008710745.1 of Microbacterium rhizomatis. Lineage (GTDB taxonomy): Bacteria > Actinomycetota > Actinomycetes > Actinomycetales > Microbacteriaceae > Microbacterium > Microbacterium rhizomatis. The sequence goes on from NZ_VYSA01000002.1 coordinate 881,181, forward strand.
CGGGGAGGTACGGCGCTCTGCAGCGCACGGATAGCCCGCTCGATGTCGGCCGTCCGCCGAAGCCGGTGCCTGGTGTACACGGTCGCGAGAGCGGCCAGGTTCGCGATCATCGGGCCGTGGGCGGGAAGGGCGGGCACCGCCCCCAGCTCGGTGAGCCGCGCGAGCGAAGCGAGGTAGTCGACGAGCGAGCCGCCACCCGCGCTGTCGAGGACCGCGGTGCCCCGCCCGAGGATCGTATCGCCGGTGAGAACGGATGCCGCGCGCGAGCGATCTTCGAGCGTCCGGTCGAGCGGGAGCTGGAAGCACACCGAGTCGGACGTATGGCCGGGCGTGCTCAGGACGTGGATGCGGGTGCCCGCGGCGAGGATCTCTTCGCCGTCTCGGAGCGGATCGCCCGCGATGCAGAGCTGCGGATCCGCGGCGCGGACCGGGGCGCCCGTGAGCGCGGACAGGCGCGCGGCGGAAGCACTGTGATCATGATGGTGGTGGGTCAGGAGCACAAGCTCGGTCCTGCCCATGGCGGTGATGCGACGGAGGTGGTTCGCGTCCAGGGGGCCAGGGTCTACGACGACGAGGCCGTGGGAATCGGGCTTGCGCACGATGAACGTGTTGGTGCCGTCGAGCGTCATCGGGCCGGGGTTGGGCGCAAGAATGCGCGTCGTCAACATGGTCCACTCGGTGATCGCTGCCGAGGCATCCGAGCCTCCGAAGGCCCCGGGAAGCGGCGAGATCATCGGTTCTGGAACTCGGGGGCGCGCTTCGCGCGGAAGGCGGCCATGCCCTCTTTGCGATCGGCCGTGTCGAAGAGCGCCGCGAACGCATGGCGCTCGAACCGGAGGCCCTCGGCGAGGGAGGTCTCCAGGGCTGTGTCCAGCGCCGCCTTCGCCGCGTAGACCGCAGGCAGGGATCTCGCCGCGATCTCGGCTGCGATTTCGGACGCCGCAGAGAGCAGCTCCGCGGCGGGCACGACGCGTGAGACGAGCCCGGCACGCTCGGCCGCTGCCGCATCCATCATCCGACCGGTGAGCACGAGGTCCGCCGCCTTGTAGTAGCCGATCGTGCGCACGAGCCGCTGCGCTCCCCCCATGCCCGGGATGATACCGAGGGTGATCTCGGGCTGACCGAACTGAGCCGTGTCGGCGGCGATGATGACGTCGCACATCATCGCGAGTTCGCACCCTCCACCGAGCGCGTAGCCCGACACGGCCGCGATGACGGGCGTCCGCAGGGCGGCGAACGCCTCCCAGCCGTCGAACACCCGCGAGACGAGAACCTCCGTGCCCGTGATGTCCGAGATCTCACCGATGTCGGCGCCGGCCGCGAACGCTCTCTCCGACCCGGTGAGGACGATGGCGCCGATACCCGTGTCGGCATCGAACGCCTGGGCCGCGGCGACGACCTCGTCTCGCACGACGTGGTTGAGCGCGTTGAGCACCTCTGGTCGATTCAGAGTGATCCACGCGACGCGGCCTCGAACCTTGGTGACGATCGCTTGGTATGTGGTCATCCACCAAGCTCCTCTCGTGCGTCCTCGCCATGCTAGCATAAAGCAAGCGCTTGATTTTTGGAGGAGTCGTGAGCTCAGTGAGGGATGCCGCAGGATCGGCGTTCGGCGAGAACGTAAGCGGAACCGGGCCGGCCGCAGCCCTTCCCGAATTCGTGGAGTACCTGATCGTCGGCGCGGGCGTGTGCGGGCTCTGCCAGCTCCAACGGCTGCTTGAGCTGGACGCCGACGTGCTCCTCGTGGACGCCAACAGCGACCTCGGCGGCACGTGGTACAAGAACCGCTACCCCGGGTGCCGCTTCGACTCCGAGTCCTACACCTACCAGTACTCGTTCTCGAGCGAGATGCTCCAGGAATGGGACTGGTCCGAGCGATTCGCCGCCCAGCCCGAGACCCTCGCCTACCTGAACTACTTCGCCGACAAGTTCGACCTGCGCCCCCACATCCGCTTCGACAGCGGCGTGACCTCTCTCACGTGGTCCGAGGATGAGCTGGTCTGGAACGTGACCCTCACCGACGGCCGCGCGCTGCGCGCGCGGTTCGTCCTCTCGGCGATCGGCATCCTCTCTGCCCCCACCTACCCCCGCATCCCGGGGATGGAGACCTTCGCCGGAACAGCGGTGCACACCTTCGACTGGCCCGAAGACCTCGACGTCACGGGCAAGCGCGTCGCGGTGATCGGGACCGGCGCAAGCGGCGTGCAGGTCATCACGGCGATCGCCTCGAGAGTCGACCAGCTCTACGTGCTGCAGCGCGGCGCGAACTGGGGCGCGCCTTTGGGCAACGGTCCGATCTCGTCGGACGAGATGGCCGACCTGCGATCCCGGTACGACGAGATCTTCAAATGGTGCAGCGAGACCCCGGCCGGCTTCATCCACCGACCAGACCGCGTCCTCAGCACAGACGTCACCCGCGAGGAGCGCATCGCGCACTGGAACGAGCTCTATCGCGGGTCGGGCGCCGGGATGTACATGGGCAACTATCGCGACACGATGATGGAGCCGGGACCCAATGCCGAGCTCTCCGAATTCATCGCCGAGCGGATCCGGGAGCGCGTGCACGACCCGCGCGTCGCCGACATCCTGATCCCGAAGGACCATGGCTTCGGCACGAAGCGCGTCGCCGGCGAGTCGGGCTACTACGAGGTCTTCAATCAGGACAACGTCGAGCTGGTCGACCTCAAAGCCACCCCCGTCACCGAGATCACGCCGGAAGGACTTCGCTTCGGAGGGGATGCGGGCCGCCCGCCGATCGACGTCGACGTCATCGTCTACGCGACCGGGTTCGATGCGGTGACGGGTCCGTTCGACCGGATCGACATCGTGGGTGAGGATGGTCTGCGCCTGCGCGACAAGTGGAGCGCCGGCCCCATCACTTGTCTCGGCGTGCAGGTGGAGGGCTTCCCCAACCTGTTCATCCTGGCCGGGCCCCAGTCCGGTTCGGCATCGGCGAACTTCCCGCGCGGGATCGAGGACGTCGTCAACTGGATGACGGAGTTCGCCACCGTGATCAACGCCGAGGGCATCGTGCGCGTCGAGGCGCACGCGGACGCCGAGGCCGCGTGGACCGCCCACGTGCACGACGTGAATTCACGGCTGCTGATGTCCAAGACCAAGTCCTGGTTCAACGGTCACAACAAGAACCTCGACCGCGACGAGGCGCCCCGCGCGATGGTCTACCTCGGCGGCGGACCGAAGTATCGCCGGCGCCTCGCCGAAGAGTCCGCGAACGGCTACCCCAGCTTCGAACTCGAGCGCGCGTCGGTGGGCGCTCCGCGGTGAGACGCTCTGGAGTGCGACCGCACGTCGAACCGGCACCGGGGGCGCTACGCGGGCGACGCGCTCTCCTCCTCGAGCCGCTCACGATGCTCCGGTGCGGCCACGGCGATGAGGTTCTCGCGCCGTTGCTTGCTCGTCCGGCCCCGCAGCCAGGCCACGCCGTGCTCGGTGACGACCGCGTCGACGCTGTGATGAGCCGCGGTGACGAGGTCGGCGGGCGCGTGGGCGGCCACGATCGTGGAGTCGCCGCGCCCGGTCGTGGACGCGAGGGCGATCACGCGCAGACCGCCCTCCGAGAGGTGCGCGCCCTCGGCGAAGTCGGCGCTCCCGCCGACTCCTGAGATCACGCCGCCGCGCACGGTCTCGGCGACGACCTGGCCGCGCACGTCGACTGCGACAGCGGAATTGATCGACACGAAGGACGGCACGGAGGCGATCGCGAGCGGATGATGAATCTGCTGCGAGTCATGCATCTCGATCGTGGGATTGCGGTCCGCCCACGACATGAGCGCCGCAGAGCCGAGGAGCTCCACCGTCTGCACCGGTGGGCCGCCCGCCGCGGCGATCGCCTCCACGAGCGGGATCATCGGATCCGAGAGCATTCCGTGCAGCCGCAGCGACGTGCCTTGGCCGATCCGCGAGAGCTCGGTCGCGACGGCGTCGCCGATCGCCCCGATGCCCAGCTGCACGGTCGACCCATCGGGAATGAGAGCGCCCACGTTCGCCGCGACAGCGGTCGCTGCGGCCGTCGGGATGCTCGTCTCGTAGAGGGCCATCGAGGTGGTGGAATTGACCAATCGGTCGATCTCCGAGATGTGGATGCGGCTGTCGCCCGCCGTCCGCGGGACATCCTCCGCGACCTCCGCGACGACGAGGCGGGCCAGACGCACCGCATCGCGTGCGTAGCTCGTCGAGGGGCCGAGACTGCAGTAGCCATCAGCGTCCGGTGCGCTCACCCGGATGAGAGCGACGTCGGCGCCGGTCAGGACGATGCGAGGGACATCGAGCAGACGCATCGGCAGATAGTCGACGAGGCCCTCCTTGTACAGCATCCGGATCTCACCGTGCAGGTGCCAGCTGCGGATCCGCAGCGCGCCCTCGAGCGCGGCTTCCCGCAGACCCGCCTCACCCAGGGTGAGGCCGAGCGTGAGCGACACGGCGCCGGCGGATCGCGCGCGACGACCGAGGCCGCGCAGCAGGGTGAGCGGAGTGCCGCACGCGTTCCCTGCGACGATCCGCGCATCCGGCGGCACATCCGCGAGCGCGGCTTCGGCCGACGCGGTGGTCGAGATCGAGCCCTTCATATCTCCGGATCGTCCTCTCTTGACGAGGTGTAGCAAGCGCTTGATACACTACTCCTGCGCTGAATATGCGCATATTCGACCCAGGGAGCACTCATGGACTTCGAGGAGCCCGAACACCTCCGCGACATCCGGACGGCCGTCCGCGACATCTGCGCCGGCTATGACGGCGAGTACTGGCGCCGCTGTGACAACGAGCACGAGTTCCCCTGGGACTTCTACAATGCGATGGCAAAGGCAGGCTGGGTCGGTATCTCGATCCCGGAAGAGTTCGGCGGCGGTGGCGGTGGGATCACCGAGGCGTCGATCGTGCTCGAAGAGGTCGCCGCCTCTGGCGCTGCGATGAACGGCGCCAGTGCGCTGCACATCTCGATCTTCGGCATGAACCCAGTAGCCAAGCACGGTTCGACGGCGATGAAAGAGGCCTACCTCCCCCGGGTCGCGTCAGGAGAGCTGCACGTGGCCTTCGGGGTCACGGAACCGGATGCCGGAACGGATACGCCGTCGATCTCGACCCGCGCCGTGCGTGACGGCGACGAGTACGTCGTGCACGGGCAGAAAGTGTGGATGACGAAGGCCCACATCGCCGAGAAGGTCCTCCTGCTCACGCGCACGACTCCCCTCGACCAGGTCGACAAGCGCACGCGGGGCATGACCCTGCTCCTCGCCGACCTCAAGGCGCCCGGCGTGACGATCGATCTCATCGACAAGATCGGCCGCAATGCGGTCGGCTCGTGCGAAGTCAGGTTCGACGGTCTGCGCGTCTCGGCCGACGATCTGGTCGGTGAGGAGGGCAGCGGCTTCTCGTATCTCCTCGACGGGCTCAACCCCGAGCGCATCCTCATTGCGGGTGAGGCCATCGGCATCGGGCGCGCCGCGCTGAAACGGGCGACCCAGTACGCCCGCGAACGCGTGGTGTTCGGCCGTCCGATCGGCAAGAACCAGGGCATCTCGTTCCCGCTCGCCGAGGCCCACATGCGTCTCGCGGCCGCGGAGCTCGTCGTGCGCGAGGCGTCGTGGCGGTACGACCAGGGCCTGCCGTGCGGCGAACAGGCGAACGCTGCGAAGTACCTCGCGTCCGACGCCGCCTTCTTCGCCGCGGACACCGCGATGCAGACGCTGGGCGGGTATGCGTACGCGAAGGAGTACGACGTCGGCCGCTACTGGGTCGAGTCCCGCTTGATGAAGAGCGCTCCCGTCCCCCAGCAGATGGTGCTCAACTTCATCGCCGAGCACGTGCTCGCCCTCCCGCGCTCGTACTGACCATGACTGGTCCCGTGACCTCCGACACCAGAGCATCCACGAGGCGCGGCCGCCCACGTAAGCCGATGATCCTCGCCGAGACGATCGCCGACGGCATCGTCGACGCGGGGATGCGTCCGGGGGAACGCCTGCCCGCCGAAGCCGAGATGGCTCTGAAGTACAGCGCAGGGCGCGCGTCCGTGCGGGAGTCGCTCCGGATCCTCGAGGCGGAGGGAATCGTCGAGACGCGCGTGGGCGCCGGAGGAGGAGCCTTCGTCGCGCATCCGCGCCGCGAGAGCATCGCCCGGCCGCTCTCGGTCCTCATGCGGATGAGCGACATCGGGTTGCGAGAGGTTCTCGAAGCGCGTCTGCTCATCGAGCCGTCGCTCGCCGCCGCAGCGGCCTCGCACTGCACCCCTGCGCAGGCCGCGCTCCTGGAGAGCGCGAACGACGCGCTCGGACGGCTCGAAGAGGGCGGCGAGGACTGGCGACGGATGAACCGCGAGTACCACACGCTGATCGCCGAGATCGCGGCGAACCGACCGCTGGCGATGATGTGGGACATCCTGAGCATGATCGCCGACGGCCACGACGCCGGCGTCCGCTATCCGGCGCACTCGCTCCACGAGGCCGATGCCGCGCACCGCAAGATCCTGCGCGCGATCGTCGCGGGTGACGGCGAAGGGGCGGCTCGCGCGATGCGCATCCACCTCGAGGCGATGGCCGAGCACGTCGCCCGCTCCTACCCGCAGCTCCTCGACGGTCCGATCGCGATCGTGCGCTCGCAGAGCTGATTCGAGATACGAGGATCGACATGACCGCGACTTCCCTCCCCGACTCCGTCGTCATCTACGAGGTCGGCGCCCGCGACGGGCTCCAGAACGAGGCCATCACCGTCTCGACGCACGACAAGATCGCCTTCATCCGGCGCCTCGCCGAGGCGGGCCTGACCACGATCGAGGCGACCAGCTTCGTGCATCCGAAATGGATCCCCCAGCTGGCCGACGCGGAGGACGTGCTCGCGGGTCTCGATCTTGCCGGGGACCCGGCGCTGTCGCTGCCGGTGCTCGTGCCGAACGAACGCGGCCTAGACCGTGCGCTGGCGGCCGGCGTGACCCGCATCGCGATCTTCGGCAGCGCCACCGACACCTTCGCGCGGAAGAACCTCAATCGGTCGCTCGAGGACCAGTTCGCCATGTTCGAGCCCACCGTCGCCCGCGCCCGCGCCGCGGGCATCGACGTGCGTGCCTATGTGTCGATGTGCTTCGGCGACCCTTGGGAGGGCGACGTGCCGATCGCCCAGGTCGTCGAGGTCGGCCGGCGCCTGTTCGACCTGGGCGCGTCGCAGCTGTCGATCGGAGACACGCTCGGCCTTGCGACGCCCGGCCGCGTCCACGACCTGCTTGGGGCCTTCGCCGCCGCCGGACTCGGAGCGGACGACCTCGCGGTGCACTTCCACGACACGTATGGTCAGGCGCTCGCGAACTCGTACGCCGCGCTCGAGGCGGGCATCCGCACCTTCGATGCATCAGCCGGCGGCCTCCGCGGCTGTCCGTACGCCCCCGGTGCGGCCGGCAACCTCGCCACGGAAGACCTGGTGTGGATGCTCGACGGACTCGGCATCCGGAGCGGCGTCGACGTCGCGGCCCTCGCCCGCACGAGCACCTGGATGGCCGCGACGCTCGGCCGTCCGTCCACGTCCCGCGTCGTGCAGGCACTCGCCGCGCAGGACGCCTGAGCCCAGCGACACGCGGACACGAACACGAACACGAATCGATCACGAAGGAGAGACCGATGACAATACACACGCGGCGGGGCCGCTACTACGAAGAGATGATCACGGGCGACGTGTTCCGGCACGACCCCGGAAGGACGATCACCGAGGCCGACAACGTGCTGTTCTGCAGCATGACGCTCAATGCCCAGACCTTGCATCTGGATGCCGTCAAGTCGGCCGAGTCCGAGTTCGGCCAGCGCCTCGTCAACAGCATGCTCACGCTCGCGATCGTGTGCAGCATCGGGGTTCCGGACCTTACGCAGAAGACGACGATCGCGAACCTCGGCTTCCAGGGGATCGACTTCCCGGCCCCGGTGTTCATCGGCGACACGCTCTACTGCGAGACCGAGATCGGCGTGAAGCGCCTCTCGGCCTCGCGACCGGGCCAGGGCATCGTCACCCTCGAGCACCGCGGTCACAACCAGGACGGGGTCCTCGTCTGCCGCGCCGTGCGCACCGCGCTCGTGCGCTGCATCCCAGAGGACGAGGCGATTCCCGCGTGACGGCGCAACCCGATCGGGTCGGCCAACGCATCGACGCGCTCGACCGCCGGTTGCGCGTGCTCGAGAGCGTGCGCGATATCGAAGCGCTCGCTGCGCGATACCACACGCTCTGTGACGGCGGATGGGCCGGGCCCAGTCACGCCGACCCCGATGCCCTGGCCGATCTGTGGACGCCGGACGGCGTGTACCGGATCAATCCGCGACGGCCGCCGTGCCGCGGGCGCGACGAGATCCGCGAGCAGTTCGTTCGGCTGCAGTCCTCGATGCCGTGGATCCTGCACACGTTCACCAACAGCGACATCGAGGTCGATCTCGACGCCGGCACTGCGACGGGCATCTTCAAGGGCATCGCCTACTACCGGCGCCGCGACGGCAACCACATCGTCGTCGGGTCGTACACCGGCGCGTTCGCACGAACCGGTGGCGGGTGGCGATTCAGCTCGTGGGTCGCCGACCTTGCGCACGGGTCGGTGCTGACTCCCGACGAGAGCACGGCGTGATCGTTCCCGGCGGCCCGTGGGGGGTGTGGTCGACGGGCCTCCGTCTGCGCGAGACGAGCGCCGCGGTGGATGCCGCGCTTGCACTCGAGGCAGCCGGCTACTCCGCGCTGTGGATGACGGGCGGCTTCGACAGCCCGTTCGAGCGCGTCCGCGCTCTGCTGTCGAGCACGACTCGCGTGACGGTGGCCACCGGCATCCTGAGCATCTGGTCGATGACGGCCGCCGAGGTGGCCACCGAGGTCGACGCTCTCGCGTCGCGGGAACGTGACCGCTTCCTGCTCGGGCTCGGCGTGAGCCACGCGAAGTTCGTCGACCGCGGCGTACCCGGGCGCTACCGCCGGCCCCTGACGCGCATGCACGAGTACCTCGACGACCTCGACCGCGCTGATCCCCTCCGCGCCAGTCGGACCGTGCTCGCCGCGCTCGGACCGCGGATGCTCGAGCTCGCGGCCGAACGGACCACCGGCGCCCACCCGTATCTGACGACGCCCGAGCACACTTCGTGGGCACGGGAGCTGATCGGCACCGAGACCTTCCTCGCTCCGACGCAGATGGTCGTTCTCGAGGCCGACCCGGCCACCGCGCGCGAGGCGGCGCGGCGCTACCTCGCGATGTACCTGGGGCAGCCGAACTACATCACGAGCTGGATGCGGCTCGGCTTCTCCGCCGATGATTTCGCCGCCGGGGGGTCTGACCGGCTGGTCGACGCCCTCGTGGCCTGGGGAGAAGAGGATGCCGTCACCACCCGTCTCCGCCGTCACCTCGACGCGGGCGCCGATCACGTCTGCATCCAGATGCTCGATCGCGAAGGCGGCTGGAAGGATCAGCCTCTCCCGGTCGGCGACTGGCAGCGCCTGGCCGAGGCCCTCGCCGGCTGAAATCGTTTGACGACTCCGCCCGCGCAGCCGTCAAAGGGCGTCGATGAGTTCGCGCATGAGCTGCGAGGGCGTGGTGTGGCGCTCCTGCGCCACCTCATCCAGTTTCGCGCGGCGCGCCGCGTCGAGGCGAAGGGTGAAGGGACGGGCCTGTGCGCCCACGCTGATAGGGCGGCCGGGCACCGAGGGACCGAGGTGCTTTCCGGTGTATCCCGTATCGGATTCTGCTTCGGCAGCCCACGACTCGATGTCTTCGTCTGTGAACGGAATCCCGTTCACGTCGCTGTACGTGCCCATTCGTCTACCTCCTCAGTCCAACCTCGATGAGAACCTTCTTCGTCGCGGGCATGGCGTGAAAGATCAGCCAGCCATCCGGTTCGTCTTCCACGGCGATGTACTCCAGCAAACGTCCGCTCGTATCCGTCCCGACACCCACCCACTGCACCGGGTGGGTGTCACGTGCGCGGGCTCGCAGAGTGCCTTCGAACGCCTCGATCACATCCGAAACCATCACCTCGGGGTGACAATCCGTGACCCTCGGATGCACTCGTACTCGCACCATCACCCCGCTCAATCATTTCGTACCACATGAGTGTAGTACGAAAACCGCCTCGCGGGCTCAACCTAGAGGGTGGCGGCGCTTCCCAGGACGAGCGTGCCCGAGCTCATGAACATCCCGCCGACGCCGGTCGCGACGCTGATGTCGACGCCGTCGACCTGTGCGGCCGCAGTGCCGCGCACCTGCCGCACGGACTCCTGAATCGCGAACATGCCGTACATGCCCGTGTGGGTATACGACAGGCCTCCGCCGTTCGTGTTGAGCGGCAACCGGCCGCCCGGGGCCGTGTTGCGGTCCTCGATGAAAGCGGGAGCCTCGCCCCGCCCGACGAATCCGAGATCCTCCAGGCCGTAGATGGGAACGTGCGCGAACGCGTCGTAGATCATGAGGTGGTCGACCTCGTCGCGGCGAACGCCCGACTGCGCGAACGCGCGCTCGCCACCGATGCGGATGGCCCGCGACGAGGTTAGGCTCTCGAGGCCCGCGACCGTCGACGATTCGCTGCTCTCGCCGGCGCCGAGCACGTAGACCGGCGACGACGACAGGTCCTTCGCGCGCTCCGCCGAAGTGATGACGAGCGCTCCCCCGCCGTCGGTGACGAGGCAGCAGTGCAGCAGGTGGATCGGGTCGGCGATGACGGCGGATGCGAAGACGTCGTCGACCGTGATGGGGTCGCGGAGCTTCGCCCGGGGGTTCCGCGACGCCCACTCGCGCTGGATCACGGGCACCAGAGCGAGCTGCTCCCGTGTCATCCCGTAGTCGGCCATGTAGCGGCGCACGCCGATCGGGAACAGCGAGGGAGCCCCGACGGGCCCGTACGGCACCTCGAACTGTCCCATCAGCGACTGGGGCGCGGGCGCCCACGGCACCATCCCGACCCGCGAGCGGCCCGACTCGCCGTGCGTGACGAGGACGGTGTGGCAGAGCCCCGCTGTGATGGCGGCCATCGCGTGCCGCACGTGGAGCATGTACGACGAGCCGCCGACGTTCGTCCCATCGAGGTACTCGGGCACGATTCCGAGATAGTCGGCGACATCGACCGGCATCTCTCCCGCCGACGCGACGCCGTCGACGTCAGCCGGCGTCAGCCCGCAGTCGGCGAGCGCGTTGAGCGCGGCATCCACGTGCAGCTCGAGAGCCGATTTGTCGGGGATGCGACCGAGGTCGGTGCTTTCGGCGGCTCCGACGATCGCCACTGCTCCGCGCAAGGTCACTTCTGCGCCACCTCCGGCTCGAAATACAGCACTTTTCGGTCGCCGCGCTCCTCGAAGACCGCACGGAGCGGAACATCGATCTCCAGCTCGGCCGGATCGGTCGTGGCGATACCCGCCAGCATCCGCGGCCCTTCCGCCAGCTGGACGATGGCGAGGGCGTAGGGCGGCTCGAACCCCTCAGGCCCGCGCTGATTGACGACGAACGACAGGAGCGTCGCGGTGCCCGCCGCGTCGACGAGCTCGATCGAACGGCCGCCGCAGCGCGGGCACGAGCTGCGCGGGTACAGGAAGAACGAGCCGCAGTCCCGGCATCGCGGCACGGTCAGCCGGCCGAGGTCGATGCGGTCGAACCACTCGCGGGTGTCGGGGGTCGGGAGGGCGACGGGCTTCATGGCATCACTTCGCGATCAGATCGGGCAGGAGGTGCTTGCGGAGCTTGCCGTTCTCTCCGCGTGGCAGCGCGGCCACCACCTCCACGCGGCGGGGCATCTTGAACCGCGCGAGGCGTTCCGAGAGGAACTCGAGCAGCGGTGGGGTGCTTTCGGCGGGCGACAGCGCAAGCGGAGAATCAGGCACGGCTTCGACGACGGCGCAGACCGTCTCGCCCCATTCGGGATCGGGCAGTCCGATCACACCCGCGTCGCGGACGTCGGGGTGCGCGAGCAGGGCTGCCTCGATCTCGGCAGGGTAGATGTTCACGCCGCCGGAGACGATCACCTCCGACACACGGGCGAGGAGGTAGAGGTAGCCGTCGTCGTCGATGCAGCCGACATCGCCGACGGTGACGAAGTCGCCGTGCCTGCCGGCCTCGGTCTTCGTCGGGTCGCCGCGGTACTCGAACGCGTGCGCACCCATCCGCAGGAACACGGCCCCGCTCGTACCGGCGGGCACGTCGTTGCGCGACGCATCGAGGATCCGCACCTCCGCGCCGGGCTGCGCGCGTCCGACACTCCCGGGGCGCTCGAGCCACTCGAACGAATCGATGACCGTGCCGGCGGCTTCGGTGGCGCCGTAGTACTCCCAGATCACCGGACCGAACCACGCGATCATGTCGCGCTTGACGGCCTCGGGGCAGGGGCCGGCGCCGTGCACGAGGTTGCGCATCGAGCTGACGTCGTAGCGCGAGCGCACGTCTTCGGGCAGCCGCAACAGCCGATGCAGCTGGGTGGGCACCATATGCGTGGTCGTGACGTGTTGATCCTGGATGAGGCGGAGCACCCCTTCCGGATCGAACGACTCGGTGAGCACCACCGCGTGTCCGAAGTGGAGGGATGTCACGGCCAGGCCGCTGACCGCCGTGTGACTCAGCGGCGACGTCACCAGGTGCACGCCCGAGGCGAGCGGCTCGATGCCGAACATGCCGAGCTGCCACCTGGCGCCCGCTTCGAAGACGTCATCCGGGTCGCCGGTGGCGAGCTTGCGCGCCACACCCTTCGGGCGACCGGTCGTGCCCGACGTGTAGCCGAGGAATGCCCCCGGTGTGCGATCAGCGGGAGCGTAGACAGGATGTCGCGGCAGCACCGTTCGGACATCCTGGAAGCCGTCATCCGTGCCGAACGAGAAGCACACCTCCGGCGCGATGCGGCCAGCCAGGGCGGCCTCGTGCACGACGCGCGCGAACCTCGACGAGGTGAAGAGCGCCACGGGAGCGGCATCCTCGACGATGTACGCGATCTCGGCGGCTGTGAGAGCGGTGTTGACGGGCACGTAGTACGCCCCCGACTGCTGGCATGCGAGCGCGAGTGCGAGCGCGAACGGCTCGTTCGCGACGACGCCGACCGCCCGGTCGCCCGCCGTCATCCCGAGGCTCTTCAAGAGGTGCGAGAGGCCGTTGGACCACGCCAGCAGTTCTCCTCTGCTGACGATCGTGCCGTCGGAGCGGACGACAGCCGGGGCGCCGGGGTCGTCGGCGGCGAGTCGCCAGAATCCGAGGCCCGTCATCGTGACCCGGCTCCGCCGATCTCAGCGAGGAGATCGCGCGCGAGTGCGCGACGCAGGCTCCGCGTGGTTCCGTACGCGGCCGAGAGACTCATGGCCCGTTTGAGCCAGATGTGCAGGTGGTACTCCCACGTGAACCCGATCCCGCCATGGAGCTGGAGCGCATGCACGTTCGCGAGGTGAGCCGCGTCACCGGCGTACGCCTTGGCCGCCGCTGCGCGGCGGAATCCGGCCGGCTCCCCGGCACCGTCGATGGCCGACAGCGCCGCCGACCTGGCCATGTCGGCCATCACGGCGACGTCCGCGATCTTGTGCTTGACGGCTTGGAACGACCCGACGGGCCGATCGAACTGCCGGCGCAGGGTGACGTAGTCGACCGTCAGCTCGAGGAGGCGATTGGTCGCTCCGGCCAGCAGGCAGGCCGCGCCCGCGATCGCAAGCGCGCGGGCGTACCGGATGCTGTCCGCAGAGACGGGGAGCGCAACGCCCTCGGTGCGGTAGGCCACCGCGGTGACGGGGCGCAGGGCGTCGAGTGAGTCCAGGTCGGTGATCTCGAGCTGATCCGCGGTGAACACCCGGACGCTGTCGTCCTGCCCGATGTCGAGCAGGAGGTCGGCGTCGCGGGCGAACGCCACGTGCGGTGCTCCGTCCAAGCGGATGGCGACGATCGCGTCGCCCGCGGCGACGCGCTCGAGCCACGCCGACGCCTCGGGCCACGACGAAGCACCCAGGACCGTCGCGGCGACGACCGCCGTCTCGAGGAAGGGTTCGGGAGCCGCATGGCGTCCGAGGTTGTAGAGCACGCCGGAGAGGTGGGCAGGCGTGAGGCCGATGCCACCGAAGTCTTCACCTACGATCGCGGAGATCAGCCCGGCCTCTGCCAGTCGCCCCCACAGCTCGGGGCTGTGGGCGCGCCCCTGGTCGAGACACCCGCGCAGATGCTCGACGGAGCAGAACCTCTCGAGCAGATCGTCGCTGAGCTCGGCAAGCTCGCGACGCTCGGTGTCGACGTCTGTCTCGATCATTTGCGGCTCTCCATGGGAAGACCGAGCACCCGCTCGCTGATGATGTTGCGCTGGATCTCATTGGTGCCGCCGAAGATCATCGCGGCACGCGAGTACCAGTACCGGTGATGCCAGTTCGCCCACGCGAGGCGCGTGCGATCGTCGGCTCCGGGGATCGCACTCGGGTCGCCGACCACGGCAGCATCGTCTTCGAGCAGGCGGAGCCCCGTGTCGAAGATGTCGAACTGCATCTGCGTCCAGTAGATCTTGTTGATGCTCGCCGTCGCCGTGAGGTCGACGCCCTGCTCGGCGAGGTCCGCGAGGCGGTACACGTTCGCGCGGTAGACCTCCGTCTCGACGAGCACTCGGCCGAGGTCGTCGAGCGCTGCCGAGTCGTCTTCGAGCCCGCGCGCCGCGACGAGGCGCGCGAGATCGCCCACGTCCTTCGAGTACTTGGCGTGGTCGCCGAACACAGCGCCGCGCTCGAATCCGAGCGTCGACATGGCGACCCTCCACCCGCCGCCGATCTCGCCGACGACGTTCTCCACCGGCACCCGCACATCGGTGAAGAAGATCTCGGCGAAGCCCTTCGTGCCGTCCACCATCGTGAGCGGCCGCACCTCGACGCCGGGCGAGCGCAGGTCGATGCAGAGGAACGTGATCCCGTCGTGCTTTCGGATGCTGCCGGCGACCGGGTCGGTACGCACGAGCGCGAAGATCCAATCCGAGAACCCGCCCATCGACGTCCAGATCTTCTGCCCGTTGACGATGAACTCGTCGCCGTCGCGGTCGGCGCGGGTGCGGAGCGATGCGAGGTCCGAGCCCGACTCGGGCTCACTGAATCCCTGGCACCACACGGTGCGGCAACTGAGGATGTCGGGAATCCAGCGGGCGCACTGCTCGGGCGTGCCGTGCTGCATCAGGACGGGTCCGAGCAGATACAGGCCGCCCATGTTCACCCGCTCGGGAGCACCCGCACGGTAGTACTCCTCGCCGAACACGATGGAGCGGCGAGGGCCCGCGTCACGTCCGCCGTACTCCGACGGCCAGTCGATCGCCGCGTACCCGCCTTCGTACAGCACGCGCTCCCAATCGCGATGCAGTGCGAACCCGGCCGGATCCGTCCAGGTCGGGAGCGGCTCGGCCGGCACGTGCGCCTCGAGCCATTCACGCACTTCCAGGCGGAAGTCGTCGATCTCGGTGTCGGACTGGATCTCGGAGCCGGGGTACCCGCTCATGCTGCGAGCCCGAGCACTCGGGAGGCCGCCGAGAGCGTGTCGGCGTACGTGGCGGTGTCGGTGCGCAGCGAGATGTTCACGGCATCGGCGCCCAGCCTCGCGTAGCCGTTGACGATCGCGGGAAGCGCCTCCAGATCGCCGCTGAATCGGAGTCCGGCGATGACCTTCTGCTCTCCGACC
Organism: Microbacterium rhizomatis; assembly: GCF_008710745.1. Classification (GTDB taxonomy): domain Bacteria; phylum Actinomycetota; class Actinomycetes; order Actinomycetales; family Microbacteriaceae; genus Microbacterium; species Microbacterium rhizomatis. Next base: position 896,794 of record NZ_VYSA01000002.1, read on the forward strand.
TCACGCGAGCCCGCTTCGAGGTGCCGACGGTACGTGGCGTAGTGGTGCGCGAATTCGGGGAGGGTGAGGTTCCACGGGTACCAGCCCGTCGCGACCTGCGCCGCGCGCCGGATCGCCGCGGGCGAGTGCCCTCCGACGAGCATCCGCGGAAACGGCCGCGACGCAGCCGGATAGACAGCCTCGTCCGACCAGAGCTTCTGCATCTCGATCATCATCTCCTCGCACCGCCTGCCTCGTGTCGTGAAGTCCGTTCCGCACGCCTCGAGCTCTTCCGATGACCAGCCGACGCCGACGCCGAGGTCGAATCGATCGTCCGTGAGCTCGCTCACCGTCATGAGCTCGCGCGCGATCACCTTGGGATTGCGCAACGGCAGCAGCATGACCGAGCTGCCGAAGCGAAGCGTCGTGGTCGCGTCGCAGACGTACACAGCCGTCTGGAACAGGTCGAGAAGCCCTTGATCTGCGGATGCCTCGACCTGCGCCGTGCCGTCGACCACCTTGTTGTGCACCTCGGCGGTGGTGGGATCCGTCGCCGAGGGGGCGGCCGGATAGGGATAGGCCGATGCGTAGTGGTCGAAGAAGAGGATGTGCTCGGGTAGCCAGATCCCCGCGAATCCGCGGTCCTCCGCGGTCTTCGCATACGCCTGGATGAACTCAGGACCGCGCTCCGGGGTGCCGTCGAACAGGTCGACGAGCCCGATCTGCACGGGCTCGCCCTTCAGTGTGAGAGCAACCACGTCACTTCACCATCGCCGTGATCTGGTCGGGGGTCGGGATGTGGTCGAAGAACGCCACGACTTCGTCGACGCCGAGCTGCTGCGCAGCGTCCAGAGCTGCGGGATGTGCATCGGCCGGCACGACCCACGTCCGTCGGACGGCGTGCGCCGCGTCGCCGAGCACGTCGGTCAGCACGTCCGCAGACCGCTTCACGTCGTCGGCTCGGGGCGACCAGACCATCCACCCCGCCGGGGTTGCGCAGGCGCCTCTGTACCTGGCGAGCGAGTCGGCCGACGTGGCACGGAGGTGAGTCACGGGGATCCGGTCTCCGATCGGCTTGGGAAGCGCGATCGCTCCCTCGAATGAAACGAAAGGGCCGGAATAGCCCGCCCGGCTCTGAGTCCAGAGCGCATGCATCGCGGCCGTCTGATCGATGGCCTGCCCGAGGTGGTCCTCCGGGTCCTGCCGCAGGGGGTCGGCCAGGGGCGCGGGGGGCGGTGCGAGATCGATGCCGTGCTCGAGCCGCCCGCCGCTGAACCAGTCGAGCGTCGCGATCTGCTTCGCCCGCACCGGCGCACTGTAGAGCGACGGGATGTCGCCGGAGAGGCCCACTCGCAGAGTGGTGGTCGAGGTGACCACCACGTGCAGCGCGAGCGTCGCATCGTGCGATCTTCCGTCGAGCACCTCCCGGTCTCCGGGAGCCCACCACGAGGCGAGCGCGCTGTCCTGCGCTGCGCGCGCCGCCTGGTGGAGAGCGTCCCGGAGCGACAGGTCACCCGTCGGCCGGAGAGCGCATGCGAGACCGACCTCCGGCGACATCCCTGTCGCCACCGTCACTTATCCCACTGCTTGAGCGTTCCGTCCTTCTGCCAGACCAGGTACTCGCCCGGTCCGTCGAGGCTGGCCTGCCCGCCTTCGTAGGTGAGCGTGCCGTACACCGAGTCCTGCGTGGTGACCTTCGAGAGGGCGTCTGCGACCTTCTGGGGGTCGGGGTCTCCCGCGCCCTTCAGGCCCTGGGCGAGCAGCCACATCGCCGTGTAGCCCTGTGCGCCGTACATATCGGGTGTGGCGTTGTACTCGGCCTCGTAGGCCTTGACGAAGTTGACCGCGGTCTCGTTGTCGTTGAAGCCGGCGTGGAAGGGCGACATGAAGATCGTGCCGGCAAGTCCGCCGCCTGACGTCGTGAACAGTGCCTCGCTGTCCACGCCGTACGTCGTGAGGAACGGCTTGTCGTACCCGCGCTCGCGCATCGACTTCGCCAGCAGAGCCGACGGGGTGCCGAGCGTGGAACCGACGACGGCGTCGGGGTTGAGCGACTCGATCTCGGTCGCCGCCTGGGTGTAGTTGGTGTCTGCGGCCGAGGTCTCGATCACCTTGAGGACGTCGACGCCGTTGCGCTCGAGTGCGGCCTGCCACACCTTGGAGTCGCCCACCATTCCGTCGTTGTCGGCTGTCACGACGATCACGGCCGTCTTGATCTTCTCGCCAGGTACGACGGCGTCGACGAACTGGTCGTACATTCCGCCCTTCTGCGAGGGCAGGATCACCGAACGATAGATGTAGGGCGGATCGGCGAGTCCTGCGAGGATCGCGGAGGTCACGACAGCGGGGGTCGACTTGGCCGTGATGACCGGGGCGAGCGCGCCCGCCTCGGACGACAGACCGCAGCAGAGGATGCCGGATGCTCCGTCAGCGGCGTACTGGTTGAACAGGGCAATCGCCTGCGCAGGGTCGCCCTTGATGTCGTCGATCTTCAGATCGATCTTCGAGCCCTCGCCGAGATATCCGCTCTCGTTGATCTCCTTGACGGCGAGCTTCGCGCCGTCCGAGATGGGCACGCCCGCGAACGCGGCCGGTCCGGAGAGGATGGCGGGGAATCCGACGACGTAGGTGACGGCGGCTGCGCTGCCACCCGGCGCCGGCGTGTCGGACGCGCATCCGGCGAGTCCGACGAGCGCTGTGACGGCGACGGCGGCCATGACAGCGCGCCTCCGCAATGTGCGAGTGATTGCGTTCTGAGACATCTTTGTCCCTTCTTCGGGTTGGGTGACACCAGTGGTTTGTGAAGCAAGCACTTGATTTTGACACACGGTGCGTCGCGACGCAATGGCCGTTACCTCCTCGATACGAGGCTCAGCCGGGTGCGGACTCCGTGACGGAGCGAGGCGCCGTCACGGGCGCGAGCTCGACGTGACCGCGGTCGATCACCACATCGCCACCATCGGTCAGCACGCGGAAGGATGCGCCGCCCTCGACGCGCCAGACGTGCAGGCGCAGCGCATCACCGGGGAACACCGGCCGAGCGAATCGGCCCGACATCCCGCGGAACGCGGCGACGTCGCCGGCGCACAGCTCGCCCACGAGCAGTCGCGCGGCGAATCCGTACGTGCACATGCCGTGCAGGATCGGGCGAGGAAAGCCCCCGCGCGCGGCGAACGCAGGGTCGGAGTGCAGGGGATTCCGATCACCCGTGAGGCGATACAGGAGCGCCTGGTCGGGCCTGGTGACGAAACCCACCTCGGCGTCGGGCGCGCGGTCCGGAGGCGACCATGCGGCGCTCGGGCCGCGTTCTCCGCCGAACCCGCCCGCGCCGCCCAGGAATGCGCCGGTGCGGCTCCGCGCGATGAGACGATTCGTCTCGATGTCGCGGAGCTCGGTCTCGGTCCAGACGATCGCGTGCGGATCCTTGTCCCACATCTCGGTGATCGTTGTCGTCACCTCGGCGCGTCCCTCCGGTGCGATCGGGCCTTCGACATCGAGGGTCTGCTCGGCGTGGACCGCTCGCGTCGGATCGTAGGTACCGACATCCGGCATTCCGTTCGCGAACCCCAGCACGACAGCGAAACTCGGTATCACCTGCTGGGGGATGCCTTCGGTGTTCTCCGTCGTGAACGCCAGCTCGGCGGATGGGTCCACCTGGCCCGCGCCGACCGCGAGCGCATACAGGAGCGACTCCTTCGTCGTCCAGGTCACCACCTCCGGCTGCGATCGGAAGCCGAGGCGCGAGACGTCGAGGGCCATGGTCAGAACCCGCTCGCCGCAGCGACGAGCGTGCGGTGATGCGTCGGCGTCCCGTAGAGGGCCCGCTCTGCGACGACGCGGCGGAAGTGGTGCGAGACCTCGTGTTCCCACGTGAATCCGATGCCGCCGTGCACCTGGACCGCTTCGCGCAGCACCTGCATCGCAGCGTCGCCCGACCGCACCTTCGCCGCCGAGGCGGCGAAGTCCCACTCGGGATCGGCCGGGTCGGTCGATACCGCGGCGATCACCGCGCTGTACGCGGTCTGCAGCTCGCCGTACATGTCCACGAGCTTGTGCTTGATGCTCTGGAACGACGCGATCGGGCGACCGAACTGCTCCCGCACGACGGCGTATTCCAGAGCCAGCGAGTACGCCCGGATGGCCGACGCGAGCAGGTCGACGCCGGTCAGCAGCGCTCCGGTGAGCCATGCGTCGCGGACGGCTGCGACCGTTTCGGCGCCGGACGAGACGATCACGGCCTCCGCGTGCTCGAATTCGATCGTCGCGAGTCCTCGGCCGGGGTCCACCGCGTCCATCGGAGTGCGGGTCACGCCGGCCGTGGCGCAATCCACACGCGCGATGTGAGCGACGCCCTCGTCATCCACGGCGGGCACCAGGATCACGTCCGCGTGCATGCCGCTGTCGACGAAGGTCTTACGGCCGTCGATCCTCGCAATATCGCCCGCATGGGTGAGGCGGGCCGTCGCGTCGAGGGACGCTCCCCGTTCGTCCTCGTGAAGGGCCACCACGACGATGACGGCATCCTCGGCGATCTCGCGCAGCAGACCGCAGCGATCGCTCGGGTCCACACGCCTCAGAAGCGTCACGGCGACGCCGGCGGTCGCCACGAGCGGCCCCGACCATCCGCATCGCGCGGCCTCCGCGATCGCGGCGGCGAGCTCGACGAGCGTCCCGCCCTGACCGCCCAGGTCATCGTCGACGAGGAGACCGGCGGCACCGACCTCTTCAGCGAGCGCTCGCCACAGGGTCGGAGCCCCCGCAGCGGGTTCGCGGTCGGCGTCCCATGCGCAGCGTTGATCCATGAAGCGCCCGAAGACCGGACTCAGGTCGGGACTGATCGGCGGGAACATGATTCGGACTCCTCGGTGATGACGGTGGGCCTATAAACAAGCGCTTGCTTTATTTATTTGATGGCGATCTGCGACGGGGAGGACCGCGCCGCGGCCCCGCACGAGATCAGCTCGGCGCGCGAACGCCGTCGAGAAGGATCGCCTTCTGGATGAAGATGATGTGGTCGATGCTGACGCGACCACGAGGGTCGAACCAGCGGATGACGGCCTGAATGGCCCCCATCACGGTGCGATAGATCATGCGCGGGTCGATGTCGGCACGCAGGGCGCCACTGTCGATGCCCTCCTGGATGGTGCGCAGCCAGATCTTCTCGATCTGCGCCTGGCGCTCCAGGATCCCCTGCATCGGGCCGACGTACTGCCAGTCGTTCTGCAGGATCGTGAGGTGCTCACGGTGCGTGACCGTGCCGCGGAGCGCCTCGGCGACGAGTTGCTCCAGTCGCTCGACGGGACGTTCGGTCGCTTCGACGGCGCGCTCGTAGGCCCGGATCTGCATGTCGAGGTACTCGACGAGCACCTGCTCGACGATCGACTCCTTCGAGTCGAAGTAGTAGTACAGGCTGCCGGAGAGCATGTCGGCCTCGTCGGCGACGTCGCGCACCGTGGCCGCGGAGAATCCGTTCTCGGCGAAGACCTTCGCGGCCGCGCGGATGATGACTTCTTTGCGCGCGACACCCGCCGGCGAGCCTGCAGAACGGCGTCGGGTCGTTGTCACGATGCGCTTCCTCTCTGGTACGGGACCGCGTCTTTCCGGAAGCCTACCCAAGGGCTCCGAGACTGCTCGCGGTGACGTGCCGGGGATCACGCGCTTCCCGAGACGATCGTCACCGCGCTCACCAGGTCGCCCGGGCTGCCGCCCTGGTTCTGGATCAGACCGTACCGGAGGTCGGCGAGCTGCCGCTCCCCCGCCTCGCCGCGGAACTGCAGCCACATCTCGTACATCATCCGCAGGCCGCTCGCCCCGATCGGGTGCCCGAAGCTCTTGAGCCCTCCGTCGACATTGACCGGCAGCGCGCCGCTCCGGTCGTACCGACCGTCCAGCACATCGCTCCACGCCTTGCCCCGCTCGGAGAAGCCGAGCTCCTCCATCAGCACGAGTTCCGTGGGGGTGAAGCAGTCGTGCACCTCGGCGAGCGAGATCTGCGAGGCCGGATCGGTGATTCCGGCCTGCGCATACGCGATCTTCGCCGAAACCGCGGCCTCGGAGAGATCCGAATAGTCGTAGTCGCTGTCGAATCTCCCCGTCCCTGAGCCCGCGTCGAGTGCGAGCGCATGGATGAAGAGCGGTCGATCCGTGTACTTGTAGGCGTCTTCGGCGCGCACGATCACGGCGGCCGCAGCACCGTCGGCGACGCCCGAGCAGTCGAAGACGCTGAGGTTGCCGGCGAGCGAGGGCGCGGCGGCGATCGTCTCCTTCGAGACGGCCTTGCGGAACTGTGCGCGCGGGTTCAGTGCACCGTTGCCATGGTTCTTCCATGCGATGTGCGTCATGGCCTCTTTGATCTGCGCCTCGGACACTCCGTACCGACGCGCATACGCGGGCACGATCATCGAGTACATCGCCGGCGCGCTCAGCACGGCGGGAGTGCCGTCGTTCGGCACGCTCGGCATCTCGAGCCCGGAGTAGCCGGCATCCTTCAGCTTCTCTCCACCCACTGCCATGACGATGTCGTACGCCCCCGACGACACCGCGAAGCACGCATTGCGAAACGTCTCGGAGCCCGTCGCGCACATGTTCTCGACGCGGGTCACCGGTTTGTGCGAGATGTTGAGCGGACGCGTCAGCGTGAGCCCCGAGACGCCTGAGATCATCGAGCCCAGCCAGAAGGCGTCGACGTTCTGCACGTCGAGCCCACCGGCGGCGGCGAGTGCACCCTGCGTCGCCTCGACCAGCAGATCGTCGACGTCACGATCCCAGTGCTCACCGAAATCGGTGCATGCCATCCCGACGATCGCGACCGGGTTCCTCAGAGCGTGAGCTCCCATCAGACCTTCTCCTCGTCTTCCGGACGTACTTTCCACACGTAGTTGCGCACGCCGTTGCCGCCGATGCCGGCCAGCCGGAACGTGGGGCGGACGGCATCACCGATCGCGAAGCCGCGACCGAGAGCATCCGTCATCTCGCACTCGAAGCGTCCTCCTCCCTCGAAGTCGACGGCAACCACCTTCGCCGGCAGCTGAATCGACTCCGACAGCCAGTCGTCGGTGAATGACGCGACACGCCCGGGGATGCCGACCATCGAGATCGGCTCGGAGCTGTCGGTCGCGGAACAGCGAAGGCACACCCGGCGAGGTGGCATGTTGCGGTACCCACACTCGGTGCACTGCCCGGCGACGAATGCGAACTTCCAGCTCGCGTTGCGACGCGAGGCGGGGGGCACAGGCGGCCGGACCTCAGGCCGCCGGGCGGGCTCCCGCGGCAGGAGGCCGCGCCAGTTGAGGTAGTCGCCGTAGCCGATCGAGTAGCCGCCACCCATCGCCCGCGCGAGACCACCGCGCTCCCGGGGGACGTGCTTCGGAGTGACGCGGAAGACGAACGCGTCCGCACCGTCCGCGGCACTGAGCACCAGGATCGTCTGACCCGGCGCGGCGGCATCGAGGACAGCGGTGAGCCTGAGCGCGAAATCGGCGGCGCCGGCATAGCCGAGTCCGGCGACGTCGGCGGCGGCGAGCTGCTCGGGCCGGAAGGTGCGACGCACGGCAGCTCCGGCGCGGGCGTGCGGCACGCTGACGATGACGTGGTCGACCTGCTCGCGGTTCACTCCGGATCGGGCGAGCACGTCCTGCAGCGCACGCTCCATGAGAGGGACGTACTCCTCGACGCCGAAGCGCTCCTCCCAGATGCGGGTCCGTACCGCGCCGGGCTCGCGCCAGCGATCGAGGAACTCGCTCGAGACCGACGAGGTCGCCACCAGATCCGCGATCGGGTCCTGGCCCACCACGAACGCGGCGGCGCCGTCAGCGCCCGTGAGCTCGTCGGCCGAGCCGGGAAGCCCATAGCGCACGTCGCTGAAGACGACGACGGCCGAGCCCATGGCGAGGCCGGCGCGGAATGCTCCGGCGGCTCCGCGGAGGGCCCCTCCGACGTCGTACGCGGCGACATCCGCTTCCAGACCGCTCGCGACGGCGACGGTGGTCGCGTTCGACTTCTCGAGGTAGCCGGGGTGGGTCGTGGCGAACCAGAGACTCTCCACAGCAGGCGCGTCGTCGAGTGCCGGCCGGGCCGCCTCGACGGCCATCGTTGTAGTGTCCTCGTCATAGGACGCAACGGGTCGCGCACCCTTCGCGCGGCCGCCGGCGACGCGCGCGGCGTCGGCGAGATCGAGCCGGGGTGCGGGCACGTAGGCGCTGTAGGTCTCGATGCCGACCACGGCACATCCCTTCGCCGATGAAGCGGTTTCAATCAAGCACTTGCTTTGCTAGCATACGAACTCAGTCACCGCCGACGCAACCGGTGTCGGGACGGGCCGGTCGAGGAGGACGATGACGAGCGTGAGCGACGCGGCATTCCGAGAAGAAGTCATGGCGGTGCTCGACTCGTTCGCCGCCAAGCGCGAGACAGATTCCTCGGCACAGCCGGCGGATGACCGGGTGTCGGTCGTGGCGGAGCGATCAGAGGGTGAGGCGGAGGAACTCGCCGAGCTGCGCCGCTACCGCTCCCATCTGCGTCGTCATCGGCTCGACTGGGTCGACGGCCCGGAGGCCTACGGTGGGCGGGCGCTGGATTCCCGGTTCTCCGCTCTCCTGCGCGAACTCGAGGGCGGCTACATCCTCCCCGACGACGGCTACCTGCGTTTCAGCGTGTCGACGCTCTGCCCCACTCTCCTCGAGCACGGCACGCCCGCCCAGCGCGACGAACTGCTGCCGAAACTGCGCACGGCCGAGCTCATCGCCTGCCAGCTGTACAGCGAGCCCGGTGCGGGATCAGACCTGGCCGGTCTCGCCACGCGCGCCGAACGAGACGGCGACGGATGGCGTCTCAACGGACAGAAGGTCTGGAGTTCGGGCGCGCACTTCAGCGACCTGGGGCTGTGCATCGCCCGCACCGACGCGGCCAAGCCGAAGCACGCGGGCCTGACCACTTTCCTCGTCGACATGCGCTCGCCCGGCGTCGAGGTGCGGCCGATCCGGCAGCTCACGGGCGGGGCCTCGTTCGACGAGGTCTTCCTCACCGACGTCTTCGTGCCCGACTCGGCCAGGGTCGGCGAGGTCGACGGCGGCTGGTCTGTCGTGGTGACGTCGCTTCTCAACGAGCGATCCGCGATCGGACGCGAGGTGGGCGTCGACGCCGCACTCGTGGACCGCCTCGTCGATCTCGCCCGGCGTACGCAGAACCCGCCGGATGCACGCACGCGGGATGCGGTCGCCGATGTCGTGGTGCGAGCATGGGCCGCGCGACTGACGACGGATCGGATGCGGGGTTCCGACGGGACGCCCGGCCCCGAGCTGGCCCTCACCAAGCTCCTGACGACCGACCTGCTCCGCCAGATCAGCGACATCGCGGCCGACATCCTCGAGGGCGCCCACGTGGCGGACACCGGGGAGTGGGGAACGTACGCGTGGTCGGAGCTCACTCTGGGCCTGCCGGGCCTCCGCGTCGGCGGAGGAACGGACGAGATCCTGAAGAACGCGATCGGCGAGCGCGTCCTGCACCTCCCGAAGGACGCACGATGAAGATCGACATGGGTCTGATCGGCGCCTCGTCCGTCGAATGCGGTCCGATCGCCGCCGACGCCGAGCGCAGAGGCTTCGACGCCGTGTGGGCGAGCGAGAGCGTGACGGATGCGTTCCTCCAGTCACAGGCGGCGCTGCTGAGCACGTCGCGACTCACGGTGGGTACGGCCATCGCCGTGGCGTTCGCACGCAATCCGATGTCGACGGCCTATGCCGCCTGGGATCTCGCGGGGATGTCGCAGGGGCGATTCGTCCTCGGCCTGGGCAGCCAGATCCAGGCCCATATCGAGCGACGGTTCTCGATGCCCTGGTCGGCGCCCGCCGCGAGGATGCGGGACTACCTGCTCGCTCTCGATGCGATCTTCACCTCGTGGCGCGAGGGCACACGGCTGGACTACCAGGGCGCGGTGTACCAGCACACGCTCATGACGCCCACCTTCACGCCGAAGCACCACGATCATCGGATCCCCGTCATGATCGCCGCGGTCGGCGAGCGCATGACAGCGCTCGGCGCGGAGCTCTGCGACGGTCTGCTCCTGCACGGCATGACGACGAGCGCGTATCTCGACGACGTGACACTCCCCGCCGTGGAGCGGGGGCTCGCCGCGTCGGGGCGCTCGCGCGACGCCGTCGAACTCTACGTCCCGCTGTTCCTCGTGATGGGCGACACGGAGGAGCAGGTGGCCGAGGTGACGAGGAAGACCCGCGAGCAGATCGCGTTCTACGCCTCGACCCCGGCCTATTCGCGCGTGCTCGACACGGTGGGCTACGGCGATCTCCAGCCTGAGCTGCAGGCCCTGTCGCGCCAGGGGCGGTGGGCGGACATGGCCCACCTCATCGACGACGATCTTCTCGATGCGATCGCCGTGACGGGCAGCCCTGACGACATGCCCGAGCTGTGCAAGGCGCGCTTCGGCGGTCGCGTGGACCGGATCTCGTCGTACTACGGCTGGCCGGTCGATGACCCCGACCGGCTGGCCGGCATCCTCTCGCGCTTCCATGACGATCCGACCACCGACACGGAAGGGGCATGACCATGGGCAGACTCACGGCGGAGGAGCTGCTGTCGAGGGCGGAGATCGCCGACACGCTTCACGCGTACAGTCGCGGCGTGGACCGGCGCGACATCGATCTGCTTGCAGATCTGTTCACCGACGACGCGACGTTCGACTACGGCAATGGCCGGATCATCTCGGGTCGAGACGATCTGCGCGCACTCTTCGTGTCGGCGACGGGACGGTATAAGGCGACGAGCCACCACGTCTCGACGATCGCCTACCCCCGGCTCGAGGCCGGGAGCGCATCGACGCTGTCGTACGTCTACGCATTCCACGACACGGGCGAGATGCACTTCCACCTCTGGGGATGCTACGAGGACGAACTCGTCGACGACGGCGATCGCTGGCGCATCGTCTCTCGAAAGGTCCGTACCGCCGGCGCCCGCACGACTCCGTCAGAAGAGCTTCCGGAGCGCTTCGAACGCTACCTGCGCGCCGAGGTGGACTGATCGGCCGCCGGACGACCGCTCAGAGATCGAGTTCGTAGACGTCGAACGCGTGCTGCGTGTCGCAGTACTCGCGGACCTCGTCGATGAGCCCCCCCGCTGTGACGGTGAGCACGAACGCGTACCGGTTCTGATACATCCTGCCGTTCGCGACGCGCTCCCCCTCGCTGACGGCTTCGACGCACACGAGGCCCGACTCCGCGAAGCGGTCGTCCTCGATGATCCGGTGCGCCGCGATGCGCAATCCCTTCGCGTAACTTCCCTGGAGTTCTGAGATCCGCGCGCCGCGCTCCGAAACGCGCACCCGCCCCACGAGAAGGATGTCGGGGGCGGTCTCGGGAGGCGCTTCGGGATGCGACCATCGGCGGCTTCGTCCGCCATCGGCCCACCACGTCGCGTCGGGAGTGAAGAGCGACAGAAAAGTCGGCTGGTCGCCGGCCCCGATCGCCGCGAGAAGACGGAGTGCGGCGTCGCCGCCTCGCGACTCCGCGCTCAGGGGCAGGTCGGGGAACTGCTGACGATGCAGCGACGAGCGCCGATCGAGGTGGCGCCCCTCGAAGACATCTGCCGCATGCCTCGTGTCGAGATATTCACGTACGGAGGTGACCCGATCGCCGCTGACCGTGATCACGAAGCAGTACCGGTTCCGGTAGGGCTTCTCGCCTCGATAGAGGCCGTCGCCCGCCACTTCGAGGACGGCCACATCACCCCCGGCGAACGATCTCCGCACGATCTGACGGATGCCGCCGGGAAATCTGTCGCGCACGCCCGCGAGGCCGTCCGACTTCTCGCCCGCGTCCATCTCGCCGTGCAGCGGCCACGGCCGCCCGTCGCCCGGGTCCAGCCCGAACGCGCCGCTGGCCCGGTCCAGACCCGTGTCCACCCACCAGGTCGCACCAGGCGCCATCCAGGAGCGCACTCCTTCGGCGTCGTTGGCATCGAGTGCGCTCATGAACCCGAGTGCTACTCGGAGCGTCTCCGATTCGGTCATCCGTGATCCTCGTTCCGTGCGGCGATGAATGCAGAGCAAATGCTTGATTTAGAGTGAATGTCGCATATGGAGCATTCCAAGGCAAGGCCTCAATTGCGTAGATCAAGCACTTGCTCTACAGTCGGATCACCGCCAACGTCGCCGATGAAGGACAGACATGAAGTTGACCCGCCGCCGCCGCGCGCCGCGCGCTGAGAAGTCGGCGGAGGCCCCGCGATGACGTCCTCTCGGCTGTCGGGCCGCGTCGCGTACGTGCTCGGCGGGGGCAGTGACGGACCGGCTCGCGCGGGCGAGACGCTCGCGATCGGAAACGGCCGCGCGATCGCCCTGCGGCTCAGCGCAGAGGGCGCGACGGTCATCGTCGGCGACAAGGTACTCGAACGCGCTGCCGCCACCGTCGAGCACCTGAGCGGACCGGGGCTGGCCGTGCAGGTGGATGCCGCAGACCCCGCGTCGTGCCGCCACGCGGTCGCCGCGGCGGCCGCGCATGCCGGCCGTCTCGACATCGTGGTGTGCAACGTCGGGATATCGGGGCGCGAGCCCCTCAAAGTCCAGACCCTCGAGGACTGGGGCCTCGCCGACGACGTCAACGTGAGGTCGCACTGGATCACGGCGCAGGCGGCCCTCCCCGGCATGCTCGATGCGGGGAGCGGCGCCTTCGTGTTCGTCGGCTCGACCGCCGGCATCCTCAGCAGTCGCCGTTCGCTGTCGTACGAGGCGACCAAAGCCGCCCAGCTGGCCGTCATGCGGCACATCGCCGTGCGCTATGCGGAGCGCGGTGTCCGATCGAATGCGGTCGTGCTCGGCAACATCGACTCTGCACTCGTGCGGCGCGAATTCGGCGCCGACGGATCCGCCGCCCGCGCCCGGGTGGTGCCCATGGGGCGCGAAGGCACACCAGAAGAAGCCGCATCCGCCGTCGCATTCCTCGCGAGCGACGATGCCGGCTACATCACCGGCCAGAGCCTGATCGTCGACGGCGGAGTGAGCGCCGCGTGGCCGATTCCGCCTCGGTGATGGACGGCGAAACGAAGGAGCACGCGTGAACAGTCAGGTCGTCATCAGCGGTGTCGGGATGCACCCCTTCGGCAAGTTCCTCGATCTCTCGATGAAGGACATGGCGAAGGTGGCCGTCGATGCCGCCCTCGCGGATGCGGCGATCGGCGTCGACGACGTGCAGGCCCTCTTCTTCTCCAACGCCCTGGCGGGACTGATCACCGGCCAGGAGTGCATCAGGGGCGAAGTCACCGTGTATCCGCTCGGGCTCGGCGGCATCCCGATCCACAACGTCGAGAACGCGTGCGCGTCGGGCGGCAACGCGCTGCACCTCGCCTGGATGGCGGTCGCGTCGGGGATGTACGACACGGTCCTCGCGCTGGGCGTCGAGAAGGCGAATCACGAGGATCGCCAGCGCACCTTCAGTGCGTACGCGGCGGGAATGGATGTCGAACAGGCCTTCGCCACGGGGGAGGGTGCCGGCCAGGAGCGGAGCCCGTTCGTCGATCGCCAGGCGCGGCTGGCATCCACACTCTTCGAGGAGCGCGGCGTCACGATGGAGGGGCTCGCCCGGGTCGCATCCCGCTCGCTCCAGGCCGCCCGGCTCAACCCGTACGCCCATCGCCGCTTCGGCGGGACGCCGGAGGACGTTCTCAACTCGCGCGTGGTCGTCGATCCGCTGACGGTGCTGATGAGCTCACCGGTGAGCGACGGCGCCGCCGCGGTCGTGGTCACGAGCCGGCCCGATGTCGTACGGTCCGCGCGGTCGGTGAGCATCCTCGCGTCGCGCATGGCGACCCGGCCGCCGAAGAACAAGCCCGATGCCCCGAACGCCGTCGAGGGGTCAGCCCTCGCCGCCTACGAGCAGGCCGGTCTCGGCCCGGAGGACATGGACTTCGCCGAAGTGCACGACGCGTCGGTCGCCTACGAGCTGATGGCATGGACGGATGTCGGCATCTGCGCGCCCGGCGACGAGCAGCGCTGGGCGATGGAGGGCGTCACCGAAGCGTCCGGGAGCATGCCCGTCAACCGCTCCGGCGGACTCGTCGGGCGAGGCCACGCGCTCGGAGCGAGCGGCCTCGCGCAGGTGCACGACGTCGTCGCCCAGCTCCGCGGCGAGGCCGGCGAACTGCAGCTCCCGACCGCCGAGCGCGCCCTGGTGCAGATCGGAGGCGGAGTCGTGGACTGGCTCACCGCGGCCTCGAGCGTGCACATCCTCGGGAGGGGCTGACGGTGCCTGCGGACCTCGTCATCGACGCCCATATGCATTTCTGGGACGTCACGTGGCTGCCGGAAGGGCTGCGCCTCGCGTGGGCGAGGCAGGGCGCGGGCCGCCGGTATCCCGAACGCGATCCGCTCGACATCCTCCCCCGCGTTGCGACCGGTGAGAGCGACCCCGACGCCGCTCTCACGATCAGCGCCTTCGATCGGGCCGGCGTGGCGGCCGGCCTCGTCCCGGTCGTCGACTGGACGATCGTGGGCGCGCCGGCGGGCGAGCATCTCCCGATCGGCGCGCTCAACGCGCGCTACGAAGCGGTCTGCACCGCCCACGAGGGACGCCTGTTCTTCGCCGCGGGGATCGACCCGAGGCATCCCGATGCCCGTGAGCTCTTCGAGCAGTCGGTCGCCCACCCGCACTGCCGCGGCGTGAAGCTCTATCCCGCCGCGGGGTGGGACCTCCGCGATCCCGCTCACGACTGGCTGTTCCGTGAACTCGTCGAACGCGAGCTCACCGCGGTGATCCACTGCAGTCCGCTGGGCGGAGACCCGTTGCAGGTGATCCGCTCCCGCCCCGCCGAGGTGGCGGCGCTGCTCGCACAGCATCCGACCCTCCGCGTGTCTTTCGCCCACGCAGGGATCGAGGCATGGTGGGCCGAAGCGCTGGACTGCGCCACCGGGTGGCAGCACGCATATCTCGAGCTCTCGCTCTGGCAGCGCGTCGGAGAGCGCGATTACGGTGAGCTTCGTCACCGTGTCGCCCTGATGCGCGACCAGCTCGGCGCGCATCGCCTCGTCTTCGGCTCTGACATCGTCCGAGGGACCAAGCACGATCCGGACGGCGCAGAGTTGCAGCGATGGGTCGACATGGTGCGCGACCTCGCCGCCCCCTACGCGGGTACTCCCGCTGTGCTCTCGGAGGAGGAGATGGGACTCTTCCTCTCAGACAATGCCATTCGACTGTTCGATCTCAAGGAGTTCGCATGAGCGACAACCTCGGTCAGCTGTTCGCCAACGCCGGGCAGCGCTTCCACGACAGAATCGCGATCGAGTCGTGCGGCAGGCAGAAGACCTTCGGAGAGGTCATCGAGCGGGGCTGGCGCTTGGTACACGCCCTTCAGGACCGCGGAATCCCCGCCGGGTCGCGCGTCGCCGCCCTGCTGGGCAACCGCGTCGAATCGCTCGAGGTGTACGTCGGCCTCGCGCTCGGTGGCTACACCACGGTCCACGTGAACGATCGGCTCACGTCCGCTGAAGTCGACTACGTCCTGTCGGACTCCGGCGCCGTGGCCCTCATCCATACCGATACGGCGAGCGCTGTGGCGGCGGGCCTCTCCACCCACGCCCAGCTGCGCGCGTGGCTCGCCATCGCGGACGAGCCCCCGGCCGGCGCCGAGTCTTTCAACAGCGCGCTCGACGCAGCATCCGCCGCCCCTCTCCCCATCGACGTCGACCCGGAAGACATCGCGCTCATCGGCTACACGAGCGGTACGACCGGATTCCCCAAGGGCGTCCTGGTCAGCCACCGGGCCGTTGTGAACTGCATCAAGCTCGTGCCCTTCGCCTATCGGCTGCCGCTGCAGGGCCACGTCGCCTTCCCGGGCGGCTGGTCGTTCGTTTCGGGGCTCTGGGGCGTCATCTTCCCGCACTTCTACACGGGCGGCACGGTGTCGTTCATCCCCGGAGCGACGCCCGATGAGCTGGGCAGGCACATGGTCGAGCGGGGCTCGACGTTCACGCTGGGCCTGACCCCCCTCATCCCGATCCTGCTCGAGGCCATCCGGCTGCACCCGAAGGTGCTCGACACGCTCCAGTCGGTTCTGCACTCGGGCGGGCCCCTTCCTCCCGAGTACGCCGAGAAGCTCGTCGGCGTGATCGGCGACCGGCTCGTCGAGACGTACGGAATGACCGAGGTCGTGGGGCCCATCACGATCACCAACCGCGCCGACTACCGCGACGGAGGACCGGAGCACATCTTCGAGTCGGTCGGGCGCCCGCTTCCGACCTCGTCGATGCGGGTCGTGGACGCCGAAGGCCGCACCCTCGCCCCGGGCGAGATCGGCGAGCTCGTCATCTCGGCCGACACGATGTTCTCGGGGTATCACAACGCTCCCGAGAAGACCGCGGCGGTCCTGCGCGACGGCGAGTACTTCACGGGCGACCTCGGGTATCGCGACGAGGCGGACTACTACTACCTGACGGGCCGCGCCCAAGACCTCATCGTCAGTGGGGGTGCGAACGTCTACGCCGCCGAGGTGGAACGCGTGCTGCTGCTCATGGACGAGATCGTCGACGCGGCAGTCTTCGGCCTTCCCGACGAGCGCTGGGGCGAAGCGGTCTCGTGCGCCCTCGTGATGGCGCCGGAATCCACGGTGAGCCTCGACGACATCCGTGCCTTCACGCGCGGTCAGCTGGCCGGCTACAAGAAGCCCGTGCACATCTTCATCGTCGAGCAGCTCCCGCGCAACGCGGGGATGAAGGTCATGAAGCACGTGCTCAAGGAGCAGCTGGCAGGACGCATCGATCAGGCCGGCCAGAAGAACACCGAGAAGAAGGTACAGGCATGAGACTGGGCATCAGCGAGCTCTTCACCGGTGCAGGGCCGCGCGACGGCTCGTGGTCGAACGACGCCGCTCGACTGATCGAAGAGATCGGGTTCGCCTCGGTCTGGCTGCCCGAGCACGTCGTCTTCTTCCCCGAGTACAAATCCCAGTACCCGTACGAGTCGGGCGGCGCCCAGGAGGTGCATCGGATGCTGGGGGTCATCGACCCGCTCGTCCTGGCCTCGAGCATCGCGGCGTCGACGACGACGCTGCGGATCGGCACGTACGTCTTCGTCGTTCCTCAGCGCAATCCCATCATCACGGCGCGGCAGGTCGCGAGCATCGACCAGCTGAGCGGCGGACGTTTCGAGTTCGGCGTCGGAGTCGGATGGGCGGTGGAGGAGTACGACGCCCTCGATGTGCCCTTCGGCCGGCGCGGAGCGCGCATGGACGAGTACCTCGCCGCGATGCGCGCACTGTGGTCGCCCGAGGAGCTCACGAGCTTCTCCGGCGAGTTCGTCGATTTCCCCCCGCTCTACTGCTTCCCCAAGCCTGTGCAGAGCCGGCTGCCGATCATCGTCGGTGGCAACAGCGACGCATCGCTCCGCCGCATCGTCGAGGTCGGCGACGGGTGGGCCGGCTACAGCCGCACGACCGAAGACATCGAGATCTTCGTCGAGCGGCTCGCCACGGCGATGGAGGCGGCCGGGAGGCGGATGTCGGAGCTCTCCCTCAAGGTCGGTCGACGCAGCAAGGGCAAGACCGAGAAGGACTGGGAGGACGACCTCGCCTACATCGAGAGCGTCGAGAAGCTCGGCATCGATGAGGTCGTCGTCTCGCCGCGCATCGGCGACGAGCACTACGAACGCGACATGAGACGCTACGCCGAGATCGTCGGGCTCTGACGCCCGGTGGACTCGCCGTGGCTCTGATCTCGAGCGTCGAGCGGCTCCTCGCCGAGGACGCTGTCCGTCGAGCGCTCCTCGCGTACTGCCGCGGTGTCGACCGCGGGGACGCGGCTCTGGCCGTGAGCGCCTATCACCCTGACGGTGTCGATCATCACGGCACGTGGGATGGCCGCGTCGACGGACACTTCGCGGACGCCCTCGCCCGGCTCGTCGACCGGACGCGCTCGACCGTGCACGTCCTCGGGCCGTCGGCCTTCGACTGGATCGATACCCGTACCGTGCGCGTGGAGTCGAACGTGATGGCCCTTCACGAAGTCGAGGTCGACGGCCGCCGTACGATCGAGCACCTCCACGGTCGCTACCTCGATCTGTTCACGTGCACCGACGGCGACTGGGCGATCAGCGAGCGGATGTTCGTGCACGACCTCGACTTCCTCGACGACCGCGCCGCGGCGGCGTATCCGCCGCACGTCTTCGCCAACGGTGCGCGCGGCGCAGACGACCCGGCCCACGGTGCGGGCCGGGCCGGCTGAGAGGTCGGGCCCGTGCTCAGGACCCCGCGGTCACGGGGGCGCCATCGGTCAGCAGCGCGGCGAGCACCTCGAACTCCTGCTGGAACGACACCATCACCTGCACCTCGTCGGGCGAGTTCAGCTCGTCCCAGTGGTCGCGCACGCCCTCGGGGCTCAGGTCACGCGAGAAGTAGCCGGGCGTCTGGGCGATGACGACCCGGGCGACCCGACCGCCGCCGACGTTGAACACCTCGCCCGTCGTCGTGCACGCCTCGGCGCTCAGCCACACCACGACGGGCGAGACGAGGCTCGGGTCGAGGCGGTCGGCGTACTCGCCCAGCAGGTTCTCGGTCATGCGCGTGCGGGCGCCCGGCTCGATCGCGTTGACGTTGATGCCGTGCCGCGCCCCCTCGATCGCGAGCGTCTTCGTCGCCCCCCAGATCGCGGCCTTCGCCGCACCGTAGTTCACCTGACCGAAGTTGCCGAAGATCCCGGCCGCGGAGGTCGTATTGACGATGCGTCCGTAGCCCTGCTCGACCATCACGGGCCACGCGGCCTTGCTCATCCAGATCGTGCCCCCGAGATGCACGGCGAGCACCGACGTCCATTCCTCTTCGCTGAGCTTCGAGAACGAGCGGTCGCGGAGGATGCCCGCGTTGTTGACGAGGATGTCGAGGCGCCCGTAGGTCGAGGTGGCGAGCTCGACGATTCGGGTGGCACCCTCGAGGGTGCTGATGTCGTTCGCGTCGGCTGTCGCCACGCCACCCGCGGCGCGGATCTCTTCGACGACCGCGTCCGCCGCGTCGCGGTCGTTGACGACGACGGTGGCACCACGCGAGGCGAGGGCCAGCGCATGCTCACGGCCGAGGCCGCGGGCGGCACCCGTGACGATCGCGACTCGTCCGTTCAGATCGATCTCGGTCATTGATTCCAGCTCCTCGGGGGATCAGCCGAAGAGCGCCGACATGACTTCGGCGCTCCCTCGGACCTCTTCTGCGGTTCCGTGCGAGACGATCCGGCCCCGCTGGATCACGTAGACCTCGTCGCTGACCTCCAGCGCGAGTTCGGCATTCTGCTCGACGAGCAGGATCGTGGCGCCGGCGCGGTGGAGGGTCTCGATGTTCTCGAACAGGATGTCCACGATGGAGGGCGCGAGGCCCATCGACGGCTCGTCGAGGAGCAGCACCTGGGGCATGGTCATGAGTGCGCGGCCGAAGGCGAGCATCTGCTGCTCGCCACCGCTCAATGAGGCGGCGTACTGGTTCCTGCGGTCGGCGAGACGGGGGAACAGCTCGAAGACGCGCGCGAGTTCGTCGCGCCGCTCCGTGCGCGATCCGCGACCGCTGTACGCCGAGAGTTCGAGGTTCTCGAGCACCGTGAGAGGTGGCGCCACTCGTCGCCCTTCGGCCACGAGGGCCACGCCCGACCGAACCACACGGTGGGCGGCCCAGCCGGTGATCTCGCGTCCGTCGACCGTCACCGAACCGCTCGAGGGCTTGTGAAGCCCCGCGATCGTGTTCAGGGTCGTGGTCTTGCCTGCGCCGTTCGAGCCGATCAGGGCGACCAGGGTGCCCTGACGGACCTCCAGATCGACATCACGGACCGCTGATATCGCGCCGTACCCGGCGGAGAGTCGCGATACGCGCAGCATCGGATCGTTTGCCAAAGTAGGCCTCCTTCACATCATCCTGCTCGAGGCACCACGTGGGGGCGCCTTCGGCGAGTACTGCACCCGAATTCATCACCGACACCGTCTCGCAGAACTCCTCGACGAGGCGCATGTTGTGCTCGATCAGGATGAGCGTGAGCCCGAGATCCTTGAGCTGCACGAGCAGCTGACCGATCTGTTCGGACTCGACGTCGTTCATGCCCGCGGTCGGCTCGTCGAGGAGCAGGATCCGGGGATCGGTCGCGAGGGCGCGCGCGATCTCCACGCGACGCTGATCGCCGTACGAAAGGGTTTCGGCGAGCGACGAGTGCGGAGCGCGGCACCCGACCATGTCCAGCAGCTCGGCGGCGCGCGCACGTACCTGCTTGCGCTCCCGTCGCTCGGTAGGGCTCAGCAGGATCGCGCCCGCGATCGTCGACGAGCGCTGCATGTAGGCGCCCGCGATGACCGTCTCGATGACCGTCATCCCGGGGAACAGGCGGATGTTCTGGTAGGTGCGGGCCACTCCGC
This sequence comes from Microbacterium rhizomatis, assembly GCF_008710745.1. Lineage (GTDB taxonomy): Bacteria > Actinomycetota > Actinomycetes > Actinomycetales > Microbacteriaceae > Microbacterium > Microbacterium rhizomatis. The sequence continues at coordinate 917,148 of NZ_VYSA01000002.1, forward strand.
GACGCGCGATGTGGAAGGGCTGCATCCGCGTGACGTCTTCACCGAACAGCGTGATCGAGCCGGAGTCGGCACGGATGAATCCGCTGACCATGTTGAGGACCGTCGTCTTGCCGGCGCCGTTCGGACCGAGGATGCCGTGAACCCGCTGACGGGGCACCGTGATGGTGACATCGTCGACGGCCTTCAGCCCGCCGAACTCCTTCGTCAACGCCACGATCTCGACGGCGAGCTCGCCCGCATCCGGTTGTGTCGTCTGCTTCTGGTCGCTCATGACGCCGCACCCGCCTTCGCGCCCTCGTATGGAGTGTCGACGGTGTCGTCCGGATCCGTCCCTCGCCGCGCGGCTCGGCGCTTGTCCCACCGCGCACGCATCAGCCTCATGCGGCGCATGTCCACGAGCCCACGAGGCATGTAGATGATGATCACGACGAGCAGTACCCCGGTGACGACACGGTCGTACTCGCCCATCGGGCCGCGGAGCAGCTCGGGGAGGATCGTGAAGACGATCGCCCCGACGATCGGACCGAGCCAGTAGAACGCTCCGCCGAGCACGACAGCCGCGAGGCTGACGAAGCCGAGGTGCGTGTAGAAGGTATCGGGCCCGATGTACTGGAGGAAGCTCGCCTGCAGCACGCCGGCGGCGCCCCCGAATGCGCCCGACAGGATCATCCCGATGAACTGGATGCGGCGAGGCGAGATGCCGAGGGTCTCAGCCACCGCCGGGTCTTCCCGCACGGCGTCGGCCGCCAGCCCGAACCGAGACCCGCCGAGCCTGGCCATGATGTAGCCGGCGACGACGATCGAGCCGATGAGCCAGAGCCACGTTCCGAGATCGCCCGATACCCGGGTGCCGGTGGCCCCGCCGGTGAAGTCGGGAAGGTTGAGGATCAGCACGCGGCCGATCAGCACCATCGCGATCGTCGCCATCGCCAGGTAGTGGCTCTCAAGCCGGATGAGCAGGGCCGCGGTCACGACGCCGATGACGGCGCCCACCACGATGCACACGACGAAGGCGAGCACCGGCGGGATCCCGAGAGAGCCGACGATGTACGCGAACGTGAACGCGCTGAACGCACCGAAGAACACCGGGGCGAGGCTCAACACCCCCGTCCAGAGCGATGCGTAGATCGAGAGGGCGAACAGAGAGCTGACGCCGGCGAACTGCAGAGTGGTCAGCCAGGCTGCGGTACTCACGAGGGGGTCTCCATGTCGGGCTCGATCGTTCTCAGGCTCGGACGAACTGTCGTTCTCGGAAGATGCCGCGCGGCCAGACGACCAGGACGAGCAGCAGCACACCGAACGTGATCGCGTCGCGGAAACCGGACGAGATGTACTGCGCGCTCATCACTTCGAGGACTCCGATCGCGAGTCCCGCGATCGCTGCGCCGCGGATGTCGCCCCAGCCGCCGACCACGACGGCGGCGAAGCCCTTGAGCAGGAGTGCTTCGCCGAGGTTGAACGAGACGTTGTTGTCGGCGAGGGCAGCGAGCACCCCGGCGAGTCCCGCGATCGCCGCCGCGAGGAAGGCGACCACGATGAGCGTGCTGCGCGCGTTCACGCCCACGATCGTGGCCGAGCGCGTGTCGGCAGAGACCGCCCGCACCGCCGACCCGAAGCGGGTCTTCGTGAGGAGGAGGTGAACACCTGTCACGACGACGATGAGAGCGACCACGCTGTACAGCTGCGTGGGGAGGATGACGAAGTCGCCGATGCGGATCGCGGCGGTGGCGACCGACCCCGCAGGATAGCTCGTCGCCGACGGCCCCGCGAATGCCTCGGCGACCGCGAGCAGCACGATCCAGATGCCGATGCTCGCGATGATCGGCGCGAACGTTCCCGCCTTGCGCTTGCGCAGCGGCTCGAAAGCCAGAACGTCTGCGGCGACTCCGAGAACTCCGGCGAAGAGCACGCCCGCGACGAGGGCGATCCAGAAGTTCCAGCCCAGCTGGGCGACGAGCCAGTACGACGAGAGCGCCCCCCATGTCGCGAAGGTGCCGTGGGCGACGTTCAGGATGCCCATCCGCGCCATGATGAGCGAGAACCCGATTGCGAAGATCGCGTAGATGGATCCGAGCGCAATGCCGTTCATCAGCTGCTGAATCAGGAGTTGCACGGATGCTCTCTTTCGGGGCGCGAGATCGACTCGGGTGAGCAGATTCTGAATCAAGCGCTCGCTTGACTTCAGTGTCAGCTTGCCCAGTGTACGTCACCCCGATGCCGGGCTGTCAACCTTTCAGGACAGTGAGTTCGTCAAGCGCTTGCTTGACGAACGCACTCGGCGCCTCCTAGGCTCCGATCAGCCGAAACGAGGAGACGCCGTGGACCTTCAGCTTGCCGGCCGAGTCGCCGTCGTCACCGGCGCGAGCGGGGGGATCGGTCGCGCCGCAAGCAGGATGCTGGCGGCGGAGGGCGCAGACGTCGTGCTCGTCGCGCGGCGCCCCGAGGCGCTGCGCGACGCGGCCACCGACATCGAGGGCGTCGCCGGGGCATCCCCGTTGGTGCTCGATCTGGATGTCACGGACCCGCGCTCCGCCGCCCGCATCGGCGAAGCCGTACGCGAGAGGCACGGCCGGCTCGACATCCTCGTCAACGCCGCCGGAGCGGCGGAGCGACCGGGCGAAGCGCTCACGGACGAGATCTGGCTCCGCCAGTTCGAGCTGAACTTCCACGCCAAGCGGCGACTGGCCGAGGCTGTCCTGCCCATGATCCGGGCAAGCGACCAGGGGCGCATCGTGAACTTCGTGGGGCTGCTCGAGCCCTCGGTGGTCTCGGCGGCGCAGGCTGCCGTGGCCGCGTGCATCCTCTGGTCCAAGGCGCTCGCCAGAACGGTCGCACCCGACGGTGTCACCGTCAACTGCGTCGCCCCCGGGCGCGTCGAGAGCGAACAGGTGCGCCGCGCCCTCCCCGACGGAGAGGCGAAGGACGCATTCATCCGCCAGTGGATCCCCGCGGGCCGCCTGGGAACGGCGGACGAGGCGGCGGCGCTCGTCGCCTTCCTCGTCTCGGGCCCGGCCGCTTACATCACCGGTGACACGTTCAGCGTCGACGGCGGCATGCACCGTTCGATCTGAACGCCCGCGAGCGAGGAACGCCCGCGAGCGCCTCCCCGGCTCAGCGCTGGCTGACCTTGCCGGAGAGTCGGGCGATGGGCGCGAGCACGAGGGGGCGTGCGGCGATCCACGCGGCGACGATGAGCACCAGCGAACCCACGAAGATCCAGAACCCGGTCCAGTTGATCGCGTCCTGCCCCCCGTACATGTGGTTGAGGTTGCGGAGCGCACCCGTCGCGAAAACGAGGGCGACGTGGACGATGATGAACGCCACGAAATAGAGCATCACCGGGAAGTGGACCGCGCGGGCCCATTCGATCGGGTAGGCCTTGTTGAGCTTCTCGGCGTTCTTCGGCCAGAGTCCCGACATCCGCACCCCGGTGATCGCCGCGAGCGGAGCGGCGATGAAGATCGTGACGAAGTAGGCGAGCACCTGCAGGCTGTTGTAGTTGACCCAGCCGTTCTCGGTCGGCCAGTCCAGCGACACGTACTGCAGCGCGGCCGAGATCGCGTTCGGGATGACGTCCCAGGATGTCGGGACCACCCGCATCCACTGCCCCGTCGCGAACAGCAGCACGACGAAGATGACACCGTTCGTGAGCCACAGCACGTCGAGCGACTGGTGGAACCACAACGACAGGCTGATCTTGCCGCGCCCGTTCTTCGACCACTTCGGCGTCCAGAACGCACTCGGCCGTTTGTCGTTGCGCACCTGCAGGCCGGTGCGGATGATCAGCACCATGAAGAACGTGTTGAAGAAGTGCTGCCATGCCAGCCAGCCGGGGATGCCGACCGGCGCCCCCTCGGGCAGGTGCGACTCGCCGGGGTAGGTAACGAGGAAGTCCTGCATGAAGGTCAGGCTCAGGAACCAGCGGACGAACAGCACCGCCGACGCCGCGAGGATCAGCAGCGCCAGCACGCCGAACACCCCCGCGATCGCGATCGGCCACGGCGGGCGCTTCGCCAGCGACCGGATGCTGTCGTCTTTCGGCTCTGCGAGCGCCGCAGGCTTGGATGCCGCCGCCTTACCCGGCCACACCGTCAGAGTGAACGGCAGGGGCGGGCGCGGGCCGGTCGTCGCGACGACGGACCCCGTCGAAATGCCGGGAGGAACGGGCGGTTCGGCCGTCCGCGACAGCTGGACGGCCGTGGTCGCTACCGGCGTTTCGACGGCCGTGGTCGCTACCGGCGTTTCGACGGCCGTCGTCTCCGGCTCTTCGGCCGGCGCGGACTCCGCGATCGGTGCGGCGACGGGCGCGAACCCGGCCGGGGGCCAGGGCTCGCCGCCCTCGACGCGGGGCAGCCCACGTCGCAGGGCCCGACCCGACCCCGCGCCTGCAGCGCTCGCGGCCGGTGCCGTCGCCGGCACCGGCGGCGCCGGCGGCGCGAGCGCAGGCGTGGGCGCTTCGGGGGCCACTTCCCGCCGGAACTCGGCCTCGGAAGCGGCGGCAGCTGGCCCTCGAGCGGCCACGGCGGGAGCGACGGATGCCGGAGGCCAGGGTTCCCCGCCGGGCACACGCGGCAGCCCCCGGCGCACCGACCTCATCACGGGCGCGGCGACCGGGGCCTGCGCCGGCTCAGGTGCCACTTCCTGCCGCAACATAGCCTCTGAAGCGACCACAACCGGCCCCTCAATGATGGGTACGTCCGGCTCAGGTGCCACTTCCCGCCGCAACGCAGCCTCGGAAGCGACCACAACCGGCCCCTCAATGGTGGGTACGTCCGGCTCAGGTGCCACTTCCTGCCGCAACGCAGCCTCGGAAGCGACCACAACCGGCCCCTCGACTGCTACGGCGGCCGACTCCCCCGCGGGCGGCCAGGGGTCGCCGCCGGGGCGGCGTGGCAGGCCCCGGCGCACGGTGGTTCCGAAGGTCGCCATCCGGCTACGCCTTCTTCGCCTCGAGCGCGGCGATCAGCTGCGGCACGACGGTGAACACGTCGCCGACGACGCCGAAGTCGGCGATGTCGAAGATCGGAGCATCCGCGTCCTTGTTGATCGCGACGATCGTCTTGGCGGTCTGCATGCCGGCCTTGTGCTGGATCGCGCCGGAGATGCCGAGAGCCACATACAGCTGCGGCGACACCGAGACACCGGTCTGCCCGACCTGCGCCGAGTACGGCACGTAGCCGGCATCCACGGCCGCGCGTGACGCGCCCACAGCGGCGCCCAGCACGTCGGCGAGCTGCTCGACGAGCACGAACTGCTCCTTCGAGCCGAGCCCGCGGCCACCCGACACGACCTTCCCCGATCCGCGCAGCTCCGGACGCGAGGACGCCACGACCGCTTCCTCGACGGAATCGACGGATGCTGCCTTCTTGCCGGATGCCGTCACCTTCAGCGCCTGCACGACCGGAGACGCGACCGCCTCGGCGCGGGCCTCGACCGCACCCTGGCGCACGGTGATCACCGGGGCACCGAACGTCGAGGACGAGGTCACCGTGTATGCGCCGCCGTAGACGGAGTGCTGCGCGAGGACGCCTTCGGCGTCGCGGGCCACGCCCACCGCGTCCACGCACAGCGCCGAACGCGTCCGCGCCGCGAAGCGGCCGGCGACATCGCGCCCCTCGATCGAGTTGGAGATCAGCACCGCATCGGGCCGTACGAGGTCGGCCGCCGCGACGAGCGCATCGACCACGGGAACCGTCAGTCCGTCGCCGGGCGCGGCGACCAGCACCGTCGCCGCGCCGAGGGCACCGGCATCCGCCGCGAGCTTCTCGTCGCCGACCACGAGCGCGACCGGTGTGCCCACGAGCGACGCCGCACCCAGCAGCGCCGCCGCGGACTTCGCGATCGTGCCCGACGCGGTCACCTCGACGAGGACGAGGATCGAATCTTCTGCGAAATCAGTCATCGGATGCCCCTCACGCCAGCCTGTTCGCGATGAGGAACTCGGCGACCTTCTCGCCGGCATCCCCCTCGTCGGTGATCTTCACGCCCGCCGCGCGCGGCGGCTTCTCGCTGATCGCGGTCATGATCGACCGCGCCGCGGCGGGATCCTCGGCCACAACGCCCAGGTCAGCGAGCGACAGCGTCTCGAACGGCTTCTTCTTCGCCGCCATGATGCCCTTGAAGTTCGGGAACCGCGCGTCCGGCAGAGCTTCGGTCACCGAGATCAGCGCGGGCAGCGGCGCCGATACCGTGAGCGTCGCCGCATCCGCGATCCGCGTGCCCGAGACGGAATCCGCCGAGATCTGCACCGATGACAGCGCGGTCAGCTGCGGCACGTCCAGCAGCTCCGCGATCATCGCAGGGATCACGCCGCCCACTCCGTCGGTCGACAGGTTGCCGGTGATCACCAGGTCGAAGCCGGTCCGTTTGATCGCGGCTGCCAGGACCTCTGCGGTCAACCCCAGATCGGCGCCGTGCAGAGCCTCATCCACGACCTGCACGGCCGAACCCGCACCCATCGCAAGGCCCTTCCGCACGGTCGCGGCCGCCGACTCCGGAGCCATCGACACCACGACCACCTCGGTACCGGGGTTCTTGTCGGCGTGGCTGAGCGCGACCTCCAGCGACCGCTCGCCGATCTCGTCCAGCACCACGTCGCCCGCACCGCGATCGGCCAAACCCGTCGCGAGATTCAGCTTGCGATCCCCGTACGTGTCGGGGACCTCTTTGACCAGCACGATGATCTTCATCGACATCTCCTCACGCCTTCGGCGAGTCTATCCGGCCGCGTCACTATGTACCCATTCGCTCCGCAATCCGCACGAATCATTGCGTTCCGGCCACGCTGTGTATACATTGCGGGCTCATCGTGGACCCCATTCGTCATGTGGAGCACGCGCTGAGTAACGTGGGGCGACAACGAAGGGAGTCGCCCATGGCACCGCGCGCACCGCTCCCCGTCGACCCGATCGCCGAGGCGAAGCGCCAGTGGGTGGCGCACGGATGGACGGATGCCGCCACCGGCATGACGGCCGTCACCTCGATCATCCGCGCACAGCAGCTGCTCCTCGGTCGCATCGAGTCGACCCTCAAACCCTTCGCGCTGTCGTTCGCGCGGTACGAGATGCTGCGCCTCCTCGCCTTCACGCGAGAGGGACGGATGCCGATGGCCAGCGCCATCGCGCGCCTCCAGGTGCACCCCACGAGCGTCACGAACACCGTCGACCGGCTCGTGCGCGACGGCCTGATCGCCCGCGAGCCCCATCCGGATGACGGACGAGCCGCCATGCTCGTGCTCACGCAAGAGGGCAGAGAGCTCGTCGAACGAGCGACCGAGACGCTCAACGCGGATGTCTTCGTCGAGCCGGGGCTCGACCGCGCCGACACCGACGAGCTCGTGCGGATCATCGCCCGCCTCCGCAAGGCCGCCGGGGACTTCGCCGACCCGCGACCGCTGCCCGATCCGCTGTGAGCGAGCGTATTTCGTCTCGTCGCTGCGCTCCTCGCTCAACGACCGCCTCACGGTAGACGACACGCGCACCCCGGCCGTTGAGCGAGCGAAGCGAGACGAAACGCGCGTCAGCTGTTGGTGAAGTCGGGGCTCCGCTTCTCACGGAAGGCCGCCATCCCCTCCTTCTGGTCGTGCGTCGAGAAGAGCGCGGCGAACGCCTGCCGCTCGAACCGCAGGCCCTCGGCGAGCGTCGTCTCCATCGCGGCATCCAGCGCCGCTTTGGCGGCGAACACCGACGGCAGCGACTTGGACGCGATCGTATCGGCGATCTTCCCCGCCTCGGCGAGCAGATCGGCGGCCGGTACGACGCGCGACACGAGTCCCGAGCGCTCGGCCTCGACAGCATCCATCATCCGTCCGGTCAGCACGAGGTCTGCAGCCTTGTAGTAGCCGATCGCGCGCAGCAGGCGCTGCGATCCGCCGAGGCCCGGGATCACCCCGAGGTTGATCTCGGGCTGCCCGAACTTCGCCGTGTCGGCGGCGATGATGATGTCGCACATCATCGCGAGCTCGCAGCCTCCACCGAGCGCGTACCCCGCCACCGCGGCGACCACGGGCGTCCGGATCGCGGCGAACCGCGACCACTCGCCGAAGTGATCGCCCATGATCATGTCGAGGCCCGATTTGGCCTCCATCTCTTTGATGTCGGCGCCCGCAGCGAATGCCCGCTCCGATCCGGTGACGACGATCGCCCCGATCCCCCGGTCGGCGTCGAACCCGGTCGCAGCATCCACGACATCGTGCATGAGCTGCGTGTTCAGCGCGTTGAGTGCTTCAGGACGATGGAGGGTGATCCACCCGACCCGTCCGCGGGTCTCGACCAGGATCGTCTCGTACTCGGTCATTCGTTCCTGCTTTCGTCGGTGAGGATGCCCGCATGGGCACAGGAGAACACGCCTGAACAGGACGATATCGGCTGAATCGTCCTGTTCTCGCTGGTTCTCCTGTCGTCAGGCAGCGGGATCAGGCGGGATCGGCGCTGTGCGCGCGGACGGTGTGGATGATCCCGGAGAAGTCCTGCCCGGCGCCGGGGCCTTCGGCGAACTCCCGGTAGATCTCGCGCGCGAGGCGACCCATCCGGGCGTCGACGCCCGTCGCATCCAGCGCGTGCGCGGCCAGCCCCAGGTCTTTGTTCATGAGGGCGCCGGCGAAGCCGGGCTGATAGTCGCGATTAGCGGGGCTCGTCGGCACCGGCCCCGGCACCGGGCAGTTCGTCGTGAGCGCCCAGCACTGCCCCGATGCATTCGAAGCGACGTCGAACAGCGCCTGGTGGGTCAGCCCGAGTCGTTCGCCCAGCACGAATGCCTCGGCGACCGCGATCTGCGACACGGCGAGGATCATGTTGTTGCACACCTTCGCCGCCTGCCCGAGCCCCGCGCCGCCGCAGTGCACGATGCGGGCACCCATCGCCTCGAACAGGGGGCGCGCCGCGTCGAAGACGGTGGCGGAGCCGCCCACCATGAAGGCGAGCGTCGCGTTCTCGGCGCCGACCACTCCGCCCGACACGGGTGCGTCGAGACTGCGATGCCCCGCCTCCTCGGCGAGTGCGTGCGCGGCGCGCGCATCGTCGACCGAGATCGTGGAGCAGTCGATGAAGAGCGCATCGGATGCGGCGACCTCCCGCAGACCGGGGACTCCGTCGCCGCCCCGATAGGCGTCCAGCACCTGGGCGCCGGTCTGGAACATCGTGATGACGAGGTCGGCGGCGGTCGCCGCATCCGTCCCGCTCGATGCGACGGGCAAGCCCGCGGCGCGCGCGGCCTCGACCGCGGCGGGGAAGACGTCGAAGCCGATGACGTCGAACCCCGCGCCCGCGAGGTTGCGCGCCATCGGCAGGCCCATGTGCCCGAGGCCGAGGAATGCGACCCTCATCGTGCGCCGCCCATCAGCTCGCGTCCGATGATGACGCGCATGATCTCGTTCGTCCCCTCGAGGATCTGGTGCACACGCAGGTCGCGAACGACCTTCTCGATGCCGTAGTCGTGCAGGTATCCGTACCCGCCGTGCAGCTGCAGGGCGTCGTTCGCGACCCGGAACCCGACGTCCGTGGCGAAGCGCTTGGCCATCGCGCACTGCAGCGCAACATCGTCGTGGTGCTCGTCCATGGCGATCGCGGCATCGCGCACGAGCGCACGTGCGGCGCGCAGCTCGGTCGCCATGTCGGCGAGGGTGAACACGACGCTCTGGCGCTCGGCCAGCGGCTCACCGAACGTGAACCGCTCGTGCACGTACTGCACCGCGCGATCGAGCGCCCATTGCGCGCCCCCCAGCGAGCAGGCGGCGATGTTCACACGACCGCCGTTGAGGGCCGACATCGCGATCTTGAAGCCGCCACCGACGGATCCGAGCACCGCGGATGCCGGCACCCGCACTCCGTCGAGGATCACCTGCCGCGTCGGCTGAGCGTTCCAGCCCATCTTCTTCTCGTTCGCGCCGAACGACAGGCCCGGCGCGTCGCCGGGCACCAGGAACGCCGTGATCCCGCGTGCCCCGGCTTCACCGGTGCGCGCCATCACGACATACACGGATGCCTCACCCGCACCCGAGATGAACTGCTTGACGCCCGTCAGCACATAGTCGTCGCCGTCGGCGATCGCGCTCGTCGTCAGGGCGGCGGCGTCCGATCCCGCTCCCGGCTCGGTGAGGCAGTAGCTGCCGAAGTCGCTCATGGCCGTGAGCCGCGGCAGCCATTCGTGGCGCTGCGCTTCGGTGCCGTAGGTGTCGAGCATCCACGCCACCATGTTGTGGATCGTGATGAACGCGGCGATCGCGGGGTCGCCATGGGCGAGCTCCTCGACGACCGCCACCGCGTCCTCGCGGGAGAGCGCCGAGCCGCCGACGTCCTCACGGATGCAGATCCCGCCGAGCCCGAGCTCACCGGCGCGGTGCAGGACGTCGCGGGGGAAGTGCTTGTTCTCGTCCCACTCGAGCGCGTGCGGGGCCAGTTCGTGCCGCGCGAAGTCGCGGACGGCGTCGAGGATGGCGGCGCGCTCTTCGGCGGTCGTGGGGCTGTCGGTCAGGATCGTCATCGGTCCTCCTCATAGGTCTCCCTACATGATACAAGGACTTCCTACTATTCGGGCGATCCTCATCGCTCCCCGCCCGACCGAGCACGCTCGGACGGACGAGGCAGCGCGAGGGTCAGTCGTCCCAGACCATGAACGGCCGCAGCTCGATCTGACCGTTGCGGGCCATCGGATGCCGCGACGCGATCTCGATCGCCTCGTCGAGGTCGTCCACCTCGAGGATGTCGAATCCCACGATCACCTCGCTCGTCTCGACGAACGGGCCGCGGGTGGTGAGCACCTTCCCGCCACGGACCTTGACGACGGTGGACGCCGAAGCCGGTTCCAGCACCTCGCCGATCACGCGCTTGCCGGCCGCGTCGAGCGGATCGACCCACAGGTCGACATCGGACTCGTCGAGCTCGGCATCCGGCTCGAGGGAGGTGACGACGAACATCATGTACTTCATGGCGTGATCCTTTCAGGTCCGGGCGGGAATCGCCCGGTTCACTGAGGGCGTCGCACGCGCTCGGGTCAGATCGACGATTCCCTCGAAAAGAATCTCCGCAGGTCAGAGGCGCTCGATGATCGTCGCGTTCGCGAGCCCGCCGCCCTCGCACATCGTCTGCAGCCCGTATCGTCCGCCGGTCGCCTCGAGGGTCGCCAGAAGCGTCCCGAGAAGCCGTGTGCCGGATGCGCCGACGGCGTGCCCGAGTGCGATCGCGCCGCCCCACTGGTTGAGCTTCTGCGGGTCGGCGTCCAGCTCGCGCTGCCACGCGAGCGGCACGGGAGCGAACGCCTCGTTCACTTCGTACGCGTCGAGATCGTGGATGCTCAGGCCCGACCGTTCGAGGATGCGCCGCGTGGCCGGGATCGGCCCCGTCAGCATCATGATCGGGTCATCGCCGACGACCGAGAACGCGTGGAACCGCGCCCGGGGTGTGAGGCCGAGTTCGATCGCCTTCTCCTCGCTCATGATGAGCGCCGCCGAGGCCGCGTCGGTGAGCGGAGAGGAGTTGCCCGGCGTGATGTTCCACTCGATCTCGGGGAAGCGCGCGGCGAGCTCATCGGTGCGGAACGAGGCCGGCAGCCCCGCGAGCTTGTCGACCGTCGTGCCCGCGCGCACCGTCTCGTCGACCGACACCGCGCCGGCATCGGTCTCGACCACGAGCAGCTGCGAGCCGAACCGCTCGGCGGCCCACGCCTCGGCGGCCCGGCGGTGTGACTCGGCGGAGAACGCATCGAGCTCCTCGCGCGAGAAGCCCCATCGGGCAGCGATCAGCTCGGCGGAGACCCCCTGGTTGACCAGCCCCTCCGGGTAGCGCGCCGCGACTCCGCGCGAGACCGACCCGCCGTGGGCGCTCGATCCGAGCGGCACACGGCTCATCGACTCGACCCCGGCCGCGATCACGATGTCGTAGGCGCCGGCCATGATGCCCTGCGCAGCGAAGTGGGCCGCCTGCTGGCTCGAACCGCACTGGCGGTCGATCGTGGTGGCCGGCACCGACTCGTCGAAACCCGCAGCGAGCACCGCCTGGCGCCCGATGTTCAGCGACTGGTCGCCGATCTGGCTGACGCAGCCCATGATGACATCGTCGATCTGGCGCGACTCGAGCCCGTTGCGCTCGAGGACGGCGGTGAGGACGCCCGCGGCGAGATCCACGGGGTGCACGCCCGACAGCGCTCCCCCGGGCTTTCCACGACCCGAGGGCGTGCGGACGACGTCGACGATGACGGCGGTGGCGCTCATGATCAGTCCGCCGCCTCTTCCGCGCGCGCCGTCGTGTCGACCGCGGGGTCGGCGACATACCCGGCGATGTGTCGTTCCTCGGGACCGTTGTAGGCCGACAGCGGGCGGATCAGCGCGTTGGATGCGGCCTGCTCGATGATGTGCGCCGTCCACCCCGTGACGCGCGCGGCCACGAACAGCGGCGTGAACGTGAGGGTGTCGAAACCCATCAGGTGGTAAGCCGGGCCAGACGGATAGTCGAGGTTCGGATAGATGCCCTTGCGCGAGACGAACTCGGCCTCGAGCGCGTCGTACAGCGCGGCGAGGTCGCCCGCATCCGGTCCGTCCGCGGAATAGTGCTCGACCAGGGTGTCGAGGGCGGCCTTCATCGTGGGGACCCGCGAGTCGCCCTTCTTGTACACGCGATGCCCGAAGCCCATGATCTTGCGCTTCTCGGCGAGCGCGGCATCCAGCCACGGCCCGACGTTGTCGGCAGATCCGATGTCGTCGAAGATGTGCATCACGGCCTCGTTCGCCCCGCCGTGCAGCGGCCCCTTGAGCGCGCCGATCGCGCCGACCACTGCCGAGTACAGGTCGGACATCGTGCTCGTGATCACACGCGCGGTGAACGTCGAGGCGTTGAAGGAGTGCTCGGCGTACAGGATCATCGACACGTTGAACGCCCGACGCACGACCTCGTCGGGGAGGTCGCCGAACGTCATGTAGAGGAAGTTCGACGAGTAGTCGAGGTCGTCGCGCGGATCGATGAGCTCCTGGCCGCGGCGGCGACGCTGGTCGTACGCGACGATCGCGGGGAGCTTCGCGAACAGCCGCGCGCTCTTGCGCAGATCCGACTCGCGCGAGCTGTCGTACGCCTCGGGGTCGGACGCGCCGATCACCGAGACCGCGGTGCGGACGACATCCATCGGGTGCGCATCCAGCGGCAGCAGGTCGATCGTGATCTTCACGTTCTCATCGAGGGCGCGCTGCGCGCGCTCGGATGCCTCGAATTCGGCCAGCTGCGCAGCATCCGGGAGCTCACCGTGCCAGAGCAGGTACGCGACGGCCTCGAACGGCTGCGTCGCCGCGAGCTCCTGCACCGGGTAGCCGCGGTAGAGCAGCGAATTCGTATCGGGGTTGACCTTGCTCACGGCGGTGTAGTCGACGGTGACGCCGGCCAGGCCTTTTTTGATCTCTACGTCGGTCATTGACGTGCTCCTATCGCTGGATCTCGAAGTTGAAGACGCTCGTGTCGAAGTGGTTGTAGCCCTCGTAGTCGATGAGTTCGTAGAGGTCGGCGCGGTGCTGCATCTCCCCGAGCTTCGAGGTCAGGTGCCCCTCGTCGTTCAGGGTATCCAGCGCACGGCCCGCCGCACCCATCGCGATCCGCAGCAGGGAGACGGGCCAGATGACGATGTTCACGCCCGCATCGCGCAGCTGATCGGACGAGAACAGCTCGCTCTTGCCGAACTCGGTCATGTTCGCCAGGATCGGCACCTCCAGCGCCGACCGCATGGCCTCGAACTCGCCGAGGTCGCGCATCGCCTCGGGGAAGATCGCGTCGGCTCCGGCATCCACCAGAGCCTTCGCCCGGTCGATCGCCGCGTCGAGCCCGTCGACGGCGCGAATGTCGGTGCGAGCCATGATCAGGAAGTTCGGGTCGCGACGCGCGTCCGCGGCGGCGCGGATGCGCTTGATCGCCGTGGTCTCGTCGACGACGGCCTTGCCGTCGAGGTGCCCGCACCGCTTGGGGTTGATCTGATCCTCGATGTGGGTGCCGGCCAGGCCCGCGTCCTCGAGGGTCTGGATCGTGCGGGCGACGTTCATCGGCTCGCCGAAGCCGGTGTCGGCGTCGATGATCGCGGGCAGCTCGGTCATCCGCGCGATCTGCTGGCCCCGGCCGGCGACCTCGGTGAGGGTCGTGAGGCCGATGTCGGGCAGGCCGAGGTCGGCGCTGAGCACGGCGCCCGAGATGTAGACGCCGTCGAACCCCTTCTGTTCGATGAGGCGGGCGCTGAGAGGGTTGAACGCGCCCGGAAAGCGCAGCAGCTCCCCGCTGGCGAGCCGCTCGCGGAACAGTCGCCGCTTCTCCGCGGCGGGCGTCTGCGCGTAGAGCATCAGGAATCCCTCGTCACCGGTGCACAACGCAGGATCAATGCGGCGAAATCCCTCCGAACCCTGCCGAATACGCCGTTGGCACGCGATCGGTCCTGCGTTGTGCACGCGCGGGTGCTGACCCCGCGCATCAGAACAGCCCCTTCGGCGCGGGAGCGCCCGCCAGGACCCCGGGCTTGGCCACGATCGTCAGCTGGGCGACCTCTTCGGGCGTGAGCTCGGGCAGGCGCTGGGCGAGGTCGAGGAATCGCTCGATCTCTTCGGGGGTGAGCACGGGCTCGGCGAGGATCCGGAACTTGCGGATGTAGTCCTCGCGGGCGAACGGCCGCGCGCCCAGCGGGTGGGCGTCCGCGACGGCGATCTCGTCCTCGATGACCGAGCCGTCGGTCAGCCGGATCTCGACCCGGCCGCCGAACGCCTTCTCGTTCGGATCCTCCGAGTGGTAGCGGCGCGTCCACTCCTCGTCCTCGGCGGTGGTGACCTTGTGCCATAGGGCCACGGTGTCTTCGCGCCCCGCGCGCTCGGGCGCGTACGAATCCACGTGGTGCCACGCGCCGTCCTGCAGCGCGACGGTGAAGATGTACGGGATCGAGTGATCGAGCGTCTCGCGGGATGCCGTCGGGTCGTACTTCTGCGGATCCCCCGCGCCCGAGCCGATCACGTAGTGCGTGTGGTGGCTCGTGTGCAGCACGATCGCCTCGACGTTCGCCGGGTCGCGCAGCTCGGGCCGCTCCGAGCCGAGCTTGCGCGCCAGGTCGATCCAGGCCTGCGCCTGGTACTCGGCCGAGTGCTCCTTCGTGTACGAATCGAGGATCGCGCGCTTGGCCTCGCCGGGGGCGGGCAGCGGCACGTCGTACGACGCGCCTTTTCCGTCGAGCATCCAGGCGATCACGCCGTCTTCACCCTCGTAGATCGGCGACGGGCTCGTCTCGCCGCGCATCGCGCGGTCGACGGCCTCGACCGCCATCTTGCCCGCGAAGGCCGGGGCGTGCGCCTTCCACGACGAGATCTCGCCCTTGCGCGACTGGCGCGTGGCCGTCGTGGTGTGCAGGGCCTGACCGACGGCCTGGTAGATCGTGTCGGCATCCAACCCCAGGAGCGTGCCGATGCCGGCCGCGGCCGACGGCCCGAGGTGGGCGACGTGGTCGATCTTGTGCTTGTGCAGGCTGATGGCGCGCACGAGGTCGATCTGGATCTCGTAGCCCGTCGCGATGCCGCGCACGAGCGCGGCGCCGTCGGCGCCGACGTGCTGGGCGACCGCCACGATCGGCGGGATGTTGTCGCCCGGATGCGAGTACTCGGCGGCGAGGAACGTGTCGTGGTAGTCGAGCTCGCGCACGGCGACGCCGTTCGCCCACGCGGCCCACTCGGGGCTCGTGTGCCGCTCGAGCGCGCAGCCGAAGATCGTCGCGCCCTTTCCGCTGATCGACACGGCGTGGTCGAGCGCCTGCTGCCGTGCGGCGCTCACGGGCCGGCGGGTGAGGGATGCTGCGGCCACCGCCGCGTTGTCGATCACCCGGTTCACGATCATCTCGACGACGTCGGGCTCCACCGCCACGGGGTCTGCGGCGACCTCGGCGATCTTGTACGCGAGCTGGTCTTGGCGGGCAAGGGGTTCGTCGCTGCGGTAGACGCGGACGTGGTGTGAGACGGTCATGGTGCTCCTTCGGTGATCGATGCTGTCGAGTTCCTGTCCGATGCGCCCGCCGATGTGTCGACGGACGACAGGATGCTCTCCAGAGCGTTGTGCAGATGCACGTGCGTGGCGTGCGCGGCCAGATCGGGGTCCCCCGCGGCGATCGCCCGGGCGATGAGGCCGTGCTCGGCGACGGATGCCGCGAGCCGGTCGGGGTTGTCGCGAGCGAGCCTGCGCACCCGCACGAGGTGGGTGCGGATGCCGCGCAGCGCCGAGGTGAGATAGTCGTTGGCGACCGCGGCGTCGAGCTCGACGTCGAAGCGCGCGATGAGCGCGTAGTACGCGTCGAGGCCCGCGGGCCCGTCGAGCCGCGCGTGGGCGAAGGCGTCGGCGAGCGCAGCGAAGGTCGCCGCGTCCCCCCGTTCTGCGGCGAGGCGGGCGGCGGTCTCTTCGAGCGCACGCCGCACTTCGAACAGTTCGCGGATGTCGCCCGCGTCGACGTCGGTCACCACCGTGACGCGCGCGGACTGCTGGGCGACGAGCCCGTCGGCGGCCAGGCGGCCGAGCGCCTCGCGCAGCGGGGTTCGGCTCACGCCGAGACGCGACGCCTGCTCGACTTCGCCGAGCACGGCGCCCGGGGCGAGATCACCGGACTGGATCTCTTCCAGGAGGGTCGCGTAGGCACGGTCGCTCGCTCGCATCTCGCCTCCTCGCACCGATCCAATGTATACACAGACCGGCCGAATCGCCAATAGTGAGCGCTAATTCCCTCAGAGCGTATACACGCTAGACGCGAGGAGTAAGTTCCGCGCTGTCCGCTCGCTCGCCCGCGAGGGCTCCCTTCTCGCTCAGGGCCCGCTCCACCGCTTCCTGAACGCGAGCGTCCTCCCGCTCGGTCCTGCGTCGGCGGCTGCGCCGGACGAGGACCAGCGTCAGCACGATCGCCGCCGCGATGAGCACGACGATGAGCAGCAGCATCCACGGCACGGCCCACCCGCCCGCGCTCGCCTCGACCGGCGCGAGGGCCGTCGTGGATCCGGACGCGTCGGTCACGACGGGGATCACGGTCGCGGCACCGGTCAGCCAGAACATCGGCGGGACCTCGCCTACGGGAATCGACACGTCCCAGCTCTCGCCGGGGAGCAGCTTCGGCGGTGCGGCGATGTCGGCCGCGTCGGTGCGAAGCCAGCCGAAGGGACCCGTGACGGCGGCCGCCTGATCGGCCGAGACGATCGTGTTGCCGGTGTTGTGGATCGTGTATGACAGCGTCGCGGTGCCCCCGGCGAATGGATTCAGACCGCCGTCCCACGCGAGCTGGGGGTTCTCTACGGCGAGGGACGGTGCCAGCTCGCCTCCGACGCGGAGCCCCATGCGGATGCCGAGGCGGCGGTCGACGCTGATGCCGCTGGCCTGGTCGGGGGCCACGAGCGAGGTGAGGATCGCACCGGCGTAGTCGCCGGGGGTCGCGTTGTCGGGCACCTGGACGGTGAAGGGCACCTCGACGCTCTCGCCGGGGCCGACCGTCAGTCGATCGATCTTCGGATGCACCCAGGCTCCGATCGAAGCCGAGGTCGCGCCGCCGACGAGCACGTCGAACTCGCCGCTGTCGGTCGTGTAGCCGTCCGCCGCGTACACCGAGAGGTCTACCGCGATTCCGCCGTGGTTCGCGATGACGATCGCATCGTCGACCGAGCTGCCGGGATTGATCGAGTACGCGTAGTTGGTCCGGTCGGCCCCCAGGGAGTTCGACGATGTCCTGACCGTCCACGTGACGTCCTCGGCGTGGGCCAGCCCCGCTGAGCCGACGACGAAGCCGGCGGCGATCAGGAAAACGGATAGGAGGGCGATCGCCGATCGCCGGATGCTGGCAGGTGACCAGGTGCGCATGTGTGGGGTTCCTCGGGTGAGTCGATCGGATTCGAGCGTGCGCCCGCGGGGTGGGTGCCTCTCGGCGCCCACCCCGCGGGTTTCAGGAGTTGTCGATCAGTTGCTCAGAGCGGTGATCGTCATGGTCGCGCGGTAGCTGCCCTCGCCCACCGAGACCGGGATCTTCAGGTCCAGGTCGGCGCCGAGCTTGGCTGTGCCGCGCTCGTGTCCCTGCGCAGCCGAACCGAGCTGCCGCGAAACGGCCAGGCCGTCGCCGGAGAAGTAGCCCGAGCCGATGGACTGACCGGCGGTCGCACCACCGCCGGCCAGAACCACCTTCGGCGTCCAGCCCAGGTACTTACCGGGGAAGGTCTGCGTGCCGTCGCGGAAGTCGCCGACGCTCGCAGAGATCGACCACGGCGTCAGCGATCGCCGCGTGTCGGTGACGGTGATGGGGTTGATCTGACCGGCAGCGTCGAAGTGGTCGCCGTTCTCGACGGCCGTGCCGAGGTCGACGAGGCTGTTGCGCCCGTCGATCGTCCAGCCGAACTCACCGGGAGCCGCCGTCGGAACGGTGACCTGGATCTCCTGACCCTCGCCGTGGTACGGGTGGATGGTGACCGAGTCGACGATCGAGCCGACCGGGTGGGCCGCGGTCGCGCCGCTGTCGGGCCCGCACCACGGGACCTTGTTGAGCTCGACGGCCGCGTTCGGCGCCGCACACGTGCCGCTGCGGATGTTCTGGACGACGAGCTGGTCGCTCTTGACCTGAACCTTGACGTACGTGCGCACGTGCTCCTGGTTCTGCACCGAGTTGTACCAGTAGCTGCCCGGGTTGAGGGGGTCCGCTCCGTTTCCGGCACCACTCGTGCCGCTGGAGTCGGGCGCCGTGATGTCATAGTACTTCGAGCCGGACGCCGAGTTGGCCGTCACATAGACCACGCCGCCGGGGCCGGTGAATACGTCCTCCTGACCGGGCTGCTCGGCTGGGTTGGCCTTCTCGCCGTTCTTGATCTCGTAGCTGCGCGAGTAGCTGTGGTCGTGACCCTGCAGGACGAGGTCGACACCCAGGTTCGAGAAGGTGGTCGGGAAGTCGGTGCGACGGATCTTGTTGTCGCTGTCCTTCGCGTGGTCGGCAGGCGAGTAGATCGCGTGGTGGTAGACGAGCACGGTGTACTTCGCCTCGGCGCCGTGCTGGTTCACGACATCCGTGACATATGCGACGTGGGCGGCGTCACCCCCGCCGCCGGATGCGGTCCGGTAGCTGTTGCTGTTGAGGTCGATGAACAGCACGTCCTTGTAGATGTACCAGTAGTCGCCGCCCGAGGTGTTCGACGACGGGTTGCCGTTCGCGTAGAGAGCGCCCGAGCGGTCGGTGTTGGGCGTGAACAGGTGCTGCTCGTAGGCCTTGCCACCCACGTCGTGGTTTCCGATCGTCGCCGCCCAGGGGTACTGACGCAGCTTCTCCGGTGCGAGGAACGCGTCCCACTGCGACTCGGTGTTGGCCGTCTCGACCTGGTCGCCGCCCGAGACGAGGATCTCGGCATTCGGGTTGGCGGTGAGCGCGACGTTCAGAGTGTCGTTCCAGCCGGCGCCGTCTTTCGCGAGGTCGCCCGACGATCCGATCTGCGGATCTCCGAAGAAGAGGAAGTCGTAGGCGCCGTCGAAGGACTGCGTCTTGAACTCGTACGTCGCAGACCAGTTCCCCTCGGAGCCGACCCGGTACGAGTACGCGGTGTTCTCGGAGAGACCGGAGAGCGTGGCGTGCCGGTTGAACCCACCGCTGGTGGCGATGTTCGCCGAGCCGGTGGCCGCGATCGCGGTGGCGCCTGCGGGGAACTGCCCCGCGTTGAGCTGCGACGTGGGGGCGAGCTGCACGCTCTGGGCGGTGTCGGCGGACGAGTACCAGGTGACGATGCGCTGGGACTCGTCTGCACCGACACCGAGGATGATGCCGGTCAGGTTGGCCTGGTCGGCGGCAGTGGCAGGCGAGGCGACGACGCCGCCGAAGGCGACTCCGCCGAAGGCGACGGTGGCGCAGACCGCGGCGGCTGTGAGCCACGCGATCGAGCGGCGCGGGTGCCGCGGGGTGTGTGCGTCAGCACGGGGGGAGGTCATCGGGTTCCAATCTCTCGGGTGCCTATGTGTGGCCTGTCAAACCTCTGGGCCCCAGGTGAACTCCGGGCAAACGGTTGATTCGCTACAACGAACTACCCGCGGAACACTCCCCGAGGAGCGGCCGGATCATCTCCCCAGACAGCGGGATGCCGCGATGCTGGGTATGCGCTCGTTCCCGCGCGCCTCCCCGCACGAAAGGACCCCGTGGGCTCTCGTCATCTGGCCGCGTCGTGCCTGGCCACCGGACTCCTCTGCGCGCTCCTCCTCTCCGGGTGCGCGAGCGACTGGTCGCAGCCGCACGAGGCGCCTACTCCGGTCGGAACCCTCGGGGCGGGGTTCGTGCCGACCGCCACGCCCAGCCCCGAGGCCACGATCCTTCCCGCGTCCGGTTCGTGGGACGACGTGCGGGCCTCTCCGGGCATGCGCGTGGTACTCCTGACCGCCGATGCAGACGCCCCCACCGCGACGATCTCGGAGGCCGTGCGCACCTGGGCGCGCGAGAACGGTGCCGATCTGCGCGAGGTCTCGGCCGCCGATGACCACATCGACGGCATCGTCGCGGCGATGGACGAGAACCCCGATCTCATCGTGACGGGCGGCAACAGCCTGATCGACGCCCTCGCGGCCGTCACCCCGAATCACCTCGATCGGCAGTTCCTCGTCCTCGGAGCGGAGCTCGCCGAGCCGACCCATAACGTCACGGCGGTGGATTGGACGGGCGCCTCCTTCCGCGGCGAAGGCCTGGGCGCCGCATCCGCCTACGACGAAGCGACCTTCACGCCGGAGCGGAGCGCCGCTGCCGTGCGGGCCGGCGTCGCCGCGGTCCTGCACGGCATGACCGGCATCGTCCTCTGGATCGACTGACGCGCCGTCAGGTCGATCGAGAGCGAGTGGTGCCTGCACAGCATTCACAAATTCATGAAATCGGCGTATCGTCACGCGCATGTCCCCCCTCATCAGCACCCGCGGCCTCGTCAAGCGCTATGGCAGCACGCATGCCCTCGACGGGCTGGATCTCGATGTCGCGCAGGGCCAGGTGCACGGCTTCCTCGGGCCGAACGGCGCGGGCAAGTCCACGACGATCCGCGTCCTCCTCGGGCTGGCGAGACCCAGCGCGGGCAAAGCATCCGTCTTCGGTCTCGATCCGTGGCGCGACTCCGTCGCCGTCCACCGTCGCATCGCCTCCGTACCGGGAGATGTCAGCGTGTGGCCCAACCTCAGCGGCGGCGAAGCGATCGATCTGCTCGCCCGGCTCCGAGGGGCGCTGACCCACGAGAACTCGTACCGCACCGAGAAGGCGCGCCTGCTCGAGACGTTCGACTTCGACCCGCGAAAGAAGGGCCGCGCGTATTCGAAGGGCAACAGGCAGAAGGTCGCGCTCATCGCCGCGTTCGTCGTGCCGGCCGACCTCTACATCCTCGACGAGCCGACGAGTGGGCTCGATCCGCTGATGGAGGTGATGTTCCGTCGCGAGATCGCACGCGTGCGGGATGCCGGGGCCACCGTCCTGCTCTCGAGCCACATCCTCTCCGAGGTCGAGCAGCTGTGCGATCGCGTGTCGATCATCCGCGCGGGAAAGATCGTCGAGACCGGAACGCTCGCGGAGCTGCGACACCTCACCCGCACCGAGGTGTCGTTCGTCGCGACCGACGCATCGACGGCCGCGGGCATCCCGAACGCGCACGATCTGACCGTCGAGGACGGCCGGGCGAAGTTCACGATCGACAGCGATGCCGTGGCATCCGCGCTTCCCGAGCTGGCTCGTCGAGGCGTCGAGGGCCTGCGGATCGAGCCGCCCTCGCTCGAAGAGCTTTTCCTCCGCCACTACGGGCAAGAGGCCCGGCGATGAGCGGACTCGGCGCGATCCTGCGTCAGCGCCTCCGCCGAGACTGGCGTCAGCTGCTGATCTGGACGATCGGGACCGCCCTGCTCGCCTACCTCGCGTACGTCGGCGTCGCCCAGTCGTACGGCACGGAACAGGATCGCGCCTCGCTCCTCGCCGCGGCGATCGCGAACCCGGTGATCCTGCTCTTCCGCGGCCTCCCCTCCGGCCCGGATCAGGGTGCGTTCATGCTGTTCCTGATCTTTCCGTGGCTCGCGTTCCTCGCCGCGCTGATGAGCACGTTCCTCGCCGTCCGGCACACGCGCATGGATGAAGAGCTCGGGCGCGCCGAGCTCGTCGCCGCGACACCCGCCGGCCGCACGACGCCGCTGATCGCCACGATCATCCACGGCCTGATCGCCAACGCCGTGCTCGCGGCGCTCACGATCCTGGCGCTCCTCGGCACCGGTTCCGGTGCCCAGGGCGCAGTGGTCTCCGGCGTCGCCGTCGGCGCGGTCGGTGTCTCGTTCCTCGGCGTCGGCCTCGTCGCCGGGCAGCTCATGCGCACGTCGCGCGCGGCGAACTCGCTCGCGGTGTGGGTCGTGCTGATCACGTTCCTCTTCAGCGGCATCGGCAACGCGCTCGGCTCACCGAGCGCCGATCTCCAGCGGATGGAGAGCTCATGGCTGGCCTGGCTCTCGCCGTTCGGATGGGGCGAGAACGTACGCCCCTACGCCGACGACGAGCTGTGGCCGATCGCGCTGTGTCTCGCCGTCGGCGTCGTCCTCGGCGCGATCTCGGTCGTTCTCCAGTCGGGGCGCGACCTCGGTCAGAGCTTCATCGCGGAGCGCCGCGGCCGCGCCGACGCGACCAGGGCGCTCGGCTCGCCGACCGCCCTCGTCCGGCGCCTGTCGACGGGTGCCCTCATCGGCTGGGCGATCGGGGGGCTTCTCACCGGCATGCTCTCCACCGCACTGGCATCCGTGGTCAGTTCGATCAGCGGCGACAATCCTGCGGTCGAGCAGATCCTCGTCGCGCTCGGGGGCAACGCCGACCTCGCCAGAGCGACCGTCGCGGTGTTCTTCACGCTCCTCGGTGTGCTCGCGGGCTGCTGCGCGGTGCAGGTGGTCATCCGTGCCCGCCAGGAGGAGGCGAGCGGCACGGCGGAGCCGTTGCTGTCCACGCCGATCGGCCGCGTGCGCTGGCTGGGCGATTACCTGCTCGTCGCGCTCGTCGGCATCGTGCTGGTCGTGGCCGCCGCGATCGCGGGCGCCGCACTCGGGATCGCCTCGCAGCGCGGCGATTGGTCACTCATGCGGGATGTCGCGGTGGTCGGCGGTGGGCAGGGGGTTGCGGCATCCGTGTTCCTCGCGCTGACCGCGCTGGTCTTCGTGCTCGCACCGCGCGCGACGATCGCGGTGGGCTGGGGGCTGGTCGCCCTCGCAACGATCGTCGGGCTCTTCGGCCCGCTCTTCGGCTTCCCGTCGTGGCTGGTCGACCTCGCGCCCATCGCGGTCACGCCGCAGGTCACGACCGATACCGGGATCGACCTGCGCGGGTTCTGGTGGCTCGTGGCGGTGGCCATCGCCGGTGCGGCGGCATCGCTCGCCCTCATGCGCCGTCGCGAACTCGCTCCGGCAGGATAGCCCTGTGAGCGACGCGCACCGAGGGACCGAACCGGCCGAGCAGGCCGCGGCGATGATGACGGCTGCGGGGATGCCTCGCATGCCCGCGCGCACGCTCATGGCCCTGATCGCCGCGCCCGCCGGTGGCTACACCGCCGCGGAGCTCGGCGACCGGCTGGGAGTGAGCGCCGCGGCGGTGTCGGGTGCGGTCCGCTACCTGCAGACGCTGCGGATGGTGCACCGGATGTCACGCGCCGGCGATCGCCGCGATCGCTACGAACTCGCCCACGACGTCTGGTACGGCGTCATGACGAGTAACGCCCCGCTGTACGACAGACTGGCCGGCTTCATCGAGCGGATCGGCGACGAGCAGGAGGACGATCCGGATGCGCGGGCCCGCGCCGCCGACATGGCGGCGTTCTTCCGGTTCATGTCGGCCCGCATGCCACAGCTCGTCGACGAGTGGGAGGCGCAGCGCGCGCACCGTCCGCGCTGACCCGACAGCATCCGCTCACCCATCCATCCGATAGGGGATGTAGGTCTATGGGCCGCCGCCACGCGCGCCCGCAGGCTGGAGGAGGCCGTGACCACGGCCATCTGGGGTGGGCGTGCTCGCCACCGACCACGAAAAGTGATCGAGGACGAAGTGATGATGAAGAGAGTTGTCGGGATGCTGGGGGTCGCAGCGATTGCGAGCACCCTCATCCTTCATACGGGAATGGCGGCGTCTGCCGCGACAGCGGAATCCGGGGACGACCCGAGCCCGGCCGTCTCCGCACCGACAGAGCCGTCGGCGTCTCCGGATCCGGCGGCGAGCCCGACGGAATCGGTCGAGGCGACGGATGCGGAAGCGGCGGCCGGGGAGACCGCGACAGAGCCCGCGCCCGCGGCATCGACGTCGGAGACGGATGTGGTGCAGGAGGCGGACGCGACCGAACCGACCGCCGCTGCGCTCGTCGACGCGGGGAGCGACTGGCCGGACTCCGGGAACTTCCGGGGCGAGATCTCGGCCGGCTTCACCCTTTCGCGCGTCACGCTGACCGGGGGGACCGCGTACGGGACCGTGCCGTGGAAGCAGTCGACGATCCCCGCCGAGCTCACCGCGAGCACCCCGGACGTGTTCCAGGCGTGGGGCACCTACGGAAACGGCCCCGCGAGGCAGGCCTCGGGCGTCGGCGGCGGAGCCGTCTACCAGATCGCGATGCTGGGAACGCCGACCGGATACTGGGTCACGACGCGGATCGAGGTGAACGGCTCGAGTCCGTCCGCCGTGTGCACCGTGTACCAGGGGGACCCGCGCGCGGGGGGCGTCACCCCTTCGCCGAGTCCCTTCATCTGCGATGGCAGCGTTCCCCGATTCACGACCGACAACGAAGGCATCCAGCACGCCACGGCGACCTTCGCCCTGTCGCTCA
This sequence comes from Microbacterium rhizomatis, assembly GCF_008710745.1. Lineage (GTDB taxonomy): Bacteria > Actinomycetota > Actinomycetes > Actinomycetales > Microbacteriaceae > Microbacterium > Microbacterium rhizomatis. Next base: position 941,929 of record NZ_VYSA01000002.1, read on the forward strand.
ACCGCGCGGCAGAGGCCAGCGGCACCCTCACGACCGACGGCCGCGTCTCGCTCACCGAGGGCTACTACGAGACCGGCTCGGGCCTGCCGTACTTCACGCACGGCTCGACGGAGGTGGCGAAGAACTCGCAGACCGGCTTCTCGGTCGTGATGCGCGAGGGCGATCCGCAGCAGGACGGCGGGAAGAACCTGGCGCGCGTGCGCTTCATCTACAAGATCGTCGACTCCGACTCCAACGGCGCTCCGGTTCCGACGTCTCTGTGGGTCGCGGGCTGGGTGCAGAGCGAGAGGGCGTCGAGCTTCGAGCACGAGACGAAGTGCGGGATCTACGACGAAGACCCGGTGAAGGCCGAACGGCGCACCGGGCTCAGGCTCGAGCAGCAGCCGACGGTGAAGGTGAGCGCCTTCGACTGCCGATTCACCGACGGGAAGGTCGACGATCGGGGCCACTGGAACGCCGACTTCACGGTAGTGAGGCGCGCGACGCAGGTCATCGAGAATGCGCAGCACGAGCTCGAGCAGCAGGACAGGGTGAACCGCGTGTGCACGCCGCACCCGGAGGACTGCGGCTTGAGCCTGGCGAAGGTGACCTCCCGCGCGGGCGAGACCAAGCGAATCACGCAGAAGTTCGGAAACCCGAACGGCGAGCCCGGCTACGTCGTGCACCGCACCACGCAGACGTCCGAGAGCACGTCCGAGACGAACGGCTTCAAGATCGAGATCTCGGTCGAATCGGGTGGCGGCCCGGGTGGCCTCGGCCCGAAGTACAAGGCGTCGCTGGCGTATAACCACGACAAGACCGTCGCGTCCACCAGCACCACGACGACGGAGATGGGCATCCCCGTTCCGCCGAACTACCTCGGGTGGCTGGAGGCGAGCGTGATGATGATCGACACCGTCGGAACGATCGTCGTGCTCGAGAACGGCATCTACTACGAGATGAAGGACGTCGCAGCGAGCTTCCCGTCTGCCAAGGACACCGACTGGATCATCCAGCCGAACAAGGAGCCGGTCGTCGGGCTCGGGGGCGCTGAGCCGGGCACCGGGCTCGGCGACTTCGACCCCGCTCTGGCGGGGCTCACGCCGGCGTCGCGCGCCACGGCGACGAGTCTGGCGGCGACCGGCGGCAACAACGATGCCGTCCTGCCGATCGTGGTCGTCGCGGCGACGCTGACGGCCCTGGGCGGAGTCCTGGTGTTCGTTCGGCGACGTCGGAACCGTACGCAGTAGCACCCGACGCGAGACACATCACGCGAAAGGCGACGGCGTCCCGAGAGATCGGGACGCCGTCGTCTTCGTGTGCGAGCTCGGGGCATCAGCCGAGGGCTGCATCGAGCTGAGACTGGAGGGCGTCGATCGCGGAGCGCTGACCCTTCACGAGGCGCTCGCGCGCAGCATCCAGCGTCACCCATTCCGCGCGATCGACCTCGGGGAACGATGCCGTGCGCCCCGATCGCGGCGGCCACTCCATCTCGAATTCGCCGAACGTGAATCCGGATGCCTCGAACCCCGCGCCGTCGGCGACGAACACGACGATCCGCTTGCCCGACGAGTACGTGTACGTGCCGAGCTCGGCATACGGGACATCGGGGGCGGCGACGCCGAGCTCCTCGTGGAACTCCCTGTGCGCCGCGTCCAGCGCCGCCTCCGCACCCTCGACGTACTCGCCCTTGGGGATCGACCAGGCGCCGGAGTCCTTCTTCGCCCAGTACGGCCCGCCCATGTGGGCGATCAGCACCTCGGGTTCGCTTTGGAGCCGATACAGGAGGATGCCGGCGCTGGTCACGGGCATGGAACCCTCCTCAGAGAGATGTCGAACGTCGGAGAATCGGGCCGTTGTCGGACGATTCGGCCAGAATCCTCCGACATCCAGGCGATCCTCCGACGTTCGCGCTCGGGCTCAGACCACACGCTTCTTGGGTGAGGTCTCGTACGTCGCGTCGGCGTCGGTGACGGCCACGCCCGAGAGCGCGGTCTCGATCGCCGTCATCGTGTCAGCATCCAGCGTCACTCCCGACGCCTTCACCGAGTCTTCGAGCTGCTCCGGACGGGATGCCCCGACCAGCGCCGCCGACACGTTCGGGTTCTGCAGCACCCACGCGATCGCCAGTTGCGGCATCGTGAGCCCCGCGTCCTGCGCGATCGGCTTGAGCTTCTGCACAGCGGTCAGCACGTCGTCGTCGAGGAAGCGCTTGATGAAGTCGGCGCCGCTCTTCTCGTCGGTCGCGCGCGATCCTTCCGGCAGCGGCTGCCCCGGCAGGTACTTGCCGCTCAGCACGCCCTGCGCCATCGGCGACCAGACGACCTGCGAGATGCCGAGCTCTTCGCTCGCGGGCACGACCTTGCCTTCGATGACTCGCCAGAGCGCCGAGTACTGCGGCTGGTTGGAGATGAGCTGGATGCCGAGCTTCGTCGCGAGCGCGTGACCCTCACGCAGCTGCTCCGCCGTCCACTCCGAGACGCCGATGTACAGCACCTTGCCCTGCCGCACGATGTCGGCGAAGGCCTGGAACGTCTCTTCCAAGGGGGTCTCGTAGTCGAACCGGTGGGCCTGGTAGAGGTCGACGTAGTCGGTGCCGAGACGCTTCAGCGAACCGTTGATGGAGTCGAGGATGTGCTTGCGGCTCAGCCCGGTGTCGTTGGGGCCCTTCGGACCTGTCGGCCAATAGACCTTCGTGAAGATCTCGAGCGACTCGCGACGCTGACCCTTGAGCGCCTCACCGAGCACCGACTCCGCCCCGGTGTTCGCGTAGGCGTCTGCGGTGTCGAACGTGGTGATGCCCAGATCGAGTGCCTTGTGCACCGTCTTGATCGCCGCGTCGTTCTCCACCTGGGAGGCGTGCGTGATCCAGTTGCCGTACGTGATCTCCGAGACCTTGAAACCACTGTTGCCGAGAAAGCGATAGTTGACCATGTCTCAACGCTAGCCGTGCCGGGGACGCCGCGTCTGGACTTGACCCGGATCAGGGAACCCGATACCCGGCGGCGCGGAACAGCTCGTACCATTCCGCGCGCGTGAACCGGATGTCGGACCCGAGCGCCGCGTCCGCCACGCGCCGCGGAGTCGTGGTTCCGAGAACGACCTGCATGTCTGCGGGATGCCGGGTGATCCACGCCGTGGCGATCGCGATCGCCGGCACGTCGTACTGCGCCGCCAGCCGGTCGATGACCGCGTTCAGCTCGGGATAATCGGCCGAGCCGAGGAACGTGCCATTGAAGAACCCTGCCTGGAACGGCGACCACGCCTGCACGGTGATGCCGTTGACACGGCAGTAGTCGAGGATGCCGCCGCCGTCGAGCGTGATCGACTGCTCGAGCCCGGCCATGTTGCCGGCCACGCCCTGGGCGATGATCGGCGCGTGCGTGATCGACAGCTGGAGCTGGTTGGCGATCAGTGGTTGAGACACCGAAGTCTTGAGGAGATCGATCTGGCGGGGCGTGTGGTTCGAGACCCCGAATGCACGCACCTTGCCCGCTGCCTCGAGCTCGTCGAAGGCCTTGGCCACCTCATCCGGCTCGACGAGGGCGTCGGGGCGGTGCAGCAGCAGGATGTCGAGGTAGTCGGTCTCGAGCGCGCGCAGCGACCCCTCGACCGATTCGATCAGGTGCTCGTACGAGAAGTCGAAGTACGGCCCGCCCTCACCGACGATGCCGGCCTTGGTCTGGATCGTGACCTCGGCACGCTCGGCAGGGCTCAGCTGCATCGCGCGGGCGAATCGCGCCTCGCAGCCGTGCATCACACCGCCGTAGATCGCGGCGTGATCGAAGAAGTCGATTCCCGCATCGCGCGCTGTGCCGATGAGGGTGCGGATCTCATCGTCGGATTTGTCGGCGATCCGCATCAACCCGAGAACGACGTTGGGGGCCTCGGTAGCGCCGAGGGGGATTTTCTTCATGCCGGCCAGCCTACGGACGATCCCCGACACTCAGCGCGACGAGGATCGCCGCCGGAATGACGTGCGCAGGCTGCGGAGAAGAAGCAGAAGCCCCCCGAGCCCCACGATGCTCCCGAGGAACTCGTACACCGAGACGTTCGTCGTCAGCATCGGCCCTGCGCCGTTCACCGTGAGGAGGATGCCGGTGATCACGAGTGCGATCCCCACGAGCGTGGTGGTCATCCGGCCGAGCAGCGAGTCGATCCAGCTGCGTTCGTCGGTGCTCTCGAACGTGCGGAGCCGCACGGAGAGGTCGCCCTGCTCGAGGGAGCGGGTGACGCTCTCGATGCGGCGAGGCATCCGGCGGAACTGCTCGGTGAGAACCGCCGCCCACGTCTGCGCGCCGAGCATCGCGCTCCGACCGGATACCGCTCCGAACGCGACCTTCGGCGCGAGTTCGAGCGCGGCACCGACCATGTCGTATCGCGGTGAGAGCTTGCGCAGCGTCCCCTCGAGCGAGCCGAGCGTGCGGAAGACCAGCAGAAGCGACGGAGGGAGTGCCATCCGGTGACGGCGGAGCGCATCCAGGAACAGGGCGAAGATGTCTTGGTGCGACCCGCTGTAGGTCATCCGGGTGAGGATCACGCCGATATCGCGCTGCAGAGCGACCTTGTCGAGCGACGGGCTCTCACCGCACATCAGCAGGGCGAGATCTGTGGCGGCGACATCGTCTTCGTTCATGATCGCGATGAGGAGGGGCACCAGCATCCTCCGCATGCTCTTCTCGATGATCCCGACCGCGCCGAAGTCGATCAGCGTCACCGTGGCCGCGCCGTCGGCCGGATCACTGAGGATCAGGTTGCCGGGGTGCAGGTCGGCGTGGAAGACGCCGCGCACGGCGATCTGGTCGAACACGGCGGCCAGCACCGAGTCGGCGAGCGCCGCACCCAGGTCGGGATCGAGGGCCGACCCGTCCAGCCGGCTGAACGGCGTGCCGGTCGCGCGCTCCTGCACGAGCATCTGCTCGGTCGAGAATTCGACGTACACGCGCGGCACGCGCAGCACCGATGGCGCCTTCTCGATCGCGGCCCGAAGCATCTCGGTATTGCGAGCCTCGCTGCGATAGTCGAGTTCTTCGCGCAGCGCCCGCGAGAACTCGGCGGCGAGTGCGGTGGCACCGTATTCGCGAGCCCAGGTCGTCCGGCGTTCCGCCTCGCCCGCGAGCCTGCCGAGGATGTCGAGATCGGTCGTGACCTGCGCGCGGGCCGACGGCCGCTGGATCTTCACCACGACGTCCTCGCCGCTCACAAGGCGCGCGGCATGCACTTGCGCCACGGATGCCGCGGCCAGCGGCACCGGATCGATCTCGCCGAAGACTTCGGCGATCGGACGCCCGAGCTGCGCGGTGATCGCCGCCTCGGCCTCGGCCCAGGCGATCGGGGTCGAATCCATCTGGAGCGTCGCGAACGCGGCGAGGATGTCCGGCGGCAGCACATCGTCGCGGGTCGAGAGCACCTGGCCGAGCTTCACGAACGTCACGCCCGCATCGTTCATCGCGCCCACGAGGGCCGCAGGGAGGTCGTCGGTAGCGCCCTTGCGGCGGCTCTCGTAGAGACCCAGGCCGTGCCGCGATCCGATCGCGAGGATCTGCGCGTACCGGCGGGCACGATCACGGCGGCGGATCAGATCGCGCACGGTGGTGATCGGATTGCGGAAGCCCTGCGACGGCCAGAGGAACTCGAGCGTGATGATGCAGATGACGACAGCCGCGAACATCCAGCCGAACGTCAGGGCGAGGAAGGAGACGGCGATGAGGTCGTCGACGACGATGCGCCCGTCGACGATCACGTCCGCCTGCTGCAGCGACCAGTCCGCGATCGGCAGCGCGAGCACGAAGACCACGAGCGCGGTGACGCCGGCGCGGATCCAGCCGATCTGGGTGTCCAGCAGGCGCCGGACCACCCACGCCGCCAGGAGGGCGAACACAACCGCGACGATCGAGATGACGAGCCAGGTGGGCATGCGCCGATTCTGTCAGGCGATCAGGCTACGGGCATCGCCTCGGCGGCCCGCTCGTCGTCTTCGGTGGTCGCGAGCTGACCGCACGCGCCGTCGATCTCTTTGCCGCGCGTATCGCGGAGCGTCGTGGGGACGCCCGCGGCGTTGAGGCGGCGCACGAACTCGTTCGTCACGTCGCGCTCGGATGCTGTCCAGATCGAACCCGGCGTCGGATTGAGAGGGATGGGGTTGACGTGCACCCAGCCGCGTCCACGCGCATTCAGCTTCTCGGCGAGCAGGTCGGCGCGCCAGCCGTGGTCGTTCATGTCTTTGATGAGCGCGTACTCGATCGAGACGCGGCGACCGGTGGCGTCGAAGTACGCGCGAGCGGCATCCAATGCCTCATCGACCTTCCAGCGCGAGTTGACCGGGATCAGCTCGTCGCGGAGCGTGTCGTCGGGGGCGTGCAGCGAGAGCGCGAACGTGACGGGGATCTGCTCGGCGGCGAGCTTCTTGATCGCCGGCACGAGACCGACCGTCGACACGGTGATGCCGCGGGCGCTCATCCCGAGACCGTGCTGCTTGTCGGTCATGACGCGCACCGCCTGCATCACCCGGGCGTAGTTGGCCAGCGGCTCGCCCATGCCCATGAAGACGATGTTGCTCACGCGGTCGGCGGAGTGGTCGTCGCGCTTCTTGCCGCCCAGGCCGCCTTCGGCGATGAGGCGATTGGCCCGCACGATCTGATCGACGATCTCGGCGGCCGACATGTTGCGGGTGAGCCCCGCCTGGCCGGTCGCGCAGAACGGGCAGTTCATGCCGCAGCCGGCTTGCGACGAGACGCACAGGGTGATGCGACCGGGGTACCGCATGAGCACGGACTCGACGAGGGCGCCGTCGTGCAGTTTCCAGAGGAACTTGATCGTGTCGCCGCGGTCGGTCTCGAGGCGGCGGACCTCGGTCAGGAGCGGTGGCAGGAGCCCCGCCACGAGCTCTTCGCGCCCTGCGGCCGGAAGGTCGGTCATCAGGGTGGGGTCGCTCGTGTAGTGAGTGAAGTAGTGCGTCTCCAGCTGCTTCGCCCGGAAGCCGGGCAGGCCGAGCTCCTTGAGTCGCGCCGTCCGCTCTTCGGGGTTCAGGTCGGCCAGATGCACAGGGGGCTTGCCCCGCTTCGGGCTCGCGAACTGCAGCAGCGGCCGGCCCTCGGCATCCTTCTTCTGGCTCCACCCCTCCGTTGCGGGGCGCACCTGACGCACCGCGCCGAGGCGCTCGGCGCGCGGCGGCTTCTGCTCGGCGGGAGGGGTCATGCTCTCAGGGTAGAGGACGCGCCTGCGTGATGTCTGGCCGGTGGCCGCGGTCCCGTCCCCGTGCACCGGCCCGCGGGTAGGGTTCTGCTGTGGTCCCGGCATCCAACCTCCTCGCCTTCGTCGCCGCGGCGTTCGTCATCATCGCCATCCCCGGCCCCGCGGTGCTCTTCTCCGTCGGGCGCACCCTGGCGCTCGGGCGGGTGGGTGGCCTCCTCAGCGTGCTGGGCGTCTCGCTCGCCCTCATCCCGATCGTGGCCCTCGTCGCGATCGGCGTAGGCGGAATCGTCGCGCAGTCCGTCGTCCTCTTCACGATCGTCAAGATCGCCGGATCGCTCTACCTGGTCTTCCTCGGCGTGCAGGCGATCCGCCATCGCAAGGCCGCCGGCGCGGCCGCCGTCGATCCGGCCCGGCTCGCCCACTCGCATGGCCGCCAGCTGTGGCAAGGATTCGTCGTCGGGATCACCAACCCCAAGACGATCGCCTTCTTCGTCGCCGTGCTACCGCAGTTCGTGTCGCTGGATGCCGGAGCCGTCCCCCTTCAGATGATCGAGCTCGGCATCGTCTTCGCCGTGATCGCCGTCGTCTCCGACAGCGTGTGGGTGCTGGCGGCGGCCGCCGCACGCACGTGGTTCGCGAAATCGCCGAAACGCATCGAGACGCTGACTGCCACCGGCGGCGGCATGATGATCGGGCTCGGCGGCATCCTGCTGCTCACCGGCACCAGGCACTGACCTTTCTGGGCGACGAGGTCGCTCGCCTTTCGGTACGGAGCGGCGCCAGGGCGCGCGGCCGTCAAAGAACCGGTGGATTTAGGGGTCAGCGAGCCCCTCCGAGCCCGATGCGACGTGGATCGCCCCGTAGCTCGACGCCGTCTGTCGTCATCGGTCTAATATACTGTTGTTCTTAATCCCGGTTACCTTTCTGCTAATGTGATCGCGGGGAGAGACCTAAGGAGCAGTGATGGACGTCAAGAGTTTTGTGCAGCGAGCGAAGCTTTCGGGTGAAGGGCCCGTCGCAGTACAAGTGCAGCAGGTAATGCTCGCAGCGATCGCACAAGGCGAACTCGTGGCCGGCGACGTCATCCACGATCATGAGTGGGCGAGCGCGTTCGGGGTGTCACGCACCCCGGTCCGAGAAGCCATCCAGCACCTGCACAGCATGGGGCTCCTCACCGTCGCCGCCGCCCGGTACACCCGCCTGCAGACCTACACGCCAGAAGAGGCGCAGCAGGAGGCACGCGACTGGTCGCTGCTGCACAACGCCTTGACCTCGAGCGTGATGGACAGGCTGCCGGACGAACTCATCGACCGGCTCTGCCGGGTCCGTGACGTGATGGTCGGGCAGACCCACCCCGACCACATCCAGACCGGAAACTTCACCTTCTTCCGCAACCTGCGGCAAGCCGCACCCCACTCCACGGTCACCCTCGGCGCCACGGCCGCCGCCTACCGGCTCCGCCTCGCCGAAGCGGCACTCCCCCTCACCCCGCATGCACACACCACTCTTCACGACGGCATCATCCACGCCCTGAAGACCCGGAGCCCACGCCACGCACGCGAGGCTCTGGCCAACTGGATGCCCGGTCTTTAACCCATGGACTCGTAGGACACCTGCCGCGATCCATGCCAGTCGGCTAACCCGGGGGCGTACTGCCCCAGGGTCGCCCCATACCAACTCGAGCTCTCCGCGCGGATGGGAAACGGAGCGGTCGGCACCAGACCGGTGGCGCGCCACGCGCGCATCGAGTCGTAGGTGTGGTCGAGGGTCACGAGCGAGACCTGCCTCTTGGTGAACGGAAACTCAGGTCTGCTCGCGATGGCAAACGCTTCTTCGCAAGTGATGGACCGCTCGGGGGCGGGGACGCGAAACCGTTGCTCGATGGCGTTGAGGAGGTACCGGATGCTGATCGGTTGGGGGTGATTCACGTGAACGATCCGCGGGCCGGTGATCGCGGGGCCGAGAGCGAATGCCGCGGTGAGCCGGGCGAGATCGCAGCTGTCGATAGTCGAGATGTGTGCAGCGCCGTTATCGACCCAGGCACCCAGGCTGGCGAAGAGGGCAACCAGTCCAGGAATGAAGGCTCGGTCCCGTGCGCCCGACACAAAATTGGGGCGCAGCACATACCCTCCGGCCTCGCGGACATGGGTCTCGCCTGCCAGGCGGGAGCGGCTCACCTCGGAGACCGGGTTCGACGACAGTCGCCCTTCCACAACGTTCAGGTGCGGGCCGGGTCCGTAGACGGCGGCTGTGCTGATCGAGACGATCCTGCGAACCCCCGCGGCGTGCGCGGCGTCCACCAGCACACGGGTACCCGTCTCGTTGACCCCCCAGGCTAGAGCCGGGTCCGGACCGGTGTAACTGGCGGCGTGCACAAGAACATCGACCCCGTCCATTGCGCGCCGAACAGATACAGCGTCCCGCAGATCACCACAGACATCCCCCGCCGCGCAGCTTCGCCCATCGCGCACCAATCTGCGAAGGCGCACATCCCCATCAGAAGAAAGGTGCTGGGCGATGGCCGAGCCGATCAGCCCGGAGGAACCCGTAACCAGAACGCTAGTGATAACAACACCTTGGGGTCATAATGGAGCCTAATGTCTATTACCGTATTGGAGCTGAACGGATGAAGCAAGCAAGGGCGATTGTGACTCGGGAGCGGGTGCTGAGGGCGGCGGGGACGATATTCGGGCGTGTGAGGTACTCGAAAGCCACGCTCGTGGACGTCGCGGATGAGGTGGGAATGACCACCGGTGTGATCTATTTCCATTTCGGGTCGAAGCAAGAACTCGCCCGCGCGCTCATCATCGCGGAGGGAGAGATCGCCGAAGCGATCGCGAAAGAGGCACTCGCAGGAAGTGACAAGGGGCTGGCGGGACTGCGTACGTTGTCCTACCGGTGGGCGGAGCAGATTCAGCGCAACCCCATCGTCGGCGGCGGCGTACGCGTGACTTTTGAGCGGCCGGAGCTCGTACCCGAGATCAACATGGCCTACCTCGTGTGGTTGAACACGAGCGAGATGTACCTCCGGGATGCCGCAGAGGCGGGAGAGTTGGTCACTCGGCGTTCCCCGGAGGAAGTCGCGTACTTCGTTACGTCCGCCTTCACAGGTGTGCACCTGATGTCGAGTGTGCTTACAGAGAAGGAGGACCTGTTGGAGCGGGTGGATCAGATGTGGGACATCGTCCTCCATCCATTGACCATCAAGGCCTTGCCGGAGACGATCGTCGCGTGACAGGCAGAGTGGTAATGGTCACGGGTGGCTCGCGGGGTATCGGTAGGGCTATCGCGGTCGGACTCGCCCAGGACGGGGCAGCAGTCGTGGGCCTCCAATACAGGTCTAACGAAGACCACGCTGCAGACGCTGCGGCCCAGATCCTTGAAGCTGGTGCGTTTCCCGTACGGATCGCGGCTGACTTCAGTCATGACCCCGTGACCATGGCGAAGTCCGTCGCGACCCGGTTGCTCGATGCGGTGGAAGTAGGAACCGGCACTCGAGGCTTGGACGTTCTCGTCAACAATGCGGGAATCCTGGAGGCACAAGAACTCGAGGAGTGCACACTCGAATCAGTCACACGCATGTGGGCAGCGAACGTCACTGCCCCTCTCTTTCTCATCCAGGCGCTCACCCCACACATCCGGGCTGGGGGCAGGGTCATCAATATTTCGAGCGGGCTCACCCGCATCGCCGACCCGAAGTATCCGGGCTATTCCGCGTCCAAGGGTGCACTGAACGCACTCACCCTCTCATTGGCTCCCTCACTCGCAGCGCGAGGGATCACGATTAACGCTGTGATGCCCGGATACGTCGAGACAGATCGACTCGCCACACGGCTCGCCGACCCAATCGCACGCCGACACGTCCGCGCCCTGTCTCTATTCGGCCGGCTTGGCCAACCGGAGGACATTGCGCATGCCGTCCGGTATCTGGCCTCGGACGGGGCAGGGTGGACCACCGGGCAAGTCATCGACGTGTCCGGTGGAACAGCCCTCGGCGTCTGATCAGGCACGGCTCACCAGCAGATCTCAACCTCTCCCCCGCAAGTACCTAACTGGTAGAAGCGAAGCACTACCGAGCCCGGCTCGGTAGTGGCGCGCTCAAGCGAGATGGTCGAATTCAGTTCGAAGTATCGGATGAACCTCGCCCGGATCTGTCGGATCGAGTCCTCGGACCTGACAGCGTCGCAGGCGGCGGAAATGAGTAGCATCCCGGGAACGTGATCATTCGGGTGATCAAAGAACACCGGATGACGCGTGTCAAAAGCGACCACGCATCGTTCGGACGGCCAACGAAACTGCGCAACCAGATCAGCGCGCGGGGGTCTGCGGCGCATGCGTTCGTACACGGACTTAGTCACCAGTCGCGCCTTGCCCCACGCATGAGCGATCGCCACTCCCGCCACAAAGATCTCCGCCGAAAGCTGCAACGACGAACCGGCGCCAGCGGATCGCCCTGCGTGAAGGGTAGAGAACTTCAACCACACCGTTGGCGGCTTCGGATCTGACGACGCCACCGTCTTGTCGATCCGTAGCCCGTGCTCCTCCATCACAACATGAGAGGAGAGGGGGACTCCGAACGAGGTGTGGGCAACTAACACCCACGCCTGCCGAAACGTCTCCATCACGAGCACGGGGTCTAGCCGCAGGTGTGGCTCACCAAAGAACCAGTGTCGCCGCGGCCATTGCGCAGCTACCCACACCGACCCATCGACCGTCGTCCAGTCCGTGATCAATACTTCGGAAACCGCGAGCTTGTGTACTAGCGAACGGTCGACAGTCCGCTGCACCTCCAACATATCCCCAGCATTCACGCCGCTCCACTCGCCCTCTCAGCCAGTTGACCAATCCCACTCAAACCCCATCGTCATGAAAGATGATGTGAAATATCAAAACTCTCACGTCTTAGTATTCCTCAGCGCGATGGCAATAGGTTGAGGGTCAGGACAGAAACCGATCGCCTGATGTTGAGCGTTGGAACCGGGCAGGCTGCGTCGGAGCCCACAGCGGCGTGACCAGAACGACCGCGGGTCAGGCCGACGGGCCCGCCGTCGCGATCGCCGCGCGTTCGTGCCACGTGCGAGCCGTCACGCGGTCGAGGTCGACCTGGCGGTGCATCGCCTCGGCCCGCTCGTACACCGTGGGGTCGCCGTAGCTGGTCAGCACCTTCACGAGCACCGGGAGGAGTTCGATCATGAAGAAGAGCGCGGCGATCAGCCAATGCGCCCACCCGAGCGCGGGCTCCTTCTCCGAGAGCCGCTCGAGCGCGCTCATCTGGCTGAGCAGGCCGACCGCCTCGGCGTTGCCGCCGGCGACCGCCGCCGCGCGATCGTTGTACGCGGCGAGCGCCGCGTCGTACTGCTGGCGGGCCGCCGGCAGCTGATCGTTCGCCTGCTGCGTGTTCTGCTGGGCTGAGGTGGCCGCAGCATCCGTACTCGCGGAGTTCGCGGTCGCAAGCGCCGTCTGCGCCTGCTGCAGCTGGACGGCGAGGGCATCGTACGAGCTCTGAGCCTGCGCGAGCTGGGCCTTCGCGGCATCCGAACTCGCACCGTTGCCGACGACTCCCGTGCAGCCGGGCACCGTCCCCGCGCCTTGGCCCGTCAATTCGCACTGGTACAGCGCGCGCGCCTGGTCGATGACCTTCTGCTGATCGGCGAGCTGCGCGGTGAGTTGGTCGACGGTCTGCTGTGCAGAGACGGACTCCGCCGACGTCGACGAGGTTCCGGCCACGATGCCCGTCGCCGCCTGGTTCTCGAGCGCCGAGACACGAGCGCTCGCCGCATCCAGGGCTTGCTTCTCGGGTCCGGTGGTCACCGCATCCTGATCGGCCTGCGCCTGTACGACGTTGCTCGAGGTGACCTCGCGCGCGATGTCGTTGTGGAAAGCCTGCAGGACGAGCGGTTCGGCCACGACGATGCCGATCAGCGCGGCCATGATCACGCGGGGGATCGCCAGCCCGATCAGCTTCCACACGTGGCGGGTCGAATGCATCGTCGAGGTGAGGAAGCGGTCGAGGTTGAAGATGATGAGCGCCCAGACGAGCGCGATCGGCACGGCGATCCACGGTGAGATGCGCACGCCGGTGAGCAGCGCGAAGAACATCGACAGCGCTGAGACGACAGCTGTCCCGGCGAGCACGAAGAACATCTGCACGAACCGCGACGTCTCGGACGGCACGTCGTCCAGGACGGCACCCCGGGCACCGCCGAGGATTGCAAGAAGGCGGGATGCCGGCATCCGGCGCCGGCGCGGAGACTCGGACCGGCGGGACGGCTCGGGCTCTGCCACGGCATCCACGACCGGTGCGGGCGGGGTGACCGGGACCGCGATGGGGCCAGCCTGCTCGGCGGGGAGTGCGTCAGCACCGTCGTCCTCGACCACCTCGACGGGGTCGGTGTCGTCCACCAGGTCGCTCAGGTACAGCGCCTCCTCATCGTCGACGGCGATCTCGATGGCTCCATCGGAGCCGAAGGTGCCGGGACGGTGGGCCGAATAAGACATCGGGACAGAGTACGAGAGTTCACCTGTATGTCGGGTGCAGAGACCTTGTGAGCCTCGTGCATGCCCGCGACGACCCGCGGGCCCGCCGGGGCGGCTACCGTGAGAGTCGTGGACGACGACGCCACTGAATTAGCCGAGCTGCGACGACGCGCGTACGGGCCGGATGCCGACATCGCGTCGGATCCGGCAGCTCTCGCGCGGCTGGTCGCGCTGGAGGATGCCGCGCGACCCCTCCCCCCAACCCGCCGTATCGCGCCGAGCCCGCCCGATACCGACGTCGACAACGGGGCCTTTCGGTACGAAGGGGAGGGCTCGGCGAGCGCGGGGGGCTCCGCGGGGGCGGGGGGCACCGCGGGGGGCACCGCGGGGGGCACTGCGGGGACGGTGACCCGGCGCCGGGCCCGGTGGCACACCGGACTCGTGCTCGGGGTTGCGGCGGTCGCGATCGCCCTGGCCTCGGTCGGGTCGGGAGCCCCGGCGGATGCGCCGGTCGCAGCATCCACTCCTGCTCCCGACCCACTGGGCCCGGCGAGCCCGTTCCACGGCGACCCGTCCGCCAGCGTGCTGGCGCAGGTGCCGACCGACGGCACGCTCGGCAAATACCTCGGCGAACCCGATGGAGGCCCTCCGTCCTTTCCGGTGCCGGAGCAACTGCTGTGGACCTCGCCGCTCGGGAGCTATTACGGCTGGAATCTGTGGCTCGCGCGCAGCACGAGCGGGTTCCCCTGCGTCGCCCTCTCTCTCGAGGGCAAACCGACGCGCGCGAAGTGCGTCATGCCCGCCCACTTCGACGAAGGCGCCCTCACCGTGACGATCCCGTACCAGGCGATCCCCGCTGACCACCGCCCGGACGGAATGATGCCGTTTCAGAGCCTGGGGTTCGAATGGCTGACCGACAGCACGGTCTTCATCGTGCTCGGGTGGGAGGGTGACCCCGCATAGTCCGGTCGGAGGCGGCAGCAGCCTCAGAGGAAGATGTCGGGCAACATCCGGTCTTCGGGGGTGCCGGAGACAGCCGCGTATCCAGAGAGGTCTGTGATGCCGGCATCCGCGAGCACGTCTTCGACGATGAGCGTATGCCCGGTGTACTCGCGGGCGGGGCGCATGAGCACTTCGTACGCGGCATCCGCGTAGATCTCGGGCGTGCGACTGGCCGCCATCGCCTGGTCGCCGCCCAGCAGGTTCTGCACCGCCGCGGTGGCGATCGTCGTTCGCGGCCAGAGCGTGTTGGCGGCGATGCCGTCTTCGGCGAACTCGGCAGCGAGCCCGAGGGTCACCATCGTCATCCCGAACTTCGCGAGGGTGTAGCCGGTGTGCGCGCCGAGCCACGCGGGCGTGATGTTCAGCGGCGGCGAGAGCGACAGGATGTGCGGGTTCTCGCTCTCGCGCAGGATCGGCACGGCCGCGCGCGAGAGCATGAAGGTGCCGCGCACGTTGACATCCTGCATCAGGTCGTACTTCTTGGGCTGAAGCTCGAGGGTCCGCGACAGGTCGATGACGCTCGCGTTGTTGATGACGATGTCGATACCGCCGAACTCGCCCTGCGCTTTGAGCACGGCCTCGGTGATGTCGTCGTCGTTCCGCACATCCCCGACGATCGGGAGCGCCCGGCCGCCGACCGCGCGAATCTGCTCGGCCGCGGTGTGGACCGTGCCCTCGAGCCGGGGATGCGGGGTGTCGGTCTTGGCGAGAAGCACGATGTTCGCGCCGTCCGCCGCCGCCCGCAAAGCGATCGCGAGGCCGATGCCGCGGCTGCCGCCCGACATGAGGACGGTCTTTCCACCGAGGCTCTGGCTCATCGGGCTGCCTTCCGGGCGGATGCCGCAGCGAACGCGGCGACGCGGGCTTGGGCCTCGGGAGTGGCGAGCGCAGCTCCGATCGTGCGCGCCTCGTCGCCGAGCTGATCGAGGGTGCGCTGCTCGGGGGCGGCGCGCACCAGGCGCTTGGCCTGTCCGTAGGCCGCGCTCGCCCCGGCGAGCCAGAACCGGGCGATCTCTTCGCCGCGCGCACGGACCTGGTCGGGCGCGACCGCCTCGGCCACCAGACCCCACTCGACCGCCTCGGCTGCGCTGAGCAGGCGATCCTGCAGCACGAGCTGGAGGGCGCGGCGCTGCCCCACCGCACGGTGCAGCTGAGCCGTGACCGACAGGTCGGGCGTGAGGCCCATGTTGGCGTACAGGCTGCCGATGCGCGAGTCTTCACCGACGACGGCATAGTCCGACGCGAGGAGGATGCCGAGGCCACCCCCGGCGGTCGTACCCTGGGCCGCGGCGACCACCGGCTTATCCGATTCGATCAGCGAGAGGATGCCGCGGTTGATCACGCCGGCGAGCTCGGTGATGCCGTCGGCGGAGAATCCGCCCGCGGCCATTCCGAGGACATCGCCTCCGGCGCAGAAGGACGGTCCTTCGGCATCGAGGAGGATCGCCCCGACGTCGTCGCGCGCGACCGCTTCGGCCGTGATGCGCTCCCAGGCCCGTGCGGTCGCCTCGTCGAATGCGTTCAGGCGGGTCGGTCGATTCAGGGTGATGCGCGCGAGGCCCTCGTGCACGGAGAACAGAATCGGGTCGGTCATGTCAGTTCCTCACGTCGACGTGCTCATCGGGGCCATGCGGAGCTTTTTTCAACCCCGTACGGATCACTCTTGGCATGCGACTCACTTCGGTTGCATACGGATGGCGCCGTCCAGCCGGATCGTCTCGCCGTTGAGATAGCCGTTGTCGATGATCGCCATGACGAGCTGGGCGTACTCGTCGGGTCGGCCCAAGCGTTGCGGGTAGGGCACCTGCTGTCCGAGCGAATCCTGAGCGGCCTGCGGCAGCCCCGCGAGCATGGGCGTCTCCATGATGCCCGGGGCGATCGTCAGCACGCGGATGCCGTAGCGGGCGAACTCGCGCGCGATGGGGAGCGTCATCGCGTGCACGCCGCCCTTGCTCGCCGAGTACGCGGGCTGACCGATCTGTCCGTCGAACGCAGCGACGCTCGCCGTGTTGACGATGACGCCGCGGTCGCCGCTGTCGGCGTCCGGCTCGGTGCGCGCCATCGCGGCCGATGCCTGCCCGATCACGTTGAACGTGCCGATCAGGTTCACCCTGATGACGCGCTCGAAGTCCCCGAGCGGCGAGGGGTCGCCATTGCGGCCGAGCACCTTGGCCGGCGGCGCGATGCCCGCGCAGTTCACCACGACCCTGAGGGGTCCGGCGGCTGCGGCGATCTTCACCGCCGCGGCGACCTGCTCCGGATCGGTGACGTCGGCGGGAGCGAACGTGCCACCGAGCTCGTCGGCGATCGCCGCTCCGGCCGAGGACGGAAGATCGATGATCGTGACGGCGGCGCCGGCCGCGGCGAGCCGGCGGGCGGTCGCAAGACCCAGACCGCTCGCACCACCGGTGACGAGGGCCGATGCTCCAGTGAGGTTCATGTGCTCTCCTTCGAACTTGAGTCTCAGCCTAGTTGACACTCCGTGTCAGGTCGGTTCCCGCATCCCGCGTCTGCTCCGGTCGGAGGATCCGCGCGATGTCGGAGGTTTCCCGGCAAATCCTCCGACAAAGGGGCGATCTTCCGACGGGCCGAGGGGGAGACACAGCTGCGCGAGGCGACGGGCTCAACGCCCGAGGATGAACGTCCACGATCCGGTCACGACCGACACGGTGATCGCCACGGCCGAGATCGCCGCCCCCACGGCGAGCAGCATCCATTCCCGACCGCCGAACCGCGACTCGCGCGCCCAGGTGCGCACGCCGTGGCCCCCGAAGCCGCGCGCCTCCATCGCCGTGGCGAGCTTGGACGCCCGTCGGATCGAGAGGACCAGGAGCGCGAACGCCATCCCGAACAGCCTGCGCACACGCCCGGCATCGGCCACTCCGCGTGCGCGTCGGGCGAGCGAGAGGGCGCGCCAGTCGTCGGTGAGCAGCCCGATCAGACGCATGCCGGCGAGCGCTCCGAGCACGAAGCGGCTCGGCAGGCGCACGATCTGCGAGAGGCCGTCGGCCAGATCGGTGGGGTCGACGGTCACGAACAGCACCACGGCGGGCAGCCCGATGGCGAGCACGCGGAAGAACGTCGCCAGGGCCAGCTCGAGCGAGCCGTCGCTGATCCGGAGCACGAACCAGTCGACGTAGATCTGGCCGGTCGTCGTGCCGTACAGCGCGATCGTGACCGCAGTGATCGGCGCCGCGATCCACACCGGCGACGTGCGCAGCCAGAACTCGCGCCACGTCAGCCCGGCGAAGACGAAGAGCACCGATTCGAGCGCGAGCGCGGTGGCCGCAGACACCCAGTCGATCGTGAGGATGAGCGGAGCGCTGATCAGAAAGGCCGCGCCGAGCTTCGCGACCGGATTGATCCCCGCGATGGGCCCCCGCCGCACGCGGCGCGCGTCGAGCAGACTCACCCCGGCCCGCCCAGCACGAATGGGCGCGCCGAGAGAGCCTGCAGCACGTCGTCGTCATGCGTGATCGCAACGATCGCCGCCGGTTCGCCCGAGCCGCGACCGTCTCGCAGGTCGGCGATGATCGCGACGAGTTCGGCCCAGGTGATCGCATCCTGCCCGAACGTGGGTTCGTCCAGGACGATCACCCGCGGGCGGGTCGCGAGCGCGGCCGCGACTGTGAGGCGGCGCTTCTCACCACCCGAGAGCGTGTACGGATTCGCCGCAGCGAGTGCGTCGAGTCGCAGACGGGCCAGCAGCTCATCGACGCGCTCCGCGATCTCGTGCTCGGGCAGCTGCAGGGCACGGGGGCCGACCTCGAGCTCAGCCCGCACGGTGGTCGCCAGAAGCTGGTGCTCGGGATCTTGGAAGACGGTGCCGATCCGGGTGAGAAGCTGACGCGAGCTCCACGAGATCGGGTCGCCCCGTGCGCCATCCGCGAGCCGGGTGGATGCTTCCACCCGCCCGCTCTCGGGAGCGATGAGCCCCGCGAGCGTCAGGCCGAGGGTGGACTTGCCCGACCCGTTGGGGCCGGTGATCCCGAGCACCTCACCGGGTCGGACCTCGGCCTCGAGCGGCCCGGCGACCGGCACCCCGCGCCGCCGGGCCGCGACGAGCGCCTCGGCGCGCAGCATCGGCTCACCGGGGGCGTGAACGGGCCGCGGAGGGAAGTCCGGGCGGATGCCGGGAACCCAGACGCCCGCCGCGGCGAGCGACTTCCCGCGCACCCGGAGCACCTCGTCGGGATTGCCGTCGGCGATGACCCCGCCCGCGGCGCTGCCCGAGCCGGTGTCGCCCCGGCCTGCGCCGAGCACGATCACCCGGTCGACCACCGGGAGCCACACGTCGAGGCGGTGCTCGACGACGACGAGAGTCGCGCCGGAGCGCGCGGTGGCACGGACCACCGCATCCCGCACGTCGGTGACCCCCATCGGATCGAGGTTCGCGGTCGGCTCGTCGAGCAGGATCGCCCCGGGCGACATCGCGATCACCCCGGCGAGCGCGAGCCGCTGCTTCTGCCCGCCGCTCAGCGCCGACGTCGAACGGTCGAGCTCGACATCGAGGCCGACGGCGTCGAGCGCTGCGCGCACGCGCGGCCAGATCTCGGTGCGCGCAACGCCGAGGTTCTCACAGCCGAAGGCGACGTCGTCGCCCACGCGCGCGAGGATCGCCTGGCTGTCGGGATCCTGCAGGACGAGCCCCGCCCGCCCCCGCGCACGCGCGGCAGGCGTGCCGTCGACCAGGAGGGCACCCTGCGACTCGCCCTCGTCGTCACCCCCGAGCACTCCGGCGAGGCCCTGGAGGAGCGTGGATTTGCCCGAGCCGGAAGCCCCGAGCAGCAGAACCCGTTCGCCGGGCGCGATCCGGAAGGAGACGTCCCGAAGGGCCCACCTCTGCCGCGTGGCGTGCCGCCACGCCCAGCCGCGCGCCTCGAGCGCCGCGGGCGTGGCGAGATGATCCACGTTAGACGCGGGCGGTGTTCTCGCGGCCGGACGCGAAACGCCCGAGGGCGCCTGTGCGCGCGAGCCCGCGCGCGATCAGCCAGGCGCCCGCGCCGGCGATGACGGCCCCCGAGACCGTGGTGCTCACGATGTAGATCACGACGAACGCCGTGTCTGAACCTGCGTACCAGACGAGGCTGTCGTTGATCCCGCAGGCGAGCCCCGCGCCGGCTCCCGCCAGGATCGCAACCGGGAGCCGCCAGGAGGCGTAGAGGAACGCGAGGAAGACGATCTCCGCGCCGAGGCCCTGCACCAGGCCGGACTCGATCGTCCATGCCCCCCACTGCGCGCCGATCAGGGCCGAGACGACCGCGGCGACCGTCTCGGTGAACAGCGCGGCGCCGGGCTTGCGGATGACGAGGGCGCCCAGCACTCCGGCGAACAGCCACGGGCCCGCCATGAGCCCCTGCAGGCCTGGAAGGACGGCCGACAGCGCAGCCCCCGGCACCTGGTACCCGATGTTCCAGAGCAGGAACACGAGGGATGACGCGACACCGATCACACTCGCGACGACGATGTCGACGACCCGCCAGCGCCACGTGATCGCGGCCCATCCCCGAGGCGTGGTCTCGCGTGCTCCCGTGACGGAAGGCGACGTGGAAACATTCATTTCTGCTCCTCCCTGCGCTGGCATGATCCAGATCAGGTTCGACGGTCGAAGCGTGGATCGCTTCCTCTCAGCCCGGCTCACCGGACTCCCGTGGTTCTGGCGTTGAGTATAGCCCCGCTCAGGTCCGGTAACTTATTCGGATGACGCTCGTGTCGCCGCCACCGGAAGCGCCGCTCACACGCGCAGCGGCGCGGGCAGCAGCGGCCGCGGCGGCGGGCGCCTCGGCGGGCGCGGCGTCGCGCGTGGCGCTGTCGTGGGTGGACGAAGCATCCATCGCTCGTCCGCAGCCGGCCGCACAGAACCTCGACGCGGCGACGAATGCATTCGTGCTCGTCGAGCCCGACCTGCTCGGCAATCCCCCGCGCCGCTCGCCCTGGCGAGCGGGTGTGCTGGTGCCGATCGTGATCGCCGCCGCGCTGGTGGGCGTGTACGCGGCGACGACCCTGCTCTGGCCCCTCTACGCGGTCGCACCGACGATCACGGCTGTGCAGGTCCCCTCGGCACCGGCGGCGGCGGCGGCTCCGGCGTGGCCCGCCACGGGGAGCGCCGCGATCTCGGTCGACCGCGTGGGCCAGCTCACCAGCACCTCCGACCCGGAAGCGATGGCGAGCATCACGAAGGTCGTGACCGCGCTGCTCGTGCTCGACCAGATGCCGCTCGCCGTCGGCGAGCAGGGCCCCGAGTACCGCTTCACGCAGGCCGACTCGGACGACTACTGGAACTACCTTTCCAACGACGAATCGGCGCTCGACGTGCCGGTCGACGGCACCCTCACGGAGTACCAGCTCCTGGAGGGGATGCTGGTGGGCTCGGCCGGAAACTACGCAGACCGTCTCGCGGGCGATCTGTGGCCCTCCGACCGCGTGTTCGCCGCGGCAGCCGAGAGCTGGCTCACCTCGCACGGCGTGAACGGCATCACGATCGTGGAACCGACCGGCATCGATGCGGGGAACACCGCGAGTCCCGATGCCCTCATCCCGCTCGCGCAGCGCGCTCTGGAGAATCCGGTGATCGCCGAGATCGTCGCCAAGAAGTCGATAGATCTGCCCGGCGCCGGGGTGGTCGAGAACACGAACGGGCTCCTGGCGGACGACGGGGTGATCGGCGTGAAGACCGGCTCGCTCGAGGGCTACAACCTGCTGTCGGCCAAGAACGTCACGATCGGGGAGACGACGGTGCGCCTGTACGCATCAGTGCTCGGCCAGCCCGACGACGCGTCTCGACTCGCGGCGAGCCGGGCCCTGTACGCGCAGATGGAGCAGGAGCTGCAGCCGCGTCCGTCGGTCACGGCGGGCACTCTCGCCGGCGTCGTCAACACCCGCTGGGGGGCGAGTGTGGATGTCGTGACCTCCGCCGATGCCGGCGTGATCCTGTGGAACGGCGGCACCGGTGCGGTGACCACGACATACGCCCTCGGCGACAACCGCACGAGCGGCGACGCCGTCGGGTCGCTCGAGGTGACCGGACCGCTGAATACGACCACGGTGGGCCTGAAGCTGTCCGCGGACATCCCCGATCCGAGTCCGTGGTGGCGCTTGACGCACCCGCTGGACCTCTTCGGCCTCGCGGGCTGAAGCGAAGCCACTCAGACGAAGCGCACGGCCTGCTGAAGCCGGGTGCGGACGTCGAAGACCTCGTTGCCGCCGATCGCCCGCGCACCGGACGCCCCCCGACGCAGCACGGTCGACAGGGCGCTGCGTGCGACGATGACGACGGGGATGCCGCGGACCTTGCCGAGTTCGTCGATCGAGGTCATGACGTCGTCGTCGGGAAGCACGACCAGCGCCCCGCTGAACCGCACTCCCGCGGCGCGCGCGATCACCCGCATCCGCCCGAGCAGATCGGCGATGGGGGATCCGGGTACCCCGTCACCGATGATCTCGCCGCGCCGGAGGCGCACCGGTCCGCCGAAGTCCTCCGACAGCACGCCGTACAGTCCGCTCGGGCCCAGCACGATGTGGTCGAGCTTCGACTCGGGATCGCCCGAGCGGCCGCCCGCGGCGACGTCGTGCCACACCGTGTACCCCATACCGAGGTCGGCCACGATTCGCGCCGTCGCCTCTTCGGCGAGGGCATCGGCGAGAAGCCTGCGCAGGTGATGGGGCGCCGAGCGCACGACGGCGGGGTCGTACGGATCCTCGAGCGTGACCCCGCGTCCCGCCCACTCGCGGATGAGCACGAGGTAGCGCTCGCGGCGCCAGCCCCCCGGCTGACCGTACGACCGAGCCCGGGGGCGCGTGTCGGCGTGCGTCGACGGTGCACGCCATCCGGACGACGAGCCGGCGGTCGAACTCATGGGGGCGAACGCGTCGGCGAAACCGTGACCCCGGTCGTATGCGGCGCGCGCCTCCTCCGTACCGACGAGTTCCCACGCGCGCTGCACCTGGATGAAGACCGCGGCGTCACCGCCGGTATCGGGGTGGGTCTGGCGCAGGCGCAGGCGATACGCCTTGCGCAGGCCGTCGTCGTCCACGGTGGGCTCCACCCCCAGGACGTCGTACGCCGAAGCGGACAGCGGGCTGTCGAACACGCGCGCTCCCCTCGATCCGGCGCGTTACAGGGTAACCCGCGATCCGATGCGTCGGCTCAGCGTCGCTCGTTGCGGCGGGCGTACGCGGCGGCGCTGCGGCTCGACAGCGCGAGCAGTACCAGGATGTCGAAGGCGAGCGACACGAAGCTCGTCTTGAGGGTGATCTCCTGTCCGTCGAACCACCAGTTGATGAACGCGAACGAGATCGAGATCACCGAGAACGCCATCACGATCACGCGCGCGAGATTGCTGCCGCGGTAGGTGAAGAATCCGAGCACGAGGTCCAAGAGCAGCACAGCGCCCACGAACACGATCACGACCGTCAGGCCCGCGGAGGCGACATCGGCCGGGATCTCGCCGTCGCTCAGCGCCGGGTCGACCTGCGCCGCGACGGTCTTCCAGTTGAACGAAAGGTCGACGAGCACGAGAGCCCCCGCGATCACACGCAGCAGCACGAGGAGCGCCCCGGCTACCGTCGTGACCGGGCGCTTCATCTGCGGGTCGAAGACCACGGGCTGCATCAGCCGTGCGGCGGGTTCGTACGCGGGCCGCTTGGCGGGATCCTTCCGCGGCTCGACGGGCACTCCTCCGGAGGCGGTCATGCCGTCGCTCCGTGGACGCCGGTCACATCGATGATCGGCAGGTCGCCATCGGTGCGGATGCTGTCGCCCCCGCCGTTGCGCGCGTGATACCCGGTCGAGAAGTCCTCGATCACATCGACGGTGATCCGCGGGTCGGCGGCCGTGACCGTCTCAACGATGTGATCGCGCTCGACGTCGGTGTCGGCGTCGATGCGATGAGTGATCTGCAGAGTGAAGAGCGACAGACCCACCGCCGTATCGAAGGTTCCTGCGGCCACCCAGTCCACGCGGCGCCCGCCGGGAAGCAGCCACCCCTCCGGACACTTCCAGAACCGCACATGGTGCCGCTGCGCGGGGTTGCCCGAGACCTCCTGCTGGAACGCGTAGTCCTGCTGGCGACCGAAGAGGAACAGAGGACTCACCGGCGCCTCGTCGTAGCTGCGGCGCGTCAGCGTCGAGACGACGATCCGCCACGACGTCGCGAACGTGACGGGGTCGGCGCGCGTCCATCCGGCCGCGGCCAGTGCAGCCGTGATCTGCTCGTCCGTGCCCATGAAGGCGAGGTTCACCGGATCGCCCAGCAGCCCGTCGCTCGTGCGCGCGCGTCCGATGAAGTAGTCCGGCACGTAGATCGTCGTGAGGATCCGGTGCAGGCGCGGCAGCACGAGGTAGGCCAGCAGCACCCAGAAGAGGATGGCGCCGAGGATGCCCCACCATCCGAGCTGGAATGTCTCGGAGAAGCTCAGGTAGGCGAGCCAGATGGCGGCGAGGCCGGCGAAGACGAAGAAGAACCAGTCGAAAGCGATGCCGACCGAGTAGGCGCGGCGGCGCCTGGGCGGAGCATCCCCCTCCGGCGTCTGCTTCTTCGTCTCTGCGGCGACCACTTCTCAGCTCCAGAGCGGTTGCGGGGGCTCGAACGAGAAGGCGGCAGCGACCAGATCCGGGGCGAGGTCGTCGAGCGTCGCAGGGCGCCATCGCGGATTGCGGTCCTTGTCGACGAGCTGCGCGCGGATACCTTCGAGAAGGTCCGGCTGGGTCTGGCCGAACCACATGACCAGGCGGTATTCCTGTTCGAGGGCGGCGCGCAGATCGGGCAGCGCGCGCGCCCGGCGGACCGCTTCGAGCGTGATCGTCAGTGCGGTGGGCGACGAGGTCGCGAGCAGATCGGCTGTGGCGATCGCCTCAGGCTCGGCGCGTGCGCGAAGCCGCGCGATGATCTCGGCGACCGTGCCCGCCGAGAACGCGTCGTCGATCCAGGGCCGCGCGGCCTCGAGCGAGGATGACCCCGCAGTCTCATCGAACAGCAGCACGATCTCGGTCGGGCTCGACGGGTCGGCCCGGGTCTGCAGCGCCTCGCGAAGCCCGTCGAGGTGCGCGGCGGGCACGAAGTAGTCGGCGAATCCGCAGTGGATGGCGTCGGCAGCATCCATCGATGCACCGGTCAACCCGAGGTATTCTCCCAGGCGTCCCGGAGCGCGGCCCAGCAGCCACGTGCCACCGACATCGGGCGTGAAGCCGATCCGGGTCTCGGGCATGGCGAGCTTCGAACGCTCGGTCACGACCCGGATCGCGGCGTGGCCGGCCAGACCGATGCCGCCACCCATCGTGATGCCGTCGGCGAGGGCGACGAGGGGTTTCGGGTACTCGTCGATCTGCGCGTTGAGCGCGTACTCGGCCCGGAAGAAGGTCGCGGTCGCCGCCACATCACCGGATGCGATCTGTCGGTAGAGCCCCCGCACGTCACCACCCGCGCAGAGTCCGCGGTCGCCTGCGCCGTCCAGAACGATGATCTCCACGTCGGAGTCGACCGCCCACGCATCCAAGGCCCGGGCGAGGTCGAGCACCATCCCCAGATCGAGCGCGTTGATGGCCTCCGGGCGGTCGAGCGTCAGATGACCGAGCGCTCCGTGCGCCCGGGCGAGCACGCGCGATGCGGAAGTCTGATGCGTCGCGGTCTGGTCCGTCTCGGTCTGATCCGTCACGGGGCAAGGCTACCGTCGGGGTCGGCGTCGCCACCGATCACACCTCGAGATGACTTTTCCGCAAAGATGAGAAGAACAGCTCACGAAGACGAGAGGGTGGCCGCATGCCCGACGGACAGGTGCTCGAGTTCCGGGGCGTCACGAAGCGCTTCGGACCCGTCGGCGCGGTCAACGGGTTCACCGCCCGGGTCGAGCCCGGAGCGGTGACCGGATTCCTCGGTCCGAACGGAGCCGGCAAGACCACCACGCTGCGCATCCTGCTGGGCCTGGTGAGGGCGACGGAGGGCACCGCCACGGTCGGCGGGATGCCGTACGCGCAGCTGAATAACCCGCTCGAGACCGTGGGGGCCGTGCTCGAGGCATCCAGCTTCCACCCCGGTCGCTCGGCGGCGAACCACCTGAAGGTCTACGCGCAGGCCGCAGGGCTTCCCGTGTCGCAGGTCGACGCCGCGCTCGGGATGGTCGGCCTGTCCGACGTCGCGGGGCGCAAGGTCGGCGGCTTCTCGCTGGGGATGCGTCAACGGCTCGGACTCGCGTACGCGCTCCTCGGCGACCCCGGTGTGCTCGTGCTCGACGAACCGGCCAACGGGCTCGATCCAGAGGGCATCAAGTGGCTTCGCGGCCTCCTGCGTGAGCTGGCGAGACAGGGACGCACGGTGCTCGTCTCGTCGCACCTCCTGGCCGAAGTGCAGCAGACGGTCGACAACCTGCTGATCATCGCGCACGGGCGTCTCGTTTTCGAGGGCGGCCTGGACGACCTCACCGACCCGTCCGAATACGCGACGGTCGTGGACTCGCCCGACCGGGCCGCGCTCTCGGCCGCCCTGACCGCCGCCGGGGCGGTGGTCGAGGTGCTGCGCTCCGGGTTGACCGTTCGCGGCACGGATCCCGGCGAGGTGGGCGCGATCGCCGCGCGGGCGGGCGTCGCGCTGTCGCTGCTGCAGCGGCGGGGTCCTGCCCTCGAAGAGGTCTTCCTCGACCTCGTCAACGGTGTCAGGGTGCACCCGAGCGCTTCCGGGATGCCGGTGCTCGCCGCCCCCGTGCCTGTTGTCCCCGTGGATGCTGCACCTGCGGACGCCGCACCCGTGGATGCCGGACCTGTCGCTGCTGTCGCGGTCGCCACCTCGGCGGTGGGCGACGCCGAGACGCCGACCGAGGACGCCGACGTTCCCGGCACCGGTGCGACCGACGCCCCCGCCGACGTGACCGAGCCGAGCGCGCCGAGCTCCGCGTCCGAGCCCCACGACGCCGCGTTCGCCGTCGCCAGCACCGGCATCATCGACATCATCCCCCCACGCGAGCATCCACCCGAGACCGAGACCGAGCATCCCGTGCCTGTCGATGCCGCCCCCGTGGATGCCGACGCCGCCCCCGTGGATGCCGACCCCGATGTCGAGGCCATCGGCCAGATCGACGACGAGCTCGAGACGGACCTCGACGAGTCTGACGAGACTTTTCCCGACCGACCGTGGGAGCGGCGGGTGAAGACCGAGTCCGACGAGGAGGCAGATCGCTTCTTCTCGTCGTTCGACGCCGACGGGAACCCGGTGACGGTCGATCGCGATCACGTTTCGCGCAGCGAGAAGGACAGCACCGACGAGAACGACACGGACGCGAACGGGGGTGAGCTGCGATGAGCCTGATGAATGCGAGCCGCTCGGAGGCCACCAAGCAGTTCTCGACCTCGATGTGGTGGATCCTCGCAATCGTGCTGTTCGTGTACGTGGCGTTCACGGCGAGCGCTCTCGGCTTCGTGTTCTCCGCCTCCGCGACGGGTGCGCTGCCGACGCGGGGTGCGCCGATCTCGCCCGACGGCCTGCCCGCCACGATCTACAGCGCCGCGACGTCTGTGGGGTACGTCTTCCCCCTGCTGATCGGCACCCTGATGGTGACGAGCGAGTTCCGGCACAAGACGCTCACCCCCACGTTCCTCGCCACTCCCCGCCGCGGGCTCGTGCTCGGCGGGAAGGTACTGGTGGGCGTGCTGCTCGGCGTGCTCTACGCCCTGATCGGGATCGTGGCCTCGGTCGGTCCGGGCGCGGCGTTCCTCGCCGGCTTCGGCTTCGACACCGGATTCGGATCGAGCGACACATGGGCGCTCATCGGCCGCATGGTCATCTCGTTCGTGCTGTGGGTGCTGGTCGGAATCGGAGTGGGCGCGCTGGTGCGCAACCAGGTGGGCGCGATCGTGGGCGTCCTGGTCTTCACGCAGTTCCTCGAGCCGATCGGCCGGCTCGCGGCATCCTTCGTCGACGGACTCGGTAACGTGACCCGATTCCTGCCGGGCGCCGCGGGCGACGCGCTCGTGGGTTCGAGCGTCTTCGGTGCGGCGACGGCATCGTCGACGTCGACCGACCCGCTCGCCTGGTGGGCGGGCGGTCTCGTGCTGCTGGGCTACGCCGTGGTCTTCCTCGTGCTCGGACACCTGCTCAGCTGGCGCCGGGACGTCAGCTAGCTGACACCCATCGAGTACCGGACGTCAGCGAGCTGACACCCATCGAGTACCGGACGTCAGCGAGCTGACACCCATCGAGCACCCGACGTCAGCCGGACGGCGCGCACGACGAACGCGACCGTCGCGCTAGAAGGCATCCTCGCTCGCCCGAGAGGATCCCGAGTTGATGCTCACGTCAGTGGGGTCCGCTCCGTAACGGCGGCCCTTCGTGCGGCGCAAGATCTCCTGCTCTACCCGCTCCCACGCCTCGGTCGCGTCATCACTGAATGTGCGCAGGAACGGTGACAGTCTCAGCTGCGCTGGGAGCTTCACGGACCCGAGCTTACTGAGCCAGCTGCGAGGCAACCTCATCCCGAGGCTGCCGGTCGTTTCGTAGGTCTTCGCGTACTGAGCGACGATCAGCCTCGCCTTCGCGAGGCTTCTCAGCTGCGCCATGGTGAGCCTGGCCAGATCCCGGATCTTCTCCGTGATTTCCTTTGGCAGTCCGTTCCCGGATTGACTCGATGCAGATCGAACCATGCTTTCGGTGATGTCTTGATCCGCATATCGGACGAAGGCATCAGGTTCGAGGACGCGGAACGCTTGGCGCATCAGGCGGCGATCCTGCTGCACGTCATCGATGACCTTTGCGATCGTCGTGAGCGACGATTTCGCGACGGCTACGCCGAGACCAATCGTCGCGAACCCCACAACTGCTTCCACGACCCGGAGACCACGCACCGTCTCAGGAGCCAGTTCGAGGGAGTTGAACTGGTGAGCAACGAGTGTTGCGGCAACGCCAGTGGTCGCCGCGTCCGCGATCAGGCTGACGATCCCCATTGCACCGAGCGAGGCCCCCTCGGTGAAGATCGCGGCGCCCACCGTGAACATCACGAGAAGGATGCCCGCACCGAGCATGGTGGCATCGAAAAGCTCACCCAGCTCAGCCGTGTTGCCGGTGGGGTCGATCATCATGATGGGATTGAGGTTGGCGTAGTTGTACGTGTTGTGCAGCTTCGCGGAGTCTTTGGTGGTGAACCGCGTGGTGGCGGGGTCGTAGGTACGGGCTTGGTGATGCTGGCGGCCAGTGGGAGTGGTGTGCTCCCCCGCGTACTGGAACGGTTGGTAAGAGGGGTTCCCCACCCATCCCTCGCGCGCGCCCGCGCCGGGGTCGGTGGATGTGGTGGTCGGAGTGCCGTAGTCGGTATAGGTGTACCGGGTGGTGGGGGCGCCATCCTCCGCGGTGAGAGCGGTGGTGTTGCCGTGCCGGTCTTGCGTGTAATAGCGCGTGGAGGCGGACGCCGGGCTGGTGGTGGTGGTGCGGGCGTGTCGGGTAGCACCTATGAGGTACGACGCGGTCCCGGTCGGGGTGTTGTCCAGGGTGTGGGTGTCGTTCACCATGGTGGTGTCGTCCCAGTAGAACTGAGCCCGACCGGACACGTTGACAGCATCGGTGCTGGACAGTTGGGCGCGCTGCCCCGTGGCCCAATACCCGGTCGTGATCGACTCACCCGTCGGAGATGTCTCACGCACCGGCTGGTTGGCGGCGTTGTAGGTGTAGTGGGTGCCGTCGATCGCGTCCGTCAGGTTCCCGGCCGCGTCGTAGGTCGGAGCGACCGTGGCGGTGGATCCATCGGGCGCCGTGGTGGTGAGAGTGGCGATTTCGCCGGTCGGTGTGTACCCGAACTCTCGCACGGTCGTCGCTTTCGCCCCGGTATCGGGGTCGGACGTCGTGACGGTCTCCTGGAAGATGTCACCGGATACGGTGACCAGGTAGCTGGTCTCGCTGGCCACCGGCGCATCCGCAGTGTCGCCGTTGCGGACGGTCGAGCGCGTGAGCCGGTCGCGCCCGTCGTACTCATACGCCGTCACCGTCGACGTGGTTGCGGCGGCACCCTCCACGGGGTCGAGATCGGTGATCGTGTCGGTGCGGGAGGTGAGGTTGCCGCGCGTGTCATAGGTGTACGCGCGGGCATCCTGCGCGCTCCCGTCTGGACCGGTCGTGGTCTCGGTCGCGATCTGGTCCGACGACGTGTAGGTGTATCGGGTGCTGACTCCGTTTCCACGCGATAGCTCGCTTACCCGCGCGAACGCGTCGTACTCATAGCGCACGGCACCGATTTCGGCGCCGGCAGCATCCGTCTGGGCCGCGGAGGTGAGCAGCCCGGCACGGTCGTACGTGTACGACGTGGTGTTCCCGGCGATGTCCGTGGTGGTGGCTTTGCGCCCGTTGCCGTCGTAGGTGTGGGTGAGCCGTTTCCCGTCCGGGTATGTGGTGCTCGTGCTGTTCCTGAAGGCGTCATAGGTGAAGGTGATCTCGGTGCCCGCCCGGTCAGCCGGGTCGAACACCGCGAGCAGGTTGCCGGAGACCGGGTCGTTCTGGAACCCCGTGCGGACCTGCTCGCCGATCGGCGACGTCGTCACCGTCTCGACGAGCGCCCGCGTCACCGCGTCATACGTGTTGGTCGTCACCTGCCCGTACCCGGTCACGGCTTTGGCGACCAGCCCGTCGGGCGTGTACTGATAGGTCGTTGCGGACCCGTTCTGGTCGGTCTCAGAGAGGATCTCTCCACGCACGTTCAGGGTTCGGGTGCCGCCGGAACGAGACTGATCGCCCTCGCGGAGGGTCTTCTCCACGCTCGTGCCGAACTGATCGAACTGCCGCGCCGCGACCAGCGGCAGCCCACTACCGGCTTTCGTGACAGTGGTGGTCGGGTTGCCGAACAGATCCCGCTGCACCTCGGTGCGGATGGTCCCGTCTGTTGTGGCGGATTGTCGACCCAACCCATCGAACGTGCTCGTGATCGTCGGCACCGGACGCGCATCAGCACGTGTGCCGCTGGTCTGAGCGACTCGCCCGGCCGCGTCCAACACCTGGGTGGTGGTCTGCTCCGCATCCGCTATGTTCCCCGTCGGGCTCAGCCCCGTCGTGACTGTGTGCGCAACGTCGTCGTACCGGGTGATCTTCGTCAACCCGGTCGACGCGGCCGTCTCGATCTCCCGCCCGAACACGTCCTGCTTCGTGACCGTCACCGCCCCCCACGCGTCCGTGATCTTCACCGTCCCCGGATCCGGGTGGGCCCGCGACTCCACGACCCGGATGAACCCCTCGACAGGAGAGCCGTCCTTCAGGTTGTCGGTCACCTTCACCACTCGCCCCAACACATCCGCCTCCGTCGTCGTGACCACCCCGTCCGGGCTCGCCACGACCGTCGCGTTGACTCCGTCATCCTGCATTGTCAAATGCCGGGTCGCGGTGGTGTTCCCCGCCGCATCGGTCTGCCCGGTCACTCGCCCCGCCGCGTCGTACGAGTTCGTCACGGTGTTGCCGACCGAGTCGGTCTGTGACACGGTCTGCCCGGTCAGCAGGTCGGTGACCCGGCTCGTGCTGACGGCGAGATCTGTTCCGGCGGCGACCGTATCCACCAGTGTCGTCGTCCCCGCGTCGAGGTCGACATCCTTTCGATGGGTCGTAACGACTCGGGTGCCCGCTCCCCCTTGGCCGAACACGCGTTCCGCGGAAATGAACCCATCCGCCTGCACGGTGTACTCGACCCGGCCGGTGCGGGAAAGCTCTCCCGTGGTGGTGCCGCTGAAGGTCTCCACCGCCACGGGGGCGGTTCGTTCCCCGTTCATTTCATAGCGAGTCTGGGAGACCAGCCCATCCTTCGTGGTCACGGTCTCAGAGAGAGGCAGTCCGACCGGCAGCGCCGCACCGGTCGCGACCGAATCGTCGTACACCGTGTCGGTGATCGTCCCATCCGCGGAGGTTTGGGAAGTGACTTTCCCGTACCTGTCGAACGCGTATTCTCCCGATGTGATCCGCTCCCTACCCGCACCGTCGCGGAAGACCACGTTCGTGTGAGTGGGCCGGTTGAACTGCTCAGGCAGCGCCCACGGTGCCGGAACAGTCCCACCCGCCGTTTCGGGATATTCGAACGTCTGCTCCTGGAGGACGACCGGACCGTTCGCGGTGGTCACTTCCACGGATCGATCGATCAGAAGGTGGGTGGAGTTGTACTCCGAGATCACCCGCGTCGCGCCATCCGAAAGGACCGTCCGGTAGCGGAATCCGCTGTCGCCGGAGGAGAACACATCCCCTTCGCCTGCGTAAGTCGGCCAGCCGGACGCCTCTCCGGACAGCGCATCCCACTCCCGCTCTGAGAGCACCGCCCCGGTGAGTCCGTCCACGACGCGGACGCGGTCTACGGCCGTGGATCCGTCGGCGAGGGTCTGCCACGACACTTCGTCGACCGCACCCGAGACGCCGGCGATCCGTGAGATCAGCCCGCGCGGGTCATACCCGACCGTGACTCGGCCGCCCACTGCGTCGACCACAGCGGTGACCTGACCCCCATCCAACTCCACGACGCCCGACACCACCGCAGCCCCAGCGCTCGCGCCCGCGGCGCGGGTGACCCGCGCCGCGGGCGGGTCGGACCAGTCCACACGGGTGACCACCCCGACCGTGTCCACCATCCGCACGAGCCGGTGAGACCCGTCCGGTGCGAAATCCCAATCCGAACGATTCCCGAGGCCGTCCACCTGGGTCAACGGGTCACCGGTCGCGCTGAAGTATCCGATCGTCCCACCGGTCTGAGACAGCACGAATCCGTACTCCCGATCCCCCACGAGGCCATCGGGCCGCCCGGGCAGCATCCCGCCGGTCTGGGAGAACACCACATCACCGAGCAGGTAACCGGCCATGCCGGACGGAGCGCTCGCGTCTGCGTCGTACACCCGACCCGACGCGGGGTGCACCTTCACCCCACCGATCACCTCGACATCCCCCAGACCTGCGATCACCCAGCCCGCACCGAACCCCACCCGATCCGCACCGACCGCACGAGAATCCCAACGCAACCCCAGCCCCGCCGTCAGAAGATCGAGCGAGAGCGACCCCACCCGCTCATCGATCAAACCCTCCACCCCGTCACCCAGACCGAACCCGCCCACCACCGGCGACACCGAACCCGAACCGCCGCCACCGTCAGCCGCGCTCGCCGACACGGTGCTCCCAGCCAGCACCACGCACACCGCCAAGACGACACCCAGACCCGCACGACCCGCACCTTGCACATGACAACCCATGAGTGATCAGCCTTCAAGAGAGTTCTAGTATTCGTTACTACTAATACTCTTTGAATGCAGTGACCACCAATCGAGTGCGACTCATTACGTCGCGTGTCGGTGAACACCCTGCGCGGCGTGAGCCGCTCTGCCGATCGACACGGCCGCTCCTGACGGATAGCCGGTCTCGGGCACACCCACGACTGCTTACCCGGATCGACCAGCGCGCGGGAACATGCGTCGGGTCAGCGGGAGGAGACGAAGACTCCCCGACGTCAGCCCGTCGCGGGCGCGGCCTTCGGGGCGCGCTTCCTCGCCGGCTTCTTCGCGGGCGCGGGTGCGACCGGGATCGTGCCGGTCGCGAGGTCGGCGACATCGGCCGCCTGCTCATCGACGTCGAGGCGGAGCGCCTGCACGAGGGCGAGGCCGTGTCGCGTGCTGACGATGATGCGCTCGAACTCGTCGTGACCGGCCAGGTCGATGACAACGCCCGGGCGGTGACGGCGGATGAGCACGAAGTCGGCCGCCCCCGCGTGCTTCCATGTACCGATCGCGACAGTACCGGGCACATGCGTCCCAGGACCGGGCACGCCGCGCAGCCAGGTCCACGCGTCATCGGTGAGCTGAACCTTTGCGATCGCCGAGCGGTCGATCATCACATTCCGCTTGCGGAATGCGAGCGCGTGCTCCACACCAGAGAGCACGACTTCGAGCTGCGCGGAGTCGAGCAGCAGCGTGACCATGCGTCTAGTCTGCCAGCGCGACGCACGCCCCAGAGGCCCGTTTGCTTACAGACGGGCAACGATCACGACGCCCCCGACGGTCCCCGCGGTGACAGACTTGATCGGTGACCCTGCTCGAGCCCCCCTCCCAGGTCGACGGCGTCGAGTCCGGCGACGGCTCGTCCGTCACCGCGGCGCGCTTCGCGGTGAGCCTCACGCGCGCCGAGGCGGGCGAGCGTCTCAGCACCGAGGATGCCGAGGCGCTGCTGGCGGCATCGGGCCCGCAGCTCGACCTCCTGCTGAAGCTCGCGGGAGAGATGCGCGACGCGGGGCTCGAGGCATCCGGTCGCCCCGGTGTCATCACGTACTCGCGCAAGGTGTTCATCCCGCTCACGACGCTGTGCCGCGACCGCTGCCACTACTGCATCTTCGTGGACACCCCCGCTCAGCTGCTCAAGATGCACAAGCCGACGTACATGTCGGCCGAGCAGGTGCTCGCGGTCGCCCGGCAGGGCGCGGCGATGGGTTGCAAAGAGGCGCTGCTGACGCTCGGCGACCGGCCGGAGGACCGCTGGCCCGAGGCGCGCGCCTGGCTCGACGAGCACGGCTACACGTCGACGCTCGACTACGTCGGAGCCATGGCACGGCTCATCACGGCGGAGACGGGTCTGCTCGCCCACCTGAATCCCGGCGTCATGTCGTACGACGAACTGCGGATGCTGCGTCCCACCGCTCCCTCGATGGGAATGATGCTCGAGACGACGTCGCGGCGCCTGTTCGAAGAGCCCGGTCAGGTGCACTTCGGGTCGCCCGACAAAGACCCCGATCTGCGCCTCCGGGTGATCGATGACGCCGGGCGTGCCGGCATCCCCTTCACGACCGGGATCCTCGTGGCGATCGGCGAGACGCTGCGCGACCGGGCGGAGTCGCTCATCGCCCTGCGCGACATCCAGGAGCGCCACGGCGGCATCCAGGAAGTGATCGTGCAGAACTTCCGCGCGAAGCCGCGCACGGCGATGCAGGGTGCGCCGGACGCCTCGGTGCTCGAGTACGTCGCGGCCGTGGCCGTCGCTCGGCTGGTCATGGGACCGCACATGCGGATCCAGGTGCCTCCGAACCTGTCGGATCCCGCCGAGTTCGACCTGCTCGTGCGAGCCGGGGCCGACGACTGGGGCGGAGTGTCGCCGCTCACCGCCGACCATGTGAACCCCGAGCGCCCCTGGCCGCACCTGGACGACCTCGCCGCCATGACCGCCGCGCTCGGCTTCGAGCTGCGCGAGCGACTGACGGCCCAGCCGGAGTTCGTACGCGACGCGGGCACGTGGATCGATCCGGCGCTGCACGGCGCGGTCGCCGCGCTGGCCGACCCGGAGTCGGGGCTCGCCGCCGTGCACAACGCAGGATCGACCGTGCCCGATGCGACGGCTTCCGGCGCGGATCCGCGAGTTTCCGGGGTCGCTGCGCCCCGCCCGCACGAATCGATCCTGCGTTCTGCGGCGGCGAGCACGGGTATCCGGCGCCTGGCCGAGACCGCCGCCTCCGACCCCCTCGCTCTCGAGGACGCCGAGTGGGTGGCGCTGCTGGGCGCCGCAGGCGCCGACCTCGACGCTCTCACGGCGACCGCCGACGATGTGCGCCGCTACACCGTGGGTGAGGCCGTGAGCATCGTGGTGAACCGCAACCTCACCTCGAGCGGATTGCGGCATGCTCCGGGATCGGCCGAGCAGGGCACGTTCACCGTCGACGAGGCGGCGCAGATCGCCGCGGACGCGTGGGACCTCGGCGCCACCGAGATCTGCGTTCAGGGCCGGATGCCGGCATCCGAGTCGCCCGAGGGCTACCTCGCGCTCGCCCGCACGATCAAGACCGCATCCCCCGGCATCCACCTGCACGCGTACCGGCCGCAGGACGTGTGGGACCTCGCCGACCGGAGCGGGCTGAGCCTCGAACAGGCGCTCGCCGCGATGAGGGACGCCGGCGTCGACACCGTGCCGGGCACGGGCGTGAAGGTGTTGAGCGAGCGCGTGCGCGGCCTCGTCGCGCCCGAAGACCTTGAGATCGACCGGTGGATCGAGGGCATCACCGCAGCCCACCGCGCCGGGTTCGGTTCGACGTCGGTGCTGTTCTACGGCCACGTCGAGACGGCCGGCGAGCGCATCGCGCATCTGCAGCGCCTGCGCGAACTGCAGTCCGCCGCGAAGGCCTGGCACGCGGGCGGCGGCTTCACCGAGTTCGTCCCGATCCCGCTGCCCGGGCACGGCGTCGCCCTCGTGGAGGGCCGTTCCGCGCTCGACGAGCACCGGGCGATGGTCGCCGTGTCTCGGCTGCTGCTCTCCGGCAGCATCGCCCACATCCAGATCCCGTGGACCCGCGTCGGACGCCCGGCTGCCGCCGAACTGCTGCGCGCGGGCGGCGATGACCTCGGAGGCACGCTGCTGGATGGCCGGGTGCGGCCCGATGCCGGCGTGGAACAAGGGCTGGAACTGCCCGTGAAGGATGCGGCGACGATCGCCGCGCGCATGTTCCGGCCGTTCCGGGTGAGGACGACGGACTACAAGGAGCCCGCTCCTCGACCGGCACGGGCGACACCGTGACCCGCGTCGAGGTCGCGATCGTCGGGGCCGGCTTCGCGGGGCTGGGCATGGCGATGGCGCTGCGCCGCTCGGGCCGCGAGTCGTTCGTGATCCTCGAGCGCGCAGCATCCGTCGGTGGAACCTGGCGAGACAACACGTATCCGGGCGTCGCGTGCGACGTCCCCTCGCACCTGTACGGCTTCGCCGCGCACCCCCATCCCGGATGGTCCGGGGTGTACGCGCGGGGCGACGAGATACACCGTTACCTCCAGGATGTCGCGGAGCGCGAGCATCTCGGCGACCGGCTGCGTCTGCACACCCCCATGCTCTCTGCCCGCTGGAGCGACGGGCGCTGGCTGGTCGAGACCGGGGGCGCGACCCCCGGCCTGATCGAGGCCGATGCTCTCGTGCTGGCCTGCGGGCGCCTCACCGAACCGGAGGTGCCGGATATCGCGGGGCTCGAGGGCTTCGCTGGGCCCCTCTTCCACTCCGCCCGCTGGGACCACACGGTCGACATGGCCGGGGCGCGGGTGGCGGTCGTCGGCACCGGGGCCAGCGCGATCCAGCTGGTTCCCGAGCTCGCCCGGGTCGCCGACCATGTGACCCTGTTCCAGCGCACACCCGCGTGGATCGTCCCCCGCGATGCGCGACCCTATGCCGACGCCGAGCGCGACCTGTTCGCGACGCACCCTGAGGCGCTCGACCGCCTGCGGGCCGAGCTGTACACCGAAGGCGAGGCCCGCTTCGCGTCCCGCTCGGGGGATGCGGAGGCATCCGTGCGGGCGACGCGCATCGCCCTCGATCATCTGCACGCGCAGGTCGCCGATCCGCAGCTGCGGGCGGCCCTCACCCCCGACTACGCGTTCGGCTGCAAGCGCGTGCTGCTCTCGGACGACTTCTACCCCGCGGTCGCCTCCGATCGCGTGACCCTGGAGCCGTCGGCGCTGGCCGAAGTCGACGGGCGCACGCTCGTGGCCGCCGACGGCGGACGGCACGAGGCTGACGTGCTCGTGCTGGCGACGGGGTTCGCCTCGACGCGGCAGCCCTACGCGCCGCTGATCCGCGGCGAGGACGGCGTCACGCTCGACGAGCACTGGTCGGAGGGGATGACCTCGTTCGGATCGACGGTCGTGAGCGGGTTCCCGAACCTCTTCGTCCTCAACGGACCCAACGCCTCGCTCGGTCACAACTCATCCGTCCTGATGGTCGAGGAGCAGGCGGCCTATGCCGTGCGGGCGCTCGCCGCGCGCGACGCCGTCGGCGGCGTGCTGAGGGTGGACCCCGCGGCCGAAGAGGCCTACACGGACGAGATCGCGCGGGCGGCAGCATCCACGCCCTGGATCACGGGGGGATGCCGCAACTGGTACGTCGACGAAAGGTCGGGGCGCCTCACACTGCTGTGGCCCGGCACGGTCGACGCCTTCCGCTCGCGCCTGGCCAGGACCGATGGATCGGAATTCCTCGGCGCTGATGCGCGCCGTGACGCGAGAGTGCACGACGGTAGCGTGCGCGACGGCAAACTGCATGACGGCGCAGTCGCGCCAGATGAAGGAGAAGAGAGACCATGACCGTTCCCCTCCGTTTCGGCTACAAGGCTTCGGCCGAGCAGTTCGGCCCGACCGAGCTGCTCGAATTCGGGGTGCTCGCGGAAGAGATGGGCTTCGACTCGGTGTTCGTCTCCGATCACCTGCAGCCCTGGATGCACGAGGGCGGGCATGCCCCGGCCGCCGTGCCGTGGCTCGGGGCGCTGGGCGCGCGGACCTCGAAGATCCTCATGGGGACGTCGGTGCTGACCCCCACGTTCCGCTACCACCCCGGCGTGGTGGCGCAGATGTTCGCGACGCTCGGCGTGCTGTACCCGAACCGGGTGATCCTCGGGGTGGGAACGGGCGAGGCGCTGAACGAGGTGACGCTCGGGCTGGACTGGCCCGACGCGCCCGAGCGCTTCCAGCGTCTGAAGGAAGCGATCCAGCTCATCGAGGCGCTGTGGGCCGATGAGCGGGTCACCTTCGACGGCACCTACTACTCGGTCAAGGACGCGACGATCTACGACCGTCCGCCGGCCGACGCCAAAGTTCCGATCTACATCGGCGCCTCCGGCCCCGCCGCCACGCGGCTCGCCGGCAGGATCGCCGACGGCTACATCACGACCTCGGGCAAAGACCCCGCGCTCTACACCGAGACGCTGCTGCCGGCGCTCGCCGAGGGTCTTTCGAAAGCCGGCCGGCCCGCCGATGCGATCGACACGCTGATGGAGGTCAAGGTCTCGTACCACCCCGACCGCGAGGTCGCGCTCGAGAAGACGCGCTTCTGGGCGCCCCTCGCACTGTCGGCCGAGGAGAAGATGCGGGTCCACGACCCGATCGAGATGCAGCGGCTCGCCGACGAACTGCCGATCGAGCGCGTCGCATCGCGGTTCATCGTCTCGACCGACATCGACGAGCACGTCGAGCGCATCGCGGCCTACGTCGACCTCGGGTTCCGCCACCTCGTCTTCCACGACCCCGGGCACGACCAGGAGGAGTTCCTGCGGGTGTACGGTGCCGAGGTGCTGCCGAGGCTCCGGGCGCGGTTCGCGGAGTGACGCCGACGTTCGACGGCGCGCGCTGGGCGGTGATCATCCCGGTCAAGCCCGCGTCGCTCGGCAAGTCGAGGCTCAGCGTCCCCGGCGTTGACCGGATCGCGCTCGCCCGGGCGATCGCGCTCGACACGATCGCGGCGGCCGCGTCGTGCGACGCTGTCGCGCAGGTCTTCATCGTGACCGACGACGGTGGCCTCGTGGCGCTGGCGACCGATATACCGGGGCTCCGGTTCGTCGCCGAGAGCGAGACTCCGGGAGGCCCACGGGGCATCGACGCCGCCGTCGCCCTCGGGGCCGCTGCCGCGGGCGAGCGGATGCCGCGCGCCGCCCTCCTCGGTGACCTCCCCGCCCTGCGCCCCGCCGACCTCGCCGAGGCGCTGTCGGCAGCGGCATCCGTCGATCGCGGGCTCGTCTCGGACGCCGAGGGC
The DNA here is from genome assembly GCF_008710745.1 of Microbacterium rhizomatis. Taxonomy (GTDB): domain Bacteria; phylum Actinomycetota; class Actinomycetes; order Actinomycetales; family Microbacteriaceae; genus Microbacterium; species Microbacterium rhizomatis. The sequence goes on from NZ_VYSA01000002.1 coordinate 981,042, forward strand.
ACGGGCTCGACGCTCGTGACCGCGCGCGCCGGAGTCACCTGGGCATCGGCGTTCGGCACCGACTCGTTCGCGCGCCACGTCGCGCTCGGGTGCGTTCCGCTGGAGATCGGGGATGCCTCGACCTTGCGACGCGATGTCGACACCGCTGAGCAGCTCGCCGCCGCCGAGACACTCGGCCTGGGTGCCCGGACGCGCGGGATCATCGCGCAGCAGCGCATCGCGTCGTAGCCGTCATCCCAAGCGTCGGAGAATCAGGCCTTCGTCGGAGAATCGCCGACCGAATCCTCCGACGAAGGGCTCATTCTCCGACCGAACCGGGACACGACCTAGATCCATGGACCACCGACCCTGGATCGCGGGATGCTGGACGCAGTGCGCATCCGACAGCGTCTGCCGCCCGCACCCCGAACCCGAGGAAATCGTGACATGACGAAGCTCGCCCGAAGCACCCAGACAGGTACGCGCTGGCTCATCGCCGCAGGATCGCTCGTGATCGTGGGCGGCCTGCTCGCCGCGTGCAGCGCATCGCCCCAGGCCGCGCCGTCATCCGCACCGAGCATCCAGGTCGCGAGACCGGATGCTCCGCAGGGCACCCTGCCCGCCGACCTGCAGGCGAAGCTGCAGGAAGCCGTGGACGACACCCTGGCAGAGTACTCGGTGCCCGCGACAGCGGTAGGCGTGTGGATTCCGGGCCAGGGATCGTGGGAGACCGCGGCCGGGCTCGCCGACATCGCGAACAACATCCCGGCCTCGACCGACATGAGCTGGCCGCTGCGCAGCATCACGAAGTCGTACACCGTCACGCTCATCCTGCAGCTCGTCGACGAGGGCAAGGTCAGCCTCGACGACACGATCAGCCAGTACGTCGACGGCGTCACGGACGGCGACAAGATCACTCTCCGCGAGCTCGCCAACATGTCCAGCGGCAATGCCGACTACACCAACGCCGACTTCGGGGCGGCGTTCGAGCAAGATCCGACGAAGATCTTCACGATCGACGAGCTGAACAGCTTCATGCTCGGCAAGCCCGCCCAGTTCGCGCCGGGCACCGAGAAGGTCTACACCAACGCCAACACCAACCTGTTGGGCGCCGTCGTCGAGAAGGTCACGGGCGAGGACTTCGCCACGGCGCTGGATGAGCGCATCCTGACCCCGCTCGCCCAGTCTCAGACCGAGTACCTGGTCGACGTGGACCGGTGGACCGCCCCCCACCCCGTCGGCTACCAGCCGGGTCCCGACGGACCCGTCGCGCAGACCCAGAACCTCTCGATCCTGGGAGCCGCTGGCTCGATGTTCAGCACTCTCGACGACACCCGCGTGTGGGCCGAGACCCTGGCGACCGGGGCACTGCTCCAGCCCGCCACGCAGGAGGAGCGAGAGATCGGCGCGCCGCTGGAATCCGGGCCGCCCTACGACCTCTACGCCCTGGGCATCGGCGAGACCGACGGTTGGTGGGGGCACAACGGCGAGGGCATCGGATTCACGGCGGCGGCCTTCCACAACCCCGAGACCGGTGCGAGCATCGTCGTCTTCATGAACGAGTCGAACGTCTTCGTCAACGAGTCGGAGGACGAAGGCAAGGCCCACCCTGCCGACCAGCTGTTCCGCCGGATCGCGGAGATCCTCAAGACCACGTAGCCCGGCCCCGCGTCAGAACAGCAGGTAGACCGCCCCGACGATCGTCAGGGTGATCACGATGCGATCGAACAGCACTTGGTTCAGGCGCTGCGCGAGCCATCGGCCGAGCAGCGCGCCGGCGACGACGGCGGGCACGAGCACGAGGTCGAGCAGCAGCTCGGGCACCGTGATCAGGCCGAGGCCGATCGAGAAGGGGACCTTGGTCAGATTCACCAGGGCGAAGAACCACGCAGCCGTGCCGAGGAACTCCTTCACCTCGAACCGCGACGCGAGGAAGTACATCGACATCACCGGGCCACCGGCGTTCGCGACCATCGTCGTGAAGCCGCCCAGCGTGCCGTAAGACGCGGCGGCGACACGATGCCGGCCACCGTCGAGCACTTGCGCCTGCACCCGCCTCCGGAAGAGGGTGATGGCGATCAGCACGAGCAGGATCACGCCGATGAAGCGCTTCACCCACTGATCGGGCGCAAATGCGAGAAACGCCACCCCGAGCACGACCCCCACGAGCACGGCGGGCGCGAGCCGGAGCAGTGCGGGCCAGTTGGCGTGCCGGCGATACGTGAGCACGGCGAACATGTCGGCCACGATCAGCAGCAGAAGCAGCGCGCCGGTGGACTGCTTGGCGGGCAGGATCGCGGCGAAGATCGCCACCGAGAGGATCGATGCGCCCGGCAGCGAGGTCTTCGAGATCCCGACGGTGAAGGCAGCGACGACGAGCAGCCCCCAGGCGATCGTGCTCAGATCGGGCACGTCACCACCGGGCGCTGTCGTCGGAAGCTGCGCCGTCGAGGGCCGCGTCGAGCGCCGCATCGACGATCGCGGCAGAGGCGGCGGCATCCGTCATCCACAGCGGAGCGACGACGGGACGGATCCCGCATTCGGAGACCGCCCCGGACTCGCTCCCATCCTCTTCGGCGAGCAGCCACGCGTCGAGGATCCCGTCGTGCGTACGCGCGCCGTAGTGCGCCGCCACGGCTGCGGCGGAGGTGTCGACGCCGATCGCGGTCAGGCACACGTCGGCCATGCCGCGCACCACACGACCGCCGATGATCGGCGAGACGCCGACCACCGCGCCGGGGGCCGAGCGGAGCGCGTCGCGGATGCCCGGCACTGCCAGGATCGGGCCGATCGAGACGACCGGGTTCGACGGTGCGATCAGCACGACGTCGGCCGCTGCGATCGCCTCGAGCACCCCGGGCGCGGGGCGCGCCTCGGCGATGCCGGGGTTCTGGAAGGCCGCAGGCTCGAGTGCCGCCCGGTGTCGCGTCCACCACTCCTGGAAGTGCAAGACGGCGCCGTCGCGCAACACGACATGCGTATCGACTTCGGCGTTCGTCATCGGCAGCACCCGGACTCCGAGCTGCCAGCGCTGCGACATCCGCTCGATCACCTGCGCGGGGGTCGAGCCCTCGCGCAGCCACCCGGTACGCGCCAGGTGGGTGCCGAGGTCGAGGTCGCCGAGCGTGAACCACGGCCAGCCCGCGCCCCATTCCTGCAGCTCATGGTTGACGCGCTCGGTGTCGCCCACGCGCCCCCACCCCCGCTGGGTGTCGTTCACCCCCGCGAGTGCGTAGACGAGCGAGTCGACGTCGGGCTGGAGGCGTACCCCGCTCAGCCAGAGATCGTCGCCCGTGTTGGCGACGACGGTGGCCTCGGGCGCTCCGCGACGCTTCAGCGCTTCGCGGACGCCGAGCGTGAACTTCGAGCCGCCCACTCCACCCGCGAGAACGACGACGCGCGGGCCGGTCACTGCTGTGCCTCCGCGGCAGCGCGAGCTGCGGCCGGCAGCGCGGCGAGCACGCGCGCGAGCGCGTCCTCGTCGTGCGCGGCGGTGAGGAACCAGGCCTCGAACACGCTCGGCGGCAGCGACACCCCCGCGTCGAGCATCGCGTGGAAGAACGGCGGGTACCGCCACGACTCCTGGGTCAGCGCCGTCGCGTAGTCGTCCGGCGCCTCCGGCAGGAAGACGACGCCGAACAGCGAACCGGCCCTCGGCACGGCGTGCGTGACGCCGGCGATCTCGAGCGATCCCGACAGGGCTGTCGCCACAGCGGATGCCGCGGCATCCACCCGCTCATACACCTCGGGCGTCGCGAGCCGGAGTGTCGCGATACCCGCCGCGACCGAGAGCGGATTGCCGGACAGCGTGCCCGCCTGGTACACCGGGCCGACGGGGGCGAGGAAGTCCATGACGTCGGCCCTGCCGCCGAGCGCCGCCAGCGGCATGCCGCCGCCCACGACCTTGCCGAACGTGAAGAGATCGGGCGTGTAGTCCTCGCCGCCTTCGACCTGCAGGCCCCAGAAACCGGCCGGATGCACGCGGAACCCGGTGAGCACCTCGTCGATGATCAGCAGCGCCCCGGCGGCGTGCGCGATAGCGGCGAGCCCGGCGTTGAAGCCCGGGAGCGGCGCGACAACTCCCATGTTCGCCGCGGCGGCCTCGACGATCACCGCGGCGATCCGGTCGCCATGGACCGCAAACGCCTCGCGAACGGCGTCGAGGTCGTTGTAGGGCAGCACGAGAGTCTGGGCGGCGATCGGTGCCGGCACACCGGCCGAACCGGGAAGGGCGAGGGTCGCCACCCCCGACCCCGCGGCGGCGAGCAGGCCGTCGGAGTGGCCGTGGTAGTGCCCGGCGAACTTCACGAGCAGGTCGCGGCCGGTGAAACCCCGTGCGAGGCGGATCGCCGTCATCGTCGCCTCGGTCCCGGTGGAGACCAGGCGCACGCGCTCGACGGGGTGCGCGGCGCCGACCGAAACGCGGTCGGCGATCAGGTCGGCAAGGTCGACCTCGGCTCCGGTGGGCGCTCCGAACGACAGCCCGCGGGATGCGGCGGTTCGCACGGCCTCGACCACCTCCGGGTGCGCGTGGCCGAGCAGAGCCGGACCCCAGGAGGCAACCAGGTCGACGTACTCCCGGCCCGCGGCATCCGTGATGTAGGGCCCCCGGGCCGAAGACATGAAGCGCGGCGTGCCGCCGACAGAGCCGTAGGCGCGCACGGGCGAATTGACGCCCCCGGGAGTCACGGCGCGGGCGCGGGCGAACAGGTCGTCGTTGGCGTCGGTCATGGCCTCACCTCTTTCTGGTTTCGTTGTGGGCGCCCGACCGCGCACAACGCAGGATCGTTCGGCCCCGCAGCCGAACCGCTTGGCGGAATTCTGCGGGCCGTGCCGCGGAGCGGTCGTGTTCGTCCTGCGTTGTGCACCGAGGCGGGCACGGAACGGCGGGGGGAACCGAGCACGGGCTAAGCCCGCAGCCAGGCGGCCGCTTCGACCGCGAAATACGTCAGGATCGCATCGGCGCCCGCCCGGCGGATCGCGGTGAGCGACTCGAGGATCGCGCCCCGGCGGTCGATCCAGCCGTTGTCCGCCGCCGCTTCGATCATCGCGAACTCGCCCGACACCTGGTACGCCCACACCGGGACGTCGACGGATGCCCGCACCTCAGCCAGCACGTCGAGGTATGGCATGGCGGGCTTCACCATCACGATGTCGGCACCCTCTTCCACGTCGAGCAGTGCCTCTCGCACCCCCTCGCGCCCGTTGCCCGGGTCGAGCTGATACGTGCGCCGATCGCCCTTCAGCTGCGAGTCGACCGCCTCGCGGAACGGACCGTAGAACGCCCCCGCGTACTTCGCCGAGTACGCGAGCAGGATCGTCTCTGTGAAGCCCTCGGCATCGAGCGCCGCACGCACGAACCCGACCTGGCCGTCCATCATGCCCGACAAACCGAGCATCGCCGACCCCGCGCGCGCCTGCGCGAGCCCCATGGACGCGTACCGCTCGAGCGTCGCGTCGTTGTCGACCGAACCGTCCGGCGCGAGAACACCGCAGTGCCCGTGGTCGGTGAACTCGTCGAGGCACAGGTCGGTCTGCACGACGACCGCGTCGCCGACCTCCGCGACCACCGCGGCCGCGGCGACATTGAGGATGCCGCGCGGGTCGTCCGCGCCCGAACCCGTCGCGTCCCGCTCTTCGGGGACGCCGAAGAGCATCACGCCGCCGATGCCGGAGGCCGCCGCCTCGGCCGCCGCACGGCGCAGGGAGTCGATCGTGTGCTGAACAACCCCGGGCATCGACGAGATCGGGACCGGCTCGGTGATCCCCTCGCGGACGAACATCGGCAGCACGAGCTGGGCGGGATGCACCGCCGTCTCGCGCACGAGTCTGCGGACCGCGGGCGACTGCCTCAGCCGCCGCGGTCGGTGGACGGGGAAGCTCACGTCGAGAACTCGTCCGCGCGGCGGTCGTCGGTGCTGTGCTCGTCAGGCGTGCGCGGGAGCGCGAACCGCGATACCGCGTCGATGAGAGCGTCCACGGTCTGCTGCTCGGCGACGACATCGACCGTCAGGCCCGCGCGCCGGGCATCTTTCGCCGTGCGCGGCCCGATCGCCGCGATGACCGTCCCGTCGGGAATCTCAGGGAACTGCGCCGAGACCTGCTCGGCCACCGAACCGCTCGTCACGAGGATGGCGTTGATTCGGCCCGAGTGGACGTCGTGCGCGATGCGCTCCGTCACCGGCACACCCACGGTGCGGTACGCGACGACGCTGCGAACCCGGTGACCGGCTTCCACCAGCATCCGGGTGAGGACGGGCTTGGCGATCTCGCTTCGCAGGGTCAGGATGTCGCGCGGCTCGGGCTCGAGAGCGATGAGCTGCTCGGCCATGCCCGCCGCCGAGTTGTCACGCTCCGGGATGAGGTCGACGCGGTACCCCATCGATTGGAGGGCCGCTGCCGTGGTCTCGCCGACGGCGGCGACGCGGGTCGTGCCGGGGATCTCGGCGCGGTAGGCGTAGAGCACGTCGGCCGTCGTCGCGCTCGTGACCGTCAGCCAGTCGAAGGCTCCGGCCGCGAGATCGGCCAGGGCACTGTCGAGCGACGCCTGGTCGTTCGTCGGGGCGAAGTTGATCAGGGGCGCGACGACCGGCGTGGCCCCCTGGGTGCGGAGCGCGGCGGCGACACCGTCTCCCCAGGGTCCGCCGCGGGGCACCAGAACGCGCCAGCCGGTGAGCGGTTTGACCGCAGGCTGGTGGGCCGGGGAGTGCTGAGGGGCTGCATTCATTGGGTCGACTCTCGTGGTACCACGTCGGCCGCCCCACGTTCGAGCAGTCGACGAGCGACATCGGACCCGGCGCGCGTTGCACGCGCGATCGGGCTCGCGCCATCGACAGCATCTGCGCCATTGCCACTGCCTGACAACTCCCGAGCATACCCCGGCCCGAGGCCGACCGTCCGGTCTATCCCCAGGCGCCTCGCGCCGTCGGGAGAGTACACGACCGCGCGGATGCGCAGATCCGCGTCATCGCGCACCTCGGCGTGCACGCCGATCGGTGCGCTGCACCCGGCCTCGAGCGTGGCGAGCACCGCTCGCTCGGCCGTGACCGCGTGGCGCGTCGGCCAGTCGTCCAGACCCGAGACCGCGACGGCAAGCTCGGCGGGAGCGTCCTCGCGGATCTCGACTGCGAGCGCTCCCTGGCCCGGAGCCGTCGGCCACTCGGCGAGCCCGAGATACTCGATGTGGAGCGCGGGATCGTCGATGCCGAGGCGCGCCAGCCCCGCCGCGGCCAGGAGGACAGCATCCAGCTCGCCGTCCCGGACGCGGGAGAGCCGGGAGTCGACGTTGCCGCGCAGATCCCGCACGTCGACGCGGGGATTGCGCCGCCGGGCCTGGGCGACCCGTCGGGGCGAGCCCGTGCCGACCGTCGACCCCGGCGCCAGATCGTGAAACGGTGCGCCGTCCTGAGCGCCTGCGCGCGTCACGACGACGTCACGCGCATCTTCGCGCACCGGCGTCGCGGCGATCACGAGTCCCGGCGCGGGCGCGGTGGGCAGATCCTTCAGCGAGTGCACGAGCAGGTCGCACTCGCCCGCGAGCAGGGCGGCCCGCAGCGTCGTCGCGAACACGCCCGTTCCCCCGAGTGAGGCGAGGGACGCACGCGAGACATCGCCCTCGGAGACGATCGGGACGAGTTCCACGGGACGGCCGGATGCTGCGGCCAACGCGTCGGCCACGTGCTGCGACTGCGCGAGGGCGAGGGCGCTGCGCCGGGTACCCAGGCGCAGAACGCTGCTCACCTGAGCACCGGCAAGGTCGCAGCCGCCGTCACTGGAGCACCTCGGGGATCTCGTGCGGCTCGATGCGTCGACCCGTGTAGAACGGCACCTCCTCGCGCACGTGCCGGCGGGCGTCCGTGTAGCGCAGGTCGCGCATCATGTCGACCAGGTCGGTCAGCTCGTCCGCCTCGAGCGGCAGGATCCACTCGTAATCACCGAGCGCGAACGACGCGACGGTATTGGCGGTCACCCCGGTGAAGGCCGCGCCCTTGCGGCCGTGCTCGGCCAGCATCCGCCGCCGTTCCTCCTCGGGAAGGAGGTACCACTCGTAGCTGCGGACGAACGGATAGACGCACAGCCACCGCTTGGGGGCGATGCCGCGCAGGAACCCCGGCACGTGAGAGCGGTTGAACTCCGCATCGCGGTGCACGCCCATCGCGTTCCACACCGGGACGAGCGGGCGCAGCAGGTCGGTGCGGCGCAGGCGGCGCAGGTCGCGCTGCAGGTCTTCGGCGTCCGGCCCGTGCAGCCAGATCATCAGATCGGCGTCGGCCCGCAGGCCGCTGACGTCGTAGAACCCGCGGACGATCACGCCGCCCTCTTCGATCAGCGCCGTGATAGACGCGACCTCGGTCTCGTCGGGTTCGGTGACCGGATGCTGCGGATCACGCCGCAGCACCGCCCACAGCGTGTACGACGTCGGCGTTTCAGAAGGCTCGGGTTCGGGTGCCATACCCCCAGTCTCTCCCGGGCGACGGCGCTCGGCAAACGCTCGCCGACCCGCGTCAGCGGGTGTATGCGCGGACCAGTGCCCACACGATCGAACCCACCGCGGCCGCACTGGCGACGACCACCGCGGTGGCCAGGGTCGGGTTCTTCCGCGTGAAGCTGCGCGCCTGCGCGATCCGCTCGTCGGCGACACGCGACACGCGCCGCGGCACGTTCACCTTCTCTTCGATCGCGGCCAGCGCCGCCTTGAGCTCGGTGCGCGCCTGCTCGACCGGGTCGGCGATGCCGATCGGCACGGCGGTGCGCGGAACGGGCACGGGCGAGTTAGAACTCATCGCGCACCTCCTTCACGTCGATGGCGATGGACTGGGCCGGATTCGGGGTCTTGCCGATCTTGCGGAACCTCAGGAACCCGAGCAGGCCCAGCACGATCGTGAGCAGGAGCATCGCTCCGAACACCACGATCGCCGACAGCCAGACCGGCCACCACGACGACAGGCCCGCGATCACGAACGTGCCGAACACGGGGATCGACCAGAACAGCACGAAGAGGGCGCCGACGAACCATCCGGCGCCGACCCCGGCATCCTTCGCCGTCCGGCTCACCCACGCCTTTGCCGAATCGATCTCCGCGACGATCAGATTGCGGACGAGCTCGGGAATGTCGCCGAGGAGGGTGAAGATGCTGTCTTCTGACCGGTCGCGAAAGCCGCGAGGAGTCGTCATCTCAGCTCCCGCCGCGGCCCGCGGCATCCGCGATGTCGTCGATCGCATCGTCGGCCGCGTTCTTCACGGCGTTCTTGGACGTATCGGCCGCCTTCGCGACGTCATCCACCGAGGCCTTGCCCGCGCTGACCGCGGCGTCGATCTTCTGGCCCGCCGTTCCGCGCGACGATGCCGCCTTCGTCACTTTCACCGCGCCGTCCCACAGGGCGTTCGGAAGCGCCATGACGCTCGATTTGGCGAAGTCCTTCACCTTGCCGACCTGCTGCTGCACGGGGTCGAGGTTCCACACCTTCGCGGCCTGGGTCTTGATCTGCTCGTACCGCTCGCGACCCGCACGGGTGCCGAGCACGTAGCCCGCGCCGAGCCCGATGACGAGTCCTACTTTGCCCCTCATGGGGTCTCCTCACGCTGGATGAGACTGCTGGTCTGCTCACCAGGGTAGACCGGTATTCCATTTCCGGCATCCACCTTGACAAGCCGCCGCGCGAGCGGCGTTCCGGTCAGTGATCGGCAGCCCGGTCGCCCCACAGCACTCGCCTGCGCACGTGCTCGGCCTCTGCGACCGCGTCCGGCACGACCTGGGCGAGCCCGGTTCCCGATATCCACGCGCCGACGACGGCGAGCCCGTCGATCGCGCGGACGGCGGAGCGGGCCGCAGCAGAGCGATCGGCCTGACCGATCGCCGATGCGGGCTGCGACTGCACGTAGGCCTCCCGCTGCGCCCCGCGCAGCTGCGCGGGATCGAGCGGCACCCCGAGGAGGGCGGATGCCTCGGCCAGCGCGAGCTGCACAGCATCCGTGTCGTCGAGAGTCGCTGTGGCGGGCGCTTCGCCCTGCGCACCGAACGACACGCGGACGAGGTGGAGCCCCTGAGCCTCGCGTGCCAGCCACGCCCACTTCGCGGTGGAGTGGGTCAGCGCCTTTGCCGCGCGGGCGCCGGGCACCGTGAGCACCCCGGTGCCCCGGGGCGCCTCGTCGAGCGCCGGAGCCTCGAGCGCGAGGGTGACGATCTCGACGATCGGGTGGGGCGCCGCCGCGAAAGGTTCGAGCGCGGGCGCGACGGGCGCGAGGAGGCGGCGCGCGTCGTCCTCAGGCGTGGCCACGATCACGGCATCTGCCTCCAGCGGCCCTGCCGAGTCGTCCAAGAGGTCCACGACCGAGACAGTCCAGCCGGTGCCGGTCGCGGGGTCTGCCGCCGTCACGGACTCGGCACGAACGGACGTGCGCACGACGGCGCCGAGCTCGACCAGGCGCGAGCGCAGCGCCGCGGGCAGGCGCGTCATTCCGCCGTCGATGCCCTCGACCGCGCTCCCGGGGGTCGCGGAGCGCTCGCCGACAAGCAGCCCGACGGCGCCCGCGAGCGAGCCCGCACGCGTGAGCGCCGAGTTGAGGCCGGGCGCCGCGACGTCGACGTCGATGTCATCGGGCCGCGCCGAATACACCCCGCCCGTTACCGGAGCGACGAGGCGTTCGAGCACGCGCCGTCCCATCCGGGTGCGGACGAGCCGCCCGAGGCTGTGCTCGTGCCCGATCGTGAGAGGGGGCCGCAGGCGATCGACGTATGCCCGCCATGCGCCTCCCCATCCGATGATCCTGCGCACATCGGGGCTCCACGGGTTGTCGGGGATGCCGAGGACACCGCCGGCCGGCAGCGGCGCTGCCGCTCCCCCGGGAAGACCCGCCACCCACGCGCGACCCGCGGCGGGGCGCACGACCGCATCGTCCAAGCCGAGCTCGGTCAGCAGCGCCCGTACGCGCCCGCCGCGCGTCGCGTAGCTCTCGGCACCCACGTCGACCGTGACGCCGGCGACCTCGGCCGAGCGGATGACCCCGCCGACGCGATCGGACGCCTCGAGCACCGTCACCCGCAATCCCACCTTCGCGCATTCCAGGGCGGCGACGAGCCCGGCGATCCCGCCGCCGATCACGACGACACGGGTATCGCGGGCCTGCTCGACGAGCTCGTCGAACCCCGGGTCGGCCTCGTCGCTCACGGCTGCAGCGAGTGGACGAGGCCGACGATGCGGGTCAGCACGTCGGGGTCGGTCTCGGGGGGCACGCCGTGGCCGAGGTTCACGACGTGCGCACGCGCTGCGCGCCCTCGGGCGACGACATCGCCGACGTGCGCCTCGAGCACGGGCCACGGTGCGGTGAGCAGGGCGGGGTCGATGTTGCCCTGGACAGTGGTCCGCCCGCCGAGCACGGCAGCGGCCTCGTCGAGCGGCATCCGCCAATCGACGCCGACCGCGTCGGCGAGGCCGTCGAGCCTCATGTCCGCGAGAATCGGCCCCGTGCCGACCCCGAAGTGGATGCGCGGGATGTCGCCGAGCCCCTCCAGCGCCGCACGCGAGTGGGGGGCGACGAACGCTCGATAATCGGCCGGGCTGAGCGATCCGGCCCACGAATCGAACAGCTGCACCGCCGAGGCCCCCGCCTCGATCTGCGCCCCGAGGAAAGCCGCCGAGACCTGGGCGAGCCAGCCGGCAAGGCCGTGCCACGCCTCCGGGTCGGCGTGCATCATCGCCCTGGCACGCAGGTGCTCTTTCGAAGGCCCGCCCTCCACGAGATACGCGGCCAGGGTGAACGGGGCGCCCGCGAAGCCGATGAGGGGCGTGTCGCCGAGCTCTTCCACGACGATGCCCACCGCGTCGCGGACCGGGCCCGCCGCGGCTGCGACGCTCGCGGGCTCGATCGACGTCAGACGCGCGACGTCATCGCGTGTGCGGACCGGGTCTGCGAACACCGGCCCCCGGCCGGGCTGGATCTCGACCTCCACGCCGGCCAGGCGCAGAGGCACGACGATGTCGCTGAAGAAGATCGCGGCGTCGACCCCGTGGCGACGCACCGGCTGGAGGGTGATCTCGGCCGCGAGCGCGGGGTCGAGGCAGGCATCCAGCATCCGCGTGCCCACCCGCAGCTCGCGGTATTCCGGCAGCGACCGGCCGGCCTGACGCATGAACCACACCGGAGTGTGGGCGGGACGATCACCGCGCAGCGCGCGGAGCAGGGCGGAATCGGCGGTGCGGGGCATCCCTCCATTGTCCGTCACTTCGCGCACGACCCGTCGAACTTCTCGCTCTCCGCTTTCCTTGCAGACATTAATATGCTGAAATACAGCAATGGGTGCTAGGGAAAAGGCCGATCTCACACTGCCCGTCGTCGACCCGCGCGGTGAGGCGGAGACCCCAGCGGGGTTCGAGAGTGAGCAGACCGGCTATCACAAGGACCTGAAACGCCGGCACCTGCAGATGATCGCGATCGGCGGGGCGATCGGTACGGGGCTGTTCCTCGGAGCCGGAGGCCGCCTCGCGGGGGCAGGCCCCGCCCTCACCGCCGTCTATCTGGTGTGCGGCGTCTTCTCGTTCCTCATCCTGCGTGCGCTGGGGGAGCTCGTGCTGCACCGGCCGTCGTCCGGCTCGTTCGTGTCGTACGCCCGCGAGTTCTTCGGCGAGAAGTTCGCATTCGTCTCGGGGTGGATGTACTTCCTGAACTGGGCGATGACCGGCATCGTCGACGTGACAGCTGCGGCCCTGTACCTGCAGTTCTGGGGTGTGTTCACCTCGATCCCCCAGTGGGCGCTCGCGCTCATCGCCCTCGCCGTCGTCGTCTCGATCAACCTCGTGTCGGTGAAGCTCTTCGGCGAGATGGAGTTCTGGTTCGCCGCGATCAAGGTCACCGCGCTCGTCGTCTTCCTCGTCGTCGGAGCCGTCTTCCTCGGTGCGGGATGGCCGACCGAGTTCGGCCCGACCGGCTTCTCGATGATCAACGACAACGGCGGGTGGTTGCCGAACGGCCTGCTCGCCGCCGTCATCATGACCCAGGGTGTCGTGTTCGCCTACGCCGCGATCGAGCTCGTCGGCACTGCCGCCGGTGAGACGAAAGACCCGGAGAAGGTCATGCCGCGCGCGATCAACTCCGTGATCCTGCGTATCGGCGTCTTCTACGTCGGCTCGGTGCTGCTGCTCTCGCTCCTGCTCCCCTACACCGCCTTCGAAGCGGGGGTGAGCCCGTTCGTGACGTTCTTCAGCAGCATCGGATCACCGCAGCTCGGCGAGATCGCTGGCTCGGTCATGAACTTCGTGGTGCTGACGGCGGCGCTGTCGAGCCTGAACGCCGGGCTGTACTCGACAGGCCGCATCCTGCACTCCATGTCGGTGAACGGATCGGCGCCGAAGTTCACGTCGCTCATGAGCAAGCAGGGGGTGCCGTACGGCGGAGTCCTGCTGACCGGCGCGATCGCACTGCTCGGAGTCGGCCTGAACGCGATCGTGCCCGAGCAGGCCTTCGAGATCGTGCTCAACATCGCGGCCCTCGGAATCATCGCGAGCTGGGCCACGATCGTGCTGTGCCAGATGCGTCTGCAGGCGTGGGCCAAGCAGGGCAAGCTCGTGAGACCGAGTTTCCGGATGCCGGGGGCACCCGTCACATCGTGGATCACCCTCGCATTCCTCTTCGCGGTGATCGTCCTGATGGGCCTCGACTACCCGGTCGGCACGTTCACGGTCAGCTCGCTCGTCGTCATCATCCCGCTGCTCATCGCGGGGTGGTACTTCTTCCGCGGCCGGATCCTCGAGGTCGCCAAAGCGAGGGAGGGGCTCACCGGAAGCTTCCCGACGGTCGCCAACCGACCAGGGCCGCGCGAGGCGTCGCCGGCGTCGGAGGACTGACGCCCGGCTGCTACGGCGTGCGGCGCTTCAGCGTGAGCGACGCGAGCACCAGTGCGCCGACCGCGAACGCGGCGACCACGAGGAGGGGGCCGTAGACGTCCCACCCGGCGCTTCCCCCCGTCACGGCGTTTATCGCGTCGATCGAGTAGCTGAGGGGTAGGAAGTCCGAGATGGCGTACAGCGCGTCGGGCATCTGGTCTCGCGGCATGAAGAGGCCGCCCAGGATGATCTGCGGGAACACGATGAGCGGCATGAACTGAACCGCCTGGAACTCGGTCCGCGCGAATGCGCTCGCGAGCAGGCCGAGCGCCGTGCCCAGCATCGCGTTCACGACGGCCACGAGTCCGAGCTGCCAGAGCGGTCCGTCGACCTGGAGCCCGCAGACTCCCACCGCGAACGCGACGGTGATCACGGCCTGGACGGTGGCCATCATCCCGAACGCGACGCCGTAGCCCACGATGAAATCGCCTTTGCCGAGCGGCGTGGTCATGAGTCGTTCGAGCGTCCCCGAACGACGCTCCCGCAGCGTGGTGATCGACGTGATGAGGAACATCACGGTGAAAGGGAACAGGGCCAGGATCGGTCCCCCGAATTGATCGAACACTCCCGTCTGGGCACTGAAAAGCCAGGCGAACAGGCCGACCAGGGCGCTGGGTGCGACCATCATGAGCACGATCGAGCGCGGATCGTGGCTGAGCTGTCTGAGCACCCGTCCCGCCGTGGCCAGTGTCCGTCCGGCGTTCACGATCTCGCCTCCCCGTCGCGGGCCGCGCGACGCGTCGCAGCGGGTGGGTGGGCGGCGGCGTCACTCTCGATGAGAGCAAGGAACGCGGCATCCGGGTCCGTCGTCGCCGTGTCGGCGAGCAGTCGATCCGGGGTCGTATCGGCGACGATGCGGCCGGCACGCATCAAGACGAGGCGGTCGCAGCGCAATGCCTCATCCATCACGTGACTGCTGACCAGGAGCGTGACCCCCGAGTCGGCGAGGTCGCGGAACAGCGCCCACAATTCGGCGCGCAGCAGAGGGTCGAGCCCGACGGTGGGCTCGTCGAGAACGACCAGGTCCGGTGAGCCGAGCATCGCGACGGCGAGAGACACCCGGCTCCGCTGGCCGCCGCTGAGGGAGTCGACGGTCTGATTCCTCCGGTCGCCCAGCCCGACCTGTTCGATCACGCGCGCCGCATCCGTCTGCGGCGCTCCGATCACCCGGCCGAAGTATCGGACGTTCTGATGGATCGTCAGGTCGCCGTACACCGACGCGGACTGAGTGTCGTAGGCGACGCGGGTGCGCAGCATCCGGGATCCGGCGGGCTGCCCGAGCACCGTCACCGCGCCTCCCGCGATCTTCTGGACTCCCACGATCGACCTCATGAGTGTGGTCTTGCCGCAGCCCGACGGGCCGAGCAGACCGGTCACCTGACCGCGCGGGATATCGAGGTCGAGGCCGTCGAACACGTCTGTGGCGCCGCGCCGCACACGCAGTCCGCGCACCGCCACCGCGGGGCCGCGAGTATCGGAGGTCGTCGTGCCGATCCGATCGGTGCTCATGTGATGCATTATGCGCCGCCGACCGGCCCCTCGGGATGGCGAGATATCCTTGCGGAGTGCTGATCTGCGTCACGGCGAGTCACAAGACCGCCTCGTTCGAGCTTCTCGAGCGGCTCAGCATCCACCCCACGGCGATCGCGCCCCTCATCGCCTCGCACGGCGAGTGCGTGCAGGGAGCTGTCGTGGTCGCCACGTGCAATCGCTTCGAGGCGTACGTCGACATGGACGAGCCGGTCACGGCCTCGGGCCCCGTCGCTGTCGAGGCGGCGCTGTCGGCGATCGAGTCGGTCACCGGCGTCGCCGCGAAGGAGCTCGACGGGTCGTACCGCGTCATCTCCGGGCCGGCCGTCGCCCAGCACCTCTTCGCGGTCGCGGCAGGACTCGAGTCGGTCGTCGTGGGCGAGGGCGAGATCGCCGGCCAGGTGCGCAGGGCCCTCGTCGACGCACGGCAGCACGGCACGACCTCCCGCGAGCTCGAGCGACTCTTCCAGCGTGCGTCCGAAGCGCAGAGGGGCGTCAAGAACTCGACGGCCCTCGGCCGCGCGGGTCGCTCGCTCGTGCGCCTCGCCCTCGACCTCGCCGACAGCCGCATCGCGGACTGGTCGACGCTGCGGGTCCTGCTGGTCGGCACGGGCTCGTACGCGGCAGCGACCCTCGCGGCGCTTCGCGACCACGGTGCCGCCGACATCGCCGTCTACTCGCCGTCCGGCCGGGGCGACCGCTTCGCGCTGAAGCACGGCATCCGTGCCGTGAAGGCTGAGGCGTTCGCCTACGTCGCGGCGCACGCCGATCTGATCGTGACCTGCACCTCGTCCGACGTGCCGGTGGTCTCGGCGTCCGTCCTGACATCGGGTGCCGCGCTCGAGGGCGAGCTGGCCATCCCGGCCCGCCGCCTCGTGATCGATCTCGGGCTGCCCCGAAACGTCGACCCGGATGTCGCCGGCGTCGCGGCGACCGACCTGCTCGACCTGGAGACGATCCGCCTGCACGCCCCCCTGGAAGAGCTGCAGGCCACTGATGCCGCGCGCGCCGTCGTCGAGGACGCCGCCCGCAGATTCGCCGACGTCGGCGCTGTGCGCTCGGTCGAGCCCGCCGTCGTCGCACTGCGCTCCCACGTCTTCTCGCTCATGGAGGCCGAGATCGCCCGCGCTCACGCGCGCGGCGACGAGCAGTCCGAGCAGTCGCTCCGCCACCTCGTCGGCGTGCTGCTGCACACCCCGACCGCCCGGGCACACGAGCTGGCGGCCGCGGGCCGCGCCGACGAATACACCGCAGCCCTGGCAACACTGTTCGGCATCGACGTGCCGGCGCCCTCAGCGGTGGCCACCGCATCCGTCCCCGGCGATCTCGCGGTCTGACTCGCCGAAGGGGTGTTGTGCGAGAGCAGCCCCCGCGCTCTCGGAGCGTCGCTCGCGGGCCGGTTACCGAGGCGACCACCCCCTCGAGCGGCAACACCCGCCCCGCGAAACCGTGCCCCCGCGACTCGCGGGCCGGGTGCCAGACTGGAGGCATGAGCCTGCACATCACCGACGATGCCGCCGCGGACGAACTGCTGAGCACCAACCCGCTGGCCCTGCTGATCGGCATGCTGCTCGACCAGCAGGTCGCCATGGAGACCGCGTTCTCGGGCCCGCTGAAGATCCAGCAGCGCGTCGGGAGCATGGATGCCACGACCCTCGCCGAATACGACCCCGAGGCCTTCGCCGAGGCGTTCAAGGCGACTCCCGCCGTGCACCGCTACCCCGGATCGATGGCCGAGCGCGTGCAGTCGCTGTGTGCGGCGATCGGCAAGGACTGGGGTGGCGACGCCGCAGCGATCTGGACGACCGGAGCACCCAGCGGCGCCGAAGTGCTCAAGCGGCTTAAGGCGCTTCCCGGTTTCGGCGAGCAGAAGGCGAAGATCTTCCTGGCCCTGCTGGGCAAGCAGTGCGGATTCGACGGCGACGGTTGGCGTCAAGCGGCCGGGCAATACGGCGAGGACGGGTCGTTCCGCTCGGTCGCCGACATCGTTTCTCCCGACTCTTTGACGAAGGTCCGCGAGCACAAGCGCGCGATGAAGGCGGCCGCGAAGGCCGGCACGGCCTAGGGGACGACGCGGCGCCTGGCACCGCAGCGAGTCAGGGGAAGCGATGGGGAGGCGGCGGCCGTCCCTTCCGGGGAGTGGAGCTGCGTCTCAGCCTGGGGTCGAGCCGATCCGATTCGGCGCGTCCATCCGGGCATCCGCTTCGACGCGGGCACTCAGAGGGTATTGCCGATTTTTATAATATTGGTATCTTGATGAGGTAGTCGCACCGGTGAGGGTCGGTGGTGATCGGCTTCCTCGATATGCCCATGACGACACAAGAGCAGACGCGCCCCGCCGGCGTCGATCCATTGGTGGCCACATCGCCCGCGCGCGCCGGTCAGCGCGTCGCTGCGCTCGCGATCGACGCCGCCATCCCGCTGGCCGCCGCGGCGACGGGCACCGCCGCGTTGGCGACCCGGCACACCGCTATCGCCTGGATGCTGATGCTCGTCGCCGCCGCTGCGATCTGCGTCACCCTGCGCGCGCTCGCCCGCACGGGCTCGACCCTCGGACACCGGGCGGTGGCCACCCGCACGGTGCGGCGGTCGACGGGAGCAGCGGCCGCCGCATCCCTCGTCACCTCGTTCCTTCGAGGTGATCTGGGCACGTTCGACATCCGTCGCGGCCGAGACCCCTTCGCCCCGGCGTTGATGCCGTTCGTCTTCCCTGAGGGGGTCCCCGCGGCACCGCGCGGCCTCCACCGCGGCGGCGTTCCCGTGATCGCACTCGATTCCGGGCAGCGGCTGACCGTGTCGTCGGCACTCGTGCTGGGGCGAAGCCCCTCGGCACCAGCGGACGCACCCGCCGAGGTGTATCAATGGCCCGACCTCTCTCGCTCGCTGTCGCGGTCACATGCCCGGATCGAATGGGATGGGCGGCTCGTGTGGGTTACCGACCTCGGTTCGACGAACGGGACGTTTCTCCAGGTGGAGGCGGTTGCTCAGGAGCTCGTTCCGTTCCAGCGCACGGCAATCCCACCCGAAGCCACGCTCGAACTCGGCGACCGCATGGTGACCGTGTCGACCAGGAAGTCACGACGACAGGGACGTACCGGTTGCTCGCCGTGTTTGACGATACTGCGGGGTGGAAGCCGGTGCTGCCGTGATTGGTGATGGGTTGCACCCGCGCGGGGGATTTGGTCGCATCGGTGGTGTCGAGGTGCCGGTGCTCGGAGTCGGCAGCGCCGGAACTTTCGGAACCCCGGTCGCATACGTCACGATCGCGAAGGACGATGCCCCCTCCTGGGTGACGCCGCTGCCCGGCGATTACGCGCCTGGTTCGGACGCCATTCGCATCCCGCGTTCTGCGGTGACGGACTTAGGCGGATGGGACTGGTACGCCCTGTTCGCGGGCGAGTGGTGCTGGGTGGCGAACGTGCGTGAGGAGCGGTTGCTGATCGTGACCAGCTCATACTCGACCGCGATGAGCAACCCGTGGGAATGGAAGGGTTCACGTAACGACGGGTGGAGCCGGTGGGTTGATGCCGACGAAGTTGTGCTGGAAGCGCGATGGCAACCGTCGGTGGACCCTTCTGAGGGGAGTGCGACGTGATTCCGTTGCAGAAGTTGTTGTGGGCCGCGTCGGAGCGGGCTTTCCTTGAGCAGGGTTCGTCGTTGCTGGTGGGTCCCGCGGTGCGCATCGGGGATGCGTTGCAGTGGCGGACGGCCGGTGAGGTGCTGACCGCGTACGGGTTCGATGCGGCCGGGGCGGGCACGGTGGATGTGTTGCGGTTCGAGCGGTCACCGTTGACGGACGTGTCCATCCCGCGACCGGGTGACCCGTCGTGGTCAGCGGGGTACGGGACCGGGTTTCTGCGCGGCCCGGGGGCTGTTCCGGTGTGGAATGTCGCGGCCACTGTGATGCCTCGTGATGCGGAGATCTGGCGTATCCATGCGGACGGCCAGCAGGAGTTCGTCGCGGGTTATGGGGGGCCGGCCGTGGGGTGGCGTGATACGGGCGTGTTCGTGCCGCCGACGATGCTGGTCGGGCCGCGCGCCGAATGGCAGGGGCGTGAGTACGTCGCGACGTGGGTGGACGCGACCCATATCGAACTCGTCACGCTGAGCCGCGAAACGTTGGACGGTTTCACGCAGACGCGCCCGTTCGTGTTCAGCCGCGTCGTGGAGGCGGCCTCCTGCTCACGTCTGTTCGAGAACTCGTTCACCGGAACATGGCAAGGCATCCCGTGCACACTGGTGCAATCGAACCAGGACGAAGCCGCGATCCTGCTCTCCACCGACGCCGCCCGGGCCGCGCAGATGGGGGCGGTCGAACTCGAGCCCGGGATCTACTGGCACCTCGTCCCACGCGCGGAGATCACCGACATACAAGGCCTCACCCGCCAACTCCCGCCGCCGACGAACGCGTAGTGGCGGGACGGTACCCGGACAAGGGAAAGGTGGATCGATTGCGCAGCGATAGCACTTCTTCGCTTCGCTCTGAACCTGACGTTTCTCGTGACGCGATCGACGGGGAATTGCGAAGCGGTCTCCCTCTTACCCCCGCAGTGCGGGAGCGCGTGGCCCTGATTGACAGTGCCCTCGCCGTCAGACCAACCGTCGACCCGATCGTGGTCACTCTGACTGGAGCTTCTGCGCGCATACCTGATGATCCTGCGCCCGGTACGCGCACCTTCGAGCCGAGTTTCCTCACCAGTTACCTGACCGGAAAAGATTACCGCCCCTTCCCGCAGGCAACTGTCGTCCGCCTACTGATCCCGGAAGGCACCCCGGCACTCTTCCAGGAGCCCGCGCTGCCGGATAACCCCGGGACCCTGTTGCTCGGACGCGGCATCGAATGGGAGATCGACAGGGTGGTCACTCTCCCCGATCACACTCTCGTTACCGCCCACGTCGTCGCAAGACGTCCAGGCGACCTCTGAGACACCATCCGATGAGAAGTTGCTGACCGAGCTCGGTGTGCTGAAGGAGTTGCCGTGAACGCGGAGGATTTCCGCGAAGCCATTCTGGCGGAGCGCCTGATGCGCTGGGTCCAGGTCGGGCCGCCCGATGGAGCCTCCGCCAATCGAGTGTGCGTGTACGGGTCTGAGGGGTTCTGGCAGTCGGTCATCACAGACGAACGCGCGGGGTTGATGGAACGACTCGCCGCCGATTCGCTGGCGAGTCGGACGCGCTCGAATCAGCCCTAGACGACCTCGCCGCGCTGTCACCGGCGGAGCGCCGTCTTAGCGGCAACAAACCAATCCCATTCGGACAACCGGCTGCGGGCCGCGTCGGAGCGGGCATTTCTTGACCCATGTCAGCGCGATGTCGCGAGCCTCGCCCGAATCTCGCGCGCGGCGCGCAGCAGCGCGGCGATCGCCGCATCGGTCGGCGCCTCCCTCGGGAGAACGACAGAGAGCGCGGCGATCACCTCGCCGTCGGCCCCGCGGACGGGGACCGCGACGCCCGTCGACACCGCCTCGATCGATCCGGCGGCCACGACGAACCCCGAGCGCCGCACCTCGGCGAGAGTGCGGCGCAGGGTCGCCGCATCCGTGATCGTGTCGGGCGCCACGCGAGCCAGGGGCGCCGCGAGAACGTGATCCTGCCGCTCCCGCGGGCTGAAGGCCAGCAGCACCAGACCCGACGACGACGCGTGCAGCGGCAGACGGCCCGCGATGCGCGTGATGTTGGCGCCCGCCTGAGGGTGCGAGAGTCGCTCGAGGAACAGGGCCTCGTCCTGCTCGAGCACAGCGAGCTGGGTGTGCTCGCGGATCTCTGCCTGCACGCGCTCCATCGACGGCAGCGCCGCCTGGCGGAGGCGGAGGGCGTCCGATCCGCGGAGGGCCAGTTCCCACAGCCGCATCCCGAGCCGGACCCGCTGCTCTTCGTCGCGCTCGAGCAGGCCCGCCTCGACGAGCGCCCCGACCTGCCGGTACGCCGTCGCCGACGGCAGCCCGGCTCGCCGCCCGATCTGCGCCACGGTCTGTACAGTGCGGTCGGAGGTGAAGGTCTCGAGGATCCGCACGATCCGATCCGTCGCCGAGTCGCCCGACGGTGAGTTGGCCATGGCACCAGGCTGGCACAGCATCCCGTCCGCGCCGCGGAAAGGCGCTGACCCTATGCTGACGTCGTGAGCACGATGACGTCCGACACGATGCCCGCTCCCGCCGCGGGGCGAGACGACCGCATCACCTTGCGCTTCATGACCACGCCGGCCGACACCGCCGCCGGCGGGCGCTCGGTCGCAGCCGGGAGCGTCATGGAGTGGATCGACAAGGCCGGCTACGCCTGCGCCGTCGGGTGGTCGGGCGCCTACTGCGTCACGGCGTACGTCGGCAATGTCCGGCACCGCCGGCCCATCGCCCCTGGCAGCCTCATCGAGGTGCAGGCGCGTCTCGTGCACACCGGGCGCTCGAGCATGCACGTCGTGGTGACCGTCTCGGCGGCGGAGGTGAGCAGTCGCACGTACTCGCCCGCCACCACCTGCATCCTGATCTTCGTCGCGAAGGATGCCGGTGGGCAGCCCACTCCCGTCCCCCCGTGGGAGCCGCTCTCGCGCTCGGATCACCGGCTCGCGGCCGGGGCGCTGGAGAGGATCCCCGCCCGCACCGAGATCAAGCGCCTGATGCTCGACGAGGACTACACCGAGGCATCCGAAGCCCCGCGCACCCTGCTGCGGTTCCTCGCCCCGCCCGGGGTCGTGAACTGGGGTGGCAAGGCTCACGGCGGGACGGTCATGCGCTGGATCGACGAGGCGGCGTATGCGTGCGCCGTCGGGTGGCTCGGCGGCGCCGAGCTCGCCGATCACGCGGTCGCCGTCTACTCCGGAGGCATCCACTTCTTCGCGCCGGTGCGCATCGGCGACCTCGTCGAGGTCGACGCCCGGCTGATCCATACGGGCGGGCACAGCATGCACATCAGCACCCGGGTGGTCACCGCCGATCCGCGCTCGCCGCACGACAAGACCCTCACCACCCTGTGCATGAGCGTGTTCGTCGTGCCCGGCGCCGGGGAAGTCGCGCTCCCGGTGCCGCCGTGGACGCCGTCGCTCGCGGAAGACCTCCGACTCGACGAGCACGCCCGCGAGATCATCCGGCTGCGCGAGCACATCGTGCCGATCGCGGCCTCGCTCGCGCTCGAGCCGTAGAACCGGAGCCCTCCCGCGGCGAGTGCTAGACTGCACGCTAGACGAACGAGTGTTCGCACAGCGAGCACCTGCCGAGACGGCAGCGAGGAGCACGCATGATCGACAAGACAATGACGGATGCCGCGGCCGCCGTCGCCGACATCCCGGACGGCGCCACCGTCATGATCGGCGGGTTCGGCCGCGCCGGCCAGCCCGTCGAGCTCATCGACGCGCTGATCGCGCGCGGCGCGCGCGACCTCACGATCATCAACAACAACGCGGGCAACGGCGACACGGGCCTCGCCGCACTCCTCGCCACCGGCGGGGTGCGCAAGATCGTGTGCTCGTTCCCCCGGCAGTCCGATTCGTGGGTGTTCGACGCTCTCTACCGTGACGGGAAGATCGAGCTCGAGCTCGTTCCGCAGGGCAATCTCGCCGAGCGGATCCGGGCTGCGGGCGCGGGCATCGGCGCGTTCTTCAGCCCCACGGGGGTGGGCACGGAGCTCGCTGCAGGCAAAGAGGCGCGCACGATCGACGGCCGCGACTACGTGCTCGAGTACCCGATCCGCGCCGACTTCGCCCTCATCAGCGCCCTGTCGGGGGATCGCTGGGGAAACCTCGTCTACCGCAAGACGGCACGCAACTTCGGCCCGATCATGGCGGCCGCCGCAGCCACGACGATCGCGCAGGTCGACGCCGTCGTGCCGTTGGGGTCGATCGATCCCGAGACTGTCGTCACCCCCGGGATCTACGTGAACCGCGTCGTCGCCGTGGGCGAGCGCCGGTGGCTCGCCGGCGGCGAGTTCGTCGGCGGCGTCACGGTCGAAGGCGCCCCTCTCGAGGAGGCATCCGCATGAGCACCCGCATCTCGCGCAATGATCTGGCCGCGAAGATCGCCGCCGACATCCCCGAGGGGGCGATCGTGAACCTCGGGATCGGCGCTCCCACGCTCGTCGCCGATTTCCTCCCCGAGGGGCTCGAGATCATCCTGCACACCGAGAACGGGATGCTGGGCATGGGCCCGCAGCCGGCGCCCGGACTCGTCGATCCTGACCTCATCAACGCCGGCAAGCAGCCGGTCACCGAACTGGCCGGGTCGGCGTACTTCCACCACGCCGACTCTTTCGCGATGATGCGCGGCGGGCACCTCGATGTGTGCGTTCTCGGTGCGTTCCAGGTGAGCCAGACCGGCGACCTGGCGAACTGGTCCACCGGTGCCCCGGGAGCCATCCCCGCCGTGGGCGGGGCGATGGACCTCGCGATCGGCGCGAAGGACGTCTACGTCATGACCGATCTGCTCACCAAACAGGGCGACTCCAAACTCGTCGAGAGCTGCACCTACCCCCTCACCGGCGTCGGCTGCGTCACCCGCGTGTACACCGACCACGCGATCTTCGACGTCACTCCCGACGGCTTCCGGGTGCGTGAGCCGTTCGGCGACAACACCGTCGAGTCGCTCTCAGAGCTGATCGGGCTGGCGCTGACCGAGTCGGATGCCGCAGCATCCCCGAAAGGAAACTGACATGGCTGCCACCTACATCTTCGACGCTGTCCGCACCCCGTTCGGCCGGTACGGCAAAGGGCTCGCCGACGTGCGCCCCGATGATCTCGCCGCCGTCGTGATGCGCGCCGCGGCAGAGCGCACGGGCCTTGACCCCGCCCGTATCGACGACGTGATCTTCGGCGATGCCAATCAGGCCGGCGAAGACAATCGCAACGTCGCTCGCTTCGGCGCGCTGCTCGCCGGTTTCCCCTCGAGCGTTCCGGGGGTGACGGTCAACCGGCTCTGCGGCTCGGCGGTCGAGGCGGTCATCCAGGGCAGCCGCGCGATCGAGGCCGGGGATGCCGACATCATCCTCGCCGGCGGAGTCGAGTCGATGAGCCGTGCACCGTACGTCATACAGAAGGCCGAGCGGCCCTATCCCGCCGGCAACCAGACGATGTGGAACACCGCGATCGGCTGGCGCATGACCAACCCCCGGCTGCGCAAGGACTGGACGATCTCGAACGGCGAAAGTGCCGAGAAGCTCGCATCGATCTACGGCCTCTCGCGCGAAGCGCAGGACGCGTTCGCTGCGCGCAGCCACCGCCTGGCGTCCGAGGCCTGGGCCTCCGGCGCGTACGACGCCGAGATCGTCCAGGTCGACGGTCACGAGCTCACGCGGGACGAGGGCATCCGAGACGATTCGACGATCGACGTGCTCGCAGGCTTGAAGCCCGCGTTCGCCGCGGACGGCACCGTGACGGCGGGCAACTCCTCACCGATCAACGACGGCGCCTCGGCCGTGCTGCTGGGGGCGGAGGGGGCTGTCGATGTCGAGCCGCTGGCCCGCATCACCGGCCGGGGCGTGTTCGGCAACGACCCGGATGTGTTCGGCGTCGCGCCGGTCGAGGCGGCCAACCGAGCGCTCGCACGAGCTGGGCGCACGTGGGCCGACGTCGACGTCGTCGAACTCAACGAGGCATTCGCATCGCAGAGCCTGGCCTGCCTGCAGCTGTGGCCCGAGCTCGACCCCGAGCGCGTGAACATCCACGGCGGGGCCATCGCGATCGGCCACCCCCTCGGGGCGTCTGGCGGCAGGATCATCGGCCACGCGGCGCACGAGCTGAAACGTCGCGGTGGAGGGGTCGCGGTCGCCGCGATCTGCATCGGCGTCGGCCAGGGCCTGGCGGTCGTGCTCGAGCGCTGACCCCCCCCCCCCCCCCCCCCCCCCCCCCCCCCTCCGCGCCCCCGCGCGGGGCGCCCCCCCCCGGCCCCCCCACGGCCTGGGGCGGCGGCGGGCGGGGGCGGGGGGGGGGGGGGGGGGGGCCCCCCCCCCCCCCCCCCCCCGCCCTTCCTCGCCGGATAGCCGTGCTCGAGCGCTGAGTCACCCGCCCGGCACAACGCAGGATCGTTGCACCGCAGCGGGGTGTCCGCACGGCGTGTCGCGGCGTGTGGTGTGGATCGATCCTGCGTTGTGCGGCCGGATCGGCGGGAACGCCTGCCGGTCTGAGGGATCCCGGGGTGGCGTGCCTCACCGCTCCGCGCGGCCGGGGTGCCGCTCGACCCCGAACATCTCGAAGGACGGATGGGGCTGACGTTCACGCAGGGCGAGGTTCAGCCGGGCATCTGCACCGTCGGTCCTTGCAGATGTCCGCCCGGCGCCGAAGACTCAGAGACGCGGGGTCCGGGGCGGCACCGTGCGCCGCGATCCGGTCGCCTCGAACGCGGCGGCAAGGCGCAGCAGGGCGGTGTCGTCGTACGCCCGACCCGCGAACGTGAGACCCACCGGCATACCGATATCGGCCATCGTCCCCATCGGCACGGTGACCGTCGGGATGCCGAGGTGCCGGGGCACGAGGTTGCCGTTGGCGACCCATACCCCGTTCCGCCAGCCGAGATCGGCCGATGCCTCGTTCACATCCATGTCGGCGGGCCCGACGTCCGCGACCGTCGGGAAGACGACGGCGTCGAGGCCGAGGGCATCCATCCACTCCTCGAGATCGACGCGCCGGGTCTCTTCCAGCCCGCGCACACCGCCCTCCAGCTCGGGGATCTCGATGAACGACGAGTACGGGTGATCCCGCACCTGCACCGGATAGCTCGAGATGTCGTCATCGAACCCGTCATATCGGTCGGGCAGTGCGCCCGCGGGCTGCGGGAAGATCCGCGATCCGTCGACGTCGGCGAGCGAGTTCAGCGACGGGTCGCCGTTCGCGGCGAGGAAGTCGTTCCACGCCCACGCCGACAGATCCACGATCTCGCGGTGCAGGTACTCCGGCGAGACGAGACCGCGGGTCGCGATCGTCGGCGCGCCCGGCCGGTCGCCCTCGTAGTTCGACACCACGGGGAAGTCCACGTCGACCACCTCGGCCCCCGCGGCCTCGAGGTCGCGCCGGGCGGCCTCCCACAGCGCGATGACCGAGGCGCGGGTCTCGATGCGCTGCCCGGTCTGGCCCCCGATACCCGGAGCGCGTCCCGGGTCGGCGGTACCGGCATCCGGATCCGCGTTGATGTACATGCGGGGGATGCCGATCCGCGCGCCCGCGAGAGCGCCGGTGCCGCCGAGCTCGAGGGATGAAGGCGGGCGGAGGGAAGAGGCGGCGGGGATCGCCACCCACGGCTGGACGCGCCAGAAATCGCCGCGGGTCTGCGGATCGTCGGCGACGATCACGTCGAGCACTTCGAGCAGGTCGGCCATCGTGCGCGTGTGGGGCACGACGACGTCCATCGTGGGAACGAGCGGCCAGTTGCCCCGGACGGAGATGACACCGCGCGACGGCGTGTACGCGCAGAGCGCGTTGTTCGACGCCGGCGCGCGCCCCGACGACCAGGTCTCCTCACCGAGGCCGAAGGCCGCGAAGGACGCGGCCGTCGCTGTGCCCGATCCGTTCGATGACCCCGAACCGAACGCCGCCGTGAGGAAGTCGGCGTTGTACGGGCTCTCGGCGCGCCCGTAGACGCCGCGCTGCATGCCGCCGTTGGCCATCGGCGGCATGTTCGTGAGGCCGATCAGCACCGCTCCGCCGGCGCGCAGTCGCTCGATCGCGAACGCGTCGCGCTGCGCGACGAGATGCTCGAACGCGGGAGAACCGGCGGCAGCGGTGAGTCCGCGGGCGAGGTAGCTGTCCTTCGCCGTGTACGGAATGCCGTCGAGCGCGCCGAGCGTCTCACCGCGCGCCCTTCGCTCGTCCGACGCGCGAGCGTCGGCGGCGGCACCGGGGTTGAAGACCACAACGGCGTTGAGCGCCGTCGCGGTGCCCGCCGCGTCGTAGGCGGCGATCCGAGCGAGGTACGCGTCGAGCAGGTCGACGCTCGTCGCACGGCCCGACTCGAGGGCGGCGCGGAGGTCGGCGATGGTGGCCTCGACCACGTCGAAGGAGGCGCTCATCGCCCGAACCGCGATGGTCGAGCAGGCGCGCCAGCGCCGTATCGAGGCCGGGTGCCCATGTCGAGGTCAGGGTTCATCGGAGGTCCGGGGGATCTCGGTACGCTCGCCGGCGCTCGCTCCCCGCTCACCGGATCGCGCTCCGCGCGAAGAATCCGATGGCACGGCCGGCTGCTGCTGCGTGATGCAGTGGATGCCGCCGCCCCGGGCGAGGATCGGCCGGGCATCGACGGTCACGACCGTGCGCCCCGGGTACACGGACGAGAGGATGTCGCGGGCCGCCGCATCCGCTCGCTCGTCGCCGTAGCCGCACGCGATCACCCCGCCGTTGACCACCAGGTGGTTCACGTAGTTCCAGTCGACGAACCCCTCGTCGTCTCGCACGGCGGAGGGTCCCGGGATGTCGACGATGTTCCACGAGCGGCCGGCGGCATCCGTGGTCTCGGCGACGAACTCGCGCAGGCCGCGCATGACCGCATGATCGGGATGCTCGGCATTCGGCTGCTCGTGGATCAACAGTGTTCCCGGTGAGGGGATCGTCGCGAACATGTCGACGTGCCCGCGCGTGCCGAAATCCTCGTAGTCGCGCGTGAGCCCGCGCGGGAACCAGATAACCTTCGTCGCGCCGATCGTGCGTGCGAGTTCTGTCTCGATGCGCGCCTTGTCGGCGTACGGGTTGCGTCCGGGGTCGAGCTGCACGGTCTCGGTGACGAGCACCGTGCCTTCACCGTCGACGTGGATCGCGCCGCCCTCGTTGACGAGCATCGACGAGACGAGCTCGGCCTCTGCGCCCTCGGCGGTGAATCGGCCGATCTCGCGGTCGTGGGCCCACGTCGACCACGCCGGGGCTCCCCACCCGTTGAAGATCCAGTCGACGGCTCCGAGCACGCCGGGGCGGTCGTCGTCGACCACGAACGTCGCGCCCATGTCGCGCATCCAGTAGTCGTCGAGGGGCGCTTCGACGCGGGTGATGGCGGATGACAGCATCCGCGCCGCGCGTTCGCGCTCGATCGGGTCGACGACCATCGTGACCGGCTCGAACTCGGCGACGGCGTGGGCGACGGCTGTCCACGCGGCGTACGCCTCCTCGGCCGAGGCCGTGTCGTCGCCGAGCGTGAGCCCGGGCCGGGGGAACGCCATCCAGGTGCGCTCGTGCGGGTCCGTCTCTGCGGGCATGCGCCAGGTCATGCGGCACCTCCATCGTCTGGTCGATTCTGCGGCCAATGGGGGTCGCTCGTCCACCGCTCCGGGTGCGGGATGCGGGACTCGGGCGCGCCGCGCTCCGGTGCGCGCGTCGCATGTCCGGGGACGCCTGCGGCCGGGTGGGAAGATGAACCGGTGAGCACCCCCGATTCCGGCGAGTTCGTGCAGTCGTTCGCGCGCGGCCTCGAGGTGATGCGCGCGTTCGACGCACAGCATCCCGAACTCACCCTCAGCGAGGTCGCGCGCCGCGCGTCGATCACCAGGGCCGCTGCGCGCCGATTCCTGCTCACGCTCGAGACGCTCGGATACCTGCGGTTCGACGGCAAATCGTTCCGCCTGACGCCCCGCGTGCTCGAATTCGGCTTCAGCTATCTGTCGGCGCTATCGCTGCCCGAGATCGCGCAGCCTCACCTCGAGACGCTCTCACGCGATGTCGGTGAGAGCGTCTCGGCCGCAGTACTGGACGGCACCGACATCGTCTACGTCGCGCGCGTTCCCACTCGGCGGATCATGAGCGTGCGCATCACGATCGGCACCCGCTTCCCCGCTTACGCGACGTCGATGGGCCGCGTGCTGCTGGCCGGGATGCCCGAAGCCGGCGTCGACGCCGCGCTCGCCGCATCCTCACCCCAGCACCTCACGGATCGCACCCTGACCGCGCCGGAAGAGCTCCGGGCTGAGCTCGATCGCGTGCGCGCGCAGGGCTGGGCGCTCGTGGACGGCGAGCTCGAACCGGGCCTGCGGTCGATCGCCGTGCCCGTGCGAGGCCGGGACGGCGGGGTCGTCGCGGCGCTGAACGTCTCGACGAGCGCGACCCGCGACTCGGTGGAGCGCCTCACCGACGAGTACCTGCCGCCCCTGCGGGATGCGGCCGCGGCAGTCGAGGCCGAGCTGCGCCTCGTCTGATCCGTCCGCTCAACCCGGCCGCTGACACCGCCTCCCGCGAAACCGGATAGGCGCCACGAGACCCCCGCAGAAACCCGCGGTCTCGTGGCGCCTATCCGGTCTCGCTGCGCACACGGCCCTCACTCCGGCAGGGACGGATGCCGCTCCTGCGCCGCTCGGCGGGTCGGGATGAACAAGCCGACGACCAGCGCGACGACCGCGGCGGCACCGCCGAGGATGAGCGACAGCGTGAACGCGGTCGACGTCGGCACCTGGGTGCCCCCGAAGTCGACCGAATACGACGCGAGGACGGCACCGACGACCGCAGCCGCGACGCTCGTGCCGAGCGATCGGAACAGGGCGTTCAGGCCGTTCGAGGCGCCGGTCTCGCTCTGCGGGACCGATCGCATGATGAGCATCGGCATCGAGGCGTAGCCGAAGCCGATGCCCACGCCGATGAGGACGTTCGCGATGAGGATGTGCCAGACCTCGCTCGCGAACACGAGCGAGAACGAGTAGGCCGCCAGAAGTGCGGTGGCTCCGATGATCAGGAGCAGCTTGGGCCCTGTGCGGCGTGCGAGGCCGCCCGCCACGGGCGAGAGCACCATCATGACGATGCCGGACGGCATGATGATGAAGCTCGCGGCCAGGAGCGACAGCCCGAACCCCGCGCCCGTCGCGACCGGGAGCTCGAGCATCTGCGGGTACACGACGTTCGAGGCGAACAGCGAGAAGCCCATCGCGACCGAGGCGATGTTGGTCAGCAGAACCGCGGGCCGCGCGGCGACGCGGAGGTCGAGCAGCGGCTCGCCGATGCGCAGTTCGAACCAGCCCCACACCAGCAGCACGACGAGTCCGCCGAGCCCTGTGGCGAGCGTCGCCGGAGACGTCCAGCCCCACGAATTGCCGCGCGATACCGCCAGCAGGATGCCGATCAACCCGACCGCCAGGCCAGCGGCGCCGACGAAGTCGAACCGGCCCGCGGTTCGCAGAACGCTCACCGGCACGATCCACAGCACCAGCACGAAGCCGAGCACGCCGAGGCCTGCAGCGACCCAGAAGAGGAAGTGCCAGTCGCTGCGCTCGGTGATGAGTGCGCTGATCGGCAGCCCCAGCGCGCCCCCGACGCCGAGCGTCGCGCTGATGAGCGCGATCGCCGAATCCACTCGGTTCTCGTGCAGCACGTCGCGAAGGATCGAGATGCCCAGTGGCACCACGCCGACGATCGCGCCCTGCAGGGTGCGGCCCACGATGATCCAGACGATTCCGGGAGCGAACGCCGCGATGACCGACCCGGCGACCATCACCAGCAGCAGCACCAGCACGATGCGGCGCTTGCCGTACATGTCGCCCAGTCGCCCCGCGATCGGCGTGATCACCGCGGCGGCGAGCAGCGTGGAGGTGACGACCCATGCGGTGTCTTCGCGGCTGGAGTTCAGCAGCTCGGGGAGCTTCGACTGGATCGGAACCATGAGCGTGAACATGAACGACGAGACGAGGCCCGTGTAGGCGAGCACAGCGACGATCACGCCCTGTCGTGGCATCCGGGTCAGGCGTTTTCGTGCGTCCTCGTCCCGTGATGGCATCCCTTCAGGCTATCGGCGCCCGCCGTGAGCGGGGCGGCTCTGCCGCAACCCCCTCGTGCACGACAGACTGGAGCAATGGATGCTGCTTCCCCCGACCTCGCTCCCGGCATCGACATCCGCCCGCTCGAGACCGTCGCCGAGGTCTTCACGGCATCGGCCGTGCTCGCCGAGGTCTGGGCCGGCGATCGCTCGGGGATGCCGCCGAATCTGCTGCGCGCGCTCGCCCACTCCGGCAACTACGCGGTCGGTCTGTACGATCACGAGCGCATGGTCGGGGCATCCGTCGCCTTCTTCGCCGAGCCCGCCGCGCGGTCGATGCACTCGCACATCACCGGCGTACTGCCCGGCCTGCAGAGCCACGGCCTGGGGCGCGCGCTCAAGCAGCATCAGCGCGAGTGGGCGCTCGCCCGCGGCGTCGGCCACATCACGTGGACCTTCGATCCGCTCGTGGCACGCAACGCGCACTTCAACCTGCGCGTGCTCGGCGCGCGCGTCACCGAGTACCTCGTGAATCAGTACGGCCCCATGGACGACGGGGTGAACCGCGGCGACGAGTCCGACCGCATCATGGTGTCGTGGGCGCTCGCCGCACCGCCGGCCCCGACGGCCGCCGACGAGCTCGTCGTGGCGACCGTGCCGATCCCCCGCGACATCGCGCTCCTGCGAGAGGGATCGCCGACGGATGCCGCGGCCTGGCGCATCCGCGTGCGCGACGCGCTCGTCCGCCACCTGACGGACGGACTGGTGATCGGCGGCTTCGACGATGACCGCGGGTACCTGCTCGTGCGAGCCTGAGCCGGCGCGGCGCCGGAACGTCGGAGAAACGAGCCGACGTCGGAGGATTCCTGCCGAATCCTCCGACCGAACGCGAATTCTCCGACGTCCGGATGCCGGAGACCTAGGCTGACCCGCATGCCCGACTCTCGTGCCCGTCCGCAGATCATCGACCTGAGCCACCCCATCCGCGCCGGGCTGGTCACGTACCCGGGCCTGCCCGCCCCGACGATCACATCGCACCTGACCCGCGAGGACTCGCGGGCGAAGTACGCGCCGGGCACCGAGTTCGCGATGGACGTCATCCACATGATCGGCAACACCGGCACCTACCTCGACTCGCCGTTCCATCGCTACGCGGAGGGCCCCGACCTCGCCGGACTCGAGCTGTCGAGCCTGGTCGGGCTGCCCGCCGAGGTGTTCCACCTCCAGGACGCGTGGGATGCCTCGGACCGCGGCATCGGGGCAGAGGCGCTCGCCGGCCGCGACCTCGCGGGCGCGGCCGTGCTGCTGCACACCGGCTGGGATCGGCTGTTCGGCGAGCCCGAGTACGGCACGGGTGCTCCGTTCCTCACCGGTGCGGGCGCGCAGTGGCTCATCGACCAGGGTGTCGCGCTCGTCGGCATCGACTCGCTCAACATCGACGACACCGAGTCGGGTGGCCACAGGCCCGCGCACACATTGCTCCTCGCGGCGGGCGTGCACATCGTCGAGCACCTCACGAACCTCGGCGCGCTCCCCGAGCACGGCGCGCGCTTCACGGCGGCGCCTCCGGCGGTGCACGGCTTCGGCACCTTCCCGGTGCGAGCGTTCGCCGAACTCGCCTGACCGGGCGACCCGCTCCGCATCGGGTTCGCCCCCGGATCGGCCCAGGCTCGAGCTCGTCCCCGCCGATCCGCATCGTGATGTATCGCCGTGGCCGAACGTCGCTCTCTTCCTGCAGAGGACGCGTCCACGACGTCGCGGCCGGCATCTCCTCGTCGAACAACGGAGGAGGGCAGGAGGGCATCATGAACAGCAATCGCACGTCCGTCGGCCGAAATGCCGTCGCGAAGGCGCTGAACCGGGGGCGGGCTCGGAGGGCGCGCGGCGGGAATCCGCGGCGTGCGCGAGCGACCTTCATCGCTGCCGCTCCCGTCGCGCTCGCGCGATGACCGGACGATCCGACGGCTCAGGGTGAGCGCAAACCCAGGACCTAGGTCGGCGCGTTCGGCGACTCAGACCCATGTCGCTCAAGGCTCGCGGGGGCGAATCTTGAAGTGAGGGTCCGCGCTCTCGTCCTTCGGGGGACGCGAGCGAGCCGTGGTGGGGGGAGGCCGGAGCGATCCGGTCGCACCACGGTGGATGGGGTCTCTCCCCGGTGGCCGCCGTCCTGGGGGCGCTCGAATCGAGTGCGGCGGCGGCCACCCTCTTCCGCATCGGTCGCGGTCGCACTTGTATAACGGTCGTCCTCGCACTCGCCGGGCTCACAGGATGGCCCTGAGAGCCCGGGATAACCTGAACACATGCCCGCGCCTTCCGTCCCCCCGGTTGCGCTCGAGGGAATCGAGCTGCGCGTCCTGCACATTCCCCTCGTGACGCCGTTCACCACGAGTTTCGGCACCGAGTCGGTACGCGAGGTCATCATCGTCCGGGCCGTGACGTCCGACGGTGAGGGGTGGGGCGAGATCGTCACAGGCGCCGAGCCGCACTACTCGAGCGAATACACGCAGGGGGCATGGGATGTGTCGCTCCGCCACCTGATCCCCGCCCTCCTCGATCGGCGCACGCTCGCCCCCGAGCGCGTCGCCGACGTGCTCGCCCCCGTCATCGGGCACCGGATGGCCAAGGCCGGTCTCGAACTCGCCGTCCTCGATGCCGCGCTGCGCGCAGCGGGGCGACCACTCGGCGAACATCTGGGGGCCGTCCGCGATCGCGTGGCGTCCGGGGTGTCGGTCGGCATCCAGCGCGATCCCGGGGCCCTGGTCGAGGCGGTGGGCGGCTATCTCGACGAGGGTTACGTGCGCATCAAGATCAAGATCAAACCGGGGCGCGACATCGCCGAGACCGCGGCGGTGCGCGACGCGTTCGGCGCGATCCCGCTCCAGGTCGACGCCAACTCGGCGTACACACTCGACGACGCCGACGTGCTGGCCGAGCTCGACCGGTTCGACCTGCTTCTGATCGAGCAGCCGCTGCAGGAAGACGACATCGTCGACCATGCCACCCTGTCCCGGCGGCTGCGAACCCCGATCTGTCTCGACGAATCGATCACGTCGCACAAAGCCGCCGCCGATGCCCTGGCATTGGGTGCAGCATCCATCATCAACATCAAAGCCGGCCGCGTCGGCGGTTACCTCGAAGCCGTGCGCATCCACGATCTGTGCCGGGATGCCGGAATTCCGGTCTGGTGCGGAGGCATGCTCGAGACGGGCATCGGCCGCGCCGCCAATGCCGCGTTGGCCGCGCTGCCGGGTTTCACGCTCCCCGGAGACATCTCGGCGTCGAGCCGCTTCTACCACCGCGACATCGTGACCGAGCCCGCCGTGCTCGAAGACGGGCATGTGCGCGTTCCGACCGGCGCGGGCATCGGCGTCGAGATCGATCCCGTGGCACTCGACGACTTCACGGTCGCGCGAGAGATGCTCCACCGGTGAGCGGGCGAACCCGGATCGGAGCGCTGGCGGCCGCGTTCCTCACCCTCACTCTCGCCGTGGCGATCACCGGCTGCGCGGGCGACGCGCCCCGTCCGCGCCCGTCCGCGACCGCGCTGCCGAGCGGTGTCTCGGCGACGATGATGCAGCTGCCGTCGGACGTCGCCACGCGACAGGCGCAGATCCTGGTGCACAACTCGAGCGAAGAAGAGCTGACGATCTCGTCGGTGCGTGTCGATGACCCCAGGTTCGCGGGGGTCGCCCGCCGGCTCGACGGGCTCGTCTCGACGATCTCGCCCGGTGTCACCGCCGACATCCGCATTCAGCTTCCGCTGATGAAGTGCGCCGCGGACGACGGATCGACGGCGACCTCCACGCCGACGCCCGATCCGGTCCCGCTCGCGACGGCGACCACCGCTCCGAGTGCCTCCCCGTCGCCCTCTCCGTCTTCGACCGCGACGATGACCGGGCCGCCCAGCACGACCACCGTCACCGTGCACTATCAGCTCGGCGCGAGCATCGCCACGGCGACCGAGCCGGTCTCGACCCCCGTCCCGTTCCTGGAGGACCTCTACGACAGGGAGTGCCTCGCCGAACAGGTCGCCAAGACGGCCTCGCTGTCGATCTCGTCCTTCACAGGGTCGGCGCAGGGGCAGCCGGCGGACCTGGCCCTGAGCATCCGTCCCACTGGTCTCGGCGCTGCACGCATCGTCAGCATCGTGAGCACGACGGCGCTCGGATTCGACAACGGCGCGGGCGGCACGGCCACCGCATTCCCGATCGGGGTCGAGGCCACCACGGCCGGTGCGCCGACCGTCGTGCACGTACCGGTGCGGCCGGCGCGCTGCGACGCGCTCGCACTCAGGGACGACCGCGCCGCAACGCTCTTCTCGCTCACCGTCGAGCTCGACGGCACGCCGGGAGAGATCGACCTCGGGATGTCTGCCGACGTGCGAGACGAGATCCTGGGCTGGGCCCGCACGTGGTGCGGGATCGCCCCGTAACAGCGGGGTCGCGCCGTAGGCTGACCGCATGAGTCCCGCCGCCGGCCGCAACGACCCGGCTCCCGCGGATCCCGCTGCCGCTCGGGGCGCCTCGCGCCGAGCCCAGTCCGACATCTACCGCGCGGGCATCAGCGGCACCAGGACACGGGTTCCGGTCGATCCCACGACCCTCGAGGACGCCGCGCGAAGGGCGCTCAGCGCCGAGGCGTTCGCGTACATCGCCGGGGGCGCGGGCGCCGAGGCGACCATGGCCTCCAACCGGGCCGCGTTCGACGAGTGGCAGGTGTGGCCGAGGCCGCTGCGTGACGTCTCGCAGCGCGACCTGTCGATCGAGCTGCTCGGCCGCCGCCGCCCGACACCGCTCCTGCTCGCGCCGCTCGGTGTCATGGAGATGGCGCACCCCGACGCCGATCTCGCGGTCGCGCGAGCCGCTGCCGCCGCGGGCGTCCCCTACACGCTGAGCAATCAGGCGTCGTTCGCGATGGAGCGGATCGCGGATGCCGCGCCCGACGGCGCTCGTCTGTTCCAGCTGTACTGGTCTGCCTCGGACGAGCTCAACGCATCGCTGCTGCGCCGGGCCGAGGCATCCGGGTGCGAAGCGATCGTCGTCACGCTCGACACTCACCTGCTCGGGTGGCGTACGCGCGACCTCGATCTCGCGTACCTGCCGTTCACGCGCGGAATGGGCATCGCGCAGTACACGAGCGATCCCGTCTTCCAGCAGCTCGTGCGCGAGCGCGTGCGCACGCCGGCGGCCAGTGGGGATGCCTCGACCACGGTGCGGATCACCCCGAAGGCCATCGCGGCCGGCGTCACGATCGCCCGGAAGGGCGGGGCCCTGACCGGGGCGGGGCTCCGCGAAAGCCTGCGGTCGCCGCTGCCGCGCGCGGCGGTCGAGACGTTCCTCGACGTGTTCTCGACGCCGGCGGTGACGTGGGACGATCTCGCCAGGGCCCGGGAGTGGACTTCGCTCCCGATCATCCTGAAGGGCATCGTGCACCCCGATGACGCCGCGAGGGCGATGGACGCCGGTGCCGACGGCGTCTGGGTCTCGAACCACGGCGGCCGGCAGATCGATCGTTCCGTGCCGACGCTGGCCGTACTCCCCGAGATCGCCGACCGGGTCGCCGGGCGCATCCCGGTGATCTTCGATTCGGGGGTGCGCGGGGGCGCCGACGTGTTCGTCGCGCTCGCGCTGGGGGCGTCTGCGGTCGCGATCGGGCGACCGTACGCCTACGGCCTCGGCGTCGCGGGCGAGGACGGAGTGCGCGAAGTGCTGCGCAACATCGTCGCCGAGCTCGACATCACGCTCGGCCTCGCCGGTCACACCCGTGTCGACGATCTCGGGCGTGACGCGCTGCGCGCCGCCCGCCGCTGAGGGGCTCCTCGATACGGAAAGAGCCGCGCGGGGCACCGATAGAATCGAGGATGCCGTGCCCGCCGTTCCCGTGAGGCGCGCGGCAGCGCGAATCCGCGACACTTCCCCGCATCCGACCATTGGAGCCACCGTGGCCGAACAGTCCCGCCTCGACAAAGTCATCGCCCTCGCCCGCCACCGCGGGTTCGTCTTCCAGGCGGGCGAGATCTACGGCGGGTCGCGCTCGGCGTGGGACTACGGCCCGCTCGGCACCGAGCTGAAAGAGAACATCCGCCGCCAGTGGTGGCAGACGTTCGTGCGCGGGCGCGGAGACATGGTCGGCCTGGACTCGTCGGTGATCCTCCCCAAGCGCGTGTGGGAGGCATCCGGTCACGTCGCGACCTTCACCGACCCGCTCGTGGAGTGCCTGCACTGCCACAAGCGCTTCCGCGCCGACACCCTCATCGAGGACTACGAGACACGCAAGGGCCGCAAGGCCGAGGCCGGCCTCGCCGAGATCCCGTGCCCGAACTGCGGCACGAAGGGTCAGTACACCGAGCCCAAGGCGTTCTCGGGCCTCATGAAGACCTACCTCGGGGTCGTCGACGACGAGTCGGGCGTGCACTACCTCCGCCCCGAGACCGCCCAGGGCATCTTCGTGAACTTCTCGAACGTGCTGACCGCGGCCCGCAAGAAGCCGCCGTTCGGCGTCGGCCAGGTGGGCAAGGCGTTCCGCAACGAGATCACCCCGGGCAACTTCATCTTCCGCACCCGCGAGTTCGAGCAGATGGAGATCGAGTACTTCGTTCCGCCTGCCGAGGCGCAGGAGTGGTTCGACCACTGGGTCGAGGCGTGCTGGGACTGGTTCGTGGATCTCGGCATCGACCCCGCGCACATGCGCCGCTTCGATGTGCCGGAAGAAGACCGCGCGCACTACTCCGACGGCACGATCGACGTCGAGTACGAATTCGGGTTCCCCGGCAAGCAGTGGGGTGAGCTCATGGGTATCGCGAACCGCACCGACTACGACCTCTCGAGCCACAGCGAGGCATCGGGCCAGTCCCTCAGCTACTTCGATCAGGCCAGCGGCGAGCGGTACACCCCGTACGTCATCGAGCCGTCCTTCGGCCTCACCCGCGCGATGATGGCGTTCCTGGTCGACGCCTACCACGAGGAGGAGGCGCCGAACGCGAAGGGCGGCACGGACACCCGCACGGTGCTCAAGCTCGACCCGCGTCTGGCGCCCGTCAAGGTCGCTGTCCTGCCCCTGTCTCGCAACGAACAGCTCTCGCCGATCGCGCGCGAGCTGGCCGCCGACCTGCGCGGCGAGTGGAACATCGACTTCGACGACGCCGGGGCCATCGGCCGCCGCTACCGCCGCCAGGACGAGATCGGCACGCCGTTCTGCGTCACGATCGACTTCGACTCGCTCGAGGATCGCGCCGTCACGGTGCGCGATCGCGACACGATGAGCCAGGAGCGCGTGCCGCTCGACGCTCTGCACGCCTACCTCGCGGAGCGCCTGCGCGGCGCGTAACGGCGGCTTCCGGCATCCGTTCTTCGGAGAATCGGCCCGAACTCGGAGGATTCCGCGGGGCTCACACACCCATACCGCCGACTCGGCCGCACCAGCACAGGACATCGCACGAAGACAGGTCGATCTCGGCCCGATTCATCCTGCGCCGGCACGATCTCCTGTCGCGGTGCGATTTCCTGTCAGGGTGCGGGCCCGCACGGTCAATCGATTCCCGATGAATGGGAAAGAATGCTGCCGCGCCGCCGCCGCGCGGCACACTGGACCGAGCATCCGCTCACCGTCGAAGGAGACGAACATGACCGAGACCACCCGCACCCGCGTGGCGATCATCGGCGCCGGTCCCGCCGGCCTGCTGCTCTCGCACCTGCTCGCCGAGGCCGGGATCGACTCGATCGTTATCGACCAGCGCACCCGCGACGAGATCGAGCACACGATCCGCGCCGGCATCCTCGAGCAGGGGACCGTCGAGGTGCTCCGCGAATCGGGGGCGTCCGACCGGGTGCTCACGGTCGGCAGCCGCCACGAGGGCATCGAGCTGCGCTTCGCGGGCGAGGGGCACCGCATCGACTTCGAGTCGCTCGTCGGGCGCTCGGTGTGGCTCTACCCGCAGCACGAAGTGCTCAAAGACCTGATCGCCGCACGGATCGCCGCAGGGCAAGACCTGCGCTTCGGCGTCACCGCGACACGTGTGGACGGCGCCGGCACCGACCGGCCGAGCATCGTCGCGACGGACGCCGGGGGTCGCGAGTTCGTGATCGAGGCCGAGTTCGTCGTCGGCGCCGACGGCTCGCGCAGCGTCGCGCGCGCGGCCGTCACGGGCTCGGCGACGGGCGGATACTTCCGCGAGTACCCGTTCGCGTGGTTCGGCATCCTGTGCGAAGCGCCCCCGAGCTCGGACGAGCTGATCTACAGCAATTCGCCCGACGGCTTCGCGCTGATCAGCCAGCGGAGCGCCACGATCCAGCGCATGTATCTGCAGTGCGACCCGGAGCTCGACCCGAACTCGATGAGCGACCGGCAGATCTGGGACGACCTGCAGTCGCGCGTGGACGGCCACACGCTCATCGAGGGGCCGATCTTCCAGCGCGATGTGCTGCGGTTCCGCAGCTTCGTCGCGCACGAGCTGCTGCGGGGCCGCGTCGCCCTCATCGGCGACGCCGCGCACACCGTGCCCCCCACCGGGGCGAAGGGCATGAACCTTGCGGTCGCCGATGTGGTGCTGCTCGACAGGGCGTTGCGGGCACTCCTCCTCGACGACGACTCGCGGCTGCTCGAGGCGTTCCCCGAGACGGCTCTCCGCCGCATCTGGAAGGCGCAGCACTTCAGCTGGTGGATGACGAGCATGCTGCACAGCACTCCGGATGCCTCGGACTTCGACCGACTGCGCCAGCTCGGCGAGCTGCGGTCGGTCGTCGAGTCGGAGGCGGGGAGCCGATACCTCGCCGAGGCGTATACGGGCTGGCCGTTGGCAGGGCGCTGACCCGGGCGTCGTTCGCGGGTTCGCGGATCTCGATGCGCTCGCTGGCGCTCGCTCCTCGATCACCGGGGGGCTGGCGCTAGCGCGGGGCGGAGCGTGGGGACATCTCGAAGGACGAATGGGGCAGGAGTGTTCCCGTGAGGCAATAGCGGCGCCGATGCGAGCCGTCCATCCTTCGAGATGTGCGGTGCCGCCGCGCGGGGGCGGGCGCTCGCCCGATCACCGCGGGCCGGGTCAGAGCTCGTCGGCGAACACCTCGCCGGCGATCCGGAACGCCGTGTTGGCGGCGGGCACACCGGAATAGATCGCACTCTGCAGGATGACCTCTTTGATCTCGTCGAGGCTCAGCCCGTTGCGCCGGGCCGCGCCCAGGTGCATGGCGAGCTCCTCGTGGTGGCCGTGCGCGATGAGCGACGACAGCACGGCGATCGATCGCGACCGGCGGTCCAGGCCCGGGCGTGCCCACACATCCCCCCACGCGACGCGGGTGATGAAGTCCTGCCACTCCTGCGTGAGTTCGGTCGCCGCCTCGGTCGACCTGTCGACGTGCGCATTCGAGAGCACCTCGCGCCGGATCGCCATGCCCTGGTCGTAGCGGTCCTCGTCGGACAGACCTTCACCGAGCGGCCTCATCGCGCCTCCTTGAAGAACTCGAGCAGCACCGCGGCGGTCGCCTCCGGTGCTTCGGCGGGGGGCAGGTGCGCGGCATCCGGAATCTCGA
This sequence comes from Microbacterium rhizomatis, assembly GCF_008710745.1. Lineage (GTDB taxonomy): Bacteria > Actinomycetota > Actinomycetes > Actinomycetales > Microbacteriaceae > Microbacterium > Microbacterium rhizomatis. The sequence continues at coordinate 1,021,590 of NZ_VYSA01000002.1, forward strand.
CGATCCTGCCGTCGCGCACACCGCGGGCGATCTCGACCGCCTTGGCCTCGGGAGCGACGCGGTCGAACGTTCCCCATGCGGCGAGCACCGGCATCCCGATACCGTCCAGTTGCGCCCGCACGTCGTACGCGGCGAGCGCTTCGCAGCACCGCGCGTAGCTCTCGTCGTCGGCGTCCTGCAGTGCATGCAGCAGGCGACCCGACAGCTCCGGGCGGCGAGCGATCGAATCGGGAGCGAACCATCGCTGGGCCGACGCGACGATCAGGCTCGACGTCGACTGCGCGCGAACCTGCGCGGCGCGGTCGTGCCAGCCCGCCGGCTCGCCGAGCTGCGCCCCGGACGCGACGATCGCGGCGCGCCGCACGAGGGACGGATGCCGGAGCGCCAGCGTGAGCCCGACGGCTCCGCCGAGCGACACACCGGCGTAGAAGAACGGGCCGGCGTGCACGTCGGCGACCGCGGCCGCGACACCCTCGGCGAGCTCGTCGACGGTGAAGGAGTCGGTCGCGACGGGCGACGCGCCGTGGCCGGGCAGGTCCCACGCGACGACGCGATACTCGGCCGCGAGGGCGGGCACGACGTCTTCCCACAGGATGCTCGACGTGCCGAGCGAGGGCCCGAGCACGACGAGCGGCGCGCCGGCGCCGCCCACCGGGGCGGTGAGGGTGATGACGGGGACGGTCACGGGCGGATGCCGTCCGCCACGGCCGCGCGCACGGCGAGGTCGACGAGCTGGGGCGCCAGCCCGAGGTACTGCGCCGGGTCGACGAGCGCGGCGGCATCGACGTGCGATGCCTCGGGGAGCGCACGGATCAGCTCGCCGAGATCGGCGCCGGCCGCCGCGTCGGCGATCAGCACGTCGAAGCGCGCTTTGCCGATGAGCGGCACGAGAACGAGGCCGAGCCGCTCGCTCACGATGAGCCCGCCGGTGAGCGCGAGGTTCGCGCGAGCGCGCGGCGCATCCAGTCTCAGGCCGGCGGCGAGGTGAGCCGCGCGGTCCGTGGCCCCGAGGGCGAGCTTGAGCAGCTCCTGCAGCACCGGCCACTCCGCGTGCCACGCACCGTCGGGGCGCTCGTCGACGGCGAGGCCCGCGGCCAGGTGCAGCTGGGCGGCGAGCCCGGGGGCGCGCAGCGCGGCGGAGCGCAGGAGCACAGCATCCACGGGGTTCTGCTTCTGCGGCATGGCGCTCGACCCGCCGCCGACCTCGACGCTCGCCTCGCCGATCTCGGTGCGGGCCATCGTCGCGACATCAGACCCGAATGCGCCGACCGCGGCGATCACGGCGGCCAGGGCATCGCCGAGCTCGGTGACCGGCCACCGGTCGGTGTGCCACGGCGCGGCGGGGGCCGCGAGGCCGAGTTCGTGCGCGTAGTGCGCCGGAAGGCCGGCGGCCGCGGCCGCACCGAAGAGCTCGACGAACGAGGCGAGGGTGCCCCCGGCACCCCCGAGCTGCGCCGGGAGCTCGGCGGCGATATCGGCGAGCCGGTGGCGGGCACGCGTGATCGCGCGCAGCCAGGTCGCGGCCTTGAGCCCCAGGGTGGTCGGAACCGCGTGCTGCGTGAGCGTGCGCGCGGCGGCGGGATCGTCGCGATGGGCGCGGGCGAGCTCTTCAAGCGCACCCGCGGCACGCCAGAGGTTCTCGACGACACTCGCGGCGACGTCGCGCGACAGTGTCATCAGCGCCGAATCGAGGATGTCCTGGCTCGTCGCGCCCCGGTGCACCCACACCGCCGCGTCCGCATCGTGCGCGGCAACGGCCGCACGTACAAGCGGGATGAGCGGGATCACCGGGTTGCCGCCGGCGACGGAATCCCGCGCGAGCGCGGCCAGATCGACCGCGGGCGGATCCGCCCGCACCGCGGCGACGGCCGATGCGACCGACGCAGGTGCGAGCCCCGCAGCGACCAGGGCGCCCGTGAGGGAGAGCTCGGCCTCGATCAGGTGCGACACGACGGCGCGATCGGATGCCTCGTCACCGGCGCCGATCGACACGGGCGAGAGCAGCCCCACGTCGGCCGGCTGGCCGAGGGGCCCGAGGTCAGAAGGCAAGGAAGACGGTCTCCTTCTCGCCCTGCAGACGAATGTCGTGCCGCAGGTACCCGTCGGGGGTGCGCGTTGCGATGAGCGTAGCGCGCTCGTCGGGCGTGAGCGATGCGAGGAGCCGGTCGGCCTCGAGCAGCTCGGTCGGCTCGGGCAGGTAGATGCGCGTGTGCAGCTTGTTCGGCAGGCCGCGGGCGAAGACGACGACAGCGAAGAACGGCGCCGTGCCGTCGACCGCCCCGGGGTTCCGGGTCCAGAACTCGTAGTGGCCCTCGTCGGTCGTGAACGACCGGCCGAACCCCGTGAAGGTGTGGTCGTCGCGCCGGCGTGATCCGCGCTCGCGCGAGATCGTCCCGTCGGCATCTGCGCTCCAGATCTCGACGCACGCGTCAGGGATGGGCGCACCCGCCCCGTCGTACACCGTGCCGCCGAGCACGATCGCGTCGGGCGAGTGCGGAGAGGCGACCTCGTGCATCTTGGGGTACTGCAGACCGAACGCGAAGAACGGCCCGATCGTCTGCCCTGCCGTCGGTTCCAGCATCCTGCCGCTCATCTCAGTGCTCTCCCTCGGACTCGAACCAGGTTGCCTCAGGACCGTCGACCACGATGTCCCAGCGGTAGCCCATCGAGAACTCGGGCACGGTGAGGTCATGGTCGTACGTGCTGATCAGCGCGTCACGATCCTTCTGCCGCGGGATCGTGTTGTAGATCGGGTCGAGTGCGAACAGCGGGTCGCCCGGGAAGTACATCTGCGTGATGATCCGCTGCGTGAACCCGGTGCCGAAGAGCGAGAAGTGGATATGCGCCGGCCGCCACGCGTTGACGTGGTTCTTCCACGGGTAGGGCCCGGGTTTGATCGTGGTGAAGAAGTACTCGCCGTCGTCGTTCGTGATCGTACGGCCGGCGCCGGTGAAGTTCGGATCGAGCGGAGCCGGATGCTGGTCGCGCTGGTGGATGTAGCGACCGGCCGAATTGGCCTGCCACACCTCGACGAGCTGGTTGCGCAGCGGCCGTCCCCACGAGTCGAGGACACGGCCCTGGACGGTGATGCGCTCGCCCTGGGGCTCTCCGGTGTGCTGCAGAGTGAGGTCGGACTCCAGGAGCGCGACATCGCGCTGTCCGAACGCGGGCGACCACAGCTCGATCGTCTCGGGGTCGACCAGACGCGGGTTCTTCGTGGGGTGGCGGAGCACGCTCGATCGGTAGGGCGCGAAGTCGTAGAGCGTGCGGGGGGCCTCTTCCCCCGCCGCCTCACGCGCCGCGGCCGCCGCGTGCAGGTCGCCGATCTCGGCGGTGATCTGACGCTGCGAGGGCATATCGGGCGACGCCAGCAGACTCTCTGGCGCTGCGGCGGGCGTGGGCGTGCTCATAGGTCTCCTTCGACGGATGCTGTCGCCCAGCGTCACACGTGTGCCGGCCTTTCCGAAGGGGTCGATCCCACTGAGTGGAATCGACCGTCCGCGACCGGGGCTGGGCGGGGTTCCGGGCGCTTACGCGCGGACATCGGAGAGGTCCGACGACACGCATGAGCGCCCCAGCCCGCTCAAACGGAACATCCACCCCCATCCATCCTTCGAGATGTCCGGACTGCGGCGGGGACGCACCCCGCGCGCCTGAAGCCGGCGTGTGATTCGTGCGCGGCGGCCCGAGCGCGCAGGTCCGAGCGCACAACGCAGGATCGATTCGGGCCTGACGCCGCGACACGCCGCACGGACAGCCACCGGCGGAGCATTGATCCTGCGTTGTGCGCGCGACGCTACGGGGCGATGGACTCGAGCGAGCTCGCGATGTCGCGGGCCGCGGTCATCACCAGGGGTGCGAGCCGGCGCTCGTCGGCACGAGCCAGGTGCGTGACGACCCCCACCGCGGCGGGCGGCAGGTCGGCGGTCGGCGGGATCACCGCAGCGATCGAGACGTTTCCGAGAGTCATCTCCTGCCGCGTCGTCGCGAAGCCACGCTCCCTGGCCTCCGCGATCTCCGCGCGCAGCTGGCGCTCGTCGATCACCGAGTGTACGGTCTCGCGCTCGAGGGTGCGTCGGAAGAACACGTCGAGCCAGGCATCGCCCTGCGCCGCGAGCAGCGCCTTGCCGACACCGGTGGTGTGCAGAGGGTGGCGTCCGCCCATGCGGCTCAGGGTCGGGATCGAGTGCGGACCCGTCACCCGCGCGACGTACAGCGCCTCGGCGGTGGTGGGATCGTCGCCGCTGAGCACCGCGACGTGAACCACCTCGCTGCTGGCCTCGTACAGCCGCAGCATGTGCGGCAGAGCCCGCTCCCGAAGCCGCATCGACACCGGCGCCAACTCTCCTATCTCCCACAGTCCCATGCCGATCGTGTAGCGACCGTCGGCGTGGCGGTCGAGCATCCCGAGCCCGGAAAGCTCGATCGCGAGTCGGTGCGCGGTCGTGCGGGCCAGCCCCGTGCGATGGGCGAGGTCCGTCGCGCTGAGGCTTTCGTCATCGGCAGAGAACGAGCGCAGCATCCGTGTTGCGCGCGAGAGGACTCCCTCGGCATCGTGCTGCTGCGCCATCCGCCCCTCCGTCGTCCGAACCTTCTGGGCCGAGGCTACCGAGCATCCCACTACTCAGTGTTGCCAACTACTAGTACCTAGTGTTACCGTCTAGTGGTAGTCAGCGACACAGAGTAGATGAAGGAGGTGGGCATGGGCAACCAGATGACCGAGATGCTCAAGGGCACTCTCGAGGGCATCGTCCTCGCGGTGCTGTCGACGCAGCCGGCCTACGGCTACGAGATCACCGCGCGACTGCGCGACCAGGGCTTCTCCGACCTCGTGGAGGGCACCGTGTACGCACTGCTCGTGCGTATCGAGCAGCGCGGGATGGTCGACGTCGAGAAGGTGCCCTCGGAGAAGGGGCCGCCCCGCAAGGTGTACTCGCTGAACGCGACGGGTCGCGCGCAGCTCGAAGAGTTCTGGAGGACCTGGAGCTTCCTCTCCGAACGCATCGGAAAGCTCCAGACCGACAACGCAGCACACACAGAAGGAGAGAACTGAGATGGCCGCGAAATGGATCGAGTTCCTCACAGGATCGCTCGACGACAAGAAGGCCTACCGGCAGTACAAGGCCCGGATAGCCGCGCTGCCCGAGCCGCACCGAACAGCCGCGAAGGCCTTCGAGCGCTACTTCATGTACAACGGCGGGATCACCGATGGCGACCCCGCGATGATGATCACGATGCTGAACGACTTCGCCGATCTGTGGGAGCGTGCAGCCGCCGACGGGACGCCCGTGGACGAGATCGTCGGCGAGGACCCGGTCGAGTTCGCCGAGGCGTTCGCGGCCGCGTACTCGGGCAAGCGCTGGATCGATAAGGAGCGCGCCCGCTTGTCCGACACCATTCGGGGACTCGGCGACGACGACCCCGAGCGCGGGACGAAGGACTGATCATGGATGCCGCGATCAGCGTCCGTGGGATCGAGAAGTCCTTCAAGGACCTCCATGTCCTCCGCGGCGTCGACTTCGACGTGGCGCCGGGGAGCATCTTCGCGCTCCTCGGCTCCAACGGCGCCGGCAAGACCACTCTCGTCCGGATCCTCTCTACCCTGCTGAAGGCCGACGCCGGCACCGCTGCCGTCGCCGGCTTCGGCGTCGCGGAGGCCCCCGACGACGTGCGCCGCTCGATCAGTCTCACCGGGCAGTTCGCCGCGGTCGATGAAGTGCTGAGCGGTCGCGAGAACCTGGTGCTGGTGGCCCGGCTCCGTCATCTGAGCAAGCCTCGTGCCATCGCCGACGAGCTGCTGGCCCGCTTCTCGCTCGCGGACGCGGCCGACCGCAAGGCGGGCACGTACTCCGGAGGGATGCGCCGCCGCCTCGACATCGCGATGAGTCTCATCGGCGACCCGCCCGTCATCTTCCTCGACGAACCCACCACCGGGCTCGATCCGCAGGCGCGCATCGAGGTGTGGCAGACCGTCCAGCAGCTGGCCAAGGGGGGCACGACGGTCCTCCTGACCACCCAGTACCTCGATGAGGCGGAGCACCTCGCCGACCGGATCGCGATCCTCCATGAGGGCACGATCATCCAGAACGGCACCCTCGCAGAGCTGAAGCAGCTCCTGCCGCCCGCCCGGGTGGAGTACGTCGAGAAGCAGCCCTCCCTCGAGGAGGTCTTCCTCGCCCTGGTGGGCGACACCGGAAAGGAATCACGATGACCACGTACGTCCTCAGCGACACCGGCGTCCTGACCGGCAGGTCGCTGCGCCACATCCTCCGCAGCCCCGACACGATCATCACGACCGCGGTCACCCCCGTGGCGCTCATGCTCCTGTTCGTCTATGTGCTGGGCGGCGCGATCTCGATCGGCTCGAGCGAGTCGTACATCGACTACATGCTCCCCGGCATCCTGCTCATCACCATCGCCTCAGGAGTGGCGTACACCGCGTATCGGCTGTTCCTCGACATGCAGGGGGGCATCTTCGACCGCTTCCAGTCGATGCCGATCGCCCGGTCGAGCGTGCTGTGGGCCCACGTCCTGACCTCGGTGGTCGCCAATCTCGTGTCGATCGCGATCGTGGTCGCGGTGGCGCTGATCATGGGGTTCCGCACCGGTGCGTCGGTGGGTGCGTGGCTGGCCGTCGTCGGCATCCTGATCCTGTTCACGCTGGCGCTGACCTGGCTCGCCGTGATCGCCGGGCTCTCGGCGAAGACCGTCGACGGCGCGAGCGCGTTCAGCTACCCGCTGATCTTCCTGCCGTTCATCAGCTCGGCCTTCGTGCCCACCGCCTCGATGCCCGGCCCTGTCGCGTGGTTCGCCGAGAACCAGCCCGTCACCTCGATCGTCGACACGCTGCGTGCGCTGTTCGCCCAGCAGCCGGTCGGCACCGACATCTGGGTCGCGCTCGCCTGGCTCGTGGGCATCCTCGTGGTGGCCTACATCTGGGCGATCGCAATCTACCGCCGCAAGCTCCGCTGACCCCCCCCCCACCCCCTGCCCCCCGCCCCCGTCCCCCGCCCCTCTCACCGCGAGACCGGATATGCGGCACGAGACCCCGGTAGAAGCCCCCGGTCTCGTCCCGCCCATACCGTCTCGCGGACGGTAGGGACGGAGGGGCGGGGACGGAGGGGCGGCGGACGACGACCGCCCGCCCCCGGAGAGGGAGCGGGCGGTCGTCTGTCGCGGGTCCGGAACAGGCTCACCCGAAAGGTCGTCGCGGGTCCGGAACGGGCTCACCCGAAAGGTCGTCGCGGGTCCGGAACGGGCTCACCCGAAGGTCGTCGCGGGGGCGTAGCCCTTCCCGTTGAACTTCTGGACCTGCACTGCCGACACGGCGGGCTTGCCGTCCTGCGTGGTGTCGATCGTCGATCCATCGAGCATCAGCGGGGCCTTGAAATCGCTGATGCTCTCGAGGGCCGTCATGAAGCTCTCGCGCGTCGGCTCCGTCATCTTCATGAACGCCTGTTCGAGCGTCGCCGCGGCGATCCAGCTCCACACGCAGTGCGGGAACGCCGGGACGCCGTCCTGCTTGGTGTACTTCGCGATCGCGTCGAGGAAGGCCTTGCCGTCGTCGGTGCCGGCGAAGGTCGGGCTGGCGGCGGACTGCGAGAAGGCGACCGAGTAGATCCCGGGGAAAGCCGAGCCGCCACCCGGCTCGAGGATCGCCGAAGGACTCGAGGTGTTCGAGGGCAGGAACCAGCTCGGCAGCCAGCCGATCTGCTGAGCCTTCTGCAGCGAGGAGATCACCAGGGGAGTGATCGACATCGCGTTGAAGAAGACGTCCGCTCCGGATGCCGCCAGCTCGGTCAGCTGCGCATCCACCGACGTGTCGGTCGCTTCATATGTCAGCGACTTCACGACCTCGATGTTGCTCGCGCCCGCGATGGCCTCCGTGAAGCCCTCGACGTACCCCTTCCCGTAGTCGTCGTTCTGCGAGAGGATCGCGACCTTGTGCGGCGCGGTCGAGGACGCCAGGAGCTCGCCGAAGGCGGCGCCCTCCTGCTGGTAGATCGGCACGAGTCCGAGCTGCTCGGGGCTCTGCGTGCGATCGCTGAAGAGGGGGTCGCCGGTCATGACCAGCACCTGCGGGACGCCCTCGGCGATCGCCGCCTCGCGCCACGCGCGATTGGTCGGGGTGCCCAGGCCCACGCCTGCGGCGAAGACACCGTCCGAGACCATCTGCTGGAAGTTCGCGAGAGCCTTCTGCGGGTCGTAGGCGTCGTCGTAGGCCTTGATCTCGACCTTGCGCGTCTTGCCGTCGCCGAAGGTGATGCCGCCGGCGTCGTTCTTCGCGTCGAAGTACGCGGTCGCGCCGTCGACCGTGCAGTTGCCCGGGCCCGCCGTCGCGCCGGTCAGCGGACTCGTGATGCCGAATGTGAGGGTCGTGTCGGTGATGCCGGGACTCGCCGCCGCTCCGCTGCCGGATGCGCCCCCTCCGCTGTCTCCCCCGCGGGAACACCCCGCGAGGGTGAGCGCGATGATGGATGCCACGGCGACGGCGCCGACCAGCCCTCCTGCTCTCTTTCGCATGTTCATGCCTGACCTTGCCTCTCTGTGTGTTCGGGTCCCTCCGGCGTCGAGCCCTGCCCCGGGCTCGCCTCCGAAGCGGTCTGTGGGGTGTTCGGGCCCGCACCGCGCGGCCCTCTGCGTCGCGCCAGGCTGCGGATTCGGCGGGGCAGGCTGACCAGTCCGCCGGGGAGCACGAAGAGGACGACGAGGAGGATCACGCCCTGGATGATCGTCGTGAGATTGGGATCGATCGCGGCCGTGGCCTGCGGGACGAAGACGTAGTACGCGCCGCCGATCAGCGAGCCGATCATGCTCCCTGCGCCGCCGATCACCATCGCCGCCAGCAGGCTGATCGAATGCCCGAAGCTGAGGGTCTCGGGCGACGTGTACTGCACGGCGACCATATAGAGGAAGCCGCTAACTCCGCCGAACAGCGACGCGACGGTGAAGGTGAGCACTTTGTAGCGATAGGGCGAGATCCCCATCGACGATGCGACCGACTCGTTCGCCTTGACGATCGCGAGCGCGCGGCCGAACTTGCCGCGGACGAAGTTGCGTGCGAGCAGGAACGACACCCCGGCGATGAGGAGCACGATGTAGAACTGCCACTGGTCGTCGTAGAGCCCGGTCCATTCCGGCGCGTCCGAGAACCGCGCCGAGACACCTTGCGAGCCCCCGGTCAGGTCGGAGAGTCGTTTGGCGAGCGGCACACCGACGATCGGCAGCGCGATCGTCACCATCGCGATGGCCAGACCGCCCAGGCGGGCGGCCGCCAGGGCGACGGCCAGGCCCACCGCTGCCGGGATGAGGCAGGCGGCCGCGAAGGTGAGGACGATGTTCCAGTCGTTCATCACGCCGTAGGCGGTCACGTAGGCACCCAGACCCAGGAAGAAGATCTGGCCGAGGTTCACCTGGCCGCCGTACCCCATGACGATGTTCAAGCCCAGGACTGCGACCGCATACACCCCGATGCGGATGAGGGTCTGGTTGGCGAACTGCGGCAGCACGAGCGGTGCGACGATCAACAGCACGATCACGAGCGCGATGAGCGCCCCGCGCACCCACGGCCGCCGGAGGAATCCGGATGCCCCGGGCCCTGGCATCCTCGTCTGCACCTCTGCCGTGGCGGCCATCAGACGCGCACCACGACTTTGCGGCCGAACAGGCCCTGCGGACGGAGGATCAGCACGACGAAGACGAGCACGAACGGCACGGCGATCTTGAGGTCGAAGCCGATGAACGGCACGTACACGGCCGCAAGGTTCTCCAGCACCCCGATGAGCCACGCCGCCACGACCGCTCCGATCGGACTCGTGAGTCCTCCGATGATGACGGCGGCGAGGGCGTAGACCAGGGCAGTGTCGAGCATGCCCGGGGTGAGGGTCAGTTGAGGTGCGACGAGCGAGCCTGCCACGGCCCCCAGCGAGGCGGCGAGCCCCCAGCCGACCATGAGCAGCCGCCCGACGGGCAGGCCGGACAGCGCAGCCGACTCGGGGTTGATCGCGACGGCGCGCAGCGCCAGCCCCAGCTTCGTGCGCATGAACAGCAGCTGCAGCACGATCATGATGAGGATGATCGCGAGGATCGTGCCGAGCGAGCGGATGCTGATGACCGCGCCGAAGACGTCGATGCTGTCGAGCGGGAAGAGCGACGGGAACTGACGGTTGTTGTAGCCCCAGATCCACGCGCAGATACCCGTGACCAGGGTGAGGATGCCGATCGTGACGACGACCGCCGTGTCGGGGTCGCCCCGCTCGAAGCGACGGACGAGGAACCGCTCGACGATCGCGCCGATGAAGAACGACACGACGACGGCGATGAGGATGGCGACCAGCACGGGGAGGCCGATCTGCGTGAACGCGTACGCGATGTAGGCCGACAGCACCGCCATCCCGCCCTGCGCGAAGTTGATGAGTCCGGTCGCCTGGTTGACCAGGACGATCGCCAGTGCGAGCGCTCCGTAGATCGATCCCGTCGACAGTCCGTCGATGACCAGCTGGATGAAGGTGCCCACGTCAGCCCCCCAGGTAGGCGCGGCGGATCTCGTCCATGCCCTTGAGCTCCGCCGACGTTCCGGTCAAAGCGTTGCGACCGGTCTCGAGCACCGTCGCGGTGTCGACGAGGGTGAAGGCGAGATTGGCGTTCTGCTCCACGATGAGCATCGCGATGCCCGACTCCTTTCGAAGGCGTCCGATCGCCTCGTAGACGTTCTTGGCTGTTCCGGGGGCGAGCCCGAGGGATGCCTCGTCCAGCAGCAGAAGGCGGGGCCTGGCCATGAACGCCCTGCCGACGGCGAGCATCTGCTGCTCGCCGCCGGAGAGCGCGGCGGCGCTGGACCCGATGCGGTCCTGCAGCTGCGGGAACAGGTCGAGGCAGTAGTCGATGTCGGCGGCGATCGCCTTGCGGTCCTTGCGCAGGTAGGCGCCGACCCGGAGGTTCTCGCGCACGGTGAGCTGCGTGAGCGTTCCCCGGCCCTCCGGCACGTGCGCGATGCCGAGCGCGGCGACGCGATCCGGGCCCAGTCCGCGCAGCTCGCGTCCGTCGAACGCGATCCGCCCCGCGGTGCGGACCGTGCCGCTGATCGCGCGGAGGGTGGTGGTCTTGCCCGCGCCGTTCGCTCCGAGGATGCCGACCGCTCCGCCTTCGGGCACGGCCAGCGAGACGCTCTCGAGCACCTGGACCGGTCCGTACGACGCGCTGACGTCGACGAGCTCAAGCAGCGTCATCGGCCGCGTCCTTTCCGAGGTACGCCTCGATCACCCGCGGATCCGACTGGGCTTCTGCGGCGCTGCCCTCCATGAGCTTCCTGCCGTGGTCGAGAACCACCACGCGATCGGTGAGGGCGGAGATCAGACCCATGTGGTGCTCCACGATCACGACGGTGATGTCGTCGTCGTCGCGCAGGCGCCTGACCGTGGCGATGAACTGCTCGACCTCGCCGTGCGAGAGCCCGGCGGCCGGTTCATCCAGCAGGAGGAGCGACGGGTTCATGATCAGCGCCCGGCACAGCTCGACACCCTTGTGCAGTCCGTGGCTGAGCTCGCCCGCCGGGAGATCCTGTGCCCAGCCCAGGTTCTGGCGCTCCAGCAGGCCTTCGGCACGGGCGCGCAGGTCCCGCTCGGACCTGCTCGTGAAAGGCAGTCTCACGGCCCACGACATCGGTCCGCCCGGAAGCTCCGAGTGGCCGCCGAGCATCACGTTCTCGAGCACCGAGGCATCCAGCTGCAGGGCCGGATGCTGGAACGTCCGCGCCAGGCCGTGCCTGGCGAGTTTCGCGGGCGCGAGCCCGAGCACCTCGTCGCCGTCGATCGTGATCGAGCCCGAGCTCGGCCGATAGTGCCCGCTGATGCAGTTGAAGAGCGACGTCTTGCCTGCGCCGTTCGGCCCGACCAGTCCGAAGATCGACCCGGGCTCGACCTCGAAGCTCACGTCCTCGAGCACTCTGATGCCCCCGAAGCGCAGTGACACATCGCTGAGTCGAAGCCCTGCCGCCATGCGTGACCTCTCCTGCTCGCATCGTTGCTCACGTCGTCGCTCGGGAAAAGCTGCGGCCCGTGGACCGCGGTGTGTTCGACGCTAGGGATGTGCGACGAGATTGTCAACGATTTTGGAACGAGTTTGAGGATCGGTGACCGGTTCGTGATCTCGCGCCCCGCGCGCCCCACGGGAGCCCACACGCTACGCGGTGGGACGACGCGCACACACCGGCGGTTCCGTTCAATGGAAATCGGCCGTATGCTTGCGGCCGCATCGCACGGTGCGAGCACGGAGGGGGAGCGGTGGCGCGAGCATCCCAAGGCCAGTCGGTCCTCAGCAAGCACCTGCGCATCCTCGCCGCGTTCGAGGCGGCCGTCCCCTTCCTGTCGCTGTCCGAGATCGCGGCTCGAGCGGGTCTGGCCCCCTCCTCGACGCACCGACTCGTCGCCGAGCTCGAGGCGGAGGGACTCCTGGAGCGTCTCCCCGACCGCACCTACCGGCTCGGCGTCCGACTGTGGGAGCTCGCCTGCCGCACGCCGGGGGCGCTCGGTCTGCGCGAACTCGCGCGTCCCCACCTGCACGCCGTGCACGCCCGGGTGCGCCAGCACGTGCAGCTCGGCGTCCTGAGCGGCACCGAGGTCGTCTTCCTCGACCGGCTCTCGGTCAAGGACGCGGTGGTGAACGCCACGCTGATCGGCGGACGCATCCCGCTGCACGCGTCATCGAGCGGCCTGGTCCTGCTCGCGTACGCGGGGCAGGAACTCGTGGATGAGGTGCTCTCGCACCCGCTGCGGCGGTACACCCCGCACACGATCGCGTCCGAACGGCAGCTGCGGGCCGCGCTGCGGCGCGTGCGCGCAGACGGGTGGGCCGTGAGCGACGGTCATATCCACGAAGACTCCCGCGGGATCGCGGTGCCGGTGTACGGCGCCCACCGCGACGTGATCGCCGCGATCAGCGTCGTGGTCGCCAACGACGACACGCCTCCCCTGCCCCACATCGAGCTGCTGACCCGTGCGGCCCGCGCGATCTCGGCCGACCTGCGAGGGGCGTATCTGCCGACGGGGCATCCCGCGGCAACGCCGGGGGGCCGGTTCCGTCCGCTCGTCACCTCCTCGGTGCGGTCGATGGAGTACCTCGAGTCGCTCTCTCCGACCGCCGCGGGTGACGGCGCGGCGCACAATGCGCCGGTGTCGGCGCCTCCCGTAGGCTGACGGCATGTCTGTGAACCCCCCTTTCCGCGCCGACATCGTCGGCAGCTTCCTCCGTCCCGACTCGGTCAAGGCAGCCCGAGCACAGCGCGCCGCAGGTGAGATCGACGACGCAGCCCTCCGCGCTGTGGAGGACGAGGCCATCACCGCCCTCGTCGCCCGTGAGGCCGAGGCGGGCCTGCAGCTCGCGACGGACGGCGAGTTCCGCCGTTCGTGGTGGCATTTCGACTTCTTCGGGATGCTCGACGGCGTGAACGTCGTCGAGCTCGACCACGGCATCCAGTTCCAGGGTGTGCAGACGCGCCCGCTCGGTCTGCACATCGACGGACCGGTCGGCTTTCCGGCTGACCACCCGATGCTCGACCACTTCCGCTTCCTGAAGCCCGTCGCCGAGGCCGCGGGCGTGGTCCCGAAGTTCAGCATCCCGGCCCCCACGGTGCTCGACTTCCGGCTCGAGCGCGACGCGCTCGAGGGGTCGCAGTACGGCGGTCACGACGACATCTTCGACGACTTGGCCGCGACCTATCGTGCTGCGGTGCAGGCCTTCTACGACGCGGGATGCCGCTACCTCCAGTTCGACGACACGGCATGGGCCTACCTCTGTTCGGCCGACGAGCTCGCGAAGGCGGCCGAGCGCGGCATCCGGACCGATCATCTTGCGGAGCGCTACGCCGCGCTCATCAATGCGTCGCTGCGCGACAAGCCCGCCGACATGGTGATCACGACGCACGTCTGCCGCGGCAACTTCCGCTCCACCTGGATCTCTTCGGGAGGCTACGAGCCCGTCGCCGAGCAGCTGCTGGGCGAGACGACGTTCGACGGCTACTTCCTCGAGTACGACAGCGAGCGCGCCGGCGGTTTCGAGCCGCTGCGGTTCCTGCCCAAGGGCGACAAGGTCGTGGAGCTCGGGCTCGTCACGACCAAGTCCGGAACGCTCGAAGACCCCAACGAGCTCAAGCGCCGGATCGATGAGGCGGCCGCGATCGCCCCGCTCGACCAGCTCGCGCTGAGCCCGCAGTGCGGTTTCGCCTCGACCGAAGAGGGCAACGTCCTGACCGAGGCCGAGCAGTGGGCCAAGATCGAGGCCACGGTCGCCATCGCCGCCGGCGTCTGGGGCTGATCACCCCGCGGCGTGACCCGACCGCTCCGCGAGCACGCGCATCCACTCGATCGTCCCGTCGGTGACGGAATGGCGAGCGCCGAGCGCGACAAGCATCGTGCGCACTTCGCGCATCTCCGTCTCGCGCCGCACCGCATGCTTGGCCGTGCCCTCCAGCAGGTGCCGCACGACCTCGTCGCCGCCGGTCCCGAGCTCGGCGGCGATCTGGTCGAGGACCCACTGCCGCGCGCCGACGGCATCCGCCGCTTCTGCGCTCTCGTAGACGACGGCGGCCAGACCCTTCATGAACACGCTCCTCAGCAGCTTGAGCTGAGCGGCCGCGCCCGCCTCGCCGTCGACGACCGTTGCGCCGATCCCGACCTCGTTCAAGAGCAGGGTGAGCCGGTGCGCGCCGGTGCCGCTCAGGAGCAGGGGCGTGTCGATCCGAGCGCGCGGCACGGGGGCGAGGATCGCGACGTCCACGAAGGGGATGCCGCGCTCGGCCGCCTCGGCAGCGAGCCGCCGCTTGGCCTCCGGCGAGTTCGTGTTCATGTCGGCGAAGACACCTCCCGCGGGCATCGCCGGGGCCGCCTCCGCGAAGACGGATGCTGCGGCATCCGCTCCGACCAGGCTGAGCACGAGCGCGGCTCCGCGTACGGCGGCAGCGATGTCCGGGCGGACGACGACGCCCTCCGGCCCGGCATCCACGCGGGGATCGGTGCCGGTCACCGTCGCACCTCGCGCCGCCAGATCGGCGGCGTAGATGCTTCCCGCTTCACCCAGACCCACGACAGCGATATGCACAGCGGAACCTCCCGTACGAGGCGTCCGCCTCTATATTGTTGACAATAGTGGTGGGAGATCCGCGCGACGGCGCGGACGAGGAGGTCCGATGTCGACGATCGTGCAGGACGCAACCGCCGAAGGGTCCGACGCACGTGTCACGGACATCATCCGCAGCGCGATCGTGCGCGGCGACTACGCCCCCAACCAACGGCTCATCGAGGCCGACCTGAGCGACACGTTCTCGGCCAGCCGCGCGACGGTCCGCACCGCCCTTCTCGAACTCGCCAATGAGGGCCTCGTCGAGCGGCTGCCCAATCGCGGCTCGCGCGTGCGGGCGATCTCGCTCGAGGAGGCGATCGAGATCCTCGAGGTGCGGATCGGTGTGGAAGGCCTGTGCGCCGCCAAGACTGCGGAATCGATCGACGACGAGCACGTCCACGAGCTTCTCCGGCTCCGCCAGGACATGGTGGATTCCGTCGCGGAGGGCGACCTCGTCGAGTACTCCCGGCTGAACCGACTGCTCGATCAGCGGGTGCGCGCCCTCAGCGGGCACGCCACGGCATCGGACGTGCTGGGCAGGCTGCACGCCCAGAGCGTGCGGCACCAGTTCAAGCTGTCGTCGCGGCCTCAGCGGGCCAAGATCTCGGTGCTGGAGCATGCGGCGATCATCGACGCGATCGTCGCGCGCGATCCCGAGGCCGCCGAGCGCGCGGTGCGCGTGCACCTGCAGAGCGTCATCGCGGCGCTCCGCGACCTCCCCTGACCCCCCGCCCCCCTCTCCCCCCCTCCTTTTTCCGCGAGACCGGATAGGCGCCACGAGACAGGGTGCGTCTGTCACCTTCTCGTGGCGCCTATCCGGTCTCGCGGGGGGGGGGACGGGGGCGCGGGGGCGCGGGGGCTAGGTCGTGCGATAGTGCTCGCGCGCGAACGCGGAGTACGGCGCCGGCTGCACCGTCGCGCGGATCGTCACCTGGCGGTGGGGCTCGACGGCGGGCTTGTGCGAGTTCGGCTCCTCACCCCACACCACCTCGACCTCGGTGCCGGGCTCGGAGAACGCCGTCTCGATGCTCGCGAGAGACACGAAGGCGTGCTCGTTCGTGATGTAGCCGACGTCGTGCGAGATGCCGACATCCTTCCCGTCGCTCAGCACGCGGTCCACCTGATGCTGGCCGTAGCGGGCCTTCGGGAGGTCGATGTACTTCGCCGGGATGCCGGGCTCGAACAGCGAGCGCATCGCCGCCGCCACATCGTCGGGGTTCCACACGAGCGTGACCTTCACCCGCTTCTGCTCCGCCGCGTGGCGTTCGAGCGCGGCGCGGCCGATGAAGTCGTGGTCGAACGCGACGCTGCGACCGTATCCGAGGTCGTACGGGGTGAGGTAGAAGTCCTCGATGTCGTCGGAGTCGAAGCTGCCGGCGAGCGACCCGGTGCGCGCGACGGGGAGCCATTCGCGGTACGCCGCCGTCCCCTCGCCGGAGAAGATCGCGGGGAGCGGCGAAGGAACCCATGCGGATTCGAGGTTCGCCGACGAGTACGCCTTCGATCCGACGAGCACGAGATCGAGGTCCTCCCCGGCTGCAATGAGCGCCGAGCGGACGCGCTCGCCCTCGGCCCACGGGCCGAACAGCTCGAACCCGGGCTGACCCGCCATGCCGTGGCGCAACGATCTGACCGTGATCCCGTCGATCGTGAAGGTCGTCATCCCGAAGAACCTGGTCGGCGGAACGGGTGCGCCGGTCGCCTTCTCCATCAGCGCGAGTGCGTTCGGGCCCTGGATCTCGTAGCGGTACAGCTTCGGGTCACCCTGCCGCACGGCCGACGACGCGTCGCGCTCGAACGCGACGTCGTAATCGCCGGTCTCACCGTGGTACTGCACCCAGTCGAGCACCATGTGCCATCCGACCAGGTCGAACGACTGCTCCGCGAGGTGGAACAGGATCGCGTCACCGATCAGATATCCCTCGTGATTGACCGCGATGAACTGCTTGGCCTGATCGACCTGGAATGTCGCGAAGCTGTTGACGCCGACGTCGGAGAGCAACCGCAGCGCGTCGGGGCCACTGATAAACAGATCTGTCATGTGGTGCGACTGGTCGAGGAGCGCCACGGACGTCCGCCAGGCGAGCTGCTCCGAGCGCCAGTTGCTGAACTCCGGCGTCACCGGGAAGACCGTCGGGCGGGACTGCGCGTTGCGCAGCAGCGCGACGGGACTCCCGGCACGGGCGATGGCCTGAGCGAGCGTTTCAGTCATGAGAACTCCTTCGTTCCGAATTCCTCCATGCTATGCACGGACAGGTACCGGGCCTACGATCGTCCATAAGCAGTGCTTATCGAGTGGAAAGGATGCCTAAGCCGGCGCATCGTGGACCTCAACCTCATCCGATCGTTCGTCGCGATCTACGAAACCCGCAGCCTGACCGCGGCCGGTGCGCGCCTGTACGTCACCCAGCCGGCCGTGAGTCAGGCACTGGCCCGACTGCGCCGGGAGCTGAACGATCCGCTTTTCCGGCGGGTCGGGCGCGAGATGGAGCCGAGCGCGCTCGCAGTCAGTCTGTTCCCCGGATTCCGGGATGCTCTCGCCGGGATCGACCGCACGATCGACGGTGTCGTGGGGTTCGACCCCGCACTCTCGACCCGGCGTTGCCGGATCGCGCTGTCGGAGCTCGGCGAGATCGGCTACTTCCCGTCGATCTTCCGTGCGGTGCGCACAGCATCCCCGCACGTGCGCATCGAGGCCGTGCCCCTGGATGTCCAGGCGCTTCCCGAATGGCTTTCCCAGGGAACGATCGACCTCGCGGTCACGTCCTCACCCGTCGACGGCGGCTTCCCGCACATCGTGCTCAAGTCGCAGGCCTACGCCGTGCTCATGTCGCGCGACCACCGGCTGGCCGGCACCACCGCGGGCATCACGGTCGAGGACTACATCAACGCCGACCAGGTCGTCGTGTCGGGCGACTCGGGCCTCCCGCGCCTCGAGTCGGCCCTGCGTCGGGCCGGAGCGGCGCTGCGCTCCGACGTCGTGGTGAACCACTTCGCCTCTTTGCCGTCACTGCTCGCGGCGAGCCCGGGTCTGATCGCGACCGTGCCCGACACGATCGCCACCGGGTGGGCGCAGAGCTGGCCGCTGGTCCTGCACCGCCTGCCGCTCGAGATGCAGCCCGTCGAGGTGTGCCTCTACCGCCGGACGACGACGCAGCAGCTCGCCGCGCTCGACTGGCTGTACGACACGGTGGTGCGCGCGGTGGGCGGGACGCAGGGCGAGTTCTTCGCGATCCACGGCGATGCGCGGGCGCACTCCGCGCCCTGAGCCGCGAACCCGGACCCCGGCCCCCGGACCCCGGCGCCGCGGTTCCGTTGAACGGAAACAGCGGCGCTCGGGTGCGTGACGGCTCTTAACGTGGGATTCCCGACGAAAGGTCGAAGATGACTGACGAATCCCTTGCGCAGGCCATTGCGCGTGCCGGAAGCCCCGTGGAACTCCTGCGCAACCAGGACTGGCCCGCTTTCACGTTCCCGGTCGCACCGGAGTTCACGAACTGGCGCGACGAGCAGCGCGCGTGGAACACCTCCGTGGCGCTGATGGACCAGTCGCACCATATGACGCAGCTGTTCCTCTGGGGCGCCGACCTGCTCCCGATGCTCGAGGGCATCTCACCCAACACGTTCGCCACGTTCCGGCCGGGCGTGGCCAAGCAGCTGATCTCGGTGAACAAGGACGGCTATCTCATCGGCGACGGCATCCTGTTCAACATCACCGAGGGCGACGAGGGACTCGTCCTGGTCGGACATCACATCCTCATCGACTGGGTGCGCTTCAACGTCGAGAAGGCCCAGGCCTCGGGCAAGGACGTGTACAGCCGGCTCGACCCGAACTCGCACATGCGACAGGGACCGCCCACCTTCTACCGCTACGAGCTGCAAGGCCCCCACGCCGACACGGTCATGGAGAAGCTGTTCGGCGGACCGGCGCCGGAGATCAAGTTCTTCCACATCGGCGACGTGACGATCGCCGGGCGGCCCGTCAAGGCCCTGCGTCACGGCATGGCCGGCCAGCCGGGCTTCGAGTTCTTCGGCCCGTGGGAGGACAACCGGATCGTCCTCGACGCGATCATGGCGGCGGGCGAGGACTTCGGCATCCGCCGGGTCGGGGCGAAGGCCTACTCGTCGACGCCGCTGGAGGCGGGATGGGTGCCGACGCCGTTCCCGGCGATCTTCGACGAGGACTTCGCCGAGTATCGCGAGTGGCTCCCGGCAGCCCGCATCGGATCGCTCGCCGGATCGCTGTACTCCGCTGACATCCACGACTACTACATGACGCCGTTCGACCTCGGACTCGGCCGCTCGGTGCGGTTCGACCACGACTTCCACGGACGCGAGGCGCTCGAGAAGCACGCCGCGGCACCGCGGCGCCGCAAGGCGACGCTCATCTGGAACTCGGAGGACGTCGCGGCCGTCGTGCGCTCGCAGGTCGAGCCCGGAATCCCCGCGAAGTACCTCGATTTCCCGAAGGCGCGCTACGGCTTCTACCAGATGGACGAGGTGCGCCGCGGGGGCGAGCTCGTCGGCATCTCGACGGATGCCGGGTACGTCGCCTTCGACCAGCTGTACATGTCGCTCGCGACGATCGACGACAGCGTCGTCGAGGGCACCGAGGTCGTCATCGTGTGGGGCGAGGACCCCATCTCTCAGAAGAGCTCGGTCGACGCACACCACCGGCAGGTCGAGATCCGCGCCACGGTCGCCCCCGCGCCCTACCACGACTATGCGCGGACGGTCTATCGCGCCGACGACTGAGGCGAGCGCGAAACGCAGAGGGGCGGATGCTGCAGCATCCGCCCCTCTGTCATACGACTCTCAGACGGCGACCGCCGCGGTGCGCCAGCCGCCGTGGTACTCGGTCCGCGCGGTGACCGCGTACGGCACCGGGCTGACGACCGCGCGCACGGCGAGCTGCTCGTGGGGCTGGACGGTCGTCTTTCGCGATCCGCCGTCCGGCTCGCCCCACACGACGCGTACCTCGGCGCCGATCGGCACGCCGGCGTCGACCGTGGCGAGCGACAGTCCCCGCTTCTCGTTGGCCGTCACGCCGGTGAACAGCGACAGGCCGATGGTGTCACCGTTCGCATCGATGACGGCGTCGTAGTTCGACGAGCCGTAGTTCGCGTTCGGGAGATCGAAGACCTGGTACCCGGTCCCCTCGCGGTCGATGGGCGTCGTGAGGAGCTTCGCGAGGTCTTCGTCGTTCCAGGCGAGGGTGACCTTCTTGCGCTGGGCCGCGGCATCCACCCTCTCGAGGGCGTCGCGGCCGATGAAGTCGTGGTCGAACTTGACGAACGAGCCGTAGCCGAGCTCCCACGGGTTGAGGTAGTAGTCCTCGATGTCGTCCGAGACGAAGGATCCCGCGAGGGCGTTGATCGCCTCGTAGCTGTTCGCGGGCAGCCATTCGCGGTACGCCCGCTCGGCCTCGCTCGAGTAGATCGCCGGGAGGGGCGAGGGGATCCAACCCGACTCCAGCGTGTTGGACGAGTACGCCCGCGAGCCGCAGGGCTCGATGCCGAATTCGCGGCCCGCTTCGAGGATCGCGTCGCGGATCCTGCCGTGGTGGGCGTAGGGACCCCACAGCTCCAGCCCCGGAGCGCCGGCCATGCCGTGGCGGAGCGTCCGCACCCTCTCGCCGGCGATGGTCATCTCGCCCATGTGGAAGAAGCGCACCTTCTCCATCGGTCCGCCGTTGAGCTTCTCGATGATCTGCCAGGCGTTCGGTCCCTGGATCTGGAATCGGTAGTACTCGCGATTCACCGCCGCACCGTACGGGCGCGAGGGCGATCGGTCGTCGTAGCGGAACTCGACGTCGTAGCCGCCGGTCTCGGCGTGGAACTGCAGCCAGTTCGCGCCGGGCGCGCGGCCCACGTAGACGTACTCGTTCTCGCCCTCGTGGAAGAGGATGCCGTCGCCGATCACCCCGCCGTTGGAGGCCGTGGGCACGAACTGCTTGGCGGTGTTCACGGGGAAGTTGGCGAAGCTGTTGATGCCGGTGTCGGACAGCAGCTGCAGCGCGCCCGGGCCCGACATGAAGAAGTTCACCATGTGGTGCGACTGGTCGAAGAGCACCGCCGTCTCGCGCCACGAGATCTGCTCGCGGCGCCAGTTGGTGAACTCGGCCGGCACGACCGGGTAGATGTAGGTTCCGAGCTGCGAATTGCGCAGATGCTCGACGGTGCTGCCCGCCTCGTCCAGAACGTCCTGCAGATTTTCGGCCATGTCCGGTCCCTTCAACTTCTTCGTCGTGGTCTGCTCGCGATGCTACGGACGAGATTTACCTCTGTCCATAGTCATTTGGGGTTACCAGAATTGTAACCAAAATCTTGACCATTCCGCCAGGGGTATGGTTCGCTGTGATCATCGCGTCAGACAGGAGTCCTTCACTTGCCCGGTACAGCTCCCTCGCTGCTGGTGGTCAGCGCTCACGCCGGCGACTTCGTCTGGCGCGCCGGCGGCGCGATCGCAGCCGCAACCCTGCGCGGTGAGCGCGCGACAGTGGTGTGCATCTCGTACGGCGAGCGCGGCGAGTCGGCGAGCCAGTGGATGCAGGGCAAGACGCTCGACGAGATCAAGGACATCCGCCGCGACGAGGCGTCTGCCGCGGCATCCGCCCTCGGAGCCGACATCGAGTTCCTGGATGCGGGGGACTATCCGCTGCGCGAGACCCCTGAGACCGTGGCCGCCCTGGTGGACGTGTACCGGCGCGTGCAGCCCACCGTGGTGCTGACCCATCCGTTGTCCGATCCGTACAACGGCGACCACCCGGCCGCGGCGCAGATGGCGCTGCAGGCGCGGGTGCTGGCCCAGGCGATCGGAGTGGCGAACTCGGACGGGTCGTACCCGACGACAGACGAGATCATCGGGGCTCCGCCGGTGTTCTTCTTCGAGCCCCATCAGCCCGAGCAGTCCGACTTCAAGCCGAACGTGCTCCTCGACATCACCGCCGCCTTCCCGCTCAAGCAGAGGGCGATGCAGTGCCTCCCCGCGCAGAAGCACATGTGGGACTACTACACCTCCCTCGCCGTCCGTCGCGGCGTGCAGGTCAAGCGCAACGCCGGACCCAACCTCGGCCTGCCCGTCGAGACGATGGGCGAGGCGTACCAGCGGTACTACCCGCAGGTCACGGACGTGCTCGCGTGACCACGCGACCCGTCGTCGTGACGGACATCGCGCGCGCAGAGCCCGCGGTCGTGGACGCGCTCGCCGAGTTCGGCTCGGCGACGGTGCACGAAGCGATGGGCCGAGTCGGTTACGCCGGTCCGCGCATCCGTCCGATCCAGCAGGATGCCGTGATCTCGGGCAGCGCGATCACCGTGCTGGTCGCACCCGGCGACAATCTCATGGTGCACGCGGCGATCGAACAGGCGCAGCCCGGCGACGTGATCGTCGTCGTTCCGCTGACCGATTCCCCCTTCGGCTTCATCGGCGAGCTCATGGCCACGCAGATGCAGGTGCGCGGCGTGCGGGGGTACGTCACCTCCGGCGGGGTGCGCGATACGGCTGAGCTGCGCCGCATGGGATTCCCGGTCTGGACCGCGTTCGTCAGCGCGCAGGGAACGGTGAAGGACACCGCCGGTTCGGTGAACGTACCCGTGGTCCTGGACGGAGTGGTCGTCAACCCGGGCGACGTCGTCGTCGCCGACGACGACGGCGTGACGATCGTGCCGCGCACGATCGCCGAGGACGCGCTCGAGGCATCCCGCGCCCGCGCAGCCAAGGAGGCGGCGAACAGGGCGCGGTACGCGGCGGGTGAGATCTCGATGGACCTGAACGAGCTCCGCCCCGTGCTCGACGGCCTCGGCGTCTCCTACATCTCGCAGGCGGACTACGACGGTGACTGATTCCGCGACCGACGGCATCCGCTGCATGCTCCTGCGCGGAGGCACGTCGAAGGGCGCCTACTTCGTCGCCGATGACCTCCCGTCCGCTCCTGACGCGCGCGACGACCTCCTGCTGCGCATCATGGGCTCGCCCGATCCGGCGCAGATCGACGGACTGGGCGGCGCGCATCCCCTCACGAGCAAGGTCGCGATCGTGTCACGGTCGACGGAGCCCGGCGTAGACATCGACTACCTGTTCCTGCAAATAGGGGTGGACCAGCCGACCGTGAGCGATGCGCAGACGTGCGGCAACCTGCTCGCCGGCGTCGGACCGTTCGCCGTCGAACGGGGCCTGTGGTCGCCCGACCCCGAGCGCACCACCGTGCGCATCCGCCTGATCAACACCGGCGACCTCGCGATCGAGACGTTCCCCACACCCCACGGGCGGGTCGACTACGACGGCACGGCGGCGATCGACGGCGTGCCCGGCACGGCCGCCGGCATCCGGATCGAGCTCGGCGGCCGCGCACTTCTTCCCACCGGAGCCGCCGCGGACGAGATCGACGGGCACACCGTCACCCTCGTCGACAACGGCATGCCGGTCGTGCTGCTCCGGGCAGACGAATTCGGCGTCTCGGGCGACGAGAGCGCGGACGAGCTCGAGGGCCGCACGGCGCTGAGAGAGGCGGTCGAGCGCATCCGGCTGATCGCCGGACCCCGGATGGGACGGGGTGATGTCGCGGAAGCGACGGTGCCCAAGATGTTCCTCCTCTCGCCGCCCCGCCATGGCGGTGCGATCTCGACGCGCGCCTTCATCCCGGCCCGCGTCCATACCTCGATCGGCGTGCTCATGGCAGCCTCCGTGGCCGCCGGCATCCAGATCCCCGGCGCGGTCGGCGCCGACATCGCCGACATCGGAGCCGACGGCCCGTACGGCATCGAGCATCCCGGCGGGATCTTCCCCGCCGACGTCGCCGTGCACCGCGGCGCCGACGGCACCTGGACGGCGACATCGACCTCGCTCCGCACCGCTCGCAAGATCTTCGACGGCGTCGTCTTTCCACGGCCCCGCCTCTAGCATCCGTACATCCGCACCCCCGGAGGAACCCGAATGACCGACTACACCTCGTTCGACGTCGCGCACATCGGCAACGTCGAACTGCTGACGCCCACGTTCGACAAGAGCCTGTGGTTCTTCCGCGATCTGCTGGCGATGCGCGTCGTCGCCGAATCGGGCGATTCCGTCTACCTCCGCACGTGGGACGAGTACCAGCGGTACACGATCAAGCTCACCGCGTCGGCCGCGGCAGGCGTCGGGCGCACGACGTTCCGCACCTCCAGCCAGGAGGCCCTCGAACGCCGAGTCGCCGCCATCGACGGCTTCGGCCTCGGCGAGGGCTGGATCGACGGCGAGGAGGGCACCGGCCCGACCTACGCGTTCCGCGATCCCGACGGGCACGCGATGGGGATCTACTACGAGACCGAGCGATACGTGGCGACCGACGACAAGCCCGCGCTCAAGAATCAGGCGTCCGCGTTTCCGGGCCGAGGGGTCAACGCTCGACGCCTCGACCACATCAACTACCTCGCGAAGGATGTCGTGGCCAACGGCGAATTCATCGCCGCCGCCCTCGGCGGACGCGAGAGCGAGCGGATCAAGATCGACACGGCCGAGGGCGAGCCCGCCGCGTACGCGGCGTGGTGGTTCCACTTCAACAACAAGTCGTACGACGTCGTCTACTCCGATGACTGGACCAAGCACGGCAACCGGCTGCACCACATCGCCTTCGCCCCCGACACCCGCGAAGACATTCTCAAGGCGGCCGACATCTTCCTCGAGAACGGCATCTACATCGAGTCGGGGCCGCACAAGCACGCGATCAACCAGACGTTCTTCCTCTACGTGTGGGAGCCCGGCGGCAACCGCATCGAGTTCGCCAACGCCGGCGCCCGCCTCCTGCTCGATCCCGATCAGCCCGTCGTGGAGTGGACGGCGGAGGAGCGCAAGAAGGGCCAGGCGTGGGGCATGAAGACGATCGAGAGCTTCCACACGCACGGAACACCGCTCGTCGAGCAGTAAGACGCCATATGGGTTTACAGGTAAACAGGACTGAACGTACACTCGACGCGAGCGGGTAGCCGCTCTTGTCAGAACCCGAACCAGACATCGACGCAACACAGCCATCAGGGCAACAGAGCCATGAGGGCAAATAGAGCAATCAGGGCAAACACAGAGAGGTGCTTGATCTTCATGAGTGGAACATTGGAGACAGTCCGCACAGGACTGTACATCGGAGGCGAGGAGCGTTTCACCGACGCCACCCTCGACATCGCAGACCCCGGCAAGCCGGGTGTCATCGTCGGCCGCGCCGCGGCGGCGAGCACAAAGGACGTGGACGACGCGATCGCCGCAGCCAAGGGAGCCTTCCCCGCGTGGTCGGCGCTCAGCGCGACCGAACGCGCTGCCAAGATGGCCGAGGCCATCGCCGGCATCGCGGACGATCGCGATGAGGATGCGGCGATCCTGTCGCAGGAGAACGGCAAGATCCGCTTCGAGTCGTGGGTCGACGCGCTCGTGTTCGAGATCCGCTGGAACCTCGCGCTCATGATCGCCGACGAGGTCGACACCGGAAAGGTGCTGCCGGTGGCCCCCGGCATCCCCGTCGAGACCACCGTCGCCTACCAGCCTCTCGGGGTCGTGACCGTCATCGTTCCGTTCAACTGGCCCATCGCGATCCTCGGCGCCGCCCTTCCCCACGCGCTGCTCGCCGGCAACACCGCGATCGTCAAGCCGCCGCCGTCGGCGCCGCTGGCCACGACCCGTGTCGTGCAGCGCATCGCGGAGAAGCTGCCGGCCGGGGTGCTGAACGTCGTCACCGGCAAGGACGCCGACATGCCCGCCCTGATCTCGAGCGACGACATCGCCAAGGTCTGCTTCACGGGTTCGGTGAACGGCGGCAAGCGCATCATGGAGATGGCCTCGAAGTCGCTCACCCGCGTGACCCTCGAGCTCGGCGGAAACGACGCGGCGATCTTCCTCGAGGACGCGATCCTCGACGACGCGCACCTCGACCGCATCTACGCCGCGGTGTTCGACACCACAGGCCAGATCTGCATGAACGCCAAGCGGCTGTACGTGCACCGCTCACGCCTGGACGAGCTGGTCGACGGCATCGCCGCCCGCCTCGACAAGGCCGTGATCGGCTACGGCCTCGACGAGGGCACCACGATGGGCCCGCTGCACTCGCCCGTGCAGAAGGCCTTCGTCGCCGACATCATCCAGGAGGCGAAGGATGCCGGCGCCGACGTGCGCGAGTACGGCGAGCTTCCGGGCGGCGACCTCGCGGGCGGCAACTTCCTGCGGCCCGCCATCGTGGTCGATCCCGACCCGTCGCTGCGCGTGGTCACCCAGGAGCAGTTCGGCCCCGTCATCCCGATCATCCCCTTCGACACGGAGGACGAGGCGATCGCCGCGGCCAACGACACGTGGGGCGGCCTGTGCGGCTCGGTGTGGACCGCTGATGTGGATGCCGCGAACCGCGTCGGAAGCCAGCTCGTCTGCGGATACGTCTGGGTCAACGACCACGGCGCGACCCGTCTGGACCTGCGCGCGCCGTTCGGCGGCATGAAGCAGTCCGGCTTCGGGCGCGAGCAGGGCATCGAGGGCATCCGCGCCTTCCAGGACACCCGGTCGATCGCCCACATCGACGCCGCGGCCCTCGCGGCACAGGCGCACTGACGATCCCCGCACCCACCGACGAAGCAGGCGCGACGACGAGCTCGTCGCGCCTGCTTCTCGCGGTCGCGGTGCTGCTCATCGCGCTCAACCTCCGACCGACGATCACCGGGGTCGGCCCGCTGCTCTCGCAGATCTCGGCCACGCTCGGCACCACCGAGGCGGCCCTGGGTGCTCTGGCTGCCGTGCCGCTCATCGCCTTCGCGGTCATCTCACCGTTGGCACACGGGCTGAGCGCCCGATTCGGCATCCCCCGCACCGTGCTGTGGTCGCTCCTCCTGCTCGGCGCCGGCACCGTGGTGCGATCGCTCCCGGGTCTCGTCGCCAACCTGTGGGTGGGCACGGCGCTGATCGGAGCATCCATCGCCATCGTGAACGTCCTCATGCCGGCCGTGATCAAACGTGATTTCGCCGACCGCGTGCCGGTGATGACCGCGGTGTTCACGGCCTGTCTGTCGGGAATGGGCGCGGTGGCGTCGGGGATCGTCGTGCCGATCTCGCTGATCCCGGTCGGCGGCGAGGCGCTCGGGTGGCAGGCGGCGCTGCTCTGGACCGGCGCCCTCCTCCCCTTCGCCGTCGTCGCCTGGATGCTGTCGATGCGCCGTCAGCCGCGTCACGAGAAGCCTGCGCAGCGCACCGCCGCCGTGGGCATCTGGCGCGACGGGCTGGCCTGGCAGGTGCTGCTCTACATGGGCCTTCAGTCGATGACCTTCTACATGCTCGTGACCTGGTTCGCACCCATCGCGCAGTCGCTCGGCCGGAGCGAGGTCGTCGCCGGCATAGACGTCATGGTCTACCAGCTGTTCTGCTTCGGCGGATCCCTGGTCGTGCCGCTCCTGCTGCGCGGGCGGTTCGGTCGCTACGCGGCGGCGTGCATCCCCGCGCTCACGCTCCTCGGGATCCTCGGTCTCATCGTTGTCCCGGACCTCTTCACGGTATGGGCGATCGTCTGCGGAATCGGGTGCGGCGCGGCGCTCGGCATGTCGCTGAGCCTGTTCAGCCTGCGTGCCCGGACCCATCAGGCGGCGAGCGCCCTATCGGGCATGGCGCAGTCGGGCGGCTACCTCATCGCCGCGGCGGGCCCGATCCTGTTCGGCTCGCTCGTCACGCTGAGCGGCGGGTGGCTCGCCTCGCTGATCCTCGTCGCGTTCGTGCTGACCGGACAGCTGGCCGTCGGCCTGTTCGTCGGCCGTGACCGCCACGTCCTCGACTCCTGACCCCCACTCTTCTTCACGCCTCGACCCTCCCGCCCCCCGCACACGCCGAACCACCCCCTTAGCGCCGAACCGCCCCCTCGCGGCCGCACAACACAAGGTTGGCTCGACAACACAGGGTTGGCTCGACAACACAGGGTTGGCCGCGCAACACAGGGGGGCTCGACGGGAAAGGGCGGGTCGGCGACGACGAATGCCGAGGCCGAACGGGGTCAGAGCGGGTACTGGCCGGGCTCGCGGCGCATCGTGATCCAGCGCGTCTCGGTGAAGGCGTCGATGTTGGCCTGCGCGCCGCCGTGCCGCGAGCCGGTCCCCGACGAACCCGTGCCGCCGAACGGAGCGTTCGCCTCGTCGTTGACCGTCTGGTCGTTGATGTGAACGATGCCGGTCGGGATCTGCTGCGCCATCTCGAGTCCTGCGAACACATCCGCCGTCACGATGCCGAGCGACAGTCCGTATTCGGTCTCGGATGCGAGCGCGACAGCCTCGTCATCGGTGGCGAACGACACGACGGATGCCACGGGCCCGAACACCTCGTCGCAGTATGCGGCGGCATCCCTCGGCGTGTGGGCCAAGACCGTGGGACGGTAGAAGAGGCCCTCGTACGTTCCGCCCGCGCGCAGCTCGGCGCCCTGGGCCACCGCATCCTGCACCAGCGTGTGCACGCGGTCGCGCTGCACCTCGTCGATGAGCGGACCGAGGTGCACCTGGCCGGCCGCAGGATCGCCGACATGCATCGACTCGGCCTTCGCCGCGAGCTTGTCGACATACTCGTCGAACAGCGACTCGTGCACGATGTGCCGGCCGACCGTCATGCAGATCTGCCCCTGGTGGAGGAAGGCGCCCCACGTGGCCAGATTGACGGCCTTGTCGACGTCGGCGTCGCTCCGGACGATGTAGGCGGAGTTGCCGCCGAGCTCCAAGTGCGCGCGAGTGAGATGGCGTCCGGCCGCCTCACCCACCGCGCGCCCCGCGCGCGTCGAGCCGGTGAACGCGATCACCCGCACGCGCGGATCCGCGATCATCGCCTCACCGACCTCCGCGCCGCCCGGGACGAGCTGGAGGAGGCCGGCGGGCAGACCCGCCTCTTCGAAGATCCGCACCATAGAGACGCCGCCGGTGATGACCGTGCGCGGGTCGGGCTTGAGCAGCACGGCGTTGCCGAGCGCCAGCGCCGGGGCCACGGCCCGGATGCCGAGGATCAGCGGCACGTTGAAGGGTGAGATCACACCGACGACCCCGACCGGGATCTGCTGGGCCAGCGAGAGACGCGGCTCCTCACTCGACAGGATCGAGCCCCGGGGCGCGGAGGGAAGAGCGGATGCCTCGTAGCACTCGGATGCCGTGACGTGCAGCGCGAATCCGGCCAAGGGCGGGATGGCCCCGACCTCGCGGATGTTCCAGCCGCCGATCTCGTCGGCGTACTGCTCCCAGAGCTGCCCCGCCCGGCGCAGCACGGCGGACCGGGCAGGGTGCGGCAGTGCCGCCCACTCCTTCTGCGCACGTGCGGCGCCCTCGGCCGCGCGCGTGACATCCGCGGCGTCCGCGATCCCCACCATCGCGAGCGTCTCCCCCGTCGCGGGCTCGATCGAGGGGATCTCTCCCCCGCCGCCGGTCACCCATTCGCCGTCGATGAAGATGCGGCCGGCGAAGACCTCCGCGTCCAGAAGAGTGGCGGCGTTGTCGGTGAGGATGCTCATGGGTGACTCCTTCGTCTGGTGGTGCGTCGGGTTGGTTCGTCTGTTCGTTCGCTCGGCGGCTAGACGGATGCGCTGCGCGAGAGGCGCTGCGCGCGCCGGCCCACGGTGCTCATCGACCACCCGCGCTGGATGACCCGCATCGCGTCGGCAGCGAGCGCCCCTCCATCGTCGTACGGCGCCCGCCAGATCGCCAGCATGTCGGCAGCGAACGGGGGAAGGATCGACCGGGTGAACGCCTCGACCCCCCATCGGCCGTCGTATCCGTCGTCCAGCGCCGCCCGCACGACCTCGGCGATGGGCACGGCGCCGGTCTCGAGCATCCCGCGCCCGGACTGGCCGAGCTCGAGGAACGCGAGCCTGGGCAGCGCGGTCCGGATCGCCTCGGCGATGTCGGACTCCTCCACCGCCATGTGGAACGTGTCGAGATGGATGCGCAGGTGCGGCGATCCGCTCAGCTCCACGAAGTCCATCGCCTGGGCCGCGGTGTTGAGGAGCGAGGTCTCGTACCGGTTGAGGACCTCGAACGTCATGGCGACACCGCGATCATGCGCGTAGTCGGCGACGGCTCCCACCTCGCGGGCGGCACGTTCGACCGCGGCCAGCGGAGTGGCTGTTCCGGGCGGCCCGAACGGCCCGTAGGGCACGCCGTTCATCTGGTCGCCGCCGAGCTCGACGGTGAGATCGACCACGGCACGCAGGACGGCCGCGCCGGCGGCCCGCTCGGCCGGATCGGCGGATGAGACGTCCGCCGACCCGCCCTGGCCCCCGGCGATCGTGATGGGCGCCACGCCGTGGTCGGCGAAGATCGCGCGGAGGAGCCGCGCATCCGTGGCCGCCGGGTCGAGCGGGGGAAGGACCACGCGCGTATACCCGTGCCCGGCGAGCAGATCGAGCGCCGCGGGAAGGTCGCCGGCGCCGGCGTCGGGCAGCAGCACGTTGAGGTGGCAGGCGACGTCGAGGTTCGGACGGAGCGGTTCGAGTGTCATGCGCGGCTCGGTCCGCCGGTCAGAATGTGGGCAGGTCGAGACGCTGCTTGAACACGGAGTAGCCGTCGTCGACGCTGACCACCGTGCCGTTGATGACGTTCGCCTCGTCGGAGGCGAGGAAGGCCACCACGTTCGCGATCTCTTCGGGCTCGGTCATCTTGTTGCGCAGCTGCTCGGCGGCGAAGGTCGCCTTGAGCTCGTCGCTGAACTGGTTGATGATGGGCGTGCCGACCCGGCCGGGAGTGATGGCGACGGCGCGGACGCCGAACTGGGCGAGTTCGTATGCGGCCGAGCGCGTGAACGAGATCACGGCGGCTTTGGCCGCGCTGTAGGTGAACGACAGCTCGGCCGCCTGCTCGCCGTAGATCGACGACGTGCTGATGATCACTCCGCCCGTGCCCTGGTCGCGGAACTGTCGTCCTGCCGCCAGGATGCCGTAGTAGACGCCGTCCTGATCGATGCGGATCATGGGCGCGTAGTCGACCGCCGGGTCGTGATCGAGGAGCGGTTTTCCGCCGGCGATCCCGGCGTTGTTGAAGATCACGTCGAGCTTGCCGAATACGGCGACGGCGTGCGCGACGGCCGCTTCGACCGCCGCGAAGTCCGAGACGTCCACCTGAACGGCCGAGACGGGGGCTGATGCGCTCGTGGTGAACTCGTCGGCCACCGCCTGCGCGGCAGCCAGGTTGATGTCGGCGACCACGACGCGGGCACCCTCTTGCACGAATTTGCGAACGGTGGCGTAGCCGATCCCGCTCGCGCCACCGGTGATGATGGCGACCTTGCCTTCGAGGCGCATGGCGAACTTCTTCCTTGATCGAGGGGGACGGTCGGATCAGACAGTCCGATGGAACCCGTGGGGCGGGAGGACTCCCGCCCCACGGGCGAACGAGCTTCGTACTGCTAGCCGGCGAGCTTGTCCGACGGCGTGATGGTGCTGGCGTTGCTCTTGTCGACGAGGGTCGTGGAGACCGCGTCGAAGTTCTTCGCCGGCATCGTGCCGTCCTTCTGGTATGCCGTCATCGCCGCCATGAGAGTGTCGAGGATCTGCGGCCAGGGCTGCTCGACCGTTGCGAGGAAGGCGCCGCCCGCCTCGATCTGCGAGATGGCCTCACTGGTGGCATCCACGCCCGTGACCTTGGCCGACGAACCGGCCTCGGTCACGGCCTGCGCGGCGCCGAGGGCGGCGTCATCCCAGCCGACCCACACGGCGTCGAGGCCGTTCGGGTGCGCCGAGAGGTAATCGGCCACCAGGGCGAGCGCCTCGGTACGGCCCGTGGCGGGCGACTTGACCTTCTGGATGTCGCCGCCGGCGATCGTGGCGCCCGCATCGGTGAAGGCCTTCTCCGCCAGGCTCGCCCGCAGCCGGATGCCGGGGTGCGGGTCGTGACCGATGACCATGACGGTCTTGCCCTTGAGGCCGCCGATGGCCTTGTCGAGGGCACCGACGGTCTGGTCGACGATCCCCTGCTGGTCGGTCGTGACATTCAGGGCGAACGCGTCGTTCGCCTCGGTGGCGCTGTCCATCGCGAACATCGGGATGCCGGCATCCTTCGCCGCCGTCACGATCGAGCCGATCGAGGCCACATCGGTGTAGCCGTCGAAGATCGCGTCGGCGCCCTGGCCGATCGCGCTCTCGACCTGCGGGTTCATCTTCTGGAAGTCGAAGTCGCCCTGGATCATCGTGAGGTCCCAGCCGGCTTCCTTCGCCTTCTCGGTGACGGCCTTGACCCACCAGGCGCCCACCGGGGTCTGGTTGCCCGATGTGAAGGCGATGACTTTGAACGGCTTGCTCGAATCGCCGCCGCCGCTGCTCGAGCCACCCGTCGAGCATCCGGTCAGTGCGAGCGCGGCAACGGCCGCGACGGCCAACGCCGCCTTGATTCTGGGTCGCATGTTAACTCCTTTGTTGTGATTGCGTTTTCTTGGAGAGTCCGGTCGGTGCCGGCTCGTGGGGAGGACGGAAGCCGCTATCGCTCCCGCGTCTTCAGGGACGAAAGGGTCACGGCGGCGATGATGATGAGACCAGTGACGACCTGCTGGACGTAGGAATTCACGCCGAGGATGTTCAGTCCGTTGCTCATGACGCCGATGATCGCGACGCCGACCATCGTTCCGACGATGTTCGCGGCGCCGGAACGCACGACCGTCATCCCGAGGAAGACCGCGGCGACGGAGAAGAGCAGGTTGTCGGAGCCCTGCACGGCACTCGCACTGCCCAGCCGGGCGGCGAGGAGGATGCCGCCGATCGCGGAAACGAATCCGGCGACCGTGAAGGCGAGCAGCCGGGCACGACGCACGTTGACTCCCGAGAGGCGCGAGACCTCGGCGTTTCCGCCCGTCGCGTACCAGCGGCGACCCAGGGTCGTGTAGCGCAGGACGAACCACAGGATCACCGAGATCCCGATCGCGAAGAAGACCGGCAGCGGGATCTGCAGGATGCGTCCCTGGCCGAGGTTGTTGAACTCCGGGGGCAGGTTGAACAGCGTCGTTCCGGCGGTCACGAGGTACGCGAGCCCGGTGACCGATGTCAGCGTCGCCAGGGTGGCGACGAACGCCGAGAGGTTCAGGTAGGCGATCAGGAGGCCGTTCGCAAGGCCGATGAGCAGGCCCACCACGAGCCCCGCGAGGATCGCCACCGCGACCGGCACGCCGCTCAGCATGAGTGATGCCGATACGGCGCCCGCGAGTGCGGAGGTCGCCGCGACCGACAGGTCGAAGTCGCCGACGACCATCACGAGCGTCTGCGCCCCTGCGATGATCGCGAGGATCGCGACCTGGTACAGGATGTTCCGCACATTCGTGAACGTGAGGAAGACGTCCGGTCTCATCACGAAGAAGAAGGCGATCAGCACGATCAGCGCGAGCACGGTTCCGCTCGACAGCAGCCGCTGCCCCACCGAGCGACGCGGAACGGCCAGGGTGTCGGTCGTATCCTCCAACCCCGGGTTATGCGTCGTGACCATTCGAATCCACCTTTCCGTAGCAGTAAGCGAGCAGGACCTCTTCGTCCGCTTCATCGGCCTGCACCGCGCCCGAGATCCGTCCCTCGTGCATGATCAGGATCCGGTCGCACATTCCGATCAGCTCGGGCAGCTCCGAGCTGACCGCGATCACGGTGGTGCCGTCGGCGACGAGCGCGCGGATGAGGCGATAGATCTCCGCCTTGGTGCCCACATCGATTCCGCGCGTGGGCTCATCCATGAGGAGCACTTTCGGCTTTCGGGCGAGCATCTTGGCCAGCACGACCTTCTGCTGGTTGCCGCCCGACAGCTCTCCGACGAACTGGCGCGAGCTGCGTGCCTTGATCTGCAGGTCGAGCATCCCCTTGCCGACGATGTCGGAGATGCGCGCGTTCGAGACGACCCCCATCGTGCTGATGGCCGGGATGTTCGCGAGGGCGACGTTGTCGCGGATCGTCGCGCCGAGGATCACGCCCTGACTGCGACGCTCTTCTGGCACCAGCGCGATCCCGGCGTCCAGTGCACGTCCGACGCTGGGTGCACGCGTCAGGACCGTGTCGCCGACCGAGACGGTTCCGCCCGTGTGACGCTGTGCGCCCGCCAGGAGCCGGAGCAGCTCGCTGCGACCGGAGCCGGCGAGACCGCCGATGCCGAGCACCTCGCCGCGATACGCCGAGAACGTCACGTCCTTGACGCGTCGGCCGTCGAGGCCGTCGACCGCGAGCGCGACGGTGGTGACGTCGGGAGTCCCCCGCGGCGGGTACAACTCTCCAGCCGATCGCCCGACCATCGTGGAGATCACTTCATCGATGTGCGAATCGGCGACGTCCTTCGTGATGATCGTCTCGCCGTTGCGCATAATCGTGAGGCGGTCGCACAGCTCGAAGACCTCCTCGAGACGGTGTGAGACGTAGACGATCGCCACGCCCTCGTCGCGCAGCCGGCGGAGGACGCTGAACAGCTCGGTGATCTCGGTATCGGTCAGCGACGCGGTCGGCTCGTCGAGGATCAGCACGCGCGCGTCGGTCGCGAGCGCGCGGGCGAAGGCGACCATGGTCTGCTGGACGGGCGAGAGCTCGCCCGCGAGCCTGCCGAGCGGAATCCGCTGGTGGATGCGGTCCAGCTGCTCTCTCGCCGTGCGGCGGAGGGTGCGCCACTGGACGATCCCGCCGCGGCTGGGGGTCTCCTCGCCGAGCAGGATGTTCTCGGCCACGGTCATCGAGGGGATGACGGAGAGCTCCTGGTAGAGCGCGACGACGCCGGCATGCTTGGCCACGCGCACGTTCGCGAATTCGACCTCGTCGCCGTTGCGCCGGAGCGTGCCCGCGTCGGGCGAGTAGATGCCGGTCAGGATCTTGATGAGGGTGGATTTGCCCGCGCCGTTCTCCCCCAGCAGCGCGTGGATCTCGCCGGGGTTCACGGACAGGCGCGCACCGTTGAGCGCGTGCACGCCGTCGAACCGCTTGACGATGTCGTGCGCCTCGAGCGCCGGGAGCGTCGCGCTCCGTACGTCGTCGATCGTCATGACAGCATCCCTTCGTCAGCGATGTCGTTGCACCGGATGACCACCTTCGGGTAGCGCCCGCTGATGTGCATCTCGAACGCGTCGGTCGCGTCTTCGAGGTCGAACACGGACTGCGTCAGCTCGTCCAGCTCGAGGTGCGGCAGGATCTGCAGCGCCCGCGGGAACGCGTACGGCGAGACGAAGACGCCCGTGAGGGTCAGTTCCTTCAGATAGAGGTAGTCCGACAGGTTCAGCGGCATCTCGAAGTCGTGCGGGTACATCGCGCCGTAGATCACCGTGGCACCCTTCGCGGCGATGTCGAGCAGCCCGCGGACCGCACGCGGCGACCCGGATGCATCGATCACGACGTCGAAGCCCCGACCCTCGGTGATCTCGTCGGTCCGTGCGCGCTGGTCCTCGCCCACCGGGTCGATGACGTGCTCGGCGCCGTGCCGGCGTGCCATCTCTCGTCGCTCGGCGATCGGCTCGATCAGCGTCAACGATGTCGCGCCGTACATCTTCATGACCTGGAGGGCGAGCTGACCGATCGGCCCCCCGCCGCAGATCGCGACACGGTCGCCGACCCTGATGCGCGTCTTGTCGGCGATGCGGACGGCGACGGATGCCGGTTCGAGCAGGCAGCCGTGCAGCAGCGACACGGAATCGGGCAGGCGGTACACCTGCGACTCGTGCCACGTCACGGTCTCGGCCATGCCCGGACGGTTGTAGTCCTGGATGTGCTCGCAGAACTGCTGCCTGCCCGCGCGGCACGGGGTGCACGTGCCGCAGAACCGCAGGAAGTTGCCCGCGACGCGGTCGCCCACCTGCAGCCCCGTGCGATGCGCACGCTCGCCGAGCGCCTCGATGACCCCCGACAGCTCGTGCCCCAGCCCGATCGGCACGTCGGTGCCGAAGAAGCCCTCCGCGAGGTGCGGATCCGAGCCGCAGATCGCCGAGTAGGCGACCCGGATGCGCACGTCTTCGGGGCCGAGCGGCTGGTCGGGGAAGTCGACCACGCCGATGCGCCCGCGCGCATCCTCGTCGGGATCCCGCAGGCTGCCGATCTTCGTGACGGCGACAGTTCTCATTCGTCTCTCCGTTGAGCGATGGGGGGTGGGTCAGTCGCCCGCGGCGATGACCCGGCGCGTCGCGGCGATGGTCGCCGACAGCCCGTAGCCGTACTTGTCGCGCAACTGCTCGTCCTCGCCGAACCCGGCGTACACCTGCGGAATACCGAGTCGCTCGAACGCGGTGAGGTGGATGCCCCGGTCGGCGACGACGTCGGCGACGCGCGATGCGAGCCCGCCGTAGGCGAGGTGGTCCTCGAGGACGACGAACCGGCCGCCCGTCTCCTCCGCGCACTGCGCGATGAGGTCCTGGTCGATGGGCTTGAGGGTGAACATGTCGACCACGCGCACGGAGTAGCCCTCCCGCTCGAGCTCTTCGGCGGCATCGATCGCCTGGGCGACGACCGTTCCGTGCGTGAAGATGGTGGCATCCGTCCCCTGCCGCGCGACGATGCCCTTCCCGATCCGGATGTCGTGCTGACCCGGCTCGTAGAGCACCTTGTCTTTCTTGCCGACCGCGAGCCGGATGTAGATCGGCCCCGCCATCGACATGGACTGGCGGAGGATCTCGCCGACCATGAGCGGGTCGCCGATGGATGTAACCGTCATGTTGGTGAGCGCGCACATGAGGGCGAGGTCTTCGACCGCGTAGTGCGTCGAGCCGCCGTTGCCGACGAGTCCGCCGTGTGTCCCGATGATCTTGACGGGCAGGTTCGGATAGCAGACGTCCGTGCGGACCTGCTCCAGCGCTCGCATCGAGAGGAACGGCAGCATGCCCGAGACGACCGGGATGTTGCCGTCGTACGCGAGTCCGGCGGCGATGCCGACGCTGACCTGCTCGGCGAGCCCCACGTCGAGGAAGCGCTCGGGGAACTTGTCGCGGAACTCGACCAGGGTCGCCCCGATGTCAGGGGTGATGACCCAGAGGTTGGGGTGCTCGTCGCCGAGTTCGGCGAGGGTCGACCCGATCACCGAGCGGGCACCGAGGAACTCGCCGAAAGTGAAAGTAACGGGCATCAGACGCTCTCCTTCGTGCGGGATGCTTCGAGCGCGGTCATGGCGCGCTCCAGGTCTGCGGCGCCGAGCGAACCGGCATGCCAGGCGAGATTGTGCTCCATGAAGTCCACGCCCTTGCCCTTCACGGTCTCGCAGATGATCACCGTGGGGCGGTTGCTGTCGGTTGCGGGCAGGGCATCGATCGCCTCGACGAGCTCACCCATGTCGTGGCCGTCGATGTGCACGACGTTCCACCCGAACGCCGCCCACTTGTCGGGGTAGGGCTCGAAGACGACGCGTTCCTCGGCGAAGCTCGTCATGAGCTGGCGGTTGCGGTCGACGAAGGCCACCAGATTGCCGAGCTCGTTGCTGCGAGCGGCCATCGCGGCCTCCCACACCGATCCCTCGCCGGTCTCGCCGTCGCCCAGCAGGCACACCACGCGGTGCGACTCGCCGCGACCGCGGGCGCTCAGCGCCATGCCCACCGCGATCGGCAGGCCGTGCCCGAGCGAACCGGTCGAGCACTCGACACCGGGCAGCTGCACCTTGCAGGGGTGCATGCCGTAGGCCGAGTCGAGCTGCCCGTACGTGTCGAGGATGCCCTCGTAGGAGAAGAAGCCGCGCATCGACATCGCGATGTACATGCAGACCGCCGCGTGGCCTTTGCTCAAGACGAATCGGTCGCGCGACGGATTCCTGAGGTCTGTCGGGTCGACGTGCAGGCCGTAGTGGAAGAGTGCGGTGAAGATGTCGGCCGCCGACAGGTCGCCGCCGATGTGCACGGCCCCCTCGTACGTCCCGCACAGGTGGAGCAGCTTCGATCGCAGCTCGAATGCCAGGTCTTCCAGCTCCTGAACGGTATGCGGACTCTCGGTCGCCTGCAGGCTCTGGTCGCCCATCACATGCCTCCTCGTCGTCTGAATTCGTCGACGAGACACCGGCACTGTGCGGTCTCCGTCGACATTCGCTTGTGGTCCGATCCGGTGATCCGGACTCCGACGTGGTGACAGTAACACGGCTTGTTTTACAAGTAAACAGGAATGTACATAAACTTGTTTAAGGATGCTGTTTCCCATCGCACTGCCGCAGGGACAAGCCGCAGAGGAGCTCGATCGCGTGACACGAATGGCCGTGGCTAGACTCGCTTCACAGATTTCCCCATGATCCGACGCTGGATGGGAGTGCGGTTGACAGGCGACCTGGGCGATCCGGGCGGGCCCGTCTTCGTCGACGCCGCGGAGGTCATCACGACGCCTCTGAAGGACGTCGTCGACACCGAGAACTTCACGCCTCGCCTCCTGCACCTGATCTCGAACGCGCTCGTCTGGCGTGAGTCGAGGCTGTTGCGCAGCGAGTTCAACCTGGGCACCAACGACTGGCGGGTGATCTCTGCGATCTCGATCCGTCCCGGTGCGACCTCCACCGACATCTCGGAGTTCGTGGCGATGAACAAGGCGATCGTGTCCAAGAGCGTGAACACCCTGATCGCCCGAGAGCTCATCGTGCCCGCGGATGGCAAGCGCGGATCGCGACACCTCTACCTCACCCGTGCGGGCGCGGAGATGCACGATCGGATGAAGCCGATCTCGCTGCAGGGTCAAGAGATCGTCCTGGCCGACCTGACACCCGATGAAGTCGCTCAGTTGAACCACCTCCTCATCCGCCTCCTCGAGCGGACACCGGATCTGTCTCCGGCACCCGGAATCGCCCCTGAGTCGGAGCAGGCCTGACCGCGTAGCACTGTGCGGAGTCGGCCGGCGCTCGACGGTGAGCATCCATTTCCGCAGTTTACCTATGGACATTCCCTATGTCTGTAGGTATCTTCAGATCGGAAGCGCAACGATGCGCCCGCTGAGAGCGGAAAGGACCTCGATCAGTGGCACACACGACCCCCGCACCCGATAAGGCTGCAGCGCGAGAGCTCATCTCGGACTTCTCGCTCGAGATGACCGGCAAGGATGTTCCTGCGCTGCTCGAAGCGAAGGACTCGATCCCGCTCGGCACCCGGATCAACGTCACGTTCCTCGGCAACGAGGATCTGGAGATGCGCGTGTCGGCCGCCAAGACCGTGCGCGAGCTCGGTTTCGTGCCGGTGCCGCACATCTCGGCACGCCGTCTTCAGTCGCGCGCGCAGCTGGAGGAGTTTCTCTCCGCGCTGCAGGACGTCGGTGCCACGGAGCACGTGTTCGTCGTCGGCGGCGACCCGACGACGCCGGAAGGCCCCTACGAGGACTCGTTCGACGTCATCCGGACCGGCCTGCTCCCCGAGTACGGCGTGCGGCACGTCAGCATCGCGGGATACCCCGAAGGCCACCCCGACATCTCCGGAGAGAAGCTCTGGAAGGCGCTCGACGACAAGTCTTGGTCGCTGCGCGAACAGGGCCTCGATGCCACGATCCTGACCCAGTTCGCCTTCGACACCGATCCGGTGATCACCTGGATCGATGCCGTGCGCGCTCGCGGGATCGACACGCAGATCCGGATCGGCACCCCCGGCCCCGCCGGCATCAAGCGCCTGCTCGGCTTCGCGCGCCGATTCGGGATCGGTGCGAACGCCATGATCGTGAAGAAGTACGGCTTCTCGCTGACGAACCTCATGGGCACGGCCGGCCCCGACACCTTCGTGACCGACCTCTCAGCGCTGCTCGCGGCAGACCCGGGTGTCGGCACCGTGCGGCTCCACTTCTACACTTTCGGCGGGCTCAAGGCGACAGCCGACTGGGCGCGCGCGTACGCCGCCACCCAGTCCTGACAGGCTTGTCTCATGACTGTCCACACCACCGCGCTCGCAGATCGCGCCTGCCTGATCGTCCATGGCCCCGACCAGCCGGGCATCGTCGCCGCCGTGACGGCGCTGATCACCCGGAACAAGGCGAACATCGTCAGCCTCGACCAGTACTCCGATGACCCCGAGGGTGGCCACTTCTTCCAGCGATTGGTCTTCCACCGCCCGGAGCTGTCGGCCGTCATGCCCGACATCGAGGCCGACCTGCGGACGACCCTCGAGCCGTACGGGATGACGTGGCAGCTGACCGACCAGTCGATCCCCAAGCGGATGGCGATCCTCGCCTCCACGTCCGACCACTGCCTCCTCGAACTGCTGTGGAGACACCGTCGAGGCGAGCTCAACGTGACGATCCCGATGGTGATCTCCAATCACACGAACGTGGCAGAAGATGTGCGCTCGTTCGGCATCCCGTTCTTCCACGTGCCGTCGCAGGGGCCGGACAAGTCCGAAGCCGAGGCGAAGATCCTCGAGCTGCTCATCGGCAACACCGATTTCGTCGTGCTGGCGCGCTACATGCAGATCATCTCCGAGGACTTCCTCGACCGCGTCGACGTGCCCGTGATCAACATCCACCACTCGTTCCTCCCCGCGTTCATCGGTGCCGCCCCCTACCGCAAGGCCAAGGAGCGCGGCGTGAAGCTGATCGGCGCGACATCGCACTACGTCACGAAGGAACTCGACGAAGGTCCGATCATCGAGCAGGACGTCGCCCGCGTGAATCACACGATGACCGCCGCCGACCTCCAGGCGCGCGGCGCCTACGTCGAACGCGCCGTGCTCTCGCGCGCCGTGCAGTGGCACGCCGAAGACCGCGTCATCCGGCACGGCAACCAGACCATCGTCTTCACCGACCGACCCTGACGGGGGCGCCTCCGAGGCATCCCCGTCGCAACAAGAGAAATCAGAGGTTCACCGTGGCACCCAGGAATCTGCAGGACGTCATCGACGCGGCGGGAAATCCCGTCGAACTCCTGCGCAACTCGCAGATCGGCTCGTACATCTACCCGGTCGTGCCGGCCGACTTCCAGAACTGGATCAAGGAGCAGAAGGCGTGGCGCGACACGGCCGTGCTCTACGACCAGTCGCACCATATGGACAACGTGTTCCTGAAGGGCTCCGACGCCATCAGGCTGATCTCCGACACGGCGATCAACTCGGTCGCGAACTTCCCCGTCGACAAGGCGAAGCAGTACGTCCCGACGACCGCCGCCGGCCACGTCATCGGTGACGGCATCCTGTTCCGCGAGGGCGAGGACGAGTACACGTACGTCGGGCGGGCACCGGCGTCGAACTGGCTGATGTTCCACGCGGAGACGGGCGGGTACGCGAACCTGGACGTCACGGTCGACCGCCGTTCCCCCTCGCGCCCCTACGGGCACGAGGTCTCGCGCCAGTACTACCGGTTCCAGATCCAGGGCCCGAACGCATGGCAGGTCATCGAGAAGCTCAACGGCGGCCCGCTCGAGCAGCTCCGCTTCTTCACGATGTCGACGATGACGATCGACGGCACGACCGTCCGCACGCTCCGCCACGGCATGGCCGGCGCTCCCGGTCTTGAGGTCTGGGGGCCGTACGCCGACCACGACCGCATCTGGACCGCGATCGTGAACGCGGGGGCCGAGTTCGGCCTCGTGCCCGTCGGCTCGCGCGCCTACCCCTCCAACACGCTCGAGTCGGGCTGGATCCCGTCCCCGCTCCCCGCGATCTACACGGGCGCCGAAGAGCAGGCCTACCGCGAGTGGCTCCCGGCCGATGGGTACGAGGCGACCGGCACGCTCGCCGGGTCGTTCGTGTCGGACGACATCGAGGACTACTACCTCACCCCGTGGGAGCTCGGCTACGGCTCGTTCGTGAAGTTCGACCACGACTTCATCGGTCGCGACGCCCTCGAGAAGATCGACCCGGCATCGCAGCGCAAGAAGGTCACCCTCGCGTGGGACGCCGAAGACCTCGGCAAGGTGTGGACGTCGCTGTTGAACGTCGACGGACCCAACTACAAGTTCTTCGACCTGCCGCTGGCCAACTACGGCTCGGCGAACTACGACTCCGTCGTGGATGAGGACGGGACGGTCGTCGGCTACTCGATGTTCACCGGGTACAGCGCGAACGAGCGCAGGGGCCTGTCGCTGGCGACCGTCGACCCGAACGTGCCGGAGGGAACCGAGCTCAAGGTCGTCTGGGGCGAGCCGAACGGCGGCACCTCCAAGGCGAGCGTCGAGCCGCACGAGCAGACCGAGGTGCGGGCGGTCGTGAGCCCCGTCCCGTACTCCACCGTCGCTCGCGCGACCTATCAGGGCGGGTGGCGCACGCAGTACCAGCCCGCTTAGGTCATAGGCTCGAGGGGCTCGCACCGGTCAGGTCCGCCTGATCCGTGCGAGCCCCTTGCGCATTCCTCGAGATCACCGGGAGGTCGACATGAGCCTGCGGTACGCGCTGCTCGCTCTGCTTCGCGTGGGTCCGCTGTCGGGCTACGACCTGCAGAAGCAGTTCGCGCAGTCGGTCGGTCACGTCTGGCACGCCCCCGATTCCCAGATCTACCCCGAGCTGCGCAAGATGGAGCTCGACGGGCTCATCGAGGGCGAGGAGCAGACCCGCGGAGTTCGCGGTGTCCGGCGGGTCTACCACGTGACGGATGCCGGTGAGCAGGCGTACCTCGCCTGGATGGAGGCGCCGCTGGACTATCAGCGGGTCCGCGATCCCGCGCACCTGCGGGCCGCGTACCTCGAGGGTGCTTCTCGCGAGGGCGCGCTCCGGTTCCTTAACGCCCATATCGCGCAGTGGGAGGGTGAACTCGAACAGTGGGAGGGCGAACTGGCCCGCATCGACGCGCGCGACAATCCCATGCTCGTCCGGCGCCTCGCCGTCACTCCGGAGGCCGACCGCGAGCGCACGATCGCGTTCAAACGCTTCGCCTACGAAGGGCTTGTCGAGCGCGCCCGCATCGAGATCGAGTGGGCGCGCCGCGGCCTGTCCCTCGTGGACCGACTGGATGGCCCGGCCCCTACGCCGCCCGAGTGACGCGCGCCGCGGCCGGGCGTACGAGCTGCCGGCGCATCACGCCGACCAGGCCGACCATGACGAGCACGAACCCCAGCGACACCCACCCCGATCCCATCCCGACGCCGCCCTCGGCGATCGGCTTGCCGAGCCAGTCCGCCACGCTCGCGCCCACCGGCCGGGTGAGGACGTAGGCGAACCAGAACGCGAAGACCCCGTTCCATCGCAAGATGCGGTAGCCGAGGGCCGGCACGAGGATGAGCACCGCGAACAGGGCCGTCGACGCCGCATAACCGAGGCCGAGAGTCACGGCCGCGAAGTCGCCGAGTGCGGTTCCCATCGCGAACGTGCCGACGACGGCCGCCCAGTAGAACAGCTCGCGGCGCGTGGTCGTGACGTCGTGCACCGAGAGCGTGCGCTCGACCCACCACCACGCGATGAAGACGGCCGCGAGCACCAGGGCGTAGAACGCGGCGGAGACCGCGTAGGGCAGACCGAGCACCACGTGGACGACGTCGGCCGCCATCGTGCCGAAGATCCCGACGGCGGCGACCGTGAGCCAGTACGCCTCTGGGATGTACCGGCGCCGCGTGAGCTGGAACGCCAAGGCGATGACGAACAGCGCGAACCCGACCAGCACCGCCAGAACGGGGGGCATCACACGGATCGAGAAGTCGGATGCCGCCTCACCGAGGGCCGTCGATGCGGCCTTGGCGGCCCAGAACAGCACGGTCGGAGCCGCGACGCGGCTCACCGCAGCACCGTGCTCAGAAGTCGTCACCGCCTCACCCTGCCCGTCCCGTTCTAAGACTTCACCAAGACCCCCCGCCCCCGCCCTTCTTCCCGCGAAACCGGATGTGCACCACGAAACGGTGGAAGAACCCCGGGGTCTCGTCGTCCCCATCCGGTCTCGCGGCGCGGCACGGGCGCGCGGGGGCGGGCGCGGGGGCGGGGGCGTTAGAAGACGTACTCCATCAGGTCGACGCCGAGAGTGCGGAACGCCTCGTGCGCGCGAAGCCGGTGGGCGATCGAGAGGTCGTCGAAGCACACGATGAGCGCGTAGGAGACGCCGGCCCGAGGGCCGGCCAATACTCCCGCCTCGGCGCGGATGCCGGCATCCCGCCCCGTCTTGTTGATGAAGAGCAGCCCGTGGTCGTCGTTCTCATGGGCGAAGGGATCAAGACCGGTCGCCCCCGCAACGAGCGAGAGGTCGTGATTGAGGCTCAGCCACTCCGAGACCTGTGCCGAGACGCCGGCGGAGACGACTTCGGAGTTGACGAGCGCAGCGAAGAGCTCCGCGAGCT
This sequence comes from Microbacterium rhizomatis, assembly GCF_008710745.1. GTDB lineage: Bacteria > Actinomycetota > Actinomycetes > Actinomycetales > Microbacteriaceae > Microbacterium > Microbacterium rhizomatis. The sequence continues at coordinate 1,065,782 of NZ_VYSA01000002.1, forward strand.
CGCGGGCCGATCCGAGCGCGACCTGCGGAGCATCATCCGGCCCGCGCTCATCGCGGAATCCGTCGAGAAGAGCCGAGCGCGCGAGACCGAGTTTCTCGATCCGGGAGCGCACGGCCGGAAGACCCACCCTCTCCAGCAGCGCGTTGGCCGCGGTGGCGTCGCCCGCGGATCCTGTGAGCACGGCCAGGTCGACGAGCGGCAGCGCCGGCGCTTTGAGGTGCTGCCACACACCGGCGACGTGAACCGGCGGAACCGACGTGCGCTCGATGATCTCGAACGGATCCAGTGCCCCCGACTCGAAGGCGGCGGCGAGCTCGATCAGCAGCGGCACGACCCCGAGCCCCGCGACGGGGAGAGTGACGAAGTCGTCGCCGCTCAGCACCGACGTGCCCCGGTCGAGGTCGTTGATCCGCACCGAGACCTTCGCGCCGGAGGCGGCGAGTCCGTCGAGCGCCTTGAGTGTCGATGTGAAGGATCGGCGGGCCGCCGCGGCGCGGCGAGGCAGGCGCCTGTTGCCGCGACGCGAGCTGCGCGCGGTTTCATGGTCGCGAGGAGCCAGGGAAGCGGGTTCGTGCAGAGGCGGCGAGGCCGGGGAGTCGAAAGGCTCAGGGGGCATGCCCACGAGCGGGGGTCCTTCCGATGGAGTGGAGCGCAGGGTCGGGTGAGGCCGATTCTTCTAGGGGTTCTGATCGTCGGGGAGTTCTGGCCCTGTCATCGTCGGCGTGCGATCACCAGATCGTGACGCGCTTGCTCTCATCGAGCCACAGGGCGTCGGATTCGGTGACGTCGAATGCATCGTAGAACGCGCCGATGTTGCGCACGATCTGATTGCATCTGAATTCGTTGGGAGAATGCGGATCGATCGTCAGCAGACGGATGGTCTCGGCATCCCGGCCCTTCTGCTGCCAGATCTGCCCCCAGCTGAGGAAGAGTCTCTGGATGCCGGTGAACCCGTCCATCTCGGGCGCTTCGGCGCCGTTCAACGACAGCTCGTACGCCTTGAGGGCGATGCCCAGGCCACCGAGATCGCCGATGTTCTCGCCGATGGTGAGGGCGCCGTTCACGGTGTGATCGTCGGTCAGGCCGACCGGGACAAGGGTGTTGTACTGGTCGATGAGCGAGGCGGTGCGCTCTTCGAAGGCTGCGCGGTCAGCATCCGTCCACCAGTCGCGCAGCGACCCGTCACCATCGAACCTGCTGCCCTGGTCGTCGAAGCCGTGCCCGATCTCGTGGCCGATCACAGCCCCGATGCCGCCGTAGTTGGCTGCGGCATCGCGATCCGGCTCGAAGAACGGGTACTGCAGGATGGCGGCGGGGAACACGATCTCATTCATGAGCGGGTTGTAGTAGGCGTTCACCGTCTGCGGAGTCATGAACCACTCGTCGCGGTCGATGGGCTGACCCACCTTGCCCAGCTGCCTGTCGTGCTCCCAGACGTGAGCACGCCGTACGTTGCCGACCAGGTCTGCCGCGTCGATCTCGAGGGTCGAGTAGTCCTTCCAGGTGACCGGGTACCCGATCTTCGGCGTGAACGCGTCGAGCTTCGCGAGCGCCCGTTCGCGGGTCTCGGGGGTCATCCACTCGAGGGCGGCGATGCTCTGCCGGTACGCCTCGACGAGGTTGCCGACGAGCTCGTCCATCGCGACCTTCGCCGCGGGCGGGAAGTGGCGATCGACGTAGACCTTGCCGACCGCTTCGCCCAGCGCCGCTTCGACGAGGCTGACGCCCCGCTTCCAGCGCTCGCGGTTCACCGGGACGCCCGTGAGCTGGGTGCCGTAGAACGCGAAGTTCTCGGCCACGAACTCGTCCGACAGGAACGCGGCGGCGGAGTGCACGACCTTGAAGCGCAGCCAGGCCTTCCATTCGTCGAGCCGCTCTTCGACGAGCACGGCCCCGAGGCCCTCGACGAAGCTCGGCTGGTAGACGTTGACCTCGGTGAACGCACCCGCATGATCGGCGGCGATGCCCTCGAGCCAGGGCTGCAGGTCGACCCCGGCGAGCGCGACCATCTCGTCCCACGACATGAGGTTGTATGTCGCGACGGCGTCGCGGCTGCGCACATTGTCCCAGTGGTGGGTGGCGAGGTCGGCTTCGATGGCGACGACGCGGTCGGCCGTGCCCGAGGCGTCGTCGACGCCGGCCAGAGCCAGGATCCGCTCGATGTGCTCGCGGTATGCGATCCGCGTCTCGGTGAAGTTCTCGAGGCGGTAGTAGCTCTCATCGGGCAGCGAAAGGCCGCCCTGGATGAGGAACGGCACATAGCGCTGCGGGTCGCCCGGATCAGGCTCGACGTACAGCTCGATGAGACCGCTGACACCGTCGCGCTCGAGCGCGCCGATCGTGCGCAGAAGCGAGGGGATGCTGTCGATCCCGTCGACGAGCGCGAGGTTCTCGGCCAGCGGCGCCGCACCGAGCTCGGCGATGCGATCGGTGTCGAGGAAGCTCGTGTAGAGGTCGCCGATCTTGCGCGTCTCGGTGCCGGGCTCGGCATCCGTCGATTCTTCGATGATCTCGCGCACGTGCTTCTCGGCCTGCTCGGCGATCACGTGGAACGAGCCCCAGCGTGCTTTGTCTTCGGGGATCTCGGTGCGCTCCAGCCAGCGGCCGTTGACGTGTCGGAACAGATCGTCCTGCGGGCGGATCTCGGCGCTGAGGTCATCGAGTGCGATACCGGTTCGGGGCTCGGTCATCCGTCAAGGATACGTCCCCCGATCGACACGGCAACCGCAGCCGGCAGGGTGGGATCGCCGGACTCGTAGGCTCAAGAGGTGAGCACCCCCCGCACGCTGAACCGCGACATCCTGCGGCTCGCGGTGCCCGCCCTCGGAGCACTCATCGCCGAGCCGCTGTTCCTCATCGTCGACTCGGCGCTCGTCGGGCACCTCGGCGTCGTTCCGCTCGCCGGCCTCGGCATCGCGTCGGCGGTGCTGCAGACGATCGTGGGGCTCATGGTGTTCCTCGCGTACTCGACGACGCCCGCCGTGGCGCGGCGCTTCGGGGCCGGCGACCCGTCGCGCGCCGTGTCGGCAGGCATCGACGGGATGTGGCTCGCTCTTGGGATCGGAGCAGTCCTGGCCGGCGTCGGCTCCGTGACGACGCCGTTCCTGGTGGGTCTGTTCGGCGCGGGGCCTGAGGTGGCCGCGCAGGCGGAGATCTACCTGGGCCTGTCGATGTGGGGGCTGCCGGCGATGCTCATCGTCTTCGCCGCGACCGGCCTGCTCCGTGGAATGCAGGACACCGTGACCCCGCTGTGGATCGCCGGTCTCGGCTTCGCCGCGAACGCGGTGCTGAACTGGCTGCTCATCTACGGACTGGGCTGGGGCATCGCGGGGTCGGCCGCCGGTACGGTTCTGGCCCAGTGGGCCATGGTGGGCGCCTATGTCGTCGTCATCGGGCGCCTCGCGCGCCGCCACTCGGCATCCGTCCGCCCCCAGCGCGCGGGCGTCGCCGGCTCCGCCCGTTCCGGAGGATGGCTGTTCCTGCGCACCCTGTCGCTGCGCGTCGCGCTGCTGGCGACGGTCGGCGTTGCGACCGGCCTCGGCACCGGCGAGCTCGCGGGCTGGCAGGTCGTGTTCACGATCTTCTCCACGACGGCGTTCGCGCTCGATGCCCTCGCGATCGCCGCGCAGGCCCTCGTGGGCAAGGGCCTCGGAGCCGGGGAGGAGCCGTTCGTGCGCCGGGTGCTCGGCCGCACGGTGGCCTGGGGCGCGTGGTTCGGGGTGAGCGTCGGGGCCGCCGTCGCGGCGCTGTCCGGGGTGATCGGCATCGTGTTCACGGGGGATGCCGCGCTCGCCGCCCTGATCCAGCCGGCGCTGCTCATCCTCGCGGTGGCCCAGCCGATCTGCGGGATCGTGTTCGTGCTCGACGGGGTGCTGATCGGCGCAGGAGACGGCCGCTACCTGGCGGTGGCCGGAGTGCTCAACGTCGTCGTCTTCGCCCCCGCGCTGGCTGCGGTCGCGCTGTTCGCACCGGCCGGATGGGCAGGACTCGCGTGGCTGTCGGTCGCCTTCTTCGGCGTCTACATGCTCGCGCGGCTCGGCACGCTCGGGTGGCGCGTGCGCGGCACCGGGTGGATGACCGCCGGCGCCTGAGCGCTCACGCCCACCGGCGGCACCACTCGTACATCACGACGGCCGCGGCTGCGCTCGCGTTGATCGAGCGTGTGGAGCCGTACTGCCTGATCTCGACGATGCCGGATGCCGCGGCCAGCGCCTCGGCCGACAGCCCGGGGCCCTCTTGACCGAACAGCAGCACGCAGCGTTCGGGCAGGTCGGCCCGGTCGACCGCCACGGACCCCTCGACGTTGTCGACCGCAACGACGGGAAGCCCGGCTCCGGAGGCCCATGCGGCGAAGGCCGCGACATCCTCGTGATGCACGACGTGCTGATAGCGGTCGGTGACCATCGCGCCGCGACGGTTCCATCGGCGGCGGCCGATGATGTGCACCGTGTCGGCGAGGAACGCATTGGCGCTGCGGACGATCGAGCCGATGTTCATGTCGTGCTGCCAGTTCTCGATCGCGACGTGGAACGGGTGCCGGCGCGTGTCGAGGTCGGCGACGATCGCCTCCATGCGCCAGTAACGGTAGCGGTCGATGACGTTGCGCGTGTCGCCGGCGGCGAGCAGCTCGGGGTCGAACCACGGCTCTGCGGGCCAGGCATCCACGCCCCCGGGCCAGGGCCCCACCCCGACTCCGGGCAGCCCGGCCCCCGCCTGCCCGTCCCCCGCCTGCCCGTCCCCCGCCTGCCCGTCCCCGTCCTGCCCGTCCCCGTCCTGCCCGTCCCCCGCCTGCCCGGCCCCCGCCTGCCCGTCCCCGTCCTCTTGCCGCTCAGTCGCGTTCATCCGCCCACGGTATCGGCTCCGCCCCGGGCCCCCTCTGCCCCCCCATGCGTGACTGCTGCACTTCGGTTGCTGCACAACGCAGGACCGATAGCCCCCCTCGCACGCCGCACCCGGCGTGTCGCCCCTTTGCGAGGCAATCGGTCCTGCGTTGTGCAGCGGGGTCGGGGAGAAGCCGAATATTTCGGCAGCCCGAAAGCGTTGGGTATAGGGTTTCGGCATGCCGAAACCAGCGCCGTCGGACGCGCTGCCCGTCCGGGCCCCGCGCGCCACCGTGCCTCGGGTCGTGTGGCTGCTCGGCCCGGCGCTGGTCGCGGGGGTCGCTTATCTCGACCCCGGAAATGTCGCGAGCAACATGACAGCCGGTGCCCGGTTCGGCTACCTCCTGGTGTGGGTCGTCGTGCTCGGCAACGCGATGGCCTGGCTCATCCAGTACCTCTCAGCCAAACTCGGGATCGTCACGGGGCAGAGCCTTCCGGAGGCGCTCGGCCGCCGCATCCGCAATCCATGGGGGCGCCGGGCCTACTGGTTGCAGGCCGAACTGGTCGCGATGGCCACCGACATCGCCGAGGTGATCGGCGGCGCCGTCGCCCTGAACCTGCTGTTCGGGATCCCGCTGGTGTGGGGCGGCGTCATCACCGGCACCGTCTCGCTCGCGCTGCTCGTGGTGCAGTCGCGCCGAGGGGCACGCACGTTCGAGTTCGTGGTCATCGGACTGATCGCGATCATCGCCATCGGCTTCACCTTCGGGGTGTTCATCGCCCCTCCCGACGGCGCCGCGGTCGTCGGCGGCCTCGTTCCGCGGTTCGAGGGTACGGATTCGGTGCTGCTGGCGGCATCCATCCTCGGCGCCACGATCATGCCGCACGCGATCTACGCGCACTCCGCGCTCGCCCGCGACCGGTTCCCCGGCGCGCAGCACTCGCAGGGTGCGCAGCCGACGGATGCCGAGCTGGCGCACGCGCGCGGCATCCCCACCGGTGTACTCCTGAGGGCGACGCGATGGGACGTGAGCATCGCGATGCTCATCGCCGGGACGGTGAACCTCTGCATCCTGCTCCTGGCCGCCGCGAACCTCGCCGGCGTGCCGGGCACCGACTCGCTCGAGGGCGCCTATGCGGCGCTCAGCGTCGGAATCGGCCCGTTGGTCGCGACGCTCTTCGCGGTCGGACTTCTCGCGAGCGGCCTCGCGAGCACATCGGTCGGCGCGTATGCCGGGGCCGAGATCATGCGCGGCCTGCTGCACGTGCGCGTGCCGCTGATCGCGCGGCGCCTCGTCACCCTGATCCCGGCGCTCCTCATCCTCGGCGCGGGGGTCGAGCCGACGATCGCGCTCGTGCTCAGCCAGGTCGTGCTCTCGTTCGGGATCCCGTTCGCACTGATCCCCCTCGTCGCACTCACCGCGCGAGCGGACGTGCTCGGCCCCCACCGCAACCGGTGGGGGACGACAGCGGCCGGGATCGCGGCATCCGTCTTCTTGATCGCCCTCAACGGCGTGCTGCTGTGGCTGGTCCTGTCGGGCACATAGGGGCCGACAGGTACCCTGAGCGGGTGGCATCTCCCGCCGTCGACGACTACCTCAAGACGATCTACCACCACACTGAGTGGCAGCCGGATCGAATCACCCCCTCGCAGCTCGCCCTCGAGCTGGGCCTTGCACCGTCGAGCGTCACCGAGATGGTGCAGAAGCTCGCCGCGCAAGGGCTCGTCACGCATCGGCCCTATGGGCCGGTGTCGCTCACCGAGGCGGGCGAGCTGCGGGCCGCCGCCGTCATCCGTCGTCACCGGCTGATCGAGACGTGGCTCGTGCGGGAGTTCGACTACACGTGGGACGAAGTGCACGACGAGGCCGAGGTGCTCGAGCACACCGTCAGCGACCGCCTGCTCGACGGAATCGACGCACGCCTCGGCCACCCGAGCTTCGACCCGCACGGCGACGCCATCCCCGACGCGGCGGGGCATGTGAACCGAGAGCCGTTCGTCGCCCTCGGCGACGCCGTGCCGGGTCACCGCGGGCGCGTCCTCCGGATCAGCGACCGTGACCCCGCCCTGCTGCGCCTCCTCGACGACGCGGGCCTGCGACCCGGAACGCGGGTAGAGGTTCGGGATGCATCGACCCTCGTGCTCGACGGCGCACCGCTGGATCTACCCGACGGTGCAGCCCGCGCGGTGTGGCTCAGCGCCTGACTCTTGCCGCTGGGTCAGCGCCCGGCTTCTCCGCGCGACCTCTCCGCGCGGGTGCGACGCCGGGTCTCCCGCAGGGCTCGTGCGGCTCAGCGCCGTGCGGCGTCGTGCGGCTCAGCGCCGTGCGGCGCCGTGCGACTCAGCGCCGTGCGGCGCCGTGCGACTCAGCGCCGTGCGGCGCCGTGCGGCTCAGCGCCGTGCGGCGTCCTCGAAGGGCCAATGCACCCCTGCGGCTTCTTCGCAGACGCCCCAGAGCCGCTCAGCGATCTCGGTGCTCCGGGTGATCTTCGACGGCTTCGCGGCCTTCGGCTCGCCGTGGGTGACGAAGCGCGGACCCCAGAACTGCCCGCCTTCCACAGCCGGATCGACCAGCGCCCTCACGAGGGGCCACGCTCCGTGCTCCTTGGACTGCGTGATCGCAGCCTGCAGATTGTCGGCGAAGCGGGTCATCCTGCTCGGTTCGTTCACGCCCCTGATGCCGATCGTGCGACCACTCGTCGAGTACCCGGGGTGAGCGACGACGCTGGCGACCGGAGCGCCCGCGGCCCGCAGCCGCCGGTCGGCCTCGAGTCCGAGAGCCGTGGTCGCGACCTTCGACTGCACATACGCGCGCCACGGGGTGTAGCCCTCGACGAGCTGCGGATCGACCGGGTCGTGCGCGCCGAGCGACGTCGACATGCTCCCCAGCCACACCATTCGACCGGATGCTGCGGCCAGCGTCAGAAGCAGCGCTCCGGCGAGCGCGAAGTGGCCGAGCGCGTTGGTCGCGAAGACGACCTCGTTGCCGTCGAGGGTGGTCTCTCGCGTCTTCGGCGGGTGGACGATGCCGGCGTTGAGCAGGAGACCGTCCAGCGCGCCGCGCGCGCCGACCGTCGCGGCGGCGGCGCGCACTGATCCGAGGTTGCTCGTGTCGAGGAGGAGCGTCTCGACCGAGGCATCCTTCACCCGTCGCCGCAGCGCCGCCTTCGCATCGGCCAGCCGGTTGGGGCTGCGTCCGGTCATGATGACGTGGGCACCGGCCCCCGTGAGCTGCTCGGCGGAGAAGTAGCCGAGCCCCGCATTCGCTCCGGTGATCAGGTAGGTGCGCCCGGCGAGATCGGGCAGCTCTCGCGGGTTCCAGTCGGCTCGGGCCACGACTTCGAGACTAGGCCCCGACCGGGTGGTGTTCGCGCGCGCGACATGCGCAACGCGCGCCCCGCTCCGCGGACCCCTCCGCGGGCACAGCGCCCCGCTCCGCGTGCACAACGCAGGACCGACTGGCGCGGCGCGACTGGTCTGCCCCGGATTTCCGGGGCGGCACGCGGAGCGCATCACGATCGATCCTGCGTTGTGCAGCCAGCAGCCGCGACACCCGGCTCAGCAGCCGCGCCAGCCCGGCTCAGCAGCCGCGCTCGCTGAGCCGCGGCCGCGCTGGCTAGGCTGTGGCCATGCGCACACGCGGCGAGATCGAGTGCTGGCTGACCGACATGGACGGCGTCCTCGTGCACGAGAACACGCCGATCCCCGGGGCCGCCGAGCTTTTGCGCCAGTGGAGGGATGAGGGCACCCCGTTCCTCGTCCTCACGAACAACTCGATCTTCACTCCCCGCGACCTGAGCGCACGGCTGCGGCAATCAGGCCTGGTCGTGCCCGAGGCGTCGATCTGGACGTCCGCGCTCGCCACGGCCGACTTCCTGCGCAGCCAGGCTCCGGGAGGCTCGGCATTCGTCATCGGCGAGGCCGGGCTGACGACCGCGCTGCACGAGGCCGGCTTCATCATGACCGAAACCGAACCCGACTACGTCGTGGTCGGCGAGACGCGCAACTACTCGTTCGAGGCGATCACCAAGGCCATCCGGTTCATCGGCGCCGGATCGCGGTTCATCGCCACCAACCCCGACGCGACCGGCCCCTCCGTCGACGGCGTGCTCCCCGCGACAGGGGCGATCTCGGCGCTCATCACCAAGGCCACCGGGATGGAGCCCTACGTCGTCGGCAAGCCCAACCCGATGATGTTCCGCTCGGCCCTGAACCGTATCGGAGCCCACTCCGAGACGACCGGCATGATCGGCGACCGCATGGACACCGACATCGTCGCCGGGATCGAGGCGGGCCTGCACACGGTGCTCGTCATGACGGGCATCAGCGACCTCGCCGAGATCGAGCGCTACCCGTTCCGCCCCGACGAGGTGCTCGACTCCGTCGCCGATCTCATCCGCGACGAGCCGATCGAGAGCGAGATGCCCGACCTGCCCGAGCTGCTCTGATGGGCGCCCTCGAAGACGGCGAGAAGGTGTTCGCCCCGGATGCGGCCACCTGGCGTGCCTGGCTCGAAGACAACCACACGACCTCGAAGGGCGCGTGGCTCCTGCGCGGTCGGCCCGGCTTCACCCACCTGCACATCGCGTACGAACCCGCGATCATGCACGCGCTGTGCTTCGGCTGGATCGACGGACCGGTCCGTACGTTCGACGCCGAGACCAGCGGCCTATGGTTCGCGCCGCGGCGGCCGATGAGCGGGTGGGCGGCGACGAACAAGGCGCGGGTCGTGTTGCTGGAGGCCTCTGGCGAGATGACGGATGCCGGACGCCGCGTGATCGAGGCAGCCAAGGCCAACGGCATGTGGGAGGTCCTCGACGGCCCCGAGGCACTCATCGAGCCGCCCGAGCTGACACGCGCGCTCGACGCCGTGCCGGCAGCCCGCGAGAACTGGAACGCGTTCCCTCCGTCGGCCCGCAAGCTCGGACTCACCAACATCGCGATGGCACGCAGGCCCGAGACCGCGGCCGCGCGCATCGCCAAGATCGTCGCCGATGCCGCAGAGGGGAAGCGTCCGTGACCTCGCTCGAGCAGAGCCTCCTCTACGGTGTGACCGTCATCATCCTCGTCGGCACGCTGATCGCGTTCATCGTCCAGTACCGCCGCAACAACCGCAAAGACTGATCAGCCGTCGGACGTGCCCCTCGCGGGAGCGATCACGAGCGCCGCGGCGCCCAGCAGGGGGCCCTCGTCGCCCAGCGCCGTGCGGACGATCCGCGTGGCCCGCGAATACGGCAGAGCCGCGGATGCTCCGGCCGCCGCCGCGACGAGTTCGACGTAGTCCGCCGAGACGCGGGAGAATCCCCCGCCGATCGCGATGATCTCGAGGTCGACGAGGGTCGCAGCATCCGCCAGCGCTCTTCCGACTGCTTCGGCCGAGCGCTCGATCGCGGCCCGGGCGACCCGGTCGCCCGCCGCGGCGTCACGAGCCAGGTCTTCACCGGTCGACCCCGTCCACCCCTGGGCTCGCGCCCAGGCCGCGCTCGACGGCCCGGAGGCGACCTCCTCGAGGGTGAGGCCACCGCCCGCCTCTGCGCGGGTCTGGCCGAGATGCCCGGCGTTGCCCGAAGCCCCGGACATCGGTCGGCCGCCGACGACGAACCCCCCGCCGACCCCCGTCGAGACGACGATCGACATCGACGCCCTGGCCCCGGCGGTCGCGCCCTTCCATGCTTCGGCGAGCGCGAGCGCCCCGCCATCGTGCCGGAGGATGACCGGCGTGCCGGCCACGCCGCCCTCGGCGAGGAGTTCTGCGACGGTTTCGACCACCGCGAATCCATGTGCGCCGGGCATGTTCACGGGCGAGATGGTGCCGGTCGGCAGGTCGACGGGGCCGGCTGAGCCGATTCCCGCGCCGACGATCATCGAGCCATCGGGGAGCGCCGGCAGCGCGTCCCGCACGACGTCGCTCACAGCAGCGTGCAGCAGCCCCACCGTCGTGTCCGGGCCCGTGGGGCGCCGAGCGCGGCTCTCCGCGACGAGGACGCCTTCGGCCGTGACGAGGGCGGCCTCGACCTTGGTTCCCCCGATGTCGACGGCGAGCGCGAAGTCGGCCATGGCTATTGGGGCGCCAAGCCGAGGTCGTCCAGGTCGATCGCCGCGAGCCACTGCAGCCCCGCCGCCTCGACCGCCGCCTGAGCGCCCGTCCGACGGTCGACGATCACAGCGACGGCGACCGGCTCGGCCCCTTCGCGCCGCAGGGCCTCGACCGCCTTGAGCGCCGACTGCCCGGTGGTGGAGGTGTCTTCGACGACGATGACGCGCTTGCCCGCGACATCCGCTCCCTCGACCTGCCTGCCGCGACCGTGGTCTTTCGGCTCTTTCCGCACGACGAAAGCGTCGAGAGGCCGATCGGTGCGGGTCGACTCGTGCATGACCGCGTTCGCGATGGGGTCGGCGCCGAGCGTCAGACCTCCGACGGCGACGATGCCGTCGATCCCGCCGATCAGATCGAGCATGATGCGGCCGATCGCCGGGGCTGCGCGGTGGTCGAGCGTGAGCTTGCGCATGTCGACGTAATACGTGGCGCGCTTGCCGCTGGACAGCACGAAGTCGCCGTGGAACACCGCCTCGGCCTTGATCAGCTCGATGAGCGCCTGACGGTCGGCCTCGATCTCTGGAGTGGATGCTGCGGTCATGGCTCCGAGTTTAGGGGCGCGCTCTGCGCCGCTCGTGCCCCCGGCCCGGGCGTGACCCCGCCCTCCCGGCCGGGGCGCCACCGGCCCTCCCCGTGACCGGGGCTACAGCTCTGGGACCGACCGCCGTGACCGTCAGCGGGCCGCCCTAGGCTGGATGCCATGCGCCTGGCCACCTGGAACGTCAACTCCGTCCGCGCCCGCGTCGACCGCATCGTCGAGTTCGCCGTGCGCGAGAGCGTCGATGTGCTCGCGATGCAGGAGATCAAGTGCACGGTGGCGCAGTTCCCGTTCGACGCCTTCGCCGAGGCCGGCTACCACGTCGAGGCGCACGGCTTCTCACAGTGGAACGGCGTCGCGATCGCCAGCCGCGAGCCGCTGACCGAGGTCGAGACATCCTTCCCCGGCATGCCGGGGTTCGCGAACAACGTGTCCGGCCCCGATTCGCCGCTCGAGGCCCGGGCGCTGGGCGCGACGGTCGGCGGCGTGCGCGTGTGGAGCCTGTACGTTCCGAACGGGCGTGCGCTCGGCGATCCCCACTATTTCTACAAGCTCGACTGGCTCGGCGCCCTCGAGCAGCACGTGCGGCAGACTCTGACCGAGACGCCCGATCAGGCGCTCGCGCTGGTCGGCGACTTCAACATCGCTCCGACGAACGCCGACAACGGCGACCCGGCCGTCGTCGAAGGCTTCGCCACCCACGTCTCTGCCCCCGAGCGCGAGGCCTACGCCGCACTCGAGGCGGCCGGCCTGAGCGATGTCGTGCGCCCCCTCGTGCCGACCGGCTACACCTACTGGGACTACAAGCGCCTCCGCTTCCCGAAGAACGAGGGGATGCGGATCGACTTCATCCTCGGCTCGCACTCCTTCGCGGATGCTGTGACCGGCGCCGCGATCCACCGCAACGAGCGCAAGGGCGAGGCTCCGAGCGACCATGTGCCGGTCGTCGTCGACCTCGATCTGACCGGTCCGGACGACGACGATCGCCCGATGATCTTCTGAGCCGCAGAGGTCGAGGAGGCGCGCCAGCGCCGTCTCGAGATCGCGCCGGACATCTCGAAGGACGAATGGGCCACGGGAGCGCTCCCCGCGCGATCCCGGCTCCAATGCGAGCCGTCCATCCTTCCAGATGCGCGCCCGCCCCCTCCGGTACCGCGAGAGGGGCGCGCGAACATCGCTCCCCGATCACCGCCGCGCGCTCAGGGCGTCGCCGTCGGCGCCGGCCGGCAGCCCGGGGGGAGCGAGTTGCCGCTGATGGCGAAGTCGTCGCACGTGAGGAAGCGCGACTGGTTGAGTCCCAGCACGAACGACGCGACCGCGACGCCGATCACAACGAGGACGATGAGCCATTTCGTCCGCCCCGGCATCTCGGTGCCGAAATCCGGCCAGATGATGCGGACCAGAACCCAGATCGTGAACGGCATGCCGATGAAGACGGCGAGCAGCGCCGAGAGCTGCACGAGGACGACGAAGACGTCGTCCGTCTCGTCGCCGAGGAAGAACATCACCACCACCCACAGCGAGGGCAGCAGGAGCGCGAACGCCCGGGCGAGCCGAGCACGCACCGGCCTCCGCTCGACCAGCACGAAGACGAACGCCGCGATCGAGGCCGCCCACAGAGCCAGGAGCTGATCGAAGAAGATCTCGCCCCACGCCCCGAGCGTGAACGCCGGCCACCAGGTGGCGATCGCCATGCCGACCATGACGACGCCGACGGGAATGTCGCGGCGACGCCGGTCGACGGCCGGCACACCTTCGCCAGGCGGATCTGCGCTCACGCGCCGCACGCTATCGCGCCGATGATCCCGCGCGGCGCTGCCGCGCCGAGACGTATGCTCCGCGGATCCCGATACGCCCGCAAGCTCGCTCCCCGATCACCGAACCGCGCTCCGCGCGAAGTACTCAGGGGATCACGTCATGTCGCCGGTCGTCGGCCGGCCGTCCGGAGCGTAGCGCAGGCGTAGCCCGCCACTCGGGCCGGTGAGCGTCGGCTCGGTCAACCGCAGCCTCGCCGGGGTCGCCCCGTCCGGGAACACCTTCTTGCCCTCGCCGAGCACGATCGGGTACACCCAGAGGTTCAGGATGTCGTACAGCTCGCCGGCCAACAGGGTCTGCACGAAGTCGACGCTCCCGATGACGTGGATGTCCGAATGGCGCTCGCGGAGAGCATCCATCTCCGCCGCGATGTCCGGCCTCAGCTGGGTCGTGCCCTCCCACTCGGGCGTCATGACGCTCCGTGAGGCAACATACTTCGGGATGCTCGCGAACTTGCGCCCGATCGGACCCGCCGGCCCGGTCGTGTGATGGGGCCAGTAGCCGGCGAAGATGTCGTACGTCCGCCGGCCGAGCACGAGCGCGTCCATGCCCTGGATGCCCTCGCCGACCGTGGCGCCGAGCACGTCGTCATCGACGGGCGCCTGCCAGCCGCCCCAGCGGAACCCGCCCGACGTGTCTTCCTCCGGCCCACCGGGGGCCTGCGCGACCCCGTCCAGGGTCGTGAACAGATCGATCGTGATGCGACCGGTCATGATGATCTCCTTCCGCGGCGCCTCATGCGGCGCGTTCGTCCGCCACCCCAGCGGAGTGTCGCACGAAGTCCGTTTGCAGGGAAGTCCGCGCCGAACGTGGGGTCGCGGCGTCCCTACGGCCCCCTGAGCCCCACCGCTCCCTGCAGAGGGAAACCCATCCGGTCGGGTCAGCCGGGTCCTCCACCGCAAGGGGGATGCCGGCGGCCGGCCCGGCGTCATAGCGTGGAGGCGTGGCATCCCTCCCGTCCCTACCCGCGCGCCCTGCACCCACCGCCCGCGAACTGCGCAGCGACGTGTACCTCGCCGCCGTGATCCTCGTCGGGGCGATCCTCAGCTCGGTGCTCAGCTCGATCGCAGGAATCTACGGCACCGAGCAGGGTCCGATGCCGCTCGCGCTCGTGTACTCCGTCGTGCTCGCCGCCCCCCTCGCGGTGCGACGCCGGTGGCCCGCAACGGTCGCGGTCATCGTCTGCACGGCCTACTTCGCCGCCGTCTCGCTACGGCTGCCCGAGGTCTACGTCGGCAACATCGCGGTGTTCATCGCGCTGTACACGGTCGGCGCGTGGTCGTTCGATCGGCGTCGCGCGCTCGTGGTTCGGATCGCGATCATCGTCGGCATGTTCGTCTGGCTGCTCTTCACGATGTACCGCGACGCGATCGACCACGCCCAGGACAGCGGCGTGATCGCCGCTGCGTTCTCGCCGTTCATCGCCCAGGCGATGCTGTCGATCCTGGTCAACGCGCTGTACTTCGGCGGCGCGTACTACTTCGGCGAGCGCGCGTGGGTCTCTGCCGCACAGCTGACCGCGCTCGAGCAGCGCACGGCCGAGCTCGAGCGCGAACGCGAGCTGACCGCCGCGCAGGCGGTCGCGCTCGACCGCGTGCGCATCGCTCGCGAACTGCACGATGTCGTCGCGCACCACGTCTCGGTGATGGGCGTGCAGGCCGGGGCCGCCCGTGCGGTGCTCGACACGGATCCCCCGGCCGCCCGGGCGATGCTGAGCGGCGTCGAGTCATCTGCCCGTTCGGCGATCGACGAACTGCATCGGCTGCTCGACACCCTCCGCACACCCGGCGAGGGCGACGAGGCACCGGCCTCGACGGTGAGTCTCGACGCACTCCCGCAGCTGATCGCGGCATCGGATGCCGCGGGGCTGCCTACGACCTTCACCGTCGTCGGAGACCCGGCCCCCGTTCCGCACGTGACCGAGGTGAACCTGTACCGCATCACTCAGGAGGCCCTCACCAACGCGCGGCGGCACGGCGGCCCGGGAGTGACGGCCGACGTGCGCCTGCGCTACACGGACGAGCGGATGCTCGAGCTCGAGGTCGTCAACACAGGTCGCACCGTGCGCGAACCGCGCCCGGGCCTCGGTCAGCTCGGTATGCGCGAGCGGGCCGCGGCATCGGGCGGCACGATCGAGATCGCGCCCCGCGAGCGTGGCGGGTTCCGCGTGCGGGTCGCCGTTCCCCTGGCGACTGACGACGTGCCGGACCTCGCGCGCGCCACCGTGGACGCCGCCCGATGATCCGCGTGCTGCTCGTCGATGATCATGCAGTGATGCGAGCGGGCTTCCGCACGATCCTCGAGGCGGCCGGCGACATCGTCGTCGTCGGAGAGTCGGCGACAGGGCGCGAGGCGGTGGCCGCAGCATCCGTCGCGCGACCGGACGTCATCTGCATGGACGTGCAGATGCCCGATATGGACGGCCTCGAGGCCACGAGGCTCATCGTCGCCGATCCGTCCGTTGAGACGGCGGTGATCGTCGTGACGACCTTCGACCGCGATGACTACCTGTTCTCGGCGTTGGAGGCGGGGGCCAGCGGCTTCCTGCTGAAGAACGCCGGGTCGGACGAGCTGGTCGCGGCCGTGCGTGTGGTCGCGGGCGGTGACGCCCTGCTGGCGCCCGAGGTCACGCGCCGGGTGATCGAGAGGTTCGCGGGGTCGTCCGCGCCGCACGCGGCGCCCGTCGAAGTGCCCTGGGCACCGGCCGGATCGCTCACCGATCGCGAAGCGGAGGTGCTGCGCCTGGTGGCGCAGGCCCGCAGCAACGCCGAGATCGCCCGCGAGCTGTTCATCGGCGAGGCGACGGTGAAGACCCACATCTCGAACGTGCTGCAGAAGCTCGGCGCCCGCGACCGCGTGCACGCCGCGGTGCTCGCCCACCAGCACGGCCTGACCTGACGGCGCGCCTCCGGCATCCGCCCTCGCCCTCCCGTCATCCCATCTCGCCCTCCCCGTCCCTCCCCTGTGCCCAGGAAAGGGTCGAGCCAGCCCCGCGCGGCAGCCAGCTTGCGGACACGCAGGGATGCCGAGCAACGCCCGTGCGACCGCCGGCGGAGCGGGATCTCCGTCGCGCGGGGGATCCGCCCGGCGCGCGGCGGACGTAACGTCGGACGCATGCTGCAACTGAGAAACCTCGACAAGAGCTACGGCACGCATCACGTGCTCACAGACGTCTCGTTCGACGTGCTCCCCGGCCGGCTCACCGGCTTCGTCGGGGGCAACGGCGCGGGCAAGACCACGACGATGCGGATCGTGCTCGGCGTGCTCGCGGCCGACGCGGGCACCGTCACTCTCGACGGCTCGTCCGTCGGCGCCGAAGACCGTCGCCGGTTCGGGTACATGCCCGAGGAGCGCGGCCTCTACCCCAAGATGAAGGTGCTCGAGCAGATCGTGTACCTCGCGCGCCTGCACGGCTACTCGAAGACGGATGCCGCGGCCGCCGCCACGACTCTGCTCGAGCGCCTCGGGCTCGGCGAGCGCCTGAACGACAACGTCGAGACGCTGTCGCTGGGCAACCAGCAGCGCGCACAGATCGCCGCCGCCCTCGTGCACGACCCTGACGTCCTGATCCTGGACGAGCCGTTCTCGGGCCTTGACCCGATGGCCGTCGACGTCGTCGCCGCAGTACTGCAGGAACGTGCGATCGCCGGTACGGCCGTGCTGTTCTCGTCGCACCAGCTCGACCTGGTCGAGCGGCTCTGCGACGACCTCGTGATCATCGCCGACGGGTCGATCCGTGCGGCCGGAGAGCGCGAGCGGCTCCGCGCCGAGCACTCCACGCGGCGGTACGAACTCGTCTCCGCCGGCGATGCCGGGTGGCTGCGCGGCGAAGCCGGCGTGCAGATCGTCGATTTCGAAGGCGGGTACGCGCTCTTCGACGTCGACTCCGACCAGACCGCGCAGCGGATCCTCCGCGAGGCTGTCGCCCGCGGAGATGTCGGGAGCTTCGCACCGCAGCATCCCACTCTTGCCCAGATCTTCAGGGAGGTCGTCCGATGAGCACCCAGACGTCGACAAGCGCACCCGCCCCGGCACCCACCGCACCGCGACGTGAACGGCCGTCCGCCCCGAGCGAGGCCTCCGCGGTGTGGATGGTCGCCGAGCGCGAGATCAGCACGAAGCTGCGCAGCAAGGCGTTCATGATCTCGACGGCGATCCTGTTCGTCGTCGCGCTCGCGGGCCTGGTGTTCGGCGGGCTGGCCGCGCAGAATCAGTCGGGCACGCCGGTCGCCGTGACCTCGGACGCCACGTCGCTCCTCCCGTCGACCCAGGGCCTGCAGGTCACCGAGGTGCCCGACCGAGCGGCGGCCGAGCAGCTCGTGACCGACGGCAAGGTCGACGCGGCGATCGTCGCAGATCCGTCCGCTACTCCGTTCGGCTTCACGATCATCGCCGAGAAGTCGGCGCCCACTCAGCTCATGCTGCAGTTCGCCCAGGTGCCGCCCGTCGAGCTGCTCGCCCCGGCCGGGACCGACCAGGCGATCCGCTACTTCGTGGCGATCGGCTTCGGGATCGTGTTCCTGATGGCGGCGAGCCTGTTCGGCTCGACGATCGCCGCCAGCGTCGTCGAGGAGAAGCAGACGCGTGTCGTCGAGATCCTCATCTCGGCGATCCGTGCCCGGACTCTGCTGGCCGGCAAAGTGATCGGCAACACGATCCTCGCGATGGCGCAGATCCTCGTGCTGGCGGCGATCGCCATCGTGGGGCTCACGATCATCGGCCAGACTCAGCTGCTCGGGATGCTCGGGGCACCCATCCTCTGGTTCGCGGTCTTCTTCCTCTTCGGGTTCATCCTGCTCGCGGCCCTGTTCGCCGCGGCCGGGGCGATGGTGTCACGCCAGGAGGACATCGGGTCGACGACCTTCCCGATCACGCTGCTCGTGATGGCGCCGTACTTCCTGGTGATCTTCTTCAACGACAACTCGACGGTGCTGACGGTCATGTCGTACGTGCCGTTCTCCGCCCCGGTCGGTATGCCGATGCGGCTGTTCCTCGGCGAGGCGCAGTGGTGGGAGCCGCTGATCTCGCTGGTGATCCTGCTCGCGACCTGCGTCGGCGCGATCCTGGTCGGGGCGAAGATCTACCAGAACTCACTCCTGCGCATGGGCGCCCGCGTCAAGCTGAGCGAGGCGCTCCGGGGCTGACTCCCGGCCGCCGAGCCACCCCCGTGGCGCCGAACCGCCCCCGTGCGGACGAGGCTCACGGGGGCGGTTCGGCGTTAACGGGGCGGCTCGACGCGCGGGCGAATCGACAGACGGGCGGGTCAGGGGGTGGGGATGCTGCGGCGGTGGGCGGCGCGCCCGTGCGTTCCGTTCAGCGCGTCCGCGGCACGGACGAGCGCGAGGTGCGACAGCGCCTGCGGGGTGTTGCCGGCATGACGCTGAAGGGTCACGTCGTACTCCTCGCTCAGCAGCCCGACGTCGTTCGCGAGCCCGCACAGCTTGTTCATCAGCAGGTGGGCCTCGGGCATGCGGCCGGTCGCGGCGTACTGCGCGACGAGCCAGAACGAGCACGCCAGGAACGGATGCTCGTCCCCGGGAAGCCCGTCCACCGCCGTCTGCGTCCGATAGCGGTGCAGGAGGCCGTCGTGCATCAGGCGTTTCTCGATCTCGGCGACCGTGCCGAGCATCCGCGGGTCATCGGGCGCGCAGAACCCGACCTGCGGCAGCAGGAGCAGCGACGCATCGACCTCGGCCGACCCATAGGACTGCACGAAGAAGCCCCGGCCTGCGTCGTAGCCGTGCTCGTCGATCTCGGCGCGCACGCGATCGCGCAACTGCACCCACCGCTCGACGGGTCCGTCCAGTCCGTGCTCGCGCACCGCGCGCACGCCACGGTCGAAGGCGGCCCACATCATGACCCGCGAATAGGTGAACATGCGCGGTTCGCCGCGCATCTCCCAGATGCCGTTGTCGGGGCGGTCGATGTGGGCTTCGACGTAGTCCAGCAGAGCACGCTGGAGCGGCCAGGAGAACTCGTCCTCCGCCACTCCGGCGACGCGCGCCGCTTCGAGCCCCACCATCACCTCGCCCATCACGTCCGCCTGGTACTGGTCGACCGCGCCGTTGCCGATCCGCACCGGCGCGGCGCCGTCGTACCCCGGAAGGCTGTCGAGCTCTCGCTCGACGAGGTCGCGCTCGCCCGCCAGTCCGTACATGATCTGCACGTCGGCCGGGTCCCCGGCGATCGCCCGCAGCAGCCAGCGCTGCCACTGGACGGCCTCGTCGATGAAGCCGTGGTCGATGAGCGCCTCGAGCGTGAGCGAGGCATCCCGCAGCCACACGTACCGGTAGTCCCAGTTGCGCACCCCGCCGAAATCCTCCGGGAGGGATGTCGTTGCCGCCGCGAGGATTCCGCCGGTGTCTTCGTGCGTCAGCGCGCGGAGCACCAGGAGGGATCGCACGACCTCGGCGTGGTGAGGCCCGTGATGCCGGATGCCGTCGCCCCACGACGCCCACCACGTCGCGGTGGAGGCGAGAGCCGCGTCGACGTCGACCGCGTCCGGTACGGCGCGGTGCGAGGGGAACCAGGTCATGGTGAGATCGACCGTCTCGCCCTCGGCAACCGTCACGGTTCCGGCGTGCGAGTGATCGGCCGCGTGAAGGGGAGCGCCTCGGAAGACCAGGGCGTCCGGCCCCGCTGTCGCCACGAGAGCGGGAGCGTCGTCGGTGCCGACCTGGCGCATCCACGGCATGGCACGCGCATAGTCGAAGCGCACCCTCAGGTCCTGGATGAACTCGACGCTCCCCGAGATCCCGCGGATCCGGCGGATGACGTCGGCACGCCGATCGCCGTAGGGCATGACATCCGCGACCTCGGCCACCCCGGTCGCCGTTTCCCAGCGGGTCAGCAGCACGAACCCGTCGCCGTCGTAGCGGCGCGTGGTGGCGGCATCCGGATCGGTGGGCCGCAGCATCCACCTGCCGTGATCCTCTGTGCCCAGGAGCGCACCGAACGTCGAGGCCGAGTCGTATCGCGGCAGGCACAGCCAGTCGATGCTCCCCTCGCGGGAGACGAGCGCGGCGGTGTGACAATCGCTGAGAATCGCGTAGTCCTCGATCGGTGAAGCCATGTGCCGAGTCTGTCAGCCCGCGGGAATAGTGTGGCGGAATGGATACGTCCCACACCACGCTGATCGTGCTCGGAGCCTCGGGCGATCTCACGGCACGCCTGCTCATGCCCGCGCTCGGGCAGCTCCTCACCCGCGAGCCCCAGCGCAGCATCCGCCTCATCGGTGCGGGCATGGACGAGTGGGACGACGCGCACTGGCGCGAGGTGGTGCAGAAGTCCTTCGCCACGGTGGATGCCGGGGGCCCCGCTGTCGAGGCGGTCCTGGCCGGGGCGATCTATCGCAAGAGCGACATCACGAAGCCGTCCGACCTCGAGGCTCTGCTCGCTCTGGCCGAAGGGAGGGCCGCGTTCTACTTCGCCGTTCCGCCCGCGATCGCGGCGAAGGCGTGCGTGGCGCTCGAATCCGTCACCCTGCCCGACGGGCTGATCTTGGCGCTCGAGAAGCCGTTCGGCACCGATCAGGCGAGCGCTCATGTGCTCAACGAGCAGCTCGCGAAGCTCGTCCCCGAAGACCAGGTGCACCGCATCGATCACTTCCTCGGCCGCTCCACTGTGCTGAACGTGCTCGGGGTCCGGTTCACGAACCGGGTCTTCGAGCCGGTGTGGTCGTCCGAGCACATCGAGTCGGTCGTGATCCGCTACGACGAGGCCCTGGGCCTGGAGGGCCGTGCGGGGTACTACGACAAGGCGGGCGCCCTGGTCGACATGATCCAGAGCCACCTGCTCCAGGTGCTCGCCGTCGTGGCGATGGATCCGCCCTCGACCCTCAGCGCGATGGATCTCCGCGATGCCAAGGGCATGGCGCTCCGGGCGACCAGCGTGTGGAATGGCGACCCGCGGGCGGCCTCCCGGCGCGCACGGTACGGCGCCGGATCCGTCGACGGCCGTGAACTGATCGCCTACGCCGACGAGGCGGGCGTCGACCCCGCGATCGGTACCGAGACGCTCGCCGAGATGACCGTCGGGATCGCCACCACCCGGTGGGAGGGCGTGCCGTTCACGCTCCGCTCCGGCAAGGCGCTGGGCAACCGGCGCAGCGAGGTCGTCATCACGTTCAAGCCCGTGTCGCACCTTCCCACCGGGTTCAGCGGATCGGCGGATGCCTCGGTCCTGCGCCTGACGCTCGGGCCCGACCGCATGGCGCTCGAGGTCAACCTGAACGGCCCCGGCGATCCGTTCCAGCTCGACCGGGCATCGCTGGAGGCCGAGTTCGGCGAGGGCGAGCTGCTGGCCTACGCCGAGGTGCTGCAGGGCATCCTCGACGGCGACCCCACCCTGTCGGTGCGCGGCGACACGGCCGAAGAGTGCTGGCGGATCGTGCAGCCCGTGCTCGACGCCTGGCGCAGCGGCGCGGTGCCGCTGGACGAGTACCCGGCGGGTACGCCCGGTCCGGCATCCTGGCCCGTTCTGTAGACGGGCTCAGTTCGCCTTCAGTACCGAGAGGACGTTTCCTGCCGGATCGGTGAACCACGCGATGTCGGGGCCGCGGCCGCGCGAGATGCCCTTCTCATCGGTGCCGAAGTCAGGATCGGTGTAGATCTTCGTGACCACGCCCCGCGAATTGAGGTCGTCGACCGCCGCCTCGACGTCGTCGACCGGGAAGTTCAGGATCGTGAACGACGCCGGCTCGTGGTTCGGCTTCGCGTAGATCAGCACCGCACCGCCCGACGGCAGCGTCAGATCGAGGAACCCCATCGGGTTGTCGGCCACATCGAGACCGAGGATCTGGCCGTAGAAGTGCCGGGCCGCGTCGATGTCGTCGACCGAGAACCCGCTGAACGCGCCGTCAGTTCGGAACATGTGCCACCTCTGGATCGAGTGAATGCTGCTGCACCCACCTTTCTCCGCCGCGCGCGTTCTGTCCAGGGCCTTGCGTGCTGCGTTCATGCTGCGGGCCGCGGCGGGAATACATGCACGCGCATGGTGTTTACCTCACCGGGCCAACGGCGGCCGCAGCATCCCATCAACCGGAAAGAGGCCGCCATGAGCGACACCGCAGTTCTGTCCCTGTCCGACCGCACCGCCCCCACCGAGAGCCCCGTGCTCGACGTGCTCGCCGAGCGCTGGAGCCCCCGCGGATTCGACGTCGACGCCCCGATCGACGAGGCCAAGCTCGCCAGCGCCCTCGAGGCCGCCCGCTGGTCGCCGTCGGCCAACAACAGCCAGCCCTGGCGTTTCATCGTCGCGCGTCGCGGCACCGAGGCCTTCGACCAGATCGTCGCGAACCTGCTCGGCTTCAACCAGATGTGGGCCGACCGCGCCGGAGCGCTCGTGGTCGCAGTCGCCGAGACGGCGACGGCGGACGGCACCCCCGTCCACTTCGCGCAGTACGACTTGGGCCAGGCCATGGCGCACTTCTCTGTGCAGGCGCACCACGACGGCCTGTTCGTGCACCAGATGGGCGGAATCGAGCGCGACGGACTGCGCCAGGCGTTCGGGCTGGACGAGCGGTTCACCCCGCTCACGGTGTCTGCGGTCGGCACACTGGGGGGCATCGAGACCCTCCCCGAGGCTCTGCAGGAGCGCGAAGCCGCGCCGCGCGTGCGTCGGCCGCTGGCCGAGACGGTCGTCCTCTCGGCCTGACGGCCGCTCCTTCGCGCCGGCCCCGGACATCCGGAAGGATGCCCGGGGCCCAAGAGGCCCGTCGGGGCCCTTCTGAGGCGTCACGCGCACCGCGCGTCCTCTCGGATGTTCGCCGAGCGAGGTATCAACGCTCGGTGAGCACCCCGTCCGGGTCGCACCACACGTGCGCTCCGGGGCGGAACACGACGCCGTCGATCTCGACCGCGACATCGACCTCGCCCACGCCGTCTTTGGCGCTCTTGCGCGGATTCGTCCCGAGGGCCTTCACGCCGAGCGGCAGCATCCCGATCGCCTCGCTGTCGCGGATCGCGCCGTGCACGATGATCCCGGCCCAGCCGTTGTCGACGGCGGATGCGGCGATCAGGTCGCCCACGAGGGCAGAGGCGAGCGACCCACCGCCGTCGACCACGAGCACGGCGCCCGCGCCGGGCGTCGCGAGCATCGCCTTCACGAGGGCATTGTCGCGCGAACATCGGACCGTGCGGATGGGCCCGTGGAATGTGCGCCGACCCCCGAAGTCGCGGAGTTGCAGCGACAGTGAATCGAGGTCGGCGGCGCGTTCGTCGTAGAGGTCGGCCGTCGAGGTCATACGTCCACGGTAGGCGCGCCTCGGGCCCGTCACCCGCGCACAACGCAGGAAAGAACGGCGCTTCTTCGCCGAAAGAGGCCTCTCAGGCCTGATTCGGCTCAATCGATCCTGCGTTGTGCGCGCCGGCCGGCGCACCGGCGCTCCCCCGCCTCCGGGGCAACGTGCTCCCGACAACGTGCGGGGCGAATCTGGTCAAGCCCACCCTCACCCCGCAGTCCGCGAACTAGGGTGAACGCAAATGACCGCGCGCATCCTCTCCATCGGCACCGCGGTGCCGGCCACGACGCTCGCACAGCACGACGTGCGCGACTTCTTCATCCGGCAGCCGGGGTACGACCGACTGGCCCGGCGCCTGGTGCACGCCGCCTTCGACGCGGCGGCGATCGACACCCGCCACACCGTGATCGACGAGCTGGCCGGCGGAGGCATGACAGGCCGGGCCGCGACGTTCGTCGATGCCGAGGGAGGCCTGATCTCGCCATCGACGGGCGAGCGAAATGCGATCTACGCCAGGGATGCCCCTCCCCTGTTCGCCGCGGCGGCGCGCGATGCCCTCGCGGGGGCGGGGGTCGCAGCATCCGAGGTCACGCATGTCGTCACCGCTTCGTGCACCGGATTCTTCGCACCCGGGCCCGACTACCGGCTCGTGCGCGACCTCGGTCTGCCGGTCACGACCGAGCGGTACCATCTCGGATTCCTCGGCTGCTCGGCCGCGTTCCCGGCGCTGCGCGCTGCCGCACGCATCTGCGCCGCCCAACCCGAGGCTGTCGTGCTGGTCGCGTGCGGCGAGCTGTGCACGCTGCACATCCGCGGGTCGAGCGACCCAGAGCAGATCGTCGCATCGTCCGTGTTCGCGGACGGAGCCGCCGCGGCGATCGTCTCGGCCGTCGAGGGGATCGGCCACGGCGCCGCGCTCGACCTCGAGCGCTTCGGGACCACCCTCACGAGCGAGGGCGAGTCCGACATGGTGTGGATCATCGGCGACGAGGGTTTCGAGATGACGCTCACCGCCGAGGTCCCGCGAATCATCGGGCGCGAGATCCGCGGAGCTGTCGAGGGGTTTCTCGGCGTCGAGCCGGGCGGGTCGGATTGGGGTGTCGACCGGTGGGCGGTGCATCCGGGCGGTCGGAGCGTGCTGGATCGCGTCGAATCCGGCCTCGATCTCGACGGCGCCGCGCTTGCGGCGTCCCGGACCGTGCTGCGCGAACGGGGCAACATGTCCAGTGCCACCGTGCTGTTCATCCTCGCTGCACTGCTCGCCGATGTAGACGTCGCCGACGGCGAGAGCATCGCGGGGCTGGCGTTCGGACCGGGGCTCACCGTGGAGTCCGCGCTGTTCGTGAAACGCATACCGGAATCGGCATGAACCTGACCGAGCGCGACGAGGAGCTCCTCGAGCTCATGGACGACCCGTCGTGCGACGAGCGGCGGCTGCAGGCGACCTACCGGCGATTCGGCACGATCAACCGGCTCATCTCGGCGTGGGGAGGTGTGTACCGCACGTTGCTGCGGCCGCACCTGACGGGGCTCGGCCGGCCGGCCCGCGTCCTCGACCTGGGCTGCGGCGGGGGCGACGTCGTGACCCGGCTCGCGACCCTCGCCGACCGCGACGGCCTGGCGGTCTCGTGGGTCGGAGCTGATCCCGACCCCCGCGCGCACGAAGCCGCCCGGTTGCGCGGGACGGGCGATGTCGAATTCCGCGTCGCCGACTCGACTGAGCTGATCGCCGCCGGTGAGAGGTTCGACGCCGTGATCTCCAATCACGTGCTGCACCACCTCTCGCGTGCGAGCCTCCGCGCATTCACCGATGATTCGCGGATGCTGTCGGCAGGCCCCGTCCTCCACGCCGACATCGCCCGCGGCCGCCTCGCCTATGGGCTGTACGCGATCGGGATCACTCCGTTCGCGCCGGGCACGTTCTTGCGGACGGACGGCCTCCGTTCGATCCGCCGCAGCTACCGCGCCGACGAGCTCGCCGCCGCGCTTCCAGAAGGGTGGTCGGTGAATTGCCCGGCGCCCTTCCGCCTCGTGGCGGTCGCCGACGGGCTGGCGGATGCCTGAGGCCCGGCGCCGCGTCGGAGATTCGCGCCGATGTCGGAGGATTCCGGCCGAATCGTCCGACATTGCCCCGATCCTCCGACGCAGGACCCTACGGGAAGGCGGGCGTGATGCGTGACGTCATCGTCGTCGGTGCCGGGCCGGTCGGACTGCTGATCGCCGGCGAGCTGGCGCACCGCGGGTTCGATGTGTTGGTTCTCGAGCGTCGCGAGAGCGTCGGCGCGGGCACGCGGGCGATCGGGGTGCATGCTCCGGTGCTGGCCGCTCTCGAGGCATCCGGGGTCACCGAGTCGCTGTTGACCCATGCGCTCCGCGTCGAGCGCGGCGAGGCGCGATCGCGCGGACGCACGCTCGGAGTCGTGCGCTTCGACCGGCTGTCGACGCGGTTCCCCTTCGTGGCGACGCTGCCGCAGGCGGCGACCGAGAGCGTCCTGACGGCGTTCGCGCCCCCTCCCGAGCGCGGAGCCACCGTCACCTCGATCGTTCCTGCACGCGACAGCGTGCGAGTGACGGTCAAGAACGCGACCCGCGAGCGCGAGGAGTCCGCGCGGGTCGTCGTGGCCGCGTCCGGCTGGACGGGGCGCTCACTCGTGTACCGCGACGTGCCGACGCATGTATACCGCGATCGGTATCTCATGGCGGATGTCGATGTCGCCGACCGCCCCGACGCCGCCGTGGCCCTCGTGAACCTCGACCCGGAGGGGGTGCTCGAATCATTCCCGCTCCCCGCGGGCAGGCGCCGGCTCGTCGCGTGGGATTCTCCGCCGGCCGAGGATTCGGATGCCGCGCGCGTTGAGCGTCTGGCAACCGCGGTCGCCAGGCGTGGTGAGCCGGAGGCCGCCGCGTCGGTGCGGGATGCTTCCGCCTTCGGCGTTCGCCGCGTGGTCGCGCCACAACTCCGAGGCGGGCGGCTCTTCGCGATCGGCGATGCCGCGCACGAGGTGAGCCCGATCGGCGGTCAGGGCATGAATCTGGGACTGCTGGATGCTGCGACCCTCGCCCCCCTCATCGCTCAGTGGCTGCGCGAGGACGAACCGCCCGACGCCGCACTCCGCGTATGGGAGCGTCGGCGCGTGCGCTCCGCGACCACGGCAGCACGCCTCGCCGCCGTCAACACCGCGCTCGGCCGCTCGCTCGGCCCGTCCGCAGACGCGGCTCGCCGCGCCGCCCTGCGTCTGGCGCTGTCACGATTCCTGGGCGGCGCGTTCGCATCCGCCTACGCGATGGGCCTCGACGCCGACGCGACCTCGTAGGCCTCCTACGAATCCCAATCCCAAACCGGGTAGCACGCCCACATGCCTGGTCTCGTCTCGTAGCACACCCGGCCGTCGGCGGTGGCCTGCGGTGCCGTGTCGGCTGCGACCGGAAGGGTCGCGACCAAGCCGCCGGCGGCAACGGCGGCTGCGGCAACCATAGAGAACATCACTTTGCGAACGCGAAGAGGCACGCGATCTCCCATCTGTTTGCCGATATACTAGCACTCAGTGGTCGCACCCGGTTCGCTGATGAGGTTTCTATCGCGCGAGGCACGATCGAAGACGTGACGCACCCGGCGCTCAGCCGACGAGAGACTGACCCGCCGCCGCAAGCGCGACGCACAGCATGAGGGCTGCGAGCATCACGAGACGGAAGATCCAGCGCCCCGGCGCGCGTACGAGGGCCAACACCATTCCTCCCACGGCGATGCCGGTCGCCAGCACGAATGCCGTCCAGGCGATCGGAGTCGGACCCGCTGCCGGAATGGGGCCGATGAGCACGGCCGAAGCCCCCGCGATGAGCGCCGCCGCTGCCACCACCGCCGACGCGGTGCGCCCGAGGCGATGCGGCAGCCCGTGAACGCCCGTCTTCGCGTCCTCGTCGAGGTCGGGCAGCACGTTCGTGAGGTGCACGGCGATCCCGATCGCGCCGCCGGCGACCCACGCCCACCCCGCCGCCGGCCTGGGTTGAGCCGCGGCGAGCGTCACGAGCGAGGGGAGCAGTCCGAAACTCACGATGAACGGCACGACCGAGAACGCCGTGGACTTGAGCCACGCGTTGTACGACCACGCCGAGGCGAGCGCGATCGCGTGGGCAGCCAGCATCCACCACGACAGCAGCGCCGAGAGCACGAGCGCGGCGAACACGCACCCGAACGCCGCGATCCATGCCGACCGGACGGATGCCGCGCCCCGCGCGAGCGGTTTGTCCGGGCGCTGCGCGATGCGGTCTCGCCGGGCGTCGATCGCATCGTTGGACAGCCCGACGGACAGCTGCCCGGACAGGATCGCGAGGCCCAGCACGACGACGCGCCAGGCCTCGAGGCCCGTCGCGATCCCCAATGCGACCGCGATCGCGGTCACGACGAGGCTCGGGCCGGGGTGGGTCGAGCGCAGCAGCGCGCCGAACCTGGTCATCGCCTCGCCGTCACCCTCCGACCGTACCGTTTCGACGGAGATCTGCCGTTCTCAGGAGCCGGCCACCCGGAAACCTCCGAGGAACGGCAGATCCCCGAGGGTCTGCCGAACAAGGCCCGGAACGAACCGCCTAGTCCTCCTCGAGGACGGCCTCGATCACCTCGTCATCGTCGTCCGGTTCGGGAGCCGCGGCCGGCCCATCGCTCGTCAGCACGAGCGACGACGCGTCGGCCGCGACATCCACCAGCACGACGTCGCCGTCGTGAACGCCACCGGAGAGGATCGCCATGGCGAGGCGGTCCTGGATCTCGGACTGGATGAGCCGGCGCAGGGGCCGCGCCCCGAACATCGGGTCGTAGCCGCGCTCCGCGAGCCACGCTCGGGCGTCGGGGGTGACTGCGAGACTGAGCCGGCGATCGTGCAGGCGCCGCTGCAGGGCGTAGACGGCGAGTTCGACGATCTGGGCCAGGTCGTCCTCGGTCAGGGCCTGGAAGATCACGATGTCATCGAGACGGTTGATGAACTCGGGCTTGAACGCCTGGCGCACCATCGCCTGGACGGCGTCGCGCTTCTGCTCGAGCGACAGCGTCGGGTCGATCAGGATCGGAGAACCGAGGTTCGAGGTGAGGATCAGGATCACGTTCGTGAAGTCGACGGTGCGGCCCTGGCCGTCGGTGAGGCGGCCGTCGTCCATGACCTGGAGGAGCACGTCGAACACCTCGGGATGCGCCTTCTCGACCTCGTCGAGCAGGACGACGCTGTACGGACGACGCCGCACGGCCTCGGTCAGCTGCCCGCCCTGCTCGTACCCGATGTACCCGGGAGGAGCGCCGACCAGGCGCGAGACGGAGTGCTTCTCGCCGTACTCCGACATGTCGATGCGCACCATGGCGTGCTCGTCGTCGAAGAGGAACTCGGCGAGCGCCTTGGCGAGCTCGGTCTTGCCGACCCCGGTCGGGCCGAGGAACAGGAATGACCCCGTCGGGCGGCCCGGATCGCTGATGCCCGCGCGCGACCGGCGCACGGCGTCGGCGACCGACTTGACCGCATCCTTCTGCCCGATGATGCGCTTGCCGAGCTCGGACTCGAGGTGCAGCAGCTTCTCCGTCTCGCCCTGCAGCAGGCGACCGACGGGGATGCCGGTCCACATCGCGATCACGGAGGCGATGTCTTCTTCGGTGACCTGGTCGTTGACCATGCGGTCGCCGGCGGGCTCCTCGCGCTCGGCGTCGATGAGCTGCCGCTCGAGCGCGGGGATCTCGGCGTACAGCAGCCGTGACGCCTTCTCGAGATTGCCCTCGCGCTGCGCGCGCTCGGCCTGCATGCGCGCCGCATCGAGCTTGGTCTTGAGGTCGCCGACGCGGTTGAGAGATGCGCGCTCGTGCTCCCAGCGCTGCTGCAGCGCGTCGAGCTGGGTCTGCTCCTTGGCGAGGGTGTCGCGCAGGGCGGCGAGGCGCTCCTTCGAGGCGGCGTCCTTCTCGCGCTTGAGCGCGAGCTCTTCGAGCTTGAGGCGGTCGACGTGCCGGCGCAGCTCGTCGATCTCCAGCGGCGCAGAGTCGATCTCCATGCGCAGGCGCGACGCGGCCTCGTCGATCAGGTCGATCGCCTTGTCGGGCAGCTGCCTGCTGGGGATGTAGCGGTTGCTCAAGGCTGCGGCCGCGACGAGGGCGGCGTCGGCGATCGCGACCTTGTGGTGCGCCTCGTAGCGCTCCTTCAGCCCGCGGAGGATCGCGATCGTGTCTTCGACCGTGGGCTCGCCGACGTAGACCTGCTGGAAGCGGCGCTCGAGGGCGGCGTCCTTCTCGATGAACTCGCGGTACTCGTTGAGCGTGGTCGCGCCGATGAGGCGCAGCTCACCGCGCGCGAGCATGGGCTTGAGCATGTTGGATGCGGCGACCGACCCCTCGCCGCCACCCGCACCCATGAGCACGTGGAGTTCGTCGATGAAGGTGATGATCCGGCCGTCGGACTCGGTGATCTCTTTGAGGACGGCCTTGAGGCGCTCCTCGAACTGGCCCCGATACATCGCCCCGGCGACGAGCGCCGAGATGTCGAGGGTGATGAGCTCTTTGTTCTTGAGGCTCTCGGCGACGTCGCCCGCGACGATCCGCTGCGCGAGCCCCTCGACGACGGCGGTCTTGCCGACACCCGGCTCGCCGATGAGCACGGGGTTGTTCTTGGTGCGCCGGGTGAGCACCTGGCTCACGCGGCGGATCTCGCTGTCGCGACCGATCACGGGGTCGAGCTTGCCCTGCCGGGCCCGGTCGGTGAGGTTGATCCCGAACTGCTCGAGGGCGCTCTGCGCGTCCTCCTGCCCGGGGTTCTGGGTGGCGTTCATGTGTCTCCTGAAGTCTGTTCCGGCCCTGACCTAAAACTTGAGCCGTGTTGACTCAAGTTTAACAGAAGAGGGATGCTGCGCGCATCACTCGACGGCTCCCCGACCACCCTGCGCACCGCGCGGAATGAGGGGGTGCTCCGCACGCACAGCGAGCTGCTGCACCGTCCACGTATTGCCGTCCGGATCGCGGAATCCGAAGAACGTACTGCCGTCGCGGTCGTCGAGCACCGTCATCTCGCTCGGCTCGACTCCGCGCTCGACGAGTTCGGCACGCGCGGCCGTGGCATCCGACACCACCAGCTGCACCCCCCTGAGCGAGCCGGGCGCCATATCCTGCTGCGACGGCAGCGTGCCGATCACGATCGAGCAGCCGGAGCCGCGCGGCGTGAGCTGTGCGAACTCCATGTGCTCGTTCGCGATGTGGTGGTCGAGCTCGAAACCGACCTGATCGCGATAGAAGGCGATCGATCGCGCCAGGTCGCTCACCGGGACGATGACGACCTCGAGTGTCCAGTCCATGGCTCCATGGTCCTCCTGCCGGCGGGCACCCGCCAGGGGGAGTCAGGCGACGAGCTCGGGCTGGGTCTCAACGCTGTCCGTGCGGCAGTTGAACGCCGACCGGTAGGCGGTCGGGGTCGTGCCGAGTGTGCGCGCGAAGTTCTGCCGCAGCACCGCAGCCGAGCCGAATCCCGACTCCCACGCGATCCGGTCGAGCCCCAGATCGGTCTTCTCGAGCAGGCGCTGCGCGTGGATCAGCCGCTGCCGCCCGAGCCACGCCGCGGGCGTCGCGCCGAAGTCGGCCTTGAATCGGCGCGCGAACGTGCGCGGCGACATGTGCGCCTTGGCCGCCAGCTGATCGACCGTGAGATCCTGCCTGAGGTTCTGCACCATCCAGTCGGTCACGGGCGCGAGCGAGAGCGAAGCGACCTGGGGAAGCGGCTTGTCGATGAACTGCGCCTGCCCCCCGTCACGCTGCGGGGGCACCACCATGCGCCGCGCGATCTTGTTGGTCGCCTCGGCTCCCAGCTCCTGGCGCAGCAGGTGCAGGCACGCATCGAGCCCCGCGGCGGTGCCTGCGCTGGTGATGATCCGCCCGTCCTGCACGTAGAGGACGTCGGGGTCGACGTCGATCTCGGGGTGCATCGCCGCCATCCGGTCGGCGTACATCCAGTGCGTGGTCGCCCGTCGGCCGTTCAGGATCCCTGAGGCGGCGACGACGAACGAACCGCTGCAGACGCTCAGCACCCAGGCGTCGCGCGCTGCGGCGCGCTGCAGCACGCCCGCCACCCGAGGGTCGATCGTGCCCCACGTCGACTTCGGGACCGGCGTGACGACGACGAGGTCGGCTTCGTCGGCGAAGGCCAGATCGTGCTCGACGTTGATCGAGAAGGCCAGATTGCTGCGGATCGCGCCGGGCTCGGGCGCCACGATCCGGAAATCGAAGGGAACGATGCCGTCATTCGAACGATCGAGGCCGAACGCCTCGCAGGCCAGGCCGAACTCGAAGGGCGTGAAGCCATCCTGAACGATGACGGCGACGGTTCTCATGGATGCTCCCGAGGTGATGCGCGAAGAGGGGATGCCTCGACTGGCAGTTTTCGTTGGATCACTGTCCATCCTGCCACTCGTGGCAGATTCAGCGCAAGCGTAGCGTTCCTGCCATGTTCATCCTCATCGCACTCGCAGCGCTGTCCACCATCGCGATCGTCGCGACCATCGCGACCCTCGCGAAGGACGGCTACCGGCCGGCCCGCACGGACTGGACCCGCCTTCCGTGATTTGCCATGGCCGGGCTCGCGCCGCACGTCGGCTCAGGCGAGGCCGCGCACGACGCCGAGCAGGATGTCGGCCGAGCGATCCCACGTGAACCGAGCGATATGCGCGCGACCCGCCGTGGTGAGCGCGCGGCGCGTCTCCGCGTCATCGAGTGAGCGCACGGCAGCGGCGAAGGCTCCGGCATCCATCGCGGGCACGAACAGTGCGCCGTCACCGGCGACCTCACGGAAGATCTCGAGGTCGCTCACCACCGCCGGCGCGCCGAGCGCGAGTGCCTCCGCCAGCGGCAGGCCGTACCCCTCGTCGAGGCTCGCCGAGACGAGCACCCCCGCGTCTGCCAGAAGCTGCGCGTAGAGCTCGTCGCTCACGCCGTTGTGGAACTGGACCACCGCACCATCCGGCACCAGCTTCCGCAGCTCGCCCTCACGTACCGCGGAGATGCGGCTCAGCAGATGCAGGGTGCGCCCGGGCAACCACTGCATCGCACGGATGACCGTCTCGACGTTCTTGTAGGGGAGGAACGCACCCATGTACACGATGTTCGCGGGCGCATCTGCTCCGGGAGTGGCGCTGCCGGGAGGAAGCAGCTCCGCCAGACGCTGCGGCGCGTTCGGGATCACCACGACCTCGCGCTTGGTGAGTCGAGCGTCGGCGAACTGGCGCCTGCTCGTCCGGCTCACGGTCGCCACCACATCTGCCGCATTGAGAACGAGGCGCTGGGGCAGATAGCTCAGGTGGAACAGTCGCCACCCCACCCGCAGAAGCCAGGACAGATCTCGTGGCGGTGTGCGGTGGCGGTAATAGATCGTGTCGTGGAGTGTGAGGATGACCCGGAACCTGCGGCCGGCCGTTCCCATCGTCTGCATCGGCGTATAGACGACATCGGGATGCCACCGATTGAGGAGGAGAGCGGTGAAGGGCTCTTTCACCGAGGTGGGCGCGTGGATCTTCCGGTACGGGCTGCCGGAGGGAAGCATCGCGACCTGCGCATCGTCATGGACGAGGAAGGTGACCTCCGCATCGGTGGACGGCGCCGCGCGCGCGACGGCGTGAGCGAGCTCGTGCGAGAACCGGCTGATCCCGTCGTGGAAATCGGTGCGGATGTACCGCGCGTCGAAGAACAGGCGCATCGTCAGGGCGTGACGGGTTCGCCGCGGTACAGCGCCTCGAACGTGTCGAGCGTGCGCTCGATGTCATGGACGAGGACGCCGTCGAGCGAGGCCTGCTGCATGCGACGGTATTCCTCGGGTGGGGCCGTGAGGACCAGACGCAGCTTGTCGGCCGCGTCCTGGGCATTGCCCGGTTCGAAGAGATATCCGTTCTCGCCCTCGCGCACGAGGTGCGGAAGGGCGACCGCGTTCGCCGCGACGATGGGCAGCCCCGACGCCATGGCCTCGATCGTGGCGATCGACTGGAGCTCGGCGATCGAGGCGATGGCGAACACGCTGGCGTGCGAGAGGTAGCTGCGCAGCTCCTCTTCCGACGTGCGTCCGTGGAAGTGCACTCGGTCTTCGAGTCCGAGTTCGCGCGTCAGCTGTTCGAGGCTGCGGAGCTGATCGCCCCCACCGACGACGTCGAACTGGATGTCGAGCTCCGGCACGAGGAGCGCGATCGCCCGCAGCACGGTGTCGACGTGCTTCTCCGTCGTCAGACGCCCGACGAACACGACGCGCATCTGCGTGCGCGGAGTGAAGTCCGGGCTGTAGTTGCTCTTGTCGATACCGCAGCTGATCGGGATGACCCCGGTGATGCCGACGGTGGATTCGAGGAAGTCGGCCGCCTTGCGAGTGGGCGTCGTCACGGCGCGCGACATGCCGAAGGTGCGCATGGCGTCATCCCAGGACAGCTTCACGACGAGCTTGTTGATCAGCGGGGGCATCGTGGTGAAGTCGATGATGTTCTCGGGCATCACATGATTGGTAGAGATGACCGGGATGCCCCGCTGGTGGGCCACACGAGTGAGCGCCCTGCCCAGCACGATGTGCGACTGGCTGTGGATGACATCGGGATGGACCGCGTCGATCACCTGTCGGGCGTAATGCTTGGCGCGCCATGGCAGCACGAACCGCAACCAGTCGTGCGGCAGGTAGCGCCATCCCGGCGGGCGGTGCACCGTGATCTCGGCGCCCTCGAACTCTTCGACGGCGACCCGCGAATGCCAGGGCGTGATTCCCGGAGTGAGGACATGCACGTCGTGCCCCCGCCGCGCCAGGCCGGCCGACAGCCGCTCCGCGAACCTGGCCGCACCGTTGACGTCGGGCGCGAAGGTGTCGCACGCCATGACGATGGTCAGTCGCGGGGGCGGTGCGGCGTCATCGAGCGGCGGTGTGTCGGGACTCACTGGTGGTGGGGGGCCTGTCTGTGCGGCACGTGATGCACGGTCGATCCGTGCGGCGGGTGGGTCGCGCGAGGTACTGCGTACACCCACCGACTCTACCCGAGCGCCCTCCGAAGCCCTCCCGGGGCGTTTCGATGGGCGCACCGTACCCTGGATGCATGCCCCGATTGCAGGCCGACGCCGATCCCGCCCGTTGGGTGGCCGTCACCGGATCTCTCGGATTCCGCGGCCGCCGCCACCGCAAAGCCGCGATCAGGATGCTGCTGACCCAGGCGAACCGTTCGTTCGGCGCCGAGGAGCGCGCGGGCAGCGGGGTCCTCGCGTGGGCGATGAGCCAGGCGGCACCCCTTCTGATCCGCCGCGCGGAAGGGCGAGTGCTGGTGTGGGTGTGGAAGTCCGACCCCGAGCTGCTCGTCGCGATGGCGCAGGTGCAGGAGGCGACATCGCAGCTCCGGGCGGCGCGGGCGTCGCTGCCGATGGAGTACGACGACACCCGGCCCTTCGCCAATCCGTACCTGGGTGTGGGCGAGAAGCTCGAGATGCCCCTCCCCTCCGACGGGCGCACGCCCCCCTTCGCCACCTACACGTGGGATACGGGATCGCATTTCGTGAGCGTCACGGCCGTCTGCTCGGATCGATCGCGGTTCGGGACGGTGCTCCCCGCGGTGGATGAGCTCGTGAAGACGCTGCGGATCGTCGACGACATGATGCTCGGCGAGTCGCCGACGGTTCTCCGCATCGACCCTGCGTGAAGCCCCACCCTCCCAGCCCGAAGGATTCACCCCAGGCGGGTGAGAGGGCGAAAGAGGCCCGGAGGTAGCCTCGGTCGTGTCACCCCCGGAGGATCACCCGTGCAGAAACCTCTCGTCGGGCTCACGCGCCAGAACGTGGGTCGCGAACTGCTCGCGGGCGTCACCCTGCTCGCGATCGCGATCCCCCTGAACATCGGCTACGCCCAGATCGCGGGTCTGGCTCCGACCGCGGGGCTCTACGCCTTGATCGTCCCCACGGTCGTCTACGCGCTCGTGGTCTCGTCCCGGCAGCTGGTGGCTTCGCCGGATGCCGCGGCCGCCGCCCTCGTGGCCTCATCGATCGGCGGCCTCGCGGTGGCGGGCACGGCCGACTACGCCACCCTGGCCCTGGCGCAAGCGATCATCAGCGGCATCCTGCTCGTCCTCCTCGCCGTCTTCAAACTGGGCTTCCTCGCGAACTTCCTCTCCAAGCCGATCCTCGTCGGATTCGTCGGCGGGCTCGCACTGGACATCCTGGTCTCGCAGATCGCCAAGATGCTCGGCGTGAAGATCGACTCCGGAGGCGAGTTCGTCGAGAAGGTCGCCGATCTCGCCGCGGGGCTCGGTACGACCAACCCCTGGTCGCTGATGATCTCGGTGGGCGCCGTCGCGATCCTGCTCCTGGGTCGACGCTGGCTTCCCCTCGTGCCGTGGGCTCTGGTCGTGCTCGCTCTCGCGACGATCTTCGTCATGCTCACCTCAGCGGATCAGGCCGGGGTGGCCGTGCTCGGTCCCGTGCCCGCGGGTCCTCCGGCCCTGACGTGGCCGGTGCTCGACTGGATGATGTGGCTCGCTGTCATCCCTTCGGCCATCGCCCTCACGATGGTCGCCACAGCGGAGGGACTGCTCATATCGCGGTCGTACGGAGACCGTCGCCACTACCCCACGAGTCCCAATCGCGACCTGTTCGCCCTCGGTCTGGGCAACATCGCCGCGGGTGCCAGCGGAAGCTTCGCGATGGGCTCGTCCACCTCCCGCACCGCAGCAATGGATCAGGCGGGCTCGCGCACGCAGCTGCCCTCGCTGGTGCTCGCCGCCGGCACGCTGCTCCTGCTCCTTTTCGGCACGGCGCTGCTGGCCGACATCCCGTCCCCCGCGATCGGCGCGATCGTCGGCGTCGCGATCCTGCCGCTGCTCGGCATCCGCGAGTTCGTCGATCTGTGGAGGCTGGACCGGTTCGAGTTCTGGATCGGTGCGACGTGCTTCATCGTGACACTCTTCGTCGGATCCATCCCCGGCATCCTCGTGGCGTTCGTGCTCACGCTGATCAACCTGGCCAAGCGCGCCGCGGCACCGGCGATCGACGTGCTGGCCCGCAACGACAGTCCCTCCGACTCGCTGCTCGAGCAGGCACCGCGGGGCACGACGACCGCCCCCGGTGTGATCGTCGTCCGGATGGCCGCACCCCTGTTCTTCGCCAATGCCGATGTGTTCGTTCAGGCCGTGCGCAGCGCGGTCGCCGCCGCAGGCGGACCGTCCGAGGTGCATCACCTCGTCGTGGACATGGAGGCCGTCACGGACGTCGACGTGACGGGGTCGGAGGCGTTCGCGACCCTGCGCGAATGGCTCGACGACGAAGGCGTGGCGCTCGCCTTCAGCCGGGTGCGCACCGGGGCGCGCCCGCGCCTCGAACGACTGGGCGTCCTGCGGACCGACGCCGTGTACGACACCAACCGCGCGGCCGTCGCCGCCCTGACATCGCGCGTCGGCTAGGAGCATCATGGACACTGGCTCGGACGAGAGAACGCGGTCATCATGGCAGTGCTGCTCCTCGTCACCGGCGTCTCGATGATCGGCAAGGGCATCGAAGCTTCTCACCTCAGCAACTACTACGAAAGGAACACCGTGGCTGAATTCGAATACGGGCCGGTCGAGCTGCACCTCGTCGGCTTCGAGGGCGACCGACCCGACCCAGGGGTCATCGCCGCGATCGTGGAGCTCATCGAGGCCGGCGCCGTCCGGCTCCTGGACTTCATCATCGTGTCCAAGTCCGAGGACGGTGAGGTGACCGCCGTCGAGATCGAGGACGACAGCGATCGCTACGGCTTCGGCACGGTCGAACTCGCCGAGCTGGGCATCGCCGGCGACGAAGACATCGAAGAACTCGCCGAGATGATCCCGCCGGGTGCATCGGCCGCGATCGTCGCGTACGAGCTGGTCTGGGCCAAGCGCCTCGCCGAGAGCCTGGCCGTATCAGGAGGCGTCGTCCTCCGCAGCGAGCGCATCCCCGCGCCCGTCGTGAACGCGCTGGTCGAGGCCGCGCAGGAAGAAGAGGAATCATGATCCGTCGCATGGGCCGTCCCGGCCTCATCGGACTCGCTGCGCGCACCGCCGTGGTCGCCGGAACCGCCACGGCCGTGAGCGGTTCGATGCAGCGCAACCAGCAGAACAAGGCCGAGCAGCAGGCTCAGGCCGAGGCCTACCAGGCGCAGCAGCAGCAGGCGCAGATCGATGCGGCCGCCCAGGCCGCCGCCGCGCAGTACGCGCCGCCGCCGCAGGCAGCGCCGGCCGCGGCGGCCGCGGCGCCCGCTGTCGATCTCGTCGCGGAGCTGCAGAAGCTGGCGGGCCTGAAGGAGGCCGGTGTGCTCAGCGACGACGAGTTCGCCGCTGCGAAGGCCCGGCTTCTGGCCTGATCGGTCGATCTGAACGCGGGAGCCGGACGCCTGATGCGCTCCGGCTCCTCGTTCTCATCGGCGTCGGATCGCAGCATCCCGCCTCCGGATCCGTGAGGAAGAAGCACGCGTGAACGACATGGTCCGCATCCCGGGCGGCACGTTCCGGATGGGCTCGGAGGAGTTCTACCCCAACGAGCGGCCCGCCCACGAGCGCACCGTCGGCGACTTCGAGATCGACAGGTACGAAGTCACCAACGAGGACTTCACGGCGTTCGTCGCCGCCACCGGGTACGTCACGGTCGCGGAGCGGCCGATGAACGCGGCCGACTACCCCGGCGTCGCTCCCGAAGACCTGATCCCCGGCGGGCTGGTCTTCACCCCGACGTCCGGCCCCGTCGATCTGAACGACTGGCGGCAGTGGTGGAGGTGGGTGCCGGGCGCGCAGTGGCGCCACCCGCGCGGGCCCGGGTCGTCGATCGAGGATCGGATGCGGCATCCCGTCGTGCAAGTATCGTTCGAGGATGCCTCGGCCTACGCTGCGTGGGCCGGCAAGCGACTCCCGACCGAGGTCGAGCACGAGTATGCAGCCCGAGGAGGCTCGGCCGACACCGCGTTCGCGTGGGGCGATGAGCCCTACCCGGGTGGCGCCGCGCTCGCCAACTCGTGGATCGGCGCATTCCCGTACGACGACCGGGGCGGCTTCGACGGTGGAACGGCCCCGGTCGGATCGTTCCCACCGAACGGCTACGGCCTGTTCGACATGATCGGCAACGTCTGGGAGTGGACGAGCGACTTCTACACGACGAGGCATCTGGTGCCGGGGCAGCAGTCGGTCGATCCCGAGAAGCGCGCGAACCTGCTCTCGGTCGCGAGCGCGGAGCCCGGATCGCGCATTCCGCGACGGGTGCTCAAGGGCGGATCGCATTTGTGCTCGCCCGACTACTGCCTGCGCTTCCGTCCTGCCGCGCGGTCGCCCCAGTCGGACGACTCCGCGACGACGCACATCGGGTTCCGCTGCGCCCGCGATGTGCCGCCGCGCACCGCCCCTAAGGTGAGACCGTGACCGACTCGCACGCTGGCACATCCGGCATCCCGGCCATCCCACCGCCGCCGCGCACCCGTCAGCTTCTGCTGATGGCGATCCCCGCGCTGCTGATCGGCATCCTCTCCGCTCTGACGCTGTGGGGGCTGGAGCAGGTCGCCTCCGTGCTCGAGACCGCGATCTGGACAACGCTGCCGACGGTGCTGCACGTCGATCCGGCGGGCTGGTGGATCGTCCTGATCCTCACCGCGACCGGGGCGGCCGTGGGTCTGGTGGTGTGGCTCGTGCCGGGGCATGGCGGCGTGGACTCGGCCACGACCGAGCTGATCTCCCCGCCCCTGCGCCTCATGGCCCTCCCCAGCCTGATCATCGTCGTCGTGCTCGCTCTGGCCGGAGGTGTCAGCCTCGGCCCCGAGAACCCGATCATCGCGATCAACACCGCCCTCGCGGTCGCCATCGTCTCGCGCTTCTTCCGGGCTGTGCCGCAGCAGATCGTGCTCCTTCTGGCCGCCTCGGCCACCATCGGGGCGCTCTTCGGCACTCCGGTGGCCGCGGCGCTCGTCTTCACCGGCGTGGTCGCCGCCGCAAAGGCTCCTGGGTCGCTGTGGGACCGCCTGTTCCTCCCCCTCGTTGCCGCCGGTGCCGGCGGCATCGTCACGAACATGCTGGGCGGGGGCCTGGGCGTCGTCACCGGGATCGAGCCGTACGCCAGCACGAGCATCCCGCTCGATGCGCTGTGGGGAGCCTGCGTCGCATGCGCCGCGGTGCTGGCAGGGCTCATCGGCGTGTTCGTGTTCCCCTACCTCTGGCGGGCATTCCGCGCGCTCAAGTACCCGATCGTCTACACGACGGTGGGCGGGCTGATCCTCGGGGTCCTCGGGGTGATCGGCGGACCCATCACCCTCTTCAAAGGACTCGACCAGAGTGCCGAGCTGCTCAGTGACCCGTCCGCCTACAGTGGGGGCCAGCTCGCTCTGTTCACCGGCATCAAGATCATCGCCCTCGCGGTGGCCGCGGCAGCGGGATTCCGCGGCGGTCGCGTCTTCCCCGCCGTCTTCATCGGGGTCTCGTTCGGGATGCTGGCCCACGCGCTGGTGCCGAGCATCCCCCTGGGCCTCGCCGTCGCCTGCGGAGTGCTCGGGCTCACCCTCGCGATCGCACGCGATGGGTGGATCGCGCTGTTCATCGCCGTCGCGATCGTCGGAGACATCACGCTGCTGCCCGTGCTCTGCGTGATCATCCTTCCCGCGTGGCTCGTGGTGCGCAGTGCGCCCGAGATGCTCATCCACACGACGGCGACCGACCCGGACTACCTCGTTCCCGCGAAGCCCGCCTGATGCGGCGCGCGCGCCGCGCGCTCGCGCCTGTCCCTGCAGCCGCCCGCGCGCCGCGCGCTCGCGCCTGTCCCTGCCGTCCGCCGCGCTCATGTCCGCCAGGAGGCGGGAATGAGCTCGCCCGTCGACCGTCTTCCCGACACGCCCCACCCCGCATGTCCGCCAGACGGCACGCACCCCCACCCATGCCCACCAACAGGCGGACATCGGAGACAACACGAGACGCGGGATGCCGGCATTCGGCGTTGCCCCTCACCCCGCGCACGGCGAGGTGAGGGGCGCCTCGAAGGCTAGGCCTGCGGGGTCGTCGACTCGTCGCCGCCGGGTTCGGGCGCCGAGCCCCCACCGCCGCCGGCCGAGACAGGGATGCTGCCGGTGAGCGACAGGTCGAGGAGGGCCGCCTCGGCGTCGAGGTCGTTGGCCGCCTGCTCGAACTGCGATTGGTAGAGCCGCCAGTAAGCCCCTCGCGCGGCGATGAGCTCGTCGTGCGAACCCTTCTCGACGATGTC
Source organism: Microbacterium rhizomatis (assembly GCF_008710745.1). GTDB lineage: Bacteria > Actinomycetota > Actinomycetes > Actinomycetales > Microbacteriaceae > Microbacterium > Microbacterium rhizomatis. The sequence continues at coordinate 1,106,490 of NZ_VYSA01000002.1, forward strand.
GCCGTGCTCCATCACGAGGATCAGGTCGGCGTCGCGAATGGTCGAGAGCCGGTGCGCGATCACGAACGACGTTCGCCCCTCGCGCAGCTTGTTCATGGCCTGCTGCAGCAGCAGCTCGGTCCTGGTGTCGACCGACGAGGTGGCCTCATCGAGGATCAGCACCGAGGGTTGCGCGATGAACGCTCGGGCGATCGTGATGAGCTGCTTCTCGCCCGCGGAGACATTCGAGGCATCCTCATCGAGGACCGTGTCATAGCCGTCGGGCAGCGAATGCACGAACCTGTCGACACGCGTCGCCGTCGCGGCCCGAATGATGTCGTCGTCCGAAGCCGACTCGCGCCCGTACCGGATGTTGTCGCGGATCGTGCCGGCGAACAGCCACGGATCCTGCAGCACCATGCCGGTGCGCGACCGCACGTCATCGCGGGTGAGCGCCGCGATGTCCTGGCCGTCGAGCAGAATCCGCCCGCCGTCGAGTTCGTAGAACCGCATGATGAGGTTCACGAGCGTCGTCTTGCCCGCGCCGGTCGGGCCGACGATCGCCACCGTCTGACCGGGCTCGACGCGGAACGACAGATCGGTGATGAGCGGACGCTCGGGCGTGTACGAGAACCGCACGTGCTCGAACTCGATTACGCCGTCGCCGTTCACCGACTTCGGGGCGTCGGGCGCGTCGGGCTCCTGCTCGTCGGCATCCAGCAGCTCGAAGACCCGCTCGGCGGATGCGACGCCCGATTGCACGATCGCGGCCATGCCGCCCAGCTGCGACAGCGGCTGGGTGAACTGCTGCGAGTACTGGATGAAGGCCTGCACGTCGCCGAGCCGAAGCTGGCCGCCGGCGACCATCACCCCGCCGAGGACGGCGATCCCGACGTAGGTCAGGTTTCCGATGAAGGTCATGCCGGGCATGATGATGTTCGAGAGGAACTGGGCGCGGAAGCTCGCCTGGTAGAGCTCTTCGTTCTCGATCTCGAACTTCGCCCGCGAATCCTGCTGGCGACCGTAGACCTTGACGAGCGCGTGACCGGAGAACGACTCCTCGACCCGGGCGTTGAGCGTGCCCACCTTGCGCCACTGGATGCCGAACGCCTTCTGCGACTTGGGCCCGATGACTCCGAAGATCACGGCCATCAGGGGCAGCGAGACGAGTGCGACGAGGGCGAGCTGCCACGAGATCGAGAACATCATGATCATCACGCCGACCACGGTCAGCACCGAGGTCAGGGCCGAAGACAGCGACTGCTGCATCGTCTGCGTGATGTTGTCGATGTCGTTCGTCACCCGCGAGATGAGGTCGCCGCGCTGCACCTTGTCGAAGTACGACAGCGGAAGGCGATTGATCTTCACCTCGACGTCCTGGCGGAGGCGCCACATGGTGCGAACCATGATCACGTTGATGACGTAGCCCTGGATCCAGCTGAGGAACGACGAGACGACGTAGATCGCCAGGACGGCGACGATCACCGTGCGCAGGGCGGTGAAGTCCACACCGGCGCCGACGGTGAAGTTGCCCATCGCGCCGACGATGTTCGCGAAGTCGGTCTGGCCGGCCGCCTCAAGAGCGGAGACCACATCGGCCTGCGACGTGCCCGCCGGGAACTGCGCGCCGAGGCCCGCCGAGACGGCGCCCTCGAAGATGATGTTCGTCGCCTGGCCGAGGATCTTCGGAGCGATCACCGCGAGCACCACGCCGATCGCGCCGAGGATCGACACGATCGTGAATGACACGGCGTGCGGACGGAGCAGGCCGATCAGGCGACGGAAGCTCTTGCCGAAGTTCGACGCTTTGCCGGGCTTGACGCTGTCCCAGGTGCCGGAGCTCTGGCGGGCCTGCTCGGCGAGGTCGAGTTCGAGCTGTTCTTCCTCGGTGAGGGCGTCTGGGGTGCTCATGCCTGCACCGCCAGCTGCGAATCGACGATCTCTCGGTAGGTGGGACTGGACTCGATGAGCTCTTCGTGCGTGCCGATACCGGCCATCCGGCCGTTCTCGAGCACCACGATGCGATCGGCCTCGGTGATCGTCGAGACGCGCTGGGCGACGACGATCTTGGTCACGTGAGGCAGTTCGCGCCAGAGGGCCTGCCGGAGCCGGGCATCCGTGGTGAGGTCGAGAGCCGAGAACGAGTCGTCGAACACGAGGATGTCGGGCTGGTGGATGATCGCCCGTGCGATCGCGAGCCTCTGCCTCTGCCCACCCGACACATTCGTGCCGCCCTGCGCGATCCGCGCGTCGAGCTTTCCTTCCATCTGCTCGACGAAGTCCCGCCCCTGGGCGATCTCGAGCGCTGCCCACAGTTCGTCTTCGGTCGCGTCCTCGCGTCCGAAGCGGAGGTTGGAGGCCACCGTGCCCGAGAACAGGAACGGGCGCTGCGGAACGAGCCCGATGCCGTTCCAGAGCAGATCGAGATCCGCCTGGCGCACGTCGACGCCGCCGACGAGCACCGAGCCGCCCGTCACGTCGAACAGGCGAGGGATCAGAGACACGAGCGTGGTCTTGCCCGCGCCTGTCGAGCCGACCACCGCGACGGTCTCGCCGGGCGCCGCATCGAAGGAGATGCCCTGCAGAACGGGCTCTTCGGCACCGGGATAGGTGAACTCCACATCCTGGAACCGCACGGAGCCGCGTGCCGGAAAGTCCGTCACCGGATCTTCGGCGCGGACGAGCGTCGACTCGCTCGCGAGGACCTCGCTGATCCGCTCGGCCGACACCGCGGCGCGCGGGATCATGATGACCATGAAGCTCGCCATCAGCACGCCCATCAGGATCTGCGCGATGTACTGCATGAAGGCGAACAGAGTGCCGATCTGGATCGTGCCGTCGTTGACCTCGATGCCGCCGAACCAGATGACGCCGACGATCGTGACGTTCAGCACCAGCATCGCCATCGGGAAGAGCAGGACGAAAAGCGACCCGACCTTGCGCCCGACCACCATGATGTCGGTGTTGGCGACGCCGAACCGCTCTTCCTCGATGTCTTCGCGCACGAAGGCCCGCACGACGCGGACGCCGGTGAGCTGCTCGCGAAGGACGCGGTTGACGGCGTCGAGCTTCTTCTGGAACTGACGGAACAGCGGCACCATCCGGCTGACGATGAGGAGCACGAGCACCAGCAGGAGCGGAACGGCGACGGCGATGAGCCACGACAGACCGAGGTCTTGGCGAACCGCCATGATGATGCCGCCGATCGCGAGCAGCGGAGCGGTCACGAGCATCGTGGAGCCCATCATCGCGAGCATCTGCACCTGCTGCACGTCGTTCGTGTTGCGGGTGATGAGCGAGCCGGGCCCGAAGGCCGAGACCTCGCGCTCCGAGAAGGCGCTGACCTTCTCGAAGATGTCGCGCCGGATGTCGCGGCCCGCCGCCATCGATGCGCGAGCGGCGAAGTACGTGGCGATGATCGCGGCCACGATCTGCCCGAGCGAGATCGCGAGCATCAGCGCGCCGGTCGACCAGATGTACGCGACATCGCCCTTGGATACGCCCTGATCGATGATGTCGGCGTTCAACGTCGGCAGATAGAGCGTGGCGACCGCCGAGATGATCTGGAACACGAGCAGCGCGGCGAGGAGCCAACGGTACGGCTTGAGATAGCGGAAGAGGAGTTTTCCGAGCACGGGCGTCTCCGATGAGTTGTTTTGCGCGCAAGAGGGAGGATGCGAGGACACAGCACCCGGTCGCGCCTTTCAGGTTACGACCAACCGCCGACACGCTCCAACCATCGGCGTACGCCCTCAGCGAAGGCCGCTCGCGTATGAGCCTCCACGCCGTTGCGCACGCCTTTCGCGCCCGACCTCCCCCACATCGTGCTCGCGAACCGCCCCTTTACTGCCCAACCACCCCCTTTTCAGCGTCCACACAGGGGTGGCTCGGCAACACAGGGGTGGCTCGGCGACGAGCGCGCCGCGCGGGGCGCGGGTCAGGTGGGCGAAGAGGCCCGGGGTGCAGCATCCGCATCTCCGGAGAGCCAGCGCAGCCAGCGCGCTCCCGGATCGCCCTCCAGCACGAGCGCGCGCACGAGCAGAGTGAGCGGAATCGACAGGATCGCGCCGAGCGGACCGATGATGAACGTCCAGAAGATCACCGAGAAGAAGCTGAGCGTGAGGCTGAGGTTGACCGCATCGCTCACGAACTTCGGCTGGACGAGCACCTGCAGCGTGACGTTGACGACGCAGTAGATCGCGACGACGGCGAGCATGAGCGGCCAGCCGCCCACAACGAGCGCCAGCACCGCCGGGGGTATGAGCCCCAGCACGAAGCCGATGTTCGGCACGAAGTTGGTCACGAACGCCAGGATCGCCCAGACCGCCGGCGCCGGCACGCCGAGTGCCCACAGAGCCAGGCCGTCGATGATCGCCACGACCGCGCCGAACGACGCGTTGACGATGTAGTACCGGCGCACGCCGGTGTTGTACCTCTGGAACCGGGCGACCGTCGAGCGGATCCCCGCGCCGAACTGCGCCTCCGCTCGCGCGTAACGCGACCCGTCCGCCGCCATGAAGATGACGTACGCCAGGACGAAGAAGAACGCCGTCAGCACGTTCAGCACGGTGCCCCCGAGAGACGTGGCATAGCCCACGATCGCGCTCGGATCCAAGATCGCGGATGCTGCGCCCGTCGCCTGCTGGTCGAGCCCCGTCGACTCCAGCCATGCGACGAGGGCCTGTGCGGACGTGCGGAGCTCGTCGGCATAGCTGCCCACGAGCCGCACGAACTGCGTGCCCGCGAAGAACATCAGGCCCGCGAGGACCGCGAGGATCAGGTACGCGACCACGATGACCATCGTGGTCGCGAGCCAGCGGGGCCACCCGCGCCGCTCGAGCGGGTGCCGGATCGGGTGGCAGATGATGACGATCACGGCGGCGAGCGCGAGCGGCCCGACGAGCTCGCGGCCGACGGAGAGCCCTGCCAGGGCGATGACCGCCGCCGCCAGGCCGATCAGCACACGGAGAGTCGGCGAGAGGGCGGGCGGAATGGGGGCCGGCGCGACGACGGGTGGCGGAGGACGGCGTCTCATCGGCTCGGTCCGTTCGACGGGTGAAGAGGGCTCATGAGCCGGCCGGCGTCGGACCGGAGGGCGTCTGCTGCGCCGCGAGCCGTTCGGCCTCGACGCGGTGCTGCGCCTGCTCGAGAGCATCCGTCAGCGCCCGCACGTCGGCGCGCGTGGCGGGGATCGCGTCCTCGTGCCCTCGCGTTGCGCGTTCGACGACCCACGACGAGATCGTCGCCACGACGAGGCCGACCAGCACCACCCCTCCGGCCATGAGCACCACCGCCGCGACCCGGCCGGGCACCGTCACGGGTACATAGTCGCCGTATCCGACGGTCGTCACGGTGCAGAACGCCCACCACACGGCCGAGCCGAAGGTCGTGATCGTGGCACCCTCGGCGTGCCGCTCGAACTGCAGCTCCAGGAGCGAGACGTACCAGATGAGGATGAAGGCCGATCCGACACCGTAGATCAGGAGACGCGCGCGGATCGAGTTGCCGGCCGTCTTGGTGAACGAGGCCAGCCGTGTGGTCGCATCCAGCAGCCGGATCGGCCGAAGGGCGGGAAGGAGCGCGAGCAGGAGCTCGAACTTGTGGGTGCGCGCCCACAGGCGCCGTGGGTTCGACAGCGAAAGCCGCACGATGTAGTCGGCGACGAACATCACCCAGATCAAGCCGATCAACGACGTGGTGGCGATGCTCCATACGCCCTGGACATCGCCGATCACGTGCACCGTGTAGGTCACCAGGAAGACCGCCGCTGCGACGGTCAGCGGCCAGTACGTCAGGCGCTCCCAGCGCAGGCTCCGCGCCGTCTCACCGCGCTGGCCTGCGCGGTCGGTGGCGGTGAGGGTGGTCACGTCTGCACTCTAAAGGCGGATGCGCGGGCGCCCCCGCAGACCCGCTGGGCGCGGCCGGGGCGGGAGCTCACCCGCTCAGGATGATGTTGCCGCCTCGACCTTCGCCGCGCATGGGCCCGGGTGGACAATGAGCCATGACCGACATCGCACCTCGTCTTCTCGCCGACTCCTGGACTCCGCCTCCGACCCTCGCCGACCTGCTGGCTTCCGGGCGGGAAGTGCGCGCGACGGTTCCCCGCAGCACGCTGTCCTGGCATGTGGAGGCCGAACGCGACCCGATCGGCATCCTCGACAGGCAGAACGCCTCGCGACTGCCGCAGTACCTGCCGATGCGGGCCGAACGGATGTCGGCGAGCCCGTTCGCGTTCTACCGCGGCACGGCCGCGATCATGGCGGCCGATCTCGCGAACGACCCGCACACCGGCATCCTCGTCGCGTCCTGCGGAGATGCGCACGTGTCGAACTTCGGCTTCTACGCCTCGCCGCAGCGCACTCTCGTCTTCGACCTCAACGACTTCGACGAGGCGGCGTGGGCGCCGTGGGAGTGGGATCTCAAGCGGCTCGTCACGAGCATCGTGATCGCGGGGCAGTCGACGTCGCGTGACGACGCGGTCGTGCGGGATGCTGCGCTCAGCGCCGTGCGGACATACGCGAGGGCGATGGAGGCAGGGGTGCGGCTCAGCCCCCTCGCACGCTTCTACGAACACTTCGACGCGGACGCCCGGCTGGCCGGCATGGATCCGGAGAGCCGCCGCTCGATGAGCGCCGCGATGAAGGACGCCGAGAAGCGAACAGCGGAGCGTGCGATGCGCAAGCTCACGCGCGTCACGGGAACGGGGCGCATCGCCTTCGTGGAGGCCCCGCCCACGATGGTGCACACCGACGCCGAGATCGAATCGCAGCTGAGCGCGCTGCTCGACCGCTACGTCATGACCACGAGCGTCGACATCCGCCTGCTGCTGCGGCACTACACGGTCTCGGACATCGTCCGGCGAGTGGTCGGCGTCGGCAGCGTCGGCACGCGGTGCTTCCTGCTGCTGCTCCAGGACGGCGCGGGCAACGCGCTGCTCCTGCAGGCGAAGGAGGCGGTGCGCAGCGTGCTGGAGGAGTACGGGCACGTCGCCCAGCCTCAGGCCTTCATCGACCACGTCGCGCAGTTCGGCGAGGGCGGCCGCGTCGTCGCGCTGCAGCACATCCTGCAGGCGGTGTCGGATCCGTTCCTCGGGAGCCTCCGTGTCACAGAGAACGACACCGAGTTCTACGTGCGCCAGTTCCACGACATGAAGGGGAGCATCGAGATGGAGACGCTCGACGACATCCCCTTCGCCCGCTACGCGGACGTCTGCGCCACGACGCTGGCCCGCGCGCACGTGCAGTCCCAGACCGCGGCGCGGGTGGCCGGATACATCGGGAACGGCCGTGTCGTCGGCGAGTCGATCGTCGAGTGGGCCTACGCGTACGCCGACGTGTCACGCGCCGACTACGCCCTGTACCTGGAGGCCCGGGGAATCACCCCCCGCGAGACCGCATAGGCGCCACGAGAAGGGTGCAGAACACCCCGGTCTCGTCGCGCCTATCCGGTCTCGCGGACGGGCACGGGGGGCGGGGGGACGGGGGAGGGCGGGTCAGGGCGCGACAGGGGGATGCTCGGCGAGCCAGGCGTTCGCGGTGCGCTTCGGCGCCTGCACGAGCCAGGCGTCGGTCACGACCTCGGCGAGGTGGGCCGGCTCGATCGCGTCGAGCCGCACGAGCACGGCCGGGTATCCGTCGAAGTGCGGGATGGTGAAGAAGACGTCGGGGAATGACCCGATCAAGGCCTCTTTCACGTCGAGGCCGTCGGTGCGCACTCCGATGACGGGCCCGTCGGGCCACGAGCGATCGAGTGCGTCGAGCTGTCGCAGATCCGACGCCGACGGAGCCCGCTCCCATGCGAAGAGCTTGTCGTGCACACGCCAACCCGCCCCGCCGCGGTGACCGTCGACCTTCTCGATCGTGTCAGGCAGCGCGAGCGCCAGCGCACGGACATCCTCGACTGTCACCATGCCGACATCCTGCCCCGCTCGGCGCCGTCGCGCCACGCCGAGCACGCTCCCCACCGTCCGCGAGCCCGATCCGAGGGACGCTCGCTGCGTTCCCCTTCTCCCCCGCGAGACCGCATAGGCGCCACGAGAAGGGTGCAGAACACCCCGGTCTCGTCGCGCCCATCCGGTCTCGCGGACGGGGGATGCTCGGGGGATGCTCGGGAGCGCTCAGTCTTCGTCGAGGTCGTCGGGGGTGGGGCCGAGATCGAGCGGACGACGGGGCTGCCAGAGCATGACCTCGCGGGTCCGGCGCACGCGGGTGCCGTGGCGCAGCGAGATGACCGAACCGCTCGTCCCGGCCGCGAACACCCTGGCCCCGGGGCGGTTCTGCAGCTCGGCCTGCACGCGCGCCTCGAGGTCGCGCACGCGGAAGTGGAGCTCGCGCACGCGATCCTCGAGCTCGATGATGCGCGCGATGGCCGGAAGGCTCATGCCCTCGCTCGACATCCTCGCGACCTCGCGCAGCTGCTGCACGTGACGCAGCGAGTACCGCCGCGAGCCGCCCTGGGTGCGCGCGGGGACGACCAGGCCGATCCGGTCGTATTGCCGCAGCGTCTGCGGGTGCATACCCGCCAGTTCCGCGGCGGCCGCGATCGCGAGGATCGGCGAATCCTCGTCGAGCTGGTCGTCGTCGAACATGTCGGTCAGCCCCGCGCCTTGGCCATCAGGTCGGCGCGCGGGTTCTCTTTCGGCTCGAGCTCGTGGAACTTCTCCAGCGCGGCCCGGGCCTCGTCATCCAGGTGCGAAGGAACCGCCACCTGCACTTCGGCCAGCAGATCGCCGGTGCCCTTGGCCGTCTCGACACCACGGCCCTTGACGCGCAGCACGCGCCCAGAAGGGGTGCCGGGGGCGACCCTCAGCTTGACGGGGTCGCCGCCGAGGGTGGGAACCTCGATGGTCGCGCCGAGCGCCGCCTCGGTGAACGTGACCGGAACGGTCACCCGCAGATTCAGACCATCGCGAGTGAACACCGGATGCGGGCGCACGGTGATCTGCACGACGATGTCGCCGGTCTCGCCGCCATCGGGTGACGGGCGTCCGCGCCCGCGGAGGCGGATCTTCTGGCCGTCGGCCACCCCGGCGGGGATCTTCACCTTGAACGGCTTGCCGTCGTCGCCCTGGAGCGTGATGGTCTCGCCCTTGGTCGCGGTGATGAAGTCGATCGTGGTCCGCGCCGTGACGTCGGCGCCTCTCGTGGGGCCGCCGAAGCCGCGGAATCCCCCCGAGGTCTGACCGAACCGGCCCGACCCGAACCCACCGCCCTGCTGCTGGTTGAACATCGAGAAGATGTCGTCGAAGTCCTGCGGGTTCTGCGCGCGGCCCCCGCGACCCTGCCCGAACATGCTGAAGACGTCTTCGAAGCCGCCGGCGCTCTGACCGCCCGCCGTGAAGCGCGCGCCCGAGCCCATCGCGCGGATCTGGTCGTACTCCTTGCGCTGCTCGGCATCGGAGAGCACCGAGTAGGCCTCGCTGATCTCCTTGAACTTCGCCTCCGCGGCCGTATCACCCTGATTCGAATCGGGGTGGTACTTCCGGGCGAGCTTGCGATAGGTCTTCTTCAGGTCGGCATCGGTCACGCTCTTGTCCACACCGAGCACGGCATAGAAATCCTTGTCGAACCAGTCCTGGCTGGCCATGAATCTCCCTTCGGGCTATTCGGCGGGAACGGCGACGACGACCTTGGCGGGTCGAAGCTCGACCGATCCCAGACGGTAGCCCGTCTCGACGACCTCGAGGACCGTCGGCTCGGTGACGCCGGGGGTGGGCGCCTGGAAGATCGCCTCGTGATGCTGAGGATCGAAGACCTCGCCCGCAGCGCCGTACACGACCAGCCCCATGCGATCGGCGAGAGCGCGGAGCTTCTCGGCGATCGCGAAGAACGGCGTCCCTTCGGAGAGGTCGCCGTGCTTGGCGGCCCGATCCAGGTCGTCGAGCACGGGGATGAGGCCCTTGGCCGCCTCGCCCTTGGCGCGCTCGATCTCGCGCTCGCGCTGATCCTCGGTACGGCGACGGTAGTTCGCGTACTCCGCCTGCAGGCGCTTGAGATCGCCCAGCAGTGCTGACTCGAGGTCGGCGAGGACGGCGTCTTCGGCAGCGGCATCCGCGTTCTGAGACGCACCGAGGATGTCGTCGACCGTCAGCTCGTCGGCCGACCCGGCGGCCGGGCCGGCGGAGGAATCCGCCGGTCCGGCCGCGTCAGACCCGTCGACAGGATCGGGCCCCTCGTAGCCCCGGTCCTTGCCGGCACCGGGCTCTTCGTGGTCCTTCTTCGACATGGGAGCGTCCTACTTCTTCGTCTCGTCGTCGTCGTCCACGACCTCGGCGTCGATGACATCCTCTTCCGGGTTCGGCACATCGCCGTTGCCCGGGTCTGTCGCGGCAGGGTCGGGCGTCTCGCCCGCAGCCTGCGACGAGGCGTAGATGGCCTCGCCCAGCTTGCCCTGGCTCGCGGTCAGCTTGTCGAACGCGGACTTCACCGCGTCGTCGTCGTCGCCGGCGAGCGCCGACTTGAGCGCGTCGACGTCGCCCTGCACCTCGGACTTGACGTCCGCGGGGAGCTTGTCGTCGTTCTCCTTGATGAGCTTGTCGATCGAATACGACAGCGTCTCGGCCTGGTTGCGGGTCTCCGCGGAGTCGCGACGCTTCTTGTCTTCGGCGGCGTGCTCCTCGGCCTCGCGCACCATGCGCTCGATGTCGTCCTTCGCGAGCGACGAGCCGCCCGTGATCGTCATCGACTGCTCCTTGCCCGTGCCCTTGTCCTTGGCGGACACGTGCACGATGCCGTTCGCGTCGATGTCGAACGTGACCTCGACCTGCGGGATGCCGCGGGGCGCCGGCGCGATGCCGGTCAGCTCGAACGTGCCCAGCGGCTTGTTGTCGCGGGTGAAGTCGCGCTCGCCCTGGAAGACCTGGATCGCGACGGACGGCTGGTTGTCGTCGGCCGTCGTGAAGGTCTCGCTGCGCTTGGTCGGGATGGCGGTGTTGCGCTCGATGAGCTTGGTCATGATGCCGCCCTTGGTCTCGATGCCGAGGCTCAGAGGGGTGACGTCGATGAGCAGGACGTCCTTGCGCTCGCCCTTCAGCACGCCGGCCTGCAGAGCAGCGCCCACGGCGACGACCTCATCGGGGTTGACGCCCTTGTTCGCCTCCTTGCCGGCCTCTTTCTTGACGAGCTCGGCGACGGCGGGCATACGGGTCGATCCACCGACCAGGACGACGTGGTCGATGTCGCCGACCTTGATGCCGGCCTCGCGGATGACGTCCTCGAAGGGCTTCTTGGTGCGGTCGAGCAGGTCCTTCGTGAGGTCTTCGAACTTGGCGCGCGTGATCGTCTCGGACAGCGACACCGGGCCGCTGTCGGTCAGCGACAGGTACGGCAGGTTGACGCTCGTCGACATCGAGGAGCTGAGCTCCTTCTTCGCCTGCTCGGCAGCCTCCTTGAGGCGCTGGAGCGCGATCTTGTCGCCCGAGACGTCGACGCCGGTCGTGTCCTTGAACTGCTTGATGAAGTAGTCGACGAGGCGCTGGTCCCAGTCGTCGCCGCCGAGGCGGTTGTCACCGGCGGTGGCGCGCACCTGGATGGTCGAGAAGTCGTCGTCCTTGCCCACTTCGAGCAGCGACACGTCGAACGTTCCGCCACCGAGGTCGAAGACGAGGATGAGCTCGTCCTCCTTGCCCTTGTCGAGGCCGTACGCGAGCGCGGCGGCGGTGGGCTCGTTGATGATGCGCAGGACGTTCAGGCCCGCGATCTCGCCAGCCTCTTTCGTGGCCTGACGCTCGGCGTCGTTGAAGTACGCGGGAACGGTGATGACGGCATCCGTCACGCTGTCACCCAGGTACTCTTCGGCGTCGCGCTTGAGCTTGCCGAGGATGCGGGCCGAGATCTCCTGCGGCGTCCACTTCTTGCCGTCGACCTCGAAGGTCCAGTTGGTGCCCATGTGGCGCTTGACCGACGAGATCGTGCGGTCGACGTTGGTGACGGCCTGGCGCTTGGCGGTCTCGCCGACGAGCACCTCGCCGTCTTTCGTGAAGGCGACCACCGACGGGGTGGTGCGGAAACCTTCGGCGTTGGCGATGACCTTGGGCTCGCCGCCCTCCAGCACGCTCACGACCGAGTTGGTCGTACCGAGGTCGATTCCCACTGCACGGGGCATTGTGTCTCCTTGATCGTTCTGGGACTGCAGCGGATGCCGCGGCCCCGGGTTGTTCGTCTGTGAAAGTCGTCGGACTCGAGGTTGAGCCCTGATGACTCAAGGCTAGCGAGGCCCTGGGAGCGTGTCAAATGAACTTGATACGCTCAGGCTCAACTTTCAGGAAGCCTCAGACCGAGTGGCCGAGCGCCTGCAGCAGCACCACAAGGAGGGCGAGCGCGATCAGCACGAGGAGGACGAGGAGCTGCTTCCACCAGATGAGGTGCGATCGCCGCACGGCGAACCATCCGACGACGGCCAGAGTGACGATGTAGACGATGAGCGAAGCCCGGAGGGCCGCGTCGACCGAGATCACCTCGACCCACGCGAGCACGAAGAGGATGCCGGGGATCAGCACCGTTCCGAGCGCACCGCCCGCCACCTGGAACAGGATGCGGAGCTCTGTGCCGCTCGGGAACTCCTGATGCACGGCGAGGTGCGAGATCACGTCGGAGACGAATCCCGCTGCGGTGATGCCGAGCACGCCCAGCACGAGCGCGAAGAAGGCATGGTCGGCCTCCGCGTGCCCGCTCGCCCACACCACGAGCACGATCGCAAGGCCCGTGAAGGTCGCGTAGACGCGCTCCTTGAAGTACATGACGAAGGCGTCGTCGCGCCCCTCGAACTCGGCGAGGCGATCCTGCGCCCGTGGCTTGCGGCCGCCCCGGTCGCGTCGCCGGCCCACCGGCTCGCGATCCTGTTGCGCGGTGTCGACCATCGCTCCCCCGTTCCGCGCGGCGCGCTGCCGCGAGCCTACCGTCGGGGAAAGGGCGGCGCGGGAGTAGCCTGGGCTCGCCCGCGACGTGGCGGGCGAGGCATCCTCGTGCAGGGATGCGTCGCGTTCCGTTCACCCACCTAGCCGAGAGTGATCGCCATGAGTTCGCACGACCCCGAAGCCTCGCCGATCACACCCCCTCCGACGGCCAACACCGGCGCGATCGCGGCGATGGGCGCCGAGCTCGACCCCGACCGTGTCGTGCCGCGCAAGCAGGTGGTGTCGTGGGCGCTCTGGGACTGGGCGACGCAGCCGTTCAACTCGGTCATCCTGACGTTCGTCTTCGTCTCGCTCTACCTCGTCTCAGACAGCTTCCTCCCGCCGGAGATCGCTGCGCAGAACGCGAACGGCACGATCGAGTGCTCCTCGGCCGCGTACTCGGGCACGCAGTACTGCCAGTCCCTGTCCGACCTCGCCGGTTGGTACGGGTGGGTGGCGTTCGCCGCCGGCATCCTGATCCTCCTCCTCGCGCCCGTGCTCGGGCAGCGCGCGGATGCGAAGGGCAACAAGAAGCGGTGGGTGCTCGGAAGCACCGCCCTTCTGGCTCTGCTGCAGTTCGCCCTCTTCTTCGTCTATGCCGAGCCGGTCTTCTTCTGGGTGGGCGCGGCGATCGTCGCCGTCGGCTCGGTCGTCTCGGAGATCGCCGGAGTCAACTACAACGCGATGCTGGTCGAGGTCTCGACTCCCCGGTCGATCGGCCGCGTGAGCGGCCTCGGCTGGGGCCTCGGCTACATCGGCGGAATCGTCGCGCTCGTGATCGTCGTGGTGCTGGACCAGCTCTCGTGGTTCGGGCTCGACGTGTCGGGCGGACTCGCGTACCGGCTCATCGCCGTCGGCGCGGGCGTCTGGACCGTCGTGTTCGCCCTGCCGTTCGTCTTCAACGTTCCCGAGGCCGCCGCGCGCAACGATCGCTCGCACGTGGGGTTCTTCGAGAGCTACGTCGTGCTGGTGAAGGACGTCATCGCGCTCTTCCGCGACCACCGTTCGACGTTCTGGTTCCTGATCGCCAGCGCCGTCTACCGCGACGGGCTCGCGGGGGTCTTCACGTTCGGCGGCGTGCTCGCGGCGGCGGCGTTCGGCTTCACTCCGACCGAGGTGATCATCTTCGGCATCGCCCTCAACCTCGTCGCCGGCATCTCCACGATCGCCGCGGGCCGACTCGACGACCGGTTCGGGGCGCGCGCGGTCATCGTCTCGGCTCTGTCGATCCTCATCGCCAGTGCGCTCTTCGTCTTCTTCTTCCACGAGGGGGGCAAGACGGTGTTCTGGATCGGCGGCATCGTCCTGTCCGCCGCGGTGGGCCCCGCCCAAGCCTCGAGTCGGTCGCTTCTGGCGCGCGTCACGCCGGCGCACATGCAGGGCGAGGTGTTCGGGCTGTACGCCACGACCGGGCGCGCGATGAGCTTCCTCTCACCGCTCCTGTGGGCCCTGTTCATCGGATGGTTCGGCGCGACCTACTTCGGCATCCTGGGCATCACGATCATCCTGGCCCTCGGCCTCGTGCTCCTGCTGTTCGTGAAGCTCCCCGCGCACCAGCGCCTCTGACCTGGGGGCAGGTCAGCCGCGCGGCCAGGTCTCGGCGAGCTTCGTGAGCAGTCGGGCGAGGTCGGCCCGCTCCTGGTCGGTGAAGGAGGCGAGGGCGGCCTCGACCGCCCCCCGGCGTTCGCCGTGGAACCCGCGGACGAGGGCGGCACCGGCATCCGTCAAGACGATGCGCGTCCGGCGCGCATCCGACGGGTCAGCCTCTCGCCGCACGACGCCCATGTCGACGGACTGCTGCACCAGACGAGAGGCACGCGGCTGATCGACACCGATCGCCGTGCCGATCTCGCTCACGGTCAGAGGGTCGGATGCTGCGGCCAGCGCCTCGAGAAGCCTCAGGCGGGCGGGGCCTGAGAAACGGGCCTGCATCGCCTCGGGCCAGCCCTGCCCGCCCGGCATGCCGCGGCCATGACCGTGCGGGCCGCCGTGCGTGTGCGGACCTCGCGGTCCCCACGGGCTGCCGCGCCACTCGGCGGACGGATCGGGGGCACTGCGTACGCCATCCGCCCACGGCGGCCGGCGCCGACCGCGAAGCCGAGCGAGCGCGGCGGTGATCGCCTCAACGGGGTCGAGCGGGGTCGCGTCGGAATCGGTCACACGAAAGACAGTACATGCCACTTGACATGCAATCCATGTGCATGTCACACTACATATACATGCCACCTGACATGCATAACCGGCCGGAGAGCCAACGCCCCGGCCCACAGGAAAAGGACTTCCCATTAACACCGATGACAACATCAACGAAAACTCCACCGAGAATCCCGACGACCAGCCTGCGACCGATGAGGGCGCACCGACCGATCGCCGACCGCTCGGCTTCTGGCTGCGTCTCGTCGACCGCCAGCTCACCGAGGCCTTCGCCGCAGAGTTCGAAGCCGACGGCTTCGGGCGCCGCGGATGGATGGTGCTCAACCTCCTTGCCGGAGACGTCGACGACGAGCGGCTCGCCCGGCTCGCCGAGCGCGTCGCCACGCACTCGCACAAGGGGGGCGGCAAGCTGTTCCGCGCCCTCGCCGAGCGCGGCTGGATCGTCGAGGAGGACGGCACGTGGACGCTGACCGACGAGGGCCGCGCCCAGCGCGACGTCTTCAAGACGCGCGTCGACGCGATCCGCGAACGGGTCACCGCCGCGGTGTCACCCGAGGACTACGCCACCACGGTGGCTTCACTCGAGGCCGTTGCCCGCGAGTTCGGGTGGGACGGCGCCGAGCGGATGCCGCGGGGCTTCGGTCGCCGCGGGTTCGGCCACGGTTTCGGCCCGGGTCGCGGCTTCGGCCCCGGTTTCGGCCCGGGTCGCGGGTTCGGATACGGCCACCCGGACTTCGGGCGCGGCCGCCCGGGCTTCGGTCCGGACGACGCCGAGCGGCACGGCCACCACGGCTGCGGCCCCGACGCGCACGGCACCTCCGAGCACAGGCACCACGGGCGCCACGGGCACCCAGGTGCACGCGAGGGTCGCAAGACCGAGCGTGCATACGAGCGGGGTTTCGAGGCGGGCTTCGCCGCGGCATCCCGAGTCTCGTCGAAGAGCTGACCTCTCGCACCCTCCCGGTCTGGCGAAAGGCACCCTCGCTTCGCGGGGGTGCCTTTCCCCATGCCTCGCCCTCTTGCCCGAGCCTCCCCTTGCCCGGGCCACCCCTCTCCGCGTGTCTCCCGGACAGCTCGTCAAGCCCCCTTCACCGAGCCACCCCCTTACCCCCGAGCCACCCCCTACCGCCCGCCCATAAAGGGGCGGCTCGGCGCGAAGGGGGTGGCTCGACGAAAGAGCGGAAGGGGTGGGCCGACGCCAGAGGGGTGGGCGGGCGGCAGAAGGGGGGCCGACGCAGGAACGGGGCCCCGAAAAGGGGAGGGCGTGAGTGGAGGGAACGGGGTCAGCCGCCGGTCGACCCCAGGTCGAGCGTGCCCACGTCGGTGCGGTGGAAGTTCTGGAACGAACGGGATGCCGTCGGCCCGCGCTGCCCCTGATAGCGATTGCCGTATGGGCCCGATCCGTAGGGGTTCTCCGTGGGCGACGACAAGCGGAAGAAGCACAGCTGGCCGATCTTCATACCGGGCCACAGCTTGATGGGCAGGGTCGCGACGTTCGAGAGCTCGAGGGTGACGTGCCCGGTGAACCCGGGATCGATGAAGCCGGCGGTGGAGTGCGTGAGAAGGCCCAGGCGCCCGAGTGAGGACTTGCCCTCGAGGCGCGCGGCGACGTCGTCGGGAAGCGTGATCTGCTCGAATGTCGAGCCCAGCGCGAACTCGCCGGGGTGCAGGATGAAGGGCTCCTCCGGCGCGACGTCGATGAGGTGCGTGAGGTCGGGCTGATCGGCGGCCGGATCGATGAACGGGTACTTGTGGTTGTCGAAGAGCCGGAAGTACCGGTCGAGGCGCACATCCACGCTCGAGGGCTGCACCATCTCGGGGTCCCAGGGCGCGAGGCCGATACGGCCCGAGTCGAGTTCGAGCTTGATGTCGCGGTCGGAGAGCAGCACGCGATCAGCCTAGCGAGCGGGCGGGCGCGCTACTCGAGTGCCGAGGTCAGGCGCGCGAGACCATCGAGGAAGCGGGAACTGCCGGGCTCGGCATCCCACTCCGCCTTCGTGAGCTCGCGACCGGCTGTCCGGTACCCCTCTTCGACCGCGCGCATGTCGGCGACGAAGCTCTTTCCGCGTACGAGCAGCGAGACCTCGAAGTTGAGGTTGAACGACCGGATGTCCATGTTGCTCGAGCCGATGACCGCGTAGTCGTCGTCGATCGAGAGGTGCTTGGCGTGCAGGATGAAGGGCGCCGGGTACATGAAGATCCGCACGCCGGCGTTCAGCAGTACGTCGTAGTAGGAGCGCTGGGCGTGGAAGACCGGCCCCTGGTCGCCGATCTCGGAGACGAAGAGCTGAACGTCGAGCCCCCGCTGACATGCCGACGTGATCGCGTAGACCATCGCCTCGTCCGGCACGAAGTAAGGGCTCGTGATGATGACCTTCTCCTGCGCGCCGTAGATCAGTCCGAGGAACATGCGCAGGTTGTTCTCCTGCGTGAACCCCGGTCCGCTCGGCACCACCTGGCACTCGATCGCCGCCGGGCCCGAGGCGAACGGCACCCGGTCGGCCGGCAGGTGCTCGGCCGATACGTCTTCGCCCGTCTCGGCGAGCCAGTCCGACAGGAAGACGGCGTTCATACCGGCCACGGCGGGCCCCTCGACGCGCGTGACGAGCTCCTGCCACTGCAGCCCGCGCGAGATGTTCTTCTTGGAGTTGTAGCTGCGATCTATCAGGTTCTGCGAACCCATCAGACCGACGAGGCCGTCCACCACGACGATCTTGCGGTGGTTGCGCAGGTCGGGTCGCTGCGTGTCGCCGTGGAACGGGCGCACCGGGAGCATGTAGGCCCACGTCGCCCCGATGCGATCCAGTTCGGCGAACGTCTCTTTCGCGTGCGCCATCTTGCGCGACGACAGGTGATCGGCCAGCAGTCGCACGGTGACGCCGCGCGCGACAGCATCCTCCATCGCACTGAAGAACTCGCGCGTCGTCGCATCCCACGAGACGATGAAGAACTCGACGTGGACGAACGTCTTCGCGGCGTTGATCGCCGCAGTCATGGCGGCGATGGATGCTGTGTAGTCGCCGATCAGGACGGCACGGTTGCCGCCTACGACCGGGATGCCGCCGAGCAGGCGGTTCTGTGCCACGAGGCTCGAGAACCACGGGGCCCAGTCGCCCTTCTCGGGGGTGAGGTCGAGCGTCGATGCGAGCCCGCTGATGCGCGCCGTGGTCTCAGCCTGCTGCTGCATGCGCTTCTTCGGCAGCTTCGTTCCACCGAAGACGAAGAAGAGGAAGATGCCGAGGAAGGGGATGAGGAAGATCGTGAGCAGCCAGGCCATTGCGGCGGTGGGCTTGCGATCCCTCGGGAGGATGATCAGCGCCGCCACCTTGATGGCGAGATCGGCCAGAACCAGAACGGTCCAGATCAGGCTCGAGGTGGCGGCGCCGTCCACGTCTCTCGGGTTCTCCGGCTCGACCGGCTCAGCCGGCGAGAGCCTTCGCCTTCAGGCTCGCGAACTCGTCGGCGCTGATCGCGCCGCTGTCGAGGAGCGACTTCGCCTTCGCGATGTCGTCGGCCGGCGAGCCCGTGCCAGCGGCCTCGCGAATGTAGGCGGCCTGCGCGGACTGCGCCGCCTGGATAGCCGCCGCCTGACGCTCCGACATCCCGCGTCCACGGGCGATCAGGTACACCAGCGCCGTCAGGAACGGCACGAAGATGAGGAAGATGATCCAGATCGCCTTGAACCACCCGTTCAGCTTGTGGTCGCGGAAGAGGTCTCCGATGATCGAGAAGAGCACCATCAGGTAGGCGAAGAAGACGAATACCCAGAAGAACCAGGCGACGACATCCCAGAAGTTCATTGTTTTTCCTTACTCGGTGAGGGACGACACGAGGTGCCGCATGAGGGAAATCTAATCATCGGTGGAAGGCGCTACGTCACCCGACAAGGGTGAACCGTTTGCGGGGACCTCTGAGGGGTTCACGGAGATGACCTGGATGTGCAGATCGTCGAATGCCGCGAGCAGGCCGAGAAGTCGCTGCTGATCGGGCACGTCGCCCGTGACGAGGGTGAATCCGCCCGCGGCCGTCGTGATCTCGAAGCCTTCGAGTGCCGCCGACAGCTCAGGACCGAATCGTCCCTTCACGAGCACTTCGTACCGGTGGGCGCCCACGACGAATCCTTCCGTTGCGGAACCGATGCCCGCCTCCGCATCCCCATCCTGGGCGGCGCGACATCGTGCCCCGTCATCCTCCCGGAGTGATTCTGACGCGGCTGGCATACTGACAGCGACAGAAGGCATCCAATGACGACGGCACCCTCGCCTCCACCTCACGCCGTCGATCGACCAGCGCTGCGCCGCAGGCTCGACGCGGGTCTGACCGCTCCCGTGAGTTTCATCGTCGCGCCTGCCGGATCGGGCAAGACGGTACTTCTGTCGCAGTGGGCGGCCTCTCGAGATGACCTCCGTTTCGTCTGGGTAAACGTCGACTCTTCGGACGACGACCCCGTCGTGCTCCTCAAGAAGGTGCTGGGGCAGCTGATCCTCGAGATCCCGGAGGCAGCGGGATTCCAGTCGCTCGGCCCGTCCAGCCTCCGCGCGGGTCTGCTGGGCATCTTCCAGGCGGCGATCGCCGCATCCTCAGCGTCCGTCGTTTTCGTCTTCGACGACCTGCACAACCTGGCGGGTCGCGCGGTGCTGACCGAGATCGGCGCCCTGTCGGGCCGCCTGCCCCCCGGCGTGCATCTCGTGCTGTCGTCGCGCGTCGACCTCCGACTCGACCGGGGACGGCTGCGGCTCGTCCATGCCCCGACCGAGCTGCGGCAGGCCGAGCTGGCGTTCGACGCCGAGACCGTCGACGAAGTGCTCGAGCGGATCTCCGGCGCCAGCCCCTCGACCGTGACCACGAACGCCGTACTCGACCGCACCGAGGGCTGGGCCGCGGGGGTGCAGCTGACCGCGATCACGCTGCGGACCAAGGACGACCCCGAGAAGTTCGCTCTGCATCTCGCCGGAAGCGATCGCCTCATCGCCGACTACCTCAGCGAAGAGGTGCTGCGTGCGCAGTCGCCAGAGCGCCGTGAGATCCTCCTCCGGATGTCGGTGCTCGACCGCATCAGCGCGGAACTCCTCGAAGCGATCACGGGGGTCGCCGGCGCCGGCGAGATGCTCGCCGAGCTCGAACGCGACTCGATGTTCCTCGTGCCGCTCGATGACGCGAGCGAGTGGTTCCGCTTCCACCACCTGTTCCGCGATCTGCTGCGGTATCGCCTCAGGGCCGCACACCCAGGAGAAGACGCGCGGATGCTGGTGCTCGCGTCGCAATGGCACCTGGGCAGGGGCGACATCGGCGAAGCGATCGAGTGTCTGCTGCAGGCGCACGAGTGGGATCCGGCGATGAGCCTCATCCTGGCGCGAGGTCGAGAGGTCTTCGAGCGCGGTGAGACGGCATCCATGAGCCGGTGGCTCGGAATGATCCCGGCCCCCGTGCGCCGCGCCAACCTCGACGCCGAAGTCGTCCACGGGATGATGCTGGGCCTGAGCGGCCAGTATGCGATGGCAGACGATGTCTTGCGTCGGCTCGCAGCATCGGCCTCTCTGCCGATCGGGCACGCGCTCGTCGTGCACACGTACCTCAGCGCGCTCGTCCAATTCCGACCCGATCCGCAGGCCTCGCTGGAGGCAGGGCTGCGCGCGGTGGAGCTCTTGTCGCAACACCCGCACGCCGCCGTCCCCAACCTGCTGGGGCTCACCGAACGCGGCCTGCTCGAGACGGCATCGACCGGCAGCGTGGCGCGCGCCCACTTCCTCCTCGGCGATCTCGACTCCGCACGGCGGTGGATGACGCGCGCGGCATCCACTGCGGGCGCACGGTACTCCGCGTACCGCGTGCACATGCTCGGGTCGATGGCGCTCCTTGATGCCTGGACCGGGAACCTCGATCGCGCACAGGCACTCGCCGATGAGGCGCTGCATCTGGCCTCTGAGGTGCGCCTGCTCGGGCATCCCGCCCCTGCCGATGCGTACCTCGCTCTCGCCCTGCTCTCGGTGGAGCGCGGCGATCCTCTCGAGGGGGCGTTCACGCTGCACGAGGGCATCGCGCGAGCGACCTCGAATCAGCGCACGCAGCTGATGTGGATCGGACATGCGATCGACGTGCTGGCGCACCCGGGAGAGGACGTCGCCCCGCCGCCGCCCGTCTCGGCGCCACCGGTCGTTCGCGCTCGCTTGGCCGCGGCCGCGGGGCGCGTGGGCGGGTCCACCCGCGACCGGGTCGTAGGGCGCCCGATCACCGCGGCGCCGCATAGGATTCCCGGTGTTCCCGAGGTCGTGCCGCTAAGCGAACCCCTGACGGACCGTGAGCGCGAACTTCTGATCTTCCTTCCGAGCCGGCTCACCAACGCCGAGCTCGCCGCCCGGTGCTTCGTCTCGGTCAACACGATCAAGACCCACATGGCCCACATCTATCGCAAGCTCGACGCCCCGAATCGCGACGCGGCGATCGCGCACGCTCAGGCGCTGGGGCTCCTGTAGTCGCGGAACGCGCGAGTGGTCTTGTTATGCTGGGGGGATGCCGCGGCCTGCCGCTGCGGGGATGTAGTTCAATGGCAGAACTTCAGCTTCCCAAGCTGATAGCGCGGGTTCGATTCCCGTCATCCCCTCCATTGCCGCTTCGTGCGGCCGAAGGTCGTACGAAGCGGCAATCGATGCGGATGCCGTAGGAACCCGACCCGCCCCGGGCGGGCCCCACCGCCCAGAGGCTCCGCACGCGACGCAATCGCTCAGATGGAGACCGCGGTGACCACGACGTTGTCGACGTAGTGACCGGTGTCGGGGTTCCACGCGCCGCCGCACGTGACGAGCCGGAGTTCAGGCGTCGGGACGGGCGCGTAGATCGATGACGTGGGAAAGCTCTCCTTCTCCACCGTTTCGATGCGGGTGACGGCGAACTCCGCGGTCGTGCCGTCGCTCAGAGCCACCGTCACGGTGTCGCCCGGAGCGAGCTTCGGAAGGTCGTAGAAGACGGCGGCCGCCGTCGGCGAATCGACGTGGCCGGCGATCACGGCGGGGCCGATCTGACCAGGGACGACCCCGTTCTCGTACCAGCCGACGTCGTTGAAATCAGCTGGTGCCTCGATCCAGCCGTCCGCGCCGAGACAGAGGCCGATCAGTGGCGAGTCCACGCCGATGGAGGGGATCGAGATCCGCTCGGGGACCACGTTCGACGCAGCCTTCACGGGAACGGGATCCTGGAGGCCGCCCGCGCTCGAGGTCGAGGCAGCTGCGCCGGAGGCCGGCGCCGCGAGCGGAGCGCACCCGGCGAGGACATCATCGGTGAGCATGGCCACCGCGAGGGCGTCCCAGGCTTGGCCGTAGTACGTCGGCGTCGCAGCCGCTGTCGCCGTCATTCGTGCGAGATCGGCGTGTGCGGCATCCTGCCGTCCGTCCGCCGCGTAGGAAGCGGCACGGGCGGCATATGCGATCGGATGCTGATCCGTCGTCACGGGGCCGGCGCCCGAGTCGAGCTCGGCGGGCAGCACGTCGTCGTCGGGAAGAGCGGCGGCGATCCGGGCGGCGAGGGCCACATCGCCGGGCTGACATGACTCGGCGTACCGGATCGACAAGCGGGTCGCGTCGTATCCGTATCCGGGCTCGCCGTCGCCCTTCGCCGAACCGGCGATCGCGACCGACCCGTCGCTGGCGACGGTGGCCCAGTCCGTGGGAAGGGCGTTGGCGTTCAGCAACGCCTCGGTCGCCGCGCGGCTTCCGTCGGCGAGCTCGTCCCAGCGCCGGTCACCGGAAGCATCCGACAGAACGGCGTACGCGACCGGTGAGGAGTAAGACGGGTTGTACGCGTGCGGTGAAGCGGTCGCCCACGGGCCCGGCAAGAGGATCCGTCCGATGCCGGTCGTCGCCGTCATCTCGTCGAGCAGGGCCTTGCCCAGAGCGACGCCGTCCTCACGGAGGTCCTCCCGATCGAACGCGTCTCCGGCAAGGACGAGGGCCCGCGCCGCATCGAGGTCCGCATCGGAGGCGGGCTGGTCATCGACCACCGATCCGTTCTCCCAGCGCCACGCGAGGAGCAGGTCGTCGCGCTGGATGTGTGCGGTCGTCCACCCCCAGATCTCGTCGAATCGCGCCTCGTCGTCAGCGGCGACGGCGAGCAGCAGACCGTAGGCCTGGCCCTCGCTCACGGTGTCGCCGCCCTGATCGGTACGCACCACTCGACCGTCGTCGACGTACTGCGCGAGGAAGGCGTCGGCCGCCGCCGCGGCGGGCTCACTGGCGTCAGCCGACACGTCGGCGGCCGGCCCGGAGCACGCCGTCATCACGAGGGCGAAGGCGGTGAGGGTGGCGGCCGCGGTCAGAGCCCGCTTCAGCCGCATCAGCCGGTGCCTCCAGCCCGACGGCGGCGCAGTGCGGTGAGGGTGAGCGCGATGCCTCCGAGGGCGACCCCGAACCCGGCGAGGGCGCCGAGCGGAGATCCGCTGCCGTTCGCCGTGCCGCCGCCGCCCGTGTTGATGCCCCCGACGGGCATGTCGGCGAGTGTCGCGGAGTCGGTGATCGCCCGGGCAGTGAGTGCGCCGTTCGCGGTGTCCAGGACGAACAGGGTCGACACCGTACCCGCCGGCAGGTCCACCGCTGCGGACGACACCACATCGGCGCCGGTCAGCTCGAGGTTCCACGCGCCCGCGGCCACGGCCGCGTAACCGGTGGCCGTACCGGTCGGGACCTTGCGAGCGATGGAGCGCCCTTGCGCGGTGTCCACGTCGACCGTCGGTTCGACCGTCGACGCCTGGATCACCCGCACCCGCGCCTGTCCCTCCGCCGGGGCGGACAGGTCATCCCGGAAGACGACGGTCTGGAGATTCATGTTTCGTCCGTACGCAGCGACCGTGACCGGTTGTCCCGCAGCGACTTCGACGGATTGCTGCACCATCGGCTCGGTGCCTGCTGCGGCGTCCGACGGCACCATGGACACGACGTAGGTGCCTTCCGCAAGCGGAATGTACGGGCTCACCGCGCCGTAGGCGACATCGTCGAGCTCGTAGACGACCGCGCCTCCGGCGAGGGCCGTCATCTGGACGTCGACGGACTTGGTGTCGGGCGAGAGATGCGCGACGCGGGCCCACCCGCCTGGATCGGCGGGTGCCGCGTACGCCGCCGGGGCGCTGGCGATGCCGAGAGTGGCCGGGATGACGACGGCGGCCACGATGGCCAGACGGCGGATGCCTCGTCCCACGCTGCGGGGTGGTGAGTTTCGGGGTGCGCTGTTGCGAATCATGGTGATCCTTTCATGGAGGGCTATCGGCCGGCACGCGGTCATGCCGCGCGCCGGCACAGGGTCATTCCGTCGGCCGCGGCAGGAGATCGGCGGGCTCGACGGGCGAGAACGTCACGACGACGCCCGCGTCGCTCGGCACTGCGGACAGCGGGGCGAACACTCCCGTGAGAGCTTCGTAGAAGCGCAGCACCTCTTCGGAGCCGGCGGCCGTCCCTCGCGCATCCTCGCCGGCGAACGAGCTGATGACGAGTTGACGATGCACGCCGGACGGGTCGCCGTCGAGCTGGCCGATGGTCGCGATGTCGACCCGCCCGATGGTGGAGAGCTGTCCGAGCGTGAGCAGAATCCGCGCGTCCACGACGCCGGATGCCAGCAGGTCCTGTTCTTCGGCTGGAAAGCCGACCTGGGGGCTGCGTGACAGCTGCTGACCGGCGATCGAGCGGGCGGCGTAGAGCCCATCGTCACCGGCCTGGGCGAGACCGGACTGCGCGGTATCGACGAATCGGATCTCGACCTGCTGCGCGCCCTCGCCGAACGAGGCGACGACAACGCTGTTGGTGGTGGCTTCCTGGACCGTGGGAAGGTCGGTCGGGAAGGTTCGCATGGAATCGGTGGTGATGACGTAGTCGTAGTCCCGCCACCCGTTCGGAGCCAGAGCCTGAACGTCGGAGTCCGTATCGGCCTTGTAGTACCAGACCACGTTCTCGCGGTCGAACCCTTCGTCGACGAGGTCGACCCACATGGCATCGTCCACCAGCATCCGCGAATCCCTCGGCGCGTTCTGCGCCATCCACGCCTCGGCGTCGCGAAGGGGGCGGTCAAGATCAGCGAGCAGGAATCCGCGAAGCTGCGCGGTCCAGAGCGGCCCCGCGGCGATGACCGCCACCACGAGCCCCGCCGCGATTCCCGCCCCCGCGAGGCGGGAAAGCAGCCGACGACGCCGTGTCCGGGTCAGCACACGTTCGACGGCGACCTGCCCGACCCCGGCGAGCACGATGGCGGCGAACGGCAGCAGCATGATGACGTAGGGCACCGGCAGGTAGCCGCCGCGGAACATGAATGCGGTGAGTGCGAGGAGCATGATCCCCCACGGACGCAGACGACGCACGAAGAGCGCGACGACGGCTGCGGCAAGCGATGCGACGATCAGGATGGAGTCCAGCTGCCACCACATGCCCACCGTGCGCGACATGAGACTGCCGGGGTCCAGGAGCGACCCGCTGCCCTCACGGGATGCGAGCTGGAAGCCTAGACCCTCGGCGAGGCTGACTCGTCCGGCGCCGGGAAGCACCTCTCCCTTGACGAGAGCGAACGCGACATAGACGAGGCCGATGAGTGCGAACACGGCGGATGCCACGGACAGCGTGTAGCGACGGGTCGTGCGGTCTGCGCCACGCCACATGAGCCACGCGACGAGGGGGAGCGCGAGGAGATAGGTCTCCTTGGTGAGGACCGCGATCCCGAACGCCGCCGCGGCGCCGATGTATCCGAGGAGCTG
The DNA here is from genome assembly GCF_008710745.1 of Microbacterium rhizomatis. Taxonomy (GTDB): domain Bacteria; phylum Actinomycetota; class Actinomycetes; order Actinomycetales; family Microbacteriaceae; genus Microbacterium; species Microbacterium rhizomatis. Next base: position 1,132,238 of record NZ_VYSA01000002.1, read on the forward strand.
CTTGTGTCTGCTCATCGCGAGCAGGAGTGCTCCGATCAGCCACGCGGTGGCGATGTTGTCGAGGTACACCTGACGGTGGAACTGCACCGCCAGCGGCGACAGCAGGAACAGTGCGGTGGCGACGGAGGCGGTGGGGCGTGCGAATCCGATGCGCCGCACCAGGAACCAGAGGAGGATCGCGGCGATCGCGGTCGCCACGAGCATGGCCTCGCGGGCAGCGACGACGGCGACATCGTGCCGATCCCATGCTCCGGTGAGGCCCGCGTACCCGGCGATCTGGATCCATCCGAGGGGCGGATGGTCGTACCAGAACGTGTAGTGGGTGAGGTCGCCCAGATGGCCGATGGCCCAGGCCTGTGCCGTGTAGGTGCCCTCATCGTCGATTCGTTGCGGCGAGCCGCCCAGGTTGATCGCGTTGACGACGAGGCCGACAGCAAGAGCGGGGAGGAGCCAGACGAGGTCGGTCAGTCGCGCACGCCACGAGCCCCGAGGGCGCACGGCTGCCGTGCCGCCGGAAGCAGGGGGCAGCACGGGGACGGACACCGTGGGCGTGCGCTCGAGTGTCGAAGTCATCGGTTCACCTCCGAAGCGGTGGCGGGGACCAGCTCAGGCGAAGCGAGGCGGGGTGGGGTGGACGTCGTGGATGCCGGATCGCGGTGCGCCCCCGTGTGCTCGGTCTTCTCCCAGCTGCCGTCACCGCGCAACTGGCGGATGACGGAGCGGACGGCCGCTGCGGCGAGGAAGACCTGGTAGGGCACGAGGCCGAGGACGAGCCGCACGTAGTCGCGGATGCGGACCTTCTTGGCGTACACCCGGCCGAACTCGGTGAGTCCGGCTGCTTCCGCGACGAGAGTGATGACCGTCGGCACCAGCGGAAGGAAGGTGATGAGCGCGACGATGGTCGGCACCTTGACGAGGAGGATGAAGGCCACCGAGATCGGAATCAGGATGCCGGTCGCCGCTTGCAGGAACGGCATGTTCAGCAGGTACCTGGCGTACATGCGCTGACGGAGCGTCGGGAGCTTCTTCCACTCGCCCTTGCCCAGCACCTGCAGGAAGCCCTGGTTCCAGCGCGTGCGCTGCTTGTAGAGCGACTTCAGCGTCGGCGGCGTCTCCTCGCGGGTGACGTACTCGGGGTTGTAGGCGACGACCACCTTCGCCCCGTCGCTCGACAGACGCACACCGAGCTCGCAGTCTTCGGCGAGGCACTGATCGTCCCACCCCTTCGACCATTCGAGGCGGTCGCGAGTGACGAAGACGGTGTTCCCGCCCAGCGGGATGAACTTGGAGCGCGCGTGGAAGTGCAGGCGCGAGCGGAACCAGAAGTAGTACTCCAGCACGTTGCGCAGCGACCACCAGCTCGTCTCGAAGTTCATCAGCTGCACGCCGCCTTGAACGACATCCGCTCCGGTCTCCTGAAACTTCGAGTCGACGACAGTGAGCAGGCCCGGATGGACTTCGTCCTCCGCGTCGAACACCCCGACGATGTCACCGGTCGCGATCTGGAGGGCGCGGTTCAGCGCCTTCGGCTTGTTCTTGGGCACGCTGTCATCCACGACCACCCGGATGAGATCGGGGTGACGGGCCGCGGCTTCGCGCACGACCAATTCGGTTCCCGGGTCGTCGTGGCCGACGATCGCGATGATCTCGAAGTCGGGATGGTCCTGCTGCGCGAGACGGTCGAGCGTCTGCCCCATGACCTCCTCCTCGTGACGCCCGGGCACCAAGAGGGTGAAGCGATGGCGTGCGGCGCGCGGTGACGAGCTGAACTGCGTCGCGCGCAGGTCGTCGGCGGATCGCCAGGCATGCAGCATCCACCACAGCGTCGTCGTCGCGACCGCGGTGAGCAGGAGCGCCAGCACGATGATGCCGCTGTAGCCGAACCACTCCGCTATCGACCAGTCGGGCAGGATGCCCCCGGCGATCGTGGTCGGGGACTGTGCGGGGACGGGGACATCCGTCACACCGGGGACGAGCTGCCCCGGCGCGGGTGCGACGGGCGTGAGGAGCGGTTCGGGAATCGGGTCGGGGTCGCGCGCGGATAGGGCGATGTCAAGAGCTGGGATCACGAGAGACCTCCGGAGTCCATGCGGACGATTCGACGGGTGGGGCGCGGAAGGCGCAGGGTGCGCAACCGCGGCGAGAAGACCAGCCACCGATAGGCGGCGAAGCGGAAGGCGGTGCCGAGGACGAGGCCCACGACGTTGCCCGAGATGTTGTCGGCCAGCTGCGACGTGAATCCGAGCAGGTAGTGCGACACGAAGAGGCAGCCGGCGGCGATGAGCAGACCGATGACGTTGACGACCGCGAAGATCAGGCCTCACGGAGTGCGCGGGGCGAACGCTCGCGCCGGAATGTCAGATACCTGTTTCCCAACCAGGCGGCGACGGTGGCCACAGCGACGCTGAGAACCTTGCACCAGATCGGTGAATCCTGCAGAACGCCGGCACGGAGTGCGTTGTAGACGATGAGATCGACGAAGAACGCGCAGGCGCCGATGAAACCGAAGCTGGCCAGTTGGGTGAAGAGCGGAACGACTGCGGCGGCGCCCCGGGTATTCGTGTCTTCGTCAGTATCGATGTCATTCCGCATACCGGTCATACGGAGCGGATGGAGTTCGGGTTTGGAGCGGTCAGCCCTTTGCCAGTAAGACGAAACCTGCCGGTCATCCGCCCCGGCGAGAAGAGGCGGACTCGAGCGGCGCTCGGCGGGCGCTCAGCGGTACGAGTGCAGCGCGCGGAGCGGTGGTTGTGCAGCGGCGTGGGTGACCGCATCCGCACCGACGGCGCACGCGGCGCGCAGCGCGTCGTGATCGTCCCAACCGGCGTGCAGCGCGAGCGTGATCGCCGCGCAGAACGCATCGCCCGCCCCGACCGAGCTCACCACCTCGACCCGCGGCGCGGCGACGCGCGCCACCTCGCGGCCGTGGCGACGCAGCGCCGCGCCGTCGCCGCCGTACGTCACTGCGACGAGCTGGGCGCTCTCCAGTTCGGGGAGCAGCGCGAACTCGGTCTCGTTGACGATGATCAGATCCGCCCGATGCACGAGCGCCTCGGTGAGCGGGCGCGCGGGCGCGGCGTTGATCGCCAGGTAGCCCGGTGCGTCCACGAGCTGGGCAACGACCTCGAACGGGATCTCGAGCTGGGCGAGCACCGCGTCGTCCGGCGCGAAGCGCACGCCATCCAGCGACACGTCGGCGTTGGCCCCGGGGCACACCACGATCTGGTTCTCGCCCGCCGCGTCGACCGTGATCAGCGCGGTGCCGGTGGCCGTGGCGCCGAGCCAGACGTCGGCGGTGTCGACTCCGGCGTCGCGCAGGCTCTGCAGCATCCACTGGCCGTCCGCGTCGTCGCCGACCGCACCGACCATCCGCACTGCGCCCCCCAGCCGCGACGCGGCGGCGGCCTGATTGGCGCCCTTGCCTCCGGGCAGGCGTTCGAGCGTGCCGCCCAGCACCGTCTCGCCCGCACCCGGAAGACGCGCGACGGATGCCGTGAGGTCGACGTTGATGCTGCCCACGACCACGAGGGAACCGAGTTGCGGCGAGTCCATGCGTTCATTCCATCACGGGCGGCCCTCGCGCCGCGGCACGTCCGGGTCACGGTATAACCGAGAGTGGGGCGCATCGCGAGCGCCGACGAATCACGATGAGGAGCTCCATGACCGACCCGATTCCCGTCTACCTGGACTGCGACACGGGAGTCGACGACGCCGTCGCGCTCGCCTACCTGCTTCGCTCGCCGAGCATCGACCTGGTCGGCATCGGCACCGTCAGCGGCAATACATCGGCGGCGCAGGCCGCCCGCAATACGCTCGATCTGCTGGCCCTCGCCGGTGCGGACGGCATCCCGGTCGCCGTCGGCGCGCACCACCACTCGTCGCACGAATACTCCGGCGGCGCCGCGCACGTGCACGGCGACAACGGCATCGGCGGGGTGGAACTGCCCCGCTCCGGCCGCGAGCCCGAGGCCGTGTCGGCGGTCGAGCTCCTGATCGACCTCTCGCATCGCTACGCCGGCCGCCTGCACGTCCTGACCATCGGGCCGATGACCAACATCATCGAGGCGCTCGAGGCGGATCCGACTCTGCCCGAGCGGATCGCGGAGGTCACCACGATGGGCGGCGCAGCAAACGTTCCTGGCAACATCACCGCCGTCGCCGAGGCGAATGTCTTCAACGATCCCGCCGCGGCGGACGCCCTGCTCACGGCCGACTGGGACATCACGCTCGTGCCGCTCGATGCCACGATGGAGCACACACTCAGCGAGGCGGACCGCGTCACACTGGCCGAAGCATCCGATCCCCTGCTGCGAGCCGTGGGAGGGATGCTCGACCTCTACTTCGACTTCTACCGGCCCACCTACGGCATCCGCACCTGCGCCCTGCACGATCCGCTCGCCGCGGTGATCGCCGCCGGTGGCACGACGATCACCCGCGGACCCCGCGTGCCTGTGCGCGTGGACACCACTCACGGCCCCGGCCGCGGCCAGACGATCGCCGACCTGCGTGGCCAACGGCTCGGCGATCGCGATCACCCGGGCGCGCGCACCCGCGTGGTGCTCGACGTCGACGGCTCGATCTCGTCGCACCTCATGCAGGTGCTCACGGGCGAGCGCCCGCCGCGCTGACACCCGCCCGGCGATGTGCGCACCACGACAGGCGATCGCACGCCCACAGGACGAAACCGGCCTGATCTATCCTGTCTCCGCGAGTTCTCCTGCCCCCGTGCGGCAAAACGCGCCCGCTGCTCGCCAGCGCAGCACGACAGGCGATCGCACGACCACAGGACGAAACCGGCCTGATCTATCCTGTCTCCGCGAGTTCTCCTGCCCCCGTGCGGCAAACGCGCCCGCTGCTCGCCAGCGCACCACGACAGGCGATCGCACGCCCACAGGACGAAACCGGCCTGATCTATCCTGTCTCCGCGAGTTCTCCTGCCCCCGTGCGGCAAACGCGCCCGCTCAGCGGCGGAAGAAGTCGCTCGCGGCCTTCGTCCAGAGCAGGATGATGCCGATCAGCGCGAAGAGTCCGTTGACGGTGGCAGACCACGCGTTCGCGGGCGTGGCGAAGATCGTGAAAACGGCGTTCACGAGGTTGAGCACGAACACGACGGTCGCAATGAGCCGTGCGACCGAGCTGCCGCGCCAGAGGCCGGCACCCACGAGGATCGTGATGACGCCCAGCACGATCGCGATCCACGCCGCGACCATGATCGCCGACGAGGTCGGTGCCACGAACAGGGCGAGGATGCCGGTGATGAGCTGCAGCAGCCCCGAGATCCACGCGAGGATCGATACGACGGTGACCCCACCGGGTCGGGTTCCAGCCATGACGACTCCCTCCGTTGGCGCGCCGAGCGCGGTATGTGCCGCCAGGGTATACCGCGACGCGCGTCGGCCGCGGCATCCCGAGCGGGTGAATCGGATGCTCAGCCCAGCGGCTGCGCCGTGTCTCGCGCCGCACGATTCGAGGCCAGCACCGCCCCGATGCTCGCCGCGATGACCAGCGCGATCCCGACGAGTTCGACCCACGTGAGCGCCTGACCGAGGAGCACGAACCCCGCCAGGGCCGCCGTCGCCGGCGAGACCGACATCAGGATCGCGAACACCGCCGCGGGGAGCCTGCGCAGCGCGATGAGTTCGAGAGCGTACGGGATCGTCGACGAGAGGAGGGCAACGGCGGCGCCGATGGCGAGCAGGTCCAGTCGCAGCAGTGCGGCACCGGCCGAGAAGATGCCGAAGGGGAGCGACAGCAGAGCACCGGCGGTCATCGCGAGGGCGAGCCCGTCGAGCCTGGGGAACTCGCGCCCCACCCGTGCCGAAGCGAGGATGTAGAACGCCCAGGTCGCTGCCGCGCCGAGGGCGAAGAGCACTCCGACCGGATCGAGATTGTCCCAGCCCCCGCCACCGAGTGCGAGCACGCCGACGAGGGCCAGCAGCGCCCACAGCCACGCCGAGGCGCGGCGACTCGCCACGATCGACAGCACGAGCGGCCCCAGCACCTCGATCGTGACGGTGACACCGAGAGGGAGGCGTTCGAGGGCGAGGTAGAAGAGCCCGTTCATCAGAGCGAGCACCCCTCCGAGCCAGAGCACCGAACGCCACGCGTACCCGGAATGGCCTCTCAGGCTCGGACGTGCGATCAGCATCAGCACGAGCGCCGAGAAGACGAGCCTCAGCATGACCATGCCGAGTGCCCCGACCGAGGGGAACAGCAGCACCGCGAGCGATGCGCCGACCTCTTGGCACATCAGCCCGACGACGACGATGAGGATGGCGGGAGTCGTGCCCGCTCGAGTGGTCACCTGGGTGCTTCAGATAACTCGGATGGTCATTCGGCGGACGGGTTCACTGCGCAGGCGGCGCGCAGATCGCCGCCTTGGCGACCTCGTCGCGGAACTGCTCCGCCGTCCACGGCAGCCCCGCGCCCGGCGACGTCTGGCCTGCCGCAGCGGGCGCCTTCGAGGCGATCGCCGCGAGCTCCCATGCGAGCTCCGCCGCCACGCTCGAACCGGCAGCGGAGTTGTTGAGCACGATCGCGACCGTCAGGCCGCTGTCTGGGTCGGAGAACGCCGCCGTGAGGTAGCCCGGCACCGCCCCGTACTGACCGATGAGCGACCCTGCCTGGAAGACGCCGCCGCCGGTCGTGAACCATGACGGGGCGCCGTCGAACGGCGACTTGGCGTCCGCAAGCCGTTGGGTTCCGGCAGGAAGGAGCGAGCCGTGTGCGAGGGCCTGGACGTAGTGCCCGAGATCCTGGATGTCGGTGACCACGCCTGAGTCGGTGAACATCGAGCTCGACGACATCGTCGTGATGTCCAACGGGGCGGCGCAGTTCACGACGCCGTCGCCCCCGCGCGGGGAATAGTAGCCCGCGAGCGCGGTCCCGTCACCGCCGGGCGCGGCCGCAGGGGCGTCGGGCAGGCTGGTCGCGGTCATGCCGAGGGGCCCGAAGACGTGGTCGTTCAGGAGTGTCGCCGCGCTCTCGCCGGTGGCCCGTTCGAGTGCGAGGCCCAGGAGGATGTATCCCGCGTCGGAGTCGCGCCAGGCGACACCCGGCTGCGACGTGCGGTTCTGGCCGAGGCCGAAGCTGGCGAACTCGCGCGGGTTCCATGCCCGAGCCGGGTTGGCCAGGAGCTCGCCCATCAGCACGCCCGACGACGACCCGATACCCGAAGTGCCGTCGCAGAGCTGGCGGAGCGTGATGTCGCTGAGGTCCGGCACGCCCGACACCCACTTCGTGACGCTGTCATCGAGACCGACCTTGCCCGCTGCGGCGACCTGGTAGAGCACGTCGCACGTCATCGCTCGCGTCACGGGGCCGGCACGGAACTCGTCATCGACGCTCACGGCATCTCCGCCGCCGGGAGTCTGAGTGCCCAGAGCGGTCACCCAGGTGCCGCTCCACGGGGCCCACACCCCGACGATCGCCCCGGGCGACCCGGTCGCCGTCATCGCGGCGGTCACCGCATCCTGAAGCTGTTGCACCGTCGCCTCGGGGAGCGCCGCCTCGACCTGCGTGGGCCCCTTGACCTCTACCCGGTCCTCGGCGGCACAGCCTGCGAGCGCGACGATCAGCGCGACGACACCCGACAACGTCGCCACGGCGCGATGGCGTCTTGGACGGCCTCGCATACTCACCCCCGAGGAATTCTGCATTGAATTCAAACACACCGAGCCGAGTGCACGATCATCGACGTCCCTAGGCTGTAGAGATGGCCCACGTTTTCGACGATGCCGCCCTGAGCGGTGTGCTCGGTCACATGAACGACGATCACTCGGACGACAACCTGCTCATCGCGCGCGCGTTCGGTGCGGATCGGGATGCGGTGGCCGCCGTGATGACCGGGTTCGATGGCGACGGGGGTTCGTGGTCGGTGGAGCGGGCCGATGGGTCGCCCGCGACGCTGCGCGTCCCGTGGCCGGGCGGCGCGATCACGGAACGGCGCGAGGTGCGCCGCGAGATCGTGGCCCTGTACGACGAGGCGTGCCTGCGGCTCGGCCTGGAACCCCGCCCGCACGGCTGAACCGCTGGCCCCCCTGGCCCCCACCGAACGGCCGGCACTCTCAGAGATCTCTGAGTAAGGGCTCCCTTACCTTGAGCTATGGTGAAGGTATGCCCGACCTCGTCCCCTTCTCCGCCGCCCTGCGCGAGCGCTCCAGTGGTGCTCACTCCGGCAGTGAGCACGCCGGCTTCATGTCCGACCTCATGCAGGGCAAGGGCACTCGCGACGACTACGTCGCTCTCGTCGCCCAGCACTGGTTCATCTACGAAGCCCTCGAGAGCGCCGCCGATCGGATGCGCGCCGACCCGGTGGCATCCGTGTTCCTGAGTGATCGCCTCACCCGGATCCCGGCGCTCGAGGCCGACCTCGAGTTCCTGATCGGCGCCGACTGGCGCGATCGCATCGAGCCTCTGCCGACGACGCAGCGCTACGTCGACCGCATCAACGCGGTGGCGGCCACCTGGCCGGGCGGGTTCGTGGCGCACCATTACACGCGCTACCTGGGCGACCTCTCCGGCGGACAGTTCATCGGACGCCTCATGGCCAGGCAGTTCGGTTTCGAGACCAACGGCATCGGGTTCTACCTCTTCGCCGACATCGCCGACCCGAAGGCGTTCAAGGAGTACTACCGCGAGCAGTTGGATGCTGCGCCCTGGGACGCCGCGGAGCAGGAGCGCGTGATCGACGAGGTGCTGGTGGCCTATCAGTTCAACACCGACCTGTTCATCGACCTCGCCGACGCGAAGGCCCGCCGGGTGGCGTAGTCGCGTTTCGTCTCGTCGCTGCGCTGCTCGACGAAACGTCAGGACGTGGAGGCTGCCGCCGCGCGTCGCCGGTCGGCCATGAACCGCTGCACATCGGGGTCGACCCGGATGTCGCTCGGTCGGAGCGGTCGCGACAAGTACAGGCCGTCGAGCGAAGTGAGCCGCGACAGCGCCACGTAGGTCTGCCCGGGCGCGAACGCACCCGATCCCAGATCGATGATCGCCCGGTCGTACGTCTTGCCCTGAGACTTGTGAATCGTGACCGCCCACGCCAGACGCAGCGGAAACTGCGTGAACTCGGCGACGATCTCGCGCGTGAGCGCCTTGGAGCCGGGGTCGTACGCGTAGCGGTATCTCTCCCACACGGCCGGCTCGACGTCGTGCGTCGCTCCGTCGACCTCGACCCGGACGCTCCCGCCCGCGATCCGCGTGACCGTTCCGATCGTGCCGTTCACCCAGCGCGGGGGCTCACCGAAGGACGACGTGTCGTTGCGCAGGAACATGACCTGAGCGCCGACCTTCAGCTTCAGCTCGGCATCCGCGGGGTACGAGGCATCCCCCCGCCCGAAATCCCCGCTGATCTCTGCGTTCGCGGTCTGCTCACGCCCGACGAGGTCGGCCAGGTGCCGGCGGTTGATGCTGTTGACGATGTCGTTGCGGGTCGCGAGGGTGATGATCGGATGCTCGCCATCGGCCGGACCGGGAGGCGTGCGCGCACCCGTGTCATTGAGGACCTGGGCGATGTCGGCCGTGACATGCCCGTACCGCACGGCGTTGAGCATGGCCTTGAAGGCCGGGTCGGCCTGCCGGTGGATGTCGACGAGCTCACGGATGTGCAGGTGCGCGCCGTAGGCGCCGACGTCCATGAGGCCGTCGCTCGCGACGTCGCCGACCCAGACCTTCGCGTCGAAGAACCAGAACGAGCGGTAGTGATCGTTGATGTAGCGCAGCTCGTCGCCCCGGGGCGGGACGGGGGCGAGCTGGTAGGGGTCGCCGAACATCACGATCTGCACACCGCCGAAAGGTTCGGCCTTGCGCCCGCGCGCCTGGCGGAGCGAGCGGTCGATCCCGTCCATCAGGTCGGCGTTCACCATCGAGATCTCATCGATGACGAGCGTGTCGATCGCGTTGAGGATCTTGCGTGTCGCGTCGGACTGGTCGAGCTCGCCGTCGGCGATGAGGCCGATCGGCAGCCGGAACAGCGAATGGATCGTCTGACCCTCGACATTGAGCGCGGCGACGCCGGTGGGGGCGCACACCGCGATCTGCTTCGAGGTGTTCCACGCCAGGTGCTGGAGGAGCGTCGACTTGCCCGTGCCCGCGCGCCCCGTCACGAAGACATGGTCGCGGGTGTCTTCAATCAGCCGGAACAGCGCCTCCTGCTCGGCAGACAGGGCGGGCGCGTTCACCGCTTCATGCTAACCGCGAGCGTGCTCCGCCCGGTGCGCCGCACCCGCTCGGTGGATGGTTCGTCCTTTCTGACTCAGCTTCCCTTCGGGCGCGGTTTCCTAGACTGAGGCCGTGGACCAAGGGGCGGTGGGTCAAGCGCACGAGGGCGCTGCGCCGGTGCCTGCCTCGGCGGCGGTCGCAGCATCCGCCCCTCGCGGCCGACGGCCACGGCGCAGCGGCCTCGCGTTCGATCTGACCGCCCTCGCCCTCGTGGGCGTGCTGCTCATCGGCGCCGTCGTGGCGGGAGCGCTCTCGATCTCGCAGGAGTTCTACAGCGCTCGCGCCTTCGTCGAGCGCTATCTCGGTCTGCTCGCCGAGCGGCGCGCGGCCGATGCACTCGCCCTCCCGGGAGTCGCGGTCGATTCCGAAGAGCTCGCCGCCGCCGGTATCGGCGACCATGCCTCCGATGCGCTGCTGCGTCAGGCCGCGCTCACGAGCCTCACCGACGTCAAGGTCCTGTCGGAGGAGGAGGCGGGCGATCTCACGCACGTGACCGTGTCATATGTCGCGGGCGGGTACCCCGGCACGACGACGTTCGATGTCGAGCGCGACGGGTGGATCGGCATCGCGCCGGCATGGCGGTTCGCAACGAGCCCGCTGGCAGTGATCGACCTCACCGTGCGCGGGTCGATGAAGTTCGACGTCAACGGGTTCGCCCTCGACAAGCGCCAGGTCTCACCCGACGGTGTCAATGCGGTGGCGCTCGCGCCCCTGCCCATGCTGGTCTTCTCCCCCGGGTTGTACTCCGTGTCGGTGAGCACAGCGATCGCCACCACTCCGGGGGTCGCCGTGCTCTCGGACAGCCCCCTCACCGCTGTGCCGATCGACGTGCAGGCCCAGCCGACCGCCCAGTTCGTGGAGGTCGTGCAGGAGCGCGTCGACGAGTTCCTGACTGCGTGCGCGCAGCAGCAGGTGCTCCAGCCGACCGCCTGCCCGTTCGGATACCGGCTCGAGGATCGCGTCGTCTCACCCCCGACGTGGTCGATCGCGCAGTCGCCGACCATCAGCGTGGTGCCCAACGGCGCGGACTGGCAGATCCCGGCGACGCAGGCCATCGCGCACATCCGGGTCGAGGTCCGCTCGCTCTTCGACGGCTCGCTGAGCGAGATCGACGAGGATGTGGCGTTCGATGTCAGTGGCACGATCGAGGTGCTCCCCGACGGAACGGCATCGATTCAGGTGAGCGGACCGGGTCCGTCCTGAGAGGGATGCCGGTGCCACCGCGCCCTCGCTTTCGAGAGCCTTAGCGACCGACCCGCGCATCCTGCTCGGCGAGCGCCGCGAGTTTGGCGTTGTATGCGTCCAGTTCCGAGTCGCCCGATCGGTCTACCTGGCGGTCACGCCGACGCTGCGCCTTGTCGTCACTGCGACTCCATTGGATCGCAACGACGATCGCGAGGATCAGGGTGGGCAGCTCTCCGATCGACCATGCGACGCCGCCGCCGATGTACTGATCCTCCAGCGGGGTCGCGCCCCACGTGCGCCCCATCGCTCCGAACCACTCCGACACCATGAGACCGGACTGCATCATGATCGCGATGCCGAAGAACGCATGCATCGCCATGATGCCGATGAGCACGACCAGGCGGCCCGCGTACGGAAGGCGATAGGGGATCGGGTCGATGCCGATCAGGGTGAGCACGAACAGATATCCCGTGATGAGGAAGTGGGCGACCATCCACTCGTGCCCCAGGTGGTCGTAGAGCGACCAGCGGAACAGATCGGTGAAGTAGAAGACCCAGAGCGATCCGATGAACAGGCCGGCCGCGACGAACGGATTCGTCAGCACCCGTGAGGCCGGCGACTGCACCGCCCACAGGATCCATTCCCTGCCGCCACGCGACCCGTCGTCGCGTTTGCGGATCGCGCGGGCCGCGAGAGTGACGGGCGCCCCCGCCACCAGAAGCAGAGGGATGGCCATCGTGAGCAGCATGTGCCCCACCATGTGAACGCTGAACAGGTAATCCTGGTAGGCGTTCACCGGCCCACTCGTGACCCAGAAGAGCAGAAGCAGACCGAGCACCCAGAAGACCGTGCGATAGATGGGCCAGCGGTCACCCCTGCGGTGCAACCGCCACGCGCCCGCAAGGTAGAAGAACAGACCGAAGCCCACGATGAACGCCCAGAGCAGATCGATGTCCCACGATGTCAGCCAGCGCTCGAAGGTGAGCTCGGGCGGCACGGGCGAACCGGTGAGCACCACCGCCGGTGTCTGCTCAGGAAGCGACCCGCCCGTCGGCGGAGGTGTGCGCGCGAGCGCCGCGGCCGCGCCACTGGCCACCCCCATGAATGCGAGCTCGAGAGTGATGAGCCACCAGAACCGGGGCGACGCACTCCCCCGGGCCGGGGTGGTCTTCGCCGTACGGCCGGGTGCGGCATCCCCGCCCATGCGGGCGATCAGGTACCTGCGGTAGATCGCGCCGAGCACACCGATCGCGATCAGCGCGGCGACTTTGACGAGCACGAGCAGACCATAGGCCGACGAGAACAGGGCCGCCCAGGTACCCACACCGATCGCGGCGCGGACCGTACCCGAGACGGCCACCACGATGAACGCCCCGAGCGCGATGCTCGAGTAGCGCAGCAAGACGGACTGCATCCGCTCGGCGGTGAGCAGGGGCCGCACGGCGACGAGAAGGATGAGGCCACCGAGCCAGACCGCCGCACCGATCATGTGCAGCACGAGCGCCATCACCGCCGTGTTGTGATTCGATTCCTCACCCGAGTGCCCGAGCGTACCCATCGGCACGAGCGCAGCGACGGCGAGGATCGTCACGAACAGCGTCGCCGTCCACGACCGCACGGCGAAGGTGAGGACGGTCAGAGCGGCGCCGGCGATCGTCGTGATGAGCCACCCGCGGCCCGTCTCGACCTCAACGAGGAATCGGCCGAGCTGCTGGCCGAAGGCGGCGTCGGCGCTCACCGTCGCCGGAATGACGTTCAAGAACGTGAGGAAGCCGGTGACCCCGGCCGCGACGGTGAACAGGGCGGCCGAGATGGATGCCACATCCAGCGCGGTGTCGAACTCCTGCTCGCCGGCGCGCAGCGCGAAGAGCGCGAGTACGAGCGATCCGACCAACCCCGCAGCGCTCAGGTTGACGGCGAGCGTCGCGATCGGCAGCCCCCAGCGGACGAACGCACCCGGGTCGCCGATCACGAGGGGGACAGCGCCCCCACCGAACGCGAGCCCCCAGAGCAGCGCCACGAGCGCGACCACGACGAGGATCGCGGGGCCGGCGGCCCTGAGTACTCGGGGGTTCACCTCTCCAGCCTAGGCGCGGCGGCGGCGCCGCCGGTCGGCGGGGCCGGCGGCGGTGAAGACTCCGGGCTCTTTGCGAGCTTCTGGCCCGCCAGTGGCGCGATCGGGCCGATGTCTCCCGGCGCTTCGACGTCGGGGCCCGCCGCCCGGACAGACGAAAAAGGGGGATGCCGCAGCATCCCCCTTTTCGTTGAGTTTCGGGTCTACTTGACGGCAGCCTTCAGCTTCGAGCCGGCCGTGACCTTGACGCGCTTGCCCGCGGGGATCTTGATCTCGGCGCCGGTCTGGGGGTTGCGACCCGTGCGAGCGGACGTGGCGACCTGCTCGAATGCGATCCAGCCCGGGATCGAGACCTTGCTGCCCTTGGCGACGGCCTCGGACACGGTCGAGAAGAGGGAGTCGAGCACGCCCGACACAGCGGCCTGGCTCTGACCGGTGGCGCTGGCGATGCTCGCGACGAGCTCGGTCTTGGTGATGGACTTGTCGGCCATGGGGTTGTCCTCCAAGGCGGCGATCGCCGCCTTTTCATTGCTCGGACCGGACGGCATCTGCCCTCCGGCTGGTCGGATCGACCGCCCTCGACTATAGCCAGAAACCCCGGAAATCCGCGGATTTCCGGGGTTGTTGACACATCTGCCCGGCGTGTCGGCGTTATTCGTGTGACGGATGGGGTCTCTGGGGCTGGTGCGACTCTCTTCACCTCCCTTCCGCGAGACCGGATAGGCGCCACGAGACCGGGCGCATTCGTCACTGTCTCGTCTCGCCTATCCGGTCTCGCGGACTGTAGGAGGGACGGCGCGGGGAACGCAGAAGGCCCGCGGATCCGAGGATCCGCGGGCCTTCTGCGTGGTGCGAGTGACTACCAGCTGGACTTGGTCACGCCGGGCAGCTCGCCACGGTGCGCCATGTCACGGAAGCGGACACGCGAGATGCCGAACTTCGTGAGGACACCGCGGGGGCGGCCGTCGATGACGTCACGCGAACGCAGGCGAACCGGCGACGCGTTGCGCGGCAGCTTCTGCAGACCGAGACGGGCGGCTTCGCGCTCTTCGTCGGTCGAGTTGGGGGCGATGAGCGCCTTCTTCAGTTCGGCGCGCTTCGCGGCGTAGCGGTCGACGACCACCTTGCGCTGCTCGTTGCGCGCGATCTTGCTCTTCTTGGCCATGGATCAGCGCTCCTCTCGGAAGTCGACGTGCTTGCGGATGACCGGGTCGTACTTCTTCAGCACGATGCGGTCGGGGTTGTTGCGGCGGTTCTTGCGCGTCACGTAGGTGTACCCCGTGCCGGCGGTCGAACGCAGCTTGATGATCGGACGGATGTCCTGGGCCTTCTTCGCCATTAGAGCTTCACACCCTTCGCGAGGAGGTCCTTGACGACGGACTCGATTCCGCGGGCGTCGATGACCTTGATGCCCTTGGCCGAGACGTTGAGCTTGATGTTGCGGCCCAGCGACGGCACGTAGTACGTCTTCTTCTGCACGTTCGGGTCGAAGCGGCGCTTCGTCCGGCGGTGCGAGTGGCTGATCGAGTGACCGAAGCCGGGAACAGCTCCAGTCACCTGGCACACTGCTGCCATAGTGATTTCTCCTTCAATACCGTGAGACCGGACGGCCTCACCCAAGATCCCTTGTCTGTCCCGCACACCGCGACCCGGCCCTGTGGAGGACCGAGAGGGGTGTGGGGGGCGAACTGCACGTGTGGAAGACGCGCAGACAAAGAGTCAGTCTAGCATGTGCGGCGTGTTGGCTTGACGGACGGATGCCGGAGCCCGCGGCGACGACGGCCCGGCGCCGCGCCCCCACCGGAAGGCCGAGACCGTCGGGTCGCCGGCGATCCAGAAGCGCCAGGGGAACGCGGCCGTGCCCGCGACGCCCGCCACTCCGACGCGCGGGCCGGTGACGAC
This sequence comes from Microbacterium rhizomatis, assembly GCF_008710745.1. Taxonomy (GTDB): domain Bacteria; phylum Actinomycetota; class Actinomycetes; order Actinomycetales; family Microbacteriaceae; genus Microbacterium; species Microbacterium rhizomatis. Next base: position 1,147,617 of record NZ_VYSA01000002.1, read on the forward strand.
GCCCGGCACGGGTTCGCTCGGCAGGTCGAGCCGCGCCACCGCCCCGTGCCACTCGCCTCCCGAGATCGCATCGATCCCGTCGTGGACGGGATGCCGGAGGCCGATCGCGTCGCCGAACCGTCCGGGCCCGCGCGCCAGGTCTCGATCGCTGCGCACGACGCCGCCGCGCTGCAGGCGATGGCGAAGAGCAGCATCCCTTCCCGCGACGATCTCTCCCGCCCGCAGCAGGATTCCGCCGGCCGTGCCGGCGGGGCCGCACACGACGTTCACGCACGAGTGGATGCCGTGGCTGAGGTAGACGTACAGGTGGCCCGGTTCGCCCCACATGGTGGCGTTGCGCGGGGTCGGGCCGCTGCGCGCGTGCGAACCGGGGTCGGGCACGGCGCCGGTACCGAGCCCGTGATATGCCTCGACCTCGGTGAGCCGGGCGGTCACGACGTCGCCTCCGAGCCGCACGGTCAGGTGCGCGCCCAGCAGTCCGGGGGCGACCTCGACGGGGAGTCCCCTCAGGTCGTCGCGTGTGGCCGGTCGCAGTGTCATTTCGGCGGGTTCCGTGTCATTTCGGCGGGATCTGGCACCATGACGCGTCGAAACCCGTGACGTTCACGGTCTCAGCGCCGGTGGACAGGTCGACGATGTGGGTGTCCAGGCGGCCCGGAAGAGGCAGCTGGTACGCGTCGAATCTGTTGTCGACGACCGCCGGCGCCACCAGGATCGCTACGTACCGCCCGCTCGGCGACACGCAGGTCTGCAGCAGTGCGTCCTCGGGCGGCGAGGAGAAGACCGGGGTCGTGGTGCCGTCCGCCCCGACCACGGCGACGGTGGTGCCCAGCACCGTCACGCCCCCCTGGATCTTGTTGATGATCCGGACCGTCCCTGCATCCGAACCCGGCAGCGGCGTGACCGCCGCGACGCGCCCGAGGTCGGCGGAAGGATCGACGAGCGCCGTTTCGGCGCCATTCGTCAGGTCGACGACGAAGCGACCGTTCGGCCGCAGCACGACGGCCTGCGACGAACCGCGAGCGATGCCGTCGATGCTCATCGCGTTGCCGAGTGAGACCGGATCGGCGCCGGTCGAGTCGGTCAACAGCAGCCGACCGTCGAAAGCGAGGAGCAGGATGCTGGAGGTGTCAGGCACGAATCGCCACTCCGAGACCCGCACATCCCCGCCGGCCACCGCCACGGGGGTGGGGGCGTTATCGGCCGCGGAGTCTTTCAGGGATGCCGTGAACAGGGCGCTTTCCAGGCCCGAGGTGGCGTTGAGCGAAGCATCCGAGTATGTGTATCCGATCAGCTCGCCCCGGTCGGCGCTCTGCAGATTGGTGACGAAACCGGTACCTGGCAGCGGGAGCTCGCGCTGGGCGCCGCCGTTGAGATCCGTCACGATCAGTGCCGCCGCGCCGCCGGCTGCCGTGCCGTCACCGGTGCGCACCGACACCACGAGGTGGCTCGCCGTGGCGCGGAAGTCCTCGATGTGGGGATTCGAGAAGACCGGGACGGCGGTCTGGCCGGCGAGATCGGTGCGGAAGATCGTGTCTGCCTGCGCGGCGCGGCGCAGCACGTAGATGTCGACGGGAGGGGTCGAGAAGGACTGGGTCACCGAGCCGGTCGGGCCGCCCCCGACACCCTTGAGCCCTGCGATCGTGACCGTGTAGTCGGTCGCATCGTGCAAGGGCAGCACGAACCGCACGCCGACGCTGCGGCCGGAGGTGTCGACCGTGAACGGCGTCGCCGGGGTGACGGTGACCTGGCTCGCGTCCACGGGGGTGAGCGACTGGGTCGTCGTGAGGATCAACCGCGAGCCCGACGCCTGCACGGCGGCGACCGGGTCGATCTGCACGTCGGTCACGCGCGGTCCCTGGGCCATGATGCCCGCAGCCCCGGCGAGGCTGACGACCGAGAGGACGCCCACCACCAGGGCGAACCCGATCGCGAACGCCCGGCCGCGTCGGCGACGTGTGCGGCCACGACGGGTGGTCAGCGGCGTGCCGTCAGTACTCATACGGGTCCTGCGGCTCAGGGATCGGTGCGATCGAGGTCGGGGCGATCTCGAGCTTCCCGTCGGCGTTCGAACGCACGGTTCCGCTGACCGTGACCCATTGACCGGTCTCGGGTGCAGACCCGTCGGCTGCGACGGGCACGCTCGCGGTCTGCGCGTCGATCACGCAGTGCGTGATGACGAGGCGGGTGAGCGCGAATCCTCCGCCGCTCGTGGACGGTGTGACGAAGCCGGTGAGGGTCACGGTGTCGCCGTCGAACGCGTCGGGATTCGTCGAGGTCGCGAAGGCGCTCGCCCAGGCGCCGATGCCGAACGACGAGGTGTCGCCGGTCGAGGCGAGGGCGACAGCATCCGCTCCGGCGAAGAGCGGGGGAGCGCCGACGTCGCGCGACATCGCGAGCTGTGCCGACAGCGAGGCCGGCGGGAGCACGAGGATGAAGAGCACGACGGCGGAGGCGGCGACGCCTCCCGTCACGGTCGCGGCGAGCCCGAGGCTCCGCGCCAATGTCGGAGGATGCGCAGGATGTCGGACGATCTCGCTCGAATCCTCCGACTTGGCGTCGATTCTCCGACGGAGGGCCGGGGGCTCGGCATGGGCGGGCCCGCCGTGATCGTGACCGTGATCGGCCTCGGCTCCCAGGGGGAGCAGGAACGACAGGACCGCACCGATCAGCACGACCACCGACATCCCCGCAGCGAACCACGTCGAGTCGGGGTTGATGTAGAGCGCGAGCCGGCCGGTGAGCGTGAGCGTCAACGTCACGACCGCCAGGCATGAGGCGAGGCCCACTCCCAGCCACCGCGTCGCGAGCCTGCTCATCTCACGCAAGGAGATTCACCACCGTTCCGATGGCGAACGCCGAGAGCACGACGACCACGACCATGCCGACGAGCACCGGCGTGCGGAAGGTCGTCCTGAGGAGCGCGAGCATCTTGACATCGACGAGGGGTCCGACCAGGAGGAAGGCCACGATCGAACCCGGTGTGAACGTCGACGCGAACGACAGCGCGAAGAACGCATCGACGTTGGAGCAGATCGACACCACCATCGCGAGCACCATCATCGCGACGATCGACAGCGCGGGGTTCGAGCCGATCGCGAGCAGCGCATCGCGCGGGATGAGCACCTGCACGGCGCCGGCGATCGCCGAGCCGATGACGAGAGCGGGCATCACGGAACGCAGCTCCACGATGAACTGCGCGAGACTGCGACGGCCGCGTCCGCCGGATTCCTGCGCCACCACCTCACACGTCTCGAGGAAGCGCTCGGTCAGCAGTGCGTCCGGGTCGGGGTGGCGGCTGTAGAGCCAGCCGATCAGGTTGGCGATGAGGTAGCCGCCTACGAGACGGGCGATCAGGATGCCGTCGCTCCAGCCGAATGCCTGGTGTGTCGTGATGATCACGATCGGATTCACGATCGGCGCCGCGATGAGGAACGTGAGGGTCTCGGGAACCGAGAAGCCCCGCATCAGCAGTCCGCGCGCGAACGGAACATTCCCGCATTCGCATACGGGGATGACCATGCCGAAGAGAGAGAGCACGGCGCGGCGAGCCCACGCTCGACGCGGCATCCATCGTTCGATCGCACCCGGTGGCACCCACACCTGGACGACGATCGACAGCACCACCCCGAGCACGACGAACGGGAGCGATTCGATGAGCACGCTGATCGAGAGCGTCAGTCCGTCCTGGGCCCGCGTCGGCAGGGAGGCGGGATAGAAGGTCGGAGCGAGGACGTCGATCAGGAACAGCGCCGCGACGAACGCGATGCCGACGCCGAGCCAGAGCGCGGTGCGCGTGAGCGGGCTGCGATCGGGCCGGGGTTCGTTCAGGCGTGCCGGCCCGGCGGCGGTACTGCGCAGGCTCACGCGCTTTCGCGTGCCTTCGCGCAGGAACCGCAGAGCCCGAAGATGTCGACGACGTGCTCGGCGTCGATGAAGCCGTGCGTCGCGGCTGTGCTGCGAGCCCACTGCTCGACGGCCGTGGCCTCGATCTCGACCGTGAGTCCGCACGACCGGCAGATGAGGTGGTGGTGGTGCCCGGGGGTCGCGCAGGCACGATAGAGGCTTTCGCCATCAGGGCTCTGCAGCGAGTCGGCGTCACCCTGCGACGCGAGGCCGGCGAGCGCGCGGTAGACGGTGGCCAGGCCGATGCCGGTGTTCTCCTCGCGGAGGGTGGCGTGCAGAGTCTGCGCACTCACGAAGCCCCGAGATTCCGCCAGCGCTTCGCGGACGCGCTCGCGCTGCCACGTGTTCCGCTGGGTCATGGCCGCGATTCTAACGACGCGGCCTGTGCATGGGCTGGCGGTGTCGGGGCTGCTCTGGTGGTGAACCGGCAGGGGCGAACATCTCGAAGGACGAATGTGGCGCGTGAGCACCACCGGGGCAACGGCGGTCGGTTTCGGGCACGACTTTCCTTCACGATGTTCGGCTGGGCGCCGAGACGCCGCGACCGGCCGGCTTCAGTCGGCACGAGAGACGCGATCGCGGCGCGCTCCGATCACGCGGCACACCACGTAGATCGCGAACGAGATCGTCGTGATGTAGGGGCTCACCGGCAGGGTGCCCATGATCGCAAGCAGAATGCCTCCGACCGCAGAGACGAACCCGAAGACCGTCGCGAGCACCGGCACCGACAGGGGCCCTGATGCGATCCGCATCGCCGCGGCGGCAGGCGTCACGAGGAGGGCCATCACCAGAAGCGCACCGATGATGTGCACGCTGACGGCGACGATGAGTCCCAGCAGCAGCATGAACGAGAGCGATACCGCCGTCGTGGGGACCCCGCGGGCGGCGGCGGACTGCGGGTCGAGCGAGTCGAAGCGCAGCGGGCGCCAGATCAGGAGGATGCCGATCAGCACGAACGCGCTGATCACGATGAGCCAGCCCAGCTGGCCGCTCTGCACCGAGACGATCTGGCCGGTGAGCAGGCTGAACCGGTTCGCGCTGCGTCCGTTGTACAGAGACAGGAACAGGATGCCCAGCCCGAGCCCGAACGGCATGAGCACGCCGATGATCGAGTTGCGGTCGCGGGCCCGGGCGCCCAGCCAGCCGATGAGTGCGGCCGCGATCAGCGAGCCGATGATCGATCCGGTCACCACGTCCACGCCGATCAGGAGGGCGGCGGCGGCCCCTGCGAACGAGAGCTCGCTGATGCCGTGGACCGCGAACGCCATGTCGCGCTGCATGACGAACACCCCGACGAGCCCCCCGACCAGGCCCAGCACCGCTCCGGCGATCACCGAGTTGGAGACGAGCGCGAGGATCGCGCCGTAATCGGCGAGGCCGCCGAACATCGCGGACGAGACGTCGTCCCAGTTCATGAGGCCGCCTCGTCGTGGTGGTGGTGGGATGCCTCGGCATCGGGCGCTCCGACCACGACGAGCCGATCACCGGCTCGGAGCACGAAGACGCGAGCGCCGTACAGATCGGTGAGGACGTCGGAGCGCAGCACCTCATCCGGTGCGCCGAGCGTGAACCGTCCGTTCGCGATGTAGAGGATGCGGTCGACCAGCCCGAGTACTGGGTTGATGTCGTGAGTCACCAGGAGCACGCCGGCCCCGGATTCGCGTCGATGGCGATCGATGAGGCCGACCACGGCCTGCTGGTTCGCAAGATCGAGGCTCGTGAGCGGCTCGTCGCACAGCAGCAGACGGGGGTCGTCGGCGAGCGCCTGGCCCGTGCGGAGCCGCTGCTGCTCGCCGCCGGACAGGAGCCCCACCGGCCGGTCGGCGAAGCCCCGCGCACCGACAGCGTCGACGAGCGCGTCGACGCGCGCGGCATCGCCTCTCCGCGGGAAGGGGAGCCCGAAGCGGTGGCCGTCCACGCCCAGCGCGATGAGGTCGCGCCCTCGCAGCGACGTGTCGCGGGGCAGCGGGCGCGCCTGCGGAATGTAGCCGATCCGGCGGTTGCCCGGTCGCTGCACGGGCTCGCCGAGCGCGGTGATCGAGCCGGCGCTGAGACGCTCGAGGCCGAGGATCGCCCGCAGCAGGGTCGTCTTTCCGGAGCCGCTCGGGCCGAGCACGGCGATCAGCTCGCCGGGCGAGACCGTCAGATCGAGCCCGCTCCACAGCTCACGGTCACCGCGACGCAGAGCAGCGCCCGCGATCTCGAGCGGGTTCGACCCGCTCACGCCCCCAGCGCCTTGGCGAGCTGATCGATGTTCCCCTGCATCCATCCAAGATAGGTGGTGCCATCGGGGAGGATCTCCGAGAACTTCAGGACCGGGATGCCGGCGGCGCCCGCGGCGTCCTCCACCTGGGTGGTCTCCGCCCCCGCCGCTTGGGCGTTGGTGATCACGACCTTCACCTCACCCGAGGAGAGGACTCGCAGCGCGTCCAGAAGCGTCGCGGGCGGTACGTCCTGGCCTCCCTCCACCGCCTCGCTGAATGCGCTCGGTGTCGCGTTCTCGAGCCCCGCGGCATCCGTGAGGTAGAGCGGCAGCGGTTCGGTGACGAACACCCGCGCCCCCGCGTGGGTGCGGGCGATGGTCGCCAGGCTGTCTTCGAGGGCGGCGGTGCCGTCCGCGAAGGTCTTGGCATTCTGCGTGAACTCTGCGGCTCGCGCGGGATCGAGCGAGCCCAGCTGCTGCGCGATGGCCTCGGCAAGCAGTCCCATCGTGGCCGGGTCGTAGAAGACGTGCTCGTTGAAGCCCTCGAGGTGGTCGTGCGCGTGATCGGCATCGTCGGTGTGCGTCGAGGTGTCGTCGTCGGCCGGCCACTCCGGCGAGAGCTGTGCCGCAGTGATGACCGGGGCCGTCGTACCCGATGCCCCGACGAGCGCGTCGAGGAACGGGTCGTAGCCGCCGCCGTTCTCGATGAGCAGGTCTGCGCGCTGCACCTTCAGCTGGTCGCCGGCGCTCGGCTCGAATTCGTGCGGGTCCTGCGCGCTCGAGGCGATGAGTGAGGTGACGGTGACGGCGTCACCACCGACGGCCTCGGCGATCTGCCCGTACACGTTGGTGGAGGCGACGACGCTCAGCGTGCCGGCCGTCGAACCCGCGGGTGAGGCGGTGCCGGAGCATCCCGCCAACAGGGTTGCGAATGCTCCGAGTGCGGCGAGGACGGTCGCTTTTCGTGCCATACCTCGACTGTATGTCTAATGAGAACGATTCTCAAAATCAGGCCGGGACACCCAAGTGCTCAATCGAGGAGCAGCGCCGGCTCCTCGAGGATCGACGCGATGTCGGCGATGAACCGCGACACCCCGTCTCCGTCGACCACCCGATGATCGAACGATCCCGAGACGGTCGTCACCCAGCGGGGCCGCACCTCGCCGTCGACGACCCACGGCTTCTGCCGGATCGTGCCGAGCGCCACGATCCCGACTTCGCCCGGGTTGATGATCGGGGTGCCGGCATCCATCCCGAACACGCCGATGTTGGTGATCGTGATCGTGCCGCCGGACTGGTCGGCGGGCGTCGTCTTGCCCTCGCGCGCCGTGATCGTGAGCTTCTCGAGCGCCCTGGCGAGGCCCTGCATGTTGAGGTCCTGCGCGTCTTTGATGTTCGGGACGAGCAGGCCGCGGGGGGTCGCCGCCGCGATGCCGAGGTTGACGTAGTGGCGCACGCGGATCTCGGCGCCGTTCTCGCCGTCGATCCACGCGGCGTTCACCATCGGCGTGCGGCGCACGGCCCAGATGACGGCCCTGGCCATGATCAGCAGGGGCGACACCTTCGTGTCGGCGAAGTCGGGCGAGGCCTTCAGCCGCTTGACGAGCTCCATCGTGCGCGACGCGTCGACGTCGGTCCACACCGAGACGTGCGGGGCGGTGTAGGCGCTGCGCACCATCCCCGACGCCGTCGCCTTGCGCACGCCCTTGACCGGAATGGTCTCTTCGCGCTCACCGGCCGGGGGCGCGGGCACGGCCGCTTGCGGCCGGGGGGTCGTGATGGCGGCGGATGCGACGGGGATCGTCTCTTCGCGAACGGCGCCCCACTCCGGCGTCTCGATGTTGCGGAAGACGCTCGCCTGCGACGCGTGCTTGACGACGTCGTCGCGGGTGATCTCGCCGGCGGCGCCCGTGGGCGTGACGTCGGCGAGGTCGACGTCGAGGTCGCGCGCGAGCTTGCGGATGGGCGGCTTCGCCGCGACACCGACGGATGCTCGCACCACGGCGGCCGCGGCGGGCTTGCGGCGGCGGAACTGGACGTGTCCGGCGCTGCCGTAGCCGACGAGCACGGCACCGCCGGTCTCTTCGGGCTCGGGCTGCACCTCGGGGACATCGCTCGCACCCCCGGCGCCCGCTCCGGCGATCGTGATGATCGCCGCGCCCACGTCGACCGTGTCGCCCTCGTTCGCGAGCAGTTCGCCGACGACGCCCTCGAAGGGCGAGGGCAGCTCGACGAGCGACTTCGCCGTCTCGATCTCGACGAGCACGTCGTTGATCCCCACGGTGTCGCCGGGGGCGACGTGCCACGAGACGATCTCGGCCTCGGTCAGCCCCTCCCCGACATCGGGCAAATGGAACGTCTGGTCCGTCATGCGAGATCCCTTCGTCGTCGTCGTCGTCTTGCGCGAGACCGGATAGACGCCACGAAAAGGTGACGAACGCACTCCGTCTCGTGGCGCCTATCCGGTCTCGCGGGAATTGGGATGCACATCAGTAGGCCATCGCGCGGTCGACGGCTTCGAGGATGCGGTCGGCATCGGGCAGATAGAGCCCCTCGAGCTTCGCCGGGGGGAACGGGGTGTCGAATCCCGAGACGCGCAGGACGGGTGCTTCGAGCGCGTAGAACGCCCGCTCCATGACCGTCGCGGCGACCTCGCTGCCGAGCGACGTGAAGCCCGGCGCCTCCTGCGCGTAGACCATGCGCCCGGTACGGCGCACCGAGTCGAGGATCGGGCCGTAGTCCACCGGCGACAGGGACCGCAGGTCGATGACCTCGCAGCTCGTGCCCTCGGACTCGGCCAGCGCAGCGGCCTGCAGCACCGTCGCCACCATCGCCCCGTGCGCGACGAGGGTCACGTCGCTGCCCCTTCGGACGATGCGGCTCGCGTGCAACGGAAGAGCCGGGGCCGAGGCATCCACCTCGCCCTTCTGCCAGTAGCGGCTCTTGGGCTCGAGGAAGATCACCGGGTCGTTCGAGCCGATCGCCTCCTGGATCATCCAGTACGCGTCGTTCGGGGTCGACGGGCTCACCACGCGGAGGCCCGGAGTGTGCGTGAAATACGCCTCGGGGCTCTCCTGGTGGTGCTCGATCGCGCCGATGTGCCCGCCGTAGGGAATCCGGATGACGACGGGCATCTGCAGCGCGCCCTCGTGTCGGTACGTGAGCTTGGCGAGCTGCGAGGTGATCTGATCGAACCCGGGATAGACGAAACCGTCGAACTGGATCTCGCACACCGGGCGGAACCCGCCCATCGCCAGGCCGATGGCCGTGCCGATGATGCCGGACTCGGCCAGCGGCGTATCGATCACGCGCCGGGGGCCGAAGTCGGCCTGCAGGCCCTCCGTGACGCGGAACACGCCACCGAGCAGTCCGATGTCCTCGCCCATCAGCAGGACGCGGTCGGAGTCTTCCATCGCCTTGCGCAGCCCCGCGTTCAGCGCCCGGCTGAACGGCATGGTCGAGATCGCCGCCGATTCCTCGGCGGGCTCGGCGCCCGCCGTGCCTGTCGCTTCTCCCGTCGCCGCGTCGATCGTCATGACGCTCCCTCCTCGAAGGATGCCTCGTACCCGGCGAGCCATTCGCGCTCCGCCTCGACGAGCGGGTGCGGCTCGGAGTACACGTTCTGGAAGATCTGCGCCGCCGGCAGTCCGCCGAGGCTCATCGTCCTCGTGCGCACGTCGTCAGCGAGTGCCCTCGACTGCTCTTCCACGTCGGCGAAGAAGGCGTCGGAGGCTCCGCGGCCGCGCAGGAACACCCGCATCCGCTCGATCGGGTCGCGTCGCGCCCACGACTGCTCTTCCTCGGTGGTGCGGTACTTCGTCGGATCGTCGCTCGTCGTGTGCGCGCCCATCCGGTATGTCAGCGCCTCGATCGCCCGTGGCCCGCCGCCGGCGCGCGCCTCGTCGAGCGCGACCTTCGAGACGGCGTAGCTGGCGATCACGTCGTTGCCGTCGACCTGCACGCTCGGGATGCCGGTGCCCTCGCCGCGCCGGTACAGCGGTGACCGCGACTGCGTCGAGACCGGCACCGAGATCGCCCACTGGTTGTTCTGCAGGAAGAACACCTGCGGGGTCTGATAGCTCGCCGCGAACACCATCGACTCGTGCACGTCGCCCTCGCTGGACGCGCCGTCGCCGTAGTAGACGATGACGGCCTCGTCGCGGTCGGGGTCGCCCGAGCCGCTCTTGCCGTCGAACGCGAGGCCCATCGCGAGCCCCGTGGCATGCAGCGTGTGCGCTCCGAGCACGAGCGTGTAGATGTGCGTGTTGCCGTTCTTGGGGTCGTACGGGTCCCACCCGCCGTGCGTCAGTCCGCGCATGACGCGGATGATGTCGACGAGGTCGACCCCGCGGATCATGCACACGACATGTTCGCGGTACGAGGGGAAGAGGTGATCCTGCGGGCGCGCGGCGCGGGCCGAACCCACCTGCGCGGCCTCCTGCCCGAAGCTCGGCGGCCACAGCGCCAGCTGACCCTGCCGCTGCAGATTCGTGGCCTCGCGGTCGAACGCGCGGATCACCGCCATGTCGCGGTAGAAGCCCTCGAGGTCGGCATCCGTGAGCGCATTCACGAGCGCGAGGTAGGGCTCCGCGGCCGGTGTGGGCGCGAGCGAACCATCGGCGGCCAGCACCCGGACGAGCCGGGGATCGTCGAACCCAGGATCTTGTAGCGACGTCACAGTCCCACGCTACCGTCGCCCCGAGTGACCTTCTGGGAGAGTCCGGACAACGGAAGCCGCGATCTGTAGGACCCTTTCCACAGACTCATGCTCGCCAACGGATATACGCACCCCGTCGCCCGCGAATGGCCGCACGATCAGGCCCTCCTCGTCGAATGCTTCGGCGACCGCTGTCGCCTGGTCGCCTGCGGCCAGCCACACGAAGTTGCCCTGCGCGTCGGGCACACGCCAGCCGATCTCACGCAGCCCCTCCGCCAACCGGTCGCGACGCTCCGCGATGACGCGCACGCGCTCGAGCAGCTCCGACTCCGCGGTGAGGCTCGCGAGCGCCGCTTCCTCGGCCTGCGCCGTGACCGACAGCGGGATGCTGGTGGTCCGCGCCGCATCGAGGATCCGGCGGTGCCCGATCGCATACCCGATGCGGAGCCCGGCAAGCCCGAACGCCTTGGAGAACGTGCGGAGCGCCACGACATTGTCGTGACCCGAGGTGCCGAGCACCCGCATCCCGTCCACCGCGTCGGGAGCGGTTACGAACTCCGCGTAGGCCTCGTCGAGGACCACCAGCACGTCGCGCGGGACGGCGGCGAGGAACTGCTCGAACTCGGCGTGGGTGACGATCGGGCCGGTGGGGTTGTTCGGACTGCACACGATGATCACGCGCGTGCGATCGGTGACGGCGGCGGCCATGGCGGGGAGGTCGTGGCGCGCGTCGGCATCGAGGGGCACCTCGACGGGTACCGCTCCGGCGACGAGGGCGAGCCCGGGGTAGGCCTCGAACGATCTCCAGGCGTAGATCACCTCGTCGCCGGGGCCCGCCGCGGCGAGGATGAGCTGCGCCAGGATCGACACGCTGCCCGCGCCGATATGGACTTCGTCGGGAGACACGCCGAATCGTGCACCGAGGCGCTGACGGAGGCGGCCGGCCGTGGCATCCGGGTACCGGTTCACGGCCGCCGCGCTCTGGAGGGCGATGAGCACGCTCGGGAGCGGATCGAACGGGTTCTCGTTGCTCGACAGCTTGTACGAATCCGACCCGGCCTGCTTGCCCTGGCGATAGGGCGGCAGCGCGGCGATCTCCGGGCGGATGCGTACGGGAGCATCGGGGAGAGAAGAGCGGTCTGGCGAGTCGGTCACCCGCCCGAGTCTACGAGCGACCGGCCTGGACTTCTTGATGCGTCGTTGATACTGAACTGGTATCTCGGTATCATTCTGGTATGGCTATGACTCTTCGCCTTCCCCCCGAGCTCGACGCGCAGCTCGACGCCCTCGCGGCATCGAGGCACACCTCCAAGCACGCCCTTCTCATCGAGGCGGCCGACAGGTTCGTCTCCGGGCAGTCCAAGACGGATCGTGTCCTCTCTGCGGTCGACGAGGTGGGGGACCGCTATTCCGACGCCCTGACGCGCCTCGAGGACGCCTGAGTTGGCGGAGGCGATCGACTACATCGAACCGGAGCAGGCTCATGCGGTCATCGACCGCCTCGGTTTCCAGGTCCGCGACGAAGGTCTGCTCCAGTCCGCCCTCGCACGAGCCTCGGCCGGCATGTTCGGTCAGGACGCCTACGAGACGCTCGAGCTCAAGGCGGCGGCGATGTTCTCGTCGCTCGCCCAGAACCACTCGCTCTTCGATGGCAACAAGCGACTCTCGCTGTACCTGACCTTCGCGTTCCTGAGGATAAACGGATACCGAGTCACCTTCACGAACGACGAAGCCTTCGATCTCGTGCTCGATGTGGCACAGAGCAAGATCGATCTCGACCGCATCGCCGAATTGATCCGTGATCATCTCGGCCCCCGCGTGGCAGACTGACCTCACTATGGGCTTCCTCATCCGCGTCGTCGTCAACGCATTCGCGATCTGGGTCGTGACCCTGATCCCCGCGCTCCAGGTCTCGGTCATCGCCTTCCCCCCGGGCGAGACGCTCCAGCTCGTGCTCACGCTGCTGATCGTGGCGGCGATCTTCGCCCTCGTGAACACGATCATCGGCACTGTGATCAAGATCCTCGCCTTCCCGCTCTACATCCTCACGCTCGGGCTGATCTCGCTGATCATCAACGCGTTCCTCCTCTGGCTCACCGCCTGGATCACGGGCTTCTGGAACTGGGGCCTGCGGGTCGAGGACTTCTGGTGGGGCGTGATCGCGGCGATCATCATCTCTTTCATCAACTGGATCTTCGGCCTCATCCTCCGCCCCCGCCGGAGGGACTGAGCGTCCGCGCGGAGTACTCGACGACGTCGACGGATGCCGCGTCGCCGAGCTCGTCGAACAGCTCGCGCACCTGCGCCATCCGCGGATCGGCCGACTCGTCCAGCATCCGCGCCGTCTCGGTGTAGCCGGCTATGCCGTGTGCGGGGAGAGTCACGTCGTGCGCGCCGAGCGCGGGATCGGCGACCCGCTCGGCGACGAAGCTGCCCGGTGCCCCCACCCCCTGCGCGTGCCCTCCGCCCTCGAGGAACGCGACGGGATCGTCGGAGTGCCGCAGCGAGACGCTGAGGGTGCGATCCCCCACATCGGCCTCGACGGGTGAACCGAACGACACGAGCGTCCGCGTGTCGTATTCCCCCTCGAGCGCGAGGTGGGCGGTGATCATGGCACCCTGCGAGTGCCCGAAGGCGTGCACGACGTCCCCAGGCTGTGCCCCGGCCTCACGCAGGGCCGCCACTGTCGCCTCGTAGGACGCGGATCCGTGCCCGGTGTAGAGCTCGAGGTTCGAATTCATGTCGAACGGATCACGGGCGTCCGGGCCGATCGCGCGCGTGCCGCTGACGTAGACGGCGAACTGCTTCGAACCGTCGGTCATCGTGTAGCGCTCGACCCGCACCCTCGCCGCGCTCTGGCCACCCGGGATGCGGCCGGCCGCCTCGGCGAGTGTCGCAGGAGCCGTGCCCGCGGTCGGCGGGGCGAGCGCGGTCACCCGCGCGTGGCCGAGCCCCGGGCTCAGGCGTGCCGTCGCCGGAAGCGTGCCTGCTCCGGTCGCGGCGATGCCCAGCCCGAGCACGAAGGTCGCCCCCGGCACGAACGGCGCCCCGCTGAACGCATGGAGCGGCCACGCGCCCATGCCCTGCACGGCGAGCTGCGCTGGCCACGCCAGGCGCCAGCCGGTTTCGCGAATGGTCGCTGTCGTTGCTGCCCAGGGGTACGCGTCGCTCAGGGCGGCGAGCCGCTCGGAGATCTCGGATTCGCGCAAACGGGCGAGCGGGCCGCCCGCAGAGTGCTCGAATGCGGCGGCGGCGCGCAGCTCCACGATCTCATAGACCGCGGCGGCGAACCGCAGCTGCGCGCCGAAGGAACGTGCGGCGGAGGACGCCGCATCCACCCGGCCGGCGAGCGCGTGAGCGGTGTACCCACTGTCGTAGGCGACCGGGGCGATGTCGGCGAGCAGCACGACCACTGATCGCACCAGGTCTTCGATACCCGCGAGTTCACCGCCGATGCGCTCGCACCGATCGGCGGCGGCGCGCAGCGACTCGGGGTCGACGGCGACCACCCCTCCGCTTCGGATGTCGAGTTCATCGCTCACACGCCCGCCCACCACGCCGCGGCGAGCGCCCGGCCTCGTGCGATGCCCACATCATCGTCCAGCAGCCGCGCGGTGTCGATGAGCGCATCGAGGTCGCCGCGCCAGCCGGCCGCGCGGCGATGGAAGAGTCGGGCCGAGGCTGTCTGCCAATCGGTCGCAGCCAGGAGATCGGACGCCTCCGAGCGGATGGCGACGAGCCGATCGACGACCTCAGCCAGGGTGCGGCTCGCGAGCTCCAGCGTGCTGAGGGTATGGACGACTTCGAGCGGATATCGCGGCTGGACGGACATCATCCCAGCGTGGTGGATCCTCGGGAGCGGCGATGACGATGCGGGATGCCCTGCGGACAACTCGTACCAGAGGGCGCCTGGGGAGGGCGCAACGGGAACGACCCCGTTCCAGGCGAAGTGCACCGCAACCGGCACACAGACCAGAATGGAGGCATGACTGCGAGCGCCGACGAGCCGTTTCGCGTCGTCTTCGTGTGCACGGGCAACATCTGCCGCTCACCCATGGCCGACGTCGTGTTCCGTTCGCTCGCGGATGCTGCCGGCCTGCGCGATCGCGTCGCGTCCACGAGCGCGGGCACGGGCGACTGGCACGTGGGCGAGCGCGCCGACCAGCGCACGCTGGAAGCGCTCGAGCGGCGCGGTTACGACGGGAGCCGGCATCGGGCTCGGCAGTTCACCCACGCCGACTTCGGCCGGAGCGACCTGGTGGTGGCGCTGGACCGCAGCCACGAGCGGATCCTTTCGGGCTGGGCGCGCAACGAGGGCGACGCCGACAAGATCGCGCTGCTGATGTCGTTCGACCCGGCCGCTCCCACCCTCGACGTGCCCGACCCGTACTATGCCGGGCCGGGAATGTTCGATGACGTGCTCGGTATGATCGAGAGTGCGAGCCGGTCGCTCTTCCGGCAGCTCGAACCCGCGATCCGCTCGACGACCTGACCCGCCCGGTCGGCCGGCCCTGCAGGTCCACGACGGGAGCCTCGTGCCCACTCTTGCCCCCCAGCCCCTCAGCCCTCTGGACGGCCGCTACCGCGCGGCCGTCGCCGACCTCGGCGACTACCTCTCCGAAGCGGGCCTGAACCGCGCGCGCGTCGAGGTCGAGGTCGAGTGGCTCATCGCCCTCACCGACCGCTCCCTGTTCGGGACGAGCCCCCTCAGCGACGCGGAGAAAGAGCGCCTGCGTGCGGTCTACCGTGACTTCGGGCAGGCCGAGATCGCGTGGCTCGCCGAGAAGGAGGCGGTCACGCGCCACGACGTCAAGGCCGTCGAGTATCTCGTTCGCGACCGCCTGTCGGCACTCGGGCTCGACGCGATCGCGGAGCTCACGCACTTCGCGGCGACGAGCGAAGACATCAACTCCGCCTCGTACGCGCTCACGGTCCAGCGTGCCGTCACGCTCGTGTGGCTCCCGCGCCTGCGGACAGTCATCGGCACGCTGCGCTCGATCGCCGAAGAGCATCGGGATGCCGCGATGCTGGCCCGCACCCACGGCCAGCCGGCGACCCCCACGACCATGGGCAAAGAGATCGCGGTGTTCGCGCACCGCCTCGAGCGCGTCGCGGCGCAGGTCGAGGCATCCGAGTACCTGGCGAAGTTCTCGGGTGCGACCGGAACCTGGTCGGCGCACCTGGCGGCCGAGCCCGACGTCGACTGGCCCGCGCTGACGCGCGCCTTCATCGAGGGGCTGGGTATCGGGTTCAACCCGGTCACGACGCAGATCGAGTCGCACGACTGGCAGGTCGAGCTGTACGACCGCATCCGGCATGCCGGCGGCATCCTCCACAATCTCGCGACCGACGTCTGGACCTACATCTCGCTCGGGTACTTCTCGCAGATCCCCGTCGCCGGCGCCACCGGGTCATCGACCATGCCGCACAAGATCAACCCGATCCGGTTCGAGAACGCCGAGGCGAACCTCGAGATCTCGGGCGCCCTGCTCGCCTCGCTGGCGCAGACCCTCGTGACCTCGCGCCTGCAGCGCGATCTGACCGACTCGACGACGCAGCGCAACATCGGTGTGGCACTCGGTCACTCGCTGCTCGCGCTCGACAACCTGCAGCTCGGGCTGGGTGAGATCTCGCTCGCGCAGCCGGTGCTGGATGCAGACCTCGACGCCAATTGGGAAGTGCTCGCCGAGGCGATCCAGACCGTGGTGCGCGCTGAGATCGCTGCGGGTCGGTCGTCGATCACCGACCCCTATGCGCTGCTGAAGGACCTCACCCGAGGCCGTCGGGTGGGAGCGCCGGAGCTGGCCGAATTCGTGTCGGGCCTCGACATCGGCGATGGAGCCAAGGAGCGCCTGCTGGCTCTGACCCCCGCGGGTTACGTCGGGCTCGCGTCGCGGGTGGTCGACTTCCGCTGACGCGGCGCCGGCCTCGCTCAGGTTCGAGGGTGGGTATCTCCGGATGCCGCGGCATCCGGTTCTTCCTTCTCTTCGTCGAACAGCACAGGGCGATCGATCGTCTTGCGCACCTGTGCCGGATCGACCACGAGCAGGAGCAGGGCGACGACGACGAGCACGACGATGAAGGTGACGCCCAGCACGATCAGGGCGACCACAAGCGCACGTTCGGCCTGACCCGGCTGGCGCTGCTGGAAGAAGCCCATCGAGATGAGCGTGACGATGCCGGCGAACAGCGCGGCCCCGAAAGCCAGCCCGAGCAGCTGCACGGGCTTCATGAGGTCACGCCGAGTCGGCTTCTCTTCGGTCACGCGACACCTCCTGCTGAGTCGTCGCCGCGCCCGGCAGCGTTCGCGCGGCCGATCGTGGGATCTTCGATCTGCGCCACCGCGTGCCTGCGGGGTGAGAAGCCGGCGATCGCGAGGTAGACCGCGACGATCGCCGCGTAGCCGCCGAACACGCCGACAGCGATCACGATGCCCGTGAGGGTGAACGTCTGGCCGGCGGCTTCGATGTGGTAATTCAAGGCGTACTGCGCCGGAATCACGGCCAGGCCGGCCGCGAGCACGAGCGTGATGATCCCGATGGTGAGCGCGTCGCGGGCCTCGCCGCGGGTCGGCGCATCCGTGTCGGCCTCGCGACGCAACGACCGCAGCGTGCGGGCGCCGACGATCGTCTCGACGAGCCCGCTCGCGATCGCCCAGGCGATCACGACCGCGAAGAACATGAGGGTCGACCGCAGCGACGTGACACCGGCGACCATTCCTGCCGCGACGCTGATGATGCCCAGGAGCATCGCGGGCCAGCGGGCGCCGCTCGGGTGCACAAGCCACGCGGCGAGGAGGAAGACCAGTCCGGACGCGATCGCGAAACCACTGAAGACGGCGAGCCCCAGGCTTCCGGAGTGGTCCGGCGAGAACGTGATCATGACAGCCGCAATCGCTGCGAAGGCGGCGCGCGCGAGCTGCACATGCCGCACCTCGAAGGTGCGGGGCGCAGAAGCTGATGACACGTGTGTTCCTGTATGAGAAAGGGGGATGGAGCCAGTCTAAGTCGTCGGGTGGGGAGGTCCTGCCGAACGTCCGAAGGTAGACTCCGGCGCGATGGATCGTGTGCTCAATATCTCGGCCTACCTGTTCACCCCGCTGGATGATCGGGTCGCCCTGCGCACCGTATTGAAGGGCGATGCCGACGGCCGCAACCTCAAAGGCACCATCCTGCTGGCCGAGGAGGGCATCAACCTCTTCCTCGCCGGCAATCCCGTCGATGTGCGCGGTTTCCTCGGGCGACTGCGCTCGGACCCCCGGTTCGCCGCGCTCACGACGAAGGAGAGCTGGTCGGACGATCAGCCGTTCCGGCGGATGCTCGTCAAGCTCAAACGCGAGATCATCCGGATGGACCACCCGACGATTCAGCCCGCCGCCGGCCGCGCGCCCTCCGTCGACGCGCGGACGCTGCGCCGCTGGCTCGACGACGGTCACGACGACGACGGCCGGGAGGTCGTCATGCTCGACACGCGCAACGCATTCGAGGTCGAGTACGGCACCTTCCAGAACGCGGTGGATTGGGGCATCACCCGGTTCACCGAGTTTCCGGATGCCGCGACCGCTCACGCCGCCGAGCTCGAGGGGAAGACGGTCGTGAGCTTCTGCACGGGCGGAATCCGCTGCGAGAAGGCAGCCATCTACCTGCGCGAGGCCGGCCATCCCCACGTGCTGCAGCTGGACGGCGGGATCCTGACATATTTCGAAGAAGTCGGGGGCGCACACTTCGACGGCGACTGCTTCGTCTTCGACGAGCGCGAAGCGCTCGGCGCCGACCTGGTCCCCCGAGCCTGACCCGATCGCCCGACCCCGTCGCCGCGCACGCGCGCGCACAACGCAGGACGCTTTCCCTGCGCGGGCGCCGGTGGCCGCGCGCACAACGCAGGACGCTTGCCCCGCGCGGGCGCCGACACGCCGTGCGGGGGCCCCGCGAGCCGCGATCCGTCCTGCGTTGTGCACCCGAAATGCGGTCGACGAAAACCGCGCCGGGTCCGGCGCACGGTGTCGAAGCTGCGCGCGTCCTTCAGCGGCATCCGGGCCGAGTGCGCCACCCCGACGCGAGGACGGGTCCGCGACGCGAGGACAGGTCCGCGACGCGAGGACAGGTCCGCGACGCGAGGACAGGTCCGCGACGCGAGGACCGGTCCGCGGCGCGCACAACGCAGGACCCATCACCCTCCGAGACGCCGACACGCCGCGCGCGCCCCGGTCAACGCCGGATCGATCCTGCGTTGTGCACGCAGACGGGGTGCGCACGCAGACGCGTTGTGCACGCAGACGGGGTGCGCACGCAGACGGGATGCGCACGCAGACGGGGTGCGCACGCAGACGGGATGCGCACGCAGACGGGATGCGCACGCAGACGGGGTGCGCACGCAGACGGAGTGCGCACGCAGACGGGGTGCGCACGCAGACGGGTCGGGCGCCGAGGACCGGACCCTACCGTCGCCGCGGCGCCGGGGGCGGGGGCACCTCTTTCGCGGCGATCACGTCTGTCACCGCTATCGTCTCGATTCCCCTGACCCCGTCGACGACGAGGGTGTCGGCATCGGCGCGCAGCAGCACCCCGAGCGCGTCGGTCGCCTGACCTGTGGGGAGCAGGTAGCGCACGACCACGCGCATGCCCGGCTCGAGGCCGCTCACCATGCGCCGGGCGCGTAGTCCTTGAGGAAGACGCCGAACAGGTCTTCACCCGCCTCGCCGCGCACGATCGGGTCGTACACACGTGCGGCACCGTCGACGAGGTCGAGCGGGGCGTGGAAGCCCTCCTCGGCGAGACGCACCTTCGTGGGGTGAGGGCGTTCATCGGTGATCCAGCCGGTGTCGACGCTCGTCATGAGGATGCGGTCGCTCTCGAACATCTCGCGCGCGCTCGTGCGGGTGAGCATGTTGACAGCGGCTTTGGCCATGTTGGTGTGCGGATGCCCGGGGCCCTTGTAGCCGCGACCGAACACGCCCTCCATCGCACTCACGTTGACGATGTACGTGCGACGCGCCGAGCTCGCGGCGAGAGAGGCCCGCAGCTTCGAGATGAGCAGGAACGGCGCGGTCGTGTTGGCCAGCTGCACCTCGAGCATCTCGAGCGGGTCGACCTGCTCGACGCGCTGGGTCCACGAGTTGACGTCGTGCAGGTCGGGCAGGAGTCCGCCCGCATCGATCGCCGTCCCGGCGGCGAGCCGTTCGAGCGAGCTCGACCCCGGCGCCATCGCCTGCTCGGTGAGCTCATCGGCGCGTGCGGCCGCCGCGGCCAGAACCGGGTGCGCAGCCACGGATCGCTCGAGCGCCTGCGGATGCTGATCGTTCGTGTGCCCGAAGGTCACGAGCTCGGGCAGAGGGCCGTCCGGAAGGGGAGCGAGCTCGGCATCGACGAGGGGCTGATACGCCCCGGGCGAGCGCCGCACCGTCTGCGTCGCGTTATTGATGAGGATGTCGAGGGGCCCTGCTGCGGCGACGTCTTCGGCGAGGCCGATCACCTGGGCCGGATCGCGCAGGTCGATGCCGACGACCTTGAGGCGATCGATCCACTCGGGAGAATCGGGGAGGCTCGTGAAACGGCGCACCGCGTCACGCGGGAACCGTGTGGTGATCGTGGTGTGCGCGCCGTCGCGCAGCAGCCGCAGGGCGATGTACATGCCGATTTTCGCGCGCCCGCCGGTCAGGAGCGCCCGCTTGCCGGTCAGGTCGGTGCGCGCGTCGCGCTTGGCGTGGCTCATCGCCGCGCAGTCGGGGCAGAGCTGGTGGTAGAACGCGTCCACCACGGTGTAAGGCTGCTTGCAGATGTAGCAGCCGCGCGCCTTGATCAGGACCCCGGCGGTGGGTGCCGTCGTGGCCGTCGAGATCGGGATGCCGCGCGTCTCGTCGTCGATCCGGTCGGGCGCGCCGGTGGCCGTTGCCGCCACGACGGCGCGGTCGGCGTCGTTGACCGCATCCCTCGCCACCCGGCGGCGCTCGCGCTTCACCGCTTTGAACATCTTGGCCGTCGCGCGGCGGACGGCGATGAAGTCGGGGTGGGAGTCGTCGACCTCGACCAGTCGCTCCAGCACCTCGAGCGCGACCGCGAGGTCGGCCGGGTCGATACCGCTGCCTTCAGTGGCGCTGCCTTCGGAGGCGCTGCGGTCGAGGTCGTCGGTGGGCACACGGAATTCTATCCGCGCTCGCCTGAATGCGGACCGATCCCCTCGCCGGCGCGAGCGCAACCCCCGTGCGGCTGTCCGGACGCCGGCGTAGCGTGCGGGTATGACAGATCACGGCGCGACCGATCCGCACGCAGCGGGCCAGCCCGGCTCAGACGACCACACCGGCGAGGGGCAGGCCGACGACGAGAAGAATCCGACCGGGGGCGACAAGACCACGGAGGAGCAGCTGACCGCCGACAACGCGGTCGAGGAAGACACCCTCAAGGCCCTCGACCCCGACGCACCCTCGGCCTGATCTCCCTTTCCTGATCGATCCGACCGAGCGCACATGTCTCCTCGCCCGTGGGTGCTGCACGTCGATATGGACCAGTTCATCGCCGCGGTCGAGGTGCTCCGCAACCCCGAGCTCGCCGGAAAGCCGGTGATCGTGGGTGGTCGCGGCGACCCGACCGAGCGCGCCGTGGTCTCGACGGCGTCGTACGAGGCGCGGGCGTTCGGGGTCGGTTCGGGCATGCCGCTGCGGATCGCTGCGCGCAAGGCGCCGGAGGCGATCATCCTTCCCGTGGATGCTCCGGCCTACCTCGCCGCATCGGAACAGGTGATGTCGACCCTGCGTGAGCAGCCCGGCGCCGTGGTGCAGGTTCTCGGCTGGGACGAGGCGTTCGTCGGAGTGACGACGGACGATCCGGAGGCGTATGCACGGCGCGTGCAGGCGGCTGTGCGGGAACGCACAGCACTGCACTGCAGTGTCGGGGTGGGAGACACCCTCGTGCGCGCCAAGGTCGCCACCGCGTTCGGCAAGCCGCGCGGGGTCTTCCGGTTGACCTCGGAGAACTGGCTCGAGGTGATGGGCGACAAGCCGACGATCGAACTCTGGGGTGTGGGCAGCAAGATCTCACGCCGCCTGGAGGGCCTGGGCATCCGCACCGTCGCAGACCTCGCCGCGGCGGACGATGCCGCGCTCGTGCCCGAGTTCGGCCCGCGCATGGGCCCGTGGTTCGCGCAGCTCGGGCGCGGCGAGGGCGCGTCGGTCGTCGACGACACTCCCTGGGTTGCTCGGGGTCATGCGCGTGAGACCACCTACCAGGTCGATCTCGTCGCTCCTGCCGAGATCGATGCCGCGATCCGGGAGCTGCTCGCGCACGTGCTCGATGATGTGGCCGCGGAGGGCCGGCCGGCGATCGGCCTGACGCTCAAGGTGCGCTACGTGCCGTTCTTCACCAAGACGTTCACCAAGAAGATCGCCGCGACCTCGGACCGCGATGTCGTGCAGGCGAAGCTCCGCGAACTCGTTGCCAAGATCGAACCCGATCGCGCGATCCGCCTGCTCGGGGTCCGGGTCGAGATGGCCATGCCCGACGACGCACGCGAGGGGCACACCCCTACCCGCAGCGGCTGGTGACGGCCTCAGGCGCCGAGCAGGAACTCGCCGACGGAGGTGTGCTCGATGGCTCGTGTGCCGGCTGCGAGGGCGAAGAGCTCCGAGTCGCCGCCCCCCAGCGGGCACGACCCGAGGCCCATCGCCGTCGCGACGAGCTGCATCGTCGCGTATACGACCCCGACGTTCTTGAGGATGGTCGGGTAGGCGATCCCTTCGTACTTCCACGACAGCCGCCGGAAGTCCGCCGCCAGGATCACCGCGAGCGGGGGCACGATGTCCGACCCCGTCGCCTTGCCGGCATCCCCCAGCAGAGTGTGGACCCGCGGCCCCCACGGCGCGACCGGATCGAGCCCATGCCCGACCGGGTCGTACCGGTAGAACCCGCGCTCGATGTCAGCGCACTCGCCGATGACGAGGTAGGTCGTGAGCTCGTGCATCCCGCCCCCGGCGGGATGGGGTCGTACGGTCATCGGGTAGTCGCGCGGGTCGTCACCCGCGTCGAACGCGCGTCGCACGCGCACGCTCCGGTAGAGGAACTCGCCGAGCCTGGCCGCGTCGATCGGCCCGAGCGACCGTCGCGACGCGCGCGCTTCCATCACGGCCGCGAACGGAGGGTCCTCGCGTGCCAGGAGGTCGAGGTCGGGTCGCGGCAGCGGGATCGCGGGCACCCCGAAATCGAACGCGAGCGCCGCAGGCGCAGGACGGATGCCGACGAAGCGGAACGTGCCGCCGCGGGGGCGATCGGCCACCGCGTACCTGCTGCGCGCGTGCAGCAGCAGATCCGGCAGCTCCCACTGAGAAAGGACGGGGTCGTCGTCTTCGGCGGCGCGTCCATCGTCGTCGACGGTCACGAGGAGACCGCCCGCGTAGAGCGCGGCGACGAGGGTCTCGGCCGTGTCGGCGTTCATGCCGGGGATGGATGCGGCAGCCCCCGTTCGGGGCACCATGAACGCCGCGACGACCGCTGCGGCGACCCCCGACAGCTCGGCACGGAGGGTGCCCTGGGGCGACTCCAGCGTCAGAGCGCCATCGCCGCGGTGCAGCAGCGCGAAGCGCGAGAGCAGCAGGAGCGACGCGCTCGGCAGGGGCGCCGGATCCGCCAGATCCGGTGCGCCCGCTGCGGTGGGAACGAACTCGGCGATCAGCTCGCCGTGCTCGTCGACGAGCCGGTATGCGAGCAATCCGAACCGCATCGCCCGGCGCGACCAGGTCATCCAGCGCGCAAGCGCGACCGGGCCACCCTCTGCCGCAAGCTCCGACAGCGTGACCGCGTCCGTCGGCGCCGCGAGCACTCGAGCGAGCGGGCCCGCTTCGGGGGCGGCGAGCGCCGGCATCGGCAGTCGGATGCCGGCGCGCTCGAGCACTGGCGGACTCGCACCCAGGTCGACCGCGGTCCGATCGCGGAGGGCGACCAGCATCCCGCCGCTCACAGGAAGAACGGGATCGGGTTGAGCTCGGACTCGGGGACCGCCTCTTCGAGCCAGCCGAGGGCGATCGGCACCTCGTACAGGCGCCCGGGTGCGAAGCGCGACCAGAAGTGCCGGAGGCCCGGGACGACGACCCGTACGACGGGCAGGCCGATGTCGGGGCGGGTCTGATCGATCGCGTACATCGACATCCCGGCGCGTTCCACCCTGTCGCGGCACGTGCGTACGTCCACGGCGAGGTCCGCGCCGGTCTGGGTCGCGTGATCCTGCGCGTGCCAGACCGGCGCGGCCGGATCGGGCACGAGGTAGGGCTGGTTCTCTATCGTGGCGGTACGCAGCCAGTGCATGAGCTCGCGATCCATCGGCGAGTCCTCATCGTGCGGGTGCTCATCGAGGTACGACGACTGATTGATCTCGCCCAGCGCCCGCAGGACCGCGATCTCGGGGTCCAGGTGCGCGCCGAACCCCATGAGGATCGCGTCCGCGCCGTCGCTCGTACGGCGCGAGAACGCCGCGAACGTCGGGATGCCGAGGTCGGTGGTGAGATCGATCGCCCAGGTGTCGCGGCCGCGCGATCGGTAGTCGTCGACCATGTCGTCGATCCAGGTGTTGCCGAAGCTCGCCAGGTCCACCGCCGGTCGCCGCAGCCGGTTGTACCACCAGATCGCGACGCCGTCACGCTCCACGAGTTCGTAGAACGCCTGCAGTATCGCCTCGGTGACGGTGTTGCCCGCCGCGCATCCGTTCGAATCCGACGCGATGCCTCTCGTCGCCTCGACGGAGCCGCCGTAGTAGCAGTACCCGGTCGGAAGGAGATACTCGCGATCATGGGTCAGCGACCACACCGGGGTCCAGTCGATGACCGCCTCTTCGTCGAATCGCTCGGGCACGCCGTTGAACCACGACTCGGGCGAGCCGTGTTCGTCGGCGTGCGCGTATTGGCGCTCGCTGAAGAGCATGGCGTCGTTGGGGTGGATCGCGCGGGCGCCCAGGCTGCGCAGCGAGCCCCTGATCGCGCGCTCCCCACCCTGCCGCATCGTGGAGTAGCGTTCGAGGGCCTCGGCGAGCGCCCCCGCGCGAGCCTGTTCGCGCGTCGTTCCCTTGCCCGCGGTCATCGACCGCAGGCTGTGCTTGAGCGAGAGCAGGTCTTTCGGGGCGAGGGCGAGGTTGGTTCCCGACATCCACAAGTGGGCGCCGGGGAACGGCAGCTCGTGCTCCTCCAGGAACGGGACCGCGCCGGTGACCGGGCTCACGTGATGCCGGTAGCGACGGTAGGTCTCGTCGGCGCTGACCGTGCGCGTTCCTCCGTCGTCACCCCGGCGCGGTCGCTCGGGCTGCGGGACGACCGGCTCTGCGGCCGACGGAATCGGGTCGCCGCACGCCGGGCACTGCGGCCGGCGGACGACCACGTGGTGACGGGTCCGCCAGTCGGTCAGGTCGAGTTCGGTGAGGATCGCGGATGCCTCGGGCGCGCCCTCGATCGTGGGCTGCGCGATGCCGCCCAAGGCTTTGAGCGCCTCGAGTCCTGCCATCCTGCCGACGAGGGCGGAGGCCTGGGCGCCGGCGGTCATCGGTACCGCTGCTGACGAGGCGCCGTCTTCGGCGAGAACGGCGTGGAAGCGCCGGTGCGTGCTCCGGCGGTTGCGGAGGCACTCCCAGCACGCCGTCGCGCCCGGCCGGAACAGCGGACCGATCCACGGCTTCGCCGCGTCGGGCCAGACGAGGAGCCACGGGATGCCGGCATCCAGGCAGCGCTCGTTGATCGTCGCGAGTTCGTCGTCCAGGTAGTCGCCGGCCAGGACGATGACGAGGTCGGGAGTGGTCAGTTCGGGCGCCGGGTCGAGCGCCGCGGGCACTTCGCCGAGCTCGAGCACCGAGCATCCCTCGTCGCCGAGGGTCGCGGCGACCGCCGCGGTGACACCGGCACCCACGCCGCGCAGCGTCACGACGGCCACCGTCGCCCTGCGCACCTCGCTCGCCGCGTCGGCGCCGACACCCATCTCCGACCACCACGCGCGCTCGGCCAGAGTTCTCGGGTCGGCGGCCGGGACGATGATTCCGCGCTTCTTCAGCTGACCGATCGCGTAGTAGACCTTGGCGGGCGCGATCTGGGTGCCCAGCAGCGTCGCGACCTCGTCTGAGGTGCGCCCCTCGATCGACTCGGCGACCGCCTTGATGGTCGGGCCTCGCAGCAGCGACGCATCGTCGCCTCGCAGGGCGACGATGCCCGCGCCGTCGAGGATCCGCAACGAGACACGCGGGTCGACCGCCCATCGAGGTTCGGCCGACGGCTCGGCGTCATGGGTGGCGCTCCGGGTCTCGGTGATGGTCATCGTCTCCTCCTCTATGCAGGCCTTACGCGGGCGGCCGGTCGACAGACACGACCGCGCCGCGGACCGCAGTCCACGGCGCGGTCAGTGCCGATGGGTCATCCTCAGCCCTTCGCGGTGCGCGTCGAGTCGCAGGTCGCCCAGTTGGTCCAGCTCATGGTGTTGCCACCGGCGACAGCGTCCAGCTGGTCGTCGGAGAGCTCGCTCGGGCGGGCCGGGAGGACGAGGTGCACGACCTCGGCGGTGTCTTCCACGACCTCGAAGCGCGCGCCTTCGGGCGCGGTGACCCCGGCCTCGGCGAGCGTTGCGGTCGGGTCGGCGATGAGCTTCGCCTTGAACGCATCGTCCTCCCAGGCCTGAGCGATGATCTTGCCGATGTTGTTGGCGTCAGCCATGTCGATGTCTCCCTGTTAGCCGGGCGGAGTCCGAATCTCCGCCTCGCTATCGATCATTCCGGGAGCACGAGGGACCGCACCATGGGTCTAGGTCCTGTCGACGGGTGCGGGTGGATGGTCTGGTGTTCGTCGCGTCAGGGTGCGGCGCGAAGCTCGAGCACGATCGCCTGCTCGGGCGCGAGCAGCGGCATCGGCAGCCCGACCTCGGCCAGCACACGACCCGTGAGACGAATCGAGCCTTCGGCGAACCATCGCGGCGGTCGATCGGCGATGGTCAGCGGCGCTCCGCCGAGGATGAGCGGGCGGACGTCGAACCACGCATCCGGGTCGAGCCCGGGGAATCGCACCGGTGGTGGCAGCGCTCCGGCGGACGAGTCGATCATCGCCACGGCGAAGACGGCGGCGAGCCGTGCGGGATCGATCACACCGTGCACGACCTGCGCAGCATCCGCGGTATCGACCCTCACGACCCTTCCCGAGTGAAGCAGGGGCCGCAGGCGCTTGTAGTGACCGAGCCACTCGGCGACCTCGTGCCGCTCGGACTCGGACGCCCGGGAGATGTCCCATTCGATGCCTGCGCTGCCGAACAGGGCCGTCGCCAGACGGAACGACAGATCGGCGCGACGCCCGGTCGTGTGAGCGCGGGGCGCGCCCACGTGCGCTCCGAGGTACTCCGGCGGGATCAGGAGTCCCAGAGATCCATGGATCCGCTGACGTTCGAGCGGATCGTTGGTGTCGCTCGGCCAGACCCGATCGACCCGGGTCAACATGCCCAGATCGAGCCGGGCACCTCCCGACGCGCACGATTCGATCTCCACCGTCGGGTGAGCTCGTCGCAATCGGTCGATCAGAGCGTACGCGGCCGACGTCTGCGCGTGAGCCCCGACCGAGAGCAGGTCGCGATTGTGGTCCCACTTCAGGTAGGCGATGTCGTACCGCCTCAGCAGGGCATCGAGATGCGCGAAGAGGTCTTCCGCCGATCCTTCCGCGGTCAGATCGCGCACGTGCTGGTGACGCCAGGACAGGGCGCCCTCGCGGCCCAGAACCCACGAGGGATGCCGGCGGGCGGCATCCGAATCGAGGCTGATCATCTCGGGTTCCACCCAGAGCCCGAACTCCATCCCGGCCGCGTGCACACGGTCGATGAGAGGGCCGAGACCATCCGGCCAGACCGCGGTGTCGACGGTCCAATCGCCGAGCGCGCGACGATCATCTCGACGCCCCCGGAACCAGCCGTCATCGAGCACGAAGCGCTCGACGCCCACCTCCCGCGCCGCGTCGATCAGAGGAGTGAGCGCTTCGAGAGAATGATCGAAATAGACCGCCTCCCACGTATTGAGGATCGCGGGTCGGGGGCGCCTGGGGGAGTGCTCGCCCCGGCGGATCCATGCATGCACTCGATCGCTGATCCCGTTGAGCCCGTGCCGCGAGTAGGTCGCGACCGTCCACGGCGCCACATACTCCTCGCCCTGCTCGAGGACGACCTCGCCGGCCGCGAGCAGTTCGCCCGCACCCAGCACGGTCGGGCCGAGCGCCGATCGCTCTGCCCACACGGCGGTGTCACCGCTCCAGGCCGCATGGACCGACCAGAGCTCACCGCTCTCCCAGCTGAACCCGGGTGCCCCCGCGACGAGCACGAAGGCGCTGTCATGTCCCCCGCGACCGTGTCTGCCTTCGCGGGAATGGATGCCGTGTTCCAGCGGCCTCCTGATGGCGCGACCCTCGTGGGCCCACAGGCCGGAGAAGTCGAGCAGCTCGCGTGCTCGCTCGGGCACCGGCAGGACGGACGCGGCAGCGTCGATCATGAGAGGCGCGGCGGCGATGTTTCGGATCGTCGATCGCACCCTGAGGACGCCCTCGGCGCTCAGCTCGATCTCGATGACGATCTCGACACCCGCGGCCCGGTCGGAGACCGTGAACGCGGCACCGACGTCGCCGCCCTGTCGCGTGACGACCGGAGCACCGCTCTGCTCGAGCCGCGTCGAACGGGTCGCCGCGGCTTCCACGGCTCCTTCCAGACGCCAGAGAGCCAGGCCCGGCCGGCCGGTCCATCCCTCGCTCACTCCCGGGACGAGCGAGACCCGCAGGGGGATGTCGATCGACGACGGGGGAATCGCCGGGACACCGGCGTCGGCGACCAGGATCAGGTCGTCATCGCCGAGATCGCCGAGGTCGCGACCCCAATGGATGAGCGTGGGCACCGCCGTGCCACGGGCGTCGACGAGAACGCTGACGCCCGCGGCACGGAGATGGATCACCACGGATGGACTACTACTGCGCAACCGGGATCGATTGAGCTTCCAGTGCCTTGATCGTCGAGGCCTGACCGTTGGAGAGCGCATCCTCCAGCGTCTGGGTTCCCGAAACGGCAGCCTTGAAGCCGTCGGACACGTCGCTGTACACCTGCGTCATCGTCGGACCCCACACGAAGTCCGGGCTGACCTGCGTCGCTGCTTCGGCGAACACGTCGTAGATCTTCTGCCCGCCGTAGAAGGGGACGCCTTCGGAGAGCGAGGGCAGCTTGAGGCCGGCCGTGGTCGCGGGATAGATCTGTGCCGTCTTGTTCAGCGATGTCAGCGCCTCGTCGGAGGTGTTCAGCCACAGAGCGAACTTCGCCGCTTCGTACAGGTGCTTCGTGCCCTTGAAGACGGCTACGGAAGAGCCACCCCAGTTGCCCGACGCGTTGCCGCCCTTCTCCCACTGCGGGGCGAGGGCCACAGACCACTTGCCGGATGTGTCGGGCGCGCCGCTGAGGATGGAGTTCGCACCCCACACTGCTGAGTTCCACGACCACACCTGACTCGAGTTGTACGCGTTGTTCCACTCATCGCTCCACGCCGGGTAGGTGGAGACCAGGTCGTTCTTGATGAGGTCCTCCCAGTAGTCCGCCACCTTCACGGATTCCGGGCTCGTCAGCTGCACCTTCCACGAGTCGCCGTCGTTCGCGAACCATTCTCCGCCGGCCTGCCACACGAATCCAGCGAACTGGTTGATGTCGGTCTGCGAGAAGTTGGTGATGTAGCCGCCGAGCTGGCGGATCTTCACCGCGGCTGCGCGGTACTCGTCCCACGTGGTGGGCACGGGGATGTTGTTCTGCGCGAAGAGGTCGGAGCGGTAGAAGAGGCCGAGAGGGCCCTGATCCTGCGGGATGCCGTAGACCTGATCGGACGTGCCGAGCGAGACCTGCCCCCACGTCCAGGGAAGGAACTGATCCTTGGCCGCGACGACGTCCGCGCATGCCGCGAGGTTCTCGAGACCGTCCTGCACGCGGAAGTTCGGCAGCGCGTCGTACTCGATCTGACCGAGGTCGGGGGCGTTGCCCGCCTGCAGCTGGTTGAAGAAGTTCTGATAGGTCCCCGCGTTGCCGGACGGGCCGGTCTGGACCTGAACCTGAATGTCGGGGTTCTCCTTGTTCCAGAGTGCGACGGCATCCTCGATGCCGGGGATCCAGGACGTGAAGGTCAACGTGACATCGCCGCCGGCCGGAGCGCAGGCGCTCGAGTCGGCGGAACCCGTCGAGGAGCTGCCTGAGGAGCAGCCGGCCACGACGAGCGCTGTGGCGGCGAGCAGGGCGGCGCTGACCGCTCGTGTTGTGTGTCGCATCTTCTCTCTTTCTTGGTGGGTGTTTCTTGGTGGGGAGGGCGGTCCGCAAAGCGGACGGGAGTCATTTGAGCGCGCCGGATCCGAGTCCGTTGCGCCAGTAGCGCTGAAGCAGCAGGAACGTGATGATCAGCGGCACGATCGAGATCAGCGAGCCGATCAACACGTAGGTGCGCAGTTCGGGGAACTGGTTGATGGTCGAGTTCCACGCGTAGAGGCCATACGTCACCGGGAACAGGTCCTCGCTGCGCAACATGATGAGCGGCAGGAAGAAGTTGTTCCAGATCGACACGAACTGGAACAGGAAGACGGTCACCAGGGCGGGGAACATCAGGCGGATCGAGATCGTGAAGAACGTACGCACCTCGCCCGAGCCGTCGAGTCTGCTCGCCTCGAGCAGCTCTTCCGGGACGGATGCCTCGGCGAACACCCTCGTCAGATACACCCCGAACGGGCTGACGACGCTGGGGAGGAAGACCGACCAGAAGGTGTCGGTCAGCTGCACCTGGCTGAACAGCAGGAAGAGGGGCAGTGCGAGCGCGGTGGCCGGCACGAGGACTCCGCCGAGCACGACGTTGAAGATCGTCTCACGACCGCGGAACCGATACTTCGCGAGGGCGTAACCGCACATGCCCGCGAGGATCGTGGCCACGAGCGCCCCCAGCCCGGCGTAGAGCGCGCTGTTGCCCAGCCATCGAAGGTAGACGCCGTTTCGATACGTGAGCAGCCCCGTGAGGTTCTCGAGGAAGTTCGGGGCCGCGAACCACAGCGGGTTCGTGGAGAACAGATCGCCGCGCGACTTCGTGGAGGCCACCAGCAGCCACCAGATGGGGGTGAGGAAGTAGAGCGTGAAGACCGTCATCACCAGGAAGGTGGCGGCCCGCGGCACGATTCCTTCTCGTGGGCCGCGACCCGACGGCAGCTCTGACCGTCGCTTCGACCCGGTGACGACGGCGCGGGTGTTCAGCGACATCGTGTCTGCTTTCGCCTGCGAGCTCACAGTGCCGCTCCTCTGCGCCGCGTGATCCGAAGGAACGTGAACGAGAGGATGAACGTCGCCAGCGCCAAGACCACCGACATCGCCGCCGCGAGTGAGACGTTCGGCACAGAACTGGTGGCGTAGATCGTCATGTTCGGCGTGTACGTGCTGGTGACGGCCGAGCTGAAGGCGCGGAACGTCTGCGGCTCGGCGAGCAGCTGGAGCGTTCCGATGATCGAGAGCACCGATGTCAGCACGAGTGACGGGCGGACGAGCGGGATCTTGATCGACCAGGCGATGCGCAGCTGGCCGGCGCCGTCCAGGCGCGCGGCTTCGTAGATGTCCGTGGGTATCGACAGCAGTGTCGAATAGATGATGAGCATGTTGTACCCGACGAAGACCCACGTGACGACGTTGGCGATCGACCAGAGCACGAAGTCCGATGACAAGAAGTCGACCTTGCTCGTCACCGCGGAGAACGGCGAGAGCTGCGGCGAGTAGAGGAAGCCCCACATGATGGCCGCGATCACGCCGGGGACGGCGTACGGGACGAAGAAGGCGAGCCGGAAGAACCGCTTGCCTTTCAGCAGGGGTGAGTCCAGCAGCAGAGCGAACAGGAGCGCGAGGCCGAGCATCACCGGTACCTGGACGACTCCGAACACGAGCACGCGGACCACCGACTGCCAGAAGACCTCGTTCTCGAACACCCGCACGTACTGCGAGAGGCCGCCGAACACTTCGGTCGCCGCTCCGAACGTTCCTTGGCGCTCGACGACCAGGAGCGACTTCCAGATGGCGTAGCCGATCGGCACGAGGTAGAACGCGATGAAGAGCACCGCGAACGGGCCGACGAAGATCGCGAGTGCGCCGATCGGCACCGTCCGCGCCCGCCGGCGCCTGTTGTTGCCCGGCGACGCCGTGCGCGCGACGCGCGCGGGGACGCTTGTGGTGGTGGAGCTCATCGTTGAGCCTCCTCTCGTAGGACGCGGACCGCGCCGGGTGGAACGGTCAAGCGGCGCTCCACCGGTTCGCCGGTGAGCAGCTCGAATCCGTGGCCCGGCACCTCGACGAAGTCCTTCGTGTGGTTGATGACGAAGCGCCACGTGCGGCCATCGGCCGACTGTCGGACGACGACTTCCACGTCGGCGCCCGCTCCCGGGTGGGGGGTGATGCCGGCCGCCGCGACGATCCTCGAGATGAGCGCGGCGAGACTCGGCTCATCCAGCATCGTCGCGAGGTACCACGCGTCGCCTGATCCCGGTCCGTTCGCTGCCGTGCGATGCGTGATCGCGGGCAGACCCGCGGACGGGCCGTCCGCGAAACGGTCGACCACCTCGGCATCCGTCGCGACGATCCGCTCGGACCACATTGCGGCCCGCGCACCGGAGTCCAGAGCCAGCGTCGTCCCGGGCAGGACGGGGGCGAACTCCTCGACGCGCATGCCGAGCATGTCTCGCCACGCACCCGGATACCCCCCGGGGCGGACTCGGTCGTCCTGGTCGACGATGCCGCTGTAGAACGTGATCAGCGCGTGCGCGCCGGCGGCGACCGCCTCTTCCACGCGGGCGGCCTCGGCATCCGACACCAGGTGAAGGCAGGGCACGACAACGAGTCGGTACCGCGTGAGGTCCGAATCAGGTTTGACGATGTCGACCGTCACACCGGCGTCGCGGAGTCCGCGATAGACCGCGTGAACCTGGTCGAGGTACGAGATCGCAGCCGAAGGCCGGTTCTCGGCATCCGTGGCCCACCATGCTCCCCAGCTGAACAGCACCGCCACATCCGCGACGACGCGGCTTCCCCGCACCTCTTCGAGCGCTTTCACGGCGCGACCGAGCTCGAGCACGTCCTTCCAGGCTCCGCTCTGCGTCCCGGAGTGGGGAAGGAGCGCCGAGTGGAACTTCTCCGCCCCCTGGAGCGAGGCTCGCCACTGGAAGAAGCAGATTCCGTCGGACCCGCGCGCGACGTGGGAGAGGGAGTTCCTCATCATCTCGCCGGGCGTCTTGGCGACGTTGACCGGCTGCCAGTTCACGGCCCCGGTGGAGTGCTCCATGAGCAGCCAGGGCTCTCCGCCCGCGAGGCCGCGGGTCAGATCGGCGGCGAACGAGAGCTCGGCGGTCGGAGCATCCAATCGGTGGTCGAGGTAGTGATCGTTGGCCACGATGTCCACGTCGTCGGCCCAGCTCCAGTAGTCGAGCGCGCGGACGTGGGCGGTCACCATGAAATTGGTCGTCACCGGCAGGGTGCTGTGCCGGCGGATGACCTCGGCCTCGGCGCGGAAGTAGTCGCGCAGAGCATCGGATGAGAAGCGTCGATAGTCGAGCATCTGGCCGGGGTTGTACGTCGAGAGGGTCGCTCGCGGGGTCAGGATCTCGGCCCAGTCGTAGTATCGCTGGCTCCAGAATGAGGTCCCCCACGCGGCGTTGAGCGCGTCGATCGTGATGTAGCGGGACCGCAGCCAATCCCGGAATGCCGCCGCGGATACTTCGCAGTGGCAGTACGGATTGTGACAGCCGAGTTCGTTGGAGACGTGCCAGATGGCCACAGCCGGATGTTCGCCGTAGCGTGCGGCCACCGCCTCGACGAGCTCGAGCGCCGCGGCACGGAACACCGGAGAACTCGGGCACCACGCCTGCCGCCCGCCCGGGTAGCGTCGGGTGCCGTCCTCCATCATGGGGAGAATCTCGGGATGCCGTGTCGTGAGCCACGGTGGCGGCGAGGCCGTCCCCGTGCCGAGGTTCACACGGATTCCGTGGGCGTGGAGGAGGTCGATCACCTCATCGAGATCATCGAAGTGGAACAACCCGTCCGGGCCTTGAAGGCTCGCCCACCCGAAGATGTTGATCGCTACGAGATCCACGCCCGCTCGCGCCATCAAGGCGACGTCTTCGCGCCATACTCGCGGATCCCACTGCTCAGGGTTGTAGTCGCAGCCGAAGGCGATGCCTCGATGGGTGAACGAGGGCCGCGACGCGCTCGCGGCGGGGAGGACCCGCGTGAGCTGGTCCACGGACGTCGCGCTAACGCTCACGGTTCTCCTTGATCGACTCTGACCTGTGCACGTGCACACATTGCGTCACAGAAGAAGAACTGTGAAATGTGTGAACGTACACAGAATGCCTGAGATCGGCCAGGACGTCAACTCCGCCGACGGATAGAGTGGGGGCGTGGCGAGTCCCCCTCACAGGAAGCGGCGAGCGACCGTGCACGACGTCGCCATTCATTCCGGCGTTTCTCGGGGCACCGTCAGCCGATACATCAACGGCGAGCGTTACGTGTCTTCCGCCGCCAGGGAGGCGATCGAGGCCGCCATCCGCGAAGTCGGGTACGTTCCGAACACCGCGGCGCGGAACCTCGTCATGCAGCGCAGCCAGTCGGTGGGGTTCATCGTTCACGAACCGGGATCGCTCTTCATCGAAGACCCCAATATCGGCGAGATCATGCTGGGCGCCAACGCCACCCTGTCCGCCGAAGACCATCAGATGGCAGTGCTGGTCGTCGATTCCGATCGCGACACAGACCGAGTCGCGCGCTACCTCTCGGGTGGGTTCGTGGAAGGGGCGATCATCGTCTCGGCCCGCTCGCACGACCCGATATCCGAAGTCATCGACCGCCTCGAGCTTCCCGCCGCCTACGTCGGGCGTCCGCCGGACGCTCCCGCCGCGGCATCCTTCGTCGTCATCGACAATCGCAGTGCCGCGGCCGCGATCACCACACGGCTTGCGGCCACGGGCCGTCGCAGGATCGGGATGATCGCCGCAGCCCTCGATCGCGACTCCGGCGCCGACCGTCTCGCCGGCTTCCGGGAAGCGCTCGGCGACAGATTCGATGAGACCCTCGTCGAGGCCACGCCGCTGTACTCGTACTCCGGCGGCCGGGATGCGGCGACGTCGCTGCTTCAGCGCGCACCGGACATCGATGGACTGTTCGCCGCATCGGATGCCGTGGCCGCCGGCGCCATGGAGGCCCTGCGGGCCGCAGGACGCCGTATTCCGGAGGACGTCGCCATCGTGGGCTTCGACGACAGCACCTGGTCTCGGCGGACGATACCTGCGCTTTCCACGGTGCACCAGCCGGCGCGCGAGCTGGGCGCGGAGGCGGCCCGCCTCGTCCTGCTCAAGCTGCGCGGCGAGGCCGCGCCGACCCAGGTGCAACTGGATTGCAGCGTCGTGTGGCGGGAGTCGGCGTAGTCCGGTCACCCCCGGGTCATTGGACATCGGGCCCCGAGGCGTTCTGGCCGAGAACGATCGCCAGCTCGATCCACTCGATCGGCGCACCGCCCGGCATCCGCTCGTCGACCCGCAGCGAGAATGCCCCCTGCTCATGATCGACCGGCACTGTCGTGGCCGAGCCGTCGCTCGCGTGAGCGATCGCCGACACCGCTTCGGCGTCGGGACGGGTGAGCGTCACCACGGTGGGCCCGAGGCAGACCATTCCGAGCGATGTGGTGTGGTGCAGCCCCTCCGCCGTGCGACTGACGATCGCCGTGGGGACCGTCGTGCGCACCAGATCCTGCGAGCGCTCCACGCGGGCGCCGTCGAACCTCGTCGATCGCAGCACGAGCGCGGTCAGCCGATCACCTTCATACCGAGCCCATGACGCGGAGCGCGCGCCCGAAGATCCGCCGAGATAGGCGGGAGCCAGGGGCTCGACGGAGAACGTCGTCGGTCGCCGGGTCAGAGCGGCAAGGCCGTTGTACCGTGCGATGTCGAGGTCCGACGCCGAAGAATCCCGGGGATCCCCGTGGAAGCTCCCCAGCGAACCGATGGGGCCGAACGCGACGGTGTCGAGCCAGATGTCGGCCATCTGCAGCCAGTCGTATCCCCCGGATCCATAGCTGGGGACGCCCACCTCGCCGAGCAGCGAGCTGAAGAAGAGTCGGCGGTTGGCCTCCAGGTGGTACTCGTCGGCATTCAGGTACATGTCGTCCGTCGAGTGCAGGTCGATGTGGTCGGCCAGCAGAGGGGAGAGGTTGTAGTACATGACCACGACGTCGGGGTCGACGGCTCGCATGGCGCCGATGACGAGCTCGAGCGCCTTGACGAGGAGGAGCTCCCCGCCCCACGCGCGGTTCCGCGGGGCGGCGTTGACCAGTGCGGGCAGCTCGTAGCCGAAGTCGAACTTCACGACGTTCGGCCGGTACCTGCGCATGAAGCGCTGAGCGAGGTCCGTGAGCCGCGCCCGGACCTCGTCCTGAGAGACGTCGAAGAGGTAGTAGGTGTGTCCTTGATTGCCTCTCAGCACCGGTTTCCCCGAAGGATCGCAGAGCATGTGCTCAGGCCCGAGTCCATGGGAGGCCGGGTCGTCGCAACGAAGGAAGGCCGCCCACAGCCCGACCTCCACACCATCCGCGCGCACGCGCTGCAGGAACTCATCGAAGCGGGGGAATCGATCGGGATCATGCTCGAGCAGTCCGTACTCTCCTTCCCACTTGTCATCGATCACGAAGACACCCGGTCGCATCCCGCTCGATCCGACGTCGGCGTAGATGCTCTCGAGGGCGTCCTGCGTGAAGTGCTCGACCGCGGTACCGGCGGCGCATTGTGCGCCCCACGTGTTGAATTGCGGGCGCGAGAGCGTTTCCTGCTGGCGGGGGCTGCGCGATCGAGGGGTGACGATTCCCGAGCGGCGGAGTGCCCGGTAATAGCCGCGGACGGCTGCGTCGTACGTCGGGGCGATCGTCAGGACCCACGCAGTGCCGAGTTCGATCGACTGCGCCCCGGTGGTCATATGGTGCCAGAGGTCGGAGTGGACGCGTAGCAGCGGACTCGTGCGCCCTCGCTTCTGCCGCAGGAGCAGATCACCCGGGGGGATCGCGCTCAGGCCCAGGCAGAATGACGCGGAGAGCCGCTCGGTGAGAGCGCCCCGCTCGCACATCGAGCCTTCGATGCTGAACCCGGCGAAGTAGTGCACCGGCAGACCCCATTGGGCGGCGACGATGTCATCGCAGTCGTTCGATCCACGGCCGAGCCACGTCGTCAGGTCAAGACCCAGGTGCGCGGGGATCACCGGGCCCAGGACCGAGGATTCACTCGCGCCGGGGTGAACGAGATAGTCGGAGACCATCCCGGGTTCCGGGCATCCTGTCGACCAGTCGGCGAAAGCCATGACCGAGACGACCTCGTCGCCGCGACCACCGCTGGTGTACTCGGGCGCGGGGAACCAGATGCTCGCTTCATCGAAGCGAACACAGAGGCGGAGCCGATCCGCCCCGTTCACTCCGTCATAGGCGACCTCGAGGCGGTCCTCCGAGAACGAGAACCCGACGCAGCGCCCGCGGACGGGCGGTGTCTCGGCGAGCAGGATGGCCGGCTGGAGCGGAGCCTCGACGACAACCCTTCCCCGAGCATCCCTGATGCGGAAGAGGTCGGTCGCCGAAGACCATTCCCACGCGAATGCCGGTCCCGATACGGTCACGCTCTCGTGGCTCGTCCGGATCTGCACGGCGTGCCGGGCGCCCGAACGCGCTTCGAGTGCGCCGTTCACACGGGGCGACCGTTCGGGCGGGTCGCGACACTCCCTGCGCTGCAGTACGAACCCGGGCTGTGGACACCGTGAGCGATACGAAGCTCCGCCTCGGCATCATCGGCACGAGACGGCCTGAGGTCATCAGCGACGTTCCAGGCGAAGGGAGCCAGCTGCGGGTTCTGCGCGCGCCACTCCTCCAGCCCGAGAGCGACGAGCCGCAGCCGGCGGTCGATGAAGTCCGCGTCCCAGGGGCCCTCGGCGAGGATCTGCTGCGCGGATCGGAACTCGAAGTAGATCGTGCGTCGGAGCTTGTTGGCGAGCGTCGCCTCCGAGCCGTGGACGAGCATCACATCGTGGACGAGGACGTCCCCCGGGTTCAGCTCGGTCTGGATGACACCGGGCGCATCCCAGCCGAACTCCTCCTGCAACTGGCAGACGTCCACGATCTGCTTCTGCGAGCCGGGAGCGACTCGGAGCGACCCTGCACCCTTACGACTCTCGTCGAGGTAGACATCCACGTTGAAGATCCGGTGGGTGCGGGGGTGCACCGCATCCTGATGCCAGTCGATGGGGGCACCGTCACCCGTGTTCTTGAACACGAGGGATTCATAGGTCGGAACGAAATCCGCACCGGCGAGGCTCTCGGCGATCCCGAGCATCTGCGGGCTCCCGAGGAGTTCCAGAGACGCGGCCTCATGCTTGTTGTGCAGGTAGTTGATGCGAAACAGCACGCGACCGGATGGACGCGTGGCGAAGTTGTAGTCGCCGTCGCCGTCCGATTCGCTCTCGAGCGCGTGGCCATCCGCGATCCACCGCGTCGAGGCCTGCTGCAGCTTCCGAAGCAGATCCGCGGGGATGCGATCCCTCAGGATGACGTACCCGTTCTCGTCGAAGGATGCGATCTCTTCATCGCTGAGGTGATAGTCGCGCGGCGTCATTCCTGAGACGCCGGCTGAGCGGACGGGGGCCGGAAGGGTGTCGGTCATGGCTGTCCTCCTTGTCGCACTCGAGACTAGGGTGGGCATTCTCGCTATTGTTGGCCGAAGAAGACCAGAGATTCCAGAAATCCACCATGCACACGACACCAGAGCCGCAGCAGTCCGGCAATAGCTTCGGCTTCACCGCCTGGCGCGGGCACTCGCATGTCATGTCCGCACCTCACGCACACAACGACATCGAGGTGAACTACTGCGCGAGCCCCCTGACCTATGAGAGCGGCGGCCTGACCTCGACCATCCCCGCCGGTGTGCCGTGCGCCTTCTGGGGGGCCAAGCCCCATCAGCTCATCGACATCACCTCGACCAGTCCTCTGGCGTACATCACGATCCCGCTGGCGCAGTTCATGAGATGGAATGTGCCCACCGCATCCAAGTCCCGCCTGCTCCAGGGTGAGCTCCTCCTGGCCCCGTCGGACGAGCTGCCGGATGCTCTGGCTGAGCGGTTCGATCACTGGTCGGGCGACCTCCACAGCGGCGACGAGCTCCGCGCCCGCGCGACTGCGCTCGAGATCGAGGCGTTCCTCATCCGCATGACGTTCGGCGAGTGGTCCGCGACCGCCGCGACCCCGGACCGGTCCTCGATCAGCCTCAGCCGTGCCGCGGAGATGGCGACGTTCATCTCGTCGCACGCGCACACGCCCATCCGTGTTCCGGATGTCGCCGCGTCGGTGCATCTGCATCCCAATCGGGCGGCGAGCATCTTCAAGGCGGTCTTCGGCAGCAGCATCACGACGTATCTGGGGCAGTACCGCGTGGCGGAGGCGCAGCGCCTTCTCCTGACGACCGAGATGAGTTCGGCGGCTATCGGCCATCACGCCGGCTTTCAATCGGCGAGCTCCTTCCACGCGGCCTTCGCGGCCGTGTGCGGTACGTCGCCCGCGCAGTGGCGACGGCAACATCGCACTCCGGTCTCGGCGACCATCGCCTGATCCCGCCCCTGAGGAGCCGCACGCGACGGCAGGCGGACACGACAGCGCCGCGGACCGCGGTCCGCGGCGCTGTCGGTGCCGGTGGATCGTGCTCAGCCTCGGACGGTGCGGCTCGCGTCGACGCCGCCCCAGTCGGTCAGGGTCAGGATGTCGCCGCCGGCGACCGCCTCCAGCTGGTCGTCGGACAGCTCGCTCGTACGGGCTGGGAGGACGAAGTGCACGACCTCGGCGGTGTCTTCCACGACCTCGAAGCGCGCGCCCTCGGGCGCGCTGACCCCGGCCTCGGCGAGCGTGGCGGTCGGGTCGGCGATGAGCTTCGCCTTGAACGCGTCGTCCTCCCAGGCCTGAGCGATGATCTTGCCGATGTTGTTGGCGTCAGCCATGTCGATAACTCCCTATTAGCCGGGCGGAGTTCGGGTCTCCGCCTCTCGCTATCGATCCTTCCGGGAGCGTGCGGAGCGCACCATGGGTCTACGTCCTGTCGACGACGCGGTGTTCAATGGCGGGAGCGATATCCAAGGAGACCACCATGACCCGAGTCCGCGTCGACCTCAACATCTCACTCGACGGCTTCGCCACGACGGCCGACCAAACGCCCGACAATCCGTTCGGCCAGGACTGGGGCCGGCTGACCACCGCGTATGTCGGTACGCGCACCTTCCGCGAGCGCGTGCTGCACGACACGAGCGGCGCGGGCACCACCGGTGTGGACGACGAGTACGCCCAGCGCTACTTCGAAGCCGTCGGTGCCGAGATCATGGGCGCGGGGATGTTCGGCCTCCACGAGCATGGCGACGACCCCGAGTGGAAGGGGTGGTGGGAGGACGAGCCGCCGTTCCGGGTACCCGTCTTCATCCTCACCCACACCCCCCGGCCCTCGATCGAGATGAAGGGGGGCACGGTCTTCCATTTCGTCGAGGCGTCGCCCGAGGAGGCGCTCGCGCGCGCGGTCGCCGTGGCCGATGGCGGCGACGTCCGCATCGGCGGCGGGCCGAGCACCGTGCGGGAGTTCCTGCGCGCCGGACTCGTCGACGACCTGCACGTCGCGATCACCCCGATCCTGCTCGGTCAGGGCATCCGCCTCTGGGACGACCTCCGCGGCCTCGAGGCGGGCTACGACGTGACCACCGAAGCCGCCCCGAGCGGCATCACTCACATCACGTTCCGGCGCGAATCCCGCGGCTGACGCGGCCGGTCCCTGTCGCACGCGACCCCTGGTCTCAGTCGGTGGGCGGCCGGCGCAGCTGCTTGATGCCGGTGCGCCGCTGCTTCGCCTGCAGGCGCCGCTCTTTCGCCCCGCGAGTCGGCTTCGTCGGCCGCCTCGGCGGCGAGGGCGGTCGCAGCGCATCCGCGACGACGGCTGACAAGCGCTCGCGCGCGGCGTCGCGGTTGCGCAACTGCGCACGGTGCTCGGATGCTGTGATCCGCAGCACTCCGCCTATCAGGCGACCGTCGAGCCGGTCGAGCAGTCGCTCGCGCTGAACCGGCGACAGCACGCCCGAACCCCCGACATCCCACTCGAGCTCCACTCGGGAATCCGCCGTGTTCACGCCTTGGCCTCCCGGCCCGGACGAGCGTGAGAACCGCCAAGACAGCTCGGACTCGGGGATGGTGAGGCCCGCGCCGACCGGCAGGCCGGGTCGATGCGGAGTCGCCATGTCTCCATCATCCTCCCGCGTCCCCCGCGGATCGGCGGTGGCGAACTCTCCGACGCTGCTGCGGGGGCTCGGAGCGACCAAATTCGCGCTCGTCGGTCGACGAATCCCTCGAGACCCGACATCGGAGAACTGCGATCGCCATCGCGAATCCAAAGGCGACGAAGAGAAGGAGAAGACCCGCAGCCCACATCCAGACTTTCAACTCCAGGGGCACCGCGACGGCGAGGAAGAATGCCGCTGCCGCGCTGAACGTCGCCGCGATCGTGGTTGCCCGGGCAGCCCGGGAGATCCGCGTCGCCCTAAGCATTGTTCGCATTGTTCACGCACACTGTGACCACGCCCGTAGCAAAGCCAGACGCCGCCGCGATACACAGCGCGCAAGCGACGAGACCGGGCGGTGTGAATGCTGCGACACAAGCAACACCACAGACGATCGAAAGACCCGCAAGGATCCAGCCGGGGATACCCATGGCCGCAAGACACGTGTTCAGAGCCTGCCACCACGGACCGGACCCAGGATCTGCCAGCGGTCGCACGGATCGCGCCGAAGCTTTGAGCGCAGCATTCGTTCGGCTGTACCCGCTCGAGGCCTCGAGGGCGGACACAGTGCTGTCTACCTTCAGCTCACCATCGATCCACGCCCGAACCGTACCGGACGTCGTGCTGAGGGGAGTGAATACGGTTTCGATGGTGCTTGCCGAACCTGTACGACGGTCGATGACGAGTGTCATCGCGCTAGGTGCAACAGCGTTCTGTCCGGAGGCGAGTGGAGCCTGGAGCAGGCTCGTCCTCGCATCGATCTCCCAGGACACGAGCGCGGCCGGGTTCACTGCGAGCCCGCTCGAACTGTGAAACGCATCGCTGTGCTCGGCCCACAGTTCGGCGGTCTCGCGGGGCGAACCCACACGCCAGTTCCCCGGTTCTTGGGTCCCTTGGACAATCCGTTGCTGGACAGATTGAATGCTGAGCGGCCGGCTTGTCGTTGTCGCACGAGCCGGCGTGACGCTGAGGGCAATGGTGACCGCGCCGACAGCGACGGTGGCGATCGCCAGAATCCCCCGCATGCGGATGTTCATCTCATCTCCTTCGAGTTCGGGGTTAGCCCGTGTCTTTGCATGTCGGCAGATCGCCCTCCGAGTGACATCACTGTTCAAGCGGACATCGATGAGCAATCGCCAACGCGGGAGACTGCCTATGGGGTGCCCTGCTGGACACCCATGAGCGCACTCAACGTAATATACATGTTTTTACGACCATGGAGATCCGCGAGCGATAGCACCGTTCCGTCCACGGGTGCCCTAGAAGCGGCCGGTGCGTCGGCAGATCGTAAAGGCGATCAGGACAGTCGTCCGTCGGGGTGAGTTGTTCGCCCGCACATGCGTGGAAGTTTCATACCTGCGTCAAGCGCTCCGTCACCCCCGCCGCCCCGTACGGACCGGCGCGGGCGACCTCCGATCAGTTGTCGTTCGACGACGAGGAGGAGGACTTGTCGGGGAGATAGGGCTCGATCGCCGCCGCGAGCTTGGCCGGCGTCATCGACTGGAGCCAGACGTGCCCGGGTCCGTGCAGCTGGGCGAGGAAGAGCGAGTCGCCGAAGAATTTGTTCTTGACGCCCTTGATGGTCGCGAACTCCATCTGCATCTCGGCCCGGTACAGCGCGAGATGACCGGGGTGGATCAACAGCGACTGCCCCGCCTGCAGTTCGTACTCGACGATCTCGCCGGCCAGCTGCACCCACGCGACGCCCTGACCGGCGAGCTTCTGGAAGACGACGCCCGCCCCGCCGAAGATGCCCGCACCGAGTTTGGTCTGCATGCCCACCGACACCTCGACCTGCGGCGTGCTGGCCATGTACGACCCCGACTGCACCATGAACTGGTCGGCCGGGTCGATCGCGAGTTCGCGGATCGTGCCCGGCAGCTGCGCGGCGAACGCGACGAACCCGCCGGCTCCGGACGCGGTGTACTGCGTGAGGAACAGCTGGCCGCCGCCGATCATGCGCTTCAGCCCGCTCAGGAACCCGCCCTTGCCGCCCGACCCGAACCCGGTCGAGGTCTGGATGTCGAAGCCCGGCGTCAGCCAGGCCACGTCGCCGCCTTCGGCGATGATCTGCTCACCCCCGGCCAGCGTGATCTCGAGCACCGGCATGGTCGTCCCTGTGATCTTCGTCTCCATGCGATCACGCTACTGCGGGCGGGTCCGGGCGACCAGGGCTCTCGCCCGGTGACCGGTGTGCAGCAGACCCTCAATTGATGCGCCTGCCTCAATCCGGTCCTACCCGCCGACCGCCATGTCGGTGAACCGGGAGAAGTGACCCTGGAACGCGACGGTGACCGTGTCGGTCGGGCCGTTGCGGTGCTTCGCCACGATCAGGTCGGCCTCGCCCGCGCGGGGGTTCTCCTTCTCGTAGGCCGCTTCGCGGTGGAGCAGGATCACCATGTCGGCGTCCTGCTCGAGCGAACCCGATTCACGAAGGTCTGACAGCGCGGGCTTCTTGTCGGCGCGCTGCTCGGGGCCACGGTTCAGCTGCGACAGCGCGATGACGGGCACCTGCAGCTCCTTGGCGAGCAGCTTGAGCGCACGCGAGAACTCCGAGACCTCCTGCTGACGCGACTCGACGCGCTTGCCGCTCGTCATGAGCTGCAGGTAGTCGATCACGATCATTTTGAGCCCGACCCGCTGCTTGAGTCGACGGCACTTCGCGCGGATCTCCACGAGCGTCATGTTCGGGCTGTCGTCGATGTAGAGGGGCGCGTCATTGATACGACCGCGCACGGAGGCGATCGTCGTCCAGTCGCGTGAGTCGAGCGTGCCCTTGCGCATG
Organism: Microbacterium rhizomatis; assembly: GCF_008710745.1. Lineage (GTDB taxonomy): Bacteria > Actinomycetota > Actinomycetes > Actinomycetales > Microbacteriaceae > Microbacterium > Microbacterium rhizomatis. The sequence goes on from NZ_VYSA01000002.1 coordinate 1,191,506, forward strand.
TTCTGCAGGGGGACGGATGCCTCGGCGCTCATCAGGCGCATCGCGATCTCGCTTCGACCCATTTCGAGCGAGAAGAAGATGCACGGCTCGTTGTTCTTGATCGACGCGGAGCGCGCGAAGTCGAGGGCGAGGGTCGACTTTCCGAGAGCAGGTCGCGCGGCGAGGATGATCAGCTGACCCGGGTGCAGCCCGTTGGTGAGCTGGTCGAGCTGTGCGAAGCCGGTCGGCACTCCCGTCATCTGGCCGTCACGGCCGCGTGCGGCCTCGATCTCATCGACGGCGGCGTCGACGGCGATCGTGAGCGGGATGTAGTCCTCGGCCGCGTCGGCCCCGGTGACCCCGTAGATCTCGGCCTGGGCGTTGTTGACGAGGTCGAGCGCCTCGCCCTGGCCCGAATAGCCCATCTGCACGATGCGCGTGCCCGCCTCGACGAGCCGCCGCAACAGGGCGCGCTCGGCCACGATCGAGCCGTAGTACCCCGCGTTCGCCGCCGTCGGAACGATAGAGGTCAGGGTGTGGAGATAATCCGCGCCGCCCGCCCGCTGGAGCTCACCGGTCTTGATGAGCTCATCGGTGACCGCGACCACGTCGGTCGGCTCGCCGTGCGAGTACAGCGACAGGACGGCGTCGAAGATCAGCTCGTGCTTGGGGACGTAGAAGTCGGCACCCCGGAGAGTCTCGATGACGTCGGCGACCGCATCCTTCGACAGCAGCATGCCGCCGAGCGCGCTCTGCTCAGCGAGCAGGTCGTGCGGAGGAGTGCGCTCAGGCTGACGCGAGCCACCGAGTCGCTCCTCCGAGATGTCAGCGATCGACATACGCTACGTCCTCCCCGTCATCTGTTCGGCGCCCGCCTCGAGTCCGCGCACTCCAAAGCAAAGCGAACGGTTGCCGCAGCATCCTTCGTCCGCTCGTAAGCAGATCACGTACCTCTGACAGTCGACCTTCGCTCCCCAACGACGGTCGGCCATGGTCCCCCGATGGGCCGGACCCCACGCTAGAGACGGCACTCGGGAGATGCAAACCGGCCTGTGGATAACTGTGTGGAAAGTCTGCGCGAAACGCCGGGGCGCCTGTGTACAACGCCTGTGGAAAGTGTGGGTTTCGATTTCGACTGGATATTTTTTTCCGTATCTGATCTGGGATTTGCTCACTACTAGTCTGTGGATTGAGATGTGATTGAAGTCACGCTTGAAGGTTCCCCTCCTGCGGTCTGCTTGTGTACAGATATGCGGGAAGTTCCGCTGTGAGGTGATAGGGGGTGGCGAAACCCGATCCTCAAGATCCGGTAAAGAAACCGGTGAAACCTATGGACGAGCTATTGAGGCGGGGGTATCGTCGCTCTTCCAGGCACCCCGAGTCGCAGTCGCAATCGCGCTGTGGCGACGTTATTCGACGTGGGAGGTGAACGTGGTTACTCAGACGAAGACCCTGAACCGGGTCTGGATGCTGGCACTCGCAGGCTTCTGCGTCGCGTTCGCCTGGGTGCTGCTCACGCTGGTCCTCGGATGGGGATCGGGCGGAGCGCACGCCGCCGATGACGATCGGGGTGGCCTGCTGGGCGGCGTCACCGATACGCTCACAGGCGCTGTGGACAGCACAGTGGACTCGGTGACGGGAGCCGCCTCAGGCGCCGTCTCGGGCGCCACCTCGGCCGCTGTGTCGGCCGTGACTGACGTGCTGCCTCCCGTGGCTCCCGTCGTCGAGGCGGCCGTCCCGGCCGTCCAGGCGGTCACCGACACCGTGAGCGCGGTCACCTCGCCCGTCGCCGACATCGTCTCCTCCGGAGTCGTCAGCACCGCCGTCGCACCGGTCGTGACGACCGCGACGAGTGTTCCGGTCGTCGGAGCCGTTGTCTCCGGCCTGGGCGGCGGTCACGCCGTCACCGCAGTCGCCGGCACCGTCGACCACGCGCTGGGCGCCACCACCGGAGCCGTTCGTGGCATCGTCCACTCCACACCGGGCGCGGTATCCGGCGCCCTTCCCGAACTGCCGGGTCTTCCCGGCGTCGAGGCCCTGTTGCCCGCGCTGGCGTGGCCCGTCTCGACGATCACGACCGTTCCGGCGTCGACGGGTCTGCCGGCTCTCGCCGTGCCCGCGGTCGTCGCGGCCACCCTGGTGACCGCGACGGCGGATGCCGCAGCATCCGTCGTATCTTCTTTCTCCCCCTCGTTCTCCGCCCTGGCCATCGCCGGCGGGGCAGGGGTGTTCTCTGCGCTCCTGATGGGCCTCTGTGCCCCGTCGGGCGCGTTCTCGTCCGGATTCGGATCCGGACTCGGTGCCGCCGCGCTGGTCGCGCGCGGGCCATTCGCCGCACACCGTGCCTGGGTGCGTCGACACGGCCCGACGAACGACCGAGTGCCACCGGCACCCACTGCCTCTACGGACGTCTCTCCCGACTGATCCGGGCGCTGCCGCGCTCTTGCGGCATGCGTCCATCGCGCGCGTCTGCGCGCATCCATCAGTCATCGCAGTTCAGAGGGAGAAATCATGCGCACCATGCTCAAGCGCGTCCTATGGGGCACGCTCATCGCCGGAGGGATCACCCTCGCCGGCGCAACGCTCGCCAATGCGGCCGAGACCACCGGGGACGACGGGTTGCTCTCGGGCAGCCAGATCGTTTCCACCGTGCAGGCGCCACTGGCGCTCGTCGGCAACGCCGTGTCGGTCATCGGAGACAGCAGCGTCGGGACGACGGATGCCGCGGGCCCGGCCGCGCCCGCGAGCCCGGCCTCGTCGGAAGCGGCGACCACGTCGGGCGACGAGTCGATCGGCGGCGGCACCCAGGCCGTCATCGACGCCGTGGCGCCGGTCACGGTCGCCGACACCGCGGTATCCGTGATCGGAGACAGCAGCGTCACGGATGCCTCGACCGCACCCGCCGCGCCCGCCGGCGACACCGCGTCGGACGCGCCCGCGTCCGCCGGGACGACCGGCGCCGACTCGATTCTGGGCGGCACTCAGGTGCTCCCTGATGTCGTCGCACCGATCGCCGTGACGGGCAACTCCATCTCGGTGATCGGCGACAGCAGCACGACCGGCGCCCAGCCGGCCGCGACGCCCACCGCTGGCGGCGACACCGAGGCGACGACGACCGGCGACGGCTCGGCGCTCGGCGGCACACAGGCGCTCGCAGATGTCGTCGCACCGATCACCATCACGGGCAACTCCATCTCGGTGATCGGCGACAGCAGCACGACCGGCACCCAGCCGGCCGCGACGCCGACGAACGGGGGCGACACCGGGGCCACGACCGCGGGTGACGACTCGATCCTGAGCGGCACACAGGTGCTCGCAGACGCCGTCGCACCGATCACCATCACGGGCAACTCCATCTCGGTGCTCGGCGACAGCAGCACGACCGGCAGCTCCGCGGCCGGCACGCCTGCCACGACGGGCAGCGACACCGAGGCGACCACGAACGGCGACGACTCGGCCCTAGGCGGCACCCAGGTGCTCGCGGATGTGCTGGCTCCCGTCTCTGTCACCGGAAACGCCATCTCGGTGCTCGGCGACAGCAGCACGACCGGCACCGAGCCGGCCTCGACGCCCGTGATGACGGGGAGTGAACCGACCGCCACCACGGGCGGAACGGATTCCCTCCTCGGCGGCAGCCAGCTGATCCTCGGAGGAGCGCTGCCCATCACGCTCGGCGGCAACGCCGTCTCGGTCGTCGGTGACTCGACGGTCGTGACCCCCGGCACCCCGGGAAATCCCGGTAACCCCGGTAACCCGGGAAACCCGGGAAACCCCGGCACCCCGGGCGACCCCGGGACCCCGGGAAACCCCGGCACCGGCGTGACCGCACTCCCGGCCTCGGCCCCGATGGCAGCGGCCACGGGCGTCACCCAGCTCGCCGCCACAGGGGGGACGAGCGGCCTGACCGTGTGGCTGATGGGGCTCGCCCTCATCGCCGCCGGCTTCGGGGCGCTTCTGTCGCGGCGCCGCTCCGCGTGAGTGGCGGGTGAGCCGACCGTGCCTGGACGGCTCACCTCCCGCCACGCGGGCGCGAAAAAGGCGGATGCCCCGGACTCGACCGAGTCCGGGGCATCCGTCATGCCCTTCGCCCTGCTCAGGACGGAAGAACTACTTCGCTGCGACCACCTGGAGCGTGATCACGGCGGTGAGGTCGTCACGCAGGCGAACGGTCGCCTCGTGCTCGCCCACGGCCTTGATCGGCGCGGTGATGTGGATCTTGCGCTTGTCGAGGTCGCCCAGACCGGCGGCCTTGACGGCGTCAGCGACGTCGCCGGTCTTGACCGCACCGAACAGGCGCCCTTCGGCACCCGCCTTGACCGTCAGCTTGACCTTGTTCGACTCGAGGGCGTCCTTGAGCGCAACGGCCTCTTCGTGGATGTGGATGGCACGCGACTCGCGGGCTGCGCGGATCGACGCGACCTGCTTCTCGCCGCCGCGGCTCCATGCCACGGCGAAGCCCTGCGGGATGAGGTAGTTGCGGGCGTACCCGTCCTTGACCTCGATGACGTCACCGGCGCTACCGAGCCCGGCGACCTCGTTCGTGAGAATCAGCTTCGACATATCAGTCCCTACCTGCCGGCGCCGGCGTAGGGCAGAAGCGCCATCTCGCGCGCGTTCTTGATGGCGCGGGCGATGAGACGCTGCTCCTGCACGGAGACACCGGTGATACGACGGGCGCGGATCTTCCCGCGCTCCGAGATGAACTTGCGAAGCGTCGCGACATCCTTGTAGTCGATGACGCCGACGCGGGTCGGCTTCGCGGGAGCAGCGGTCTTGCCGCCCTTCCGCGGCTTGCGGCGGTCGCCGCTTGACTTTCCAGCCATGGTTTTCCTTTACGTGAAGTGGGGGATGCCTCGGCCCGAGGCATCCGAATCTTTCGCGGTCTCGATTCGGCGCTGGCGCGCCTCCTCAACCCCGCTGCTAGAACGGCGTGTCGTCGCCGTAGGCGCCGGGGGCGCTCCAGGCGTCGGCTCCGCCGGCTGCGGGAGCGCTGGCGGACCCGGGGGTCGACCACGGCTGATCGGCGACCTGGCCGCGGGACTGCCCGCCGCCCTGACCGTTCGATGCCGCGCGCGTGACCTGTGCGGTCGCGTAGCGCAGCGACGGACCGATCTCGTCGATCTCGAGCTCGATGGACGTGCGCTTCTCGCCTTCCTTCGTCTCGTAGGATCGCTGCTTCAGACGCCCGGTCGCGATGACGCGGGAGCCTTTCGTCAGCGAACCGGCGACGTGCTCCGCGAACTCGCGCCAGACCGACGCGCGGAGGAACAGCGCTTCGCCGTCCTTCCACTCGTTGGCGGCACGGTCGAAGTTGCGGGGCGTCGACGCGATCGTGAAGTTCGCGACGGGAAGTCCGCCCTGCGTGTAGCGCAGCTCGGGATCAGCCGTGAGGTTGCCCACGACGGTGATGATCGTCTCGCCGGCCATGAGCGTTACGCGTCCTGCTTCGCAGCGACCGGCTTGACCGGGCGAGCCGCCTTGCGGGCGGCCTTCTCAGCGGAGCGCTCGGCCTCTGCGGCGACCATCGCGATGGCCTCCTCGGCGCGGAGCACCTTGGTGCGCATGACCGTCTCGTTCAGCTTCAGCTGACGGTCGAGCTCCTGCGTGGCTTCGCTGGTCGCCGTGAAGTTGACGACGGCGTAGATGCCCTCGGTCTTCTTGTCGATCTCGTACGCGAAACGGCGCTTTCCCCAGACGTCGACCTTCTCGATCGAGCCGCCATCATTCGTGATGACCTTGAGGAACTTGTCGAGGCTCGGGGCCACGGTGCGCTCATCCAGCTCGGGGCTGAGGATGACCATGAGTTCGTACTGGTGCGTCACTAACCCACCTCCTTCGGACTAGAACGGCTTCCGGGCATTTCCCGGAAGCAGGAGGGTGTGTGCACGTGCTCGGGATGTGATGCGAATGCATCGCTACCCGGGCAACCTTCGTAGTGTACCGGATGCCTCGCCAACACGCGATTCGATCCCCCTGTCCCACCCCTGCCCCCCCGCCTGCCCGAACCCCTGCCCCCCGCCGTTCGTGCACAACGCAGGACCGCTCCGCCGTCGCGGGCCCGCGCAGCGGCGTGTCGGGCTCGATCGCCCGGGTTGATCCTGCGTTGTGCACGCGGGCCGAGGGTGAGGGAAGCGTTCGCCGGCAGTAGCGTGGCCCCATGGAATGGACCGATCAGGTCGGCCACGGCGACTGGATCCGCGCCCGACTCGACGCGGCGACCCCGACGATGCACAGCGTCGTGCCGCACGGATACCCCGCCTACGCCCGGGTCCTGCACAGGCCGCACGTCGTCCGGCTGCCGGGGAGACCCGTTCCGACGCAGGACGAATGGATGCGGATGCCGGAGGCCGAACGACAGCGACTGAGCGACGCGATGGTGTACGGCCCGACGACCTGGGCCGAGACGGCACGCGCTTTCGGCACCGTCGTCCATTCCGAGGCCCAATGGAACCGGCTGGTTCGCACCTCGGCCGGCGACTGGCAGCACGCCCTCGCCCCCGACGGCCGCGAGTTCGAGGCGCCGACGGCGGGTCAGCTCGACCCCGACCTCGTTGCGGCCGTGGCGAGGCACCTCGCCGCGCACACCACGACGCCGGACGATGTGTTCGTCACGATCTGGGAGGGATGGGGCGGGCTGACGGGCTTCTTCGGACAGAGTCCGGGTCGCACCTTCATGCAGCTCGCCGCGCACGACCAGACCGCTTCCGCGACACGGGCGGAGGACGCCGAGCGCCGGGCTGCCGACGCCGCCGTCTACGCCCAGCACAACGCGATGCTCGGGCGGAGCATCCATGACTCGTTCAATACTGTGCTGGGGCAGCCCACCTGGCAACCCGGCATCCTCTCCGACGAGATCTCACGGGGTGCGCGCCTTCGACTGCCCGCTCGCGACCACATCCTGTTCCACGGCCGTATCGACGAGCTGGCCGATCCGGAGTGGGCGGCGAGCGTGCCGTGGCGCGACCCCGAACGCGAGCGACTCGGGCTCGAGCCGGCGGCCGAGTCGCCGAGCCTCGTCTGGCCCGCCGACCGGGCATGGACCATGGTGACCGAGGTCGACTTCGACTCGACGATCGTGGGCGGGAGCGCCGAGCTCATCCGCGCGATCGTCGCCGACCCGCTGCTGGAAGCCCTGCGTCTGGAGGAGGGGGCGGATCTGAGCTGGGACGCCGACGGGATCAACCGATGAGCTCCGCGCAGCCGTCGGCCATGGGTTTCGACCCTCGCCCCCTGACCGACCCCGTCGATCGTGCCGCATCCCGCGCATACATCCGGCGACTGCGGGCAGAGGGCCGGGTACCGAGTCTCTTCTCGAACCTCGGCGGCGTGGGCGCCGTCGTCGTCGGCGGATTCATCGTGGTCGTCTTCGCCGGAGTCTTCTTGTCCATCGTGCTCGCCATGATCGACTCCTTCGTGAGCGGCGACGGGTTCCAGCCCCTCGGACTGGTGTTCCTGCTCTTCCCGGTCGTGATCCTGGCGGTCTTCGTCACGATCGCCGTGTCAGTCGTACGCCGCTTCTTCCAGGCGGACGACACCCGGTACCGACTCGACGCGTTCGCGCGCGCGAACGGGATGACCTTCATCCCGTCGATCGGCAATCCGCCGCTACCCGGCATGATCTTCGGGATCGGCGGTTCGCGCGTGGCGCGCGACGTCGTCCGCGCCGCACAGCCCCGGTTCGCCGAGTTCGGCAACTACCGCTACACGACCGGGTCGGGCAAGGACCGCACCACCCACGATTGGGGCTATGTCGCGATCCGGCTCGACACCCCGCTGCCCAACATCGTGCTGGACGCCGTGGGCAACAACGGACTCTTCGGGGCGTCGAACCTGCCGGCGAGCTTCGCCAAGCATCAGCGCCTGAGCCTCGAGGGCGACTTCGACACCTACTTCTCGCTGTATTGCCCCGAGGGCTACGAGCGCGACGCGCTCTACCTGTTCACGCCCGACATCATGGAGCGTTTCGTCGACAATGCCGCCGCGCTCGACGTCGAGATCGTCGACGACTGGCTCTTCCTCTACGGCCAGCGCTCCTTCTCGACCATCGATCCGCACACGTGGGCGTGGCTGTTCTCGGTGGTCGGCGCCCTGAACGACAAGTTCGCGCAGTGGGCGCGCTGGCGCGACGAGCGCCTGTCGAGCGAGACGGCCGGCGCGAGCAGGACGGATGCCGCGGCATCCGCCGTTCCGTTCGCTGCGCCGACGCGCGCCCTCACGCCGCCGCCCGGCGTCGCCCCGCAGGGCCGCCGGCTCACCCGCAGATTCCCGTGGGCCGGGGTCGTGGTGCTCGTCGCCTTCGCCGCGTTCTGGATCTTCACCCAGTTCAGCGGACGCTGACGGGCCTCCATCGCCCGACCAGCCGGTGGATCGGCACGCTGAGCAGCAGCAGGAACATCGCGTTGTAGCCGACGCCGGGCACGAGGATCGCGATGAGCATCGCCACCACGAAGAGCGCCGAGATCAGCACGTCGGCGATGATCCCCGACGTGAGCGCCTCGCGCGGGATGTCGTGCAGCTGCGGGTGCGCGCGCAGATAGAGACGAGTGCACATGAGGAGGATGCTCGTGAGTGCCATCGAGCCGATGTAGAGCACGTACTGCAGGGCGTCGCTCTTCATCTGTCCGGTCATCGCCGTGGCGACGGGGAGCCAGACGATCGTCAGCATCCAGGCGATCGTGAGCCAGAGGAGCGGCTCAGACACGCGCTCCACCCTCGCGAAGACGCGATGGTGAGTGGTCCAGAAGTTCGCGATGATCACGAAGCTGATGAGGAACGCGATGATCGAGCCGAAGTTGTCCTGAAGCCACTCGAGGGTGGTCAGATCCTGCTGCGCTGCCTCGCCCACCGAGTCCAGCAGCGGCAGGATGAGGAGCGTCATCGCGATCGCCACGACGGCGTCGGTGAACGCCTTCACCCGCTCGGAGGACGCGACGCGCGAGATCGCCGCATCCTCCCGGGCGATCGGGGAATCGCCCGGGCCGCCGACGGGGCCGGTCATCGTCACGCTCCCCGCGTCGTCCGCCAGAGTGCGCGGCGTGCCTCCTGCTCGACCGGGTCGGGCACCGGCAGCGAGGCCAGAAGCCGCCGGGTGTAGTCGTCCTGCGGGTTCGTGAGCACCTGCACGGTCGTTCCCTGCTCGCGCACCGTGCCGTTGCGCAGCACCACCACCCGGTCGGCCACCTCGTCGATGACGGCGAGATCGTGGCTGATGAACAGGCAGGCGAAGCCGAGGTCGCGCTGCAGATCGGCGAACAGCTGCAGCACTTTGGCCTGCACCGACACGTCCAGGGCGCTGGTCGGCTCATCGGCGATCAGGAGCTTCGGGTCGAGGGCGAGGGCCCGCGCGAGCGACGCGCGCTGCCGCTGCCCGCCGGACAGCTCGTGCGGGTAGCGGTCACCGAACGCGACCGGCAGGCGTACAGCATCCAGCAGCTCGTTCACGCGCTGACGCGCGGCGCGCGGACTGCCGGCGCGACCGTGGACGACCAGCGGCTCGGCGATGCACTCCGCGATCGTCAGCAGCGGGTTGAAGCTCGTCGCCGGATCTTGGAAGACGAAGCCGATGTCGGGCCGCAGCTTGGTGAGGTGGCGGGGCTTCGCCTTGCGCATCTCGGTGCCCAGCACGGTCAGCGACCCGTCGAGCACCTCTGTCAGCCCGACGATGGCGCGCCCGATGGTGGTCTTGCCCGAACCGGACTCGCCGACCAGGCCGAGCACCTCGCCCGGAGCGATCCAGAAGCTCACACCCTTGACGGCCACGACGCCCGCCGAACCGAAACGGCCGGGGTAGCCGATCTGCACGTCGGTGGCGACCACCAGGCTCCCCGCGGGGGGCGCAACCGGTGCCGGAGCCGCCGGATCCTGCAGCGCACTCTTGCCGCGACCGACGTGCGGGACCGCGGCCAGCAGCTCGCGCGTGTACTCCTCGCGCGGGTTCGCGAACAGCTCGCGCACCGGCGCCTGCTCGACGATCTCGCCGTGGTTCATGACGACCACCCGGTCGGCGAGGTCGGCGACGACGCCCATGTTGTGAGTGATGAGCACGATCGTCGCGCCGAACTCGTCGCGGCAGGTGCGCAGCAGGTCGAGGATCTCTGCCTGCACTGTGACATCGAGCGCCGTGGTGGGCTCGTCGGCGATGATCAGTCCGGCATCCAGCACGAGAGCCATCGCGATCACGACGCGCTGCTTCTGGCCGCCCGAGAACTGGTGCGGGTAGTCGTCGACGCGCTTCTCGGGGTCGGGGATGCCCACACGCCGCAGGATGTCGACGGCCTTCGCCTTCGCCTCGGACTTCGAGAGCTTCTCGTGCGCGTGCAGGCCCTCGGCGATCTGGAAGCCGACGGTGAACACAGGGTTCAGCGCGGTGGAGGGCTCCTGGAACACCATCGCGGCATCGCGCCCGCGCATCGCGCGGAGTTCGGATGCTGTCGCATGCACGATATCGGTCTCACCGCCGTCGCGGCCCCGCACGATGACCGCACCCGAGAGGGTCGCCGTCTCGGGCAGCAGGCCCAGCAGCGTGTTGGCGGTGACGGTCTTCCCGGAGCCGGACTCGCCGACGATCGCGAGCACCTCGCCCGCGCGCGCTTCGAGCGAGATGCCGGCGACGGCGACGACCGGGTCGCCGTCGGTCGCGAACTGCACGCGCAGGTCGTCGATGCGTGCGACGTTCTCGCCCGCTACGGCGACGCCGGTGGCGATGGGGGTCATGACGCACCTCCCGGTGTGGAAGTCGGGGATGGGCCGGACGTCGTGGGGGTGGCGTCGGTCACGGCATCCCTGTTCGAAGCCTTCGCCGACGTGGCCGACTTGGCCGACTTGGCCGACTTCGTCGACTTCGCCGCCGAGCGCCGGCGGCGCAGGCGCGGGTCGCTCAGGTCGTTGAGGCTCTCGCCGACGAGCGTGATGCCCAGCACCACGAGCACGATCGCGAGGCCCGGAGGGATGGCGGTCCACCAGATGCCGCTCGAGACATCGGCGACCGAGCGGTTCAAGTCGTAGCCCCACTCGGCGGCGGCGGTGGCCTCGATGCCGAACCCGAGGAAGCCGAGGCCGGCGAGGGTCAGCAGGGCCTCCGAGGCGTTCAGGGTGACCACCACGGGGAGCGAGCGGGTCGAGTTGCGCAGCACGTGACGGACGAGGATGCGGGCGGTCGGAACCCCGATCACGCGCGCGGATTCGACGAACGGCTCGGCCTTCACACGCACGACCTCGGCGCGGATCACCCGGAAGTACTGCGGGACGAACACGACAGTGATCGCGATCGCGGCCGACAGGATGCCGCCGAGAAGCGTCGACTGGCCCTTGCTGATCACGATCGACATGACGATCGCCAGGAGCAGGGACGGGAAGGCGTAGATCGCATCGCAGATGACGACGAGCACGCGATCGAGCCAGCCGCCGAAGTACCCGCTCACGAGCCCGAGGAAGATCCCGAGGAAGATCGAGAACGCCACCGCTGCGATGATCACGAGGATCGCCGTCTGCGCGCCCCAGATCGTGCGCGACAGCACGTCGAACCCGCTGACGGTCGTGCCCAGGAGGTTGATCGGGTTCGGGGGCTGCTGTGTTCCGAAGTCGACACCGTCGACGCTGCGCTGCGCGAAACCGTAGGGCGCGATCCACGGGGCGAAGATCGCCGTGATGATGAAGATCGCGGTGATGACGAGACCGGCGACGAGCATCCCGCGCTGGAGCCCGACGCTCATGCGCAGCTGCGAGATCACGGGGATGCGCTCGCGAAGCGGGACCTTGCGGGTCGTGAGCGCGCTCGCGGCGGTGTCGGTGGGTACGGCATCCGACATGTCAGTACCTCACTCTCGGGTCGATGAGCGCGGCTATGACGTCGACGACGAAGTTGGTGAGGGCCACGATCACCGCGATCATCACGACGATGCCCTGAACCGCGACGAAGTCGCGGGCCTTCAGGTAGTCGGACAGCATGAACCCGATGCCCTTCCACTCGAAAGCGCTCTCGGTGAGCACCGCCCCAGCCAGCAGGAGACCGATCTGCAGACCGATCACGGTGATGATCGGGATGAGCGCGGGGCGGTACGCGTGCGTCGTGACGAGGCGGAAGTTGCGGACGCCGCGTGAGCGGGCCGATGTGACGTACTGCGCATCGAGCGTGCTGATCACGTTCGTGCGGACGAGGCGGAGGAAGATGCCGGCCGTCAGCAGGCCGAGCGCGAGCCCGGGGAGAACGGCGTGCCACAGCACGTCGACGACCGCCGCAGGATCGCCGAGCCTGAGCGCATCGATGAGATAGATGCCGGTGGGGGCGTCGAGTCCCTGCAGCTTCAACTCCGTGCGCGTGGAGGCGCGACCGGCGACCGGCAGCGCGCCGAGCCATACCGAGAAGACGAGCTTGAGGAGCAGGGCGACGAAGAAGATGGGCGTCGCGTACGCGAGGATCGCGGTGACGCGGAGCACGGCATCCTGCCAGCGATCGCGACGGTAGGCGGCGATCAGACCGAACGGGATGCCGATGATGAAGGCCACGATGAGCGCGTAGAACGCCAGCTCGAGAGTGGCGCTGCCGTACGTCAAGAGGATCTCGGTGACCGGGCGGTTGTCGGTGATGGTGGTGCCGAAGTCGCCGCGCAGGATGCCGCCGAGGTATTCGAGGTACTGGACGATCAGCGGGCGGTCGTATCCGGCGGCATGGATGCGCTCCTGCAGCTGATCGGGAGGAAGGCGGCCGCCCTGGGCGGCAGTGATCGGGTCGCCCGTGAGACGCATCAGGATGAAGACGAGCGTCACCAGGATGAAGACGGTCGGGATGATGAGCAGCAGCCGGACGGCGATGTATCGCCAGAGACCGCCGCGGGTCGCGGTGACGGGTTTCGCGGAGACGGGATCGTCGATCGCAGTGACCATGGGGAGACCTTACTCAGCGGTGCGCGTACGGGGGCCGGTTCCGAATCGGAAACCGGCCCCCGCCGCGCGCTGCACTGCTTCGGTGGATCGCCTACTTGTGGAGCGGTGCGTAGCGGAACTTGAACGAGCCGTCGAGCACTGCGCCCTGGACGTCGGCACCGACGATGGCGACCTGCTTGCCCTGGAGGAGCGGCAGCGTCGACAGATCCGCGGCCACGAGGTCCTGGATCTTTCCGATCGTCGCCTCACGGGCCGCGGCGTCGGTCTGGGTCGCCTGCTCGGTGATCAGCTGCTGGACCTCGGCGTTGTCGTAGTGGTTCACGAGGAAGTTGTCCTTCGCGAAGAACGGCGACAGGTAGTTGTCGGCATCCGAGTAGTCCGGGAACCAGCCGAGCTGGTACTCCGGGTACGCGTCCGTCGTGCGGTCCTTCGAGTACGTGACCCACTCGGTCTGGGCGAGGTTGACGGTGAACAGGCCACCGGTCTCGAGCTGCGTCTTGATCGCCGCGTACTCGTCGGCAGACGACGGGCCGTAGTGGTCGCCGTTGTACTGCAGGTTGAGCACGACGGGAGTCGTGACGCCGGCGGCCGCGAGGGCTGCCTTCGCCTTGTCGAGGTCGGGTCCGCCGTTGCCGTCGCCGTAGAGGCCCTCGAGCGAAGTGTTCGCTCCCGTGAGGCCCTGAGGAACGTACGAGTAGAGGGGCGAGTAGGTGTCCTTGTACACGTCCTTGGCGATCGCGGCGCGGTCGACCAGGTCGGCAGCGGCCTGACGAACGGCCAGCGACTTGGCCGGGTCGGCCTCGGCGGTCGATGCGCCGAACGGCATCGTGTTGAAGTTGAACACGATGTAGCGGATCTCGCCGCCGGGGCCGTCGACGACCTTCACGTCCTTGTTGGTGGCGAGGTCGGCGATGTCGGTCGCGCTGAGGCTGCGGAACGCGGTGTCGATCGCACCGGTCGAGACGTCGAGCTTCAGGTTCGACGAGTCGGCGTAGTACTTGGCGGTGACCCCGGCGTTCTCGGCCGCGCCGAGGTTGCCCTGGTAGTCGGCGTAGGGCTTGTACGAGATGAGCTCGTTCACCTTGTACGAGTCGATCACGTACTGCCCGGCGAACGCGTTGCCCGCCACGATGTCGGCGTCGGGAGTGACCGCGTCGGCCGAGAAGACCTCTTCGTCGACGATGGGGGCTGCCGGGCTCGACAGGATCTGGGGCCAGACCTGGTCGTTGCCGTTCTTCAGCGTGAAGACGACTGTCGTGTCGTCGGGTGCGGCGACGCTGTCGAGGTTGCCGAGCAGCGACGACGGGCCGTTCGGGTCGGCGATCTTGACCTGGCGGTCGAACGAGAACTTCACGTCGGACGAGGTCAAGTCGTGGCCGTTGGCGAACTTGAGGCCGGACTTGAGCTTCACCGTGTACTCGGTGGGCGTGGTGAACTCGGCGGACTCGGCGATGTCGGGGGTGACGTCGGAGGTGCCGTACTTGCTGTTGAGCAGGAACGGGTACACCTGGTTCATGACGGCGAACGATCCGTTGTCGTACGAGCCGGCCGGGTCGATCGAGGTGATCTTGTCGGTGGTTCCGACGATGATCGGCTCGCCCGACGCGGCGCCGTCCGAGGAGGTGCCGCCGCCACCACCGGAACAGCCGGCGAGGAGGATGGCCGAGGCGCCGAGCGCCCCGATGGCGAGGCCGAGGCGGCCGCGCCCAGTGTGGTGCAGTGACATAGTGCTACCTCTACTGTGAAGGAGTCGGCGGCGACGGGAAGGCGCAGCCCTCCGGCTATCATTCACGCGCAGCCCACCCACACCAAACACATACACGATTCGTAACGAGACTGAAACTCTCGGAATGCTGTGTCGGATGCTCGGGCGCAGAGCACATCGCTCAGGATCGGCGCCTCCGGGCATCACGAATGACCATGACGAATGTCACGGCGAGGTCGTGACGCACGGGCGATGCCTTGCCGGCGGATCAGCGCCACCATGGGGTCATGCACACCACGCCCGCACCGCTCCAGAGCTCTTCCGACGCCGGTCGCCGCACGTCCGCGGTCGCGGCCTCCGGTCTCGTGAAGAGATTCGGGTCGTTCACCGCCGTGAACGGCATCGACCTCCACGTCGCACAAGGCGAGATCGTCGCCTTCCTCGGCCCCAACGGGGCGGGAAAGACCACGACGATCGACATGCTGCTGGGACTCTCGGCGCCCGACGACGGCACGGTCGAGGTCTTCGGCGAGTCGCCGCGCGCGGCGATCGCCCACGGCCTGGTGTCGGCCGTGCTCCAGACCGGAGGCCTGCTCAAAGACATCACGGTGCGCGAGACCCTCGATCTGACCGCGAGCCTGTTCGCCGACACCCGACCGGCGGCCGAGGTCATGGAGCGGGCGGGCATCACCGAGATCGCCGGCCGGCGGGTCGGCCTGTGCTCGGGGGGGCAGCAGCAGCGCCTGCGGTTCGCGATGGCCCTGCTGTCGGATCCCGGCCTGCTGATCCTGGACGAGCCGACGACCGGGATGGACGTCGAAGGGCGCCGCTCCTTCTGGAACGCGATCCGCGCCGACGCCGCGCGCGGCCGCACCGTGCTCTTCGCCACGCACTATCTCGAAGAGGCCGACGAGTACGCCGACCGCATCGTGCTGATGAGCCGCGGGCGGATCGTCGCCGACGGCACGAC
This sequence comes from Microbacterium rhizomatis, assembly GCF_008710745.1. Classification (GTDB taxonomy): domain Bacteria; phylum Actinomycetota; class Actinomycetes; order Actinomycetales; family Microbacteriaceae; genus Microbacterium; species Microbacterium rhizomatis. The sequence continues at coordinate 1,207,042 of NZ_VYSA01000002.1, forward strand.
AGCATCCATCAAGAACCTCGTCTCGGGCCGCATCGTGCAGGCGAACCTCCCCGGTGCCGACCCTGTCGCGCTCGCGGCGCTGCCCGGTGTCGACCGGGTCGAGATCAAGGGTGACCGCGTCGTCATCCACACGAAGGACTCGGACGCACTGGTCCGTCACCTCCTCACCGAGACCCCGGCGCACGATCTGGAAGTGACCGCGCAGAACCTCGAGAGCGTCTTCCTCGCGCTGACGTCGGATGATCCGGCATCCGCGCCGCTCCCTGCATCCGCCACCACCGAAGGGAACCGGTCATGACCGCCGCAGCCGCCACCACCGCAGATCGCGTCACGCTGGATCGGCGGGTTCCGCCGCTCGGCGGATTCAACCTCACCTACCTCGGGATCGAGCTGAAGCGAAAGCTGCGCAACCGGCGCACGCTCATCTTCACGGTCCTGTTCCCCATCGTGATGTTCCTCATCATCGGCCTGCCCCTGAAGGATGAGCCGCTCACCGCGACCCCGATCGCGCAGGGCGGCCCTTCGGTGGGCGCCTACATCATGGTCTCGATGGCGATGTACGGCGCCATGATGTCGGCCACCCAGACCGGCGCCGCCGTCGCCGTCGAGCGCGCGCAGGGGTGGAGCCGGCAGTTGCGCCTGACTCCGCTCAACCCGTTCGTCAACGTCGTCATCAAGATGATCGCGGGCATGCTCATGGGTCTGCTCGCGGTGGTGGCGACCTTCGCGGCCGGAGCGATCTGCGGCATCCAGCTGTCGGCCGTGCAGTGGATCGCGACCGGTCTGGTGGGCTGGATCCTCGCCGGCGGGGTGTTCACCGCCCTCGGCCTGCTCGTCGGCTACCTGGTGCCCGGCGAGAACGCGGCGCAGATCACGAGCCTGGCGATCGTGCTGCTGGCCTTCATCGGCGGACTGTTCTACCCCGTGAGCGGGATGCCCGACTTCATGCAGACCATCGCCGCGTTCACACCGGTGTACGGCATCAGCCAGATCGCCCGCGCGCCCCTCACGGGTGAATCGGTGGACCTGCTCTGGATCGTCAACGCCGTCATCTGGCTCGCGATCTTCGTCGCCGGTACGGCGTGGGCCTTCCGCCGCGACACGAAACGGGTCTGACCGGTGGCCTCCCTCTCGCGGCGCAGACGCGCAGAACTAGGGTGAGGCTCATGGATGCTGGGCTGCGAGACCGTCACGACCGTGACGCCGGGCCGGACTGGCCCATACGCCCGCCGTCCGTCGCGACGACGCCGACGGACGGGTCGCTGCGCGACCTGCTGCTCTCGCGGGGTGCCGTCAGCTGGTACACCGGGGGCGGCATCGCCCTGATCTGGCTGATCAGCATCGCCCAGGAGGTCGTCGCCGCATCCGGCTCGGTCGCGTCGGCGGTGATCGGCGTGGTGCTGGTCGTTCTCTTCGGCGTCTCCTTCCTCATCGCTGCGCCGGTGTCGTGGTCGCTCCCCCGGCGGCACCGGCTGATCGTGTGCGCCGGGCTCCTCGCGCTTTCGTTCAGCCTCTTCCCCTGGATCGGGTGGGGGGTGTTCGGTACCTGGACATATGTCGGGGTGCTCGTGGGAATGAGCGTGCTCCGCTGGGCCGTGACCTGGCCGGTGATCCTCGGTCTCGGCGCAACGGCCCTCGTCGTGAGCGGGATGGTGGACGGCTGGACGGAAGACATTCTCTGGCTGCCCGCGATCATCGTCTCGATCTCGCTCATGATGGCCGCGTTCGCCCGCACGACGGCCGCGATGAACCAGCTGCGGGCGACGCAGTCCCAGCTCGAGATCCTGGCCGTCGAGCGGGAGCGCAACCGGGTGGGACGCGACCTCCACGACATCCTCGGGCACTCCCTCACCGTGATCACGGTCAAGGCCGAGCTCGCCGGGCGGCTCGTGGATGTCGACCCCGCACGGGCCCGCGCGGAGATCGGCGAGGTCGAGGGGCTGGCCCGCGGCGCCCTCGCCGACGTCCGGGCGACGGTGGCCGGGTTCCGCGGAGTGAACATCAGCGGCGAGCTGGCCGCGGCCCGTTCGGCGCTGGACGCGGCGGGCATCGACGCGGATACGCCAGCCTCGACCGACAGCATCCCGGCCCCGCATCGGGAACTGGCCGGCTGGGTCGTGCGCGAGGGTGTCACGAACGTGGTGCGCCACTCCCACGCGCAGCGCTGCCGCATCACACTGAGCCCCCGCGAGATCGAGATCGCCGACGACGGCGTCGGGCCGACCCGCGCCGCGGGGTCATCCACGGGGCTCGCCGGCCTCCGCGAGCGTGTCGAAGCCGCCGGCGCCCGCATGTCCGTGGGGCGCAGCGACCTCGGTGGCTTCAGCCTGCGCGTGACGCTGTGAGTGCGGGATCGGATGCGGCGGCCACCGCCGACGCAACCGCCGGGGCCGAGGCATCCATCCGGCTCCTCATCGCCGACGATCAGGCCCTCGTCCGCGGTGCGCTGTCTGCACTGCTGGGGCTCGAGCCCGACATCGACGTCGTCGCCGAGGTCGGGCGCGGCGACGAGGTGCGTGCGGCGGCGCTCGCAGCCCGCGCCGACGTCGCCATGCTCGACATCGAGATGCCCGGGATCGACGGCATCGCCGCGGCGGCCGAACTTCGCACCGCCGCTCCTGCGTGCCGGGTCATCATCGTGACGACGTTCGGCCGCCCCGGCTACCTCAAGCGGGCGATGCAGGCGGGCGCTTCGGGGTTCGTCGTGAAGGACACTCCGGCGGCAGAGCTCGCGGATGCCGTCCGCCGCGTGCATCGCGGGTTCCGCGTCGTCGATCCGACCCTGGCGGCCACCTCGCTCGCGCAGGGCGACTCGCCGCTCACCGAGCGGGAGACCGACGTGCTGGAGGCCGCGCGCACCGGCGGGTCGATCGCCGACATCGCGCGCATCCTCCACCTGTCCGAGGGCACGGTGCGCAATCACCTCTCGAGCGCGATCGGCAAGACCGCCGGGCGCAATCGCGCCGACGCCGCCCGCATCGCCGAGCAGAACGGCTGGCTCTAGGCGCCTCGGTCAGGCCTCCGGTCCGAGGCCGAAGTATTCGAGTTCGGCGTCGTTCAGCATCCGCGACCGGATGATGAACCGATGGCCCGTCGGGCCCTCCACCGAGAAGCCGGCCCCGCGGCCGGGCACCTCGTCGATCGTGATGTGCGTGTACTTCCAGTACTCGAACTGCGCCTCCGAGATGAAGACCTCGATCGGGTCGAGCCCGCGAACCTCCAGCGTGCCGAGGTGCACGTCGCTGGGCCCCGTGATGAACATGCCGACGGGGTAGCACATCGGGGCGCTGCCGTCGCAGCATCCGCCCGACTGATGGAACATGAGTGGTCCGTGCGTGACGGTGAGCTCGCGGAGGAGCTCGCCCGCGGCCTCCGTGACGTCCACACGCTGATAGATGCCGATCGAGACCATCGTCTCTCCTGTCTGTGCGTCTCGTCCCGCGTCCCTCGCTCGACGACCGCCGGGGTCGGTCGTCGAGCGAGGAGCGGGCAACGAGACGGAGCGGCCGGTTTAGAAGAAGCCCATCGGACCTTCGGCGTACGAGACCAGCAGATTCTTCGTCTGCTGGTAGTGGTCGAGCATCTTCAGGTGGTTCTCACGGCCGATCCCCGACTGCTTGTACCCGCCGAACGCCGCGTGCGCGGGGTATTGGTGGTACGTGTTCGTCCAGACCCGGCCGGCTTCGATCGCCCGACCTGCGCGGTACGCGGTGTTCATGTCGCGGCTCCACACGCCGGCGCCGAGACCGTACAGGGTGTCGTTCGCTGTCGCGATCGCGTCGTCGAAGTCGTCGAACGAGGTCACCGCGAGCACCGGGCCGAAGATCTCCTCCTGGAAGATCCGCATGTCGTTCGCGCCCTCGAAGATCGTCGGTTGCACGTAGTAGCCCTCGCTCAGGTCGCCGCCCAGGTCGACGCGCTCGCCGCCGATCAGCAGCTTGGCCCCACCCTGCTTGCCGATGTCGATGTAGCTCAGGATCTTCTCGAGCTGATCGTTCGAGGCCTGCGCGCCGATCATCGTCTCGGGGTCGAGCGGGTTTCCCTGCTTGATCGCCTTGACCCGCTCGATGCCGTCACCCAGCAGCTGGTCGTAGATCGACCGCTGGATGAGAGCACGCGACGGGCACGTGCACACCTCTCCGTTGTTCAGCGCGAAGAACGAGAACCCTTCGAGTGCCTTGTCGTAGAACGAGTCCCTGCTGCGCGCGACGTCTTCGAAGAACACGTTCGGGCTCTTGCCCCCGAGCTCGAGGGTCACCGGAATGAGGTTCTGCGACGCGTACTGCATGATGAGGCGACCCGTCGTGGTCTCGCCCGTGAAGGCGATCTTGCGGATCTTCTTGTGCGACGCCAGCGGAGCGCCCGCCTCGATGCCGAAGCCGTTGACGATGTTCAGGACGCCCGGGGGGATCAGGTCGCCGATGATGTCGATCAGGAACAGGATCGACGCCGGCGTCTGCTCGGCCGGCTTCAGCACGATGCAGTTGCCTGCGGCGAGCGCGGGCGCGAGCTTCCAGACCGCCATGAGGATCGGGAAGTTCCAGGGGATGATCTGCCCCACCACACCGAGCGGCTCGTGGAAGTGGTAGGCGACGGTGTCTTCATCGAGCTGCGAGATGCCGCCCTCCTGCGCACGCAGCACCCCCGCGAAGTACCGGAAGTGGTCGATCGCGAGGGGGATGTCGGCGGCCAGCGTCTCACGGACCGGCTTGCCGTTCTCCCAGGTCTCGGCGACGGCGATCTTCTCGAGGTTCTCCTCCATACGGTCGGCGATCCTCAGCAGGACGTTGCTGCGCTCGGTGGGGCTCGTCTTGCCCCACGTCGCGAACGCCTTCCATGCGACATCCACGGCGCGGTCGATGTCTTCGACGGTGCCGCGACCGACTTCGGTGAACGTCTTGCCGGTGACCGGCGACGGGTTCTCGAACCACTGGCCCTTCACGGGGTCGACGAACTCGCCCCCGATGTAGTGGCCGTAGCGCGGGCGGTAGTCCGCGACCGCGCCTCGGGTGTTGGGGGCGGCGTAGACGCTCGAGACGCCCTCTTCGACGATGGTCATGCTGTCTCCTTCGACGTGTCATGACGCGTGACTGGCGGTGTCACGCGGATGCTCGGACGCTACGCCGACGGACGTTGCATCCCGTTGCACCGCTCGTCCGCCCGGCGAGCGATGCCAGAGGGGGCGCCGCAGGGCTACGCCGCCCGCCGCCGTGGCCGGACGAGACGCTGGCGGCTCTAGGCCTCGAGACGCTCGATCCGGGCGACCAGACCCGCACGACGCGGGGAGCGCGGGGGGAGCATCTCGAGGCACAGGCGCAGGAGGTCGACGTCGTCGACGCCCTCCGCGGTGTCTGCGTACGCCACGAGGACGTCGATGCCGGCCTCGGCCATCAACGCTTCGCGGAGCGCCGTGCGCACCGTGTCCCGCAGCTGCTCCACCCCGGGGGCGACCGATTCCGGCAGCACCGGCCCGTGGTACGCGGCGAGCGCGACGCGATGGGCCCCTCGGTCGAGGAGCGAGATCACGTTGTGCGCATCGGTCTCGAGAGGAACCGGCAGCCGGTACGGGCGGGAAGACGGCACGAGCTGGGGCGCGACGCGCTCGAGGACCTTTCGCAGGCGCACGATCTCGGGGCGCAGCGTGTCGGCGGCCTGCGGCTGCCCGTAGACCAGCTCGCCGAGATCATCGGCTGAAAGCCCGTGCGGATGCGTCGCGAGCATCAGGAGGATCTCGGCGTGACGAGCGCTGAGCTCGATCACCGTCTCCGTGCCCTCGCGGTCCGCCACGAGCTGCGCACGGTCCCGCCCGAGCACCCGCAGGGTTGCCCTGGCGGCCGCGGGCCGGGCCGACGTGCGGCGTCGTGCGGGCCGTGCCTCGGACCGCGCCCTGAGCCGGGCGACGAGCAGCTCTCCCTCGATCGCCCGGGCTGTGGCATCCACCAGCAGTTGCGCCTGAGGCGTGACCGCCTCGATGCCTCCGGTCACGTCGATGACCCCGACGATGCGGCGCGTCTCGGGGTCGTGCACGGGGGCCGCGGTGCACGACCACGGAGCGACGAGCCGGTTGAAGTGTTCGGCGCCGCGGATCTGCACCGATCGATCGAGCGTCAGAGCGGTGCCGGGGGCGGATGTGCCCACCGCTGTCTCGGACCAGTTCGCGCCGGCGACGAATCCCATGTCGCCCGTCAGCGTGCGCACATGGCGGTCGCCCTCGACCCAGAGCAGGCGCCCGGCCGCGTCGCCGATCGCCACGACGACGCCCGACTCCTCGGCCTCGCCGGGCAGCAGCAGCGCTCGCACCATGTCCATCACTCCGGCGAGCGGGTGGGTGCGGCGGTATTCCTCGAGTTCGAGAATGCTCAGATCCAGCGGCGGAGGAGAATCTGCGCCCGCGAGGCTGGCCAGCGATCGGCGCCACGAATCCCGCACGAGAGGGCGCACATCCAGCAGCCGCTGATCCGCGGCGTTTCCCGCGATGAGCTCCTCGTGCGCGCGCTCGATCAGCAGACGCGAGGTCTCAGGAGACACGTCGCGTCGCTGCGACCATGGCGATGACACCCGGGCTCCGATCAAGGTCGGGGGATGTGTGGGTCCAGTGTAAGTCGGCGGCGGGCGAGAGGCTCGAGTATCTCGCCATCTGCAGGGAGCGATGGGACAGAAGTGGCCGAAGTGCGCCTAAGCGACCGCGCACGGGCCCACCTCCCTGCAGATGGCCGAACGGCCGGGCGGGCGGCGTCCGGGTGCCGGTGGCGGCCGGGCGGGCGGGCGGGCGGGCGG
>NZ_VYSA01000003.1 GCF_008710745.1 Microbacterium rhizomatis
CGGGCGGGCGGCCGGGGGGTGGCCGGGCGGCGTCCGGGTGCCGGGCCGGGGCGGCCGGGCCGGCACGCGGCCGGCCATCTGCAGGGAGCGATGGGACAGAAGTGGCCGAAGTGCGCGTGAGCGACCGCGCACGGGCCCACCTCCCTGCAGATGGCCGAACGGCCGGGCGGCCGGGCGGCCGGGCGGCCGGCCGGGCGGGGCGGCCGGGTGCCGGCGGCCGGGGCGGGTCAGGCCCGAGCGGCCCACCACTCGCGGAGGCGCTGCTCGGCAGCATCCGCCCCGAGGAGCCCCTCGTCGAGCCGCAGGTCCAGCAGGAACCGGTAGGCCGCACCGACGTCGCGGCCCGGCGGAATGCCCAGCACTTCCTGGATGCGATTGCCGTCGAGCTCGGGCCGCATGGCATCGAGCTCTTCCTGCTCGCGGAGTTCGGCGATCCGCCGTTCGATGTCGTCATACGCGCTCGAGAGCATCGCGGCCTTGCGGCGGTTGCGGGTGGTGACATCGGCCCTGGTGAGGATGTGGAGCCGGTCGAGTTCGGAACCCGCGTCCCGCACGTAGCGCCGCACCGCCGAATCGGTCCAGGCGCCTTCGGCATAGCCGAAGAACCGGAGGTGCAGCTCGATCAGCAGGGCGACGGCATCCGTCGTCGCCGAATCGAAGCGCAGGTCGCGCATGCGTTTGCGCGCCATGCGCGCTCCGCGGACGTCGTGGTGGTGGAACGTCACGATCCCGCCGTGCTCGAGCTTCCGCGTGGAGGGCTTGCCGATGTCGTGCAGCAGGGCAGCGAGCCGAAGGGTCACGTCGGGCGCAGCATCCGGCGTCCGGGCACGTTCCAGCGCGATCGCCTGCCGCAGCACGGTCAGGGAGTGCTCGTAGACGTCCTTGTGGTGGTGGTGCTCGTCGACCTCGAGCCGCAGTGCGGGGATCTCGGGCAGGAACTGCGCCATCAGTCCGGTCTCGACGAGCAGCCGGATGCCGCGCACCGGGTCGTCGGTCTGCAGCAGCCGCACCAGCTCGCCCTGGATACGCTCCGGGCTCACGATCGCGAGCGTCTCGCGCAGCGTCGCCATCGCATCGACCGTCGCGGGGTCGACCTCGAACTCGAGCTGGGAGGCGAAGCGGGCGGCCCGCAGCATCCGAAGCGGATCGTCGCCGAAGCTCACTGCCGGATCGGCCGGAGTGCGCAGGCGCCGGGCCAGCAGATCCTCGACACCGCCGGTCGGGTCGACGAGCGTGCGGCCGGGCACCCGCAGGGCCATCGCGTTGATCGTGAAATCGCGCCGGACGAGGTCGGCCTCGAGCGTGTCGCCGAATTCGACGGTGGGCTTGCGCGTCGTGCCGTCGTAGCTGTCGGCGCGATAGGTCGTGATCTCGACCTGCTCGGCGGTGCCTCTCTCGCCGTCGCGGATGCGCGCGCCGATCGTGCCGAACTCGCGGCCGATGTCCCACTGCGCGGTGCTGATCGGCGTCACGATCCGGAGGATGTCGTCGGGTCGGGCGTCTGTGGTGAAGTCGAGGTCGTGGGTCGTGCGGCCCAGAAGCAGGTCACGCACCGGACCGCCGACGATCGCGAGATCGTGGCCGGCGGCGGCGAACGCTCGACCCAGGGCCGAGACCACCGGCGAGCGGGTCAGGGCGTCCAGACGCGCGATCCCCTCGGCCATGTTGATCACCCCCCGAGCCTACCGATCCGCACCGGAGCCCGAGCTTGCCCGCCCACTCCTGTGCACAACGCAGGATCAACGCCCCGCCGCCACCGCGGCACCCGCGGAATCACGGGGCCGCGCGACACCGACACGAGGATCGGTCCTGCGTTGTGCAGCGCAGAAGGCCGTCACCGGGCTCAGGCGAAGCCGAGGAATCCGGTGAACACCAGCTCGCGCACCTTCGGCAGCAGCTCCGCGCGCAGCGCGGCGGGGTCGGCCTCGAGCAGCTGCGCGATCGCCTCGATCAACGTCCCGACGGGCAGGTCGCCGTCGCACGCGCCGACGAGGGCAGCGAGCCCCGGATCAGCGGTCACTGTCCGTGCGAAGCCGCCGCCCTGCCTGAGCTCGATCACGCTCGGGTGCTCCGCGCCGGGCAGATGGTGGCGCGCCTCGGTCACGTCGGGCGCCGTGATCAGCACTGCCTCTGCGAGAGCGGATGCTCCGGCAGGGCCGTCGCCGAGGGCCACCACTGTGTCGTGCGCGGCGAGCGACGCGGCCAGGTGCGCCCCCAACGGCGCGTCCGCCAGCCCGCCGGTCAACCTCTCATAGCGGGCGAGGGTCGGCCCGTCGCCGGATGGAGGCCGCCGCAGCAGCACGTACCCGAACCCGATGCGAGTCACACCGCGCGCGGCGAAATCCTCGAGCCAGGCGTCCACGAGCGCCGCGAACGCGGGCGTCCCCGCGACGGTGCCGCCGTCGCGCACCCACAGCTCGGCGTAGGCGAGCGGGTCGAGCGACTCCCGCTCGATCACCCACGCGTCCATCGGGACCGGCGATGCCTCGACCCAGCCCCGTACGCGGTCCAGGCCGTCGATGCCGTCGAGCGTCTCCCAGTTGCCGAGCAGCTGCGCGACGCCCCCCGCCGTCAGATGCGCCCCCACGTCGTGGATGACCGCCGCCACCAGATCGTCGCCCACCATGCCGGCGTCGCGATACTCGTACGCGGGCACGCCCGTCACGCGCGGAGTGATCACGAACGGCGGATTCGAGACGATCCGATCGAACGTCTCGGCGATGCCGGTCGGTGCACTCACGGGCTCGAACAGGCTCCCCAGCCGGGTCTCGATCCCGTCGATGCCGTTGAGCAACGCGTTGAGGCGGGTGAATCGCAGCGCGCGCTCCGAGATGTCGGTCGCGATGACCCGATCGACCATCCGGCGCGCGCGCAGCGCCTGGATGCCGCATCCTGATCCGAGGTCCAGCCCGAATCCGGCCGGAGTCGGCAGCTGCAAGCCGGCGAGGGTGAGCGAAGCGCCGCCGACGCCGAGCACGTGCTCCTCCGGGAGGGCCGTCCCCAGCGCACCTTCGTCCAGGTCACTCGCGATCCACCATTCGCCCTCCCCCTGCGCGTCGACGAACGACTGAGGGCGCACCAGCACGAGAGGACGGATGCTCTCCCCCTCGCGCACCGCGATGCCCAGGTGCTCGATGCCGGCCACTCCGCAACGCGGCGCGGCTGCCGCGACGTCTCGCGCCGGCTGCGCGACGCCCAGCACGAAAAGGCGCCCGAGGACGGCGAGCGCGTCGGAGCGAGCATCGAGAGATCGCAACGCCGGACCGCGGAGCCCGCGCGGGATCGCATCGTCGGCCTGCGCACCCCATGCTTCCCGCAGCGCTCCGGCGGTGAAATCCGCGGCGTGCAGATCTTCGGCGAGAAGTCGGCAGAGTTCGGGCTCGGGTTCGGGCAGCACGCCTCCATTCAACCCCCTTCCGCCGCACGCGCAGGGGCGATGGAGCACCGGTGCCGGGCGCCTGCGGCGCGCGCTCGGGGTGCTCGGAGGGTCGGACCGTAGAATCGCACCCGATCGTGCGGTCATGAATCGCACAGGAGCGCCCACATGACCGTCACCCCTGCCCGCACCCGCGCCTCGTCGCGCCCGTTGGCGCGCGGGCGCGACCAGTCGGGTGCCAGCGGCCGAGGAAGACGCCGGGCGCGGTTCGTCGGTGCCATCGCGGCGACGATCCTGGTGCTCGGATCCGGTGTGTGGGCCGCCGCCCCCGCGACAGCCTCCGGTGTGGTCGGCGCGGCCGGCAGCACCGCCACTCCCTCCCCGTCACCGAGCCCCACGGCGAGCGGACGGATCGACCTGACCCTGTCGCCCTCAGGCAACGGGGTCGTCACCGCCGGCGAGGGACTCTCGGCCACGGTGACGATCGCGAACGGCACGGAGGCGACCCTCCCGTCCGTCCGCATCACGCTGAGCCTCGGGGCCACGGCTCTGCCCGATCGCGCAGCGCTCACCGCGTGGCTGAGTTCGACCGGCGGCACCGGCGGGATGGTCGGCGTCGGTGACGTCGACATGCCCGCCATCGATGCGGCGTCCTCCCAGAGCCGCACGATCTCGATCGCATCGACCGACGCCGCTCTGGCCAACCGCGCTCCGGGCGTCTACCCGATGATCGCGTCGTACACGGACTCTTCGGGAACCGTCTCATCCACCAGCACGATGATCGTCCCCGATGCCACGGCCACGGCGACCGGCGTGGGGATCGTGGTGCCGATCACCGCCCCCGCCATCGGCACCGGGCTCCTCACCGCCGACGAGCTGACCGACCTGACCGCCGCGGACGGGTCGCTCACGAGCCAGCTCAACGCCGTCGACGGCACGACGGCGATCCTCGCCGTCGACCCCGCGATCCCGGCTGCCATCAGGGCGCTCGGCACGGCAGCGCCCACGCGAGCGATCGCGTGGCTGAGTCGGCTGGAGGCCCTTCCGAACTCGCGATTCGCCCTGCAGTTCGGCGATGCGGATGTCGCCGCCCAGGTCGCGTCGACGTTCGCCGCCCCGCAGAGCCCCGTCTCACTCCAGGCGTACATGTCGGCGCCCGACTTCGTGACCGCGGCGGGCGACAGCCCGACCCTGAGACCGACCTCGTCGCCCACGCCCTCACAGACACCGACTCCGGCATCGACCTCCCCCTCGGGTCCGGCATATCCGTCGCTCGATGAGCTCCTCGACATCGGCGACGAGCACTCCGACGTGTACTGGCCGGAGGGGGGTACCGCGAGCGCCGCCGTCCTGAGCGCCTTGGCGGGCAGCGCGCCGCAATCGCTCACCCTGGTCCCCTCGGCGACGCTCGCCGGCGCGAACCCCGGCGCACGCGCGACGGCCGACGGCGCTCAGGTGCTGGCGTACGACAGCGACGTGTCGTCCGCGCTGCACGCAGCATCGCTCGTCGACTCCGCCGCCCTCCGCGGGGCTCCCCTGACCACGGCCACGGCCTATCTGGCATTCGCCGCGAAGGATGCCGGGGGCCGCCCGCTCCTCGTCACCGTCGATCGTGGGTCCGGTCGCTCCGCGCTCGCGCTGGGGGCTGCGATCTCGGCCGCGCAGGCGCCCGGGCTCGTGCCCGTGGGGCTCGACGCACTCGCTTCCACGACTCCGCTGCCGGCGCAGACCGCAGAGACGGCGATCGACCAAGAGCGTTCGGCTGCCGCATCCACGCTGGCGGCGAGGGAGGCACGAGTCGCCTCGTTCGCGACGATCCTGGACGATCCTTCGCTGCTGACCGGGCAGCAGCGCGCCGAGACCCTCCAGCTGCTCGGCAACGCCTGGCGTGACACCCCGGATGCGTGGCAGTCCGCCCTCGCGGTCAACGAGGCGGCCACGGCGGCGACGCTCAACTCCGTCGGGATCCTCGCTCCCACGACGATTCAGCTGCTCAGCCCCCAGACACCCCTGCAGTTCTGGGTGCACAACGACCTCCCCTACCCCGTGAACGTCGTGCTTCATGCCTCGCGCGATGACCTCCGTATCGACGTTCAATCGCAGACGGTCGTGAACGGGGCCAGCCCCCGCAGCAACACACGTGTCGAAGTGCCGGTCACCACCCATGTCGGGAATGCCCAGGTCAGCATCGCGATGCAGCTGCACAGCCCGACGGGTGAGGTGATCGGCGCATCGCAGCGTGCCGACGTCACCGTCCGCGCCGATTGGGAGGGCATCGCGATCACGGCGCTCCTCATCATCATCGGGGTGCTCGTCGTCTTCGGCCTGGTCCGCACGATCCTGCGGCGTCGGCGGGCCCGCGGCGCGGGAGCCGCACCGGCGTCGGATGCCCCCACCGACGGTGCGGGGTCCACATGAGCAGCCTCGGGCGCGCGAGCGTGATCATCGGCGCGGGCACACTCGTCTCGCGCGTGACGGGCCTCCTCCGCACGATCGTGCTGGTGGCGGCGATCGGGGCGGTCGGTAAGGCGTCCGACGCGTTCACCGTCGCCAACACCCTGCCCAACTCGATCTTCGCGATCATCTCAACTGGCCTGCTCACGGCGGTGATCGTGCCGCAGATCGTCCGAGTGAGCGCCGACCCCGACGGCGGCAGGGCGTTCATCTCGAAGCTCTTCACCCTCGGCACCGTGGTCCTCATCGTCACGGCGGCGATCGCGACGGCCGCCTCCCCGTGGCTCGTGCAGCTGTACGCGCCAGACTTCACGGCCGACCAGCTCGCGCTCGGCACGGCGTTCGCCTACTGGTGCATGCCGCAGATCCTCTTCTACGGGCTCTACGCGCTGCTCGGCGAAACGCTCAATGCGCGGCGCATCTTCACGCCGTTCACGTGGGCGCCGATCGTGAACAACTTCGTCTCGATCGCCGGGTTCGTGCTCTTCATCGTGCTGTTCGGCAGCGACCGTTCCGGCCTCGAGGGCTGGACACCCGAGATGGTCACGGTCCTGGGCGGCACGGCCACCGTGGGCATCGTCGTCCAGGCCGGCGTGCTCATGCTGTTCTGGCGCCGCACCGGCATTCACGTGCGACCCGACTTCCGGTGGCGCGGCGTCGGCCTCAATCAGATCGGCCGGCTCGCGGGCTGGACGTTCCTGATGGTGATCGCCGGCCAGCTCGCCGGCCTCGTGCAGTCCCGGGTGGTCTCGGCGGCCTCGGGCGGCAACGCTGCGCAGACGGTCATGGGCAACGCCTGGCTGATCTTCATGCTCCCCTACTCGATCATCGTGCTGTCGATCGGCACGGCGTACTTCACCCAGCTGAGCGAGCACGCCGTCGCGGGGCGACACGATGAAGTGCGCGGCGACGTCGCGCGCAGCATCCGCACCCTCGGTGTCTTCCTCGTGGGAGGCACCGCTGCACTCGCGGTCACAGCGATCCCCGCCTCGCGCATCTTCACGAACAACCGAGCGGATGCTGCCGCCGCCGCAGAGGTGCTGCTCTGCTTCCTCGTGGCCCTGGTGCCGCTGGCCGTGCTGTTCGTCGTGCAGCGCACCTTCTACGCCTACAACGACACCCGTACACCGTTCTTCTTCACGCTGCTGCAATGCGTGCTCGTGGTTGTCTCTGCGTGGATCGCCGCCGCCGTCTTCCCCCCGCAGCACCTGGCCGCCGGCATCGCCCTGGGGCAGTCGTTCGCGAGCATCGTGCAGGTGATCGTGGCGACGTGGTTGCTGAACCGGCGCCTGGGCGGCATCGCCGTCGGATCGTGGATGCGGGCGCTCGTCCGTTTCGCGATCGCCGCGCTGCCGGCAGCCGGCGTCGGCTGGCTCACGTTCGTCCTGCTGGGCGGGATCGAGGGATGGATGGTGTCGAGCACCGTCCTCGCGGTGGTGGGGACGATGATCGTCGGCGGCGTGAGCATGCTCGTGTACATCGGCTTCCTCGCGCTGCTGCGCGCTCCGGAGCTCGAGCCCGCTCTCGACCTGGTGCGCCGGCGGCTCCCGGGCCGACGCTAGCGCTTCGTCGGAGAATCCGGCGCATGTCGAAGGATTGGCCGCAAATCCTCCGACAATCCGTGGATGCTCCGACGTTCAGGGTTTCGCGACCCCGCGATCGCGGGAATGCCACGCGGTTACCATGTGTTGAAGCGTCTGTCACTCATCGAGGGGAATCGCCGTGCGTCAGGTCATCATCATCGGATCAGGTCCTGCGGGCTACACGGCCGCGGTCTACGCGGCGCGTGCCAACCTCGAGCCCCTCGTCGTCGCGAGCTCCGTCGAGGCGGGTGGCGAGCTCATGAACACGACCGAGGTCGAGAACTTCCCCGGGTTCCCCGAGGGCATCCAGGGCCCCGAGCTCATGGAGAAGATGCAGACGCAGGCCGAGAAGTTCGGCGCCGAGATCCTCTACGACGACGTCGTGGAGCTCGATCTCGACGGCGACGTGAAGACCGTCACACTCGGCAGCGGCGCCGTGCACGAGGCGTCGGCTGTCATCTATGCGACGGGTTCGGCGTACCGCAAGCTCGGGCTCGCAGGCGAAGAGCGCCTCTCCGGCCGCGGCGTCTCCTGGTGCGCCACCTGCGACGGCTTCTTCTTCCGCGAGAAGACGATCGCGGTCGTCGGCGGCGGCGACTCGGCGATGGAGGAGGCGACCTTCCTCACGCGCTTCGCATCGAAGGTCTACATCATCCACCGCAAGGATTCGCTGCGCGCCTCGAAGATCATGCAGGAGCGCGCGTTCGCGAACGACAAGATCGAGTTCGTCTGGAACAGCGAAGTGGCCGACATCCTTGGGGAGGATGCGGTGAACGGCGTCGTCCTGAGAGACACCGTCGACGGGTCGACCCGTGAACTGGCGCTCGACGGCCTTTTCGTCGCGATCGGCAACGACCCGCGCACGCACCTCGTGCACGGCAAGCTCGACCTCACCCCCGAGGGCACGATCTGGGTGGACGGCCGCTCTTCCCGCACCTCGGTGCCCGGCGTCTTCGCGGCAGGCGACGTGATCGACCCCACCTACCGTCAGGCTGCGACGGCCGCCGGCAGCGGAACGGTCGCGGCCCTCGACGCCGAGCATTTCCTCGCCGCTCTGGGTGAAGCCGGCTTTCCCGAGGTGAGCCGCGACCAGATCGAGAACCTGGCCGGGGCCGACGCCGCCTGAGCGCCTCCTGTGAGGGTGGAACAATCCGCCTCCACCGCATGTTCTACCCGATATCAAACGTTCCGATCTAAGGAGAATGACATGACCGCCAAGGCAACGAATTCCAGCACGTGGGACCAGGACGTCCTGCAGGCGGAGGGGCCTGTGCTGGTCGATTTCTGGGCTGAGTGGTGCGGGCCGTGTCGCATGGTCGCCCCCGTGCTCGACCAGATCCAGTCGGAGCACCCCGACAAGATCACGATCCTCAAGCTCAACGTCGACGAGAACCCCGACCTCGCGATGAAGTACCAGATCACCTCGATCCCCGCGATGAAGGTGTTCTCCGGCGGCGAGGTGAAGACCACGATCATCGGCGCCAAGCCGAAGTTCGCTCTCGAGAAGGATCTCGCCGACTTCATCGGCTGATCGATCCCGCTTCGGTGAACGGGGAGCGAGCGTGCGAGCGTATCGAGATCCCCGAACCGACGAGAAACCCCCGAGGATATTTCCTCGGGGGTTTTTCCGTGGGAGTGTCGATCTCGCTCGACCCCGTTCGACGTACAGGGTGAAGGGGCCGATGGGTGCCCCGCCCGACCGAGAGGACCACTCCGATGCGTTACATGCTGATCATGAATGTGCTGCCCGAGGCCGCTGAGGCCGCGAAAGACCTCGACATGGCCGCGATCGTCGCCGCGATGGGCGCATACAACGAAGAACTGCAGGGAGCGGGCATCCTGCTGTCCGCGGAAGGCCTGTCGGATGCCTCCGAGGGCTTCCGCGTCGACTTCTCGTCGACACCGCCCGTGGTGACCGACGGGCCGTTCGCCGAAGCCCGCGAGGTCTTCACGGGATTCTGGATGCTCGAAGTCGCCACCCGCGAAGAGGCCGAGCACTGGGCCCGCAAGTGCCCGCTGGGCCCCGGTGTCTTCCTGGAGGTGCGCCGGGTGAACGAGATGGCCGACTTCGATCTGCCCGCCGACAACGAGTGGCTCGTCAAGGAGCAGGAGTGGCGCGCCGCCCAGGCGTGAGCGTTCTCCTGCCGCGCTCAGGACGCGTCCGCACGCACCACCGCATCCCAGCGGCGGTGCGTGTTGGCGTCGCCGAGCAGACGCCACACGGCGGGCGTCAGGGGCGGGTAGTCGAGAGCGATCTGCCGCAGCACACGGTAATGGCGTGCGGCATTGGGCTTGGCTCCGCCGTTCTCGGTGATGTTGTCGGCGCGGAGCATGAACACGACCAGCTCATCGACGCTCGGGAGATCTTCCATGAAGTCCCACGGGTCTTCGCCCTCACGGAGCCGCTCGTGGATGAGGGTCTGACGCTCATCGGATGCCTCGGCACGAAGCACTTCGAGGCTCGCCCGCCGTCTCGTGGTGTCATCACGCCTCTCCATGAATCCAGCCTACGACGAGCACGAGAGCCGGGACCTTCCCTCGCGAATACGCTGGGCGGATGAGCGAGGACACGGCGTCCGGGCACCGCACGGCCGATGGCGGGCGCGGGTCCGGGCAGCGCGCGGTCGAGGCGGTGTGGCGTGCCGAATCCGCGCGCATCGTCGCCGCCCTCACGCGTCACACGGGCGACTTCGCGTGGGCGGAAGACCTCGCCCAGGAGGCTCTTGTCGAAGCTCTCGCGAATTGGCCGGGGTCCGGCATCCCCGACAATCCGGGTGCGTGGCTCCTCACCGTCGCCAAGCGTCGGGCGATCGACGGCTGGCGGCGCCGAGAGCGTATGAGCCGGCGTGAGCCGCTCCTGGCCCACGATGTGATGCTCGCGGAGCAGGAGGACCCCGTCGAGGCCCTGGGCGACCCCGATCGCATCGACGATGACGTGTTGAGGCTGGTCTTCATCGCGTGTCACCCGATCCTTCCGGCGCAGGCCCGTCTGGCCGTCACGCTCCGAACTGTCGCCGGGCTCACCACCGAGCAGATCGCCCGCGTCCTCCTGATGACCGTTCCCGCGGTGCAGCAGCGGATCGTCCGGGCCAAGCGCACGCTCAGCTCCGCGCACATCCCCTTCGAGGTACCCGACCGCAGTGAGCGACCCGAACGGCTCGCGAGCGTGCTCCAGGTGATCTACCTGCTCTTCACCGAGGGGTACGCGGCCGCGGGGGGCGATCATCCCATCCGCCCGGATGTCGCTCGCGAAGCCGTGCGCCTCGCCAGGCAGCTCGCTCCTCTCATGCCCGCGGAGCCCGAGGTTCAGGCACTCATCGCGCTCATGGAATTTCAGTCATCGCGATTCGCGGCTCGCGTGGATGCCGAGGGACTGCCGTTGACCCTCGCCGAGCAGGACCGGCGCCGGTGGGATCGCTCTGCGATCGGCCGGGGGCGAGCGGCTCTGGCACGCGTCGCCGCCGCCGATCGAGGACTCGGGTACTACGGACTGCAGGCGTCGATCGCGCAGTGCCACGCGGTGGCGCCCACCGTCGACGACACCGACTGGCCGCGGATCGTCGCACTCTACGATGGCCTGCTCTCGCTGGCGCCCTCCCCCGTCGTGCGCCTCAATCGCGCCGTCGCCGTCGCCATGGCAGACGGGCCCGACGCGGCCCTCGTGCTCGTCCGGGAGCTCGAGAGCGATCTGGGTGACTTCCGGCCGCTGCATGCGGTGCGTGGCGAACTGCTCGAGCGAAGCGGAGATGCGGATGCTGCCGCCGCCGCCTTCGACAGGGCTGCCGCACTCCCCGGCAACGCGGCCGAGACGATCGTGCTCCGCCGCCGCTCGGCCGCGCTGCGGCCCCACCCCGCGGTGGTCGAGTAGCGGGCTTGCGAGCGTATCGAGACCCCCGCGCCTCCCGTCAGGCCGTCGCAGATCCGGCCGGACCACCGCTTCCGGGCGGAATCACCGTCCCCTGATGAAACCGAATCCTCGGCACCCCGCTCTTCGTGTCCCAGATCGACGAGTGGCGGCTGCTGGTCGCATGCGTGTCCAGCCGATAGGTCACCAGAAACAGGCCCGGTGCGATCTCGTTGAACAGCCATTCGTCTGTCGTCGGCATTTCGCGTCTTTGTTCCGCCGCCAACGCCCCGACGATCTCGTCGCGCGTCCAACGCCGTCCCGAGCGCCCGATCTCGATGAAGTCGGTGTCGAGCAATGCGTCAACCCCCGTCGGGTCGCGCCGGGTCTCGTTCCTGAGGAGCGCGATCTCGGCATCCATGATCGCTTCGAAGCGGTCGGCGGGTTCCCACATGAGATGAACCTATCGACGCGATCAGTAGCCGAGCCGTGCCGCCGCACGCCGGACGATCGGCTCACGGCTCATCCTCGCGCTCACCATGCCGGCCTCCACCTGCGCCGGGTCGACATCGCTGCCGTGCGGTGACCCCGCGTCGAAGGGAGGTTCGGGTTCGTACTCCATCGCAAGCTGAGCGCTTCGCGCCACATCGGCGCCATAGAGTTCTGCGGCCAGACTGAGAGCGAAGTCGATGCCGCTCGTGACACCGCCTCCGGTGATCAGAGCGTCATCGCGAACGACCCGCGCATGCACCGGGATCGCTCCCAGAATCTCGAGCATGGGGTGGGATGCCCAGTGGGTGGTCGCGCGGTGTCCGTGGAGAAGCCCTGCCGCGCCGAGAACGAACGACCCCGTGCAGACGCTCGTCACATACCGGGCACCTGCGGCTTGCCGCCTCACGAAATCGAGCACCGCGGCATCCTCCATCACGTCGAACGCACCAGGCCCACCGGGAACCATCAGGACATCTGCCTGCGGTGCGTCTTCGAAGCTGACTGTGGGAAGGATCGAGAAGCCCGACCCCGTCATGACAGGTTCGATGCGGTGCCACACCAGATGACTGACTGCTCCCGGCAGCCGTGAGAACACCTCGAGGGGTCCGGTGAGATCGAGCTGAGTGACCCGCGGAAACAGCAGGGAGACGAAATGAATGGGCGACGTCATCCGTCCATCGTGCCCGAGGACCGACACCCGCGGTGCTCGAGTAGCGAGCTGCGAACGTATCGAGCCCCCGCGCCGTCCGCTCAGACCGCGCCGTACTCCGTCTCACCGATCGCGGCGAGGATGCGGTTCAAGTCCTGAATCGTGGCAAAATCTATGCTGATCTGGCCTTTTCGTGCACCGAGATTGATCCGTACCTTGGTATCGAGTCGATCTCCAAGCCGCTCGGCAACCTCGTCGAGGTGCGCCCGACGCGCTCCCGCCTTGGGTGCGGGTGACCGCCGATCGGCAGCATCCGCTCCCTTAGCCGCGGCCTCAGCGGCGCGCACCGACAGATCTTCGTTCACGATCTTGTCCGACAGGCGCTGCATCGCGTCCGGATTGTCGAGCGACAGGATGGCCCGGGCATGGCCGGCACTGAGTACACCGGCGGCAACGCGCTGCTGCACAGGGATCGGCAGCTTCAGGAGGCGGATGGTGTTGCTGATCTGCGGACGTGAGCGGCCGATCCGCGTCGCCAGCTGCTCCTGGGTGATGCCGAAGTCGGCGAGCAGCTGCTCGTAAGCGGATGCCTCTTCGAGGGGATTCAGTTCCGACCGGTGAAGGTTTTCGAGCAGGGCGTCGCGCAGGAGGTTCTCGTCAGCTGTATCGCGTACGACAGCGGGAATCGACGTGAGTCCCGCCTCGCGGGCCGCGCGGGTGCGTCGCTCCCCCATGATGAGCTCGTAGGTCCCGTCGCCTGCCGCGCGAACCACGACAGGCTGCAGCACACCGAACTCGCGCACGCTGTGAACGAGCTCGGCGAGATCATCGGCATCGAAATTCGTGCGTGGCTGGCGAGGATTCGGCACGATGGCGTGCGGATCGATCTGTACGAGATGAGCGCCCGGAACCGCGACCAGATCATCCGCAGCCGCGGGCGCTGCCACGGTGCTCTCGGCGTCCCCCGTGGACTGTGCGGGCCCGATCTGTGCGCCGGGAAAGAAGACGTCGACCGGTCGCGCCTCGTTGGGCTCCTGCGTCGGGATCAGGGCACCGATGCCGCGTCCGAGTCCAGTTCGCTTCGCCATCAGGATTCTCCCTCACCGCGCTCGGCGGAATCGGGCACCGGGGATGTGCTCCCGGTGCCGGTGTTGTCACGGCGGATGATCTCGACGGCTGCTTCGCGATACGCCACTGCGCCTGCCGATTGCCCATCGTAGGCGATGACCGTCTGGCCGAAGCTCGGTGCCTCCGAGACGCGCACCGAGCGCGGTATGACGGTTGTGAGCACTTCCTGCGGAAAGTGACCTCGCACTTCTTCCGCAACCTGCTGCGCGAGACGGGTGCGGCCGTCATACATCGTGAGGAGGATGGTGGACAGGCGCAGCTTCGGGTTGAGGTGCTTCTGGATCATCCGGACCGTGCCGAGAAGCTGGCTGAGCCCCTCGAGGGCGTAGTACTCGCACTGAATCGGGATGAGGAGTTCCTGTGCCGCGGCGAAGGCGTTGATGGTGAGGAGTCCCAGCGACGGCGGACAGTCGATGAGAACGAAATCCAGTCTGTCTTCGAGGCCGTCGAGATAGTCGTCGAGAGCCGTGCGGAGCCGATACTCACGGGCAACCTGCGTCACGAGCTCAATCTCTGCGCCGGCAAGGTGAATCGTGCTCGGCGCACAGAGAAGGTCGGGGGATTCGGGACTCGTTTGCACGATGTCAGCGAGCGGGAACTCATCGATCAGGACGTCGTAGATGCTCGGGATATCGGCTGTGTGCGGAACACCGAGCGCCGTGGACGCGTTCCCCTGCGGATCCAGGTCGATCACGAGGACCCGGGCACCGACCGATACGAGTGCCGCGGCGATGTTCACTGCCGTCGTCGTCTTCCCCACGCCACCCTTCTGGTTCGAGACCGTCAGCACTCTCGTCCGCCCGGTGAGCGGTACATCAACCGCCTCGAGCGCACGGCGGCGGGCGGAAAGGTCCGCGATCTCGCGGCCAAGGGGAGTGTCGTCGTCGAGAGAGAAGGATGCTGCTGCACCCGTGGTCTCGGGATGTTCCACGTGAAACGCTCCGCTCACTCACTCGGGGGACCTCCCTACTCTAGGCGAGGCCTTCATGACTCTAGGCGAGGCCTTCATGGACTTGTTGTCGACGTCGGTTCACGGACGTCTGGTGGACGCAGCGAGCTCGCCTTCACCCGCTGATCGATTGGTGAGCTCCTTCACCCCGTGGTCGAGTAGCGAGCTCCTTCGCCCGGTGGTCGAGCTCGCGACCGCCACCCGTTTCACGTGAAACACCACGATCTCGATACGCTCGTCGAAGCTTCACTGCTCGATCACCGAAAGACCCTCACCCGCTGTCCAGTCTCGGACTTGCCCGCAGCCGTTGGTCGAGTGACGACCTCGCGAGCGCATCGAGACCGCCACCCGTTTCACGTGAAACACCACGATCTCGATACGCTCGCTGGGGCCACTGCTCGATGACTGAAACACCCTCCATCGCTGGCCGAGTCGCGGACTCATCCTCACCCGCGGGTCGAGTAGCGAACTCGCGAGCGTATAGAGACAGTCACCCGCTCACGTTTCACGTGAAACATTCGTTGATCTCGTACACTCACCGGCGCCTCCCTGCGGATGGCGATCGAGTAGCGAGCTCGCGATCGCATCGACTCCACGACGATCACACCAGGCACTCCGGAGCGTCGAAGGGCACATCGGCTTCCGGGGACTCTTCCTGCTGAGCGCGGACAATACCTCTGTGTACCCCCAGATGAGCGCGCGCCGCTTCGCTCGACTCCCGTTCAGCGCCTGCTTCTGTCGGAAGCACGCCGCGACTGCCAGCGACCTCTCCGAGTAGCCGAGTCGCACAGGAAGCCGTCGTTCGGTGTACTCCGAATCTGCGCGCAGATTGCGATGGGCGACAGGGCGATCGAGATCCCACCTCCTGCCGACATAGAGCGATCCGTCGGCACAGGTCCGGATGTACATGAACGGCATCACCCCAGCATCGAGTACGTCACCCGATGCCCGCGCCGCCGAAATCACATCTGTGCAGAACGGTCCTCCAACCCCCACCTGGGGAGGGCTCGTGATCTCGATACGCCCGAAGCCCGGTCCTCGATCACCGTCGCACCTTGGTCGATTCGGCGCGCGGCGCCGTACCGAAACTCCACGCTCATGACGCTCCCGCAGTGTTTCACGTGAAACACCCCGGAGCTCGATACGCGCTAAATCTCGCTACGCGCCCCGCCGCCTGGGGGTTGAGCGGGCGCGCGGCGCCATACCGAGACCATGGGCCGGCAACACGCGGATCGTCAGCGAACGGTCGCCCGGAACACGCGGGTCGCTTCGTCAACGAGGCCTTCACCGACGACCTCGACGCGCACGTCGCTCAGACCGTATTTGCGGATCTGCTTGCTCGCCGCGGCGACTTCACTCTCGACGCTTGCGCCCTTCATGAGGATCAGCTCGCCACCATCGCGCACGAGGGGAGCGGTCAGAGGAATCAAGGTTCGCAGTGCGCTGACCGCCCGAGCCGTCACCGCGTCGAGCGGAGCATCCGGCTTCCAGTCCTCAGCGCGAGCTCGAACGACCTCTACGTTGTCGAGTTTCAACTCATCGACCTGCTCGTTCAACCACGCGATGCGTCGCTCCATCGGCTCGATGAGAACCCACTGCACATCAGGGCAGACGATCGCCAGCACAAGTCCGGGTAGTCCCGCTCCGGAACCGACATCTCCCACCCGACCGGAGAAGAGGGGACCGACGATGGCGCTGTTGAGTACGTGACGACTCCACAACCGCGCTGGTTCGAGCGGGCCGATCAGGCCCCGTTCTTCACCATGCTCAGCGAGCGCCATTGTGAAGCGTCGCGCGACGTCGATCCGGTCTCCGAAGATCGCAGCGGCTGCCGGTGGCTCTGTCTCAAGGGAAGCCATCACCGTTTCACGTGAAACATCAACCGCGGCGAATCACGGTGTGACGGTCAGCGCCCTCGCCATACGACTCAGAGACCAGACCGCGATCAGCGACGATGTCGTGGATGAGCTTGCGTTCGTAGCTCGACATCGCCGGCAGCGAAGCCTGAGTCGCCCCGTCGTCCAGACGCTCTATTGCGCGCGACACGAGCGCCTCGAGCTCGCGTTGCCGCGTGTCTCGCGACCCCGCGACATCGAGGATGAGCCTCGAGAACCGTCCTGTCTTGGTCTGCACGGCGATTCGTGTCAGTTCTTGCAGCGCCTGCACGGTGTCGGGATCTGCGAGCAATGAGAGGGATGTTGCATCCTCACCCTCGACGGAGAGATACGCCCGCCCGCCACGCACGTCGATAGCAAGATCCCCGTCGATGTCAGCGATGTCGAGCAGTTCCTCGATGTAGTCGGCGGCGACGTCGCCCTCTTGCTCCAACTGCTCTACGGTGGCTGTCGCTCGCTCCGGAATGGTGTCGATCGACGCGTTCTCAGACGTACTGGTCATGGCTGTCCTCGGTGGAAGGGGTATCAGGAGGTCGCAGGCTTGCCGGTCGCGGCATCACCGGGTCGTGAAGATTCAGAGCGAGCCTGCGACTGGTTCTTCACCTTCGAGGCAGGCTGACCGCCGGCTTTCGCCGCGGGCTGGCCGGCCGGCTTCGCGCTGGGCTGATTGCCGGAGTTCGGACCGGATTGGTTCGCGGTCTTCGGCCCCGACTGCGCGGGCGGCTTCGTCGTGTCCTGCGGCTTTGCCGGGGGGAGCTGCTTCTTCGCGCGCTGCTTGCCCACAGGTTGCTGTCGCTTCGGCGCGGCAGCCTTGGCCTTCTCCGCCTCGTCGAGTAGACGCTGCTGCTCGGCCTGATACTTCTCCATCGAGATGATCTTGCCGCTCGAATCGATCGCCTTACCTCGGCGGGCCAATCGCTCCTCGCGCAACTTCGCTGCTTCCGAGCCGGGCGTCGGGAGATTACGGATGACGAGGAACTGCTGCACCATCGTCCACACGTTGGAGGTGAACCAGTAGATGACGACACCCAGCGGGAAGAACACGCCCGAGAAGACGAACGCGAAAGGAAGGATGTAGAGCATGATGCGCTGCATCTGGTACGCCTGGCCGGTCTTCGCCTCGGGGGAGAGGTTCTTCGAGATGATCTGCAGCTGCGTGAGGAACTGCGATGCGATCATCAGGACGACCAGCACCACGAGGATCGTGACGGTGACCTGCCATCCCTCGGGCTGAGTCTGCCAAGCGCCCACGAGCGTGTCGTGGAGGGAGGCGACCCCGAAGAGTTTGGCGTTGTAGAACTCCATCGTGAGCTCAGGGGTCAGCGGACCGACACCACCGCGGCCGGCCTCGGCGTTGGCCTTGATCGAACTCAGTGTGCTGTACAGCGAGAAGAACACCGGCATCTGCACGAGCAGGGGAAGACACCCTGAAACGGGGGAGGTGCCGTTCTTCTTATA
Organism: Microbacterium rhizomatis; assembly: GCF_008710745.1. Classification (GTDB taxonomy): domain Bacteria; phylum Actinomycetota; class Actinomycetes; order Actinomycetales; family Microbacteriaceae; genus Microbacterium; species Microbacterium rhizomatis. The sequence goes on from NZ_VYSA01000003.1 coordinate 17,829, forward strand.
GAGCGCCATCGTCTCTCGGCTCATGGCTTCGCGAGAGAGCTGATCCTTCTTGCCCTTGTACTTCTCTTGAACTTTCCGCAGTTCAGGCGCAATTTCCATCATCTTGCGCTGACTCTTGATCTGCTTGACGAAGAGGGGGATCAGCGCCGCCCGGACGACGACCACCAGCCCGATGATCGCCAACACCCACGTGATACCCGCGGCCGCAGGCAACCCGATGAAGGTGAAGACCGCGTGCCATGCGACGAGCACGAGCTCGACCACCCATTTGAGTGGCCACAGGATGGTTCCAAGCAGATCCGGCACGGATCAGTCCTTTCCAAGGGGTACGACGAAACCGTGGGGGGTCAGGTCGTACGAGAAGTTCTTGTGCGGGGGCACGTCGTCGATCCCGCCGGCTGCCCACGGGTGGCAACGAGCGATGCGAGCCGCGGCCATGAGCGAGCCTTTCAGTGCACCGTGCTGCTGCACGGCGCCCACGGCGTAAGCGGAACAGGACGGGTAGTACTTGCAAACGTCGCCATAGGCATGAGAGATCGTCGCACGGTAACCATGGAGCAGGCTCAACGCGACGTTGCGTGGAACGAGAGGCACCGATAGCCAGAGCGCGGATGCCGCGAGGCGTCCGTCACCGGTGGCCGACGTGGGCAAGGTCGCCGAACTCATGCGGCTCTCCGTGCGAGACATCGAGCCACTTCGTCGCGAAGATCGCCGTACGCGGCGGTCGCGGCGGTCGGAAGTGCGCGGATCACGATCTCGCTGCCGGGGCGAACAGACGGAAGGGCCTCGAAGCACACGGCCTTCAGACGGCGGCGGATCGTGTTTCGTACGACCGCGTTCCCGACCTGCTTGCTGACGATGAAGCCGAAACGAGATGCTCGGACTTCACCCGAGGTGACGACGTACGTCACCGTGTGGGCACCGGCACACCGCTGCCCCCGACGGACGACGGCCTTGTACTCCGCCCCTCGGGTGAGTCGGTTCGGCCGTGAGAGCACCGCTGCGGGTCAGGCCGAGAGCTCGGTGCGCCCCTTGGCGCGGCGAGCCGAGAGGATGGCGCGACCGGCGCGCGTGTGCATACGGGCACGGAAACCGTGCTTCTTCGCGCGACGGCGGTTGTTGGGCTGGTAGGTGCGCTTGCTCATGAAGATCACTTCCGGATCAGGGTGTCACCGGTATCGTTGCGACGCTCGACCGGGACGAAGGGATGCAGGGACTGCCGCGAAGGCATAAGTCAACCGATTTAGGCTACGTCGGATCGCGGAAATACTCAAACCGGCACCCGAGCGCCGCATTATCCCCATTCTCTGTCACGGGCATGGCAAAGACACGCGGGCGGCCCCTACAGTGGAGTTTGCTCAAGCGACGCCCTCTGACTAGCGTGGCTCCGGCAAGTTATCCACAGGCCGACGTGCGTTTCTCCGTCGGAGCCGCGGACGCAACAAGATAACCCCGGGGGGGTCATGTCACCGCACGATATTCCAGATGTTCCCATCTGGTCGGCCGTGCTCGGCGAACTCGCCGGCGATGACAGGATCACCCCGCAGCTCCAGGGCTTTCTGAACCTCGCTGTGCCGCAGGGCGTCATGAGCGGCACGCTCTATCTGGATGTGCCGAACGACCTGACGGCCGCTCAGATCAACAAGCGCATGCGCGCGCCCATCCTCGAGGCGCTTTCACGAGTGGATGCGGAACCGGAAGCCGCGTCGTTCCGCGTGGTCGTCAATCCGGAGCTGACCGAGAACTCCCACGCCTTCTCCGCACCGGCGCCCGCGCAGTCGGTCGCCCCGACTGCACCGATCAGACCGCAGACGGAAGAGGCGGCGGATGCCGCAGCATCCGTCTCGCGAAGTGACACGCGACTGAACCCGAAGTACACGTTCGACAACTTCGTCATCGGGCAGTCCAACCGCTTCGCACATGCTGCGGCAGTCGCCGTGGCAGAGGCCCCCGCCAAGGCATATAACCCGCTGTTCATCTACGGCGATTCGGGGCTCGGCAAGACACACCTGCTGCACGCCATCGGCGACTACGCGATGAGCCTGTACTCCGGCATCCGTGTCCGCTACGTCTCGAGCGAAGAGTTCACGAACGACTTCATCAACTCGATCGCGAACAACCGCGGCTCCGCATTCCAGGCGCGGTACCGCGACGTCGACATCCTCCTGATCGACGACATCCAGTTCCTGCAGGGTCGTGCCGAGACACAGGAAGCCTTCTTCCACACGTTCAACACGCTGCACGATCATGACAAGCAGGTCGTCATCACCAGCGATGTGCCCCCCAAGCACCTCACGGGCTTCGAAGATCGCATGCGCAGCCGATTCGAGTGGGGCCTGATCACCGATGTGCAGGCGCCCGATCTCGAAACGCGCATCGCGATCCTCCGCAAGAAGGCGCAGAGCGAGCGGCTGCAGATCCCCGACGAGGTGCTGGAGTACATCGCCACGAAGGTCTCGTCCAACATCCGCGAGCTCGAGGGCGCGTTGATCCGTGTCTCGGCATTCGCCAGCTTGAACCGTTCGACGCTCGACATGTCGCTCGCGCAGACCGTGCTCCGCGACATCATCGACCAGGACGACGCGAACGTCATCTCGCCGACGGACATCATCACCGCCACAGCGCAGTACTTCAAGCTGTCCGTCGATGACCTCTACGGCTCGAGCCGATCGCAGTCCGTAGCCACGGCGCGTCAGATCGCCATGTATCTGTGCCGCGAACGAACCAGCCTCTCCTTGCCGAAGATCGGGCACCTCTTCGGCAACCGCGATCACACGACGGTCATGTACGCCTACAAGAAGATCAGCGACCTGATGAAAGAGCGTCGGTCGATCTACAACCAGGTCACCGAGATCACGACGCAGCTCGGCCGCGTCGGCCGCTGAGAGGCGTTCCGATCCGCATCTGTCGGCGTTGATCGCTCCTCCGAGCGCGTCAGCGTGTTCCGACACGCCCGCCGATGGAATATGCCGCAATCAGTCCTTGACACGAGGGCCGCAGCGGGGCCATTATTCCGGTTCTGCACAGTGTGGAAAACCTGTGGATAACTTTTCTAAGTTGCGGAAACCGTGTGCGTGGCGCCGACTCACCTGTGGATGGATTCGCCGCGAGTGCACGACGTCCACGGACGATGGGATGTCGGTTCCGCAGGCCGTGCACATCTCACACCGTTGTAGTTCCCCGCTCTCGACAAGCATCGCTCGAGTTGTCCACAGTTTCCACAGGCGTTAAGAAGATGACAGATAACTACTCAATTGAACTCCGATCGATCACCTTGACGGCGAAAGTCCCGGATCTGGTGTGCAGCGCGGCGGGCACTAGCATGGGAACCCAGACTCGAAGCTCGAAGGAGCGCCAGTGAGGTTCCACGTCAATCGCGATGTGTTCAGCGAAGCAGTGTCGTTCGTCGTCAAGCTTCTGCCGCAGCGCAATCCGCAGCCGATCCTGGCGGGCGTGCTGATCGAAGCATCCGATGCGGGGCTCTCGCTCGCAGCCTTCGACTACGAGGCCTCCGCACGGACCACGATCGAAGCCACGGTCGACGAACCCGGCACGATCCTCGTGCACGGACGGCTACTGTCCGAGATCGCCAGCCGCCTGCCGAACGCCCCGATCCAGATCGAGGTCGATGACGACGGCGGGATCGTGCTCACCTGTGGGTCGGCACGCTTCACGCTCTCGTCGATGCCGGTGCAGGAGTACCCCGCGATCCCCGAGGTGACGGGTGACTCGGGTCTCGTCCCGGGTGAAGATTTCGCGACGGCGATCGCCCAGGTCGCCTTCGCGGCGTCTCGCGACGACGTGACCCCGGTCCTGACCGGTGTACAACTCGAAGTGAGCGGCACGCAGCTGAGCCTCGTGGCGACCGACCGCTACCGCGTCGCGCTGCGTGAGATTCCGTGGGACGGCGGAGCGACAGCATCCGAAGAATCCACCACCGCTCTCGTGCCGGCACGCACACTCCAGGAGGTGGGCAAGACCTTCGCCCACGGTGGCGACATCTCGATCGCTTTCTCGGGTGCCGGCGACCGCGAGATCATCGCCTTCACGGCGGGCAACAAGACGGTCACCTCGCTGCTGATCAAGGGCAACTTCCCGCCGGTGCGACGCTTGTTCCCCGAGGCGACCGACCACCACGCGGTCGTCAACACGGCCGAGCTGACCGAAGCCGTGCGGCGCGTGTCACTCGTTCTCGATCGCTCGGCTCCCCTCCGGTTCACGTTCACGACCGACAGCGTGTCGATGGATGCCTCGGGCACCGAGCAGGCGCGGGCATCGGAGTCCGTCGATGCCCACCTGGTCGGCGAAGACGTGACGCTCGGCCTCAACCCGCAGTATCTGCTCGAGTCACTCGCGGCTGTTCGCAGCGAGTTCGCGCGGATCACGTTCACGTCGAGCGAGAACGCGAACAAGCTCAGCCCCGTGCTCGTGACCGCGCAGACGTCGGTCGACAAGGCAGGCTCGGACTCGTTCAAGTACCTGCTGCAGCCGAACCTCCTCCTGCGCTAGCGCGGGCGGCGTCGGAATCCCCGACTAGCCTGAACCAGTGATCGTGGAGCACCTGAGCCTCGTCGACTTCCGCAACTATGCGGTCGCCGATGTCGCACTGGTACCCGGGCCGAATGTCTTCGTCGGGCGAAACGGCCAGGGCAAGACCAACCTCGCTGAGGCGATCGCCTACTTCGCCACGCTCGGGTCACACCGCGTGTCGTCCGACGCGCCGATGGTCCGCGACGGTGCCGACGCCGCGATCGTGCGCGCTCGACTTGCACACGGCGAACGGCGTGTGCAGCTCGAGCTGCAGCTGAACAGACAGGGTTCGAATCGCGCGCGAGTCAACGGTTCGGCGGTGAAGACCGCTGAACTGCCGCGCTACGCGCAGGTGGTGCTCTTCGCGCCGGAAGATCTCCAGATCGTGCGCGGCGACCCGTCCGCGCGTCGCCGCTTCGCTGATCAGCTGCTCGTGCAGCGCGCGCCCCGCATGTCGGGTGTTCTCGCCGACTACGACCGGGTGCTCCGTCAACGCACCGCGCTCCTGAAGTCGGCGAAGGCGAGAGGCATCCGCGGTGATGCCCTTTCGACTCTCGATGTGTGGGACGAGAAGCTCGTCTCACTCGGTACCGAGCTGATCGAGGCGCGCCTGGGTCTCGCGGCCGACCTGGCCGCGCCCCTGGCCGACGCCTACACCGCCATCGCAGGAGCGGATCACGAGCCCCGGCTGGACTGGGCGCTCTCGGTTCGCGGCGGCGATCCTGAAGAAGATGCCGCAGCTCCCGCGCCGGATGGGACTGCGACCTCGATCGGCGACCTGTTCCGTGCTGCACTCGCGGCGAAGCGCCCCGCCGAGATCGATCGTGGTCTCACGCTCGTGGGTCCGCACCGCGACGACCTCGTGCTGCGGGTGCGCGGTCTGCCGGTGAAGGGGTACGCGTCGCACGGCGAATCGTGGTCGATGGCGCTGAGCCTGCGGCTCGCGTCCGCCGAACTACTGCGCGCGGAGTCTCAGCTGGGCGACCCGGTGCTCATCCTCGACGATGTGTTCGCCGAACTGGACACGGATCGGCGGGCCCGGCTCGGCGAGCTCGCCGGCGGGTACGAACAGGTCATCGTCACTGCTGCGGTCGAGCAGGACGTTCCGCCCGGGCTGCGCGCGCGCATCGTGCGTGTCGAGGGCGGAAGAATCGTCGAGGAATCGGATGCCTGATCCCGCCGCCCCCGGCGAAGCAGGCGCCGGCGAACCCGATGTCCCCGAGACACTCGCCACCTACCTCCGGCTGCGGGGTCTCAAGCCCTCGGCCCGGGCGAGCCGTCGCAAGCGTCGTGTCCGTGGCGACGATGAGAATGCGCCGTTCACACCGGGGCGCGATCCGCACGGCGTGGGCGACGTGCTGTCGGATCTCACGCGCAGCGCGGGCTGGGATTCTCAGCTCGCCCGCGAAGACCTCGTGCGCCAGTGGGCCGATGTCGCCGGTGCGGACACGGCCGGCCACACCCGTCCGGTGGCCCTGACCGACGGTCTGCTGACCGTGCAGGCTGATTCCACCGCATGGGCGAAACAGCTCCAGCTCATGCGTGCGCACATCCTTTCGGAGGTCATCCGGCGCTTCCCGGATGCGGGGGTCGACAGCATCCGCTTCATTGGGCCGGACGTTCCCTCTTGGAAATGGGGTCCCAGAGCCATTCCAGGGCGCGGCCCGCGCGACACCTACGGCTGAGCCACGGTTTGGGGACACCCCGTGCAGTTCATCGCTCCACAGGGGCGTATAAACCCCGGTCGAAGCTCGTCTCTTGGTAGGCTGGGGTCACACTGCCGAACCGATCTGGAGCGCTCGAACACCTATGACGTCTCTTACCCCCGAAAGCGTTCCCGACGAACCCGTCTCCTCTGCCGCTGCGACCACCCCGCATGAGTACGGAGCCGACGAGATCCAAGTTCTCGAGGGGCTGGAGGCGGTGCGCAAGCGACCGGGCATGTACATCGGGTCCACGGGTCCGCGCGGTTTGCATCATCTGGTTCAGGAGATCGTCGACAACTCGGTCGATGAGGCCCTCGCGGGAGCCAATGACGCGATCATCGTGACGATCCTCGCCGACGGCGGTATCCGCGTCATCGACTTCGGTCGAGGCATCCCGGTCGATCCTCATTCCTCGGATCCGACGAAGTCCACCGTCGAGGTCGTGCTGACGATCCTCCACGCCGGAGGCAAGTTCGGTGGCGGCGGCTACGCGGTCTCGGGTGGTCTGCACGGCGTCGGTTCGTCCGTGGTGAACGCCCTCTCGACCCGGTTCGAGGTCGAGATCAAACGGCAGGGTCACGTCTGGCGGCACAGCTTCGCGAACGGCGGCCAGCCGCAGCAGCAGCTGGAGAAGGGCGAGGAGACCGACGAGACCGGTACAACCATCACCTTCTGGCCCGACCCCACGATCTTCACCGAGACCGTCGAGTTCGACTACGACACCCTCCGCACGCGGTTCCAGCAGATGGCGTTCCTGAACAAGGGCCTACGGATCGAGCTCCATGACGAGCGCCCCCAGGCCACGATCGACGAAGAGGTCGACGGGGTTCTCGTCACGAAGCAGCGCGAAGACGTCTTCCTCTATGAGCGCGGCCTCGTCGACTACGTCGAGTACCTCAACAAGGTGCGCAAGGCCGAGCACGTCAACGAAGAGATCATCGACTTCGAGTCCGAAGACACCGAGCGCAAGATCGCGCTCGAAGTCGCCATGCAGTGGACCACGAGTTACACCGAGAACGTCTTCACCTATGCGAACACCATCAACACGCACGAGGGGGGCACACACGAAGAAGGCTTCCGAGCCGCGCTGACCACCCTGGTGAACAAATACGCCCGTGCGAACGGCCTCCTCAAGGAGAAGGACGAGAACCTCTCGGGCGACGACGTGCGCGAAGGCCTCACTGCGGTGATCTCGGTGAAGCTGTCGGAACCGCAGTTCGAGGGTCAGACGAAGACGAAGCTCGGAAACACCGAAGCGAAGGCGTTCGTGCAGAAGGTCGTGGGCGACCGGCTCGGAGACTGGTTCGATCGCAACCCGGCGCAGGCCAAGAACATCATCCGCAAGTCGATCGATGCCGCCACGGCCCGGCTCGCCGCGCGCAAGGCGCGCGAGACCGCGCGCCGCAAGAGCGTGTTCGAGAGTGCGGCCATGCCCGACAAGCTCAAGGACTGCACGAGCAAAGACCCCTCGATCAGCGAGATCTTCCTCGTCGAGGGCGACTCGGCCGGCGGCTCGGCCGTTCAGGGTCGCGACCCGCACACGCAGGCGATCCTCGCCCTCCGCGGCAAGATCCTCAACGTCGAGCGCGCACGCCTCGATCGCGCACTGGGTAACAAAGAGGTGCAGGCGATGATCCAGGCGTTCGGCACGGGCATCGGCGAGGACTTCGACATCACCAAGGCGCGCTATCACAAGATCGTGCTCATGGCTGATGCCGACGTCGACGGCCAGCACATCACGACGCTGCTGCTCACGCTTCTGTTCCGTTACATGCGCGGACTCATCGAAGCCGGGTACGTGTACCTCGCTCAGCCTCCGCTGTACCGGCTCAAGTGGTCGAACTCGCCGCACGAGTACGTCTACAGCGACCGCGAGCGTGACGCGCTTCTGGCCGAGGGCGTCGCCGGTGGCAAGCGGATCCCGAAAGACAACGGCATCCAGCGCTACAAGGGCCTCGGCGAGATGAACGACAAAGAGCTCTGGGAGACCACGATGGATCCCGAGACACGCACTCTGCTGCAGGTGACGATCGACGACGCCGCGTCGGCCGACGAGATCTTCTCGACGCTCATGGGCGAAGACGTCGAATCGCGCCGGACCTTCATCCAGCGCAACGCCAAAGACGTCCGCTTCCTCGACATCTGAGCCCCGCTCGAGCAATAGCCAGGAACTGAGAACATGACTGACGAAGAACGCCCCGACGTGACGCCCGAGCACAACCACGGCCAGATCGACCAGGTCGACCTGCAGTTCGAGATGCAGCGCAGCTATCTCGACTATGCGATGAGCGTGATCGTCGGGCGGGCGCTGCCCCGCGTCGAGGACGGGCTGAAGCCCGTGCACCGCCGGGTCATCTACGGCATGTACGACGGCGGCTTCCGCCCAGACAAGTCGTTCTCGAAGTGCGCTCGCGTCGTCGGCGAGGTCATGGGGCAGTACCACCCGCACGGTGATGCTCCCATCTACGACGCGCTCGTCAGGCTCGTCCAGCCGTGGGCTCTGCGGTATCCGCTCGCGCTCGGGCAGGGGAACTTCGGCTCGCCCGGCAACCAAGGCGCCGCGGCGCCCCGCTACACCGAGACGAAGATGTCGCCGCTCGCGCTCGAGATGGTGCGGGACATCGAAGAAGACACCGTCGACTTCCAAGACAACTACGACGGGCAGACGCAGGAGCCGGTCGTGCTGCCTGCGCGCTTCCCCAACCTGCTGGTCAACGGGTCGGTCGGAATCGCGGTCGGGATGGCGACGAACATCCCGCCGCACAACCTTCGAGAGGTCTCAGCGGGTGCTCTGTGGGCTCTTGAGAACCCGGATGCATCGCGGGAAGAGCTGCTCGAAGCGCTCATGGAGCGCATCCCCGGGCCGGACTTCCCCACTGCCGCGCAGATCCTCGGGACGCGCGGGATCAAGGACGCCTATCGCACGGGCCGCGGATCGATCACGATGCGCGCGGTCATCAACGTCGAAGAGATCCAGGGCCGCACGTGCCTGGTGATCACGGAACTGCCCTACCAGGTCAACCCCGACAACGTCGCGGTCAAGATCAGCGACCTCGCCCGCGAGGGCAAGATCACCGGCATCGCCGACATCCGCGATGAGACATCCGGCCGCACCGGGCAGCGTCTCGTGGTCGTGTTGAAGCGGGATGCTGTCGCCAAGGTCGTGCTGAACAACCTGTACAAGCACACGCAGCTGCAGGAGAACTTCGGCGCGAACATGCTCGCGATCGTCGACGGGGTGCCGCGCACGCTCCCCCTCGACGGATTCATCAGCCACTGGATCGATCACCAGATCGACGTCATCGTCCGCCGCACGCGGTTCCGCCTGCGCAAGGCCGAGGAGCGGATGCACATCCTGCGTGCGCTCCTGAAGGCGCTGGATGCCCTCGACGAGGTCATCGCGCTCATCCGCCGCTCGCCCACCGTCGACGAGGCGCGTGAAGGCTTGAAGTCACTGCTCGACATCGACGAGATCCAGGCCGACGCGATCCTGACGATGCAGCTGCGCCGGCTCGCCGCCCTCGAGCGTCAGAAGATCATCGACGAGGCGGCCGATCTCGAGACTCAGATCGCCGGCTTCCAGGCGATCCTGGCCGACCCCTCCCTGCAGCGCGAGATCATCCGTGACGAGCTCACCGCGATCGTCGAGCGGTTCGGGGATGACCGTCGCACCGAGATCCTCCACGGTTTCGACGGCGACATGTCGATCGAAGACCTCATCCCGCAGGAGGAGATGGTCGTCACCGTCACGCGTGACGGCTACATCAAGCGGACGCGCAGCGACAACTACCGCCAGCAGCATCGCGGGGGCAAGGGAGTGAAGGGCGCGCAGCTGCGCGCCGACGACGTCGTCGAGCACTTCTTCGTCACCACCACGCACCACTGGCTGCTGTTCTTCTCGACCAAGGGCCGGGTATATCGCGCCAAGGCGTACGAGGTCCCGGAAGCGGGTCGCGACGCGAAGGGTCAGCACGTCGCGAACCTCCTCGCACTGCAGCCCGACGAAGAGATCGCACAGATCCTCGACATCCGCGACTACAGCGTCGCGACGTACCTCGTGCTCGCCACCAAGAGCGGGCTGGTCAAGAAGACCCGCCTGACCGAGTACGACACCAACCGGCAGGGTGGTGTCATCGCGATCAAACTGCGGTCGGATGCCGGCGAAGCCGACGATGACGTGCTCGGCGACGTCTCGGACGAGCTGGTCAGCGCGCTCCTCGTCGACGAGGGTGACGACATCCTGCTCATCAGTCGCCACGGCATGTCGTTGCGGTTCTCGGCGACGGACGAAGCACTACGGCCGATGGGCCGATCGACCTCCGGGGTGAAGGGAATGTCGTTCCGCGAGGGCGACAGCCTGCTCTCAGCGTCCGTCGCCCAGGACGAGGGTTACGTGTTCGTCGTCACGGAGGGCGGCTACGCGAAGCGCACCTCGGTCGACCAGTACCGAGTCCAGGGACGCGGTGGCCTGGGCATCAAAGTGGCCAAGCTGAACGAGGATCGGGGCGTGCTCGCGGGCGGTTTGATCGTGAGCGAGGACGACGAGGTCTTGGTGGTTCTTGCCAGCGGCAAGGTGGTACGCTCTGCCGTGGCCGAGGTGCCGGCCAAGGGGAGAGACACGATGGGTGTCGTGTTCGCCCGTGCCGGCGACGATGACAAGATCATCGCGATCGCGCGCAACGGAGAGCGTGGCCTGACCGAGGAATCGGAGGCCGCCGCCGACGAGGAGCAGCCCTCCCCCGAGACCCCCGAAGAGAGTACTGACGCATGAGCACGGTAGCCGACAAGCTGGCGAAGAAGTCGACCCACAAGACCAGCGCCAAGCAGGTGCGCCTGCGTCTCGTCTATATCGACTTCTGGTCCGCCGTGAAGCTCTCGTTCCTCGCGGCGGTCGCTGTGGCGATCGTCACGGTCGTCACGTTCTTCCTGGTCTACACGGTGATCCAGACCACGGGTCTGGTCGACAAGGTCGACGAGTTCTTCCAGAGCTTCTCGGACGGCGGAGTCTCGATCCAGACATTCATCGGCCTCCCCCAGGTGATGGCGTTCGCTGCGATCGTCGCGATCCTCAACCTGATCGTCATCACGGTGCTCGGCGCCGTTCTCGCGGGCATCTACAATCTCGCGGTGAAGGTGACCGGCGGCTTGCTGGTGGGCTTCACCTCGAACTGACCCCCTCTCCCCTTTCCGCTCCTCTCCCCTTTTCGCGAGACCGGATATGCGCCACGAAACCGGGTGCATTCGCGTCGGTCTCGTGGCGGCTATGCCGTCTCGCGGATGGAGGGCCGGACGGATTCGAGAAATCGGCGGCCGTCGGGTAAAGTCTTGGAGGTTGACGGCGCTCGCGTCGTCGCAGTTTCGGGGCTATAGCTCAGGCGGTTAGAGCGCTTCACTGATAATGAAGAGGTCCCAGGTTCAAGTCCTGGTAGCCCCACGTAAACCCCTCGGGGCCTTAGCTCAGTTGGTAGAGCGCCTGCTTTGCAAGCAGGATGTCAGGAGTTCGAATCTCCTAGGCTCCACAGTTACCCACTCCGGCGCTCCCGCTGCCGGACCGGGGTCGAGATAGGATCGATCACTCGATTCCCCCGATGAGACGGTGAACGTCGTGAGAACTCCTCCTCTCTCTGCGCCCGCGGCTCGCGTGGCCTGGCCCGACGTGGCGCGCGGGTTGAGTGTCGTACTGATCGTGATGCTCCACCTGTGGGCGACTCATCTCGTTTTCTGGATCGGCGACGAGAGGATCATGTCGGTCATCTCCACGGTGCTCGAGTGGACCACCCCTCTGCGCGTCCCGCTGTTCTTCTTCATCTCCGGCTACCTCGCCTCACGCTCCCTCACGCGCCCGTGGAGAGCCGCGTGGCGGGGACGAGTGCTCTCGGTCGCGTACCTCTACGTGCTGTGGGTTGCCATCATCGCCGTCTTCGTGTGGCTGGACAACCTCGCGAATGACTTCTCGTCGGTCAACCCGCTGACGATGCTCGCGCGGAACATCGGCTCGCCTGAGACGCACATGTGGTACCTGTGGGCACTCGTCGTGCTGTTCGTCGCAGTCTGGGCGACAAAGGCGGTTCCGGCGTGGATCGTCATCGGCGTCGGTGCGCTCATCAGCGTCGGCGCCCCCTTCCTCATCGACCAGCCGTATCGGCAGGTGGCTGCAGCGGTCCTCTTCTACGCCCTCGGCGCACGACTTCCGGCGGTCGGGGACTGGCTGGCTTCGACACGAGGGGTATGGATCTTCCTCGCGGGCGCAGCCCTCTATACGGGGTCGATGCTCCTCGGACCGACCGGTCCGTACGGCTTTGCAGATCCGCTGACCTCGTTCATCGGCGTCGCTGCAACCATCGCCATCATCGGCGTCGTGGCGAATCGACCGTGGATGGCTCTGTTGCGCAGAGTGGGCCGGAACACACTGCCGATCTTCATCCTCAACCCACTCATCTTCCTTCTGCTCAACGATGTCCTTCGCGCGATGCCCGGCCTCGCAGCCTGGCTCGGCGAACATGCCGTGTGGGGCTCGCTCTATGCGGTGGGCATCGTCGTGGCCACCCTGGCGGGAAGCATCTGCATCAAGATGGCGGCAGACCGTGTCGGACTGCGCTGGCTGTTCGAGATGCCCGACCGGTGGGCGCGCGTGACCTCGCCCGGACGCGTGTAAGACGACGCAACCGCTCGCGGTCGCCGTCCACGCCCGCTTCGATAGGGTGAAGCGCATGGATATGCGCGTCGCGGCGTACTGCGTCATCACGGACGACGTCGGCCGCGTGCTGCTCGCGCACTGGACCGAGGGTCGCCGCGCCGCGTGGACGATGCCCGGTGGGGGGCTGGAGCCCGGCGAGGATCCCGCGCGCGCAGCGCGTCGTGAGGTGCGCGAAGAGACCGGGTATCGCGCCGTGATCGGTGACCTGCTCGGCATCCATTCCCGGGTGATTCCCGCCGGGAGGCGCATTACTGCGGAGACGGACGGACCACTGCACACTCTGCGCATCGTGTACCGCGCACGCATCACCGGCGGCAGACTGCGTAACGAGAAGGCGGGGTCGACCGATCGTGCGGACTGGTTCACCCTCGCCGAGGTGCGCGCCCTTCAGCGCGTGAAGCTCGTCGACATCTCGCTTCGTATGGCCGGTCTCATCTGATGCGAGACCGAGTCGGCCGAAGTGGGGATGCCGTCACTCTGCCGGCTGCGATATGTCGGCCACGGTCGCGCCGTACGCCGCGATGAGATCGTCGGCGTCGACGAACAGGCTGTAGCCGTGAGCACCGGCACCCATCGCGATGCGCGCGCCCACGATGAGTTGGTCAGCGAACACCGGCCAGTCCGTCGTGCTGCCGATGGGCACGATCGTGCCGCGTTCATAGCCGGTAGCCTCCAGGGCCCGACCGGCGTCCGGGAGCTGCAGCTTGTTGACACCGACCACCGCGCGCAGCTTCGCCCAGGAGATCGAACGGTCGCCCGGGATGAGTGCGAACAGGTAGGTGTCGTCACTGCGCTTGACGACGAGCGTCTTGACGATCCCGGCTGCCGGGATCCCTAAGAGCTCGGCGGCTTCCGCGAGGCTGTTCGCCGGGGGCCGTTCGCGGATCTCGATCTCGAGGCCGCGTGCGGATGCCGCGTCGCGGACGCGCGCGAGCGGGTCTGTGTCGTCCGTCATCAGTCTCCCTGTGTCCAGTACCAGGCTACTCACGACAAAGAGCCCCGCCTGAGGGCGGGGCTCTTCGAGAGGTCGATCAGGCGTCCGGCGCGCGCAGCGGGTCGTCGGCCACCCAGAGCTCGTCGTCGGCGCGGAGCGTCTGCCACGCGGCGTACAGCACACCGGCCGCTGCGGCGACGCCGAGGATGATGGCGATCACGCCACCCGCGCCGATGCCCTTCTTCTGCGGCGCAAGGGCGAGAGAAGCGGCGAGCTTCTTCGTGGCGGCCTTGCTGTACTTGTCGGCGCTCTTGGCGTAGACGCCGGCATCCGGCAGGGCGAAGCCGTTGCCGGCCGCGATCCGCGCCCGGGTATCGTTCGCTGCATCCCACACCGAGAGGGCCGACCCGACGACGGCGCCTGCGGCGGGGACGACTCGGTCCGAGAGCACCTGCTTCGAGAACTTGACGCTCTTGTCGACGTACGGCGCGGCGTACCGGCCGTAGCCGTCTTTGACGGTGGGAACCACCTGTTCACGACCGAAGTTGCCGAGCTGACGGCTGGCTTCCCGTGCGACACCGGCTGCTTCACCGACGAGGATCTGCTGTGACGACCACAGATCGTTCGCCTGGGACTGAAGCTTGCGGAGTTCCTTCTTGCGCTTGCGGCTGAGGCTCACGAGGGGCCCTCCCTTAAGGCTGGGGGTTGTAGTCGTCCCATCTTGCCAGACCAGACTCTGCGCGGGAGGGCTTGCACAGAACTCTGAGAGAATGTACCCATGCCTCAGCACACAGCGGTTGCCACTCTGCACACCAACCACGGCGACATCGTCATCAACCTGTACGGCGACCACGCGCCGCGCACCGTCGCGAACTTCATCGGGCTCGCCGACGGCTCCGGCCAGTGGACCGACCCCAAGACGGGAAAGCCCGGCGAGGGACCCCTGTACAAGAACGTCGTGTTCCACCGCATCATCCCCAACTTCATGATCCAGGGTGGCGACCCGCTCGGTCAGGGCACCGGCGGCCCCGGCTACAACTTCGACGACGAGATCAACGGCGAGCTCAACTTCAACGAGCCGTACAAGCTGGCGATGGCAAATGCGGGGCTCCGTCGCAATGCGATCACGGGGAAGGCCGAGGGCACCAACGGGTCGCAGTTCTTCATCACCACCGATCCGACGCCGTGGCTGCAGGGCAAGCACACGATCTTCGGTGAGGTGGCGGATGCTGCTTCCCGCCAGGTCGTCGACGCATTGGGTGCCGTCCCGACCGGCGCCGGCGACCGCCCGGTCGAGCCCGTCGTCCTTCAGTCGATCGACATCGTCGCCGTCTAGGCGCCTCGCTCCACACCTGTGACCACTGCCGAGTTCCGCCGCAACAGCGACAACTTCTGCTATCGGCACCCCGATCGGCAGAGCTTCGTGCTGTGTCAGCGGTGCCTGCGCACGGTATGCCCTGAGTGCCAGACCCAGGCTGCCGTGGGCGTGATCTGCCCGGAGTGCCTCCGCGATCAGCAGAAGGCGCAGACCCCTGCCCAGGCGAAGGCGGAGCGGCGCTGGGGGCGGTCTCGCACCCGCGTGGTCACCGCATCCGATTCACGTCCGCTCGTGACCTACGGCATCATCCTGGTCACGGCGATCGCTTACCTGACGCAGCTGATCCCCGGCTCCCCGGTGCAGCAGTGGCTGGCGTTCTACGCCCCGCTGCTGTACCCGGAATTGTCGGGCGTCTTCCAGCCGTGGCGATTGTTGACGGTGCTGCTCGTGCACTCGAGCTTCTGGCACGTCGGGCTGAACATGCTCGCGCTGTGGATGATCGGGCGGAGCCTGGAACCCCTGCTCGGCAGAGGGCGCTTCCTCGCGCTGTACCTGATCAGCGGCTTGGGCGGTTCGGTGGCGGTCGCCCTCCTTGGATTCAGCGTGCCTGTCGTCGGCGCATCGGGAGCGATCTTCGGGCTGTTCGGAGCGCTCCTCGTGATCGGCCGGCACATCGGTGCGAACGTCACGGGGATCGCGATCCTCATCGCGATCAACTTCGCGTTTCCGTTCGTCCAGGGCTTGATGGCGGGGTCGATGGCCGCCGTGCAGATCTCTTGGCAGGCGCACCTCGGGGGTCTGATCGCCGGCGCAGCCGCGGGGTTCATCTTCGCCCGCACCAGGTCGGTGCGGCGTCGCCGGCTTCAGGTCGTCCTGCTCGTCGCGCTGACGATCGTGCTCCTGCTCCTGCTGCTGATCCCCGTCGCGCTGTACGCGTAGGATCCGAGCGCAGGGAGATCTCGATACGCTCGCAAGCGCGCTGCGCGTCGAGTTATCCACAGGTTCATCCACACATGGGGATGAATCACACGGGTGTAATTCGACAGGCTGTAATTCGAAAGCGAAGCGCTATCGCCAGCGCGTCGTCATCAGGAAGCCCACGAAGGCGATCCCGAAGCCGATGACGAGGTTCCAGGCGTCGATGCCCGGAATCGGGTACTGCATGCCGCTGAGATAGAAGTCCAGCACCCAGACCAATCCGACGAGCATGAGCCCGATCATGATCGGCTTGAACCACACCGGGTTGGGCGCGGCCTCACCCTCGCTGCGCTCGACGAGCGGATCCTCGTTCTTTGCTGACCGTGCCATGGCGACCATCCTACCCGGCCGGTTGGTTCCCGCGAGATATCGCGGATGGGGCCATCGTCTACTGCCAGCGGGAACACAGCCCTCGCTCAGTAGAATTCCCCCTGTGAGCACTGCGACGAACGAGACGGACGGACCGGCCATGCCGGGTGTCAGCCGTCGCGCCCGTCGCCCGCGCCGTCGCACGACATTCTTCGGCGTCCTCGGTGAGATCCTCATCACGGTCGGGGTCGTCACGCTGCTCTATGTGTCGTGGCAGCTGTGGATCGGCGACATGATCTACGGCGCAGAGCGCAACGCTGCGGGTCAGCAACTCACACAGCAGTGGGAGGACGATTTCCTCGCGCGGCCGAAGCCGGCGACGGTGCCGGACACCTCGCCGACCGCCGACCCGATCGCCCTTCCTCAACCCGAGAACTCGCAGGTGTTCGGAACGATGCTGATCCCCCGCTTCGGTTCGGACTACAACGTGAGCATCGCCGGCGGCGTCACGCGCGAGGGCACTCTCGACACCATCGGGATCGGGCACTACCCCGGCACCAATATGCCCGGTGAGGTCGGCAACTTCGCCCTCGCCGCCCACCGGACGACGTGGGGCAAGCCGTTCAACCGCATCGCCGACCTTCATGTCGGCGACGCGATCGTGATCGAGACGCCGGACGGGTGGTACACCTACCGATTCCGCACCCTCGAGTACGTCACTCCGGATGCGGTGAACGTGCTGCTGCCGGTGCCGCAGGTCACCGGGGCCGCCGCTGACGGTCGGTACATGACCATGACCAGCTGCAGCCCCATGTACGCGATGAGCGAGCGGATCGTCGCGTACAGCGTGTTCGAGTCGTTCACTCCGCGCGCATCCGGACCTCCGAGCTCGCTGACCGAAGGGTTGACCACCTGATGTACGCCGGACTGTGGCGCATCCTTCCCGGCCCATGGTGGGTGCGGACGTTGATCCTCCTCGCGCTCGCCGCTGCGGTGCTGTACGGCCTGTTCTTCTACGTGTTTCCCTGGGTGAGCCAGTTCGTGAATCCCCAGGACGTCACGGTTCAGTGAGCAACGGCGGAACCGGCGGGCCGGTGACCGACGGCGAAGCAGGCGGGCCAGTGACCCTCAACGCCCGAGCTGATGTGCTCGTCGTCGACAACCACGACAGCTTCGTGCACACCCTGGTCGGGTACCTCCACGAGCTGGGTGCCACCACGACGCTCGTCGAGGCGGATGCCATCGACCCGGAGGACGCGGCATCCGTCGTCGTTGAGTACCGAGGTGTGCTGATCTCGCCCGGGCCGAGTACTCCAGCCAACGCCGGGGCGTCGATCGCAGTGATCCGCGATGCGGCCGGTCTCGGCATCCCTGTCTTGGGGGTGTGCCTGGGTCACCAGGCGATCGGAGAGGCGTTCGGCGCGCGCGTCGACCATGCCCCCGAGCTCATGCACGGCATGACTTCGCTCGTCGAGCACGACGGCAGTGCGCTGTACGCGGGCCTACCGAACCCGTTCACAGCGACGCGCTACCACTCGCTCGCCATCGTGCCCGAGACCCTCCCCGACGAGCTTGTCGTGACCGGACGCACCGCCAGTGGCGTGATCATGGGCATCGCGCACCGTGATCTTCCGGTGTGGGGCGTGCAGTTCCACCCCGAGAGCGTGCTGACCGAGGGTGGTCATCGACTGCTCGGCAATTGGCTCGAGAGCGTAGGAATCGTGGATGCTGCCGTCCGCGGCGCTTCTCTCACACCGCGACGCTGACCGGCAGACTCGTCAGGGACCGGAGCAGTAGGTCAGCGTCACCGTGGAGTGCACGGGCGCTTCGCCGGGGGCGATCGACTGCGTCTTGACGATGGTCGGGTTCGACGCCTTGCAGCTGGGATCCTCTTGCGTCGCCACGGTGAGCTGCGACGAGGGATCCTCGAGTTCGCGCGTGGCTGCCTCGACCGTGTAGCCCGTCAGATCGTTGATCACGACCCGGCCGGTCGCGACAACGAGGTCGATCGTCGTTCCCACCGGCACGACGGCGCCGTCAGGCTGGGCCGCCGAGATCACCACCCCGGCCGATAGGCCGGCGTCATTCCGCGACGTCACGGCACCGAGGGCGAGTCCTGCCTGAGTGAGAGCCGTGGCCGCCGCATCCTGTGACAATCCGACGAGCACAGGGACCGTAGCGGTCTGCTGCCCCTTCGAGACGTAGACGGTGATGCGCTGCCCAGGGTTCACCGAGGCGCCTGCGGCGGGATCCGTGCGTGTCACGTTGCCGGCGGCGATGTCGGAATCGGCGACGTCGATGCGGAATGCGATCAGATCCTCTTCGGCGAGCATGCTGTTCGCCTTGTCGTACCCTGTGTCGACGACGTCCGGCACGATACGCGCGTTGGCGGGAATCTCGTTGCCGCGGGGAATCGTCATGACCCAGATGAGTACCGAGATCATCAGTACCGCCAGGACGGCTACACCCGCCCAGATCCACGCCACCGGAGGGCCGGCCTGCGTGCGCTTCATCGTCGTGTCGGTGCTCAGCTGGCGCAGCGACCGGGCCGTCTCAGCCGCCTGACGCGGGCTCGGCCCGTACAGTTCGCTCGTCAGTGCGCCGAGCTGGCGCTTGGAAGGCGACGCACCATCGATCGTGGCATCGAGCGCTTCACGGAAGCTCGCCGCATCTTGATACCGCTGGAACGGGTCTTTCGCGAGCGCACGGAGGGCGACGGCATCCAGTGCTCGGGGCACTGTCTCGTTGACTTCTGACGGCGCGAGCGGCGTCTCGCTCACGTGCTGGTAGGCGACGGCAACCGGAGACTCGCCGCGGAACGGCGGGCGTCCCGCGAGCAGCTCGTAGAGCACGACACCGGCGGAATAGAGGTCGGCGCGGGCATCGACAGGTTCGCCCTTGGCCTGCTCGGGCGAGAAGTAGGCGGCCGTGCCGAGGATCGCGGTGGTCTCGGCGACAGTGGAGGACGAGTCCGATACCGCGCGGGCGATGCCGAAGTCCATGACCTTGACCTGGCCGGCGCCGGTGACCATGACGTTGCCGGGCTTGATGTCGCGGTGCACGACGCCCGCGCGGTGGGAGTACTCCAGCGCTTCGAGGATGCCGTCGACGTAGCGCACCGCGTCGTCAACCGGAACGGGGCCTGACGCGATGACGTCTTTGAGGAGTTCGCCGTGCACCAGTTCCATGACGATGTACGGAACGGGATGCGACGTGCCATCCGGCGCGACCTCGGTGTCTTCGCCGGCATCGAACACACGGACGATCGTGGGATGCGACATCCGTGACGCGGCCTGCGCCTCGAGGCGGAAGCGCGTTCGGAACGCGTTGTCGAGGGCGAGATCATGCTTGAGGATCTTGATCGCGATCTGCCGGCCGAGCGTCACGTCATACCCGCGGTACACCGAGGCCATTCCACCGCGCCCGATGAGCTCGTCGACGCGATAGCGCCCCGAAAGCACTCGTGGCTCAGATGTCACGGTCGCCCCCTGCGTGGAAAGATCCCAGCCTAACCCAGTCCGCTGACCGGGCCAGGCCGGGATGGTCGATCAGGGGGTCGCCGACGGCGCGGGCGTGGTTGTCACAATCTGCGCGTTGGCTTCGGGCGAGTCACCCGAAGCGCGCTGGCCCGCGCTCCCGCTGCACGTCACGGTGTACTTGACCGTCAACGTCCCTGGAGTGTTCGCCACGTTGATGTCAGCCGTGCGGTCGCTCGGGCCGAACGAGGCTGATGAGGCGCCGTTGACGGCGAAGATGCCGTTGATGGCGACCAGGTTGTACGCGGTCACCGCAGTGCCCGCGGGGCACGTGTATCCGGTCCATGCCGCCTTCGCGGTTCCGCCCGCGTTGACCTGGGCGGGCAGCGTCGGAGCGGTCGGGGTCTCCATAGGCGTCTGGTCGCTGTAGAACGTGAGCGTGAGGAGCTGGGAGGGCTCGATGCGTCCGGTCGGCGATACGCGGTACACCTTGTTGACGTCGTCGGCGGTGGGCGCGGGGTCACCGCCCACGCAGTTGACGGCCTCTACCCCTGCGGCCTTGGCCGCTTCGCTCGCCGCGGTGCAGTCCATCCCCACCAGGTTGAGAGCATCGATGTTGATGCGCGTGGCGCTCGGACTCGGGGTACTGGAGGGCGTGTTCGACGGCGTCACGGCCGACGTCGTCGTGTTCGACGGCGCCGGCGCCGGCGCCTGATT
The DNA here is from genome assembly GCF_008710745.1 of Microbacterium rhizomatis. GTDB lineage: Bacteria > Actinomycetota > Actinomycetes > Actinomycetales > Microbacteriaceae > Microbacterium > Microbacterium rhizomatis. The sequence continues at coordinate 38,494 of NZ_VYSA01000003.1, forward strand.
GGCGACCAGCGCCCACACCGTTCCTGCGATCACGAGCGCCAGCAGCACGATCAGGGCGATGAGCGGCCAGGTCCACGGACTCCGCTTGCGCTCGGCATCGGTCGCCTTCGCCGGCTCGGCGGATGGGAGCAGGCGGGTCGTGTCGGCGCCGGCGGCCGGCGTCAGCAGCTGCGTCATCTCTTCGCCGACGGCGGCACCGGTCGCGATCGCCGGGACTGCTGCGGCCGCAGTGGCGAGATCGCCACGACGCAGCGCGGTCGCCGCGCGGGCGACCGCGGCGGCGGAGGCCGGGCGGTCTTCCGGCTTCTTGGCGATCATGGCCATGACGAGGTTCTGCACGGGCACGGCCACGGTGGGCGGAAGCGGCGGGGGCTGCTCGTTGATCTGCGCCATCGCGATGGCGACCTGCGACTCGCCCGTGAACGGGCGCTTTCCCGCGAGGCACTCGTACGCGACGATGCCGAGCGAGTACGTGTCGGTCGCCGGCGATGCCGGGTGACCGGATGCCTGTTCGGGCGACAGGTACTGGACGGTGCCCATGACCTGGCCGGTCGCGGTCAGCGGCACCTGGTCGGCGATGCGGGCGATCCCGAAGTCGGTGATCTTGACGCGGCCGTCGGGCGTGATCAGCAGATTTCCCGGCTTGATGTCGCGGTGCACCAGACCGGCCGAGTGCGCGGCCTGCAGTGCGGCAGAGGTCTGCGCGACGATGTCGAGCGTCTTGTCGGTCGAAAGGGACCCGTCGCGCTCGAGGATCGTCGACAGCGCCTCACCCGGCACGAGCTCCATCACGAGGAAGGCGCTGCCGGCCTCTTCGCCGTAGTCGAAGACACTGGCGATGCCCTCGTGGTTGACGAGCGCGGCATGGCGCGCCTCAGCGCGGAAGCGCTCGAGGAAGCCGGGGTCGCCCATGTATTCGTCTTTGAGGATCTTGATCGCGACGGTGCGACCGATGACGTGGTCGGTCGCCTCCCACACCTCGCCCATGCCGCCGATGGCGATCCGCGAGTCGAGCTCGTAGCGGCCGCCGAAGGTCACTCCCTGCGTCGGTCTCATTTCCCCAGCACCGCCTCCATGACCTTTTTCGCGATGGGCGCCGCGATGGTGTTGCCGCTGCCCGTTTGACCCTGGCCGCCCCCGTCTTCGACGACAACTGCCACGGCGACCTGAGGGTTCGTCGCAGGGGCGAAGCCGGTGAACCACAGCGTGTAAGGCTGGTCCGACCCGTTCTCCGCGGTGCCCGTCTTACCGGCCACGTCGACCCCGTCTATTCTTGCACCCGAGGCTGCGCCATCACTGACATTGGCCACCATCATCGTCACCATCTCCTGTGCCAGACCCGAATCGAGCGCGCGCCCGAACTGGGTGTTGTCGAACGTCTGCTGCACCGACAGATCGGGTGCGATGACCCGGTCCACCATGCGCGGATTCATCACGACGCCGCCGTTCGCGATGCCCGCCGAGACCATCGCCATCTGCAGCGGGGTCGCGCGCACGTCGCCCTGTCCGAACCCGGTCAGGGCGGTGCGGTCGTCGGAGAGGCCGCGCGGGTAGGTCGAGGGGGTCGAGGCGAGGGGCATCGTGAAGGACGAATTGAACCCGTACTTCTCCGCCTCCTGACGGATCGCATCGTCGCCCAGTTGCACGGCGAGCTGCGCCATCGGGATGTTGCAGCTCAAGCGCAGCGCGTCCGCGATCGAGACGGTGTCGCCGCCGCCGCAGGTACCACCGCCGGCATTGCTGATAGCCGTGTTCGTACCCGGGAGGGTGTACGACGCCAGGTTGGGCAGCGTAGAGGCGGGGCTGAAGTTGCCGGATGCCAGCGCAGCCGACGCCACCACGAGTTTGAACGTCGAACCCGGTGGGTTCAGATTTCCCCCGATCGCGCGGTTGAAGAGGGGATGCGCGGGGTCGGTGTCGAGGATGTCGTACGCGGAATTGGCCCCGTCGCTGTCATGCGAGGCGAGCAGGTTCGTGTCGTAGCTGGGGCTCGTCGCCATCGCGAGGATGCGGCCGGTGGACGGCTCGATCGCGATGACCGCGCCCTGCAGGCCGTTCAGAGCCTCGTACGCGACGCGTTGCACGTTGGCATCCAGTGAGAGCACGACGTTCGAGCCACGGGCGGTCTGACCCGTGATGATCCGGTCGACGCGATCGAGGAACTGCGAGCTCGCGGTACCGCTGAGCTCTTGATTCATGGCCTGTTCGATGCCCGTCGCCGAGCCCAGGGCCGGGTTGATGAATCCGGTCACCGGCGCCCACATGGCGGCGTCGGTGTACACGCGCTGCCAGCTGTACACGTCGTCGGACGGAACGGACGACGCGATCGCGGCACCGGACGCGATGATCGATCCTCGCTGGACCTGGTAGGAGTCGTAGAGGGCACGCGTGTTGCGCGCATTCGCGGAGAGCGATTCGGCCTGCACCACCTGGATCCAGCTGGTGGAGCCGAACAGCGCGAGGAACATGATCAGCATCAGGATGCTCAGACGGCGGAGTTCTTTCGTCATGTCAGCCGATCACCACCCGCGGACGGCTGCGGACAGCATCCGAGATGCGCAGCAGAAGCGCGACGATCAACCAGTTCGCAACGAGCGAGGAACCACCCGCGGCCAGGAACGGGGTCGTGAGGCCGGTCAGTGGGATCAAGCGCGTCACCCCGCCGACCATGATGAACACCTGTAGGGCGATCGTGAACGACAGGCCGGTCGCGAGCAGCTTGCCGAAGTCGTCCTGCCCGGCGAGGCCGATCCGGATCCCGCGGCTCGTGAACACCATGTAGAGGCACAGGATCGCGAAGACACCGACGAGCCCCAGCTCTTCACCGAGACTCGGCAGGATGTAGTCGCTCTGGGCGAGCGGCGTGATGTACGGTCGCCCCTGCCCGAGACCGGTGCCCATGAGACCACCCTGCGCGAGGCCGAAGATGCCCTGAACGAGCTGATAGCTGCCACCGTTGCGGTCGATGACCTCGGGGTTGAACGCATCCAGCCAGTTCGCGAAGCGTCCTCCGACATAGGGGAGCACGCGCGAGGCCAGGAATGCACCGGCTGCGGCGAGGATGACGCCGATCACGACCCAGCTCGTCTTGCCCGTCGCGACGTACAGCATGGCCACGAACATGCCGAAGATGAGCAGGCCGGTGCCGAGGTCGCGCTGGAGCACGATGATGCCCAGTGACACGAGCCAGATCACCAGGAGGGGTCCGAGTTCGCGCGCGCGGGGCCACGTCAGGCCGAGGAACCGGGTTCCGACCGATGTGAGGCTCTCGCGCGTGCGGACGAGGTAGCCGGCGAAGAAGATCGCGAGCGCGATCTTGGCGAGCTCGCCAGGCTGGAAGGAGAAGATGCCGAACGACACCCACACGTCGGCGTTCGCGTCGGTGCCGATGCCCGGGATGAAGGGCAGCACCAGCAGCATGATGCCGACGAAGCCCGACACGTATGTGTATCGGAAGAGCACCCGGTAGTTGCGCAGGAGCACCACGATGAGCACCGCGCCGACGAGTGCGATTCCGGCCCATGCCAGCTGGCGGGTCGAGAACGCCTCCCAGCCGTGCAAGCCCTCGGCGATGTCGATGCGGTAGATCATCGCGATGCCGATGCCGGTCAGGAGGGTGGCGATCGGCACCACGAAGGGATCGGCGTCTCTGGCCACGAGCCTGAGCACGATGTGCAGCGCGACGACGAGAGATGTGAGACCGCCGCAGTAGATCAGGAACTTGGGGTCGATGACTCCCGCGGCACCCAGCTGCACCAGGGCCACGGCCGAGGCGTTGATCGCGATCGCGAAGATGAGGAGCGCGAGCTCGCGGTTGCGCTGCGTCTGCGGAACGCGGATTCGCCGCAGGGCCCGGATGACGGCGGTGTCGGTGGAGACCTGCTCCGGCGCAACGGTCATTTCGTCACCGCCACGGTGGCTCGCAGGCGCGCGGCGATGTCTTCCGCTTCGGCGAGCGACTGCGCTGAGACCGTCGCTTCGACGGCCGATCGCTCGAACTCGGGCAGGTCCGCGATCGGGATGCCCGTGTCTTCGTACACGGACGAGAGCGAGATCGGTCCGATGCCCTGTTGGATCCCGCGGTAGATGATCACGGTGTCCTCGTCGGTCCCGACGAAGAAGCGCGTCTGCGTCCACTGGTAGCCGCCGAACAGCCCGGCGGCGATGAGGGCGAGCACGACGATGAGTCCGACGATCCAGCCCGCACGGCGCCTGCGGGCTCTGCGCCGGTCTTCCTCGATGAGCTCCTCGAGGAACTGCGCCTCGGGTTCGAAGTGGGTCGGCTCGTTCGCCGCCTGACGGTTCGGGTGCAGCCAGCCTCCGCGCCCCGATCTCGCCGCGGGCACGACGATGCCGTTCGGGTTGGAGGCGGACCCCACGATCGTAGGAGTGCCGGAGAAGATCGGATGCTGGCCGCCGACGTCGACCAGAACGAGCGTCACGTTATCGGGTGCACCGGCGTCGAGCGCCTGCTTCAGCAGGGAGTCGGCGGTGCGGCCGGGAGCGAGTCCGGCTCCGAGCGCCTTCGCGGTGTGCGCGTCGTCCACGACGCCCGAGAGCCCGTCGGAACAGAGGAGCCACCTGTCGCCCTGCTGGGTCGGCATGATGAACGTGTCGACCTCGGGGTCGGGATCCATGTCGCCGAGCACCCGCATGAGGACCGATCGGCGGGGATGGAACCGCGCCTCCTCCGGCGTGATCCGGCCCGAGTCGACGAGTCGCTGGACGAACGTGTGGTCGGTCGTGATCTGGGTGAGCGCGTCGTCGCGGTACAGGTAGATGCGCGAGTCGCCGATGTGCGCGATCACCGCGTAGTCGTCGACCATCACGAGCGCGCTGACGGTCGTACCCATCCCCGCCAGTTCCGGGCGCATCGCGACGGTGTCGATGAGCTCGGCCGCGGAATCGGAGATCGCATCCCGCAGCGCGCGTTCGGCCTCGGACGTCGAGGCGAACGGCTGATCGACCGCCTGGAGGCGCATGATGGCCAGGCTCGAGGCGACATCGCCTCCGGCGTGCCCGCCCATACCGTCGGCGACGGCGAAGAGGTTGGAGCCCGAGTAGCCGGAGTCCTGGTTGTTGGAGCGCACCTTGCCGGTGTGCGAGATCGCCGCGCTCGATCCTTGGAAGACCATGGGGAGGGGCCGCCCGCTACTTCCGCAGCTCGAAGGTCGTCGCGCCGACCTTGATGGGAGCGCCGACCGTGATCGGAACAGGTGCCGTCACGCGCGCGCCGTCGTGCCACGTGCCGTTCGTCGAATCGAGATCCTGGATCATCCACTGCTCGCCCCACAGGACGAGCCGGGCGTGGTGGCTGGAGGTGTAGTCGTCGCGAATGACCAGACCGGATTCGCTCGAGCGGCCGATCGTGAGCGGCTCGGTGCCCAGTGGCAGCTCCAGGCCCGCCTTCGGACCGCTGGTGATGACGATGCGTGAGACGGCGGAGGTCGTGGCGGCGCCCCCTTTCACGCCTTTGTCGCTGGGCTTGGGCGTGGCGACCGGAGCGACCGGAGTCGTCGCACCCCCCGCCTTCGCCGGGGCTGCCGGGGCGGCGGATTCCGGCATCCGACGCACCTTGACGCCGAACAGGTCGGCGCGCAGCGAGTAGACGACCGCGAACACGAAGAACCACAGCAGCAGCAGGAAGCCGATGCGCAGAAGCAGAAGGGTGAGCTCGCTCACGGCTGGAAGCCCCCCTGACGAGTGTCGAACACTCGCGTGACATCGGATGCCTGTGTGCTCGGACGTGGGGGTGCGGCCTGAGCGACCACGCGGAAGACGATCCTGGTGCGCCCGATCGTCACGGTCGAATCAGGCGGAAGCGCGGCTTCGGTGACCTTGCGGCCGTCCAGGAGCGTGCCGTTCGTGGAGTTCATGTCACGCACCATCGCGCGCTCGCCGTCCCAGAGGATCTCGACGTGCTTCCGGCTCGTGCCCGCATCGGAGATCGTGATGTCGGCGTCGCTCCCGCGCCCGATCACGGTGCGCGACTTGACCAGCGGGTGCCGCTGCCCGTCGATGTCTACGACGCCGCGCCAGGCGACGGTGCCCTGCGCGGTGGAGGATTCGACCCGGAGCGTCCCGGTAGACAGCTGCTCGTCGCGGACGAGGGTGATCGACACCGGACCGGCGAACGAGTAGCCCTGGGCCTTCGCGTGCTTCTGCACGAGCGTATCGAGCTCGTCGCCCAGGGCGGGACCGATCGTCCGCATCCTCTCGTCGTCGGTCGGTGCCAGTCGCACCGTGAACGTGTTGGGCGCGAGGATGCGGTCGCGGCTGACGACCGCGGCCTTCTTGTCGAGCTCGCTGCGCAGCGCGGATGCGATCTCGACAGGCTGGATGCCGCTGCGGAAGGTCTTCGCGAACGCGCTGTTGACGGCGCGCTCGAGACCCTTCTCGAAGCTGTCTAGTAGTCCCACGGGGCTCCTCAGGCAGGCCAACCGGTCGCGTACATGTTAGTTGCCTCCGCTGTGCCCGCCGTGAGAGGCGCGGGAGAGCCCCGGATCGGCGACATCCTGGGGCTCGGGAACCGCCCGTTCGGGCCGCCGCGGGGCGCGTGATATCCTCGGGAGGTTGAGTCGTGGATCTTCGGATGCCGCGGTTCGCGCGAGTGGCGGAATAGGCAGACGCGCTGGCTTCAGGTGCCAGTGCCCGAAAGGGCGTGCGGGTTCAACTCCCGCCTCGCGCACGGAATGGAAAGACCCCCCGATGTATTTCGGGGGGTCTTTCTGTGTTGCTGGGGGTAGTTCCTCGCAGACCCCCGCTCGTGGATACCGCCCGACGATCCTGCCGTGTCGTGCCGAACCCGCCCCTTCCTGACGTCAATTAGCGGCGGGCTGGGCACGACACGGCAGGCTCGAGCAAAAGGCGGGATCACTCCAGGGTGGGGACGAGCGCGAACACGATCTCATCGACATCGCGGCCGAGCCCCGGGGCGAAGCTCACCTCGCGCCTCACCTCGGTGAAGCCCGACTTCGACAGCACCGCGACCGAACCGCCGTTGTGCGCTGCGGCCCGGGCGAAGAGAGGTCGCTCCGGCTCGTGCGACACGAGCAGATCGAGCGCGGCGGTGGCGACGCCCCGACCCCAGGCGTGGCGCGCGATCCAGTACGTCACTTCGCGGTCGCCGTCTACGGTGAACAGGCCCGCGGTACCGGCGAAGCCGCCGTCCTCGGTGACCACGAACATCCGCACTCCGGGGGTGGATCGCTGACGCGCGAGCCACGCGTCGAATGCGGCGCGATCGTCCGGGTCGGATGCGGTGAACGCAGCCATGGCGACCGCCTCGGGGTCGCGCATCATCTCGAAGATCGCGTCGACGTCGTCATCGTCGAGGTCGCGCAGTGCGATGTGGCCCACACCGCCACGTTACCCACACGGCAAGATCGGCAGAAGCACTCCATGGCATCTGAGCCTCGCCGGCGAATCGATCTGTCAGTAGAGTTGGCGCCAGCTGCGTTCGCGTGGCCTATCCGGGGGGATCCGTCGACGCCCGGGCCTCAGAGCCTCGCTCGGGCCTGGGCGTCGAATGGTTTGCGTGTCGGATGCCGCGATCGCCGTTGCAACGTTTGTGTCACCATCCGATCTCGGGGGTGAGTTCGCCCGGCGCGTTCGTTAGCGTGGGAAAATCCGCGCACGGGGCGCGGAAACCCCAGCAGAACGGCACGAAATGAGTACCCAGGGCACTGTCAAGTGGTTCAACTCGGAGAAGGGCTTCGGCTTCATCGCACCCGATGACGGAGGCGCCGATGTGTTCGCGCACTACTCCGCCATCGCAGCGAGCGGCTACCGCTCCCTCGAAGAGAACCAGCGCGTCGAGTTCGAGGTCGCGCAGGGCCCCAAGGGGCTCCAGGCCGAGAACATCCGTCCTCTCTGAATGACCGTCACGCTCTGACGAGCAGCTGACGAGGGGATGCGGCATCCGACCGGGTCGGATGCCGCATCCTCAGTCTTTCCCGCCGCCGCGCACGAGTTCGATCCCCGCGCCGGCGAATTGACGCAGCGTCGCGTCCGGGAGGAAGGCGCGCGTGAGCGCGGCCGCGATGCGAGTGAGGTCGCCCTCGTCGTGGAAGAGCAGATACATCGTCTCGAAGCGCGGGTTGAACTTCATCTTGAATTTGTGCAGGGACTGGAAGCCGTAGAGCGGTTCGAGGGAATCGGCGAGCTTGTCGCTCAGATCGGCGATCATGCCGGCTCCCGGCGGGTAGTCGTGCGCGAGAGGCGCGCCGGACAGCGACATGATCTGGGCGCCCTCCTCGGAGAAGAACCGCGCTGATGACCCGATGAGGAACTCCATCACCGGGCCGAACCCCCCATCGCGTCGCCGCATCAGGTCGAGGGTCCAGCCGCGGACCTCTCCCTCGCCGCCGTAGACCGGCAGCCAAGAGAGGAAGCCGTCGATGTCGCCGGCGGGCGAGACGGCGATCGCGAGGCGCACCTCCGGGTCTTTCGCCTCGTCGAGCGAACCGAGGGTGAACCCCATCTCAGGGAGCCCCTTGTCGCCCACCCACATCTCGGAGATCGCCCGGATCTGCTGCTGGATGCCCCACGACTCCTTCTTCAGCTGGGTCATCCGGAACGTCATCTCTTCTCGCCCCGCTTTGTTCATGGCGGTGCGCACCGAGTTCCATTGCTTGCCGGTGAAGGCCAGGCCAGGCAGATCGACGATCGTGTCGTCGGCCACGACGAGGCTGCGCCATGTGTCGGGAACTGCAGCTTTGGTGGCTTCGGATGCACTGAAGAAGCAGGGGATCAGGCCCGCGCGCTCGGCCATGTCGATGAACTCCCGGACCGACTCCGCGCGATGCTCCGCGGGCCCCAGTGGATCGGCGAGTGCCAGAGCCACCCCGGCGCGCCGCTGATAGACGACGAGCCCGTTCGTCGTGCGCGCGAAATTGTTGTCTCGCCACGTGCTCATCCACGAGAGCGTGCCGCCGCCGTACTGGCGGATGTCGTCTTTCACCTCGTCGAGCGTCGGGGTTGCCGTCCGTCCGATCGTGGATCTGCGCCGTGCCTGGAACGCCCCGCGCACCCACACCAGATAGATGAAGATCAGGGTCCACAGCACCGCGGTGGCCAGCGGGACCGTCGGGTCGCCGTCGATCGTGAGCTCGATGTACTGGTGGTCCAGCAGCAGCATCGCGACGATCAGGAGTGCGCCGACCATCATGTTCACGAGCGAGAGCAGGATCGTGACGATCCACGCCCAGCGTCGCCCGCGGTTCAACCCCGTGGCGACGAGCAGGATCACGACCGTGTCGATCGCCACGTCGATCCACGAGCCGGATCCCGGAGCGGAGCTGCCGAACGGACCGAACGTCGGGGTGAGGAACGTGAGGATCTGCACCGCTCCGAGAGCGAGGATCGCGATCGATGCCACAAGCCGCTGTTCGCGGATCGTCGTGCGCTGCACCCGCAGAGAGCGATCGACGGCCAGGACGCCCAGCGCTCCCAGGGCATGCTCGACATCCGCGAGGGCACCCCAGAAGAGCACCGCGACGAAGAGGAAAGCGAGAAACACCAGCCACGCGCGGGTGCGCCACGGCGCGACCAGCAGGCCGATGGCGGCAGCGATGCACGCCATCGCGCCACCGGACGGCCCGACGTCCGTCACGAGGGATTCGTACTGCGCCCACGGCCACGGCAGCATCGCGGCCAGCCAGAAGAACAGCGCGGCACCGAGCACGGCGAACAGCTGCCCGCCCGCGAAGTACAGGAGAGCGATCCGCGTGCCGCGGCGGAATTCGAGGTACCCCATTCCGACGAAGGCGCCGATGGTGAGCACATAGACCCACGGCAGATTGACGAAGAAGGTGCCGGTCACGACGGTCCACCACTGACCCTGCTGGAACGCGGGGAGTCCGTACGAGACGACGTCGAACAGCGGATCGTCTTCGAACGGCGACCAGAGCCCGCCCCAGATCACACCGGCGAGCAGCAGTGCGACGACCACCGCCAACGTGGCGGGGATGCGCCGCAGCACCTTCACGATCAGTGGTCGGCCGACCTGCGGCGAGGATGATGCGGTGGCGTCAGGAGCGGCGGCATCGGTCATGGGGCCAGGGTACCGGCGGGTGGGCAGGGGAAGTCCAGCCCCGCGGATGCGCCGACGGAGTGCGACTCAGATGCCGCCCCGCCTGTCGTAGTCGGCCAGGGCCTTCGCATCCTCGGCGTGCCGCATCGCGCGGCGTGCAGCATCCAGTGCCTCGACCGGATCCTGCGCGCGCCGCGCTGCGGCCAGGTCGTCCTGCGCCGCCGCGAGTCGTGCACGGGCGTCGGCGCCCGATCGGGCGTGTGCGGCAGCTCCCTCCGCGCGTGCGACGGCGCCGCGTGCGGCCGCGAGGGTTCCGGGCAGCGCCGTCCGCGCACCGCGCAGGCGCTGCTGCGCGGTGCGGGCGTCGCCGAGGGCGAGGTCGAGCCGGTCACGCAGGCGCGCGATGGCGTCGACCGTGCGCGTGGGGCGGCGCGCCGCATCCTTCTCGAGGGCTTCCAGCGCGTCCTGGATGCTGCGCACTTCGTCGCCGAGCCGGTCGGCGTCCGACGGCTCGAGCTGCTCGCGCGTCACCATCGCGTGCCGGACCGCGGCGCGCGCCGCATCGAACTCGGACGGGAGGGCCTGGGCGGCCTGGGTCACGAGCCGGTGAGTCTCTTCGAGAGTGCGCGCGTCGGCCTGCGCCCGCCGGAGGGACCGCTCGGCGGCGGCGAGGTCGGGCAGCGCGCTGCGCGAAGGATCGGCCGCTGCGGCGGCGGCTGATTCGAGGAGGCGATCCGCCTCTTCGGCCTCGGCCGTGGCGTCTGCCGCCGCACGGGCCGCTTCTCGCCATTCGTCGTCGTCGAAACGCGAGGAGAGCTCGGCAACGAGCGCAGCGGGATCACCCATGCCCTCGCGGAGCCCGGCCAGCCGGGCGCGCGCCGAGGCCACCTGCTCTGCGGCCGAGACGTTCTGGGCCACCCAGTCGGAGTGCTCGGCGCGCGCCCGCGAGATCGTTGCGAACGCGGCATCCGTCTTCGACGTGATGCGTGCCGCCACCCTGCGGATCTCGCTCGGCGCCACCTCGGAACCGCTGATCGCGCGATACTCGACGAACGCGTCGTCGCGGATGTGCTGAGCCGTCATCCGCGCGCGGCGCAGTGATGTCGGCGCACCACCGCCGTACAGAGCTCCGGACAGTCCCGCCTCGAGCTCGAGCTCATCGACGGCGTCGTCCAGGCGCACGAGCGAGGTGCCGGCATGCGCCCGCGCGGTCTCGGCCGCTGCGCGGGCCTGCGGCGAGCGTCGGGAACGGCGGATCGCCCAGGCGATCGCAGCGATAGCGATCGCGGTGACGCCGAAGACGATCAGGGCAGGGATCGCCCAGCCGAGTATCGCCGCGACGATCTCGGGCACTGTTCTCAGGCCCCGGTCTCGGTCGCGCTGACGGTCTGCGTCGCAGGGACGGTCTGCGTCGCAGGGACGGTCTGCGTCGCAGGGACGGTCTCGGCTGCAGGGACCGTATCGGCTGCGGGGACCGTATCGGCTGCGGGGAGCAGGAGCAGGGCGCGCAGCTGCGCCACGTCGTCCACGACCGCCTGCGCTCCCTCCGATTCGTGTGGCCAGCTGAAGCCCCACCGCACGAAGATCGAGGGGATGCCGTTGGCCGCGGCGCCGTCGACGTCGTGGTGACGGTCGCCGATGAGGACGGGGCGGCTGACGTCGATCCCTTCCGCCGCGAGACGGCGCAGCGCTTCCGCCACGATGTCGGCCTTGGCGCCGAGCGTGCGCTCGTCGGGGCTCGCGCCGACGATCGTCGCGAAGTCGTCGGTGAGGCCGAAATGCTCCATGAGGGCGCGGACCTGGACTTCGGGCTTGGAGCTCGCGGTGGCCTGCGGCACTCCGGCCGCGTGCAGCTCCGAGATGAGTTCACCGACGCCCGGGTAGAGCTTGGCGCCGGTCGTGTAGCCGTCGCGTTTGCCGAGCTCGCGGTAGTAGCTGACGGCCTCCGTCGACTGATCGGGCGTCATGCCGAACTGCTTCTGGAACGTCTCGAACATCGGTGGCCCGATCCAGTGGATCAGCTCCGCCCGCGTCACCTCGGGGCGGCCGTAGTGGCGGCTGGCGATCTGGAGGCGTCGCAGGATGCCGTCGGAGGCGTCGACGATGGTGCCATCGACGTCCCACAGGATGCAGGTCCAGGGCGATCGGTGTGGCATGGTCCTACGCTACCCGCCCCCCGTCCCCGCCCCGCCCTCCCCCCGCCCCGCCTCCCGCGAGACCGGATGGGCGGTGCGAGACCGAGCGCATCTGTCCGGGTCTCGTGGCGCCTATCCGGTCTCGCGGACTGGACAGGGGGGCGGGGGGGTTAGAAGAGGCGGCCGGCGCTCGAGTCGACGCCCTTCATCTCGTCGTAGTCGAGGGTGACGCAGCGGATGCCGCGGTCCGTCGCCAGCACGCGGGCCTGGGGCTTGATCTCCTGTGCCGCGAACACGCCGGTCACCGGGGCGAGGTGCGGGTCGCGCCCGAGCAGCTCGAGGTAGCGCGTGAGCTGCTCGACCCCGTCGATGTCGCCCCGGCGCTTGACCTCGACGGCGATCGTGCCGCCCAGGGGGTTGCGCAGGAGAAGATCCACCGGTCCGATCGCCGTCGGGAACTCGCGGCGGACGAGCGTGAGGCCGTCGCCGATCACCTCGACCTGATCGGCGAGCAGGCGCTGCAGATCGGCCTCCACACCGTCCTTCACGAGCCCGGGATCGATCCCGAGCTCATGCGACGAGTCGTGCAGGATCTCGTGGATGTGCACGAGTAGCGAGTCGCCGGACTTGGCGTGCGTGACACGCCACTGCTCGATCACCCCGTCGGCGATGCTGTCGGCATCCGGAGACTCGACTGCGAGCGTGCACGGGGGGCTCATCCAGTTGAGGGGCTTGTACGAACCGCCGTCCGAGTGCACGAGCAGGCTGCCGTCGGTCTTGTGCACGAGCAGGCGCGTGGCCAGGGGAAGGTGGGCGTTCAGTCGTCCGGCGTAGTCCACGGAGCATCGGGCGATGACGAGGCGCATCCGATGAGCCTAGTCCGACGTGCCGTGCGCGTCAGTGATGCGGGCCCTTGTGCCCGGCGCCGACCTCCGAGCCGGCGATCGGCTTGGCGGCGCCGGAGGCGAGTCCGGATGCCACGATCAGCGCCACGAGGATGTACAGCGTGTTCAGCAGGCCGATGTGCTCGCTGATGACTCCGAGCAGCGGCGGCCCGGCGAGGAACGCGATGTACCCGATCGTGGCGGCCGCGCTCACGCGCGCGGCGGCCTTGGCGGGGTCATCGGCCGAAGCCGACATCCCGAGCGGGAAGCCGAGGGAGACTCCGGCGCCCCACAGGGCGGCTCCGACGAAGATCAGCGGGATGCTCGGGGCCAGGATGAACAGCAGGAGCCCGACCGTGGCGGTCACGGCGAGCACCCGGAGCGTCGCGACACGGCCGAAGCGGTCGACGAGCGGGCCGCCGAAGACGCGCACGACCGTCATCGATACGGAGAACACCGCAAGGCCTGCGGCGCCGAGCGCAGCATCCGCTCCATGTCCTTCGACCACGCCTAGGGCGAGCCAGTCGTTCGCGCCGCCCTCGGCGAACGCCATGCCGAGCATGATGACGCCGAGCGCATACGTACGGGGCTCTCGCCAGGCCGAGAGCGAGACGGACAGGCGATCGCGCCAGCCCGCCTTCTCAGCGGGTTCCGCGACGTCCATGGTCGCCTCGCGGGCCGGCACGTTCGCGATGCTCACGACGCCGACCACGACGATGAGCACGGCGATCACGGTGAGGTGCGTGATGATGTTCAACCCCGCCCAGATCGCGAGCACGCCGAGGGCCGCGCCGATCACCGTGCCGAAGCTGAAGAAGGCGTGGAAGAGCGGCAGGATCGTCTTGTTCCACTGCTTCTCGATCGCCGCGCCCTCGACGTTCATGATGACGTCGCACACGCCGTTGCCGAAGCCCCACAGGGTCAGGCCCACGATCACGACGCCGTACGATCCGAACACGTCGGCGCCGACGCCGATCACGGCGATGCCCAGCGCGAACAGGACGATGGCCCCCAGCATCCCGTTCCGCGCTCCGAACCGCGCGAGGATGACCGATGCCAGCGTCACGCCGATGATCGAGGCGACACCGCCGACGAAGAGCATGAGGCCCAGCTGGGCGCGGTCGACGTCGACGGCGACCTTGATGTCGGGCACGCGGGCGGCCCAGGTCGAGATGCTCAGACCACTCGCGAGGAAGATCGCGAAGACCGCCGCGCGCCAACGCACGAGCTGGGGGCGGGTGAGCACTGCGTCCATGGCGACAGCCTACCGAATCGATTCGACGGCGTGAAACACGCCAAGGTACGATCGATCGGACATGAGCACGCACCGGGCAACCATCACGGACGTCGCACGCGCGGCGTGCGTCTCTCCGTCGACCGCCTCGGTGGTCTTCAGCGGTAAGACGCCCGTGTCGGATGCCACGCGCCGCCGCGTGCTCGACGCCGCGGCCGCGCTCGGCTACACCGGGCCCGACCCGCGCGCGGCGTCGCTGCGACGAGGGCGTTCCGGCATCGTGGGGGTCGTGTTCGAGGAGCACCTGGGCGCCGCGTTCCTCGACCCGGTCAAGACGCTCATGATGGACGGCCTGGCCGACGGCGTCGCGCCGCTCGGGGCGGGGCTCCTCCTCCTGCGCGACCACGTCGGGTCAGCCGACCGGCCGCTCGGCACCGAGCCGACCCTGACGACCGCACCGCTGGACGCCGCCGTGCTCATCGGCTGCAGCGGCACCCTCCGGGAATCGCTCGACGTCGTGAAGGCCCGAGGCATCCCGGTCGTCGTGATCGAGGGCGATGCCGGTGAGGGGGTGCCGCAGATCCGGCTCGACAATCGCGAGGCGCAGCGCCAGGCCGCCAGCCACCTGCGCTCACTCGGCCACACGCGGGTCGCGATCGTGACCCTGCCGCTCGACAACGCCCGCGAGCGCGGCTGGATGACGCCCGAGCGCGAGGCGGCGATCGTGGTCGACGTGACCCGTCACCGACTCGAAGGCGCACGGGACGTGTTCCCGGATGCTCCCGCCTACGTCTCGGCGGGGAGCTTCATCGACGAGGGGCACGCCGCCGGGCGCCTCTTGTTCGCCGGCGAGGACCGCCCCACCGCCGTGATCGCGCAGAGCGACCTGCTCGCGGCCGGTGTGATCCGCGCCGCCGAGGAGGCGGGTCTCAGGGTGCCCGACGACGTGAGCGTCACCGGGTTCGACGGCATCGTCGTGGACGGGCTGTCGCCGTACGAGCTCACGACCCTGGTGCAGCCGGCGACCGAGAAGGGACGTGCCGCCGGGCAGGCGGTCGCCGCGATGCTGGACGGACGGGATGCCGCATCCCTCCGTTTCACGTGCGTCTTCCGCGAGGGCAACACCGCAGGCCCCGTCCCGTCCTAGCCCCCCCGCCCCCCCGCCGAGCCTGCCGTGTCGTGCCCGGCCGGCCGGAAATCGACGTCAGGAAGGGGCAGGTTCGGCACGACACGGCGGGTTCGGGGGAGGGGGGGGAGGGGGGGCTCCTCCCCAGGGGGGGAAGTTGTGACTCAGGGGGAAGGTGGGCTGTGGATGCTGCGCACCGTGGCCACGGGGCATCCATAGTGCGGTGATGCCGAGGATGATCACCGCGCACGAACTTCGGGGCGCGCTCCTGGATCGCGGCCAGTTGCTTGCGCGCGGCTGGAGCGATCGCGGTATCCGTGCCGCCGTCGAGAGCACCCGGCTCCACCACGTGCGTCGCGGAGCCTTCATCGATGGCGCCCTCTGGGGGGAGCTCTGGGCGGAGGGCAGACATCTCGCTCGGATGATCGCGGTCGATCGTCACGCCCAAGGCGATCCCCCCGTATTCGCGGGGCTCTCGGCCGCAGTCGCACACGGGTTGCCGCTCTATCGGGTCGAACCGGCGAAGGTCCATGTGCTCGTCGGTGCGGCCGAGCGGCGCAGCAGTTCCGACGTCCATCGGCACGAGGGAGCGCTTCCGGAAGCGGACGTCTGCGTTGCGCAGGGGCTCGCGTGCACGACGCCGGAGCGGACGGTGTACGACGTGGCTCGCCTCGAGCGTCCGGAGGTCGCGCTTCCGATCGCGGATGCCGCGCTTCGCCAGGTCGCGCTCGCGGGCACCGAGTACAGCGAGGCCCGGGCGGCGGATTGGCTGCAAGGCCTTCACGCCAGGATCGGCAGGGGGGTGGGCGCTCGCGGCATCCGGCGTCTGCGCATGATCGCGGACCTCGTCGACGGGCGTGCGCAACTTCCCGGAGAGAGCGTGAGCCGGCTGCAGCTCCACCGGCTCGGGTTCGCACGCCCGCGTCTCCAGGTCGCCGTCGTGGGCCCGGGGGGTCGTCGATATTACGTCGACTTCGCCCTCGATGACGTCGACGCGTTCGGCGAGTACGACGGCAAGGGCAAGTACCTCGATCCGGATCTTCGGTCTGGACTCACCACGGAGGAGGTACTGCTCGCGGAGAAGGAGCGCGAGGACTGGATACGCGGAACAACCGGGCGCGCATTGCTCCGGTGGGGGGCCGAGCATATCCGCTCGCCCGAGCTCCTCGGCGAAAGGCTCCGCAGGTTCGGCATCGTGCCCCCCCTTGCACGGTGAGGTCGCGCGAACCTGCCGTGTCGTGTCGACCCCGCCCCCTATCCACGACGATGACCGGCGGGTTCGAGACGACACGGCAGGTTCGGGGGAGAGGGGTCGGGGGAGAGAGGGGGGAGAGGGGGGAAAGGGGCCGGGTAGACTGGGGTGGACCCCGATCGCCCGCCCCTGCTTCGGCCGACGACCCTGAGGAGGCCTCCTTTTGCTGGCCATCCTCGGCGCGTTCGCGATCGTTCCGCTCGTGCTCCCCTGGCTGGTCGGCCGGATAGGCGCCAGAGCATTCTTCATCGCCGCGCTGCTGCCCATCGCCGCGTTCGTCCAGGCCGCCATGATGACCTCCGCGGTGCAGAGCGGCGCCATCCCGTTCGAGGTATACGACTGGATCCCGAGCCTCGGCATCCAGCTCTCCATGCGGATGGACACCCTGGCGTGGGTGATGACGCTCATCGTCACCGGCGTCGGTGCGCTCGTGATGATCTACTGCCGCTGGTACTTCCGCGACAAGACCGAGGGCGTCGGGCAGTTCTCGGCGGTGCTGCTGGCGTTCGCCGGCGCGATGTACGGGCTCGTGCTCACCGACGACATCGTCGTGCTGGTGATGTTCTGGGAGATCACGAGCGTGCTCTCGTACCTCCTGATCGGCTTCTACCACCGTCGAGGCGCCAGCCGCCGCGCGGCTCTCCAGGCGCTGCTGGTGACGACACTCGGTGGCCTCGTGATGCTCATCGGCGTCGTGCTGCTCGTGGTCGAGAGCGGCACGTCGAGCCTCTCCGGCATCCTCGCCCTCGCCCCCAGCGGCCCGATCGTGGACGCCGCACTCGTGCTCCTCCTCGTGGGGGCCCTCAGCAAGTCGGCGATCTTCCCGTTCCACTTCTGGCTGCCGGGCGCGATGGCCGCGCCCACCCCGGTGAGCGCCTATCTTCACGCCGCGGCCATGGTGAAGGCCGGCATCTACCTGATCGCGCGCCTCGCCCCGGTCTTCGCGATCGCCGCTCCGTGGCGGCCGATCGTGATCTGCCTCGGGGTGTTCACCATGCTGCTCGGCGGTGTGCAGGCGCTCCGCGAGACCGACCTCAAGCGCATCCTGGCGTTCGGCACGGTGAGCCAGCTCGGCTTCCTCACCGTCGTCCTCGGATTCGGCACTCAGGCGGCGGCCCTGGCGGGGCTCGCGCTGCTGCTCGGTCACGCGCTGTTCAAGTCGGCACTCTTCCTCGTCGTCGGCGTGATCGACCGTCAACTGTCGACGCGCGACATCTCCGAGCTGAGCGGGGTGGGCAGGCAGGCGCCGGTCATGGCGGTGATCTCGTTCGTCGCCATCGGCTCGATGATGGGCATCATCCCGACGATCGGCTTCGTCGCGAAGGAGTCCGCGCTCACCGCCCTCCTCGACGAGGCGGCCGGCGGCTCGGGGTGGGGGCTCGTCGCGCTGATCGGAGTGGCCCTGGGTTCGGTGCTGACGGCGGCCTACGGCATCCGCTTCCTGTGGGGTGCGTTCTGGACCAAGAAGACGCCCGCCGGCGATGCCGCGCCGCGCACCGAATGGCCCGACCCGCCGATCGGCTTCCTCGGCGCACCCGCCGTGCTGGCCGTGATCACGCTGGCCGCGGGCATCGCCGCTCCGCTGGTGGATGCTGTCCTCCAGCCGTACGCGGCCACCGCACCCGAGTCCACCCCCGGTGTCCCCGCGCCCGAGTACCCCGCGCACCTGCAGCTGTGGCACGGCCTCGAGCCCGCCCTCTGGATCTCGATCGGATCGATCGTGCTGGGCGCCCTCGTCTTCCTGGTCACTCGCACCGGGCTCGCGCGGAAGCGCGTGCTGCCCTTCACCGCGAACGACATCTACAACCTCGCCCTGCGCGGGATCGCGCGGCTCTCGGTGCTGACCACGAGCTTCACGCAGAGCGGGTCGCTCCCGGTCTACGTCGGCACGGTGTTCGTCGTCTTCGTCGCGGCAGAGGGCACAGCGCTGCTCGCCGGGTCGGAATGGCGGGCACAGCTCGACCTCTTCCAGACTCCGATGCAGCTCGTCGTGGCGCCGATCATGATCGTCGCGGGCTTGATCGCCGTCCGTGCGCGCAAGCGCTACACCGGCGTCGTGCTCGTGTCGGTGACGGGCCTCGGCATGGTGCTGCTGTTCGCGACCAGCGGCGCGCCCGATCTCGCACTCACCCAGATCCTCGTCGAGACGGTCACGCTCGTCGCGTTCGCGCTGGTGCTGCGCCGCATCCCGTCGCGGCTGGGCGATCACAACGCGTCGGTGTGGCCGGTCGCCCGAGCGGTCCTCGCCGTGGCGGTCGGAGCGACGATGGGGGTGATCGCGCTCGTGGCCACCGCCGCACGCACGGCGACCCCGATCTCCGACTCGTTCCCCCAGCTCGCCTATGAGCTCGGCCACGGGAAGAACGTCGTCAACGTCGCCCTCGTCGACCTTCGCGGATGGGACACGATGGGCGAGCTGTCGGTGCTCGTGCTCGCGGCGACGGGTGTGGCATCCCTCGTCTTCGTCACCCACCGCGCCGACACGCTCTCGAACCTGACCGCGCCGCTTCCCCAGGCGGGCGTTCGCGACCGACGCGTTCTCGTCGAGACGGACGACGGTGCCCGGCCCCGCACGCCCGGCACCCGCAATCAGCGGCAGGCGTGGCTCGTCGGCGGCCAGCGCGTGCGGCCGGAGAACCGCGCGATCATCCTCGAGGTGGTCGTGCGGATCCTCTTCCACTCGATCATCATCGTGTCGCTGTACCTTCTGTTCGCGGGGCACAATCTGCCCGGAGGCGGTTTCGCCGGCGGACTCGTCGCCGGTATGGCGCTGGTCATGCGCTACGTCGCGGGCGGGAGATACGAGCTCGGGGCCGCGGCCCCGACCGATGCGGGCAGGCTGCTGGGCGTCGGGATGACGCTGGCGGTCGCGTGCGCCGTGGTGCCCTTGCTCTTCGGCGCCGCGCCCCTGACGAGCATGGCCTTCGAGTGGGACGTGCCCGTGCTGGGGCACATCGAATTCGTCACCTCGACGATCTTCGACATCGGGGTGTATCTCGTCGTGATCGGCCTGGTGCTCGATGTGCTGCGCAGTCTCGGCGCCGAGGTCGACCGGCAGGCACAGGAGCTGAGGGATGCTGCGGCTCGGTCCGGCGAGGTGAGCGCCCGATGAATGTCTCGCTGATCCTCATCGTCGTCATGGCGGCTTTATTCGCGTGCGGTGTGTACGCGATGCTCGAGCGCAGCCTCACCCGGGTGCTCATCGGCTTCCTCCTGCTCGGGAACGCGACGAACCTGCTGCTGCTGATCGTGATGGGCCAGCCGGGCATCGCGCCCTTCTTCGGTTCGGCGACGCCCGACGAGATGTCAGACCCCCTGCCTCAGGCACTCACCCTCACCGCCATCGTGATCACCTTCGCGGTGTCGGCGTTCCTCCTCGCGCTGATCTACCGCTCGTGGCAGCTCGGTCAGGCCGACACGGTCGAGGACGACGCGGAAGACATGGCCGTCCGCGAGCGCGGGACCGAGGACGAGGACACGATGGACGACGAGCTCGACCGAGAGTCGGATGACGCGGCCACCGACTTCGTCGGAGTCGACACCTCGCCCATCACGATCCTCGGCAGCCGCGACCTGTCGTCGCTGCGCGACGATGCCCCGACGGATGCTCCCACGGATTCCCCGGTCGGCCGGTCGCGCGGCGACCGCCCCGGCAACGAGGGAGGCGCGTCGTGAACGCCGAATCTCTCGTCCCGCTCCTCGTCGCCCTCCCGCTCGTGGGTGCGGCGATCGCGCTGATCGCAGGCCGCCATCGCAGGACGCAGGTCGTCGTCTCGATCATCACGCTCACCCTCGTGCTCGTGATCGCGGCGATCCTGCTCGTGGTCGTCGACGTGGGTGACGCGCCGATCGCGGTCTCGGTCGGCGGTTGGCCGATCCCGTTCGGGATCGTGCTGTACGTCGACCGGCTCGCGGCCCTCCTCGTGGTGGTCTCGAGCATCGTCCTGCTGGCGGTGCTGCTGTTCTCGGTCGGCCAAGGCGCCGCCGATGGCGACGATGACACCCCGGTCTCGATCTTCCATCCGTCGTACCTGATCCTCGCCGCCGGGATCTTCAACGCCTTCATCGCCGGCGACCTGTTCAATCTCTACGTCGGCTTCGAGATCCTCCTCGTCGCCTCGTACGTGCTCATCACCCTGGGAAGCACCGAGTCGCGCATCCGGACGGGTGTGGTCTACATCGTCGTCTCGCTCGTGTCGTCGATCCTGTTCCTCGCGGCGATCGCGATGATCTACGGCGCGCTCGGCACGGTCAACATGGTGCAGATCTCCGAGCGCATGGTCCAGCTGCCGCAGCAGACCCAGCTCGTGCTGCATCTGATGCTGCTTCTCGCCTTCGCGATCAAGGCGGCCGTGTTCCCCCTGTCGTTCTGGCTCCCGGACTCGTATCCGACGGCGCCGGCCCCGGTCACCGCCGTCTTCGCCGGCCTGCTGACCAAGGTCGGCGTGTACGCGATGATCCGCACCGAGACCGAGCTCTTCCTCGACAACGACGTGAATACGCTCCTGCTGGTCGTTGCTCTCGCGACGATGATCGTGGGCGTGCTGGGCGCCGTCGCGCAGGCCGAGCTCAAGCGCATCCTGTCGTTCACGCTCGTCAGCCACATCGGCTACATGGTCTTCGGGCTCGCGATAGCGACCCCGGCGGCGATCGGCGCGACCATTTACTACATGATCCACCACATCGTGGTGCAGACGACCCTGTTCCTCGCGGTCGGTCTCGTCGAGCGTCGCGCGGGCAGTACGTCGATCCTCAAGGTGAAGGGCCTGATGCGCGCGGCGCCGGTGATCGCCGTGCTCTACTTCATCCCCGCGATCAACCTCGGGGGCCTTCCGCCCTTCTCGGGGTTCATCGGCAAGTTCGCGCTCTTCGACGCCGCGGCTCAGATCGGCACGCCGATCATGATGGTGATGATCGTCGGCGGGATCGTGACATCGCTGCTCACCCTGTACGCGCTCATGCGCGCATGGAACCTCTCGTTCTGGCGTGAAGAGGACGACTCCGCCGAGACCGAGGCGCGCATCTCCTACCTCGGCGCGTCACCGACAGGGGTCGAGACCGAGCGCCGGGTCATCCCGAAGATCATGACCGCGGCGACCTCGGGGATGGTCGTGATCACCGTAGCTCTCACGGTGTTCGCCGGCCCGCTCTACGAGGTGTGCACGCGGATAGGGGCTTCGCTCCTCGAGCCGGTGACCCTCGTGCAGCTTCAGGACGAGGCCGACCAATGAGCCCGCCCACGCGCCGGCAGCAGCTGTGGCGTCAGCTCCCGTTCTTCGTGTGGCTGGTCGCTCTGTGGATGCTGCTCTGGGGCCAGTTCACCGTGCTGGCGTTCCTTACCGGCCTGATCGCGGCGATCTTCGTCACCCGCATCTTCCGCCTGCCTCCCGTGGAGCTCTCCGGCCGGGTCAACCTCTGGTGGGGGCTCGTCTTCGTCGTCGAGTTCATCGGCGCGCTCATCCTCGGATCGCTCACGGTCGCCTGGCAGGTCCTCGATCTGCGGCGGCAGCCCGGCACGGCGATCGTCGCGGTGCCGCTCGTGACCGATGACGACCTGATCATGACCCACACGGCGGTGACGGCATCACTCATTCCCGGATCGCTGCTGGTCGAGGCCGACCGTGACCGCCGCATCCTGTACCTGCACGTGATCGGCGTGCGATCCAGCGCCGACCTCGAACGCCAGCGCCGCGATGTGCGCCGCTGGGAGCGCCGGATCGTCATGGCGGTGGGCTCGTGCGCTCAGCTCGAGAAGGTGCGGGCGGATGCTGTCGCCGGAGGTGTCTCGTGAACCCGCTCCTGATCGTCATCTACGCGGTCTTCTCGGTCGCGGCGCTTCTGACCCTGGTCCGCATCGTGCGGGGTCCGTCGATCCTCGACCGGGCCGTGGCATCCGATGTCCTTCTCACACTGGTGATGTGCGTGCTCGGAGCCGAGATGGCGATCAACCACCACACGCGCACGCTTCCCGTGCTGCTCGTGATCGCGGCGGTCGGTGTCTTCGGATCGATCTCGATCGCCCGGTTCGTCGCGAGGAAGGACAACGTCGACAAATGAACGAGTTCCTCGATGCCGCGTCGCTGATCCTCATCCTGATCGGTGCGATCCTGTGCCTCACGGCCGCGATCGGGCTGCTGCGGTTCCGCGATGTGCCGACGCGGCTGCACGCCGCGACCAAGCCGCAGGTGCTCGGGTTCGTCCTCATCTGCCTGGCGATCGCCCTGTCGCTGCGGTCCTGGCCGGTCGTGGCATTCCTGATCCCGGTCGTGCTCATCCAGCTGGCGACGGCGCCGCTCGCGGCGTACATGGTCTCGCGCCAGGCCTACCGCAACGGCACGATCGACGAGAACGCCCTGCTGGTGGATGAGCTGTCCGAGTCGAGCGAAACGCCCCCCGCCGCGGGCGGCTGACCTCGCGCCCGCTCGACCCCTTTCGCCCTCAGGCTGCCCCGGGCGAGGGCGAGAGGTGGCGTGGGGCGTCAGTACCAGTTGACCGACTGGGAGTGGCTCCATGCCGAGCAGGGCGAGCCGTAGCCGCGCGAGATGTAGTCGAGACCCCACGCGATCTGCGTCGCCGCGTTGGTCTCCCAGTCCGAGCCGAACGAGGCCATCTTCGAGCCGGGAAGCGACTGGGGGATGCCCGTGGCTCCGCCGTCCGCGTTATAGGCCTGGTAGTTCCAGCCCGACTCCTTCTGCCACAGCGAGTCGAGGCACGAGAACTGGCCGTCGCCCCAGCCGTACTGGCTGGCGGCCATCGCGCGCGCGGTCGCCCGGGCGCCGTCCGGAGTGTTGGCCTGTGCGAGCGCATCGGCCGCGGCCTGTGCGGCGGCTGCGGCCGCCTGCGCCGCGGCCTGTGCGTTGTAGTCGGCGACGGCGGCAGTGACCTTCGCCGACGAATGCTGAACGAGGCTGGTGAGCGCCTGGACCGAAGGCTCAGGCAGCGCCGACGAGTCGTTGAGCGCGTCGATCTGGCGGGCGAGGGTGGCCGTGTCGACCTTGCCGGCGGCGGACTTCTCGACCGCGTTCGCCACGGTGACGTAGAAGGCCGCATCGTGATCGATCGGTCGCTCGACTGTGGCGATCTCGGCGGTGGCGGTGCGTTCCTGCGATGAGGTGGCTGCGATCGCGCTCGTCGTGCCGGCGGCCACGCCGGCTGCCGCGAGGAGGGCGATGGCGAGACTGGCCGGAAGGATCGTGCGGCGGGCGCGGTGGACTCGGTGGATACGGGCGATCGTGCGAAAGCGCACAGGGCTCCAATGGTCGAGCTTCCCTGCGGTGCCCCGTCATGGGGCGGGCGGACGCAAGGGTGGGACGCGACCTGCAGCAGGCTGAACGCTCCACTCGCACGCTCTCGTCGGATGGCTTCGGGGCCACCCGGTGACCGGGACGTGCGGGCGGAGCATCCGTCACGTCATCCTTCGGGTGGATTCCGTGACGAACCCGTACACGGTAGACGCCGTTTCTGGACGACTCCTCCGAAAGCCCTAGCCGTTCCATCCACGCGAATCGATCCGCACGGAGCTCTCTTGCGGTGCGATGACTTCTACGGCGTCACGATGTCGAAGGCGGGGTCGCCCGGATCGAGTACGCCGAGCAGCGAGTCGAGCACAGCCCGATCGCCCTCGATCTGCACGCCGGGGCTCGTGAGATCGCCGCCGGCCAGGGCGATGAGTCGCGGTTTGGTAAGGATCAACGAGACGCCCGCACCGCCCGGCTCGCGGCGACGGTGGATCAGCACGCCGTTGCGCAGGGTCAGGCGATAGGTGACCTCGAGGTCGGTGAGGGTGACGTCGATCGCGAGATCGAGATCCCACGCCTTCGGGCCGTCGATCGAGAGGGCGAGCGAGTCGAAGAGCTGTTCGGGCGTGAGCTGCGCGACGATCGCGGGGGCCGCGGTCGCGGCCGGCGTGCCGAAGTTGCCCTCGCGCAGCTCGGTGGCACCGGAGAGGTAGAAATTCCGCCAGGTGCCGTTCTCGGCGCCGTACGCGAGTTGCTCGAGCGTGTCGGCATAAAGCTCGCGTGCGGCGGCGTGACCGGCGTCGGTGAAGATCGCGTGGTCGAGCAGAGTCGCCGCCCAGCGGAAGTCGCCGTCGTCGAAAGCGGTCCGGGCGAGCGCGACGACCCGGTCGATCCCGCCGATCGCCGCGACGTAGCGATGCGCCTGCTCTTGTGGGGGGTGCGGCCAGAGCCGGGCCGGGTTGGCGTCGAACCATCCCATGTACCGCTGGTAGACGGCCTTGACGTTGTGGCTGACCGACCCGTAGTAGCCGTGCGTGCTCCAGGCGTCGGCGAGAGCAGGGGGGAGCTGCATCATCTCGGCGATCTCGGCCCCCTGATACCCCTTGTTCAGCAGGCGCAGCGTCTGGTCGTGCAGATACGCGTACAGGTCGCGCTGCGTCTCGAGGAAGGCGATGACGCGCTCCTTCGTCCAGGTCGGCCAGTGGTGCGATGCGAAGGCGACGTCGGTGCGGTCGCCGAACGTGTCGATCGCCTCGGTGAGGTATTCCGACCACACGTGCGGGTCGCGCACGAGCGCGCCGCGAAGGGTCAGCAGGTTGTGCAGCGTGTGAGTCGCGTTCTCCGCCATGCACAGCGCACGATAGCGCGGAAAGTAGAAGTGCATCTCAGCCGGCGCCTCGGTGCCGGGGGCCATCTGGAACTCGATCTCGACTCCGTCGACCGTGAGCGTCTCGCCCGTTTCGGTGACTTCCACGTTCGGGACGATCAGCCCGACCTCGCCGCTCGAGGTGGTCTGCCCGAGCCCGGCGCCGACCTGGCCCTGCGGACCGCGGGCGAGCGCGGCTCCGTACATGTAGCCGGCTCGGCGGCTCATCGCCGTGCCCGCATAGACGTTCTCGGCGACCGCGTGCCCGGTGAAGCCCTCGGGCGCGATGATCATGACGGCGCCGGACGCGGCATCCTCTTCCGTGGTCACTCCGAAGACGCCGCCGAAGTGGTCGACGTGGCTATGGGTGTAGATGACCGCGACGACCTTCTTCTCGCCGCGATGCGCGCGGTACAGACTGAGAGCCGCGGCGGCTGTCTCCGTCGAGATCAGCGGGTCGATCACGATCACGCCGGTGTCGCCCTCGACGAATGTGATGTTCGACAGGTCGAGGCCGCGCACCTGGTAGATACCCTCTACGACCTCATACAGCCCCTGCTTGGCGACGAGCTGCGACTGCCGCCACAGGCTCGGATTGACGGATGCCGGTGCCTCGCCGTGCAGGAACGCGTAGCTGTCGTTGTCCCACACGACGCGGCCGTCGGCCGTTCGGATCACCCCCGGATCCAGTGCGGCGATGAAGCCGCGATCGGCGTCATCGAAGTCCTGGGTGTCGGCGAAGGGCAGCGTCGTGAGCAGCTCGCGGTTGGCCTTCTCGATTGCGGGGGTGACGGGCTTGCCGACCATGATTGCGCCAATCTTCGGGGCATTCGAATACGACACCCTCACTCTGCACCCATTCGCTCGGCCCGTGCGTGGAAATTCGTCCGGGCCCGATCAGCCGATCAGGCTGGGCTGCAGGTCGCGCAGCGTGCGTCGATGGGTCATGCGCGTCACACCCACCGCTGCGAGAGCGAGCGCACCGACGAGCCAGCACAGCAGGACGAGGATGTCGCCGCCCACGCGCGCGACATCGCCGCCGTACATGAGCTGGCGCATGGCGTCGACCACGTACCCCATCGGCAGGACGTGGTGCAGTGCCGCCAGCGGAGCGGGGAGCGTCTGCCACGGGAACGTGCCCCCCGCGGTCACGAGCTGCAGCACCATGAGCACGAGACCGAGGAACTGCCCGACCGAGCCGAACCACACGTTCAGGGCCAGGATGATCGCCGCATACGTGAACGACGCGAGCACCATGATCCCCAGGGTGCCGAGCGGATTCGCGAAGCCGAAGCCGAGAGCCACGGCAAGGACGCCGAACAGTGCCGCCATCTGTACCGCCCCGAGCGCCGCGGGGGTGAGCCAGCCGGCGAGCGTCACGCGCAGGGGTGAGTGCAGGGCGGTGACCGCGCGCCGCGAGATGGGCTTGACGATCAGGAAGAGTGCGTAGATGCCGATCCAGCCGGCCAGAGCCGCGAAGAACGGAGCGAGGCCCGCGCC
Source organism: Microbacterium rhizomatis (assembly GCF_008710745.1). Classification (GTDB taxonomy): domain Bacteria; phylum Actinomycetota; class Actinomycetes; order Actinomycetales; family Microbacteriaceae; genus Microbacterium; species Microbacterium rhizomatis. The sequence goes on from NZ_VYSA01000003.1 coordinate 65,262, forward strand.
GTAGTTCGAGGCTTTCGTGAGAGCGCTCGATTCGACGTCGACGGGATTCGCGAGCGTCGATGCCTGCAGCTGGCGCGTGGCCTCGTCGGTGTCCGGAAGCTGCTGCACCCCGTCGGCCAGGCCGCTCTGCAGCGTCTGCGCACCGGTCTGCAGGGTCGCCAGGCCGCTGTCGAGCGCGGTTGCGCCATCGCGCAGCTGCGCGGCGCCCTGCGCGGCCGTCGTCGCTCCCGCCGACAGCGCGGCGGCCCCGTCGGCGGCGGTGCGGGCGCCCGTGGCGAGCTGTGCGCTCCCTGACGCGACCTGGCCGGCGCCGTCATTGAGTCGGTCGATGTCCGACACGGCGGTCTGCACCCTCTGATTGACGTCGACCAGCTTTGACCCGACCGGATCCAGCGCGGCGAGCACATCGGCGATCTGCTGCGGAGTGAGTCCCGCCGCCTCCAGGCGCGCCTGAATGTCGGCGCGTGCCTGAGGAAGGAGGGCGATGGCGTCGCGGGATGCGGCGCCCACCCGGTCGGCGACTCCTGCGAGCTGCCCCGTGCCGGCCGACACCTGGGCGGCGCCGTCGCTGAGCGTCACGAGGTTGTCGGCGATCTGCCCCGTGCCGGAGGCCAGCTGTGCCGCTCCGCTCTGCAGTGCCGCGGTGCCGTCGGCGAGCTGCGTCGAGCCGGAGGCCAGCTGCGAGCTGCCGTCGTGCGCGGTACCCAGGCCGTCGGCGAGTTGCTGCGCGCCGTCCGCGGCATTCGAGAGGTTTACGCGGACGGTGGCGAGAGCATCCAAGAGTGTGAGTCCGCCTTCGCGCACGATCTTCTGCGCGACTGTGGTGCGGATCTTCTCCACGGCCTGCGTGCCGATCGTCGACGCCAGGTAGTTGTTCGCGTCGTTCGTGCGCAAGAGGATCTGCGCCGTGCGTGGGTCATTCGACGTGATCGAGGCGATGGCCGAAGAGAAGTCGGCGGGAACCTCGACGGCGAAGTCGAACTCGCCCGAGTCCAGGCCCGCCGTCGCGGCGGCATCGTCGACGACGTGCCACTGGAAGCTGCCGCCCGAGACGAGTTCGTCGGCGACCTCGTGGCCGACGTTGCGGTCGGTGCCGTTGATCGTCGCGCCCTCGTCGTCGATCACGAGCGCGACCGGGATGTCGACGAGCTTGGCGTACGGGTCCTGGTTCGCCCAGAGATAGAGGCCGCCGTATAGCACCGGCACCGCGATGAGGGCGATGAGGGCGATGACCGCCATGCGCGTCGACGTCAGCCGCCGGAGTTCGGCGGCGATCATCTGTGGCACCTTCACGAGTGCTGTCCCTCTTGTTCTTCTTGTTCTTGTTCTTGTTCTTCTTGTTCTTGTTCTTGTTCTTGTTCTTGTTCTTGTTCTTCGCTTGTCGGAGCATCCGCGGAATCTCGGACGATGTCGCCGGGATCCTCCGACAAGGGGTCGATTCTCCGACTTTCGGATGCGGCCGGCTCCGGTTCATCCGTGGGTTCGGGCGCGGCGAGGACGGACTGCGATGCCCGCCCGGCGATCACGAGGACGGCCGTGCCGCGCGCGGCGAACTCCTCGGCGATCTCCCACCAGACGAGCGGCTCACCGCCGTGGCGGTCGGGAGACGTGAGCACGAGCCCGGTGACGCCCGGCCGCTGCGCGGCGAGCTCGCACAGGAGCCGGATGCGCTGGGCGGGATCGACGTCGCCGATCGGCATCGACGCGACCGCCGCGAGTCCATGTTCGTCGAGCCAGCGCCGTGCGGCGATGGGGTGCGAAGGACGGCCGGCGAACATCAGCTCCTCGGCGACGACACCCGCGACCGACACGTTCGGCTCGGGCTCGGAGACATCCAGCGCGTCGACCAGGGCGACGGCACGGCGGAGGGCTCCGGCATCCGTCCGCCCGTCGATGCGTACGCTGCCGCTGTCGGGGCGCATGCGGCCGGAGGCGATCAGGCCGAGCACCGTCGGGCGCTGCTCCGTCTCGGCGCACACCAGCGCGGCACGGCCGGATTCGTAGACGAGCGACGTCTCAGGAAGTGCGCGCCGGTCGCGCCCCTTCGTGACGGCATCGAGCTCGACCCTCACGACTGGCCTCCGAGCAGATCGGGATGCTGGGCCAGCAGCGCGACCGCCTCGCGCCACGACAGGCCCGCGATGCTCATGACCGCCTTGACGGCGAGAGCGTGCGCCGCCGGAGAGGTGCCGTCCACACGGGTGATGACGCTCCGCGCCGCTTCTTCGATGAGGCGAGCGAGCGTCGGCGCGGCGATGTCGGTGCGGAGGGCGTCGCGGCTCTGCCCTTCGCGCACGATCTCGACCAGCCGGCGGCGGAGCGGCGCCAGTGCGGCGGCTGTGTCGTCGATGTGCGCGTCATCCAGGGCGATCGCCGCGGCGACCTGCACGTGCGCGGCGTCCTGCCAGAGCAGTGACGCGAGTCGCGCGAGCGCGAGCCGGGGGTCATCGTCCGTGACGCCGTCGGCGATGTCGTTGAAGCGCCGCGCGCCCGTGGTCACGAGCTCGCGGATCAGCGCGTCGCGGTCTTCGAAGTGCCCGTACAGCGCACGACGGGAGAGCCCCGCGTCGAGCGCGATGGTGCCGAGGGATGCTGCGGGGTCGACCGCGAGGGCACGACGGGCGGCATCGAGGATCGTCTGCCTGTTCTGCAGCGCATCGCGCCGCTGGGGCCGTTGAGGAGGGGCTTCTGTCGTCACGTCTCCAGGATAGCTAACCTGCACATCGGTGTGCAAGTTAAACGGTGGCGGCGACCGCGGAGTGCGGGGTCAGTCGGTGCCGAAGTCGAACGCCGAGCCCTCGGACGCCTCGTCGACAGCATCCGCGAGGGCCTCGCGATCTGCGTCGAAAGGCACCGCGTGCTCCGTGATCTCGTCGGCTTCGCCCGCGGTGACGCTCCCGACGAGATCGGCTGTCGCGCCGCCGATGAGCCCCATCGCGGCGTACTGCTCCAGGCGCGAGCGCGAGTCGGCGATGTCGAGGTTGCGCATCGTGAGCTGGCCGATCCGGTCCACGGGTCCGAACGCCGCATCCCCGACGCGTTCCATCGAGAGCTTCTCGGGTGCATACGAGAGGGTCGTTCCCGTCGTGTCGAGGATCGTGTAGTCCTCGCCCCGACGCAGCCGCACCGTGACCGAGCCGCTGACGGTCGACCCGACCCACTTCTGGATCGACTCGCGCAGCATGAGCGACTGCGGCTCGAGCCAGCGCCCTTCATACATCAGGCGGCCGAGCCGTCGCCCCTGCTCGTGATACGTCGCGAGGGTGTCTTCGTTCAGGATGCCGTTGACCAGGCGCTCGTATGCGATGAACAGGAGCGCCATTCCGGGCGCCTCGTAGATGCCGCGGCTCTTCGCCTCGATGATGCGGTTCTCGATCTGGTCGCTCATACCCAGCCCGTGGCGACCGCCGATGCGGTTGGCCTCGAGCACGAGCGCCACGGGATCGGGATACTCCACGCCGTTGAGCGCGACGGGGCGGCCACGGTCGAAGGTGACGGTGACGTCTTCGGGATCGATGGATACCGCAGCATCCCAGAATCGGACGCCCATGATGGGCTCGACCGTCTCGAGCGACACGTCGAGGTGCTCGAGCGTCTTGGCCTCGTGCGTCGCGCCCCAGATGTTCGCGTCGGTCGAGTACGCCTTCTCAGCCGAGTCGCGGTAGGGGAAGCCGTGGGCGACGAGCCATTCGCTCATCTCCTGGCGGCCGCCCAGCTCGGTGACGAACTCGGCGTCGAGCCACGGCTTGTAGATGCGCAGTGCGGGGTTGGCCAGCAGGCCGTAGCGGTAGAACCGCTCGATGTCGTTGCCCTTGTAGGTCGAGCCGTCGCCCCAGATGTCGACGCCGTCCTCTTTCATGGCCCGCACGAGCAGCGTGCCGGTGACGGCGCGCCCCAGCGGCGTCGTGTTGAAGTAGGTGCGTCCCCCCGAGCGGATGTGGAAGGCCCCGCATGCGAGGGCGACGAAGCCCTCTTCGACGAGGGCGGTCTTGGCGTCGACGATGCGCGCGATCTCGGCGCCGTACTCGAGTGCGCGGACCGGGATGGCGTCGATGTCGTCTTCGTCGGGCTGACCGAGATCGCCGGTGTAGGTGCAGGGGATGGCGCCCTTGTCGCGCATCCACGCGACCGCCACCGAGGTGTCGAGTCCTCCGGAGAAGGCGATGCCGACGCGCTCGCCGACGGGCAGGGATTGAAGGACTTTCGACATGCGCCAAGTCTAGTGAGCGCCGCCCGCCGGCCCCGCGGGCCCGGGGTGCGGAGGGGGGTCCGCGCGGATGCCAGAATGGGACGCCGGATATATCACGATTCCCTTTCGTGTACATCCGTAACACTGGTGTCGGTGCTGAGAGCCTGGCTAGGCTGACGCGGGCGGGCACCGGGGGCTTCGCAATGTTGGGGTTTGAAGATTCCGGGGGGAATACCGTGCGCAGTGGTCTGATGAGGCGTGTTCTGGCAACGATCGCCGTCGTGGCGACGATCGCAGCGAGCGCCGTGGCGATCGGTGCACCCGCAGCTGCGGCCGGCGACACCGCCGTGCTGTCACAGCTGAAGACCGTTGTGGGTTCTCAGACGAACTTCGCGCCGGGCGACACGTTCCAGTACCAGATCGATCTGGGATGCTCGTCCACGATCGATCCGTCGTGCCGCAACACCAAGATCACCGACATCCTCCCGGCCCCCCTGGTCCTCGACCCGAGCGACCCCAGTCCCGTTTCGGCGACGACCAGCCCCAATGCCCCCGTCGACATCGCGCTGAGCGGCAACAACGGCTTCACCGTCACACCGCGCCTCTCGGCGGGCGGGTCGGCGGGGCTTCCCGCGGGCGGGAGCATGACGGTCTTCGTCTCGGTCCAGGTGCCGACGACGACAGGCGCCGACTTCAACGGGCAGACGATCACGAACACCTCGTTGGCGACCGCCGACAACGCGCAGGACGACCAGTCCTCCGCCGACATCACGCTCACGGTCACCACGACGCTGTTCGCCTCGCTCTCGAAGACCGTGTCGCCCACGTCGACGCTTCCCGCCGCGGCGGGGCGCACCGTCGACTGGACCCTCGTCCCGGGGAACGCCTCGAATCAGACGGTCGACACGATCACCGTTCAGGATCCGATCACCCCGCCGGGGCCGTTCACGTACCTCGACATCACGAGCGTCGACATCACCGACCCGGCCGGGGCGACAGGAAGGGCGACCGAGTACTACGTGGGCGGCGTGTGGACGGCAACGCCACCGACGCCGATCAGCCTTGCCAAGGGCGTACGCGTCGTCTTCACGGGATCGTTCGCGCCCGGCGTCACGGGGAACGTCGTGGTGCACTCGGTGACCAACGACACCGTGAGTTCGATCCCGAACGGCCAGACCGTCGATGTCCAGAACGACGCGTCCACGACGGTGACGAAGTCGGGCGTCGACAGCCCTGTCGTCACCGACACCGCGTCGGTGTCGATCGCCGCGGTCGATCCCGACGTCAGCATCACCAAGAGCTTCCTCGACTCGACACTGGTCGCCGGACAGAGCACGACGATCGCGATCGTCGCGACCAACGGTGCGCAGGACGTGCAGACCTTGACGGTCACCGAGCCGTCGTCGGGCGAGCCCGGATTCACCGCCCAGGGCCTGGCCTTCAACGGCTTCGGGCCGACGCTCGCGTGGCCCGTGGCGGCGAGCTCGGCGACCATCCTCTACACCTACTCCGGTTCCGGATGCTCCACCCTGCCGCAGACGACCACCACGCCGCAGACGCTGCCCGCTCCGCAGAACGGATGCACGGTGGAGGGATTCACTGTCACCTATGCATCGACAGGCGACGGGATCACGGCGGGCGGCTACGCCGCACTCCCGCTCCTGGTGACGGCGCTTCCCGTTCCCACGCTCGCGCCGGTGAGCAGCACGAACGTCGTCGACACCCAGGTCGTCAACTCCGACGGCGCGAGCGGCGAGGCGACGGCATCCACGCCGTTCACGATCGATCCGCTGCGTATCGACACCGTCGTGTCGAAGTCGATCACGCCAACGGAGGCGTTCGCCGTTCCCGGGGCGAGCATCAGCATCGCCCTTTCGGGCAAGGTCAGCGATGACTCGACGGTCGGATCGACCAAACTCGAGATCTCGGACCCGGTGGACCCCGCGGCGACGCCGGACTTCTGGAACACGTTCGCGCCCACCGCGGTGCGCAACACCGACATCCCCGGATGCAGCTCCCTCGAGTTGAGCTACTACTCCAAGGCCTCCGGGGACTGGGTCGACTTCCCCGGTGCGGGCAACGTGGCCGGCCCTGTGGCCGGCTACACCTATCCGATTCCTTCCGCCCTGCGCTCCGACATCGGCGGCATCCGGTTCACGTTCCGGCCGCTGCTGACGTCGCCCTGCACCGGCACGTTGCCGCCCGGATTCACGGTGCTGCCGAACATCGCGGCAGAGGTGCGCGAGTACTCGGATGTCAGCTCCGTCCACACCAACGACGTCCGGTCGGCCGTCAACAACCCCGTCGCGGTCGAGCCCGACGCGATCGACGACGCGTCCGCGCCGATCACCCTGCAGCCCATCAACGGCGGCGACGGACCCGACTTCGTCGATAAGGCCTGGCTCGACGCGACCCTCCCCGCCCAGGTGCCCGCCCTCTCGGCGCAGACACGCACCGCGCGGCTCTCGTGGAGCACGCAGGGACTCAACCTCACCTCGATGACACTCACCGACCCGGCCTCCACGGGCGAGCTGACGAACCCGGCGACCTCCGTGTACGACGCGTTCGACCTGGTCGCGATCAAGCCGATCACGCCGTCCACCGATCCGCTCATCGTCAACGATGTCGTCACGAGGGTGGAGCTGTACTCGACGACCGCGAACGACTGGGTCGACATCACGGCGGCCGCCTGCGCGCTCGGGTGCGACGGCGGTTTCGGCGGCTACGCGCTGTCGACCGCTCAGCAGGCAGACACACTCGGCGTGCGCGTCACGTTCACGGAGAAGACCGCCGGCGCGGGAGTGGGAACCTCCTACACCGGCCGCCCGTTCGACCTCGATTACCGCATCCGCGACACGCTCCGCAGCGATCCGACGCAGTACGTCCTGGGTCAGTACCACTCGTACACGTACAACACCACCACCCCCGGGCTGGTGAACAACACCGTCAGCGCGCGCGGCCAGAACCCGAGCATCGACTTCGATTCCACTTCGACGGATGCCGACACCATCCAGGTCATCGACAGCCCGGTCAACGTCACCCTCACCAAGAGCTTCGATCAGACGGTACTCGGGCTGCCGCAGGCCGGCACGCCTCAGGCGAACTACCCCCTCATCTCCGGCACCATCACCTCGCGGAACCAGTCCAACACCAAGATCGCATCGATGGTCATCGACGACCCCTCGCCCGGTCAGGTCGCTCCGACCGCCTTCGAGACGCTCAACCTGTACTCCATCGATACGCTCACTCCGCCGAAGCCGCTCACCGCCGCGGATGTCACCGTCACGCTGACGCGAGAAGGGGGCGGAGTCGACCTGCCGATCTCGGGCGATGCTGCGAAGCTGCTGACTCCGGACCAGCTCGACGATGTCGTCGGCATCTCGGTCCGCTACGCCGACGCCGCCGGTCGCCCCATCATCGTGGCGGCGACCCCGGACTCAAACGACGCGGCAGGCGTCGTGGGTCTCACCTGGCAGCTTCGTGCCACCCAGCGCACATCCGGTGACCCGATCGCGGTGACCGAGCCCGGCGGCGAGCCGATCGTGAACGTCGCGCACACCGCCCTCGACAGCCCCGGACGCATCCCGTGCGTCAACGGTCAGAACATCCCCGGCTGCAGCACGGGGGAGTTCTACGCGTCCAGCCAGTTCAACATCGTCGCGGCCGACTACTCGATCTTCACCGACAAGGCCATCAACCCCGCGTCGGTGCTCGAGAACGGCTCGAAGAACTACACCACGACCCTCACCGCACGCCCGAACGGGAACGCGCGGACGTACCTCGCGACGGTGAGCGACAGCACGCCGACGTTCTGGAACACGATGACCTTCGTGGGCGCGCGCATCACCGTTCCGCAGCCCGTCAACCAGGTCGCCATGGACGTGCTCGTGAACGACGCGACCCGCGTGGTCGCCTATTCGGTCGTCGGCGGAGCGCTCGTCGCCACGTGCAACGGCCTGCCGCTGGACCAGACCTCCCCATGCTGGGCGACGGGTGACTGGGTGACCGCGAACCCGGGGTCCGCCGTGACGTTCGGCCTGCCGGGCGGCGTTTCTGCCGGTGATGTGGTGGGCACCCGATTCCGCGCCCAGGAGGTCGTCGACGGTGAAGTCGTGGTGTGGGAGCGCCCGTACAACCCGAAGCTCGACTTCGTCGTTCAGACGACGCGACGCGACTTCCTCCGCAGTGATCCCTCCGTGCCGGTGTCCACGACCCGCCCCGGCGTCGCCCCGAACCCCGGTGAGACGGTCTCGGGCACGATCACGAACACGGTCGTCACCGACGGGAACGCCCGGTTCGGAGCGTCGCAGCTCTATACCGGACATGCCGAGAAGACGACCACGACGCGCGTGACGCACCTGGTGAATCAGATCAGGGTCACCAAGACGCGCGGTACGACAGCCCTCTATCCGGCCGGCAGCACTGTGCCGTTCACGATGGTGGTCACCAACACCGGTCGCTGGGACATGACCGGCTTCACAGTCGTGGATCAGATCACTCCCGTGGGCGGGTCGTCGCCGATGGTCGAGCCGAACCCGGCGCAGTACTCCTTCGCGATCACGGGCCCGAGCGCGCCGTCCGGCTCGGCCGGGTTCTCCGCCTCGCTGGATGCCGGCACCGGGCTCCTGTCGATCGTCAACTCCGACCCGAACTTCGTCTTCAAGGCGGGGTGGACGCTCACCATCAAGGCCGGTCTCAATTTCCGCGCGGGCCTCTCGCCGGATGTGACGGTGCAGAACGCCGTGACTGCGACATCCGACCGCGCCTTCGAGAAGTGCGAGTCGACCTCGACCGACCTCAGGCCCAAGCCCGACGAGACCAACGTCGCATCGTGCACGGCGAACACGTCTGTGACTCCGCGCGCCGCCGCCACCGTGTCGCTGAAGAAGTGGGTCAAGGGCGAGCTCGCCGGCGACCCGAAGGACCCGACAGCGGACGACCTGGGCGTGCTGAACGTGGACGACACGATCGCGGGCGGTTCCGGCTCGGCGTGCGACTCGACGACGGACGCACCCAGAGACGCCGGCTACTACGATGAAGCCCGCTTCTACTCGTACCCGTGCGCGCCGATCACCCGCCCGGGCGGCCTCGAGCGATGGCGGCTCGACTTCACGAACACGGGGAACGCGAACGCCAAGGTGCTCGCCATGGTCGACACGCTGCCCGCCGTCGGCGACAAGGGCGTCATCACGACGAACCCCCGCGGTTCGCAGTTCCCCGTGACGCTCGTGGGCAACGTGCAGACCAACATCACCACCCTGCGGGATGCGAGCGACGCGCAGGTCGCCGCCTATTTCTCCACGGTCGTCCTGAGCGCCGACTGCAACAAGAACGCGATCAACGTCCACACTGCGAACTCTGCACCGCTCCCGTCGTGCGTCTTCAACTGGACGCCGTTCACCTCCTCCACGCCTGAGTCGGATCTGGTGAACGCCAAGTCCGTCAAGTACGTCGTCACGTTCACCCCGACCGTTGCGAAGCCGACGCCAGGACTTGCCCCCGGCGAAGTGCTCTCCCTCACCTACAGCACTCGGACCCCGTACGTGCTCCCGAAGGAGACGGCGATCTCGCAGGGCGCGTCGACCGCGTACAACTCGTTCGCCGGTGCCTCGCGCTCGGTCGCCACCCTGACGCAGCCCGAGACCCCCCAGGTCCCGCTCGAGCCGCAGCGCGTCGCGGTGGCGACCTCCACGGGTCAGCTGCAGATGAGCAAGAGCGTCGTCGCACCGTCGTTCTCCACGCCCATCCAGCTGCCGACGACGTACCCGCTCCTCGTGACGTGTGTGTCGGGCGGCGAGCCCGTCACCTTGCTCTACGCATCCGGCGGCGACGCGAGCCGGCCCACGGTCGCAGCCGATGGCACACTTCTGGTGTACGACGACCCGACAGGTCCCGTGAACCTCCCGCTGTTCGCTGACTGCACCGTCGTGGAAGACCCGGTTCCGCCCGGGGCGACCTCGGTGATCACCCCGCCGACCGCCCTGACCGCCGAGCGCGACCTGAGCTCGAATCCGCGTATCTTCAACGGCTATGCCGGCGACCCGACCCAGTCGTTCTTCGGCATCGAGAACACCTTCACCGCCGGCGGCTTCGTCGTCTCGAAGTCGATCGACAACGGCGGCGCGGTCGATCAGGACGGCACGCCGATCGCCTACAACAGCCTGTTCGGCTTCACCGCGTCGTGCACGTACCTCGGACAGGAAGCCGTCCCCGAGGGCGACCGTTCCTTCGCGCTCGCCGATGGAGAGAGCAAGACTTTCACCGGCATCCCGACCGGGGCCACCTGCGTCGTCACCGAGACCGACACGGCGGGCGCGGCATCGACGACGGTGAACGGTGTCCCGCAGGAAGGCACCCCGACTTCGAGCTTCACGATCGAGGAGGGCGAGACCCCGGCGTTCACGGCCGCGTTCGTGAACAACTACACGGTCGGCAGCGTGCAGGTCACGAAGCAGATCACCGGTACGGGAGCGGATGCCTGGGGCCAGGGTCCGTTCACCTTCCAGCTCGTGTGCACGCTCGACGCGGCCACCCCGAGCGTCGTCTACTCGGCGACGCACGACGTGACGCCCGACGAGCCGACGTGGACCGTAGACGACCTTCCGACGGGTGCGACGTGTGCGGTCAGCGAGCCGGACAACGCCGGTGCGACGGAGTCGACGTTCTCGCCGGAGAGCCGCACCGTCACCGTCGGCGTCGCGGATCAGGATGAGCCCGCCCTCGTCACGGTGACGAACGACTTCCGCACCGGAGGGCTGAGGATCGCCAAGACGCTCTCCGGCCCCGGGGTGCCCGACTTCGGACGGGGACCGTTCGTGTTCTCGGTCGTCTGCACCTACCAGGACGCGACCGTCTATACCGGCGATCTCACGGTGAGGACCGACGGTGAGCACCCGCTGTTCTCCGATACCGTCACCGGCATCCCGGTCGGCGCGGTCTGCGTGATTCGCGAGACGGACTCGGCCGGTGCGGACGACGTTCCCGGGCCGACGACCATCACCATCCCCGACGAGGAGAACGGCGTTCCGCAAGTCGCGACCACCGACCCCTTCGTCAACGAGTTCTCGGTCGCCGAACTGACGCTGACCAAGACGCTCGACGGTGCCGGTGCGACCGCCGACTACGCCACCAGCGCGGTCTTCACCGTCGTCGTGACGTGCGAGATGGAGGCCGGCGACGGCAGCATGATCACGCTGCTCGACAGCCCGTACGACATCAAGGGCGGCGAGACGATCACGCTGACGGATGCCGACGGAAACCCGGTGCGGATGCGGGCCGGCGCCCACTGCTACGGCACCGAGACGGTGACCGGCGGAGCGACGGCATCCGTCGTCACTCCGGACAACTACGAGGACGGCCTGGTGGTCCAGCCGGGCGCCGAGGTGCAGACCCTGGCGCTCGAGGCCACCAACACGTTCGACCCCGGCATCCTCGCCCTCTCGAAGGTCGTGACGGGGACCGCGGCCGAAGGCAATGCGTCCAAGACGTTCACGCTCGATCTCACCTGCGTGCTCGATCAGGGTCAGGAGACCCCGACCGTGCTGATCGACCATCGCGCGGTCACGATCACGGGTGGTCAGACGATCCGTATCGAAGACCTCCCTATCGGTGCGCAGTGCTGGGTGGCCGAGACCGATAACGGCGGTGCCGATCGCGTCGAGATCACCAACTCGACCGCGGCGATGCCCGCGGTGGTCGCTAGCGACCCCGTCACGATCACCGTGACCAACACGTTCACCGCGCCGCTGCCGGCCACCGGTGTCGACGGTCGGGCGCTGCTGATCGCAGGCGGGGTCGCCGGCATCCTGATCCTCGCGGGTGTCGTCGTGATGATCGTCATGCGCCGGCGCCGCCGGGATTGAAACGAGCAGCGCCGGATCGGGATGCGGTCGATCCGGCGCTGCTCGCCTGCGCGGCTCAGGGATCTCATAGCATCACTGGGTAATATACTGCAATATGAGAACTCGCGGGCGTGCGGCTAACGGCATAGGTGGCCTGATCTTCTTCAGCCGGTGGCTACAGGCACCTCTGTACCTCGGACTGATCGTGGCGCAGCTGATCTACGTCGTGGTGTTCCTCATCGAGCTCATGCATCTGGCCGAGACGGTGATCGCCGACCCGGCGCATATCGACGAGGCGCAGATCATGCTCGCCGTGCTCGGGCTGATCGATGTGGTGATGATCGCGAACCTGCTGATCATGGTCATCATCGGCGGGTACGAGACGTTCGTCTCCCGAATCAATCTGGAGCACCACCCGGACCAGCCGGAGTGGTTGTCGCACGTGAACGCCAATGTGCTCAAAGTCAAGCTCGCCATGGCGATCATCGGGATCTCATCCATCCACCTGCTGAAGACGTTCATCGAGGTGGGCGATCTGGGTGCGCCGAATGCGGGGCAGGACTCCATCACCGGACAGACGTACACCGGTGAGGGAGTGTTCTGGCAGGTGATGATCCACAGCGTCTTCATCGTCTCCGCGCTCGCACTCGCTTGGATCGACCGAGCCTCTCATTCCGCTCCGAGCGCCGGGCCCACCCCTCCGCAGGTCGCCGCAGGCGGGGCCGCCGCCATCCCTCTCACGCGCGCGCTCGGGACCACCGGTCAGAGCACGTCTTACACCGACGAGAAGCACGTACCGCCCACCGTCACCGGGCATATCGTCGATGGCTACTTCATTCCCCACACGACCACCTGAGGTCGCGGCGGTTCGACGTCGCAGTCGGGTCAGCGCATGTTCCCGCCGGAGCCGCGGCGTCGTCCGATCCACACCACGAACAGCGCGACAGCGACGATCGCGACCGCGATGCCCACGACGTAGATGAGCACGGTCAGATAGCCGTTGGCGAAGTTGTTCGGATTGAGGAACGGGTACGGGTACCAGAACGGGTCTGCGCTCACGGGGTTGGTCACGAGCGGCCCGCGGATGAGGGTGTAGATCACCCAGACGACCGGGAAGACGATGATCGCGAGCACCGCCCTCCAGGGGAGCCGGCGGCGAAGCGGCCCGACGAACAGGTCGAGCAGAAGGAAGATCGGCGCGACGACGTGCAGGGTCTCGTTCGACCACGGCACGGGCTGGCTGCCCTGCGGCAGCTCGATTCCGCGCAGCAGCAGGTTGTAGACGATGCCGGTGACGATCATGTACACCGTCACCGATGCGAGGGCGACGGCCAGCCCACGCGGCTCATGGGTCGCGGCACCGCGACGGGTGAGGTACCAGATCGCGGCCCACGCGAGCACCACCACCGAGCCGGCGTTGGAGAGGATCGTGAAGAAGCTGAAGAAGTTCGCGACCACCGTGCCGACGTCTTGACCGTTCGCGGCCGTGCGTGTCACGGAGGCGACCAGTTGGGTCACGATGGCAGCGGTGATCGCCGCAGCCATCACGAGTCTCAGGATCGTCCAGGTCGTCGCCCATGCGGAGGTACGCAGCATGCGATCACCCTAGCGGCGGCATCCCCCGGAGTACGCGAGCCCGGCCGATAGGATGGGGCGTAAGCGTGCTCTCCGCCAGGAGTGCCCGACAGCGGGGGAGTGGACCCATGCCAGGCATCGTGATCGTCGGCGTCCAGTGGGGTGACGAGGGCAAGGGCAAGGCGACCGACCTGCTCGGCGAACGCACCGACTGGGTCGTCAAATTCAACGGCGGCAACAACGCCGGTCACACCGTCGTCATCGGCGACGAGAAGTATGCACTGCACCTGCTGCCGTCCGGCATCCTGTCGCCCGGGGTCATCCCGGTCATCGGCAACGGCGTCGTGGTCGACCTCGAGGTGCTCTTCGGCGAGCTCGAGGCGCTGAACGCGCGCGGTATCGACACGTCGCGACTCAAAATCAGCGCGAACGCGCACATCATCACGCAGTATCACCGCACGCTCGACAAGGTCACCGAGCGGTTCCTGGGCAAGCGGATGATCGGGACGACGGGCCGCGGCATCGGTCCGGCATATGCCGACAAGATCAACCGCGTCGGCATCCGCATGCAGGACCTGTTCGACGAGAACATCCTGCGACAGAAGGTCGAGGGTGCCCTCGACCAGAAGAACCACCTGCTCGTCAAGGTCTTCAACCGTCGCGCGATCACGGTCGACGAGGTCGTCGAGGACCTGCTCTCGTACGCCCCCCGGTTGCGTTCGATCGTGTGCGACACTTCTCTGCTGCTGAACACCGCGCTCGACGACGGCGACGTCGTCGTCTTCGAGGGCGGCCAGGCGACCATGCTCGACATCGATCACGGCACCTATCCGTTCGTCACGTCGTCGTCGGCCACGGCGGGCGGTGCGGCAACGGGTGCAGGCATCGGACCCAACCGGCTCGACCGCATCGTGGGCATCGTGAAGGCCTATACGACCCGGGTCGGCTCGGGCCCCTTCCCGACCGAGCTGTTCGACGAGCAGGGCGAGTGGCTGCGCTCGCGCGGCTTCGAGTTCGGTACCACGACGGGCCGGCCGCGCCGCGTCGGGTGGTACGACGCCCCGATCACGCGCTACGCGACGCGCGTCAACGGCATCACCGACCTCGTGCTCACCAAGCTCGATATCCTCACCGGGCTCGCTGAGATCCCGGTGTGCGTCGCCTACGACGTCGACGGCGAGCGGTTCGACGAGGTGCCGGTCAACCAGTCCGACTTCCACCACGCCACGCCGATCCTGCAGTACTTCTCCGGCTGGAAGCAGGACATCTCACGAGCGCGCACGTTCGAAGATCTGCCGCTCGAGGCGCAGGACTACGTGCTCGCGCTCGAGGAGATGAGCGGCACCCGCATCTCGGTGATCGGCGTCGGTGCGGCGCGCGACGCCGTGATCGTGCGCCACGATCTCATCGACTGATGCCGGGTCTCGACGCGCTTATCGTGCGGCATCTGCGCGACGGAACCCGCTGATGCGGCTCTGGCTGGGCGCGTACACCGCTGACAGCGACGGCCGCGCGAGCGGCATCGGCACGATGGTCGCCGGCTCCGCCGACACGGGGTCGGCCGCGGGAGCTCTGTCGTTCACCGGAACCGCGATGACCGCCGACTCTCCGTCGTGGCTGGCGCAGCATCCCGCTCTCGACGTGGTCTACGCGTCGCTCGAGGCCGCAGAGACCGTCGCGGCGTTCGTGCGCACCGGCGAGAGCACGTTCGCCGCGCTCGGCTCACCGGTCACCGCCGGCGCCGCCGTCTGCCACGTCGCCGTGGCGCCCGACGGCCGCTCGCTCGTCGCGAGCTGCTGGGGCGACGGGCGCGTGGTGCGGATGGCCCTGGATGCTGCGGGCCGGCCCTCCTCTCCTGTGCTCGGTGCGGCGGCTGCCGACCCGTTCGCCGGGCCGGTCGACCCGTTCGCGAGCGTCGCCGTCGACCCCGCGTCCGCCCGCGACAGCGGGATGGAGAGCGAGCTCGCCGCTGCGGCCCGATCGTTGCGCGCTGCGGCCGGCGACGAGTTCGCCCACCTGGTGCCCGGCTACGATGAGCTCGCCGATCCTCCTGCCGCGGGGTCGGGCGTCCTGCTCTTCGGATCGGGCGAGGAGGACGCCGTGCCAGAGCGGATCTCGCGCGCGCACTCGGCCGTGTTCCTCTCCGATGGGCGCATTGCGACGACCGATCTCGGGTTCGATCTCGTGCGCGTCTGGCGGCCGACATCCACCGGCCTGCGGCTCGACCACGAGGTCGTGCTGCCGCTCGGGACCGGCCCGAGGCACATGGTGCTGCACCCCAGCGGTCATCTGCACGTCGTGACCGAGTACTCGTGCGAGGTGTTCACGCTCGCCCCGGGACGCGATGGCCGATGGCGCCTGCTCGGAGGCGTTGCGGTGAGCCCCTTCGCCGCCGCCGACGACAGCGCTGCCGAACTCGCTCGGTCGCGCGACGGCGATTACCTGTACGCGGGCCTGCGGGGCACCAACACGATCGCGACGCTCCGCGTGCGCGGTGCGGGCGAGCGGGTAGAGCCCGTGGGCTTGGCCGACTCGGGCGTCGACTGGCCCCGCCACCACCTCGTCGTGCGCGACACGCTTCTGGTGGCGGGTCAGCGCTCCGACGACGTCGTCTCACTCACGCTCGACGCCCGCACGGGCGTGCCCGGCGCCGTTCGCCATCGCGGCGAGGCGCCGAGCCCCACTTGCCTGCTTCCGGCCCGCTCCTGACCCGGCCTCTGCCCCCGGGGCGGGGGTCAGACCTTCGCGTCCTGCCGGGGGATGAAGACCTGCTTGATGATCAGCAGAATGGATGCCGCGACAGGCACCGCGATCAGCGCGCCGAGCAGCCCGAGGAGCGTGCCACCGATCAGCGCGCCGATGATCACGAGTGATCCCGGGATCGAGATCGCCTTGCTCATCACCCTCGGGGTGATGACGTACGCCTCGATCTGGATGTAGATGAAGTAGGCGATCGCGAAGATGAGCGCCGAGAGAGGGCTCGTGAAGAGGGCCAGGACGGATGCCGCGATCCAGTACAGCACCGGACCCACCAGCGGGATGATCGTGATGGCGAACGCGAGAACGCCCATCAGCAGCGGGTACGGCAGCCCGAGGAACAGGTGCAGCAGGAAGGCCACGATCGAGTTGAAGAACGCGAGGATGACCATGCCCATGAGGTAGCCGCCGATCGAGTCGGTGATCTGGTTGGTCATGTCGCGCACCTTGGCCCGGTTGCGGGCCGGTGCGAACTGTGTCAGCGACTCCTTGATGCCGGGCAGCGTCGCAACGAAATACAGCGTCAGCACGACGATGATGAGGCCCCCCGATACCGCGGTCGCGATGCCCGCGCCCACCTTCAGGATTCCCCCCGAGATCGCCGCGATGTTCGACGGGGTGGTGAGGAACTTCTGGACCTCGGTCACGAGGTCGGTGAGTCCTGTCCCGAAGATCCCTTCCAGCCAGTGGTAGAAGTCCGTCGTCTGGAAGTTCGTGACGGTGGAGGGGATGCTGGTGAAGAACTGCCCCACCTGCGTGATGAACGTCGGGATGACCAGCACGAGGAGGCCCCCGCCGAGCACGAACAGGATGAAGAAGATGATCACGATCGACCACGTTCGCGACACGTGGTGCCTGCCGAGCATCTTGATGACGGGATCGAGGCCGAGCGCGGCGAACATCGCGAGGGCGATGTAGATGATGACCGTGGCGATGTTGGTGATCGCGATGCCGAGCAGGATCGCGACGAGTCCACCCAGGGTCAGGAACAGGCCGACGGCGAACGGACTGTCGAGGCGGGCCCAGAGCGGCTTGCCGCCTCGGTCGGTCGGCAGAGTCGCTTCGGATGCGACGACTTCGAGCGGCTTCGCGTCTGCCTGCGCGGAGGGGGTGGCCGCATCGGTGCCGGCGCGCGGGTCGGCCGCGAGCGGCTCGGGAGAGGGTGTGCCGTCGGTCATGGACACACTCTAGGGCTCGACGGCGGGCCAGAACGACGGCTGTCGTTCGATATCGCCCCATGAGGATGACGGGTGTCGTCGGGCCACGTCTCATCGGTACCGCGCGGTATCGTCGGAAGCCCCAGCCGGACCGAGGAGGACCGATGGCACAGAATCCTGACAGCGATCCCACATCGACGCTGCTTCGCCTCCGCAGCAGCATCGACAACATCGACGCGGCGCTCGTCTACATGCTCGCGGAGCGATTCCGCTGTACCCAGCAGGTGGGTGAACTGAAGGCGGAGTATGGGATGCCGGCATCCGACCCCGCCCGTGAGCAGCGGCAGATCGAGCGGCTCCGCTCCCTCGCTGCCGAGGCCGATCTCGACCCCGAATTCGCGCAGAAGTGGTTCACCTTCGTCGTGGCCGAGGTCATCCACCACCACGAGCGCGCCGCAGAGAGCCGCTGAACCCCATGCCCAGTGTCTTGCCGATCGGCACCCTGCTCGAGTCCGAAGACGCCGCCGTCGCCCATCTGCACGCCGCCAAGTTCAACCGCCACACGTTCTGGTGCGGGCAGAGCGGTTCGGGCAAGACGTACGCGCTCGGCGTCGTGCTGGAACAGCTCATGCTGCACACGCACCTGCCGCTCGTCATCCTCGATCCCAACTCCGACTTCGTCCGGCTGGGTGAGATCCGTGCGGATGCCTCGACCGAGGCGAAGGAAGAACTGGCGACGCGCGACATCCGGGTGCTCCGCAGCGGCGACCGCGAGGGCCTGCCGCTGCACGCGCGATTCCTCGACCTTCCGCTCCGCTCCCGCGCGGCGGTGCTGCAGATCGATCCGGTGTACGACGCCGAAGACTTCAACGTCATGCTGCACATCGAAGACCAGATGCAGGAGATGGTCCGCGGCGGCGGAGCCGATCGGGTGACCGGGGACGGAGCCCTGGTGAAGTTCCTCCGCGCTTCGGATGATCCTGCCCGTCATCGCCTGGCGACCCGGCTCGAGAACCTCGGCATCGCCGACTGGGGACCTGTGGTCGTGGGGGCGCGACGGCGTCACGGATGTGATCGATCAGAAGCCCGACGCGACCGTCGTCGATCTCGGCAGCTTCGCAACGCAGCCCGAGATGCGATCCGCGGCTCTCGCCGTGCTCGATCATCTCTGGCTGCATCGCGAAGACCGCATCCCTCGCCTCATCGTGATCGACGAGGCGCACAACCTGTGCAGCCCCGAGCCCGAGACTCCGCTCCAGCGGCTCCTGACCGAGCGGATCGTGCAGATCGCCGCCGAGGGGCGCAAGTACGGCCTGTGGCTGCTGCTTTCCACCCAGCGGCCCTCGAAGGTGCACCCGAACGCCCTCTCGCAGTGCGACAATCTCGCTCTCATGCGCATGAGCTCGACGCGGGATCTCGACGAGCTCGGGTCGGTGTTCGGCTACGCACCGGCCTCTCTCCTCGAGCGCTCACCGGGGTTCGCACAGGGTCAGGCGCTGTTCGCGGGCGGCTTCGTCAATGCCCCGGTGATCGTGCAGATGGGCGGCAGGCTCACGCACGAGGGCGGCATCGACGTCAGCGTGCCGCTGCGCTGACCCGAGGCATCCCGGTCAGGGGATCGCGCGGCGGAGAGTGAGGAACGACGATGCCGCCAGCACGGCGATCAGGAGCATGCCCCAGAGGGTGAGCCCCAGCGCGCCCTGCGCGCCGATCCAGCTGAACACCCGGGCCCACGCGTCGGCCAGTCCGGTGAGCCACATCAGTGCTACCAGCACGGCACCGAGCCCGACGAGCACGATCGTGAGCACGAGCGGGCCGCCGCGCTTGTAGATCGTCGCGCCCCAGAAGCCCGCGACGAACAGCAGCATCGCGATCGCGAAGTACGCGAGCCACGCCGCCCACCAGCCCGCCTCCCAGAGCCAGCCGAGGTAGAAGAAGTACCCGTTCATGCCGTACCCGTTTGTCGCCTGCTCGGCGAAACCGCCGATCACGAAGATCGACGCGAGGATGCCCGAGGTCAACGCCGCGGTGAGCAGAGTGCCGAGGTAGAACTCGCGGCGCGTCACGCTCAGCGCCTGCGAGAACGGGAACGAGAGGGTGAGCGCCTGGACCCCCACGAACATGAAGTACCACAGCGGCGCCTGGGCTCCGCCGCCGTACTTCGCGCCGTCGTAGGGGATCATGCTGAAGACCACGAGCGTCAGCACCCATGACCCGGCGAGGATCAGGAGCGGCACCCAGATGTACGTCTGCCGGTTGACCAGCTGCAGCCGGACGACGTTGAGCGTACGACTCATCGGGAGACCTCCTCGGTCGTGGTGCCTGCGGGTGGAGCGAAGTCTGCGGATGTTCCGCCGGCGTGCTGCGTGAGCCGCACGATGAGCTGCTGGAGAGACACTGGTGCGATCTCGAGGCCGGCGGCGGCCAGTCGTGCCCGGTCTTCCTGGGTGAGAGCACCGAGCACGGTGACCGACGACACATGACCGAGCGACTCGCGGTGGATGATCTCGCGGCCCGCGACGAATGCGTCGACGGCAGCCGAGTCGCCCACGATCGTTGACGCGCGGTCGCGCACATCGTCGGTCGGCTCGTCGAGAAGGATGCTGCCGCGATCGATCACGAGGACGCGCTCGATGAGGTTCGCGACCTCGTCGATGAGGTGGCTCGAGAGGATCACCGTGCGCGGATGCTCGGTGTAGTCCTCGAGCAGCCTGTCGTAGAAGATCTGGCGCGCGACAGCATCCAGACCCAGGTACGGCTCGTCGAAGAAGGTGATCTCGGCGCGCGAGGCCAGGCCGATGATGACGCCGACCGCAGAAAGCTGCCCGCGCGACAGCTTCTTGATGCGCCGCGTGAGGGGCAGTTGGAACTCGGCGATCAGCTCTTTGGCGAGCGCTTCGTTCCAGTTCGGGAAGAACAGGCTCGCCGCGCGGAACGCGTGCAGGGGCTTCGAGTCGTCCGGATACTTCTGCCCTTCGCGCACGAAGCACATCCGGCTGAGCACGCGGGCGTTCTCGTACGGATGCTCGCCGAAGATGCGCACGTCGCCCGCGGTCGCGAAGTTCTGCGCGGTGAGGATCGACATGATCGTCGTCTTGCCCGCGCCGTTGCGGCCGAGCAGCCCATAGATGGTGTCCTTCTCGATCGAGAAGGACACGTCGTCCACGGCGCGTACGTCGCGATAGGTCTTGACGAGGTTCCGCACCTCGATCACCGTCTCGGTCATCGCGTGGTCCCTTCGGTGGATGCCGCATCCGCCCGCGCGAAGCGTTCCTGGATGAGGCGGCTGATGTCGTCGGGGGCGAGCCCGAGCTTGCGCGCCTCGCCGAGCAGCGGCTCGACGAAGCGGTCGGCGAATGCCGTGCGGCGCTCGGCCAGGAGGCGTTCGCGCGCGCCCTCGGCGACGAACATGCCGATGCCACGGCGCTTGTAGATCACACCCTTGTCGACGAGCACGGCGACCCCTTTCGCGGCGGTGGCGGGGTTGATGCGATAGAACGCGGCCAGCTCGTTCGTGGACGGTGCCTGGCCCTCTTCGGGCAGGCTGCCGTCGACGATCGAATCTTCGACGCTCTCCGCGATCTGCAGGAAGAGCGCACGTCCTTCTTCGATCACATCCACCTCGTTCTTTGGTTACTTACTCAACTAACTAACCACAGAACCCGCGCAACCGCAACAGATACTTCAGCGCTGTACCTCGTCTATGCGCCGGCGACGTCCGCCTTCGCGCGCTCCCGCGCATCCGCAAGGCGCATCCCAGAGATCAGACCGGGGATGCCGCGACCACCCTGCGTCGCGAAGAACGCGATGAGCGTGATCACGCCGAAGACGCTCGCGCAGAGGTTCCATGGCTCGGGAAGCAGGGTGAGCAGCGCGTAGCCGCTCACTCCGCCGATCCACCGCAGGACCTGGGCCAGCCACGACGGCGCTGGGCCACCCCCGTAGCGGAGCTGCACCGCGAGATCGCCGAGCGAGCGGCCCGTTGCCAGCACGAGGATGAGCCACACCGCCGCCGGCAGCACGGTGGCGGCGGTGCCGGCGATGTCTCCTGTCAACACCTCGTCGTGGGCGCCGACGACGAATTCGAGCCAGAGCTGGATCGTGACGCCGATGATCAGCGAGGTCAGTCCGAAGGCGACGGTGTCGCACAGCATCCCGAGCGCCCGTCGTCCGCGCGTGACCGGGCGGGGGTCGTCGGCGCCCGCGAGCACGCCTGACCCGCGGAGGCGGCGCGGCACCACGAGTGAGAGCACCGAGCCGACGAGCGCACCGAGCGTGTTGGTGAGCATGTCGTCGACGTCGAAGACGCGGTAGGCGCAGGGGTACAGCGTCCAGACGCCGGTCACCTGCGTGGTTTCGATGAACACCGATACGGCGAAGCCGACGAGGGTGGCTACGACGATCCCGCGCCCGCCGAGCACGCGGACGAAGAAGCCCAGCGGCACGAACAGCAGCACGTTGAGGAGCAGCTGCAGAACGCCGGGGTCGGTGAGCGCGTTACCCGGGCGCCGTATCGCCCCCTGAATGTCGCCGACGAATGCCCACACGTCGAGATTCGCCCCGGCGCAGCGGATCGCGTCGGGGTCGGGAAGGGAGAGGAGCGTGTACGTCCAGATCGCCATGAAGTAGACGAGGGCGGCGGCCCACAGCGTGAGGCGTCCGAGCGTGAGTCCCCCGCGGCGCCGGTAGCTGATCGCGACGAACGGCACGAACAGGATGAGGCCGGCGAGACCGCCGAGCACGATCGCCACCGCGCCGAGACCGAGCTGATCGTGCACGGGAGAATTCTTTCAGGTGATATCTTCGGGCCGTGAGCCTGGGGGGACGAGACACCGCGAGCGGCCCCTTCGTCGTGACCCTCGTCGCCGACATGCCCGTCACGAAGCTCGACGCGCTCGAGGTCATCGCATTCGTCTCGGACGGTGGCGTCGAGCACGCCGGCACCGCGTTCCCCCGCGTTCCCGTCGGCCCGAACGCATGGGCGGAAGTCCAGATCCCGCGCTTCGCCGATCCACCTCCCGTCGCCATCGACGTGTGTTCGGATGCCTCGATCGAGGTCGCCCGGGTGGCGGCCGCCCGTCTCACCGCCGCCCTCGAGCGTGTCGGCTGGACGATGCGCGCTCCGCGAGCCGACGAGATCTGACCCCCCGCCGCCGCGGCGCACCGAGTCGCATCCCTCCCTTCTGCGGCTCACGCCACCTCGTCCTGCCGAACCACCCCGCTACTTTCGAATCACCCCTCTGCCGAGGCGGTATGGAGGGGTGGCTCGGAGATACGAGGGTGGTTCGGCGGACAGGGAGCGTTCGGGTAGTCCCCCTACATTTCTCGGGGATATTGTCGTAATCGGGCATCGCCGTTCGTGGATCAGGTGTGCGGCCCGATCGGGTCGCCGCCGGCGAGGAGCACGACACGGCCCTCGTCCCGACGTGAGGAGACGACAATGCCGAAATATCTGATCGCATTCAACGACGAGTGGGTTCCTGCGCACACGCCCGAGCAGTTGCGGAGCAAGAGCGAAGCGTCGAAGGCCGTGCTCGATGACATGCAGGCCGCGGGGGTGTTCCTGTTCGCCGATGGCGGGATCGATGCCTCGACCGCGGTGTTCAGCGTCGTGAACAAGGGCGGTGAGCCGGTGTTCACGGATGGGCCCTTCGTCGAGACGAAGGAGCATCTCGGCGGATTCACCGTCGTGGAGGTGGCGGACGATGACGCTGCGCGCTACTGGGCCGGGCGCCTCGCCGTCTCGCTCGACTGGCCGCAGGAGGTGCATCGCTTCCCCTCCGGCGTGGACGAGATCGTCGAGCGCCAGGCGCCTGCGAGTGAGTGACATGACGGCATCCGTCGAGGTACTGCGGGGGTCGTGACCGCTTCCCCGGTCGACGACGCGATCACCCGTGCCCATCACGAAGAGTGGGCACGGGTGGTCGCGGGCCTCGCCCGCCGCTTCGGTGACCTCGATCTCGCAGAGGATGCTGCGGCCGAGGCGTACGCCGCCGCGGTGGAACGGTGGCCGCGCGACGGCGTGCCTCCGAACCCCGGCGCGTGGCTCACCACGACCGCGACGCGAAAGGCGATCGACCGGTTGCGCCGCGAGTCTCATCGGCACGACAAACACCGAGCAGCCCTGATAATGTCCGACGACACTCCTCACGAACCGACCGGCCCGGTCGAGGACGACCGGCTCCGGCTGATTTTCATCTGTTGCCACCCCGCCCTCCCGATGGAGGCGAGGGTCGCCCTGACTCTGCGGCTGCTCGGCGGCCTCTCCGTCGCAGAGATCGCCCGCGGCTTCCTCGTGCCCGAGACGACGATGGCGAGGCGCATCACGCGCGCGAAGGCGAAGATCAAGGCTGAACGGATCTCCTTTCGGGTGCCGCTGGAGACCGACCTCCGCGAACGGCTGGGCAGTGTGCTCGCTGTGATCTACCTCGTCTTCAACGAGGGGTACCTGGCCACGGCGGGCGAGGATTCGGTGCGCGCAGAACTGACCGACGAGGCGATCCGCCTGGCCCGCCTGCTGCACGCTCTTCTTCCCGAGGAGGGCGAGGTGACGGGCATCCTCGCCCTCATGCTTCTCTCGGATGCTCGCCGCGCTGCCCGCGTGTCGCACTCCGGCGAGCTCGTCACTCTGGAAGAGCAGGATCGTGGCGCGTGGAACCGTACGCAGATCGTCGAGGGTCACGCTCTCGTGCGGGAGCGGATCGCCGCCGTCGCCGCCGGTGCGAACCCGCCCGGCAGGTACCAGCTCCTCGCTGCGATCAACGCGGTCCATACGGATGCCCCGTCCGCACGCGACACCGACTGGTCGCAGATCGTCGCTCTCTATGACCGGTTGACTGCGACGGATCCGTCGCCGATCGTGCGCCTGAACCGGGCGATCGCGGTCGCGGAGGTGGACGGGCCCGACGTTGCGCTCGCCGAGATCGACCGACTCGACGTGACCCTCGACGGGTATCACGCCTACCACGCCGCACGCGCCGACCTCTTACGGCGGGTCGGGCGGAGCGGCGAATCGCGAACCGCCTACGACCGGGCGATCGAACTCGCGGGCAACCCCGCCGAGCGCGCCTACCTCACCCGTCGTCGCGACCAGCTTGGCGGGTGACCCGGCGCTCGGGTATTCATTGGCGACGGGAGGGGAGCTTCTTTTGTAGCGCTGCCGCCCATGCCAGCAGGGCAACAGTCGTCAGGAGGGCCACAACGATCAGAGGCGGAACGAAAGCGGGAACGGGTTCGTTTGCGTTCGCCACGAGGAGCATCTGAAAGGCGATGACGCCGCCTGTGGCCGAAGCGATCATCGCACCGATCGTCACGATGGCGATGTTGATCCGGGGTTTCATCTGCTTCACACTCGCCATCACTGGCCCCAGCAGGACATGCCCATGACGCCCACGGCGGCTCCAACGATGTTCTCCGCTGATGTGATTGTCCAGCCAACGGCGGCGAGCACCGTTGCGAAGCGGTTCTCATCTTGGCCGTGTGGGGGTCCGCAGTCGTGGCCGTCACCCACCGTCGGCGCGCGATCAGCGGTCGTATACGTCGCGGCGGTGGCCGAGCGTGATCACCGCGACGATGAGGATGTCGTCATCGATCGTGTAGATGATGCGGTAGTCGCCGATGCGTACGCGCAGACCCGGACGCCCTTGGAGTGCTCGTGCGCCGGGCGGGCGCGGGTCTTCGCCGAGGAGTGCGATCGCCCCACGGATTCGGTCGCGATCCTGATGATCGATTCGCTTCAGCGCCCGAACCGCGGCTGGGCGCAGTTCGACCCGATACGTCATACCCAGCCCAGGTCGGCTTTCACCTGCGCCCAGGGGATGTTCGGACCTTCTTCCGCCATGGCGTCATCGAATGCGGCGACGTCTTCGGCGTCTTCGAGGGCTTCCATCATGCGTTCGTATTGGTCAGGGCTTACGACAACCGCGGCACGGTGGCCGCGCCGTTCGATGAACACCGCCTCATTCTGCGAGCGAGCGATGACCTCCGAGAGGTGGTTGCGGGCGTCTGCGACACTGACCGTGGACATGGGGCAATTGTACATCTCAGCGATTCAGATGTACACGCGTGAGCTAAGCCGTGCAACCGGGGCGCTGGCTAGAATTCGACGATGAGCGCGCCTCCGTCGGAATCCTCTCGTGAACGGGGCAGCTACCCGAAGGGTGTTGCACGACGCCAGGAGATCCTCGACCGGGCGATCGAGGTGTTCGCCAAACGTGGCGCGCAGCGAACCAGTCTCCGGGCGATCGCACAAGAGGTCGGGGTCACGCACGCTGCCCTCACGCACTACTTCGGGTCACTGGAGGAGCTGCTCGTCGCCGTGTACCGGGAATCCGAGCTGAGGCTGGATGACAGTGCTCCGGCAGCGCCGCCGGACGAGAATCCCGCGGAGAGCATGCGCGTCTCCGCGGAGAAGAACCGCGAGATCCCGGGAATGGTGCAGCTCTACTCGACGCTCGTCGCAACGGCGTTGGAGGAGGGCCACTCGGCAGCGCAGGAGTTCGCCACCGCGCGATTCGCGCGTCTGCGCGCCGAGCTTGCGCAGCGCGTGCGGCACCTGCAGTCGGTCGGTGGTCTCCGCGAAGACCTCGACCCGGAGCTCGTCGCTGCTCTGATCATCGCCGCATCGGACGGTCTGCAGACCCAATGGCTCCTCGACCCGACGGTGGATCTCGAGGCCGGGCTCGGCATGCTCGGCGTGCTGATCGCGAAACCCCCCACTGGCCATTGACCGACGACGCGAAGTCTGCATAAACTTCCGGGTGGAGGTTTTCTGTTCCTCCCGGGCATGCGAGTGCTGCCTGCATCGACGACGAGAAGGTCACCGTGGCCCTGCCTGAAGAATCCAAGCCCCTAGCATCCGTCCAGCTGTATACGCTCGCCTCGGCGTTCTCCGCCGATATGGGCGGATCGCTCGACAAGCTCGCCGCGATCGGCCTGAAGAACGTCGAGGCGTTCGATTTCGTTCGCCGCCCGAAAGAGATCCGCAGCGCTCTGGATGCTTCCGGACTGGCGTCCCCGACCGGACACGCGCCCCTGCTCTCGGACGAGCTGTGGACGCCCGACGGCTCGATCCCCACTCCGGCACCCGAGGTCGTCTTCGAAGCGGCAGCGGAGGTGGGAATCACCACGGTCATCGATCCGTTCGTCGCGCCGGATCGGTGGCTGACCCTCGAAGGTGTCACCGACATCGCCGATCGCCTCAACCGGCTGGTCGACGTCGCCGCCGGTTTCGGACTCAGCGTCGGATACCACAACCACGCGCAGGAGTTCGTCGCCGATTTCGACGGGCAGACCGCGTACGAGCGCTTCGTCGCACTCACCGACCAGCGCGTCGCCATCGAGCTCGACCTGTACTGGGCACTGGTCGGTGGGCAGGACGGCGTCGGACTCGTCTCGCGGCTCGGCGACCGGCTCGTCGCGGTGCACGTGAAGGACGGCATCGCTCCCGCAGTGAACCCCTTCGGACCGGATGCCGGCGAGTTCGGCTCTGCGAGCCTGGACCAGCGCCGCCCGGGCCAGGGCGACGTACCGCTCGCCGACGCGCTGCGCGCAGCGACCGCGGTCACGTACGCGGTCATCGAGTACGACAACTGCCCCGGAGACGTGTTCGACGACATCGCGGCGAGCTACGCGTTCCTCACCGACGGCGGGTTCGTCCGATGAGCGCGGTGGGTGTCGGCATCGTCGGTGTCGGAGTCATCAGCGACACCTATCTGCAGAACCTCTCGTCCTTCCCGGACGTCGAGGTCGTCATCCTCGGCGACCTGCTCGTCGATCGCGCGCGCGAGCAGGCGGAGAAGTACGGGGTGCCGGCGTACGGCACGGCCGAAGACGTGTTCGCGCACCCGGGCGTCGACCTCGTGATCAATCTGACGATCCCGGCCGCGCACATCGAGGTTTCCCGCGCCGCGATCGCGGCGGGCAAGCACGTCTGGACGGAGAAGCCGCTCGGCCTCGACCGTGACGCGGCAGCGCTCCTGCTCAGCGAGGCGGACGCCGCCGGACTCCGTGTCGGGTCGGCCCCCGACACGCTCCTCGGACCGGGCTTCCAGGCCGCGCGCCGCGCGATCGAGGAGGGCCGGATCGGCCGGCCCCTGTTCGCGCAGACGGTGTTCCAGACGCAGGGGCCCGATCTCTGGCATCCGAACCCGGCGTTCCTCTTCGCGGAAGGTGCCGGCCCGCTGCTCGACATGGGTCCGTACTACTTCTCGGCACTCGTGAGCCTTTTCGGCGCGGTTGACCGAGTGTCGGCCTTCGGCACGAAGGCGAACGAGGTGCGCAGGATCCACACCGGCCCGAATGCCGGCGAGACCTTCCCGGTCGAGGTGCCCTCCACGATGCAGATCATCGCTGCCTTCGATTCGGGTGCGCAGTCGCAGAGCCTGCTCAGCTTCGATTCGGCACTCGAACGACACGGCATCGTCGAGATCCACGGCACCGAGGGCTCGATCGTCATCCCCGACCCGAACCAGTTCGCCGGCCGTATCGCCGTGGTCGCCCCGCTGGGTGTCCTTCGCGACGGGATGTCGTTCGAGCAGACGTGGATCGAGATCGAGCACGACGAGCTCGAGGTCGGTCGCGGGCTCGGGGCCCTCGACATGGTTCGTGCGATCGCGGAAGGGCGACCGCATGTCGCCTCGGGCGAGCTCGGATTCCACGTGCTGGACGTGCTGCTGTCGGCCGCCGAATCCGCGTCGAGCGGCGAGACGGTCAAGGTCCGCAGCACGGTCGCGCCCGTACCGCTGCTCCCGGAGGGATTCGACCCCTTCGCCTCGACTCTCTGAGGTGAACGGTCGCAAGAGTCGGGGTCTTGGCCAAGACCCCGACTCTTCAGCGCACGCGGATGGCGCCCGGTTGAATCGTCACGGCGAATGAGCTCGTCTCGCCGATCTCCTCGCCGTCGATCTCGAACGCCCGGGGGTCGGGGAGCGTGATCTCGAGCTTCTTCGCACGACCGTGATTGACGGAGTCGGTGCTCGTGGTCTCGGCCTCCTTGTTGAGGGCCTTCTTCAGGCCGTTGTCCCACACCATCGTCTTCAACGTCCCGACCCACTGACCCACGCCTTCGGCGCTCAACAGCAGATAGTCGAGTTCGCCGTCGGACGGGTCGGCGTCGGGAAGCAGGGTGATGCCGCCCTGCAGCATCCCGCAGTTGGCGATCAGCAGGGTGTGGCCCTCTTCGTCGCTGCCCGGTTCATCGTCTTTGACGATGTGGAACGGGACGATGTCGCTGGCGTCGAGGGCGCGACCGAGCGATTCGACGTAGGCGAGCCAGCCGGCCTTCGCCTTCAGGTCGTCATCGGTCTCGGCGATCATCTGCGCGTCGATACCGAAGCCGACCATCACCACGAACGCGTGGCGTTCTGTTGCGGCCTCCAACTGGACATCGACCCACCCCACATCGATGGAGAGGGGATCGCCGGTCAGCGCTCGCGCGAACGCCGCCGCGATGTCGTTGAGCGGGACGCCGAGGTTGCGGGCGAGGAGATTACCGGTGCCGAGCGGCACGATACCCAGATCGACGTTCGACCCGTCGTCTGCGAGCCGCTCCGCGACCGCCCGTACGGTTCCGTCCCCGCCGGCGACGACGAGCAGCTGAGCGCCGGCATCGATGGCGCGCTTGGCGACCGCCTGGCCCGCATCGTCGGCGCTGGTCTCCCACCACTGCACACGCGGTCCGGCCTCTCCATCGAGGGCTTTGGCGAGGCCTGTCTCGAGAGCCTCGCGGTCGGTCTTGGTCGGATTCCAGATGACGCCAACGTCCGTGAGCATGCGGATGTCCTCTTCCTGGGCCCGGATCACCCGTCGCCACTCCTGCGACGATACTGAGCGCCGAGGACGAGCCCGATGGGGTTGACAGTGAGCCGAACGATTGCGGTTCGTCGACCAACGGTACAGCGCCGTCGCGGGTGGGGCCTCGATTTGTCTACGACCTGCCCTGCGAATGCAGAGTGATGTACTATAACCGTAATATTCGATATGCAAGGGAGCTCACGCATGAGGATGATGATCACCATCGGCGCAATCGCAGCAATGTTAACCGCGGGGGTAGGGGGTCCGGCTCTCGGCTCAGGCCTCGATTCCGAGCCAGAGCCCGCGTCGGTGGCAAGTCCGTACCCCGACGGTGGCGACAATCCCACTGATCCGGCTCTGGTGTACCCCTCGATTTCGAGCCTCCGTGCCGAGGGCAACGATCATGCGGTTTCGGCGACAGGAATCAGTCCAGCCGGGTGCTACGGCCAAACAGACATTCCTCACCCATCTGAGCTCATCTATGCGTCCGTGCATGGCCGCACGTATTGCGAGCTAGCACCAGTGCTGGAGTTGGGTGTGACCACGACACTCCAGAAGCTGGGATGGCTCTATTGGGAGTACGCGCTTGCCGACAAGAACATGAGCCAATACAGTCGCACCTCAAATGACGCTCATCCTCACTGGCAGTGCAGTGGCTGGGGATCCCAGGCCTATCGGGGGACCTCGTTCCACTACTCGGTAGAGCCATCGGGGACGTACACCTCCAACACGACGGGCTTGGAGCGGCGCTTCTCTTGCTGAGGAAGGTAATCGTCATGGTCACGGTTGCCTTATTGTGCGCCGGTTGCACTCCGGAGGCATCGACGCAACGGCGAGAGGCTGGGCAACCGCTTTCCTCCTCTGCCCCGGTCCCATCGACACCGCCAAGCCTGCTCGTCAACAACGCGCCCATCGACCTCGCCTCATACGACTGGGTGATCGATGGAAAGAAAGAGAACTTCAGGGTGTCCGCGCAGGAGAACGATGCGACGCTGCAGGAGGTGGCCCTCGAGCAGAATGTTCCCGTAGTCATGACGATTCGGCCCGGGAGGATGCCAGATCAGTTGATCGTGAGCGCTTTCGACGAATTGGATGATCGGGGGATTCCTACCTCGAGCACTGGCAAAGAGTTCGACTGCAATCGCGGGCAGTGCGACGTGACTTCAGTATCCAGCGCGATGCTCACGTTCAGCGTGACCCTTCCACCAGAAACACGCGTCTTCGCTACGCATGTTGGCTACTTCGACGCAACGGGGTTGGGTTCGGGGCGAGAGCCGGTCCTGCTATCTGCCTCCTGGGGTGTGCGGGTTGCACATGACTAGCCGCGCCTCGAGCTGTCATGTCAGTTGAAGACGCGAAATGGTTGCAGACGCCATCGCTCAGGCCGGCCGTCGTTGTCTCGGACTACGTCTCTGGATACTTCAAGGCGTATGTCAGGGTCATGAACCCAGCGACCGATCTGACGACAGGGAAGCCGACCAGTTGGTCTCGCGTCGCGGCAGGTCACAAATTGGTGGTTGACGGGACGACGCAGTGGCATCAGATCGCACAGATTCTGCCGCCCGCCCAGTGGGAGCTGATCCTGCAGCCGGAGATGGGAACCATGAGCAGGGACACTGCGCGAGCGCTCGCTACCCACCTCCCCGGCGCACATGATGATCACATCATCGGTGCCGTGTGGGCAGGATATGCGGATGTTCCGGTCGGTCCGAGGATCTTCCTCAGCGGTGACCGCGAATACATCATCGTCGCGGGATCAATCGATGAGGTGCCTGGCGGATACCAGCCGCATGCATTCGAGCGCATCCCTCTGAGGTGGTGGCCGGGCGACCACGCGTGGTGCATCGGAAACGACATCTACGCGAGAAGCGTGTACGTCGGCGCAAGCCAGGACGTGGCAGACGCGATCCTGGCCGACTCGTCGCTGGAGGCGTATCCCGTGTCGCCTGACATGACCGTTCGCGCCGAGGATCTCTGAAGTATTCGGGCTTGCTGTCGTGTCCCCTGCCCAATTCAGAGCAGGGTCAGCCCGCTCGGTCGGCGAGCACCGCCCGGGCTGCGCGGTCGCCCGACACGAGCGCCCCCTGGATCGACGCGGTGTCGCGATAGTCGCCGGCGACGTAGACGCCGTCGCCGAGGTGGGCGGGACTCGTGGTGCGCAGCGGCGCCGGCTGCGCGGGCAGCGCGTCGGCGATGTCGTCGCGGCGCAGCAGCTCCCACCCGGCCGATTCGGCTTCCCAGACCTCAGAGAGCTGGCGCCGGACGTCAGCCTCGCGCGCCGGGCCACCGGCATCCACTCCCTCACTTCTCGGCAGCAGGCACGTGGCCGCCACGAGGTGTCGCCCCGGGGGCGCATACGACGGGGCGCCGTTCGAGATCACGACGGTGTTGACGATCGGTCCGCGGCGCCTTCCGTCGACGGCCAGGAGAGCGGATGCTGTCGGTGCGGCGTCGGACGCGAACCACCACGTCTGCAGACCTTTCGTCGCCGGCGGGGAGATGTCGAGCAGGTCGGCGACGGCTCCGGGTCCGACGGCGACGATGACCGATCGCGCCCGCAGAGGGTCGGAGCCCGCGACGTCGACCTCGACGCCGTCCGTGCCGGCGCGAAGCCCGCACACCCGAGCGTCGAGGCGGATGTCGGCCCCCGCGACAGCGGCCACGCCCGCCAGTTGCGCGGGCAGGGCCCCGATCCCGTTCGCGGGAAGGCCGGGCGCACCGAGGGCGAACATGCGCATGAGGAGCCGGGTGAAGGCATCCGACGAGGTGCCGTCATCTTCGCCCAGCACCCCGGCGAGGAACGGCTCGAGAACCTCCGTGCGAAGCGGGCCGCGCAGGCCGATCCGTTCCCATTCCGCGCGGACGGCGCGATCGCCGCCGGCGATGACCGACCGAGGGCGCAGGAGCACGGGCGCGAGCCACCGCACGAGCGCGGCGAGGTCCTTCGGAGTGATCAGTCCGCTCCGCAGGGTCGCCGGGATGCCGGCGGGAAGCCTCAGCGGGTGGGTGAGCTCAGCCGAACCGCGCTCGCGTCGGACGCGAACGCCGACGGGGAAGCGCTGCAGGTGCAGCTCCGCGACATCCACCCAGCGTGTGACCGCCGGGTACGCGGGATTCAGGATCTGGAATCCGCGATCCAGGAGGAACCCGTCGACCGCGTCGGTGCGCTGGCGTCCGCCGACGACCTTCTCGGCCTCGAGCACGACCACGTCCCTGCCCGCCTCAGCCAGGCGGGCAGCGCTTCGCAAACCCGCCAGGCCGGCGCCGATGACGATCGTGTCGTGCGTGTCCACGCTCTCACGATAGGCGTCGGGCGCGGAGGGGGGTCGAGCGCAGACGAGCAGTGCAGAGTTCCGGTGCCCGGGACGATGCGCGATGCGCGTCGACACGTGCGAGGAGAGTCGCCACACACGTTGCAAAAATGTGCAGCTTTCAGCGACCCGATCGCAGGGTCGCGAGCGCGAGGTCTCGATCGACGATGAGGTCGGTGATCAGGCCGGCCGCGAGCGCACCGCCCAGTGCGGGGGACTTGCCGGCGCCCGAAACGACGCACACGCGTCGGCGCGCGCGGCGCAGCACGGCGAACGACGGACCGCTCGCGCGATCGTTGAGGGGGATGCCGGTGAACGACCCGTCTGCGCGGTAGAACACGGTGGCGACGTCGCCGACCACCCGTTCCGCTCGCAGCTGGCTGTAGTCGCTGCGCTCGAGGTATCCGCCCTGATACACGTGGCCGGGAGTGTTGGCGAAGGGCGACCCGATGCCGAAGACGGCGAGATCCAGGCGCGCGTGGAGGGCGAGGATCCGCCGCGTCGTGCGTTCGCGCCAGAACGCGTCGCGCGTGGCTGCGGCATCGAAGAAGGTCGGGACCGGGAACTGCTCGATGCGCGCGCCGAACGCCTCGCCGAATCGACGGAGCAGCTCGCTCGCGTAGGGCACGCCGCTGGTGTGGAAGTTGCCCGCGCCGTTGAGCTGGACCACGGTGGAGCCCGGTGTGGCCCGAGCGGGAAGATGCCGGCTCACCGCTTCCATCGTCGAGCCCCACGCGACGCCGATGACCGACTCGGGGGTGACGGCGTCGGCGATGACTCGCGCGGCCATCTCGGCGACGTGCTCCAGTGTCGCCTCGTCTCCGGAGCCCGGCGGGACAGCGGCGACGACGACCTTGATGCCCCACCGCTCTGAGAGGCGACGCTCGAGGGGCGCGATCTCGTCGGGGCTCGATGCGACGCGCACCTCGACCAGCCCGATGTCTCGCGCGTGCTGCAGCAGGCGCGAGACCGTCGACCGCGAGACGCCGAGACGATCGGCGATCTCCTCCATGCTGTGACCGCCTTCGAAGTGCAGGCGGGCGACATCCCACGCTGCGCGATCGCGACGGGCCGTAGAAGCCACTCCCACCTCCTCGTCGACCGTCAGGGGCCGACGACCCTGCACATTATTGCAAAAGCGTGTGCAGCCCTGTCAAGGCGTGGCACTGTGGCGGAGTCGCCCGACCAGAGGAGCCCCGTGACCAGCCAGCATCCGCCATCGACGGCCCGCGAGTCCGCGCTCGAGGAGGCTCGCGCGAGACGCCGTGCGGATGTGCTCATCATCGGGGGTGGCATCAACGGACTCGGTCTCCTGCGCGAGCTCGCCCTGCAGGGGGTCGATGTGACGCTGGTCGAACGCGATGACTTCGTGTCGGGGGCATCTGCGGGTTCATCGCACATGGTGCACGGCGGCATCCGCTACCTGGAGAACGGCGAGTTCCGTCTGGTCCGCGAGTCGGTGCAGGAACGCAACGCGCTGATCCGGCTCGCCCCCCACCGCGTCGTCCCGCAGGCGACGACGATCCCCATCTACTCGACCTTCTCCGGCCTGCTGTCGGCTCCGCTCACCTTCCTCACCGGATCCAAGCGCCCCGGCCGGCAGCGCGGAGCGATCGTGATCAAGGTGGGCCTTGCCCTCTACGACGCGTATTCACGAGCGGGGCGGACCGTCCGCAGACACCGATTCACGGGTCGCCGCAGGGCCCTGGCCGACCTGCCGGAACTCAACCCGCGCGTGAAGTACGCGGCGACCTACTACGACGCGGTGATGGCCAGCCCCGAACGCCTGGCCCTGGACGTACTCGCCGATGCCGTCGCCTGCGGACCGGCCGTCCGGGCCCTGAACTACGTCGAGGCCGTCGGACTCGATGCCGACGGAGTGCTCGTCCGCGATCGCCTCACCGGCCGAGAGTTCACACTCGATGCGGAGCTCATCGTCAACGCGACCGGCCCCTGGACCGATCTGACGAACGGGGCGCTCGGGCGCACGACAGTGTTCATGGGGGGAACCAAGGGATCGCACATCGTGCTCGATCATCCCGAGCTCCTGGCGGCGACCCGCGGACGCGAGTTGTTCTTCGAGCACGAGGACGGCCGGATCGTGTTGATCCTCCCATTGGGCGATCGCGTGCTGGTGGGCACGACCGACCTCGAGCACCGCATGGGGGATCCGATCGTCTGCAGCGACGCAGAAGTCGACTACTTCCTCGACCTCGTCCCGACCGTGCTGCCCGGCATCCGGGTAGATCGCTCGCAGATCGTGTTCCGGTTCGCCGGTGTCCGGCCGCTCCCCGCCCATGGCGATGCCAGCGCAGGAGCAGTCAGTCGCGACTACCGGATCGAGGAGCGGGAGGATGCCGGGCGCCCGGGCCGCACGTTGCTGAGCCTGGTCGGTGGAAAGTGGACCACGTTCCGCGCTCTCGCCGCCGAGCTCGGGGCCCGGATCCTCGGTGAGCTGAACCGTCCAGGGCCTGTCGACACGTCGGATGCGCCCATCGGGGGCGGGCGCGGCTACCCCGTCACCCCGGTCGCCCGCAGCGCCTGGATCGAATCCCACGCTGACGGCGTTGCGAGGTCGCGCGTGGACCAGCTTCTGTCTCGCTACGGCACCGCGGCAACGGCGTACATCGATGCCATCTCCGGCGGGTCGGATGCGCCGCTCGGATACGCGCCCGGGTACTCGCGTGCCGAGATCCGGCACCTCGTCGAGACGGAGTCGGTGTGTCACCTCGATGATGTGCTCCTTCGCCGCACCACGCTCGCGTTCGAGGGACGGGTCACCGACGAGCTGCTCGCCGAGCTTGCAGAGATCGTGGGCGACGCGCTCGGGTGGGACCACGACGTACGCGCGGCCGAAGTCGCACGTACCGCCGGCATCCTCCGCGAGCGTCATGGGGTTGATCTCGAGACGCCCGCGGCGTATCCCGCACGCGGCTGATCCGGGGACAGCCGGTGTCGTGAGGCGGTGTCGTCGCGGTCAAGGTGGGGTGACTCGTGTCGGGGGCGGGAGCTATCCTCGCGTCATGGTGGATCGCTCGACCAAGCCCGAACTCCACGTCGATACGGTCGCCGACTGGGAGAGCTGGCTTGACGCGGGCCCCGACTCGAACGGGGTATGGCTGCGACTGCGGAAGAAGGGCACGACCCGACCAGGCATCACGTACGCAGAGGCGCTCGACGTCGCCCTGTGCTTCGGGTGGATCGACGGGCAGTCGCGATCCCTCGACGAGGACTACCACCTGCGGATCTTCACTCCGAGACGACCGCGGAGCATCTGGTCGAAGGTCAACATCGGCCATGTGAATCGGCTCATCGACGAAGGTCGTATGCGGCCTCGGGGCCAGGAACAGATCGACCTCGCGAAGGCGGACGGTCGATGGGATGCCGCGTACCGGCAGAGCGACGGAGAGCTCCCGATCGAACTGCAGCAGGTTCTGGACGCAGACCCTGTGATCGCCGAAGCATTCGCGCGCCAATCGGCCCAGAACCGGTTCGCGATGGCGTTCCGCGTGGCCAACCTCAAGCGGCCCGAGTCGCGAGCGGCACGTGTCGCACGGTACGTCGAGATGCTCAAGCGAGGCGAGACGATCTACTGAGCGCTCGCCCGAATTCGAACACCCTCACGGACGAAGCCGCAGCATCCCCTCTGCGCGATGACGTGACGTCATAGGCGTTATCCACAGCTGGCGAATGCGCCTCCGGCACGTCCGCTACGGTATTCGAAATGCGCGTTACGAAACCCTCGTAGCTGAAGCCGCCCTTTTCACGCCCGAGGTATCTACCCGAACTGCACGAACGTGCTGCCGAGCCGACACACGCGGAGACAGGGCACACGTCCACCCGCGCATAGGCATCACCGGTACCGACGTCGCCAGGCATCGACAACTCGCGGTCGCTACACTCACGAGGTGCGATTGCGCCCCACCGACCTCGTCGACGTCTTCGTCTATCTCGTCGTGCTGGGCATCTTCATCCAGCTCTTTCCTGCCGTCATCTCCGAGTCTTTTCTGCTCGCGCTCCTGACCGCCATCCTTCTGAAGCTGATCCTCGAAGTCGTGCTCTGGGTGAAGAAGAAGATCCTGAACCGATTTCGCACCGCCGACACGGTGCGGGCTCGCGTGGTCAGCGTGATCACGCTCGTGCTCGTTCTGCCGGCGAGCAAGTTCGTCGTGCTCGAACTCGTCGATCTCGTGTTCGGCGATGCTGTCTCACTCGGCGGGTTCTTCCAGGTCACCGCGCTGATCATCGTGCTGATGCTCGCGCGCGGGGGAGTGCGGCGACTGCTCGACCGGTCGGGCGACTCACCGACAGCGGGTTAGAAGAACGTCGCCGGGGGAATCGGCTACCTGGCGAGCGCCGGGAACACCCAGCTGCCATCGGTGATCTCGGGGCGAGGGCGGTAGAGCCGAACGAGGTAGTTCCACCCCTCGGTGATCGGGATCGCGTTCGGAGTGTCCGCCGGATAGTCGCCGAACCGCACCGTCGTCGACCCATCGGCGTTCTTGACCGCGGTGATGTTGTTGACGGTGTAGGAATCACGAGCATTCGGCTCGAAGAACCCCTTGGCGTTGTAGACCGAGATCGACCAGAAGCCATCGACGGGAACGTCTCCGACAGTGAGTTCGTACCGCCCCACCGGCAAGCGCGGATCCACGCCGATGTAGGCAGCTTCGCTCGTCGGCAGACCACCCCACCCGGCCGCTGTCCCGATCAGATGCCGGATCGGCTGCACCTCATCGCTCGTGCCGAACATGTGGTCGAAGCCGCTCATGTTGCGAGCCAGGGAAAGCAATGCGTCCCGGGTCTCGTCCAGCGACGCGCTGTCGTATTCCGGATACTCGAAGGGCTGGGCGGAACGACTCGTCAGCGCGATCTGATCCTGCAGCGCCGTCACCTCGGCGATATCCGCCTGGTCCGCCGGGTCGACGAGGATTCGCACAGCCACCCCGACGTAGCGAGTGCCCAGCTCGTCTGCGGTGAGTTCGTAGTCGCCGGCGTTGTGGAAGATCGCTTCCACGAAGTGGTCTTCGCTGACCACCATCGCCGACAGATACCGCTCACCTGCGTCCGGAAGCGTCAAGGTCGCGCCGGCCGCCACGTCGACCACAGCGAAGCTGTACAGCGTGTCGCGGTTCAGCCGAATGACAGTCTGCTTGTCGATCGCCGCGGGCTCACGATTGTGCAGGAACGTGTTCACCCCGCCCGCGCTCTCTTGGAGATCGTGGAACATCCGATCCGTCTCCGCGCGAACGAAATTGTCAGCGTTCACCCGAATAGCCACGAGGCCGATCTTTCCACAATGCCTCATCACGCGTCAGTGCAGGAGTGCGGGCCCAGCTGCTCGGCCCGCCTGCAGACCGTTGGCGACCCTAGTGAAAGATGGCACGATGAAACGATGACGACTGCAGACGCGACTCCGGCTCGAGTCACAGGTGCCCCCTCCCTGACCCTCGCTCGATTCCAGGCCGAGAGCGGGCGTGGCCTCGCCGTCGCCTCGCTGATCTTGGGGCTCTACTTCCTCCTGGGATCTCTCCTGCTGGTGGCGACGTCCGCAGGAGCCGGCGCCGTGGCTGCCATCTTCACCGGGCTCATCGGGCTTTATCTGGTGGTTGTGGCCGTCCTCGGCCTCTCTCGAGCGGCAGCGCGGGTTCGGGCGTTCGAGGCGACCTATGGTCGTGACGCGGGCAAGCAGCAGCCGGTCACATAACCAGCGGAGGCATACCCGGGACATCCCTCCTCTACGGATGAGTCTCGCGATCTCGGGCTTCCTGAGCATCCTCCGCTGCCCAGCGTCTGAGCTCGGGGATGGTCGCGCGCAAAGCGAGGCCGCGAGCGGTCAGCGCGTACGCCCGGTGAATGGACGGGCGGTGTCAAAACCCGCCGCGCCCCGGGCAGAGGGTCATCCCGATGAGGCCGTCAAGCGGGGATGAGCAATTCGACCTGAGCAAGGTCCGCGTCGTGTTCGTCGTGTTCGAGTTCGATGTCGTAGTCGTTCTGGATGTTGAGCCAGAAGCGCTCGGAGAGCCCGAACGCGCGGGAAAGCCGCAATGCGGTGTCCGTGGTGATGCGCCGCTTGCCGCGGATGATCTCGCTCAATCGGGTCTGGGGCAGGCCGGTGGCCTGCGCGAGCCGATACGCAGTGATCCCGAGTGGCTCCAGAAACTCGGTCCGGAGGATCTCGCCCGGCGTGATGGGCGCGTGTGCCTTCGTCATCGGAGTGCCTCTCTAGCGATAGTCGACCAGCTGGACGTCTGCGGGGCCGGCGGCCGTCCAGACGAAACAGATGCGGTATTGATCGTTGATCCGGATCGAGTGCTGACCGTCGCGATCGCCAGACAGCTTCTCGAGCCGGTTTCCCGGCGGGATGCGCAGGTCATTGATCGTTTCGGCCGCGTTGAGCAGACGAAGCTTCTTCTGGGCTGCGCGCTGCAGTTCCGGACCGAACTGCCGGACATGCTCGCGAGTCCAGACTCTGCGGGTCGGCTCATCTGCGAATGAGTGGATCACACCCAATAGTAACGCGCTGCGATAGTATCGCCGAACAGAACTAGCCCCGAAACCGTGCTCGCACCGCACCGTGGAGCGCGAGATCATCCGGGTCGCGGTGATGCTCATCGGGCTCTACCCGGTGGTTGTGGCCGTCCTCGGCCTCTCTCGAGCGGCAGCGCGGGTTCGGGCGTTCGAGGCGACCTATGGTCGTGACGCGGGCAAGCAGCAGCCGGTCACATAGCCCGCTCTCGGGGGAGCCGGGCGAACCCCGGGGCGATACCTCGTCTACGGATGAGCCGTGGGATCACGGGTGTCGTGAGCATCCTCGGCTGCCCAGCGTGTGAGCTCGGTGATCGTCGCGCGTAGAGCGAGGCCGCGATCGGTCAGCGCGTAGGCTCGGGTGTTGTGCCTGAGGGGCAGACGTCGGAGGATGCCGGCGGCTTCGAGCTCGCGAAGGCGGGTCGCGAGCATGTTCGTCCCCAAGCCGAGGTCGCGCTGCAGATCCCCGTACCTCTGCGGGCCGTCGAGCAGGCGCTCGACGATGAGGAGGGCCCACCGTGCTCCGACGATGTCGAGGGCTGCGGCGAGGTCGCTCACGCGGTCGGATCGGTGTCCGGCTTCATCCAGAACGGCGAGTAGTGGTAGCCGTCAGGATCATCGAACTGGCGCTGGTACATGAAGGGGTAGTCATCGACGTCGCCGACGCGCCCCCCGGCGAGGCCGGCGCGCTCGACGAGGTCATCGACGGCCTCACGGCTGCCGAGGTCGAACGAGACCGTCACCTTGGAGGGGGTGTCGGGCCCGCCGACCAGCTCGTCGGTGCCGCCGACGCTCGCGTACATCTCGCGGCTGCCGAGCATGACGTACTGCTCAGGCGCGATCGCGAAGCACGACACGTTGTGATCTGACATCTGGGCGTTGAGGGTCCAGCCGAGGGCGGTGTAGAACGCGGTCGCTCGCTCGACGCTCTCGACCGGGCAGGTGATGAAGAGGCTCATGTGGCCAACACTTCCAAAATGAAAGTGCCGTGTCAAGACCTGTCGCGCCTCCGGCAGTCGTTCGTCCCGATGAAACGGGCTACGGCTGCGGCTTGGGGTGCGTCACGCGCCCGGGGGCGGTGTTCGTGCCGCGCGCGGGCACCGGCCAGGGGCCGGTCTTGGGCTCGCGCATGGGTAGAGGCAGGGGTTCGGCCAAGGGAGGCGAGGCGCTCTGCGGCACCGGGCCCGGAGAGGGCGAGGGGGTTGCGCCCGCCGAAGGCGCGGGGGGTGCCGTCGACGCGGGGGCCGCGGCATCCGGAACTCTCGGCTGCGCACCCGTCGTGAGCTCGAGCGTGACCTTGTGTTCGAGCACCTCGATCGCCTCGTCCGAGAGCGAGATGAGTCCGTCGAGCTCTTCGCGTACACGGCGGTAGGCCAGCTGCCGTTCGGCGGGGGTCGCGGCCTGATCGATCGCGACGCTCAGCAGCTGCTTCGCCGTGTCGAGCCGCTTGCGCTCGACGACGCTGAACGACGAATCCTTGATGCGCCTCGCGTCGCGCTCCGCGACGTCGAACGCCACCTCGTAATCGGTCACGGCATTGCGGTACTCGGCCAGCTGCTCGCGCGAGAGTCGCGCCTTCGGCGAGGCGGGCCGGAGGCCGTCGGCCATCTTCTTCGCGCGGAGGAAGGCCGCGGTGAGGGGCTGCCGGCCGTCGCTCATCGCGGGGAACGCGATGATCTTCGCCACATCGAGCTCGTACTCGAGCCAGCGCGCGGTGACCGCATCGTGCGACGCCAGCAGGCGCT
The DNA here is from genome assembly GCF_008710745.1 of Microbacterium rhizomatis. Classification (GTDB taxonomy): domain Bacteria; phylum Actinomycetota; class Actinomycetes; order Actinomycetales; family Microbacteriaceae; genus Microbacterium; species Microbacterium rhizomatis. The sequence goes on from NZ_VYSA01000003.1 coordinate 106,158, forward strand.
CGAGTTGGGTGGCAGCGGGAGCGGATGCTGTCGCCCCAGCACCCGCGCCGACCGAGGTCGTCGTTATCGGCGCTGTCGCAGGGAGGGCTCGACCGGCTGCCGCGGCGGCCTTCAGCTCGGCCTTGGCGTGCAGCACTTCGAGTCGGCGCTGATGCCGCCGGCGCGCGCCGCGCTCCCAGGCCCTGCCGGCCCCGCCCAGAACCCCCAGAAGAGGAAAGACGAGCCACCAGTAGCCTCCGACGAACTGGAAGAACTCCTGCACTCTGTCATGGTAACCGCCGGGCGGCGCGCAGGACCGGGCGGTCAGGGCACTCGCAGGTCGGTCAGGCAGGCGGGTTGGGTCGGCGCACCTTCGACATGGTCTCGGCCGACCACGCGACGGCACGCTGAGCGCCCGCCAACAGGTCTTGCGCGGTGTCGATCCACGCCCCCGAGACGAAGGGGATGCCGGGGCGTTCCGGCTCGCCGCGAACCTCACGCTCCGCGGCATCGAACGCCCGCTCCAGGCGGCGGACGGCGTCGCGGTATGCCGCGAAATCGGCAGGGGTCATGCGTACGGACGCCGAAGCAGGGCGCAGCCACTGGGCCTGCGACTGCTCGCGGAGGAAGTCGGCCATGAGGGGTGAGCGGCCGTCGCTCATCGCGGGGAACGCGATGAGCTTCGCCGGATCGGTCTCGTACTCCATCCACCGGGCGAGCACGCGGTTGTGCGCGTCCATCACCTTCGCGAGCGGGTACTCGGATGGATCGGCGCCGACGTGCGGCATGCTCACCCGTGCCGCGCGGAGACTCGCGCGACGGGCCAGGAGCGCCGCGTTGGCCGACTTGACGTTCTGTCGCGCGTTCTGCAGCGCGTGCCGCGCGGATGCCAGATCGCGGTCGGAGCCACCGCGGGCCGAGCGCTCGGCCTGCACACGCATGACCTCGGCGTGCGCGACAGCCACGTCGGCTCGGCGCTGAGTCAGTGCCTGGCGGGCGGCGCGCACGTCATGCCCCGCCGCGTCCACCTCGAGCCGCCGTGCCCCGGCGGTGCGCTGCCCGCGCAGGCCGAACCAGCCGAGTGCGCCCGCACCGACGATCGTCGGCGCGATCCACCACACCCCGGCGACGAACGCCCACAGCGGATCCACGGTCTCATGCTAACCGCGCCGGGGAGTCCCGGCCTGGGAATCAGATCCTCATGCGCGCTCAGCGCGGCTCAGCGCGGGTCAGCGCGGGTCAGCCGAAGAGCAGCGCGGGTCAGCCGAAGAGCAGGGCGGGTCAGCCGAAGAGCAGGGCCAGGACCGTGGCGCCCCCGCCGACGAGGATGAGCGAGACGATGACGACCCACGCGACGACCTTGATGCGTCGCTGCCGCGTCTCGGTGTACGCGTCGTACTCTTCGTCGTTCGCCATGGGCCCAGTCTAGAGGGACGGTCCCAGAGACCGCGAAACAGGGGGGGTTCCGCCGAGGCAGGGCGAGCACGTGCCCCTGTGTCGGCGAGATCCCCTGTCTCGGCGGCCATGTCCGCACCGCGGGGGTCAGACCGGCTCGGAGACCGTGGGGCCGAAGTGCGCGGGCAGCGTCGACGTGGACAGCTCGAGCAATTCGCCGAGCGGCACGGTGAAGACGTCCTGCACCTCGAGCGCCGCGGCGCCGTCCTCGGCGACGTCGGTCACCCCGATGCGCAGCACTGGGTAGCCGCGACCGTCGCAGAGGCCCCGGAACTTCACGTCGTCTTCGCGCGGCACCGTCACGATGACGCGGCCGGTGGATTCGGAGAAGAGGGCGGATGCCGCATCCACCCCATCGCGCTCCATGATCTCGCCCAGCCACACGCGGGCGCCGACGCCGAAGCGCATCGCGCCCTCGGCGAGGGCCTGTGCGAGGCCGCCGTTGGAGAGGTCGTGCGCGCTCGAGATCAGCGACTGCGTCGCACCGGCGTGCAGGAGTTCGGCGAGACGCTTCTCGTTCGCGAGGTCGACGGCCGGCGGTCGTCCGCCGAGGTGTCCGTGGATCGTGTCGGCCCACGCCGAGCCGCTGAGCTCGCCCGCCGTGACGCCGAGCAGGTAGATGTTCTCACCCGCGTCCTGCCACCCGCTCGGGATGCGGCGCGCGACGTCGTCGATGATCCCGAGCACGCCTACCACCGGCGTGGGGAAGATCGGCACGTCGCCGGTCTGGTTGTAGAACGAGACGTTGCCGCCCGTGACGGGGATGCCCAGTTCGAGGCATCCGTCCGACAGCCCTTCGACGGCACGCGAGAACTGCCACATGACCTCGGGGTTCTCGGGGCTGCCGAAGTTGAGGCAGTCGGTCACCGCGGTCGGCACGGCGCCCGTGACGGCGACGTTGCGGTAGGCCTCGGCGAGGGCGAGCTTGGCGCCCTCATACGGGTCGAGCTGGCAGAACCGGCCGTTGCAGTCGGTGGCGATCGCGAAGCCTAGGCCGGACTCCTCGTCGACGCGGATCATGCCCGCATCATCGGGGAACGCCAGCGCCGTGTTGCCCATGACGAAGTAGTCGTACTGGTTGGTGATCCACGACGTGTCGCTGAGGTTGGGGCTCGCGACCAGCCGGGTGAACTGGCTGCGAAGCGTCTCGGCATCGGTCGGGCGGGGCAGCGCGCTCGCCGAGTCGTCGCGGAGCGCATCGATCCAGGTCGGATAGGCGACGGGCCGGTCGTATACCGGTCCGTCGACGGCGACGGTGGACGGGTCGACGTTGACGATCTCGTGGCCGTGCCAGTCGATCACGAGGCGCCCGTCGCCGGTGACCTCACCCAGCACGCTGGTCTCGACATCCCACTTGCCCACCACGGCCAGGAACGCGTCGAGCTTCTCGGGGGCGACTATCGCCATCATCCGTTCCTGCGACTCGGACATGAGGATCTCTTCGGCCGTCAGCGACGGGTCGCGCAGCAGCACCCTGTCGAGCTCGACCTTCATACCGCTGTTGCCGTTCGCGGCCAGCTCGCTCGTCGCGCACGAGATGCCCGCGGCGCCGAGGTCTTGGATCGCCTCGACGAGGTCACCCTGGTACAGCTCGAGGCAGCACTCGATGAGCACCTTCTCGGCGAACGGGTCGCCGACCTGCACGGCGGGGCGCTTGGTCGGGCCCGTGGAATCGAACGAGTCGGAGGCGAGGATGGATGCTCCGCCGATGCCGTCGCCGCCCGTGCGGGCGCCGAACAGCACCACCTTGTTGCCGGCGCCCGTGGCGTTGGCGAGCTTGATGTCTTCGTGGCGCATGACGCCGACAGCGAGGGCGTTGACGAGAGGGTTGCCCTGGTAAACCTCGTCGAAAACGGTCTCGCCGCCGATGTTCGGCAGGCCCAGGCAATTGCCGTAGAACGAGATGCCGCTCGTGACTCCGTGCACGACGCGGGCGGTGTCGGGGTGGTCGATCGCGCCGAAACGCAGCTGGTCCATGACCGCGACCGGGCGGGCCCCCATCGAGATGATGTCGCGCACGATCCCGCCGACGCCGGTGGCGGCGCCCTGGAACGGCTCGATGTAGCTCGGGTGGTTGTGCGACTCGACCTTGAAGGTGACGGCCCAGCCCTCGCCGACGTCGACGACGCCCGCGTTCTGACCCATGCCGACCATCAGACGCGTCTTCATCTCATCGGAGACCTTGGAGCCGAACTGCCGCAGGTAGATCTTGCTCGACTTGTACGAGCAGTGCTCGGACCACATCACCGAGTACATCGCCAGCTCGCCGCTCGTGGGGCGCCGACCCAGGATCTCGCGGATGCGCGCGTACTCGTCGGGCTTCAGCCCGAGAGCGGCGTAGGGCTGCTCCTTGTCGGGAGTGGCGGCGGCGTTGTCGACGGTGTCGATGGACAGGGCTGCAGGGGAAGTCGTCACGCGGCTGGACTCCAAGATCGCGGGATGCCGGACCCATCGAGTCTAGTTGGGGCCGCGGTGCCGCGAGTCCGGCGGTTCTCTCCCGGCTTTGCCGCCATTCGTGACTGCCCGCACACGATCACGAGAGAGGAGGGTTGCGGCGAAAGCATCCGGTCGCTAATGTACAACCAAATGGTTGCACAACAGGAGCTCAGCGATGATGAGATCGACCGCGTCTTCCACGCCCTCGCGGACGCGACGCGGCGCGACATCGTGCGGCGGACGATCGCCGGCGAGCTGTCGATCTCGAAGGTCGCGGCGGATTACGACATGTCGTTCGCCGCGGTGCAGAAGCACGTCGCCGTGCTCGAGTCGGCTCGGCTCATCGTCAAGCGTGCCGAAGGGCGCGAACGACTCGTCCGGGCAGACCCCGCCATGATCGCCCGCGCCCGCATCCTGCTCGCGCGCTTCGAAGACATGTGGCGCGCCCGCGTCGACCGCCTCGACGCGCTCCTCGCCGAACCCGCATCTCCACCCACCGATGAAGGCCCATCCACCGAAAGAGGAGAGTGACATGCCTGTCACCGCCGTCAGCACCGATCCCGAAGCGTTCACCATGACCCTCGAGGCCGAGTTCGCCGCTCCCGTCGAGCGACTCTGGTCTGTCTTCACCGATCCCCGCCAGCTCGAGCGCTTCTGGGGTCCTCCCGGGTGGCCGGCCACGTTCACGGCGTTCGACTTCGCCGTCGGAGCGCACGCGAACTACGTCATGACGGGCCCGCAGGGCGAGCGCGCCGGGGGTCGGTGGGAGTTCGTCGAGATCGATGCCCCCCGCTCGTTCTCCGTGCTCGACTCGTTCGCCGACGAGCACGGCGCCCCGATCGAGGCCATGCCCTCGATGCGCATGGTGCTGTCGTTCGAGCCGACGGACGCCGGGGCGAAGCTCGTCAGCACGAGCTACTTCACCTCGGCCGAAGCGCTCGAGCAGGTCGTGGCGATGGGCGTCGTCGAAGGATCGACGCTCGCGATGAACCAGCTCGACCGTGTGCTCGAGGGGCTCCGTGCGTACGCCCAGGGCACCGGCACGCGCACCGAGATCCTCGACGACCAGCACGTGCGCATCACCCGGCTGATCGAGGGGCCGCGAGAGCTCGTCTGGCGTGCCCACACCGAGCCCGAGCTGATGACGCAGTGGCTGCTCGGGCCGGACGGCTGGCGCATGAGCGTGTGCGACTTCACCCCGGAAGCGGGCGCGTCGTACCGCTACGCCTGGGAGCCGGTCGGTGACGCCGAGGGCGAGCCGTTCGGCTTCGACGGCGAGATCCTCGTGGTCGTGCCCCAGCGTCGCCTCACGAACACCGAGCACATGACCGGCACCGACTACCCGTCGACCCTCAACGACCTGACCCTCGAAGAGGAGGACGGGGTGACGCTGATCACGACGCTCATCGAGTATCCGGATGCCGCGACCCGCGACATGGTTCTCTCCACCGGCATGACCGACGGCATGGAGGCGAGCTACGCACGGCTGGAGCGGGTGCTGATTCCGGCCTGACCGGGCCCGATCGGGCATGACCGTGCGCGGAGGCCCCTGGCTGCGACGATCCTGCGAGGTCGGCTGCGGCTGGGGGCCTCCGCGTTCGCCGCCTACGATGGCGGCGTGGACTTCTCCTTCGACTTCACACCGGATCTGATCGCGGTGTTCCTGACGCTCTTCGTCCTCGAGGTGGTCCTCGGGGTCGACAACGTCATCTTCATCTCGATCCTCGCGTCCAAGCTGCCGCCCGAGCAGCAGGCCAGAGCACGCAACCTCGGCCTCACGCTGGCGATGGTGGTCCGGGTCATCCTCGTCTTCTTCGCCGGCTGGATCATCACGCTGAAGGAAGACGTCGTCGTGCTGTTCGGGATGGGCTTCTCGGTCAAAGACTTCATTCTCATCGCGGGCGGCCTGTTCCTCGTCTACAAGGCCGTCACCGAGATACACCACAAGCTCGAGGGCGCAGAAGAGGAAGAGGCGGCGGGCCCCAAGCGGATCACCTTCGCGTCGGTGCTGACGCAGATCCTGCTGCTCGACATCGTCTTCTCGCTCGATTCGGTCATCACCGCCGTCGGCATGACCGAGAACCTGGTCGTGATCATCACCGTCGTCGTGCTGTCCTTCGGCATCATGCTCTTCGCCTCGAGGTTCATCTTCGCGTTCGTCAACAAGCATCCGACGGTCAAGATGCTGGCTCTCTCGTTCCTTCTGCTGATCGGGGTGTTCCTCGTCGCCGAGGGCTTCGGGGTGCACATCGACAAGGCGCTGATCTACGCCCCGATGGCGTTCGCCATCCTGGTCGAGGCGCTCAACCTCACGTACTCGGCGCGCAAGGCCGCGCGGGAGAAGAAGCGGCAGAGCGCGGTGCAGCTGCGCCCGACCTACCCCGGCGTCGATGAGTCGATCGCGGTCGCCGCGGCGCTGTCGAACGCTCCGGATGCCGGATCCGTCGGCCTCTCTCGCAAGCCCGTGCAGGGCACCGCCGAGCCCGGAGAGGAACGCGCGGGCCTCGGGTGAGAGCGGGGGCGCGCGCCAGCTGGCTCACGTGCTCAGAGAGACCCGGGGCGGCTCAGGGGTCGACCACCAGCCGATAGCCCATGCCCGACTCGGTGAGGAGGTGGCGCGGAGCGCCGGGGTCGGCCTCGAGCTTCTTTCGCAGCTGCGACATGTACAGCCGCAGATAGCCCGAGTCGCTCACCTGCTCGCTCGCCCAGATCTCCTTCAGCAGGGTCTGGCGGGTCACGAGGGCGCCCGGGTTCTTCGCGAGGAACTCGAGCATCTGCCATTCGGTGGGGGTCAGGTGCACGCGCGCGCCGGCGCGGGTGACGTCGCGCGCGGCGAGGTCGACCACGACATCGCCGAATCGCACGAGGGGCGCCGAGGTTCCGGCCGCGGCGGCGGCGCGTCGGCCGAGGGCGCGCAGCCGGGCGAGCAGCTCGTCGATCTGGAAGGGCTTGGTCACGAAGTCGTCTGCTCCGGCGTCGAGCGCCTCGACCTTGTCGGCCGAACCGGTGCGCCCCGACACGACGATGATGGGCGCCGTCGTCCAGCCGCGCAGCGCGTGGATCGCCTCGACGCCGTCGAGCCGGGGCATCCCGAGATCGAGCACGACGATGTCGGGTCGCTCCTGTGCGGCGAGGGTGATGGCGGCTGCGCCGTCTGCGGCGGCCACGACGTCATAGCCGTGTGCGGCCAGGGTGATGCGCAGCGCACGGACGAGCTGCGGATCGTCATCGGCGATCAGCACCTTCACGAGACGGCCCCATCCAGGACGGATGCCGCAGCCACCGGCAGTGCGATGACCATCGTGAGCCCGCCGCCGGGGGTGTCCTCCGGGGTCAGTTCGCCGCCCATGCCCTCGGTGAATCCCTTCGAAAGCGCTAGCCCGAGCCCGAGCCCCATGGTGTTGTCGACATCGCCGAGTCGCTGGAACGGCGCGAAGATGTCGTCGCGGCGCTCGGGCTCGACTCCGGGCCCGCGATCGATGACGCGGATCTCGGATACCCCGCCCAGACGGCTCGTGGTCACGCGGACGCGCTCGCCGCGTGGGCTGTGCCGGTGCGCGTTCGCGAGGACGTTGACGAGCACCCGCTGCAGCAGGACGGCGTCGGCGAGGACCGCGGGCAGCTCGGCGTCGAGGTCGAGTTCGACTTCTTCGGGGCCGAGCCCGAGTTCGGCCAGAGAGGCCAGGACGACCGCCGCCGCGTCCGTCGGCGCCAGCGAGACGGCGAGCACGCCGGCCTGCACCCGACTGACGTCGAGCAGGTCGGTGACCAGGGCCGAGAGGGTGGCCAGGCTCTCGTCGGCGGTTTCGAGCAACTCACGGCGATCGTCAGCAGACAGTGCTGATCCTGCGGCGCGGAGGCCGCCGATCGCGGCGACCGCGGCGGCGAGAGGGCGGCGCAGGTCGTGGCTGACCGCCGAGAGCAGCGCGGTACGCACCTGGTCGGTCGCGGCGAGCACGCCCGCTTCGCGGGCCGTCTCGGTGAGGTCGGTGCGTTCGAGGGCGGCGGCGAGCTGCGCGACGATGACGTCGAGGAGCCGGCGCTCCGATGCATCCAGATCGCCACCGTGCCTCTGCAGACCGTGCAGCTCCAGCGTCGCGCGCGGCGCAGCGTCGGTGCCGACCGGGATGCGGATCACCCGCCCGTCGGGCACGGGCTCTCCGTCGGCGGCGAGCACCTCGCCATCTGGTGCGACGAGGCGCACTCCGGTCATCGAGAACGCCTCGCGGGTGCGTCCGATCAGGGCAGGAACCGCGCTCTCGCCCCGCAGCACGCTGCCGGCGACCGTGGCGATCAGCTCGGACTCGGCCGCCGAGCGGCGGGCGGCGCGCGACCGGCGGGCGGCCTGGTCGACGATCCAGCTGACGAGGATCGCGATGACGACGTAGAGCGTGAGCGCGAGGGCGTGCAGCGGGTCGGCGATCGTGATCGTGTAGAACGGCTCGACGAACAGGTAGTCGAGCGTCAGCCCCGACAGCACCGCGGCGAACAGCGCCGGCCAGATTCCGCCGACGAGGGCGACGACGACGACCAGCAGCTGGTAGGCGAGCACGTCGGAGGTGATAGAGGCATCGCTGCGCACCGAGACGAGCAGCCACGACAGCAGCGGTCCGCCGACCACGGCGAGCACGAACCCGAGCACGCGACGCGTGACGCTGAGCGCCCCGCCTCTGATCCGGGGCAGGGCGAAGCGGCCGCCGGCCGCAGCGTGGGTCACGATGTGCACGTCGATATCGCCCGATTCGCGGACGACCGTGGCCCCGATGCCGGGGCCGGTGACGGCGGCGGCGAAGCGTCCGCGACGGCTCACCCCGATCACCAGCTGCGTCGCGTTCACGCCGCGGGCGAAGGCGACGAGCGACCGGGGCACATCGTCGCCGACCACCTGGTGATACGAACCGCCGAGCGATTCGACCAGGGCGCGCTGCGATGCGAGGGCCTCGGGGGCGCCGGCGCGCAGGCCGTCCTGGCTTGAGACGTGTACCGCCATGAGCTCGCCGCCGGCGGCGCGCGACGCGATCCGGGCGCCGCGCCGGATCAGCGTGTCGCCCTCCGGGCCGCCGGTGAGCGCCACGACGACGCGCTCGCGGGCACGCCACGATCCCTGGATGCCGTGCTCGGCGCGGTACGAGTTGAGCGCCGTGTCGACCTCGTCGGCGAGCCAGAGCAGGGCCAGTTCGCGCAGGGCCGTGAGGTTGCCGATCCGGAAGTAGTTCGACAGTGCGGCGTCGACCCGCTCGGCGGGGTACACGAAGCCGGCGGCGAGGCGGTCGCGGAGCGACTGCGGCGCGAGGTCGACGACCTCGATCTGGTCGGCGCTTCGGACCACCGCATCCGGAACCGTCTCGCGCTGCACGACACCGGTGATCTGCTCGACCACGTCGTTGAGCGACTCGATGTGCTGCACGTTGAGCGTCGTGATCACGTCGATGCCTGCCTCGCGGAGCGTCTCGACGTCTTCCCATCGCTTGGCATGGCGCGATCCGGGGGCGTTCGTGTGTGCGAGCTCGTCGACGAGCGCGACCTCGGGGGCACGGGCGAGGACCGCGTCGAGGTCCATCTCGCTCAGCTCGACCCCGCGGTGCGGCACGGCCCGGCGGGCGACCTCGGGCAGGCCGACCGCCTGCGCGAGGGTGGCCGCGCGCCCGTGCGTCTCGACGATCGCGATCACGACGTCGACGCCTTCGCCCTGCAGACGCCGGCCCTCTTCGAGCATCTCGTACGTCTTGCCGACGCCGGGAGCGGCCCCGAGGAGGACCCGCAGTCGCCCCCGCTTCATCTTCCGCTCCTAGCCTTGCAGCGCATCGAGCGCCAGGTTGAGCTCGAGCACGTTCACCCGCGGCTCGCCCAGGTAGCCCAGGTCTCGTGACTGAATCTTAGACTCCACGAGCGCGACGACCTCGGTGTCGGTGAGGCCGCGCTCGCGCGCGATGCGCGGTGCCTGGAGCAGGGCGTAGGCCGGGCTGATGTGCGGGTCGAGCCCAGACCCCGACGCGGTGAGGGCATCGGCCGGGATGCTCGAGGGGTCGACTCCCTCGAACGCGGCGATCGCCGCCCGGCGCTCGTCGATCGCCGAGACGAGATCGGCGTTCTCGGGGCCGAGGTTGCTGCCGCTCGAGGCTCCGCCGTCGTATCCGTCGCCCGCGGCCGACGGGCGGGGCTGGAAGTACCGGGGGAGCGGGTTGCCGTCGCTGTCGGTGAACGACTGGCCGATGAGCGCCGAGCCGACGGGCGTGCCGTCGGCGGCCACGACCATCGAGCCGTTCGCCTGCGAGGGCAGGAACGCCTGGCCGATGCCGGTGATCAGGAGCGTATAGCCGACCCCGAGGACGAGGGTGAACACGAGCATCGCGCGGACGGCGACGCCCGCCTGACGCAGTGTGGCGCGGGTGAGGGACATGGGATTCTCCTTGGAGGGTCAGAAGCCGGGGATCAGGCGCACGACGAGGTCGATGAGCCAGATGCCGATGAACGGGGCGATGACGCCGCCGAGTCCGTAGACGAGGAGGTTGCGGCTCAGGATGCTCGACGCACTCGCCGCGCGATACTTCACGCCGCGCAGCGCCAGTGGGATCAGCACGACGATCACGAGCGCGTTGAAGATGATGGCGCTCGTCACCGCCGATGCCGGCGAGTGCAGCTGCATCACGTTGAGGGCGGCCAGGCCCGGGAAGATCCCCATGAACATCGCGGGGATGATCGCGAAGTACTTCGCCACGTCGTTGGCGAGCGAGAACGTGGTGAGCGCGCCGCGCGTGATGAGCAGCTGCTTGCCGATGCGGACGATGTCGATGAGCTTGGTCGGATCCGAGTCGAGGTCGACCATGTTGCCGGCCTCCTTCGCCGCCGATGTGCCGGTGTTCATCGCCACGCCGACGTCGGCTTGCGCGAGCGCGGGCGCATCGTTCGTGCCGTCTCCGGTCATCGCGACGAGGTTGCCGCCCTGCTGCTCGCGCCGGATCAGCGCGAGCTTGTCTTCGGGCGTGGCCTCGGCGAGGAAGTCGTCGACGCCCGCCTCGGCGGCGATCGCCTTCGCGGTGAGCGGGTTGTCGCCGGTGATCATCACGGTGCGGATGCCCATGCTGCGGAGCTCGTCGAACCTCTCGCGCAGGCCGTCCTTGACGACGTCCTTCAGGTGGATGACGCCGAGCACCTGACCGCGGTCGTCTGTGGACGTTTCGTCTCGCTGCGCTCGCTCAACGACCGGTGGGCGAAGGGTCGCGACCACGAGCGGCGTCCCGCCCGATTGGGCGATCGCATCCGTCTTGCTGGTGAGCTCTGCGCGGGTCGTCGCGGGAAGGATGACACCGGATGCCTCGAGCCACGCCGTCACCGCCGAACCGGCACCCTTGCGGATCTGCGATCCGTCGGGGAGATCGAGGCCGCTCATGCGGGTCTGCGCGGTGAACGGAACGATCACGGCGCCGGCCGGCTCTTGCACCCGGATGCCGCGGCTCGCCGCGAGTTCGACGACCGACGTCCCCTCGGGGGTCGGGTCGGCCAGCGATGACAGGGCGGCGGTGCGGGTCAGGACGTCTTCGCGGACGCCCGGCATCAGGACGAAGTCGCTCGCACGGCGGTTGCCGTAGGTGATCGTGCCGGTCTTGTCGAGGAGCAGCGTGGTGACGTCGCCCGCGGCCTCGACGGCGCGACCGGACATCGCGAGCACATTGCGCTGCACGAGCCGGTCCATGCCGGCGATGCCGATCGCCGACAGGAGCGCGCCGATCGTCGTGGGGATCAGGCACACCAGCAGCGCGACGAGCACGGGGATGCTCACCGGAGCCGCCGCGTACGAGGCGATCGGGTTGAGGGTGAGCACGACGATCACGAACACGATCGACAGGCTCGCGAGCAGGATGTTCAGCGCGATCTCGTTCGGAGTCTTCTGGCGGCTCGCGCCCTCGACCAGGGCGATCATGCGATCGACGAAGGTCTCGCCGGGGCGTGAGGTGATGCGCACGACGACGCGGTCCGACAGCACCCGCGTCCCGCCCGTGACGGCGCTTCGGTCGCCGCCGGATTCGCGGATCACCGGCGCGGACTCGCCGGTGATCGCCGACTCGTCGACGGTTGCGATGCCCTGCACGATGTCGCCGTCGCCGGGGACGAGTTCGCCCGCCGACACGATCACCACATCCCCGAGCACGAGGTCGGAAGATGCGACCTCGGTCGTCGCGGCGCGGAGGGCCGCGGCATCCGTCCCCTCGTCGTAGTCGTCCACCCGGTGCGCCATGGTGCTCGTGCGTGTCTTGCGGAGACTCGCGGCCTGGGCCTTTCCGCGGCCCTCGGCCACCGCCTCCGCCAGGTTCGCGAAGATCACTGTGAGCCAGAGCCACACCGCGATGCCCGCCGTGAAGCCGGTCGGCACGGGCGTGCCTCCGGACGAGTCGGGGCCGCCGATGAACGGTTCCGCGATCGCGATCAGCGTCGTGAGGGCTGCGCCCACCCACACGAGGAACATGACGGGGTTGCGCCAGAGCTCGGCGGGGTTGAGCTTGCGCAGCGCGCCGGGGAGCGCCTGCAGGACCTGCGCTGCGGTGAACGCCCTGGTCGGCGGGGCGGCCGGCCGCGGCGAAGCGTCGCTCGTTGAGCGAGCGGAGCGAGACGAAACGTTCAGAGACATTTTCAGACGAGCCCTTCCGCCAGGGGACCCAGCGTCAGTACGGGGAAGTAGGTCAGTGCGGTGACGATGACCGCGACGCCGACGAGCAGTCCGACGAACTGCGGTCGATGCGTGGGGAGGGTTCCGGCCGTCGCCGGGACCGGCTCCTGCGCCGCCAGCGAGCCGGCGAGGGCCAGGACGAGCACGATCGGCACGAAGCGCCCGAGCAGCATTGCGACGCCGAGCGCGGTGTTCAGCCACGGGGTGTTGGCGGTCAGACCCGCGAACGCCGAGCCGTTGTTGTTCGCGGCAGAAGTGAACGCGTAGAGGACCTCGCTCAGCCCGTGCACGCCGGGGTTCCAGATCGAGACGGTCTCGACGTCGGACCGGATGCCGGGAATCGCGAAGCTGAGGGCGGTGCCGGCCAGCACGAGCATGGGCGTGACGAGGATGTAGAGGCTCGCCAGCTTGATCTCGCGTGGCCCGATCTTCTTGCCGAGGTACTCGGGCGTACGGCCGACGAGGAGCCCTCCGACGAACACCGCGATGACCGCGAGCACCAGCATCCCGTACAGTCCCGAACCCGTGCCGCCGGGGGCGACTTCGCCGAGCATCATGTTGACCATCGGCATCATGCCGCCCAGGGCCGTGAACGAGTCGTGCATCGAGTTGACCGCGCCCGTCGAGGTGAGGGTGCTCGCCCCCGCGAAGAGGGTCGAGCCGAGGATGCCGAAGCGCTGCTCCTTGCCCTCCATCGCGCCCCCCGCCGCCTGCGGCGCGCTCCCACTGCCGAGTGCCTCGAGCACGGACAGGGCTGTGATGCTGACGAGGAAGATCGTCGCCATGACGGCGAGGATCGCGTAGCCCTGACGGTTGTCGCCGACGATGCGGCCGAAAGCGCGGGGCAGGGCGAAGGGGATGGCGAGGAGCAGGACGATCTCGAGCACGTTCGTCCACGGCGTGGGGTTCTCGAACGGGTGCGCCGAGTTGGCGTTGAAGAATCCGCCGCCGTTCGTGCCGAGCAGCTTGATCGCCTCTTGCGAGGCCACCGGGCCGCCGGGGATCGACTGGGCTCCGCCGGTCAGGGTCGTGACATCGGTGAAGCCCGCGAAGTTCTGCACGACTCCGCCCGCGAGCAGGGCGATCGCCGCGATGACCGAGATCGGCAGGAGCAGCCGGAACGAGCCCCGCACGAGGTCGACCCAGAAGTTGCCGATCGTGGCTGCGCCGGTGCCGCTCCCGCGTGAGCCCCGGGCGGCGAAGCCGCGCACGAGCGCGATCGCGATGGCGATGCCCACGGCGGCAGAGACGAAGTTCTGCACCGCGAGGCCCGCGAACTGAACGGTGTAGCCCATCGTCAGCTCGGGCGAGTACGACTGCCAGTTCGTGTTCGTGACGAACGACACCGCCGTGTTGAACGCGAGGCCCTCGGGCACGGGCGGGAGTCCGAGAGAGGCGGGCAGCACCGCCTGGAAGCGCTGCAGGGCGTAGACGAAGAGCACGCCGACGACCGAGAAGACCAGGACCCCGCGGAGGTAGGCCTGCCATGTCTGCCCGGCCTTCGGGTCGACGCCGATGACGCGGTAGAGGGCCCGCTCCACGCGCCAGTCCTTCGGCGAGGTGTAGATGCGGGCGATCCCGTCGCCCAGTGGTCGGTAGAGGAGCGCCAGGATCAGGATGACCGTGGCGACCTGGAGGATGCCGAAGAGGATGGTCTGAGCATCCATCAGAACCACTCCGGCTTCACGAGTGCGATGACGAGGTACCCGATCGCGGCGAGTCCGAGGACGGCGGCGATGATCGAGAAGACGATCACAGCTTCTCGACCCCCTTTGCGACGAGGCCCACGATCGCGAAGAGCGCGAGGGTGGCGAGGAGGTAGATGAGATCGAGCACGGCGGACTCCTGCTGTGGGGTGCGGCGCCCGGGATTCCGGGCGCGTGCCCGGCGGGGCACAGCAGACGACTCAACTCCTGTTCGCCGGTCGCCCGGTCGGTCCTCACGCTTTCCATACGGCGCGAGCCCGGATGCCTACGGCTCCCGAACGATGAGGTTCGTCGCGCGCCGGTGAAGCCGCCGGGATCGAGTGCGCCGGGCGCGGCGCGCCGGGCGCTGAGCGCCTGGAGTCTCCCGGAGTTCGACTCTTCGCGGCGGCGAGGAGAGGTCAGGCCCGGGCGGCGGTCAGGCCGGGCGCGGGCGGGCGTCAGTCGGTGTGAGGAGCCTTCGGGGCCGGCTCGGGCGGACCGGCGGGGCGCGTGGCCCGCGCGTGATGCTGCTGCAGCGTGGCCTGACTCGGCAGTCCGGAGCGCTGCTGGCCGGGAAGCGGGCGCGAGCGGCGCCCGTAGATCAGCTCGGACGAGTCGAGGAGCCACGGCACGAGGTTGATCGAGACGCCGTGGATCAGCATGAGCTGGTTCGCGATGCGGCGGGCGCGGCGGTTGTGGAGGATCGCCTCCCACCAGTGCCCGACGATGTACTGCGGCAGGTAGACCGTCACGACGGCCGAGCCGTGCTTCTTGCGGTACTCCTTGATGAATCCGGCCACCGGGCTCGCGAAGGTGCGGTACGGCGAGTCGATGATCACGAGCTGCACGGGGATGCTGTGCTCGGTCCACTGAGCCTGCAGGTGCGCGGTCTCCTCTTTGTTGGTGGAGACGTGTACGGCGAAGGTCTTCTCGTGCTTCGCGGCGAGCGCATAGTCGATCGCCTTGACGATCGGCTTCTGCAGCCGGTTCACGAGGATCACGGCGACGTCGCCGCTCGAGCCGAAGTGCGTCTCGTCGTCGACCTCGATCTCGTGCTCGACGTCGCGGTAGTAGCGGTTGACCCCCACCATGAGCGTCGCGAGGATCGGGATCAGCAGGAACACCAGCCATGCGCCGTGCGTGAACTTCGTGATCGTGACGATGACCAGCACCAAGATCGTCAGCGCCGCACCGGCGGTGTTGATGACGAGTCCGTTCAGCGCCGATCGCCGTTCATACGCGGCGGATGCTTGAGCCGCCGCCTCGGCGGAAAGCCCGCGGAGGTTGCGCAGCGACCTCTTCCAGTGCCGCACCATCCCGATCTGGCCGAGCGAGAACGAGACGAACACGCCGATGATGTACAGCTGGATCAGGGTCGTGAGGTTGGCCTGGTACACGATCAGGACCGCGATCGCCGCCAGGCCGAGGATGATCATGCCGTTGGAGTAGACGAGGCGGTCGCCGCGCGTGTTCAGGCCCTTGGGGGCGTAGCCGTCGCGGGCGAGCACCGACCCCAGCAGGGGGAAACCGTTGAAGGCGGTGTTGGCCGCGAGCAGGAGCACCAGAGCGGTCGCCGCCTGGATGACGTAGAACGGGATCGACCCCATCCCGAACGTCGCGCTCGCCACTTGCGCCATCAGGCTCGGCTGGGGGTTGTTCGCGCAGTCGAACCCGATGAGGTCGCAGGGGTTCTCGGCGTAGTGCACACCCGACACGAGGGCGATCAGCGTGAGGCCGGCGAACAGGCAGATCGCGATGCCGCCCATGAGGGTGAGCGTCATCTGGGCGTTGCGGATCTTGGGCTTTCGGAACGCGGGCACGCCGTTGGAGACGGCCTCCACGCCCGTGAGGGCGGAGCATCCGCTGGAGAACGCACGAAGGATGAGGAGGATGACGGCGACCTGCCCGAGGTCTTGCGCCTCGACGCCGTATTGGGCGCTCGAGGCGATCGGCGGGTCGCCCAGCGCCATGCGCGCGAGACCGACGACGATCATGACGGCGACGGATCCGATGAACACGTACGTCGGGATCGCGAAGACGGTCGACGCCTCGCGCACTCCGCGCAGGTTGACGATCACGATGATGACGACGAAGAGGATCGCCAGCTCGACGCGCCACGAGTTCAGGAACGGCAGCGCCGAGATGATGTTGTCGACCCCGGAGGCGACCGACACCGCGACGGTCAGGACGTAGTCCACGAGGAGGGCGGATGCCACGACCACCCCGGGGATCTCGCCGAGGTTCTTCGACGCGACCTCGTAGTCGCCGCCGCCCGACGGATACGCCTTGATCAGCTGGCGGTAGCTCACCACGACCACGATGAGCAGCACGACGACGGCCGCGGCGATCCACGGGCTGAAGGCGAGGAACGCGAGCCCGCCCGTGAGCAGGATCATCAGCAGTTCCTGCGGTGCGTACGCCACCGACGAGAGGGCGTCGGACGCGAAGATCGGCAGGGCCATCTTCTTCGGCAGCAACTGCTCGTCGAGCTTCTCGCTGGTCAGCGGGTCGCCGATCAGCAGGCGCTTCGCTATCGGGGATTCGGCGATCGGAGACTCGTCTCCGGGTTCGCGGCTCTCATCTGCCACGGCGGGCGACACTACGCCTGTCCCGTCGCCTATGCAACGCGACGGGCTGTGCTTCACCGGATCGTCGCTGGATATTGGTACCTCGGTCAGGGTGATCGCCGGCTCGGCTCACGCGGAGGGAAGGGGCGCGAGCAGGTGCGATCGGAGCGTCGTGTCGGCGTACTCCGTCGGGTAGACCCCGCGTTCCTGGAGGAGCGGGATCACCTTCTCGGTGAACTCGTCGAGCCCCGTCGGGGTGATCGTGGGCACGAGGATGAATCCGTCGCTGCCGCGCGCCTGCACGAATTCGTCGAGGCGCGCGGCGATGTCGCCGGGGGTGCCGACGAACGGCGGTCGAGCATCCTTCGTGATGACCGCCTGGCGGATGCTGAGACCTTCGGCCTCGGCACGTTCATGCCAGGCCTCGGCGACGCCGCGCGTGTCGTGATGGATCGTCGCCCGGCCCTCGGCCAGCTGCGCGCCGGTGACGACCAGGTCGAGCGGGGGGAGCGGTCCGTCGGGGTCGAAGTCGCTGAGCTCGCGGCCCCACACCGCCTCGATCGTCCGCAGCGCCGTGGCCCCGCTGATCTGGGCGGAGCGCTCGTAGCGGTATCGCTCGTCGGCCTCACTCGGGGTGTCGCCGAGGACGAAGGTCGCACCGGGGAGGATCTTGAGGTCGTCGGGCTCGCGTCCGGCGGCGACGACGCGGGCCTTCACGTCTTCGTAGAACTCCTCGGCGGGCCCGGTCGTCGCGAACGGAGAGAAGATCGCGTCGGCATACCGGGCGGCGAAATCGCGACCTTCGGCCGAGACCCCGGCCTGCAGGATCACGGGCCGCCCCTGGGGGCTGGCGGGGGTGTCGAGGCGTGCGCGCACGTCGAAGAAGTCGCTCTCGTGCACGCTCTCGGCCCGCGTGCCGGCGTGCTCCCACAGCGCCCGTGCGAGCTCGACGAAGTCATCGGCGCGGCGATAGCGGTCGGCCGAGCCGAGGTACCCTCCGCGGCGGAAGTTCGCGCCGGTGAACGCGTCGTTCGTCGTCACGACGTTCCATCCCGCGCGTCCGCCGGACAGGACGTCGAGCGAGAGCAGCTGGCGCGCGAGCTCGAACGGCTCGTTGTAGGTCGTGTTCAGTGTGGCGACGAGCCCGACGCGCTCGGTGACGGCAGCGACGGCGGCGAGCACCGAGATCGAATCGGGTCGGCCGACGACATCCAGATCGTGGATGCGACCGGCGTGCTCGCGCACCCGCAGGCCCTCGGCGAGGAAGACGAAGTCGAACAGACCTCGCTCGGCCGTCCGCCCGAAATGCTCGAACGACGTGAAGTCGATCTGGCTGCCGGCCCGCGGGTCGGACCAGATGGTGGTGTTGTTCACCCCGGGGAAGTGGGCGGCCAGATGCACGCGGCGCTTGGCGGTCATGCGGTGATCCCTTCACGGACGTAGCGGCTGGCGGGCCTTATGAGCCCCAGGCGATCGCGGAAGGTTCCGCCGCGGCCCGAGCCGGTGCCGCGGACGGCCTCCGCGATGTCGCGGATCTCAGCGGGGATCCGGTCGAAGACGATGACCGCTCCGTCGGCGCCCGTCTCCTGTCTGATCGAGACCGCGCGCCCGGCGTCGCCGCGCGGTGAGGCCGAGGCGGGCAGCTCGACGATCACGGCGACACCCTCGCGGCCGACCGCGCGCACGGCATCCCTCGCCCGCGCGACCCCCGACGCGGAGACGCGGATGACGTCGGCCCGCGCCGCGGCGACGGCCAGAGCATCCTCGTCCTCGTCGTCGACCCTGAGTACGATCGGCGGCTGCCCCTGCGGGCTGCGCGGCACGATCGACGGCCCCTTGACGGAGAAGAATCGCCCCACGAAATCGATGTGGTGCACGCGGTCGCGGTCGATGAAGCGGCCCGTCTCGACGTCGCGGATCTCGGCGTCGTCCTCCCAGCTGTCCCAGAGGCGGCTGACGACGTCGATGACCTCGTCGGCCTCGGCCCACAGCGTGGCGTCGTCCTCGACGCCCTTGCGTCCGAAGAGGGCGGCGATGCGAGCATCCGTCTCGACTCCCGGCTGCCACCCGGCGCGACCGCGACTGACGAAATCGAGGGTCTGGATGACCTTCGCGACGTGGAACGGCTCGGTGTGGGTCGCGGTGATGACGGGAACGAGCACCGCGTGCCGGGTGCGGGGCGCGGCGAAGGTGGCGAGGGTGCCGGCATCCAGGAGCAGTGAGCCCTCCGGCGCGAGGTAGCCGTCGGTCAGGACGATGAAGTCGGCGGCGTCGGCGGCGAGGATCGCCTCGATCACGTGCTGAGGGACGGCTCCGGCGTTCGCGCCGGCGGGGAGCTCGACGCCGACGATGAGGGGCTGGAGGGGCTTTGCGAAGCAGCGGCTGATCTCTCCATCGTCGGCATACGGCCCGAAGGGCGCGATCGGCGTCCAGCCCTCGCGTTCGTACAGCGCGATCGCCTCGGGCTGCCTTGCCCCCGTCTGCAGGACGAGATCGAGGATGCCGCGGCTCCGCGCCACCTCTTCGAGCCCGGCGAGCAGCCGGGCCGCGAGCCCGGTGCGGCGATGGGTGGTCTCGATGAACACGCGCTTGACCTCGGCGTACGGGCCGGTGCGCTTGAGCGAGGCGGTTCCGACCGGCTCGTCGCCGTCGTAGGCGACGAGCGTCGCGATGACGTCGTCAACCTGCACGGGGGGCGGGGTCGTCGACCCGTCGCGCAGCAGGTCGGCGTAGCGCGGGTGCACGTCCTCGTCCATCCGGGCGCGCAGAGCGGTCGCGGCAGCGCCGTCCCAGCTCTCTTGGACGATGCGGATGCTCGACTCGGTCATCGTGCGACCTCCCGGTAGGCGGCGCCGAGGCGCCGGACGCCCTCGTGGATCTGCTCGGGCGAGGCCTGCCCGAACGACGTGCGCGCGTGCCGTGCGATGTCGGCGGCATCGGCATCCCCCCCCGCGCTGCCTGCCCGGGCGGCGAATTGGCTCCCCGGCAGGATCACCACGCCCGCGCGCGCAGCGGCGGCCGCGATGTCGTCGACGCTGACTGACTCGTCGACGAAACGGGGCCACGCGAACACGCCGCCGTCGGGGGCGCTCACCTCGATCGCGTCGCCCAGTTCGGCGCGCAGGGCGCCTTCGAGCACGACAGCTCGTTCGCGATACAGGGATGCTGCTGCCCCGACGAGTCCGTCGAAGAAGCTCGGCCGCGACACGAGCTCGGCGACGACGGCCTGCGTGAGCGTCGAGGCGTGCTGGTCGCCGCGGGCCCTGAGATCGAGCACACCGGGTCGCACCCACTCGGGCACGACCGCCCACCCGAGCCGGAGCCCCGGGCCGAACGTCTTCGAGAACGAGTTGACCCGGATGACCCGGTCGCTCGCGACGTCGAGGTCGGCGGGGCGTGCGCCGTGCCCGCGCAGCTCGGCATACGGGTTGTCGGAGACGACGACGAACCCGTACGTGTCGGCGAGCTCGACCAGGTGCGCGCGGCGCTCGGGCGAGAGCGTGCGACCGGTCGGGTTGTGGAAGTCGGGGACGGTGTAGAGCGCGCGGGGGCGAAGGCCCGCGCGCAGTCGCTCCTCGAGGACGTCGGTGCGGAGACCGTCGGCGTCGAGGGGGACGGGGTGGATCTCGGCCCCGGTCAGCTGCAGAGTCTTCACCGCCAGCGGGTAGACCGGGTTCTCGACGACCACGACATCAGCGGGGTCCACGGTCGCGAGGAACGACAGGCTCAGGCCGTGCAGGGCGCCGTTGGTGATGACGACGCGGTCGGCGTCGACGCCCTCCCGCTCGGCGATCCAGGCGCGGAGGGCAGGTGACCCCTGGTGCCCCGAGTAGTCGAGGACGGCGCTGCGCGCCGGCGACTCGAGCACGACGGCGGTCGCCGCGATGAGCTCCGCCCAGGGCAGGGCCTCGGCCGCAGGCGAGCCCCCGGCGAAAGAGATCGCCGTGATCGGAGAAGCGCCCAGCACCGCGCCGAAGGCGGACGGCGACGCGAGCCCGGCCACGCGGGCGGCCAGGGCGGGTGGGGCGAGGGGGGTCAGAACGTCAGTCATGGGTTCTTCCGGTCGTTTCGGGGGAGCGCGGATTCGGAGAAGCGGGGTCGGGGGCCGCCGGTTGGGCTTCGGTGGCTGTTTCGGCTCCGGCGGCGTGGGCTGAGGCGGATTCCGGAACGGCACCGGGCAGGGTGGGGTCGTCATCGTGGATGCCGAGGAACCCGTCGGGCGCCAGCAGGTCGAGCGGGTCGAAGGCGCGCTTCACCTCGCGCTGAAGCTCGATCTGCGTCGCGCCGAGCTCGTGTTCGAGCCAACCGCGCTTGAGGGACCCGATGCCGTGCTCGCCGCTGATCGTGCCGCCCATCGCGAGGGCGGCCCTGATGAGCTCGTCGGCGGCGATCGCGAGGCGGGCAGGCGGGCGGGTCTCGCCGCCACGCCGCGGTGTCGAGAAGCCGGGATGCAGGTTGCCGTCGCCGGCGTGCGCGACAGCCTGCACGGCCAGGTCGTGTCGGGTCGCGATGTCTTGGATCGTCGCGAGGATGTCGACAAGCTTCGACCGGGGGACGGCGATGTCTTCGCCGATCGACCAGTCGTCTCCCGAATACCCCCGGCCGGTGCGGCGGAGCTCGTAGTACCACGCGCCCGCCGCGTCATCCAGCACACGGACGGTCAGGCCGGCGGCGGCAAGGGCGTCGCCGAGAAGGTCGATCTCGACGCTCGCGCCCGGGCCGTCGGTCTGCACGAGCACGAGCCCGTCGCCGTGACGCGCGACGAGATCCGTCCCGCTGTGGGTGTCGATGTTCTCGAGGCTCGCGCGATCGAGCAGCTCGACGCACGACGGGCGTACCCCCGAGCCCGTCACGACGCCGACCGCGCGGCCCGCCTCGCGGAGGCTCGGCACCGACACCACCAGCGTCCGGACGTGGAGGGGCGCGGGCACGAGCCGGAGCGTGGCGCCGACGATGATGCCGAGGGTTCCCTCCGAGCCGACGAGCAGCGACGTGAGGTCGTACCCTGTGACGCCCTTGACCGACCGGTGACCGGTCTGCACGCGGCGCCCGTCGGCCAGCACGACGTCGAGGCCGAGCACGGCATCCCGCGTCACGCCGTATTTGACGCAGCGGAGGCCGCCGGCGTTCGTCGCGATGTTGCCGCCGATCGTCGACCACGCCGATGAGGCCGGGTCGGGCGCGTACATCAGGCCGTGCGCTCGGGCGGCCGCGTCGACGTGGTCGGTGATCGCACCAGGGCCGACGACGGCGACGTGATCGTCGACGTCGATGCGGATGCCGGTGAGGCCGGCCGTCGACAGGACGATGCCGCCCGCGGGGGCGGTCGCCGCGCCGGAGAGCCCTGTGCCCGCGCCCCGGACGACGAGCGGCACGCGGTGGCGCGTGGCCGCGCGTGCGATGGCCTGCACCTGCTCGATCGAGCGCGGTGTGACGACCGCGAAGGGCGGAGCGGCGGCGAGCGTGCGCGTGAGGTCGGACCGGTAGGAATCGATCGCGTCGGGCTCGGTGAGGATGTCGGCCGGATCGAGGGCAGCCGCGAGGTCGGCCAGGAGCTCGTGCGGGGCGATCACAGCACCGTCATCCAGAGCGGTGTCATCGACGATGGTCATGATGTCTCCTGCGGAGTCGAGGCGACCAGATCGAGGCCGACGGATGCGATCGTGGGGGCGCCGCACAGGATGAACGCCCGTCGGACGTCTTCGACCGTCTCGCGGGCCCATCGGGCGACGCCGTCTTCGCCGTCGGCCGCGAGGGCGGTGGCGATCGGACGCCCGACGAGCACCGCGTCCGCGCCGAGCGCGAGCGCCCGGACGACGTCTTCGCCGCGGCGGATTCCGCCGTCCACGAGTACCGGCACCGCCGAGCCGACCGCGGCGACGACCTCGGGGAGCGCGGCGGCCGTGGTGATCGAGCCCGCGAGCTGGCGCCCGCCGTGGTGATCGAGCCCGCGAGCTGGCGCCCGCCGTGGTTCGACACGACGATGGCGGCGGCTCCGGCATCCACGGCTCTCTGGGCGTCGTCCGCGCGGACGACGCCCTTCACGATGACAGGGAGCCCGGTCTTCGCCGCGAGCACGCCGATGTCGGTGGGCCCGAGGTCGGTCGCGGTTCCGAGGGCTGAACCCGATGGCAGATCGGCGAAGTTCGGAGGCGGTGCGTCACCGCTGAGGATCCGCCCGAGGCCTGCGCGGAACGGGAGCGTGTTGCCCACCGCGGGATGATCGACCGTGAGCACGAGGGCGGTCGCGCCGGCCGTGACCGCCCGTGCGAGGAAGCCGTCGATCAGGGTCCGGTCGTCGGGCACGTAGACCTGCTGCCAGAACGGCCCGCTGTGCACGGCGACATCGTCGAGGGCGACGGACGAGCCCGCCGACTGGACGAGGGGGATCCCGGCGGCGCGGAGCCCGCGGGCGGTCGCGATCTCGCCGTCCGGGTAGAGCAGGCCGTGACCGGCCCAGGGCGCCGCGATGACGGGCACCGGCGAGCGCAGGCCGAATAGGTCGATGCCGAGGTCGACCGTGGTGACATCGCGCAGTACGCGTGGACGCAGCGCGATGCCCTCCCACGCCTCGACGTTGGCCCGCACGGTCGCTCCGTCGGCGGGGCCGCCGTGGATGTAGGCCTCGATGACTTCTCGCACGTCGTCGGCTGTCGCGGTGACGCTCATACTGCCGCCCCCTCGGGAAGGGCCGCGACCAGCTCGCGCGTGTAGGCGTGCTGCGGGCGCAGGAAGACATCGTCGACAGGGCCGCTCTCAACGACCTGGGCGTCCTTCAGGACGATGACCCGATCGGCGATGTGGTGGATGACGCCGAGGTCGTGCGAGACGAAGACGAGCGACGTGCCGCGCTCGGCCTGGATCTCGGCGAGCAGGTCGAGCACTTCGGCCTGCACCGAGACGTCGAGCGCGCTCGTGGGCTCGTCGCACACCAGGATCTCGGGCTCGGGCGCCAGCGCGCGGGCGATCGCGACACGCTGGCGCTGCCCGCCGGACAGCGAGCGGGGATGCCGCGACAGCACCGATTCGTCGAGTCGCACGCGATCGAGCAGTCGGACGGCGCGGCCACGCACCTCGGCGGCGGGAAGACGCAGGTGCAGCGTCGACTCTGCGATGATCCGGCCGACGGTCCAGCGCGGGTCGAACGACGACAGCGGATCCTGCGAGATGAGCTGGACGTGACGGCGGCGCGGACGGCGCTCGCGCTCGGAGAGCGCCGTCCACGGCCGCCCGAGGATGTCGACCTCGCCGGAGTCCGGGGTGAGGAAGCCCAGGAGCAGGTTCACGACCGTGCTCTTGCCCGAACCGGATTCGCCGACGATCCCCAGCGTCTCGCCTCCGGCGACCGTGAACGAGACGTCGTCGACCGCGACGTGACGCTCGTGGCGCCCGTCGCCGAACGACTTCGTCAGGCCACGGGCCTCGAGCACGATGCGCTCCCCGTCGACACGGCGCGACGGGAGCGGCGCGCGCTCGCCGACGCGGGCCGCTTCGGCGGTGCGGGTCAGGCGCAGCCCGCGGGAATCGGCCGAGGGCACAGCATCCAGCAACGCGCGCGTATACGCCTCGCGAGGCGATTCGAGCACGTCACGCGTGGGACCGGATTCGACGACGACGCCGTCGCGCATCACGATGACCTGATCGGCTATGCCCGCGACGACCGCGAGGTCGTGCGAGATCAGGAGCAGCCCCGACCCCGCGGCGACCCGGGCAGCGAGGGTGTCGAGCACCTGGGCCTGCACCGTGACGTCGAGCGCCGTCGTCGGCTCGTCGGCGATGATCAGCTGCGGCTCCGCCGCGATCGCCGAGGCGATGAGCGCCCGCTGCCGCAGGCCCCCGGATAGCTGATGCGGGTACTGGCGGGCCCGCACCTCGGGGCGCGGCACCCCGACGTCGCCGAGCAGCTCGATCGTGCGCTCGTGCGTTCGGGTCCGCGGGACGACGCGATGCGTGTCGATCGCCTCGCCGATCTCGGCCCCGACGGTGCGGAGCGGATCGAGAGACACGAGAGCATCCTGCAGCACCATCCCGATCCGGCCGCCTCGGACCTCGCGCCACGCGTTCTCGGTGAAGGCCGTGGCATCGTCGCCCGTGATCTCGAGCTGTGCCGCCGTGACGCGCGAGGCGGGGCCGGCGAGCCCGAGCAGCGCGCGCGCCGTCACCGACTTGCCCGAACCCGACTCGCCGACGATCGCGACGCACTCGCCGGCGTGGACGGTGAACGATACGCCGCGCACCGCGGGAGTCCAGGTCGCACGGCGTCCGCGACCGGACGAGAACTCGACCGTGAGGTCGCGGACCTCGACGAGGGGTGCGACGGATTCGGCGGTCATGCGTTTCTCCCATCCAGGCGCACCTGCAGCCAGCGGCCCAGGACGGTGAAGGCGATCACCGAACCGGTGATGAAGATCCCGGGGAAGAGCCCGGCCCACCAGGCGACCCTCAGCACATCGCGGGCCTCGGCCAGCATGACCCCCCATTCCGGGATCGGCGGCTGCGGGCCGAGGCCGAGGAAGCTCAGGCCCGACACGGCGAGGATCGACGTGCCGATATCGATCGCGGCCAGCACGGGGACGGCGGTGAGGGCGTTGGGGAGGACGTGCTCGCGCAGCACGGCCCAGCGTGAGCGCCCGTAGACGGCCGCGTGGGCGACATAGTCGGCCCTGGTGACGACGAACGTCTGGGCACGGACGATGCGTGCGTACAGCGGGATGCCGGCGATCCCGATCGCCACCGCGATGTTCCAGACGCCCGGGCCGGTGAAGGTCACGACCAGCATCGCGAGCAGGATCGCGGGAAAGGCCGAGATGACATCGAGTGAGCGCGTGAGCCCCTCGTCCATCGTGCGCCCCGTGCGGCCGGTGATGAAGGCGCCCGAGAGACCGGCCGCCATGCCGATGAGGGTGCCCAGGACGACCGAGAGGGAAGTCGCGGCCAGCCCGATCAGCACCGAGTAGCGCGCTCCGTAGGCGATGCGCGACCAGATGTCGCGCCCCAGCCGGTCGGTGCCGAACCAGTGCTCGGGTGACGGCGGCTTGAGCGATGCCGCGATATTCGTGGCGTACGGGTCGCTCGTCGCGAAGAACCCCGGCACCAGGACCAGGAGCACCAGGAGCGTGATGAACGACGTCGCCACGACCACGCGTACCGGCGGCCGAGGGCGGCGTCGCGCGGTGCGGACGACGGTCGGTGCGGGCAGAGCGGAAACCGCCTGGACGGAGGGCTCGAGGGTCGTGGTCATCGCGCACCTCGCAGGCGGGGATCGACGGCGGTGTAGAGGATGTCGAGCAGCGTCGAGACGACGACATAGACCAGGGCGGCCAGGAGCACGACCCCCAGCACGACCGGGACGTCCTTGTTCGTGACGGCCGAAAGGGTGACGGATCCGAGGCCGGGGCGCCCGAAGACCTGCTCGGTGATGACGGCGCCGCCGAGGAGCCCGCCCACGAGGGCGCCCGCGATCGTCATTCCGGGCAGCATCGCGTGACGCAGAGCGTGGCGCCAGATCACGAGCGTCTCGCGTACACCGCGTGCGCGCACCGAGACGATGAACGGCTCGTCCATCGTGCGCTGCATGGCTTCGCGCAGCACCTGGCTCAAAAGGCCGGCGGCGGGAAGGGCGAGGGCGATCGTGGGCAGGACGAGCGATTGGATGCCGTTGCCGCCCGCGACGGGGAAGAGCTTGAGTGCGAACGAGAACACCATCAGCAGGAGCAGACCCGACCAGAAGACCGGGATCGACACGAAGATGAGCTCGACCGTCGACAGCGACGCCCGGAGCCGCGGGCGACGACCGACCGTGAGCGTCGACAGGACGATCGCGAGGATCACGGCGAGCACTCCGGCAGCCACCGCCAGCGTGATCGTCGGGAGGATCTGATCGCCGATCACGCCGAGCACGGGCTGGCGCTGCACGTAGGACGTGCCGAGGTCGCCGACCGCGAGGCGCCCGAGGAAGGCGAGGTACTGATCCCACGCCGAGAGGTTCAGGTGCCACTCCGCGATGAGCGCCTCGCGCAGTGCGGGATCGTTGAGGTCTCCGGCGAGGATGTCGACGACCGAGCCGGGGACGAGCTGGAGAGTCCAGAAAGCGAGCGTCGCCGCCGCCCAGAGAACGACGATGCCCGACGCGATCCGTGTGACGAGGCGTCGCACGAACGGGTGGCGGCCACGCACGGCCGTCCTTCCCTCCCCCGATGCGGGGGAGGGAAGGACGTCGTTCGCCTGGATGGCGGCTGATGTCACGGCTGGATCCAGATGTCGTACGAGCTCGCCGGCGAGTCCAGCTGCGGCTCGAACGAGATGCCGCCGACGGTGCTCTTGGCCGCCACGGTGTACACCGGGTGGTAGAGCGGGATGTAGCGGGCGTCCCCGACGACGGATGCCTGAACAGCATCCAATGCCTTCTTGCGGGCGACGGGGTCGATCGTCGCCCGGCTCTCCGCGACGAGCGCGTCGAGGTCGGCGGTGACGTCCGTGGCCTTGGCGTAGAGGAACCCGCTGCTGGTGAAGATGCTGCGGAACAGGTTCGACGGGTCGGCGGTCGGGAGCGTGTTCGGGTATACCGTCCACGTCTGGCTCGCGAGTGCGTCCGAGAAGGCCGCGCCGGTGATGATCTGCACGTCGAGGTTCAGGCCGATGTTCTCCTTGAGCTTGGCCTTGATGCCCTGCAGCAGCACGTCGCGCTCGTCGCGGACGTACGGCTCGGGGTAGCCGACGACGATCGTGAGGCGCTCGCCGTCCTTCGTGCGGTAGCCGTCGCTGTCGCGGCCGGTCCAGCCGGCCTCGTCCAGCAGTTTGTTCGCGCCGTCGACGTCATTGCCCCACGTGCCGACGAGGTCCTTGTCGAAGTACGGGCTGTCGGGCCCGACGCTCGAGTAGGCGCGCTGGACGGTGCCCTGGTACTGGCCCTGGATGAGCGCGTCGAGGTCGAAGCCGTCACGCAGCGCCTGGCGTACGCGTACGTCGTTCGCGGGCGCGATCCTCGTGTTGATGTTGAGGCTGAACGCCGTGCCGGTCGTCGGGCCGGTGAGGTACTGGAAGCCGTCGACGTCCTTGAACAGCGACGTGTCGGTGACCTGGACGTTCTCGATGATGTCGACCTGGCCGGCCGACAGCGCGCCCGAGCGGACGGTCGCCTCCGGCAGGTAGCGGTACGTCACGGTGTCGAGATACGCGGGCCCCTGGTGCTGTGCGTAACCGGGCGCCCAGTCGTAGTCGGCGCGCTTGGCGAACGAGATCTCCTGGCCGGCCTTCCAGTCGGCGACGGTGAACGGACCGGTGCCGACGAGGTCGGCGGTGGGCTGGCACAGGTCGCCGGAGGCCGCGAGTGAGGCGGGGGCGAGGATCGCGGCGCCGATCGAGGCGACGGAGTCGAGGAACGCCGCGTCGGGCTGCTTGAGGGTGACGACGAGTGTCGTGTCGTCGGTCGCTTCGGACGAGGCGTACGCGACGAAGCCGGTGCGCGCATTGAGCGTCGAATCGGCGGCCACGAATCGGTCGTAGTTCTCTTTGACGATGGATGCCGTCAGGGGCGTGCCGTCCGAGAAGGTCACGTCGTCGCGCAGTGTGAAGGTGTAGACCGTCTCGTCGTCCGAGATCGTCCACGACTTCGCGAGCCAGGGCGTGTACTCGCCGGACGTGTCTTTCCCGACGAGGGATTCGGCGAAGTTGCGGATGATCGGGTACGAGTTCTGCTGGCCCGAGCGCTGCGGGTTGTAGCAGACGGGCTCGACGCTCACGCCCCACGTGACGGTTCCGCCCGCCACGGGAGTGGCGGCGGACGACGCGCCCGGGTCGGCGGAGCCGCCGGTCGCGCAACCGGCGAGGGCGAGCGCGGCGGCCACGGCGAGTGCCGCAGCGCTGAGGTGGCGGCGGCGCCGCGACGGGGTCTGGAAGGTCATTGCAGTTCTCTCTTGTCGTTCGGTTGGTGGAGGGGGTGCCTCACGCGTCCACGGGGACGCGCGATTCTGTGCGGCGGGAAAGGGCAGTGCGGGACAGGGCGCCGACGAGTCCATCGGCGACCCACCGGGTCTCTTCGAGGTTGGGGAAGCCGGAGACGATGAACTCCGAGATCCCGACCCGCGCGTATTCGGCGAACCGGTCGGCGACGTGGTCGAAACCGCCCACGAATCCGAGCGCGGGACCGCCGGCGACGAGCCCGAAGCCGCCCCAGACGTTCGGCGCGATCCAGAGCGAGTCGGGGCGCCGCAGGTCGGCATCGTTCAGATGGGCCTGGCCGCGCTGCTGACCCACCGACTGACGCGAGAGGAGCTGAGTGCGCGACTGCGCGAGCTGCTCAGGGGTCGCGCCGTCCAGGAGGGCGAGGGCCGCGCGCTCGGCCTCGGCGTCGGTGTCGCGTACGAGGATCCATGAGCGTACGCCGAACCGCACGGTGCGGCCCTGGGCGGCGGCGAGGGAGCGGATCCACTCCACCTTCTCAGCGAGCTGGTCGAGCGGCTCGAGCCACGACAGGTACACGTCGGCATGCGCCGCAGCCACGGTCCCGGCGTACTCCGACGAGCCGCCGAACCACACTTCGGGTGCAGGCGGGAGGCCGTCGCCGCTGCGAGGACGCGCGAGCTTTCCGTCGCGGACCCTGTAGTGGCGACCGTCGCGGTTCACCGTCTCGCCCCGGAAGAGCGCGCCGTAGATGTCGAGGAACTCGCCCGTGCGGGCGTACTGGTCTTCCTTGTCGCCGAAGTCTCCGTGCAGCCACGCCTCGGCGCCCGGTTCTCCGGTGACGACGTTCAGGGCGAGCCGGTCGCCGGAGAGTCGCTGCAGGGTCGCCGCGCGGTGCGCCGCGTACGCCGGGGTCGTGGTGCGCGGGTGCTGCGCGACCAGGAAGCGGAGGTCGCGGGTCACCCCGGCCAGCGCTGCAGCCACGATCCAGGGATCCTCGCAGTACGACCCGGTCGGAATGAGCACCGAGTCGAAGCCCGCCTCCTCGACGGCGAGGGCGACCTGCGTCAGATACGAGAGCGAGGGGCGGCGGAACGGCGCACCGGCCGGCTCGCCGTCGACCGGGTACACGTTGGTGCCCCCGCGCAGCGTGTCACGCGACTCTCCGGCGGTCGGCAGGTACCAGTGCAGTCCGAGGCTGCTCGTGCTCATCGCTAGGGGTCTTCCGCGCCGGGTGATGGATCAGGACGAGATCCAGGCTCGCCGCTTCGCCGAGCGCGCGGCGGCCGGCACGTCACCGCCGGTCATGGACCGTCACGCGGGTTCACGCGGCAACACAATTCGTCACACGCCCGTGCGCCGGGCCGGATTGCACGACCCCCGGGCCGCCCGTCAAGGCACCGGGATACTCCGGGTCAGCCCAGGAATTCCTTCGCGGCCACGACGAGTGCATCGATGCCGCGGCTGAGCGTCGGCTGCAGCACCGGGGCGAAGAACGGGGAGTGGTTGGTCGGCACGTCGCGGTCGAGGGTGCCGGCGGCCGCAGCATCCGCGAATCTCTGCGGATCCACCCCACCCCAGAACCAGTACACGAGCGGCACTCCGGCTTCGCGCGCGAACCACGACACGTCTTCACTGCCGGTGAACATGCCGGGGTCGACCACGGAGCCGTCGCCGAACGCGCTCTCGAAAGCCGCAGTCAGGCGGGCCGTCGCGGCCGCATCGTTGATCGTGGGCGGCAGGGTGTGGTCGGTGACGATCTCGGGCTGGCGTTCGGCCCCGGATGCCGCGGCCTCCGCCCGCACGACGCGCTCCACCTTCTCGAGCACGCGTGCGCGGGCCGCGTCGTCGGGATAGCGGAGGCTCAGTTCGAGCTTCGCCTCGGCGGGGATGATGTTGTTCTTGAGCCCGGCGTGGATCGAACCGACGGTGACGACCGCCACATCGCGGGGGTCGACCTCGCGCGAGACGATGGTCTGCAGCCGCATCACGGTCGCGGCGGCCATCACAACCGGATCGATCGTCGAATGCGGGCGCGAGCCGTGCCCGCCGCGGCCGAAGAGCGTCACCGTGAGGCCGTCGGATGCGGCCATCTGCGTGCCGGGGCGCACCCCGATCACGCCGGCGGGGAGTGGAGTGACGTGCTGGCCGAGCACGATGTCGGGGCGGGAGAAGCGGTCGAGCACGCCGTCGGCGATCATGGCCTGGGCTCCGGCGCCGTACTCCTCGGCGGGCTGGAAGACGACGACGATCGTGCCCGACCATTCGTCCTTCGTGTGCACGAGCTTCTCGAGGGCTCCGAGCATCGCGGTCACGTGCATGTCGTGCCCGCACGCGTGCATCACCGGCACGTCGTTGCCTGCGGGGTCGGTGCCGCGCGCCGTGCTCGCGTACTCGAGGCCCGTCTGCTCGTGGACGGGGAGCGCATCCATGTCGGCGCGCAGCCACACCGTCGGTCCGTCACCGTTGCGGATCACCGCGGCGATGCCCGTCTTGCCGATGCCCTCTTCGAACTCGATGCCGAGTTCCGCCAGGGTCGCGGCGATGACGCCCGCGGTGCGCGTCTCCTGGAACGAAAGCTCGGGATGCCGATGCAGGTCGATGTAGAGCGCTTCGAGGTCGATCGTCATGCCCCGAGCCTACTTGCGCTCCGTCTCGGGTCGGGGGTCATCTGACCTCAGGCGTATGCCCGGCCGAAGAAGTGCCGTGCATGTCGGAGAAGCAGTGCACGCTGACTGAATGGTCGAGGAATAATGGATACTATGAACCGCGGTGGATCGACCTTCCTCTTCTTCCTCGTCGTCGTAGCTCTGGTCGTTTCCGCATTCGTGGAGGTGTGGGTTCTTCCGACGACGATCAGCCGCGTGGTGGAGGCCTTTCCCGAGGTGAGTCGCCTTTCCCTGCCAGCTGCGGTATGGGGAATCGCGGCGATCACGTGTCTCCAGGGCGCCGCGGTCACATGGCTCACCCTCCTTTACGAAACGCGCGGAGGGTCGGCGCGATCGAGGGGCGGTCGCACCGGATTGAAGGTCATCGCAGGCTTCCTATGCGCCTTCGCTGTTCTTACCGCGGTCGCGCTCGTCGCGCTTGTGGCGCTCGGATTCGCCTCGCCGGGCGTGATGATCGCCCTTCTCGTGTTGGGGCTTGCCGCGGTGGTCACCACGGTATGCCTCCTGCTCAGCCTCGCGGCGAGATCACAAGTGCGGAAGATCTAGCGCGGCGCAGCGGAAGAGAGTTCATTGCAGCGGACGGAGGCGATCACAAGTTCGGGTCGACGCGAGCCGTCGAGATGTTGAAGATTGTCGGCGGAGCGACGGGATCGAGTGTGTCGTTCATCGATCCAGTAACCTCTCGGCCAGCCACCCAGCTTCCGTTCGCAAAAGACGCATCGGAGCAGAAATTCGAGGTGAGACGGACCCCTCCCCGACTCCACCAGAAGCAAACTTGCACGATCCGTTGACCTCCGGAAACGTTGGCACCGGCCTTGCCGTGCCCGACATATCCCAACTGGACGACCTCCTCGGCGTACGCGAAGCTGCTGCCCTCCACCCATTGAGGTGAAATGACTCCGTCCGTCGGCGGATCCGTGTAGTACGTCGTGCCAACGCGCCCGCCGCCTGACGCCATCTCGAACGACTCCGTGGTGATGGTGAGACCGTCGTCAGCGTCGAGTCGCTGGCCATCGACCATCAGCGCGTCCGGGATCGGCCCGTTGTCGGCAGCATCGGCGCCGCCGCCACTCAAACCGACACCGCACACCAGAGTGGCACCGATCGCGATAGCCGTGAGGGTCCGCAGTGGATCTGCCATTTTTGCTCCATCCAGTCCAATGTGTGTGCCAGTTGCAGCTGACGTCGGGCGCGTCCCGCTTTTCGATTGACCCTCATAACCCTTACTGCCACTGTTCTAGAATCCGATATTTCCAAATACATAGCAAGTATTGTGAAATGAGCGTCCGGAGCAGCGCTCGACAGCCAAACACCCCGAACGCGATCAGTGTGAGTGACTTCTGAAGGCGTGGCGCGGATGGACCGCCACAGGGTGGGTGGCTTAGGGGCGGATCGCTACGCGTCGGTGTATCGACCGCAGCGTGGGTTATGACTCGTTCTGCCCGAACCGCCATACGCCGATCCCGATCGCGGCGATCAGCAGCACAGTGAGCACCGGAGCGACTGTCCCCCAGATCAGCTCCTCGACGGGTCTGGGAGCGAGAACCGCGGAGACGGCGATCACGGCCGCGCATGCGAGGGCGACGGTGGCAAGGGAAACCAGCAGTTGTCGTGTTCGGCGGGCGACTCTCGCCGCGTCGTCGGAGGTTGTCATGTGGTCATCCGCATCGATACGTGATCCAGGGTTCTGGGCCTTTTGACGACCATAATCGATGCTCTGTTCTTGGTGACTACTCTCCGAAGTGCGGCGCGCGGCCGGTCAGGCGCGCGCGATGAGCCAGACCGTGACGTCCTGCGGGACGGCGGAGCCGGCGAGGGGCTCGCTGCTGAGCAGCACATCCGACCCGGCCGGGATCGCGACCGGCTCTGCCCCGAAGTTCGTCAGCACCGTGACATCCCCATTGCGGAAGGCCAGCACCTCGGCCTGGGCGGGCAGCCACTCGAGCGCACCGAGCCCGAGGCGGTGCGCGCGGCGGGCGCGCAGCGCGTCGCGGTACATCGAGAGCGTGGACGCCGGGTCGTCGCGCTCGACGTCGCGGGCGAAGCGCGCCCACTCCGCCGGCTGCGGGAGCCATGCGGCGCCGGTGTCGTTGAAGCCGTAGGCGGGGGCCGATGCTGCCCAGGGGAGGGGGACGCGGCATCCATCCCTCCCGTACTTCTCGCCGTGCGTGCGGAACCACGTCGGGTCTTGCCTGGCGTCGTCGGGAAGGTCGATGACCTCGGGAAGCCCGAGCTCCTCGCCCTGGTACAGGTAGCTCGAGCCGGGAAGGGCGAGCATGAGCGCCGTCGCAGCGCGCGCCCGGCGCAAGCCCAGCTCGGGGACCGGCTGCCCTTCCGACCGCGGACCCACGCCGTATCCTTGCGGGTTCTCGGCGGTCAGAGCGAGACGGCTCGCGTGTCGCACGACGTCGTGGTTCGACAGCACCCACGTGCTCGGCGCGTCGACGGCCGCGTACTCGCGCAGCGACTCGTCGATGACCGACTGCAGGGCCGCCTCGTCCCACGGCGTCTCGAGATACGCGAAGTTGAACGCCTGATGCATCTCATCGGGACGCACCCACTGGGCGGTCTCCTTCACCGTCGGCAGCCACGCCTCGGCGCACAGCGCGCGATCGCCGTCGTACTCGGCGAGCACCTTGTGCCAGTCGCGGTACACGTCGTGCACGCCGGCCTGGCCCCAGTACGGCACGTCGACGTCGTCGCCGCCCATCGATCCGCCCTCCGGGTCGGGGAGGTGGTCGGGCAGGCCGTCGGCCTTCACGAGCCCGTGCGCGACGTCGACGCGGAACCCGTCGACGCCCCGGTCGAGCCAGAAGCGCAGGACGCGCCGGAACTCGGCCCACACCTCGGGGTTCGACCAGTCGAAGTCGGGCTGCGACGCGTCGAACAGGTGCAGGTACCACTGGCCGGGTGTGCCGTCGGCCTCGACGACGCGCGTCCATGCCGGGCCGCCGAAGACCGACTCCCAGTTGTTGGGCGCGATCTCGCCGTGCTCGCCCTTGCCGTCGCGGAACATGTAGCGAGCACGCTCGGCGCTGCCGGGGCCGGCGGCCAGGGCGGCCTGGAACCAGGCGTGCTGGTCGGACGAATGGTTCGGGACGAGATCGACGATCACCCGGATGCCGCGGGCATGCGCCTGCGCGAGCAGCTCGTCGAAGTCGGCCAGCGTGCCGAAGAGCGGATCGACGTCGCAGTAGTCGGCGACGTCGTAGCCGGCATCCTTCTGCGGGGAGGTCATGAACGGCGACAGCCAGATCGCGTCGACGCCGAGTTCGAGCAGGTCGTCGAGGTGTGTCTCGACCCCGCGGAGGTCACCGACGCCGTCGCCGTCGGCGTCGGCGAACGAGCGGGGGTAGATCTGGTAGATGACGGCGGAGCGCCACCACTCGTGGCCGGGGCGGGAGGCGAGCCCGTCTACGAGCAGGGCAGCGTCGGGCGAGGTCATGCGTTCCAGCGTACGGGAGCCCTGATGTCGTCCCGGCCGCGGGGCGCCCGCACCGGTACAGGAGAGATCGTCGGGACAGGATGCTGTGGGGCCACATCCTCCTGTTCTGGTGCGTTCTCCTGCCTCGGTGCGGCGGCAGCCGGCGGGGACCCGGCGCCGGGCCGGGTAGGGTGGGCGCGTGCCGACCACCGACCCGACCGCTGCCGCGCTCGATCGCGCCGAGTCGCTGATCCTCAGCATCCCCGACTATCCCGAGCCGGGCATCCTGTTCCGCGACATCACCCCGCTGCTGGCGGATGCTGCGGGCCTGCGCGCGTGCATCGACGCCCTCATCGAGCCCTTCGCCGGCACGTTCGACGTCGTCGCCGGCGTCGAAGCGCGCGGATTCCTGCTGGCCGGGGCGATCGCCGTCGCGGCGGACGTCGGGCTCGTGCCGATCCGTAAGGCGGGCAAGCTGCCGCGGCCCGCGGCGGCCGTCTCGTACACGCTCGAGTACGCCACCGCGACGATCGAGGCGCACGACATCGTCGACGGCACGCGCGTGCTGCTCGTGGACGACGTGCTCGCGACCGGCGGCACCATCGCGGCCGCGCACGAACTCGTCGACGCCCTCGGCGGCGTGGTCGTCGGTACGGCCGTGCTCATGGAGCTCGACGCCCTCGGCGGCCGCGCGGTGCTCGGCGGGATGCCGGTCACCGCGCTCTTCCACGCCTGAGCGCGAACGTCAGTCGGCGACCACGCGTCTGCCGCGCACGTGCACAGCGGCGACGGCCGCCTCCCGCATCCCCATGAGCAGCGTGAAGAGGTGCGCTTCCGGACTCTGCTCGGCCGCGAAGGCCAGGGCGGTGTCGAAGCCGGGCTGGGCAGCAGCATCCACGATGACGAAGTCCGCGTCCTTGCCGACGTCGAAGTTGCCGAACAAGCGCTCCTGATCGAGGGCGCGAGCGCCCGCGAGTGTGCCGAGGAACAGCAGCTGAGCCGGGTGGATCGCCTGCGCCAGGAGCCCCTCTTCGCTCATGTGCACCTTGAAGGCGTCGTTGAGCACACGCGGAATGAGCCACTCGTCGCCCGCGCCGACGTCGGTTCCGATCGCGATGTTCACGCCGGACGCCACCGTGCGCCGCCACGGCATCGTGCCGCTCCCGAGGAAGAGCTGCGAAGTCGGGCAGTGCGCGATAGACGACTTCGTCTCGGCCAGGCGGTGCAGCTCGCGCTCGCGCGAGTGCACGGAATGGGCCAGGACGCTCCGCCGCCCCAGCAGAGATTCACCACCGCGCCGCGAGCCGGGGAGGAAGAGCCCGTCGTACGTGTCGAGGTAGGCCTCGACGCCGTATACGTCGCGCACCGCGGCGATCTCGCCGTCGCCGGGGCGATCATTCTCGTTGAGGTGCGAGTGGAAGTAGACCCCGGCCTCGCGCACCTCGGCGTAGAGATCGCCGAGCCGGCCGAGCGTGTCGGTCGTGACCGACAGGCTGAATCGTGGCACCACCGCGACCTGCGCGAGTGCATCGCGGGCGTCGCGGGCGAAGCCGTCCGCCTCGCGGCCGTGCCAGCGGGCGATCTCATCGCGGGTCAGGCCGATCGCGGTGTCGTCATCGGTGAGGAGAGGAGCGGCGGAGGCGGGGCCGACCGTCTGGATGCCGCGGCCGCTGATGATCCTCAGGCCCGCGTCGAGCGTCTTGCCGAAGAGGGCGTCCTGCGCGGCCGGGAACGCCGAGCCGAACACCATCGCCGCCGTCGTGCCGGCCGCGATGCGACGCCGCACGAACTGGGCCGCGATCGCATCGGCGTAGTCGGTGTCGGCCAGCCGCGCCTCGGCGGGGAAGACGCAGCGCTCGAGCCACTCGAGCAGCTCGCCGCCCCCGAATGCATCCGTCGTGAAGGTCTGGGGGTAGTGCAGGTGGGTGTCGACGAACCCGGGGAGGAGGCATCCGGCCGTCTCCACGACCTCGTCGTGCGCCATGTTGGGAGGAAGGTCGCGCCAGGGTCCGGCGTACGAGACCCGGCCCTCGGGGTCGACGGCCAGGGCGCCGTCGGGCTCCGACACGAGCGCACCGGCCGCCTCGTGGAGCGTCGGAGTGCCGGCGATGTGGATGAGATGCCCGCGGTAGATCAAGCGCACCTCCTCAGGTGTCGGCTTCAGGATCGGCTCAGACGAACGTCGGCAGATCGGCCCACGCTGCGGGGGCCGGCGCCACGCCATCGCGTGTGATCGTGCCCTCGATCAGGCCGTAGGGGCGGTCGGCCGCGTAGAACACCTCGTTCGGGTTCTCGAGCCCGAACGGCGACAGGTCGTACACGAAGTGGTGCTTGTTCGGCATCGCGAAGCGCACTTCGGCGATCTCGGGGCGGGCCTCGATCGCGGCCCTGCCCATCTCCCACAGGGTCTGCTGCAGGGCGAGCGAGTGCACGGTCGCGAACGTCGACAGCAGGACCGCGCTCACCTCGGCGTAGAGGCCGTTGTAGTCGATGCCGGCGGCGACCGCCTCGGGGATGAAGCGCCAGCGACCCGTGACCGACGTCGCCATCACCCGGTCGTCCGTCTCGACGAGCGTCGTATACGTATCGCGGGGGAAGCCGGCGAACTCGCTGCCGGTCGACTTGAGGACGACGAGGTCCTTCACCCCGCCGGTGACGTGCGTCTCACCGTCCACGGCGCGGACGGCCGCCAGGCGCGTGCCCCGGCCCGACCGCACGAACGAGTGGTCGTGCGGCTGACCGTCGACCAGGATGCGCTCCCATTCGTACTGCTCGGCCTGCCAGAGGCCGCCCTCGATCCACTCGAACCCCGACACGAAGTGGTCGGCGAGCGTGAGCAGGAACTCTTCCGGCGAGCGGATGCCGTGCTTCTTCGCGAATGCGAAGATCGTGTTCTTCTGGGTGTCGGTCGCGACGACCGGGCCGTTGTCGCCCTCGAAGTACGAGGGCGCCAGGGCGGCTCCGGTGAGCTGCGAGGTCACGTTCAGGTCGACGATCTCGTGCCGCGGAGTGTCGCGGTAGATCCGCACGACGCGGTTCTCGGCCTTGCCGTACTTGTGGGCGCCCAGGCTGACGGAGACCATGTCTAACTCCCTCGATAGGTCGAATAGGCGAACGGGCTGAGCAGGAGCGGCACGTGGTAGTGCGGCCTGCCGGTCTCTTCGACGGTGAAGGTGACGGTGACCAGGGGATAGAACGTCGGTGTGCCGCGGTCGGCGAAATAGGCGCCGGTGCCGAACGTGAGCGCGTACATCCCGGCATCCAGAGTCTCAGGACCCAGCCCGAGCCGGCCGTCGCCGTCGGTGAACCCCTGCGCGATGCCCTCGGTGCCGCCTCCCGGAAGGTGGCGGGCGAGCGAGACGACCACATTCACGGCGGGGCCGCCGGTCGTCGCGTCCAGCACGTGGGTGGTCAGGTGCGTCGAGGCTGTCATGACGGCATTCTCGCGTGCGGATCGGATGCCGCGCTCGGCGTGATCGCGGATCGCAGCCGCAGGAGGGCTATTTCTGCAAGCTGCCGGGTCGCCTCCGTCGCCTCGGCTTCGTCGGTGTTGTCGAGACGCCGTTCGAGCTCGCCGAGCATCTCTTCGGGCGAACGCCCGGCGGCGCGGATCAGGAAGACGCGCCCGAATCGCGCTTCGTAGCCCCGGTTGCCGGCGGCGAGGCGCGCGGCGACATCGTCGGTCGCGTGCGCCATGGACGACTGCTCGGATCGGGATGCTTCCGCCGCCGCGCCCGACCCTCCGGGCTTCTCGCCGATCCGCGGGTGGTGCGCGAGCGCGGCGTCGAGATCGGCGCGCGTCCACGTCGCGGCGAGCTCGGCGGCACGGTCGGCGAGGGCGTCGATCGATGCGTAGGGTCGCCCCCCGACGACGGCGTCGACCCACGCCGGGATCGCCGCCCAGACGCCCACGAGCGCGGCGGCGGTCGCGGCATCCGCGGCGTTGAAGTCGTCGAGCTCCATCGGCACACGGTACCGTCCGCGCGTTTCCCGTCGGTTACGGGCGTCCCGCGGACATCTCGAAGGACGAATGGGGCACGTGTGTGCTCACGGGGCCACATCGGCGCTCACGCGAGCCGTCCATCCTCCGAAATGCACGGTGAGCCGCGCGAAGAATCCGCTGGAGCGCGGAGCGCGGCGGCTCGCGGCCGTAACCCGGCCGAAACCGGGATAGGCGAACCTAGAGTCAGCTCAGCGAAGGGGGCTGCCGTGGCATCCAGCGAAGCATCGACGGTCATCCGCGCTGCACGGACGTGGCTCGACGGCGCGTTCCGCCCCGCCGCCGTCCTCATCCAGGACGGCCGGATCGCCGATGTGCTCGACCTGCGCGCGGCGGTCGCCGGGGCCGAGGTGGTCGAGGTGCCGGACCACGCGGTGGTGCTCCCCGGCCTCGTCGACTCGCACGTCCACGTGAACGAACCCGGGCGTACCGAGTGGGAGGGGTTCGCCTCGGCCACCCGCGCCGCCGCAGCGGGGGGCGTCACGACGATCGTCGACATGCCGCTGAACTCGCTCCCGCCCACCACGACGGCGGAGGCGCTCGCGATCAAGAAGGCGGCCGCCGCGCCCTCGGCTTTCATCGACGTGGGATTCTGGGGCGGCGCCGTGCCCGAGAACCTCGGTCGTCTCGCTCCCCTCCACGAGGCGGGCGTCTTCGGCTTCAAATGCTTCCTGTCGCCGTCCGGCGTCGACGAGTTCGGGCACCTCGACACCGCCCAGCTCAACGCGGCGATGGAGGAGATCGCCGCACTCGGATCCCGCATCATCGTGCACGCCGAAGACCCGGCCCTCCTCCACGACAGCCCTCTCGCGACCGGCGGTGCCCTCGGCCCCGGCTACGACGCGTTCCTGCAGTCCCGACCGGCCGAGAGCGAGGCATCCGCCATCCACACCGTCATCGACGGCGCGCGCCGCAGCGGCGCTCGCGCGCACATCCTCCACCTGAGCGATGCGCACTCGCTTCCGGCCATCCGCGCCGCCAAGTCCGAAGGCATCGCGCTCACGGTGGAGACGTGCCCGCACTACCTGACGATCATCGCCGAGGAGATCCCCGACGGGGCGAGCGAGTTCAAGTGCTGCCCGCCGATCCGCGGCTCCGCCAACCGCGACCTGCTGTGGGAGGGCGTCGTCGACGGCACGATCGACGCGATCGTCAGCGACCACTCGCCCAGCACCGTCGACCTCAAGCGCTCCGGCGGCGGTGACTTCGGCCTGGCGTGGGGCGGGATCGCAGGGCTCCAGGTGGGGCTCTCGGCCGTGTGGACCGAGGCGCGGGGCCGCGGCATCCCCCTCGAACGCATCCTTCCCCTCTTCACCACCGGACCTGCCGCGGTCGCGGGCCTGACAGGTGCGGGGATCATCGAGATCGGCGCGCCCGCCCACCTCACGGCGTTCGGCGTCGACGACCCACTTCTGGTCGAGGCCGTGAGGCTCCAGCACAAGAACCCCATCACCGCGTACGACCACCGCCATCTCACCGGACGGGTGCGCCGCACGTGGTTGCACGGTCGGTCGGTCTACGACGCCGACACGGCTCCGCAGTTCCGGGCCGAGCCCCGGGGGCGCCTGCTGTCGGCGCCGGTGCAGGCACCCGCATGACGACCC
The DNA here is from genome assembly GCF_008710745.1 of Microbacterium rhizomatis. Taxonomy (GTDB): domain Bacteria; phylum Actinomycetota; class Actinomycetes; order Actinomycetales; family Microbacteriaceae; genus Microbacterium; species Microbacterium rhizomatis. The sequence continues at coordinate 146,543 of NZ_VYSA01000003.1, forward strand.
GTGCGCCGCAGACCCCGATGCACTCGGCCCGGATGGACTTGGATGGGACCATGCCGACCGACTTCGCGATCCTGCAGCCCGGCACGGGCGCTCTTCCCGGCGACCACTACCTCGCCTCGAGCGTCGAGACGGTTCTGTGGGGGCGTCTGCCGTGCGGGACGGATGCTCCCGCTCTCACGATCTCGTCGGGCCAGACCGTCACGATCGATACGGTGAGCCACGAGGGCATCCTCGAAGACCACGGCAAGGATCCGCTCGGCTACTTCACGTCGCAGGGTGTGGCTGCCGCATCCGTCCTCGAGGACGCGATCGCGATCGCCGCCGGTCTCTCGCGCGACCCGGCGACGGACGGGCCGCACATCGTGACCGGACCGATCTTCGTCGAGGGTGCGCAGCCGGGCGATCTGCTGAAGATCACGGTCGAGAGCCTCGTGCCGCGCGTGCCGTACGGCGTGATCTCGAACCGGCATGGCCGGGGCGCCCTCAAGGGCGAACTGCCGCGCGGCGACTACCACGTGAGCGTCTTCACGCCCGTCGAGGAGCGTGACGGGGCGCTGTTCGGCCTGCTGCCGATCGTCGATGACGGCGAACGGGTCGTAGCCTTCCCGCTCGCGCCGTTCCTCGGCACGATGGGCGTCGCCGTGGCGGGCGATGTGCGCCCGCACTCGGTGCCGCCCGGCTCGCACGGCGGCAACATCGACATCAATCTGCTCGTCGAAGGCTCGGTGCTCTACCTGCCCGTGCAGGTGGCCGGGGCTTTGGCCTACGTCGGCGATCCGCACTTCGCGCAGGGCGACGGCGAGGTCGCGCTCACGGCGCTCGAGGCATCCCTGCGCGCGACGCTGCGCTTCGACGTCGTGCCGCACGATGAGGCGATCGCCGAATTCGGAGTGGTGCTCGGGCCGCTCGTGCGCACCCCCGAGTACCTTGTGCCCACGGGCCTCCACGAAGACCTCGACGAAGCGATGCGCAACTGCGTGCGCGCGGCACTGTCGCTCATCGAGGCGCGGTGGGGCCTGTCGGAGCACCTCGCCTACGCCTACCTCAGCGCGGCCACCGACTTCGACATCTCGCAGGTCGTCGACATCGTGTGCGGGGTGCATGCCCGCATCCGCGAGTCCGATTTCGCCGCGATCGACCGGAGTGCCCGGCATGGCTGAGCGGAACATCCGCTCGTCGCGCTCAAGGGCCGCGCACACGAGCACAGGACAACGCGCCGGAACAGGCCCCGCGGCGCCGCATCGTCCTGCGCCGGTGATTTCTCCTGTCGCCGTGCGGGCTCCGAGGGGGCGCAAGGCGCATGCCTGACTCCGACGAGCACGGGATCCCCGGTTCGGAGAGCATCCCCGCCGACCTGCTCGCCGCGTTCGACGCGTACGAGCGGGCGATCGTCTCGAATGATCTGGATGCTCTCGACGCGGCGTTCGCGCCGGGTGAGGCCACCCTCCGGGGCGACGCGGCGGGGCTGCTCGTCGGCCACGACCGCATCAGCGCGTTCCGCGGCGGCCGTGGGGGAGTCGCGGCGCGGGTCATCTCGCGGATCGAGTACCGCCCGATCGGCGACGATGCGGCGCTGCTCGTCTCGGTGTCGTGGTTCACGGGCGGCGGAACGGGTCTTCAGACCCAGCTCTGGCAGCGCGTCGACGGCACGTGGCTGATCACCGCGGCCCACGTCACCCCCCGCGGGCAGGCGTTGGACCGATCGGTGTGGCGTACCGTCGGCGATCCGCTGTGGCAGGGGGCGTGGGAGGGGCCGCTTGCCGGGCTCACGGTCGCGGTCAAAGACCTCTTCGCGATCCGCGGCTACCGCATCGGCGCGGGTAATCCGACGTTCCTCGACGGCGCGCGGGCGGAGAAGACGACCGCCCCGGCCGTGGCCGACCTCATGACCGGCGGCGCGTCGCTGCGCGGCATCGCGCGTACCGACGAATTCGCCTACTCGATCGCCGGCGACAACGTGCACTACGGCACGCCTCCGAACGGTGCGGTGCCGGGGGCACTTCCCGGCGGATCGTCCAGCGGCCCCGCGACGGCGGTGGCGACTGGCCAGGCCGAGATCGGCCTGGCCACCGACACCGCGGGGTCGGTGCGGGTGCCCGCGTCGTACCAGGGCCTGTGGGGTCTGCGGACGACGCACGGCCTCGTGCCCCGTCAGGGGCTCCTGCCGTTGGCGCAGTCGTTCGACACGGTCGGGTGGCTCACCCGTGACGGTGCGACGATGCAGCGCGTCGTCGACTGGTGCCTGAGCTACGACGGGTCGGACTCGACCGAGAGCGTGCTCGGCGAGTCGGACGTCGACCTCCCGTGGCGCATCCTCGTGCCGGCGGAGGTGCGCGACGCGGTCGAGCCCGAGACGCGTGCGGCCTTCGACGCCGTGCTCGGCGCCCTCGACGCCGCCGGTGCGGGCGGGGCGACGGCATCCGTCTCGATCGGCGATCTCGACGAGTACTACGCGCCCTTCCGAACGGTGCAGGGTGCCGAGGCGTGGCGGAACAACGGCGACTGGATCCGCGAGCACCCCGGCGCGGTCGGCCCGGCGGTGGCCGAGCGGTTCCGCATCGCCGCCGCGATCACCCCTGAGCAGGAGGCCGACGCACGCGACGCGCTCGCGGCGCTCCGGGAACGGATGCAGGCGATCGTGGCCGACGCGGTGCTGATCATGCCCACCGTGCCCGGCACCGCACCGCTGCGCACCGCCGCGGGTGAAGCAGTGGATGCTGTCCGCCAGGCCACGCTCCGCATGACCACCCCGGCCGCGGTCGGCGGACTGCCCGCGATCTCGGTCCCCCTGATGACCGTCGCGTCGCCGGTAGGCCACGCACCCGTCGGCATCTGCCTCGTATCCCGCGCCGGCACCGACATCGCCCTCGTACGTCTGGCACGCCGCATCCACGATCTTCTTCAGGAGTCCTCATGACCGTCCCGGTTCCGCCCGCCCTGCCCGGCCCGATCGACCCGCCCGCGCGGCTCCTGATGGGCCCGGGCCCGATCAACGCGGACCCGCGCGTGCTGCGCGCGATGTCGGCCCAGCTCGTCGGCCAGTACGACCCGGCGATGACCGGCTACATGGCGGAGACGCAGGAGCTGTACCGCGCGATCTTCGCGACGCGGAACGACGCGACGGTGCTCGTCGACGGCACCAGCCGCGCGGGCATCGAGGCGGCGATCGTGTCGCTCGTGCGCCCGGGCGACCGCGTTCTCGTGCCCGTGTTCGGCCGGTTCGGGCACCTCTTGGCTGAGATCGCCGAGCGGGCGATGGCCGAGGTGCACACGATCGAGGTTCCGTGGGGGCAGGTCTTCCCGGTGTCCGTCGTCGAAGAGGCGATCGAGCGGGTGAAGCCCACCCTGCTCGCGCTCGTGCAGGGTGACACGTCGACGACGATGAACCAGCCCCTGGACGAGATCGGCGAGATCTGCGCGCGCCACGGCGTGCTCTTCTACACCGACACGACGGCGTCGCTCGGCGGCAATGCGTTCGAGGCCGACGCGTGGGGAGTGGATGCAGCGACCGCCGGCCTGCAGAAATGCCTCGGCGGGCCGTCCGGGTCGGCGCCGATCACCCTGTCGGAGCGCGCGGTCGCGGTCATCTCGTCGCGCAAGAAGGTCGAGGCCGGCATCCGCGAGGCCGGCGACGTGGACGCGCCCGACTTCGTGCGCTCGAACTACTTCGACCTCGGCATGATCCTCGACTACTGGGGACCGCGCCGCCTCAACCACCACACCGAGGCGACGACGATGCTGTACGGGGCGCGCGAGTGCGCGCGCATCATCCTGGAAGAAGGGCGGGATGCCGTCATCGAGCGGCACCGCGTCGCCGGCGCCGCGATGCTGGCCGGTGTGCAGGGGCTCGGGCTGTCGGTCTTCGGTGACGTCGCGCACAAGATGAACAACGTCGTGGCCGTCGAGATCCCCTCGACCGTCGTCGGAGACGCCGTGCGGGCCTCGATGCTCTCCGACTTCGGCATCGAGATCGGCACGTCGTTCGGGCCGCTCCACGGCAAGGTGTGGCGCCTGGGCACCATGGGGGTCAATGCGCGCAAGGATGCGGTGCTGCAGACCCTCGCGGCGCTGGAGGCGGCGCTGCGCCGTGGCGGAGCATCCGTCCCCGCCGGCGGGGGAGTCGACGCCGCGATGGACGTCTTCGGCGGCACGGAGGTGTAGGGCCAGTGGCGAGCATCCCGAAGGACCGATGGGGCCGAAGTAGCGACTCGGGGCTCCCCCCGTCCACTGCCGCCCCCGCCGTCCTCCCAGATGTCCGGGCAGACGGAGGCGGAGCCTGATGCCGACGCGGCTGCACGACCTCGCGCCCGATCACTTCGAGGTCGCGTCGCGGCGGGTGATGGCGCGGTGCGAAGAGCTCGCCCGGGTCACCGCCACGCCGGGCGAGATCGAGCGCGTGTACCTCTCGCCCGAGCATGCGCGCGTCAACCGCCTTGCCGCCGAGTGGATGCGCGAAGTCGGGATGACGACGAGACAGGACGCCGCGGGCAACCAGGTCGGAAGGCTCGGCGGGGCGGACCTCCCCGCCCTCATGATCGGCTCGCACCTCGACACCGTGCCCGACGCGGGCCGGTTCGACGGCATCGTCGGGGTGCTCATGGCGCTCGAGGTGGTGCGCATCCTGCGACCCCGGATCGACGCGTTCCCGTTCGCGATCGAGGTCGTCGCGTTCTCGGACGAGGAGGGCACGCGGTTCGGCAAGGCACTGCTCGGCTCGTCGGCGGTCGCCGGCTCATGGAACGACGAATGGTGGACCCTGGAAGACGCCGACGGCACCACCCTGCGTCAGGCGTTCCTCGAGTTCGGGCTCGATCCGGGGCGGATCGGCGAGGCCGCGCGGCGGCCCGACGAGCTGGTGGGCTACCTCGAGGCGCACATCGAGCAGGGGCCCGAGCTCGACCGGCGGGGCGAGTCGCTCGCCGTGGTCTCGTCGATCGCGAGCGCCCGGCGATTCCAGCTTTCGATCGAGGGCGAGGCCCGGCACGCCGGCGGCACACCGTACGACGTGCGCCACGACGCGCTGCTCGGCGCGAGCGAGGCCGCTCTCGCGGTCGAGCGCATCTGCCGCGCCGAGCACCACATCATCGGCACGGTCGGCCAGCTCGAGGCGTTTCCCGGGGCGGTCAACATCATCCCGGGCGAGGCCCGCATGAGCGTCGACCTCCGCGGGGAGTTCGACGGCGCGCGCGACCGCGTGTGGGACGAGATCGAGCGCGAGCTCTACGCGATCATGGGCCGCCGGGGGCTGCGCTGGCGCGCGCACGAGATCCACAACGCCCCCGCGGTGCTGTGCGCGCCCCTGCTCCAGGACGTCGTGCGGCAGGGCATCGTCTCCACGCTACCGCGCGGAGCCGACGCCCCCGCCTCGATCTTCAGCCGCGCCGGGCACGACGGCATGGCGATCGGGGCGATCACCGATGTCGGGATGCTGTTCCTCCGCAACCCCGACGGCATCAGCCATCACCCCGACGAGTCGGTGAGTGCGGGCGACGTCGCGCTCGGCATCCGCGCCCTCACCGAGTCGGTGCTGCACCTGGCCGCCGAGCCCGCCTGAGGTTTGCCGCCGCACGTCCCGCGGTTTCTCGGAGATCTGCAGGATCTCGGGGAATCTCCCACCGAACTGTCCGATGTTCTGCAGATCTCCGAGGTTGCGGCGGTGATCGGGGAGCGAGCGTGCGATGTGCACCGGCGGCGATTGATCTCGGCTGACCTTTTACGCCCAGGAAACATCCGGGCAAGTGTTGGGGAAATCTACATCGCCTAGCTTCAGGATCAGCCGCTTCGTCGAGCCCCGTAGGCGTGCGTGCCCATCCACCCGATGCATCACATCCGCTTCTGGAGACACAGCACATGACTCTTCTTTCCTCTCGGCGCGCGAAGCGCGTCGCGACCGCCCTCGCGGGCATCGCCCTGGCCGCCCTGGCCCTCGCCGGCTGCGCATCCGGCAGCGGCTCGAGCCCGTCCGCATCGTCGGACGGCGCCGCCGCGGGGCTCGGCGACCTCAACGTCCAGCTCAGCTGGATCAAGAACGAGGAGTTCTCGGGCGAGTTCTTCGCCGACTCCGAGGGCTACTACACCGCGGCCGGCCTCGGTACGGTGACGCTCGTCCCGGGTCCGTCGACCGGTGCCGCCGAGCTCATCTCGGGCAGCGCAGACATCGCGCTGTCGGATGCTGTCTCCATCGGCTCCGTCGTATCGTCCGAGGGTGCGCCGCTCAAGATCATCGGCACCACCTATCAGAAGAACCCGTTCACGGTGCTCTCGCTCAAGAGCGGCGGCAACATCGCGACGCCCGCCGACCTCAAGGGCAAGAAGATCGGCGTGCAGGACTCGAACACCGCCCTGTTCAAGGCGCTGCTCGCCGCGAACGGCATCGCCGAGTCCGACGTGACGATCGTTCCCGTGCAGTACGACCCGGCCCCACTCCTCAACGGCGAGGTCGACGGATTCATCGCCTACCTGACCAACGAGGCGATCACGGTCGCCGCATCCGGAGTCGCGACGACCAACCTGCCCTTCGCCGACAACGGCCTCCCGTTCGTCGCCGAGACGATCACGACGACCGACGACATGATCGCGAACAAGCGCGACGCCCTCAAGGCGTTCCTCCTCGCCGAGATCAAGGGCTGGACCGACGCGGTCAAAGACCCGGAGGCCGGCGCGAAACTCGCCGTCGACGTCTACGGCAAAGACCTCGACCTCAACCTCGAGAACTCGATCGCCGGCGCGAAGGTGCAGGCCGAAGAGCTCGTGACGTCGGACGAGACCAAGAAGAACGGCCTCTTCACGATCTCGGACGAGCTTCAGTCCGAGACCGTCAAGAGCCTCGCCGGCGCGGGGATCATGCTGTCGGCATCCGACCTGTTCGACCTCTCCCTTCTGGCCGAGGTCTATCAGGAGAACCCCGACCTGGTCGCCTACGCGGGCTGACAGGATCACGGTCATGTCGCAGCCCACTCTCACGACGGGTCCCGCTCAGCCGGGAAGCGCCCAGGCCGGTACTGCAGAGGCCGGTGTCCAGGGTGAATCCCTGGGCACCGGCCTGCAGATCTCGGGTCTGAACAAGGTCTTCACCACCGGTCGCAAGAGCGTCGTGGCGCTGAAGGACGCGAACCTGCACACCGAGCAGGGGTCGTTCCTGGCCCTGCTCGGTCCGTCGGGATGCGGCAAGTCGACCATCCTCCGCATCCTCGCCGGTCTCGAGGCGGCGACGAGCGGCACCACGCGCGTCGACGGCAAGAGCCCGAAGGAGCTCCGCAAGGCGAACAAGCTCGGCATCGCCTTCCAGGACTCGGCGCTCCTGCCGTGGCGGAGCGTCCTGACCAACATCCGCCTGCCGTTCGAGATCGCCGGCCAGCCCGTCGACAAGGAATACGTCAACGACATGATCTCGCTGGTGGGGCTGAAGGGTTTCGAGAAGGCCAAGCCCGCCCAGCTGTCCGGCGGCATGCGCCAGCGCGTCTCGATCGCGCGATCCCTCATCCTCAAGCCCGAAGTGCTCTTGTTCGACGAGCCGTTCGGCGCGCTCGACGACATGACCCGGCAGAAGCTCAACCTCGAGCTGCTCCGCATCTGGATCGAGAAGCCCGCCACGACGCTCCTGGTCACCCACGGCATCTCTGAGGCGATCTTCCTCTCCGACTACGTCGCCGTGATGAGCCCGCGTCCTGGCCGGGTCAAAGAGGTCATGACGATCGACCTCCCTCGCCCGCGCACGCCCGAGATGATGCGCACGCCCGAGTTCCACGCGTACGTCGACCAGGCCTCCGAACTGCTCTTCGGAGAGGGCGGAGCGGCCACCGATGACCACTAGCACCGCGCCCGTCGGCCAGGCTCCGGGGCCGCAGAAGCCGCGGACGATCGTGTGGCAGGACATCGCGCTGCCGGCGTGGGTCACCGGAGTCATCGGCGGCGTCCTGATCGTCATCGCCTGGTGGGTGATCGCCGAGGTGTTCGTGACCTCGACGGGCGCGCATCCGATCCCCACTCCGCTCGCGGTGCTCATGGCCTTCATCGACAACGGGTTCGCCTACTACTGGCGCAACTTCCTGGTGACGATCACCGAGGCGGGGATCGGATACCTCTGGGGCAACGGCATCGCCCTCATCCTCGCCGCGATCGTGCTGGTCGTGCCGCGCCTCGAAGGCGTCGCGATGCAGCTCGCGATCATCACGTACTGCATTCCGATCGTCGCTGTCGGGATGCTGGCGATCGTCGTGATCCCGGCACCCGGGGTGGGTCAGCCCAGCGGCACGGCCATCCTTCTCGCCGCCCTCTCGGTGTTCTTCACCACCGTCGTCGGCGCGCTCCTCGGGCTCAAGTCCGCCGATCGCTCGAGCCTCGACCTGATCACCGTCTACGGAGGCAACAGCTTCACCCAGCTCGTCAAGGTACGCCTGATCGCCGCGCTGCCCGCGATCCTGAACGCCTTGCAGATCGCCGTGCCGGCCGCCTTCCTCGGCGCGGTCCTGGGTGAGTTCTTCGGAAAGATCGAGGTCGGCGTCGGGATCGCGATGATCCTCGCGCAGCAGAACTCGAACGCGCCGTTGGTATGGTCGCTCGCGCTCGCGAGCGGCGCGGTGGCGCTCGCCGGATTCGCATTGATCGGGCTCGTCGCGCGCGGGATCGCGCCGTGGTCGAGGGGGAAGTCCGCATGACGACGATGACCGCCGCCCACGAGATGCAGCTGTCTGCTCCGGCCGCCGACCTCAGCCGCGACGTCCGCCGCGCCGCGCGGAGGGGCGTGCTCACGGCCCTCGGCTGGAGCGTGCTCACCTTCGTCCTTACCCTCGTCGCCGCCACCGCTCTCTGGGTGGGCGTGCTGTGGATCTTCCAGATCTCTCCGCTCATCGCCAAGGGCCCGGTCGACGTCTGGCGCTACTTCTTCGTGGTTCCGGCTGCTCCGGCGAACCGCGAGCTGATCATGGGCAACCTCGTCGTCACCCTCGGCGACGCCGCCATCGGCTTCATCGCGGGCCTGGTCGCGGCGATCATCGGTGCGGCGGTGTTCCAGCTCAGCAAGGGCATCGAGAACGCGCTCATGCCGGTGGCCATGCTCCTGCGATCGGTGCCGCTGATCGCGATGGCGCCCGTGATCATCATGATCTTCGGCCGCGACGTGGTGACCGTCGCGGTCATCGGCGGCATCGTCGTGCTCTTCCCGGCCCTCGTGAACATCTCGTTCGGCCTGAAGTCGGCATCGACCCAGATGAACGACCTCGTCGAGGTGTACGGCGGCGGATCGTGGTCGAAGCTCAACAAGGTCGCCATGCCGTCGTCGCTCCCGGCGTTCTTCGCCGCGGTGCGCATCTCCGTCCCCGGGGCCATCACCGGCGCGCTGCTGGCCGAGTGGCTGGCCGTCGGAGGCGGGATCGGCGGATCGATCGGCGGCTTCATCCCGCAGGCGCAGTTCACCGCGCTGTGGGCGTCGGTGGTGGTGGTCACGGCGACCTCGCTCATCCTCTACAACGTCATCCAGATCGTCGAGGATGTCGTGCTGGCCCGCATGGGCATGCACCCGCAGAAGAACCTCTGAGCGCGTGGCCGCCTCCGCCGTGCTCGCGGATCCGTCCGCCGACCGCTCCGCTGACACTCCGCGAGACGATCAGGCGGGTCAGCGTCTCGGAGCCCACATCCGGATGCTGCGCCGAGCCCGAAGACTCACGCTCGTGCAGGTCGCGACCGAGACCGATCTGTCGCATCCGTTCCTGAGCCAGATCGAACGCGGGCTCGCACAGCCCAGCCTCGGTTCGCTGCGGCGCATCGCCGTGGCGCTCGGCACGAGCCCGATCGAGCTGATCGCCGCGGCGGAGGGCCCGGCATCCACCGCTCCCGCCGTGGAAGTGCACCGCCGGGGGGACGGGGCGGTCGCGGCCGATTTCGCTTCGGGCTCGGCGCGGATGCTCGCGCACGGCGACCGGGCGTTCCGGCCGATGGAGTACGAGGGCGAGAACACCGAGCCGGGCGAGCACTTCGTGCATGCGGAGGACGAGTTCGTCTATGTGCTCGAGGGCACGGTCTGCGTCGATCTCGACGGCGAGCTGCGCACTCTCGACGCCACCGAGTGCGCGTATTTCCGCGGCGGCGTGCGGCACCGGTGGTGGTCGGTCCGCCCCGGCATGTACCGCCTGCTGATCGTCAAGTCGACCTGATGCGCCGATCGCCGCGCACCTCGAAGGATGGACGGCTCGCGTCGGCGCCGGTATTGCCTCCCGAGCACACTCCTGCCCCATTCGTCCTTCGAGATGCCCGGCGCGATCTCGATACCAGCGCGAACTCGCTACTCCATCACCTCGGGCCGCGCAGCGGCGACCCGCCAGACGCGATCGCGCGAGAACGGCTGGACGAACGGCCGGGCGCCGAGCGCGCGGGCGATGGCGTTGCCCAGTGCCGGGGCGACAGGGTTGTAGGGCGACTCGCTCATCGACTTCGCCCCGAACGGTCCGAGGTCGTCGCTGGTCTCGGCGAAGTACACCTCTGTGTCAGGGATGTCGGCGAACTGCGGAACACGATACGTGCGGAACACAGGGTTCTCGATGCGCCCGTCGGGATCGATCATGACCTCTTCGTACAGGGCGCTGCCGATTCCCTGCGCCACGCCGCCCTCCACCTGGCCGAGCGCCTGGGCGGGATTCATGACGAAGCCGGCGTCGGCGGCGTGGACCGACTGGAGGATCCGCACCGTGCCGGTCGCCGCATCCACCGCCACCCGGAACGCCTGCACGTCGAACGCGAGCGACCGCAGCTCGCCGTACTCGCTCCCGTCGGCGGTCAGCCCGTTCGCATCGACGAACTCGCGGGGCGCGGCGGCGACGATCTCGTCGAACGCGACGAGCCGCGCGCCGGTGCGCACACCGTCCGTCTCGAGGTGGGCGTCCGCGGCGGCGGTGCCGGTGAGCGATGCGGCGGTCTGCAGCATCCGGTCCTTGAGCGCCAGGCACGCGGCGTGCAGGGCCTTGCCCGCGACCGTGATGCCCGCCGAGGCGAAGGCGCCGGTGTCGTGTCGCACGGCGTCGGTGTCGGCGCTGTGCAGCTCGAGCCGAGCGAATGAGGCCCCGAGAACGGATGCCGCGATCTGGCGATGTACGGTCGTGGTGCCGTTGCCGAACTCGGCGGTGCCGACCCCGAGCAGGAACGTTCCGTCCGGGCGAAGGGTCGCGGTGGTGTGGGCGATGTGGCCGCGCGGAGCCATGGTCGCGATCATCGCGACCGCCATCCCCTCACCGATCGCCCAGCCGGAGGGCGCTTCCGCCCCGTTTCCGCGGCGCAGGGCCGATTCGGTCAGATCGAGGCACTGGTCGAGCCCGTAGCTGCCCCAGACCAGGTCTTCTTCGTACTTGTCGTCTTCGTCGTGGAGCCGGTCGCCCTCGCGGACGGCGTTGATCCGACGAAGTTCGAACGGATCGATGCCGAGCTCTTCGGCGAGCATGTCCATCGCGGACTCGACGCCGAGGATCACCTGGCCGAGGCCATACCCGCGGAACGCGCCCGACGGCACGTTGTTCGTATACACCGCCTCGGCGTCGATGCGGCGAACGGGGCAACGGTAGATGGTGGTCGATTCAGCGACTCCGTGGAACATCACGCCGATCGCGTGGTTGCCGTACGCGCCGGTGTCGCTCAGCACGTCGACCTTCATCGCGGTGAGCACGCCGTCGGAGGTCGCTCCGAGGGAGACGCTCACGCGCATCGGATGCCGCACCGCGGCGCGCTGGAATTCTTCGGTGCGCGAGTACTCGAACGCGGCGGGGCGCCCCGTCCGCAGGACGGCGAGGGCCACGAGGTCCTCCGTGAAGATCTCCTGCTTGCCGCCGAAGCCCCCGCCGACGCGGGCGGCGTACACGCGCACCCTCACGGGGTCGAGGTCGAAGATACGGGCGAGCTCGTCGCGCGTGAGGAACGGCACCTGGGTGCTGGAGCGGATGACGAGTCGTCCCTCGTCGTCCATCCACCCCACCGAGCCGTGGGTCTCGAGCTGGGCGTGCACGACCCGCGACGTCCGCCACGTGCCTCCGACGCGAACAGGGCTCGAGGCGAGCGCCGCATCGATGTCCCCTCCGCTTCCGTCGTGCAGCGCCGCGACGACGTTGCGGGATGCCTCGGCCACTCGGTCATCGGGAGTTCGGTCGGGGTGCAGCAGCGGTGCGCCGGGGGTTCGAGCCTCTTCGGGGTCGAACACCGCCGGGAGAACCTCGTACGAGATATGCACCAGGCGGCATGCTTCCTCTGCAGCGGCAGCGCTCTCAGCGACGACCGCGACGACGCGCTGGCCGACGAAGCGGACGACATCGTCGAGCATCCTGGTGTCATCCGGATCGTCTTCGCGATGCTCGTGCCGAGCGGTCGAATAGCGACCCTGCGGCACGTTCTGGTGCGTGTAGATGTCGACGACGCCCGGCACGGCGGCGGCCGCTGCCGTGTCGATCGCCGTCACGCGTGCGTGCGCGTGAGGAGAGCCCACGACGCGGATCGTGAGGGCCCCGGGTACGGGCTCGTCGAACGTGAACGGCTCGAGTCCCTGCACGACGCGCCGCGCGGCCGGAGGCGTGACGGAGCGGCCCACCCCGTCGGGCGGTCCGGGGTTCGCCGTGGCGTCGTACCGCTCTCCCGTCTCGCGCACGGGCCCTCGCACGGACTGGGCGATCGCTGCGCGGATCGGGCGATAGCCGGTGCACCGGCACAGGTTTCCCTTCATCCGCTTCTCGAGGTGCGGCAGGTCGTCAGCGGTCAGGGTAGAGGCGGTCACGCTCATGCCGGCCGTGCAGAATCCGCACTGGAATCCGAAGTGCTCGACCAGTGCCTCCTGCACGGGGTGCAGCTCCTCGCCCGTGGCGAGTCCGGCCGCCGTCGTCACCGCGCGACATTCGACCCGCGCCGCGGGGATGATGCACGAATGAACGGGCTCGCCGTCGAGGAGCACCGCGCAGGCTCCGCAGTCTCCGGCGTCGCAGCCCTTCTTCACCTCGCTGTGCCCGTGCTCGCGCAGCAGCGTGCGCAGGCATTGGCCGGCGCGCGGTTCGGCGTCGACGTCCTCGCCGTTCACTTCGAACCTCATGCGACGCCGCCGAGGTCTCGGCGCAGTCGCTCGGCGAGCGCCGCGCTCACCGCGCGGCGCCAGTCCGCCGGGCCGAGGGGATCCGTGTAATAGCCCGACGCCGTGGCGACCGCGCTCGCGAGGGCCGCAGCATCCGGAATGCCGGCGAACCGCAGCACCTGCGGCGTCAGGGTCGCGGCCGTGATCACGAACGTCGAGCTGCCGTCCTCATCGCGGCGCGCTGTGACCACCGCGCCCGAGCGACCGAGTTCGGCGAGGGCGATCTTGCGCAGCAGCGCGCGCCCGCGGAGCGCGGTGGATGGCAGATCGATCGCGCGCACCACCTCGCCGCGCTCCAGCACGTGAGTCCCGTTGCCGGTGGGGAAGTCGGCGACCGCGACCGTGCGCTCGGTGCCGTCCGGACGCCAGATGAGCGCTGTCCCGTCGAGCCCCGCGGTGAGCGAGATCATCGCGCCGGCACAGAATGCGCGGCCGAGGTTGCCTCCGATCGTGGCGGTGTTCCAGATCTTGAACGAGGCGAGCAGGGCGTCGGCCGCGTCCGGAACGATGTCCAGCGCCGTCCACTCCGCGGGGCGGGGTGCGGCATCCGGAATCTTCTCGCCCTTCGACCAGGCCAGCAGCCGGGCGATCGTGCAGGTCGCGCCGATACGGAGGCCGGCCTCGGACACTTCGATGTCGGGCCAGTCGAGGGTCGTGAGGTCGACGAACCCGGTCGTGGCGGGCTGGGGCTCACTCATCAGCCACGTGCCGCCGGCGATGAACACCTCGCCGGGCGCGAGTGCGAGATCGGTGCGCGTGCGCGCGCTGCGGAAGCTCGTCACGGTGTTGATGTCCATCCCTGCCCCTTCTCGACTCAGTCAATCAAACCTCGGTTTCCCCGGTGTTTCGCCGGATCGGGCTGGCCCCCGGTGCACAACGCAGGATCGCTTGCCTGCGTGCGCGGCGACATCCGCGTGATTCCGGGAGAGCGGCGGCCGCAGCCGCCGGTCGATCCTGCGTTGTGCAGCGGGGACGGGCCTGAGTATGCAGGGGGGACGGGCCTGAGTGCGCGGCGGCGCCGGCGGGGGCGCCGGGGGCGCCGGGGGCGCCGGCGGGGGTCACAGCCGCGCGGCAATCTCGCGCGCCACGTCGGTCCACCCGTCGCAAGCTGCACAACGCAGGATCGCTTGCCTGTGTGCGCGACGACATGCGCGTGATTCCAGGGGAGCGGTGGCCGCGGCCGCCGGTCGATCCTGCGTTGTGCAGCGGGGACGGGCCGAAACGCAGGGGGTCAGAGTCGCTCGGCGAGCTCGCGCGACGCGGCAGCGACCTCTTCGGCCAGGATCGGCGCCTCGGCGGTGACGAGCTCGGACTCCTCGACGACGACCCTCCCGTTGACGAACAGACGCGCGAGCGGAGGCAGCGCGCCCAGCCCGAGAGCGGCGACGGGATCGAGGATGCCGGCATGCTCGACCGTGTCTACCCGCCAGACCGCGATGTCGGCGAGCTTGCCGGGCTCGAGCGAGCCGATCTCGGCGTCGCGGCCGAGCACCCGCGCCCCGCCCATCGTCGCGATGCGCAGGCCCGCGCGGACGCTGAACGAGTCGGCACCGGTCTTGAGCCGGCCCATGAGCACGGCCTCGCGGATCTCGATGCCGAGCTGACCCGACTCGTTCGACGCCGCCCCGTCGACGCCCAGCCCGACGGGAACCCCGGCCCGCAGCAGATCGCGCACCGGCGCGATCCCCGAGGCGAGCCGGGCGTTGGATGAGGGGCAGTGCGCGACGCCCGTGCCTGTGGCGGCATATCTCGCGATCGCCGGCTCGTCGAGGTGCACGCCGTGCGCCATCCAGACGTCGGGGCCGAGCCAGCCGAGGTCCTCGAGGTACTGCGTCGGAGTCTTGCCGAACCGCTCGAGGCAGTACGCATCCTCCTCGACCGTCTCGGACGCGTGGGTGTGCAGCCGAACGCCGAGCGAGCGGGCGAGCTGTGCCGACTCGCGCAGCAGGTCGGCCGTGACGGAGAACGGCGAGCACGGCGCGATCGCGACGCGCGCCATCGATGCGAAGGACGGGTCGTGGTACGTCTCGACCGCGGTGCGGGATGCTTCGAGAATGGCGTCGGTCGTCTCCACGGCGAAGTCCGGTGGGAGGCCGCCCTGCGACTGCCCGAGATCCATCGATCCGCGGGTGGCGTGCACCCGGACCCCGATGCGCTCCGCGGCCTCGACGATCGAACCGACGATGTCGCCCGAGCCCCGGGGGAACACGTAATGGTGGTCGCCGACCGTCGTGCACCCCGATCGCGCGAGCACCGCCATCGCACCGGCAGCGCCGATGCCGGTCAACCGGGCGTCGATCCGCGACCACAGCGGATACAGCGCCGTGAGCCAGTCGAACAAGATCGCGTCCTGCGCGTAGCCGCGCGTGAGCCACTGGTACAGGTGGTGGTGGGTGTTGACCAGACCCGGGGTGACGAGGCATCCCGACCCGTCGACGATCTCGGCGCCTGCGCGCCACTCGCCGGGCGCCGCTCCTGAGCCCACGGCGGCGATCGTCTCGCCTTCGATCACGACATACCCGTCCGGATGCTCCGACCCCGCGCCGTCCACGGTCGCGACGTACGCGCGCTCGATGATCGTCCGGGCCACCTCAGTGCACCATCTCGAGCGCCACCGGAGCCGCCGTCACGCGTGGCCCTCCGGCGTTGTCCAGAACCCCGCGTGCACGGCCGCCGCCTCGGGGAGCGCCACCGGACCGACGACGTCGATCGGCCGCCCGCCGCGTGCGAAGACCTCACGGCACGGCAGCGCGAGGGTGGGGATGCCCTCCTGCGCGTCCACGATGCGGATGAGCTCGTCCTCGCCCAGCGCATACACGACGCGGCTGATTCCCGACCAGTAGATCGCGCCCGCGCACATCGCGCAGGGTTCGGTGCTCGTGTAGAGAGTGGATGCGGTGAGCTCCGCCGCGGGAAGCGCGGCAGCCGCGATGCGCACGAGGTTCGTCTCGGCGTGGCCCGTGGGGTCGGCTCCGGTGACGACCGAGTTCAGTCCTTCGACGATCGTGCCGGCGGCGGTGACAACGATCGCCCCGAACGGATGGTCGCCCCGCTCGCGCGCAGCGCCGGCCAACGCGATCGCACGCAGGAGGTGGGCGCGCTCGTCGGGCGGCAGTTCGGCGCTGGGGCGTTCGGTCATCGCGGGTTCGGTCATCGTCGGGCCTCCGAGGTGAGTGCGGGCGAGCACGAACGGTCGACCTCGCCGGTGCTGCGGTGCACCGCGCTCGAGAGGTCGCGCAGCGGCAGGCCTGTGCCGTGCCGGCGTGCGGCCACGATCTCGGCGAGCACGGCGATCGCGGTCTCGTCGGGGGTCGTACCCTGCAGGTCGAGGCCGAGCGGCGAGTGCAGGCGGGCGAGGTCGTCCTCGTCGACGCCGGACTGCCGCAACAGCTGCGCCCGTCGCGCCACCGTCGAGCGCGACCCCATCGCTCCGACGAACCCGATGGGCAGCGCGAGCGCGGCGCGCAGCGCGGGCACATCGATCCGCTCGTCGTGGGTGAGCACGCACACCGCCGTGCGTTCGTCGAGTTCATCGGCCGGGATGCTGCGCAGATACTCGTGCGGAAGACCCGCCACGAGCCGTTCCGCGTCCGGGAAGCGTTCGCGGGTCACGAGAAGCTCCCACGGATCGCACACTGAGACGGCGAACCCGGCGGCTGTCGCCACCCGGCACAGGGCTGCGGCATGGTCGCCCGCGCCGGCGATGATCAGGCGCGGCCGGGGTCGGTGCGTGAGGACGAGGAGGTCGGAACCGTCGTATGCCGCGGGGAGCATGCGGCTGTCGGCCACCTCCATCGACCGGTCGGGAAGCACCTCCGCGGGGAGGATGCGACCCGGATCCCGGTCCCCGCACGTCACGCCCATCGCGACCCGCCGGTCGGCCGCGGCGAGTGCGAGGGCGCTCAGCGCCGCCGCGTCCGTCGGATCGATCCGATACACGACGACGTCGATCGCGCCGCCGCACGCGAGCCCCGCCGCGGAGGCGGCTTCGTCGGTGAACCCGAATCGCGCGGTGCGCCCGACGCCGTCCCTCAGCACCGCGTGTGACAGCAGTACAGCGTCGCCCTCGACGCAGCCGCCGGAGATCGAGCCGATCACTCGCCCGTCGGCCGTGACCGCCATCGAGGCGCCGACGCCGAGCGGGGCGCTGCGCGGCACCCCGATGATCGTGACGACGGCCACCGCGCTCCCGGCGCGCAGCACCGGCAGAAGTTCGGGCGCGAGTTCGAGCATCCCGTCACGTTACTCGCGACGTGTTTCCTGCGCGCTACGGGATGCGGCGGAGCCCCGGACGCTCCCGCGATCGCCCACCGGGGCTACGCTCGGTGCTCGTGGATTCTCCAGCGCTCTGCGGGCTCGTGCTGGCCGCAGGCGCCGGCACGCGGTTCGGTGGGCCGAAGGCGCTCGCGCGGTCGGCGGACGGAACGCCGTGGCTGCACGCCGCGGTGCGGATGCTGCGCGCCGCCGGGTGCGCCGAGGTGCTGGTCGCTCTCGGTGCGGGTGGCCACGAGGCCGCCGGGCTCGTGCCCGCGGCAGCGGAGATCGTCCACGTCGCGCACGGGGGCGACGGGCTCTCTGCGACGCTGCGAGCCGGAATCGCCGCGGTCGAGGACATGGGCGCCGATGCGGTCCTCATCACGCCGGTCGACACCCCGGACGCACCGGCGTCGGCCGCGATCCGGGTGATCAGCCTTGCGGGCACGCGAGCGGGGCTCGCTCAGGCGACGTACGGGGGCGAGCCGGGGCATCCGGTGTTCATCGGGGCCGACCACTTCGCCGATGTGATCACGTCGCTGTCGGGCGATCGCGGGGCCGGGCAGTACCTCCGTGAGCACGGCGCCCTCGCCGTCGAGTGCGGCGACCTGTGGTCGGGCGCTGACATCGACCAGCGCTGAGCGCCTGCCCGGGTTTCAGCCGCCGATGACCACGTTCAGCGGCCGCTCGCCTGCCAACGCGCGGTCGATCTGGGCGCGCACGAGGCGGGCGACGCGCGGCCGCATGGCGGTCGAGGCGCCACCCACGTGCGGGGCGATGAGCACGCCGTCGAGGCTCCAGAGCGGGTGGTCGGCCGGGAGCGGTTCGGGCTCGGTCACGTCGAGCGCGGCGCGGATACGGCCGCGCCGGACGTGCGCCACCAGCGCGTCCGGATCGATCAGCGATCCGCGCCCGACGTTGACGACGAGCGCGCCGTCGGGCAGCGCGCTCAGCGCATCGTCGTCGATGATGTGCCTCGTCGTCGCCCCTCCCGGGAGGCTCACGATCAGGATCTCCGCCGAGCCGAGCAGGGCGGGCAGCTCGTCGACGCTGTGCACCGGCATCCCGTCCTCGTCGCGGGCGCGGGATGCGACGGCGGTGATCTCGACCTCGAAGGGTGCCAGGCGCGCGGCGATCGCCTTGCCGACGCCGCCGTAGCCGAGCAGCAGCACGCGGCGGTCGGCGAGGCTGGCCGCGAAGTCCGGCGCCCAGCGTTGCTCGTCCTGCGCGCGGACGTAGGCGGGCAGATGGCGCTGCGCGGCCAGCGTCAGGGCGACCGCGAGCTCGGCGGTCGAGGTCTCGTGCACCGTCGCCGCGTTCGCGAAGACCATTCCCTCAGGAAGCTGCGCTTCGATCCCCTCGTAGCCGATCGACTGCCCCTGAACGAACCCGACCTCGACGCCCTCGAGTCGGGGCAGTACGTCGCTCATGCTCATGTACGGCGGCACGACGATGTCGATGCGGTCCGCCGGCGCGGGACTCTCCATATCCCAGACGTGAAGCTCGACCCGGTCGGGAAGAGGCCCGAGATCGGCGGCGAGCTGCTCGGTCGGAACGGACACGATCAGGGACGGGATGCCGGTGGTCACCCCCTCACGCTACCCGCGCGCGGACACCCGGGGTCAGGCGGCGGCGCCCACGACAGCGGCGATCGCCGAGGCGAAGAACCCGAGGCCGTCGACGCCGGAGCGCATCGCGAGAGCGGTGTCGGGGCCGAAACCCTCTTCCACGGCGTGCTCGGGGTGCGGCATGAGACCCACCACGTTGCCGCGCTCGTTCGTGAGTCCGGCGATGTCGTCGAGCGAGCCGTTCGGATTGACGCCCACGTAGCGGAAGGCGACGAGCCCTTCGCCCTCCACACGGGACAGCGTGTCGGCATCCGCGATGTAACCGCCGTCGGCGTTCTTCAGCGGGATCACGATCTCTTGCCCGACCTCGAACGCCGAGGTCCAGGCGGTCGACGCGTTCTCGACCCGGAGGCGCTGGTCGCGGCGGATGAACTGCTGGTGGGCGTTGCGGATGAGGCCGCCCGGAAGCAGGTGCGCCTCGACGAGCATCTGGAAGCCGTTGCAGATGCCGAGGATCGGCATGCCCTGGGCCGCGGCATCCTTCACCTCGCTCATGATCGGCGCGAGCGCGGCGATCGCGCCGGCGCGCAGATAGTCGCCGTAGCTGAAGCCGCCGGGCAGGACCAGGGCATCGACGCCGTCAAGGTCGTGCGCGCCGTGCCAGAGGGCGACGGGCTCTGCGCCGGCGATCCGGATGGCGCGCTGCGCATCGCGATCGTCGAGCGATCCGGGGAAGGTGATGACCCCGATCCGTGTGCTCATTCCACCACCTCGATGCCGATCACGTCTTCGATGACGGCGTTCGAGAGGATCTCGTCCGCGATCTCGCGGGCCTTGGCGAGGGTGTCTTCGCCCACGGGGCCGTCGACGGTGAGCTCGAACCGCTTCCCGATCCGCACGGACGTGAACTGGTCGACTCCGAGGCGGCTGAGCGCGCCGGAGACCGCCTTCCCCTGGGGGTCGAGCAGCTCGGCCTTGGGCATGACGTCGACGACGATGGTGGCCATTGAGAACGCTCCGGATGTCGCGGGCAGGGGGTTCACCCATTCTACGGCCGCCGCATCCGAGGGCTGTGCCGCTCGCCTCCGGTACATCTGGAAGGACGCCGGGGTCCGCGGCCGCCGATCCGGTTCACACCAGGCTCCACCTGCAACATCCGTCCTCCCAGATGTGCGCCGACCCCGCGTGACCGAACCGTGATCGACCGGTGGGAGCGCTCCCTTGACTTCGTGGGAGCGATCCCATAGCGTGACTGATCGTCTGGTGAGAGCGCTCCCACGGCCACGTCGACGTCGTCGACCGAAGCGGAAGGGCGTCGCCCAGGCCCCACCGCACGACCCACACCACAGCTGTACCCCCACACACACAAAGGAGTGACCGTGAAATCACGCGCACTGCGCCGGACCGCCATCGTGGCGGCGACCGCATCCATTTCCGCCCTCGTCCTCGCGGGCTGCGCCTCCGGTGGCAGCTCGGCACCGACGGCCGATCCGAACACCCCGGTCACCCTGACCGTCGCCACGTTCAACGACTTCGGCTACACGCAGGAGCTCGTCGACGAGTACACGAAGCTCCACCCGAACGTGACTGTCGAGCTGACCAAGGCGGCAACGTCCAACGATGCGCGCGCGAACTACTTCCAGAAGCTCGGCAAGTCGGGCCTCGCCGACATCGAGGCCATCGAGGTCGACTGGCTGCCCGAGGTCATGAAGTACTCCGACCTGCTCGCCCCCGTGCCGGCAGACCTGAAGAGCCGCTGGCTCGACTGGAAGACCGCAGCCGCGACCGATTCGTCCGGCAACCTCATCGGGTATGGAACAGACATCGGCCCCGAGGGCATCTGCTACCGCTCCGACCTGCTCGCCGCCGCCGGCCTGCCCACTGATCGCGATTCCGTCGCCAAGCTCTTCGAGGGCGACTGGTCGAAGTACTTCGAGGTGGGGGCCAAGTACACGGCGGCCACGGGCAAGGCCTTCTTCGACTCCGCCGGAGGCACCTACCAGGGCATGATCAACCAGGTCGAGGCGGCGTACGAAGACCCGAAGACCGGCGACATCACCGCCACGACGAACCCCGAGGTCAAGGACATCTACGACCAGGTGCTCGCCGCCAGCGCGACGCAGTCGGCACACCTCGGCCAGTGGTCGGACGACTGGATGGCGGGCCTGAGCAACGGCGCGTTCGCGACGATGCTCTGCCCCGGCTGGATGCTCGGAGTCATCTCGGGCAACGCCAAGGACGTCACCACGTGGGACATCGCCAACGTCTTCCCCAACGGCGGCGGCAACTGGGGCGGCTCGTACCTGACCGTCCCCGCGAACGGCGCGCACGTCGCGGCCGCGCAGGAGCTCGCCGACTGGCTGACCGCTCCTGAGCAGCAGATCAAGGCGTTCGGCAACGCCGGCACCTTCCCGAGCCAGAACGACGCGCTGACCGACCCGACGCTGCTGAACGCGACCAACACGTTCTTCAACAACGCTCCGGTCGGCCAGATCCTCTCCGACCGCGCGAAGGCGGTCACCGTGGCGCCGTTCAAGGGGGCGTTCTACTTCCAGATCAACGACGCCATGCAGAAGGCGCTGACCCGTGTCGAAGACGGCACGCAGGACGCGACGGCTTCGTGGAACCAGTGGGTCTCCGAGGTCGGAACCCTCAAGTAGAAGACCGGATGCTGCGGGCCCGGGCCTCTCCGGGCCCGCAGCATCCCCCACCGCGTTCCCCCATCACCGACCGGCTGGACTTCACCGTGACCACCACACTTCACCCCTCCACAGAGGCGAAGCCGTCTGCCGAGCCGGCACCGCGCCAGCCGAAGCGGATCGGCTTCAGCCAGCGTCTCAGCGCGTGGGACTTCAAGCTCGCGCCCTACCTGTACATCTCGCCGTTCTTCATCCTCTTCATCGTGATCGGGCTGTTCCCGATCGCGTACACCGCGGTCATCTCGTTCATGGACTGGGACCTCGTCCGCGGCCGCGGCACCTTCATCGGGTTCGACCAGTACATCTACGTGCTGAGCAACCCCAAGTTCTGGATCGCCCTGCGCAACACCTTCAGCATCTTCCTGCTGTCGACGATCCCGCAGCTGATCCTCGCGATCTTCATCGCCGCGATGCTCGACCAGAACATCCGCGCGAAGACCTTCTGGCGCATGGGCGTCCTCGTGCCCTACGTCATGGCCCCCGTGGCGGTGGCCCTCATCTTCAGCAACATGTTCGGTGACCAGTACGGCATCGTGAACACGTGGCTCGGCGACATCGGGCTCGGCCCGATCAAGTGGCACAGCGACGCGTTCGCCAGCCACATCGCGATCGCCACGATGGTGAACTTCCGCTGGACCGGCTACAACACGTTGATCCTCCTCGCCGCGATGCAGGCCATCCCGCGCGACTACTACGAGGCGGCGGCGATCGACGGCGCGAACAAGTTCCGCCAGTTCCTCTCGATCACGGTGCCGAGCCTGCGTCCGACGCTCATCTTCGTGATCGTCACCTCGACCATCGGCGGGCTCCAGATCTTCGACGAGCCGCGCATGTACGACCAGTACGGCACCGGCGGCGCCGATTCGCAGTGGCTCACGATCACCCTCTGGCTGTACAACATCGGCTGGGGCGAGTGGAACTTCGGCCGGGCAGCGGCCCTGGCCTGGATCCTGTTCCTGATCATCCTCGTGATCGGCGTCATCAACCTCTTCGTCACGCGCGGGCTCGTCCGTGATGAGGGCACGCGAGGGGCCCACCTCAGTCGCCGCGACCGCAGAGCGGCGGCTCGCAGGGCCCAGGAGTCCGTGGCGGCGCAGTCCAGAGAGTCGGCGCATTCCCGAGACGCGGATGCCGCAGCATCCGATCTTCGCAATCGAAACGAGGCAGCGCGATGAGCTCTGTGACCCGCGTGCCGCTGCACGTCGACGACGATCAGATCCCGGGCGAGGAGACGCGCCGCCCGCGCCGTTCCCGCCACATCAAGGGCAGTCGTCCCGGATGGTTCGTGTACGGCTCGCTCGGCGTCGTGCTCGCCGCCGCCCTCTTCCCGTTCTACTGGTCGTTCCTGATCGGCTCGGGCGACTCGTCGACCATCCGCGACCCGAACATGTCGTGGCTGCCGGGCGGCAACTTCATCGCCAACGCGCTGTCGGTCATGAACGACCCGGCCGTGAACTTCTGGCCGGCGCTGTGGAACTCGATCTACAGCTCCGCGCTCATCGCGCTCTCGGTCGTCTTCTTCTCGACCCTGGCGGGCTGGGCGTTCGCCAAGCTCCGCTTCCGCGGGAGCAGGTGGCTGCTCGTGTTCGTCGTGGCCACCATGGCCGTCCCGATGCAGCTGGGCGTGGTTCCCCTCTACATCCTGTTCAGCAATCTCGGCTGGACCGGCCAGATCGGCGCGATCATCGTGCCGGCCCTGACCAGCGCCTTCGGCGTGTTCTGGATGACGCAGTACCTCCAGCAGGCCGTACCTGACGAGCTGCTCGAAGCCGCCCGCGTCGATGGCGCGAGCGCATTCCGCACGTTCTGGACGATCGGCGTCACTGCCGCCCGACCCGCGGCGGCGATGCTCGGCCTGTTCACGTTCGTCTCGGCCTGGAACAACTTCTTCTGGCCGTTCATCGTGCTCGACCGCTCGAACCCGACCCTGCCGGTGGCGCTGTCGCTCCTGCAGTCCAACTACTTCGTGGACTATTCGATCGTGCTCGCCGGCGTTCTGCTGGCCACGATTCCTCTGCTCATCCTGTTCGTCTTCGTCGGCAAGCAGCTCGTGAGTGGGATCATGGCGGGAGCGGTGAAGGGATGACCTCGATCACCGACGCGCTCCACACCGTGACCGAAAGGACGACCCTCGTCGTGCCAGCATCCTCTCGCTCCTTCCCCGCCGGTTTCCTCTTCGGTGCGGCGACCGCCGCCTATCAGATCGAGGGCGCCGCCCACGAGGACGGGCGGCGCGATTCGATCTGGGACGCGTTCAGCCGCGTACCGGGCGCCGTCATCAACGGCGACAACGGCGATGTCGCGTGCGATCACTACCATCTGTACCGCGATGACGTCGCGCTCATGAAGAGCATGGGCCTGCAGACGTACCGGTTCTCGTCGTCCTGGTCGCGCGTGCGCCCCGATGGCGGGCCGCTCAACCCCGCAGGGCTCGACTTCTACAAGCGCCTGACCGACGAACTGCTGGATGCCGGCATCCTGCCCTGGCTCACCCTGTACCACTGGGATCTGCCCCAGGCGCTGCAGGACCGCGGCGGCTGGACGGTTCGTGAGACCGCCGACCTGTTCACGGAGTATGCCCTCGACATGCACGACGCCCTCGGCGACCGCGTGAAGGTGTGGACGACGCTGAACGAACCGTGGTGCTCGTCGTTCCTCAGCTACACCGCGGGCATCCATGCGCCGGGCCACTACAGCACGGCCGAGGGCTTGCTCGCCGCCCACCACCTCCTGCTCGGTCACGGCCAGGCGGTCAACGAGCTGCGCGCGCGCGATTCCTCCCTCGAGCTGGGCATCACGCTCAACCTCACGGTCGCCGATCCCGCCGACCCGAGCGACCCGGCAGACGCCGCCGCCGCGCGCAAGATCGACGGCCGCTTCAACCGGTGGTTCCTGGATCCGGTGTTCCGCGGTGAGTACCCCGCGGACGTCATCGACGAGATCCGAGCGGTGGATGCTGCGGCCGTCGACGCCTTCGAAGCCGCCGTGCACCCGGGCGACCTCGATGTGATCTCGACCCGGATCGATGCTCTGGGCGTGAACTACTACCACGGCGAGCTCGTGGGGGCACGGCCGCCGGCCACCCCCGCGCGCAGCGGTGACGCTCCGACCGACCGGGCCGCGGCATCCCCGTTCCCCGCGTCCGACGGGATCTACTGGTACGACCGCGGGCTCGCCCAGACCGCGATGTACTGGGATGTGCAGCCCGAGGGCCTGACCCGCCTGCTGCGGCGCGTGTCGGAGGAGTACGCGGCCGCGGTCGGCACCGTCCTGTACGTCACCGAGAACGGGGCGGCGTACGACGACGAGCTCGTCGTGGAGGCCGGGGAGAGGCGCGTTCACGACGCCGACCGCGTCGACTTCCTGCGCGGGCACCTCGGGGCGATCCTGGATGCGGTCGAGGCGGGCGTCGATGTGCGCGGGTACTTCTACTGGTCTCTTCTGGACAACTTCGAGTGGGCCTGGGGGTACGCGAAGCGGTTCGGGATCGTGCGAGTCGACTATGAGTCACAGGAGCGGACGCTGAAGGACAGCGGGCGCGAGTATCGTCGCATCATCACGGATCGGGCGCTGGATGTGAGCCCGGCCTCGACGAACTAGAGCCCTGGGGGCGGCGATGAGCACGGAGGGGCTTCAGCGCGCCATCACGATCGAAGAAGTGGCCGCCGCATCCGGCGTGTCGCGCTCGACCGTGTCGCGCGTCGTGAACGGGTCGACGGCGGTCAGCCCGAGCGCCCTGGCCGCGGTGCAGCGCGCGATCGCCGACCTCAACTACGTGCCGAATCGCGCCGCGCGGTCGCTGGCGAGCCGGCATACCCACGCCGTCGCGCTCGTCGTTCCGGAAGACACGACGAGGTTCTTCGGCGACCCCTTCTTCGCCTCTGTCGTCTCGGGGATCAACACCGGCTTGAGCCGCTCCGACTATGTGCTGAACCTCTTCATCGCAAGCGACGACCCCGGCGACAAGACGACGAGCTATGTGCGCAGCGGCAGCATCGACGGGGCGTTCATCATCTCGCACCACACGAGCGACACCTTCATCGACCGCATCGCCTCGTCGGTGCCGGTCGTCTATGGCGGCCGGCCGCTGCGTGAGCGCGAGAATGACTACTACGTCGACGTGGACAACGTCGCGGCGGCGCGGGATGCCACGGCCTACCTGATCGAGAAGGGACACCGCCGGCTCGCGACGATCACGGGGCCGCTCACGATGCCCGCCGGCATCGACCGCCTCCAGGGATTCCGCGACGCACTCCGCGCCGCCGGGCTGCGCGAGGGCGCGATCGAGGACGGCGGGTTCACGAGCGACGGCGGCGCGGACGCGATGCGCCGCATCCTCGAGCGCGGTGAGGCGCCGGATGCGGTGTTCATCGCGAGCGACCTCATGGCGCGGGGAGCCCTGTCCGTGCTCGCAGCCGCCGGGCTGCGTGTGCCCGACGACATGGCGATCGCGGGATTCGACGACTCGCCCGTCGCGACCTCGGTCACCCCTCATCTCACCACGATGCGGCAGCCGTCGTTCGAGCAGGGCGAGAAGATGGCGGGCGTGCTGCTCGACCTGCTCGCGGGCCGCGCTCCGCAGCGCGTGACGATCCTCGACACGGCGCTGATCGTCCGCGACAGCGTCTAGCCCGCCCGGCCGACGTACGACGCCAGGCTTTCGCGCCCCCGCTCCGCGGGGTGTCCTGTCGGCGAAGCTTCCCCCGCGGCGGCCTTCGGTCGCCGCTCCCGCCAGTCCCGAGCCAGCTTCGCCGGCGGGACACCCCTCTGCGCTCTCCCGGACTCCGCCGCGATCCGCCGAACCGACGTACGACGCCGGGCTTTCGCGCCCCGCTCCGCCGGGCGTCCTGTCTGCGCTCTCCCGGAGAGCGCGGGGCTTTCGCGCCCCGCTCCGCCGGGCGTCCTGTCGGCGCTCTCCCGGAGAGCGCGGAGGCCCGGCGGACCGGCGCACGACGCCGCGCTGTCGCGCGCCCGCGCCCGCGGCATCCCCGCGTCCTTACTGGGGATCGCCCCCCAGCTGACCGATCACCGGGAGCGGCCCGCCGTCGTCGGCGCCGGTCTTGCGCCAGCGGGCGATCGCATTGCCCACGTGGTAGATCAGCAGCGCTGCGGCGGCGCCGAGCACGATCGCCCCCAGCTGGAAGTCGCCCCACTGCATCGTGAAGCCCGCGATCGCGATGACGAGTGCGACGGCCCCCGTGTACTGGTTCACGGGGCGCGAGAAGTCGACGCGGTTGTCGACCCAGATCTTGATGCCGATGATGCCGATCAGTCCGTACAGGGCGGTGGTGACACCGCCGAGCACGCCGGCCGGAATCGTGTTGAACACGGCGCCGATCTTGGGCGAGAGGCTGAGCAGGATCGCCGTGGCGCCGGCCACCCAGTACGCCGCGGTCGAGTACACGCGCGTCGCGGCCATGACACCGATGTTCTCGCCGTACGTCGTCGTGCCCGACCCGCCGAACGTGCCGGCGATCGTCGTGGCGACGCCGTCGGCGATCAGCGCGCGACCCGTCTGCTTGTTGACGGATGCTCCGGTCATGGTCGCAACGCCCCGCACATGTCCGACGTTCTCGGCGATGAGCACGAGGACGACCGGAAGGAACATCGCGATGACGCTCCACGTACCGGGCGAGGCGAAGTTCGCGAGGTGGAACTCGGGGAGGCCGACCCACGGCGCGGCGTCGATCGCGGAGTAGTCGAGCTCGCCGACGATCGCGGCGAAGACGTAGCCGACGATCACCCCGAGGAAGATCGAGATCCTGCCGAGGAATCCGCGGAACAGCACGCTGAAGAGGATCACGGCGCACAGCGTGACGGTGCCGGTGACCGGCGCCTGCTGGAAGTTCGTCCACGCGACGGGCGCGAGGTTGAACCCGATGAGCGCGACGATCGAGCCGGCGACGACCGGGGGCATGAGCCTGTCGATCCATCCGAGACCTGCGAACTGCACGATGAGGCCGACGGCCACGAGGAGCACTCCGACCGCGACGATGCCGGCCAGCGCCGATCCCATGCCCTGGCTCGCGGTCGCGGCGGTCACGGGTGCGATGAACGCGAACGATGATCCGAGGTAGCTGGGCAGCCGGTTGCGCGTGATGACGAGGAACAGCAGCGTCCCGATGCCGGAGAACAGGAGGGTCGTCGAGACGGGGAATCCGGTCAGCACGGGCACGAGGAACGTCGCACCGAACATCGCGATGACGTGCTGCACGCCCACCGCGATCGTGGCGGGCCAGCTGAGCCGCTCGTCGGGGGCGACGACCTCGCCCGGCGCCACCGTCCGGCCGTTTCCGTGCAGCTTCCAGATCGGCATGGCACTCCTTCATGGGGTCTTCGCCGCGCGGAGCGCGGCATGAATCGTTGCGCTCACGATAGCGCCGAGCTCGAAGTCGCCCATGTGGCAGCGGCGCCTCGCCCCGAACCCGCCGTGTCTTGTTGAGCCGACCCCTTGTTTGAGACCAGAAGGCGGGGGGTTCGGCACGACACGGCTGGCTCGGCGCCACGCGCGGGCGCGGGGCGGGGCGGGCGTTTGCGCCCGGGGGGAATGTCCGAGAGGGTGGGACGGGAGCGCTCCCGCCGTTGAGAGGTGCGCGAGTCCGCCGGACGATGCAACGACGCGATGGAGATGATGTGACCGACAGCCTGCCGCGCCACCAGCCGGCACCCGCCCCCGTAGGGGGCGCCGCGACGGTGCCGACACCCGCGCCGACACCCGCGCCGACGATCGATTCCCCGGCGCCCGACGCAGCCCTGCAGCTCGAAGGCCTCGTCAAGCGCTTCGGCGACAAGGTGGCGGTCGACGGCATCTCCCTCACCGTCCCCTCGGGTTCGTTCTACGGCCTGGTCGGGCCCAACGGCGCGGGCAAGACGACCTCGCTGTCGATGGCGACGGGGCTGCTGATGCCCGATGCGGGCCGCGCGATCATCCACGGCGTGGATGTCTGGCGCGAGCCGGTGAAGGCCAAGGCGATGCTCGGCAATCTGGCCGACGGAGTCAAGCTCTTCGACCGGCTCACCGGCGAGCAGCTCGTCACCTACAACGGCCTCCTGTTCGGAATCTCGCACGACGAGATCGCGCGCCGCACCGCCGACCTGCTCGCGCTCATGGACATGACCGCCGCCGCAGGCACGCTCGTCGTGGACTACTCCGCCGGCATGACCAAGAAGATCGCCCTCGCGTGCGCGCTCGTGCACGCCCCCCGCGTTCTCGTGCTCGACGAGCCTTTCGAGTCCGTGGATCCGGTCTCGGCCGCCAACATCCAGGACGTCCTGACGGGCTATGTCGGCAGCGGCGGAACGGTCATCGTCTCGAGCCACTCGATGGATCTCGTGCAGCGCCTGTGCGATCACGTCGCCGTGATCTCGGCGGGACGCCTGCTCGTCGCGGGCACCGTCGACGAGGTGCGCGCCGGCGAGTCGCTGCAGGACCGCTTCGTCGACCTCGTCGGGGGTCGCCGCCACTCGGAGGGCCCGGAATGGTTGCGACGCTCCTGAGGCTGCGGTTCCGCGTGCTGGGCAACCAGCTCGCGCGGAGCCCTTGGCAGCTCGTCGGATTCCTGTTCGGCGTGCTGTACGGCCTCGGGGTGCTCGCCGCCGCCGTCATCGGCCTCTTCTTCCTCGGTTCCGCGCCCCAACAGGTGGCGGCGAGCGTGATCGTCGGTGTCGGGAGCCTCGTCACGATCGGCTGGGTCGTGGGTCCCCTCGTCGCGTTCGGAGTCGACACCACCCTCGACCCCGAGCACCTCGTGGTGTTCCCGATGTCGCTGCGCCGCATGATGGTGGCGCTCACGCTCGCGGGGGTCTGCGGCATCCCGGGCATCGTGACCTCCGTCGCTGCGCTCGCCACCCTCGTGACGTGGGTGCACTGGCCGGCGGCCGCCGCGACGGCGATCGTCGCGATCCCGGTCGCCGTGCTGACCGCCGTCATCGCGTCGCGGACGATGGCATCGCTCGCCTCCGGCACGGGAGGTAATCGGCGGCTGCGCGAAGCATCCGGCATCCTCGTCTTCATCCCGCTGATCCTCGCGGGCCCGATCATCGCGGGCATCGCCACCGGATTCGCGCTCAACCTCGACACGCTCGGCGTCGTGGTCCGTGTGCTCGGCTGGACCCCCGTCGGGGCGGCATGGTCGGTACCCGCCGATGCGGCGGCCGGTGACTGGGTCGCGGCGCTCGCGAAGCTCGTCATCGCGCTCGCGACGCTGGGTCTGCTCTGGATGCTGTGGGGCTGGTCGCTGCGCAGTGCACTGGCGCGCCCGCGCCAGCAGTCCGCAGCGAAAGTACGGCCCGGTCGCATCGGCTGGTTCGGCCGAGTTCCCGCGACGCCCGCCGGCGCCGTGTTCGCGCGCTCGCTGACCTACTGGATCCGCGACCCGCGGTATCTGCGGCAGCTGATCGGCGTGCCGCTCGTGCCCGTTCTGCTCTGGTTCTACCTGCGCAACGGCGACGTGGCCGCCGGGCTTGCCTTCTCAGCCCCGCTGATCGCGCTCGTGGTCGGCATCATCCTGTACTCCGACATCTCCTACGACGGCACCGCGTTCGCCTCCGAGCTCGCCACCGGAGCACCGGGGCGCGCCGACCGCAGCGGCCGGATCCTCGCGGCCGCGGTCATCGCGGTTCCCCTCGTGGTGATCGCCGCCGTCCTGCCGTTCGCGTTCTCGGGTCAGTGGGCGCAGTTCCCCGGCATCCTCGGCATGTCGCTCGGCATCCTGCTCACCTCCTACGGGGTCTGTGCGGTCACATCGGCGCAGCTCGTCATCCCGGTCGCGGGCTCGGGCGACAACCCGTTCAAGCGCGTGCCGGGAACGACATTCCTGCAGGGGATGTCGTTCCTCCTGATCTGGCTCATCGCGATCGGCCTGTCGTCGCCGTCGATCGTGATCGGCCTGATCGCGTTCTTCACCGGCAACGCGGCACTCAGCCTGATCGGCGGGGCGATCGGCGTCGTCCTCGGTGTCGTCTTCGTCATCATCGGCATCCGGGTGGGCGGACGGATGCTGGACCGCACCGGCCCGCTCCTCCTGAGCCGCCTGAAGGCGATGAAGAACGCCTGACCGGGGCATCCGAACAGCCTCGGAGATCTGCACAGCCTCGGAGATCTGCACAGCCTCGGAGATCTGCACAGCCTCGGAGATCTGCACAACCTCGGAGATCTGCACAGCCTCGGAGCGACGCGCCGCGAGGCGCGCCGCAGAACAGCAGACCTCCGAAGAACGGCAGGCGACAGCCTCGGGGATCTGCACATCCTCGGGGATCTGCACAACCTCGGAGATCTGCACAGCCTCGGAGCGACGCGCCGCGAGGCGCTCCGCAGAACAGCAGACCTCCGAAGAACGGCAGGCGACAGCCTGGTCAGGCCGCGGTGAGTCGCTCGAGCAGCTCGCGGTAGCGGGCGGCAGTACGCTCCACGATCTCGGGCGGCAGTGGGGGCGGCGTGCCCTCCTTGTCCCAGTGGGCGGCGAGCCAGTCGCGCACGATCTGCTTGTCGAAGCTCGCCATGCGCTCGGCCGGGGTCGTGCCCGCTGCCCAGGCCGCAGCATCCCAGTATCGCGACGAGTCGCTCGTGAGCACCTCGTCCGCGAGGGTGAGCGTGCCGTGCCCGTCGGCTCCGAACTCGAACTTCGTGTCCGCGAGGATCAGGCCGTGCCTCTCGGCGAGGGCCGCGGCACGGCGGTAGATCTCGAGCGAGGCGTCGCGGAGGGCGGCCGCGGCATCCGCGCCGACGAGCGCCACCGTGCGCTCGTACGAGATGTTCTCGTCGTGCTCGCCCATGGGCGCCTTGTAGGCCGGGGTGTAGAGGGGCTCGGGCAGGCGGTCGCCGTCGCCGAGTCCTGCCGGCAGGGCGATGCCGCACACCGTGCCGCTCACCTGGTACTCGGCCCAGCCCGACCCCGTGAGGTACCCCCGGACGACGCATTCGATCGGGTACATCTGCAGACTCCGCACGAGCATCGCCCTGCCGATCACCTCGGCCGGGATCAGCTCCCGCACCGTATCGTCGGCGCTGAGCTCGTGATCGGCCACGAGATGGTTCGGGATGCTCCGCCCCCCGTCCGCGCCCGCCAGCTGGTCGAACCACCACAGGCTGAGGGTCGTGAGCAGCTCGCCCTTGCCGGGGATGCCGGGCTCCAGCACGTGGTCGAACGCGCTGACGCGGTCGCTCGCCACCACGAGCATCCGGTCGGCGTTCGCCGCAGGGTCGGGTACATAGAGATCACGCACCTTGCCCGAGTAGACGTGCCGCCAGCCGGGGAGATCGAGGGGGGTGCTCACCCGCCCATTATCGCGTGGAGCGACTCAGGGGGTGATCTCGTCGACGTAGGCGAACGCCTCGGCGATGAGCGGTGCCCACTGCTCGTGGTCGGCGCGAGCGACGCTGAGCCACTCGCGCATCTCGCGCTCGCGCATCACCATGCGCGCGGCGACGCCCTCGGCGACGATCTCGTCGGCGCGGCTCTGCGGGACCTTGACGACGAGCCCGCCGCGGAAGTCGAGGAAGGCGAAGATCTTGCCGCGCACGCGCAGGCCCTCGCTGCCGAACATCGGGCCGATGTCGACCTCGGGGCGCGTCAGATAGTCGTCGGCGATCGGATCGAAGATCGCGTGGGCTCGGGCCAGGCCTTCCTCGTCCTTCATGCACACACGGTAGCCGCCGACCCGGACATCCGGAAGGACCGATGGGACAGGAGGTGCCCCGAGCCGTCCTTCGCGTCTCGTTCCGCACCAAAACTCCTTCGAGAAGTCCGGCCTCAGATGGGCTATAGTCCATATGGACTAACCCATATCGAACACTCTCGGGACGCACCTCATGAAAGACGCCGTCGACCGGCTCACGCCGCTGGGGCTCATGGTTCTCGCGCTGCTGCGCGAGGACGACATGCACCCCTACGAGATGATGCGGCTCATGCGTCAGCGGCACGACGACCGCCTCGTGACCATCACGAACGGCACGCTGTACCACACGGTCGGGCGCCTCGTCCGGGCCGGGCTCCTCGTCGAGGTCGGTGTCGATCGCGAGGGCAACCGCCCCGAGCGCACGACCTACTCGCTCACGGCCGACGGGCGCGATGCCGTTGAAGAGTGGGTGCGTCGCGAGCTGCCGCGCACGGACCATCCTGCGGAATTCCGCATCGCGCTTGCAGAGGCGCACAACCTCGACCGCACCGAGGTCATCGACCTCCTCCACGAACGCCGGTCCAACCTCACCGGCGAGCACCTCATCCACAGCGGCGGCCGTAGCAAGGCGCTGGAACGCGGAGTCCCCGAGCAGTTCCTGCTCGAGGTCGAGCGGACCGAGATCCTGCTCGAGGTCGAGCTCCGCTGGACGGACGCCCTGATCACCCGCCTCGAACAACACGTCTTCCCCTGGGGAGCGGACGAACTCTTCCCGCTCTCCGAGCGTTACCTCACCGATCGAAAGGCCGCACGGCAATGACCGATGCATCGACAAGCTCCGCAACCGAAGGACGGCGGGCCGCAGCATCCGCCGCCCGCGACAAGAAGACGAGCGAGCGCAATCCGTGGCCGGCCCTGTGGGCGCTGGTCATCGGATTCTTCATGATCCTCGTCGACACCACGATCGTCTCGGTCGCCAACCCTGCCATCAAAGCGGCACTCGACCCTGCGACCAACAACCTCGACAACGTCGTGTGGGTGACCTCGGCCTACCTGCTCGCCTATGCGGTGCCGCTGCTGGTCACCGGCCGCCTCGGCGACCGCTTCGGTCCGAAGAACATCTACCTCATCGGGCTCACGGTCTTCACGCTGGCATCGCTGTGGTGCGGGTTCTCGACGACGCTCGGGATGCTGGTGGCCGCCCGAGCGGTGCAGGGCATCGGCGCCGCGCTCCTGGCCCCGCAGACGATGGCGATCATCACCCGCACGTTCCCGCCGAACCGCCGCGGTGCGGCCATGGGCCTGTGGGGCGCGACCGCCGGTGTGGCGACCCTCGTCGGCCCCCTCGCGGGCGGCCTGCTCGTGGACGGGTTCGGCTGGGAGTGGATCTTCTTCATCAACATCCCGGTCGGGATCATCGGCTTCGTGCTGGCTTGGATCTTCGTGCCCAAGCTCGAGACGCACGCGCACACGTTCGACATCCCGGGCGTCCTCCTGAGCGGTGCGGCCCTGTTCCTCATCGTGTTCGGCCTCCAGGAGGGCGAGACATACGACTGGGGCGTGATCTGGGGCCCGATCACGGTCTGGAGCATGATCGTCACCGGCATCGTGCTGCTGGTGCTGTTCATCTGGCTGCAGAGCCGCACCAAGCGCGAACCGCTCGTTCCGCTCGTGCTGTTCCGTGACCGTAACTTCTCGGTGTCCAACATCGGGATCTCGGTGGTGGGATTCGCGGTCACCAGCATGTCGCTTCCCCTGATGTTCTTCATCCAGCTCGCCCGGGGCCTCACGCCCACCGAGTCGGCGCTCCTGCTGATTCCGATGGCCGTGCTCACGGGGGTGCTCTCGCCGCTCAGCGGCCGGCTGCTGGACCGCGTCGATGCCAGGGTGATCCTGGTGCCCGGTCTCGTGCTCTACGCCGCCTCGCTCGTCTGGTACTCGGCGCTGATGAACGCATCCACGCCGATCTGGATGTTCCTGCTGCCGTCGGCGCTGATGGGCGTTGCGAGCGCCGGAATGTGGGGCCCCCTGGCGACCACGGCGAACCGCAACCTGCCCGTGCAGCTCGCCGGCGCCGGGTCGGGCATCTACAACACGACGCGCACGGTCGGGTCGGTGATCGGCTCTGCCGCGATCGCCGCCTTCATGCAGTCGCGCTTGAACGCGAACCTGCCCGGAGCCGACACGGCATCGGGCGGATTCGGCGGCGGGCAGCTCCCGCCGCAGGTCGTGGACGGATTCTCGCAGGCCATGGCGCAGACGCTGCTGCTGCCCGCTGCGGCGATGGTGGTCGCGATCGTCGCGGTTCTCTTCCTGCGCCCGACCCGGGCGTCTGCGAACACGGAGTGGAAGGCGTCCGCGGACGCGCAGTAGCTGCACATCCGCCCCCCCGCCCTCGCCGCCCCCCGCCCCCGCGCCGATAGCCACCGCCGAACCGCCCCCCTGCGCCCATCAACCCCGTCCCGCGCGCGGAGCAACGGGTGGGCTCGGCGGGAGGGGGGCGGCGCGGGATCAGCGCGCCGCGGCGTCAGCGCGCCGCGGTCGTCGCGCCGGCGCGGACCTCGGTCACGACGTCGAGGATCGCCTCGGCGACCAACGCGGGTTGCGTGTGGTGCACGTTGTGGCCGCTGTGCGTCTCGGTGATGTGCACCGCTCCTTCCACCAGGTCCGCCTGATCGGCCTGGCTCCGCGCCTGAGCGGCATCGAGCACGGAGCCGAAATCGTCGGGCACGTCGGCACCGATCGCTCCCGACGCCTTGAGCGCGGGGAAGGTCGGCCCGATCGGCGCGTCCGCCGAGATCACGATCAGCGGCATCTGATGAATCGGCGGTGCGCTCTCCAGCTCGTCGAAGCTGGCGTCGGGTGAGATCCATTCGAGCGCCGGATACTCGGCGATCGATGAGTCGATCTCGCCGCGCAGCAGCGGCTTCTGGACGGCCCACTGCTCGGGAGTCATGTGGGTGCGCAGGCCGTCGGACAGAGCATCCACCAAGACCATCCCGGAGACCTCGTCCGGGTGCAGCGAGGCGAGCAGCCTGCCGGCCAGTCCGCCCGCCGAGTGCGCCGCGATGACCACGGGACCTTCGATCCCGGCGGCGCCGAGGAGGGCGTGCAGATCGTCGGCCATCTCGAGCGCCGTCACCGGCTGGGGGACGGGGTCGCTGCGGCTCGGAGCGTCTCCGACGGGCGTGCCGGGCCGGTCGTACGCGCACACCCGCGTGTGGTCGCCCACGAGCGACCAGACCGATGGAGAGGTCACGCCCGGATCCACGATCTTCCAGTCGTCGGCCGATCCGCGCTGGCCCGAGATCAGGACGATCGTCGGCGAGCCGGTCCCGTGGCACTCGAGGTACATCATGCGGCCGCCGCCGACATCGAACCGTCCCGCCACATCGGCGTCAGGAGTCGCGAGGGGCCTCGACGGGCTTGCCGCCGTGCACGCGGAGAGCGCTGCGGCGGTCGCGACGGCCGCGACCAGGACGAGTCCGCGCAGCCGCACTCGACTCGTTCGCGTCATCCCGTCACCTCCGTGGTCTGCGGCCCCGCGTCGCTCAGTCGCCCGCTACTCGCGCGGCGATGTCGGTGCGGAACTGGCCCCCCTCGAGGTGGATCTCGCCGAGGGCCCGGTAGGCCCGCTCGCGCGCAGCGCCGAACGAATCCGCCGTCGCCACAACGCTCAGCACTCGGCCGCCGGTCGCCACGAGACCGCCGGCGCCGCGCGCGGTCGCCGCGTGCGCGATGTGGACTCCGTCGACGGATGCCGCAGCATCCAGCCCTTCGATCGCGCGGCCTGTGAGCGGGGCCTCGGGGTAGCCTTCGCTCGCCAGCACGACCGTGATGGCGGCGGCGTCCGAGAACGCGGGCTTCGTCTGGTCCTCCAGGGTGCCGGCCGCCGCCGCGAGCAGCAGCGCGGAGAGCGGGTCGACCAGGCGCGGCAGCACGACCTGGGTCTCGGGGTCGCCGAACCGTGCGTTGAACTCGATGACCTTGACGCCGTCTTCGGTGAGGATCAGGCCGGCGTAGAGCAGCCCGATGAAAGGAGTGCCTTCGGCATCGAGCTGACGGATGACCGGCTCGGCGATCCCGCGGGTGACGAGGTCGACGAACTCGGTCTCACTGCCGTACCGATCGGCGAGCCAGGGGAGCGGCGAGTACGCGCCCATGCCGCCGGTGTTGGGCCCGGCGTCGCCTTCTCGCAGGCGCTTGAAGTCCCGCGCCGGACTCAGCGGAAGCACGTGGTCGCCGTCGCTGAGGAAGAAGAGCGACACCTCGGGGCCGGAGAGGAACTCCTCGATGAGTATCGTCCCGTCCGCGAGGTACGCGTCGGCGTGGGCGAGGGCCGCGGCACGGTCGGAGGTGACGATGACGCCTTTGCCGGCGGCGAGTCCGTCCGCCTTCACGACGTAGGGTGCGCCGAGCTCGTCGAGGGCGGCATCGACCTCGGCCCGGGTGTGGGCGCGGAGAGCCCGGCCGGTCGGCACCCCCGCGGCATCCATGATCCGCTTCGCGAACGACTTCGATCCCTCGAGCTGCGCCGCCGCCTTGCCCGGCCCGAAGACGGGGATGCCCCGGGCCCGCAGGACGTCCGCGACGCCCGCGACGAGCGGGGCCTCGGGGCCGATGACGACGAGGTCGATCGCCTCGTCCTGAGCGAAGCTCTCGACGGCGGCCGGATCGTTCGGATCGAGCACGACGAGCGTGGCGTCGTGGGCGATGCCGGCATTGCCCGGGGCGGCGAACAGCTCGTGCCCGACATGCTCGGATCGCAGCGCGAGGATGATGGCGTGCTCGCGCGCGCCCGAGCCGAGGACGAGGATTCTCACCCGGTCAGCCTATCCGGGCGCGTTTCGAGTCTCCCGGTGCGTGGTGCACAACGCAGGACCGATCGCCCGGAACGGGCCGGATCGGCCGAGAATCGCCGCACCGCGGGTGGGTGATCCTGCGTTGTGCATCGGACGGGGGGCGAAACGCAAGGCGTACGGTGAGGGGATGGCGCGCAAGATCTCGACGGACGAAGGTCGCGACGCGCTCGCCGCGGTGCAGGTGGCCGTCCAGCAGGCGGGGGCGACAGCATCCGCGAAGCCCGCCCGCACCGATCTCGCGACGGCGGTGCGATATCTGCTGCAGCTGCTGGCCGAGAAGGCGCCGGGGCACTCTGTCGAGGTGCGTGTGCCGCCGTTCGGCGCCGTACAGGTCATCGAGGGCCCGCGGCACACGCGCGGGACCCCGCCGAACGTCACCGAGACCGACGCGCTGACGTGGATAGCGCTCGCAACCGGGCAAGAGCAGTGGGCGGATGCGGCAGCCGCAGGCCGCATCCTCGCCTCCGGCACCCGGGCCGACATCTCCGGCCTCCTCCCCCTTCGCCCGTAGCCGCGACGGCCGCGCCCGACGGTGAGACAATGGAGCCATGGCCGATCAGGTGCAGTCCGGAGCAGAGGCGGATGCGGGAGCCCCCGTCACCTCCACCGTCGTCGACGCGGAGCTCGTCACGGTGCGCCGCTCGCCCAAGTACTCCGTGTTCCTCATCTTCGGTGCAGCGCTGGGCGTGCTCGTCGCCTTGATCCTGACTTTCGCATTCCACGGCACCGACGGCCAGAGCCCCAACACCGCGATCGTCTACTCGCAGTCGCAGGTGTTCGGCTTCCTCGCGCTGGTCGGCGCGGGCGTGGGCGTGCTCGTGGGCGGGGTCACCGCCCTCATCCTCGATCGTGCCCTCGCCCGCCGTACGCGCCGGATCGCCGCCGACCGCGAGCACACCATCGTCCTCTGACTCCGGGCCCCTTCGCCGAGCCTGCCGTGTCGTGCCGAACCGGCTCGATCTCGACGTCGGCAACCGGCCCGCTCGGCGCGACACGGCAGGCTCGCGGGGGCTGAGAGGGGCTGAGAGGGGCTACGCGAGCTCGGCGATGATCGGGTGGATGGCCGCGTCGAACGCGACGACATCGCCGCGCAGGCCGTCGGTGACCGCGATCGTGAGCGACCCGATCCACCACACTCCGCGCTGGGTCAGGGGCAGCACCTGCACGTTCAGCTCGAACGAGTGCGCCCGCCGGCCGACCTGCCTCTCGTGCTCGGCGATCGCGCTGGCGTACGCGCGATACGACACACCCGGCTTGGCCGTGGCATCCTTCCGATACCTCTCGTACGCCGACTGCGAGAACGCCAGCGCGCCCGCCGCGTGCGGTTCGATCGCCGCCCGCAGCTCGGCCGATCCGTCTGCGGGCAGGGCGATGAGCGTCTCGAATCCGTCGACCAGGTCGAGTGGCACCGGCGAAGGGTGCGCCTGCGGCTCGACGGTCATGGCCCAGTACTCGCGCCACTGCCGCTCCAGCAGGGCCTGGTCGGTCTCGCTCCGGTCGTTCACGCGAGGAGGGATGCCGCGCAGCTGGGGCAGCTCGTCGGGTGAGCGGATTCCGAGCACCTGGCGCAGGTAGAGCGCGAGGAGTACCGGGCGACCCGCATCCTCGCGGATCACCCACTCCGGAGACCCCGTCCCGCCCATGCGCCTCATTGTACGGCCGGGGCACCCGCGCGGACCCGGGTCTCGCTCCGCCGCGCACGAAGACAGGCGAAATCGCCGAGACAGGGCGGATCAGCGCCGATTCGTCCTGCCGCAGTGCGTTCTCCTGCCTCCGTGCGGTGAGCGCCGTGCGGTGAGCGCCGTGCGGTGAGCGCCGTGCGGTGAGCGCCGTGCGGTGAGCGCCGTGCGGTGAGCGCCGTGCGGTGAGCGCCGTCCGGCTCCGGCCCGGCGTCCGGCCCCGCCGCCCGCCGGTAGGCTGAGCGGGTGGCCTCCGCATCCACCAATCCCTACACCGAGGCCGGCGTCGATACGGCTGCCGGTGACCTCGCCGTCGAACTGATGAAGTCGGCCGTCCGCCGCACTCACGGCCCCGAGGTGCTCGGTGGCGTGGGCGGATTCGCGGGCCTCTTCGACGCCAGCGCGCTGCGCGGCTACCGCCGGCCGCTCCTGGCGACCAGCACCGATGGCGTGGGCACCAAGGTCGCGATCGCCCAGGCGATCGACAAGCACGACACGATCGGCATCGACCTCGTCGGCATGGTGGTCGACGACATCGCCGTCGTGGGCGCGAAGCCCCTCTTCATGACCGACTACATCGCGTGCGGCAAGGTGTACCCCGAGCGGATCGCCGACATCGTCGCCGGCATCGCGCGCGGCTGCGCCCAGACCGGCACGGCCCTGGTCGGTGGCGAGACCGCCGAGCATCCCGGCCTTCTCGGCCTGGGCGACTACGACGTCGCCGGTGCGGCGACCGGCGTCGTCGAAGCGGATCGGATGCTGGGCGCACAGCACGTCCGCGAGAACGACGTCGTCCTGGCCCTCGCCTCGAGCGGCCTGCACTCGAACGGTTACTCTCTCGTCCGGCACATCGTGGCGGGAGCGGGCATCGGCTACGGCGATCGCGCGCCCGACCTCGGCACCCACGGCACGACGTGGGGCGAGGCGCTCCTCGAACCCACGCGGCTCTATACCGCCGAGCTCCTGCGCCTGATCGCGACGCTCGACGGCGACCTCGACGGCGACCTCGACGGCGATGAGCGCGGCGTGCACGCCCTCAGCCACGTGACCGGCGGCGGGATCGCAGCCAACCTCGCACGGGTTCTCCCTCAGCAGACGTGGGTGCAGGTCGACCGGTCGACGTGGTCGCCGCCCCCCGTGTTCCGCGTCCTCGCCGACCTCGGCGGACTCGACCTGGCCAGCACCGAGGGCACGTGGAACCTCGGCGTCGGCTTCATCGCCGTCGTCTCGCCCGCGGTGGCCGATGCGGCGGTCACCGCGCTCGCCGCGGATGGCATCGACGCGTGGCAGGTGGGCACCGTGCAGGGCGGGGATCGGCCGGCAGAAGACTTCGAACAGGGCGCGAAGGGTGTCGACGGTGGAGCCGTCCGGCTCGTCGGCGCCTACGCGGACGGGAGCTAGACGCAATCCATGTGCGGAATCGTCGGCATGGTGGGCCGTGGGCCCGTCAACCAGGAGATCTACGATGCGCTCCTGCTCCTTCAGCATCGCGGGCAGGACTCGACCGGCATCGCGACGGCGGAGTCCAACGGCACGTTCCACATCGCCAAGGCCAAGGGCCAGGTGCGCGAGG
The DNA here is from genome assembly GCF_008710745.1 of Microbacterium rhizomatis. Lineage (GTDB taxonomy): Bacteria > Actinomycetota > Actinomycetes > Actinomycetales > Microbacteriaceae > Microbacterium > Microbacterium rhizomatis. The sequence continues at coordinate 186,888 of NZ_VYSA01000003.1, forward strand.
CGTTCCGCACGCGCGACATGCGCGCTCTCCTCGGCGAGATCGGCCTCGGCCACGTCCGCTACGCGACGCAGGGTACGGCGGCCAACGAGCAGGAGGCCCAGCCGTTCTACGTCAACGCGCCGTACGGAATCGTGCTCGTCCACAACGGCAACCTGACCAACACGCGCGAGCTCACCGATGAGCTGTTCCACACCGACCGCCGGCACCTCAACACGACCTCCGACACCGAGCTGCTCGTCAACGTGCTCGCCAACGAGCTGCAGTCCCAGATTTCGGGGCTCGAACTCGACCCCGAACAGGTCTTCGAGGCGGTCGCCCGGGTGCACGACCGCGTCGAGGGTTCGTATGCGGCCATCGCCCTGATCGCGGGGTACGGGCTGCTCGCGTTCCGTGATCCGTTCGGCATCCGGCCCCTCATCCTCGGCACCCGGCACGCTCCCGAGGGCGGATACGAGTGGACCGTGGCATCCGAATCCCTCGTCCTCGAGAACGCCGGCTTCGACATCGTCCGCGACGTGATGCCGGGCGAGGCCGTCTTCATCGACCTCGACGGGCACCTGCACACGAAGCAGTGCGCGAAGAACCCCATGCTCGTGCCGTGCTCGTTCGAGTACGTCTACCTCGCGCGCCCCGACTCCGAGATGAACGGCGTCTCGGTGTACGAGGCGCGCCTGCGCATGGGCGAGCGTCTGGCCGACACGATCGCGAAGTACACCCCAGAAGGATCGATCGACGTCGTCATGCCGATCCCCGACTCTTCACGACCCGCGGCCATGCAGGTGGCACGCAAGCTGGGTCTCGAGTACCGCGAGGGCTTCTACAAGAACCGCTACGTGGGGCGCACGTTCATCATGCCCGGGCAGGCGGTGCGCAAGAAGAGCGTGCGTCAGAAGCTGAACGCGATGTCGAGCGAGTTCAAGGGCAAGAACGTCCTGCTGATCGACGACTCGATCGTGCGGGGCACGACGAGCAAAGAGATCATCCAGATGGCACGGGATGCCGGAGCCAAGAGCGTGACGTTCGCCTCAGCCGCCCCGCCCGTTCGCTACCCGCACGTCTACGGCATCAACATGCCTTCGCGCCACGAGCTCGTCGCCCACGGCCGCACGATCCCCGAGATCGCCGCCGAGCTCGGCGCCGACTACCTCGTGTATCAGGAGGTCGCCGACCTCAAGGCTGCGATCCTCGAGGGCTCCGACCTCGACGATCTCGATATGAGCTGCTTCGACGGCCGGTACATCACCGGAACCGTCAGCGAGGAGTACCTGGCCTGGGTCGAGGGCTCGCAGGAGTCCTGACCATCCCGTCTCTCAGCGGGTGACGGGTTGCCCGACCTTGTACCGCGCGCCGTGGTGCTCTTCGGGCAGGCGGTCGCCGCGGCCGTGCAGCTTGTTGCGCAGCGTCCCGGCGGCGTAGCCCTCGGGGTACGCGCCGCGGCGGCGCAGTTCGGGGATGACGAACGTCACCACGTCTTGGAAGGTGCCGGGCGTGATGGCGTAGGCGAGGTTGAAGCCGTCCACATCGGTCTCCTCCACCCATGCCTGCAGTTCGTCCGCGATCTCGGTGGGTGAGCCCACGACGAACGGGCCGAGCCCGCCGATGGCGCCCAGGCGTGCGATGTCGCGCACCTTCCACTCGCCGCCCTCGTCGTTCGCGGCCTGGAAGTTCGAGACCGTCGACTGGATGGCGTTGCTCTTGACGTTGCCGATCGGCTCGTCGAGGTCGTACTGCGAGAGGTCGATCCCCATCCATCCCGACATGAAGACGAGCGCGCCCTCTTCGCTGGCGTACGACAGGTAGTCGGCGTACTTCGCCTGCGCCTTCTCGGTGGTCTCGTCGGTGATGATCGTGAGCAGCGTGTAGATCTTCGCCGAATCGCGGCTGCGCCCGGCCTGCTCGAGCGCGTCGCGGATGTTCTTCACCACGCCCTTCAGCACGGACTTGGTCGGCGCGGCCACGAAGATGGCCTCCGCATTCCCCGCGGCGAAGGCGATGCCGCGGGGGCTCGCCCCTGCCTGGTAGATGACGGGCGTCCGCTGCGGTGACGGCTCGGAGAGGTGGATGCCGGGCACCGTGTAGTGCGTGCCGTAGTGCCCGATCTCATGGACCTTGGCGGGGTCGGTGAACACGCCGGACTCGCGGTCGCGCACAACGGCGTCCTCTTCCCACGAGCCCTCCCACAGCTTGTACAGCACTTCGAGGTATTCGTCCGCGACGTCGTACCGCTGGTCGTGCTCGAGCTGGTCGTCGTGGCCCATGTTGCGGGCGGCGCTCGGCAGGTAGCCGGTGACCACGTTCCAGCCCACGCGGCCACCGGTGAGGTGATCGAGCGTCGACATCCGCCGGGCGAAGGGATATGGATGCTCGTAGGCGGTTCCCGCCGTCACCCCGAATCCGAGGTTCTCGGTGACGGCGGCCATCGCGGAGATCAGCAGGATCGGGTCGTTCACCGGCACCTGGGCCCCGTGCCGGATCGCCGCCTCGTTCGACCCGCCATACACGTCGTAGGTCCCCAGCACGTCGGCGATGAAGATTCCGTCGAACGCGCCGGTCTCCAGCAGCTTCGCCAGTTCCGTCCAATACGACAGCTCCTTGTAGCGCCAGGACTGGTCGTCGGGGTGGCGCCACATGCCGGAGGACTGGTGGGCGACGCAGTTCATGTCGAACGCGTTGAAGCGGATCTGCTTGGTCATCCCGCAATCCTGAGGTCACACCTCGCGAGTGTCGATCCGTTCGTCACACGGGGTCACCTTCGCCACGGATCCCGCACATCGGTGACCGGGGAGAATAGGGCTGTGCAGATCTCGCGAACGGCACCGCCCTTGGCAGGACCGGTCGTCGCCGCGCAGGAGTGGCGCGATGTGACGTTCGCGCACTGGCGGATTCCCCCTGACGATGTCGCACCCCTCCTCCCAGAGGGGGTCGTACCCGACGTCTTCGACGGGTCCTCGTGGGTCGGGCTGATCGCGTTCGAGCTCGGCGAGGCGCGCGTGGGGCCGTTCCCGCCTTCGCCGGTGGGGAGCCGCTTCACCGAAGTGAACGTCCGCCTCTACGGGGTGGACGAGACCGGGCGCCGTGGTGTCGTGTTCCGCTCGCTCGAAGCATCCAGTCTTCCGGCCGTCCTCGCCGCCCGCGCGCTGTTCTCGCTGCCTTACCTGTGGGCGCGCACGGCGCAGTACGCGCGCGATGGCGGTTGGGATTACGCGTCGCGTCGCATCTCGGCGCGCCCTGGGCAAACGGGTCCGGGTTTTCAACTGAGCGCCTCGGTCGACACGTCCACGGTGGTGGATGACGAACTCACGCACTTCCTTACCGCTCGGTGGGGCCTCTTCCAGTCGCGATTCGGCCGCACGCAATGGCTGCCGAACGCGCACGAGCCGTGGATCATCCATCCCGCGAGAATCGATCACCTGCGTGATGACCTCGTGGCGGCCGCAGGGCTGGCCGGCGTCACGCAGCGCGCACCCGACTCGGTGCTCTACAGCGAAGGAGTGACCTCGAGGTTCGGGCTCGGGGAATGGCTCGGCTCCGCGCGTCGAGGCGCTGGGTGGTCCGAGGCCGCTCAGCGCCCCTGACGCTTCTTGAACGGCTTCGGCTGACCCTTCACAGCGGGCGCGCGCCCTTTGCCCTTCGACGCCTTCGCCTTGCCGCCGGCCGGTACGACGGGCTTGGGCGGCGGGGGAGGAGCCGCGGCGAGCTCCCGCTGGGCATCGGCGAGCAGCAGCACACCGGCGGGTGTCAGCCGGGTAGGCCCGTCGCCGCGCGTGAGGAGGGGCTGCCCGACCTCTTCCTCGAGTTTGTCGATCGACGAATAGAGCGAAGCGAGAGGGATGCCGAGGGACTCCGCCGCGCGCGGGAAATGCAGCTCCTGTGCCACCGCGATGAAACGCACAAGCAGAGTGGTGTTCACGACAGCCCTTTCGTCTTCCTCCTCACGATAGGCGCGCGGGGGCCGAAGACAGGTATCCGGCCGGACTCAGCCTCCGGGGGAGGGGGCGTGCGCAACCCACACTCCGACGTCATCGCCGCTCAGGACGAAGCGGATCACGCTGCCGGTCGGGAGGCCGCCGACCAGGCCGGGCCGCACGTCGTCGCCGACACGCAGGTCGAGGGATGGGTCCAGCGGAGCAGGGGCGCACGCGGACCGGAACTCGGAATCGCCGGAGCCCACGAGCAGGCATCGCGTCCCCGATTCGTTCGTCGCCGACCACACCGAGAGCGCGCCGTATCCAGCGAACGGGTCCAGGCGGGCACCCAGCATCCCCATCGCGATCAGATCGACGTGGTCGACGAGATTCTGCCGAGCCTGCGCGCTCGACCGAGCGGCGGCGAGCGTGTCGTCTGGGTGGGGAATCAGCACGAAGCTCGCGATCCACCCCAACGCGACGATGCCGGCGATGATCGCCGCGACCCGTCGGGTCGACCAGCGGCGCCCGACGGGCGGCCTTTCCGCGACGTGTCGGAGCGGGTCGAGCAGCTCGTCGGGCTCGCGGGCATCGACGAGGGTCGTGGCCAGCGCACGGGTTGCCCCGGCCGACAGCAACCCGACGGGTGAGGGAGCGGGCGGATGCTCGAGCGACGAGTGCGCCGCCGCCTCGAGCTCGGCCAGCCGCCGCAGCGCGACCGGGTCGCTCTCGATGTCGGCGTCGAGCCCGTACGCCCGACGCCGCAGAGCATCGAGTTCGCGAACGAACTCGGGCGGCATCGGCGACGCGTCCACGCCATCATCATCCTCCCGTTTCAGCCCGCCTACCAGGCCTTCTCGGCGTCGATGCTGATTCCGCGGGTCTCGCGGAGCCGGCAGTGCTCACCAGGGCATCAATATATGAGATGACGGCGAGGGGCAGTCTGCGCCGGACCATAGGCTGGTCTGATGCCTGACGAACCCGCCCGCCCGCTCTGGCGGGGTCGCACTCTGGCCGTCGTCGGCATCGTGCTCTTCGCGTTCTCGCTTCGATCGGCCGTGGCGTCGCTCTCACCGCTGATAGCTCTCATCACGCTCGACTTCCCGATGCCCGCGTGGATCATCGGCCTGATCGGCACGGCGCCACCGGTCTGCTACGCCGTGTTCGGCATCCTCACTCCGATGTTCGAACGCAGACTCGGGCTCGAACGCCTCGCCGTGGTCTCCTTGGCTGTCGTCACCGTCGGGATGGTGGTGCGTGGATTCGCACCGGACGCCATCGCGCTGCTGCTGGGGACGGCCCTCATCTTCGCGGCTGTGGGGGTCGGCAACATCCTGCTGCCACCGCTGGTGCGCACGTACTTCCCCGATCGCATCGGGCTCATGACGACGATCTTCTCCACGACCATGGCGATCGCCACACTGATGCCGCCTCTGATCGGGGTTCCGATCGCCGAGGCGACGCACTGGCAGTTCTCGCTCGGCATGTGGGCGATCCTCGCTGCTGTCGCGCTCGTTCCGTGGATCGGGATGAGCATGCGAGCACAGGCGGCGGCATCCGAAGCAGCGATCGAACCCCCGAGCGCCAGGGTCTTCGAGCGCATGTGGCGAATCCCCCTCGCCTGGGGTCTGGTGGTGGGTTTCGCGTGCGGCGCCTCCATCGCGTACGCGACGTTCGCATGGCTGCCGCAGCTGCTGGTCGACACCGCCGGGGTGACCCCGGCGATCGCGGGTGCTCTGCTGGCACTCTTTGCCGCGATGGGCGTGCCGGCCTCACTCCTGGCGCCGCTGCTGGTCACGCGCTACCACGCGACGCAGGCGCTGTTCGCGGTCGCCGCGGTGACCGGATTGGTGGCGATCGCGGGCCTGATCTTCCTTCCCCAGACGCTCACCTGGCTGTGGGTCGGGATGCTCGGACTCGAGCCCCTTCTGTTTCCGCTCACCCTCGTGCTGCTCGGACTGCGTGCCCGCACGCACGAGGGCTCCGTGGCGCTGAGCGGTTTCGTGCAGAGCGTCGGCTACGCGATCGCCGCCCTGTTCCCGGTGGGCATCGGCCTGATGCACGACGCGACGGGCGGATGGACGCTTCCGCTCATCGTGCTCGCCGCGGTGGTCGCGGCATCCATTCCCACGGGTTTCGTGGTCGCGCGACGTACGACGATCGAACAGGAATGGGAGCGTCGCCACGGTTCGTGGTGACGCGAGAGGGCGCTACGCCTTCTCGTCTTCCAGCTCGTCCTCGTATTCGTCGGCCCACTTGTCGACGTAGAGGTCGCCGTCACCCGTGGGGTGCAATTCGCGTTCCAGCGCGCCGTAGTTCACGGTCGGACTGTACGACTTGAGTTCACGGGCGATCTTGGTGTGCTTTGCCTTCTGACGGCCACGACCCATGCGAGACCCCCTCATTTCTGAGACGCGGGCTGTGCGTGCCCGCCGCATTCACGAAAACCGGCCCGAAGCCGGTAAGAGTAGCATTCAGGATATCACGGAGCATCCCCACGACCGGCTGTGCGGGTGACGATGCAGAAGGGCCACACAGGCATGTCACAAGAGGCATCCGACCCGCTCGACGGCGAGCAGCCCCCCTCGCCCGACCCGGCGCAGGGCGCCGTGATCGTCGGGGTCATTCCCGACCAGCCCGTACGCGTGCTGAAAGAGGCGGCGCGCTACGCCAAGCTCCTGGGCGCGCACCTGCTCGTCGTCTACGTCGACGTCACGCGCTTCGTCACGTATGAGGACCCGGACGGCTACGTGCACGCCACCCCGATCGATGTGACGCTGGCGCTCGGAGAGGGTGAATTCGCCGCTGTGAAGGCCTCGGCCGCCGCTCTTCTGGACGGGCACGACCTCGACTGGAGCGCCCGTCAGCTCGTGGGCGACCCCGCGCTGTCGATCAAGCATCTCGCCGACCAGATCGACGCGAAGCTGCTCGTCGTCGGCACACGCAAGCGTGGGCTCGGCGAGTCCATCCGAGAGTTCTTCACCGGCGCAGTCGCGGCGCGCCTGGCACATCGGCAGCACCGGCCGATCCTCGTCGTCCCGTTGGGTGAGCCCGTGCCGGACGATCAAGACATCTGGCCCGACCGGGTCTGAGTCGGCTCAGACCCGGTCGCGCCGGGCCTATCCGCGCAGAACGCGGGTGAGCTCGTGACCGGCCGCGTCGAGCGCCCCGGTGAGCGAATCGACGACCGACGCTTCGAGCACGCCTCCGCGCGCGACGAATGTCCGCAGGTCGGCACGCACGCGCGCCCGGAATTCGCTCACCGCGGCGTCGGCGCGTGCGAGCTGCTCACGGCTCGCAACGCGTGGCGACTCCTCATCGGGCCGACTCTGCGCCGCGTTCGCGTGCTCTTCGCGCGAGGCCGCAGCCAGATCCGCTCGCAGGCTCTTCATGGCGTCCCGCACGCTGCCGCGCACCTCGTCGGCGATGAGTCGGATGCTGTCCGTCAGACCCGCCTCGATCCCTTCCAGGTCGCCTGAGCGCGAGGCCACCTCGGCGCGTCCGGCATCCGTGATCTCGTAGACCGTCTTGCGGCCGTCCACCGTCTTTGTCACGAGGCCCTCTTCTTCGAGCTTCGCGAGCCGCGGATAGATCGTGCCCGCGCTCGGCGTGTAGGTTCCCCCGGTCCGATCCGACAGGGCCGTCATGATGTCGTACCCGTGTCGCGGCCCTTCGTCGAGCAGGCTCAGGAGGTAGAGGCGCAGGTCGCCGTGCGAGAAGACCGGGCTCACGACCGCTCCTCCGTGCCGAATCCGCTCGCGAACCCTGCACCGAAATCGGCGCCGGCCTCTCCACTGGCGTCCGCGTGGTCGCTCTGGGGCGCGGCGTCGGCAGCGCCACGGCCGGCCGCCTCCACCCTGTCGGCGGTCGCCGCATCCGTGCCCCGGCGCAGCACCGTGATGTCGCCCGAGACCGAATTCGCTCGCACATCGACGAACGAGCCGCTGAGCTCGCCGACCGAACCGGCGAAGTTCGTTGTGGGCCCGCCTGTCGTGCGCGTGCGCACCACGCCGTCGACCTGTACACGCCCACTCACGCTGCGCATGACGTAGTTGGCGGGGAGACCTTCGTCCAGCCGGATCGTCATGTTGCCGCTGACCGTGTTGAGTGCCACCGAGCTGACCGGCCCGGTCGAGTCGACGAGCGTGGCGCCCGAGACGGTGTCGATCGTCGCCTTGCGAATCTCACCGGTCACGGCGACGTCGCCCGACACGCTGTTGGCGCTCAGGCCACCGACGACCTGTCGCGCCTGGACATCGCCCGAGACGGCGTTGACGCTGAGGTCGCCGGTCAGGCCGTCGACGATGATGTCGCCCGAGACGGTGTTGAGCTTCGCGTCATGGCGGATGCCCGAGACGAGCGCGCTCGCGCTGACCACGCCGAGCGTGAGGGCGACCTCGCGGGGGACGGCGACGCTGATCTCGGCCTTGGGTCCGCCCGAGCCGAAGTTGCGGAACACCTCGAGGAAGTTGTCCCACCGCAGCTGCGGGTGATCGATCTCGACCACATCGCCGGTGACCTCGATCCGCAGATCCTTGATCGTGACGGCGTGGACCTCGATGCGCGCGCCCGGCTCGTCGTGGGCGATCACGTCGATCTGGCCGCCGATGAGGCCGATCTTCAGTTTGCGCACGTCTTCGATGTCGATGACGCGCGTCTCGCCCGGGTGGATGATCCACTTCTCAAGGGTCATGACTGCTCCTGTCCTCAGGTTTCACACGCGATATATCGCGTGTGAACAGACTAACACGATATATCGCGAGTTTGTCAAGAGTTCTTGGGTTGAGCGCCTTGACCTTGACGCTACGTCAACGTCTAGCGTGATCGATGAAGGAAGGGGACGAGGTGGACTGGTCCATCCAGGAGATCGCGAAGCTCGCCGGGACGACGAGCCGCGCTCTTCGCCACTATGACGACATCGGCCTGCTCGCGCCGTCGAGCATCGGGGCCAACGGATATCGCCGCTACGACGGGGATGCGCTGGTGCGGCTCCAGCGCATCCTGCTCCTGCGCGAACTCGGGCTCGGGCTGCCGCAGATCGCCGAGATCGTCGATCGCGACACGCCCCAGGAGGACGCTCTGACGAGCCATCTTGCATGGCTCCGCCAGGAAGAGACCAGGCTGGCGCGGCAGATCGCGTCGGTCGAATCGACCATTCAGGCACTGAGAGGAGGTGAACGACTCATGGCAGAGAACATGTTCGACGGGTTCGACCACACCCGGTACAAGGATGAGGTGGAGGAACGCTGGGGTGCCGACGCATACGCGCGCGGCGACGCATGGTGGCGCGGGATGTCGGATGACGACAAGACGGCGTGGCAGCAGCGCGTCTCAGACCTCGCCGCGCAGTGGACGGCGGCAGCCGAGCGCGGCATCGCGCCCGATGGCGACGAGGCGCAGGCGCTCGCCGCGCGTCACGTCGACTGGGTGACCGGCATCCCCGGTACCCCCGCGTCCGTGCCGGGCGGCGACGTGAAGGCGTACGTGATGGGCCTCGGCGAGATGTATGTCGCCGATCCGCGCTTCGGCGCGAACTACGGCGGCGAGGTCGGAGCGGCGTTCGTGCGCGACGCGCTGCGCGTCTATGCGGAAGCGAACCTGTAGACCGAACACAAGAAGCCGGAAAACAGAAGGATGCCGCGACCCGAACGGGCCGCGGCATCCTCCTGCGTGTGTGCGACGGGTCAGACGCGGTTGCGCCCGCCGATGACGCGGAACAGGAACGCGATCAGCGCGATCACACCGACGATGAGGGCGACCCACAGCAGCCAGTTGAGTGCGGAGCTGAGGCCGCCGACGATCGCGAGAACGATGGCGACGACGATGATGATGATCAGGGCAATGTTCATGGGAGGGTTCTCCTTCTCCAAAACCGTGTGCAAAGGGGGTCTCGCGCACGGGTGCCTCGTGGGCACGGCACCTGACTCTGCCACCACCGCGACCTCGCAGGTACGGGCTTGACTCGGCGAGCCGCGCGGTGGTACGTCGGTACCGGACGGTGGTTAGCGACGCCGCCGCCCCCTGTCAAGAGCAGGTTGCGCCGATCGCGGAGCTCTACTCTCTGCTTGCAGCAGCCACGTCCGTGGCGCAGAGGGAGCAGTCATGCCCAGCGCAAGAAAGTCCGCCCGGCAGGCATCCGGCAGTCTGAAGGATCCCAGCCTGTACACGGAGCTCCGTGACAAGGGCGCCTCGAAAGAGAAGGCCGCTCGAATCTCGAACGCGGTCGCCCGCGACGGGGCCGAGGCCGTGGGTCACCGGGGTGGCGAGGCAGGCGACTACGAGGACTGGACGGTGCCGGAGCTTCGCGCTCGCGCGAAAGAGCTGGGTATCACCGGATACTCGGGCAAGAAGAAGTCCCTGCTCATCTCCATGCTCAGGAATCACTAGCGGATGCCGCGCCTCAAGCGAGTCGTTCCGTTCATCGACCCCGGGTACACCCGCATCCGCGTGGGCAAGGACTTCCGCTTCGTGACCCCCCGGGGCCGGGATGCTTCGAAGAAGGACACGGAGCGCATCCGTGCGCTCGTCATCCCGCCCGCCTGGACCGAGGTGTGGATCAGCGCCCACGCGGACGGTCACATCCAGGTCGTCGGGACGGATGCCGCGGGGCGCAAGCAGTACCTCTACCACCCGCGATGGAGCGCGAGCCGCGACAAGGGCAAGTTCGCCCGGGCGCTCGCTCTGGCCGACGCACTCCCGCGCGCTCGTGCGCGCGTCACGCAAGATCTGCGCCAGGACGGGCTCTCGCGCCAGCGGGTGCTCGCCGTCGCGTTCCGGATGCTCGATCAGGCCGCGCCGCGCGTGGGTTCGACCGTGTATCTGAAGGCCAACGGAAGTCGCGGCCTGTCGACGCTGCAGCGGAGGGACGCCTCGGTGGAGGGCTCGGTGGTCACCCTCTCGTTTCCGGCCAAGAGCGGCAAGCGTGCGCTGCTCAGGATCGACGACGCGGATCTGGCCACCGCGATCGGAGAACTGGCGGCGGGGCGTCCGGGTGCACCACTTCTCTCGCCTCGACGCGGCCGCAAGCGCGTCTCACTGAGCGCCGGCGACATCAACGAATACCTCCGCGCCGTCACCGGCGGCAGGTTCACGGCGAAGGATTTCCGCACGCTCCGCGGCACGGTGCTCGCGGCCGAGACGCTCGCCCGGATCGGCTCGGTCGAGACGAAGAAGGACCGCGCACGCGCCGAGGCGCTCGCCGTCGCAGCGACCGCGGAGGGTCTGGGCAACACTCCTGCGGTGGCGCGTGGCTCCTACATCGATCCTCGTGTGTTCCAGCGCTATCGCGAGGGCCGGGTGCTTTCGCTCGAGGGTTCGCGCGACAAGGCGATCCGGGCGCTCCTCGGCTGACAAACCTCGCCCGCGCGGATGGAGGCGCGACGGGCGCTAGCGTTGCACCGTGGCATCGACCCCGGCGTTCTCGTGGCGCATCCTGGGACTCGTCGTTCTCGGCGGGATGCTGGGGGTCGCCGCGCGCGCGGCACTCGTGTGGCCGTTCGACGCCGCCGCGGTTCCCCTTGCCACCGCAGCCATAAACATCGTCGGCGCGTGCGCGCTCGGGATCGTCGTCGGGGCGCTGGGGACGCGGCATCCCTCGGCGCGTGCGTTCCTCGGCACCGGCATCCTCGGAGGCTTCACGACCTACTCCGCGTTCGCGGTACAGGTCGCGACGCTGGCGCCCGTCGCGCCGTGGCTCGCCCTGCTGATCGCGGCCGTCTCGCTCATCGCCGGGGTGGCGGGCGCCGGGCTCGGGCTGTGGGTCGGGCGCCGTCTCGGCCATCGCCCGGGCGCACCAGACGCCCCGGCGGAGGCGGAATGAACCCGCTCACGCTCCTCCTCGTGGCCGTCGCCGGCGGGGTGGGCGCCGGCCTCCGCTATCTGGTGGATGCCGGAGTGACCGCGATCGCGCGCGGGCGATTCCCGTGGGGGATCCTCGTCGTGAACATCTCGGGCTCCTTCGCCCTGGGCGTCGTGACCGGCGCGGTACCGGCATCCGATCTCACCTGGATTCTCGGTACCGGACTCCTGGGCGGCTACACGACATTCTCGACGGTCGCCGTGGAGACGTGGCTGCTCGGAGAGAAGCGCGACGTGCGGGGCTTGTGGGGGAACGTGGTCGGGACCGCGATCGCCTGCTTCGTCGCGGCGGGAATCGGAGTCGCCTCGGCCTCCTTCCTGCTGGCGACCTGACAGCGATTCGACAGCGAAGTGTCAGGAACGACCATGGGATACTGACAGCCGATACATCTTCGTATCCGCGCCGGGCTTTCACTGTTCGCCGCGACTCCGCAGCTCTTGCCCAGAAGGCCGTCCCGTGTCGAATCTTGCCGTCCTGAGCCTGCGCAACCGCGCCCTCATCGCCCTCGTCACGATCGTCGTCGCGATCTTCGGGGGCATCGCTCTGACCAGCCTCAAGCAGGAGCTCATCCCGTCGATCGAGTTCCCCCAGCTCGCGATCGTCTCGACCTACCCCGGCGCCTCTCCAGAGGTGGTCTCGAACGACGTCTCCACGCCGATCGAGAACGCGATCCAGGGTGTGGCAGGCCTCGAGTCCAGCAGCTCGACGAGCACGACGAACGCCTCGATCGTGCAGGTCTCGTTCACCTACGGCACCGACCTCGCGACGGCTGAGCAGAAGCTCACCCAGGCGATCAACCGCATCAAATCCACGCTTCCCACCGGTGTCGAGCCGAACGTGCTCTCGGCGAGCTTCGACGATTTCCCCGTCATCCAGGTCGCCGTCACCGGCTACACCGATCAGGCGACGATCCAGCAGCAGCTCGAGAGCACGGCGATCCCCGCCCTGAAGAAGGTCACCGGCGTCAACGGCGCCCAGATCGTGGGCGGACAGGGCTCACGAGTCACGATCACTCCGGATGCTGCCAAGCTCGCCGCATCCGGATACACCGCGCAAGCGATCCGCGACGCGCTCGACAAGAACGGCGTGCTGTTCCCCGGCGGGAGCATCACCGAGAACGACCAGACCCTCACGGTGCAGACCGGTATGAAGATCACGAGTGTCGACGAACTCTCGGCTCTTCCGCTCGTGCCATCGAGCGCGGCTCAGTTCGCCGCGGGAACCCAGACGATCGCAGACGTCGCCACCGTCGCCCAAGGCACTGACCCGGTGACGACGATCTCCCGCGTCAACGGCGAGCCGGCCCTCACGATCGCGATCACGAAGCTTCCGTCCGCCAACACGGTCGACGTCTCGAAAGGCGTGATCGCGGCGCTCCCCGGCATCGAGGACTCGCTCGGCGGCCCGGCGTTCACCGTGGTCTTCGACCAAGCTCCTTACATCCAGCAGTCGATCGACTCGCTCGCCCAGGAGGGCCTGCTCGGCCTGCTGTTCGCGGTCATCGTCATCCTCATCTTCCTCGGCTCTGTCCGCTCCACCCTCGTCACCGCGATCTCGATCCCGACGAGCGTTCTGATCACCTTCATCGGCATCCAGGCCTTCGGCTACTCGCTGAACATCCTCACCCTGGGCGCGCTGACGATCGCGATCGGGCGCGTGGTGGATGACTCGATCGTGGTGATCGAGAACATCAAGCGTCACTACGTCGGCGGGGCCGACAAGCTGGCCTCGATCCTTCGCGCCGTGAAGGAAGTGGCGTCGGCGGTCACGGCTTCGACGATCACGACCGTGGCGGTGTTCCTTCCGATCGCGTTCGTCGGCGACGTGACGGGTGAACTGTTCCGCCCGTTCGCGCTCACGGTCACGATCGCCATGGTGGCCTCGCTCCTGGTGGCGCTCACGATCGTGCCGGTGCTGGCCTACTGGTTCCTGCGTCCCGGTAAGCCCCTGCTCGATGCGGACGGCAACGAGGTCGATCCCGAGTCGGCTGCCGCGCCGCCCACTCGACTGCAGCGCGGGTACCTGCCGATCCTGCACTGGACGCTCAAGCACTCGTGGGTCACGCTGCTGCTCGCCGTTCTCGTCCTGGGCGGGACGGTCGCTGCCGCGCCGTTCATGAAGACCAACTTCCTCGGCGACTCGGGACAGAACACGTTCACGATGACGCAGGACATCGGCCCCGCCCCGAGCCTGCAGGCCGAAGACGCCGCGTCGCAGCAGGTCGAGAGCGTCTTGATGGGTGTCAACGGCATCAAGAACGTCCAGGTCTCGATCGGATCGAGCGGATCAGCCCTGCGCGACGCGTTCTCGGGCGGCGGATCGGGGATCACCTACTCGATATCGACCGACACCGGTGCCGACCAGGTCGCTCTGCGACAGGAAGTGCAGACGGCCGTCAGCGCCCTCGACAACGCGGGCACCTTCACGGTCGCCGGAGGCGGCGGCGGCTTCGGGTCGACCGACGTCGCCGTCGACGTCACCGCGCCCGATCAGACGACGCTCCAGACCGCGACGGATGCCGTCGTCACGGCCGTCACGGGTCAGCCGGGCATCGGGCAGGTCACGAGCAACCTGGCCGCATCGCTGCCCTACATCGCCGTGCAGGTCGACCGCGAAAAGGCGGCGGCGCTCGGCCTGTCCGAGGTCGCTGTGGGCGCCCTGGTCTCCAACACGATGCAGCCGCAGCAGATCGGCACCGTCGAAGTGAACGGCACCGGGCTGACCGTCTACCTCGCGGCGTCGCAGACCCCCCAGACGATCGACGAGCTCAAGCAGCTGACCGTTCCGTCGGCGACCGGTCCGATCCAGTTGCAGACCATCGCGAATGTGACGCAGAGCGAAGGCCCGACGACGATCACGACCCAGCGCGGCGAGCGCACATCGACCGTGACGGTGACCCCCGCGACCGACAATCTGAACGAGGCCTCGGCGTCGGTCACCGCCGCGCTGAAGACCGTCGACCTGCCCACGGGTGCCGGTGCGTCGATCGGAGGTGTGGTCACCAGCCAGCAGGACGCGTTCCAGCAGCTCGGCCTCGCGCTGCTCGCCGCCATCCTGATCGTCTACATCGTGATGGTCGCGACGTTCAAGTCGCTGCGCCAGCCGCTCCTGCTGCTGGTGTCGGTGCCGTTCGCGGCGACCGGGGCGATCCTGCTGCAGATCATCACAGGCGTGCCCCTCGGCGTCGCCTCGTTGATCGGCGTGCTCATGCTCATCGGCATCGTCGTCACCAACGCGATCGTGCTCATCGACCTTGTGAATCAGTACCGGGTGAAGGGGATGTCGGCGCACGACGCCGTCGTCGCGGGAGGGTCCCGCAGGCTCCGCCCCATCCTGATGACGGCCCTTGCCACGATCTTCGCGCTCACTCCGATGGCCCTGGGCATCACGGGTCACGGCGGTTTCATCTCGCAGCCGCTTGCGATCGTCGTGATCGGCGGACTCGTCTCCTCCACGATCCTGACGCTCGTCGTGCTGCCCACGCTCTACAACCTCGTCGAGGGTGCGCGCGAGCGGCGGAGGCTGCGCAAGGGCGGAGTGGATGCCGGTCCGCAGGCGCCGGCGCGTGAACCCGAGCTCGCTCTGGCCGGCGGCGCCCCGGCCTCCCAGACCCGTCGCGAGCGTCGCGAGCGCGAGGTGTCGGAGGCGACGGGCGCGACCGGCGCGGCTCTCCCGGCCGTTGGATCGGAAACGGTGACATCGGTCGAGAAGGAGCGCGCCCAGGAGGGTCCCGATACCGACGTCGGGCAACACCCCGAGCCCCTTGATCCGTCCGATCCAGATGCTTCGCACCGCGAGGACGATTGATTCAGGCGAAGGCAGATATCACTGTAGTATTCATGAATACGAGCGTGATACGCTTCCCGACATGCCGTTCTTCGTCCTCGCCGTACCGTTCCTTCTGATCTTCGGGTCCATGGGTCTCACAGCCCTTTTCCGCTGATCCGACGTGGATGGGCGGGTCAAGCTGGCGCGGCGACGAGGGTCCGTGGCGTGCGTGTGTGACGGGCGTGGCGGCGTTTGGTTCCGTTTCGCTGAAGCGAACCGACGATATGGGGCGCGGCATCCGTCGTGAATCGGGCATGGTCCGGTGGGCTGCCGGAAGGCGTCCACGAATGCGATGTGCGGTGAAGCGCGAGAGAAGCGGGTGCGTCGGTGCGCGCCCGCGCGATGCTTTCGCGCACCGCGATGAACTGGCGATCCGACTCGCGGACGAGGGCTCGGCGCGGCGCAGACACGCGGCGGCGGCGAGCGGGAGCGACATGCCTGCCCTCGGCGTTCGAGGTGCGGGACGAGCGGTCATGGTTCGCCTCGTGCTTGCCGAGGCATGCGACGAAGAGCAGAACCCAAGTGAACATCACCGCGAAGCCGAGAAGCTCGTACGCGGCGAGGTTAATCACGCCGACGACCATCGAGACGCCGCCGCCCACGAGCAAGGCGATAGCGGGAGCAGTGATCGCGGCGAGCGGCCGGCCGAGGCCGCGGAGCATCGATGGCACGCAGATGAGGATGGCGAGGAACGAGAACACCATTCCCTGCGCGCCGCGATCGTGCAGGAAGGTCCAGGTGTTCACCGGGACGCCGCCCACGAAGGCGAGGTGCACGCCCAGAGAGCCGAAAAGGATCGAGACCACGATCGGAGAGCCTCGCCACGAGCCCGAGCGGGCGGCGTGCTTGGCCAATTCGCGGCGGAAGTAGCGTGCGAATGCCACGATCAGTGCCCCGGTGAGGAACAACGTGCCATTGAAGACATAGCTGGAGAAGGCGTTGAAAGTGCCGAGCTCGCTGAAGTGCAGTTGCCACCACAGCGGATCGGGTGTGGTGATCATCGCGATCGCGATGCCGATCATGATGAAGATCATGATGCCGGCGACGCGGTGAGTAGGGCTGGCGCGGGCGAGCTGCCGTTCGGCAACACGCCGCGCGCCATGGGTCGACAGGATGCCGCGCAGCCTTGTGCCGGCGCGCGTCAGATCGATCGGCGAGGGTGAGGGGAGGATCTCAAGTGTCGTCATTTTGGGCCTGCTGGATTCGCTCGGTGAGCAACCCAACCGAGGGCCCCAGGACGTCGCCGCCATTTCCCACGGTCGGGAGCGCGTTTCGGCAGCCGTTCCCAGTCGACTCGTTGGGCTGATCGTACCCTGGCAACGTTACTAGGAGTAAACCGAAAGACGCTGAAAAGACCGTGTCGCATACAGCGGCGGCGCAGGTCGATGCGGTAGTCTTCCCGCAGTCGGCTCTGGACACCGCGATGGATCGCGGAGGGTTTGTGAGTCCAAGGGGCCGATGGTGGGGATGAATCCATCCCGACGACCATCCAGTGAATGGCCCCCGGCCGACAGTGTCCGGGTTACTCCCGCTTCTGCCTGAAGAAGCATGCCGCTCGTGTGCGGCAGCGCCTCCGCGTGTTGCGGAGCGCTCTGGAGTGCTGTTCTCATCACGAGACAACCCAGGAAGACACGATCATGCCCAAGAGCAAGAAGCCCGCCGGCGGGCGCCCGGCCAAGAATTTCGAACCCCGTTACGGCGAGAAGAAGACCTCGTTCCAGGACCGCCAGCACCGCCCGGCTACCGGGGCACCCAAGGCGGGCAGCCGCAGCGCCGGCCACCGCGGATTCCGCGCACCCGAAGAGGGCGCTGCGGCGCCGAAGGCGCGGTGGACCGCCACACAGCGAGCGGGTCGCGATGAATCGCGCAGCATCCGTTCCTCGCGCCCGAACGACGATCGTCCGGCGCGTTCGTACGATTCGCGTCCGGTGCGTTCGAATGATTCGCGTCCGGCGCGTTCGTTCGACAGCCGTCCGCCCCGCACGGACGATCGTCCGGCGCGTTCGCATGACGATCGTCCGGCGCGTTCGTATGACGATCGTCCGGCGCGTTCCTACGACAGCCGTCCCGCGCGTTCCTACGACAATCGTCCGCCCCGCACGGACGATCGTCCGGCGCGTTCGTACGATTCGCGTCCGGTGCGTTCGAATGATTCGCGTCCGGCGCGCTCGTTTGACGGCCGTCCGCCCCGCTCGGACGATCGTTCGCCTCGGTCGTACGATGACCGACCGGCTCGTTCGCACGATTCGCGTCCGGCTCGTTCGTACGAGGATCGTCCGGCGCGTTCGAATGATTCGCGTCCCGCGCGTTCCTACGACAACCGTCCGGCTCGGTCGGACGACCGTCCGGCGCGTTCGTACGACAACCGTCCGGCCCGCTCGGGCGACCGTCCGGCGCGTTCGTACGAGGATCGTCCGGCTCGCTCGGACGACCGTCCGGCGCGTTCGTACGAGGATCGTCCGGCGCGTTCGAATGATTCGCGTCCCGCGCGTTCGTACGACAACCGTCCGGCTCGCTCGGACGACCGTCCCGCTCGTTCGTACGACAACCGTCCGGCTCGCTCGGACGACCGTCCCGCGCGTTCCTACGATGACCGTCCGGCTCGGTCGGACGATCGTCCGGCTCGCACCTCCAGCGATCGCCCTGCCCGCTCGTACGACGACCGGCCGCGTCGCGATGATCGCGACCAGAACCGTCGGTCCGGGGCATCCGCGGCTGCTGCCGGAGCATACGCGGGCAGCCGCTCGAACTGGAACGACAAGGGGTCAAAGCCCGTCGACCACAAGTACGAGCAGCACGTCGACGTCGTGCACGAGCGCCTGCAAGCCGAGGCCGTACAGGCCGACGAGGTCGGCGGCACGAGCTGGGCAGACCTGGGCCTCGGTCAGAACATCGCCAACACCCTGATCGACCTCGGTGCTCCCGCGCCGTTCCCGATCCAGGCCGCGACGATCCCGGAGGTGCTCGCAGGTCGCGATGTGCTCGCCCGCGGTCGCACCGGCTCGGGCAAGACGATCGCCTTCGGCGCCCCGCTCGTCGAGCGCGTGCTCAAGGCACAAGCAGGCAAGAAGCGCGAGTTCGCCCGGGCCCCGATGGCGCTGATCCTCGCTCCGACGCGCGAGCTTGCGCTGCAGATCGACCGCACCATCCAGCCGATCGCGCGCAGCGTCGGCCTCTTCACGACGCAGATCTACGGCGGTGTGCCGCAGGCGCGCCAGGTGGGCGCCCTGCGCAAGGGCGTGGACATCATCATCGGCACGCCCGGACGCATCGAAGACCTCATCAACCAGCGCAAGCTGGATCTGTCCGACGTCATGGTCGCGGTGATCGACGAGGCAGACCACATGAGCGAGCTCGGATTCCTCGAGCCCGTGCAGCGGATCCTCCGCCAGACCGGCGAGGGCAGCCAGAAGCTGCTCTTCTCGGCGACGCTCGACCGTGAGGTCGCAGGAGTCGTCGACGAGTTCCTCGTCAAGCCCGCCGTTTACGAGGTCGCGGGCGAGACACAGGAGACGGGCACGATCGAGCATCGCGTGCTCGTGATCGAGCACCGCGACAAGGCCGAGATCCTCGACCGGCTGGTGGATCGCGACGGCAAGACCCTCGTGTTCGCCCGCACCCGCGCATACGCCGAAATGCTCGCCGAGCAGTTCGCCGATTCGGGCATCCCGGCGGTCGCGCTCCATGGGGATCTGAACCAGGCCAAGCGCACGCGCAACCTCGAGCGACTCACGTCGGGCCGGGTCAACGTCCTGGTGGCGACGGACGTCGCGGCACGCGGCATCCACGTCGACGACATCGATCTGGTGATCCAGGCCGACCCGCCGGATGAGTACAAGACGTACCTGCACCGCTCGGGGCGTACCGGCCGCGCCGGTGCGCAGGGGCGCGTCGTGACGCTCATCACACGCCAGCGTCGTCGCAAGATGACCGAGATGCTCGAGCACGCCGAGATCAATGCCCCGTTCGAGGACGCACGCCTCGGCGACGACATCATCGACGAGCTCGCGGGCTCGTTGCTCACGAACGCGGAGCTCACGGCCTAGTCGAGCGTGAAGAAGGGCCCCGGGTTCATTCCCGGGGCCCTTCTTCGTCCCTCGTACATCTGGAAGGACGCCCGAGCGGGAAACTCGCCGATAGCGTCCCACCCATCGACTTCAGGAACCTCCGTCCTTCCGGATGTTCGCGGAGGGGGTGTGAGAGCGGGGCGGGGCGTCGATCACCTCTCTGTAGGCACGCACCTCCTCGCGGCGTGCACAACGCAGGATCGATCGGCCGAATCCAGCCTCCGGAGGCGGTTTCGGACCCGGGATCACGGGTTGATCCTGCGTTGTGCGGCCGTGGCCGGGCCGACGGGGGCTGGCCGGGCCGACGGGGGCTGGCCGGGGCTGGCCGGGCTGGCCGGGCTGACCGGGGCTGGCCGGGCTGGCCGGGGCTGGCCGGGCCGACGGGGCAAGGGGCGTGTCAGTCGGAGCGGAACGCTGCGGTTCAGAACAGGCGGTCTGCCTCCGCAGGCTTCCCGGTCGTGATGAAACGCGGAGCGGAACGTGTCGCCAGGCCGGGGGTTCGGCTCCCACGCGGATGGGCGTCTTCGTCGTGACCGTCGAGGCCGTACGCGCGCATGAGTGGCCGCACCCGCTTAGCCAGCCACGCTCGATACGGCTTCGGCGCCTGTGAAACCACGCCGGGATACAGCCCGAGGTATGACGAGACGAGTTCCGGATGCTCGCGCTCCAGCCAGCGCATGAACCACTGCTTCGCACCTGGGCGCAGGTGAAGTGCGCCGAACACGACCCGCCGCGCGCCGGCCGCCTTGATGCGTCTGAGTCCATCGTCGATCGCCGCGATGGAGTCGGTGAGATGCGGCACGATCGGCATGAGGAAGACCGTCACCGCGAACCCCGCCGCGGTCGCTGCCCGCACGGTTTCGAGTCGCGCGGAAGCGGAAGGGGTGCCCGGCTCGATCGCATGCTGCAGCGCGTCGTCGTAGAAGGCGATCGACATGGCGAGCGAAACAGGGACGGATGCCGCAGACTCGGTCAGCAGCGGAAGGTCGCGGCGCAGCAGGGTGCCCTTCGTCAGTATCGAGAAAGGCGTGCCGGATGAGGTCAGGGCCTGGATGATGCCGGGCATGAGCCGATACCGTCCTTCGGCCCTCTGGTAGGGGTCGGTGTTGGTGCCGAGCATGACCGGTTCGCGCGCCCACGAGCCGCGCCGGAGCTCTCTGCCGAGCACTTCAGCCACATTGATCTTCACAACGATCTGCGAGTCGAAGTCGCGCCCGGCGTCGAGGTCGAGATATTCGTGCGTACCGCGAGCGAAGCAATATGTGCACGCATGGGAGCACCCTCGATACGGGTTGACGGTCCAGTCGAAAGGCATCGCGGATGCCCCGGGCACGTGGTTGAGCGCCGACCTGCACATCACCTCGTGGAAGGTCATCCCGGAGAACTCCGGCGTCGTGACAGATCGTACGAGGCCGTCGATGCGTTCGAGGCCGGGCAGCGCCGCCCCATCCGCCACACCCAGTTCCTGCCCCTGCCATCGCATGATTCCATGGGAACAGAAATACGAATATAGGTCAAGTCCGATTGCGCGGATATCGAACACATCTGGAAGGGATGCCCGAGCCCGGCGCGGTTCAACCTGCAAGCCCGGTGGGTCGGGGGGAGAATGGGATGCGTGACGGCCCCCGAACCGCACGAGACCCCCGCTTCGCCCCGCGCGTCACGTGCTGCCCGTGAAGAGGCCGTCGAGCGCGCGTCGGACACGTCAGGATCGAAGTCCTCAGCGCCCGATCCACGTTCACGTCGTGAGCGTCGAGGCTCTCCTCCGGCGCCTGCCGGCCAAGCCGGCTCCGAGGCGCTCCCGACCCGCCGGTCCCAGCGACGGGTCGCCGATTCGCGGTCGACGGATCTTCGTCGCGCGGATACCCCGATCGACGGGTCGCACGCGGAGCCGCCGAGCTCTCGGGCGATGCGCCGTCCGGAGCCGCTGCCGAAGCCCATGCCGGCCAGTCGGGAAACGTCGGCGCCCGCGCCGACCGATGCGGAGGCGCTCGACGAAGCACCGCGCAGACGTCGCCGCGCGGGGATGCCTGCTCCCGAATCGCCACCCTCATCGCCGGTCTCCGCGCGTCGGACCGCGGCCCCTGTCCGGGAGGCGGTCCCTGTCCGGGAGGCGGCCCCTGTCCGGGAGGCGGTCCCTGTCCGCGAGGCGGTCGCTGTCCGCGAGGCGGCCCCGGCGGGGACCCCGGTGCCGGCAGTCCCGTCCACGTCTGACGATTCCGCGCCCCTCGCCCCCGCGCCCGTCGCCCCCGCGCCCGTCGCGCCCGCGCCCGTCGCGCCCGCGCCCGTCGCCCCCGCGCCCGTCGCGCCCGCGCCCGTCGCGCCCGCGCCCGTCGCGCCCGCGCCCGTCGCGCCCGTCTTACGCGGGCCCGCCTCAGTGGCCGCGCCCGCGCGCCGGCAGGAGCCCGCCACCCCCGCTCGCCGGGCCGCCCGGGCGGCGTCGATGCCGACCCACGACGGCGCGACGCTCGTGCGCCATGCCCGCGCGCGGCGCGCACGTTGGATCGGAGCGATCTTCGCGTGCGTCGCCGCGGGAGCCCTCGTCTTCGGCGGCGCCGCCGCGGTGACAGCCGCCGTCACCGGACCGGTGCTCTCCGGCGCGGAGGATCAGCGTCTCGACGAGAGCGGGCCCGCGGTGGCGGAGGCGGCAGCATCCCCTTCGCCGTCCCCGACCGCGACGCCCGTGGCAACCCCCCTGGCCGCACCGGCGGCGGTCGACATCTGCGCGAATCCCGCCGTGTCGGCGGCGCTCGCGGCAGGGGACGACGAAGGCGCCATGACGGCGGCGGGGGGAGCGGCGGTATTCCGCGACGCGGTCGCGGGGGGGCGGGCTCCGTGCGTCGCGCTCGACGATCCGAGCCACGACTGGGTGATCGTGAACAAGCTGCGGCCGTTCTCGCCGGTCGACTGGGAGCCGGCATCGCTGGCTCTGCCATCCGGCGTCCAGAGCCTCGAAGGCGGCAGGCTGCGGCCCGAAGCCGCGACCGGCCTCAGCGCGATGGCGGCCGCCGCGGTCGCCGAGGGCGCCGGCGAGATCGCGCTCGACAGCGGCTACCGCTCGTACGCGACTCAGCAGACGAACTACGGCGACGGTGGCCCGTCGGTGGAGGCGTCCGTCGCGCGGCCGGGATACAGCGAGCACCAGTCGGGGCTCGCGGCCGATGTCGTGGCGTGCTCGGGCGGCTGCGGAACGCTGGACGACCTGGCGGCGAGTCCGCAAGGCGCGTGGATCGCGGCCAACGCCTGGCGGTACGGCTGGATCGTTCGGTATGAGAGCGGCAAGACCGATGTGACCGGCTACATCCCCGAGCCGTGGCACCTGCGCTACGTCGGCACGCAGCTCGCGGCGGCCTACCACGCGGGGGGCTGGCACTCCCTCGAGGAGTTCTTCGGCCTGAGCGCCGCGCCCGACTACGCGGGCTGAGGCATGCCGGTTCGGGGTGATCCGGACTGCGAGACCGAGTTCCAGCATCCGTGGGATGGAATGTCAGCCAGCACCCACCTGGCTGGCCTAGAATCGCAGGCGGCGACGTGGCTTCAGCCGGTCGCGAATGCGAACCGCTCGATGCGGAGAGGAAGGACCGGCACATGGACCGCGAGATCTACGACGAAGACCACGAGGCGTTCCGCGACGTCGTGAAGGAGTTCGTCAAGCGCTACGCGACGGAAGAGAAGCGCAAGCAGTGGGACGCGGACGGCGAGATCGACCGGGCGACCATGCTCGCGGCGGGTGAGGCCGGCATCATCGGACTCTCGGTGCCGGAAGAATTCGGCGGCGCGGGGATGCTGCAGGACTACCGCTTCCGCTCCGTCGTGCTCGAAGAGACGATCGGCGCCGGACAGGGCTCGCTCGCCGGCGCTCTCGGCATCCAGGACGACCTCGCCGTGCCCTACATCGTGCACATGGGCACGCAGGAGCAGAAGCAGAAGTGGCTCCCGGGCATGGCGACCGGCGAGATCCTCGGCGCTCTGGCGATGACCGAGCCGGGAGCGGGCTCGGACCTGCGGGGCATCAAGACCACCGCGAAGCGCGTCGAGGGCGGCTATGTCGTCAACGGGGCGAAGACCTTCATCTCGAGCGGCAAGACCGCCGACATCGTCGTGACCTTCGTCAAGACCGGTGAGGGCAATCGGCCCGACGCGTTCAGCCTGCTCATCCTCGAAGACGGCATGAAGGGCTTCGAGCACGGCAAGAAGCTCGAGAAGATGGGCTTCCACGGGTGGGATACCGCGGAGCTGTCGTTCGTCGACGTGTTCGTGCCGGAGGAGAACCTGATCGGCGGCAAGGAGGGCATGGGCTTCATCCAGCTCATGATGAACCTCCCGCTCGAGCGTCTGTCGATCGGCGTCGCGGCCGCCGCGGCCGGCGAAGCGGCGTTCGTGTGGACGCGCGACTACACGCTGAGCCGTGAGGCGTTCGGCCAGCCGGTCGCCGACTTCCAGAACACCCGGTTCCGACTCGCCGACATGGCAACGACGGTCGACGTCATGTGGACCTACATCGACCGGGCCATGATGCTCTACAAGGACAAGAAGCTCACCGCCGAAGAGGCTGCGAAGGTCAAGTTCTGGGCGACCGACCGCGAGTGGGAGCTGCTGGACCTGGGAGTGCAGCTGCACGGCGGATACGGCTACATCACCGAGTATCCGATCGCCCGGGCCTTCCTGGATGCTCGTGTGCACCGGATCTACGGCGGCACGAACGAGATCATGCGCGACATCGTGAGCCGTCAGATCGTCGGTCGACGCTGAGTATCGGGAGCCCGGCGTACATCTGAGAGGACGGTCGGTGCGCGAGTGGGCCCGGGTCGCCGCCCGGGGGCCGCTCGCGCACCGGCCGTCCTCTCGCGTGTACGGCTCGACGTCGAGACCGGCCGGTTCAGCCGAGCTGCCAAGGGAAGAACAACCACAGCACCGCCGCCGAGACGATCCAGAAGAGCGCGATGAAGACGATGTCGCGAGGGCGGAACGGAACGAGGTATCGCTCGGTGCGGGTGGGGTAGGCGCCGAAGGCGCGAGCATCCATCGCCAGCGCGACGCGCTCGGCGTGCCGGATCGCGCCCGCGAGGAGCGGAACGATGTAGCCGATCGCCCGGGCGGCGCGCGAGAACGGGCCAGCACCGCCGTGATGGCCGCGCACACGGTGCGCGGCGCGGATGACGTCGAGTTCGTACGCGAAGCGCGGCACGAACCGGAAGGCGGCCAGGGCGGTGTAGCCGATGCGGTACGGCACCCGCAGCTGCTGCACGGTCGCTCGGACGAGATCCGGTCCCGTGGTCGTGACGCCGCCGATGAGGGCGAGCGCGACGATCGCGGCGAGCCGCAGCGCGGTGGCGAACCCGAGTTCGAGCGCTCCGCTGTACAGCACCCCGTCGCCGATCCGCAGGACGGCCGGCGTGGCCTCGACGAGCGCGGAATCGACCCACACGGAGAAGCCGAATCCGACCACGGCGACTGCGACGGGGACGCCGAGGAACATCACGGCCGCGAGGCGGCCCGTCAGACGTGCACCGACCAGCACGACGGCGTACGAGATCGCGACGAAGACGAGCGGGGTGGCGAGGTCGCGGACGAAGACGAGCGCGATCATCGCCGGCACGGGCGCGGCGAGCTTGGCGAGCGGGTTGAGTGCGTAGAGGAAGCGCACAGGGGATGCCGGCGCAAGGGTCGCATAAGGGTCGAACGCCGCGGAGGTCATGCGCGCAGCACCCCGGGAAGGTCGGCGAGACGCAGCGCTCCGCGCAGAGCGGGGATTCCGTGGAACGCGGCCGCGAGGGGCGGCTGACGCAGCCCCGCTCGGTCGAGAAGGGCGTCGTCGGCGAGCACGTCGGTCGTGGCCCCCGACGCGAGGATGCGCCCGTCCGCGAGTACGACGGTGTGGCTCGCGTACTCGGCGACGAGCTGCATGTCGTGCGTGACGACGATGATGGTGGTGCCGTCGGCGTTGAGCGCCGAGAGCAGCCCGAGGAGTTCGTCGGCCCGCGCGCGATCCTGTCCGAAGGTGGGCTCGTCCAGTGCCAGAACAGGAGCCCCGGCGATCAGTGCGGTACCGACCGACAGCCGCCGCTTCTGCCCGCCGGACAGCAGGAACGGGTGCGACCGCGCCTTCTCGGCCAGACCGAACCGCTCGAGCATGTGTCCGACCCGTTCGTCGATCTCCGCATCGGGGAGTCGGGCGAGGCGCAAGCCGTGCGCGAGCTCGTCGGAGACCGTGTGGGCGATGAACTGGTGCTCGGGGTTCTGGAAGACGAATCCGATGGTCGAAGAGACCGCCCGCGGCGAAGCCGTTCCGGGGTCGATGCCGCCGACACTGATGCGTCCGCGCGGGGGCGCGACGACGCCTGCGATCGCCTGGACGAGGGTCGTCTTGCCCGCGCCGTTCGCTCCGACGACGGCGACGAACGATCCGGCCGCCACGTCGAGGTCGACCCCGTGCAGAAGCTCGCGGCGCCTTCGGCCGCGGCCCCTGGTGACCGAGAGCGCCCGGACGCGGATGAGCGGCGGGACAGCGTCGCCCGGGGGCTGTGCGCTTCGCTCGATGACCGAAGCTCCGCTGGCTGCGGGCGCGAGGCGCGACGAAACGGGGTCTTCCGATGGTCGCGGCGCGGCACCGCGCGCCTCGAGGCCCGCGCGCAACTCGGCCGGGGTGAGCGGCAGCGGGTCGAGCGTCCAGCCGGCCTCGCGCAGGCGCAGCGCCGCGATCGCCGCGGAAGGCAGCCAGACGCCCATCCGCACGAGCTCATCCACGTGTGTGCGGAGCACCTCTTCGGCAGGCCCGTCGAAGACCAGGTGGCCCTGCTGATCGAGCACGACGACACGATCGACGAACGAGATCGCAGCATCGAGGTTGTGCTCGACCAGCACGATCCCCCTGCCACCGTCCGCGACGAGTTCGGCCAGGGCGGCGTAGACCTCGTCGATGCCCGCCGGATCGAGGTTGGCCGTCGGTTCGTCCAGCACAAGGAGTGGCGACCCCATCGCCAGCGCGCACGCGATCGCGAGCCTCTGGCGGCCGCCGCCGGAAAGCCGGTCGGGATTCTCGTCCCGCCGATCCCACAGCCCCACGCGTCGCAGCGCGGCCTCGGCGCGCGCACGGACCTCTGCCACCGGCATCCGCAGGTTCTCCGGACCGAACGCGACCTCGTCGAACAGGGTGCCGGTCACCAGCTGGGCATCCGGATCCTGGAACACCATCGCCACGCGCGTGCTCAGTTCGGCGACGGTGGTGTCGGATGCTGTCACCCCGCCGACCTCGATCGCGCCGGTCACCCTGGCGGGCACAGCGTGTGGGATCAAGCCGTTGAGCGCGAGGGTCAGCGTCGATTTGCCCGATCCGCTCGGGCCGAGCAGCAGCACCACCTCGCCGGGGGCGACGTTGAAGCTCACGGCGCGGGGGGTCGGAGCATCCTCACCGTCGTGGGTGATCGACACGTCGCGCACCCGCAGGAGGGTGCCGCCGGCGGCGCCGACCGGCGCAGGGGCGGCGGAGAAGTCGCGTTCAGGTGCGGTCACAGCTCGTTCCGGATCGGGTAAGTCCAGCCTAACTTAGCCGACCCTTAGCCGAACGTCGGCCCATCGTCGAGCCGCCCGCGATGTCAGCCTCGGGAGCGTGGGCGGGCTACGCCCGCGCGACGCAGGCCAGCGCCGATCCAGAGTGCGACGGCCGTCCAGGCGATGGGCCCGAACACGGAGAGCACGAGGTAAAGGGCTTGCGCCCACACCGGAAACACCGAGAGATGGGCCGCGAAGAACACGACGACAGCGACGAGGACGCCGATGATCCCGCCCGAGATGAAGAAGCGCCATGCGCCCCATGCGCGGTACCGGGTCGCCGCGGCGACGAGTTCCTGGATTCCGCCGAACAGCAGCGCCGTCCCCAGGAAGCGCGGCGCGAAGGCGACCGCGAACGCGCTCGCGACCAACGCGGCGATGAGGTGGGTGATGATCGCCACGAGCGGCAGACGCAGTGTCTCCTGCGCGATGATCCCCGGCAGCACGTGCACGCCCAGCACCAGTCCGTAGAGGGGTGCGGCGGCGGCTATCACAAGCGGTGTGAGAGCACCCGCGATACCGCCGGCGACCCCGGTGGCGACGCCGATCGCCGCGCATACGAGCAGGACGCGCGTCGAGAGCACAGGGGTTTTCCGGGGAGGCGAGGACACACGCTCAGCGTACTGGCTGGTCGTTTCGAGCTCGGGGTCTTCGCGGATCCGCGCGCATCCGGAAGGACGGTTGTGGCTCGAGTCGCCCAGTGGGGCTGCCCGGGCGCCGTCGACACCTGTGCATCCTTCCGGATGTCCGGGTCGGGCGTCAGACCCGGCGTCGGCGCTGGGTGAGACGTACGCCGGGGAGGGGCGGCGCGGGGATGCGCTCGTCGCCGTGGCCGACGACGTGACCGAACCGGGGGGAGCCCTGCTCCCACGCGTCCCTGGCGTCGACGATCTCCTCGTGCGTTCGGCCGACGAAGTTCCACCACATCACGATGTCGTCTTCGAACGGCTCGCCGCCGAGGAGGAAGACGACGGTGTCGGTGTCGCCGCCGATCACGAGGTCTTCGCGGCCTGTCCCGAGATAGAGCAAGTGCTCGGGGTCGATGAGGGTCGCCTCAGGAAGAGAGAGGGATGCAGCGCCCTCGACGCCCGCGAGGGCGTACTCCCAGTCGGGGTGAAGGGGCAGGTGCACCCGCGAGCCGGCGGGGATCCGCAGTTCGGCGCCGACGATGGGCGTGTACGCCGTCGCGGGCGAGGTCGCACCGCCGAACTCGCCGAGGACGACGATCGCCTCGCCCGTCTCTCCTTGGTCGGCGACGAGGGTGACCCGCGGCAGGTCGTCGTGGCGTTCGAAGTCGGGCGCACCCGCGCGCCGCGACTCGGGCAGTGCGACCCAGAGCTGCAGAGCGTCGAGCGGGATCGCCTCTTCGCCGACCGAATACTCGGAGTGCGCGATGCCGGCGCCGCTGGTCATGATGTTCAGCGCTCCGCGGCTGATCACGACGTCGCTGCCGACGGAGTCGCGGTGGTGCACCTCGCCCACGAACGGCCAGGTCACCGTCTGCAGCCCGATGTGCGGATGAGGCTCGACGCGCATCCGCGTGCGCTGTGGCCCGAACCGGTCGAGGAAGCACCAGGCGCCGACCATCGGCAGGTCGCGCTGCGGCAGCGCGCGATGCACCTCCATGCCCCGCACGCCGCCGAGCGGGACGGCCCGGAACTCGAGGAGGAGCGCGCGGGGCCCGTCGGTCGTCGGGGTCGGCTCGTCCGCGTGGACGACAGCGGATTCGGGCCCGACGTCGAGGCGGGTCATACGCCCGAGCCGCCGGCGGCGGCGCCCGTGCCGGCGGTGCCGCTGCGTGACCAGTCGATCTCGAGCCCCTCGACCTCGTGCTTCTGCAGGAACCGCACGACGTACGGGCACTCCGGCACGACGGTCTCGTGGCGGGCGACAGCATCCTTCATCGCGTCGCCCACCAGAACCGCACCGAGGCCGCGGCCCGCGAAGGCGGGATCGATCGAGGTGTGCGGGAACACGAGGCGCCCGCGGCTGTCGACACGGAACTCGGTGAACCCACCGAGCACGTCGCCCACGTGGATCTCGTATCGACCAGCGGCGTCGTTGCGGGTCACGGTCACATCTTCGGTCGGCTCTGTCACGGGGCATCCTCTCGTCGTCGCTTCCAACGTAGGTCGCTTCGGGATGCTTCCGCCACCGGTTCATCGGCGACTGCGGCCGCGGACGCAGCCCGGACCAGGCAGACTCGGGGGATGGCCGCTTCGCTCCTGGACTCCGTGCCGCGCGGCGCGGACCCCGATGCCGCATATGCGGGCTTCGTCGAATGGGCCGAGGGCGCGGGGTTCGCCCTGTACCCGGCGCAGGACGAGGCCGTGATCGAGCTGGTCTCGGGCGCCAACGTGATCCTGTCGACGCCGACGGGCACGGGCAAGTCGCTCGTCGCGGTCGCCGCGCACGCGATCGCCCTGGCCCGCGGCGGCCGGACGTATTACACCGCGCCGATCAAGGCGCTCGTGAGCGAGAAGTTCTTCGCCCTGGCGGACGTCTTCGGGGCCGAGAACGTCGGGATGGTCACGGGCGATTCGTCGGTCAACCCGGATGCTCCGATCATCTGCTGCACGGCCGAGATCCTCGCGAACCTCGCCCTCCGGCACGGCGCCGACACCCAGGTGGATCAGGTCGTCATGGACGAGTTCCACTACTACGGCGACCCCGACAGAGGGTGGGCGTGGCAGGTGCCGCTGCTGCTTCTGCCGCGCGTGCAGTTCGTGTTGATGTCGGCGACGCTCGGCGACGTCACGGCGATCGCCGACGACCTCTCGCGCCGCACCGGCCGGCCGACGGCGCGGATCACCGGCGTCGAGCGCCCCGTGCCGCTGCACTTCTCGTACGCCCGCACCCCCGTGCACGAGACGGTGGAGGAGCTGCTGACGACGAACCTCGCGCCGATCTACATCGTGCATTTCTCGCAGGCCGCCGCGATCGAGCGGGCACAGGCCCTGTCGAGCGTGCGGATCGTCAGCCGCGAGCAGCGCGACGAGATCGCCGAGGCGATCGGCGGATTCCGTTTCACGACGGCGTTCGGCCGCACCCTGTCGAAGTACGTGCGCGCGGGCATCGGCGTGCATCACGCGGGCATGCTGCCGCGGTACCGCCGTCTGGTCGAGACGCTCGCGCAGCGCGGCCTGCTGCGGGTGATCTGCGGCACCGACACGCTCGGCGTCGGCATCAACGTCCCGATCCGGACGGTGCTGATCACCGCGCTCGCGAAATTCGACGGGCAGCGGATGCGGCAGCTCAGCGCCCGCGAATTCCACCAGATCGCCGGCCGCGCGGGACGCGCGGGGTACGACACGGCGGGAACCGTCGTGGTGATGGCGCCCGAGCACGAGATCGAGAACACGTCCGCGCTGGCGAAGGCCGGCGACGACCCGAAGAAGCTCCGCAAGGTCGTACGGAAGAAGGCCCCTGCGGGGTTCGTGAACTGGGGCGAGGCCTCCTTCGAAAGACTCGTGGATGCTGAGCCCGAGCCGCTCACTCCGCAGATGCAGCTCACCGCGGCGATGCTCATCAACGTCATCGCGCGCGGCGGTGACGTGTTCGCGAACGTCCGGTCGCTCGTCTTCGACAACCACGAGCCTCGGGCGCGGAAGTACGAGCTGGCCCGGCGGGCGCTCGGCATCTTCCGCACGCTCGTCGCGGCCGAGGTCGTCGTGGTGGCGCCGGGTGGGAGCATCCGCCTCACCGTCGATCTGCAGCCGAACTTCGCGCTCAACCAGGCCCTGTCTCCGTTCGCGCTCGCCGCCATCGGGCTGCTCGACCCCGAGACCGAGCTGAGACACGGTGCCGCGGCGTCGGGCGCGCCGGGCACCGCGGGGACCGGGCATTACGCGCTCGACGTCGTGAGCGTCATCGAGGCCACGCTCGACGACCCTCGTCCGGTGCTCTCGCAGCAGCAGTTCATGGCGCGGGGCGAGGCGGTCGCGGCGATGAAACGCGACGGCATCGAATACGACCAGCGCATGGAGCTGCTGGAAGAGATCACCTACCCTAAGCCGCTCGAAGAACTCCTCGCGCAGTCGTTCGAGGTGTTCGCGTCGAGCCAGCCGTGGGTGCGCGACTTCGAGCTGTCGCCGAAATCGGTCGTGCGAGACATGTTCGAGCGGGCGCTGTCGTTCGCCGAGCACATCCAGCTGTATTCGCTCGCGCGCAGCGAGGGACTCGTGCTGCGGTACCTCAGCGATGCGTACCGTGCGATCCGGCAGACCGTGCCCTCGGACGCCCAGACTCCCGACCTGCTCGACCTGATCGAGTGGCTCGGCGAGCTCGTGCGGCAAGTCGATTCGAGTCTCGTCGACGAATGGGAATCGCTCGTCAACCCGGTGCTCGATCCGTCGGCACCCGTCGTGCCGCCCGCACCGCCGTCGGTGCTGACGAACCGGCGCGCGTTCCTCGTGCTCGTTCGCAACGAGATGTTCCGCCGGGTGCAGCTGGCCGCCCTCCAGCGCGACGACGAACTGGCCGCTCTTGATCCCGACGTGGATTGGCCGGCCGCCCTCGACGCCTACTTCGACGAGCACGACGAGATCCGCACCGGTGGCGCGGCCAGGTCGTCGGCGCTCGTGGCCATCGACGAGTCGGTCGCCACGCCCGCTCCGGGCGCCGCCGGCGCGGCGGCGGCATCCCGGATCTGGCGTGTCGAGCAGACGATCGATGACCCGGCCGGTGACCACGATTGGCGCATCCGCGCCGAGGTCGACCTCGCCGAGTCGGAAGAGCTCGGTACCGCCGTCGTGCGCGTCACCGAGGTGCTCCGGCTGTGATCCCGCCGCGCCTTCCCGCTCCGCCCGGTGCACAACGCAGGATGGATAGCCCCGGGCGGCCGCGAATGACGGCGTGTCGGGCATTGCGGGCGCACTTCGTCCTGCGTTGTGCACGCCGGGGAGAGGGCAGAGGGGGGCGGGGGCTATGGGGCCGGGAGGGTGCGGACGGCAAGGCCGGTCTGTACTGATCGGCCGATGTCGGAGAGGATCACCCTGTGAGCGCCGAACTGCTGCTGGGGCTCGGCGGCACCGTCGACGACGAGATCGCGTGGGATGCCGCCGTGCTGGAGGGCGTGGCCCGGTACGACGGCATCCGCGCGCCCGAGCTCGACGCGTCGGCTCCGGACGAGGCCGCTGAGGCGCTCGCGCGGGTTCGCCCGCTCATTCCGGCGCCCACGCTCGTCGTTCACACGAAGCACTGGGCGCTGGCGCACGGGGCGGGAGCCGGCCGGTGGCGCGATGCGCTCGAGGGCGCGTCGGCCATGGCCGCCACACGGTTCCGCGTCGGCGACGCGCTCACCGCCGACGAGTACGAAGCGACCATCGCGCTGCCGCGACAGGGGGCAGCCGTCGCGTTCGCGCGAGCGCTGGAGCGGCGGCTCGGCGATGATGTGGCCGTCGTACCGTCCTACTTCCTCGATGTCGCCGCGCCGACCACGATCGGCCTGGGCGACAGCTTCGTCGGGGGTTTCATCGCCTCGCTCGCGCGCGCCGATGCATCCGCCACGGCCGTCGGCACTGCCTCATGAACCTGTACGTCCTCGCCTCGAACCGCCCCGCCGCGAGGTTCTACCGCGGGGGTGCGCGCATCGCGGACTTTCGCGGCGAAGCGCCGTACGGCCCGGATGAGCCCGAGGACTGGGTCGGTTCGGTGACGACCGTGGCCGGCGAGCAGTCCGTGGGTCGGACTGTGCTTCCCGGCGGATCATCGCTCGCCGAGGCGATCGCCTCGGATCCGCGCGCATGGCTCGGTGATGAGCACGTCACGGCGTTCGGCGCCGACCCGATGCTGCTCGTCAAGCTGCTCGATGCGGGTCAGCGCCTTCCCGTCCATGCGCATCCGGGCCGGGCATGGGCGTTGGAGCATCTCGGTGCTGCGCACGGCAAGACCGAGGCGTGGTACATCCTCACGCCGGGAACCGTTCATCTCGGCCTCACCGAGAGCATCCCCCGCGACGAGATCGAGCGCATCGTCCGCGTGCAGGACACGACCACCCTTCTCTCGGCCATGCACCGCATCGACGTGCGGCCCGGCGACACCGTGCATGTTCCTGCGGGAGTGCTCCACGCCATCGGCGCGGGCATCCTGCTCGTGGAACTCCAGGAACCCGAGGATCTCTCGATCCTCCTCGAGTGGCGCGGGTTCGCCATCGACGGCAGCGCGGCGGGCCACCTGGGGGTGGGATTCGACACGGCTCTGGGCGCGGTGGAGACGCGGGCCATGAGCATCGACGAGGTCGAGCACCTCATCCATCGCCAGGAGGATTCCTCTCGTCTGCTGCCGGACGAGGCCGCGCCCTACTTCCGGCTCGAGCGGACCGCCGTCGACGGCCCCGCGCAGCTCGCGCGCGGGTACGCGATCATCGTCGTCCTGGAGGGCGAGGTGACCCTGACCGCCCTCGATGAGATGCCTGAGAAGCTCCGCTCGGGATCAACCGTCCTGGTGCCGTATGGCGCAGGAGAGGTGCGGGTCGAGGGTGCCGGCGCGCTCCTGGTGTGCCGGCCTCCTCTCCCGGGGTCGTCCGGCCGCTCCGCATCGAGGACGACTGTCGCGGGGCGTCGTTAGACTCGCCGGGTGACTCCCCGCCCCTCCGACGACATCGTGCAGGGGGAGTACGTCCCGTGGGATGACGAGCCGCCGCCGGATGACGAGTGGGGGCCTCCTCCGGACGACGGATGGATGCCGCCACCGCCCGATCGCGGAAGTGCGATCGTACGCGGGGTCGGGCAGCCGCGGGCTGCCGCACCATCCTCCTCCGCCCCGACCCGAGCCACTCCCTCGCGCTACGCGACCCCGCTCGAGGCGCTCCGAACCGTCTTCGGCTACGACGCGTTCCGTGGCGATCAGGCCGCCGCGATCGACACGATCGTCGCCGGCGGCGACGCGGTCGTGCTCATGCCCACCGGCGGCGGCAAGAGCCTGATCTATCAGATCCCCGCGCTCGTGCGCGAGGGAACGGGACTGGTCGTCAGCCCCCTGATCGCCCTCATGCACGACCAGGTCGACGCGCTCCGCGCGAACGGCGTGCGCGCGGCCTATCTCAATTCGACGCAGCGCGCCGACGAACGGGCCGCGGTCGAGCGTGCCTACCTCTCGGGCGAGCTTGATCTGATCTACGTCGCGCCCGAGCGCCTGTCGAGTCCCGCGACGCTCGCTCTCCTCAAGCGCGGCACGCTGAGCGTCATCGCGATCGACGAGGCGCACTGCGTGTCGCAGTGGGGCCACGACTTCCGCCCCGACTACCTCGCCCTCGGCGGGCTCGGCGACGATTTCCCCGGTGTTCCGCGGGTCGCGCTGACCGCGACGGCGACCGAGGCGACGCACACCGAGATCGGCGAGCGCCTGCGGATGCCGCGGGCCCGCCACTTCGTCGCGAGCTTCGACCGGCCCAACATCCAGTACCGCATCGCCCCGAAGGCCGAGGCTCGCCAGCAGCTGCTCGCGTTCATCCACTCGATGCGAACACCCGCAGAGCCTGCCCCTGCGGGCATCGTCTACGCCCTGAGCCGCAAGAGCGTCGAGCAGACCGCCGAGTTCCTTCGCGGCAAGGGCGTCGACGCGCTGCCCTACCACGCCGGCCTCGACGCGTCGATGCGGGCGTCGCATCAGGCGCGCTTCCTCCGCGAAGACGGCGTGGTGATGGTGGCCACGATCGCGTTCGGCATGGGCATCGACAAGCCCGACGTGCGCTTCGTCGCCCACATCGACCTGCCCAAATCCATCGAGGGCTACTACCAGGAGACCGGCCGCGCCGGTCGCGACGGCGAACCGGCCGTCGCCTGGATGGCGTACGGTCTCGGCGACGTCGTGCAGCAGCGCCGGCTCATCGACCAGGGCGACGGCGACCGCGCGCACCGCATCCGCCAGGGTCAGCACCTCGACGCGATGCTCGCGCTGTGCGAGACGACGGGCTGCCGTCGCGTCGACCTGCTCGGCTACTTCGGCCAGTCATCGACCCCCTGCGGCAACTGCGACACGTGCCTCGAGCCGCCGGAGGTGTGGGACGGCCTGATCCCCGCTCAGAAGCTGCTGTCGACGATCGTGCGTCTGCAGCGCGAGCGCAATCAGTCGTTCGGTGCGGGCCAGCTCATCGACATCCTCCGGGGCAACCGCACCGACCGCGTCGTGCAGCAGCGCCACGACACTCTCGCGACGTTCGGCATCGGCGCCGATCTGAGCGAGCCCGATTGGCGCAGCGTCATCCGGCAGCTGCTGGCCAGGGGCGTGCTCGTCGCGCGCGGCGAATACGGCACGCTCGCGATCGGCGAGGCCGGCGCCGGAGTTCTGGCGGGCGCGACACCCGTGCCCCTGCGGCGGGATGTGCTCGGCCGCACCGGCGGTGGGTCCTCGCGCGTGCGCAAGGCGGCAGCATCCGAGACTCTGGATGCCGGCGATCGCGGGCTCTTCGAGGCGCTCCGCGCGTGGCGCGCCGAGACCGCGCGTACGCAGGGCGTGCCGGCGTACATCGTCTTCGGCGACGCGACGCTGCACGCGCTCGCCGCGGGCCGGCCGACGTCGCTGAGCGACCTGGACGGGATCAGCGGGATCGGCCAGAAGAAGCGCGAGGCCTACGGCGACGCCGTCCTCGCCGTGATCGCCAGCCACTAGGGGGTTAACGGAGGCGCGAGCGCCGTATCGAGATCCCTCGGGCCGGTGCGCGACGCGGGCTCCGCGGATCTCGGTACGCTCGCTGGCGCTCGCTACTCGATCAACGAATCGCGCTCCGCGCGAAGAATTCGACGGCACGGGGATCACGCTAAGAAACCAAGCGCTGTTCGGTTTACACTCGATCCATGAGCAACGAAGCCACGACCACCGCTGTCGACGACCGTTATCGCGATGCATCGCTCCCCGTCGAGGAGCGCGTCGAGATCCTCCTGAACCAGATGACGCTCGACGAGAAGGCCGGGCTGTTCTTCCAGACGATGATCTCGATCGGCCCGGACGGCGAGCTGTCGGACGGCGACCCCGCGTTCAACCTGCCCTCCAACGCGCACTATGTGCTCGAGCGCTCGATGAACCACTTCAACCTGCTCGGCGTCGCCCCCACCGCCGGCACGATCGCGCGCTGGCACAACAGGCTGCAGGAGCTGGCAGCATCCACCCGCCTGGGGATCCCGGTGACGATCTCGACGGATCCGCGGCACGCGTTCAGCGAGAACCCGGGCGCGGCGTTCCTCTCGGGCCCCTTCTCGCAGTGGCCCGAGCCGCTCGGGCTGGCCGCCACCCGCGATGCGGACCTCGTGCAGGGCTTCGGCGACATCGCGCGACAGGAGTACACCGCCGTCGGCATCCGTGTCGCACTGCACCCGCAGGTCGACCTCGCGACCGAGCCGCGCTGGGCGCGAGCTCTGCAGACCTTCGGCGAGGACGCAGACCTGAGCGGCGAACTGGGCGCGGCGTACGTGCGCGGGTTCCAGGGCGAGTCGTTCGGCGCCGGCTCGGTGTCGACGATGACGAAGCACTTCCCCGGCGGCGGCCCGCAGAAGGACGGCGAAGACCCGCACTTCGCCTACGGCCGCGAGCAGGTCTACCCCGGCGACAACTTCGAGTACCACCTCAAGCCCTTCGAGGCCGTCTTCGCGGCGGGCGGGCGGCAGATCATGCCGTACTACGGGATGCCGGTCGGCACCGAGCACGAGGAGGTGGGGTTCGGCTTCAACAAGTCGGTGCTCACCGGGCTCCTCCGCGAGCGCTTCGGCTTCGACGGCATCGTCTGCACCGACTGGGGATTGGTGACCGACTCCGAGATCATGGGGCAGCCGTTCCCGGCGCGCGCGTGGGGCGTCGAGGACCTGACCCCCGCCGAGCGGATCGTCAAGATCCTGGATGCCGGAGCCGACCAGTTCGGCGGCGAGAAGTGCACCGAGCTGCTGATCGAGCTCGTCGAGCAGGGCGTGATCACCGAGGAGCGCCTCGACGTCTCGGCCCGCCGCCTGCTGCGTGAGAAGTTCGAGCTCGGACTCTTCGAGAACCCGTACGTCGACGCCGAGGCCGCCGATTCGATCGTCGGCTCGGCCGCGTTCCGCGCGGCGGGCGACGCCGCGCAGCGAGCATCCATCACGGTCCTCTCGAACGAGCGGACGGATGCCGGAGCCCCCGCACTCCCGTTCGCGCGCGGCGCGAAGCTCTACGTCGAAGGCCTCGCCCCTGAGGCCGCGGCCGCGTACGGCGAGGTCGTCGCCACGCCCGCCGAGGCGGATGTCGCGATCCTGCGGCTGCAGGCGCCGTTCGAGCAGCGCGACACGATGTTCGAGAACTTCTTCCACGCTGGCTCGCTCGAGTTCCCGGCCGAAGTGCTCGACCACGTCGCCGAGGTCGCCGCCCAGGTGCCGACGGTGGTGGACGTGTTCCTCGATCGCCCCGCGATCCTCGCCCCGATCGTCGAGTCGGCGGCGGCGGTCGTGGCGAACTGGGGCGTGAGCCCCGCGGCGCTGCTGGACGTGCTGACCGGCGAGGCCGCGGCCCACGGCAGGCTGCCGTTCGATGTGCCGCGCAGTATGGCGGCGGTCGAGGCATCCCGCCCGGACGTGCCCTTCGACACGGCGGACCCGCTCTTCCGCTTCGGGCACGGCCTGACGCTGTGACCCTGGGGATGTCGCGGGTGATGCGGGGGGCGGGGACTGTCGGGAGCGCACAATCGGACGGGGCTACGGGTCCCGAGGGGTTTGTGGGAAGTGTCCATGCACTTTCGGGTGGCGTTGTGGGACTTCTACCATTGGAGGAACTTCCCTTCTCCGCGTGATGTGAGGATCCCATGACCGACGCCGTCGTTCGTTCCCAGAAGCCCGCCACCAGCAAGCGCACCCCCGCGGGCGGCGCGGCTCCCACGCCGCACACCGCCGCCGAGGCATCCGAACCGCGCATCCACGTGTCGCAGGTCACCGACATGCTGCTCGGCACGTGGGCCGACACGCGGCGCGAGGCGCGCGAGATGATCAAGGATCCGGCGTTCTGGCGCGTCGACGGGCTGAGCATGGACGAGCACCGCGAGCGCGTGCTCTCGCAGCTGCACCTCCTCGTCGAGCAGGGCGGTGTGCACCGCGCGTTCCCGAAGGAGTACGGCGGCGCCGAGAACAACGGTGCGAACATCGCCGGATTCGTCGAGCTGGTCGCGGCAGACCCCAGCCTGCAGATCAAGGCGGGCGTGCAGTGGGGTCTGTTCGGCTCGGCCGTGCTGCAGCTCGGCACGAAGGAGCACCACGACAAGTGGCTCCCCGGCATCATGAGCCTCGAGATCCCGGGCGCGTTCGCGATGACCGAGACGGGGCACGGATCGGATGTCGCCGCCGCCGGCACCACAGCGACGTATGACCCCGAGGCCGAGGAATTCGTCATCCACACGCCGTTCCGGGGCGCATGGAAGGACTACCTCGGCAACGCGGCGGTGCACGGCATCGCGGCCACTGTGTTCGCGCAGCTCATCACGAACGGCGTGAACCACGGCGTGCACTGCTTCTACGTGCCGCTCCGCGATGAGAACGGCGAGTTCCTGCCCGGTATCGGCGGCGAGGACGACGGCCTCAAGGGCGGCCTCAACGGCATCGACAACGGCCGGCTGCACTTCGACCACGTGCGCGTGCCGCGGACGAACCTGCTGAACAAGTACGGCGACGTCGCCCCCGACGGCACCTACTCGAGTCACATCTCGAGCCCGGGCCGCCGCTTCTTCACGATGCTCGGCACGCTCGTGCAGGGCCGTGTGTCGCTCGACGGCTCGGCGGCATGGGCCTCGGCGCTGGGGCTGAACATCGCGATCACGTACGCGAACCAGCGTCGTCAGTTCGACTCCGGTGCGGGCACGGACGAGATCGTGCTGCTGGACTACGGAAAGCACCAGCGACGCCTGCTGCCGCGCCTGGCGACGACATACGCGTCGATCTTCGCCCACGACGAGTTCCTCCAGAAGTTCGACGCGGTCTTCAGCGGTGCCGCCGACACCGACCACGATCGCGAAGACCTCGAGACCCTCGCGGCGGCGCTCAAACCGCTGTCGACCTGGCACGCGCTGGACACCCTCCAGGAGGCGCGCGAAGCGTGCGGCGGCTCGGGATTCCTCGCCGAGAACCGGCTCGTGGGCCTGCGTGCCGACCTCGATGTGTACGCCACATTCGAAGGCGACAACAACGTGCTCCTGCAGCTCGTCGGCAAACGCCTCCTCGCCGATTACGCGAAGCAGTTCAAGGGTGCGGATGCGGCGAAGCTCGCCAAGTACGCGGTCGGCCAGACCGCCGGCAAGCTCTTCCACGGTGCCGGGCTGCGCCGCCTCGGCCAGGCCGTGGGCGACCTCGGTTCGACCGCGCGCTCGGTCGAACGCGGGCTCCGCGCCGACCAGCAGCACGAGTTGCTCGCCGGTCGCGTGCAGCAGATGGTCGCTGATGTCGCGGGGCGCCTGCGTCCGGCATCCAAGCTCTCCAAGACGGAGGCCGCAGCGATCTTCAACGCGAACCAGTCCGAGCTGATCGAGGCAGCGCGCGCACACGGCGAGCTGCTGCAGTGGGAGGCGTTCACGGATGCGGTCAACTCGATCACCGACCCGGGTACGGCCCACGTGCTGACCTGGCTGCGCGACCTGTTCGGGCTGAGCCTGATCGAGAAGCACCTCTCGTGGTACCTCATCAACGGCCGGCTCTCGACGCAGCGTGCGGCCGCCGTGTCGAGCTATATCGATCGGCTGTGCCTGCGCCTGCGTCCGCACGCCCAGGACCTCGTCGATGCGTTCGGCTACGCGCCCGAGCACGTTCGCGCCTCGATCGCCTCCGGCGCCGAGCAGGCTCGCCAGGACGAGGCAAGGGCCTACTTCGCCGCGCTTGAGGCCTCTGGCGAGGCCCCGATCTCGGAGAAGGCCGCGGGCAAGCGCTAGCCCCCCGCATCCCCTCGCTCCTCTTCTCTTTTCTTCTTCTGCGAGACCGGATAGGCGACACGAGACCTGGTGCGTTCGTCACCTTTTCGTGGCGCCCATCCGGTCTCGCAGGCTTTGGAGGGGACGTAGGGTGGGCGAGGTGAGCAGCGTGCGGGTCGGGGAGGACGGTATCGCGCGGTGCGGGTGGGCCGACAGCGACCCCGAGTACCGCCGGTACCACGACGAGGAGTGGGGAACCGCCCTGCACGGCGACCGCGCCCTGTTCGAGAAGATGAGCCTCGAGGGCTTCCAGGCCGGGCTGTCGTGGATCACGATCCTGCGCAAGCGCCCGCGGTTCCGTGAGGTGTTCGCCGGCTTCGACCCCGCAGTGGTCGCCGCGTTCGGGCCCGACGACATCGAGCGGTTGATGGGGGATGCCGGCATCATCCGCAATCGCGCCAAGATCGAGGCGACGATCTCGAACTCGCGACTGATGCTCGATCTCGAGCCCGGGGAGCTGGACGCGTTGCTCTGGTCGTTCGCGCCCGCTCAGCATCGGCCGCCCGCGACGTTCGCCGAGGTACCGGCGACCACGCCCGAGTCCGAGGCCATGAGCAAGGCGCTGCGCACGCGCGGGTTCCGCTTCGTCGGCCCGACGACGATGTACGCGTTGATGCAGTCCGCCGGCATGGTCGACGACCACGTCGCCGGCTGCTGGCGCGCGCGGCGCTGAGGCCCCGTGGGGCGCCCCCGCGTGCCTCGCCCCGTGCACAACGCAGGATCGACCAGCGCCATCGGGGGCGACACGCCGCGCAGTGGTGCTCGGCGGGCCGGTTGATCCTGCGTTGTGCACCCGGGGCGGGGGTGAGCAGGGCCGGAGAAGGCGTCGTCGGAGGCGTACGACAGAATGTCGGCATGACGGAAAGCGCAGTGTCCGCTCACATCGCCGACTCGCACGAGGTGATCCGCGTCGTCGGGGCACGGGAGAACAACCTCAAGAACGTCAGCGTCGAGATTCCCAAACGGCGCCTCACCGTCTTCACCGGGGTGAGCGGATCGGGCAAGTCATCGCTCGTGTTCGGCACGATCGCGAACGAGTCGCAGCGGCTGATCAACGAGACCTACCCCACGTTCGTGCAGCAGTTCATGGGCCAGCTCAGCCGCCCCGAGGTCGACGCGCTCGAGAACGTGAGCCCGGCGATCATCGTCGACCAGGAGCGCATGGGCGCGAACGCGCGCTCCACCGTGGGCACAGCCACCGACGCGCACGCCATGCTGCGGCTGCTGTTCAGCCGGCTCGGCCAGCCCCACGTCGGGTCGCCGCAGGCGTTCTCGTTCAACGTCCCCTCCGTCAGCGGCGCGGGCGCCGTCACGCTGCAGAGCGGCAAGAAGGAGCGCCGCTCGTTCGAGATCACGGGTGGGATGTGCCCGCGCTGCGAGGGCCTCGGCGAGGCGAGCGACATCGACCTCGACGAGATCTTCGACCGCGAGAAGTCGCTCGCCGAGGGCGCGATCGCGGTCCCCGGCTACAGCGTCGACGGGTGGATGGTGCGCGGCTTCACCGAGTCGGGCTTCGTCGACCCCGACAAGAAGATCAAGGACTACTCCGAGCAGGAGCTCGCCGACTTCCTCTACAAGGAGCCGACGAAGGTCAGGATCCAGAACATCAACATGACGTACGAGGGGCTCATCCCCAAGCTCACCAAGTCGATGCTCCAGAAAGACCGCGACGCGCTCCAGCCGCATGTCCGCGCCTTCGTCGATCGCGCGGTCAGGTTCACGGCGTGCCCGGCGTGCGGCGGCACCCGGCTCAACGACGGCGCCCGGTCGTCGAAGATCGCCGGCGTCAGCATCGCGGATGCCGCGGCCATGCAGATCACGGACCTCGCGGCGTGGCTGCGCACCGTCGATGACCCATCGGTCGCTCCGCTCATGGTGACGCTCCGGGATGTCATCGACTCGTTCGTCGACATCGGGCTCGGGTACCTCTCGCTCGACCGGTCCAGCGGCACGCTCTCGGGGGGCGAATCGCAGCGCACGAAGATGATCCGGCACCTCGGCTCGGCGCTCACCGACATCAGCTACGTGTTCGATGAGCCCACGGCCGGCCTGCACCCGCACGACATCCAGCGCATGAACGCGCTGCTGCAGCAGCTTCGCGACAAGGGCAACACCGTGCTCGTCGTCGAGCACAAGCCGGAGGTCATCGAGATCGCCGACCACGTCGTCGACCTGGGCCCCGGGGCGGGTCGCGCGGGCGGTGAGATCCAGTACGAGGGGGATGTCGCGGGCCTCCGCGCATCCGGAACCCTGACCGGGCGGCACCTCGACCACCGGGCGCGGCTCAAAGCATCCACCCGCACCTCGAAGGCCGCGATCCAGATCCGCGGGGCCGCGCAGCACAACCTGAAGAACGTCGACGTCGACATCCCTCTCGGGGTCCTCACCGTCATCACCGGCGTCGCCGGATCGGGCAAGTCGTCGCTCATTCACGGAAACGTTCCCGCGTTCGACGATGTCGTCGTCGTCGATCAGGCGCCGATCAAGGGCAACAGGCGCAGCAGCCCTGCGACCTACACCGGCATCCTCGATACGGTCCGTGCGGCGTTCGCGAAGGCCAACGGCGTCAAGCCCGCGCTGTTCAGCGCCAACTCCGAGGGGGCGTGCCCTGCGTGCAGGGGGCTCGGCGTGATCATCACGA
The DNA here is from genome assembly GCF_008710745.1 of Microbacterium rhizomatis. Lineage (GTDB taxonomy): Bacteria > Actinomycetota > Actinomycetes > Actinomycetales > Microbacteriaceae > Microbacterium > Microbacterium rhizomatis. The sequence goes on from NZ_VYSA01000003.1 coordinate 229,642, forward strand.
CCCTCGGGTTCACCCAGACCGTCGAGACGCTCTGCGAGCTGTGCAACGGCAGCGGTTTCAGCGACGAGGTGCTCGAGCACCTGCTCGACGGCAGGAACATCGCCGAGGTGCTCGCGATGTCGGCGGCTGAGGCGGCCGAGTTCTTCGCCGGACGCAAGGGCATGGGGCCGGCAGAGGTGACCCTCGCCCGCATGATCGACGTCGGAATCGGGTACATCACGCTGGGCCAGGCGCTCAGCACGCTGTCGGGCGGCGAGCGTCAGCGCCTCAAGCTCGCGATCAGCATGGCCAAGAAGGGGGCCATCTACGTGCTCGACGAGCCCACGACGGGCCTGCACCTCGCCGACGTCGACAACATGCTCGGGATGCTCGATCGCCTCGTCGAGGCGGGCAACAGCGTCATCGTGATCGAGCACCACCAGGCCGTCATGGCGCATGCCGACTGGATCATCGACCTCGGACCGGGGGCAGGGCACGACGGCGGGACGATCGTGTTCGAGGGCACCCCCGCCGACCTGGTCGCGACGGCCGAGACCCTCACCGCGACGCACCTGAAGGCGTACGTCGCGGGCTGATCGCGTTTCGTCTCGCGTCGCTCGCTCGACGAGCGGCTCCGCGGAGCCCCTGGACCGACGTACTGCGCAGATGCGGCGGATCTCGGTACGCGAGCAAGCTCGCACCCCGATCACCGGATCGCGCTGGCGCGCGAAGAATTCGGGGGCGGGGAAATGTCCCCATCCATAGCACGCCGACGCGCAGGTTAGTCTGAGAAAGCTCTTAGTCCGTCTCGCTCGCGGATTCCCCACTCTGACGACGACCGAAAGCGCTCCCGCTCATGAAGTCCTTCGCGTGGCTCCGTGCGCGCCCCAAGGCGCTCGCATCGGCGGGCGTGGTGACCGTCTCGGCGCTCGCCGTGACTCTGATGGCGTTCGTCTACCAGGGGTTCCCGACCACGGAGGTCGACCTCCACGACGGTGGGGTGTGGGTCACGAAGAAGTCGAGCCTGCTCGTCGGGCACTTCAACCACGTCTCGCAGGTGCTCGACGGCGGCCTGCGCACGTCGTCCGATGAGTACGACGTGCTCCAGGCGGGTTCGACCGTGCTGGTGGTCGACGACTCCGCCAGCACCGTGACCACCGTCGACCCGGCGATGGTCGTGCTCGCCGACTCGGCGCACGTCCCCGCCGGCGCGAAGGTGCTGCTGGGCGGTTCGACCGTCGCCGTCCTCGACCCCGCCTCCGGGTCGCTCTGGGTCGTCCCGTCGGCCGCGATCGGCTCATTCGCGGTCGAGGGCACCGACCCGACGCTGGAGCTGGGCCCGGATGCGGTGGCCGCCGTCGGCGTCGACGGCGTCGTGCACGCGCTGTCGGTGCAGTCCAGCGAGCTCGTCTCGATCGGGCTGGATCCGACGGGCGAGCCGGGCGACCCGTCACGGCGGGGCATCGATCCGGTACCCGCCGGCGCGAAGGTCGCCGTCACGGCGGTCGGATCGGTCGGGGTCGCGCTCGTGAACGACACGATCGTCACCTCCGACGGAACGAAGACGACGGTCGCCGGATCCACCGGCGCCGCCATCCAGCAGCCCTCGGCGGAGGCGACGACCGTGGCGCTGGCAACATCCTCCGCGCTCGTGCAGGTGCCGCTGGACGGGTCGGCGCCCGCCGAACAGCCCGCGGGCGCGGACGGAACCGCCGCCGACCCCGTGACACTCGCCGGATGCACGTACGCCGCGTGGTCAGGTTCTGCGAAGTTCCTCCGCGACTGCGCCGGAACGGACGACGACCTCGCCGCGGACATTCCGGGTGCAGATCCGGCATCCGTCCTGCGGTTCCGGCAGAACCGCGACGTCGTGGTGCTCAACGACATCGTCGGTGGGGCGGCGTGGATGGCGAGTCAGAGCCTGCAGCGCATCGACAACTGGAACGACATCACGCCCCCGCAGGGCGATACCGACGAAGACCAGCAGACGACCGAGGAGACGGTCGAGACGACGCTCCCCGAGCGCACCGACGTCAATACGGTCCCCGTCGCGACCGACGACTCGTTCGGCGTCCGCCCCGGCCGCACCACGGTGCTGCCTGTGCTCGACAACGACAGCGATGCAGACGGCGATGTGCTGACCGCATCCGTCCCCGATGGAGACCCGCGCCTGGGGCCGGTGCAGCCGATCAACAACGGCGCGGCGCTGCAGATCTCGGTACCCGCCGACGCCACGGGCTCCGACTCGTTCGGCTACAAGATCGACGACGGCCGAGGCGGCACGGCCACGGCCACCGTGCGCCTGGCCGTCCACGGGTGGGAGACGAACGCCTCGCCGACGCAGAAGCGCGTGACGACGGTCACGGTGGAGGCCGGCGGCACCGTCTCGTACAACGTGCTGCCCGATTGGATCGACCCCGACGGCGACGACGTCTTCCTCAAGGCGGTCACGCCCGCCGCGGGGGACGAGGCCGATTTCACCTCCGACGGACGGATCACCTATCGCGCGATCGGCGGCACGCAGGGCCGGAAGGATGTCGCGATCATCGTCTCGGACGGCGACGAGGTCACCGAGGGGGTCGTGCGCTTCGACGTGCGCCCTGTGGGCTCGACCGTGCCGGTCACGAACGCAGACCATGTGGTCGTGCGCGCCGGTCAGACGGCGACGGTGTCTCCGCTCGTGAACGACACGAGCTCGAGCGCCGAGCCGCTGCGGCTGACGCGGGTGGACGAGGTCGCGAACGCGACGATCGTGCCGGACTTCGCGAACAAGACCTTCTCGTTCCTCTCGAGCATTCCCGGCACCTACTACGTGCAGTACCTCGTCGCCGCAGGTGCCAACGCGGTACCGGGACTCGTCCGCGTCGACGTGCTCGACGGCACCGAGACCGACCTTCCGCCGATCGCCGTCCGCGATGTCGCACTCCTGCCCAGCGGCGGCGAAGTGCTCGTCAACGTGCTCGCCAACGACACCGATCCGGCAGGAGGCATCCTCGTCGTGCAGTCCGTCACGGTCGACGCGAACGCCGGAGTCGCCGTGTCGGTGCTCAACCACGAGACGCTCCGCATCAGCGATCAGGCGGCGCTCGCCGCGCAGGTGCGCATCTCGTACCGGATCTCGAACGGGTCGAAGACCGCCGACGGCGAAGTCGTCGTGATCCCCGTGCCCGCACCCGCGCAGCTGCGCCCGCCCGTCGCCAACGACGACCAGGTCGTGGTGCGCGCCGGCGACGTCGTGACGATCCCGGTGCTGGAGAACGACTATCACCCGAACGGCGATACGCTCCACGTCGCGCCAGACCTCGTGCCTCCGCTGGTGACGGCCGACAAGGGCGAGATGTTCGTCTCGCAGGACACGCTGCGCTTCCGCGCCTCCGACACCCCCGGCACCGTGTACGCGACGTACGAGGCGGTCGACAGCACGGGCCAGAAGGATGCCGGCTACGTCACGATCCAGGTGCTGCCCGTCAACGCCGACACCAATTCGGCGCCGCGCCCGCGCGACCTGGTCGCCCGCGCGCTGAGCGGATCGAAGGTCCGCATCCCGGTGCCGCTGGACGGCATCGACGCCGACGGCGACTCCGTCGCTCTGGTCGGGCTCGCCTCCGCGCCTACGAAGGGCGCGATCTCGGACATCGGCTCGAACTACATCGAGTACGACGCGTTCACCGGTTCCAGCGGCGTCGACCTCTTCACCTACCGCGTCCGCGACCGGCTCGGCAAAGAGGCGACGGCCACCGTGCGGGTCGGCATCGCGCCGCCCGAGGCCGCGAACCAGGCGCCGTATGCGGTGAAGGATGCCGTCATCATGCGCCCCGATCGCTCGATCGCGGTGCCGGTGCTGCAGAACGACTCCGACCCGGACGGCGATGAGATCTCGCTCGTGAGCAACGGGCTCGTGCTCCCGGACGTACCGGGACTCTCGGCCACCGTCGAGGGCAACCGCGTCGTGGTGACCTCGCCGTCGACGCCGGTCGAGACCTCCCTCCAGTACACGATCCGCGACAGCCGGGGCGCCACGGCCACCGCGGTGCTGCAGGTGACAGTGAAGGACGACGTGCCGCTGCTGCGGCCGATCGCCCGCGACGACACCGTCCGCGCCGCCGACATCGTCGATGCGTCGGTCGATGTCACCGTGCTCGCCAACGACGAAGACCCCGACGGCACGATCGCGGCGCTCGACGTCTCGGTCGCCGACCCGCAGGCGCGCGTCCTGGGCGACGGCGTCGTGCGCATTCCTGTCACCGAGCAGGATCAGCTGATCACCTACACGATCACCGACCAGGACGGACTCACCGCCTCGGCCTTCATCCGCGTGCCCGCCCTCTCGTCGCTGCCGCCCACGCTGACCTCGACGGCGGGGATCACCGTCAAGAGCGGCGAGACCGTCGACATCCCGCTCGCCGACCATGTGAAGGCGGCCGGGGGCGGCACCGTCATCGTCACCGAGGCCGCGAAGGTCTCGGCGGTGCACTCCAACGGATCGTCGCTCGTGAAGGACCAGACGACGCTCGTCTACACCTCGGCCCAGGGATACTTCGGGCGCGACGCGATCACTTTCGAGGTGACCGATGGCACGGGGCCCGATGACCCGGCCGGCCGAAAGGCCACGCTCACGCTGCCGATCACGGTGCTGCCGCCGTCGAACCAGCCGCCGACGTTCGTCAACGGACAGATGGACGTCGCGCCCGGTGAGGACGCGACGAGCCTCGACCTGCTCGCCCTGACGTCCGACCCGGATCCGGAAGATCTTCCCGGGATGCGCTACTCCATCGTGGGGGGCTCGCCCTCCGGCATCTCTGCCTCGGTCGACGGTCAGCTGATCAAGGTCAGTGCCGACTCGTCGACGCCGAAGGGCACCGCGGCGACGATCCGCCTCTCGATCACCGACGGTCAGACTGCTCCGGTCGAAGGATCCGTGACGGTGCGGGTGACAGCATCCACCCGCCCCCTCGCAACGGCCAATGACGACACCGTCGCCGAGGCACCGCAGGGCAAGACCGTGAGCGTGCCCGTGCTCGCGAACGATTTCAACCCTTTCCCCGACAAGCCGCTCAAAGTGGTGGCAGCGGTGGTCGAGACCGGGCAGGGAGCAACGCCCGAGATCTCGGGAGGCAACGTCAACGTGACCCCCGATGCGTCGTTCTTCGGCACCATGGTGGTGCGCTACCGCGTGCAGGATGCCACCGGCGACCCCGAGCGCGAGGTCGAGGGCCGCATCCGGCTCACGGTGCAGGGCAAGCCGGAGGCGCCCGGCACACCGACGGTATCGAGCGTGCAGGACCGCACGGTCGTGATGTCGTGGAGCCCGCCCGCCAACAACGGTGCCGACATCACCGGGTACACCGTGAAATCCGTCGCGGGCAACTACACGAAGGCCTGCGTCGCGACCACGTGCACGCTCGACGGGCTGACGAACAACGTCGAGTACAACTTCGTCGTCACCGCCACGAACAGGGTGGGCACATCGGACCCGTCGCCGGCATCGGCGACCGCGCGGCCCGACGCCCGGCCCGACACTCCCAACCCCCCGACGCTCGTCTTCGGCGACAAGAGCCTGAACGTGTCGTGGACGACCCCGTCGACGCCCGGCTCGCCGGTCGAGTCGTACACGCTCGAGATCTCGCCCGCCCCGCCGTCGGGCATCACCCAGAAGACCGGCGTGACCGGCAACGCGCTGGTGTGGGAGGGGCTCGAGAACGGCGCCGCGTACCAGGTGCGCGTGCGCGCGCACAACCGCGCACCCGAGCCGTCGAGCTGGAGCGGCTACTCGGCGACCACGGTGCCCGCCGGCCCGCCCGCCGCCGCGGGTGCGCCGACGACCGCTCGCCTCGCACCCGTCGGCTCGCAGGCCCAGATGCAGGTCTCGTGGAACGCTCCGAACTCGAACGGCGACGCGATCTCGGGATACCGGCTCAACGTCATCCGCGGCGGCTCGGTCATCAGGACGATCCCCGTCGGGGCCGGCCAGACCTCGCAGGCTGTCGTGGTGGATGCCAACACCACCGATTACACGTTCACGGTCGCCGCCTCGAACAAGGCCGGCTGGGGCGCCGACAGCGCGCCGTCCGCGCCGCGGCGCGCGTTCGTCGCACCGGGTCAGCCGAGCAACGTCCAAGCGTCGACGCCGGCGGGCGACGGTCGGATCGTCGTCACGTATGGGGCAGCTGCCGGCAACGGCGCCAACGCCAGCGAGATGGGCTACGAGTACTCGGTCAACGGTGGGGCGAGCTGGAGCGGCAGCTGGGACGGCAGGGTCATCTCCAGCGGCATCTCCAACGGGAGCAGCTACAACGTCCTCGTGCGGGCGTACACCTCGCTGGACGGTGTGCGCTACGACGGCCCGGCATCCAACCCGTCGGGCGCGGTGGTCCCCTACGGTCCCGTGAACACCCCCGGTGCCAGCGCGACGAACAACGGCACGAGCATCACCGTCGGCTGGTCGATGCCCGGCGAGAACGGGCGTGCGATCGTGCGGCTCGAGATCAACGTCGACGGCAACGGCTGGGAGAATGTGGGCGCATCGGGCGGTTCGCGCCAGGTCGGCAACGGCTACAGCCAGGGGCACTCGATCCAGGTGCGCGCGATCGACAGCGCAGGGCAGACGTCCGCGACGAACTCGGCCAGCGCGACGACGAGTCCGCCGCCGCAGCCGGTTGCGATCACCCAGAAGGGGCCGGGGCGCGCGCCGGACGGCAACTGCGGCAACTCCTCGTGCGCGTTCTTCCGCCTCCACGTCGAGAACTTCCCCGCCGGCCGGTACACCCTCGCGTGCTCGCACCAGGGCGACGTGCGCTTCTCGGTCCAGGCCTACGACATCCCCGCGAACGGCGACGTCGACCTGCGCTGCTACATGGGCTACCCGGGCTACGAGGCATGGATCACGATCGACGGCTGGGGCGACGCGCAGCACATGACCTGGTATTAGCGAAGAACCGGCATCGACCGACATCCCGAGAAATCCCTCTCAGAACAGGACTCTTCCCGCATGACCGCATCTCTCACGACGATGACACCCGAGCAGGCAGCGTGGTTCCAGGGCACTTTCGCGCGCCTCGTCGACAACGTCGACCGCGCCGTGATGGGCAAGCGCGAGATCGTGAGCCTCGTGCTCTCGGCGATGCTGTCCGAAGGACACGTGCTGCTCGAAGACGCCCCGGGCACGGGAAAGACCAGCCTGGCCAAGGCGATCGCCGCGACGGTGCAGGGCACGAGCAACCGCATCCAGTTCACGCCCGACCTGCTGCCCTCCGACGTGACGGGCGTCACGATCTACGACCAGGCCGCACACCGGTTCGAGTTCCACCGCGGCCCGATCTTCGCCTCGATCGTGCTGGCCGACGAGATCAACCGTGCCTCGCCGAAGACGCAGTCGGCGCTGCTGGAGGTCATGGAGGAGTCGCGGGTCACCGTCGACGGCGTCACTCACGAGGTCGGGCGCCCGTTCCTCGTGATCGCGACGCAGAACCCGATCGAGCAGGCCGGCACCTACAAGCTTCCCGAGGCGCAGCTCGACCGCTTCCTGGTGAAGACCTCGATCGGCTACCCCGATCTCGCGGTCGCCGAGCGGATCCTCGCCGGCGCCGCCGACCGCAACCCGTCGGCGAGCCTGCCAGCCCTCATCACCACGGGTGCCGTCGCCGATATGGCGGACCTCGCCGCCACGGTGCACGTCGAGTCGGCTGTGCTGCGCTACGTCGCGCAGCTCGCCGAGGCCACGCGCACCGACCCCGCGACCCGCGTGGGCGTTTCGGTGCGCGGTTCGCTGGCGATGGTGCGCATCGCGAAGGTGTGGGCGGCCGCGCAGGGTCGCCACTTCGTGATCCCGGACGACGTGAAAGACCTCGCGGCGTCGGTGTGGACGCACCGGCTCGTGCTCGATCCCGAGGCGGAGTTCTCGGGCACGACGCCGGCGACCGTGCTGAACCGCGTGCTCGAGACCGTTGCGGCACCGCAGGCGAGGTCAGCCGCCTGATGGCCGACGAGGTGCTCTCGACGACGATCCCCCGGGGGGATCGCGCGGGCTGGCGCGATATCGCCGGCCCGCTCGTCGAGCGCGTCCTCGGACGCGTGCGTGCCGTGCTGAGCGTGGCCCGGCCCGTCACGTGGGTGCTGATCGCCGGGGCCGTCGTGCTGTGGATCGCCGGGCAGGCGCTCGGCTGGTGGGAGCTCACCGTCGCCGCGCTCGTGATCGCGGTGACCCTGGCGCTGTGCGCACTGTTCCTGATCGGACGCACGGCATACGACATCTCGCTCGACCTCACCCGCACGCGCGTCGTGGTGGGGGAGCGGGCGGTCGGCGCGCTCACGCTCTCGAACCCGGGAACCCGGGCGATCCTGCCATCGCGCGTCGTGCTTCCCGTGGGCTCGGGCCGCGGCACGTTCTCGGTGCGGCGTCTGGCGGCCGGCGACTCGGCGGAAGAGCTGTTCGCGATCCCGACCCAGCGCCGCGGCGTGCTGCAGGTCGGACCGGTGAGCGTGGTGCGCGGCGACCCGCTCGGGCTGTTCGAGCGCGTGCATCGACGCGACGAGCCGGTGGACCTGTTCGTGCACCCCCGCACGGTGCTCTTCGCCGGTCAGTCGCTCGGTTTCCTCCGCGACCTCGAAGGCCTCCCGGCCACCGACCTGTCACCCGATGACGTGTCGTTCCATGCGCTTCGTGAGTACCACCCCGGCGACGACCTGCGGCACGTGCACTGGAAGTCGACCGCCCGCACCGGCACGGTGATGGTCCGTCAGTACGAAGAGACCCGGCGCTCGCACTTCGTGATCGGCCTTTCGCGCAGCCCCGCCGATTACCGCGACGACGCCGAGTTCGAGCTCGCGATCTCGGCGGCCGGCTCGCTGGGGCTCCGGGCACTCCGCGACTCGCAGCGCGTCGAGGTGCGGGTGCAGGGTCGCTCGCTGCCCGCGGCGACGGGCAAGCAGTTCCTCGACTCGCTCTCGGCGCTCGAGCCGTCGCGGCCGCGCGAGGGCGGCATCGTGCCGCTGGCCGGTGTCGTCGCGGCCACGCTGGCTCTCGCGAGCGTCGTCGTGCTGGTGTGCGGGAGCGCGGTGGATGCTGCGCAGCTGCGCGTCGCGTGCTCTCGCCTGCCCTACGGGGCCCGGGCGCTCGCGGTCGTCGCGCAGACCGACGCCGCCCCGTCGCTCCGGCGCATCGGCGAGGCCGACGTCCTCACGATCGGCTCTCTCGATCAGCTCGCCGGAGCACTGCGGAAGGTGCTCGCGTGAGCGCGCCGGCCCGCGTTGCGGCCCCGAACACGCCGGGGGCGGCCGTGTCGATCGCGCCCCGCCGCACCGCACTGGATCTCGCCGCGACGGCAGCCCTCCTGCTCGTCGGCATCGTGGGCTTCTGGCCGACCTTCGGCGGCCCGGGCTACCTCTTCGCCGCCCTCGGGGCGCTCGCGCTGGGCGTCGCCATCGCCTGGCTCGGCGCCCGGTTCCGGTGGGGCATCCTGATCGTGGCCGCGCTGACCGTCGCGACGTACTTCGTGTTCGGCGGCGCGCTCGCGCTGCCCCACACCGCGATCGCCGGCGTGATCCCCTCACTCGACACGCTGCAGCAGCTCGGGCTCGGCGTCGTCACGTCGTGGAAGCGCCTGCTCACCACGGTGGCGCCGGTCGCCGCATCCGACGGCCATCTCATCGTGCCGTTCCTGCTCACCCTCGTCGCCGCCGTGGTGACGGCGAGCCTCGCCCTGAGGCTGCGGAGTGCGGGGTGGGCGCTCATTCCCGCCGCGGCATACCTCGGTCTGCAGATCGCCCTCGGTACTCCCCAGCCCGCCGTTCCCATCATCCAGGGCGTCGTGTTCGCGATCGCGGGCGTGGTCTGGCTCGCGGTGCGCCAGGCATGGTCGTCGTCGAGCGGCGCGGTCTCGCTCGGCGGCGAGGACTCCGCGAGCACGGGCATGGCCGTCCGCCGCGTGGTGGCGGGGGGCGCCATTCTCGCGGTCGCCGCCACCGCCGGATTCGCCGCCGCCGCGATCGCCGCGCCCGCGGCGCCCCGCTACGTCCTGCGCGACGCGGTGATCCCTCCGTTCGACATCAAGCAGTACGCGAGCCCGATGCAGGGGTACCGCGGGTACGTGCGCGACGACGCATCCACGACCCTGTTCACGGTGTCCGGCCTGCCCGTCGGGGCGCGCGTGCGCATCGCCACGATGGACGCGTACGACGGCACCGTGTACAACGTCTCCGACGAGGGCGCCGGTTCGTCGAGCGCCTTCACGCCGGTGCGCGCCAGCATGTCGGCCGGCGCCACCGGAACGCCGGCGACCGTGCGCGTCGACATCGGCGACTACGACGGGGTGTGGATGCCCGAGGTCGGCGCCGTCACGAACGTGACGTTCGACGGGGCCCGCGCCGACGACCTGCGTCGCTCCGCGCACTACAACGAGTCGACCGAGACCGGGGTGGTGACCTCGACTCTGCAGACCGGCGACGGGTACACGATGAGTGCGGTGCTGCCGACGGTGCCGAGCGACACGAGCCTGGCGAACTCTCGCTTCGCGCCCGTCCGCATGCCGAAGCAGGAGGGCGTGCCGCAGGAGTTCGCCGACATCGCTGCGAAGGCGGTCGCCGACGCGAACACCCCGATCGAGCAGGCGCGAGCGCTGGAGCAGATGCTCTCGAAGGGCGGGTTCTTCAGCCACGGGCTGGAGGGCGAGGTGCTCTCGCGCGCCGGGCACGGCGCCGCGCGCATCACGACGCTGCTGGGCTCGACGCAGATGGTCGGCGACGACGAGCAGTACGCGACCGCGATGGCACTCCTTGCGGGCGAGCTGGGGATGCCCGCGCGGGTCGTCATGGGCTTCTACCCCGCGGAGGATCAGGCGCAGAACCCGGTGTTCGACGCGACGGGCGACAACCTGCACGCATGGGTCGAGGTCGCGTTCGAAGGCGCCGGATGGGTGCCGTTCGATCCGACACCGCCGAAGGATCAGATCCCGACCGACCAGACGACCAAGCCCCGCGCCGACCCCAAGCCGCAGGTGCTGCAGCCGCCGCCGCCCGAGCAGCAGCCCGCGGATCTTCCGCCCACGGTGCCCGACGAACGGGCGACGGACGACCCGTCGCCGCTCGATCTCGGGCTGCTGCTGATGTGGATCGCGATCGGCGGCGGCATCCTGCTCCTGCTCGCTCTGCTGGCGGCACCCTTCATCGTGATCGGCGCGGTGAAGGCCGCCCGCAGGCGTCGCCGGCGTGCCGCCGAGCGCGCGGCCGATCAGATCAGCGGCGGGTGGGACGAACTGCGTGACCGTGCGGTGGACTACGGCACTCCCGTGCGCCTCGGCGCCACCCACGCCGAGGACGCTGCGATCATCGCGACCGCGTTCGGCGAGCCCCGCGTGACGACGCTCGCGCGGCGCGCGGACGTCGACGTGTTCGGGCCGGCCGAGCCGACAGCATCCGATGTCGACGAATTCTGGCGGCAGGTCGATGAGATCGTCGACGGCATCGGGGAGCGCGCGACTTTCCGGCGGCGGCTCGCCGCCCGGCTCAGTCTGCGGTCGCTGCTGGCCGGTACGAGGTTCTCGCGCACGCTGAGCGTGCTGGCGCCGGTGCGCAGGAGCGCGGCGGCCGAGAGCCGTTCGATCGTGAAAACGGAGGAGCACGATGACTGACCCCCTCTCCGGCCAGGCCGTGATCCCTGCGGCGATCGGTCGCCGTGTCGCCGCGTACGCGATCGATCTCGCCATCGCGCTCGTGATCCCGATCGTCTTCGGGCTCATCGGCGGGGTCATCCTGCTCACGTCCGGCACGAGCGGTTCGCGCGGCGGGCTGCCGATCGCACTCCTGATCACGTACGGCGCAAGCTCCGTCGTCAGTGTCGCGTGGCTGCTGGTCTACACCGCGATGCAGGGCGGGCGAGGCTCCATCGGGCAGCGCGCACGGGGACTGATGCTGGCGGACGCCACCACCGGCGGCGACATCGGATTCTGGCGCGCGCTCCTGCGAAACGTGGTGTGGGCGCTCGCCGCCGCGATCGTCGTCGGCTACTTCACGCCTCTGTTCGACTCATCGAGCCGCCGTCAGGGCTGGCACGACAGAGCGGCGCGCACCGTCGTCGGTGACCGGAAGGCGGCGGAGGCCGCGGCCTCCGCCGTCGCCCCGCCGCTTCCCGCGCCGGCCGCGAACCCCTTCCTCCCGCCGCCCGCCGGTGCCACCGCAACCGCGTCGGTCGTTGCGCCCCCCGCGCCCGTTCGCACGGCCGGCTTCGCGCCCCCGGCCTCCGCGCCCGCGGGCGCGGTGGCCTCCGCGCCCGCGATTCCTGTGGCCGAGGGGCTGATCTCGCAGGTCCCCGGCGTCTCGGCACCGCCGGTCCCCGCCGTGGCTTCCGACGTCGCTGCGCGCGCGGCTTCCCCCGCGAGCGACGACGTCGACGCGACCCGCGCAGGGCGCTCGAGCGCCCCCGCAGTGGTGGCGGCGACGTGGGACGACGGCACGCGGTTCGCCGTGTATGGCCGCACGCTCTTCGGCCGGAACCCTGCCACCGAAGATGGAGCGACCGCGGTGGCCGTGCGCGACGAGACGCTGTCGCTCTCGAAGACCCATTTCGAGCTCGACGGCGATGCCGGCGGCGCGTGGGTGATCGATCGGCACTCGACGAACGGCACGGCGCTCGTGCGCGACGGCGAGCGTCTGACGGTCGAGCCCGGCGAACGCACCACTCTGCGCGCGGGCGACCGGCTCGAGTTCGGCGATCGCAGCCTCACGATCGGGGGCGGCGCATGACCGGAACGACCCCACCCATCACGGTCGCGTTCGGCGCGGCCACCGACACGGGACTCCGCCGGCGCGTGAACCAGGACTCCCACCTCGCCGCTTCGCCCCTCTTCTTGGTGGCCGACGGCATGGGCGGCCATCAGGCCGGAGAAGTCGCCAGCGCCACGGTGATCGACGAGTTCGCGCTCCTCGCCGGGCGATCGAGTCTGCGTATCGACGACGTGCAAGCGGCCCTCGTGCGTGCGCGTCGGCGGGTGGCGGAGCTGCCGATGGGCGCCGGCGCCGGGGCGGGTACGACGCTCACCGGCGTCGTGATCGCCGATGTCGACGGCGACGGCTACTGGCTCACGATCAACCTGGGCGATTCGCGCACCTACCGTCTGAGCGAAGGCGAGTTCGAGCAGATCAGCGTCGACCACTCGGTCGTCCAGGAGCTCATCGACCGGGGCGAGCTCGATCCCGTCTCGGCCGCGATCGATTCGCGACGCAATGTCATCACGCGGGCGATCGGCGCGGGCAGTGACGGTGAGCCGGACTACTGGCTGCTGCCCGCGGAGCAGGGCGACCGCATCCTGGTGTGCTCGGACGGACTTTCGGGAGAGGTCGACCGCAGTCGCATCCACGCGATCCTGCGGGACGAGCCCGACCCGCAGGCCGCCGCCACCCGTCTCGTGCACGAGGCGATGCTGCACGGCGGGCGCGACAACATCACCGCACTGGTCGTCGATGCCGTCGCGGTGAGCGCCCGCACCCGGTGGTCGTTCGACGACGACACCGCGCCCGGAGCGGCATCCAGCCGTGACGACATCGACAGCGACACGCGCCCGCGCGCAGGTCATACGATCGGAGGTCGATGATGGCGCCCGTCCGCTATTCCCCGGGTGCGATGCACCTGATCGTCACGGATGAGGGCGTCGCCCTGCTCGGCGGCGACCTGCCGGCCGCCCTGGTCACTCGAATCTGGACGCACGTGGGCGAAGGCCGCGGTCTCGCCGCCGTGCTGGAGGCGCTCACCGGCGCTTTCGGCACGTCGCTCGCAGCGATTCCGCCGTTCGCGGTCGCGCTCGCCGAGGGCGGATCCGTACGCCTCGCCGTGCGCGGGGCGCTCACCGCGACCATCGAGACCTCTGCGGGTGGCGAGGCGGTGAGCGGGGCGGGTGTCACGACGTGGGCCGAGCGGATGTTCGACGGGGTCGTCCGCGTCGGGATCACCGTGGCCAGGGGAATACCGGAACCCCCCGAGCTCCCCGTGCGCGACGGTGTCGTGCTCGCCTCCCGCGTCGACTGGCTGCTGTACAGCGGTGGGATGGATGCTGCGCCCCCGCCGGCGAACGAGACGACGGGGCTCATCGAGCCCCCGGTCATGGAGCCCCCGGTCATGGAGCCCCCGGTCATCGAGCAGCCGGCCGAGCCCGGCGATCTCGCGCAGCCGGACCCCGAACAGGCTGCCTCCGCGGATGCCGCGGACTCTCCCACCCGGGTCATCGATTCGGTCCCCGGCGCGGGCTCGCTCGACACGTGGCTTCCGCCCGAGGCGACGTACGCTCCGACTGTCGAGTCGGATGCCGTCTCATCGACGACCGGCTACGACCATCTGTGGGGCGAGACGGTGGTGCGCTCGGTCGAGGACGCGGCCGTGCGCCCGGACGATGAAGCCGAAGCCGAGGCGCCGGTCGTCGAGCCTGTTCCCGACGGCGCCTCCGAGACCTTCGGCGACCACGACGGCGAGACGATCTCGGTCGCGCAGGCGCGCGCGCTGCGCGCGGCGGATCCTGATTCCGCGCCGCCCCCGCTCGCACCACCGCGCCCGCCGGCGTTCGGACGCATCCGGCTCTCGACCGGTCAGACGCTCCTTCTGGACCGCACCGTCGTGATCGGGCGGCGCCCGCGGTCCACCCGCGTCACCGGCACCGATCTGCCGCATCTCGTGGCCGTCGACAGCCCGCAGCAGGACATCTCGCGCAGCCACCTCGAGCTGCGGGCCGAAGGCGACAGCATCCTGGCCACCGATCTGCACACGACCAACGGCAGCACGCTCCTTCGTGCCGGCGCCGAACCCGTGCGGCTGCACCCGGGTGAGCCGACCGTCGTCGTGCCGGGCGATGTCATCGACCTCGGCGACGACATCACGGTCTCCATCGAGGACGCCCCGTGAGTCCGAAGCGCGCCCCCATGGCGCCGCCCGATCTGCAGGGCTTCACGTACGTGGATGTCCTCGGTTCGGGCGGCTTCGCCGACGTATACCTGTACGAGCAGCATCTGCCCAAGCGCCGCGTCGCGGTGAAGGTGTTGCTCACCGAGCGCATGTCGACCGGCTCTGTGGCCGAGTTCACCGCCGAGGCCAACGTCATGGCGATGCTCTCGACCCACCCGGCGATCGTGACGATCTACCAGGCCGGGGTCGCCCGCGACGGTCGCCCCTACCTCGTGATGGAGTACTGCCCCAAGCCGAACCTGCAGGTGCGGTATCGCCGCGAGCCCTTCGCGGTCGCCGAGACCCTCCGTGTCGGCATCCAGGTCGCCGCCGCGGTCGAGACCGCGCACCGCGCCGGCGTGCTCCATCGCGACATCAAGCCCGCCAATATTCTGGTGACGGAATACAACCGTCCCGCCCTGACCGACTTCGGGATCGCGTCGACGACGGCGGCCGCTGCGGAGTCGGCCGGGCTCAGCATCCCGTGGTCTCCGCCCGAGTCGTTCGCCGACGTCCCGCAGAGCGGGCCGCGTTCGGACGTGTATGCGCTCGGCGCCACGGTCTACACGCTGCTCGCCGGTCGGTCGCCGTTCGAGGTTCCCGACCAGCGCAATACGGGGGCCGACCTCATCCAGCGGATCGAGACCTCGCCGCTCCCGCCGCTCCAGAGAGCGGATGCTCCACTGTCGCTCCAGCGCGCGCTGGAGCGGGCGATGGCCAAGGCGCCCGCCGACCGCTACGACACCGCCCTCGCCTTCGCCCGGGCACTGCAGAAGGTGCAGATCGAGCTGTCGCACTCCGTCACGCCGATCGACATCCTGGACGACGGCCTCCCCGACGACGTCGAGGCGGACGACGACGACGGGCTCACGCGCGTGCGCGGCGTGGTGAGCATCAGCCCCGAGACGTCGCCGGCCGCCGGTCGCACGCGACAGCCCACGGACCCGATCACCGTTGTCCCGCGGGCCGATGTCACCACCTCCACGCCGGCGACGTCCGCGACGATCGGCGCCGCGCCGCTGGACACCGTCCGGCGCGATACGGTGCCGCCCCCGCCGCCGGTCCTGCCCACCGTCGACTTCCTCGCGCCGTCGACCGGACTCGGCGAGACGATCGCCCGCCCGGTCTCGGTCGCCGCCGAGCCGGCCGAGGCGTCCTCCGATCTGCCGCCCGCTCCGCCCCGCTCGCGCCGCGGACTCCTGTGGTCCCTGGCGGCAGGCGCGTTCCTCGTGATCGTCGCGGCGATCATCGTGTTCTCTCTGCCGGGCGTCCTGGCCGGTCCCGCCCCGGCCCAGCCCTCGTCGCCCGCGACCTCCGACCCGCAGAACCCGATCGACACGCTCGTCGCACCCGCGACCGGCATCACCGGTGCGGTGGACGCGAGCGGCGTGCTGTTCACGTGGAGCAACCCGTCGCCGCAGGAGGGCGACTACTACCTGTGGGGTGTCGTTCCCCGCGATGGGTCGGCGCCCGAACTCGACAAGGTGGATCAGCCGAGCGTCACGACGGCCGCCGATGCGTCAGGGACCACGTGCATCGAGGTCACCGTCGTCCGGGCCAACGGCCGCCCCTCCGAGCCGGCGCGGGGGTGCACGCCGTGAGCGACAGCATCCGCTCCGATGGCATGCGTTCCGGAGGCATGCGCTCCCAGGGCATCGTCGTCGAGTTCGCCGGCGAAGAGTTCGCCGTTGCGCCGGGGTCTTCCTTCACCGTCGGTCGCGAGGGCGATCTGTCGATCGACGACAACCTCTTCCTCCACCGCCACTTCCTGACCTTCGAGCACGTCGAGGGGCTGTGGCTGCTCTCGAACGTCGGCAGCCGGCTCGCCGCGACGGTCACCGATTCGGGCAGCCGCGTGCAGGCGTGGCTGGCACCGGGCGCGCGCCTGCCGATCGTCTTCGAGACCACGACGGTGATCTTCAGCGCCGGCCCGACGACGTACGAGCTGACGGTGCACGCCGATCAGCCCACGTTCCACGAGACGCCGCGCTTCGACGACGCCGACGGGCTCAGCACGATCGGCGACGTGCCGCTCACGGTCAGCCAGCGCCTCATGATCCTCGCGCTCGCCGAACCCGTGCTGCGCCGCGAGGGCGCGGGTATGAGCGACCTGCCGACCTCCGCCCAGGCGGCTGCCCGCCTTGGCTGGACGCTCACGCGTTTCAACAGGAAGCTCGACAATGTCTGCGACAAGCTCGACCGCATCGGCGTGCCCGGCATGCGCGGCGGAGCACGGTCGTATGCGACCAACCGGCGCGTGCGGCTCGTCGAGCACGCCGTCGCGGCGCGGCTCGTGACGCGCGACGATCTGTCGATGCTCGACGATCAACCCGACGATCCGAACGACGGCGAGAGCGCCGCGGAGGACAACGCGTGAAGCTCAAGTTCACCCTGCAGCGCCCGGCCGGACCCATCGATCTCGAGGTCACCGCAGACGGCACGTCGACCGTCGGCGACATCGCCCGCACGCTCGCCGTCTCGGATCCGTCGGCCGACAGGGTGGGCGACCCCGTCGAGCCCGATCGCCTCACGATCGTCGCCCACGAGAGCGGCGGCCCTCGCGTGCTCGACCCCGCGCGCGCGGTGGGCGAATCCGGCATCCGTTCCGGGACGACGCTGCAGCTCAGCGCCGCCCCGGACGACGCAGGCGATGACGCACCCGCCGCGGTGCTGCGCATCCTGAGCGGTCCGCACAGCGGCACCCAGCGTCCGCTCCGGTCCGGATCGAACGTCGTCGGCCGCGACCCCGGCGTCGACGTCGTGCTCGATGACCCCCTCGTCTCCAAACGTCACGCTCGCATCAACGTCGACGCGGGGGTCGAGATCATCGACCTCAACTCCGCGAACGGCCTCATGATGGGCGGCGAGCAGATCGCCCGGTCTGCCCTCGGCCCCGCCGACGTCGTCCTGCTCGGCGGCACCGAGGTCTCGATCGTGCCGCTCAGCCGCCCCGGCACCGCGCATGTCGCGAGCTCCACCGTCGACGTGGTGCGTTCGCCCCGCGTCGTGCCGCGGTACCCGCGCCAGAAGTTCGTCGCTCCGAAGGCTCCGAAGCAACCGGCGCTGAACCGGCTGCCGATCGTGGCCCTCATCGCCCCGCTCATCATGGGCGCGGTGCTGTTCGCGTTCACGCAGCAGATCCTCGCGGTGATCTTCATCGGCCTGAGCCCGCTCATCATGATCGGCGCCTACATCGACAATCGCCTGACCGCGAAGGCCGAGCACAAGAAGGCCGTCCAGCAGTTCGACGCCAACATGCAGAACTTCGACGCGCGAATGGTCCGCGAGCACGAGGCCGAGCGCGCCGCGCGATCGGCCGAGGTGCCCGCCCTGGCCGACGCTCTCGCGTCGCTGTCGTCGTGGGGCGACCTGACGTGGACGCATCGGCCCGAGCATCCGTTCTTCCTCACCGCGCGACTGGGCACCGGCCGTCTGCCTTCGCGCGCCGAGATCGAGCTGAACGGCACCGACGAGACGCTGCCCGAATACTCCGACCGCCTCTTCGACCTGCGCGACCGCTTCGCGGGCATCGACGACGTGCCCGTGATCGCCGACCTCCGTGAAGCCGGCAGCGTCGGGATCGCGGGGGCGAGAGGGCAGGCGGATGCCGCGGCCCGCGCCATGCTGATGCAGCTCGTGACCACGCATTCGCCCGCCGAGCTCGTGGTCGCCGCGTTCACCTCGCCCGCATCGCGGCCCGCATGGTCGTGGCTCGAGTGGCTGCCGCACGCGAGCTCGCCGCACACGCCGCTGGAAGGCTCGCACCTCGCGGCCAACCCCGGCACGGGCGCCGCGCTGCTCTCACGGCTGGAGGGCCTCGTCGAGTCGCGCCAGGCCGAGCGCGAGGGCAACGTCACGGACGGCGGCCCCCGCGGACCGATCGAGACGAACGCCGAGGCCGCCCCCGCGCCCGCGCGCACGCCCGTCGTGATCGTGCTCGTCGAAGACGACGCCACCGTCGATCGGGCACGGCTCACGCGCCTCGCCGAGCGCGGGCCCGACGTGAGTGTGCATCTGGTCTGGGTGGCCCCGTCGCAGGGCGCGATCCCCGCCGCGTGCCGCACGTTCCTGCTCGTCGACGGCGTCGCCGAGGGCACGGCCGCAGGCATCGTCCGCCGCGGGCTCGTCACCACGCCCGTGCGCGTCGAGCTTCTCGACGAGGGCTCGGCGACCGCCTGGGCACGCGTGCTGTCGCCGACGGTGGATGCCGGAGCCCCCGTCGAAGATGAGTCCGACCTTCCCCGCAGCGTCTCCTATGTCGACCTCTCGGGCACCGACCTCGGCGCCGACCCGGGGGTCATCGTCGACCGCTGGCACGAGAACGACTCGATCACACCTCGCGACGGACGCGCCCCGCGGCGGCGCGCGCGGGAGGGCAACCTCCGCGCCCTCGTCGGGTATGCCGGCTCAGGCTCGTTCCACCTCGATCTGCGCGCGCAGGGGCCGCACGCGCTCGTGGGCGGCACGACCGGCGCGGGCAAGTCCGAGTTCCTGCAGTCGTGGGTGCTGGGAATGGCCTCGGCGCACAGCCCCGACCGGGTGACGTTCCTGTTCGTCGACTACAAGGGCGGCTCGGCGTTCGCGGACTGCGTCGACCTGCCGCACACCGTCGGCCTCGTCACCGACCTCTCGCCGCACCTCGTGCGCCGTGCGCTCACGTCGCTCCGCGCCGAGCTGCGCTACCGCGAGCATCTGCTCAACCGCAAGAAGGCGAAAGACCTCGTCTCGCTCGAGCGCACGGGCGATCCCGAGACGCCGCCGAGCCTCATCATCGTGGTCGACGAGTTCGCCGCGCTCGTGCAGGAGGTGCCCGAGTTCGTGGACGGAGTGGTCGACGTCGCGCAGCGCGGCCGCTCGCTCGGGCTGCACCTCATCCTCGCGACGCAGCGCCCCGCCGGCGTGATCAAAGACAACCTGCGCGCCAACACGAACCTCCGCGTCGCCCTCCGCATGGCCGACGCCGAGGATTCCAGCGACATCCTCGGCGACCAGATGGCCGCCCACTTCGACCCGTCGATCCCCGGCCGCGGAGCCGCCAAGACCGGCCCGGGGCGGATCGTCCCGTTCCAGACCGGCTACGTCGGCGGCTGGTCGAGCGGTGAGAAGCCGCGTCCGCAGATCGACATCCACGAGCTCGATTTCGGCGCCCGGGCCACGTGGGAGCTGCCCGACGAAGCGATCGTCGAGGTCGCCGACCCCGGCCCCACCGACATCGCGCGCATCGTCCGCTCGGTGCGGTCCGCCGCATCCGAACTCTCGATCCCGGCCCCCCGCCGCCCGTGGCTCGACGAGCTGGCCGTCACGTACGACCTCGCCAGGCTGCCCAGCCCTCGTACCGATGAACGGCTGCTGCTCGGCGTGCTGGACGACCCCACCACCCAGTCGCAGCCGACCGCGTTCTACGAGCCGGATCGCGACGGCAACATCGCTCTGTTCGGCACCGGCGGCTCGGGCAAGAGCACGGCCCTGCGCTCGATCGCCGTCTCGGCGGCGATCACTCCGCGCGGCGGTCCGGTGCAGGTCTACGGCCTCGACTTCGGCGCCGGAGGCCTTCGGATGCTCGAGACCCTCCCGCACGTGGGTGCGATCATCGCCGGCGACGATCAGGAGCGCGTGACGCGCCTGCTCCGGATGCTGCGCGACATCGTCGACGAGCGCTCGGTGCGCTACGGCGAAGTGCGGGCGGGCACGATCGCCGAGTACCGGCGGCAGGCGAATCGCCCCGGCGAACCCCGGATCCTCGTGCTGATCGACGGGCTCGGCGCGTTCCGCGAGGCCTACGAGTTCGCCGCGGGCAGCGCCGGGTGGTTCACGATCTTCTCGCAGCTCGCAGTGGACGGCCGGCAGGTCGGGGTGCACTTCGTGATGTCGGGGGATCGGCCCAACTCCCTGCCGACCTCGATCGCCTCGACCGTGCAGAAGCGGTTCGTGCTGCGCCTCGCCACCGACGACGACTACCTGCTGCTGGGCGCGCCGAGAGACGTGCTGGATGCGGCATCCCCTCCTGGGCGAGGGATGATCGACGGCGACGAGCTGCAGTTCGCCGTGCTCGGGGGCAGCGCGAACATGGCGGTGCAGTCGCGCGAGCTGGAGCGCCTCGGCGAATCGATGCGCCGCAACGGCATCCCGCAGGCGCCCGCGGTGGGCCGGCTTCCCGAGTCCGTGCCGCTCGCCGACCTGCCCGTCCGCACCGCGGGGGGCGAGCCGGTCATCGGCCTGGCTGACCTCGACCTCGGGCCGCTGGGCATCGACCCGAAGGGCGCGTTCCTGCTCGCCGGGCCCCCCGGCAGCGGGCGGACGACCGCTCTCGCGACGATCGGCCGCGCCGTGCGCCGTGCTTCCCCGCAGCAGCCGGTCGTGCACCTGGCGCCGCGCCGGACGACTCTCGGGCTCGCGTCCGAGTCGCGCTTCGCCGCCGACGACCCGGCGACCGTGGCGGCGCTCGCGGAGAGCGTCGCCACCGCGATCGAGGGCGGGATGCTCATGCGCCCGGCGATCCTGATCGAGCACGTCACCGAGTTCACCGGGACGGAGGCCGAAGCATCCCTCGACCGCCTCATCCGCGTCGCGGTGCGCGCCGACGGCTTCGTGGTCGGGGAGGCGGAGTCCTCGACCTGGGGGCAGGCGTGGATGCTCGCCCAGCCGTTCAAGGCCGCACGTCGCGGGCTCGTGCTGGCGCCGAGCGACATCGACGGCGAGGCGCTGTTCGGCACCTCCCTGGGTCGCGTGCGGCGGTCGGACTTCCCACCCGGGCGCGGGTTCGTGATCCACCAGGGCCGTGTCGCCCGCCTCCAGGTATCCACCCCCTGACCCCCCCCGCCCCCCCACCCCCCGCCGAGCCTGCCGTGTCGTGTCGACCCCGCCGGTCGTGTCGGGCAGCAACCGGCCGGTTCGACACGACACGGCAGGCTCGGGGGAGGTGAGGGGGGCGGGAGAGGGAGAGGGGGTGGGGATTTGTCCCCATCGACGGTGCGTCGCCTGTCGCGTTAGCGTCGAGGTACACGAGAGGCAGGCCTCTCACGGGGACTTCCCGGAGATCCGGGTCACGTCATCACAACAGCGCCGGCCGGAAGAGCCGTCCAACGAAGGAGAAAACAATGGCCGTATGGGGTCTCGATGTCCAGCAGGTCCGTCAGCTCTCGTCGCAGCTGAACAGCAAGGCGAGCGACATCCAGGGCATCCTTTCGCAGCTCACCTCGGCGCTCGCGTCGACGCAGTGGACCGGCCCCGACGCCGAGCAGTTCCGCAGCGACTGGTCGGGCCAGCACACCGCTTCGCTGAAGAATGTCATCGCCGCGCTGCAGGATGCCTCGCAGAAGGCGTCGTCGAACGCGTCGGCGCAGGAGAGCACGTCCTCGTCGCTCTAGGCGCTCGCAAACCCGCGAGACCGCAACCGAGCGCCGAGACGGCGGGTGATAACCGCTGTCTGGCCCTCCCGTTGCGGTCTCGCGGTATGAGAGCGGGCAGGACAGGACGAGTCGGGGGAAGGGACGAACGGTGAGTGTCTACGGAGCGGATGTCGCGGAGCTGCGCGCGACGGCGGCCGAGCTCGATCGCTCCGCCGACCGCCTGGGCAGCACGCGCACCGAGCTGACCGCGCAGCTCGCCCGGACCCCGTGGACGGGACAGGATGCCGCATCCTTCCGCTCCGCATGGAACTCGTCGCATGCACCGCGGCTGAACGCGGCGGCCGACCGCCTCCGCGAAGCGGCGGCGGTCCTCCGCCGCAACGCCGATGCCCAGGAGACGACGAGCGCGGCGGCCGGAGGGTCGACGTCGAGCCCGGGCGCGCCCGGCGCGAGCGCACCCGCCGGGTCACCGGCATCCGATTCACCCGATGACGTACGCGACTGGTGGACGGGGCTCAGCGACCAGCAGCGGCAGGACCTCTTGACGAGCTATCCGCTCCGCTACGGCAACCTCGACGGGATCCCCATCGAGGACCGCGTCGAGGCCAACCGGCTCACCGCCGAGGATCGACTCAGCCAGTCCGGACTCTCGGACGCGGAGCGGGCGTACCTCGAGGCCGTCGTGCGCGGCGACCGCAACCTTGCGCTGTACGACCCGGCCGGTGAGCGCCTGGTCGAGATGATCGGCACGTTCGGCCCCCAGACCACCGATGTGCTCACGTATGTGCCCGGCACCGGCACGAACATGGACAGCTTCTACGGCGGCGGCGCCCAGACTGTCGCGACCTACCTCACCGACCGCGACAAGAGCGGGGGCACCGTGTCGTTCGTCTACAAGGACGGACCCTGGGCCGACTGGACGTTCTTCGGCGAGCACGGCACCGCGAACGAAGGCTACGTGCTGAACGCGGGCCAGGGCCTCGCCGAGTTCACGACGGCTGTGCAGTCGGACCCGGCGCTCGGCGGGGACGTCTCGTTCTCGGCGGCCGGGCACAGCGCGGGCATCAGCTACGTGTCGGCGTCGGAGGTCGCGGGCGCGCACTACGACCACGTCCTCTCGCTGGCGGGCTCGTGGCTCGCGCCGGGCTGGCAGGCGAACCCCGGCACCGACTACCAGCACTACCAGTACGGCGTCGACGCACTGAACTACCTCACGCCCGTGAAGAACATGCCGATCGAGAACGACGTGTTCTCGCAGCACGTCTATGCCCCCGACACATTCGAGATCCTCGGTGTGACGTTCCAGAATGAGGGACAGAACCACACGCACATCGCCGAGGGACCGACCACCAACCAGAATGCGCTGAACGACATGTACAAGGACCTGCACCGATGACCCGGCGATGGGCGATGGCGCTCGTGCTCCTGCTCGCCGCTCCCCTCAGCGCCTGCGCCACGACACCCCAGGAGGCACCCGTGACCCTCACCCTCGAAGACGCCAAGGCCGACGTCCGTGCCGCCGAGGACGAAGTGATCGCCCTCATCCCTTCGGGCGTCGTCACCGAGACGCTGCCGCGCACCGAGACCTCGCGGACGCTGTTCGCGTGCGACGGGCCGGACACGTACTACTGGCCGGGCGGCGCCCAGCTGCAGATCGACCCCTCCACCGACAGCGGCGCCGTGATCGGCGCGATCGGCGATGCGTGGTCGGCGAAGGACGGGTGGAAGGTCACGTGGGTCGAGCGGGGCGAGAAGGACGGCGTCTACCACCTCGACATGCTGCGCGACGACGGGCTGCACCTCGCGGTGATGAACCTCGAGGGCAACACCCTCCTCGACATCAGCTCGTTCTCGCCGTGCTTCGGCCTGGATGACTACGACCCGAACCGCTCCTACTGACCCGGACTCAGCCCGGCGGGTTCAGCCGAGCGGCAGGTAAGGGTAGACGGGCGACCGCCGCTGGAATTCCAGGATCGCCTCATTGCGGATCCGGCCTTCCGCGATCTCGATCGCTCGCGTGATCGTGTCGGATTCGGCCCACGCCGCGGGACCCTCCATCACCGTCCGCAGGAACGGCATGAGCGCGTCGCTGATCTCCCATGTGGCCGAGTTCCACAGCACCGAGGGGCTGTGGTCGACCGCGTAGTAGTTGGTCGACTCGCCGACGGTGATCATGGGCTCGGCGAACGTCGTCGGGCGCGCCCACTCGAATCCCATGCCCTCGTCGATCGACACGTCGACGATGAGGCTGCCCGGCCGGAAGGCCGCGAGGTCTTCCGTGCGCAGGTACGTCAGGGGCGCGTTCGGGTCTTGCAGCGTGCAGTTCACCACGATGTCGTGGCTCGCCAGGAACGGCGCGAGCGGCACCTGTCCGTCTTCGGTGTTGACCGTGCTGTCGAACGGCGCATCCGGATTGTGCTCGAACTGGATGATGTCGATCGACGGGATCGGAGAACCCACCGCCGCCACATCGCGGTTCGTCAGCACGCGCACGTCGTGGATGCCGTGGGCATTCAGCAGTGTGACGGCTCCGCGCGCGGTCGCTCCGAACCCGATCACGACCGCGTTCAGACGCCGGCCGTAGTCTCCGGTCGAGCCGCAGAGCTGGAGGGCGTGCAGCACCGAGCAGTAGCCGGCGATCTCGTTGTTCTTGTGGAAGACGTGCAGCCCGAACCCGCCGTCGCTCTTCCAGTGGTTCATCGCCTCCCATGCGATGAGGGTGAGGCCCTTGTCGACCGCGTGCTGCGTCAGCTCGCGGTCCTGCACGCAGTGCGGCCATCCCCACAGCACCTGACCATCGCGCAGGTCGGCGAGGTCGGAGGCGAGCGGCTTGGGGAGCGTGATGATGTCGGCCTCGGCGATGATCTGCGCCCGCGAGGCGATCGCGCCCACGAGCGGAGCCAGCTGCGCGTCGGGAACACCGAACCTGGCCCCGTAGCCGGTCTCGAGCATCATCGCGGCGCGCAGGTCCTCGTCGATGCGGTCGAAGTGCGCCGGGTGGATCGGCAGACGCTTCTCGTCGGGCTTGCGGGAGGTCGCCATCACGCCGAGGCGCAGGAGCGGGGGTGCGGTCGGTGACATCGGAGCTCCGCTCTGAGGGTGGATGCAGCATCCGCCCTCTTTCGAAGGCCCGCCCTTCTGTGAAGGCTACGCCACGCGCGGTTCCCGCGCGGTCAGCGGCCGGCGTCGAACAGGTGCCGGCCGCCGTGACCGAGCACCTTGACGACCACGCCGTTGCGGTGCAGCTCGGCGACCGTGCGGGTCTCTTCGTCGATGTCGCGGCCGAGCGCGTGGACGCTCGTCACCACCAGCACATCGCCGTTTCGGAGGGTGCTGATGAGGCGGGTGAGGCGCTCCTCCCACGACTCGAGCGTCTCGGGAGCGGGATGCCGGAACCCCTCGATCGGCACGCCGAACCGTGTCAGCTCATCGCGCTGGGCCTTGATCGACGGCATGTCGTCGCGGGCCACGACCAAACCCACGAGCCGCGACCCGGCCGGGCGGGCGACCCACCAGTCTCGGTCGCGCTGGAGTTCCGTGAAGCACTTCGGGCAGTCAGCGGCATCGTGGGGGAGATGGATCGGGCTCGTGTCGGCCGAGTCGATCGCTCGCGAACGCCGGAGGGCGGCATCCGTCATTTCCGTCGCCTCGCCCATCGATCCTCCTCGCTCCCTCTTATTGTGCCCTGCCCTGCCGACGCGCCGCGACGGCGGAGGTCACTCCTCGTCGTCGAGCCGGAGCTGGATGCTGATCTCGTCGGCGTCGAGCTCGGCGAGCGAGTGACGCAGCGCAGCGGTGCTGAAGGTCCCGTCCGAGGAGAGTTCGTTGAGTCGCTTGCGCATCGCCCCGATCATCGCGAGCCGCATCTCGATCATGTCGCGGGCGGTCACGGTGGTCTCGTCGTCCGGCGGGGTCGTGAAGCGGTCCCCCACCCGCCGCACGAACCCGTCGGGGAAATCGGTGCCGTCGCGCCGGGTGATGTGCTCGTGGGTGAGCGCCCGGGCCGCCGCTGCGCGCAGCTCCTCGTCGAGCGCCTTCTGCTCCTCGGCGGACAGGCCGCCTCGGCCCGTCCCCACCAGTCCGAGCATCCGCGCGACCCAGGGCAGGGTGAGGCCCTGCAGCAGCAGGCTTCCCGCCGCCACGAGGAAGGCGATGAAGACCAGGAGCGCGCGCTGCGGCGAGTCGCTGGGCAGTGTCTGGGCCGCGGCGAGCGTGACCACGCCGCGCATGCCCGCCCACACGATGATCGTGCCGTGCCGCCAACCCAGCGGCGACGCCTGGTAGTAGTCGAGGTCGGCGAGGGCGCGGGAGATGCGCTTGCGCCCCACCGCCAGCCATCGCTCCTGGCGGGCCGGGTCCGGCGGCCGACGGCGGCCGCGGGCCAGCGCCGCTCGGTTCTCGGGCTGGAGGGTTCCGGCTTCGAGCCGCTCCTGGAAGTCGGTCAGTCGGTCGCGGTCCATCGCTTTCGCACGCCGTTGCTGCAGCCACAGGAGCACAGACACGTAGGCGGCCCGCACGACGAGCACGATCACCAGCGCGATCGCCGCGAGCCTGACCCCGTGCCAGATCCCCTCGTGGTCTTCGACGTTCGCCAGCACGATGTCTTTGAGCTCGAGGCCCATGATCAGGAAGACGGCTCCCTCGAGCATCAGCTCGATGGTCCGCCAGTTCAGCTCGTCCGACAGGCGCTGCTCGGGCGTGAATCGGCGGGCCGCTCCCTGCCCTGTGACGATCCCGGCGACCACGGCGGCGACCAGACCCGAGCCGCCGAGGTGCTCCGTAGGCAGATACGCCACGAACGGCACGACGAAGCTCAGTGCGGTGTTCGCGGCCGAGTTCGACACCCGCTCGCGCACCCGCAGATTGAGGTAGCCGACGATCGCGCCGATCACGATCGCGATCAGTACGCCCCACACGAACGACCCGATGGCCTGGCCCCATGACACTGTTCCGGCAACGAATGCGGCGGTCGCGGTGCGCAGCAGCACGAGGGCGGTGGCATCGTTCAAGAGGCTCTCGCCCTCGACCAGCGTGATCACGCGGGGTGAGATGCCCAGGCGCTTCGCGATCGTGGTGGCCACCGCATCCGTCGGACTCAGGATCGCGCCGAGCCCGATCGCCAGCGGAAGCCCCAGGCCCGGGATCATGAAGAAGAAGAACGCACCGAGCGCGATCGAGCTCAGCACCACGAGGAACACCGAAAGACCCGCGATCGGACGGAAGTCGCGGCGGAACTCGATCGCGGGGAGCGAGACGGCGGACGAGTACAGGAGCGGCGGCAGCACGCCCACGAGGATGATCTCGGGATTGACGTGCACGCTGACGAACGGCAGGAGGCTCACGGCCGCCCCGATCGCCACCAGCAGCAGGGGACCGGCGACACCCAGCCGCGGCGACACCGCGGTGGTCAGCGCGATGACGACGACGCACGCGAGGATGACGATGAGCGGATCGAGCATCAGAGCACTCCGAGGGTGCCCGCGGCAGCCCGCCGCCCGACGAGACCGGTCGTGGGAGCGTGTCGCATGGACCGAGCATATTGCCGTGCCGGGGCTCCTCTCGCTCTTCGCCGAGCCACCCCGTTCGCGCCGAACCACCCCCCTCCGGGCCGTCAGGATCGGGGTCCCTCGATACGAAGGGGGCGGCTCGGCCAGCGCCGGGGTGGCCGCCCTGCAGCGCGGGGGTGGGGCCGCGCTCCGCGAGGCTCGTCGGCGCGGGGCGCAACCCCCGGTACGGTGACCCCATGACGTTCAACGACAACGCCAGTGTCGGCGGCAACACCGCGAAGCGGCGCGGCGCGGGCATCGCCGTCGCGGGGGGCGGGGTGGCGGGGCTCGGTGCGATCGCGGTTCTGCTGCTCAGCTACTTCACCGGCACCGATCTCTCGGGGTTGCTCGGCCAGGCGACGGGTGGCGGATCATCGGCCGAGAGCAGCATCGCGCAATGCCAGACGGGAGCCGATGCCAACCGCAGCGACGATTGCCGGCTGGCCGCGGCATCCCTCGACATCGATCAGTTCTGGGCGAAGAACGTCACCGGGTACACGCAGCCCCAGTTGATCATCGTCGACGGATCCACCTCGACGCAGTGCGGGACGGCCTCGAACGCGACCGGCCCGTTCTACTGCCCGCCGGAGCAGACCGTGTACGTCGATCCCACCTTCTTCGGGCTGTTGCGTCAGCAGTACGATGCCACCGCCGGCCCGCTCGCGCAGCTGTACGTGCTCGCCCACGAGTACGGGCATCACGTGCAGAATCTGATCGGCGTGATGGACCAGCATCCGAACAACGGCACAGGCCCCGACAGCAACGGCGTACGCACCGAGCTCCAAGCCGATTGCTTCGCCGGCGCGTGGGTGGCGGGCGCGGCGGGCGAGCTCGATCCGAACGGGGTCCCCTTCCTGAAAGCCCCGACACAGCAGCAGATCGCCGACGCCCTGAACGCCGCGGCCGCTGTGGGCGACGACCACATCCAGCAGCAGTCCGGCGGTCGCGTCAATTCCGAGAGCTGGACGCACGGCTCGAGCGAGCAGCGGCAACGCTGGTTCGCGGCCGGCTACCAGGGCGGCGCGCAGGCGTGCGACACCTTCGCGGTGTCGGGGCGGCAGCTGTGAATCCCGGTCCGAACTCGGGCCTCGACGCGCTCTATCCGCCCATCGAGCCGTATGAGACGGGGATGCTGCTGGTCGGCGACGGCAACCGGATGTACTGGGAGCAGAGCGGAAACCCCGACGGCAAGCCGGTCGTCTTCCTCCACGGCGGCCCGGGTTCGGGCACGTCGCCCTGGCACCGCCGCTTCTTCGACCCTGAGCGGTACCGCATCGTCCTCCTCGACCAGCGCGGCTGCG
The DNA here is from genome assembly GCF_008710745.1 of Microbacterium rhizomatis. Lineage (GTDB taxonomy): Bacteria > Actinomycetota > Actinomycetes > Actinomycetales > Microbacteriaceae > Microbacterium > Microbacterium rhizomatis. The sequence continues at coordinate 258,737 of NZ_VYSA01000003.1, forward strand.
GGCGCAGCACGCCCCACGTCAGCGATCCCGACGCCGAGCTGCGCTACAACACGACGTGGCATCTCGTCGCCGACGTCGACCTGCTCCGCCGTAATCTGGCGATCGAGAAGTGGCAGGTGTTCGGCGGATCGTGGGGGAGCGCCCTCGCGCTCGCCTACGCGCAGTCGCACCCCGACGCCGTCTCGGAGCTCGTGCTTCGCGGCATCTTCACGCTGCGCCGCCACGAGCTCGAGTGGTTCTACGAGGGCGGTGCGGCATCCCTCTTCCCGGATCTGTGGGAGGAGTTCATCGCCCCCATCCCGGTGCTGGAGCGCTCGCGGATGATCGAGGCCTACCACCGGCGCCTGAGCGACCCCGATCCGGCGGTGCACGTGCCTGCCGCCGTCGCCTGGACCCGCTGGGAGGCATCGACCCTGACCCTGCTCCCCGATCCCGAACTCGTCGCCTCCATGACCGAGGCGTCGGCGGCGACCGCGTTCGCGCGCATCGAGAACCACTACTTCCTGCACGAGGGGTGGTTCACAGAGGGCCAGCTCATCGCCGGCGTCGGGGCGATCCGGCACATCCCCGCCGTGATCGTGCAGGGACGGTACGACGTCTGCACGCCGATCATGACGGCGTGGGATCTGCATCGTGCGTGGCCCGAGGCGGAGCTGGTGGTGATTCCGGATGCCTCGCATTCGGCGTCGGAGCCGGGTATCGCCGCGGCGCTCCGCGCCGCCACCGACCGCTTCGCCGGGTAGCCCTCCCGCTCCGCGCGCCGAACCTGCCGTGTCGTGCCGAGCCAGCCGGTTCCAGGCGTTGACAACGGGATGGTTCGGCACGACACGGCAGGCTCGCGGGCGCGGCGAGGTCAGGCGCGGAGCAGGTCGGCCGCGACCTCGCCGATCACGATCGCCGGGGCGTTCGTGTGCCCCCGGATCACCGTCGGCATGATCGACGCATCCGCGACACGCAGTCCCTCGACGCCGCGAACGCGCAGCTCCGGATCGACGACGGATGCCGGATCCGCTCCCATCCGCGCCGTCCCGACCGGGTGGTACAGCGTATGCGAGTAGCGGCGCAGCGACAGCTCGGCGCGCTCGGGCGCGGTCATCGCCTCGCCCCCCTCGGGCTGCACCCAGCCGCCGGTCGTGATCGCGCGGAGCGCCTCGGTGTCGATCAGTCGCTCGCACGCCGCGAGGCCCGCGAGCATGGTGTCCTGGTCGATCCCGTCCGGGTCGGACAGATAGGCCGGGTCGATCACGGCCTTCTCCGCAGGGTCGGCCGAAGCGAGCCGGATGGTTCCCCGACTCCGCGGCCGCAGCAGGATCGCCCCCACCGTGAGGCCTTCGCCCGGGAGGGGCACGAGGCCCTCGCCGACGTAGGGCGCGGGCGCGAAGATGATCTCGATGTCGGGCAGGTCGGCCGCCATCCCCGCGCGGTCCGCCACCTCGGTGCGGACGAACCCGCAGCCTTCGCCGACGTTGGAGGTGAGCATCCCCCGCCGTCGCGTCAGGTAGTTCGCCAGCTGCGACACCTTCTCGGCGCCGTACAGTGTGCCCTCGCGCGCTTCCGGCGCGAGGCCCGCCACCAGGTGGTCCTGCAGGTTCGCCCCCACTTCGGGCGCATCCACGACGAGGGGGATGCCGTGCTCCGCCAGGTGCGCGGAGGGCCCGATGCCGCTCAGCATCAGCAACTGGGGCGTGTTGACGGCTCCGCCCGCGAGGACCACCTCGCGCCGTGCGAGCGCGTGCCGGGTCACGCCGTCGATCTCGACATACACGCCCGTCGCCCGCGGAGCCCCGGTCCCCGAGCCGGAGCCGGAGCCGGAGCCCGAGCCGGAGCCGGAGCCCGAGCCGGAGCCCGAGCCCGAGCCCGAGAACGTCACCTTCCGCACGAGCGCCCCGGTGACCACGCGGAGATTCGGGCGACCCTTCGCGGGACGCAGATACGCATCGGCCGTGGAGGCGCGAGCGCCCCGGTGCTGCGACACCATCGTCTGGCTGAAGCCCTGGCCCTCCGGAAGGTTCGCGGGAGTGACGGGGTACCCGGCCTCGCGCGCGGCCTCCAGGAACGCCGCCGTGTGCGGCCGGGGGTCGCGCTGGGTCTCGACGGACTGCGCTCCGTTCGTGCCCTGCGTGTCGTCGGTCGGGTGGTCGGTGCGCTCGACTCGGCGGAAATACGGCACGAGGGATGCCCATGACCAGCGCTCGCCGGCGGTCCGGGCCCATTCGTCGTAGTCGGCGGCGAACCCGCGCACCCACATCATCGCGTTGAGCGACGACGACCCGCCGAGGGTCTTGCCCCGCGGCCAGTAGATCGTGCGGCCCTCGAGCTCGGGCTGGGGGACGGTGTCGTAGCCCCAGTCGTACTCGCCGCGGAAGAGTTTCGAGAACGCCGCCGGCACGTGCAGCTCGAGCGCCTTGTCCGGCCCGCCGGCCTCGAGGAGCAGCACGCTGACCGACGGGTCCTCCGTGAGACGAGCGGCGAGGGCGGCCCCGGCCGAGCCCGCGCCGACCACGATGTAGTCGGCGGTGAGCCCGTCGCGCCCGAAGGCTCCGGTGCTCACGCCCCGTACGCCTTGACGAGGGTCGCGCTGAGGCGCGCGAGGTTGCCGTCCATGCGGAACCGGGTGAACCCCTCGCTCACGGCGGCGCCGGTGCGCGACGTGACGAACCACGGCGGCTTCGGCAGCACGCTCACCCCGCCTCGGCCGCGCGCCCGCACGACCCCGGGCACCGACCGGGGGAACGGGCGGAACGGTCCGCGCGCGACGGACCGCTCGACCCGCTCGAGCAGCATCGCGTTGTGCACGACCCCGATCCCGCTCTCGACGTCGTCGATGGATGCACCTGGGAAGGCTCCCCACGTGGCCGTCGGGGTCAGGAACGCGAACGCCGTCCACGTGTTGATCGCGATGTCGCCGTAGCGGAGGTCGGCGATCGCCCGCTCGAACCCGTCGCCCAGCGCCGCCTGGGTGACCGGATCGATCAGCACGTTCGCGCCGAGCGTGCCGGTGAGCCTCTCGTTGGCGTGCGCGACGGCGGCGTCGAGGAACTCCTGGCCGTTGCCCGGCAGTGTGACGACGCCGAGGACGGGGGAGAAGTACTCCGTCGTCTCGAGATCGGATGCTTCGTCCTCGGCGCCGATCTCGACGATCGCGCGCGTGTGGTCGACGCTCCACCGGGCGTCGGGGTACGAGGCGGCCGCGGCATCCATCTTCGCCGCGCTGTTCGGATACCACACCGGGCGGGCCGGCGCCCTGTCGTAGGCGGCGCGGAGTTCAGCGAGGAACGCGTCGCGCTGCGCCCAGTCCGAGCTCAGGATGACGACCTGCCCGGCGATGCAGTTGTGACCGCTGTTCTGCAGGCGCATCGTGGCGACGTGCTCGGCGTGGAACCGGAGGTCGGCCGAGGTCCACTCGCCCGGAACGATGATGATCGGCGAGACACCGCCGAGCTCGGCGGTGATCGGCTTCTTCAGCTGCGGGCGGTTCTCGCGGCGACGCCGGGCGCCGTCCGCGCCGGTTCCCCACGTGATCGCGTCGAACGTCGCCGCCGAGCCGGTGATGTGCACGTGGGCGATCTCGGGGTGTGAGACGAGGTAGCCGCCCACATCGCCCGCCCCCCGCACGATGCGCAGGAATCCGGGTTCGATGAGCGGCGCCAGCGCCCGTTCGTAGACCGGGACGAGTGAGTCCTGCGTGGGATTCACCTTCAGGATCGCGACGCGGTTGAACGCGAGCAGTTCGTACAGCACGTCCAGCACGGGGATCGAGGTGATGTTGCCCGCGCCGAGCACGAGGCCGACGGAGCTCGTGCCGGTGGCATCGAGCTGACCCAGGCCCGCCCGGGCGCGCGCCTCCGCCTCGGTCACGCCCGGTTCGAACCACACCTCGGTCGTGTAGCCCGACAGCAGCAGCCCGTCGATCGCGTGGGTCGGAAACGTGTGGACGCGCACGCGCTCGCCGGGTGCGGCATCCATCCGCACCCCGTCCAGCGGCGAGCCGCCCCTCTCGATCCTGCCGAGCGATTCGGCGTAGGCGTCGAGGGCGACGAGGGTGGCATACGGCCCCGACAGCCACTCCTCGCCCCGGAGCGGATGCCCCGGCTCCAGGCCCTTCGACAGCGACGCCACGTCCGCCCACTCGGCCGCTGTCGCGACGACCGTCGCCCGCACGCGGCCGAGGAGCTTCGCCCGCTGCCCGATGGTGAGGTGGCTCCACGCCCGCGCCCCGCGCTGGAGGTCGGAGATCGCCGCGTCGATCGGCGCTCGCCGCTCGTCGTCCAGCTGCGGGGCGCCCTTCGGCGGACTCTTCAACGCGGTGCGCTCAGCGGCCATGACGGTCTCCTTCGACGGGTGCAGACAGTGTACGTCTCGCGGTTCACGGCGGACGGGGTCAGGCGGCGATCGCCCGCAGCGCGGCGGCCACGGCATCCAATCCGGTGAGCGTCTCGGTGAAGCTCGTCGACAGCGGGGCGAGCCCGATCCGCAGGCCGCCGGGGTCGCGGTAGTCCGGAATCACGTCCTGGCTCCACAGCCGCGCCGTGACCTCGCGCATCGCCGGATGGGCGAGCGTGACGTGTCCGCCGCGCTGCGACGGGTCGCGGGGCGAGGCGAGGGTGACGCCCAGCGGAGCGAGGATGCTGTCGCTCACCCTGACTGCGAACTCGGTGAGCGCGATCGACTTGTCACGGATCGCGTCGATTCCCGCTTCGCCGATCATCTCGAGGGTGTCCTGCATCGCCAGCATTCCGAGCACCGGCGGCGTCCCGGACAGGAATCTGCGCATACCGTCGGCCGGGCGGTAACCGGGACCCATCGCGAACACGTCGGCCGTGCCCATCCACCCCTGGATCGGCTGAGCGAGCGAGTCCTGGTGCCGCTCGGCCACGTAGGCGAAGGCGGGCGAGCCCGGGCCGCCGTTCAGATACTTGTAGGTGCACCCGACGGCGAGGTCGAATCCCCACTCGTCCGCCCGCACAGGCACCGATCCGGCCGAGTGGCAGAGGTCCCACACCGTCAGCGCCCCGGCATCCCGGGCGATCGTGGTGAGCGCCTCGGCATCGGCGAGGTGCCCCGACCGGTAGGCGACCTGGCTCAGCAGCACGACGGCGGTCTCGGGGCCGACCGCGGCTCGGAGGCCGTCGGCGTCGACTCCCGCGGTACGGTCGACCTCGATCCACCGCACCCGCCCGCCCCGCTCGGCGGCGATGCCGTCGACGATGTAGCGGTCGGTCGGGAAGTTGTCGCGATCGACGACGATCTCGACGCGGGCGGGATCGGCCGCGCACTGCGCGTCGAACGCCGCGCGGACGAGCTTGTAGAGCAGTACGGTCGTGGAATCGCCGATCGTGGTCTGCCCGGGGGCTGCGCCGATCGCGACGCGCCCGATCTCGTCGCCGATCGCGAACGGCAGGCCCATCCACGACTCGTCCCAGCCCCGGATCAGCCGGCCGCCCCACTCGTCGCGGACGAAGTCCTCCAGCCGGGCGAGCGTCGCCAGGGGCGGGCGTCCGAGAGAGTTGCCGTCGAAGTAGACGAGCGGCGAGTCGGCGCCGACGAAGCGGTCGCGGAATCCGCGGAGGGCATCGCGCGCGTCGAGCGAGGATGCCTCGGCGGCGAGGTCGTCAGAGATCATCGTGGATCAGCTCCTCGGTGGGCACGACCGTCGCCAGCGCGAGCCACAGGGTCAGGTCGTCGTCGGTCGGCGGTCCGCCGGGGACGAAGGTCGAGGTGCCCGCGAGCAGCGAAAGCCCGTCTGCGCTGTCGTCGGGCCACGGGTCGATCAGGCTCGCGACGATTGAAGCGGCATCCAGCCCCGCCTCTCGGAGTGCCGCCAGCTCGTCGGGGTTCACGCCGACGGGCAGGTCGCCATTTCCCAGATCGGTGCCGTACAGCACGCGTCCGCCTGCCGCCGCGAACGCCCGCAGGTTCGCCACGGCGATCTCGTGGGTCGCGGGATCATCGCGATGGATGGCGAGTGTCGAGATCCATGCCTGGCGTGCGGCGGCGCGCTCGATGAGGTCCGGGGCGAGGATCGCGGTGAAGGGTGTGTGGGCGAGCGCGTCCAGACCGGCCTCGATCGCCCTCTCCGCGGTGTCGTCGCCCTGCACGTGGGCGACGACGGGCAGCCCGCGGCCGTGTGCGGCCCTGACGATCGCCGCCAGCAGCGCATCGTCGAAGACCGGGCCGCTCTGCGCGTTGAGCGCGATCTTGATCACGGATGCCCCGCACTCCGCCTGTTCGTCGACCGCCGTCGTCGCTCCCCCCGCGACGCCGGGCCTCGTGGAGGGGTCCGTCACTTCGCGCACCGTCTGCGACGGCGCCCACGACCGGCCCGAGGGGTAGCCGCCGGCCGCGGTGAGGAACGCACCGGCGTATGCCACGTGCGGCATGCCTCCATGGGGGCGCCGGGCGAAGGAGAGCGGGTCGCCGCCGAGGTCGACCACTCCGGCGATTCCGTGCGCGGGCAGCGGCGACTCGTCGACGAGGTGCAGATGCACGTGGTGATCGAGGAACGGGGGAAGGGCGATTCCGCGGGGGCCGGCGACTCCGCGCCGGCACGGCACGGCGTGCGAGCCGAGGAGGGCCTGGACGGTGGCGGGGTCGGGATGCGGCATCCTCACCCCTCCGGAACGGAGCCGATCTCGGTGCGGACGGCGAACAGCTCGGGGAAGAACGTGAGCTGGAGCGCGCGCTGCAGGAAGGGCACGCCGCTGGAGCCGCCGGTTCCGGTCTTGAACCCGATGATCCGCTCGACGGTCTTGAGGTGGCGGAACCGCCAGAGCTGGAAGTTGTCCTCGAGGTCGACGAGCTCTTCGCACGCCTCGTAAGCGGCCCAGTGACTCTGCGGGTCGGCGTAGATCGCGGCGAAGACCGGGACGAGGTCCGGCGTGAAGGTCCACGCCGCCGTCACGTCGCGATCGAGGATCGCCTCGGGGATCGGGTAGCCCGCACGCGCGAGCGAGCGGAGGAATTCGTCGTACAGGCTCGGGGCTGCGAGGGCTGCGCTCACCAGCTCGAGCGCCGCGGGCTCTGCGGAGAACACCCGCAGCATCCCGGCGTTCTTGTTTCCGAGGGTGAACTCCACAGCACGGTACTGCGCCGACTGGAAGCCGCTCGCGTTGCCCAGGACGCCGCGGAACTGCGAGTACTCGGCGGGTGTGAGCGTCGCGAGCACCGACCACTGCTCGGTGAGGGTCTTCTGGATGTGCTTGACGCGGGCGATGCACTTCAGTGCGGGCGCGAGCTGATCTTCGCGCAGCAGGCGGCAGGCAGCACCGAGCTCGTGCAGCACGAGCTTGAGCCACAGCTCGGTCGTCTGGTGCTGGACGATGAACAGCAGCTCGTCGTGGTGCTCGGGGACGCTCAGCGGCCGCTGCGCGGCCAGAAGCGTCGACAGATCGAGATACCCGCCGTAGCTCAGGCGGTCCTCGAAGTCGGTGACGACCGATTCCTCGATCGCCCGGGTGTTTCGTTCGACGCCCTCGCTCACGGGATCACCCTACCGAGGGACGCCTCGGCGCCGCGCGAGGCCGCGGAGCCTCAGATCAGCGCGAGCTCGCGGAGCTTCTCTTCGACGTCGGCGTTGGACGGCTCGACGTGGTGGGTGGAGTCCGGATACACCACGACGGGGATGCTCGTGCGACCCGAGATCTCGCGCGCGACGTCCGCCGCGGCGGGGTCTGCCTCGAGGTCGATGTACTCGTATGCGACGCCGAGCTCATCGAGCTGCTTCTTCGTGCGGCGGCAGTCGATGCACCATGCCGCGCCGAACATCGTGAGGGAGGGGGCTTCAGTCATGGATCGAGCCTATGTCCGCACTGCTGAACGGGCGCCGGGAGCGCGCGCCATAGCTGTGCAGTGCCTATGGCTTTGTGTCAAGAGGATGAACCTCACAGGCTGGTCATGGGACGATAAGGGGGATGCTGCTCTCCATCGTGGTCCCCACCTTCAATGAAGCTCCTAACATCATGGAGCTCGTTCGTCGTGTCACGGACGTCGCCGGCCGTATGGCGCGCGACGGAGTCGAGACCGAGATCATCTTCGTCGACGACAGTCGCGATGCCACACCGGACGTGATCCGCGGTGTCGCCGTGAACGCGCCGATCCCGATCACGCTGATCCATCGCGACGTGCACACCGGCGGGCTCGGCGGTGCCGTGGTCGAGGGAATCCGCGCGGCCGCATCGGACGTCTGCGTCGTCATGGACGGCGATCTGCAGCATCCGCCCGAGACCATTCCCGACCTCGTCGACCGCTACCGTCGCGGCGGCGTCGACCTCGTCGTCGCGTCACGCTACGTCGACAACGGCTCGGCGACCGGTCTCGCCGATCGCTCCCGCGTGCTCGTCTCGAAGAGCTCGACGGCCCTGACGAAGTCGATGTTTCCGATCCGGCTGAGGGACGTCAGTGATCCGATGACCGGGTTCTTCCTCGTCGATCGCCGCGCGATCGACATCGACACCCTCGCACCGCGCGGATTCAAGATCTTGCTCGAGATGCTCGCGCGCAAGTCGATGCGCGTCGCCGAGGTGCCCTTCGATTTCGCCGACCGTCACGCGGGCGCTTCCAAGGCGTCGATGCGGCAGGGCCTCCACTTCCTCGTCCAGCTGGCGGCGCTGCGCTTCGGCAAGATGTCGCTTTTCGCGGTCATCGGCGGGCTCGGTGCGATCGCGAACGTCCTGATCGTGTGGGCGCTCACCCACCTCGGCATGGACTACATCGCCGCGGCGATCATCGCTGCGGAGTTGACGATCGTCGCCAACTTCCTGCTGATCGAGCGCTTCGTCTTCCAGGACATGAAGAACGACGCGTCGAACGTCTGGTCTCGTTTCGCCAAGTCGTTCACGTTTAACAACGCCGAGCTGCTGATCCGTATCCCGATCGTGGCGCTCATGGTCGGCAGCGGCCACATCACCGCCGTTGTCGCGACCGCCATCACGCTCGCGATCGCCTTCTTCGTGCGGTTCCTGTTCCACTCGCTCGTCGTCTACGCGCCGCGCAAGACCGGAGCGCGCCCGAGCCGTGTCCGCGAGCTGGTCGAAGAGCTCGACTCGCAGTCGATGTCGCCGGGCGAACTCTAGGCACCGATCGACAACGGCCTGAGATCTCTGAGATCGACTCTCCGCGGGCCGACGGACGATTCAATGAGTTCGGAGTGAAGTGATGACAGGCGACCTGACGGCCGAAGCGATTCTCGAGTTTCCCCACATATTCAAAATCGACGCAAAATCGTCGCTGCCAGTGCAGGACTGATCCTTCTCATCTGTAGCGGGATCAGCCAACTGCAGGTCCTCTTAGGAGTTCCTGGGTTCATTCAGGAACAACAGGGCTGGGTCGCAATTCTCGGAGGCTCCCTGGTCGTTGCTTCCTTCCTCGCCATCGCTCTTCAGAAGATGCAGGATCACCACAGCTGATACGTGGTCTGTCGCGAGGCAGAGGGAGGGCCAGCCTGGGTTGGCTGCTGCGTGGGGGCGAACTCGCAGGACATTGTGGCTCCTCGGTGCTCGCAGTCGCGCCGAAGAACGGGTGGCGTTCCCTGCTCTCGTCAACACCGACAGAGCGAACTGGCCGGCATCAGGCGACCGGCGAGAGAGCTCCGTCGGTCTCGGCGTAGCGGTCGCCCGTGACGGGGCACACCCACTGGCCGTCGCGTGACTCGAGCGGGCTGCCCGCTCGTCCCACCCATCCGATCCGGCGTGCGGGCACACCGACGACCAGCGCGTAGTCGGGCACGTCGGAGCGCACGACCGCGCCCGCGGCGACCAGTGCCCAGTCGCCGATCCGAACCGGCGCGATGCAGACCGCGCGAGCGCCGATCGACGCTCCTCGGCCGATCGTCACCCCCACCGCCTCCCAGTCGTGAGCGCTCTTGGGGGTGCCGTCCGGATTCACCGCGCGCGGGAACACGTCGTTCGTCAGCACCGCCGCCGGCCCGATGAACACCCCGTCGGCGAGGCGCGCAGGCTCGTAGATGAGCGCGTAGTTCTGCACTTTGCACGCGTCGCCGAGCACGACGTCCGGCCCGATGTAGGCACCGCGGCCGATGTTGCAGTCGGCCCCGAGGCGCGCGCCCTCGCGCACCTGGGCGAGGTGCCACACCCGGGTCCGTGCGCCGAGCACGGCGGTCTCATCGACGTCTGCGGTGGCCTGCACGACGGGAGCATCGACTTCGTTCACGGGGCATGACCTCCTGGTCGGGGCGCGGGCGGTCTCAGCTTACGGCGAGGCCGATCACCGGCATCCGGAGTCTTCTCAAAACCCGATGGTGACGAAAGCGGCCCCTTCCGGGTATGCTCGCCGAGGGGAAAGATCTCTGTCGCGACGTCACTGGGGCTTTTTGGACGCAGACGGAGATTCAACGCACGTAGCGATGGGGATCGCCGGGGCGCAGGTACGCGCGGGGCGTTTCCAGGTCTGGGGACTGGAATACATGGGGAACATTGCCGGCACACGGCGCCGTTGGGCGAACCGCTTCTCGGGGAGCCTTCGGGCGACCGCGATCACGGCGATGGCGGTCCTTGTCGCTGCCACCCTCGTCGCCGTGGCGCCGCCGGCGACCGCCGCGGCAGGCAGCCCCTGCGGTGCCACCATCAACGCCATCACGTGCGAGAACTCCAAGCCGGGCACCGATCCGAGCATCTGGGACATCCAGGGCGCGGGTGATGCCGACATCCAGGGCTTCGCCACCGACATCAGCGTCAACGTCGGCCAGAAGATCGACTTCAAGATCGACACGACGGCGTCGTCGTACAAGATCGACATCTACCGCACCGGCTGGTACCAGGGGCTCGGAGCGCGATACATCGCCTCGGTGAACCCGTCCGCGGCGCTGCCGCAGAAGCAGGGGCAGTGCGTCTCCGATCTCAACACCGAGCTGTACGACTGCGGGACGTGGGCGGTTTCGGCCTCGTGGAACGTACCGGCGGACGCGGTGTCCGGCGTGTATGTCGCGAAGCTCACACGCAACGACAACGGCGATGCGAGCCACATCATCTTCATCGTCCGCAACGACGGCAACACGTCGCAGGTGCTGTTCCAGACGTCGGATCCGACCTGGCAGGCATACAACACGTACGGCGGATCGGACTTCTACCAGGGTGCTGCCAACGGCCGCGCCTACAAGATCAGCTACAACCGGCCGTTCGCCACACGCGGTCTCGAGCAGGGCCGCGACTTCTACTTCGCCTCCGAGTACGCCACGGTGCGCTTCATGGAGCGAAACGGCTACGACATGAGCTACATCGCCGGTGTCGACACCGACCGCCGGGGCGGCGAGCTGCTCTCGCACAAGGTCGTGCTGTCGGTCGGGCACGACGAGTACTGGTCGGGCGCGCAGCGCGCCAACCTCACGGCGGCACGTGACGCGGGAGTGAACCTGCAGTTCCTCACCGGCAACGAGGGGTACTGGCGCACCCGATACGAGAACTCGGTCGACGGATCGAACACCGCCTACCGCACGCTCGTGACGTACAAAGAGACGTGGGGCAATCAGGCCAATCCGGGCGGCGGCAAGATCGACCCGAGTTCGGAATGGACGGGCACCTGGCGCGATCCGCGCTTCGCCACCCCTGCACAGGGCGGTGGGTCGCCCGAGAACGCGCTCACGGGCACGATGTACATGGTCAACCACGGCGATCTGCCCGTGACGGTTTCGTCGACCGAGGGAAAGACCCGGCTCTGGCGCAACACGGGGCTCGCCTCTCTGGCGGCGGGCACGACCGCAGCCCTGGCCCCGCACACCGTCGGCTACGAGTCCAACGAAGACATCGACAACGGCTTCCGTCCCGCGGGTCTGATCCGGCTCTCGACCACGACGGGGGCGGTGCCCCAGTACCTGACCGACTACGGCAACACCGTCGTGGCCGGCACCACCCGGCACCACGTCACGTTCTACAAGGCCCCGAGCGGTGCGAAGGTCTTCTCCGCCGGCAGCATCCAGTGGGGCTGGGGGCTGGACCAGGAGCACGACGGTGCCGGCGCCCCCGCCGATGCGCGGATGCAGCAGGCGCAGGTCAACCTGCTCGCCGACATGGGGGCTCAGCCCGGTTCGCTCATGTCCGGCCTGGTGGCCGCGACGGCCAGCACCGACACGACGGCTCCGACCACCACGATCACCAGCCCCGCCGCCGGTGCCTCCATCCCGGGGGGAACCACGGTGACCGTGACGGGAACCTCGGCCGATGCCGCGGGCCAGGTCGCCGGCGTCGAGGTCTCGACGGACGGCGGCACGACGTGGCATCCCGCCACCGGCACCACGTCGTGGACCTACACCTACGTGCAGCAGGGATCGGGCGCCTCGACGATCAAGGCACGCGGTATCGACGACAGCGGCAACTACAGCGCCTCCGGGACCTCGACGGCGATCACCGTGACCGGCCCGTACTCGGCGTTCGGCACCGCCACGCCGACGATCGCGTCGGCCTCCGACGCGGGAGCGGTCGAGCTCGGCCTCAAGTTCACGCCGACCTCGGACGGTTTCGTCAAGGGCGTCCGCTTCTTCAAGGGTGCCGCCAACACCGGCGCCCACGTCGGCTCGCTGTGGGACACCTCCACGGGCGCCCGCCTGGCGACGGTGAACTTCACCGGCGAGACGGCCACAGGGTGGCAGACCGCATCATTCACGACCCCGGTGCCGGTGAGCTCCGGGCACACGTACACCGTGTCGTATTCCGCGCCCAACGGTGGATACGCGGCCGACCAGCTGTACTGGCCGTACGTGGCACGCGCCAGTGCGCCGGTGAGCGTGACGTCGGGCGTCGGCGCCGCCGCACCGGGTGTGTACGGAGCGCTCGGGACAATGCCGGCCGCGACCAACCTGGAGACCAACTACTACGTCGACGTGCTCTTCGACAGCACCGACAACTCGCCATTGCGCCTCTCATCGACGACTCCGCTCGCGGGCTCGTCCAGCGTCGCACCGGGTGTGCCGATCTCTGCCACGCTCTCGCGAGCGGCGGTCGCGGCATCCGTATCGATCGCCGTGAAGACCTCTGCCGGGGCGTCCGTCGCGGGGAGCACGGCCTACGACACCGCCACGCGCGTGGCGACCTTCACGCCTTCGGCCGCGCTCGCGCCGTCTACGACGTACACCGCCACGGTCACCGCGACGGATGCTGCGGGCATCGGCGTCGCGCCGGATGCCAACAGCTGGTCGTTCACCACCGCCGCAGCCACGCTGCCGGACGGCACGTGCCCGTGCACGCTGTTCCCGGATGCATCCCAGCCCGCCGTCTTGAACGGCAATGACCCTCTCGCCGTCACCGTCGGTGTCCGCTTCACGAGCACGACGGCCGGCACGATCACGGCGCTGCGCTTCTTCAAGTCCACCGCGAACACCGGCGCGCACACGGGTACGCTGTGGCGCGCCGACGGAAGCGTCGCCGCGACGGTGAACTTCACCGGGGAATCGACGCAGGGATGGCAGACCGCCACGCTGTCGCAGCCGGTCGCGATCACCGCGAACACCGAGTACATCGCCTCCTACACCGCTCCGGCGGGTGGGTACTCCGTGACGCCCGGTCAGTTCGGGAGCGCGTTCACCCGCGGTCCCCTGGTGGTGCCGGCGAACGGTGGCAGCTACACCTACAGCAACGGATCGTTCCCGGGCCAGCGCTCGACCGCGGGCTACGGCGTGGACGTGGTGTTCCAACCCGCCGCCATCGGGCCCGCCATGTCGGCGACCACCCCGCAGAACGGGTCGGCGTCGGTCGCGACATCCTCGACGATCACGACGACCTTCGACAGTGCCCTGACCAGCGCGTCGGTCGCAGTGACGAGCGCGGGATCACCGATCGCAGGGTCGACAGCACTGTCGGCCGACAGCAAGTCGATCGTGTTCACTCCCGCTGCCGCCCTTCCCGCGGGAGCGATCATCGCGGTCGCGGTCACGGGGATCGTCGGTTCGAACGGCGCCGCCGGAACCGATGCGTCCTGGTCGTTCGAGACCGCCGCCGCCGGAGCGACCGTCGTGTCGTTCTTCAGCGGTCAAGGGGCGGCGTCGTCCACGGCGACCAACGACACCAGCGCCGTCGTGCTCGGCATGAACTTCACGACGTCCGCACCCGGTGAGGTGCGCGCCATCCGCTTCTACAAGGCTGCGGGGAACACCGGCACGCACACCGGATGGCTGTGGGGGAGCGGCCCGACGCCGCTCGCGACGGTGACCTTCAGCGGCGAGACCGCCTCCGGCTGGCAGCGCGCGGTGCTGAGCACCCCGGTGCAGCTCCAGCCCGGCACGACCTACACGGTCTCCTACCTTGCGCCCGCGGGGAACTACTCGTTCCAGGGCGGTGCGTTCTCGTCGCCGGTGTCGAGCGGTCCGCTGACGGCGGCCTCGCCCGCCAACGGCGTGTATCTCTACGGCACGTCCGGAAGGCCGACCGCGAGCTACAACTCGACGAACTATTTCGTGGATGTCGAATTCGTCCCCTCCACGGCCGTCGTGCCCGAGACCCTGTTCGGCCAGACCGTCCCCATCGAGTCGTCGGTCACCGACACGGCCGCGGTCGAGTTGGGCACGGCGTTCACCGTGGCCGAAGCCGGTCAGGTCACCGCCATCCGCTTCTACAAAGGGCCGGGCAACACCGGTCAGCACACCGGATCGCTGTGGCTCGACGACGGGACGAAGCTCGCGACCGTGACCTTCACGGGAGAGACGGATGCCGGATGGCAGCGCGCCGTCCTCACCACGCCCGTCGGGGTCGACCCCGGCAAGACCTACGTCGTGTCGTACTTCGCGCCCTCGGGCGGCTACGCGCGTGAGCTGTCGTACTTCGCCACTCCCAAGGCCAACGGACGCATCACCGCGGTGACGCCGCAGAACGGCCGCTTCTTCTACGGTGCGAACGGCGGCTTCCCGACGGGGTCGTACCAGTCTTCCGCGTACTTCGTCGACGCCGAGGTGACCTTCGCGACGTCCCCGGGGACCACCCCTGCGCCGGTGCCCAGTCCGTCCGCGACGCCGACCAGCACGCCGACACCTACACCTACACCTACGCCGACGCCGACGCCTACGCCGACGCCGACGCCGACGCCGACGCCGCCGCCGGCCGTGACGATCTCCGCGCGCACTCCGGCGAGCGCGGCGACGGGCGTGGACCCGGCCACGGTCAAGACCGTGACCGCGACGCTCGCGAACGCCTCGTCGGCCACGCTCGCCCTCACCCTCGCCGGTGCGAACGTCGCGGGGTCATCGGCCTACAACACCACGACGAAAGTCGTGACCTTCACGCCGACGGCGCAGTTCGACTGGTCGAAGACCTACACCGCGACCGTCACCGCGAACGGCGCGGCCGTGACGGGCGGCGGCTGGACGTTCACGACCAAGTCCGCGCCCTCCACGATCTTCGGCACCACCGCCGCTCCCGCGAACGCCAACACGTCGGTCGCTCAGGCGATGCAGATCGGCACGCGGTTCAAGACCTCGGCAGCGGGCGTGGTCACCGCGATCCGCTTCTACAAGGGCAACCTCAACACCGGCACCCACACGGGCTACCTGTGGGCGTCCAACGGCACCAAGCTCGCGACGGTCACGTTCACCGGCGAGACGGCGTCCGGGTGGCAGACGGCGACGCTGTCCACACCCGTCCGGCTCACGGTCGGGGCCGAGTACCGGGTCGGCATGTACAGCACGTCGGGGCGCTACCCGTCCACGACGAGCGGGCTGTCGGCGGTCGTGACCTCGGGACCGCTCTCAACGTACGCAACCGGCGGAGCGTATATTTACTCCGCGAACTATCCCAGCACCACATCAACGACGAACTTCTGGGTCGACGTCATCTTCAACCCAGACAACTAGGACAACGCGTCCACATCTGATTACGCCGCGCGGGGGTGCGGTTACATGAGGGGGAGTGACTTCAGCGTGTCTTCGCGACTGAACGTGGCAGTGATCGGCGCCGGCTATTGGGGCCCGAATCTCGCCCGCAATTTCCGGGCGAGCCCGGACTGGAATCTCGCAGCGATCTGCGATCTCGACATCGAGCGCGCCCAGCGCGTGGCCGACGGCGTGGGTGGCGTGCCGGTCACGCCGAGCCTCGACGACGTGCTGGCCGACCCGGGGATCGACGCGATCGCGATCGCTACCCCGGCGCGCACGCACCACCCGATCGTGCTGAAGGCGCTGGATGCCGGCAAGCACGTCATGGTGGAGAAGCCGCTCGCAGACGAGCGCGCGCGCGGTGTGGAGATGGTCGAGCGCGCACGGGCGAACGGCCTCGTCCTGATGGCCGACCACACCTACTGCTACACGCCAGCCGTCCTGAAGATCCGCGAGCTCATCGCCGACGGCTTCCTCGGCGACATCCTCTTCGTCGACAGCGTGCGCATCAACCTCGGGCTCATCCAGCCCGATGTCGACGTCTTCTGGGACCTCGCGCCGCACGACCTGTCGATCATGGACTTCGTCCTCCCGGGGGGCCTGGACGCGACGACCGTCTCGGCGCACGGCGCAGACCCGCTCCGCACCGGCAAGTCGTGCGTGGGCTACCTCGCCATGCCCCTGCAGAACGGCGCGATCGCGCACGTGCACGTCAACTGGCTCAGCCCGACGAAGATCCGTCAGATGGTGATCGGCGGCACCAAGCGCACCCTCGTGTGGGACGACCTCAATCCGCAGCAGCGCGTGAGCGTCTACGACCGCGGTGTCGACCTCGCCCTCCAGTCCGCCGGGACAGCCGACACCAGGGACTCGACGATCTCGTACCGCCTCGGCGACACGTGGGCTCCTGCCCTGCCCGAGCGCGAGGCCCTGGCCAACGTCGCCGCGGAATTCGCGGCATCCATCCGAGAGAAGCGCGACGCGCGCACGAGCGGCGAGTCCGGCCTGCGCGTGCTGTCCGTGCTCGAAGCAGCCACCGGCAGCCTCGGCCGCCAGGGCGCCCCCTACCCCGTGGCTTCCGGCCACACGAACGGAGACCACGCATCATGACGAACCTCGAAGGCACCGACATCCTCGTCACGGGGGGTGCGGGCACGATCGGCTCCACGCTCGTCGACCAGCTCCTGGATGCGGGCGTCGCGCACATCGACGTCCTCGACAACCTCGTCCGGGGGCGGGTCGGCAACCTCGACGACGCGCTCGCGTCGGGGCGGGTCACGCTGGTGGACGGCGACATCCGCGACGCGAAGCTCGTCGACGACCTGACCGCAGGCAAAGACCTCGTGTACCACCAGGCGGCCATCCGGATCACGCAGTGCGCGGAAGAGCCCCGGCTCGCGCTCGAGGTGCTCGTGGACGGTACGTTCAACGTCGTCGAGTCGGCGGCCAAGCATCGCGTGAAGAAGCTCGTCGCAGCCTCCAGCGCCTCGGTGTTCGGCCTGGCGGAGGAGTTCCCGACGACCGAGCGTCACCACCACCACAACAACGACACGCTCTACGGGGCGGCGAAATCGTTCAACGAGGGTCTGATCCGCAGCTTCCGCGCGATGCAGGGCCTGGACTACGTCATCCTCCGCTACTTCAACGTGTACGGCCCGCGCATGGACGTGCACGGCCTGTACACAGAGGTCCTCGTTCGCTGGATGGAGCGGATCGCCGACGGCAAGCCCCCACTCATCTTCGGTGACGGCCAGCAGACGATGGACTTCGTCTGCGTGCCCGACATCGCCCGGGCGAACGTCCTGGCGGGCGCGAGCGACGTCGTGGACGGCGACTACAACATCGCCAGCGGCACCGAGACGAGCCTGCTCGAGCTCGCCGAGGCGCTGCTGCGGGTGATGGGGTCGGATCTGGGTGTCGAGCACGGCCCGGAACGCGCCGTCAACGGGGTGACCCGACGCCTCGCCGACACGAGCGCGGCCAAGCGCGACCTCGGATTCGAGGCGACGATCGGGCTCGAAGAGGGTCTGCGTCAGCTCGTCGAGTGGTGGACTCCGCTGCGCGACGAGATCGGCGCCGGACGGACGGTCAGCGCATGAGCGAGCGCATCAACGTCATGGTTCCCTGGCTCGGCCAGGAGGAGGCGGATGCTGTCGCCGAGGCCATCGCGAGCGGCTGGGTCGCGCAGGGTCCGCGCGTGCTGCGCTTCGAGCAGGAGTTCGCGGCAGCCATGCAGGCGCCGTACGCGGTCGCGACCACGAGCTGCACGACCGCGCTGCATCTCGCGCTCATCGTCGCGGGCATCGGGCCCGGCGACGACGTCGTGATCCCGTCGTTCTCGTTCATCGCGACCACCAACGCGGTGCGCTACGTGGGTGCGAATCCCGTGTTCTGCGACGTCGATCCGGTGACGGGCAACATCACGGGCGAAACGGTCGCCGCGGTGCTCACGGACGCGACGAAGGCGGTCATCGCGGTCGATCAGGGCGGCGTACCGGTCGACCTCGATGATGTCCGCGCGGTGACCGATCCCCGCGGGATCGTCGTGGTCGAGGACGCCGCGTGCGGCGCCGGATCGACCTACAAGGGCCGCCCCGTGGGTGCCGGAGCCGACATCGCCGCCTGGTCGTTCCACCCCCGCAAGCTCCTGACCACGGGCGAGGGCGGCATGATCACGACGCAGCGCGAGGACTGGGCGGCGCGTGCGCGCCACCTCCGCGAGCACGCCATGAGCGTCTCGGCCGCCGACCGGCATGCCTCCGTGCTCCCTCCGGCGGAGGAGTACACCGAGATGGGCTTCAACTTCCGGATGACCGACCTGCAGGCAGCCGTCGGACTCGTCCAGCTCGGCCGCCTTCCGCAGATCGTGGAACGTCGCCGCGAGATCGCGGAGACGTATCAGCGCGCGATCGACGCGATCCCGGGGCTCCGCGCCGTGGCCGATCCCGCATACGGGACCGGTAACTTCCAATCGTTCTGGGTCGAGGTCGGCGAGGACTACCCGACCGACCGCGAAGGGCTGCTGGAGGCGCTCGCGCTCGCCGACATCTCGGCGCGGCGCGGGATCATGGCATCGCACCGGCAGCCGCCCTACCGTGCACTCACTCCGTCGCAGGGTCTGCCCGTGACCGAGCGGCTGAATGACCGGACGCTCATCCTCCCCGTGTTCCATACCCTCACGGATGCCGACCAGGCGCGCGTCATCGCCGTGCTGCGCAACCCCGGAGAATTCGCAGCCGCCGGGAGCGCACTGTCGTGAGCGGGGGACTCCTGCTCGTGGGGGCGAGCGGACTGGCGCGCGAGGTGATCGCCGCCGGCATAACGGGTGTGGTCGGCATCGTCGACGACAACGAAGACCTGCACGGCGGCGACATCGAGGGAGTGCCGGTGGTGGGCTCGATCGCCGACGCGGTCACCCGCGACGAGTCGCTGCTGGTCTGCGTGGGGCCGAGCGCGAGCAGGCGCAACGTGGTGCGTCGGCTCGTGAAGTTCGGTGTGACGCAGGAGCGCTTCGCGATTTACGTCGCGCGATCGGCGCGGATCGGGGCCAGCAGCGAGATCGGCCCGGGCAGCATCCTGCTGGACGGCGCCGTCGTCACCGCGAACGCGACGATCGGCCACCACGTCGTGGTGATGCCCAACTCCACGATCACCCACGACTGCGTCCTCGAGGATTTCGCGACGCTCGCCTCCGGCGTCTCGCTCGGCGGGGGCACCCGTATTCGCGAAGCGGCATACATCGGCATGAACGCGTCGATCCGGCAGGGAGTGACCATCGGCCGCGAGGCCACCGTCGGGATGGGAGCCGCCGTGCTCGCCGACGTACCGAAAGAACAGACCTGGGCCGGCGTGCCCGCCCGACCTCTGGAAGTGTCCGAATGACAACGATCGTCCCGTTCCTCGACCTCGCCGCCCAGCAGGCGGAGATCGCCGCCGAGGTACTGCCCGTGTGGGAGCGCCAACTCGCCTCCGCCGGCTTCATCGGCGGCCCGGAGGTCGACGCGTTCGAGCGCGAGTACGCCGACTACATCGGCGTGCGGCACGTCGTCGGCGTCTCCAACGGCACGGATGCGCTCGAACTCGCCTACCGCGCCGTCGGTATCGAGCCCGGCGACGAGGTGATCATCCCGGCCAACACGTTCATCGCGACAGCCGAGGCCGTCTCGCGGATCGGGGCGATACCTGTCCCGGTCGACGTCGACGATGAGTTCCTCCTCCTCGATCCCGACGCCGTCGAGGCGGCGATCACGTCACGCACCCACGCGATCGTGCCCGTCCACCTGTTCGGCCAGACCGCACCGGTCGAGCGGATCGCTCCGATCGCCGAGAAGTACGGACTCGTGGTGATCGAGGATGCCGCGCAGTCCCAGGGGGCCACGTCCGGCGCCGGCCGCGCGGGCGCGCTGTCCAGGGTCGCCGCTACGAGCTTCTACCCGGGCAAGAACCTCGGCGCCGCCGGCGATGCCGGCGCTGTCATGACCGACGATGCCGAGGTCGCCGCCCTCGTCCGCAACCTCGGCGGCCACGGAAGCTCGGTCAAGTACGTGCACGACCACGTCGGCATGAACGCGCGACTGGACGCCGTGCAGGCCACGGTCCTCCGGGCGAAGCTCCGTCGGCTCGACGGCTGGAACGCTGCGCGCCGGGCCGCCGCCGACCGCTACGCGGATCTCCTGAAGGACGTCGCGGGCGTGCGCACCCCGTCGGTGCGGCCGGGCAATCAGGACGTGTGGCACCTGTACGTCGTGCGGGTCGCCGAGCGCGACCGCGTCATGGCAGAGCTCGGTGCAGCCGGCATCGGCGTGGGCATCCACTATCCGACGCCCGTCCACTTGACCCAGGCGTACGCGTCGCTCGGCTACCGCCGAGGGCAGTTCCCCATCGCCGAGGCGGCGGCAGACAGCATCCTCTCGCTGCCGATGTTCCCGCACCTCACCGAGGCTCAGCAGGATGCCGTGGCCGATGCGCTCCGCGCAGCCGTCGGCGAGGACAAGAGATGAAGCTGCAAAAACCGGCGCCGCTGCGGCGCCGTCCGCTCGTCACCGTCGTGGTGCCGCACTACAACTACGGGCAGTTCCTGCCGGTCTCGGTGCGGTCCGCGCTCGACCAGCGCGGCGTCGACGTCGAGGTCATCATCGTCGACGACAAGTCGACCGACGGCAGCGAGCAGGTAGCCCGCCGTCTTGCCGAGGAGCACCCTCAGGTCACCCTCGTCGAGCACGAGCAGAACATGCGGCACATCCGCACCTACAACGACGGTCTCTCCCGCGCCAACGGCGACTACGTCGTGCTGCTCTCGGCCGACGACGCGCTGACCACCGACTCGCTCACCCGCTCGCTCGCCCTCCTCGAGGCCCATCCCGAGGTCGGGCTTGTCTACGGGCGCGTCGAATGGTTCGACGGCGAGCCGCCGGAGTTCGGCCCGACCAGGGAGTGGTGGCAGATCTGGCGCGGCGACGAGTGGGTCGACCGCGTATGCCACCGCGGTCGCAACCCAATCGGCAACCCCGAGGTCGTCATGCGGCGTTCGGTGTATGACGACATCGGCGGCTACGACCCCGATTTCCCGCACGCTGGCGACATGTTCATGTGGCTGCAGGCGGCCGCGCGCGCCGACGTCGGCTTCATCGGCGGCCCTCGCCAGGCGTACTACCGCAATCACGGCGGCAACATGCACACCAACGACTTCGGCGGGGTGCTCGATGACATGACGCAGGTGCGTGATGTGTACCGCCGCTTCTTCGTGCACGACGGTTTCGATCTTCCCGGCGCAGGGCGGATGCTCCACACGGCCATGAAGTCCGTCGCCCGCGAGTCGCTGCTGCGGGCTGCCCTGCTCACGGCGCAGGGCGCGCCGGCCGAGACGCTCGCGCAGCTGCAGCGCTTCGCGGAGGAGACGGCGCCGCATGCCGCCGACAGCGCGACATGGCGGTGGGCCGACCTGTCGCGCCGGCGCGTCGCCCCGGCGATCCGTGCCACCGAGAGCCTGCGCTGGAAGGTCCGCTCCCGCCGCACCGACCTGATCGGCCTCTGACCGCGCACGGGCTCACGAACCCTGACACCCCTCACCGACGACAGACATTGACGCACCCATGACACAAGAGCAGCCATCGCTCCGCGCCGCCGCCGCACGCGGCGCGGCGTGGAGCGGCCTGAGCACGATCGTGCTCAGGCTCGGCGGTCTCGTCGTGGGCATCATCCTGGCCCGCATCCTCGCTCCCGAGCAGTTCGGCGTGTACGCGGTCGCGCTCACGGTGCAGGGCATCCTCCTCACGGTCGCCGACCTCGGCCTCTCGGCTGATCTGATCCGCTCGGACGACCCGCGGCGGATCGCCCCGACGGTCGCCACGCTCGGACTGCTCAGCGGCACGACGCTCGCCATCCTGACGATGACGACCAGCGGGATGCTGGCGGATGTGCTCGGCAGCCCTGATGCGGCGCCCGCGATCGCGGTGCTCTCGCTCACGCTGTTCTTCGGCGGCGCGTCGGTCGTGCCGTTCGCGATGCTCTCGCGGCGCTTCCAGCAGCGGGAGCTGTTCTTCGTGGGAGCCGCGGATTTCGTCGTGTCGACCACGGTCACGCTCGCGCTGGTCGGGCTCGGTTTCGGAGTGATGGGCCTCGCCGTCGGCCGCGTCGCCGCTCAGCTGGTGTCGAGCACGATGCAGTTCATCCTCGCCCGAGAGGTCCCCCGCTTCGGCATCGACCGTGTGATGCTCCGACCGGTCCTCGCCTTCGGCCTGCCGATCGCCGCGGCGAACCTCCTGTCGTGGGCGCTCCTCAACGTCGACAACATCGTGCTCGCCCGCGTCGCGGGGGCCACCGCGCTGGGCTACTACGTGCTCGCATTCAACATCTCGAGCTGGCCGATGAGTGCGCTCTCGCAGATGGTGCGCTCGATCTCGCTGCCGTACTTCTCGCGGACGGGACAGAGCAGCGAGGGTCTCGCCTCCGTCACGGCGATCGCGTGGGCGGTCGCCCTCCCCGCCGGCGGCGTGCTCGCCGTGCTCAGCGCGCCCGTGATCAACGTCGTCTACGGCGAGAAGTGGATGCCGGCAGCTCCCGTTCTCGCCGCACTCGGGCTCTACGGGAGCCTCCGCGTCGTCTTCGACATCTTCGCGGGATACCTCTACGCGCGGGGCCGCTCCAAGCCAGTGCTCTGGATCCAGATCGCCTGGCTGGTGGTGCTCGTCGGCGGGATGATCGTGGCCACGACGCAGTTCGGAATCCTCGGAGCCGCCTGGGTGCACGTCGCTGTCGCCGTCGTGATCATCCTGCCCATCTACCTCCTGGTGCTGCGCGCCGCCGGCGTGCACGTCGGCGAGATCGTGCGCGCGCTGTGGTGGCCGACGCTCGGTGCCGTGGGCGCGATCGCGACGGCGTTCGCCGTGCACGCGCTGATCAGCGAGTCGCTCCCCGCGCTCCTGGCGGGCGGATTCGCCGCGGTCGCGGTGTGGGCGGCGATCATGTGGCCGTGGGCGCGACGACGCCTGGCCGAGATCCGGCGCACACGTGCGGTGGCGGCGGAGGTCTCGTGAGATCCCGTCACGATCGGTCGATCGACACACGCGCCGTCTCGCCCGAGGAGTCTCCCTCGCGCGCCACGGTGAGTGTCGTCATCCCCTGCTACAACTACGCCCGGTATCTGCCGGAGGCGGTCGCGAGCGCGCTCGACCAGATCGGTGCGGATGTCGAGGTCATCGTCGTCGACGACGCCTCGACCGACGACAGCGCGGCGGTCGCGGCGGATCTCGCACGATCCGACGGTCGCGTGCGCGTGGTCGCGAATGCCGAGAACAGCGGGCCGGTGGCCACGTTCAACCGCGGCCTCGCCGCGGCGACCGGAGAGTTCGTCGTTCGCCTCGACGCCGACGATGTGCTCACTCCCGGCGCGCTGCAGCGGGCGGCGGCAGTGATGCAGCGGCTGCCCGACGTGGGTCTGGTCTACGGTCGTCCGCTGCACTTCTCCGGCGACGCGCTCCCGCCCGCGCGCAGCCGGCCGTCGCAATGGCTGGTCTGGAAGGGCGCCGACTGGCTCGCCGCACGCTGCGCCGACGGCACGAACGTCATCACCTCACCCGAAGTGACGATGCGCCGCAGCGTGGTGGACGTCGTCGGCGGCCAGCGCGAGCTCGCGCACACCCACGACATGGAGATGTGGCTGCGGATCGCGGCGCACGCGGACGTGGCCTACATCCAGGGCGCGGACCAGGCATGGCACCGCGAGCACGCGGCCAGCCTGTCGACGCAGGCCGAAGCGCCGCTCGTGATCCTCGCGGACATCCGCGTCGCGTTCGACACGCTCTTCGCGGGGCTCGGACCCGGCTATCCCGCGATCGATCGGCTGCGGGCGCGTGCGCACCGGGCGGTGTCGCGCCAGGCCCTCGCCGAGGCGGGGAGCCGGATCGACCGCGGCCGATCGGCGGACGACCTGCTCGACTTCGCCGCCGCGGTGGACCCGACGATCACCGGCACGAAGGCGTGGCGTCGCGCGAAGGCGCGGTCGCAGCATCCCGCCCCGCGGAGCGTCGCCCTGGCGCGCGGGCTGCCGGACCGGGTCCGGCGGCGGTTGTCGGCGGCGTCGCGTATGCGACGATGGCGCGAGGCGGGCGTGTACGAGAAGATCCGCGTGGAAGGGGCTCCGGCATGAGCGGGCGGTTCAGCGACGTCCTCTCGCGGCTGCGGCGCGCGCGGGACGTGGGGATGCGCGGCGTGGCCCAGCGGGTGGCGCAGCGCGCGTATCGTCAGACCGGCGCGGCGGAGCTGTCGTTCCAGATCGCCCCCGACGACCTGCTCACCGCCGTGCCCGATGCCCTGCCGGTGCCCGCGCGCCGACCGGCGAAGGGCGCCCCGCTCGTCATCGGCTGGATCATGAGTCCTCCGACGGTCGGGTCGGGCGGTCACACCACGCTCTTCCGGATGATCGAGAGCCTCGAGAAGCGGGGCCACACCTGCATCGTCTACATCTACGACATGCACGGCGTCGACGTCGAGGCCATCACCCGCGTCATCCGGCGCGGCTGGGCCGCGGTACGTGCCGAGGTGCGCGACGCCGACGAGGGGCTCGCGGGGGTGGATGCCGCCGTCGCGTCGTCCTGGGAGATGGCCCATGTCCTCGCACGACGCGGCACCGACCCGCTGCGGCGTCTGTACTTCATTCAGGACTACGAGCCGTACTTCTACGCGCACGGCGCCGAGTACGAGTTCGCGAAGATGACCTATCGCCTTCCCTACCGTCGGATCGCGCTCGGCGAGATGCTCGATGCGATGCTGCGCGAGGGGTCGGGGGTCGACTCCGATGTCGTCCCCTTCGGATGCGACTCGTCGGCGTACGGGCCGCCCCCGGCAGGCACGCGCCGGAGCGGCATCGTCTTCTACTGCCGGCCTGACACCCCGCGACGCGGCTATTTCCTCGCGCGCGCGGCGCTCGAAGAGTTCCACCGGATGCATCCGAACGAAGAGATCCACGTGTACGGCGCCCGACCGGAGGGGCTCGACATCCCGGTGACGTTCCACGGACGCCTGTCGACCGACCGGTTGAACGAGCTGTACGGGCGCACGGTGACCGGACTCGCGATGTCGTTCACGAACATCACCCTGGTCGCCGAGGAGATGCTCGCCGCCGGCAACATCCCCGTCGTGAACGATATGGAGCTCGCGCACCTGGTGCTCCCGAACCCCCACGTGCGGTGGGCGGAGCCGACGGCTCGTTCTCTCGCCGAGCAGCTCAGCGCCGCCGTATCGGCGAACGACATCGACGAACGCGCGGCGGCGGCGGCGGCATCCGTCGTCGGGCGATCCTGGCAGCCCACGCATGACGCCGTCGTGCGCATCATCGAAGAAGAGGTATACGGCGCATGAGCGCTCGGACCAATCTGCATCACCTGCTCTCCCAGGCGGCAGCCTCGACCCCCGAGGCGCCCGCGCTGTCGTACCGCTCGCAGACGCTCACCTACGCGCAGACCTGGGCAGCCGCGCAGGCTGTGGCCGCTCGGCTGCAGGCGATCGGCCTGCAGCGGGGGGATCGCGTCGCGATCTACCTCGAGAAGCGATTCGAGACGGTCGTGTCGATCTTCGCCGCATCGGCCGCCGGCGGCCTGTTCGTGCCGATCAACCACGTGCTCAAACCCGCCCAGGTCGGGCACATCCTCACCGACAGCTCCGCGCGCGTCCTCATCACCTCGGGCGATCGGCTCGCCCAGCTGGAGGGCACCCTGCCCCCCACCATCGAAGACGTCGTGGTCGTCGGGACCCCGCCCTCGGGGCACGCGGGCATGTACCGCGTGCACGCGTGGGACGAGCAGGTCCGCGGGACCGCAGCGCCGGCCTTTCGCGGAGTGATCGACGTCGACCCCGCTGCGATCCTGTACACCTCGGGGTCCACGGGGGCGCCGAAGGGCGTGGTGCTCAGCCATCGCAACCTGATCGTCGGAGCCGAGAGCGTGAGCACCTACCTCGGCAACACGCGCGAGGACGTGATCCTGAGCGTTCTGCCGCTGAGCTTCGACGCGGGCCTGAGTCAGGTGACCACGGCCTTCGCGGTGGGAGCGCACTGCGTGCTGATGAACTATCTCCTCCCGCGCGAGGTGCCCAAGCTCTGCGCCCAGTACGGCGTCACGGCGCTCACGTGCGTGCCGCCCCTGTGGCTGCAGCTCGCCGACCTTGACTGGCCGGCCGAGACGGCGGGGCGGCTGCGCTACTGGGCGAACACCGGGGGACGGATGCCGCGCGCCACGCTCGATCGGCTGCGCGGGATCTTCACCGGCGCCAGCCCGTTCCTCATGTACGGGCTCACCGAGGCGTTCCGCTCCACGTTCCTCGACCCGGCGGAGGTCGACCGCCGGCCGGACTCCATCGGCAAAGCCATCCCGAACGCCGAGATCCTCGTCCTGCGCCCGGACGGAACGCCGTGCGATCCCGGGGAAGAGGGAGAACTCGTGCATCGCGGAGCCCTCGTCGGCCTGGGTTACTGGAACGATCCGGCGCGCACCGCCGAGCGGTACCGGCTCATCGCGCGACCGGGCGAGGAGTGGCGCACCCCCGAGATGGCCGTGTGGTCCGGCGACACCGTCGTCGCCGACGAAGACGGCTTCCTCTTCTTCGTCGGACGCCGCGACGACATGATCAAGACGTCCGGCTACCGGGTGAGCCCCACGGAGGTCGAAGAGGCGTCGTACAGCACCGGCCTCGTCCGTGACTGCGTCGCGCTCGGGATTGAGGACGCCGCCCTCGGGCAGCGGATCGTCCTCGTTGCCACGCCGACGGGCGAGACTCTCGATCAGGATGCTCTGACCGCCGCGCTGCGGCAGGTCCTGCCCTGGTTCATGGTCCCGTCGGAGATCCAAGTGCGCGACGAGCTTCCCCGGTCGCCCAACGGCAAGTTCGACAGGAACCTGATCAAGGGGGAGGTCACCGCATGAACGCGAACGATCACGTCGCGCCTTTCGGCACGATCGACGGCGAGCTGAGGGTGGGAGGCATGCCCCTCAGCCGATTGGCTGCGCGCGTCGGATCTACCCCGTTTTTCGCGTACGACCGCGGCCTCCTCGATGCACGGGTCGATCGCCTCCGCGCGGCTCTGCCCGAGCGCGTCGAGCTCAGTTTCGCGATGAAGGCGAATCCGATGCCCGCGGTCGTGCAGCACCTCGCGCGCCGTGTGGACCGCATCGACGTCGCGTCCGGCCTCGAGATGCAGGCCGCCCTGGATTCGACCATCCGTCCCGACCGGGTGAGCTTCGCCGGTCCTGGCAAGGCGCCCGCGGAGATCCGCCAGGCGGTGGCTGCCGGCATCATCGTCGAGGTCGAATCGACGACCGAACTGGATCGCGTGCTCGCCGCCGGTGACGCCCTCGGCATCACCCCGACCGTCGCGATCCGCGTCAACCCCGACTTCGCGGTCAAGGGCTCCGGCATGCGCATGGGCGGTGGGCCGCAGCAATTCGGCATCGACGCCGAGCAGGTCCCTGCCGTGCTCCAGAAGTATTCCTCGACGGGCATAGACGTGCTCGGATTCCACGTCTTCGCCGGCTCGCAGAATCTGAACGCCGAGATCATTGCGGAATCGCAGCGCCGAACGGTCGACCTGGTCACCGACCTGTCCGCGCACCTTCCTACGGCGCTGCGGTACCTGAACCTCGGCGGTGGCTTCGGCATCCCCTACACCGAGCGCGATCAGCCGCTCGACCTCGACGCGATCGGCGGGGCGCTCGCCGACCTCGTCGATGGACCGATCGCCGATCGCTTCCCGGAGGCGAGCCCGGTGATCGAACTCGGGCGCTACCTCGTCGGCGAGTGCGGGGTGTACGTCACGAAGGTGCTCGATCGCAAGGTATCGCGCGGCAAGACCTATCTCGTCGTCGACGGCGGCATGCATCATCAGCTCGCGGCGTCCGGCAATTTCGGGCAGGCGATCCGCCGCAACTACCCGCTCGTGGTGGGCAATCGCGTGGAAGAGACCTCCGGCGAGGGGGTGACGGTCGTCGGCTGTCTGTGCACGCCACTCGACCTGCTCGGCGACGATGTGGCACTCCCGGCCGCGGGCATCGACGATCTGATCGTCATCTTCCAGGCCGGCGCGTACGGCCTCACCGCCAGCCCGACGGCGTTCCTCGGGCACCCTGCCCCCGCCGAAGTGCTCGTCTGACCCTCTCACCCCACTTACTCGTCCACGTCAAGGAGACATCATGACCGACACCCTGAATGCCGTGCGCGGCGTACTCATCGAGACGCTCGAGCTCTCGCAGCAGCCCGCTGACCTCACTCCGGAAACCGCCCTGTTCGGCGCGCTCCCCGAGCTCGATTCGTTCGGCGTCGTGCAGCTGGTGGCCGCGATCGAGGAGCGCTTCGACATCACGATCGACGACGATGAGTTCGGGGCCGAGTTGTTCGACACCGTCGGGACCCTGACGGCGTTCGTCGACGAGAAGCTCGCCGCCTAGCGAGAAGCGGACGACTCCGCCATCGCGGGCGGAGTTGCGCCCGCCGGAGTGACCCTTTCCCGGGGGGCCGATGTGATCTTCGCCGTGGTGCGTCGTCGCGCCCGGTGCTCGAGGAACACAACCAGCGCGAGCACGGCGCCCATCCCGAGCACTCCGGTCATCGCGACGGCACGGATGCGGCTGCCGATCACGTGGTTGACGACCGCCGAGGCGGGAGTCACCGTCGAGATGATGTCGTTTACCGGATCGACGCCCTGCTCGCGCTGGAGCGCGTCGAGCTGGGTGGCGATCTCGGCGATCAGCTCGTCCTGGCGGGTCTCGACGGATTCACGGGTCGGCCCCACCACTTCGAGGATGATGGTCTGGCTCGCGAAATTGGTGGCCCACTGGCCGCCCGTGTCGGGAAGACGCATCGACCACCCGTCGCGGACGCCCTCCCCGATGAGGTTGACGGAGGAATCCGCGAACTTCGGCACGGCCGCCGGCCCCTCGATCCGCTTCGCCACAATGCCCGCGGTGATGATGAGGTCGCCCGAGGTGGTCTGCAACGAGTTCGGGTAGCGCGCGCTCGAAGGGGCCAGGAAGGCCACCTCTGTCCTCGACCAGTAGACGCCGCGGTCGCTGACGGCGAGAAATGCGACGGCGCCGGTCACGAGGGCTCCGATGAGCAGGATCGGCCAGCGGCGCACGAGCGCCCGCACGAGATCCCTGATCGTCACGCCCGAACTCTACGGCCACTGCCTGTGGGAGTGCCTCACATCGTCGGGGAGAACGCCTGACCGGGACGGCAATCGGTCCAGGGTTGCCTAGGATGAGGGACTGTGATCCTCATCGACTTCCTCCGCGCGCTCGGGCGCCGGTGGTACGTGCTCGTGGTCGGGCTCGTCCTGACCGTCGCGCTCGCGGTCGGTGCCTACGTCATCACGCCGCCCGAGTACACGGCGCGGGGCCTCATCATCCTGCTCCCTTCGGAGGAGGCGGTCGCCAACGGCGGCAATCCGTTCCTCGCGCTCGACAACCTCGACCTGCCCGCGCGCATCCTGGTCTCGTACTTCCAGAGCGAGTCCGCCCAGACCGACGTAGCGAACGTCGCAGCCGAGGCCACGTACGTCGTGTCCATCGAGGAATCCACGCGCGGCCCGATCATCGCGATCGATGTCAAGGACGTGAGCGCCGCCGGAGCCCTCTCGACACTCAACTACATCGCGGGCGAAGTGCCGTCCAATCTCGCCCGACTGCAGACCGAGGTGAGTGCGCCGCCCGCATCCTTCGTCCGCTCCACCCCCCTGACGATGGACACGATCGCCAAGGAGGATCTCTCGGGCACGATCCGCGTGGTCGTCGCCGCGGCCGCCGCCGGGCTGGTCGTGTCGCTCATCGTGGCCTTCCTCGTGGACCGCGTGCGACTGGGCAGTGGCCGTCGACGCGGTCTCGCGTTCGAGGACGAAATCGACGACGACACCGACGACGTCGACGAGACCGACGCGGATGAGCCCGAGGGCGGCGATCTGGACAACGCTCCGGAGGGCAGCATGGCTCCCGTCGGGATGGCGGCTCGCCGAGCCCAGCGATGACGATCGCTGAGCTGGGGCTTCGCAAGAGGACTCAGTTCGACGCGGTCACGTGGCTCAGCATCTACGTGGTGCTGCTGTTCCTGATTCCCTCGAAACTCGTCATCGGCCCGTTGGGGAGCGCAGGCGCCCCCTCGATGATCTTCGGGTTGGGAAGCCTGCTGATCTGGTTCCTGTTCCGCGCGGGCGCGCCGCGCAACCCCGTCGCGACGTACCACCCCGTGCGCATCGCGCTGTGCGCCTTCCTGTTCAGCATCGGCGTGAGCTACGCGATGGCGATGGCACACCCCATCAACACCGACGAGATCAGCCCGGCCGATGTCGCGCTCCTGGCCGTCGCGTCGTGGACGGGCACGCTTCTCACCGCACATGACGGCATCGTCAACCGTGATCGCCTGAACACCCTGGTGTGGCGCATCGTGTTGTGCGGCGGCGTCATCGCCGCGATCGGCCTCGCGCAGGTCGCGACCGGGCAGGCCTTGGTCGACATGATCTCGATTCCCGGGCTCACGGCCACCGAGGTCGCAGGCATCTACACGCGCGGGGCGTTCATCCGGCCGTTCGGCACCGCCATCCATCCGATCGAGTTCGGCGTCGTGATCACGATGCTTCTGCCGCTCGCTCTGCACGTCGCGTTCTTCCACACCCAGCGCAATTTCGTCGTGCGATGGATTCCGGCCGCGCTCCTCATCGCGATCATCCCGCTCACCTCGTCGCGCTCGGCGTACCTCGGGGCGGTCATCGCCATCGGCATCTGCCTGTTCAGCTGGCCGCGAGCGCGTCAGATCGGGATCCTGATCGTTGCTGCGCTCGGGGTGATGCTCATGACGATCGTGACGCCGAACCTCTTCAACTCCATCGTCAACCTATTCGCGGGCGTGCAGAACGATCCGAGCATCGCGTCCCGGACGGGGAGCTTCGATCTCGCATTCGACTTCGTCGCCAACAACCCCCTCTTCGGCCGCGGCCTCGGGACCTTCCTCCCCAAGTACCGGATCTTCGACAATCAGTACCTCGGGCTGCTTGTCGCGATCGGGATCGTCGGAACTCTGGTGTTCGTGGCGCTGGGCGTCACCGCGATCATCATGCTGCTGCGTCTGCGGCGCACCGCCGACGACGCGAGCACCCGAGACCTCTCGGTGTCGTTCGTGGCGGCGATCGCCGTCGGCTTCGTGTGCCTGGTCATGTTCGACGCGTTCTCGTTCCCCATGACGATGGGAGCGCTCTTCATCATCCTGGGGATGTCGGGAGCCCTGCGCCGACTCGAAGGCGAGCAGGAGAGCCTCCTGAGAACGATACGATGAGGCCCATGTCTGGGGACGTCGCGGCGGTGGTTGTCACGTACAACAGTGCTGACCACGTCACGTCACTGCTCGACAGCCTTCCCGCGGCCTTCGGAGACCTGAGCTACTCGGTCGTCGTCGTCGACAACGGCTCGACGGACGACACGCTCGCGATTCTCGACGCCCGCGACGACTGCATCGTCGTGCGTTCGGGCAACGTGGGGTACGCGGGTGGGATGAACCGCGCGGTTGCGGAATCGCCCGAGGCGGCCGCGGTTCTCATCCTGAACCCGGATGCGGTGCTCGACCCTGGTTCCGTCCCCGTCATGATGCACGTCCTGTCGAAGGACGGCGTCGGGATCGTCGCGCCTCGCACGCGCGAGGCGGACGGCAGTCTCTCACCGACCCTCCGCCGCGCGCCCACCCTCGGACGCGTCGGAGGCCTGAGCTTCACCGGGCTGCCGATGTTCACCGAGCGCGTCGAAGACCCGCGCGAGTACGTGCACGAGCACGAGGTCGACTGGGCGGTCGGGGCCGTCCTCCTGGTGGACGGCGAGTGCTACCGGACCCTGCGCGGCATGGACGAGTCGTTCTTCCTGTACTCCGAAGAGACCGAGTTCAGCATCCGCGCCCGTGACCTGGGCTGGGCGACGGTCTACACGCCCGACGCCGGTGCGATGCACGTCGGTGGCGGGTCGGGCGAGAGCGCGGCCACGCACACCATGAAGGTCGTGAACAGGGTCCGTCTCTACCGGCGGCTCACCGGACCGATTCGCGGTGCGACCTATTTCTGGATGACCGTGCTCGTCGAGGTCCGTCGCGGCATCCTCGGCCATCGGAAGTCGTGGCCCACCGTCCGCGCACTGCTGCAGCCTTCACGGCGCCCGGCAGCGCTGGGCGCCGGCGAATCGCTGATCCCCGCCTGAGATGGGCGTCGTCCGCACGGTGCTGGTCATCGCCCCGGCCAGCGACGGCCAGGATGTCGGCGAGGCATGGCTCGCGCATCAGTGGGTCTCGCTCCTCGCCGAGCGCTATGAGGTGACTCTCCTCACCACGTTCAAGAAGGGCCACCTCCCCGAGTCGCAGCAGCTGACCGGCGTTCGTGTCATCGAGTGGAGCGAGCCTCCGCTGATCGGCAGGTTCGAACGGCTCAACAGCCTGATGCAGCCGGGCTACATCCCCTTCTACACGCGTGCCCGAAGGTGGATCAAGAACCGCGTGAAGGCGGGGGAGACGTTCGACGTCATCCACCAGGTCGTGCCCGTCGCGATGCGATACCCGTCGCCGGGCGCGGGCCTCGGCATCCCCCTCGTGATCGGACCGGTCGGCGGAAGCCTCGAATCTCCGCCTGCGTTCGTGCCGGAGGAGGGTGCGACGCCCTGGTGGCAGCGACTGCGAAAGCTCGACGGGTGGCGGCTCCGGCACGATCGTCTGCTGCGGTCGAGCTTCGAGTCGGCGGACTGCGTCGTCGGAATCGCCCCCTACGTCGAAGACCTCCTCGGTGACCTCTCGCTTCGCCGTTTCGTCGCGATGGGGGACGTCGCCACGGACGAGGTGCACGACGTCGTCGGCCGGACCGAGCGGACGGGTCCGGTTCGGCTTCTGCACGTCGGGCGTACGGTGCGGACAAAGGGTCTGCGTGACACCATCCGCGCGATGGCGCGGGTGCGCGACCTCGACGTGGTGCTGGACGTGCTCGGCGACGGAAACGACCGCGACGCCTGCAGTGCGCTGATCGAGGAACTCGGGCTCGGCGACCGGGTCGTGCTGCACGGTGCCGTTCCACGGGCAGCCGTCGATGAGTTCTACCGGGCCGCAGACGTGTTCGTGTTCCCCAGCTATCGCGAGCCGGGCGGGAGCGTCGTGCTCGAAGCCATGTCGTTCGGGCTGCCGCTCATCGTCGTCGACCGCGGCGGACCGGCCGCGGCCGTCGACGACTCCTGCGCGCTGCTGCTCGACGCGCAGTCTCCGGCCCAGCTGGCCGAAGACCTCGCCGCCGCGATCCGCCGTCTCGTGGAAGATCCCGCGCTGCGACTCCGGATGGGAGCCGCAGCGCGGGATCGGGTTCTTGCCACGCACCTCTGGTCGAAACGCGTCGACCAGATGGGTGCGGTCTACGAGGCGGTCAGTTCCCCACCCCGCCGCAGCTGAGGCTGCGGACGACCGACGGCTGCCCGGCGGCGTTGAGGGTCACCGCGTTGGCGTTCCACTGCGTGAGCGCTGCGCAGTTGACGTCGACGGGGCCGTAACCCCAGCCGCGGTCGACGATGTTCAGATTGCGCACCGTCCCCGGCATCCCATTGCGGAACGAGTAGCCGCCGCCCTGGAGGAGCAGGCCGTCCACGTCGACCCGGGTGTTGCCCTGGCCGCTCGGGTAGAAGAACGGCGCGGTGCCACCGCAGTTCGAGCGCTCCACCATGACGATCGTGGTGTTGCGGACGGTGAGCGCTCCGCCGTCGTAACCCTGGATGCCGTCGCCGTGCCAGTCGGTGCACGAATCCGGCGCGGTCACGCGGATGAAGGAGTTCTCGACCGTGACGCCGCCGCAACCCCATGAGTTGCCGCCGACGCGCAGGCCTTCGGGGACGCCATCGATCTTGACGTTGCGGATCGTGTAGCCGCCCGGTCCGATGACGGACACGTCCTTATCGCTCGTGGGCCCGTTCGCGACGAAGTTCGAGTTCTCGATCACGAGGCCGTTCTTGCACCCGTTCGCGTCCGTGATGACGTCGGTTCCGACGGCTTCGATGCGACGCAGCGTCACGTTGGGCGCATCCACGTAGATGGTGCCGTTCGTGACCCTGAGGTCTTCGATCACCGCGCCGGCTGTACGCACCCAGTAGTCACCCGAGACCTGCGTCTTGGGTGCCCAACCGGCCGGCAGGCCGGCGGAGGATGCTGTCGGGTATCCGCCCTGTGCCGGCTGTGTGGGGGTCGGCGTCGGCGTCGGGGTGGGCGTCACCGTCGGGGTGGGCGTCGGAGTCGGAGTCGGCTTCGGCGTCACCGTCGGCGTGGGGGTGGGCGTCGGAGTCGGCTTGGGGGTTGCCGTCGCCGTGGGCGTGGGCGTGGGCGTGGGCGTGGGCTTCTGCGTCGCGGTGGGGGTCGGCGTCGGCTGAGCACCGACGCTGGTGCCCACCTGGTACACGATGTCGGCGAGATAGTTCGAGCCGGCGTACGTCGAGGTGGGGAACGTGATCTTGGATCCGTAGGCGTAGACGCCCGCTCCGGCCTTCAGGGCGAAGCCGTTCTGCGACCGGCTCGACGTGAGGTCGCGCTCGGTGACGGCGTATCCGCCGCGAGGCGCGTGGTACGAGACGACATAGGTCTTCCCGGCGGTGAGCGCGACGGCGGACGTGAGCGGCACGGTGCGCCATCCGACCGTGGTGCTGGGCGCGAAGGTGGACCTGGCCAGCACCTTGCCGTCGGACGACCACAGGGTCGCCGTGGTGACGCCGGTGGCGCCGCGGCTCTGGTAATACTGCAGCGCCGTGACCGCCCCCGACTTCTCGGGCGCGAAGCGCACGCCGAGCTCGACGGACGAGGTGTCGGGAT
Organism: Microbacterium rhizomatis; assembly: GCF_008710745.1. Taxonomy (GTDB): domain Bacteria; phylum Actinomycetota; class Actinomycetes; order Actinomycetales; family Microbacteriaceae; genus Microbacterium; species Microbacterium rhizomatis. The sequence continues at coordinate 293,886 of NZ_VYSA01000003.1, forward strand.
CTGTGGCGACCTTGGGGGCCAGGTCGTCGGCGAAGATGCCGGTCGCAGTCGGCGCCGCAACGGCGGGGACGACGGCGAATCCGGTGAAGGCAATGGCAACAGCCGCCACGATGGCGGCGGTGAGCTTCATTTGATTGCGGTGGCGGGCACGGGCATGGAGCTCTCGGCGGGTCATATCAATCCTGGGGGAGACGAGTATTCGGTTAATGGAAGTATCACCCAATCGTGACGATTCGATGTGTGTAATGAGAGAAGCCTCACAGAGGATTCGCCGTCCGGTAATCTTCGGGAAACAAGCCAGTGGCCGTGCCTGCGCCCTCTCCAAGGGTCCCGGCGGAGCCTGATTCGGATGGGCGGCGGGCGTGCGGCAACGGGGATGGGTGCTGATCGGCCTGGGTGTCTACGGGGTCATCATCGTCGCGCTGCTGCTCGCACCCGTGTCTGTCACCGGCATCCTCAACGTCCTCTCCGGCTGGATGCGCGATGACCTGGGGATCACCACGTTCGGCTCGGGGTGGATCGAATTCGGCGCCAACATCCTCGCTTTCGTGCCGCTGGGCTTCCTCCTCACGCTCCTGCTGCCGAGGCCCTGGCAGGGCTTCCTGCTCGCGCTCGGGCTCTCCGTCGGGGCCGAGCTCGCGCAGATCGTCATCCCCTCGCGCCAGGCGAGCCTGCGCGATGTGCTCGCCAATGCGCTCGGCGCCGCGATCGGTGCGGCGCTGGCCTGGCTGATCGTGTTGCGCCGACGCCGCAGGGCGGATGCCGCGGCATCCGCCCCCTCCGTACCCTGAGGCCTCATCGCGCCCGCACCACCGACGGTGACCACGCGTGCTCGATGAACACCGCGGGAGCGCCCGACCCGTCGGCGGCGAGCCGCCACACGTCGGAGTCTCCGGCGACGCCGTCGCGCGGCATCCCGTACAGGATCGTGCTGTCATCGAGCCATTCGATCTGGTCGTCGATGCTGCGGTCCTCGGGGAGAAGGCTGATCGCGCCGCTGCCGAGGTCGAGCACGGCGGGGGTCCAGTGCGTCGTCGCGTCCGTGCCCGCGGTGACGCGCTTGAACGCGATGCGCGTGCCGTCGGGGGAGAGGGACGGGCACTCGACGCCCTCGGCGACGGAGGTGAGGGTCCGCGCCGCGATGTCGCCCTTCACGAGATAGGTCTTGCCGCCGGTTCCGGCTGTCGCGTAGAAGACGTTGTCGTCGACGAACGTGACACCCCAGAGGTTGCGGTCCACCGGGGCGACCTGGGCGCCGTCGATGATGAGGGCGAACTGCTCGAGGTTGCCGATGCTGTCGCCGTTCGCGCGCCGGATCAGCGTTTCGGTCGAGAAGCCCACGGTGGCGTAGGAATGACCCGTCACGAAGGCCGTCGTGGCAACGAGCGACCCATCGGGCGAGAATCGCGTGCGGCTCGGGACGCCGGGGATGGGCCACTGTGCGATCGTCTGACCGTCCAGCCCGTACACCGTGCCGGTGTAGCTCGGCACGATGCCTCGTTCGCTGCGGAGGCAGACGAACTCGGTGGGCGTCGCGTCCACCCGATCGCACGCGGTCGACGTGAGGGCGCGCGGGCCCGCGGGCTCGCCGAGGGGCACGCTCGCGACGAGGCCGTACCCCTGGCCGATCGCCGTGTTGCGGAAGACGATGCTGTCGCTCGTCCCCCAGCCGGAGGCGCCGCCGGTTTCCACGCCGCTGGGCGCGCTCGCGCGAGCCTGGTACTGAACCCACGCGTAGGCCGCCACGCCCCCGACTGCGACGAGCGCGACGAGGGCGAGCGCCGCGATCAGCAGCCACTTCGAACGGGCGGTCACGCGGTGCGTTCGCCGTGGTCGGCGAGGAACGGGCGCAGCAGGAGCGCGATGAGCGGGATGGCGACGGCCAGCAGCACGGCCACGATGATCATCGCCGGCTGGGGGCCGATCGCATACCAGAGGACGCCGAAGCCGACGGCTGAGGCGAACCGCGCGAGCGCGACGACGGTCTGCGCCGCCGCGATGCCGGTGCCGTGCGTCTCGGGGGTCGTGAGCTGCGCCGCGAGGGCGGAGAGCACTCCGTCCGTCGAGGCGTAGAAGGCCCCGAGGAAGACCAGGCACAGGATGGTCGCGGCGACGTCGGCGAGCGGAAGGGTCGCGATGACGTAGGCGGCGACCAGCGCGACGTGCCCGAAGACGAAGACCCGCGCCCGGCCGACCCGGTCCGCGAGGCGCCCGAGCGGTATCGCGAAGGCGAGGAAGGCGACGTTCGTGCCGACGTAGAGCAGCGGGAACCACTGCGCGGCGAAGTCGCTGCGCGCCTGCAGGAACAGGTAGATGAAGCCGTCGCCGATCGTGAGGAGGCCCAGGATGCCGGCGGCGGCGAGCACTCGACGCATCGGACCGGTCGTGACGACGGACCAGTCGAACTTCTTGCGCGGTGTTGCGAGCGCGGCGGGCGCGGCGGCTGCGGCGTCGGCATCGTCATCGGAAGAAGCGGATGCTGCGGCATCCGCTCCCGTCGTCTCGGTCTCCGCCGTGCCACGGTCCGTCCGCACATTGGGGACGACGATGCCGAGGATCGCGACGCCGAGCAGGGCGAACGCCAGCGATGCCACGAAGATCACGTGGTAGCCGTCGGGGATGAGCAGCAGGATGAAGAACGCGATCAGGGGTCCGACGGCGGCCCCGATGTTGTCGAGGGTCCGGTGCACGCCGAACGACGTGCCGAGGTTGTCTGGCCGGGAGGCCGCGGTGATGAGAGAGTCGCGCGGCGCCGTGCGCACCCCCTTGCCGATCCGATCGGCAGTGATCACGGCGGTGAGGGCGACGAAACCCGAGGCGAACAGCAGGCCGATGCGAGCGATCGCGGCTAGTCCGTAGCCGATGAATGCGACCCACTTGGGCTGGTGCACCCGATCGGACGCGTAGCCGCCGGCGATCCGGACCAGGGCGCTGACACCCTGGTAGATCCCGTCGAGGAAACCGAACGCGATGGTCCCGAGGCCGAGCACTCCGGTGATGTACAGCGGGAGGATCGCCGCGACCGATTCGGACGAGATGTCGGTGAGCATCGACACGATGCCGAGAGTGACGACGGTGGATGAGACGGTGCGGATGCCGGGGCGCGCGGGCTTGCCGATACCTGCAGGCGCTTCGTCGGGCTCAGGGGTGTTGGAGAGGGAGATGTACACGTCAGGAAGCCCGGAAGATGCCGAAGACGGTGTACCGGGTTCCCGTTCCCCCTACGGTCGTCGAGACCGTGAGCGACTCGAGCGGGCCGGTGAAGCTGAGCGATCCGTCCGAAGTGGTTCCCGCGTTCGTCAATCCGAGGCCCGACCACAGCTCGGTGTAGTGCGCGCGGACGTCGTCGGGCGAGGCATCCGTTCGACCGACGAGGGTCACCTGCATGACATTGCCCTCGGTAGCGATCGCGCTCTGCAGGATGTCGGATGCCGGTGCCGGACCCATCACCTGCTCCGGAAATCCGGGAACGAGCGAGAAGTCGGCCGTCGCCGATTCCGGGTACGGCGGTGCGATCAGCGGTGTCGGCGGCGCGGAACTCGGCGCCGCGACCGGCGGCAGCGTCGCGTCGGGGACCGCGGTCGGAGGCAGCACTTCGCTGCCGGCGGTCGGTGTCGCCCCGGGCGCCGGGCCGGCCGTCGTGGCCTGCGCGGTGCCCGGTGAGCCCGCAGAACCGGTCGAGCCGGGGGCGCCGCCCGACGCCATCAGCCATACCGTGACGCCGATGCCGACGAGCACGATCGCGAGCACTCCGAGCAGAGCCCACCGCATCGCCGGTGTCGTCGATCGCACCCGCTCTCGCGTCGGAGCGGACTCGCCGGCGGACTCGCCGCCGGTCGCCGGTGCACGCCCATCCTCCGCCGGCTCCGCCTCGTCCTGTGTCATGGCAGCCGCACCCCGTCTGTCATGCGCCCCCGCGCAGTCGTCCGAACCCCCACGATACTCGCGCAGCCGCGGGTCGCCGTACCGTACGATACGGCGAGATGGACAGTGAAAAGGTCGAGCTGCGGCCGATCCTCGAGGCCGACCGCGGCGAGGCAGCGGTGTTCCTGCACGAGTGCCTGAACGACCGCCTCTCGGTCGCGGACTGGATGCGGCTGCTCTCGCCGCCGTGGCCGGCCGAGGCCCCGAACAGCGGATTCCTGCTGCGCGCCGGCGAGCGCATCGTCGGCGTCTACGCCGCGGTGTACTCCGAGCGCGAGATCGACGGTGAGCGTCTGCGGTTCTGCAACCTGGCCGCCTTCTGCGTTCTCGACGAGTATCGGGCGCACAGCTTCCGTCTGCTCCGCGCGGTCCTCGGGCAGAAGGGCTTCGAATTCACCGACCTCTCGCCGAGCGGCAATGTGGTCGCCCTCAATGAGCGGATGGGCTTCGAACGGCTCGACACCCGCACGACGCTCGCTCTCAACCTTCCTGCCATCGGCGCGGGAGGGGTCTCGCTGTCCGGTGACCCCGCGGCCCTCCGCGCGACGCTGGAGGGGGCGGATGCCGCGATCTACCGCGATCATCGGGATGCTGCGGCCGCCCGGCACCTCGTCGTCACGGCCGGCGACGAGTACGCCTACCTCGTCTTCCGCAAGGACCGGCGCAAGGGCATCCCGGTGTTCGCGACGCCCCTGTACGTCGGGGGCAGCCGCACGCTCCTGCGGTCCGCCTGGCCTCGCGTCGCCGGGCACCTGCTGCTCCGGCACGGACTGCTCGCGACGCTGGCCGAGGAGCAGATCCTTGGTTTCCGGCCCCGCGCCGGCCGGCCGCTCGCCGCCCCGCGGGCCAAGATGTTCCGCAGCAAGACCCTCGGCGCGCCGTCGATCGACTATCTCTACAGCGAGCTGACGCTGATCGAGTGGTGAGGCATCCACAGAGTCCTACCGCACGCGTTTGATGGCGCTCTTCATGACTCTGCACCCGTCCTGCAGGCCGGGCTTGCGTGTGAGCAGCGCCCGGATCGACTCCCGCGAGTCGTCGGCCGTGACGCTGTAGCGGGCCTGGAACCAAGAGCCGGCGCGTGCAGGAAAGCGGTCGCTGGAGTAGACCGTCGAGTACCCGGCGCCCTTGAGCCGCTGGACGAGGAGCCGGTCGTAGCGGCCGAGGGGCATGGCGGCTTCGACCACGCGCTCTCCGCTCGCCTCCGATAGGACCGCGCGGGCATCGACGAGCTCTCGCCGTGCGTCGTCGTTGCTCATCCCGCGCCACGGGATGTGCTCCCACCCGTGGCTGCCGATCTGCATTCCGGCGCTGCGCAGCAGACGCAGATCCGACGGGCTGAGGCTGGACGAGTCCTGCAGGCGCCCGGCGAGCGCGAAGAATGTGCCGCGGATGCCGCGCTCCTGCATCGCCGGAAGCGCGAGCGCGACGTCCGACACGTTGCCGTCGTCGAAGCTGACTCTGACGTCGTCGCGTCCGGCGATCTCGTCGAGGATGCGCAGGAAGTGCGACTCGCGCACCCAGTAGCGCGCCTCGCCCTCCTCGCGTTCGCGGACGCACGTCCCGATGCCGTGGAAGCAGATGTTGCGGATCACGCGGGACTTCTCCGTCCGACCGTGGCGGCGCGCTCGCGTGTGCTTTCGTCCCTGCCCCAGGCGGCCTGGCCTGTGCCGGCGCGCCGTGCCCGGCGCGAGGCGACCAGGGTGATCGTCGCGTAGGCGACGGCCGCGGCCCAGAGCTTGGGGTGGGGAAGCGCGACGCGCAGCCATGCCCGGCGATCGGCGGGACGCACATCCAGATCGATCTCACCCGCCGCGGCGGCGGCGCGCATCTGGGCGTTGCCGCGGCGCACGCGCACGAGCCGGTTCAGCAGCTCGCGGGTCGTGTACGGCGCCTCCACGACGACGGTGACGTCGTCGACCTGCGCCTTCTCGGACTCGTCGAACTGCGAATCGAGGAAGAGATCGTCGGCGACCATCGCGGGGAACGCGCCGAAGCGACTCCGGCCCTCGGCCGAGAGCACGATGAGCCCGCGTCCGAAGAGGCCGGCGCGGAACGCGGGCAGGCGCTCGTTGATCGAGAAGTAGGCGCGCACGGGCCACTGCCGTCCCGCCGTCTCGAGACGCCGAGCCGGGACGACGGCCGCGACGCTGGGCTCGACGGCGAGTCGCCGCACGAGGGCCGCGACACCGCCGTCGGGGACGACGATGTCGGCGTCGAGGTAGATGCGCGTCGAGCTCGGCGCGACGGCGTCGCCCGCGTTGAGGGCTCCGGCCTTGCCGGGCTCGACGCGGTCGATCACTGTCACGCCGTAGTCGGATGCCACGTCGGCGGTGCGGTCGGAGCATCCGTTGGCGACGACGATGATGTCTCCGGCCCGCACGTCCTGGCCGAGGAGCGCCTCGAGGCAGGCGCCGATCACGCGCTCCTCATTGTGGGCGGCGATCACGAACGTCGGGCGCGCGTGAACATCGCGTGCGGCCGTGGCGGCACGGTTCACGGCAGAGTCCGGCAGTGTGGCGTGCGACACGGTTCAGTACGCGGCTTCCGTGCGGTGGACCGAGCCCGCGTGGGAGGCAGCGCCCACCGGTGACGCGACGCCGACGAGTTCGATCTGTGCGTGGTCGCGGGCGATGAGGTAACTGTAGAACGCGCGGTCGTCGGTGAGGTCGACGTAGCGCCGTCCCTGCGGGTCGACCGCGGGCAGGACCGGCGTGGTCGGCACGGCGGGCACGTCCACGTGGTGACCGGTGAGCTCGTCGAACACGCCGACGTAGGCCTCGGCCTGCGGGCGCCAGTCCATGATCTCGTGGGCGCGCTTGCGGGCCGCCCGTCCGAGCCGGGCACGCAGCACCGGGTCGTCGATGAGTCGCTCGACCTCGTCGACGAACGCCGAGAAGTCGCCCGAGGGCGCGTACAGCACCGTGTTGTCGCCGGAGACGACGGTCTCGGCGAGGTCGAACGCCACGGACGGCAGCGCGTAGGCCATGTACTCCATGGTCTTGTTCATCGTCGACACGTCGTTGAGGGGCGTGCGCGGATCGGGGCACAGGCCGATGTCGCTGCGGCTGAGGTGCTCCGCCATCTGCACGCGGTCGACGCGGCCGGTGAACGTGACGAAATCGTCCAGATGCAGGGCGGTCGCCTCGGCCTTGAGGCTCTCCAGGCAGTCTCCGAATCCGAGCAGCGTCGCGGTGACATTCGTCCGACCGCGGCGGTGGACCAGCTCATCCACGACGTGGAGCACCTGATCGACGCCGTCCTGCGGGCCCATGATGCCGACGTAGACAAGGTTCACGGTGTCGGCGGGGCGCGGGTGCTCGGGGTAGATCGGGCGCATCTGCTCGGTGTCGGGGCCGCTGCGCACGACGGTCACCTCGCTCGCATCCCGATCGCCGCGGCGTACGGCGATCGCCTTGTAGGACTCGTTCGTCGAGATGATCCGGTCAGCCGTGCGGAACGAGCGTCGCTCGAGCCAGAGCAGCGCGCGGTACTCGAGCTTCTTCAGGAAGCCCTCGGGCTCGCCGAAACGGGAGCGGAACAGCTCGGGGTTGAGGTCGTGGTGGTCGAAGACGAACTTCACGCCGGCGATCCGCCACAGGAGCGCCAGGAGCCAGTACGTGTCCGGCGGGTTGCAGGCCTGCATGACGTCGAAGCGACCACTGCGGCGACGAACGGCGAGGCTGAGCCATGCGGTGCGCACCCAGCTGTACGCGAACTCCCACGCGAACCCGGCGAGCCCCTCCGCCTCCGGGGCGGGCTTGTACTTGTAGATGTCGACGCCGTCGAGGTGCTCGAATGCGGCATCGCCCGGACCCAGGGGGCAGATGACGCTCACCTGGTAGCCGCGGGTCACCAGCGTCTGGCATTCCAGCCAGACGCGGCGGTCGAGCGGCACCGGAAGGTTCTGCACGATGATCAGGACGTGCGGACGGCTGTGCGTGGTCGAGTCGTGTGGTTCGCGGCGGGCCATGCTCATGCTCCTGTGCGTAGGTACGTCGTGCGGAACGCGCGAGCGGATGCTGCGTCGTTTCGGTGAGAGGAGGGATCCACGGCCGGGGCGATCGGCGTGGGACACGCCGTTGAAAGGGCGCCGCCGACACAAATGGGGGGTACCGCGGCCGTGGATCCGGTCTGTAGGGCGGAGTCGGTGCTCCGAGTCATGTCAGTACGCGCCCTTGGGGCGGATCATGACCTGCGCCGTGCGCCACATGATCATGAGATCGGTCATGATCGACCAGTTCTCGACGTACCGCAGGTCGAGGCGAACGCTCTCGTCCCACGAGAGGTCGCTGCGTCCGCTCACCTGCCAGAGACCGGTGATGCCCGGCTTGATGTAGAGGCGCCGATACACGGTGCCGTTGTAGGCGGTGACCTCGCGGGGGAGCGGCGGGCGCGGGCCCACAACACTCATGTCGCCGACGAGGACGTTCCAGAACTGCGGGAGCTCGTCCAGTGACAGCTTGCGCAGGATGCCGCCGATCCTCGTGATGCGCGGGTCGTGCTTGAGCTTGAAGAGCGGGCCCGCTCCCTCGTTCGCCGTCTGCAGTGCGGCGAGCTCGGCCTCGGCGGTGATGCGCATCGTGCGGAACTTGAGGATCGAGAACTCCTCGCCGTTGCGGCCGATCCGCGTCTGGCGGAAGAACACCGGACCGCGATCGTCGAGCTTGATGAGCACGGCGACCACGGCCGTCACCAGCGCGGTCGGGATCAGCGCGAGGCTCGCGAAGAGGATGTCGGTCGCGCGCTTGAGCACGTGCTTGCTCCCCTCGAACTCCGGGATGCGCACGTGGATGAGCGGCAGACCGTCGATCGGGCGCAGCGAGATGCGCGGCCCGGCCACATCCGCGAGGCGGCTCGAGAGGATGAGCTCGGCGGCGGTGCCCTCCAGCTGCCAGCTGAGCTGCTTGATGTAGTCCGGATCGTCCGTGGGACGACTGGCGACGATGACCGAGTCCGCGCCCAGCTGACGTGCGTGGGAGGCCACGGTGTTGGTGCTGCCGAGCACGGGGTGGCGGCGCCCGTCGATGATGAGGTCCGACGCCGAGTCGCCGTCATCGGTGGCTACACCGACGACGAGGTGGCCGTGGGCCCCGCTGCCCTGCAGCGTCCGGATGACGTACTCGACGTCGTCGCGCGTGCCGGCCACGATGGTGCGGGCCGCGTAGCGTCCGGCGCGACGCTGCGCGCCGAGCCAGCGCCGCCACGACCAGCGGCCCACCAGCAGGGCGAGGAGCCCCGCCGGGAGGGCGATCATGAGCTGCACGCGCGTGCCGGGTGTCTCGAAGAGCAGGAAAAGGATCGCGACGAGGCCGAAGGCGAGACCGGTCGAGTGCGCCACGCGCTTGTACTCCGTGGCGCCGGACCCGACGACCCTCGCATCGCGCGTGTGGAAGGCCCCGAGCATCACGAGCCAGGAGGCGGCGGTGAGTGCGGGAATGCCGGCGGTGGCGACGACGCCCACCGGCCCGAGGGGGTTCAGCATCACGTTGACGAACTGCGCTGCCGCCGTCACGGCGAGGACGATCAAGGCGTCCGTGACGAAGAGGCGACGCGCGTACCGCCGCTCCCACAGCCGGCGCAACTCCACCGCCGGCTGTGGGAACGGGGCGACGGACGTCGTGAGGCGAGGCTCGGATACTGCTCGTGCCCCAGACACGAGTCGGGACGGTGCGAGGGCGTCGAACGCTCCCCGTACCGTCGTCGGCGCATCGATCGCCGTCATCGTTCGCTTGCGGTTGACCGCACGCGCGCAGACGCGTCCCCAGACGTCATGACATTCCCCAGAAATGCACATTGACGAGCAAAGCTCGCCACTTCCCCAGTTTGGCTAATCGGTCCCCAGACCGATTCGGAGACGACCCCTCGTCTCCGCCGCAGTCACTCTATCCCGCCGATCCCCGAAAAGGAAAGTGCGAGTTTGCCCTGTGTCCGCAATCACCCGGGTCTGTGGCCGAATCACCCGGGTCTGTGGCCGAATCACCCGGGGATTCAGCCGATCGCGCTGATCAGAGCATCCACTCCCATGCCGTAGTTGATCCGCTGCACAGGAAGGGCGAGCTTGTCGGTGCCGATCGTGACGTAGCCCGGTTCGATCGTGCGCCCCATCTCGAAGCCGGCCTCTCTGACGCCTTCTTTCGTGACGTCGTTGTAATGGCCGAAGGGGTAGGCCACCACCTCTTTCGCGCCGAGGATCGCAGCCGACTTCTCGAGGTCGGCCGCGATGTCGGCGGCGGACGAGTTGACCATCAGGCCCTTGCCGTTGGCGCCCGCACGGTGCATGTCGTGCGTGTGGGAGCGCTGCTGGATGTACGGGGACGGCGAGGGACCGGTGCCGTCGACCGTGATGCAGAATGCGGTGGTGAGCAGCTTCTTCTCGATGGAGATGGGCATCGCCAGCTGCAGCCAGGAGACGTCGCAGTCGTCGTCGGTGATGATGACGGAGTGATTCGGGAGCGAGAGTCTGCCGTCGATGAAAGCGGCCAGTTCGGGCCAGGTGGGCAGATAGAAGCCGTTCGAGGCGATGTAGTCCATCTGCGCCTCGAAGTCGCCGATGTAGGCGTAGTTGCCGCGCAGCCAGCCGGTGACGCCGTTCGGATCGGACGTGAACTGGTGGTACATCAGGATGGGGATCCGGGTGTTGTCGGCGACGTTCTGCTCCGGCGTCTTCCACGCCGCGGTGAGGGTGATCTCGCGATCCACGCACGTCACCGCGTGCGCGCCGTTCACCCGCGCCGACGCGGTGAACGACGCGGCATCCTGCGGCGTCGAATACCACCCGGCGAACACCATTCCCGCGCGTGAGGGGATCGGCAGATGCTGATAGAGGGTGCCCTGCGACTCCAGAACGGGCGGGTCGGTGACGCCGTCGCCGCGGAAGGTGACCGCGCAAACAGCCGGGTCGCTCGTCTGCGCCAGCAGCTTCTCGGCCGGCGAGAGGGGCGGCGGAGTGGGTGCTGGCCCCTGCGTGGGCGTCGAGGTCGGCACAGCGTTCGCGGCGGGATCGATCGGGTTCGACGGCGTCGTGCGCGGCAGCAGGACGAGGCCGATGACGGCGACGACGGCGATGATCGCCACGGCGCTGGCCACGGCGGCGAGCGCACGTCGCCTCCGCCGCACGCGGGCCGACGGCCGATAGCGCGTGTGCCTCGCAGATGCCATCCTCGTCCCCCATCGATCCGCCCCCAGGCGGACCGATTCTGATCTTACGAGCAGACCTCGCTGCCGCGCGGGAGGCTGTGGAGAACGGCCCGTCATAGGGGAGGCCTCGCTACGCTGTGGCTCATGACAACACTGGTTCTGACGATCGTCGGCGACGACCGCCACGGTCTCGTGGCGGCTGTGGCGGACGCCGTCGATGCCCACGGTGGCAACTGGGAGAACAGTCAGCTCGCTGAGCTCGCCGGGGTGTTCGCGGGCATCGTCGAGGTCGCTGTGCCCGACGATCGCGTGGACGAGCTGCGGGCCGCCCTTCGCGGCATGGACGGGCTCCTGAACATCACCGCTCACCCGAGCAGCGCGGCAGCCGCTCGCGAGCGCGAGGCGTCCGCGAGGCATTTCGGCTTCCGCGTGCTCGGCAACGACCGGCCGGGAATCGTCCGCGAGGTCTCATCGACGCTCAGCGCTCAGGGCGTGAGCATCGATCGGCTGACCACGGAGACGCGCGACGCGGCCATGTCCGGCGGGCGCCTGTTCGAGGCGACGATCGCCGCCCGAGTTCCGCCCACCGTCGACATCGACGCGGTGCAGGCCGCGCTGGAGCGGCTCGCCACCGAGATCCAGGTCGACGTCACGGTCGGCGACTGATCCCGGCATCCCCTGACGGCCCGCACTTCTTCCGAACGCGATACCGAGGCGGGGACAGACGCAGTCGAAAGGCGGACACGCGATGACCAAGACGAGGTTGGAAGCGTTCAGTGACGGCGTCCTCGCGGTGGCGATCACGCTTCTCGTTCTGGATCTGCGCCTCGAACCGGAGCAGAGCGGGGGGCTGCTGGATCAGCTCGTCGCTGCGTGGCCGTCTTTCGCGGCCTACGTGGTGAGCTTCCTGGTCATCGGGGTGATCTGGGTCAACCACCATTCGATCTTCCGCCTCGCCACGACCGTCGACAGGCCGCTGTTGTTCTGGAACCTCATTCTGTTGATGTTCGTCACGACCATCCCGTTCACCACCGCAACCCTCGCCGGTGCCCTCGCTGAGGACAGCCCCGCGGATATCCGGGTCGCGGCCGTCCTGTACGGCGCGGTCTCCACCGGTTTCGCGGTCGCCTTCACCCTCGTCTACGGCCGGATCACCCTTGCCCTCGTCCGAGCTGGCTCGATGCCCGGGGCCGCACGCCGCAGCGCACTCATCCGCTTCGGCGCGGGGACTCTCTTCTACCCGCTGCTCACCGTCGTCGGGGTCATCAATGCGCCCGCCATGCTCGTCGGGTTCGCCGCCCTCAGCGTCTTCTACCTGTTCAATCAGACGGGCGCGCGAGAGTGACGGTGCGACCGGGTGAAGGCGCCGGACGGGCAACGCTGAGGACGCGCATCGCCGGTCGATCCCACGCTACGCGCCCGCTGCGGCGGGCGGCAGTCCGGCCGCCGGCAGGATGATCTCATCGATCACCCTGATCATGAACTCACGGTTCACCGGCTCGCGGAGCATGAGGGTGCGGTAAGAGACCATCGCCGGACCGATGACGCAGAGAGTCTCGATGTCGCAGCCCGCCGGGATCTCGCCGCGAGCGACCGCGCGGGCGAAGATGATGCGATTGGCCGCGGCACGCGGCTCCACCAGAGCCTCACGAGCGGCCGTGGCGAGGTCGGGGTCGCGGGCGATCATCGAGACGATTCCCGCCATGACCTTGAGCTTGCGCTCGGACTCCTGGATCGTGGGCGACTTGACCATGGCGATCAGGTCGCCGCGCAGGGTGCCCGTATCAGGCGGTGAGGTGAGGTCGCGGTCGTTGGACTTCATGCACGCGACCGCGTCGAGGACCAGCTCGGACTTGGACGACCAGCGGCGATAGAGGGTGGCCTTGCCGGCTTTGGCGCGCGCGGCGACCATGTCGATCGTCATGCCGTCGTAGCCGGTCTCCGCCAGCACTTCGAGAGCAGCATCGAGGATCTCAGGGTCGCGCGTGTGATCGCGTTTGCGCCCCAGCCGCGGCTTCGCGGTGTTCTCCGGGTCATCCTGGTCGAGAGTGTGCGAGTCGGGCGCCGTAGACAGGTCGATCTGCGTCATCGCAGCGGCCTCCTTCCGTCGTCGGCTCCACGTTACCAGCGGGTTAATTCCTGAACCATGTAGATCCGGAACTCCAGAGTACCGTATAGAGTGACGGTCATGTCTTCTTCATCCGCCCTCCCCGCGACCGACAACCGTCGCTGGATCACGCTCGTCGTGGTCGGACTCGCCCAGCTCATGGTCGTGCTCGACGCGACGGTCGTGAACATCGCTCTCCCGTCGGCTCAAGCCGACCTCGGGTTCACAGACGGCCAGCGCCAGTGGATCATCACCGCGTACTCGCTCGCCTTCGGCAGCCTGCTGCTGCTCGGCGGTCGCCTCTCCGACCTCATCGGTCGCAAGCGCACCTTCATCATCGGCCTCATCGGCTTCGCCATCGCCTCTGCCCTGGGCGGAGCGGCCGGCTCGTTCGAGCTCCTCGTCGCCGCCCGCGCGCTCCAGGGAGCGTTCGGCGCGCTGCTGGCGCCCACCGCCCTCGCCGTGCTGACCACGACATTCACGATCCCCAAAGAGCGCGCCCGCGCCTTCGGTGTCTTCGGTGCGATCGCCGGGGCGGGCGGCGCCGTGGGCCTCCTCCTCGGTGGCATCCTCACCGAGGCGCTCAACTGGCGCTGGAACCTGTACATCAACGTCTTCATCGCCGCATTCGCCATCGTCGGTGCGCTGATCTACATCCCCTTCATGGCGCGCACCGGCCCCCGTCCGAAGCTCGATGTACCCGGCACGCTCCTGGTCTCGGGAGGCCTGTTCGGTCTCGTCTTCGGCTTCTCGAACGCCGAGACCGACGGCTGGGACTCGCCGCTCACGTGGGGGATGCTGGCAGCAGCCGCCGTGCTGATCGCGGGTTTCGTGTTCTGGCAGACGCGGGCGAAGCATCCCCTTCTTCCTCTTCAGATCGTGCTGGATCGCAACCGGGGCGCGGCCTACCTGTCGGTGACGATCGCCGGAGCGGGCATGTTCGGGATCTTCCTGTTCGTCACCTATTACCTGCAGCTCACCCTGGGGTACTCGCCGATCCAGACCGGCCTCGCGTTCCTCCCGATGATCGCGATGCTCGTGCTGGCCGCGCAGCTCGGCACGAACATCTTCGTGCCCCGGTTCGGGCCGAAGGTTCTCGTGCCGACGGGGATGACGCTCGGCGTGATCGCGATGATCTGGCTCACCACCCTCGACGCATCGAGCATCTACGTGGCGAATGTGATGCCGCCGCTGATGCTCATGGGCTTCGCGATGGGCACGATCATGCCGGCATCGATGCAGACCGCGACCCTGGGCGTCGATCGGCACTTCGCGGGCGTCGCCTCGGCCATGGTCAACACCAGCCAGCAGGTGGGTGGGTCGGTGGGTACCGCCCTCCTCAACACCCTCGCGGCGACGGCGATGACCGACTACCTCGCCTCCCACGTACCGGTGACTCCGGACGTCGTGTCGTCTGCAGCGATCGCGAGCTACGCGACCGCGTACTGGTGGGGCGCGGGATTCTTCGCCCTCGGCGCGGTGGTCTCGGCGCTGCTGTTCCGCCGCCGCGGCCACGGCCTGTCGCTCTCGCACACCCCGTCCGCGCCCGGCGAGCCTGCGGCCGAGCCGGTGATCGCGCACTGACGAGCAGCATCCCGAACAGGACCGCTCCTGTCACGACACGCCCTTCCGCTCCGCGCGGGAGGGCGTGTCGCGTCGGGTGAGCGCGAGCTACGAGATGCGGGAGACCTCGACCGAGATCGTGACCTCGGCGCCCGGCGGCGCCGACGCCAGGAGTGCGGACGCGACCTCACGGGCGGTGGCCGGAGTGCTGGCGTCGACGTCGATGGCGATCCGAGTGGCGATGTCTGTGCTCTCGGGGGTCGAGCGTACGCGGACCCGGTTCAGGGCGTCGGCGTCGCCCGTCACGAGCGCCGTGACCAGGCCAGGGAGATGCGCGACCTCGATCGACGGGGTGAAGACGTCCGTGACACCGTCGACGTTGCGAACGAGGTGCGTGAGCGCGACATCCGGCGACAGACCGGTCGGTTCCTCCTGGGGAATGCTCATCGCGGTCCTTCCTCCTCGGAGTCGACGTGGACGTCTTGGATCTCGACGTCGATGGCCGTCACGTTCAGCTCGGTGTGCCGGCGCAGGGCCTCGAGCACGTGCTCGCGCAGCAGAGCGGTGAGGGCCGCCACCGGGCGTCCCCACGCGACGCTCGCGGTGATGGTCACCGTGACCGGCGCCCCCGGGTCCTCGACGTCACCGTTCAGACTGCAGCGCCCGACCACGAGCCCCGGGATCTCGTCGCCGACGGATCGGATCAGCGCGCGCACTGCGCCCTCCGTCACCGAGAGGTTCACCCGTGGGTCGGGGTGCGACAACGGCAGCGGCCGGCCCGCGCGGACTTCGTTCTGGATGTTGGCGAGGATGCCTCTGATCCAGGTCTCCGGCGCGGGAGGCAGATCCTCGACGTCCTGTGCGAGCATCTCGCGCGAGAGCCGCGACACGCGCTCGAGGCCCTGCAGGGCGTTGAGGCACTCGGGGCAGGTCTCGATGTGGGCATCGCGAGGCGTGCGATCGGCGGCGAGGTAGTCGCTGAGCTCCTCGACCGTTCTTCCGCAGTCCAGCGTGCGGGGTGTCTCGTCTGTCACCGCCATCCCTCCATCTGTGCATAGATACTCGCTCGCGCCCTGGCGAGTTTGCCGCGAACGGTGGCCTTGGGCAGGTCGAGATCCTGTGCGATCTCGTCGTAACTCAGTTCGGCGACCTCGCGCAAGAGCCAGCATCGCCGCTGATCCTCGGGAAGCGCATCCAACGCCTGGGAGAGCGCCTTCAGCTGCGCGTTGCGCACGGCCACGGTCTCGGGCTGCGAATCGCGGGATGCCGGAGCCTCGAGGTCGGCGAGCCCGGCATCGGCCGGACGCCGCCGGATCTGCGTGTAGGCCAGCCTCGCGACGATGCGCATCAGCCACGACTTGACCGCGGACGGATCGTGCAGCTCAGGCAGTTTCCGCCACGCGGTGTAGAACGCGTCCTGCACCACGTCGTCCGCCTCGGCGTACGAGCCGACGACCCGCGCGGCGAAGGCCCTCATGACCGGGCCATGACGCCGGATGAGCGCCTCGAATGCGGCGGTGTCGCCGTCGGCAGCGCGTTCGGCGAGGATCTCGTCGCCGACGACGCGCGTCCAGTCGCCGGGAGTCTCGTCGGGGCCCACGCTCATGCTCCAGAAACTCCTCGAAACTTTTTTGTGACGAAATCGAGCCGGCGTGCGTCTTACTTGTAGAGCGACAATACCGCTCCCGGACGCCACCGAACGGTGGCGCCGGCAGACGAACCGGATTGAGGATTTCATGGCTACCGAAGACAACAAGCCCGCGGCACCCGCCACCGTCGGGGCGACCACGTCCCGCGTGGACCGCACGTTCGGACTCAGCGGCGTCTCCGTCGAGACCGCGGCCGGCCGCACCACGATCGCCGATGGCGTCGTCGCGAAGGTCGCCGGCATCGCCGCGCGCGAGGTACCCGGCGTCTACGCGCTCGGCGGCGGCGGAGCCCGTGCGCTCGGTGCCCTGCGCAGCGTCGTGAACGCCGACGACCTGACCCAGGGCGTCAAGGTCGAGGTCGGCGAGACCCAGGCCGCGGTCGACATCACGATCGTCGTGGAGTACCCGGCACCCGTCCACGAGGTCGCCGCACAGGTGCGCGCCGGGGTCACCGCCGCGGTCACCGCGCTGGTCGGTCTCGAGGTCGTCGAGGTCAACGTCGATGTGAATGACGTGCACCTGCCCTCCGACGACAACACGCCGGAAGAGTCGCGCGTCTCATGACCCCGACCGTCTCCGGCGCTGTCCTCGGCGCAGTCCTCGCGGTGTCGATCATCCTGTTCGGGTTCTGGGGATTCCTCCTCGTAGCCCTGTTCATGGGTGTCGGGGCGCTGCTCGGACGCATCGTCTCGGGCCAGCTGGATGTGCGCGTCCTCGCCAACGCGTTCAGCGGCCGCCGCACCTCCTGATGAGTACGGCAGCAACGCCCGACCTCCCAGGGCGCATCGTGGTTCATCCGCGCGTGCTCGAGAAGGTCGCGCGGGAGGCCGCAGCATCCACCGTCGGTGTGGACCGCGGCAGCCTCTCGGTGGGCGTCATCGAGGGCTCCCGCGGTGTCGCGATCACCGTCACGACGGCGCTCCCCGTGCCCGACCTGGAAGACACTGCGGCGATCCGCGCCGGCCAGCCGGTGCTGGCGCGGATCGCCGGCATCCAGGAAGAGCTCCGCGACCGCATCGGCCCCCTGATCGGCCGCGACGTCGCCCGCGTCGACATCACCATCACCGGCGCCGTCATCGCCCAGAAGAGGAGAGTGAAATGAGCACCCCCGCCTACCGCAGGATCGTGCGTCGCGAGACCCACTCGCCTCGCACCGTCGCGACGATCGTCGTGGCCGTGCTTCTCATCCTCGCCCTGCTGTACGCCGGGGTCGAGATCGTGCTGGGGCTGCTCGCGCAGCCGCCGCTCCTGGTGAGCCCGGGCGACGCGGCCGCATGGATCGTCGGGCTCGCGGGCGCGCAGCCCGCGGGTGCCGTGATCGGCGGCGGCGTGGTGGTCGCGGTGCTGGGGCTCGTGCTCCTGGTGCTGGGCGTGGCCCCCGGGCGGCTGCCCAAGCACGAGATGGCCGTGGACGGGAGAGCCGTCGTCGTCGACAACGGCGTGGTGGCCTCGTCGCTCGCTCAGCGCATCAGCGAAGAGACCGGCATCCTCCGCGACGACATCACCGTCGGAGTCTCGCACCGCTCCGTCGATGTGACGGTCCGCTCCGGATTCGGCGACCCCTACGAGGTCGCGCCCATCGCCGCGGTCGTCGACGCCGAGCTCGAACGCTACGCGCTCGTGCCCGCCGTGACGCCGCGTGTGCGCGTCACGAGTCCCCCAGAGAGGCGAGAGAGCCGATGAACAAGACCAATCGCGCGCTCAACCGGATCGTGCTGATCGTCGTGGGCGCCCTGCTGCTCGCACTCGGTGCGGCCGCGGTCCTGCTGTTCGCCTGGCCTCCGGCGGCCGACGCCTGGACGACGGCGACAGAAGCGGGGCGCACATGGATTCAGGATGCCGTGACCGCATCCGCGATCGGAGGCTCGACGCTCAGCTGGCTGATCGTCGGCGTCCTCGCGGCGATCGTTCTGCTCGTCGTACTGCTGATCGTCCTGATCGCCCGGCTCGGCGGAGGCCGCTCGCGCACCGTGCTGCGGGCAGCCTCATCCGACACCGAGCTGGGACGCGTCAGGATCCGCTCCGGTTTCGTCTCGGACGCCATCCAGCACTCGCTGCAGGGTCGCGACGAGATCCTGTTCTCGAGCGTGAGCGCCAGCGACGTCCGCAAGCAGCCGGTCATGCACATCAGTGTGACCCCGCGCCAGAACACGTCGCCGAGACAGGTGCTCGACGACGTCGGCCGCCTCGTCGCGAACCTCTCGACGCTCACCGGCGAGGACGTTCCGACCTACATCTCGATCCGCTCGGGGCTTCGCGCGAAGCTCGCGCACGACCAGCGCCGGCTGGCCTGACGAACACGCGGATCCACCCAGACCACCCGCAAGAAGAGAAAAGAAGGAGGATGCCATGGGCATCGGAGACGACATCAAGAACAAGGCCGAGGAGCTCGTCGGCAAGGGTAAGGAAGCTGTCGGCAAGGTGACCGACAACGACAAGCTCGTCGCCGAGGGCAAGGCCGACCAGGCCAAGGCCGGCGTGAAGCAGGTCGGCGAGGACGTCAAGGACACCCTGACGGGCGACAAGTAGCCTTCGAGAATCAGCGGGCCGGGATCAGCGCATGGCGCGGATTCCGGCCCGCTGTGGTGTGCGGCCTATGACGTTCATCCCGGGTCGCGTCAAGTTCTTCTCGCACACCGCGTCCCCGCGTACGCTGGGCCGGGCGCACCGTCGTAGGGGTGCGAAGGGAAGGATCGCAATGCTCGAGAACACCGGAGTGAGCACGCCGGCCGGAAAGCAGCATCCCCTGGGCACGAGCGAACCGACCGAGCCGAGCACTCCTGGCGATGCCGTGGAGCCCGAGGAGCGCGAGATCCCGGAGATCAGCTACGACGAGCAGCGCTATCCCGCGCGTCCTCGCCGGCTGCGCCCCCGCGATCAGCTCCGCGGCGGAAGCCTGCGGCGCTTCACGAACGACCCTCGCACGGCCAACGGGACGAACCCCTCGTACGTCGAGTGGCTCGTGCGGCAGTCGATGCTGAAGGACGCCGACGTCCTCAGCCGCACCCTGTCGGGAAAGCCCTCGATGTGGCGCAACCCCTACGCGCGCCCGAACGCCCGCAAGGCGATCGAGACGAGCGACGTCTGGTTCACGGCGTATCCGATCTCGTTCATCACGCGCCTGGACGAGTCGTTCCTGCAGGCGCTCGGCAGCGAAGCGCTGTGGGACGCCTTCCAGAAGATCGGCATCAACGGCATCCACACCGGTCCCGTCAAGCAGGCCGGCGGCATCACCGGCTGGCAGCACACCCCGAGCGTCGACGGCCACTTCGACCGCATCAGCACCCAGATCGATCCCGAGTTCGGCGACGAAGAGGCCTTCCGGCACCTGTGCGATGTGGCCGACAGCCACGGCGGCAGCGTCATCGACGACATCGTGCCCGGTCACACCGGCAAGGGCGCCGACTTCCGCCTCGCCGAGATGGCGTACAAGGACTACCCCGGCGCCTACCACATGGTCGAGATCCCGCCGGAGGACTGGCACCTGCTGCCGGATGTGCCCGAAGGGCGGGATGCGGTCAACCTCGACGCCGAGCGTGAGGCGGTCCTCAGCGAGCACGGCTACATCATCGGCGAGCTCCAGCGCGTCATCTTCTATACGCCGGGCGTGAAAGAGACCAATTGGAGCGTCACGCCGCCGGTCGTCGGCACCGACGGGCTCGAGCGGCGGTGGGTGTACCTCCACTACTTCAAAGAGGGGCAGCCCTCGATCAACTGGCTCGACCCGACGTTCGCCGGCATGCGACTCGTGATCGGCGACGCGCTCCACTCGCTCGGCGACCTGGGCACGAGCGCGCTGCGGCTCGACGCGAACGGCTTCCTCGGCGTGGAGAAGAGCGCCGAGGGACTCCCCGCGTGGTCGGAGGGGCACCCCCTCTCGCACGCGGCGAACCACATCATCGCCGGAATGGTCCGCAAGGTCGGTGGTTTCACCTTCCAGGAGCTCAACCTGACGATGGAAGACATCCGCGACACCGGTGCCGTCGGCGCCGACCTGTCGTACGACTTCATCACCCGGCCCGGCTACCACCACGCCCTGGCCACGGGGCAGACCGAGTTCCTTCGTCTCGCGATGACGACCGCGCTGGCCACGGGCGTCGAGCCGGTGCAGCTCGTGCACGGCCTGCAGAACCACGACGAGCTGACGTACGAGCTCGTGCACTGGGCCACCGCCCACCGCGACGACGTGTACCCGTTCCGTGGGGGAGAAGTCACAGGAGGAGAACTCGCCGAGACCATCAGGGCAGAGCTGGCGCAGAAGCTCACCGTCGACGCCGACTACAACCTGATCTTCACGCAGAACGGCATCGCCTGCACGACCGCGTCGCTCATCGCGGCAACACAGGGCAAGGCGTCGCTCGCCGACATCGTCGACGACGACGTTCCCGGCATCCGGGATGCTCACCTGCTCCTCGCGAAGTACAACGCGTGGCAACCGGGCGTGTTCGCCCTGTCGGGGTGGGACCTCACCGGCACCCTCACCCTTCCCGCCGAAGAGGTCCGCGCCCTGATCGCGTCAGGAGACACGCGCTGGATCGAGCGCGGTGCACACGACCTGCTCGATTCGTCGCCGGAGGCGAATTTCTCACGGGCGGGGATGCCCCGCGCCCGGTCGCTCTACGGATCGCTGCCCGCTCAGCTCGAGCAGCCCGGCTCGTTCCTGCTCGGCCTCCGCGACGTGATCGAGGTGCGGCGTGAGCACGGCATCGCCGTCGCGACGCAGGTCGACATCCCGCGCGTCGCCCACCCGAGCATGCTCGTCATGGTCCATCGCCTCGACAACGGCGACGCGACGCTCGCGGATGCGCAGCTGCAGATCACGGCGCTGAACTTCTCGGAGCAGCCGATCGAGGGGACCGTGCACTCCGAGGCGCTCGTTCCGGGAAGCCTCGTCCGGGATGCCGCGACCGGCGAATCGATCGCCCGCGTCGACGACCTCAACAGCTTCAGCCTCGAGCTGGATGCGTACGGCGGCCGTTTCCTGCTCCTCGAGGCGCCGGAGCCCGGTGACGAGCCGTATCCCCTCACGGGAGTGATCAACGTCATCCGCTGACCTCCCCGGTCCCGCCAAAGTCGGAGGATCGGCCCGATGTCGGAGGATTCGGCGCGAATCCTCCGACATCGGCCCGATCCTCCGACGACTGCGAATGGCTAGAGGCGCCGCAGCGTCAGCACGCTGTCGGTGATGGGGCCCGTCGACCCGTCCGGGCCGACGCCGATGCGCTCGACGAGCGCCTTCGTCAGCACCGACCACTCGGCCTCCACGAGGGGCGAGTCGGTGAACAGCGTCTCGTATACATCGTCGGGGGTCGGCAGCTCGACCCGCTCGTGCGCGTGCTGACCCTTGTGGGTGGTGTCGGCATCCGTCCAGTGCGGCACGCCCGCGTGCCCGACGATCAGCAGGATGCCCCCGGGCGCGACCGCGCTCGCCGCGCGGCGCAGAATGTCTTCCCGCGGGAGTTCGACGCTCGAATGCAGGAAGCACGACGTCACGAGGTCGTACTGCTCGGGTGCGGTCCACTCGGCGAGATCCGCCGCGACCCAGGTGATGTCGTCGTCCGGATGCTGCGCCGCAGCGCCGATCGCAAGCGCAGACGGAGCGATGTCCACAGCAGTCACCCTCCACCCCTGATGGGCGAGCCAGAGTGCGTCGCCGCCTTCACCGCTTCCGAGGTCGAGGGCGGTGCCGGGCTCCACGCCCGAGATCTCGCGCTCGAGCGCGGCGTTCACTCGACCGCTCCACGACCGGCCCCGCTCGCGGTAGCGGTTCTCCCAGTACTCGGCGGCGGTCGGCGGCTGAGTCGACGTCATCCCGCAACTCTGCGCTCCGCCTCGCCCCCGGCGCAACTCGCCCCCGCCCGCTCGCCCGCCCGCCAAAGTCGGAGGATCGGCCGCATGTCGGAGGATTCGGCGCGAATCCTCCGACATCGGCCCGATCCTCCGACGATCGCGAATGGCTAGAGGCGCCGCAGCGTCAGCACGCTGTCGGTGAACCGGCCAGGTACCGCCCGAGTTGAACGAGCAAAATAAAAGGCCCTCCTCCAGTAGAAGCCTGAAGAAGGGCCAGTGGCTCCGACGGGCGTCGATCCCGTGACCTCACGATTTTCAGTCGTGCGCTCTACCAACTGAGCTACAGAGCCGCGCAGCATCCATGGATGTCGCGCTCGAAACGAAGGGCCCTTCTCTCGCGAAAAGGGCCCGTCGCTCGAAGCGACCCTGACGGGACTTGAACCCGCGACCTCCGCCGTGACAGGGCGGCACGCTAACCAACTGCGCTACAGGGCCATGCGTATTGAGTTGTGATGTCGAAAAGTGACCCCAACGGGATTCGAACCCGTGCTACCGCCGTGAAAGGGCGGCGTCCTAGGCCACTAAACGATGGGGCCGGGCGAGCCCGAGGGCTCACGCTTGCCGACGCTCAAGCATACGCAATCGACCGCGGATCCGCCAATCGGGGGCGCGCCGAGCGATCATTCGTACGCACGCGGGTGAGGATGAGCGATGGCGCCGTCTTCTCGGCGCGACCGATATTTCGCGCTCACCCCGTTGCGCTTGTGACTCGTGTTGCTAGTGTGATGGATGTTGTTCGCGACGGGAGGCCCCCAGTGGAAGACCAGCTTCAGCGTTCTTCGAGCGCGGACGGCGTCGACTGTGGCTGCGGACCGACCCCTGACGAGCTCAAAGCCTTCGCCACACCTGGTCGCGCCGTCAGTCGCCGCAAGGCCCTGACCTTCGGTGCGCTCGGCGTCGCGGCGCTCGGCGTCATCGGGGCCGTCGGGGCACCGTATCTTCCGCGCGCGTTCGCCGCCGATTACCCCTCGTGGGACGACGTGCAGGCCGCGAAGTCGAACGAAGCGGCCAAAGCCGCGCAGGTCGCGAACATCCAGAGCCTCATCCAGGGCCTCAACGACGACGTCGCGCGCACGCAGGCGGCGTCGATCGCGGCATCCGATGTGTTCTACGAGGCGCAGCAGAAGTTCTTCGAGCAGGCGCGTCGCGCCAACGAGCTTCAGCAGCAGGCCGATCAGCAGGCGGCACTCGCGACGGATGCGGCCAACAAGGCCGGCCGCGTCGCCGCACAGCTCTACCGCAACGGCAGCGACGACACCTCGCTGCAGCTCTTCTTCGCGGGGTCGGCCGCGTCGACCGACGATCTGCTGGCACGCCTCGGCACGATGGACAAGCTCATCGCCCAGAACAAAGCCGTGTACGCCGACGCCGTCACGGCGCGCGACTCGGCCCAGAACCTGAGCGATACCGCCGTCAAGGCCCGTGACGAGCGAGACCGCATGCAGAAGGACGCCGAGCAGAAGATGGCGGCCGCGCAGCAGGCGGCCGACGCCGCGAAGGCGGCGCTGGATGCTCAGACCGCCAACCTCGCAACCCTCCAGGCCCAGCTCGCCGCTCTTCAGGACAACACCGCCAAGACGATCGCCGACTACCAGGCCGGTGTCGAGGCGGCCCGTATCGCCGAGGAGCAGCGCCAGGCAGCGCTCCGCGCCGAGGCCCAGCGCCTCGCCGACGAGGCCGCGGCTGCCGCAGCGGCCAATGGCGGTGGTGGGGGCGGCGGCGGTGGCGGCTCCGGGTGGGTGCGTCCGAACTGGGGCGAGGAGAGCTCCGGCTACGGCTACCGCTACGTGCAGTGCGGAAACGGCTACTGCTCGAGCGGCTTCCACGAAGGCGTCGACCTCGCGGCCGGCTGCTACTCGAGCATCGTCGCGGCGACAGCGGGCACAGTCGTCTATGCCGGCTACAACGGCGGCTACGGCAACTACATCAAGATCGACCATGGCGGCGGCATCGCGACCGGCTACGGCCACATCGCTCCGGGGGGGATCTACGTGAGCTACGGGCAGTGGGTCAACGCCGGCGACCAGATCGCGGCGGAAGGCAATACGGGCAACTCGTTCGGCTGCCACCTCCACTTCGAGGTCTACGTGAACGGCTCGACCGTCGACCCCGGTCCGTTCATGGCCGCGCGGGGCATCTCGGTCTGACCCGCCTCTGTCCGCACGGACGCGAAAGGCGGACGATGCGCTGCGCGCAGCATCCGCCCTCCGTGTCAGGAGTCCGCGTCTTGACTCAGATCGTCTTGGGCGATTCGCCCTCGCCCTGCGTCTTGGTCTGACCCTCGTGCTCCTCGAAGCGCACGATCGCTTCGGCGAGGATGCGGTCGGCCTCGGCCTTGTCGCCCCATGCGTCGACCTTGACCCACTTGTTCGGCTCGAGGTCTTTGTAGTGCTCGAAGAAGTGCTCGATCTCTTTCTTCGTGTAGTCGGGGATGTCGGCGAGATCCTGGATGTGGCTCCAGCGCGGGTCCTTCGTCAGCACGGCCACGAGCTTGTCGTCGCCCCCGGCCTCGTCGCTCATCTTGAGCACGCCGACCGGGCGGACGTTGACCATCACGCCGGGGAAGAGCTGAACGTCCAGAAGCACGAGCACGTCCAGCGGGTCGCCGTCCTCGCCGAGCGTGTTGTCGAAGAAGCCGTAGTCGGCCGGGTAGCCCATGGGCGTGAACAGCACGCGGTCGAGATAGACGCGCCCGGTGCCGTGGTCGACCTCGTACTTGACGCGGCTGCCGCGCGGGATCTCGATGACGGCGTCGTGTGCGGCCATGGCTGTGTTCCTCCGTTGGTGTGTGGGGCATCTGCAGGCGCCCGGATGCCGCGACCAGCCTAGTGCGGGCCCTCCGCCGTGCAGAACGCAGGACCGATCCCCCTCGGTGGCGGCGAAAACCGGCGTGTCGCCCGAGTTTCGGAGGATCGATCCTGCGTTGTGCACGAGGAGCGGCCGGTACCGTGGGCTCGTGACGCACAGACCTGGCCTCGACCCCTCCGTCGCCGAGGTACGGCGGGCGGTCCGCCGTGCGCTCGAGCCGCTCGGGCACGGCTCGACGGTCGTGGTGGGGCTGTCGGGCGGAGCGGACTCGCTCGCGCTCGCCGCCGCGACGGTCTTCGAGGGGCGCAAGCTCGGGTTGCGCGTGGTCGCCGCGACGGTCGACCACGGCCTCCAGCCGGGGTCGGCGGATGCGGCGGCCACCGCCGCGCGCGCCGCGACCGCACTCGGCGCCGAGGCGCGCATCGTCACGGTCGACGTCGGCACCGACGGCGGTCCCGAGGCAGCGGCCCGCGAGGCCCGCTACGCCGCATTGATCGGCGTCGCGCGGGATGCCGGTGCCGCCGCGATCCTGGTCGGTCACACGCTCGACGACCAGGCCGAGACGGTTCTCCTGGGGCTCGCGCGCGGAGCGGGCGGCGCGAGTCTGCAGGGCATGGCTCCGGCATCGGATCTGGACGGCATCGCCTTGCTCAGGCCGCTCCTCGGCGTGCGTCGCGTGACGACGCGCGCCTCGTGCGCGGCCGAGGATCTCCGCCCCTGGGACGACCCCCAGAACGTCGATCCGCGCTTCGCGCGCGTCCGGGTCCGGGAGCGGGTCCTGCCCGCGCTGGAGGCAGAGCTCGGCCCCGGCATCGCCGAGGCGCTCGCACGCACCGCCGAGCAGCTGCGCGAAGACGGCGAGGCGTTCGCCGAGATGATCGACGAGACGATCGAAGACATCGTCGAGCATGCCGAAGCCGGCATCTCGGTCTCGGTGCCGGCGCTCGCGGCGAACCCCCCGGCCCTGCGGCACCG
Source organism: Microbacterium rhizomatis (assembly GCF_008710745.1). Lineage (GTDB taxonomy): Bacteria > Actinomycetota > Actinomycetes > Actinomycetales > Microbacteriaceae > Microbacterium > Microbacterium rhizomatis. Next base: position 319,902 of record NZ_VYSA01000003.1, read on the forward strand.
GATCATCCGGCACGTCGTCGCGAGCGAGTTCCACCAGAGCCTGACGCGCGCTCAGACCCTGGAGGTCGCCCGGCTGGTCACCGACTGGGCGGGGCAGGGACCGATCGATCTACCGGGATGCCGCGCCCACCGCTCCGGATCGCTGATCGTGTTCACGGGTACGCTCTGACCATGCGCGCGGCCGACATCTCCGACGACCTGACCGAGATCCTCGTCACCGAGGAGCAGATCCAAGACAAGCTGCAGGAGCTGGCCGAGCAGGTGCTGGTGGACTACGAGGGCAAGGATCTGCTGCTCGTCGGCGTCCTGAAGGGTGCGGTCATGGTGATGGCCGACTTCGCCCGGGCACTGCCGCGGCACATCATGATGGACTGGATGGCCGTCTCGTCGTACGGCACAGGGACGCGATCGAGCGGCGTCGTGCAGATCCGCAAAGACCTCGACACCGATCTGCACGACAAGGACGTCCTGATCGTGGAGGACATCATCGATTCGGGCCTCACGCTCAGCTGGCTGCTGGAGAACTTCGCGTCGCGCGGCGCGAAGTCGGTTTCGGTGCTGGCGCTGCTGCGCAAGCCCGACGCCATGAAGGTGCACGTCGAATGCCGCTACGTGGGGTTCGACATCCCCAACGATTTCGTCGTCGGCTACGGCCTCGACTACGCCGAGAAGTACCGCAACCTGCGCGATGTCGCGGTGCTCGCGCCGCACGTGTACGCCTGACCGGTCGCGACGCCGTTCCCCCGGGGAGCACGGCGAGTACGCCCACGGCGAATCCCGCGAATACGCAGGCTAGCCACAGAATCGCCGCGCTACCCTGATTTGACCGTGTTCGCGCGGATCGTCGACGAAAGGGAACGGGCCCGGCCCGCACCATGGACTTCAAGAAGATCACCCGCAACCCCCTGATCTACGTCTTGTTGATCGGGGTGTTCCTCATCGTGGGCTTCTCGCTGATCTCGAGCCTCGGGGGCGCCAAGCAGATCTCCACTCAGGAGGGGCTCGAGCTGCTCAAGGGCTCGACGGTCACCGAGGTCACCAACACCGACGGCGACCAGCGCGTGGACATGAAGCTCTCCGAGCAGTACCAGGGCGCCAACGACGTGCAGTTCTACTACGTGTCGGCGCGCGCGAACGAGGTCGTGAACGCGGTCAACGCGGCCAACCCGAAGGACGGCTTCAACGACGCCGTGCCGAAGGCGAGCTGGTTCGACGGGATCATCTCGCTCCTCGTGCCGATCCTCCTGCTCGGCCTCCTCTTCTGGTTCCTGATGTCCAGCGCCCAGGGCGGCGGCAGCAAGGTCATGCAGTTCGGCAAATCCCGGGCCAAGCTCGTGTCGAAAGAGTCGCCGACGGTCACGTTCCAAGACGTCGCGGGGTCGGATGAGGCGATCGAAGAGATGCAGGAGATCAAGGACTTCCTGAAGGATCCCGCTCGCTTCCAGGCCGTGGGCGCCCGCATCCCGAAGGGCGTGCTCCTGTACGGCCCTCCAGGAACAGGAAAGACACTGCTCGCCCGCGCCGTCGCCGGTGAGGCCGGGGTGCCGTTCTATTCGATCTCCGGATCGGACTTCGTGGAGATGTTCGTCGGCGTCGGCGCGAGCCGCGTGCGCGACCTCTTCAACCAGGCGAAGGAATCCAGCCCCGCAATCATCTTCATCGACGAGATCGACGCCGTCGGCCGCCATCGCGGTGCCGGAATGGGCGGCGGTCACGACGAGCGTGAACAGACCCTCAACCAGATGCTGGTCGAGATGGATGGGTTCGACCCCAAGGTCAACGTGATCGTCATCGCCGCGACCAACCGTCCCGACATCCTCGACCCCGCACTCCTGCGCCCCGGCCGCTTCGACCGTCAGATCGGTGTCGACGCCCCCGACCTCAAGGGTCGCAAGAAGATCCTCGAGGTGCACGGCCGTGGCAAGCCGCTCGCCGACGGCGTCGACCTCGAGGTCGTCGCCCGCAAGACCCCCGGATTCACGGGTGCCGATCTGGCGAACGTGCTGAACGAGGCGGCGCTGCTGACGGCGCGCTCGAACGCGCAGCTCATCGACAACCGCGCCCTCGACGAGGCGATCGACCGCGTGATCGCCGGTCCGCAGCGCCGCACGCGCGTCATGCGCGACAAGGAGAAGCTGATCACGGCGTACCACGAGGGTGGTCACGCGCTCGCGGCAGCCGCGATGAACAACACCGATCCGGTGACCAAGGTCACGATCCTTCCCCGCGGGAAGGCGCTCGGGTACACGATGGTCCTGCCGCTGGACGACAAGTACTCCATCACCCGCAACGAGCTGCAGGATCAGCTGACGTACGCGATGGGCGGCCGTGTCGCCGAAGAGATCGTGTTCCACGACCCCACGACCGGTGCCAGCAACGACATCGAGAAGGCCACAGGCATCGCCCGCAAGATGGTGACCGAGTACGGCATGACGAACGAAGTCGGCCCGGTCAAGCTCGGCGCCGCGAGCGGCGAGGTCTTCATGGGCCGCGACATGGGTCACGGTCGCGAGTTCAGCGAGAAGATCGCCGAACGGGTCGACGTCGAGGTGCGCGCGCTCATCGAGCAGGCGCACAACGAGGCCTACCAGGTCATCAACGACAACCGCGATGTGCTCGATCGCCTCGCCCTGGAGCTGCTCGAGAAAGAGACGCTCGACCACCTCGAGCTCGCGGAGATCTTCAAAGACGTCAAGCGTCTTCCCCCGCGTCCGCAGTGGCTCTCGAGCAATGAGCGCCCGGTGTCGCAGCGTCCTCCCGTCGAGGTGCCGCAGCGTCGTCACGAGGCGGGTCTGGCCGCGTCGGTCGAGGCAGAGCAGACGGCCGCCGAGAAGGCGCCGCGCCTCCGCCCCAGCGGACAGGCGCGTCCCGCGACCGCGTAGGCTCGGCCTGTGGCCGTCGATCATGAGCGTGTCGTCTCGCTCGTGCGCGAGCTGCTCGAGGCGATCGGAGAAGACCCCGATCGTCCCGGGCTGCGGATGACCCCCGAACGCGTCGCCGAATCGTACGGCGAGTTCTTCGCGGGCGTGGGGGCGGATGCTGCGGCCCCCCTGGCCCATACGATCTCCGTTGCGCGGGGGCCGGCGCCCGACACGCTTCCGTCCGGCGCGGTGATGCTCCGCGACATCCGGTTCCGGTCCGTGTGCGAACATCACCTGCTTCCCTTCCGCGGGATGGCGCACATCGCCTACCTGCCTGGCGAACAGGTCGTCGGGCTGGGCGCGCTTCCGAAGGTGGTCGAGATCCTCGCTGCGCGACCTCAGGTGCAGGAGCGGCTGGGGGAGCAGATCGCCGACACGATCTCGACCGCGCTCGACAGCCGCGGAGTGCTCGTCGTGCTCGATGCCTCGCACGAGTGCGTCACGATGCGCGGTGGCAAGCAGCCCGATGCGTCGACGGTCACGATCGCGGCGCGCGGAGAGCTGGCCGATCCCGTCGCCCGCGCCGAGCTGATCGCACTCCTGGGCGCTTCCAGGACCCCGGGACCGGAGTGACATGACCACCCTGATCATGGGCATCGTGAATGTCACGCCCGATTCCTTCAGCGACGGCGGGAGGTTCCTCGATCCGGATGCGGCGATCGCGCACGGACTGCGCCTCCGTGCCCACGGCGCCGACCTGCTGGATGTGGGCGGCGAATCCACGCGTCCCGGCGCCCAGCGCGTCGACCCCCTCCTCGAGCAGGAACGCGTGCTCCCTGTCGTGCGCGGACTCGCTGCCGCGGGCATCGCGGTCAGCATCGACACCATGAACGCCACGACCGCCCTTGCCGCCGTCGCGGCGGGCGCCCGTATCGTCAACGACGTATCGGGCGGCCTCGCCGATCCCGAGCTGCTGGCGGCGGTCGCCTCCACCGATGCCGACCTCGTGCTCGGGCACTGGCGCGGCCACTCCGCCGACATGTACGCCCGCGCCCAGTACGACGACGTGGCGCGCGACGTCGTCGCCGAGTTGGGGGAGCGCGTCGATGCGGCGCAGGCTGCCGGCATCCCCCCCGCTCGTCTGATCACCGATCCGGGCGTCGGATTCGGCAAGAAGGGCGACCAGAACTGGGGTGTGCTGCGCGCGCTGCCGCGCCTCACGGCCCGAGGCATGCGGGTGCTCGTCGGTACGAGCCGGAAGCGCTTCCTGAGCGAGGCGATCACGGCCGATGACGAGGGGGACGAGCCGGTCGCGACGTCGCGACTGGACCTGGCCACCGCCGTCACGAGCGTTCTCGCCGCCCAGGGCGGCGCGTGGGCGGTGCGCGTGCACGATGTCGCGGCGACGCGGGATGCGCTGCGCGTCTCACTGAGCTGGGAGGGGGAGAGCCGGTGGATGTCATCGACGAGATCCGGCTGACCGGCCTGCGGGTCTTCGGTCGGCATGGCGTCTACGATCACGAGCGTCGGGACGGTCAGGACTTCGTCGTCGACCTGACGTTGATGCTCGACATCGGCCGCGCCGCCCAGACCGACGACGTCGCCGACACGGTTCACTACGGCGTGGTGGCGGAGCAGGTGGCCGCGATCGTCGGCGGCGAACCCGTCAACCTGCTCGAGACTCTCGCGACGCGGATCGCGGATCGGCTTCTCGCGGACTACGCCGTGCGAATCGTGCGGGTGACCGTGCACAAGCCCTCCGCGCCGATCCCGCTCTCGTTCGACGATGTCTCGGTCACGGTCACACGATCGAGGGACGCCCGATGAATCGCCGCCTCGCTCAGGGGTTCGACGGTGAAGTGACCCCGGTTTCGCATGAACCCGTGGTCGCCGTCGTGGCGCTCGGTGCCAACCTCGGCGATCGGGCGGCGACTCTGTCGGCCGCGGTCGACGCGCTCCGTTCCCTCCCGCTGGTCGACGAGGTGCGGGCGGCGACCCCGGTGGAGTCGGTGGCTGTCAAGCCCGGAGGGCCGGATGCCGGGGCCCCCGCGTATCTCAACTCGGTCGCCCTCGTCACGACGCGCCTCGCGCCGACGGTGCTCCTGGAGTATCTGCACGCGATCGAGGCGCGCCACGGGCGCGAACGCCGCGAGCGGTGGGGCGACCGCACGCTCGACCTGGATCTCATCGCCTACGGCGACGTCTCGAGCGCGACTCCCACGCTGATCCTTCCCCATCCGCGCGCTGCCGAGCGCGACTTCGTGCTCGCTCCGTGGGTATCGCTCGATCCCGACGCCGTCCTCCCCGGAGCGGGGCGGGTCGACGCGCTCCTGGCGGCACTGCGCGAGTCGGAGGAGGCCCCGTGAAGCGCACGAGTCCGGGCATCCTGCTCCTGTCCGCCGTCATCGGTCTCGCGGTCGGCTTCCTGCTCGACAACGCCCTCACCGCTGCCGGTCGGCCCACCTTCACTCCGGTGATCACGCTCCCGATCCTGCTCGTCCTGCTCGGGCTCCTCACCCTCGCGCTGGCCATCCCGATCCGTCGCGCGACGCGCGGCAGGGCGGGAGCGCCGGTCAATCCGTTCCGGGCCCTTCGAGTCGCGATGCTCGCGAAGGCGTCGAGCATCGTGGGCGCCGCGGTGGGCGGCCTCGCGGTGGGGCTCCTGGTCTTCCTCCTCACCCGCCCGGTCAGCCCCTCGGTAGGCTCTGTGGGGGCGATCATCCTGACGGGGGTCGCCTGCGCGATCCTCATCACGGCCGCCCTGATCTCCGAGCACCTGTGCACCATCCGGAAGGACGACGATGACGAACACCCCGGAGCCGGCGGCGACGCCGGACTCTCCGACCGCAGCCACTGATCCGTCGGAGCGCAGCGGTCGGGACGAGGTGCTCGACGCGCGGACGTTCGACCGGATACGGCAACCGCGCGGGGCGGCACGGCTGCCGCTGGGCGACGGCGCGTGGCACCAGCTGGCGCGGGCGTACGTGTGGGTGCGGCTGATCTCCACGACGACCGTGCTGCTCGTCGTGCTCGCCGTCGCGCTGGCGCTGAGTCTGTGGGTGCACCAGTTGTGGGTCTGGATCCCGGCGGGAATCGTCCTGGTGATCCTGGTCTGGACGCTCGCGATCACTCCACGTCAGGCACGTGCGTACGGTTACCAGCTGCGCGCCGACGACCTGGTCATGCGCCGCGGCATCCTGTGGCAGCGCATGGTGGCCGTGCCGTACGGCCGCATGCAGCTGGTCGACATTTCGCACGGACCTCTGGACCGCGGGTTCGGCATCGCGCAGCTCAAGCTCGTGACAGCGGCCGCGTCCAGCGGCGTCACGATCCCCGGGCTCACCCAAGAGGCAGCCGAGCGCCTTCGAGACACGCTCATCGATGTGGCCGAGAGCAGACGGACCGGGCTGTGACCGGCATCCCCGATTCTGAGACTTCCGCGCCGCTTTCGCCCGGGGCTGCGGCGTCGCCGTTGAGCGACGGTGAGTGGCATAGGCTCCACCCGCTGACCCCTCTCTTCCGCGGGGGACTGTTCCTCGTCGTGATCGTCGGCGTGGTGATCGCCAATCTGCGCGAGCGACTCATCGAGTGGTTCCTGCCGCAGCTGCCCGGCGGGGGGTTGCCGCCCGACCCGGTCGATTACATCCTGAGCCACAACCTGATCCTCATCGCGCTCGTGGTCGTGCTGGGGATCGCCGTCGTCGTGTTCGTGCTGTTCTACGTCTCGTGGCGGTTCCATACCTTCCGCATCACCGACGACGACGTCGAGGTGCGCAGCGGGGTGCTCTTCCGCACCCATCGCCGCGCGCCGCTGGATCGCGTGCAGGGCGTCAACCTCACGCGCCCGATGTTCGCGCGGCTGTGCGGGATGGCCAAGCTCGAGGTCGTAGGGGGAGGGCTCGATGCGAACGTCAAGCTGGAGTACCTGTCGACGGCGGCCGCCGAGGAGGTGCGCGCCGACATCCTCCAGCTCGCGTCGGGCCTCCGCCTCGCCGCCGGTCGCTCCGCTCCGGAGGGCGCGCCGCCCCGCCGCACGACCGCGGCAGCATCGGCGGTGAGCGCCGGGATCACGGGACTCATCGTCGGGGCGGAGCAGCCCGTCGCCCAGCCGGAATCGGTCGTGCACATCCCCACGGTCCGGCTTGCGGCATCTCATCTGCTCAGCGGATCGACGGTCGCGCTGATCGTGATCCTCGCGGCGACCGTGTGGGGCGCGATCGTGGGCACGCCCTGGGTGCTCGTGGGATTCATCCCCGCGCTGCTCGGGTTCGGCACGTACTGGGTACGCGGCATCACCCGGGCCCTCCGCTATTCCATCGCGCCCACCCCCAGCGGCGTGCGCATCACCTACGGTCTGCTCACGACGATCACCGAGACGCTCCCGCCGGGGAGGATCCACGCGATCGAAGTGACCCAGTCGATCCTGTGGCGGCCGGCCGGGTGGTGGACCGTGACCGTCAACCGGCTGTCGGGGCGAAGTGCCGCGGACGGCGCGAACGACCAGTTCACCACTGTGCTCCCCGTCGGCACCCGCGCCGACGTCGAGCGCGTGCTGCGGCTGTTGCAGCCCGGGATTCCCGAGGGCGAGTGGCCGCTCGTGTTCGAGCACGGGATCCTCGGCCCGCGCGACGGTGATCCGTATACGAACACTCCTCGTCGGGCGCGGCTGCTCCGGCCGCTGTCCTGGACGCGCAACGGCTTTCTGCTCACGCCGGATGCGATCTTCACGCGACGGGGACTCATCTGGCGAAGGCTCGGCATGTTCCCGCTCGCCCGCATGCAGAGCGTGGGGATCGAGCAGGGGCCGATCGACCGGATGCTGGGGGTTGCCGCCGCCCGTGTGCACACGATCGCCGGGCGCGTCTACGGCGGGCTGGGCGCCATCGATCGCGACGAGGCGATGCGCTTGTTCGAGGCTGCGGAAGCCGGTGCCATCACGGCGGCTTCGGCCGATCACAGTCACAGGTGGGCGGGATGAACCGCGACGGACGACTCGGCGTCGGCATCATCGGCGCCGGAAGGGTCGGTCCGGTGATCGGTGCGGCGCTCGCCGGGGCCGGGCACGCGCTGACTGGCATCACGCACGGGTCGGACGACGAACGCGTCGAGGGCATGCTGCCCGGTGTGCCCCTGCTGGACGCGCAGGAGGTCGTGCGCCGGAGCGAGCTCGTGGTGATCGCCGTGCCGCACGATCAGCTCGCCGGGCTCGTCGCCGGCCTCGCCGAGGTATCCGCGTGGCAGCCCGGCCAGCTCGTGCTGCACACCGACCCCGACTACGGGATCGACGTGCTCGCACCGGCGACCTCGCGAGGAGCGATCCCGCTCGCCGTGCATCCCGCGATGACCTTCACCGGCACATCGATGGATCTGCGTCAGCTGCCCGCCGCGTATGCGGCGGTGACGGCTCCGGCGGCGGTGCTGCCGATCGCGCAGGCGCTGGCCGTCGAGCTGGGATGCGAACCGGTCGTGGTGGCCGAGGCCGACCGCGCGGCCTACGGTGAGGCGATCGCGGTGGCGACCGAGTTCTCGCGCTCGATCGTCCGTCAGGCGGCTGTGACGCTCCGACGGGCCGGCATCGACAATCCGTCCACGTACCTGTCGGCGCTCGTGCACTCCACCGTCGACCTCGCGCTGACGGATGCGGGCGGCGCTCTGGAACCTCCTCCGGTGATCGAATGACGCGCGTGCGGCTTGCGGGCGCCTTCCGGCGGTGATCGCTACTCGGTCACCGCATCGCGCTGCGCGGATCGCAACCTCGGAGATCCGCAGATCTTCGGACCATTCCCGCGGCGAAGCTCCGGAAACCTGCGGATCTCCGACACTCCGCGGACGGCTTCGCCGACCGGTACACCGCGGAGCGCAGTGCGCGGCCTCGGTAGACTTGGCCAGACTTCGAGGAGCCCGCCGATGACCGAAACGCCCGCGCCCCACGGCGCGCCCGACGCCGAGCCGACCGAAGAAGACATCTTCGAGCAGAAGGCCGTACGGCTCGCAAAGCGCGAGCGACTCATCGCCGAGCGGACGGATGCTGCGGGCGGCGCCTACCCTGTCTCCGTGCCGATCACGAGCACGATCCCGGCGCTGCGCGCCGAATACGGCGAGCTCGAGGCGGGAGCCGAAACAGGAGTGAACGCCGGCGTCGCGGGGCGTGTCGTGTTCAGTCGCAACACCGGCAAGCTGTGCTTCGCCACCCTGCAGTCGGGCGACGGAAGCCGCATCCAGGCCATGGTGTCGCTCGCCGTCGTCGGCGATGACTCGCTGCAGGCCTGGAAAGAGCTCGTCGACCTCGGCGATCACGTGTTCGTCGACGGCGAGGTCATCTCGAGCCGCCGCGGCGAGCTCTCGATCATGGTCTCGCACTGGCAGATCGCTGCGAAGGCGGTGCTCCCGCTTCCCAACATGTACAGCGAGCTCAGCGAGGAGAGTCGCGTCCGCAGCCGTTTCCTCGACCTCATCGTTCGTGATCGGGCCCGCGAGACCGTGCGCGCACGCGCGAAGGTGAACGCGAGTCTGCGCGCGACCTTCGCCGCGCACGACTACCTCGAGGTCGAGACGCCGATGCTGCAGGTTCAGCACGGCGGAGCATCCGCCCGACCGTTCGTCACGAAGTCCAACGCGTTCGACACCGAGCTGTATCTCCGCATCGCGCCCGAGCTGTTCCTCAAACGCGCCGTCGTCGGCGGTATCGACCGGGTGTTCGAGATCAACCGCAACTTCCGCAACGAGGGCGCCGACTCGACGCACAGCCCCGAGTTCGCGATGCTCGAGGCCTACGAGGCGTACAGCGACTACAACGGCATCGCCGATATGACGCAAGAGCTCATCCAGAATGCGGCGATCGCCGTCTCGGGTTCGACCACGGTGACGTGGGCCGATGGCACCGAGTACGACCTGGGCGGCGAGTGGGACCGCATCTCGATGTACGAGTCGCTTTCGGCGGCGGCTGGTCGCACGATCACGCCCGAAACGTCGCTGGAAGAGCTCGTCGCCTTCGCCGGGGAGGTCGGGGTCGACGAGCCGCCGCACCCGACGCACGGCAAGTACGTCGAGGAGCTGTGGGAGCACTTCGTCAAAGGCGGCCTCACTCGTCCCACGTTCGTCATGGACTTCCCGCTCGACACGAGCCCGCTCGTGCGAGAGCACCGTTCCATCGCCGGCGTGGTCGAGAAGTGGGATCTCTACGTGCGCGGGTTCGAGCTGGCGACGGGGTACTCCGAGCTCGTCGACCCGGTCATCCAGCGCGAGCGCTTCATCGAGCAGGCCAAGCTGGCCGCGCGCGGCGACGTGGAGGCGATGCGCATCGACGACGAGTTCCTCAGGGCGCTCGAGCACGGCATGCCGCCGTCGGGTGGGATGGGCATGGGCATCGATCGCCTGCTCATGGCCATCACCGGGCTCGGCATCCGCGAGACGATCCTGTTCCCGCTGGTCAAGTAGCGCCGCCTGGCCTCGCCTGCGACTCACTCGCGGCTCCCGCGAAAGGCCCAATCGGGCAAGTGCCCGGCGAGCACGAATGATCGCACGATCTCGGCCAGGCCGTGCTCCGGCTCGAGTTCGCACGCGTGCGCGGCGTACCGCTCGGCATGTGTCGAGCGGCCGAGCGCCCACGAAAGCCAGGCGCAGGTCGCCAGGGCCCCCGCGCCCTGCTCGCCCGGCGCGGCCGCGGCGGCGCGCCGCGCCAGCTCGAGCGCCTTCTCGAGCCTGCCGGGATCGGGCTGGACGCCCTCGCCCCACATGTGCATCGCCAGGTGCGCCGGGTACTCCTCACCCGCCTCCCACCGCAGCTGAGCAGTGAGTGCTTCGTCACCGTCCTCCAGGTCGCCGCACCACTGCACGAGCGCGATGTCGCGCACCGCAGGCCGGGCGAAGCACCAGATCAACAGTGCCGTGCTGTATGCGCCCAGCGCGCCGGTATCCCACAGCAGGGCGTCTTCGAACAGGGTCGGCAGATCGTCGAGATCGCACACGGCGGCGAGCGCTGCGGGGTCGATCCGCCGTTCCTCCCCACCGGATTCCGCCCCAGGGGGATCTTCTCCACGCGGCGTCTTCGCCCGCCACGGCGATCTGCCGACGGATCCTCCCGAGGGGGCGCTCTCCGTTCCGCACACGAGCTCAACAGCGGCCACCAGCGCCTCCAACGCGCGGGAGACCCGCTCCTTCTCCGCGGGTTCCGCGGGAGGCAGCTCGGCGCCCGACCACTGATCGCCGACCGGCTCGGGAACCCCAGCGGCGATCGCGGGAGCGTCGTCGAGAAGGGCGAGCCGCCGACCGCCGGGAGGGAGGGAGTCATCGAGGTACGACCCCCACGCGTCGGCTCCGACGCAGAGCGCGTCGCTCACGGTCAGTCCGCAGGCGTCGGCTCGGCGCAGAACACCCCGCACGAACTCCTCTTCGGGCATTCCGCCGGCGCCGAACGCGGCCTCGGTGTACACGACGGCGGCCACGGCATCCGCCGACGGGATGCGGCACACCATCCCGATGAAGGTGGCGGCGGCGGCGTCGTCGGCGTCGTGTGCCGGGAGATCCACCCGCATCGCCCCGAGGCTGCGCGACTTGGCGAATGGGATGAGCACGAGGCTTCGCCGCGGCGCGTAGCCGAGCATCCGCGGTACGAGAGACAGGAACTGCGCCGCGTCAGCGGCCTTCACGATCGTCGTCATGGGAAGACTCTGACGCTGTGGATCGGCCGCAGGATCGCATCCGCCCCCGTTTGGGGATGGAGAGTCCATGAACCCCGGCTGGGGAGGCGCGGATGAGCTCTGTCCCCGCGGAGGGCGGGAGGAGCCTCGTCACGGCGTACCCTGGAGGGGTGGAGAACTTCTGGGTCGCGGCCGTCTGGTCGCTCGCGCCCACCGTCGTGGTCAGCGCGATCTTCTTCTTCGTGCTGCGCGGCATCCTCCGGGTCGACCGCACCGAGCGACGCGTCTACGCCCAGGTGCAGGCCGAGGAACGCGCCAAGCGCGGCCTGCCGCCGGTCGATGCGGCCCCGCTGCCGTCGGATCGCTGACCGGCAGCGGCATCGCGCTGTCGCTGCCCGCCACGACGCTGTCCGCTCCCGCCACTACGCTGGTGTGACGCCCAGCGAGGAGAGCCCGTGATCAATATCACCTTCGATGCGTCGTGGTGGTTGATCTTCGTGTTCTTCTTCGATCTCACGGTGCGCATCACCGCGATCATCGTCGTCCCCCGCAACCGCCGTCCGACTGCGGCGATGGCGTGGCTTCTCGCGATCTACTTCATCCCGTTCATCGGGGTGCTGCTGTTCCTCGTGATCGGCACGCCCCGGCTGCCGCGAAAGCGCCGCCGGATGCAGCGCCGCATCAACGAGTACATCAGCGAGACCAGTTCGCACCTCGATTTCGGCACCCACCGTCCGAACGCGCCGGAGTGGTTCACCTCGCTGGTGACGATGAACCGCAACCTGGGCGCCATGCCGCTCGCCGGCGACAACACGGCGCACCTGATCTCGGACTACCAGGAGAGTCTCGACGCGATGGCCGCCTCCATCCGCGAGGCGAAGGAGTACGTGCACGTCGAGTTCTACATCCTGCAGACGGATGCCTCGACCGACAACTTCTTCCGCGCGCTCGAAGAGGTCGCGTCCCGGGGCGTCACCGTCCGTGTGCTGCTGGACCACTGGGCCAACCGCGGCAAGCCGTTCTACAAGAAGACCCTCAAGCGGCTGACAGAGATGGGCGCCCAGTGGCACCTGATGCTCCCCGTGCAACCGCTCAAGGGCAAGTACCAGCGCCCCGACCTGCGCAATCACCGCAAGCTCCTCGTCGTCGACGGATCGGCGGCGTACATGGGATCGCAGAACGTCACCGACTCGACGTACAACCTGAAGAAGAACATCAAGCGGGGCCTGCACTGGGTCGACCTGATGACCCGGCTCGAGGGGCCGGTCGTGGCATCCGTCAACGCGGTCTTCCTCTCGGACTGGTACAGCGAGACCGACGAAGTGCTCACCGACGAGATCGACCTCTTCGACGTCGGCATCGGGCCCGGCGAACTCGATTGTCAGGTCGTGCCGTCCGGCCCCGGATTCGAGGTCGAACTGAACCTGCGACTTTTCGCCGGACTGCTGTACGCCGCACAGCGCAAGATCTCGATCGTGAGCCCGTACTTCGTGCCCGATGAGGCGATGCTGCTCGCGATCACCACAGCCTGCCATCGGGGCGTGGATGTCGAGCTGTTCGTCTCGGAGGAGGGCGACCAGGCGATGGTGTACCACGCTCAGCGCAGCTACTACGAGGTGCTGCTGCGCGCGGGCGTGAAGATCTGGATGTACCGCAAGCCGTACATCCTGCACACGAAGTGCTTCACGATCGACGACGAGGTCGCCGTCATCGGCTCGAGCAACATGGACATGCGCTCGTTCGGCCTCAACATGGAGATCTCATTGCTCGTGCGCGGCGAGGAGTTCGTGGACGAGATGCGCGGCGTCGAAGACATCTACCGCGCGCTCAGCCGCGAGCTCACGATGGAGGAGTGGCAGAAGCAGCCACTGCGATCGACCGTGCTCGACAACCTCGCACGGCTCACCTCCGCCCTTCAGTAGGGGTCCCGGGATCCGTTATTAGGCCGTGACCGGTTTCCCTGGTTTCGCCCAGTGGCGTCCGCGAGGATCGAATCATGCCCTCCACGTCTCGCCGCGTCCTGACCATTGCCCTCGCCGTCGGGCTCTCCGCTCTCGGCCTCGCCGGTTGTGCGTCCTCCACCGGTTCGACCCCGTCGGTGAGCCCCGACTCCTCAACCGCTCCCGCAGATCTCGGCTCCGCCTGGCTCGATGAGGGCCGTGCCGTCGGCATCGTGACCTCGGGCAGCTCGACGTGCGTGCCCTACGCCGGCGAACCGACCTACGACGCCAAGACCGCGACCCTCACCGTCGAGCTGACCGACCCCGACGGAGCGGCATGCACGCGCGACTTCGTTCCCCGGGCGAGCCTCGTGTCGCTTCCGGCCGGCGTCGATCCCACGAAAGACCTGTCCATCGTCGTGACCGGCACGTATGCGGGCGAGACCTCGCTCGTCGGCGACCCGCAGCTCACCGGCGTCCCCGGCGGGATGACCGAGTACCTGCCGTCGGCCGGCTGGTACAGCGGCACCGGATTCCTCATCCTGTCGTGGGGCAGCTCGTCGTGCGTCCCCCAGCTGGAGAGCGCCGAGCCGACCAGCGCGAAGCTCATCACCGCGACCTTCGCCACACCGCCGGCCGATCAGGTGTGCACCGCCGACATGGCGCCGCGCGTGACCGTCGCCGAAGTGGCGGACGCGACGTCGGGGGTGAACGTCGACGTCCTCCTCACGGGTGGGGAGTTCGACAGCATCACCGTCCCGATCGCCGGTCTGAGCTGACACGGAGCTGACGGAGGGGGCGGATGCTGAGCATCCGCCCCCTCCGTCTTCCCGCGCGCGGCGACGGGAGGTTCGTCAATACCTGTCCCGCCCTCGCGCGGGGGCGTTAGCGTGAATGCATGCAGACACGCGAGTACGACGTCATCGTGATCGGTGCGGGGCCCGTCGGCGAGAACGTCGCCGACAGGGTGGTGCGGGGCGGGCTGTCGTGCGTGATCGTGGAGAGCGAGCTCGTCGGCGGGGAGTGCTCGTATTGGGCCTGCATGCCCTCGAAGGCGCTGCTGCGCAGCGGCGCGGCGCTGCGGGCCGCGGAGTCCGTCGACGGGGCCAAGCAGGCCGTGACCGGTGGGGTGGACGTCGCGGGCGCCCTGCGCCGCCGCGACGTGGCGACCCACGACTGGGATGACGGGTCGCAAGTGAAGTGGCTGGAGGGCGCGGGCATCGAACTCGTGCGCGGGCACGGCCGCGTGAGCGGCGAGAAGACGGTCCGAGTGACGGGCGAGGACGGCGGCGAGATCCGCCTGGTCGCACGTCACGCGGTCGCCGTCGCGACGGGGTCCGCGGCGCTGCTGCCCGACATCCCCGGCCTCCGCGAGATCGATCCGTGGACCAGCCGCGACGCCACGAGCGTGCAGGACGTTCCTGCGACCCTCGCGATCCTCGGCGGGGGAGTGGTCGGGGCCGAGATGGCGACCGCCTTCGCCTCGTTCGGCACGAAGGTGACGATGATCGTGCGCTCCGGGCTCCTCGCCGCGATGGAGCCGTTCGCCGGCGAGCTCGTGCAGACCGCCCTCGAAGACCTCGGAGTCGTCTTCCACGCCGGCGTCGACGTGACAGCCGCGCACCGCACCGACAAGAACGCCGTACTCACCCTCTCCGACGGCGGCCGGGTCGTCGCCGAGCAGGTGCTCGTCGCGACCGGAAGGGTGCCGCGCTCGGGCGACCTCGGTCTGGACTCGGTCGGGCTCGAGCCCGGATCATGGCTCGACGTCGACGACACGCTCCTGGTCACCGGCACCGACTGGCTCTACGCCGTCGGCGACGTCAACCACCGCGTGCTCCTCACCCACCAGGGCAAATACCAGGCCAGGGCCGCGGGTGACGTCATCGTCGCGCGTGCCAACGGGGGAGCGGTGGATGCTGCTCCCTGGGGCGTGCACGTCGCCACCGCCGACCACGATGCGGTGCCGCAGGTGACCTTCACCGACCCGGTCGTGGCGTCGGTCGGACTCACCGAGAAGGCGGCGCGGGCGGCGGGACGCAGCATCCGCGTCCTCGACTACGACCTCTCGTGGGTCGCGGGCTCGTCCACCGTGTCGGACTCGTACGTCGGCCAGGCCCGCGCGATCGTGGACGAGGATCGCGGCGTGCTGATCGGCGCGACCTTCGTCGGGCCCGACGTCGCCGAGCTGCTCCACTCCGCCACGATCGCGATCGTCGGTGAGGTCCCGCTCGAGCGCCTCTGGCACGCGGTGCCGTCGTACCCCACGGTGAGCGAGGTCTGGTTGCGCTGGCTCGAGGCCTACGGCCGTCCCACGGTCTGAGCCGCTGCCGTTCTTCGCACGTCGGAGGATCCCGCCTTCGTCGGAGGTTTGACGGCGGAATCGTCCGACGATCGCCCGATCCTCCGGCGCGCAGCGCGCAAGCGCCGCGTCACGCCCACGGCGAACAACGGCTTGCGGCATCCGCGCCGTCGTTACCCTCGATGTAAGGCGCCCGAAGAGCGTCTGGAGGAGTAGACGATGTTCGAGAGATTCACGGACCGTGCCCGTCGTGTGGTCGTCCTCGCCCAAGAAGAGGCGAAGATGCTCAACCACAACTACATCGGCACCGAGCACATCCTGCTCGGGCTGATCCACGAGGGCGAGGGAGTGGCCGCGAAGGCACTCGAGTCTCTCGGCATCTCGCTCGACGCCGTGCGCGAGCAGGTGCAGGACATCATCGGCCAGGGCCAGCAGCAGCCGACGGGCCACATCCCGTTCACGCCGCGCGCCAAGAAGGTGCTCGAGCTCTCGCTCCGCGAGGCTCTGCAGCTCGGCCACAACTACATCGGAACCGAGCACATCCTCCTCGGCCTCATCCGCGAGGGCGAGGGCGTGGCCGCACAGGTGCTCGTCAAGCTCGGCGCAGATCTCAACAAGGTGCGCCAGCAGGTCATCCAGCTGCTCTCGGGCTACCAGGGCAAAGAGCCGGCCGCCGTCAGCGGCGCCGCGCACGACCAGACCCCGAACGCCCAGGGCGGCTCGCAGGTGCTCGACCAGTTCGGTCGCAACCTCACCCAGGCCGCACGCGACAACAAGCTCGACCCGGTGATCGGGCGCGAGAAAGAGATCGAGCGGGTCATGCAGATCCTCTCGCGTCGCTCCAAGAACAACCCCGTGCTGATCGGCGAGCCCGGCGTCGGCAAGACCGCCGTCGTCGAGGGCCTCGCCCAGGCGATCGTCAAGGGCGACGTGCCCGAGACGCTGAAGGACAAGCAGCTCTACTCGCTCGACCTCGGCTCGCTCATTGCAGGTTCCCGCTACCGCGGTGACTTCGAAGAGCGCCTGAAGAAGGTCACGAAAGAGATCCGCACGCGTGGCGACATCATCGTCTTCATCGACGAGATCCACACGCTGGTGGGCGCCGGTGCCGCCGAAGGCGCGATCGACGCGGCCTCGATCCTCAAGCCGCTGCTCGCCCGCGGCGAGCTGCAGACGATCGGTGCGACCACGCTCGACGAGTACCGCAAGCACTTTGAGAAGGATGCTGCGCTCGAGCGCCGCTTCCAGCCGATCCAGGTCGCCGAGCCGTCGCTGCCCCACGCGATCAACATCCTGAAGGGTCTGCGCGACCGCTACGAGGCGCACCACAAGGTGCAGATCACGGACGGCGCGATCGTCGCCGCCGCGAACCTGGCCGACCGCTACATCAGCGACCGGTTCCTGCCCGACAAGGCGATCGACCTGATCGATGAGGCCGGCGCCCGCCTGCGGCTGTCGATCCTGTCGAGCCCCCCCGAGCTGCGCGAATTCGACGAGAAGATCTCGAACGTGCGCCAGCAGAAGGAGCAGGCCTCGGAAGACCAGGACTTCGAGAAGGCCGCGAGCCTGCGAGACGAGGAGAAGAGCCTGCTCGCCGAGCGCCTCCGCCTCGAGAAGCAGTGGAAGAGCGGCGACGTCGCCTCCCACGCCGTGGTCGACGAGGGACTGATCGCCGAGGTGCTCGCCCAGGCCACCGGCATCCCCGTCTTCAAGCTCACCGAAGAGGAGTCCAGCCGACTGGTCTTCATGGAGAAGGCGCTGCACCAGCGCGTCATCGGTCAGGAAGAGGCGATCGCCGCACTCGCCAAGACGATCCGTCGTCAGCGCGCGGGCCTCAAAGACCCCAAGCGCCCGAACGGCTCGTTCATCTTCGCCGGTCCCACGGGCGTCGGAAAGACCGAGTTGGCCAAGGCGCTCGCGGAGTTCCTGTTCGACGACGAGGGCGCGCTGATCTCGCTCGACATGTCGGAGTTCGGTGAGAAGCACACCGTCTCGAGGCTGTTCGGTGCCCCTCCGGGCTTCGTCGGGTTCGAAGAGGGCGGTCAGCTCACCGAGAAGGTGCGCCGGAAGCCGTTCAGCGTGGTGCTGTTCGACGAGATCGAGAAGGCCCACCCCGACATCTTCAACTCGCTCCTGCAGATCCTCGAAGAGGGTCGCCTGACCGACGGTCAGGGCCGCGTGATCGACTTCAAGAACACGGTCATCATCATGACCACCAACCTGGGTGCGCGCGACATCGCGGGCGGTCCGGTCGGGTTCCAGGTCGAGGGCGACAGCGCGACCTCGTACGACCGCATGCAGGGCAAGGTCAAGGAAGAGCTCAAGCGGCACTTCAAGCCCGAGTTCCTCAACCGCGTCGATGACATCATCGTCTTCCCGCAGCTGAGCAAGCCCGAGCTGATCCAGATCGTCGACCTGTTCACGAAGCGCCTGGCCGACCGCCTGCTCGACCGTGACATGACGATCGAGCTGTCGCTGGCGGCCAAGGAGCGGCTCATCGAGATCGGGTTCGACCCGGCTCTCGGCGCTCGGCCTCTCCGTCGCGCGATGCAGCACGAGGTCGAAGACCGTCTGTCCGAGCGGATCCTGCACGGCGAGCTCAACTCGGGCGACCATGTGAAGGTCGACGCGCAGAACGGCGAGTTCGTCTTCGAGCACGGCCCGCGCGGCGACAAGGTCGCGGTCGGTGCTGTGGCCGGCGGCGAGATCGCGCAGACGCCCGACCTCGCCATCGGCTGACCCGGCCCGAGCCCCACGAAGAGCGGATGCCTCGGCATCCGCTCTTCGTCGTTTCCGCCCCTGCTCAGGTCAGCCCGTCGTGCACAACGCAGGATCGATGGCCGCCCCGCATGCGGGCGCCCTCGGAATTCCGCGGCCCGCCGTGATCTCGCGCTCGATCCGTCCTGCGTTGTGCACCCCGGGGCCGGGCGAGCCTAGGCTGGTGGGATGAGCGAATTCCGCATCCGGCCGGCGCGCGCGGCCGATGTGCGTGAGATCCAGAGTCTGCTGGAGCCGTTCGTGCAGCGGCGGATCCTGCTCGGCAAAGACCTCGTCGTGCTTTACGAGGCCGTTCAGCAGTTCGTCGTCGCCGAAGACGAGAGCGGGAGCCTCATCGGCTGCGGCGCCCTGCACGTCATGTGGGAAGACCTCGGCGAAGTGCGCACGCTGATCGTCGAGGACGAATGGCTGCACCACGGCGTCGGCCGTGGGATCGTCGAGGCCCTGGAAGTCAACGCCCGGACCCTCGGGCTGTCACGACTGTTCTGTCTGACGTTCGAGACGGAGTTCTTCGGTCGGCGAGGGTTCACCGAGATCGGCGAGCAGGTCGTCGACCCCGACGTCTACTCGCAGCTCGTGCGGAGTCCCGATGAGGGCGTCGCGGAATTCCTCGACCTCGCGCACGTGAAACCCAACACGCTCGGCAACACCCGGATGCTCAAGCGGCTGTAGCCGACCGAGGACTCTCGGCGAACGTGGAGGCGCCGCGCGGGGCGCGTCGACAGGGGCGTGCGGGACTCGCCGCATAGCCTGGATCCATGGCAACCCCCGCACCGCGCAGGCGACAGTCGCCCGCCGTCTATCGCCGGCGGCGCCTCATGCTCCTCCTCGTGATCGCCGTCGTGGTCGCCGCCGTCTGGCTGCTCGTCGCCCAGCCGTGGCGGGGGACCGCGGCCGAGCAGCCGGCTTCGAGCCCGTTACCGAGCCGATACTCGAGCATCACGACAGGCTTCCCCGCGCCGAGCGCGGGCGCGACCGCCGCGCCGAGCGCGAGCCCCACCCCGACCGCATCGGTCGCTCCGGTCGCCGAGCCGACGCCGACGCCGGCGCCTACCGCCACCGAGGCCGTGGCCTGCACCGCGGGTGATGTCACCGTCGAGGCTCTCGCCGATCATGACACGTACGCCTCGGATCAGAACCCGCAGCTGTCGATCAAGCTCACCAACAAGAGCGCCAAAGATTGCACGATCAACGTCGGCACGAGCGCGCAGGTCTTCACGATCACCAGTGGCAGCGACACCTGGTGGCGATCGACCGACTGTCAGAACCAGCCGAGCGACATGGTCGTGCTGCTCACGGCAGGGCAATCCGTGACCAGCGCCACTCCCCTCACGTGGGACCGCACGCGGTCGTCGGTCGACTCGTGCGACAGCCCGGACCGCTCGCGGGCCCCGGGCGGCGGCGCGTCGTATCACCTGGCCGTATCGATCGGTGGGATTCCGGCCACGCAGACCGCATCGTTTATGCTCTATTGAGGCACCGCCGGGCGGGTCTCACGGCAATCTGACTGCCGCGACGTGTCCCCCAAAATGTCCCCCAAAGAGGGGACAGACAACCAGTAGAGCGCCCGGTAGCGTTTCTGATAGCTCCCGTATGCGATCCAGCGCCGTCCCCAGCGGTGTTGTTCGACTCGTCCCCAGCGTGTTGACGGATCGCCGCGGTGAGCAGTAGGCCCTCTCGAGCCCTCCAGATCTTCAGGATGGTTCGAGAGGGCCATGCGTTTCGGGGGGCAGGCGCATTTCACGCCCATGACGCACCGAATGGCCGAGGTGAATCAGGTTCACCTCGGCCATTCGTTCCGATTCAGGCCGCGCGTTGCGCGTCAGACCCTGTCGCCGAAGACGTCCTTCTCCATCGCGTCGTATCCCTCGGTCTGCGGGTCGCCGTGCGTGCCGCCCGAAAGCGCGTACTCCTCTTCGGGCGAGAGCACGAGGCGGTGGCGGAAGAAGACGGCGAAGCCGATCAGGATGACGACGTAGACGATCGCGATCGCGATGATCGCCGGACCGAACGTCGGGTTGAGCAGGAAGCCCACGAAGATGAGCGCCGCGATCACGGCGGCGATCACCGCGCCTGGAATGCCCCATGGGCTGAGATAGGGCCGCTCGACGTTCGGCAGCTTCTTTCTCAGGATGATGAACGAGACCATCTGCAGCAGGTACGCGAGCACGGCACCCCACACGGCGATGTTCAGCACGATCGCCCCGGCGACGGCCCCTGCGCCCTCGTTGACAGCGGCCAGCACGTCGAGCACGACGAGGGCGATGAAGCCGATGGCGGCGCCCACCACGAGCGCGACCCAGGGGGTCTGCCGCTTGCCCGTCAGTGAGAGGAAGCGCGGGTAATACCCGGCCCGCGAGAGCGAGTACATGTTGCGTCCGTAGGCGAACATGATGCCCTGCAGCGAGGCGAGCAGCCCCACCAGGGCGAGGAGGGCGAGCACCGCGGCGAGCTCGTCGCCCACGATCGCACGGAAGCCGTCGAGGAGCGGCTCGCCGGCGACTCCCGTCGCCTCGGCGCCGATGACCCCCGTGTTGAGGAACAGCACCAGCAGGCCCGTGACGATCAGGGTGCCGCGTGCCCAGAAGCCGGCCTTCGGGATGTCGCGCACGGGGTTGTGCGATTCTTCGGCGGCCAGGGGCAGCTCTTCGATGCCGAGGAAGAACCACATCGCGAAGGGGAGAGCGAAGAGGATCGGGAAGACGCCGTGCGGGAGGAACTCGGTCTGCCCGGGGTCGGGCACCATGTCCCACAGGTTCGCCCATTGGAACGCGCCCGAGGCGAGCGCCATCACCGAGAAGACCACGATGATGCCGATCGAGATGATCGAGACTACGATCGCGAACTTGAACGAGATGGACGCGCCCGCGGCGTTGAGCAGCACGAAGGCGAGGTAGAGCACGACGTACCAGACCCACATCATGTTCGCGCCGTCGGCCGACAGGTCGAAGCCGAGCAACTCGCTGGTGATCGCGTTGGCGTACGAGGCCGAGAAGTAGACGATCACCGCCGTCGTGGCGACGTACTCGATCGTCTCGGCGGCCCCGGTGACCAGACCGCCCCACGGGCCCATCGCCGAGCGCGCGAACGAGTACGCACCGCCGGTGTGCGGCATCGCGGCGGCCATCTCGCCGATCGAGAAGATCATGCCGTAGTACATCGCGACGAGGATGATGAAGGCGATCAGCATTCCGCCGAAGCCGGCGAAGTCGATCCCGAAGTTCCATCCGGAGAAGTCGCCGGAGATGACCGCGGCGACCGCGAGCCCCCACAGCCCCCACACCCCGGCTGATCGCTTCAGGGTGCGCTTCTCGAAATAGCCGTCGCCCGCTCGGGCGTAGGTGGCGCCGGCGACCTTGCGCGCGTCGCTCCTGGATTGGGACATGGGGTCCTCCGGAATGCTCGTGTCGGGCGGCGGGCATCAAGGGATGGAGCAGCCACGCCTTTGCGGATGATTGTGCTGGCTATTGGTACGGGTGTCTACCTTTAGATGTAAGTTTCTCGTTACAGTTGGCTTCGTCGACGTGTGCAGGAGCGGTCTATTGGTCGCCTGCGCAGTCGATGGAGCCCCATGCGCGTCACGAGAGGAACACCATGCCGGGAAACCTGACGGCCGCCGAACTGGACGAGGCGATCGGCGCCGGAGAGATCGACACGGTGATCGTCGCGTTCCCCGACGCCCAAGGGCGACTCGTCGGAAAGCGGGTGTCGGCCAGGTTCTGGCAGGACGTCGTGCTTCCGCACGGCGCCGAGGCGTGCAACTACCTGCTGTCGGTCGACGTCGATCTGAACACCGTCGACGGCTACGCGATGTCGAGCTGGGAACAGGGTTACGGAGACATGGTCCTCTCGCCGGACATCGAGACGCTGCGGCGACTGCCGTGGATCCCCGGGACGGCACTCGTCATGGCCGACCTCGGGTGGGAGAACGGCGATCGCGTCGTGCAGTCGCCGCGCAGCATCCTGAACGCGCAGCGCGAGCGTCTCGCCGCCCGCGACCTCGTCGCCTATGCGGGGACGGAGCTCGAGTTCATTGTCTTCGACGATTCGTACCGGGATGCCTGGGGCAAGGGTTACCGCGGGCTCACCCCGTCGACCGACTACAACGTCGACTACAACCTCCTCGCCACGACCCGGCTCGAACCGCTGCTGCGGGACATCCGCGTCGGCATGGACGGCGCCGGAATGTACTGCGAGGGCGTGAAGGGCGAGTGCAACGACGGCCAGCAGGAGATCGCCTTCCGGTACGCCGAAGCGCTCGAGACCTGCGACAACCACACGCTCTACAAGAACGGGGCGAAGGAGATCGCCGACGCGCACGGCAAGTCGCTCACGTTCATGGCCAAGTACAACGAGCGCGAGGGCAACAGCTGCCACATCCACCTGTCGGTGCGCTCCGCGTCGGGCGATGCAGTCATGGCCGGTGACCAGGCGCACGGATTCAGCCCGCTCATGGAGCACTGGATCGCCGGCGTGCTCGCCACGCTCCGTGAATTCACGCTCCTCTACGCGCCGACCATCAACTCGTACAAGCGCTACGCGAAGGGCAGCTTCGCCCCCACCGGGGTGGCGTGGGGGCTCGACAACCGCACGTGCGCGCTCCGGGTGGTCGGTCACGGCAAAGGGCTGAGGGTCGAGAACCGCGTTCCGGGCGGGGACGTTAATCCGTACCTCGCTGTCTCGGCGATCATCGCGGGCGGACTCTGGGGCATCGAGAACGAACTGCCCCTTCCCGACCCGGTGGGCGGGAACGCGTATGCGGCCGGAGCCGACACGCTTCCGACCACGCTGCGCGACGCGGCGGCACTGTTCGAGCAGTCCGCGATCGCCCGTGCCGCCTTCGGCGACGACGTCGTCGAGCACTACCTGCACCAGGCGCGCATCGAGGTCGAGGCCTACGACGCGGCCGTGACCGATTGGGAGAGGGTCCGTGGGTTCGAACGGCTCTGAGACGCGACTGCCGGTCATCGGCCTGACGACCTACCTCGAGCAGGCCAAGCAGGGGGTGTGGGACGTGCGTGCGGCGTTCCTTCCGCAGCAGTATTTCGACGCCGTCACGTCCTCGGGGGGCGTCGCCGTGCTGCTGCCCCCGCAACGACACTCATCCGTCGACGTGGATGCCGCGGCATCCGCTGTGCTGGACGGACTGGACGGGCTGATCCTCACCGGTGGGCTCGACGTGCAGCCCGAACTGTACGGCGCGCCCCGCCATCCGCTCACCGACCCCGCGCGCCCCGATCGCGACGACTGGGAGCTCGCGCTCTTCCGCGGAGCGGAGTCGCGGCGCATGCCGGTCTTCGCGATCTGCCGCGGCCTCCAGCTTGTGAACGTGGCGCGCGGTGGCACGCTGCAGCAGCACCTCCCCGAATCGATGGGCACCGAGCGGTACCGGATCGGCGGGGGAGTGTTCGCGACGAACGAGGTCGAGATCGCTCACGGGTCTCGCCTGGCGGCCCTCGTCGGCGACGACATCCTGAACGTGCACAGCTACCACCACCAGGGCGTCGACCGGCTCGGCGAAGGTCTCGTCGCGTCGGCACGCACCGATGACGGGCTCGTCCAGGCGTTCGAAGACCCCTCCGGCGGCTACCTCGTCGGCGTCCAATGGCACCCCGAGGAGAACCTCGAAGACCGGCGGCTGTTCGCCGGCTTGGTCGCGGCCGCCGCGGAATACGCACGCACGGAGGTGTCGGCATGACGTTCACGCTCATCAACCCCTCGACGGGGGTCGCCTTCCAGGAGGTGTCGCGCGCGACGGTCGACGAGGTGGATGCTGCCATCGCCCGTGCCGTGCAGGCCCAGCGGTCCTGGGCCGCGCTGCCGCCCGTGGCGCGCGCCGACGCGCTCCGCGCCTTCGCGCGCGCGGTGGAAGACCATGTCGAAGAACTCGCTGCTCTCGAGGTGCGCAATTCGGGGCATCCGATCTCGTCCGCCCGATGGGAGGCGTCGCACGTCGCCCAGGTGCTGAACTTCTACGCCGGAGCGCCTGAGCGGCTATCGGGGCAGCAGATCCCGGTCGCGGGCGGGCTCGATGTCACATTCCATGAGCCCTATGGGGTGGTGGGGATCATCGTGCCGTGGAACTTCCCGATGACGATCGCGTCGTGGGGGTTCGCGCCGGCGCTCGCCGCGGGCAACGCCGTCGTGCTGAAGCCCGCCGAGCTGACCCCGCTGACCGCGCTCCGCCTCGGGGAGCTCGCGCTCGCCGCAGGGCTGCCCGACGGGGTCTTCCAGGTCGTGACCGGCCAGGGGTCGGTCGTCGGGGAGCGGTTCGTCTCGCATCCCGGCGTGCGCAAGGTCGTCTTCACTGGCTCGACATCTGTGGGGATCGGCGTGGCGGCCGGATGCGCGGCGGCCCTCAAGCCCGTGACCCTCGAGCTCGGTGGCAAGAGCGCGAACGTCGTGTTCGCCGACGCCGACCTCGAGAAGGCCGCGGCCGCCGCGCCCGGAGCCGTCTTCGACAATGCCGGGCAGGACTGCTGCGCGCGCAGCCGCATCCTCGTCGAGCGCTCGGTGCTCGATCGCTTCATGGAGCTTCTCGAGCCCGCCGTCGCGGCATGGCGAGTGGGCGACCCGTCGCTCGACGAGACCGAGATGGGGCCGCTGATCTCGGCCGGGCACCGTGACACGGTGTCATCCTTCCTCGACGGAGCCGATGTGGCGTTCCGCGGGTCGGCGCCGGGTGGCGATGGATTCTGGTTCGCGCCCACCGTCGTGCTCGCCGCCCCCGGCGACCGCATCGCGCAGGAGGAGATCTTCGGCCCCGTCGTCGCGGTTCTTCCGTTCGACGACGAGGCCGATGCGATCCGGCTCGCGAACGACACGGCGTACGGCCTGGCCGGATCGGTGTGGACCGAGAACCTCGGCCGCGCCGTGCGCGTGACTCGTGGAGTGAAGAGCGGGGTGCTCTCGGTGAACTCGCACTCGTCGGTGCGGTACTGGACCCCGTTCGGCGGCATGAAGGCATCCGGCCTCGGGCGCGAGCTCGGTCCCGATGCGGCCGAGCACTTCACCGAGACCAAGAACGTCTTCTTCGCGACGGACGCCTCGTGACCACCCCTTCGACCGACCGGGAGCACCAGCCATGACCATCGACCTCACCGCACGCCTCAAGGACCGGGTTGCGATCATCACCGGCGGCGGCTCGGGCATCGGCCTGGCCACGGCCCGCAGATTCGCGGCCGAAGGCGCATTCGTCGTGATCGCCGACCTCGATCCCACGGCCGGCGAGGCCGCGGCGGCGGAGGTCGGAGGCGCCTACCGGCACGTGAACGTGGCCGACGAGGCATCCGTCGACGCCCTCTTCGACGGCGTCGCCGCCGAATTCGGCCGTCTCGACATCGCTTTCAACAACGCCGGCATCTCGCCCGCCGACGACGACTCGATCGAGACGACCGGCCTGCCGGCGTGGGATCGCGTGCAGGACGTGAACCTCAAGAGCGTGTACCTGTGCTCGCGCGCGGCCCTGCGGCACATGGTTCCGGTGGGAAAGGGCTCGATCATCAACACGGCGTCGTTCGTGGCGCTACTCGGGTCGGCGACGTCGCAGATCAGCTACACCGCCTCGAAGGGCGGAGTGCTTGCCATGACCCGCGAGCTCGGTGTGCAGTTCGCGCGTCAGGGCATCCGGGTCAACGCCCTCTGCCCGGGGCCGGTCAACACTCCGCTCCTGCAGGAGCTCTTCGCGAAAGACCCAGAGCGCGCGCAGCGCCGGCTCGTCCACGTGCCGATGGGCCGGTTCGCCGAGCCGGAGGAGCTCGCCGCATCCGTCGCCTTCCTCGCCTCGGACGACGCGTCGTTCATCACCGCGACGGCCTTCGTGGTCGACGGCGGCATCACCAACGCCTACGTGACACCCCTCTGAGCCCATGCCGCGCGCACCGTTACCCCCGTTCCGTGATGCACAACGCAGGATCGATCGCGCCGACACGCCGCGCTCGACCTCGGAATCGGGGTTCGGGGCGGCATTGGTCCTGCGTTGTGCGCGCAGGGCGACGGGTGCGGGGCGCTGGCGCCACTGGGGTGGCGGACCGGTCGCGGATGCACAACGCAGGATCGATCGCGCCGACACGCCGCGCTCGACCTCGGAATCGGAGTTCGGGGCGGCATCGGTCCTGCGTTGTGCGCGCAGGGCGACGGTGTCCGGCACGCGGGAGGCCGGGCGTGGCTGAGCCGGCGCTGACCGAGGTGCAGCGCGCCGTGTACCGCCCGGTGCGGCACGGCAACGCGCTCGAAGACACCGTCGCGCGCCTGGTGCAGACCATCCGGCTCGGCATCGTGGCTCCGGGTGAGACACTGCCGCCCGAGCGCGAGCTCGCGGGACGCTACGGCGTGAGCCGCGACACCGTGCGCGAGGCGATCCGCGAGCTGGCCGACGCCGGCTACCTCGTCCGCCGCCGCGGCCGGTACGGCGGAACGTTCGTGGCCGACCCGGTGCCGCGGCCGGCGGAACTCGGCCCCGTGCCCCCGGCAGAGATCGACGACGTGCTCGGCCTGCGCCGAGTCCTGGAGTGCGGCGCCGCGCGCGCCGCCGCGGGCCGGGCGCTCACGGCCGAGGATCGGGACGCGCTCTGGGCTCGGTACGAGCAGACCTCGGCGGCGAGCGAGGCCGACTACCGCCGATTCGATACCCTGCTGCATCTCGCGATCGCGGAGGCCGCGGGCATCCCGTCCCTTGTCGCGCTGGTCGCCGAGAATCGGGCGCGCGTCAACGCCTGGCTAGACACCTTTCCGCTGCTGCCGCGCAATATCGAGCACTCGGACGCGCAGCACGAGCAGATCGTCTCGGCGATCCTGGCGGGGAGAGCGGATGCCGCACAGGAGGCCGTGCTCGCACATCTGGCCGGGTCGGAGGCGCTGCTGCGCGGGTTCCTCGCCTGACCGCCTGCGGATTACGCTGGTTCGATGGCCAAGAAGCGCGCGAAGGGGAAGGGCAAGGACCCTCTCGAGTTCCGCAACACGGTGCTGAGCGACGCGCTGCAGACGCAGGACATGGCCGCCGTCGCCTTCGCATTGCGTCACGGGCCGACGGTGGTGCCGCTCATGACGCCGGGCACGCGTGACAATCCGCTCGATATCGGCGAGGTATGGACGTATCGCGATCCCGCGACCGGCGATGTGGCACTGCTGCTGTTCAGCGATGCCGCCCACAAGCCCGCGACGCTGCCGCCCGCCGTCGGCCTGCAGCCGCCGGCGTGGCTGCGGGCCTTCCTGAGCACGCACGAGGCCGAGATCCGCACCGTGTTCTTCGACATCGCAGGGCCGCACCCGATGCAGGCGTCTCCCGCCGACGTGATCGCGGCGCTCGAAGCCTGAGCCGGCCCTCAGCCTGCCGGGCCGAGCGAAGATCGGTCTGCGAGAAGTGGTCGCCGACCTAGAGCAGCGGCTGCCGGCGTTCGGATGCGAGCGCGTAGCTGAAGCAGTCGCCGTCGTTGAGGTTCGCGGGGTGACTCGACCCGCGCCCATAGTCGCGGTAGGCCTCGCGGGCGAGGTGGGCGTGCTCGGCGGTGACGGGAACCACCTCGAGCGCGAGTTCCTCCCGCAGCTTCGTCTTCTCCCTTGGTAGATCAGAACTGGGGGATGTCATCGCCCGGGCGGATCTTCGACCGCCCGTTCACGTCGTCGAGCGCGCCGCGCAGGCTGCGCGACCGGTGATCGATCAGGTCGGCGTAGCCGAGTCGTGCGGCCTCGCTCCGCCGCTGCGCGGCCTGCGTCACGGGGCGGATCTCGCCGGCGAGACTGAGCTCGCCGATCGCGGCGATGCCCTGCGAGATCGCCAGGTTCTTGATCGAGCCCGCGACCGCCACCGCGATCGCGAGGTCAGCCGCCGGCTCGGTGAAGCGCACGCCACCCACCGTCGAGACGTAGACGTCCATCGCCGACGTCTTGATGCCTGCGCGCTTCTCGAGGACGGCGAGCACCATCGCCACCCGGGCGGCGTCGACGCCATTGACGATCCGCCGAGGATTGGGAGCCGTGGTCGCGATCGTCAGCGCCTGAACCTCGACCGGCAGAGCGCGCCGGCCTTCGAGCGCGATCGCGACGCACGTGCCCGGCTGTGGGTCGCCGTGACCCAGGAACAGCTGGCTCGGGTCGGGTACCTCCGCGATCCCCGCGCCGGTCATGTCGAAGCAGCCGACCTCGTCCGTCGGGCCGAACCGGTTCTTGAGCGCCCGAACGAACCGGAGCGACGTCTGCCGATCGCCCTCGAACTGGCAGACCACGTCGACCAGGTGCTCGAGGATGCGCGGGCCCGCGATCGAGCCGTCCTTCGTGACGTGCCCCACGATGATCACCGGGAGTCCGCGCTCTTTCGCCACGCGGATGAGAGTGGATGCCACCTCCCGTACCTGGCTCGGATGCCCGGCCATGCCCTCGGACAGCGACGACGACACGGTCTGCACCGAGTCGACGATCAGCAGCTCGGGCTGCACCTGATCGATATGGCCGAGGATCGTGGCGAGGTCGGTCTCGGCCGCAAGGTACAGCTCGTCATGCAGCGCGCCCGTGCGCTCGGCGCGCAACCGGACCTGCGCGGTCGACTCTTCGGCGCTCGCGTAAAGGACGCGACGGCCGGCGCGCGCCGAAGCCGCCGCGACCTCGAGAAGGAGCGTCGACTTGCCGACGCCGGGCTCGCCGGACAGCAGGATCGCCGCGCCGGGCACGATGCCGCCCCCGAGCACCCGATCGAATTCGCCGACGCCCGTCGTTCGTCGGGGGGCGTCGCGCGTGTCGATCGAGGTGATCGGCCGTGCGACACGGTCGGCGCCGGGCGCGATGGGTGCGACCGCGCGCAGGAGGCCGGTGGGTTCGGATGCCTCGACCACCGTTCCCCACTGCTGGCACTCGCCGCAGCGACCGGCCCACTTCGGCGTCGTCCACCCGCACTCCGTGCACCGGTACTGCGCGGGAGCGGTCGCGCGTCGGGTGGCCATGGACTCAGGCTATGCGCAGCATCCGACATCCCACCGCCGCACGCCGGGGCGGGCGAGAACTCAGCCGCGCAGCGACTCGACCACGTCGCCCAGCGCGGTGGCCGAACGCTCGAGCAGTCCGAGTTCGCGCTCGGAGTAGGGCGTCTGCGCGATCGGCACCGCCCCCGACGCCGAGACGATCGACGGTACGGACAGGGCGATCCCGTCGATGCCGTGGTAGTCGGTCAGCACCGTGCTCACCGGCATCACCGCGTGCTCGTCGTTCAGGACAGCCTCCACGATGCGCGCACTCGACAGGCCGATCGCGTAGTTGGTCGCGCCCTTCCCCTGAATGACCTTGTACGCGGCGTCCCGCACATCGATCGCGATCGCATCCAGCTCGTCGACCGTCATCCGTGGGTGCTCGGCGGTCTCCCACTCGAGGATCGGCACCGTGCCGATGGTCGCGGTCGACCACAGCGGGAACTCGGTGTCGCCGTGCTCCCCGACGATGTAGGCATGGACGCTGCTCGTCGAGACCCCTGCCCGCTGGGCGAGCTTCCACCGCAGGCGCGACGTGTCGAGCACCGTCCCCGAGGAGAAGATGCGGTTGTGCGGGAGTCCGGATGCCTCGGCGGCGAGCACCGTCAGCACATCGCACGGATTGGTCACCAGCACGTATGTCGCGTGGGGCGCGACCTCCAGCAGCTGCGGCATCATGCTCGCGATGATGCGCGCGTTGACGCCGGCCAGCTCGATGCGCGTCTGTCCCGGGTTCTGCTTCGCGCCGGCCGTGACGACGACGATGTGCGATCCCTCGACGACCGATATGTCGCTGCCGCCGGTGATATCGCTCGCGCCGGTGAACTGGGTGCCGTGGGCGAGGTCGAGCACTTCGGCCTCGACCTTCGCCGTCGCGATGTCGTACAGCGCGATGTGTCGTGCGGATCCGCGGATCAGGGCGGCGTACGCGACGCTCGCGCCCACGCTTCCGGCGCCGACGACGGTCAGTTTCGAATTCTCGATCACGCTCATGGCCACAGTCTGACAGTGAAGCGATCACGGATGCCACGGCCGCCGCCATGCTTAAGCCCTGCCGGTGGATTCCGGTCTGTTACCGGTGGTGTCATCGCGCTTGCGCGTCATGAGCGCCGGTGCGATCGTGGTGGGGTTCGCAGGCTGACGCGAGGCCTCGCGCCCATCGACGGGCACTGGCTGCGGCTTCCACCCACGCGGGGGAGTCGTCTTCCCCCTCTTCGCGAAAGAGATCAGCCATGCCACAGCCTCAGGGTGCCCACCTCGTCGGCAGCATCAACTTCAACGACGCCGAGACCACGATCCGCACCGCCGCCGACATCCTCGGTGGCCGGCTCAAGCGCATCCCCGACGGAGAGGTCGGCGCGCGATTCCACTGGATCCTCTTCCAGCCCGACGTGATCGGCGAAGCCGACGGACTCGAGCGCATCGGCGACGAACCGATCCTCGTGCGTGGCCTCGACGCGCGGCCGGTGCGCATCGCAGACGGAGTGGATGCGGCATCCATCGTGCTTCCTCCGCTCGGGTACGCGGATGCGGCGATCGAGTCGTACGCGATCTTCTCGCGCCTCCGCGACGAAGGCGCTGTGCCCGAGGGGGTGCGCTTCCAGGTGTCGCTCCCGACGCCGGTCGGCGTGATCGCCGCATTCTTCCGCGGCGACGA
The DNA here is from genome assembly GCF_008710745.1 of Microbacterium rhizomatis. Classification (GTDB taxonomy): domain Bacteria; phylum Actinomycetota; class Actinomycetes; order Actinomycetales; family Microbacteriaceae; genus Microbacterium; species Microbacterium rhizomatis. Next base: position 351,034 of record NZ_VYSA01000003.1, read on the forward strand.
CCGGCCCGCGATCGAGCCGGTGTACGCGGCCGCCCTCCGTGGTGAGCTGGAGCGCATCGTCGACGCGATCCCGCACGACGACCTCGCGATCCAGTGGGACGTCGCGACCGAGTTCGCCGTGCTCGAGTCGGGCGGCTACGAAGAGACGTACGGCGGCGCCTACAGCGGATGGTTCGACGACCAATGGGCGGAGCTCCCCGCGCGGGTCGCAGCGCTGGTGAACGCCGTGCCCGCCGACGTGGAGGTCGGCATCCACCTCTGCTACGGCGACGCCGGCGAAGCGCACTTCTTCGAGCCGGTCGACACGGCCAACCTCACCCGGTTCGCCAACGCGGTGCTGTCGCAGCTCGAACGACCGCTCACGTGGCTGCACCTGCCGGTGCCGATCGAGCGCGACGACGCTGCGTACTTCGCGCCGCTCTCCGAGCTCGCGCTCGACGCTGAGACCGAGTTCTACCTCGGCCTCGTGCACCGAGAAGACGGCGTCGAGGGGGCGCGTCGGCGGATCGCCGCAGCCTCCACCGTCGTGACGGAGTTCGGCGTCGCGACCGAGTGCGGCATCGGCCGGGCCCCCGAGGGCACGACGGAGGGAATCCTGCGAACGCACGCCGAGGTCGCCTCCGCCTGGTAGCCGCGTGTCGTTTCGTCCGGCGTTCACCCGAATGACGGACGAAGCGCTCCTCGCCCCCTCTGACGGTCGTACCCTGATCGGTGGAGCGGATGCGGCATCCGCCCGGGAACGGGAGCGGCACATGGAATTCGGACTCCACATCGCGGACTACACCTGGAACTCCGGCCCCGCGCAGCTCGGGCCCGCCCTGGCGGCGCACGTGCGCAATGCGGAGGCGGCCGGCATCCAGCGGATGACCGTGATGGATCACTTCTGGCAGCTCCCGGGGATCGGCCCGGAGAGCAACGAGATGCTCGAGGCGTACGCCACGCTCGGCTTCATCGTCGCGCACACCGAGAAGGCGCTGCTGCACACCCTCGTCACGGGAGTGATCTACCGGCACCCCGCGCTCCTGGCGAAGGCGGTCACCACCCTGGATGTGCTCTCGGGCGGTCGGGTCGGCCTGGGCATCGGCGCCGCGTGGAACGAGCAGGAGTCCGCCGGGCTCGGGATCGAGTTCCCGCCGGTCGCCGAGCGGTTCCGCCAGCTCGAGGAGCAGATCCAGATCTGCCTGCAGATGTGGTCGGGATCGGAAGAGCCGTACGAGGGTGCGATCTGGCAGCTCGGCCGCACGCTGAATTCTCCGCAGAGCATCACGCGACCGCATCCGTACCTCATGATCGGCGGCAGCGGCGAGAAGAAGACGCTGCGGCTGGTGGCCCAGTACGCGGATGCCTGCAACATCTCGTACTCGCCGGAATCCGCTCGCAAGCTCGACGTGCTCCGCGCGCACTGCGACGCGGTGGGCCGCGATTACGACGAGATCGAGAAGACGGCGATGATCCCGGTGAGCCCCGCCTCATCGACGGAGTCGGTGGCGGCGACCGTGCGCGAGCTCGCCGACCTCGGTTTCACCGCGACGTATGTCTTCGCGGTGCAGATGCCCGAGCCCGCCGAGGTCGTCGACCTGATCGCCGGGGCGGCGGCGCTGGTCGAGTAGCGCGGGACGCGCTTTGTCGCGAGACGCGGCGAACGCACCTTTGCGGGGACTGTTCAGGTGCGGATGCCGCGTCTCGCGGCGCGGGGGAGGCGCCGATTCGCGGCATCCGTGAGTGTGACGTAAACTCTTCGGCGGTGACGTGTCCGAGCGGCCGAAGGTGCAACTCTCGAAAAGTTGTGTAGGGTAACCCCCTACCGTGGGTTCAAATCCCACCGTCACCGCCATAAATCCCTGATCAGAGGGTATTTCTCGCTCCCGTCGAACGGAAATGAGAAAAGTTGTGTGTGGATGGGCGCTCGCCAACGCCCGGATTGGCGCGCAGTTCCGCGGGTTTTTGGGCGGCTTTGCCGAGTAGAGCCTGGGAACGGGTGCATAGCCATCCTTCCTCGCGGCGCGATTGACGGCCAGGGCTCGGCCTCCCGATCCCGCAAATCACGCGGTTTCGGCCGCGAAAGTTGCCGTGGGAATCTGCCCCACGGCAGCCCACCGGGTTAGGGATCTTGCTTAGCCGCATCGGCAAGGCGGCGTCGACGCCATCACTCATCTGTGCACTGTCGCCTCGTCCGGTCCGCTCAAATTCGATTCCATGGTGGTTGCCCACACCCGGCCGAGGCTCCCCCCACGGCCAGAGGGGCCGCAGCCACTGTGGCCGATGAGATCAGGTATGGGCCGGGGGTCAGCACCGGTCGAGGCGGTCGGGGGCCGTTCATGGGCCGGTAGGCTTTCAGTCTGCCCGGGATGCTCGGGGCGGTCGGGCGCGTTGCGCGGAGATCCGAGGCTTGAAACCTCCAGTCGTTTACTCGATCTGGAGGAAGAATGCTGTCTCGTCGATCACCCGATGTTCGTCCCGTATGATCTCCGTCGTCGCAGGGAAGGTTGTTGTTGTTCATCGCGATCGCGTTGTGGTGGATGTCGGTGGGGTGGGGCTTGAAGTCTCCGTGGCCGGGGGTTTCGCGGAAGCCACGTTGGCCGGCGATGAGGTTTGCCTGTTCACCACGCTGACCGTCCGTCAGGAGGATTTGACTATCTACGGTTTCGCGATCCGCGAAGAGCTGGAGCTGTTCGAGTTGATGACCTCCGTGCCGGGTGTCGGTGCGAAGATCGCGCGTAGTGCATTGTCGAGCCTGGGGTACAACGGTCTCGTCGACGCGATCCGGCAGGGCAATGAGCCGGTGCTGCGGAAGGTCCCGGGAGTAGGCCCCCGTGCGGCGGCGATGATCCTCCTCTCGCTTCGTCCTCGCCTGGGCGCGGCTGCCGATGCCGCGCCCGCTGACGGGTCGGGTGCGGCATCACATGTCGGCGAGGCGGTGACCGCGCTGCAGGGGTTGGGGTGGAACAAGCGCGACGCCATGACGGCCGTAGAGCACGCTGCACAGGACGCGAGAGCGGCCGGATCGGTCGCTTCCTTGATCAAGGCAGCCCTTGCACTCCTGGGACCCGAATGACCTTCCCTGTCCGTGATGGATCCATCAGATCCGCCTAGATCGGGGATCTCTCTGGGTAGCAAGGGTCGAGGGCTTTGCGCGCCCCCACTTCGTCAATCGCCGCCGCACACGGGCGAGGGAAGCACTACGCAACGTTGGGCCACCGGCGTGAGCCGCAAGCACGGCGCTCACAACCAGTCGTCGGTCAAGTGAGCGAGGTCGCGACCAAGGGTCGGGCATCTGCCGCCTGCGGGAATGAAGGGACCACGCTCCTCATGTACGCGCGGAGGACCCGATCGATGTCGGTGCTGGCGCGGTTATAGAGCCACTGAATCTGAAGCCCGTCCATAAGCGCGAGAAATGTGGATGCCAGGGTGCCAGAGTCCTCGTCCGAGTTCAGCTCGCCGGCGGCGCGCACCTCGTCGAACGCTCGGGCCAAATAGAGTCGCAGCCCGTCGTACTGGAGCCGGTGGTGCTCGTGCGCGGGGTGTTCGGCGGCGGTGGCGTCCGCGCGCAACAGACTGTAGAGCTGGATGAGGCCTGGGCGCTCGGTGTTGTGCGTCGACACGGCGAGCACGGCGGCGAGCGAGTCGATTCCGCTGGTATTGCGGATAAACTCAGCGTCTTCATCCTGGCGCTGATCGAGGACTACCGTGAGCAGCTCCTCTTTGCTCTTGAAGTGGTGCCCGAGCCCCCGGCGGCTGATCCCTGCTCGGTCGGCGATGTCGTTCAGCGACGTCGCGTAGTAGCCGGCTTCAGCGAACGCCTGCATTCCAGCCTCGAGGATGCGCTGACGAACACCCGCGGACTTCGCGTACGGCCCGCGGGTGTGAGCTTCAGACTCGCTCGTCATCATGCACTCCTTCGTTCCCGAAAATGAATTTACCCCACTCCGGCGGGTTTTGTGCTACCGTCTTCAAAACCGCCACACATGGGTATTTTCGGCGGGACGTCGAGGAGGATGTTGTGCCGTCAGAGCAGATCGCAGTGGCCGAGGTGGAGAGTCGCGACGACTCCCGGCGTGCCCCTGGGCGCGTCCTCTTCAACGACGGGTGGGGCTTTCGTAATAAGGTCACTGCATTCCAGGAGCTCGGCGGAAGCGTCGCGTCTGGCTGGAACAACGTGCATCTTCCGCACGACGCTCTCATCGCCCAGCCCCGCCGAGCCGACTTTCCGCGAGGCGAGATGAACGGGTACTTTGCCGGCGGCGTATTCGAGTACCGCAAGACTTACCGCGCCTCGACCGAAGACAGCGGTCGCCGCATCCTGCTCGAGTTCGACGGTGTCTACCGTGATGCCGCGATCTACGTGAACGGCAGCCTCGCCGGCCAGCGCGCCTTCGGGTACTCCCGATTCGCCGTGCGCATCGACCCCTTTCTCGTCTTCGACGCCGAGAACGAGATTCGGGTCGAATGCCGCACGCACCTCGACAGCCGCTGGTACGCGGGCGCGGGGATCTACCGCGACGTGCACCTCGTCGTGAAAGATGCCGGCCACATCGTTCGCGACGCCGTGCGTGTCACATCCCCGACCGTCGAGCACGACGCAGCTGTGGTCGAAGTCATCGCCGACATCGAGAACGCTGGACCGCTCACGAAGACCTATCGCGTCGACGTCCTCATTCTTGACCCGGAGGGCGCGATCGTCGGCACCGGCAGCTCACCCGTCACCCTCCTTCCCGGCACGCGGGCGACCGCTCGGCAGCGGCTCTTCCTCGACAACCCTGCTCTGTGGAGCGTCGACGCACCTAACCTCCATGACGTGCTCCTGACGCTCCGCGACGGCGAGCGGGTGGTCGACGAGGAGTCGACAGTGGTCGGCATCCGCTCGCTGCAGCTCGACCCCCGGCATGGCCTTCGCATCAACGGCGAAATCGTCAAGCTGCGCGGCGCCTGCATCCACCTCGACAATGGTCCGCTCGGCGCCGTATCCATGCGCGCCGCCGAAGAGCGCAAGGTGGCGAGGCTGAAGGACGCCGGGTTCAACGCCATCCGCAGTTCGCACTGCCCGATGAGCACCGCACTGCTCGACGCCTGCGACCGGCTCGGGATGCTGGTGATGGATGAGACCTTCGATGTGTGGACCTCGGGCAAGAGCGATTACGACTACTCCTTCGACTTCCCCGAGTGGTGGGAACGCGACGTCGAGGCGCTCGTCGCCAAGGACTTCAACCACCCGAGCGTTATCTTCTACTCGATCGGCAACGAGATCCCCGAGACCGGGACCCCGATCGGGTCGACGTGGGGACGCCGCCTCGCGGAGAAGGTGCGCTCGCTCGACCCGACGCGCTTCGTCACCAATGGCATCAACCCGTTTGTGGCGATGCTCGACACGATCGTGCCGCAGATGAAGGCTCGGCGGGACGCCGCCGCCGACACCACTGCCGGGGGCGGCGGCGTCAACACAATGATGGCCGGGTTCGGTCAGATGATGGGGCACATCCAGGCCTCGGATGCCGCAACCGAACGCACCGAGGAATCTTTCGCCGTCCTCGATGTCGCCGGAATGAATTACTCCGACGCTCGATACGTGGCCGATCGCGAACGCTTCCCCGACCGCATCATCGTCGGAACGGAGACGTGGCCGAACTCGATCGCGAACAACTGGGCGCTGGTGGAAGCCGACCCGCGGGTGATCGGAGACTTCACGTGGACTGGCTGGGATTACCTCGGCGAGACCGGCATCGGCGCCATCCGGTACGCAGATGCGATGGTGGAAGGCAGCGGGTTCTCCGGCGGATTCCCCGAGCTCACCGCATGGTGCGGCGACATCGACATCATCGGTGATCGCCGGCCCGTCTCCTTCTTCCGCGAGACCGTCTTCGGGCTGCGATCAGTGCCCTACATCGCCGTGCAGCGCCCAGAGAATCACGGTCGGCCGATCGGTGTCGCCACCCCATGGGCCTGGAGCGACTCGATCTGCAGTTGGTCCTGGCCCGGCAGCGAAGGACGGCCCGCCGTCGTCGAGGTGTACAGCGACGCCGACGAGATCGAGTTGCAGCTCAACGGCGCGAGGTTGGCTCTGGTGCCCGTTCAGGACTACCGCGTCGAGTTCGACACGATCTATCAGCCTGGCACGCTCGTCGCGATCGCCTACACCGCTGGGGTGGAGACCGGGCGCGCCACCGTCGAAACGGATCTCGCACGCGAGCTGAGCATCGACGTGGAGGGAAACCCTGTCCTTTCGGACGGCACCGACCTTGCCTATCTGCCGATCACCCTGACCGGGGGTGGCGGCGACCAGCCGGTCAAACTCACGATCACCGGGCCGGCTGTACTGCAAGCCTTCGGAAGCGGCGCTCCCGTCACAACCGAATCCTTCGACTCGGCAATTCACACCACCTTCGACGGTCGAGCCCTTGCGATCCTCCGACCGACCGGATTCGGAGAGATAACCGTCACCGCAGAGACCGACGGGTGCACTCCGGCCACGATCACGCTGACGGCCCAGTAGCCCGAACACCCCCGCACCCGCACGCACGACAAAGGAGTCATCCATGAACGCCCCCGATAGCCCCACGCCCATCCCGTCCGAGGGAGCCTTCCCGCTGGCGGGCGCGTCCGCGACGGACGATGCCGAGCAGCTGATCGCTGCCCAGCAGTCCGGGCCGGAGGAACGTCCCAAGGTGAGCAAGGGTTTCATCACCCTCCTTGCGCTGGGTTTGTTCGGCACCTATCTGGCGTTCGTCACGCCGATCGCGATCTCCCTCGCCCTCCGAGTGCGCGTGCTTGCCCCGGACAATCCCGAGTACCTCGGAATCGTGCTCGGGCTCGGTTCCCTCGCTGCACTGCTGGTCGGGCCTCTCGGCGGTCAGCTCAGCGACCGCACCCGCTCGCGATTCGGACGCCGCCGGCCATGGCTCGTCGGCGGGACGATCGTCGGCCTGATCGGCCTCACGATCATGGCAGTCGGCCCCAACGTCGTGATCCTGGGGCTCGGTTGGATGATTGCGCAGGTCGGCTGGAGCCAGGCGACCAACGTCTTCACCACGATCCAGGCCGACAAGCTCCCCGAAACTCAGCGCGGCAAGGTCGGTGCGATCACCGGCTTCGTCACCATGGTCGCCCCCGTGTTCGGCGCGGTGCTCGGCGGCATCGTCGCCACTCAGCCGTTCCTGCTCTTTCTGGTGCCCGGGGCGATCGCCCTGCTGTTCGTGCTGATCTTCGTCCTCTTCTATAAGGATGCCGATAGCTGTACCTTCACGTTCGACGCCCCGCTGACTGCCAAGGTCGCGCTGGCCAACTACGTGTTCAACCCGAAGCGCTATCCCGACTTCGCGTGGAACTGGCTGGGTCGGTTCTTCTTCTTCTTCGGTCTCACTCTGAACACCTCCTACACGGCCTACTTCTTCGCCCAGCGACTGAACATCCCCGTTCTGGAGATCAGCGGCACTGTCGCCACCTTCGGACTGGTCGGCATTCTGGGTACCATTGCCGGCGTCTTCTTCGGTGGGTTCCTGTCCGACAGGCTGCGGCGCCGGAAGATCTTCGTCCTCGGCTCGGGCATCCTGTTCGGCATCGGCGCACTGATCATGGTTGTCGCACCTGACCTGACGCTCCTGCTGATCGGATCGCTGTTGTGCAATATCAGCATCGGCGTGTTCTCCGCGGTTGATCAGGCGCTGTTCCTCGACGTGCTTCCCGAACGGGACACCGAAGCCGGCCGCTTCATCAACATCACCCAGTTCGCGACGACGATCCCTCAGGCCCTCGCGCCGATCGCGGCATCCGCCGTTCTTGCGATGAGCGCGCTCACGGGGGAACCGAACTACGCGATCCTCTACATCGGCGCCGCGGTGCTCACGGTGATCGGCGGCATGGTGGTCTTGAAGGTCAAGTCCGTTCGGTAACCCCTCGTCCCCAGCCCTGCGGCCCGTCCTCGTCGACCGGCCGCGACTCCCGTCGTCACCTGCTGCACTGAAGGAGAAGACCGATGGCCGCCTATCCACACACATTCCTGTGGGGTGCGTCGACCTCGCCGCACCAAATCGAGGGCAACAACATCAACAGCGACTGGTGGGCACGGGAGGGCCTCATGCCCGGCATGGAACCCAGCGGTGACGCTGACGACAGCTACCACCGTTACCGCGAAGACATGCAGCTTCTCGCCGACGCGGGTTTGAATGCCTACCGCTTCGGCATCGAGTGGGCGCGCATCGAGCCGCGGCCCGGCGAGTTCTCGAACGCCGAGCTCGCGCACTACCGCCGCATGATCGACACGGCGCTCGAGCTCGGTCTGAAGCCGGTCGTGACACTGCATCACTTCAGCAACCCCCGCTGGTTCGCGGAAGAGGGCGGATGGCTGTCGCCCGCTGCGACCGACCGGTTCATCGCGTACGTGACCAGGGCCACCGAGGTCCTGCACGGCGTCGAATGGGTCATCACGATCAACGAGCCCAACATGATGGCGATGATGGTGATGCTGCAAGAGTCCATGCGAAACGGTCAGTTGTCACAGTGGCAGAGCCCCACTGTCGAGGGTGAGTCCGACCGTGATCGGATCGCGGCCAGTCTTCCCGTCCCGACTGCAGAGTTCGCGGCCCCGTTCATTGATGCGCACCACGCCGTGCGTGACATCATCCGTCAGCGCGCCGGGGCACAGGTCGGCTGGTCGATCGCCAACGGGGCCTTCTACTCGACGCCCGAGAATTCGACGAAGCTCGCCGAAGTCAGATTCCTCTGGGAAGACATCTACCTCGAGGCGTCCTCCGATGACGACTTCGTCGGCGTCCAGGCATACTCCGCCCAGGAGGTCGACGCGAACGGTCTCGTGCCGCATCCTGAGCACCCCGAGAACACAGCGGTCGGCTCCGCTTACCGTCCGGACGCGCTGGGCACGGCCCTCCGTCATTCAGCTGAAGTCACTGGACTGCCGACCCTCGTCACCGAGAACAGCATCGCCACCACCGATGACGCACGCCGGATCGAGTATACGACCGCGGCGCTCGAAGGCCTCGAGGCTGCGATCGCCGACGGCGTCGACGTGCGCGGCTACCTGCACTGGTCGCTACTCGACAACTACGAGTGGGGTCACTGGGGCCCCACCTTCGGGCTCATCGCCGTCGACCGCACGACGTTCGTGCGCACGCCGAAGCCGAGTCTGCACTGGCTCGGCAAGGTCGCGCAATCACGAGGCCAGAACGCTTAGGAGCCGCCGTGTCATTCATCGGAAACCTCATCGTCAAGCGGTTCATTCAGCGCGCTCACGACATGCGGGTGTCGCAGTTCACCGAGCTCGCCTCGGGGTCGGCCGACATCGTGTTCATCGGTGACAGCATCACCGCCGGTGGCCTCTGGCAGGAGTGGTTCCCCGACGTCGCCGTGGCCAACCGCGGCATCGACGGCGACCTCACCGCCGGCGTGCTCACGCGACTGTCGAGCGCGATCGTCGGCACACCGTCGAAGGTCTTCCTCCTCATCGGTACGAACGACCTCAGCTGGAAGATCAGCCCGGACGACATCGTCGCCCGGGTCACACAGATCGTTGACGGAATCAGAACCGCAGCACCGGGAGCCGAGATCGTGCTGCAGAGCGTGCTGCCTCGCAACGCGAAATTCCGCGACCGCATCAAGAATCTGAACGAGCGCTACCAGCAGCTCGTGCGAGATCAGAACATCACCTACCTCGATCTGTGGCCGGTGCTCTCCGGTGCCGATGGATCGCTGAAGCCCGAGTTCACCCTCGATTCCCTGCACCTGAACGGGGCGGCTTACCGCGCGTGGGTCTCCGTCCTCCGAAACCACATCGAGTAAAGACCAGAACCATTCACTGTTTCGACGAAGGAGTTCCCATGTCCCGGGATGCGCGAGCGCCCATCGATAGGGAGGCGTTGGTCACACGACACAACATCCGCATCACTGCGCCTCATCCCGAGCACGTTCTGAGCGTGGGGAACGGCGACTTCGCCTTCACGGCCGACATCACCGGACTGCAGACCTTCACCGACTTCCACGACCAGTCGACGGCGATCCGCCAGGGACGGAAGGTGGTCAACACGGCGACGATGAGCAGCTGGGGCTGGCATGCGATGCCCAATCCGGAGGGCTTCGTGCTCGACGACGCGATGTCAGAGCACCAGACCCGCCGCGGCGCGGTGCTCTACCCCGATCGCCACGACCTGGAGGGCGCGATGCGAGGCCAGGTCGCTGACGAGAACCGCGCAGGAGCATGGCTCAACGCCAACCCCCAGAGGCTCGACCTGGGGCGCATCGGGCTCGACTTCCTCGACGAGCACGGCGGTTCGGTGGCGGTCGCCCCAGATGACCTCACCGACACAGAACAAGAACTCGATCTCTGGTCGGGAGTGATTCGTAGCCGGTTCCGCTACGTCGGCGTTGAGGTCGACGTCGAAACGGTTGCCGATCCGGATGCGTCCACGGTGGCTTTCCGGATCCGCTCAGCGCTCCTCGCCGAAGGCCGACTCCGGATCGTGCTGCGGTTCCCCTACGCGCACGCCGGATTCTTCCAGACCTCGGACTGGGGCGCGGAGGAAAGACACTCCTCGACACTCACCCCGGCGGGCGGCGCATCCCATATCGACCGTGCCCTCGACGAAACGAGATACTGGGTCCATCTCCTCCACCCTGATGGCAGCGTCCTAGCAGGGAATGCGCCCCAGACCTTCATGATTACGGCTGAGAGTGCGCAACTCGACCTCGTCGCGAGCTTCACGCCGAGCGAAGCCACAGAGGAGCCGACATCGTTCGATCAGGTGGCTGCGGCATCCGCTCGCTCGTGGAAACAGTTCTGGATGTCGGGCGCTGCGATGGACCTCAGTGGGAGCGACGACCCACGCGCGAAGGAGCTGGAGCGGCGCGTGGTCTTGTCGCAATACCTCACCGCGGTGAATTCAGCAGGCAGGATGCCGCCCGCAGAGACGGGACTCACCACGAACTCGTGGTCGGGAAAGGCGCACCTCGAGATGCACTTCTGGCACGCGGCGCACTTCGCGACCTGGGGGCGACCCGAGCTGCTCGAGCGCAGCCTTCCGTGGTACCTCGCGATCCTGGAGCGGGCGCGATCGACCGCGGCCGGCCAGGGCTATTCCGGTGCGCGGTGGCCGAAGCAGGTCGGTCCCGACGGGCGAGAGAGCCCCGACCCGATCGGATCGTTCCTCATCTGGCAGCAGCCGCACGTGCTCTACCTGCTCGATCTCGTGTGGCGTGCTTCCGCGCCGGCTGCGCGCAGCGCGCTCGTCCTCGAGTATGCCGAACTCGTGGACGAGACGGCGGAGTTCATGGCGTCCTTCGTCGAGGAGCGCGACGACGCGTTCCACCTCCTGTCGCCGGTGATGCCGGCGCAGGAGTTCTACGACGTCACCACTACCGAAGACCCCACGTACGAGCTGGCCTCATGGTGGTGGGGGCTCGAGATCGCGCAGCGATGGCGCGAGCGGCGAGGGCTGGACCGGCACCCTGCGTGGGCAGACGTGCAGAATCGGATGGCGACGCCCTTTGTCCAAGACGGCCACTACACCGCGATCGCCACCGAACCCTACCTGCGACGCGATGACCACCCCGCCCTGCTGGCCGCGCTCGGTGTCGTTCCGCCCACCCCGGTGATCGACCCCGAGATCATGCGCGCGACCCTTCACGACGTGCTCGAGAACTGGGAGTGGCCGTCGGCATGGGGCTGGGACTTCCCCGTGTTGGCGATGACCGCAGCCCGGCTCGGAGAGCCCGACACCGCGGTCGACGCGCTCCTGCGCGACGAGATCAAGAACCAGTTCACCCTCGTGGGACACAACAGCCAGATGGGTTCGATCCTGCCTATCTATCTACCCGGCAACGGCTCGCTCCTCGCGGCCGTCTCGCTGCTGGCGACCACCGGCTTCCCGGATTCCTGGGCCGCCCAGACTGAGGGATTCATCGCGTGGCCGTGAGCGGCATCCAGACATCGATCCGCCCCGGCCAGGTCTGGCTCGACACGAAGGGCGAGCGCATCCAGGCTCATGGCGGCTCGCTCTTCTACGAGAACGACACCTTCTACTGGTACGGCGAGAACAAGGAGAAGACCACTCCCGGAAGCGGCGTGTGGACGTGGGGCGTGCGCGCCTACTCTTCGACCGATCTGTACAACTGGGACGACCTCGGGCTGATCATCCCTCCGGTTCTCGATGATCCGGCATCTCCGCTGCATCCCGCCCAGAAGATGGATCGGCCGCACATCATCTTCAACGAAGAGACGGGGAAATACGTCTGCTGGGTGAAGCTGCTGGGTGACTCGGCGCACGCCACGCAGCGCTCCACGGTATTGACGGCCGACTCGTTGCTCGGACCGTACGAAGTCGTGCGGGCGGGATTCGAGCCCCTCGGGATGAGCGCCGGAGACTTCGACCTGGTCGTCGACCCGATCACGAAGAAGGCCTACTACTACTTCGAGAAGGTGCACACAGAGCTGATCTGCGCCGAACTCAGCGCTGACTACACCGACGTCTCAGGTGAGTACTCCACGCACTTTCCGCATCCCAGTCCACCGTTCACGCGAGAAGCCCCGGCGCACTTCGAGCGGCACGGCATCCACTATCTGCTCACATCGGGCTCGACGGGGTACTTCCCGAACTTCAGCGAGGTCGCCTCAGCGCCCGACTATCACGGACCCTGGGCCGTTCTCGGAGACCCCCACCCCGACGACCCGACTCGCACGTCGTTCCGGTCTCAGATCAGCTGCGTGTTCCGGCATCCGAAGAAGAAGGATCTGTACATCGCGCTCGCGGACCGCTGGCTTCCGCAGTTGCCCGAAGACATCCCCAACGTCTACGACGTCGTCGCGGCGATGGCACGCGGCCAAGCGCCCCCGGACACGAGCGGCGGAGACCGCTCCGCGATGGCTGCCGGTCTCGGAGAGAACACGGCGATCGCCGACTACGTCTGGCTGCCCATCCGATTTGACGGAGACATCCCCCGCATCGACTGGCTCGATGAGTGGCGTCTCGAGGACTACGCATGATCATCCTGAGCCCGAACTTCATGAGAAAGAGCCTGACGAATGACTGATGAACTCACACTCCTCAATGGCGACAGCCCGATCGGGGCGTGGCAAGCCCACCCGATCGGCGCTCAGATCATCGCGGGCATCGCGGCGCAAGGCGGGATGAACGAACAGGCCATCCGGCTCATGCGCAATATCCCGCTCGAACGCCTGATCAACGCGAACGGCACGGCGCCCGAGGGACTGCTCGACTCGCTCGTGGCGAAGGTCAACAGCGGTCAGACACCTGATCCAGACGCAGTGCCGACGAGCTGGGCTGAGAAGATCACGCCCGGGCGGTTCGCCGGCGAGACCGTCATCGTCACCGGTGCGGCCTCGGGAATCGGCCGCGCGGTCGCATCGCGCGTCGCTCGCGAAGGCGGGCGCGTCATCGCCGTGGATGTTTCCGAAGCGCGCCTCGACTCGTTTGTTGCGAGCCTGCCCGACGCCTCGATCACGGGTGTCGCCGCCGACATCACGAGCGCCGAGGGCATCGATCGCATTCTTGCCGCCACGGGCGGTCGGGCGGACGGGCTCGCCAACGTCGCCGGGCTGCTCGATGACTTCAGCCCGATTCACGAGGTGCCGGATGCCGTCCTCGAGCGTGTCTTCAACGTCAACGTGTTCGGGCTCATCCGTCTCACGCGCGCAGTCGTGCCGCTCATGATGGAGCGCCGTAGCGGCTCGATTGTGAACATCGCCTCGGAGGCGGCACTTCGTGGATCGTCAGCGGGACTCGCCTACACGGCATCCAAGAACGCGGTCGTGGGGATCACGAAGAACACCGCCTTCATGTACGAGCAGTACGGCATCCGCTCCAACGCGGTTGCTCCGGGAGGCACCCTCACCGGCATGCGCCCGGGCAACGTGAGTGAGTTCGGACAGGAGCGGCTCAACACCCACGTCGCGGATGCGCCCCTCGCGCTGCCCGAAGCGCTCGCCGCATCGATCACGTTCCTTCTCAGCAGCGACGGCGTGAACGTCAATGGCGCGGTGCTGCCGTCGGACGGCGGAGAGTCGATCTTTTAGAAGTCGGAGACGCCGTACACCGGCCGATCCTTCCTGGGCGGCCGGTGTAGCAGGGCACTCGTGTGCCGCGGATGGCCCGCGGGCGTCAGGCGGCGCGCGCGAGAAGGTCTCCGGCTGCCGCGAACTCGAGGCCGTGAGCTTCGGCGACGCCTCGGCTGGTGAGCACGCCGTCGTGCGTGCTGAGCCCGCGCGCGAGAGCAGCATCATCGGCGAGGGCGCCACGCCACCCCTTGTCCGCCAGCGCCAGCACGTACGGCGCCGTCGCATTCGTGAGCGCCGTGGTGGATGTCTCGGGCACCGCACCGGGCATGTTCGCGACGCAGTAGTAGGTCGATCCGTGGACGGCGTACGTCGGGTCCTCGTGGGTCGTCGGCCGTGAGCCTTCGAAGCATCCGCCCTGGTCGATCGCGATGTCGACGAGCACAGAGCCGGGCTTCATGGCGGCGACCATGTCGTCCGTGACGAGCTTCGGCGCAGTGGCCCCCGGGACAAGAACCGATCCGATCACGAGGTCGGCGTCGCGGACCTGGTCGGCGATCTCGAGATAGGACGAATGACGGGTCTGCAGCAGCCCGCCGAACCCCGCTTCGAGCTGACGAAGACGAGACAACGACAGGTCGACGACCGTGACGTCGGCTCCGAGACCGACGGCGTTGCGCGCGGCGTTCTCGCCGGCGACTCCGCCACCGATCACGACCACCTTCGCCTTCCGCGTGCCGGGAACCCCGCCGAGCAGCGTGCCGCGACCACCGGCCGGCCGCATGAGATGGAAAGCGCCGACCTGCACGGAGAGCCTGCCGGCGACCTCGCTCATCGGGGCCAGCAGCGGGAGACTGCGATCGGCGAGCTGAACTGTCTCGTAGGCGATCGCTGTCGTGCCGCTCTTCAGAAGCGCTCGCGTGCAGTCCTCGGATGCTGCGAGATGCAGGTACGTGAAGAGCACCTGTCCTCGCCGCAGCCGAGCGTACTCCTGCGCGATCGGCTCCTTGACCTTGAGCAGCAGATCAGCGCTGCTCCACACGTCGTCCGCGCGATCGAGGATCACCGCGCCCGCTGCGACGAAGTCGTCGTCGGAGATCCGTGATCCCTCCCCGGCGCCGCGTTCGATGAACACTTCGTGTCCACGCCCCGCGAGCGCATGCACCACCGCCGGCGTGACGGCGACTCGGTCTTCGTTGTTCTTTATCTCTGCAGGTACTCCGACGCGCATGTGAACTTCCCTTCTGGTCACGGCCAGTGTGTAGTAACAGCGGTAGGAGGGGTATCGTTCAGAAGATGATTCGCTCATTCAAGAGAATGTGCGACGAAATATCGAAAAGAGAGGGGGGGAGCGGCGGTGGAACGGAAAACTCTGCGACAGGATCTGGACGACGTGGATCGTCGGCTGATCGCCGCCCTCGCCGCAGACGGGCGGATCACGAATGCCGAGCTCGCCGCGCGAGTGGGGCTCGCCCCGTCGACCGTGCACGGGCGAGTGCAGTCGCTCATCCAGAGCGGGGTGATCTCGGGGTTCACGGCCACCGTGAACAAAGCCAAGCTCGGTTTCGGGTTGCAGGCTCTTGTCGGCGTGACGTTGGCTCCCGGAGCACGTCAAGCCAGCATCACCGATTTCGCCGATCATGCGCGAGCTTTCCCCGAGGTCGTGCAGGTGTTCTTCCTCGGCGGGGTGGACGACTTCATGGTGCACGTCGCCGTGGCTGATTCGTCGGCGCTGCGTACCTTCGTCGTCGAGCACATCTCGGGTCATCCGCGCGTCGCATCCACGCGTACGAACATCATCTTCGACTACCACCGCAGCGCCAGCGTCGAGTCTTTCCGCTGAGCGCGGCTGGTAAGCGTGTGGGTCACATTGCCAAACAGTCGTGGCTCTGTTAGTTTTTCGCACATCTGTACGCAAAGCGAACACCCATTCATCACAACCGCCCGCGAGGTCATCGACGCCGCCGACACGTCGTCGTTCGATCCTGATCAGCGCGCGATCTGGCGCGAGCAGAAGGCGATCTACAGCGCCTTCCTCGCCGGGGATCGAGCGAGGATCGACCGCCGGATCCATCCTGACGCGACGATCTGGGATGCCGTCACCGAGCGGATCGCTCGAGGGCTGGCCGAACTCGACGCGATCCGCGCGACCCGCCCCACGGGTGAGGCGAAGCAGGTGACGACGCGCCTGGAGGTCGACGAGCCCATCATCGACGTGTCGGGCGACCTGGCGGTCGCGCGGCACGTGCTGCGCGTCGAGCGCGAGGATGCGGATGGCTCAGCGCGCGAGCTCATGCGCGTCAGCCAGGGCTGGCGTCGCATCGACGGTGAGTGGAACATCATCCATTCCCACGAAGACCTGTTCTCGATCGAACCGCTCGGTTGAGCATCCTCCCCATCGAAAGGACCCCTATGGCCATCGACTACGTCTCGCGTCGAGCACGCCTCGACGAGCGCCTGGACGCCGCCGGCGTCGACGTGCTGTTCCTGCCCGCGTCGCAGACCGACCTCGAGTACTTCACCGGTCTCGAGCGCGGCGTGCCTTCGTTCGGCAACATCGGCTACACGAATCACTGGATCTCGGGCGCGTTCTTCGCCCCCGGCAAGGAGCCCCTCTTCGTGCTCACACGACACCACCAGGAGTTCCACCTGCCGGGGGGCGTGACGGGAGACATCATCACCGCGACGGAGTCCGATGACGGGGCCGAGGTGTTCCGGCGCGCGTTCGACGCCTTCGCCGCGCGCCCGCGCAGGGTGGCGGTCGGCGCAGCCCCGGGAGAGGAGTCCTGTGTGCACGAGTCGGGTGCTCAGGCGCGCATTGCCGTGAGTGGACGCACGTGGGCCGAGACCACGCTCCAGCTGCGCGCCCACCGCCCGGACGCCGACCTGACGGTCGCAGACGACATCATCAACGGCATCCGTCGCATCAAGGACGCGCACGAGATCGAGCTGATGACCGAGGCGGCCCGCATGGTCGACCAGGTCATGGCGGCCGTCAGCGACCGGGTCGTGGCAGGGATCACCGAACTCGAACTGGCGTCGGAGATCGACCTGCGCATCCGCCAGCTCGGTTCGCCCTCCTCGTCGTTCGACACCGCCGTGTGGGCGATGGGCAAGGGGATCGAGCGGGATGCCAGTGAGCGGCTCTCCCGCAAGGCGCTGCCGGATCGCGCCGGAGTCAACTTCGACTTCGGAGCGATCGTCGAGGGCTACTGCTCCGACTTCGGGCGCACGGTGCACATCGGACAGCCCGACGAGGAGTACGAGCGCGTGTACGACGTCGTCATGGCCGCGCAGGAGGCGGGTCGCAGAGCCGCGATCCCCGGTGCGACGGGCGGTGACGTGCATCGGGCGACGCGCGCGGTGATCGAGGAGGCCGGGTACGGCGACTGGTTCCGTCACCGCACGGGGCACTGCATCGGCAAGGACGTGCACGAGCTCCCCTACATCTCCGAAGAGGACGAGACGCCGCTCGAGCCCGGCATGATGTTCACGATCGAGCCGAGTGTGTTCTGGCCGGGGCGCGTGGGTGTGCGGGTCGAGGACGTGTTCCTCCTCACCGACAGCGGCGAGACCGTGAAGATCAATGAGCTCGACAACGCCATGCGCGTCAACGACTGACCTCCGACCGCCGACGAACGATCCGGCCCCCTCCGCTCAGGCGGTGGGGGCCGGGTCCGTTTCGGTGCGTCTGAACGGGACCTGTCTTCACACGGTTGACATATGTGGACGCATAGTGAACACTCGTGCGTATAACGAACACTTCTCGATGAGTGTCCCCGCCGAATCCTGATCTCGGGGCCGGCGGCGCTCACCCCGAACTCGAAGGAGCAGTCTCGATGAACACCGTCGTCGCCCCCCGCCGCACGCTCATCGGCCTCGCGGCCCTCACTGCGTTCGGCCTCGCCCTCGCCGGCTGCTCGAGCACTCCCGGAGGCGGATCCAGCGGCGCGCCGGATGCCGGCGGCAGCGTCGAGGTGGCCGGCGTCACGATCCAGAAGGATGCCGAGCTCGCCGCCCTCGTACCGCAGAAGGTGCTCGACCGCGGTACCCTCACGGCCATCCAGTTCGACAACGCGCCCGCTGACACGTTCCTCGGCGAAGACGACGTGATCACCGGGTGGGGGCCCGACCTCGGCCGCGCCGTCGCCGGGCTTCTCGGTCTGACATACGACGCCGAGGTCTCCGGAGCGTTCGACACGTTCATCCCCGGAATCCAGAACGGCCGCTACGACACCTCATGGGCGTCGATCATCGTGACGCAGGAGCGCCTCGACGTCGTCGACATCGTCGCGGTCCACGAGAGCACCACGGGCGTCATCACGAAAGAGGGCGCGGGCCTGTCCATCAGCACCCCGGAAGACCTCTGCGGGCTGCGGGTGGGAGCGCTCGCCGGCTCAGCGTTCCTCATCCAGATGGAGCAGATCGTCGCGACGTGCACGGATGCCGGAAAGCCGGCCCCCACGATCGACTCGTTCCCGCAGCAGGGTGCGGCGCAGCTCGCGGTGAGCTCGGACCGGATCGACGCGTTCATGACCGCGAAGGGCCAGCTCTCGTGGCTGCTGCGCGAGGACAGCAGCGCCGAAGGCTTCGAGATCCAGCCCCTCGACTACCAGCCGAACCTCGAGGGGATCGCCGTCAGCCGGACCTCGGACATGACCAAGGCCATCACGGCTGCGATGAACAAGCTCATCCAGGATGGCTCGTACGCGAAGATCATGGGCTTCTGGGACATCGACTTCGGCCTGCTGGACGAGGCGGTCGCCAACCCCGACGTCTCCAGCTGATCGCGGCCACGCGCACCTCGACGGCATGACGACCGCATCGCCCGCACGGGCAGACATGAGACCGACAGCTCTGGACGGACGGACGGCGCTCATCCTCGGCGCCGCAGGCCCGCACAGCGTGTCTGCGGCCACGACGCTCGCCGGACTCGGGGCGCAGGTGACCGTGGCCGGCGACATGCGCGAGTTCGAGGAGCAGTACCGCGGCGACGAACGCTTCCAGATCCGCCCGTTCGTCCCGGCGTCGGTCGAAGATGTCGCGGCGCTCGCTGCCGCGTTCGACGACACGGACGTCCTCGTGCACTCCGCCGGCACCGTATCCACCTGCCTCGATGCGATCCGCTGCTTCGCGCCCGCCATGGCTGCGCGCCGACGCGGATCGATCATCGCAATCTCGTCCCCGCGACCTACCTGTGCCGGTCGCGGGGACGGCCTCTCTCCGGCTTCGCGCCAGCCTCTGCACCAGATGGTGCGGAGCCTGGCGACCGAGATGAGGCCGTCCGGAGTCCGGGTCAACGCGATCTCGCCCCAGGGTGTGGATCCCGTGGCGGCGATCGCCTTCCTCGCCTCTGATGCGTCGGCACACATCACGGGCGCTGTGCTCGCGATGGAGCCCGGATGGTCGGTGCTCGAGCGACCGGATGCCGGACACGTCATGCCCGCACGGACCCCCGGCGTCGTCACGAACCTCCACCGCGATGGAGCCGGGCGCGCGGCCCGTGCGGCGCTGTCCTTCCCGGTCCGCCTGCACGACGACGAATCCGCGACGAAAGGCCACGGGGATGAGCGACGACGCGCCTGAGGACGGCCCGGCCAGGGGGCCCCTCACCACCACCCTGCAGATTGGGGCGCCCTCCGGCGGCACGCACGTGCGCACGCACAGCGGTCGCCGCATCGCCGGACGGATCGGCGGTTGGGCGCTGCGCATCCTCGTCGTGCTGATCGTGCTCGAGATCATCTCGAAGTTCGTCACCGCCGACGCGATGCGGTGGGATGTCGTCGGCGAATACCTCTTCAACCCCAAGGTGCTCGACGGTGTCGTCCTGACCCTCGTGCTCACCGCGGTCGCGATGATCCTCGGCTGCCTCATCGGGCTCATCCTCGCGCTCATGAAGATCTCGAGCAGCCTTCTTCTCAATGTGGCCGCCGATGGCTACATCTGGCTGTTCCGCGGCACTCCGCTCCTGGTGCAGCTGCTGTTCTGGTACAACCTCGCGAGCTTCATCCCGACCCTCTCGATCGGGATCCCCTTCGGGCCCTCGTTCGTCGAGTTGGACACCAACACCGTGATCACCTCGATGGTGGCGGCGATGCTCGGCCTCGGGCTCAACGAGGGCGCCTACATGTCGGAGATCATCCGCGCCGGCATCCAGTCCGTCGATCAGGGCCAGGCCGAAGCAGCCGCCGCACTCGGCATGTCGCGGCGGCGTGCGATGCGGCGCATCGTGCTGCCCCAGGCGATGCGCGTGATCGTGCCGCCGACGGGCAACCAGGTCATCTCGATGCTCAAGGGCACGAGCCTCGTGAGCATCGTGGCGATCAGCGAGCTGCTCTACACGGTGCAGGTCATCTACGCCCGCACCTTCGAGACCATCCCGCTCCTGGTCGTCGCCTGCATCTGGTACCTCTTCCTCACGAGCGTGCTCTCGATCGGCCAGCACTACATCGAGCGCTATTACGCGCGCGGAGCCACCCGGACCGCTCCCGACACGTACGCGACGAAGTTCAGGAAGCTGATCGCGCGCACGACGCCGGTGACCTTCACGGCCAAGGAGGGCACCCGCGCATGAGCGCCGCCGATCCGATCATCCGCATCGAGTCCGTCAGCAAGAGCTTCGGGCCGCTCGAAGTGCTGCACGGAGTCGACCTCGAGGTCTTCCCCGGGGAGGTCGTCTGCATCATCGGCCCCTCCGGCTCGGGCAAGTCGACGCTGCTGCGCTGCGTCAATCACCTCGAGCGTCCCGACGGAGGCATCGTGCGCCTCGGCGGCGAGGCCGTCGGCGTCCGCGAGAGCCGTGGACAGCTCGTCGAGATCCCGCCCGCCGACCTCGCTCGCCAGCGCACCGAGATCGGCATGGTGTTCCAGAGCTTCAATCTCTTCGGACATATGACGGTGCTCGAGAACATCATCGAGGCCCCGATCCAGGTGCTCGGCACGCCCCGTGCCGAGGCGCAGACCCACGCGAAGCAGCTTCTGCAGTGGGTGCGTCTCGAGGGAAAGGAATCGGCCTACCCGCGACAGCTGTCCGGGGGCCAGCAGCAGCGAGCCGCGATCGCCCGCGCGCTCGCGATGCGCCCGAAGGTGATGCTCTTCGACGAGCCGACGTCGGCCCTGGACCCGGAGACGGTCGGCGAAGTCCTGTCGGTCATGCGGCGGCTCGCGTCCGAGGGCCTCACGATGATCGTCGTGACCCACGAGATCGAGTTCGCGCGCGAGGTGGCAGACCGGGTCGTCTTCATGGATGACGGGCGCATCGTCGAGATCGGTGCGGCCGATCAGGTGCTCGACGCTCCGCGCGAAGACCGCACGCGGCGTTTCCTCTCGCGCATCCTCGACACGCGCAGCGACCTCGAGGACTGAACGAGCCGCGTGGGCCGATCAGCGCTGCGTGCCCATGAGGGCGATGTCGGAGCCGATCTGCGCCGTCGTCTCCAGGAGCGGCGGGAGGCAGTTCGCGATCAACTCGTCGACCGACACGCGCGACGTCGACACCGTGACGTTGACGGCGCTGATGTACGCGCCCGTGCGCTTGTCGACGACGGGCGCGGCGATCGAGCGCGCGCCCAGGTCGAGTTCCTGGTTGTTCAGCGCCCACCCCTGCTCGCGCACCTCCGCGATGCGATCGCGCAGTTCCTGCTCGTCGGTCACCGTCTGGGGCGTGAACTTCTCGCGCGGATACGTGCGGAAGAACTCATCGAGCTCGTCGGGGCTCATGGCCGAGAGCAGCACGCGCCCCGTGGACGTGCAGAAGGCGGGGATGCGGCGGCCGATGCTCACCCGCAGCGGCATGACGGATTCCGCCGCGGCGCGTGCGACGTAGACGATGTCGCCGTCGTCGTACTCGCACGCCGAGCACGATTCGCCCAGACGCGTGGACAGCTTGCGCAGGTGGTCCTGAGTGATGTCGACGCTCGATGACGACGAGAGGAAGGCATAGCCGAGATCCAGCACGCGGGGGCGGAGGTAGAACCGGTTCTGCTGCATCCCGACGTAGCCGAGTGTCTCGAGGGTGAGCAGCGATCGCCGCGCCGATGCGCGGCTGAGCCCTGCGATCCGCGCCACGTCGGCCAGGGTGAGCATCGTGCGCTCATCGGAGAAGGCCCGGATGACGGCGAGGCCCCGCGACAGCGATTGGACGAACTCGCCCGAGGGTTGCCGTGGCTCGTCGGCGTTCATGTCGTGCTCCCTCAGGAGTGGCGGCGTTGCAGGATCGTCTCACCCTACTGAGGTTGTGCGCAGGTCGAACGATCGACACAGGTCAGCGGATGTACGATGCCCCGTTCACGTCGATCGTCGCGCCGCTGAGGTGGCGGGTCCGCCCGGACGCGAGGAGTGCGACCAGCTCCGCGATCTCTGCCGGAGGGACCATCTCGTGCATCGCGAGGGTCTGTAGGATCGCGTCACGACCGCCCCGGTCAGCGCCGGCCGACGCCGACATCTGCGTGTCGACGACCCCGGGCGCGATGAGATACGCCAGCACGTCTCGCGCCGCGTAAGCCCGCGCCACGGTCTTGATCGCTGCGGCGGTCGCTGCCTTGGATGCGGCGTACACGGCCAGGTTGGAATTGCCAGCGCCGCGCTGCGCGGCCCAGCTGCTGAGCCCGATGACCGACCCGCCTCCCGCGTCGAGGAAGTGGGCGACGGCACGGCGCAGGAGCGTGAGCTGGCTGCGGGTGTTCACCTGGAGGGCCTCGTCCAGCGCGCGGTCCCAGACGTCGTCGGGCGCGTCGAGCTCGGCCTTCGGCATGACGGCGGCGTTGAGCACGACGACGTCGACGCGTCCCGCCCACGCGGTCGCGGCATCCCACAGCTCGGCCGCTCCGGTGGGCGTCGACAGGTCGGCGCGCACGAGGTGGGCCGTGCCGGGGGGGAAGCCTCCGATCGCGAGCGAAGCGCTTTGCGCCGAAGACCGATAGTGGGCGATGACGCGGGCTCCCGTCGGCGCGAGGCGCTCGACGATCGCACGCCCGATTCCTGCGGAGGCGCCGGTGACCAGAATCGTGCGGCCTGCCAGTTCGGTCATGCGCGGAGGCGCCTCGGGCGTGGGGCGAAAGCAGAATCCATGACGGTTCCTCCTACGGTGGTGATCGGGCCTGTGGCGTCGACCCAGCTCAGCATACGCGGTAGTGTTCGTTCTGCGACAATACGTTCGTATGGCGAACGACAGATAGTGGACGGCATGTACCGAGCGGGGTGCCGCCCACCTCGATGAGGAGAGCGCATGAGGGTGACGTCCCCCGGCATCGGTTCCCCGGACGAGTCCGGATCCCTGAGCTACGAGGGCCGCGACGTGCCCGTCGCCGCCTCCGACACCGTCGCCTCGGCGATGGTCGCGGCCGGCGAGCTCGGCAACCGGCGCACCGACGCCGGCGATCTGCGCGGGGTCTGGTGCGGGATGGGCGTCTGCCACGAGTGCGCCGTCACCGTCGATCATCAGGAAGGCGTGCTCGCGTGCGTGACACCCGCACGCGCGGGCCAGATCATCCAGACGCAGTCCGCCCGCCGCCGTGTGCCCACCTCCGCGCCCGCGCCCCGTCCCGAGTCGGAGTTGACCCCGGACGTGCTCGTGATCGGCGCAGGTCCCGCGGGGCTGGCGGCTGCGCGCGACCTGGCCGCCGCCGGACTGGACGTCCTGGTGGTCGACGAGCGCAAGAAGCTGGGCGGCCAGTACTACAAGCAGCCGGATCCGGCGCTGCCGATCGATGAGGATCGCCTCGACCGGCAGTACACCGCCGGGCGAGGACTGATCGACGCCGCGCGACGCGCCGGCGCCCGTATGCTGCTCGGGGCATCCGTCTGGGCCGCCTTCGAAGCCGACCGCCTTCTCGCCCGTTCCGACACGGAGCGGTGGATCATCCGCCCCCGGCGCGTCGTCCTGGCGACGGGCGCGTACGAACGGGGGGTGCCCATCCCCGGATGGACGCTTCCGGGCGTCATGACCACGGGCGCGGGGCAGACGCTCCTGCGTTCGTATCAGGTGGCGCCGGGCGCTCGTGTTCTGGTCGCAGGCAACGGGCCGCTCAACATCCAGCTCGCCGCCGAGCTGGCCAAGGCCGGCGTCGACGTGGTGGGCCTCGTGGAGGCGGCATCCTTCCTCTCGCCTGCACGGATCGGCGCGGGAATGCGCATGGCGTGGAATGCACCAGGACTCACGCGCGACGGTGTCGGCTACCTCTCGGCGCTCGCGGCCCATCGCGTGCCCGTGCTCACCGGTTCGGTCGTCGCATCGCTGGAAGGCGACCCGCAGCGCGGCGTCGAACGTGCCACGATCGCTCGGCTCGACGGGCACCGGCTGCCCACCGGCCGGCGTCGTTCATTCGATGTCGACGCGGTGTGTCTCGGCTACGGCTTCCTGCCGAGCAACGACCTGGCGCGCAGCCTCGGATGCCGTCACGAATACGATCCCGAGCGCGGCGCGCTGCATACGCTCACCGACGGGACGGGGCGCACATCCGTGTCCACCGTGTGGGCGATCGGGGATTCCGGAGGTGTGCGGGGAGCGAAGTTCGCACAGGTGCAGGGAGCGCTCGCCGCCGCCGCGATCATCGCCGACCTCGCCGACCGTCCAGCCGTGATCGATGCCACGACGACGCGCGCAGCGCGACGTCATCTGTCGTTCCAGGCGGGCGTCAACGCACTCTTCGCCGCGCCCCTGCTCACCGATCAGCTCGCCGAGCCGAGCACCGTCGTATGCCGGTGCGAGGGGGTCACGCACGCAGACCTGGTCGACTCCATGACGGAGGGGGTCACCTCGCCCGGAGCAGTCAAGCGCGTCACTCGAGCGGGCATGGGCAAATGCCAGGGGCGCTACTGCGGACCTGTTCTCGTGGAGATGGAGGCGCGACTGCACGGTGTGCCGGTCTCCGAACGCTCGGGATTCGCGCCGCAGGCACCGGTCAAACCCGTCCCGCTCGGTGACGTCGCCGCGCCCTGATCGCGGCGACGCCGGGCGGCGCGCCTAGAACCGATCGGGTGCGAAGGGGAGCAGGTCGCGACCCGGATCGCGACCCTGCACGAGATCGTTCAGCACGCGACCCATGAGCGGCGAGGCCGTGAACCCCATGTACGGGTAGAAGCCGAGCCAGACACCCGGATGCCCCGGGACGGCGCCGATGATCGGGCTGTGGTCGGGGGTGCCGTTGCCGATCCCGACCCACGTGCGCAGCAGGGCGACATCGGCGATCGACGGCGCGATGCGTGTCGCCATCGCGAGGTTGGCGCGCAGCGACTCGGGGTTCACGACCCACTCGCCCGCCGCATTCCTTCGCGCGGGCCAGCCTCCGCCGATGAGGAGCGTGCCCGACTGCGCCTGCTTGAACGTGAGTTTTCCCCCCGCGTAGTACACGAGGTGGGACACCATCGGGTCGATGCGCTCTGTGACGCTCACCTGTACGGCGGCGCTCGAGATCGGCAGCTCCAGCCCGAAGTGGCGGCCGAGATCCCGCATCCCGTCCCCGCCGGCGAGCACCACCTGGCGGGCGTGCACTTCGCCGCGGGGCGTGCGCAGGATGTGCACGCCGTCCTCTTCGCGGAACCCCTCGACGGGGGTGCGCGGCATGAGGACCGCGCCCTGCGCGGCGGCGCGGCGCGCGAACGCGGGGGCCACGAGCAGGGGATTGGCCTTGCCTTCGATGGGGCAGAGCTCGCCGCCCACGACGTCGTCCGTGATCCACGGTGCGAGCTGCTTCAGCTCGGCGGCCGACAGCATCCGGCTCTGGATCCCGACGCTGTTCTCGAACGCCACTTTGCGCTCGATCGCGGGCAGCTGGCTCTCGTCGTCGGCGATGAGGAGGCCGCCCTTCTTTCCGACCTGCAGGTCCGCGCCGAGCTCTTCGCTCAGTCCGTCCCAGATGTCGAGGGAGTCGGCGAGGAACCGCAGGGCGGGAAGCCACGCGCGTGCCCACTCGTCGCCCTCTTCGAGGAACGGCTCGTGCTGGATCTGCCCGTGGAGGCTCCCCGCGTTGCGGCCGGACGCCTCGGTGTTCATGTCGTGGCGCTCCAGGAGCGCGACCGTCCGGCCCTCCGAACTCAGGTGGTAGGCGGCGGCTGCTCCGCTCGCGCCGCCTCCGACGACGGCGACGTCGAAGATCCGATCGCCGATCTTCCGATTTGTCATGTCCACACCGTATCCTGGTGTTCACAATACGTACATGTGTGCGCAGAGAGGTCATTCATGACGGAGAAATTCACCGGTTCTTACACCGTGGCGGTCACGCCGTTCACCGACGACCTGAGCGCGATCGACGTCGATCGCCTCAAGGCCTTCCTGGACTGGCAGCTCGAGGAGGACGTGCCCGGGATCATCATGCTCGGTACGACGGGCGAGTTCCTCTCGGTGACACCCGATGAGCGCCGGATCCTGATCGACGAGACGGTGCGGCACATCGACGGACGCATCCCCGTGCTGGTCGGCACGGCGGACGCGTCGACGACCAAGGCGGTCGCTCAGAGCGTCGAGGCTCGTGATCTGGGCGCTGACGGGCTCATGATCATCTCTCCGTACTACTACACGCCGACCGACGATGAGATCTACCGCTACTTCGAGGCGATCACCTCCGCCCAGGACCTGCCGATCATGCTCTACAACAACCCGGTGACCTCCAACGTCGACCTGAGTGCCGAGCTCGTCGCGCGCCTGGCGAAGGACTTCGCGACGATCTCGTACATCAAGGAATCGTCTCAGGACATCGCACGGGTGCGTGATGTGATCGACCTCGCCGGAGAAGACATCACGGTCTACGCGGGAGAACGCGTCGTCGACTCGTTCCTCCTCGGCGCGGAGGGCTATGTCAACCCGTACGGCAACTACATCCCGCGTGCGTCCGCGGGGATCTGGCGGCTCCTGGAAGCCGGCCGCATCGAGGACGCGCGCCGGATCGACGGACTGATCAAGCGCTTCGACGCGATCATCGCCCAGGGCCATCCGACATACGGGCACCAGTGCTACTCGAAGCGTCTCGCCGCTCGCGCGGGGTACCCCGTCGGCACGGTGCGCCCGCCCCTGACCAGCTTCGCGCAACTGGGGGCGGAGGGTGAGGACCGCCTGGCCCGT
Source organism: Microbacterium rhizomatis (assembly GCF_008710745.1). GTDB lineage: Bacteria > Actinomycetota > Actinomycetes > Actinomycetales > Microbacteriaceae > Microbacterium > Microbacterium rhizomatis. The sequence goes on from NZ_VYSA01000003.1 coordinate 378,102, forward strand.
ATCGGCGCCGTGATCGACGAACTCGACGGGGTGACGAGCGATCTCGGTCTCTGACCGGATCCTGCCGTCAGGACTCATGCGCCAAGGAATAGTTGCCGAATCGTGATCGAATGTAAGTTTCAGTTCTGTCACAACCTCCCAATACATGCTGGTAACACAGCGATACTTTTCATGTGACAATCTCCCGATAGGGTTCCGTACAACGAAGTGAGGATACCTATGCCCGACCATGCCGTCTCGCCCACGGACGCCGAGTGGCTCAGCCGTGCCGTCTACGAAATGTACGACGCGTACCTGACCTCCGACCGCGCGAGGGCCGACAGCTACATCGCCGACGACGTGACGATCTGGGACACCGAGCACGAACCCCTCGTCCACGGCCTGACCGGTCTCAACGCGCTGCGCAACGCACGCCCCGCAGGCAGCGTCGCATCTGTCGCCGGCATCGACGTGACCGAGCCGGTCGTGGATGTCTGGGGCGACACCGCCCTCGTCCGCCACACGTTCGTCGTGCGGTTCGTCGACGCGGCCGCCGCGCCCGAGCGCGTGCGCAACACCGCTGTCTGGCAGCGTCGCGACGGGCGCTGGCTCGTCGTCCACAACCACGAAGACGTCCTTCCCGAGCACCCGATCACCCCCCACACCGAGAAAGAGGAAGCACAGTGAAGCGATCTGTGAAACTGGTCGGCGCGGCAGCCGTCATCGCCGCGTCCGCCCTCATCATGAGTGCCTGTTCCGCGCCCGAAGGGACGGATTCGTCCACGCCCGCAGCCGAGTCGCTCGTCATCGACAAGTCCTTCGACCTCGTCACGGCCGACCCGGCTCGCATGTTCGAGACGACGGGTGGCATCGTGCTGCACGCCGTCTACGACAGCCTGTTGACGTTCGCCGACGGCAAGGCCGACGAGCCGCTCCCCAGCGTGGCCTCCGAGTTCTCCGTGAACGACGACGCGACCGAGTACACGTTCACCATCCGCGATGGCATCACCTTCTCGGACGGAACCCCGCTCACGTCGGCCGACGTCGTGTTCTCGCTCGACCGCGTCAAGAACGTCGAGGGCAACGGCTCGTTCCTCATGTCCGGCCTGTCGGTGGCGGCACCCGATGACAAGACGGTCGTCATCACCTCCGAAGAACCCAACACCGCGATCCCCGCCATCGTGACGAGCCCGACGCTCGGCATCGTCAACAGCGCGGTGGTGAAGGAGAACGGCGGCACCGACGCGGCGGGCGCGGCCGACAGCGACACCGCAGAGGCCTTCCTCAACAAGACGTCGGCCGGCAGCGGGCCGTACATGCTCGAGTCGTTCGACACGACCACGGAGACGGTGCTCGTCGCGAACCCGAAGTACTGGGGCGAGAAGCCGAAGTACGACCGCGTCGTGCTGCGCAACGCCACCGCCGAGGCCCAGCTCATGGACGTCCAGAGCGGCACGGCCGACGTCGCGCTGGACCTGGGGTCCGACCAGATCGCGGGACTCAGCGGTGACGCCGTCGTGAGTACATCGCAGTCGCCCACGATCTTCTTCCTGTTCCTCAACGCCAACCCCGCCGTGTCGGGCGTCACATCGACCGCGGACTTCCGCGAGGCGGTCAAGTACGGTCTGGACTTCGACGGCATCCTCGAACTCGCCGGCAAGGGCGCGGAGCGCGCCTACGGCATCGTGCCCTCCTCGTACCTCGGAGCCCTGGGGTCGGACGCAGCGGTCACGCGTGACGTCGACCGTGCCAAGGCGGCGGCAGCTCGCGCCGGCAGCAACCTCACGGTCGAGCTCGAGTACGCGAGCGACTTCTCGAGCAACGGACTCTCGATGGGCCCGTTCGCCGAGCGCATCGCGGCGCAGCTGGCCGAGATCGGCATCACGGTCAACCTCAAGCCCGGTCCGATCTCGACCACGCTGGAGAGCTACCGCGCCGGCACCGAGCAGATGGGCCTGTGGCTGTGGAACCCGGACTACCCGGACTCGGCTGACTACCTGGCCTTCGGCCCCGGTGAGGTCGTCGGCCTCCGTGCCGGGTGGGCGGCGGGGAGCGATCCCGAACTCGAAGCGGTCATGGCCAAGGTCTCGACCGAGACCGACGCCGCGGCGCGCAAGACGCTCTACGAGCAGTTCCAGACGCTGCACAACGAAGCGGGCGTCATCCTCCCGCTCTTCCAGCCCGCGGCCTCGGTCGTCGCCGCCTCCAAGGTCGGCGAAGTGAAATACGACCCGGTATTCTCGCTGGACATCGCGGCCATCGGCCGCTGATCGCACACGCCGCCCCGAGGGGGAACTCCTCCTCGGGGCGGCGCGTGCATCCCCCCACATCCCTTCCTATGACAGATCCGAGGTGACGCGTGGCGCTCTTCATCGCCAAGCGCTTGGGTGCCGCCGTGCTGCTGGTCATCGGCACCGTGATCGTCGCGTTCGCCCTGACGGCGATCCTTCCGGGCGACGCCGCGACGGCGCGTCTCGGCGAGCGGGCCGCTGCCAACCCCGAGCTGGTGGCCGCGATGCGCGAGCGCCTGGGGCTCGACCGCCCGCTGTACGAGCAGTTCTTCCTCTACCTCGGCGGCCTCTTCCGCGGTGACCTCGGCGAGTCGGTCCAGACGTCGCGTCCGGTCTTGACCGACCTGCAGCTGTTCGGTCCCGCCTCGGCGGAGCTCGCGCTCGCCGCGACCCTCATCGCCGTGCTGATCGGCGGCGGTCTCGGGATCGTCGCGGCGCTGCGGGCAAACGGCCACATCGACAACGCGCTGCGCGCCGTGAGCCTCGGAGGCGTCTCGATCCCGATCTTCTGGTTCGCCCTCATCGCGACAGCGATCTTCTCGACCCAGCTCGGCTGGTTCCCCTCATCCGGGCGACTGAACGCCGGGGTCATACCGCCGCCGCGGGTGACGGGATTCTTCACGATCGATTCGCTCCTGGCCGGCAACTTCCCTCTGTTCCTGCAGGCCGTGACGCACCTGATCCTCCCCGCCATCGTGCTGTCGGCGGCGATGGTCGGCCTCCTGATGCGCTTCACGCGGGCGTCGGTGCTCGACGTGCTCGGACAGGAGTACATCCGGGCGGCCGAGGCCAAAGGCCTCAATGGCCGCCAGGTCGTCTTCGGCCACGTCCTGCGCGGCGCACTCGTGCCGGTCATCACCGTCGTCGGCACGGCGTTCGCCTCGCTCCTGGCAGGCACTGTCCTCGTCGAGCAGATCTTCGCATGGCCGGGGATCGGTTCGTACGCCTATCGGGCCGCGTCGACCCTCGACCTGGCCGCGATCGTGGGAGTGACGATCTTCGTCGCCCTCATCTACATCTTCGTGAACCTCGTGACAGACATCCTGTACGGGGTCATCGATCCGAGGATCCGACGCGCATGAGCACGACAGAGAAGGCCCTCGAAACCGTCGACCCGATCGCATCGACCGACGGACGGCGATGGATGCCGCGGTGGCGGCTGCCCGCGGCGTGGCGCCGCCCGCTCGCCGTCGTCGGCATCGTGATCGTGGTGTTCTGGGTGCTGGTCATCATCTTCGCGCCGCTGCTGGCCCCCTACAGCCCGCTCGCGCAGGACTCGCCCCGCTTCCTGCCGCCCTCGCCCGAGCACTGGTTCGGCACCGACGGTGTGGGCCGCGACGTGCTCTCGCGCGTGATCTACGGCGCGCGCATCAGCATCCCGATCGCGGTCATGCTCGTCGCGCTGTCGCTCGTCGTCGGAGCGACGATCGGCGCGATCGCGGGGTACTTCGGAGGGACGGTGGATGCCGTCCTGATGCGCATCGTGGACCTCTTCTTCGCCTTCCCCGCGATCATCCTCGCGATGGCGGTGTCGGCAGCGCTCGGCCCCTCTCTGGTCAATGCCGTCCTCGCGATCGTCGTCGTCTCGTGGCCCGCGTATGCCCGTGTCACGCGATCGCTCGTGATCGGACTGCGCGACAGCAACTTCATCGCCGCGTCGCGCCTCATCGGTGCTTCGTCGATCCGCACCCTCGGGCGCGACATCGCCCCCAACATCCTCGGTCCGATCGCGATCATCTCGACGCTCGAGCTCGGCAATGCGATCCTCCTTCTCAGCGGCCTGAGCTACCTCGGGCTCGGCGCGGTGCCGCCGACCCCCGAGTGGGGCGCGATGGTGTCGGAGGGCTCGCGCGTCTTCTACAACTACTGGGTCGCTCTCTTCCCAGGGCTTGCGATCCTCAGCGTCGTGCTGGCGTTCAACTTCATCGGCGACTCGCTGCGCGACGCCCTCGATCCCCGCACGTCGCGCGCCGTGTCGGCCATGGAGCTGTGATGGACGCGCTGCTGGACGTCCGTGATCTGCGCATCCTGCTCGGCGGCCGAGCCCTCGTCGACGGCGTCGACATCACGGTCGCGCCCGGTGAGGTCGTCGGACTCGCCGGCGAGAGCGGCAGCGGCAAGACGCTCACCGCGCTCACGGCCCTCGGCTTCGTGCCCGACAACGCCGAGGTGTCGGGTGAGGTGGTCTTCGACGGACGCAACGTGCTCTCGCTCGGAAAGCACGACCTCCGGGCGCTGCGCGGCGATCGCGTCGCGATGGTGTTCCAGGACCCGATGACCTCGCTGCATCCGATGCTCACGATCGAGCGCCAGCTCACCGAGCACCAGCGCGTGCATCGTGCCATGACCCGGGCGCAGGCGCGCGAGCGTGCGATCGAACTGCTGGACCGCGTGCGGATCCCCGATCCCCATCTCGCGATCAAGTCCTACCCGCACCGCTTCTCCGGCGGCATGCGGCAGCGCATCGCGATCGCGTCGGCGCTCGCGTGCGAGCCTGAGCTGCTCATCGCCGACGAGGTCACGACGGCGCTGGACGTCACGGTGCAGGCAGGCATCCTGAACCTCCTGCAGAGCCTGCGCAGCGAGACCGGGATGGCGATGCTCTTCATCACGCACGACCTCGCGGTCATGAACGTCGTGTCCGATCGGCTCTACATCATGCGGGCGGGCAGGGTCGTCGAATCCGGGCGTTCCCGTGACGTCCTGGCCGACCCGCAGCACGAGTACACGCGCGCGCTCGTCGATGCGCTGCCCGACACGGAGGTGGCACGATGACGGCTCTCGAGGTCGAAGACGCGGTCGTCGAGTACAAGGTCCCCGGCCGCCCCACCGTGCGCGCCGTCGGCGGAGTCTCGCTGCACGTCGACGCCGGCGAGGTGCTCGGGCTCGTGGGCGAGTCCGGCTGCGGCAAGTCGTCGCTCGGTCGCGCCATCGTCGGCCTCAATCCGCTCGACTCCGGCCGGGTGCTCGTCGACGGCCGCGAGATCGCGCCGCTGCGCCGCCGCGCGCGTCCCGTGGCCGATCGTGCCGTCCAGATGGTGTTCCAGGATCCGTACTCGTCGCTGAATCCGCGCCGCCGGATCGGACGTCAGATCCAGGATGCCGTGGCCGGCCGGGGCGGCACCGCACGCGTGCAGGAGCTGCTCGAATCGGTGGGATTGCCCGCCGCCGCGGCCAACCGATTCCCGCACCAGTTCTCGGGCGGGCAGCGACAGCGCATCGCGATCGCACGGGCGCTCGCATCCGATCCGCGGGTCATCGTGGCCGACGAGCCGGTCTCGGCCCTCGATGCCTCGACGCGCCTGCAGGTCGCGGGCCTGCTCTCCGACACCGCGACCCAGCGCGGCGCCGCACTGCTCATGATCTCGCACGACCTGTCGGGGCTGCGGGTCATCGCCGACCGCATCGCCGTGATGTACTTCGGTCGCATCGTGGAGGTCGGCCCGACGGATGCCATCTGGACCGAACCGCAGCATCCCTACACCCGCACGCTCATCAAGGCGATCCCGAGACTGGGGCGCGACGCGCCCATGCCGTCGGAGCCCGGCCGCCGCGAACCGGTGGTCGTGAGCGATGAGGATGCGCGGCTCGTGGAGTGCGCGCCGGGGCATTTCGTGGCCGCAGAGGCGCTCGTCGCCTCGTGACCACGTGTCCGCCGTAGTGATCACGTATCGGCCGCAGCGAGCACGCATCGGCAAGAGAGAGGAACGCAGGACGTGGGAGTAGTGCGGTCGTTCGAGACGCGAGGGGATGCCGAGCTGCGCGATCTGCGCCTCGTCGATGTCGAGGAGGGCGTCGTGCGCTCCGGGCTCGCGATCCGCGTGCGCGGAGGAGTCATCGAGTCGATCGCGTCCGATGAGCATCCCGCGCCAGGAGACCTCCCCGTGCTCGACATGGGCGGCGCCTTCGTGGCACCGGGGCTCATCAACATGCACACGCACTTCTCGCTGTCGCTGCCCGGGCCCGTGGGCGAGGAGCTCGAGGCGATGGATGCCGCGGGCATTGCGCTCTACATGGCCGACGGCGCCCGCCGCACCCTGCTCAACGGCGTCACGACCGTGCGCTGCGTCGCCGAGAAGGCGAATGCGGACTTCGCGCTCCGCCGGGCGATCGAGGGGGGATGGGTGCAGGGTCCGCGCATCTACACCGCGGGCCGCGCCCTGGCGTGCACGGGTGGGCACGGGCACGGTTCGGACGACACGATGGAGTGCGATGGGGCGGACGCGTTCGCCCGCGGCGTCCGCACGCAGATCCGTGCCGGAGCCGATCTGATCAAGCTCATGATCTCGGGAGGGATCGCGGGCGAGCACGAGACGATCTCGACACCCCAGCTCAGCACGGCCGAGATGGCGTCGGCGATCTCCACGGCGCACGCGTGGGGGCGCAAGGTCACGGCGCACGCCGGTCCGGCCGGGGTGATCGCGGAGGCGGTGCGCCTGGGCCTGGACTGCGTGGAGCACGGCTACGAGCTCACTCCCGACGTGTGCCGCGAGATGGCCGAGGCGGGCACGTCGCTCGTGCCGACGCTCATCGTGACGCGCTCCGGCGCCTTCTTCGACGAGCTGGGCGTTCCCGCCTGGATGCAGGAGCGCTCGCTCGGGGCGGGGGAACGGCACATCGCGTCGTACCGCATGGCGCTCGAGGCGGGCGTCGAGGTGCTGCTCGGCAGCGACATGCCGCCGTTCTGGCCCTTCGAGGGCACGTCGGCGGCAGTCCGAGAGCTCGAGCACATGCACGCCTTCGGTCTGGACGCTCCCGCCACGCTGCGCGCCGGTACGCTCGGGCCCGCACGATGGCTCGGCATAGACGCGAACACCGGGAGCATCGCAGAGGGCAAGTGGGCCGATCTGATCGCCCTCGCGGAGGATCCGCTGGAGTCGCCCTCCGCTCTGCGCACCCTGGACTTCGTCATGCGCGGCGGTGTCGTCGTCCGTGATGACGGGCGGGTTCGGCGATGACGGATGCCGGCGGCGACATGGAGCTGTACGACCTCTGCGTCGTCGTCGACCGCATCGAGGGCCGCTCCGTGTGCGGAATGCGCGCGGGGGATCGCTTCACGGTGACCGGGAGCAACGAGCTGCGGATCCCCGGCGGCGGGCACTTCTGCATGTATGCGCTCGCCGCGGCGCTGCCTCTCCTGGCGGCGAAGCAGCGCGCGCTCCCTCCTGGTGACTGGCTCGAGCGCGACAGCGAGGTCGCATGCCCCGACCCCGATGAGCGGCTCGTGATGCGCATCGAGCGCACGGGCACATCGCGCATGAACTCGGCGGACCTCACGTGAGGGCGGACCGCTCATGACCGTCGAGCGCGTGCCGATCACGCTCGGGTTGCAGACCGACAAACCCCGCGGCGCCTACGCCGAGCTCGCGGTGCTGGCCGAAGACCTCGGCTTCTCGGGGGTGAGCGTCTTCTCCGACCTGCTGTACCAGTCCTCGATCGTGCCGCTCATCGAGATGGCCTGGGCGACGGAGCGCATCCGGCTCGGCTGCGCGTGCTGGAATCCGTTCACACTCCATCCCTACGAGATCGCGAATCAGGCGGCGCTTCTGGATGCACACAGTGGCGGGCGGGCGTATCTCGGCCTCGCACGCGGATCGTGGCTCGGCGGCATCGGGCTGCGTCCGACCCGGCCGCTCGCGCACCTGCGTGACGCCGTCGGGGTGATCGACGCGCTCCTGGCCGGTGCGGGCGAGGGGTATGCCGGCGAGCACTTCCGGCTCGATGAAGGCGTACGCCTCGTCTCGGCCTCGCGCCCGATTCCCCTCCTCATCGGCTCGTGGGGTCCGCGGGGGGCTGCCCTCGCGGGCGAGTTCGCCGAAGAGATCAAGCTGGGCGGATGCGCGAACCCCGCCATGATCGCCGTCACGCGAGAGCGTCTCCGCGTGGGTGCGGATCGCGCCGGCCGCCGCGCAGAGGACATCGGCATCGTGCTGGGCGCCGTCACCGTCATCGACCGTGATCGCAAGACGGCACGGAGCCTCGCGCGCCGCGAGGTCGCGATGTACCTCGACGTCATCGCCGAGCTCGACCCGACCGTGCAGCTGCCCGAGGGGCTTCTTCCGGAGATCCGTGAGCGGCTGCGCGACGGTCGAGCGGATGCGGGCGAGGTGATCCCGGATGAAGTTCTGGACCTCTTCGCGTTCGCGGGCGATCCCGATGACATCGCCGCCCAGGCCCAGCGCCTGATCGACGCGGGCGTGGACCGGATCGAATTCGGCACGCCGCACGGCGTCGACGAGGCCGACGGCATCGCCCTGCTCGGACGCGAGGTGCTGCCGCGATTGACCGGCCCGTCCGCGCCGTCGTCCAACCCCCGCTGACCCCATCGCCGCTGGCTGTTCCACGAACGAGCGTCGCGCCTTGTCGCGCGCGACGCGATCACGAAGGAGAGAGAAATGACCACGACGCTCCCGAGCACCGGCACGGCACCCGTGCGCCCGCACGATCTGGAAGAGATCTGGACGCCATCGACGGTGCGCCGCGAGCCCGGTTCGCGCCGGGTGCTGATCGCGGAGTCGCGTCCGGATTCGACGGCGAACGCCTATGTCAGCCGGCTCCTCCTTCACGACCTCGCGCCGGAGAACGCTGCGGATCCGGTGCAGATCGACGGCGGTCCGGGAGTGCGGCTCGCCGCGTTCGCCCCCGAGGGCGGCGAGCTCGCCTGGGTGAGGACGCGCGAGGGGAGAAGTGTCATCCGCCACGTCTCGACCGCCGGACGGGGCAGCGCTCTGACGGACGGTATCCGCGACATCGCGGAGCTCCCCGACGCGATCGAGGAGCTCGCCTGGTCGCCGAGCGCGGCGCGGCTCGCCGTCGTCGCGCGCGTGCCGGTCGACCGCGAATGGTTCGAGGCCCCAGAAGACCGGCGTGCACCGCTGAGGATCACGACCCTGCGCTACTCCGCGGACGGGATCGGATGGACCGTCAACAACCGGCGGCAGATCTTCGTCGTGGATGTCGCCACCGGCGAGGTTCGGTGCGTGAGCGACGCCACGGCGGATGATCATGACGTCGCGTGGACGCCGGACGAGAAGGGTCTGCTGTTCACTTCGCAGCGCCAGCCCGACTGGGATCTCACCGAGGCGAACGCCCTGCACCGTCTCGATCTCGCGACGGGCGAGATCGCGACGATCACCGATGCGACCCGCGAGATCGTGCGTCCCGTGCCCTCGGCGGACGGCACGCGGGTCGCGACGGTCGCGGTCGACATCGCGCACTACCCGAGCACCTCGTTCCCCGCCCTCGTGGATCTGACGTCCGGCGCCGTCACGGACCTTCGCGCGATCGTGGACCGGGACTGCACTCCCGGATCGATCAGGTGGGTCTCACCGGACGCCTTCGTCGTCCTCGTCGGCAGTGAGGGACGCATCGAGGTCGTCGAGATCACCTGCGCGGCCGGCGGCGCGCCGACAGCGCGCACGCTGCTGACCGGTCCACGTCAGATCACCGGGTTCGACGTCCACGACGGGCTGTGGGTCGCGATCGAATCCTCGCCCACGACGCCGCCGAGGGTGATCGTCGGCGAGGAGGGGGCAGCATCCCGTGTCCTGCACGACCCCAACGCGCAGTACCGCGAGGGGCACAGACTTGCGGAGCCGCGCCATGAGCCGGTCGATGTCGACGGCACGACGATCGACTCGTGGATCGCGACCCCGGACGGCGAAGGCCCGCATCCCCTCATCATCTGGCTGCAGGGGGGCGGCACTCAGTACGGCTACCAGTGGTCGCACGAGGTGCACACCCTGATCGGCCAGGGGTTCGCGGTGGCATGGCTCAATCCCCGCGGATCGGCGGGCTACGGAACCGCGTGGATGAAGGTCAATGCCGCCCCGGGTGCCGCGGAGCCCGGGGAGGGCTGGGGCAATCGCGACCTCGACGACATCGTCGCGGTGGTCCAGCATCTGCTCGCGACCCATCCGGTCGACAGCGCGCGCGTCGGCGTCATGGGCGGATCGTACGGCGGCATGATGACGGCATTCCTGCTGGCCAAGACGGACCTCTTCGCCGCGGGCTGGGCCGAGCGGGGCTGCTACAACCTGTTCAGCGACGCCGCCACGAAGGACGAGGCGCCGTGGTTCTTCGAGAAGTACCTGGGCGTCTCGCATCTCCAGGACGCAACTCCGTACTGGGATGCCTCTCCGCTCAAGTACGTCGATGGGATCACCGCCCCCCTCGCCATCGTGCACTCCGAGTACGACCGCCGGTGTGCGATCCAGCAGGCCGAGGAGCTCTTCTTCGCACTGCGGGTGCTCGGGCGACCCGCGGAGTTCATCCGGTTCCCCGGCGAGGGCCACTCGCTGACCCGGGAGGGCACGCCCGTGCACCGGCGTCAGCGCGGCGACCTGCTTCTGGAGTGGTTCGGTGAGACGTTGTCGGCATAGCGATCGCCTGGTCGCCGCACCGGGTGCGACCGTATGCTCAATCGAGCCCGCGAGGGCTCGAGCATCCTTCCCACGATGATCAGGAGACGGCATGGCAAGCTCTCAATCCGACGGCGAGCGTCCTGACCCCCGCCCGCTCCGCTCCCCGATGTCGAACATGACCCGGGAGGTGGAGAAGCCTCGCCCGGTGGTGGAGCTCGACGAGATCGACCGCAAGCTCCTGTTCCTCCTCGCGGACGACCCTCGGGTTTCGCAGCGTCAGCTCGCGCGTGAAGTGGGGATGTCGCCCCCCGCCGTCGGCGAGCGGATCGCGCGCCTCGAGCGGCAGCGCGTCATCCGTGGGTACACGACGATCGTGGATTGGTCCGCCCTGGGCTATCCCGGACTGGTCTACATCCCGATGACGCTCGCGACCGATGCGGTGCTGTCGGAGATCCTCGCCGAGCTGCGCAGCATCGCGGAGCTGACCGAGCTCGTCGTCGTGACGGGCAGCTTCGACATGATCGCCCGGTTCCGCATCCGCGACCACGCGCATCTGCAGGCGCTGCTGCTGGACCGCATCTGGCCGATCCGCGGTCTGCAGCGGATCGAGACGTTCCTGAGCCTGGGAGAAGTGGTGCGTGAACGAAGCGTCCGCGAGCTGCTCGAGGGCTCGCTGACTATCGACCCCACCCCGGAGGACGACGACTGACCATGCAGGTCCTGGTGAGAGCGCGTCTCGCATCGCAAACGTAAGTATTTTTGGCTTGTTACTTTCCGTTAGACAGTGATCGCCTAGAGTTGGATTTACACACAGCTCGATGACGGCACGATCAGCGCGCACGTCCGGGTCTGCGCCGGAAGGATCGCTGTGCCCCACGCCACGACGGCCGCTCTGCGGCTGCCCCACTCGGGTATTAGAGAGATCGTCGATCTCGCGCTGACGTCAGAGCATCCGATCATCCGCCTCGAGATCGGTGAGCCCGACTTCGCGACGCCCGCGCACATCACCGAGGCGGCCTTCGACGCCGCCCGCGTGCGTGTCTCGTACGTCCAGACGGCGGGCATCCCGGCCCTGCGATCGGCGATCGGCGAGCGTATCGAGCGGGCCTACGGCGTGGCCGCACCGCTCGAGCAGGTGCTCATCACCCACGGCGCCGTCCAGGCGATCGACGCGATCCTCTCGGCCGTCGTCGCACCCGGCGACGAGGTTCTCGTGCCCGACCCCGCATGGCCGAACTACGAGATGCAGACCACCCTCATCGGGGCCACCCCTGTGCATTACGCGCTGCGACCGGAGGACGGCTTCCAACCCGACCTGGCGGAGATCCGTGCGCTTCTGACTCCGCGCACGCGCGTGATCGTGCTCAACTCTCCGAACAACCCGACCGGAGCCGTGATGCGTCCGGAGCTCGTGGCCGCGATCGTCGCCCTCGCGGTCGAGCACGATCTGCTCGTCGTCAGCGACGAGGTCTACGACGAGATCGTGTTCGAAGGCACGCACGCGAACGCCGCCGCCCTCGCCCCCGATCACGTCGCCTCGGTGTTCAGCTTCTCGAAGACCTACGCCATGACCGGCTGGCGGGTCGGCTACGCGCTCGTGCCGGCGTGGCTCGCCGATACGGTCACCCGGATCCTCGAGCTCGAATCGTCGTGCGTCTCGAGCGTGACGCAGGCGGCGGCTCTCGCGGCGATCACGGGACCGCAGGATGCGGTGGCGCACATGCGCGATGCCTACCGCGCACGGCGTGACGTCGCCGTCGGCATCCTCGAGACCGCCCGCATCGACATCGTCCGCCCGCAGGGGGCGTTCTACCTCATGCTGCCGCTTCCCGACGGGACGGACTCGCGCCTCGCAGCGCTCGACCTCGTCTCGGCGGGTGTCTCGCTCGCGCCCGGCTCGGCGTTCGGACGCGCGACGCCGCACCACCTGCGGGTGTCGCTCGCTGCGTCGACGGAGTCGATCACGGAGGGGCTCGAGCGGTTCCTCGCCTGGCGGGATGCCGGGGGCACATCGGCGACCTCGGCGACGACCGCCTCGACCATCGCGGAGCCGGCGCGATGAGCATCCGCTTCAGCCTGCGCGTCAACAACGACCTCGATCTGCCGACGCTCACGGGACTCGCCGTCGCCGGCGAGGCGGCGCACATCGATCAGCTCTGGGTGTCCAACGACCTGATGCTGCGTTCGGCCCCCGCTCTGCTGGGCGCGCTGTTCCAGAAGACGACCCGCCTGCATCTGGGCATCGGGATCATGAACCCGTATTCGGTGCATCCGGCGGAGCTCGCGATGATCGCCGCGACGCTGCAGGAGATGTCGGAGGGTCGATTCCTGCTGGGGCTCGGCGCCGGCTCGGGCGAGTTCCTCTCGTGGATCGGCATCGAGCAGGACAAGCCTCTGACCGACACGCGCGCCGCTCTGCGCGCGATCCGTGCGCTGCTGGCCGGTGAGCGACCGATCGACGCCGACGGCGCGGGGGAGGGCTGGACCCGCGATGCCTACCTTCGGCTGACGGCGACGCACGTGCCGATCTACATCGGCGCCATGAGTCCCCGGATGCTCGCGTTCGCAGGGGCGGAGGCGGACGGCGTCCTGGCGCTGCTGTTCCCGCCCGAGCACTTCACCACCGCGTCCGAGATCGTCGCTGAGGGCGCCGCGGGCGCCGGGCGCACGATGAGCGACCTCGACATGCCGGCCTGCGTGTGGCTCGCCCTCGACGAGGACCGCGCAGCGGCCGACCGTGCGCTCGCGCTCAAACTCGCATACTACGGCGCGGCGTTCTCGCCGTATCTGCTCGCCCGCGCGGGTCTGACCACCGCTGACTTCACCCCGGCACTCGACGCGCTCCGCGACGGCGATGAGGATGCGGCGGTGCGCGCGATCACCCCGCAGATGCTCTCGCTGGGGATCTCGGGTGATCCGGATGCCGTCATCCGGCGCTGTCGCGAGCTCGTCGGGCGCGGCGCCACCCACCTGTCTTTCGGGCCGCCTCTCGGGCCCGACCCCGTCGCCGCGATCGAGATGCTCGGCCGGCTCGTGCTTCCCGAAGTGAGGAGATCCGCATGACGACCACCGACCTCATCGCCCTCTCGGACGACATCGCGCGCTGGGCCGCTGCGGCCGCGTTCCGGTCGTCGGACGACATCCCGCGCATCCGCCGTTCTCCCGGATGGCTCCCGGACTTCACGCCCGCTTCGATCGATGAGCGTCGCGTCGAGCTCGCGCACTTCCGCGAGCGGCTCGCGGGCGTGGCGGTACCCGAAGGCGACGTCGCTGCCGCGGTCGACGCGCGATTGCTCGGCTCGGTGCTGGACCGCGTCGAGTGGGACCTCGATGTCCTCCGCAACTGGGAGCGCGACGCGGTGTTCCTCGTCGGGCAGATCCTCGGCCCGTGGTTCGACCTCCTGCTTCCGCGTCCGCCGTTCTCGGCTGCGGTCGAGCAGGGGCTCATCGCCGTGGCCCGCTCGATCCCCGAGCGGGTCGAGCTCGCACGCGACAACCTCGCCCGCGCGGGCGTCGGTGACCTCGCCCGGGTGGCCGCCCTCGAGCTGGCGGGCATCGACGCGCGCTTCGCGGCATCCGTCGACGCTCTTGACGCAGTGGTCTCACCGGAGGCGCTGGCGCAACTGCGTGCCCTCGCCCCGGCGGCAGGCGCGTCCCTCGCCGGACTCGCCGCATGGCTCAAGGATTCGGCGGCGGATCTCGCGGTCTCGGAGCCGGTGGGGCGCGACCGCTTCGTATGGTTCCTGCGCCACGTCGCCCTCATCGCGGACGAGCCCGAAGAGCTCGTCCGGGCGGCGCTGCAGGACTACCGGCGCGCCGTGGTCGCCGAGGTCGTGACCCGCAACCGGTACAGAGATGTGCCGCCGGCTCCGCTCGCCGAGAGCATCCAGGTGCAGGTCGCGCGTCAAGAGGCGCAGGAGGCGGAGGTCCGGGCGTTCTCGGAGGCGCAGGGTCTGCTCTCGCAGCCCGACTCGCTCGGTCGCTATCACGTCGCCCCCATGCCGGCGTATCTCCAGCCGCTGCGCTTCCTCGGCGTCTCCGACGATCTGACGGATGAGGATCGGCTCGATGTCGACGGCGTCTCGTACATGCCCGACCCGCAGCCCGACCTGCCCTACTTCTACGCAGCCAACGCGCAGGATCCGCGGCTGGGCATCATCCACGAGGGCGCTCACTACAAGCAGCTCGCGCTGTCGTGGGCCAACCCCGACCCGATCCGACGCCGCTACGTCGACTCCGTCGCCAACGAGGGCATCGCGTTCTACAACGAGGAGTTCATGCTGCTGGCGGGTCTCTTCGACGACGCCCCGCACTCACAGGAGATCGTCCACAACTTCAATCGCCTGCGGAGCCTCCGGGTGGTGGTCGACATCAACCTCGCGACCGGTGCGTTCACACTCGACGAGGCGATCGACTTCTTCGTACGGCTCGTGCCGATGGACGTCGAGACGGCGCGCGAAGAGTGCGCGATGTATCTGGCGACCCCGGGCCTTGCGATGTCGTACCACGTCGGAAAGCAGCAGCTGCTCCGGCTCGTGACCGACGCCGTCGTCGCGCAGGGCGGCACCTTCTCGCTGCGCGACGTGCATGACAGGGTGTGGGCGAACGGGAACGTGCCCTTCTCGCTGCAGCGCTGGGAGATCCTCGGCGACCGCGGAGACCTCGACGCGATCGACGCCTACGACGGCACGCTGACCGGGGCCTGACCGCGTGCAACACCGCTCGATCGTGATCGTCTCGAAATCGTTTGATAGGTGTTTGTGCAGTTAGACTTGTCAAGACGAAACTTCACACAGTGTTGCGTGGATGGTTCGTCAGCTCTTTAACGTGAATGACTTTTCACTGAAACACGTTCATGAGACAGTCTCAGCATGCGCGTCGGCGATCGTCCGGTGCGCATTCCGTTCTGCCGCTCGAGAGGAAACATCATGCTTCACCGATCACGGCTGGCCCTGATCGCAGCCGCCATCGCTCTGCCCGCGCTGGTCCTGACCGCCTGCTCCGCACCGCAGGGCGGTGACTCCGGGGGCGGCGGCGACGCCACGACCGGAGGCACCCTCAAGCTCGCGGGCAACTCCGACGTCCTCTACCTCGACCCCGCAGCGTCGTACTCGGCCCCGGACTACCAGATCCACCGCGCGCTGACCCGCACGCTGTTCGCGCAGGTTCCCGGTCAGGGCGACACCGATCGCTCCGAGATCGTTCCCGACCTCGCTCTCGAGATTCCGACCGAGGACAACGGCGGGATCTCCGCGGACGGCACGGTCTACACGATCAACCTGCAGGAGGGCGTCGAGTTCGATGCGCCCAGTGGGGCGCGTGAGATCGTCGCCGACGACGTCGTGCTCGCCGCCAAGCGCATCTGCAACCCCGTCGCGCCGTCCAACGCGCTGTCGTACTTCACGGACACGATCGTCGGCCTCGCCGCGTACTGCGAGGGATTCGCCGCCGTCGATCCCACCGTCGAGGCCATCCGCGCCTACGTCGAGGGCAACGACATCGCGGGCGTGCAGGCGACGGGCGACCACACGGTCCAGTTCACGATCACCCAACCGGCGGCCGACTTCATCGACATCATGGCCCTCGGCGTGTTCCTCGCTCCGCAGCCCGTCGAGTACCTCGACTACCTGCCCGACTCGCCCGAGCTCCGCCAGCACATCATCTCGAGCGGTCCCTACCGCATCGCGAAGTACGTGCCCGATGAGAGCTACACGCTCGAGCGCAACCCGGTGTGGAAGGCCGACCTCGACCCGGTCCGCAAGGCCAACGTCGACGCGATCGAGATCGCGATGGGTCAGGACGCCGCAGCCGTCCAGCAGCAGCTCGAGGCCGGCACGGTCGACATGCAGTGGGCGGACACGGTCACGCCGACCGCATCCGTCCCCGCGCTGATGGCACAGAACGACAAGCGGCTCGTGATCGGCGGTGACGGAGCGATCCGCCCCTACGTCGTCATCAACACGCTGAGTCCCAATGCAGGAGGCGCCTTCGGCAAGAAGGCGGTCCGGCAGGCGCTCAACTTCGCGATCGACCGCTCCGCCGTGCAGCAGATCCTCGGCGGGTCGGGCCTCGCAGAGGTCGCGACGCAGATCCTGCCGCCCGAGGTGCTCGGCGTCGAGCAGACGAACGTCCTCGACGTGCCCGACACCGGCGACTCCGCGAACGCGAAGAAGCTCCTGACCGAGGCCGGATACCCCGACGGGGTCCCCGTCCGGCTGCTGTACCGCGAGACCGAGCCCTACGCCTCGATCGCCGCCGCGATGCAGCAGGACCTCGAGGCATCGGGCTTCAAGGTCGAGATGAAGGTCACGACGCAGAACGCGTTCTACAGCGAGTTCCTGCTGAACCAGGACATCACGAAGGCCGGCGAGTGGGACATCGCGATCGCCGCGTGGAGCGCCGACTACTTCGGTGGCCGCCCCTACCTGGTTCCGATGCTCGACGGCCGCGGGTACGCCGCCGGATCACCGAATTTCGGTGGCTGGAACAACGACGAGTTCAACTCGCTGATCGACCAGGCGCTCGCCGCGAGGTCGCCGGAGGAGGCCGACAAGCTGTGGATCGCCGCGGACGCCGTCGCCACCGAGGATGCCGCATGGGTGCCGATCACGTTCGCCCGCACACCCGTCTTCCACTCCGACCGCGTCGGGGGCTTCGAGTACCTCTCGTGGACGAAGAACGGCGACGTGACGAACGTGTGGATCCAGAACTGATCGCCGTTCCGCGGTCGATCGTCCGATGGTGAACAAGGAGATGCCACGTGCTGCTCAGCGTTGAAGATCTCGACGTGTCATTCGACACGGGGGATGGAAGGCTGCACGCGGTGCGTGGCATCTCCTTCGACCTCGACGAGGGCGAGACCCTCGGCGTGGTCGGAGAGTCGGGCTCCGGGAAGTCCGTGAGCACGCAGGCGATGGTCGGGCTCTCCAGTGGCGCGATCGTCGAGGGGCGCGCGCTCTTCCAGGGCCGCGATCTGCTCACGATGAACGACGAAGACCTGCGCTCGGTGCGTGGGCGCGACATCGGGATGGTGTTCCAGGACCCGCTGTCGTCGCTGCATCCCCAGTTCCGCGTCGGAGCGCAGATCGCCGAGGCGATCAGCGTGCACGAGAAGACATCGCCGAAGCTCCTTCGCTCACGCGTGATCGACGTGCTCGCCGAGGTCGGGATCCCGAATCCCGACAAGCGCGTGGACGACTATCCCCACCAGTTCTCCGGCGGTATGCGCCAGCGCGTGATGATCGGTCTCGCTCTCGCGCTCCGCCCCGCGCTGCTGATCGCGGACGAGCCGACCACGGCCCTGGACGTGACGGTGCAGGCGCAGCTGCTCGACCTCATGAATCGTCTGCAGCGGGAGCACGGGACGGCGATCCTCATGATCACGCACGACCTCGGAGTCGTCGCGCAGGTGGCCGACCGGGTCCTGACGATGTACGGCGGGAGGATCGTCGAGCGCGGATCGCACCGGGAAGTCCTCACGCGCCCCCACCACCCCTATACGCGCGGCCTGCTCGCCTCCGTGCCGCGCGTCGGCTCGCAGCGCACGGTGCTGCAGTCGATCCCCGGCAACCCGCCGAGCCTGCTCATCGAGCAGCCCGGGTGCCCCTTCGCCTCGCGATGCGCGCTCGTGCACGACGAGTGCCTCACCCGGTTCCCCGCGGAGCAGCACATCGCCCTCGGGCACGGCTCCGCGTGCGTCCTCCCCGTCTCGCACGCGACACCCGTGGTGCTTCCCGTGCTTCCCGACGCCGCGCCCTCGGCGAGCACCGAGCGCGAGCTGCTCGCCCGCATCGAGGACGTGCGCATCCATTTCCCCGGTGCTCGCAAGGGTGTTCTCGGGCTGGGGAGCGACACCGTGGTGGCGGTCGACGGAGTGAGCCTCGACATCCGGCGCGGCGGCACGCTGGGCATCGTCGGCGAATCCGGCAGCGGGAAGTCCACCCTCGCGCGGGCGCTCACGGGCCTCATCCCGCTCACGAGCGGTCGCGTCGAGTTCGAGGGCCGCGACATCTCGACGCTGGGCCGGACAGCCAAGCACGAGCTCCGCCGCGATGTGCAGATGGTCTTCCAGGATCCGTACGGCTCACTCAATCAGCAGCGACGAGTGGGGTCGATCATCGCCGATCCCCTGGTCATCCACGGCATCGAGCAGGGCAAGGGCCTCCGCGCACGGGTGCAGGAGCTCATGGAGCTCGTCGGGCTCAATCCCGAGCACTACAACCGCTTCCCGGCCGAGTTCTCGGGAGGACAGCGCCAGCGGATCGGCATCGCCCGCGCCCTCGCCCTCAACCCGAAGCTCGTCGTGTGCGACGAGCCGGTCTCGGCGCTCGATGTCTCCATCCAGGCGCAGATCCTCAACCTGCTGAGCGCGCTGCAGCGCGAGCTAGGACTGACCTACGTCTTCATCGCGCACGATCTCGCGGTCGTCGAGCACATCGCCGACACGGTCGCCGTCATGCGCCGTGGTGTGATCGTCGAGCACGGGAGCGTGGAACAGATCTACCGTGCGCCGGAGCACGAGTACACCCGCTCGCTCCTGGCTGCGGCGCCCCATGTCGACACCGCGCTCGCGCCCCGTGCCGACGACCCGAGGGAGGCCCGCCGATGACCGGCCAGAACCCGACCGACCAGCGTCTCGAGGCCGAGCACGAGGCGGAGGCGGAGGCGATCGAGGCCGCCGCCGTGCCAGGGCTCACGCAACAGGCGCCCGTCGCAGCGCGCAGCCCGCTGCAGCTCGTGTGGAGCCGCTTGCGCAGAGATCGGGTGGCCGTCGCCTCGGCGATCATCATCCTCGTCGTGATCCTCGCGGCGATCATGGCCCCCCTCATCGCGATGTGGGTCGGCCACGGACCGGATGAGCAATTCCGCAAGGAGGGGCTCACGGAATTCGGCACGCCGATGCCCCCGAACGCGCAGTTCCTCCTCGGGACGGACAATCTGGGACGCGACGTGCTCGTGCGCCTGGTCTACGGTGCCCGGATCAGTCTCACCGTCGCGTTCTTCGCGACACTCGGCGCACTCGGGATCGGCACGCTCGTCGGGCTCGTCGCGGGCTTCCTGCGCGGGTGGGTGGACACCGTCCTCACCTGGCTCATGGACACGACACTCAGCCTCCCGCAGCTGCTCTTCGCGATCTCGCTCGTCGCCCTCGTCGGCCCGTCCCTGACGACCACCGTGATCGTGATCGTCCTCTTCTCGTGGGCACCGATCGCCCGCGTCGTGCGCGGCCAGGTGCTCTCGCTGCGCGAGCGCGAGTTCGTCGAGGCGGCACGCTCGCTCGGAGCATCCAACTGGCGCATCATGCGCGTCGACGTCATCCCCAACCTGCTCGTGCCGATCGTCGTGTACGGCACGCTGCTGATCCCGCAGGCGATCGTCTTCGAGGCGACGCTCTCATTCCTCGGCCTCGGCGTGCTGCCGCCGACCGCCACCTGGGGCAACATGCTCGCTGTGGCCTCGCAGGGTTCGCTCTACACGATCGCTCCCTGGCTCGTCATCTTCCCGTCAGCGGCGCTGCTGGCCGTGACCCTCGCCTTCAACCTCCTCGGCGACTCGGTCCGCGATGCGCTCGATCCGCGCCAGACGCTGTTCGCGGGCCGCCGCCGGCTCGCACGGCGCAGATCCGCCCGGCGCGCCGCCCGCAAGGAGGCGAAGGCGTGATCCGCTTCCTCAGCCGCCGGGTGGTCTCCGGCCTCCTCACCCTCTTCGCGATCAGCGCGATCATGTTCCTGCTGTTCTACGTCGCGCCCAACGATCCCGCCCGCACGATCGCCGGCGTCCAGGCCACGAACGATCAGGTCGAGCTCGTGCGGGAGCGACTGGGGCTGGATCTTCCGGTCATCGAGCGCTACTTCCTCTACATGGGCGGGTTGCTCAGGGGTGATCTGGGCTACTCGTTCTACAACCAGCAGCCCGTCCTGGATGCGATCATCCAGCGCCTGCCCGAGACGGCGTCCATCGCGATCGGGGGCCTGACGATGGCCCTCCTCATCGGCGTCGGCATCGGCATCGGCGCCGCCCGGCGGCCAGGATCACTTCGCGACCGCGTCAGCACGATCTTCGTACTGAGCGGACTCAGCGTCCCGACCTTCGTGGTGGGCCTCCTCCTGCTGTACGTCTTCTTCTTTCAGCTCACGGTGATCGGCCTGCCGATCTTCCCGGCCGCCGGCTACGTCGAATTCACCGAGAATCCCCTGGAATGGGCGAGGCACCTGATCCTGCCCTGGGTCACCGTCGGCTTCGTCTCGGCGGCGACCTACGCCCGCCTCACCCGCAGCCAGCTCGCCGGGGTGCTGGGGGAGGACTACATCCGCACCGCGAGGGCCAAGGGCCTGTCGGACAGCGCGGTCGTCTACAAGCACGGCATGCGCAGCGCCCTCACCCCCGTCGTCACGCAGGTGAGCCTCGACATCGCCGTCCTGATGGGCGGGCTCGTCGTGACCGAGCAGATCTTCGGGATCAACGGCATCGGCCGCCTCGCGATCCAGTCCGTCAACCGCGGGGATCAGCCCGTCATCATCGGCACGATGCTGCTGGCTTCGCTGTTCGTCGTGATCTCGTCGATCCTCGTCGATATCGTGTACGCGCTGCTCGACTCGCGCGTGCGGGTCAAGTGAGCGACAGAGATCGCCGAGGAGAGGGACAGGATGCTGGACGAACGAACGCGCGCGCTCGCGAAGGGCGTGAACTTCGCAACGCTCACCACGCTCCGGAAGGACGGGTCGCCCACCGCGCAGGTGATGTGGGTCGACTGCGACGACGAGCACATCCTCATCAACACCGAGGTGCATCGCGTCAAATACACCCATATGAAGCGCGATCCACGCGTCGTGGTCGTCATCATCGACAGCCAGGACCCGTACAGCTACACCGAGATCCGCGGCGAGGTCGTGGAGTTCGTGGGCGGAGAAGCTGCGCGCACGCACATCGACGAGCTCTCTCAACGCTATTTCGGCCGCCCTTACATCCAGGAGCAGATCGAGAGCGAGCGCGTGATCTGCCGGATCCGCCCGACCGTGCGGTCGGGCGGATCCTGAGTCAGCCGGTCCGGCTCAGCCGGCGAGCAGGAAGGTGCGCAGCGGGGCGAGTCCCATGGGTCCGAGCGCGAGCGCTTCGCGGTGGAAGTCCGCGAGCGGAGCGTCGGCACCGCGCCGCGCGCGCCAGGCCTGCCTCGCCTCCATCCAGAGCTTCGCACCGACCTTGAACGCGAGCGCCTGCCCGGGGATACCGAGGTAGCGGTCCACTTCGAATCGCGCGAGGTCCGGCTCGACCATCGCGAAGTCCTCGAGGAAGGCCTGCGCCAGCTCGGGCGTCCACACGGTCTCGGTCGTGAGCGGAGTCCGTGGGATCGGCCACGCCGTGTGCATGCCGATGTCGGCCACGATGCGCACCGACCGCCAGATCTGGCCGAGCACCATCCCGAGGCGTTCGGCCGGATCACGGATCAGTCCGAGCTCGTCCGAGAGCGCCTCGGCGTAGTGGGCCCACCCTTCCGCGTAGCCGTGAACTTCGCACAGGTAGCGCTGCCACGGATGCAGGTCGGCGTTGGCGCGGTTGATCGTGTGCTCGAGATGGTGGCCCGGGAGGCCTTCGTGGTGGACGCTCGTGACCTCCTGCCACGTCGAGGCCCTGGGTACCCCACTCGGAATCGTCCACACGATGCGGCTCGGGACCGAGCCGTCCGGCGGCGCGGGCGTGTAGTAGACGACTCCGGACGATGCCTGCGACACGACGCACTCGACGTCTTCGATCGTGGGCGGGATGTCGAACGCCTCGGCGCCCAGCACCTCGGCGCTCTCGGCGACGCGTGCGCGCAGCCACGCGACGATCTCATCGATGCCTTCGAGCCGGTAGCGCGGGTCGGCGTCCAGGAGCGCCGCCGCCGAGCGAACGGGGTCATCCCCCGAGCCCCCGAGCTGGACGGCGAGCTCGCGCGAGAGGGCGACGAGGCGCTCGAGTTCGCTCCATCCGAACGCGTACACCTCCGCGAGGTCGACGGGCGTACCGAGCATGCTCGCGACCATCGTGTCGTACACGTCTTCGCCCATCGCGTCTTCGGCGGGTGCGTCGGGGAGCAGATCGTCGCGGAGGAACCGCACGAGATCGCCCAGGGCTGCGGCCATGGCGGCGGCTGCGGCATCCGCGCGGGCCGCGAGCTCGGGCGCGAGCCCCTCAGCGCGCTCGATTCCGCCGAAGTAGTCGGTGTCGGCCCAGCCCTGGGCCTGGTCGGCGAGAAGTCCGATCTGGCGCACCGAGGCAACGGACGTCCCGGAGAAGCGCCCGGCCCGTCCGAGTTCGCGCGCGCGAGAGAGCGAGCGCATGTACTCGTGCACGGCGGCCGGGGCCGCCTCGAGCCGCTCGAGCACGGCGATGCCCCCGGCATCCTCTCCGATCACGAGGCCCTCGATGCCTTCGACGATGAGGTGCATGGGGCTTGCGAGCCCGGCAGCCATCCGCATCGTGAAGCCCGTGTCGAACATCGCCCGATCGCCGCTCAGTCGCTCGACGAGCGCCGCACGCAGCACACCGTCGGGGGCGTCGTCGGGCAGAGCCGCGAGCTGGTCGAGCACGTCGCCCTGCAGCGCGTACCGCTCCTCGAGCCACTCGGGGGAGAGGTCGGCGAGGGCGCGGTCGGGGCGCTCGCGCCGGAGGGCGAGGGCCGCAGACGGCTCGCGGGCCGCAAGGGCGCGGGTGTACTCGTCGGCGATGTCGCGGACAGCGGTGGTCATGCGTGCTCCTGTCGTGGGGAGGGGATGCTGCGGGCCTCGGCGATGAGGGCCGAACCCGCGGCGGAGATCAACTGGGTGTCGACGGCGACCGCGACCGTCGTGAAGCCGCGGTCGGCGAGGGCGCGGGCGGCATCGAGTCCACCCGCGAAGGCGCCCGCCCGTGTGCCCGCGCGTCTGCAGGCCTCGACCACCGCATCGAGCGGGTTGCCGGGGGAGTGGTCGGCGAGGAGCTCGGCGACACTCGTACCGAGGGCGATCGCGAGATCGAACGGCCCGACGAACACCATGTCCACACCGGGAGCACGTGCGATGTCGTCGACCGCGGCGATGGCGCGGGCCGTCTCGACCATGACCGCGCACGAGACCTGCGCGTTCGCATCGTCGGGCGCCGTCGTCGGTTCGCCGCGGTACGCCGCGAGCGGTCCCCATGAGCGTTCACCGAGCGGGGGGTAGCGGGTGGCGGCGGCAGCGGCGGCCGCCTCGGATCCGTCCTGGACCATCGGCACGATCACACCGGCGGCACCGGCGTCCAGCGCACGGCCGATCAGGGAGGCCGAGTTGCTCGCGACACGCACATGGACCGGCACGGCGGATGCCGCGGGCACGGAGGCGATCACGCTCGCGTCATCGAAGAGTCCGTGCTGGGCATCGACGACGAGCAGATCGGCGCCGATGCGGGACATGAGGGATGCGGCTGCAGGGGTGCCGAGCATCGACCACGCCGCGATCTGAAGGGGCGGATCCGTTGCATCGCTCACGAGTGAACAGTCTAGTCCGGTTCTGGCTTGCTATTGGAAAGCAAAAGCCGATTCAGACCTTACATAAGAGAAGTCGTGATGGGTTTCGGAGTTGCGAGTGGGTTGTCGAAATGGCGCAGCAGCGACGCCAGGCGGATCATCGCCCTGTCGCGCTCGTGGACGTTCTCCTCCCATGTCGGATGCGGCAGTCGCTGTTCGATGACCGAGGCCACGTGTTCGATCGTCTCGGTGGTCCACGGATCGTCCGAGCCGCGCTCGACGCCGATCCGCGCGTAGACCGGGCCGATCACCTCGGCATGTCGGCGCAGACCCCCTCGGGTGTTCAGCTCGCTCGTCGTGAACGGGCCGATCACCGACCAGCGCAGGCCGAGACCTTCGCGCACGAGCGTGTCGACGTCCACGGGCGAGATCACGCCGTCGCGCACCAGGCAGTAGGCCTCGCGCAGGACTGCCCCCTGCAGGCGGTTGAAGACGAATCCCTCTATCTCGCGATGCAGGACGATGGGGGTGATGTCGACCCGGGTGAGCAGTTCTGTCGCCTTCGCGATGGCGTCGGCCGACGTGAACGGAGCCGGCACGACCTCGGCGACGCGGAGGAAGTACGGCGGGTTCGCGGGGTGTACGACGAGGCAGCGCTCCCGCCCCGGCAGGTCCTCCGCGAAGAGCGACGCGATGATCGTCGAGGTGGAGCTGGCCAGCACCACGCGGCGATCGGTCAGCCGGTCGAGCTCGGCGAAGAGCCCGCGCTTGACCTCGATGTCCTCGATGACGCACTCCTGGACGAAGCCCGCTCCCTCCACCGCCGCGTCGAGCGTCGGGGTCATCGTGACGCGCGGCAGCACGTCCGCGACCGGCTCGGCGAGCAGACCGGCGCGAGACAGGTCGTTCAGCATCGATTCCACCTCGCCGAGCGCGCCCTCCCGGACGCCCGCGGCGGTCTCGAACATCTGCACGCGCACCCCCGCCGAGGCGAAGACGACGGCCCAGGCGATTCCGATGCTGCCTGCGCCGATGACCGCCACCGTCTCCGCGACGTGCGAAGCGGTGCTCGATCCGAGCGGAGGGGGTGAAGTCATGAAACGCGTCCGATCCGAAGTGTCGTGCTGAGTGGTGATCTCGTGCGGATCACCGGATGTAAGAGGCACCGTTGAGGTCGATGGTCGATCCGGTGAGGCTGGGGCAGCGGTCCGAGGCGAGGAAGGCGGCGAGCTCGGCGATCTCCGACACCGCGACGTGTCGGCCCATGACGAGCCCCTCCGCCACGGCGCGCACCTCTTCCGGGTCGAGGTCTGCCGTCCCCATTCCGCCGTCGACGACGCCGGGGGCGATCGTGTAGACCCGGACTCCCGAGCGCGCGTACGCGCGGGCGAGCGTCTGCGCGAAGCTGCGCAGCGCTGCTTTGGAGGCGGCATAAGCCCCGAGGTCGGGGATCCGGCTGCCCTGCAGCGCCGCCCAGCTCGAGATCGCGATGATCGAGCCGGATCCGCGCTCTGCGAACGCCTGCGCCGCCTCTCTCATGAGGGTCGAGGCCGCGATCACATTGACCTGGAGGGAGCGCTGCCATCCGGCATCCCATTCGTCGTCGTCTCCGGCGAGAGGGGTCGGGGCCATGGCCGCGGCGTTGACGACCACGGTGTCGATGGGCCCCGCTTGCAGCGCACCGGCCCACAGGGCGCGCGCGCTGTCGCCTCCGCCGAACTCGGTCTGCAGGAGCACGCGGCGCTCCGCCGGGATGCCTGAGAGCGCCTCCGTGGCGGCGTCCCGCCGATGCCGGTAGGTGCCGACGACCGTCGCGCCCTCGCGGCCGAAGACTCTGGCGAGCTCTCCGCCGATCGCGCCCGAGACACCGGTGATGAGTGCTGTGCGCCCCGCGAGTGTCGTCATATCGCCCGGTCCCTTCAGAGCATTCCGCCGTCGACGGGCAGCAGGTGCCCGGAGATCGCCGCGGAGAGCGGCGATGAGAGGAAGAGGACGGCATCGGCGACGTCCTGCGCGGTGGCCAGACGCCCGAGCGCGGTCGCTGCGGCCGACCGCTCGAGCGCGGCGTCGCGCTCGAGACCCGTCACCGTGACCCGGCTGTCGATCCGCGACAGCAGGGCGTCCGTGGCGACGGGGCCGGGAGCCACGGCGTTCGCGCGGATGCCGCGAGGTCCGAGGGCCAGGGCGGTCGAGCGCACGACGCCGAGGACCGCGTGCTTGCTCGCGACATAGGAGAGGAGGTTCGGATCGCCTTTCCACGAGTTCAGTGACCCGATCGCGACGATCGTGGAGCCCGGGGGCATGTCGGCCGCGACGCTCTTGATCGCTGCGACGACGCCGCGGACATTGACCGACATCGTCCGCGTGAAGTCGTCGAGGTCGATGTCGGCCGGGGAGTGCCAGGCAGGGACGATCCCGGCGGCGGCGACGAGCCCGTCGAAAGGGCCGTCCGTCGAGAGGGCGCGCACCGCAGCATCCATGGCATCGCCGTCCGTGACGTCGGCGTGCGCGAACGGCCACGGCGAAGGGGATGCCGGGGCGGCGAGGTCGATGATCGCTCCCTCCGCGCCGTGTGCGGCGAGGGTCTCGACGATGGCGGCGCCGATACCGCGGGCGCCGCCGGTGACGAGGAAGCGCCGCCCATCCAGCATCCGCGGTCCTGTCGACGCGCGAGCGTCGGAGATCTTCGGATCGTCGTTGACCAATGGAGCCACCTTTCTGTGTCTGCGGGGCTGATCGCCGAGTGGATTGTCAGCAAATGTACGGTATGCGAACGGATCATCGCAATACGAACGATGTTGTGCGTATTGCGGACAAGTGTGCGTTGTGCAACCATCTCTTCCAACAACAACGGTTGTCCGCGCGTGCCCCGAACCACGCGAACGGCGATGCTGCGAGGACTACGACATGAACGCACCAGAATTCCGATTCGGGACCCTGCTGGGTCTCGATCACATAGGCATCGGTGTCTCCGACATGGAGGCATCGCTGGTCTTCTACGGTGCACTCGGATTCGTCGACGTCGCTTTCGACTACACCGGGCCGCTCGGTGGAATCGAGACGGTGACGGGGCACGACGCGACCCAGGCGCGCGTCGTCTTCCTGCGCAGCTCGAACCCGACGGTGCTCGGACGCTCCGGCATCAAGCTCGTCCAGATCACGAATCGCCCGCAGCCTCCGCTCCCCGACGGCTTCGCCTACGGTGAACCGGGCATCTGCGAGGTGTGCATCCACGTCAAGTCGTACGAAGAGTTCCACGAGCGACTCGTCGCCGCCGGCCACACCGTGCTCATGGACCCCAACGACCAGATCCTCGAGCCCTATGACACGCACTGCGGGCTGTCGTACATCCAGGACCCCGACGGCGCGAAGATCGAGTTCATCGAGTGGCGTTCGCTCGAATCGGGCTGGCCCTACCCCGACGGCCCGCAGGGCGTGAATCACGTCGCCTTCGGCGTCGGCAGCTCCGATCGCACCGAGGCGTTCTACCGCTCACTGGGCTTCACGGCGAAGCTCTTCGACATGGCCGGCGTCAACGAGCCGATGAATCCGTGGTTCCTCGAGGTCGGCCGTCAGCCCCCCAGCCAGCGCATGATGCTGCTGATGAGCCCGCACGGCGGATCGCTCGAGCCCGTGGAGCAGACGCCCGCCGGGCCGGACATGCGCGGTGAATGGGGTCACCTCGGTACGTTCGAGTTCTCGATCGGTGCGCGCAACCTCGACCTCGCGATCGCCTACCTCGACTCGATCGGCGTCGAGCTCGTCGGGGCGCCGCACGAGATCCTCATGGACGGCGGCCGGAGCTGGCGCTACGCGTACTTCCGCGACCCGGACGGCCTTTACGTCAGCGTGACGGAGGTCCGCGCATGAGCGGGGGCACGGTCGTGACCGACGGCGTCTCGTCGGCACCGCGCACTGTCCAGCCGGTCATCGAGCTACGCGCCATCAACAAGACCTACGGCAAGACGCAGGTGCTCTTCGACATCGACCTGACGATCGAGCGCGGTCAGCACGTCGTGCTCTTCGGGCCGTCCGGCTCGGGCAAGTCGACCGTACTGCGCAGCATCAACCTGCTGGCCGAGCCCGACTCGGGATCCCTGCGGATCGACGGTGTCGAGTTCGGACCTGGCCTGCCCGGCGCGGCCGCGGTCAAGCGGGGTGGCCGGCTCGAGCTGCGCCGGCGCGTGGGCATGGTGTTCCAGCAGTTCAATCTCTTCCCGCACCTGTGCGCGCTCGACAACGTCGCACTGCCCCTGCGCAAGGTGCAGCGGATGAGCAAGGCGAAGGCTCGCGAGAAGGCGGCGATCGCGCTCCGGCGCGTCGGACTCATCGACCGCGCGGCGAACTATCCTGCCGAGCTCAGCGGCGGCCAGCAGCAGCGCGTGGCGATCGCACGCGCGCTCGCGCTGGACCCCGAGGTCATGCTCTTCGACGAGCCCACGTCGGCACTCGACCCCGAACTGGTAGGCGAGGTGCTCAAGACGATGCGAGAAGTGGCGGAAACCGGTATGACGATGGTCGTCGTCACTCACGAATTGGGCTTCGCGAAGGAGATCGGCGACCTCAACGTCTTCATGGAGGACGGCCGGATCGTGGAGTCCGGACCACGAGGCTTCTATGACAACTGCACGAGCGATCGGGCCCGCGAGTTCCTCAAGGCGGTGATGTGATGTCGATCACCGACTACGACTGGAGCTTGATCTGGGATAACCGCGAGGCACTTCTCGCGGGGCTGTGGACGGCGTTCTCCGTCGCGATCGTGGGCCTTGCGATCTCGCTCGTCTTCGGCCTCTTCCTGGCGGTGCTGCGCTCCGCGCCGCGCCCGCTGAACTGGATCGCGTCGACGTACATCAACGTCTTCCGCGGCGTCCCCGCCCTGGTGAGCGTGATCTGGGTGTACTTCGGCGTCGCGCTGCTGCTCGGGGTGCGCTTCACCGTGTTCCAGGCGGGCGTGATCGCGCTGTCGCTCCTCTACAGTGCGTTCTTCGCGGAGATCTTCCGCTCGGCCCTGCAGGCGGTGCCGCCAGGGCACACGGAGGCCGGATGGGCGCTCGGGATGCGGTCCTCGCAGATCTTCTTCTCGGTCACCCTTCCGCAGGCCGTCAAGATCGCCCTGCCCAACATCGGCAGCATGTTCATCGGCATGGTGAAGGACACATCGACCTTCACCGTCATCGGGCTCCTCGAGGTCGTCCGTGTCACGCAGAACCTCGTCGCCACGACGTTCCAGCCGTTCGTGCTCTACACCGCCGCCGCGATCATCTACGTCCTGGCCGCATTCGCGATCGACATCGTGTTCCGCCTCATCGAGGGCGCGTACGTGCGTCCGCCGCTGGGCGTGGTCGGGCGGACGCTGCGTGCACGTCAGCGCCGCACGATCGAGGCCATCGCGGCCCGCATCAAGGCGGTCACCCCTGCGACCGGCACCGTGTACACGCCCAAATGACCGCATCCGCAGAATGACCGCATCCGCCCCGCAAGCCCGGCACCACCTCCCCACATCCCGAAATCACATCGAATGGAGAATCACGTGAACGCACGATTCAGCATGAAGGCACTCCGGGTGCCTCTTGTCACCGTCGCGGCGGCTGCAGCGCTGGTGCTGACGGCCTGCAGCGGCGGGGGCGGCGGCACCGCGACCGACGGCGGCTCGGCCGACAGCGGACTCATGACGCCCGGAAAGCTCGTGGTCGGAATGAACCTGCAGTACAAGCCGCAGATGTTCCTCGACGGCGATACCCCGAGCGGATACGACGTCGACCTGCTCAACCTGCTGGCCAAGGACATGGGCGTCGAGCTCGACATCCAGAACCTCGACTTCAACGGGCTCATCCCGGGCCTGCAGTCCAAGCAGTTCGACATGGTGTCGGTCGGCCTCGGCGCCACCGACGAGCGCAAGAAGGTCATCGACTTCAGCCGCGGCTACGTGCCGTACGCCACGATCCTCGGTGTCGCGCCGGGCTCGGAGCTGGGCACGAACGTCGAGGACTACAACAAGGCCGGCGTCGTGATCACGGCCCTGCAGGGTTCCACGGGCGAGCAGCTCGTGCGCGACACGTTCCCCAACGCCACGGTGTCCGCATTCCCCGACCAGAACGCCGCACTTCTCGAGGTCGCATCGGGTCGCGCCAACGCCGTCGTGGTCGAGGACTATATCCTCGCGGAGTACAACCGCTCCAACCCCGGGCAGCTCACGCCGCTCGACCTGAAGGACCCGCTGAGCCTCTACTACGGTGCGTGGGGCGTCCAGAAGGACAACTCCGTGCTCGTCGACAAGCTCGACGCGTTCCTGTGCAAGGCGCAGAACGACGGCACGCTCGAGAAGCTCTACACGAAGTGGATGGCGCCCACGATGCCCGCGATGCCGGAGGGCTGCTGATCAATGCCCGTCGATGAGCACGTATACGACCTCCTGATCGTCGGCGGTGGGCCGGCCGGAATGGCCGCGGCCGCGTCGGCGGCGGGTGCGGGACTGGATACCGTGCTCATCGACGAACGCCCGACCCTCGGTGGACAGGTGTACAAGCAGCCCGGACCGGGCATGCGCGTGACCGATGCCAAGGAGATGGGCGCGCAGTACCTCGCGGGCCGCGCTCTGATCGACGCCGTCGATCAGAGCGCGGCCACCGTGCGACTGCGCTCCAGTGTGCTCGACCTCGAGGCGGAGGAGGGCGGCTGGGTCGCGATGGTGCAGACCGACGGCGACCCGGTCTCTTCTCTCCGCGCCCGCAGGGTCATCGTCGCCGCGGGTGCGCACGACCGCCCCGTGGTGTTCCCCGGTTGGACGCTTCCGGGTGTCATCACCGCCGGCGGCCTCCAGACCCTCGCGAAGACGCAGGCGTTCATCCCCGGCGAGCGCATCGTCTTCGCCGGTTCGGGGCCCGTCGCGCTGGCATTCCCCGCGCAACTGGCGGGATACGGCGCCAACATCGTGACCGCCCTGGAGGCCGGCCCCGCGCCGTCGCCCGGCGATCTCGTCAAGATCGCGGCATCCGCACCCGGCAACGTCGGACTCCTCATGGATGCCGCAAAATACCAGTCTGCGCTGATCGCGCGCCGCATCCCCCTCCGCTACCGGCGCATCGTCGTGCGAGCCGAGGGCGACGGTCGCGTCGAGCGCGTCGTCCACGCGCGCGTGGACGCGCAGTGGCGCGTCGTCCCCGGCACGGAGGAGACCGTCGACGCGGACGTCCTGTGCGTCGGCTACGGGTTCACGCCCACCGCTGAGCTGCTGCGCCTGGTCGGCTGCGGCTTCGACAACCACGAGGATCTGGGTGGCCCCGTCGTCCGCAAGGACGAGTGGTGCCGCACCGACATCGCGAGCATCTACGCGGCCGGCGACGGCGCGGGGGTCGAAGGCTCGGCCGTGGCGGCCGACGAGGGCCGTGTCGCCGCGTTCGCGGCGGCGCTCGACGCGGGCATCATGACACCGGATGCGGCCACGGTCGCTGCCCGTCCGCTCCTGCGTCGCATCGCACGACGCCGCGCGCTCACTCGGGCGACCGAGCGCATGTACGGGGTGGGCCAGGGCGTGTTCGATCTCGCGGATGCCGGGACGATCGTGTGCCGCTGCGAGGGCGTTGTCGAACGGGACGTGCGCGCTGCCGTCGAGGCGGCTCCCGAGGTGAGCGCGGTCAAGGCGCTCACGCGCGCCGGCATGGGGCCGTGCCAGGGCCGCATGTGCGGGAGGCACATCGCGGCGATGATCGCCGAGCGGCGAGGGGTGAGCATCGACGAGGTCGCGCCGGCGACTCCGCGCATGCCGCTGCGGCCCGTGCCGATCGGCGCCGTCGCCGACGCGGATGTCATCGACCCGGGGCTGTTCGCTGTGAAGGACGACGCCCCCATCGAACCCGACCGGACGGATGTCGTGCCTGCGGAGGTGATTGCCCGCGCCGGAGGCGTCGTCACAGACACCGATGTCCTCGTCATGGGGGGCGGCATCGCGGGGGCCGCAGTCGCCTACTACCTGGCGAAGGAGGGCGTAGACGTCGAGCTCGTCGAGCGCGGCGAGCTCAATCGCGAGGCGTCCGGCACCAACGCAGGCAGCTTCCACTTCCAGCTCGCGATCCACCAGCTGTCCGGCAAGGGGACGGATGCGGATCGCTCGCGCCTCCTCAGCGATGCCAGGGCGAGCGTCGAGGCGTACGGCCTGTGGAAGACGCTCGGCGACGAGCTCGGCGCCGACATCGGTCTGCATCAGACCGGTGGATGGATGGTCGCCGAGACGAGCGAGCAGCTGAGGCTCCTGCACGAGAAGCATGTCCTCGAGGCCGAGGCCGGCATCCATACCGAGGTGCTGACCGGTGCAGCCCTGCGCGACCGCGCGCCCTACTTCTCGGACCGGGTCATCGGAGCCACCTACTGCGATCTGGAGGGACACGCGAACCCCCTCGTGGTGGCTCCGCTGTACGCGCGTCGGGCCGTCGAGCACGGTGCGCGCATGCGCACGGGCATCGAGGTCTTCTCGATCGAGGTGGATGACACATCGGCGTCGCACCGATTCGTCGTGCGCACCAGCGCGGGCACGATCCGCGCGCGCCGGATCGTCAATTGCGCAGGAGGCTGGGCGGGTGAGCTGGGCGCGATGGTGGGACTGCGCTTCCCGATCCGGCGGGAGGGGCTGCACGTGAACGTCACGGAGGCGCGCGACGAGCTGCTGCCGTCCATGGTGCAGCACATCGGGCGCAGGCTCACCCTCAAGCAGACGCACCACGGCTCGTTCATCATCGGAGGCGGCTGGCCCACTCCGACGACCGGCTATCCCCGCCGCTACCCGACGACGTGGAACAGTGCGGCGGGCAACCTGCGCGTGGCGCTCGACATCGTCCCGCAGCTCGAAGACGTGCGGGTCATCCGCACGTGGTCTGGCGTGATCGCGTTCACCGACGATTACTCGCCCATCGTGGGAGAGTCCGTGAGCGTGCCAGGGTACTTCGCCTGCGTCGCCTCCACAGGGTTCACCTTCTCTCCCATCTACGCCCGCCGGATCGCCGAGATGATCGTCGACCCCGCCGCCGCGTCGCCCTTCGACGAGCGGTTCTCGATCGACCGGACGGTTGATCGGATCCGAGCGTGAACCAGCCCAACACGAATGAACAGGAGCATTGACCGATGAACCGCAATGACGTCGACTGGGCGGGCTACTTCCCCGCGGTGGTCACACCGTTCACGGAGTCGGGTGCGCTCGACACCGACACGCTCCACGCGCTGATCGAGCAATATGCCGATCGCGGCATGCACGGGGTCGTCGTGAACGGCACCTGCGGCGAGTGGTTCTCGCAGAGCGTCGAGGAGCGCGCAGCGGTCGCCGAGACGGCTGTGGCCGCGGCGGCCGGAAGGATGCGCGTGCTCGTGGGCTGCACCTCCAACACCGCCGAGAACGTCGAGGTGCTCGCCTCGCACGCGCTCGGCGCAGGTGCGGATGGAGTGCTCGCGTCGCCGCCGCCCTACATCAAGCTCTTCCCGAACGAGGTCGTCGCCTGGTACGAAGACATCGGCGCACGGGTGACGGGGCCGCTCGTGGTCTACAACTGGCCGCACGGCACGGGGATCGACATCGACAGCGATCTGGCCGACCGACTCGCCGACATCGATGCGATCGTCGCGATCAAGGACAGCACGCCCGACGCCGATCAGTTCTTCGAGACGTCGCGACGCGTGCGCGACCGCGTGCGGGTCTTCGGCCCGTACATGTCGGTGCGCGGCGTCGAGGTGCTCCGCACCGAGGGAGGCGACGGAACGATCGGCGGCGGCTCGCTCAGCGGCCGCCCTGATCCGGCTTTCTGGGAGAACTACTGGGCCGGCGATCTCGCCCCCATGGTGGCATACGCCGAGCAGGCCGACCGCCTGTTCCCGAAGCTGTGGCTGCCGGGCGGCTGGGCCGGCCTGTACGGCTCGTACCAGGCGCAGCTGAAGGCGCTCATGCACATGCTCGGACAGCCGGCCGGTCACGTGCGCCGACCGCGTCTGCCCATCACGGACCCGGACGACCTCGCGGTGATGCGAGCCGTCCTGGTGGAGGAGGGTCTGCTGCCGCAGGAGAGCGGAGCGGCATGAGTGCGGGGAGGGTCCCCGGTCACGGACTCCAGCGCGGGCGCCGCGTCCAGATCGTGATCGACGGCCGGGCCGCCGAGGCCTACGAGGGCGAGAGTGTCGCGGCGGCCGTGATGGCCGACCGCGGCCTCGGCCTGCGCCGCACCGGGCAGGGCGACCCGCGCGGCTACTTCTGCGGCATGGGCGTGTGCTTCGACTGCGTCATGGTCGTCGACGGCGTGCCGCAGACCCGCACGTGCGTCACGTGGGTGCGCGACGGCATGACCGTCGAGCATCAGCGGGGCGCGGGCTCGGTCGCCGCCGCGGATGGCTCGCCCGCGCACTGACGCAAGCCACGGCTGCCTGACACAGCGCCCCGCCCCTGCGCCGAGCGCGGGGGCGGGGCGCTGTGTCAGGGGATGCTCTCGATGTACTTGGCGCGGTTGTACTGCCAGGCCCACTCCAGCTCGCCGCGCAGGGCGGCCGCCGCGCGCAGCGCGAAGGTGGGCTCGCGCAGGAACTGACGGGCGACGTAGACGACGTCGGCATCGCCCGCGCCGAGGGCCGCTTCGGCCTGTTCCGGCGTCGTGATGAGACCGGCCACGCCGACGGGCAGATCGATCGAGGCGCGCACCTCCCGGGAGAGCGGCTGCTGGTAGCCGGGCCCGGCCGGAATCTGCTGGTCCGGGCTGTTCCCGCCGGACGAGACGCTCACCAGGTCGACGCCCTCAATGCCCTGCAGGGTGGCGATCGTGTCCTGCACCGTGACGCCCCCCGGCACCCACTCGGTCGCCGAGATGCGCAGGACGAGGGGCATGTCGGCGGGAATGCGCTCGCGCACCGCCGCGATCACCTCGCGCAGCAGACGATCGCGCCCTCCCGCGTCGCCCCCGTACTCATCCGTGCGGAGGTTGGAGGTGGGCGAGAGGAATTGGCCCAGCAGGTACCCGTGGGCGGCATGGATCTCAACGAGGTCGAACCCGGCTTCGACCGCGCGCTCGGCAGCATCCGCGTAATCCTCCACGACCTTCGCGATGCCGGCGGCGTCCAGTTCGACGGGCGTCGTGAAGGTGCCGTAAGCGACCGCCGACGGGCCCAGCGTCGTCCATCCGCCCTCTTCGAGGGGCACAGAGCCGCGCCCGCGCGTCGGCGGGTAGGTCGCGGCCTTCCGCCCCGCGTGCGACAGCTGGATGCCGATGAGGCTGTCCATGCCGTGGACGAAATCGACGACGCGACGCCACGCGGCCACGTGCTGGTCGTTCCAGATGCCGACGTCGTCCGGGCTGATCCGGCCCTCCGGCGAGACGGCCGCGGCCTCCGTCATGATGAGGCCGGCACGCCCGATGGCGAAGGACCCGAGGTGCACGAGATGCCAGTCGCCCGGCATCCCGTCGACCGACGAGTACTGGCACATGGGGGCGACCCAGAGTCGATGGGGGATCGTCAGGCCGTTGAGCGTGATGGGCTCGAACAGGCGCGGTGAGAGACGTGGCACTGTGTATTCCTTCGATCGTGCGGGGACGGATGCGGTCGCCGTCAGTTCTGGCGGCGGCTCAGGAGCGAGAGATCGGCGCTGATCATGCGGGTGGATTCGAGGAGCAGGGGCAGGTACTCCTCGCGCAGCTGCTCGGCCGATACACGAGAGGTCGAGACCGAGATGTTGACGGCGCTGACATACCGGCCATCGGCACCGATCACGGGGGCGGCGACCGAACGCGCGCCCAGGTCGACCTCCTGGTTGTTGAGCGACCAGCCCTGCTCGCGCACTTCGGCGATGCGCTCGCGCAACTCGTGCTCGTCGATGACGGTCGCCGGCGACAGCTTCTCGCGGGGATAGTCGCGGAAGTACGCATCGAGCCGCTGCTCGTCGAACTCCGAGAGGAGCACGCGACCCGTCGACGTGCAGAACGCAGGGAGGCGCCGTCCGATGCCGAGCCGGATGGGCATGATCGTCTCAGCGGCCGCTCGCGCCACGTACACGACGTCCCCGTCGTCGTACTCGCACGCCGAGACCGACTCGCCGATCCGTGCCGAGAGACGGCGCAGATGGTCCTGGGTGATGTCGACACTCGAAGACGACGAAAGGAACGCGTACCCGAGATCGAGCACGCGAGGGCGCAGGTAGAACCTGTTCTGCCTGCTTCCGACGTAGCCCAGCGTCTCGAGCGTCAGCAGGGCCCGCCGAACGGAGGCCCGGCTCAGCGAGGTGATCTTCGCGACATCGGCGAGCGAGAGCAGGTCGTGCTCGTTCGAGAAGGCCCGGATGACGGCCAGCCCGCGATCGAGCGACTGGATGAATTCTCTCGACCTGCGGTCGCTCTGGATGTCGGTCATCGCCGATCGCCTCCTCGTCAGGCTCCTGCTGCGCGTCTCGCAGTCACAGGACGCCCTCGATGCAGATGTACTTCAGCTCGGTGTACTCCTCGATGCCGTGAAGCGATCCCTCGCGGCCGATGCCGGACTGCTTGACCCCGCCGAACGGTGCGCCCTCATAGGAGATGAGTCCCGTGTTCACCCCGACGACGCCGACTTCGAGGGCTTCGGCGACACGAGTGATGCGACCGATGTCACGACTGAAGAAGTACCCGGCGAGGCCGAACTCGGTGTCGTTGGCGAGCGCGATCGCCTCTTCCTCGGTCGAGAACGTGAAGACCGGGGCCAGCGGGCCGAACGTCTCTTCCGACGCGACGAGCATGTCGGGTGTGGCGCCGTCGATCAGGGTCGGCTCGAAGAATGTGCCGCCGAGTGCGCTCACCGCGCCCCCGTTGAGGATGCGCGCGCCCTTGCTCGTGGCGTCGGCGATGTGCGACTCCACCTTCTGGACAGCAGCCTGCGAGATGAGCGGACCCTGGGTCGTCTCGGGGTCGCGCCCGTCGCCGACGCGCAGTTTCGCGATCGCCTGCGAGAGCGCCGCGACGAACTCATCATGGATGCCCTCCTGCACGATGATGCGGTTGGCGCAGACGCACGTCTGACCGGCGTTGCGGAACTTCGAATCCATCGCGCCCTTGACGGCGTTGTCGATGTCGGCGTCGTCGAAGACGATGAGCGGCGCGTTGCCGCCGAGCTCGAGCGCGAGGCGCTTGATCGTTCCCGCGGACTGCGCCATGAGCGTGCGGCCGACCTCGGTCGACCCCGTGAAGCTGATCGTCCGCACGAGCTCGTGGCTGGTGAGGACTCCGCCGATGACCGAGCCGGATCCGTTGACGACGCTCAGCACTCCGGGCGGGATGCCGGCCTCTTCGGCGAGCGCGACGAGCGCGAACGCCGTGAGCGGCGTCTCGCTCGCGGGCTTGATGATCATCGTGCAGCCCGCCGCAAGTGCGGGCGCGGCTTTGCGCAGGATCATCGCGGCGGGGAAGTTCCACGGCGTGATCGCGGCGGTGACGCCGACGGCGCTGCGCGTGGTGAGCATGCGCCGGTTGGGGTTGTTCGTCGGGATGACCTCGCCGTACAGGCGCTTGGCCTCCTCGGCGAACCACTCGATGAATCCGGCGCCGTAGAGCACTTCCGCCTTCGCCTCTGCCAGAGGCTTGCCCTGCTCGGCCGTGAGAATTTCCGCGAGGTCGTCTGCGCGTTCGACGACGAGGTCGTACCAGCGTCGCAGGATGCGGGATCGCTGCGGAGCGGGCACCTTCGACCAGCTCTTGAACGCTTCGCCCGAGGCCTCGACGGCGGCCACGACATCGTCGGCGGTGGCGACGGCGACCTGTGCGATCTCTTCGCCTGTCGCGGGGTCGGTGACCGGGCGTCGCTCGCCCGTTGACCCGTCGCGCCACTGTCCGCCGTAATAGAGCTGTGTGCGTACGAGATCGCCCTCGAGAAGCTCGGAACGGGTGGTCGTCATGGGTCGCCCTCAACTTTCTGACTCGGATCCCGACAAGGGGTTTGAATGATGTCCAGCATAGAGGGTAATGTGCGAAGTGCGACCATAAGTGCGTAATGCGAACGAACGAAGGTGTACGACATGCATGTCGAGGAGCTCGATCGGAACTACCTGTTCCACCCGATGACCAATCTCGCCGCCCACGCCGAGAACGGTCCTCATATGACGATCGTCAAGGGCAAGGGGGCGACCGTCACCGACCGCACGGGGCGTGACTACCTCGACGCGATGGCGGGGCTGTGGTGCGTCAACGTCGGCTACTCCCATCCCGAGATGGCCGAGGCGCTGCGCGAGCAGGCGCTCACGCTGCCCTACTTCCACGCGTTCTCGTCGATGGGCACGGACCTCCCTGCACGGCTCTCGGAACGCCTCATCGCGATGGCGCCCGTGCCGATGAGCAAGGTCTTCTTCGGCAACTCGGGCTCGGACGCGAACGACACGCAGGCCAAGCTCGTCTGGTATTACAACAACGTCCTCGGGCGTCCGCAGAAGAAGAAGATCATCGCGCGCCGCCGCGGGTACCACGGCGTCACCGTGCTCTCGGGGGGACTCACGGGGTTGAAGAACCTGCACGACGGGTTCGACCTGCCGCTCCCGATGATCCGCCACGTCCGCCCGCCGCATCGGCTGTGGGAGCGCGAGCCCGGGCAGACCGACGACGAGTTCGCCACGGCGCTCGCGACCGAGCTCGATCGCTTCATCGTCAACGAGGGGCCCGAGACGGTCGCAGCCATGATCGCCGAGCCCGTCATGGCCGCCGGCGGCGTGATCGTGCCGCCCGACACCTACTTCCCGAAGATCCAAGAGGTGCTCGACAAATACGATGTGCTCCTCATCGCCGACGAGGTCGTCAACGGCTTCGGCCGTCTCGGCGTGCCCTTCGGCAGCGACTCGGTGAACATGCGTCCCGATCTGATGACCGTGGCCAAGGGCATCACCTCGGCCTACGTGCCCCTGTCGGCCGTGCTCGTGAACGAGAAGGTCTGGGAGGTGCTGCTGGCGGGCTCGGCGAAGTACGGCAGCTTCGGTCACGGCTACACCTACTCCGCGCATCCGCTCGCCGCCGCGGCCGCCATGACGAACCTCGACATCATCGAGCGCGACGGTCTGATCGCCCAGGTCGCAGAGAACGGCACGCTGCTGCACGAGCTGCTGCACGACGCCTTCGCCGATCATCCCCACGTCGGAGAGATCCGCGGACGCGGGCTGATGGCCGCCGTCGAGTTCGTCGACTCGCGCGAACCTCTCAGGGCGTTCGCATCACAGGGCGCCTTCGCGGGCGCCGTCACGCGCGGGGCTCTGGCCGAAGGCGTGATCACGCGCGCGCTGCCCGCGGCCGACACCGTCTCGTTCTCGCCGCCGTTCATCACCACCCCCGACGAGCTCTCGCGGATGGTGGCAGGGGTCCGAGCCGGGCTCGATCGCGCCGTCGCCGAGATGCGCGACGCGTAGCGATCGTGATGGTGCGCGTAGGTGTGCTGCTGAACCCGATCGCGGGGTTCGGCGGCACGCTCGCGCTGCACGGCACCGATCGACTGCCCGCGCACCTCTTCGATGAGGCCGTGCGGGCGGG
The DNA here is from genome assembly GCF_008710745.1 of Microbacterium rhizomatis. Classification (GTDB taxonomy): domain Bacteria; phylum Actinomycetota; class Actinomycetes; order Actinomycetales; family Microbacteriaceae; genus Microbacterium; species Microbacterium rhizomatis. The sequence goes on from NZ_VYSA01000003.1 coordinate 417,694, forward strand.
CCGCGCGGCCCGCAGGCTCGTGCGGGCGCTCGATCAGCTCGGGTCCCCGGGGGGCGAGGTCGAGCTGATCGCGGGGCCCGGCGTGCTCGGGGCGGACGCACTGTGCGATGCCGGTATCGGACACGTCGTTCTGGACATGCCGGTGCGTCCGGGTCGTACGACGAGTGCGGACATGGCCCGCGCCGCGCATCTGCTCGTGGCCGAAGGCGTCGATCTCCTCGTCTTCGCGGGGGGCGACGGAACAGCCACCGATCTGGCCGAATCGATCGGCGAGGTCGTCCCGGTGATCGGAGTCCCCGCCGGCGTAAAGATGCACTCCGAGGTCTTCGCCCGCTCGCCCGAGGCCGCGGGGCGCCTGCTCGTCGCCGCGGCTGCAGGTCACGCGTCGGTTGAGCCGGCCGAAGTGCTCGACGTCGGCGACGGCGGGGAGAGCGGAGTCGTGGGGATGCTGCGGGTGCCGCGTTCGCATGAGCCTCTGCAGGGCGCGAAGACGGCTGCCCCCGCCGCGGCATCGGCCGCCGTCGGACGTGCGATCGCCGAGAGCCTCGTCCTCGCGGCCGATCCACGGACCACCTGGATCATCGGGCCGGGAGCCACGACGGGAGCGGTCGCCGCTGCCCTCGGGCTCGACCCGACGCTGCGCGGGGTCGACGTGCGGCATCCCGACGGGAGCGTCGAGACGGATGTGACCGAGGAGCGCCTCTTCGCCGTCGTCGGCGCGGCGGAGCATCCCCTCCTCGTCCTCGGCGTGGTCGGCGGGCAGGGATTCCTCCTCGGCCGGGGCAATCAGCAGCTGAGCGCGCGGGTCGTCTCCGCGATCGGCGCGGAGCGCGTCCACATCCTCGCCACGGAGGAGAAGGTGGGGGCTCTCTTCCCGCCCGTGCTCCTCATCGACATCGAACCGGACGAGGTGCGAGGAACGCACCCGCTTCTCGGCTACCGGCGCGTGCGCACCGGGCCGAGGCAGAGCACAGTTCTGCGGGTGGTCGACGCCGCGGCGTGACCCCCGACCCCATTCACGACAGACAAAGGAGAGGGACATGAGTCCATCGCATCCCTACATGGCGAACTCGGCGGAAGGCAGCCGTCAGGCGCTCCTCGACGCGATCGGCATCACGGACGCGGACGAGCTCTTCGCGCAGATCCCCGCCGACCACCGCTCCGACGACAACGTCCGGCGCGTTGCCGGCATCCGCTCCGAGTACGAGCTGCGGCGACTCATCGAGGGGCGCCTGCGCGGCGGGATCTCCACCGACTCGCACGTGTCGTTCCTCGGCGGCGGGTACTGGAAGCACCACGTCCCCGCGCTCTGCGACGAGATCGCGAGCCGCCCCGAGATCTCGACGTCGGTCTGGGGCACGCCCAGCTCCGACCACGGTCGGAACCAGGCCTGGTTCGAGTTCGCCTCGCAACTCGGTGCGCTGGTCGATCTCGAGTTCGTCGGACTCCCCGTCTACAGCTGGGGCTGCGCGGCCGGTCACGCGCTGCGGATGGCCGCCCGCATGACGGGGCGCCGCGTCGTCCTCATCCCTGACAACATCGACCGCGAACGCCGGCTCGTCATCGACACCTATGCCGGGTACCGCGAGCTCGGCGGGTCGATCGAGGTGCGCGAGGTGCCCGTCGACGAGGCCACCGGCACCCTGTCGGTCGACGCGCTCGAACGGGCGCTCGGCGACGACATCGCGGCGGTCTACGTCGAGACACCCAACTCGTGGGGCGTCATCGAGCACGACATCGCCCGCATCGTCGAGGCCGCGCACGCCGCCGGAGCCGAGGCGATCGTGGGAGTCGACCCGATCTCGCTCGGCGGCCTCGCCTCGCCCGCGGCGTTCGGCGCCGACATCGTGGTCGGGTCGATCCAGCCCCTGGGCATCCACCTCAACGCGGGCGGAGGAGTGGGTGGATTCATCGCGAGCCGCGACGAGGAGCGCTACGCGCGACAGTTCCCGACGCTGCAGGTGAGCATCGCCCCCACGATCCGCGGAGGGGAGCGCGCCTTCGGCATGACCCTCTTCGGTCAGAGTTCGTACGGCGCGCGCGAGCTCGGCAACGACTGGACGGGCAACTCCGTCTACCTGTGGGCGGTGCGCGCCGCGGTCTACCTCGCACTGCTCGGCCCCGCAGGCATGCGCGAGCTGGCCGAGACCGTCGCATCCAATGCGCGCCGCACGGCCGAGCTCATCGGCGCGGTACCGGGCGTCTCCGTCCGCTACGGCGACCGCATCTTCAAGGAGTTCGTCGTCGACTTCTCGGCCACGGGCCGTTCTGTCGGCGAGATCAATGCGGCCCTGCTCGAGCACGGCATCCTGGGCGGTCACGACCTCACCGGGAGCCACCCACGGCTCGACGGCTGCGCCCTGTACAGCGTCACCGAGGTGATCTCGGAGGCCGACGTCCGACAACTGATCTCCGCTCTGGAAGAGGTGGTGGCCCGATGAGCGCGGTCCGCAGGTATCACGCCGCATCCTGGGACGAGCCCGTCGTCTACGAACTCGGTGCTCCGGGACGCCGAGGTGTCGTTCCGCCGGCATCGTGGGCGCCCAGCCCCGGGCAAGCCCTCTTCCCCGAGACGCTCCGTCGTGCACGGGACGCGGATCTGCCGGAGCTTGCCGAGTACGAGGTGCGGCGCCACTTCACCCACCTCTCGCAGCAGACGATGGGCATGATGGGCATCAGCCTGTTCGGCACGTGCACGATGAAGCACAATCCGACGGTGAACGAGCAGATCACGGCCCGCTCCGAGGTCGCCGCGGTGCACCCCCGTCAGGATCCGTCCACCTATCAGGGGCTCCTCGGCATCGTGCACTCGCTCGAGGGGGAGCTGTGCAACCTCTCGGGGATGGACGCGTTCAGCTTCCAGCCGGGTGGGGGAGCGGATGCCGCGTACCTCCACGCGGTCGTGACGCGGGCCTACCACGCCTCCCGCGGTGAGCTCGCCCAGCGCACGCAGATCGTGACCACCGCCCAGGCGCACCCGTGCAACCCCGCGACGGCGAAGGCGGCGGGATTCGAGGTCATCACCCTGCCGATCGAAGAGGACGGGTACCCGACCCTCGAGGCGCTCCGCGCCGTCATCGGTCCGCACACGGCCGCGCTCATGCTGAACAACCCCGACGACATGGGGATCTACAACCCCCACATCAAGGAATTCATCGCCGCGGTGCACGAGGTCGGCGCGCTCGCGTTCTACGACAGCGCGAACTTCAACGGGGTCATGACGCGCCTGCGCGCCCGAGACCTCGGCTTCGACGCGTGCATGTACATGCTGCACAAGACCTTCGGCGTGCCCAAGGGCGGCAACGGACCGTCTGTGGGGGCGTATGGATGTTCGGATGAGCTCGCGCGGTTCCTGCCAGGGCCGCGGGTGGTCAAGGAGGGCGATGTCTACGAGCTCATCGAGCCGGACCAGAGCGTCGGCCGGGTGCGCGAGTTCCTCGGCAATGTCCAGCAGCTCGTGAAGGCCTATTCGTGGACGCGTGCGATGGGCACGGACGGCCTGCGCGAAGCATCCGATCTCTCGGTCCTGGCCAACAACTACATGGAGAAGCAGCTCATGGCGCTTCCCGGCGTCACGATGTCGTTCCCGGGCAAAGCGCTGCCCCGACTGGAGATGACCCGCTACTCCCTCGAGGAGTACACGGCCGAGACCGGGCTGTCGACCGTAGACGTGCAGAACCGCATGACCGATTTCGGCATCGACGCGTACTGGCTCGCGCACGAGCCGTGGATCGTTCCCGAGCCCTTCACCCCCGAGGCGGGCGAGATGTGGTCGAAGGAGGATCTCGACGAGTGGATCGCAGTGCTCGCGCACGTTCTCGAAGAGGGTCGCCGCGACCCTGAGCTCGTGCGCACGGCGCCGCACAACCAGGTCGTCGCGCAGATCGACGGCTCGGGACTCGACGACCCCGACGTGTGGGCCGTGACCTGGGCCGCCTATCGACGCAAGCACGCGGACCGCTGACGTGCGGGACACGACGGGAGAGGGCATCATGTCGGACACGCAGATCATGGCGCTGAGGGATGAGCTGAGCATCCGCGATCTCTCGCATCGGTACGCGCTGGCTCTGGATCGCGACGACCGCGATGCCTGGCGTTCCCTCTTCTCGGACGACGTGGTGGTCGAGAGCGGGGGATCGGTGCGGGGCCTCGAGGACGTGCTGCGCATACCGCGCGACCAGCTCGCCCGCTATCAGAAGACGCTGCACTCCGTGACGACGCAGCACATCGTGCTCGACGGCGATACGGCATCCGGCGAGGTCTACTGCGTCGCGCACCACCTCTACGAGGACTTCCACCAGAATCGTCGATCGCCGTTCGATCTGAGCCACAACTTCCTCATCCGCTACGAGGACGAATACGCGCGCGAGAACGGGCGGTGGGTGTTCACCAAGCGCCGGATCATCACCGAGGCGCGGTACGTCCATCAGATCATCCCCGCCGCGCCCCCCGCCGTCTGACGCCGCGAAGCCGGCGGCTTCCGCCGCACCGGCCCTTCCGCCGCACCCCGGCAGGAGAAATCACCGGGACAGGATGCTCTGGCCCGATCTTGTCCTGTGTTCGTGCGATCTCCTGTGGGTGTGCGCCGAAGCGGGTGAAGGCCGACGATACGATGAACGCCAGGGAATCCGCGAGGGTGAGACCTTGATCGACGACTTCGACGACTTCGACGACGGATGGGCAGCGAGTTGAGCGACCGGATCGGCATCATCGGCGGGGGCATCGTCGGCATCGCTCTCGCGCGCGCGCTCAGCGAACGGGGCATCGGCGAGGTCACGGTGTTCGAGAAGGAGGAGCGGGTCGCCGCTCACCAGACCGGCCACAACTCCGGCGTCGTGCACGCCGGTCTCTATTACAAGCCGGGCTCACTCAAAGCGCGGCTCTGCGCGCTCGGACGTGTCTCCATCCGCGAGTACTGCGAGCAGAAGAACCTGCCGTTCCACGAGGTGGGCAAGCTCGTGGTCGCGGTGACCACCGACGAGCTGCCGGCGCTCGCCGAGATCGAGCGGCGTTCGATCGAGAACGGGGTGCCCGACCTCGCCCGCCTCGACTCGCAGGCGGCGCTCCGCGACATCGAGCCGCACGTCGCGGGCGTCGCCGCCGTGCACTCGCCGCACACGGCGGTGGTCGACTACGCCGCGATCACGGAAGCCATGGCCCAAGACGTCCGGGCATCCGGTGGCCGCATCCTGCTCGGTCACGAAGTCGTCGCGATCCGGCGTGAGGGCGCGACGGTGCGGGTTCTGACGCCGGTGTCGGAGCACGTCTTCGACCGGGTCATCGCGTGCGCCGGTCTCCAGTCGGATGTCGTCGCGACCTACGTCGGAGCGTCGGCCTCGCCCAAGATCCTGCCTTTCCGGGGCGAGTACTGGGCGCTGGCGGGCTCGCGCAACCACCTGGTGCGCGGCATGATCTACCCCGTCCCGGATCCGCGGTTCCCGTTCCTCGGCGTGCACTTCACGCGCGGTGTCTACGATGACATCCACGTCGGCCCGAACGCCGTGCCCGCTCTTGCTCGCGAGGGGTACACGTGGCCCACGATCTCGCCGAAGGACACGTGGGACTCGCTCCGGTGGCCGGGAGCACCTGCTCTGGCCACGCAGCACTGGCGCATGGGCGTCGATGAGATCTCCGCGTCGCTGCTCAAGCCGCTCTACTACCGGAAGGCCCGGAAGTTCATCCCCGAGCTGAAGATGTCCGACCTCACGGCGAAGACCGCAGCGGGTGTGCGCGCGCAGGCCTGGGGTGCCGACGGATCCCTGCTCGACGACTTCGCCGTCGACCAGATCGGCCCCGTCACGCTCCTGCGCAATGCCCCGTCGCCCGCCGCGACGTCGTCTCTCGCGATCGCCGACTACATCATCGAGCACTACCTCAGCAGCAGCGACGCCTGAATCGCGGCTCGGTCAGGTCGTCTCCGACGGCTAGACGACCTCGAATTCGACCACCGACCACGACAGCGCGGGCAGGCGGAGGGTGACCAGGCTGCCGTCGTGCACGATTCCGCCGAGCGGGCGCAGGCCCACCGCGTCCGGCCTGCCGGAGTTGTTCGCGCTGAACCGGTCGCCTCCTTCGGGTACGGCGAGCACCTCGGCGCGGGTCACCCGTTTCACGTCGAAGCCCTGGAGCGCGAGCGTCACATCCGCGTCGGCGTCGAGCCCGCGGTTGGCGACGAACAGGGCGAGCCGGCCCGTCTCCTCGTTCCAGGTCGCACTCGCATCGACGAGGTCGGCGTCGCCGTACTCGGCGGTATCGATGCGGTCTGACCGGGTCGCGACCCGGAGGATCCTTCCGCGCGCGAGCTCGGCCATCCGCGCGAAGGGCCAGAACGTGCTCTGCCGCCACGCAGGGCCGCCCGGTTCGGTGCGGATCGGAGCGATCACGTTCACGAGCTGAGCCTGGTTGGCGATCCGCACACGATCGCCGTGCCGCAGGAGCGAGTTCAAGAGGGTGCCGACCACGACAGCATCCGTGACGTTGTAGGTGTCTTCGATGAGCGGAGGATGCTCGCGCCATGCCGTGCTCACGCGGTGCGGCTGGTCGTCGGTGTCGAGGCCGCGCTGGTACCAGACGTTCCACTCGTCGAACGAGATGTGGACGTCCTTCTTGTGCTTGCCGCGTGCCTTGACCGCGTCGATCGTCGAGGCGACGGAGTCGATGAAGGCGTCCATGTCGACGGCGACCGCGAGGAAGCTCTCGGCATCGCCATCGTGCTCCTGGTAGTAGGCGTGCATCGAGACGTAGTCGATCTCGTTGTAGGCGTGATTCAGAACGGTGTACTCCCATTCGCCGAATGTCGGCATGTGGAAGTTCGAGCTGCCCACCGCGATGAGCTCGATATCGGGATCGACGAGCTTCATCGCCTTCGCCGCTTCCTGAGCGAGCCGCCCGTACTCTGCGGGCGTCTTGTGCCCGATCTGCCACGGGCCGTCCAGCTCATTGCCGAGGCACCACAGCTTGATGCCGAACGGATCGGCGGCCCCGTTGGCCCTCCGCAGGTCCGAGAGGCGGGTCCCGCCCGGGTGGTTCGCGTATTCGACCAGTTCTCGCGCGGCCTCCACGCCGCGGGTGCCGAGGTTCACGGCCTCCATGATCTCGGTACCGGCGAGCTTCGACCAGCGGGCGAACTCGTGGAGTCCGAAGGCGTTGGTCTCGACGGTGTGCCAGGCCCCGTCGAGCCGCCGCGGTCGCTGGTCGACGGGGCCGACGCCGTCTTCCCAGTTGTACCCCGAGACGAAGTTGCCGCCCGGATACCGGACCACCGTCGGACCCATCTCGGCGACCAGGTCGAGCACGTCGCGCCGGAACCCTTCCGCATCGGCCGAAGGGTGCCCGGGCTCGTAGATGCCCGTGTAGACGCAGCGCCCCATGTGCTCGACGAAAGACCCGAAGAGCCGTCGCGGCACGTCGCCGATGGTGAAGTCTCTCGAGATGGTCAGCGCTGCAGCGGTCATCGTGCTCCGTCGGATGCGCGCGCAGGACGGCGCCGCGCGGTGGGGGATAGGGGTGTCAGTCGTCAGAGCGACATGTCCGCGAACTCGCGGACGGCCGCGGTGATAGCGATCTCGGTGGGCAGGCGTTCCATGGATGACGCACCGTAGAACCCGTGGAGGCCCTTCGCGTGGTTCAGCACATACTGCGCGTCGGCCGGCATCGACACCGGGCCGCCGTGCACGAGCACGAGCACGTCCTCGCGCACGGAGCGCGCGGCGGCCGCCCACTCCGTCGCCAGCTCCACGCAGTCCTCGAGGGTCCGCGACGTGGCGGCGCCGATGCTGCCGCCGGTCGTGAGGCCCATGTGGCAGACGACGATATCGGCGCCCGCCTCGGTCATGTTGACGGCATCCTCGACCGAGAAGACGTACGGCGTCGTGAGCAGATCCGCGGCGCGAGCGTGCGCGACGAGCTCCACTTCGAGCTGGTAGCTCATGCCCGTCTCTTCGAGGTTCGCCCGGAACTGGCCGTCGATGAGCCCCACGGTGGGGAAGTTCTGGATGCCGGAGAATCCCTGGTCGCGCAGCTCACGCAGGAAGCGGGGCGGGTCGTAGAACGGGTCGGTGCCGTTCACCCCCGCGAGGACGGGAACGCGCGCGGGGATCGGCAGCACCTCGCGGCCCATCGCGACGACGAGTTCGTTGGCGTTGCCGTAGGCGAGCAGACCGCTGAGCGATCCTCGCCCCGCCATGCGGTACCGGCCGGAGTTGTAGATGACGATCAGGTCGGCTCCGCCGTCCTCTTCGCACTTCGCCGAGAGTCCCGTTCCCGCCCCCGCCCCGATGATCGGTCGGCCGGCATCGACCTTCTCTCTCAGGCGATCGAGTATCTCGGCGCGCGCGACGAATGGCATGTGCCCCTACTTTCCGTTGGGTGTGGTCGAAGTCTCAGCGGCTCGCTGCAGGATCAGCCCGTGGAGGCGGTCGGCCAGTTCCACAGCCAGCGCCGGGTCGTTGATGTCGAGATCCGACTCGACGAGCTCCACGGCCGATCCCACGAGCCCGTCGCGGATCGCGGTGAACAGCGCGTCATCGGCCGCGGGATCGTGGAACGGACCGCCCGGGACGGCGATGGCCGACACGCCGCCCAGCGGCAGGACGACGGTCGTGGACCCGGTCGACGCGGCAGCCTTGCCAGCGAGCTCCGCGCCGAGCTGTGCCGTCTCTGCGGGGGTCGTCCGCATGAGCGTGACGCTCGAGTTGTGCACGTAGAGATTCCTGTCGGCGAATCGGCTCGGCACTGTGTCGACGGGGCCGAAGTTCACCATGTCGAGCGCCCCGACCGACACGACCTGCGGTGTCGCGGTTTCGGCGGCCGCGGTCAGCCGGGTAGGGCCGGCGGAGAACACGCCGCCGACCAGATTGTCGGCGAGCTCGGTGGTCGTGACATCCAGCACCCCGTCGATGTACCCCTGCCGGATGAGGGATTCCATGGCTCGACCGCCCGCGCCGGTCATGTGGAACACCAGCACTTCGTACCCGAGCTCTTCGAGGCGTTCGCGGGCGCGGGTCACGGCGGGTGTCGTGACGCCGAACATGCTCGCGGCGACGAGCGGCTTCGCGTCGAGATCGGGGAGGGGAGCGGCGGTGACCATGCCGGCGATCGCCGCGGCGGCGTTCGCGAGGATCCGCAGCGAGATCCGATTCAACCCTGCGATGTCGACGACGCTGGGGGCGAGGATGAGGTCGGTCTCGCCGATGTACTGCTCGGTGTTGCCCGAGGCGGCCGTCGAGACGATGAGACGGGGAAAGCCCAGCGGCAGATCGCGGAAGGCTGCCGCGGCGACCGAGGTCCCGCCCGTACCGCCGAGAGCGAGGGCGCCCTGCGCGCGACCGGACCGGACGAGATCGGCGACGATCGCCGTTGCTCCGCGACTCATCGCCTCCATCGCTGCGCCGCGATCGGCGGAGGCCACGAGGGTCTTCTGGTCGCTTCCCCCGGCGCGGGCCACGGATTCGCGGTCGATGTCGGCGGCGATCTGCGGGTCGCCGAGAACCCCGAAGTCGACGATGATCGTGTCCACGCCGGCCGCGTGCAGCCGGTCGCGGACGAAGCCGTACTCGGCACCCTTGGTGTCCAGAGCACCGAGCAGTACCACCGTGGGGGAACTCATGACCACTCCGATTCACGTCTTGACCGCGGCACTGCGGCCGTACCAATAATGGCCACATGACTTCCCCCTATTCGAGTGCCAATTCCTTCCGATTGGCGACGATCGGCGCGAATCGGCTCGCGCGGCTGCTCGGCGACTGGGTCAGCGGCGAGGCGGCACTCCATGTGCAGCTCGCCGCGAACATCCGGGGCCTCATCGCCACCGGGGCGCTCACCTCGGGCACCCGCCTGCCCTCGGAGAGGAGCCTGGGCATCGCCCTGGGGGTGAGCCGGAACACGGTGACGAAGTCCTTCGACCTGCTGCGCGGCGAGGGAGTGCTCTCGAGCAGGCAGGGCGACGGGACCTATGTGTCGACCACCCGCACCTCGCACAGTGTCCGGGGAGATGACCGGCTGCGCTCGTTCACGGAGGACGAGGATGTCGACCACATCGATCTGCGGAGCGCGGCGCTACCCGGTCTCGCGCTGGTCGCCGACCAGTTCGACCTGCTGGAGAGCCCTCGGGCGCGGCAGCTCGTCGCTTCGCACGGGTACCTGCCGAGCGGGCTCGACGAGCTCCGCGACGCGGTGGCCCAGTACTACTCGGCGCTGGGCCTGCCGACATCGCGCGAGCACATCCTGATCACGTCCGGAGCGCAGCAGGCCCTTCGTCTGGCGGCCTCCAGCGTCACCGAGGCGGGATCGACCGTCGTGATCGAAGAGCCGTCCTTCCGCGGGGCGATCGAATCGCTCCGCTCACTCGGTGTGCGCCTGGTGAGCGTGCCCAGCGGAAGCCAGGGCATCGATGTCGACGAGCTCGCCGCCGTGGTGGCGCGCGAGCGGCCGGCCCTGATCGTGCTGCAATCCACCGTGCACAACCCCACCGGAAGCGTCCTGGACGTGTTCCGCCGCAGCCGGATCGCGTCGATCGCCAATCGCTTCAGCACCCCCGTCATCGACGATGCGACGCTGGCCGACACGATCATCGACGGTGACCGCAGGCCGGTGCCCCTCGCGGCGGGAAGCGACATGGTCATGACCGTCGGCTCGATGAGCAAGTCGTTCTGGGGCGGCCTGCGGGTCGGATGGCTGCGCGGCCAGCCCGACACGATCAGCGAACTGGCCGCGGTCAAGGGCGGCCAGGATCTCGGCACCTCGCTCCTCGCGCAGCTGCTGGCCAGCCACCTGCTTCCGCAGATCGAGCTCGCGCGTGACGAGCGGCTGCGCACTCTCACCGAGTCGCGCAGGCTCGCGCTCGAGTCGCTGTCCACCCGGCTGCCCTCGTGGGAGCCGGAGGTGCCGGTCGGTGGCGGCTCGCTCTGGGTGCGGCTGCCGGGCGAGGTCGCGACGTCGTTCGCCCACCGGGCAGAGCGATTCGGCGTGCGGGTGCTCCCCGGCTCGACCTTCAGCATCCACGATCGCCTCGACGATCATCTGCGGATCTCGTATGCCGCCGTCCCCGCGCACACGCAGCGCGGGATCGAGCTGCTCGCCCAGTGCTGGGACGCGCACTACGCCGCATCGGTCGGGATCTCCGCGTGAGGTGACCGCCCTCGGGCGGCGGTGGGCCACCGGGAGCCACCGGGAGCCACCGGGAGCCACCGTCGCCAAATTGGCCCTCGGGTTCTCCGGGCCGGGCACGCATCATTGCCTAGACGAGCTCATCAGCGCCGATGCACGACGTGTTGCATGGGCGCGGACACCCGAGGAGAACCGCACATGTCTGAACCGACCGAACGAACGGGCCGAGGCGGCATCACCGCGCTCGCGGACGTTCAGGTGGACCCCCAGCCGTGGGGCCGCCTCGAGTGGATGGTCTCGGGCGCGCTCGGCAACTCCGACACCCTCACCGTCGGCAAGTGCTTCATCCAGCCCGGTCAGCAGAACCCCGTGCATCATCACCCCAACTGCGACGAGGTGCTGCACGTGATCAAGGGCCGGATCCGCCACCGGGTCGGCGACGAGTACGTCGAGATGACCGCCGGCGACACGATCTCGATCCCGAAGGGCTCGATCCACAACGCCACGAACATCGGTGACGAGCAGTGCGAACTGCTCATCTGCTTCGACACCGCGAGCCGAGAGGTCGTCGGCGAGTGAGCAGATCCACCCGGCACCGGATCGCGATCATCGGCTGCGGCGGTGTCAGCGAGATGCACTTCCGCGGCTACCTCGCCCACCCCGATCGGATCGAGATCGTCGCGGCCGTCGACCCGTCGCCCGAGCGCCGGGAATGGGTGACCGAGACGTTCGGGATCACGGCCACGTTCGGCTCGATCTCCGAGGCGCTCGAGGGTGCGGACTTCGAGGTCGCCGTCGTGTCGACGCCGAGCCACGTGCGACTCGTCGCCGTCGAAGAGCTCGCCGCCGCCGGCATCCACCTGTTCGTCGAGAAGCCGCTGGCCGACGGGGTCGCTCAGGCGATCGAGATCGTCGACGTGGCCTCGGCAGCGGGCGTCCTTCTGGCCGTCGACCAGAACTTCCGCTACCACTACGCGTTCGGCCACGCCCGGGACGCGATCCGCGAGGGCCGGATCGGCCGCGTGATCGCGATCGACCACCGCGAGCTCATGTGGCGCGAGGTCACCGGCTGGCGTGCCGAACAGCGGCACCACTCCCTGTCGGTGATGGGCGTGCACTGGTTCGACGGCTTCCGCTTCATCCTGGGGCAGGAGGCCGACTGGCTGGTCGCGACGACCCATCGCTCGCCCGCGCTGGAGGCGGCGGGCGAGACGGATGCCTCGATCCACGTCCGCTTCGCGGACATCGGCGTCAACTACACCCAGAGCTTCTCGAGCAGGGTCGAACGCATCGAGACGATCGTCATCGGGGAGGCGGGCACGCTGCTGTTGGACTACGACCATCTCGAGATCCACACGGCGGACGGCGTCGAGACCGTATCGAATCCGTGGGCGGGCCCCGGCAAACCCGAGTCGGCCTTCCTCGGCCTGGATGATCTCCTGACGGCGATCGACGCGGGCGGCGAGCCGTCCAACTCCGGGCGCGACAACCTTCGCACCCTGTCTCTGCTCGAAGCCGCGTACCTGTCCGCGGAGACCGGCGAGCCGGTTCGATTCCAGGACGGAGTGCTCTGATGCGCATCGCCTTCTCGAAGCCCGTCGCTCCCGACGAGTTCCCCACTCTGCTGGCCGAGTTCGGCCCCGCGGGCTACGACGCACTGCAGCTGAAGACAGGGCAGTTCCTGCCGTGGCTGCACTCTCGCGCGGAGTTCGCCGCTCTCACCCGAGGTCACGAGGGAGCGTCGGCGGTGCTCGTGTACTTCGACGAACTCGACGACGACCGACTCGCCGACGTGCTCGATTTCGCCAAGGAGGTCGGCACCGAAACGGTGGTCTTCTGCCACAACCGCTCCCGCGAGGGGATCACGACGGACGAGCGCGTGCAGCTCGCACGGCAGCTGGAGGCGCACGGGAAGCGGGCGCGGGATGCCGGCATCCGGCTGTCGCTGCATCACCACTTCGACCAGCCGGTCATGCTCCCCGAGGACGTCCGCGAATTCTGGAGTGCCATCGAGCCCGGTGCCGTCGGCCTCACGGTCGACACCGCGCACCTCGCCAAGAGCGGCGTCACGGACATCCCCGGCTTCATCCGCGAGTTCGCACCGATCATCGACAACATCCACCTGAAGGACTACGCCGAGGGGGAGTGGCGCCTGGTTGGTCAGGGCGAGCTCGACCTCGACGGGATCCTCGCGGCGCTCGCCGACATCGGCTTCGACGGCTGGCTGTGCATCGATGAGGAGTCCACGGCCTCGCTCGACGATGGCCTGCGAATCTCACACGCCTGGCTCGACAAGCACCTCGCTCCTGCACCCTGAGCGAATCCACCCGAACCCCGCACCACGCTCTGTTCCGTCAATGATGAAGGGAATCAACGCATGTCGTACTCTCGCCCACGCCGCCGCCTCCTGAGGGGGGCCGCTCTCACCGCCGCGCTCGCACTCTCCGTCGGCGCGCTCGCCGCCTGTGCCCCGGGGGGCAGCGCCCCGGTCTCCACCGCCGGAGCATCTTCCGGCCCGGTCACCCTCACCTGGTGGGACTACTACGCCGACGGCAGCGCCTCGAGCGAACAGCTGCAGGCTCTCCTCAAGCAGTACGAGGAGGAGAATCCGGACGTCACGATCAACCGCGAATTCATCGCCTACGCCGACCTGAAGCAGAGCCTGCTCCAGTCGGCCGGCGCCGGGTCGCTCCCCGACCTCGTCGTGATCAACAGCCCCGACCACCAGCAGTTCGCCGAGCTGGGGCTCGCGGCCAAGCTCGACGACAAGATCGCGGAGTGGGGTCAGCTCGACAAGTACCCCGAGGGCGTCATCGCCTCGGCGACCTACCAGGACAGCATCTACGGCCTGCCGGCGTCGGCGAACTGCCTCGCGTTGTTCTACAACAAGGCCATGTTCGATGCGGCAGGGCTCAAGCCGCCCACCACGTGGGCGGAGATGGAGAAGGATGCCGCAGCTCTGACCACTCCCGAGCACTACGGTCTGGCCTACTCGGCGATCAACAATCAGCAGGCGGTGTTCCAGTACCTCCCGGCGCTCTGGCAGAGCGGATCGGATCTGGATGACCTCACCTCGGATGCCGCCGTCTCGTCGCTGGACTACTGGGCGGGAATGATGGACAAGGGCAGCGTCTCGAGGGAGGCGCTCAACTGGGACCAGGCGGCCGTCGCCACCGAGTTCGCCCAGGGCCGCGCCGCGATGATGATCAACGGACCGTGGCAGCTGCCGTTCCTCGCGAAGGAGGCGCCGAGCCTCGAATATGGAGTGGCACTGCTTCCGTCCGGGAAAGAGGATGCCTCCGTCACGGGTGGTGAGAACTACATGGTGATGGCCAGCCCGAACGAGGACGCGGCGTGGAAGGTGCTCCAGTTCCTCCAGCAGCCCGAGAACGTGACCCTCATGAACGTCGCGGGCGGCAGCCTGCCGACGCGCAGCGACATCGACCCGTTCCCGGACAACGAGGTGATCGGGGTGTTCACCGATCAGCTGCAGGTCGCCCGGCCTCGGGCGTACGGCGCCAACTACGCAGAGATCGCCGACAAGCTCGTGGTGGCTCTGCAGTCCCGGATGACGGGTGCGGCCACCTCGAAGGACGCCCTCAAGACAGCATCCGACGCGATCGCGCCGCTGCTTCCGTAATGTCTCTGGATACCCGCACTGACTCTCGGGTGGCCGGCCCTGCGCCGGCCGCCCGAGGGCCGCGCGCGAAGGGGTTCCGCTGGCTCGATGTGATGGGCAGGTACTCGTTCGTCCTGCCGGCGATCGTCTTCCTCATCATCTTCCTGCTGTACCCCCTGCTCTACACGTTCAACCTCAGCCTGTTCGACGTCAACGCGGGCAACTTCCTCACCGGGGGAGCGCCCTTCGTCGGCCTCGAGAACTACGTGCAGTTCCTGAGCTCGCCGCAGTTCGTGCCGTCGCTCGTGATCACCCTGGTCTTCACGATCGGGTCGCTGGTGTTCCAGCATTCGATCGGGTTCATGTTCGCGCTGTTCTTCAACCGCGGATTCCCCCTGTCGGGCTTCCTGCGGGCACTCATGCTCGTGGTCTGGGTGCTCCCGGCCGTCGTCTCGGCGAGCCTGTGGCGCTGGATCTTCAGCGGAAGCTACGGCCTTCTGAACGCCTTCCTCGGTCTGATCGGGCTGCCCTCCACCGTGCCGTGGCTGGTGAATCCGCAGACCGCCCTGATCGCCGTCATCATCGCGAACATCTGGGTGGGCATCCCGTTCCACATGATGCTGCTGTACGCGGGCCTGCAGGGCGTGCCCGTGCAGCTCTACGAAGCAGCGCAGCTCGATGGAGCCAACGCCTGGCAGCGGTTCTGGCGCATCACCGTTCCGATGATGCGACCCGTGATCGTCATCGCCCTGCTCCTCGGGTTCGTGCACACCTTCAAGGTGTTCGACCTCATCTACGTCATGACGGCCGGAGGCCCCGCCGGAGCGACCAACGTGCTCTCGATCGAGGTCTACAAGCTGTCGTTCGAGTTCTTCCGGTTCGGTGACGGCGCAGCCGCCGCGAACATCCTGCTCATCATCCCGCTGCTGCTGTCGGTGCTCTACCTCTGGCTGCGCAGACGAGAGGAATCCACGCTGTGAGCACCACATCGCGCACGGTCACCATGACCGAGACCCTCGTCACACCGCACCGCAAGCCGTCCACGCGCGGGCTGAAATCGGAGCGGCCCAAGTGGCACCTGACGATCATCGCGGTGATCGTCGTCGGGATCTTCCTCTTTCCGCTCTACTGGATGATTTCGACGTCGCTGAAATCGCCGGATCAGCTGTTCACCAGTCCGCCGACCTGGTTGCCGATACCGGCCGACTGGAGCAACTACGTGACGGCGGTCTTCGACAACCCGCTGATGCTGCGGGCTCTCGGCAACAGCGTCATCATCAGCGTCGGAACCACCGTGCTCACGATCGTGCTGGCCGCACCCGCCGCCTACGCGATGGCGCGGCTCCGCTTGCGATGGACCGCCCTGCTGCTCCTGCCGTTCCTGGTCGCGCAGCTGCTGCCGGCGATCAACGTCGCCCTTCCGATGTTCGCGCTGTTCTCGCAGTGGGGTCTGGTCAACACCTATATCGGCCTCATCCTCGCAAACACGGTCGGGACGCTCCCGTTCGCGGTGATCGTGCTCCGGCCCTTCTATCTCACGATTCCCCGTGAGCTCGAAGAGGCCGCGGCCGTCGACGGGGCCACCCGGTTCCAGTCGTTCTTCCGCATCGTGCTGCCGCTGGTCCGGCCCGGGCTCGTGACGGTCGCGGTGTTCGCCTTCGTGATGACGTGGGGCGAGTTCGTGTTCGGTCTCACGCTCACCACGCAGCGCGAGATGCAACCCGTCACAGTGACGCTCAACGCCTTCATCGGCCAGTACGGCACCGAATGGGGGCCGCTGATGGCAGCATCCACGGTCGTGGCGATCCCGCTCATCATCGTGTTCGTCGTCTTCCAGCGCCACATCACGGGCGGACTCGCCGCCGGATCGGTGAAGGACTGATGCTGCCCGCCGTCCGGGGGCACGTGGGCCCGGTCGGCGCGGTGGCCGGGGGAGCCGTACAGGCGGTCACGGGTGCGCGGTTCGCCCCCGGCTTCCACGCCGAGCTGGTGGCGCGCAACCGCGCCGTCACGATTCTGCACGGCATCCGGATGCTGGAGCACGCCGGGAATCTGCGGAACCTCCGGCGCCTCGTCGGCGCATACGACGGCCCGTTCGAGGGGCCGCGGTTCGCGGATTCCGACGTGTACAAGACGCTCGAAGCGATCGCCTGGGAGCTCGGGCACCAGGAATCGGAAGAGCTGCGACGGTTCTACGACGAAAACGTGACCCTGCTGATCGACGCACAGCGCGAGGACGGATACCTCGACTCGGCGTACCAGCGGGGCGAGCCGTTCGGCGAACCATGGAGCGACTTCGCGCACGGCCACGAGCTCTACTGCCTCGGCCATCTCGTCCAGGCCGCGATCGCGGGTGTGCGCGCGCTCGGCGATGAGCGGCTGCTCGGCGTCGCCCAGCGTTTCGTCGCCCTCGTCGATCGCTTGTTCGGAGGTGACGACAGCCCGGTGTACTGCGGTCACCCCGAGATCGAGACCGCGCTGGTCGAGCTGTACCGCCTCACGGGTGACGAGCGTGCCCTTCATCTCGCCGAGGCGTTCGTGCGCCGGCGCGGCAGCGGTTTCGTTGCTCACGGCGATTTCGGCCCGCAGTACTACCAGGATGACGCGTCCGTGGTCGAGACCGCGACCATGCGCGGTCATGCCGTCCGGGCGATGTACCTGAACGCCGGCGTGGTCGATCTGCACCTCGAAACGGGCGACTCCGCCCTCTGGGATGCTGTCGCGCGCCAGTGGGCGGACCTCATCGCCCACCGGCTCTACCTCACCGGCGGAACGGGATCACGGCACCGCGATGAGGCGTTCGGCGACGCATACGAACTCCCCAGCGAACGCGCCTACGCCGAGACGTGCGCGGGCATCGCCCTGATGAATTGGGCGTGGCGGATGTATCTCGCGAGCGGCCGCGCCGACTACGTCGACGTGATGGAGCGGTGCCTCTACAACGTCGTGCTCGCGGGCATCTCCGAGTCGGGCGATCGCTTCTTCTACAGCAACCCCCTGCAGTTGCGCAGCGATCACGGTGCGAGCCAGCAGGAATCCGCCGGCACCCGGCTGGACTGGTTCTGGTGCGCGTGCTGTCCGCCCAACCTCATGCGGGTCTTCGCGACCCTCGAGCACGTGATGTTCGCGCGGCGCGATGACGAGATCCAGGTCGCGCACTTCGGGAACGCGGCCCTTGCGCTGGACGGGGGCGGCACCCTCGAGATGCGTTCGGACTTTCCGTCCGACGGCCGCCTCTTGTTCTCGGTCGCGGGTGATGCCGGCGCCGCAACGCTCGCGGTGCGGATGCCGGCGTGGTCGGAGGGATGCGCCGTGGTGCGCGTCGACGGGCTCGACCGCCCGACGACTGCGGTGGACGGCTGGCTTCACCTCGGGGCGCTCGCGGTCTCGTCGAACATCGAGGTCGAGTTCGCGATGGACCCCGTGGTGTGGCGGGCGCACCCGGGCGCCGACGCGCTGCGTGGCACCGTCGCGGTCACGCGCGGGCCGCTCGTTTATTGCGCGGATCAGGCCGATAATACCCTCGACGTCGAGCGGATCGTCGTGCCGACCGACCCGGTCTTCGACGTCGAGTTGGGGCAGGGGCTCGGCACGCTGCTCCGCCTCGAGGCGCAGGAGCTCGATGTCAGCGCGACATCGAGCCCCCTGTACGTGCGGGCCGACGCGCCCGCGCCGATCGCAGGTCCCGCGGAGGTTGCGCTCGTGCTCCGCGCCTACGCGACGTGGGGCAACGGTGGGCCCGGCGTCCATGCGATGAAGGTGTGGCTCCCGCGGGGCTGACCGCGGCCCGACCTGCGGAGTTTCCGCCCTGCCGCCGACCAGAAATGCCCCGCCCGCCATTTCGGGCCCCATCTGAGGGCGACACCGAGCTTGCGCAGAATCAATCGTACTTCTCCCACTTCAGACCGTCGTAATTCCTTCCGAACTGATTCTGATCCACGTATAGGAGCTTCCCCGCCGCGTCCTGGAATGCCACCTTCTCGACATATTTGCCGTCCGGATACACATTGCCACCTGCAGCGTTTTTGAGTGTCAGCAGGTCAGGCTGAATGGTCTTTCTTACCTGCTGAAGCATTGGCGTCCCATCCCGCCCTAGCGCGAGTATCGACCCTTCCAACCGGTGGAGGTTTGACAATCTTGACGCCAAGGCGCTGTTTTTCACTGTGACCGGAGAACCAAGAGCTCCATTAAGAGTGGGTTCCCATCGGAGACCTGTGAATACTTGGTTCGCTTGATCGAGATGGAACTCCGCCGAGTACTCCAGATCTGCCGACTTGCCCACGGACAGCATCGCGATTTCCGCGCCGTTGTCGTGGATGATCTTTGCCAAGTCCTTCGTTCGGAGATCGATTCCGAGGGCTTTCAGATCATTCTTGACGATTCGAGCGGTGTCGCCGATTACGCGATCAAGCTCCACTCTCACACTCAACTTCTTGATTGCTTTGGCACCGCCGACGGCGGCGGCGCCGGCGCCGATGCCGAGGACGGTTTCGGAGAGGGTGAGGCCGAGGGCGACATCGTCGCTCATGATGTCGGTGATGTTGTCGATGAGGACGAGGCTTGCGGTGGTGATGGTGTAGGCGTCGGCGATGAGGCCGGCGATGCCGAGCCCTCCTAGTGAGGCGCCGCCGGTGTACAGCGCGGAGACGATGCTGATCGCAGCGAAGGCGATGGCCATTCCGCCCGTGACCCAGTTGGTGATGCTTTCCCAGTCGGGGGTGTTGCCCGTGGGGTCGGTCATCATGATGGGGTTGAGGTGGGCGTAGTTGTAGGTGTTGTGCAGTTGTGCGGTGTCCTTCGTGATGAACCGCATGGTGCCGGGGTCGTACGTGCGGGCTCGCAGGTATTGGGCGCCGTTGGGGGCGGTCTGCTCCCCCGAGTACTGGAACGGCTGGTACGACAGGTTCCCTACCCACTCCAGCGTCGTGTCGCCCGCCGCAATTGCGCCGGTGCCCGTGGTGGTGGGGGTGCCGTAGTCGGTGTACGTGTACCGGGTGGTGGGGGCACCGTCGCTACCGGTGAGGGCGGTCGTGTTGCCGTGCCGGTCTTGGGTGTAGTACTCCGTGTCCGGCCCGGTGTCGGGGTTGGTGGTGGTGCGGGTGTGTCGGGTGGCGCCGATCAGGTACGACGCGGTCCCGGGCGGTTCGTCGCCCTGCGCATGGGTGTCGTTGATCAGGGTGGTGTCGTCCCAGTAGAACTCTGCCTCCCCGGACCCGTCGTTCAGACCGGTGGTGGCGAGGGTCGCGCGTTGCCCGGTCGCCCAGTACCCCGTCCGCACCGTGTCCCCGGTCGGGGTGATTTCGGTAACCAGTTGGTTGGCGGCGTTGTACGTGTACCGGGTGCCGTCTACGGCGGTGGTGAGGTTGCCTGCTCCGTCATAGGTGGGGGCGACCGTGGTCACGGTGCCGTCGGGGGTGGTGGTTCTGAGGCTGCCGATTTCGCCGGTCGGGGTGTAGGTGAACTCGCGTACCGTCGCCTGGCTGACCCCGGTGTCGGGATCGGTGGTCGTGACCGTCTCACGGGAGATGTCGCCCGACACGGTCACCACGTAGGACGTGTCCGAGACCACGGCCCCCTCGATGGTGTCGCCCTGGTGGAGGGTGGAGCGGGTGAGCCGGCCCTGATCGTCGTACTCGTACGCCGTTGTGGTGACGGTCGGATCCGACCCGTCCGCGGGGGTGGTGGTGTCGGTACGGTGGGTGAGGTTGCCTCGATCGTCGTACGCATAGGAGCGCGCCTCTTGCACGGTCCCGCCCGGGCCCGTCGTCGTCTCGGTCGCGATCTCGTTCCGCGACGTGTAGGCGTACCGGGTCGTGACCCCGTTCGCCCGCGACAACTCCGCGACCCGCGCGTACGCGTCATACGTGTACCCGACCCGACCGATCTCCGTCCCGCCCGCGTCGACCTGGACCGCGGACGTGAGGAGCCCCGCTTGGTCGTACACGTACGACGTGGTGTTCCCGGCGATATCGGTCGTGGACGCTTTGCGCCCGTTGCCGTCGTACGTGTGGGTGACCTGCTTCCCGTCCGGGTACGTGATGCTCGTGATGTTGTGGAGCGGATCGTACGCATATGCGACCTGCGTCCCCGCCCGGTCTGCCGGGTCGAACACCGCCAGCACATCACCGGTGACCGGGTCATACTCGAACCCGGTACGCACCTGGTCGCCGATCGGAGACGTCGTGACCGTCTCGGTCAGTTTCCGCGTCACCGGGTGATACGTGTTCACCGTCACCGCCCCGTACCCCGTGGTGGCTTTCGCCACCTTCCCATCCGGGGTGTACTCGTAAGTCGTGGTCGACGCGTTCTGGTCGGTCTCCGACAATGTCTGACCCAGGATGTCCAGAGTCCGGCTACCGCCGGAACGGGACTGATCCCCCTCGATGAGGGTCTTCTCCACACTCGCTCCGAACGCGTCGAACCGACGCTTCGCGACCACCGGCAGCCCCGTCGTGGTCTGCGGGGTGACCGTGGTCGTCGTCGGGTTACCGAACACATCCAGATCCGTCGTGATGGCCGCAGCACCATCGTTGGTGGATGTTTCGCGCCCGAACCCGTCGAACACCGACGCGATCGTCGGGACAGGAAGCGCATCGGCACGAGTACCCGCCGTTTGGGTGATCTGCCCGGCCACATCCATCACCTGGGTGGCGGTGTAGTCGGCATCCGCCAGATCCCCGGTGGGGGTCAGTCCGGTGGTGATGGTGTGGGCGATGTCGTCGTAGCGGGTGATCTTGGTCAGCCCGGTCGCTGCTCGCGTCTCGATCTCACGACCGAACACGTCCTGCTTCGTGACGGTGACCGCTCCCCACGCGTCGGTGATCTCGACCGTGCCCGGCACCGGGTACGCGCGGGACTCCACCACCCGCACCTGGCCATCGACGGGGTGCCCATTCCTGAGGTTGTCGGTGGTCTTCACGACCCGGCCGAGCGCGTCGGTCTGAGTGGTGGTGG
>NZ_VYSA01000004.1 GCF_008710745.1 Microbacterium rhizomatis
GAGCACTGTGCGGTCCAGGTGTCGCCAATCACCAACGACCAAGACGACCAAAGCGCTGCCGAACCCGTGTGTTTCGCGACCGAGGCCGAGGTCACGGAGTACCTCGATTCCCTCGGCATTGGCGACGGAGCTGCACGCGGCGCGGCGGCCAGCGTGATCGTCGGAACCGTCTATAAGGACTACAACGCGGGGGGCGCCAGCCTCACGTTCTGGGGCACGAGTGGGTGCGCGGGAGTGACGTTCGGGTTCTCGAGCCTCGCTTCGGGGTGGGATAACAGCATCAGTTCCGTCCGCGGATCGAATGGCTGCTGGGTCACTCTGTACACCGCGACCAGCTACGGCGGAAGTCGCCTGAACTGCACGCCATACTGCGCGTCAATCGGGTCCTGGAACGACAACGTGAAATCACTGGTGTTCCGTCCGACCGGGACGTTCGGATGATGCCTATTCCTCCAGCGAGGCCATACCCAATGACTGGCACGCTGTCGGCTTCTCGCTAGGAACAACGGCCGCGGTCCCATCGCGCATGACACACACCTGCAACGGGGGCACCGACCCTGGACGCTGGGTCGGCGCGGTGGGATCGACGGTCGAACTGAGCACCCCTTGCTCCCACATCTCGGCACACAGAGCGATCGCATCATGCACCCGACCAGCACCACCGCCATCCGCGATCGTCGCTGACGAACCGGGGTATGCGCCGTTCGCCCCGCGCGTGGTAGAGCTGAGGCAGTGAACGATGGTCTTGTCTGTGACAGGTCCGGACCCGAGCAGGACCGCAGCGCCGGTGGCCGCGACACCGACAGTGAGCAGCCCCACACTCCCCCAGATTGCAAAGCGTTGGCGGAGGCGACGTCGCTGGATAGCAGGTTCATTCTGGATGCGTGCTGACAGGAGCTCGCGCATTGCCTGCGTCCGCTCGCTCGACATTTCGGGCTCGGCGGGTGTCATGACAACCTCCCCTCGTTCGGGTCACTCGCAGTGATTGGCTCTATGGATATGTCCGGTCCCCCCAGTTTGGTTCTCAGCTGACGGCGGGCCCGATGCAACCGAGACTTCACGGTCCCCACCGGAACATCCAGTGCGGCCGCTGCGGCGGCAAGGGGAAGTTCTTCCACCAGGCACAGTTCAACCACAGCACGATCACCTGGAGAGAGTGACGCGATCGCCTGCGTCAGCGCTTCCGTGCGCTCGTGGTTGTCGAGTCGTTCATCGACATCGGCGGCGTGATCGGTCTGTTCAAGGGTCGGCGGTAGCTGGGCGATCATGCGCGCATACCTCCGTTGTGCCCGAGAGAGATTGAAGCTCACACGAGTGGTCACCGCGAGCAACCAGGGCAGGAGCGATCCATCTACGATGCGGACACGCTTCCGAAGCCGCCACGCTTCAAAGAACACAATGGCCACCGCTTCCTCCGCCTGACCAACGTCGCCAGTCCGCCGATAAGCCGCACGGAAGACGCGCACGCGGTAGCGATCAAAGAGCACGACGAACGCGCGATCCGTTCCCGACACCGCCTCAAGCCACAGGGCGGCATCCGACTCATCCTCGTACATCGCCCCACCCCCTCCATCAAGCCTATGAATTCCGGTCGTTGTATCCGACCACAAGGCTCCCGTGGACCCTCAACGCTGTGCGTGTCCAGCTGCACTCCACCCGTCGCCGCCTAACAATGCGGTGTTGCGCGTGAAATCTCCGAATGTCAGCGCCGGGCCGCACGCCGGAACCGATAGGTGAGCACGCCGGCGGTGACCGCGAATGCCGTCGCCGCAAGCCCAGCCGGCACCAGCAGATACGGCACGACGACGAGCACGGAGCGCCCCAGGAAGCTCTCTACGGGGACAAGGCTGGCGAGGGTGCAGATGAAGCTCACGAGAGCCAGAACGGTCCACTGGCGGCCGCTGTAACGCAGTACACGCACGCCAGCCCCGTCGTGCCACCACAGCCGTAGAGGCTCGGGGATCTTCACGGCGTTCTCCTGTCGCTTCGTGGCCCCATTGTCGCGCACAGCGACGCCCCGGCCGGGAGAGAGCGCGGCCAGGGGCGTGCTGAGTATGTGGGTTCAGTCCTCGCGCGGGGGCGGGCCATCGGCGGCCGCGATCAGGTGCGGGAGGAGGCGCTGCAAGACCAGTCGAGAGTGATACAGCTCCCCCAGGGTGTAGTCCGCGAGCGTCGCGTGATCGTGCTCGTCCAGGTGCGATACGGGGTCAGCGATGAACAGCAGTGACCCGCGGACCGCCTCGACGCGCTCGGAGACGGTGAGGAGGTCCCAGTCTTCGCGCATGGCGTGTAGGTGCCAGTTCACTGGCTGCGTGGGCGGCTCGGGGCCACGCAGCAGGCGATCGCCTTTCCGGGCGACCGATAGCGGCCCGTGGCTGGCATACGTCAGCGCGTCATCGTCGTTCACAGCTCGCCGAACCACCGCCCGACCGCGTTCGCGGAGTGGGCGGCCCGTTGGAGTTCGGCGGTGACGGTTCCCGTCGCTCCATCGCCCCGGTGGTCCTCGCCGGCGTCGTGTTGGCGGTCGACGACGTGTGCGTGCCAGGCCGCGAGTTGTCTGCAAGGTGTTGTTCCCCGTGAGCTTGTGAACACGGGGAACCAGCGCCGTCGATTCCGGGTCTGTCCCATGGGCGGTCTTTCTGGGCCGGCGGTCATTTGGTTGATGCGTGCTTCGAAGGCGATTGCGAACCCGTCAATGGTATGAGGCGCCTAGGGCGACGCGCCCTAGGTGGTGGGGAGAGTTTCTGCGTCGTCGAGGAGGAGTTTCAGGCCCCGTTCGAAGGCTTCGTCGATCCGCGCTCGGGCTGTGGGCCATGCTGCGGCTGCCAGCGCGAGCGGGTGTGTTTGGTCCTCCACACTGCCGGTCGGGGTGGGTGACGCGTGGGCTAGTCCCAGGCCGATGGCGTAGCTGTCGAGCATTTCCACGACGACCGCGATGTCGCGGGGAGCAAACCCGACGCTTTCCATCCGCTCGGCAAGGCTGCCGTAGGCATCCAGGACGGCGTGGGACGTGATGGGTGTTCTCACGAACAGCTCTGCCAGTCGGGGCCGGGCGGCGTATAGCCCGTAGAGGCGACGGAACATGTCTTCGGCTTGCTCCCGCCACCCCGGGTATTCCGCCGGGAGCCGCACGCCTTCGCTCAGTGCGTCGCGAACGAGGTTGACGACGTCGTCTTTGCTGGAGACGTGGTGATAGAGCGATGGTGCGGACACACCGAGGTGGCGGGCGATCGCTCGCATGCTCGGCTCTTCGTCCCAGTCCAGGAGGTCCAACGCCGCGCGCGCGATCACCGCGGTCGATAGCGGCGGGTGCGGCGGCCGGGCCATGCGCCTCCCTCTCGTTCTGGGACGCCCTGATCGTAGCGAAGTGTGTAACCGGTCTTGTTGCCAACCTCCGGAACTCTGGTGTATATCTGACGTCAACACATTCGCCCTAACACCGTTAGTCCAGTGTTCGGGGCGGTCCTGACGGGTGAGGAGATCCGATGACCGATCATTCCGATGAACCACAGCCGCCCGCTCCCTCGAAGGGCATCAGTCGGCGCACACTGCTCGTGGGTGGGAGTGTGGGTGTCGTCGTCGTGGGTGGGGCGGTCGCGGCCGGCATATCGTTCTCCCGCGGCACGCCGCCGCTGGCGGTGGCCAAGACGATGATCGTGAACGGGGCGGTGTGGACGGGCGACCTGACGCGGACGGCTGAGGCGGTCGCGATCGGGCGAGACGGCGTGATCCTTGGAGTCGGCTCGAATGAGGATATCGGACGATTCAAAGGAGCTGGCACCGAGATCATTGACGCGGAGGGCGGCACGGTGATGCCCGGAATTCATGATGCGCACCAACATCCGCTCAGTGGCGCCGAGGGCGCGGCCTACCCCTCGCTAGGTGATGAGAGCGTCACTGTCGCCGAGTTGCAGGAACGACTACGCGGGTTCCTCGCGTCCACGCCTGATATGGAACCAGACGGATGGCTGGTGGTCGTGGACTGGAACCCTGCAGGTCTCACAGACGCGATTGCGCATCGCGACTTCCTAGACGTGCTTGAGACGAACAGGCCGATCTTCCTCGCCGGGTCCGATTTTCACAACGGGTGGGCGAACTCCGCCGCCCTAGCAGCCGCGGGTGTGACCTCCACCACCCCGGACCCAGAAGGTGGCGTGATCGTCAGAGACGCGAACGGCCCGACCGGGCTGCTCAAAGATGCCGCGCTCTGGGCCGTGCGCGGCGCCGCGCCCGAACTGACCGACAAGCAGAAGCAAGACGCCTATCGGGCCGGCTTCCAGCTCGCGGCATCCCTGGGCATCACATCCTTCATGGACGCGGCCGGCGGGCGGGAAAGTGTGGAGACGTTCCAGGACCTTCGTGGGCGGGGGATCGTGCATCAGCGCGTGAGCGTTGCCCAGACCATCGATGCGGACACCGCCACAGACCCAGAGGGTGCACTCGCCCAGATCGAGGACGCCCGAGCCGCCGTCATCAAAGACTCCGGAGTGAGTGTGCGGACCGCGAAAGTCTTCCTCGACGGCGTCGCCGAATTCCCCGCCCAAACCGCCGCAATGCTCGATCCCTACCTTGATGGCGACGGTAGCCCAACGGACCACTACGGCGAACAGTATGTGTCCACCGACGACTTCACGAAACTCGCGACGACACTGGACGCCGCCGGCTGGCAAATCCACACCCACAGCATCGGTGACGCGGCCGTGCGCACCAGCCTCGACGGGTTCCAGGCGGCACGAAAAAACAACGGGAAGAGGGACAACCGCCACACCATCACCCACATCCAGTTCTGCACCGAATCCGACTACCCCCGTTTCGCCGAACTGGAGGTGATCGCGAACATGCAGCTGCAATGGGCGACACCGTCGGCTTTCACCCTTGATTCCCTCCAGCCCTACATCGCACCCCACAGCTACGCACGCCAGTACCCGGCAGGCGCCCTGCATCGGGCAGGAGCACGCCTATCCGGCGGCTCGGACTGGCCCGTGGACCGGCTCAACCCCTGGAACCAAGTACGCACCGCCGTCGACAGAACCGGCTCCACCTCCGAAACCGGAGGACCACTGAACGCGTCCGAGAGCATCGATCTGGCCACCTCCCTCACCATGCACACCGAAGGTGCCGCCTACCAGCTCTTCCAAGACGGGCTCACCGGCCGCATCGAGCCCGGGCTCGCGGCAGACATCGTCATCCTCAACCACAACCTCCTCACTTCTCCCATAGCCTCCGTGAGCGATACCACCGTCAACTACACCCTCATCAACGGGAAAGTCATCCACGACCCATCGCGCCGCCAATAACGAGAACGAACCCCTGACGCGACCCACCACGCCACACCAGCGCAAGCCCCAGCGGTGAGCTAGGCACGACCACCCGCAATGCACCGTCGATACGGTGAACACATGACATCGAAAGGCGCCGAGGTGAGGATCACAGCTTCTTTCCTGCAGGGCACATTCAATTCTCGCGGCCTCGGCGGGTTCGGGACAGTAGACGGTGGCGTGCTGGCATCCGGGGTCCTGTACCGGTCAGACGCGCTCTCGGGCTTGACCGGCCAGGGGCTTCAAGCGCTGGCTGATCACCGCATCGGGACAGTCATTGATCTTCGCACCGAGGCCGAAAGAGCCAGAGCAGCAGACCGGCTGCCCTGTGATGGCAGCGTGCGGCTCGTTCCCCTGCCCGTGCAGGGTGGGGCCATGGATGAGTTGGTACAGAAGTTGCTCCCCGCTGGCGAGCACGCTGCGTTGTCCGAGGAGGAGATCGCGGGGATCGTGGAGCAGGTTCCCACGCTGGAGGAACTGTACGTCGCGATCCTTGGCAGCAGTGCAACCGAATTCGCCGACATCGCGCGCACCGTGGTGGCCGCCTCCGGCTCCGAGCGGCCAGGCGTCCTGCTCCACTGCACGGCCGGCAAGGACCGGACCGGTCTGGCAGCAGCGATACTGCTGCTTGTTGCGAACGTGCCGCGGAATGTCATCGTTGAGGACTACGTCCGGACCGGCAGGAACCTCGCTGGCACCATCGCGGAAGCGCTCATCTCACTGATCACGACCCTCGGCGTCCCCCTCACCCCGCGGTTGAGAGCCCTGGCGACCGAGTCCCCCGCGTCTGCGATCGAAGCAGCAATGGACTGGATCACATCAGAACACGGCGACGCCGCAGGCTACCTGCGAACGGGAGGCATGACCACTGCGGAGATCAAGAAGCTCACCCAGACGCTCCGTGCCACGTAGGAGTGCACCGACCCTCGCCGCGCCTAACGAGGAAGCACGATGCCCGACCGAGTGGCTACGTCCGCGACCTGGACCGGGGGCAACTACTTCGTCCGATGCCTCCGCAGGAGAAGTCTCAGTTGCCCGCGGGTGCGGGGAGGGTCAGGTTTAGGCGAAACCCCGTGGTGTCGTGCCTGGTGGTGAGGGTGCCGCCGAGAAGTTCGGCCCGCTCGCGCAGTCCCGTGATGCCCACACCGGCGGATGGTAGCGAGGAGGGCGCGGTGCGAGCGGGGCCGGAGTAGATCTGGACGCGGATGCCCTGGTCGATGTGTGCGGTGATCTCGACGGGCGCGTCGGGTGCGTGTTTGCGCGCGTTGGTGAGGGCCTCTTGGATAGTCCGATAGATC
The DNA here is from genome assembly GCF_008710745.1 of Microbacterium rhizomatis. Classification (GTDB taxonomy): domain Bacteria; phylum Actinomycetota; class Actinomycetes; order Actinomycetales; family Microbacteriaceae; genus Microbacterium; species Microbacterium rhizomatis. The sequence goes on from NZ_VYSA01000004.1 coordinate 6,617, forward strand.
GTGCGTTGCACGTTGGGTGGAAGGTCGTCCGGGAGCTGGATGTTGGCCACAGCGGCGATGCCCGACGTGCCGATGAGGTGAGCGATCTCGCTGAGACCCGGCGGTGGGGTAAGCCCGGCGTCGGTCCCGCCAGCACGGCGCAGCACCCCGACCATGGTGCGGAGTTCCTCGAGCGTCGCCACACACAACGTCCGAATCGTGCGGGCCGTCCTCCGGGCGTCGGGGTCGGGGGCGTTCACCTGGAGCGCTCCGGCTTGAATCGCGATGAGGCTGATCTGGTGCGACACGACGTCGTGCATCTCGCGGGCGAGGTTCACGCGTTCACGGGCGAGTGCCTGTTCGGCGGCGAGGCGGCGTTCCTCGTCCTGGGCAACGTGGAGTTGCTGGATGCGGTCGGATAGTTCCACGCGGGTGGCGGTGAGAAGACCCAGTGCGGTCGGTCCGACCACGAATAGAAGGCCGTAGATCACCGTCAACGTGGTGTCCTCGAGCGTGGTCGGTATGTCGACGAAGACGACGTAGCCGAGGAGCGCGCCAATGACACCAGCAATCATTGGCATCCGAGCGCGGGTGTATGCGGCGACGGAATAGAGCGCGATCATCACCGCGACCAGCCCGGAGCCGAGGAACAGTCCCGGGAGCGCCAGCAGCAGCGACAGGTACGGCAGGTGCCGCCGGAAGACCAGACCGGCCGCGGCAACGATCGACAGACCCGTCGCCACAGGGGTCGCCTGGTACAGGCCAAGGAGGGCGTCAGCCAGCGCGACCCCGATCAGCACGCCGTCTACCGCGACCCGCGTGGCGGGCCATGCCCAACCGGACGCGCGGGGCCATCTCCTCATAGGTCGCTGTCGTGCCGGAGCAGGCCCGCCCGCTCGGCCATGAGCGCCGCCTGGACACGGGTGGTCACGTTCAGTTTGGTCAGGATCGCGCTCACATGATCTTTGATAGTCCCCAGGCTCAGATGCGTTGACACACCGATCTCGCTGTTGGACAGGCCCGCGGCCAGCAGCCGCAGCACCGCAGTCTCCCGGGGAGTCAGGGAGCCGGTCGCAGCGAGAAGCGTCGGATCAAGGGGCGGGTTCGGGCTGCTCGACAAGAGCGCGTTTGTGGCGCTGGGCACGAGCACCACCCCACCGGCTGCCGCGGCCCGCACATACTGCGGGAGCTGCTCGGGGTCGGTGTCTTTCAACAGGAACCCCGCTGCGCCCTGCCGCAGGGCGGTCTCGACGTGCTCGTCCGTGTCGAAGGTGGTGAGGATAACGATCCTTGTGTCCACCCCACGGTCGGTCAGTGTGCGCATGACAGTGAGCCCATCGACCTCGGGCATCCGAATATCCAGCAATACCACGTCGGGGCGGGTGCGCTCGATAAGTTTGACCGCCTCCCGCCCATCGGCAGCACCCAGTATTCGCATGTCCTCGGCGGCCTGCAGGATCAGGGTCAGCCCCTGCCTGACCAACGCCTCATCATCTATTACTACGACGGTGATCGGCGCGGCGGCGGCGTGTCCCTCCATAAAACCAAGGCTAACCGTGGCCTCCGCCCGCTTCTCTTTTCGTGCCCAAGTTCCCGTCAGGTGGATGGTGACTTCTAGCCACCTGCCGGATGGCGGCCCGCCGGATGCGTGCGCATCGTGGAAGGGAACGAGCGGAGCGCGCCTGATGACACACCCAGTGACCACCCACGTCGACCACCAGCAACCCCGCACAGGCGTGGTGGCACGGCCTCGCATCACCGGCATCGACCTGGCCCGGGGTCTGGCAATGTTTGGGATGCTCGCTGCCCATGTCGGCCCCGCCAGCGACGACGGGACCCCCATCGGAGCGCTGATGGGCGCCGCGCACGGTCGCTCATCTATCCTCTTCGCCACACTCGCGGGCATTTCCCTCGCATTGATGTCCGGCGGCCCGACCCCACCACCTAAGGCAGGTATGCGGAAAGCTCGGGGCCGGATCGCTACCCGCGCGATCATCATCCTCACCCTGGGAACCGTCATCGTCACGCTCGGGACACCTGTATCGGTGATCCTCGCCTACTACGGGCTGTTCTTCCTCCTCGCCCTTCCCTTCCTGCGGCTACGTCCACGCAGCCTTCTCATCCTCGCCGGAAGCATCACCGTCATCGGCCCGGTCGTATCGCTGCTCCTGCAATCATCAGAACCCGTCAACACCGCTCTCGATCGGATCGACCAGGTCGATCCGATCGCTCTCCTCTCCGGTGAGGGCTTCACTGAGCTGTTGCTGACGGGGGCGTACCCCGCACTGACCTGGATGCCGTTCCTCTTCGTCGGCCTCGCCCTCGGCCGCACCGGAGTGGCGCGCCTGCGAAAGCTTCCCGTGGCGCTCACCGGGCTCGCACTGATGGTCATCGGCTACCTCGGTTCCTTGCTCGCCCTGCGAATCGTTCCGAATGCTGATGCTGCGTACAACGACAGCATGTTCGATCCAAGGAACCTCGGGGTCGTGCCGTTGGACTGGACCTGGTTACTCGGAGCGGACGAGCACACGGGCACTCCGTTCGAGATCGTCGGCGGCATTGGTACCGCCCTGGTCGTGATCGCCGCCACACTCTGGCTCGCGGCACGCTTCCCCCGTGCCACCTGGCCCATCGCCGCCGTCGGCACCATGTCACTCACCGTCTACACCGGCCACGTCGTGGCTATCAACCTCCTCGGGTTGAGCGCACTCCCCGGCGAACCCCTCTGGATACTGGTGGCATTCATCACTGCCGCGATTGCCTTCGCCACCATTTGGCTTCGATTCTTCCGCCGCGGCCCCCTAGAAACCCTCATGCACACTGCAGCAACCCGCACATCGTCGACCCGCTAAGCACCCAACGACGTGAGAAGAAGACCTCCAACAGCCGTGGCACCCCTCCAACCGGCAGTCGTTTCATCATCAGACGCCACTCGTAGGTTTGTGCTCGCCGACTCCCGGCGGGGAAGCGGCGCCGCGATATTCGGCGGAGAGCAACGCTCGCCTGACCACCAGACGTTGAGGACATCAAACTCGTGGTGGAGGAGCTACACATCGCATCATGAACCGGGTGGCTCGCAATCCAAGACGGAATACATCCAGTCTTCAATCTGTGCGAGGGCAGGCCAGTTCAGCTTGTGGACGGTGCTCTGACGAACTCGGGTGGCGATCACGAGGCCAGCCGTTCGAAGAATTGCGAGATGCCGCGATGCCGCAAATCGTGACAGGCCAGCTCTGACCGCGAGTGTTGATATCGACAACTCGTCAGGTCCCGGGCCCGCCTCTGCGCGTGCAAGCTCGTCGATCAGCGCAAGCCGCCCATCGTTCGACAGCGCCGCGAAGATTCGCGGCAGGCTCCGAGGCAGGTTCGGCTCCTGAGTGTCGGTGATGACGGCATCGGAACCCTGCCTCTGCTCGGCAGCTGCCCTCAAAATCATCTGGTGTTCAATGTCAACCATTCGTCATCGCTCAGCCTCCCCCGCACGCTCACCTTCACGTGTGGTGCACACATTGAAGCCGCCATCCAAGCTACGCGAAACCAACCAAAGTGGGTGCTCGGTCAGCAGTCTTCCCGAGCGGCGGTCAAGATCCGCCGCCGGGAACTCCTCGAAATGTCCTCCGATACGCGGCGGGAGACACACCAAGGGCTGCGTGGAAGTGCTCTCTCAATGAGGTGCCACCAACGAAACCCACCTTGTGGGCGATTTCTTCGACGCTGAGATCCGTGCCCTCAAGGAGCTCTCGCGCCCGGTCGATGCGCTGCACAGCCACCCACCGGCCGGGGCTGGTGCCGACTTCTTCTTCGAATCGACGCGACAGCGTGCGTGGGCTCATGTGTGCGTGCGCAGCAAGCCGCGCAAGCGTCAACGTGTCCTGCAGGTTCGCGCGCGCCCATTCGCGGGTATCGCCCGTACCGCGCCCTACCGCGACGGGAACGGGTCGCTCGATGTACTGCGCCTGACCGCCGTCTCGCCAGGGCGGGGTGACGCACATCCGCGCGGCATGATTGGCCAATTCGCTACCATGATCGGTCCGGATCAGATGCAGGCACAGGTCCACGCCGGAAGCCGCACCAGCGGATGTGACGATGTCCCCGTCATCCACAAACAGAACATCCGGGTTCAGATCCACCGCCGGGTACCACGATCGGAAGACGTCCGCGGCCGCCCAGTGCGTGGTGGCCGGCCGCCCGTCGAGCAATCCCGCCGCGGCGAGCACGAACGCCCCCGTGCAGATGGATACCAGTCGGGTGCCCGGGGAAACGGACTTGAGCGCGCTCGCGGCCTTCGCGAGAGCATCTGCACCAATGACCAGGGAGTCGAATCCGGGGACGATGACCGTGTCGGCGTTCCGGAGGGCCTCCGGACCTCGCTGCACAGAGATCGAGAAGTCCGAATTGGTCTGCACGGGTTCACCGTCGGCACTGCACGTGACCACCTCGTACAGACCGTTCGCCGCTCCCAGTACACGTGCGGGGATGCCCAGGTCGAACGGATACACCCCGTCGGGCGCGAGGACGACAACACGATGAGGACGAACCATGACTAGATCCCGTCGATAGCTGGCAATCAAGTCAGCCTACCAAGTGCGGGCACGCGATGACGATGGAGACATGACTGAGATCTCCACCATGAAAGCCATTCGTCAGGACGCACTGGGAGCACCAGAAGTGCTCCGGGAAGTCCGGTTACCCAAACCCGAACCGCGACTGGGTGAAATTCTTGTCGCGGTGCATGCGGCCGGACTGAACCCGACGGACTGGGTGAACCGATCTCAGGTCCTGACGATCGACAGGTTGCCGCTGGTTCTGGGCTGGGATGTGTCAGGCGTGGTGGATTCCGTCGGGGTCGGGGTGACACTCTTCAAGCCCGGCGACGAGGTCTTCGGGATGCTGCCCTACCCCGAGGGCGTGGGCTCGCACGCCGAATTCGTCGCCGGGCCCTCTCATGCTTTCGTGCACAAGCCGGACGGTTTGGATCATGTGCACGCCGCGGCTCTCCCCCTGGCCGGACTCACCGCCTACCAGGCCCTTGTCGAGACAGCAGGTGTCACAGCGGGGCAGCGAGTAGTGATCCACGCCGCGGCAGGTGGCGTTGGCCATCTGGCTGTGCAGATCGCGAAGGCGCGCGGAGCCTACGTGATCGGCGCGGCCAGCGCATCCAAGCACGACTTCGTCCGATCCCTCGGCGCCGACGAAGTGGTCGAGTATCGCGACGGCGAATTCAGCGCCGCCGTAGCGGACGTAGACGTGGTGCTCGACTCCATCTCCGTCGACGCGGCCAGTCGGGGCGGTTCTCTCCGCGCTCTGCGGAGGGGAGGGACGCTCGTGTCGATCCGTCCCGCCGAGTTGGAGGCGGATGAGCGGGATGAGATCGCCGCACGTGGCATCCGGTACGAGTCGCTCATCGTGGCATCCGATCAGGCGGGGATGCGGGCGATCGCAGACCTCGTGGACGCCGGCGAGCTCCGTCCCCGCATCTTCGCAAGCTTCCCGCTCTCCGAAGCGGCCCGAGCCCACGCGCTGGGCGAAGCCCGCACGACGCTCGGCAAGATCGTGCTGACGGTTCACGAAACACGCAAGGCCCATGTGGCAGCAGACGTTCTGCGTGCGGTGTTCGAAGCCGACGGCGACACTGCGATCGTGGACACTCTCGTTCGTCCGGACTACATCCAGCACAACCCGCTCGCCCCTGATGGCCCCGAAGCAATGAAGGCGTTCGGAGGTATCTGGAAAGCTCAGTATCCGAAGGCGGTGTACCTCAACAAGCGAGCGATCACCGGCGGAGACATGGCCGTCCTCCACACGCACGTGATCACCGCCCCGGGGACGCCCGGCCTAGCGGTGTTCGACATCTTCCGTTTCCAGGATGGCAAGATCGCTGAGCATTGGGACATCCTCCAGCCGGTAGACAACGACGACCCGGCGGCCGTGTTCGCGACCCTAAGCGAACCACGTACGGACAACCCGGGTCAGCGGTGGTTCACCTCGCAGCACGAGAGGGTCATCACCGACTACGTCGCGCGTGTTCTCGTCGGCAAGAACCTTGCCGAGATCGGCGAATTCGTCAGCAACGAGTACCACGAGCATGGCCTCCATATCCCGCAAACCGGGAACACCCTGGAGACCGATCTGCGCACCTACTTCGCGCAGCACCCTCAGGGGCAGATCACCCCGAAACGCGTTATCGCGGAAGGTGACCTCGTCGCTGTTCACAGTCATTACCAGCACGCACCGGATGACCGTGGGTGGTCTGTCGTGGACCTGTTCCGAGTGCGCGACCTGAAGATCGTCGAGCACTGGAGCGCCGCGCAGGAGGTGCCAGAGAGCGCCGCGAACGACAACACCATGTTCTAGCCCACCCCACCGATACCTGCAGACCACGCTTCAAGGAGAACCGACCATGTCACAACTCAGCCACACCGTCTTCGTCACACCGCCCATCCCGCAGCACACGGGAACACTGAATCTGCCCAACGGCGACCCGATTGCGTGGTCTCCGCTATCGACGACCCTGATCTACGGCGACCATGACGCCGTCCTGGTCGATCCGCCGTTCACCACGGCAACTGTCCGCGACCTTCTCGCCGAGCTAGAACTCCTGGGCCGGAGGATCACCGACGTGTACATCACACATGGACACGGAGATCATTGGTTCGGCACTTCGGAAGTTCTGCGACGGTTCCCGGAGGCACGGGTGCGCGCCACCGCAGGCACCCGTGCACACATGACCAGCCCCGGACTCGCGGAGGCACGCGCGTCGTTCTGGGACGCACTGTTCCCCGGAGAGATCCCCAACTCCGATGTCGGGGTGGATGTCGTCGGCGACAGCGGTTTCACCGTCGAGGGCCATGATCTACTGCCGGTGGAGGTCGGCCACTCCGACAGCGACGACACCACGGTGCTCTGGGTACCGGAGCTGCGGTTGGCAGTTGCGGGCGACGTCGTCTACAACGGCGTGCATCTATCGCTCGGAGAATCCGCAAACGGCGGGCGGGACGCGTGGCGAAACGCGCTCACCGCGGTGACGGCACTGAACCCGGCCGTCGTGGTCGCCGGACACAAGAACCCGGCAAACCCCGACTCCCCCAGCCACATCGACGCGACCCGACGCTACCTGGATGACGTTGATGAGCAACTGGCCGCGGCGAGCTCCCCGCTGGAGTACTACGAATCGATGCTTCGGCTCCACGGCGCCCGGCTGAACCCGGGCGTGCTGTGGGTCGGCGCGAACGCGCTTCTCGGCGGCGACGCGGGCTGACCCCCGTGGCACCCGGAGACGCACAAACGAGCGGGCATTCCGACCTGCATGCGGGCCTTAGCGTTCGCGTGTCGACGGGCGTCCTAACGCGTCACCGCTGCCAGCACCAGCGCAGACGTTCTGTCGATGGCCGAGTTGATCTGGGACGGGTCGTGGACGACCATCTGAACACCCGCCTCCACGAGCCCGCTCAGTAAGACAACGTCAGTGGCCGGAGCCAGGTCTGCACGGAATTCTCCTGCCTCCATCCCCTCACTCAGCACCTGCGCGATCCTTTCCTGAATCTGAACGAGAGGCAAGGTAACGGGATTGGATCGGTCGGATCTCTTACTCGCGTACTGGTACAGCACGAATGCTCGATGCGCGTCGCGAGCGAAAGAGCTGAGAAGCAGACCGATAACATCGTGCAGTTTGCGTGAGGCGGACATGTCTGGCTGATCAGACACCGCGTGGACAGCTGCCTGGAGCTCTTCGCTCGCGCGCGTGGTCACTGCCAGCAGCAAGGCCACCTTGTCGGGTGCGTAGTTATAGATGGTGTTACGCGCGATCCCGGCCTCGGCAGCGATCTCACCGAACGTGATTTCGTCGAACGCACGCGTGGCCAACAACAGATCAAATGCTCGACCCAACGCATCCCATGTGCGCGCATTGTGCTCGCTGAGCGTCCGCGCTCCGATTCTCGGCATTCCCTGAGTATCCCGGATCAATCGGCTGATACGAAGCTTTTGCGACACCTTGTCGCATAGTTTCGAGGTGTCAAGTGGAGGAGACGAACATGAATACAGCGTTGGTTGTCGGTCTGGGCATCTCGGGTATGGCGACAGCTATCGCCCTTCAGGATGCGGGATGGGATCCCGTGATCATCGAGCGCAGCCCCGAGAGGCGGGTGGGAGGTTACTTCATTGGGTTGTTTCCCGAGGGCCGGCAGGCCGCTCAGGACCTGGGCGTGCTGGAGCACATGCAGTTGCGAACGCCCGTAGCGAGTCGGGCTTGGGAGCTCCAAAAGCATGGCGACCGGATCCGCAGTACAGGTTTTCTCGACCAGCCGGGAAAACCGGACGCCGTTCTTCGGGGCGACATTGAATCGGCGTTGTGGGCGCGGGTGGAGGGCAACATTCCCGTCCGGTTCTCGACGACCCCAGATTCCTTGTCGCACGGGTTTGACTGCGTCCGCGTAGTCCTCAGGAACACCACGGCCAATCTGACCACGAGCGAGGAGTTCGATCTGGTCATCGGGGCGGACGGCGTACGGTCCACCGTGCGGGAGATGGCCTTCGGTGCCCACTCCCGCTACATGCGCTCGATGGACGCGATTATCTGCGCGTTTCAGCTTCAGGAACAACTCCCCCACTTCGCTGCCGAGGATGCGATCGTCCTTGCCGAGCCGAGACGCTCCATGTGGATCTTCCCCTTTGACGATCGTCCACCCACCGCGCTGTTGACCTACCGTACGACCGACGTTGACGCGCAGTTTTCGGCGCCGCCCAAGGAAATCCTGCGGGAACGATATGCAGGGATGTCCGGCGACGGAGCGGTGGAGTTGGTGCTCCGCCAACTCGACGATGCACCCGACTTCCTGTTCGATTCCGTCCATCAGGTCCGGATGCCCCAGTGGCGGAACCGACGCACGATGGTTATCGGCGACGCTGCGTGGTGCCTGTCGCTGTACTCCGGCATGGGTGCGAGTAGCGCTCTCGTGGCTGCCGCAGCGCTGCGCAAACCCCTCACAGATGCGCTAGCGGCCAGACGTCCGAACGCGTTCGAGGACGCACTGGACGGGTGGGAACAGCAGCTCCGGCCCAGCGTGAAGAAGTGGCGAAAAGCCGCCCACATCAAAGCGGAAGTGTTCGTGCCCAGCAACGCCGCCCTCTCACACGTGAGGCGGCGCATTCTCCGGTCGGCCGGCCGGAAAGTAGCAGATTCACGAGCAGCTTAGTCGCGGCCAACCACGACTCCGGCGGGAGTGTTCGAAGTCCCCTCGTCGACCGCGCCAGGTCGCCCGCTACTGTACGGACCAACCTCCGTCAGAGGCGAGGACCGCGCCGTTGATGTTCACGCTGTCGCCGGACAGCAGGAACGTGATCGACGCGGCGAGATGCTCCGCCGTGGCAATCGAGGGAATCTGGCTCTGGAACGGCTGGAGGCGCTGGAGACCGAAGTCGGAGACATCTGCCGGCATGGGGATGCCGGTGGCCACGCCTCCGGGCGCGACGGCATTGACACGGATTCCGAGGGGTCCGTACATGAATGCCGCTGATCGGGTGAGGCCGACGATGGCGTGCTTGGAGACGGTATAGGCGTTGCCGGATGCGTTTCCGCGCAGCCCAGCCTCTGAGGCGACGTTGACGATCACGCCTCGGTGTTGGGCTATCATCGCGGGCAGGACAGCGCGAGTGAGCTTGAACGCACCGGTGACGTTGACATTCATCACCCGATCCCACAGGGCATCGGTTGTCTCATGCAGCGGTGAAAAGTTGTCGTTGATCCCGGCGACGTTGGCGAGCGCATCGATGCGTTCACCTGCCGCCGCAATGATTGCGTCGATACTGTCCTGCTGGGTGATGTCACCGGCGACCGTGACAATGCCGTAACCGGGCAGAGATTCTTCCAGCTGTGTCAGCTTTTCCGTTGAGACGTCGACTGCGATCACTCGGCCTCCCTCGCGGGCGACGCGGGAGGCAGTGGCTCGCCCAATTCCGGACGCCGCGCCGGTGACGATGACCGTCTGGTCGTCGAAGCGGTGCGCCGTGATGGATTCCGTCCATCCTGTTGCGACCTCCTCGTCGGGCATCTGACCGCCGTTGGCCTGCAACACCAGGTCGTCCACGACGGACTGCGGCATCTGCCCCTGGCTGAGCGCGACCAACTGCTGCAAGGGAAGACCCCGAAGGGGCGCGAGGACGGCCTCGTCGATGCCGCTCGCGGACAACAACGCTCGGATGAGTGAACTTCCCCGCGGGTCGTCGAGCCATCCACCGATTGGGGTGCTCGCAGTCAACGGCTGATGAGCGTTCATGTGAAGAATCCTTTGTTCGGAGGAATGGTTAGGAAAGGTGCGGGGCGGGTACTGCACTGTTCGCGGCAGCGCAGCTTCCAAGCCATGCCAGGCTCGGCTTAGGTGTGCGTTGGAATGTCTTCCGGTCCACCGCGACCAGCCCGAACGTGGGTCCCCAGTGGCCCCACTCATAGTTGTCCAGGAGACTCCAATGCAGGTAGCCGCGCACGTCGACTCCGTCACCGATCGCTTGATCAAGATGGCTCAACGCGTCCGAGGTGTAAGCGATGCGGCGGGAGTCGTCGGCGGTGGCGATGCCGTTCTCGGTGACAAGGATGGGCAGTCCGGTGCGCCCCCAGGTGTGACGGACGGCGATACTGAGCGCGTCGGGGCGATACGCGGTTCCAACGAGCGTGTTGTCGGGGTGCGGCGGGTGTGGGACGACGCCGTCCTGGTCGACCTGCTGAGATGAGTACGCCTGCACGCCGATGAAGTCATCACCGGCCGTCGCGTTCAGGTAGAAATCTTCCCAGTCGTAGCGCACCTCCTCCAGGCGTGTCTCACCTCCCGGGGCGGCAGTGAAGGCCTGGTTCGCCACCGTCCAGCCCACTCGGGCATTAGTACGGGAGCGGAGGACATCCCGCGCAGCATGATGTGCCTCGATGAGAGGCAGCGCGAACCTGCGGTCCGGGGTCGGCAAAGCGGCCGGGCGATCCTCCCCCGGAGGTTCTCCCTCGACGGTGGGGCTCTGCCACTGGCCGATCTGACCTGTTCGGAAGGCCTCTTCCATCATGATCATCATCGCCAGCATGTTCGGCTCGTTGATCGTCGCCACCCACGGGACATCTTCCAAGATGTCACTGACCGTCTGGACGTAGTGGACGAACCGATCCACGGCGTCCGGGGCGGTCCACCCGCCCTGCTCGGCGAACCATCGTGGGCTGCTGAAGTGGTGCAGGGTGACGACTGGGGTCAGTCCGAGCTCGAGGGCGGTGTCGATCATGTCGCGGTAGTGGGCGAGTTCGGCGTGGGATGTCTGGCCGGCTCTTGGCTCGACTCGGGCCCATTCGATCCCGAACCGGTACGCGTTCAGGCCCGCATCCGCCAGAAGAGTCATGTCTTCGCGGTACCGGTGGTAGCTGTCCACTGCCTTGCCGCTGGGCTCCATCCCGGGGATGAGACCCTCGCGAGCCCACCAGTCGCTGTGGACGTTGTCACCCTCCGTCTGGTGCGGGGAAGTGGAGGCTCCCCAGAGGAAGTTCGCGGGAAAGTTGGACACAGCTGTTCTCCAGTGACTTTGCGGGTTGGGGTGGTGTCCGTCCCGGGACCGGGCCTATGCCGCGGTCCCGGAACGGAAGCGTTTGTTCAGCTGAGCAGACCGCCTGGGACGACCTGGTCCAGCTCGTCGAGCGTCCACTCGGGTGTGGTCCGGTGGTCGCCACGGTAGATCGACTTGACCACGTCAAAGGAGGACCACTTGGCGACGGTGCCGCCGCCGATGGAGAAGACCTGTCCGTTCGTCTGGGCGGCAGCGTCGGTCGCCAGCCACGTCACCATCGGAGCGACGTAGCTTGCCGGTCCGGGTCCGGCCTTGATGGCTTCCCACATCTCGTCGGTGATTTCGCCCGCGGCGTGCTTCTCTTCCCAGCTGGCGATGGTCGCGTGATAAAGCCGGGTGGCCGCGCCGGGGTTGAAACTGTTCGCGGTGACGCCGTGGCCCTGGTAGTCGTTGGCGATGGCTTTCGTCAGCGAGATCACCCCGCCCATTGCCGCAGCGAAGATCGGGTTGCCGAGCGTGCCGCGCGCACCCTCAGAGGTGACGGTGATGAACCGGCCCCAACCGCGCTCTGCCATGCCGGGCACGGTGGCACGGGCGAGGAAGAACTTCTGCGCCAAGAACAGGTCGATGAATCGGTGCCAGGTGTCATCCGTGGCGGTCAGGTCTCCGGGGAACAGCGCCCCGGCGCAGGCCACGACGATGTCCACAGGACCGAATTCGTACTCCGCGATACCGACCGCATTTCGAACACCCTCCGACGTCGCGATGGAGTCATAGCTCGGCACGGCCTTACCGCCAGCAGCGACGATCTCCTGGACGGTCACGTCGGCTGCACCTCGGTTGGCGCCCTCGGCCTGCTCGCTGGTGCCGAGGTCGTTGACGACTACGGAGGCGCCCTGCGCAGCGAGGGACAACGCAACAGCCTTACCGACGCCATTGCCACCTCCGGTGACCAGGGCGACCTTTCCATCCAGTCTCTTACTCATCGGTGGACCTTTCTTTAGGGGATGTGGTGTGCGTGCGGGGATGGCTCAAGCGAGCACGGCCGCATTGATGCCGCCCAGAAGGGCTTGGAGATGCTGGGCGGAGGCCTCGTCTGCACCGCCGATAACGCGCCCCAGAGGCATGGACGCCATCATCTTCATCACATCCATGCCCAGTTCCGCTCCGGCGCCCTCTTGCGGCATCATCGACCCGAACGCTGCCATCGCGACGGCTGCCGCTGCCGGGTGCGCCATGACTTCGCCGATCGTGGAATCTGCGGTGAAGGGTGTTCGCACGTCGTCACCGACGATGGTCACCTCTCCGACGATCTGCGTGTCCCTGCTCGATTTCGCAACGCCGATCCGGTATGAGCCGTCCTCGACGACCCAACGGGAGAGCTGGTCGTTCCAGTAGGCGAGGTCTTGGCGTCTCACGGAGATGTGTACCGCTCCGGCTTCGCCGGGCTTCAGGTCGATCGTTCCGACACCGACCAGTTCCTGCGGTGGGCGGATGACGGCGGAGTCGGGTTTCGTCGCATAGACCTGAACGATCTCGCGACCCGGGACAGCGCCGGTATTGCGGACGACCACCGTGACTTGAAGTCCGTTCTCGCTGTGCTCCACGTCCAGTTGTTCGTAGGAGAAGGTCGTGTAGGACAGGCCGTGCCCGAACGGGTAGAGAACCTCCACATCGCGGGCGTCATATCCGCGGTAACCGACGAACAGACCCTCTCCGTAGCGCACGCGGGAATGCTCGCCGTGGAAGTGCAGATAGCTGGGAGCGTCCTGCAACCGAACGGGGACCGTTTCCGTGAGCCGTGCGGACGGATTGACGGTACCGAACAGGACGTCCGCGATCGCGGAGCCGCCAGCCTGCCCGAGGAGACCGCCGCTGAGAATCGCACCTGCGGCCTCGTCAACCGGTGCCAGGCGCAGCACACCGCCGGCGGAGATGATGACGACCGTGCGGGGCTGCACGGCGGAAACGGCCTCGAGCAGCGCAAGCTGCGCGGCTGGCAATTCGATGTCGTCTCTGTCGAAACCCTCCGACTCTTGGTGCTCGGCGAGCCCCAGGAACAGGATCGCGACATCTGCCGCAGCCGCCAGCTCTGCGGCCTCCGCCCGCAGGTCGGTCTGGTCGCTGTCGCCGTCGGTGGTGAAACCGATTGAATTGGTCACCTGCGCCCCAGGGGCAGCTGCCCGGATCTGGTCGAGGGGGATGTCCAGGCGTGTGGGGCGTACGTGCGAACTGCCACCGCCTTGGTAGCGGGGCTCTGTCGCGAACGGGCCGATCACGGCAATGCGTCCGCTCGGATCGAGGGGGAGCAGGTCGGCGTCGTTCTTGACAAGAACGATGCTGCGCCCAGCGATCTCTCTGGCCAGGGCGTGGTGCGCGTCGTAGTCCACCGTGACCTCACGGCGCGACTGCTGCGCCAGAAGGGCGGTTCGGGCGACGGCGCGGGCTGCTCGTTCGACGGCGGCGACAGGAAGAGTGCCGGCTTCGACGGCCGCGACCACTGCGGTGTCCGACGCTGCGGTATCCCCCGGCATCTGCAGATCGAGGCCCGCATCTACTGCGGCGACACGGTCCGCGACCGCTCCCCAGTCGCTGATCACAGCGCCGGCGAAGCCCCACTGCTCTCGCAGAACGTCGGTCAGCAACCAGCGGTTCTGTGACGCGAGAATTCCGTTGATGCGGTTATAGGAGCACATCACCGTCCAGGGCTGCGCGTCGCGGATCACTGTTTCGAATGCGCGCAGGTAGATTTCGTGGAGCGGTCGCGCATCCACATCTGAGCTCAACCGCATCCGATCGAATTCGGCGTTGTTAGCCGCGAAATGCTTCAAAGACGCGCCGACGCCGCCGGACTGCAGCCCGTTCACCCAAGCTGTCGCCAGCAGCCCGGTGAGGAACGGGTCCTCGCTGAGGTATTCGAAGTTTCTCCCGCACCGTGGGTCACGTTTGATGTTGATGCCGGGGCCGAGTAGCACGTCCACGCCTTGCGCCTGGGATTCCGCCGCGAGTGCAGCGCCGACGCGTTCTGCCAGTTCCAGATCCCAGCTCTGTCCCAGGCTCACTGCTGGAGGGAAGCATGTCGCCGGGACGCTGGCGCCGAGGCCGAGGTGATCCGCAGCGTCACCCTCCTGCTTCCGCAGTCCGTGCGGCCCGTCCGACATCGCAAAGCTCGGCACGCCGGGCACGGTCTTGGTCTCCCAGAAAGACGCCCCGCCGCTCAGTGCTGCCAGCTGAGTCACATCCAGTTGTTCGATGACAGCGTTGACGGTGTCCTGAATCGGGTCGGTCATGTGAGTCTCCCTAGAAGCGAGGTCGTTGAGGGTGTCGCTACGGCCGAGGTGTCCGCGCGTCGACGGGCGCCGACGCAGGCTCGAAGCCCTCGGGGGCGAGGGTGAACGAGTGAAAGGAGATCGCTCCCTTGCCCCGGTACCGGAAGTAGAGCGCGGACTTTTCGGTAAGCCCTTCGGGCAGCGCGACCGTCCCGGTTTCCCCGACCGGTGTGGGTACCGGGATGACTGCCAGCGGAGCACCGTTGAGTTCGGTGCTCACATGCACTTCACCGTCACCGCCGCGAACATCCACGGTGACGGAGCGCGCGGCGCGCAGGTCGAAGTGCTTGAACCCGGCTACGGCCCCGTCGCGCATGTTGGCGATGTGTTGATCGCCTCCACCCTCGCGATCATGCCCGGTCTGGGTGAAATAGGGGTGCGGCCCCCGACGGCTGATGCTCAGGTAGGGCAGCGGGCCAGCCCCCCGCGCGGATTGCAGGATGCAGGCGATCCTCGCCGGGTAGGTGCCCTCTCCTATCAGCGGACCGTTGTTGAGTCCGGAGCTTGTCATCTCCGTCTGGAGGAACCGCCCATCTGCGGCGAGTTCGATGGGTTCCGCGACTGCTTGTCTGCTCACCTGTTCACGGTTCGTGTGCCGGTGGTAGAAGATGTACCACTGGTTCTCGATCTGGACCAGCCCGCCGTGATTGTTGGCGGTGTAGTTCAGTGCGTCGGCAGCGGTACGACCGTCCAATCCGATGTCCCCGTTGCTCACAAGGACCCCGCGATATTTGAAACCTTCGGTGGGCCGGTCGCTGGTCGCGTAGCAGAGCTCGTGCCCCTGGATCGACGAGTAGACGAAGTAGTAGGTGTCCGCGATCTTGCGGATTGAAGCGGCCTCGTAAAACTCGTGCCCTTCAAACCCAGTACCCTCGCTCGCGCCTGCCTTCGGCACAATCAGGCGTGGGCCAGCCGCGATCGTGTGCATGTCCGGTTCGAGAGCGACCACGTAGGCACCCTCATGCACGAGTCCGTGCCGACCCATCAGGAGGTACGTCTGCACTTTGCCTTCCATGCCGAATCCGAAGTACAGGTAGGCCTGTCCATCGTCATCAACCAGCACGCCCGGGTCGAAAGGGAACGGGTCGCCCGGTCGCGACCCCATCGCCGGCCCGCCGGGATGTGTGACGTACCCGAGGAACTCGTAGGGCCCTTCCGGGGCGTCGGCGACGGCGACGGAGATCCTCGGTACGAACTCCAGGCCGTAGTAGAGGTAGAAGCGACCGTCACCGCCTTGAACCACGTCCGGCGCCCACAGCGCACGTTTACCCGTCCGGTTGCCTGGATCTTGTTCCTTGCGGTACATCACCCCGTGATTGGACCAGTCGCTGAGATCAGTGACGGGTGCAGACCAGGCGACGTAGTCGTTCATGCAGTACTTGCGACCTGAGAACCGATCGTGCGAGCCGAACAGGAACACTCGGTCACCGAAGATGCGTGGCTCGCCATCGGGGATGTACTCCCAGTCCGGCAGGTACGGGTTGACCGCTTGCTGTTGCATGCTCGATGGCTCCGATTCCTTGTACGGTCTGGACGTTGTGGATGATGCTGAGGTCGCCTCGCGTCGCCACGTGCCGACGTTCGCCTTTAGCGGACGCTCCTGATCGGGATGACGGCTAGGGTGCCCACAGGGCGATCAAGACGACCGCGACGTACACGACGAGGAATCCGCCGAACACCAGTACAGTCACTGCGGCGACGGCAGGTCCGATGACGCCGGGAAGTGGGTCTGCCGATCTTCATCGCTTCGCCCCGTCCAGACGAGATCGTCAACGTGAGTGGAATGGTCGGCTCAGCGCGGACGGTCAACTGCCTGGTGGGCTCCATTGCCGATTCTTTCTTGAGTGAGGGGTGCGATCGCAGAGGCGGACAAGAAACCGACTGAGTGTCGGTTTCTGCCCTCAACAAGAAACCATACTTCAGTCGGTTTCTTGATGCAACCTGTGCGTTGAGCATTGTCAGCGTCCTGTGTAATAACTCGTTGCGAGGAGTGCGCCGGCACGATTGAGTGCCGTGGCGGGGCGGCTCAGTGCGCTGTTCGGGGATCCAGCGATATCTGTGAGGGATAGTGCCCAGTCGTACTCGGAGGTGTCGACGTCGATCCGACCGGCGATCAAGGCGGTGGGAATGTGGCGCGCGCGGGCGATATCGGACGTTACGGTCGGTGCTTTCCCGTGGGCTGATTGACCGTCAAAGCGGCCTTCGCCGGTGACCACGAGGTCAGCGCCGCTGACCGTATGGTCGAGGTCGATGAGCTTCGCAACTTCTCGCGCGCCGGGGACCAGTTGGCCTCCCCAGGCTGCCAACGCGAACCCAGTGCCTCCGGCTGCACCGGCCCCCGCCCTTGACGGGTCTGCGTCGAGCAGACCGGCCCAGTTCTTGAGTGCCCGCTCGATGAGGACGATATCGCTCTGGGACGCGCCCTTCTGCGGTCCGAACACCGTTGCAGCGCCGGTGGGCCCCAGAAGAGGTGCGGAGACGTCGGTGAGGACGGTGACTCCACCACGGGGCGGGGCGGCGAGTGTGGCCCGGTCGATCCGCGCCACGTGCTGCAGTCCGCGTGGGGTGGGCGGGAGTTCCTGGTCGTCCTGATCTTTGAGACGCGCGCCCAATGACCACAGGAGCCCTGCACCACCGTCCGTGGACGCGCTTCCTCCGATGGCGAGGACCAGTTTGTTCACCCCGGCTCGGAGGGCGTCGCGAATCGCTTCCCCGAATCCGACGGTGTTGGCCTCGAGAGGGAGCAGATCATCGATGGAGGGTACGAGCTCTATCCCCGAGGTGTTGGCCAGCTCGACGACGCCTGTCCCGTCACGCAGCAGAAGCCAATGCGCGTTGACCTTCTTGCCGTGCGGGCCGCTGACGCGTATGGGCATCCGTGTCGCGCCTTTGGAGTGGGATTCGAAGGCGGCCAGGGTGCCTTCTCCCCCGTCGGCCATTGGAGCGGGGATCACCGTGTCTTCGGGGCAGACCGTCAGCCAACCGGCGGCGATTGCTCGGGCCGCGGCGCGGGCGGTAATGGATCCCTTGAAACTGTCCGGTGCGATGACGACCCGCGCGGGCCGTCGGCGTTCGGGGGGCATGAGTCAGGACCGATGTTCGTCGAGCTCGCTTCGGCCTCGGCCGGATAGCTCCTCTACCTGCAGCAGAAGCGCGGAGTGGTCCAGTCCTCCAGCTCCCTGGGCTCGGAGCGATGCGACCAGTTCTGCCACATGCGCCCCGAGTGGGATCGACACCCCGGCGGCGCGGGCACTGTCAATGACGATCCCGAGGTCTTTGTGGTGCAGGTCGATGCGGAAGCCTGGCGTGAAGTTGCGTTTCAGCATGTTGGGGGACTTGCGTTGGAGGACGGTGCTGCCGGCCAGCCCCCCGCCGAGGACGTTGATCGCAGACTCGAGGTCGACGCTGTGGGCGTCGAGAAACACCAGCGCCTCGGCGAGGAGCTGCAGATGACCGGCGACCATCAACTGGTTGGCTGCTTTGACGGTCTGTCCGGCACCCGAGGGTCCCACATGCACAATGGTTGAGCCCAGCGCCCGAAGGGTGGGCAGTGCCGCGTCGAAATCTTCCCGGTCGCCGCCGACCATGATCGAGAGTGATCCTTCGATCGCGCCTGCCTCTCCGCCGCTGACCGGTGCGTCCAGCGCTCGGATTCCTTGAGCTGTCGCGGCATGGGAGATCGCTTTGCTTGTTTCGGGCTTGATCGTGCTCGCGTCGATCAACAGCGTCCCACGCGCGGCATGAGCGAGTACGCCGGCCTCGCCCAAAACGACCGCCTGCACGTCGGGGCTGTCGGGGAGCATGGTGATCACCACCTCCGCCGTCTGCACTGCCTCTGCAACGGATCCCGCCATCCGGGCGCCCTTCTCCACCAGTGCACGCCCCTTTTCGGGGGTGCGGGTGAAGCACGTCACGTCGTGGCCGGCGTTGATGAGGTTCGACGCCATGGGCGCGCCCATGACACCAAGCCCGATGAAAGCGATCTGCGTCATGCCAAGTTCTCCCAGCTGTGGTTGTCAAAATGTTCGAACGGATCGTCCTCGGTTGAACCGACGAATTCGAGCGCGACGATCCCGCGGTAACCAGCGCGGCGCAGCTGCTGCACCCACCCGGCCAAGGGCAGCTCCCCTGATCCGGGGATACCTCTGCCGGGCGCATCGGCGACCTGGACGTGCGCGGCCGATTTCGCGTGGGTGGCGATGGCAGCCTCCACGTCGTCGCCGTTCGTGGCCAGGTGATAAAGATCCAGGAGAATGCCGGCGTCGGGCGCGTCGCAGCGCGCCGATTCGATGAAGTCGGTCACGTCCTGGGCGGTTTTCAACGGATACGCCGGCGCCCCGCTGACCGGTTCGATCATCACCGTCGCGCCGATGGAAGAGAACAGCCGGGCGAGTTTGCGAACGTTCTCGCTGGCGACCTTGTCCTGATGCTCGGGCGTGAACCGGTCTGGTAGCCGGTTGCCGTACAGCGCGTTGAAGCGGCGGGTACCCAGCCGCACCCCGAGTGTTCGTGCGATCTCCGCACTCGCGAACAGTTCTGCTTCGCGTCCTGGCCAGGACAGCACTCCGCGATCTCCCGCCGGCATGTCGCCGGCGAATAGGTTCAGCCCGACGAGGGAAAGCCCGGAGTCGATGATGCTGTCGGCGAACTCGTCGATATCCTGCGGTGAAGGCACGGCCGAGGTGAACGGCCACCAGAACTCCACAGCCCGAAACCCTGCGGCGGTGGCCCGGCGAAGGCGTTCCCTGACCGGCAGTTCCTTCCACAGCAGCGACAGGTTCAGCGCGAGCTGTGGGACGCCTCCGGTCGAGTGGTTGGAGCTACTTGGCATTGCTGATCCGTTCGTCGGGCGCGGCTGCGAGGGTGCTGTTGGCGGCCTGGGCGAGTAGTTCAAGTCGCTGTTGGCGTCGGATGGCCTGGGCGGCCGGGTCGGGTACAGGTGCGGCCAGGTGCAGTCGTTTGGTGTAGTCGCTGGTGGGATTGGTCGTGACCTGGTCGCTGTCTCCGGACTCGACGATCACACCCCGGTAGAGGACGGCGACCCGATGGCAGATGCTGCGGATCACGGCGAGGTCATGGGAGATGAACAGGTACGAGATGCCGAGGCGTTCTTGGATCTCGATGAGGAGGTCGAGGACCCGCGCCTGGGTGGTCAGGTCTAGTGCTGAGACCGGCTCATCGCAGATGATCAGGTCCGGCTCCATTGCAAGCGCACGCGCGATCGCGATTCGTTGCCGCTGGCCGCCGCTGAACGCGCGAGGGAGTCGATCGGCGGCATCGGCTGGGAGCCCTACGCGCTCAAGAAGCTCGATGACTTTGCTGCGAGCGTCGTGACGGTTCATGCCTGCAGCGATGAGCGGCTCCGTAAGCGTGCCTGCCACCGTCAAGGATGGATTCAATGAGCTGTACGGGTCTTGGAAGATCGCCTGGATGTCGACCGCGAGAGCTCTGCGAGCTCGTCCTCTCACATGGCTGATTTCGCGGCCTTTGAAGACGATGCGTCCGCCCGATACCGGTGCCAGCCCGAGGATTGCTCGCCCCAGGGTCGACTTGCCCGACCCGCTTTCACCGACAAGCCCATACGTCTCGCCGCGGCGGATGTCCAATGACACGTCGGCGAGCACCGGCACGGGGCGGCCGCGAAACCCGCGGCCCGGGTAGTGAACACTGAGCGATTCGACGCTCAGCAGCTTCTCGCTGGTCATCGGGCGGTCTCCAAATAGGTGCTACGACCCGGTTTGTCATCGAGGGTCGACCCGAGCAGGGTGCGGGTGTATTCCTGTTGCGGGTTCCTGAACAACTCCTCGACGGTCGCCGTCTCCACGATCTCGCCGGATTTCATTACCGCGACTCGGTTGCAGATGTCTGCCACGACGCCGAGGCTGTGGGTGACGAGGATCATCCCCATCCCCCGCTCGCTCTGGAGATCGCGGAGGAGTTCGAGGATGTCCGCTTGGACCGTGACATCCAACGAACTGGTGGGCTCATCGGCGATGAGGAGTTCTGGATCGCTGGCGATGGCACCGGCGATCAGGATTCGTTGGGCCATCCCGCCGGAGATCTCGTGCGGATAGGAACGGAAGGTGCGCTGCGGGTCACTCAGGCCCACCCGCCGGAACAGTTCCAGCGTGTGAGCGGTCGCGGCGCGTCGGCTCATCCCCATCCGGCGTGTGAGCGGTTCGACGAGCTGAGACCCGAGCGTGAAGCTTGGATCGAGGTTGGACATCGGCTCCTGTGGGACGTAGCCGATGTGGGTCCCTCGCACCGCCGAAGCAGTGACCGCCTTTGTGTCAGCGCGAACACCCATCACAATCTGTCCACGGGTGATCCGTGCCGCGTCTGGCAGGAGCCCCAGGACTGCGAACACCGTCTGCGTCTTCCCGGATCCGGACTCCCCCACGATCCCGAGGATCTCTCCGCGGTCAACATTCAGGTCGACTCCGCGGACGACGTTCTTCTGCCCTCCGCCCGGGAGGCCGTACGAGATCGAAAGGTCGCGAACCGACAGCACGTGCGAGGCGTGCGGGTCGATGGTGATGCGGGGACCCTCGACGGAATCGTCGGAGTTGCCCCCGTTCGGGACGGCGGTGCGCGGCGCGACGGCCGCGTCGGCGTCCTCGAGCGCATCGCGCAATGCGTTGGCGATCAGTCCGAGGGCCGCGGTGGTGATGCCGATGGCCAGGCCCGGCCACAGGATGCCCCATGGGGAGCGGAAGATGTTGAGGAACGCATCGTTGAGCATCCCACCCCAGGTGGGTTCGGAAGGGCTGCCAAGGCCCAGGAATTCCAGGCCGGCCTGGATCATGATCCCCGCGCCGATCATTCCGACCGCGGCAATCACGACGATTCCCCGCACCGCTGCCAGGATGTGGCGGGACATGATCCGGGCGCTGCTGACACCCGACACCCGCGCCGCGTCCACGTACAGCTCCCCCTTGACCGAGATGACGATGTTGCGCATAAGTCGAAATAGGAATGGGGAGATCAGTACGCCGAAGACAGCCATGGTCACGACGGTGTTTGGCCCGATGGCGGTGTACAACGCCACGAGAATGATGATGCTCGGGACTGCGAGCAGGGCATTCGAGAACCAGCTGAAGGTGGCGTCGAAGCCGCGCCCGAAGTATCCGGCAAGTAGCCCGGTGGACAGCCCGACGAGGATGGCCACCACCCCCACTGTGACGGCGCCGATGAGGGTGAGTTGGCTGGCTACCAGTAGCCGGCTGAGAATGTCGCGTCCGGACCCGTCGCCGCCCAAAAGGTAGACGGCGTTCGGTGCGGCGTTGATCTGGTCCAGTCTGGGCACCCCGGGATCGTGGGGTGCCAGCAATCGGCCGAACACGCTGATGATCACGATGAGGCACAGCACGGTGAACGAGGTCAGTCCGAGCGGATTCTTGAAGAACCGACGGGCTACGGCCCCCCGCACCGTTGGTGTGGCGGATGCTGGCTCCGAGGACAGCGAAACAGTCATTGGACGCGCACCTTCGGGTTGACGAGGGCAAGGAGGATGTCGAGGGCGATGTTCACGATGACGACAAAAATGACCGTCATCGCTACCACCCCAAGAAGGACGGGAACGTCCGACTGCTGGGCAGCGGTGTTGGCGAGAGTTCCGATCCCGGGCAGCGCGAAGACCTTCTCGATCACGACCGACCCGCCGAGCATCCCGACGAACTGGAGGGAGAGCGACGTGAGAAACGGTGGCGATGCGTTGCGAAAGACGTGCTTGAGAACGACGCGCCGTTCGGATAGGCCCCGCGCCCGCAGAGTTCGCACGTAGTCACGTCCGAGCACATCGATGATCGACGCGCGGACTAGGCCGGAGCCGACCCCGCCGACCACGAGTGCGGTGACGGGGAGGACGAGGCTGAGCGCCCATCCTGCAGGGTCTTCGGCGAGCGGGACGTAACCGGTGGCGGGAAGGATTCCGAGATTGAGCGCGAAGATGAGGACGAGGAACATGGCCAGCCAGAACGGTGGGATGGCTGTTCCGATCACGTTCATGAGTTGCACGAACCGGTCCAGCCACCCGCGGCGCAGTGCCGCCACGATCCCCAGGAGCGCGCTGATGGTTCCCGAAATGATGGTCGCCACGATGACGATCGACAAGGTGACCGGCAGACGCCCGCCGAGGGCTTCGAGCACGGGCTGGTTGTTGATGTACGACGTGCCGAAATCGCCCTGAACGGCGCCGACCAGCCAGTTGGCGTATTGCTGCCAGATCGGCAGGTCCAGCCCGAGTTGCTGCGCCCGCAAGTCGACGGCTTCCTGCGGCGCGGTTTCGCCCAGCAAGGAGCGGGCGATATCTACACCGCCGCTGTAGACCAGTAGCGCGGTGATGGAGGTCACGACGAAGATGAGCGCGATTCCGCTGAGAACGCGCCTGACGAGAAACCAAATCATTGATGGGTCACCATTCGGGTGTGCTCGGGGGCTGAGATTGGTTGCTCTCAGCCCCCGAGGCGCCTCTCACTTGCTGTTGGCCGGTGCGAAGGTGGAGATGAGCGGCAACGCATCACCGAATTGGGGCTCGAAGGTGACCGCGTCGGACGTGGCATAGACGGTGTCGCGGTAATACCACGGCGCGAACCAGGCGTTCTCGACGAGCCAGGTCTGAACGGCCTGGTTGGCTTGTTCACGGTCTTCTTCGGAGCTTGACCGCGCGGTGTCCAACAGCGCTTCCAGTTCCGGGTCAGTGCTCTGGGCGATGTTCCCGGACGCGTCCGGTGTCACCGCGGACGAGTAGAAGTCCCACGATTCGCGTGCACCGTTAAGCGCAGTCATGAACATCGCGTTGGTGGGGTCGTACAGCTGCTGCACGGTCTCGGTGGGGGCGAAGTCTTTCCAGATCACTCGGATTCCGATATCCCCCAGAGCCGACTCGATGGTCGGGTTGTATGCCGCACGGAACGGGAACTGCGGCATCGGCAGGTCGAACCCATCCGGGTAGCCGGCCTCCGCGAGGAGTTTTCGAGCCCCGTCGGGGTCGTACTCGTACGTGCCCTGAAGTGCCTCGACGAACCCGTTGGATCCGGGAAGAACTGTCACGTTCGTGAGCGAACCGAACCCCAGATCGATGTTTTCCAGCATCGCCTGCGAGTCGAAGGCCATATTGATGGCCTGCCGGACACGGAGGTCACCGAGAGCGGGAACGACGGCACCTGCGCGGTCGTTGATCTTCATCCCGACCCACTCGGCGGGGCTGGAGGTGACCGTTAGCCCGGATGCCTCCACTTCGGCGGCGGTGGACCCATCGATCCATGTGGCATCCACCTGACCGGCCTTCAGCGCGTTCACCCGTGCGGTGAGGTCCGTGTAGACCAGCAATTCGATCCGGTCGTACGGCCACGCCTCAGAGTTCCAGTAGTCGGGGTTGCGGTCGTATGTGTAGTTGGAGCCGACCACCGTCGCAGCGGTGTCGAGAATGTACGGACCGGATCCGACCGGCGTCGTCTTGATGGCTTCCGTGGTCAGGGCCTCGGGGCTTCCGACGGCTCCGATGTTGCGAGCCAGGTTTGTCAGCAGCATCGGGTCTGGCTCGGAGAGTTCGAACTCGACGGTGAAGTCGTCCACGACATTGGTGGCCGCGATCGCGTCCGCGTAGGCCTTGTCGCGGCCGGCGCCCGCTTGGATGTGCTCGATGTTCGCTTTGACGGCCTCCGCGTTCAGCGGGGCGCCGTCGGTGAATGTGACGTCATCGCGAAGGGTCACTTCGAGCTTCGTGTTGGATTCGTCGTAGGACCACTCAGTCGCCAGATTCGGCGAGACCGTCCCGTCAGCGTTCAACTTCAGGAGAGTGTCGTAGGTGAGCATCCAGAACTGAGGGATCTCGACGCCGAGTGAGAGTTCCGCCGGGTCGAATGATTCGGGCGCTGCGGAGGACCCGATTCGAAGAGTCGGACTCTCCGTCGATTCCTCGTCGTCGGTGGCCGTGCTGGTACAGGCCGTTATCGCCACTGTTACTGCTACGACGAGCGCTGCTGCGCTGAGGAGTCGCCTCTTCCTCATGGGTAGTCCTTTCAATCCACTTTGATCGCTTCGTACATCCGAAGGTGGGTCACCATCGACACGCTCACCATACAACAATATCTGACATACCCATATACTTGTATGACAAGTTGGCCAATGTGGGCGCTTTGTCTGACGAGTTGACAACTCGGGGGGATACTGGGGGCATGAGCTACGGCCCGACGATCAACGTTTCTCCGACGACGCTGACGGATGCTGTCTACGAGTCGCTGCGTCAGCGGATCGCGACTGGAGAGATTCCCTCCGGCGACCGGGTCACTGAGGCGAGGGTGGTGGGCGAATACAGCGTGGCGCGACCCACCGCGAAGGCATGCATCGAACGGTTGGTCGGCACCGGTCTCCTTCAACGCTCGACGCACAAGTCCGCCGTGGTCACGACGCTCACAGTGGAGGACATCGACGACCTGTTCCTGGTTCGAACGACCATCGAGCGGGCGGCGGCGGTGAAACTCGCCCAAAGCGGCGCTGTTCCCCGCTCAATGTTGGAAGCTCAGCGTGCGTACGATGTGGCCGGCCAGTTCGATGACCGGGCGGCGCTGGTTCGTGCGGACATCGAGTTCCACGCGAGTTTGGTGCACGCGAGCGGCAGCAAGCGTCTGGCGAGGATGCATGAGCTCATTGCCGGTGAGATTCTTCTCACGATCGGGAGCACGGGCCATCAGGTGGCTTCGCGAAGCGCTGTCACCGCCGAGCACGCGGGGATCCTTGAGTCTTTGGAGCGGGGGTTGCCCTATGAGGCCGGGGATCGGCTGGCTTCGCACTTGGACGCCGCGCACCGGCGAGTACGTGCCGCATTTCTCGACAGCGGGGAGAAGACGTTCAGTTGAACTCCCGGCGCACGCGGTTCATTCAGCCTTGTGGATGTGCTCTCGAAGAAGCCTCCCCAGGAGGACGGGGTGCATCGCCTGGATCATGTGAGCTGCATCCGGCAGGATCTCCAGACGCGACTCTGGCACGACCGCGACGACGTCTCGGGCCTCGTCGACCGTGGTAGCCGTGTCCATCCCACCCGACACGACGAGAGTGGGGCACTTGATCGCGGAGAGCTTGGGGCGCACATCCAGGCCAGCCAATAGTTCGCAGAATGCAAGGTAGGACGCGTCGGTTGTTCGCACCAGCATGTCTCGGTATTCCGCGACGACATCGGGCCGATGCCTCGCGAACTGCTCTGTGAACCACCGCGGCAGCACATCGGCCACGATCCCTGCGACGCCGAAGTCTCGCACCAGGTCGGCCCGATCCACCCACATCTGCTGCTCCATGCGCGGAGACGATCCGACGACGGAGATCGAGCGCACCCGTTCGGGCCACTGAGCCGCCAACGCCAGAGACAGCATGCCGCCGACAGACGCACCGACCAGGTGGGCGCGCTCGATGCCCAGCACGTCGGCGATCCCGAGAATCTGTGCGGCCAGAGCATCAAAGTCATCTGGAAGGGCGCGGGAAGGTGAGTTGCCGTGTCCGGGATAGTCGATGCAGACCACACTGTGAAACTGCGTCAGTTGCGGCAGCAGCGGTCGCCAGATGGCGGTGGTCGTGGCTAGGGAGTTCAGCATCACTATCGGCGCGTTGCCTCGCGGCGCGCGGGCAGGGAAATGCGCATAGTGCAGTGCGGCGGAGGTCGCTGCAGCCCGTATCGAGTCAGTCAAGGCGGACTACTTCCAAAACGGTGGGGAGATCGATGTGCACGAACGCGGATCCGTCCACAGCGCGGACGATCTGAAGCGGGTGGTCTGCGACTTCTGCCCTCGCGGTCGTTACAGCGGCGGCCAGCGAGCCGCTGAGATGTAGTTCACCTCTCAGCGGCACGGGATCTCGAACGCGGTCAGCCCGTCCGCCGGAGTGGTTCACCAAGTGGATGATCCAGGATGTCCCCGAACGGCCGACCGTCAGCTCCACATCGGCGGGGAACGCGCCGGAAAGCGCGAGGCTCCCACCGACAAGGTCCCGCACCTCTTGGCGCAGGAGCTGATCGAGCGCGGTCAGGCCTGATTCGAATGCGCTGCGTCCGGCCGTCCACGGGAATTGGGTGATGCGGCCAGTCCCAAATGCTGCGCGGACCAGAGCGTGTGCTGCAGAGTCGGGTTTGTTGCCTCCCGAAATCTCTGGGGGGCCGAACGGTGTCTGACTGCTCAGGACCAGGCCACTCGGAACGCTCCCCTCGCGCCAGCGCGCTACGGAGAATCGCCCAATCACGGGAAGCAGCGGGCCAACGTCTTCACCGTCGGCGGGTCCGACGTACCGGCCGCCGAGTTGAGCTACTTCCTCGAGGCGATCGGTTTGGCCGATCGCCGGTGCGGACTGCAGTCGCGCGGCACCTGCAAGGTCAAAGGATTCGCCCGTGAGGAGGACGGAGCCGCCACCGGCCACGTAAGCGTCGAGCGTGGTGAGAAGAGCGTCGTCCATCCCGTCCGTCCCGGGAACGAGAATGACCCGGTACTGGGAGAGAGCGCGGGCGGTGAGGGTGTCTTGGAATTGCAGGCCGAGAACGTCGAACGGAATCTGACTTTCCTGCAGCGCGACGTAGAGCCCGCGGTACTCCGCCACGTCACCGGTCTGTACCGATCCGAGAACCGGTCCGCCCCCCGGCCGAAAGATGGCCACTTCCGCGGCGGAGCGGTAGCCCGCGTACAGTCCCCGGTGAGTCCCGTAGAACTGCAGGAGGTCGATGGCGGCAGCCAAGCACGGGAATCGGGTGCTGTTGGCTTGCCCGATCACGACCGTAGACGGCTGCGCGCCGCGCGAGAGCGCTTGGGCGATGTACCGGCGAAACTGGCTGGGCTGCTCCGCGATCTGCCGGAAAGGAAGCCCGACGTTGACGGAGGAGTGCACCAAGGCCGGCGTGTCAGGATGAGCAATACGGTTCACGCTGGCCAGCTCACTGGGCGTGTGTTTCCACCACGTGCCGCCGCCGTGACCGGTCAACCAGCTATTGGTTTCCAGGAACGCGACATCGACTCGCACGTCGGCGAGCATCACGGGTGTTCCAGGAAGGATCTCGTTGACGACCCGGGCATACCGGGCGGCAAGCGCAGAAAGCTGCTCGCGGGCAATCTGCAACCACAGCGGGTATCCAGGATCAGCCATCGTCTGCGGATGCAATTCAGCGGGGTGCGCTGCACGGAACAAGGCCTGGCAGCGAACGCACTGACAGACACCCTTGTACTTCATGCTGTACGAGAACTCTGGATACTGGAGCCAGTTGAAGAAGATCCCATCGACCGCATAGCGCCGCACGAAGTCGCGGAGGATCTCCGGCACCAAGTGCTCGTGGTAATCGCTCGTGGGGCAGATCGCCGTCAAGCCGTCCTCGATGTACCACTGGTCCTCGTGATCGATGAACGCCCATTCGGGTCGTGCGGCCACCATCTCGGACGGGAGACGCGAGAAGTCGAAACGAGCAAGAAAGCGTACATCCGCGGCGCGCGCGGCGCTAAGCGCGTCTCCCACAAGGTCCCCTGATTCGCGTTCTGAGAGCGCGGTGGCGGCTCGCTGGTACTCCTGCGAGACGGGGTAGAAGTAGACGATGCCGCCGGCGTTGCACAGCCAGGTGTCGTAACCCAATGAGGTCACGGCTGCAACAGCATCGGCCGTATCGAGAGATGCGTCTTGCTCTCGGAGATTGGTCTGCAACATCCGAAACGGCGACACCCACCAAGCGTCGGCGGCCAACTCGGAGGCAACGGTCATGTCTTTCCTATCTTTCATCGTGAGTCGACGTGGACTCTCCGAGCAACGTTACCGAAGAAACGTATGACGCGAATACTTGTATGTCAATCATTCGCGCTCTGTGGCATTGAGCCCTTCTCCTAACTCACGCCCTGCAGCGGCAGGGGTCTTGGCAGGGCACTGAGAGCGCGCCGAAGCGTGATTTCGCGCGTCCGTGCGATTCCAGGATCACGATGCGCGATATGGCGCCAGTCCCCCTACGGCCCATCGCTGCACGGTCACCGCAGATCCTCCCTCACGATGCTTGAAGCCCTGCCCAGGGCAATCTGGCACCACGCGCCGAGGCGCGAACGGCGAACCTGAGCAGGGACGCGCGTCGGATGCCTCCGACACCGATTTCTGCGAGCGTCCATGGGAGCCCGCTCGCGTTCTTCACCGTGCGCCGTACGATCGACCCCATTTGCCGTGCCGCCTTCCTTGCGGAGAAGCTGACCGCGGTCGGCGTGTTGGACCGTAACCCCGGGTCAGTTTGGAGGGCGACACTCGGAGGCGACTTGCGCGCGGCAAACCCTACTCCGGTTGGTATTTGCGTGGGCCGGTTATCATCGGGGCATGAGTCCGGTAAGCAAGTACCCTAAGGGCGTCGCGAAGCAGCAGGAATTGATCGACGTCGCGCTCCGTGTTGTCGCGGAGCGCGGGTACAACGGGGCTACCATCACCGAGGTCGCGGATGCAGCGAACCTCAGCAAGGCTGGCTTGTTGCACCACTTTCGGAAGAAGGAAGACCTTTTCGCCGAGGTGCTCCGCCGCCGCGACGATCTCGTCACCGACACCTGGACGCGCGAGCGGATGAACCCGACGGTGGATGGTGCAACGCTCATCGCCGGCTTCATCCGCGAGAATGCGAAGGTGCCCGGCCTAGTGCAGCTGTTCACCCGACTGTCTGCCGAAGCCACCGACCCAAGCAATCCGGCGCACGACTACTTCCGCGACAGGTACGAAAAGAACCGCGAAGCCTCCGCCTCGCTGCTCCAGGACATGCAGGCAAGTGGACGCCTGCCCAGCACAGCCGACCCAGAGATGTTCGCCGTGATACTTGCAGCACTCCAGGACGGGCTGCAATTGCGTTGGCTTTATGACCCACACGTCGACATGGCCGCGCACCTTGAGCACTTCTTTGATGCACTCGCCGCGAGAGTGCCTGACCTCGACGTGACTCCCTAACGCGGACGAATACTCGACATCCGGGGACTCAGACGCGCTTGGACCCAAGTCCGCCGGCAGTTGTCCTCCAATCCCCGATACCCCGCTCGGTCGCGGAGTGCTCGGCAACCGCGCCCGCGAGCGGGGGAAGCCCCGACGATGTGCCAGCTGCACATCCCATCGGGCACATCTGGCGCTGTCAAGAAGTTGGTCTTGCGCGAAGAAACCGACACGGGTATGGTTTCTCGACATAGCAAACCGACTATCGGTCGGCTTTTACCGGCAGCGATGCCCACGCGTTTTCGCGTCGCCGGGACCGTTCGCCCGCCTCGCAGAAAGTATGGCAATGACGCCCGAAGAATCCGGCACTCCTGCCGAACCGCTGATCCCGATGACCTCCACCATTCCGGCCGGGCCGGGAGAGGCCATGCAAATGGGGAAGCAGACCAAAGAGAAGCTTCCCCGAGAACTTCGCCCCCTCTTCCGATTCGTGCCGTTCGTCGCGGCCGTCCCGTTCCTCGCGTTCAGCGCAACGAACTACTTCGCCGCCGTGCAGGCGCAGCAGATCGACGACGCCGGGAAGGTCGGCGCACTGGCGGTCATCAGCGGCGTGTCCGCGTTCGCAGCGATGCTCGCCATGCCCCTTACCGGCGTCCTCACCGACCGGACGCGCAGCCGCTTCGGCGCCCGCCGCCCTTGGATCCTGATCGGCGCTGTCATCGGGTCGCTGGCGATGCTCGTCGCCGGGCTAGCCCCGTCCATTGCGTGGCTCACCGTGGCCGTTGTCTTCGTGCAGTTCGGTTTCAACGCGTTCGGAGCACCGTTTTCCGCGATCCTCCCGGACCGGGTCCCCACTCGATTCCGAGGCCGCTACTCAACTCTGGCCGGCCTGGGAACGCTCATCGCGGGTGTCCTCGGCGGGATCATCGGGTCCTTCTTCGTCCCTGACAACATCTTCCTCGGATACTCCGCCATCGCCGGCGCCCTTCTTCTGCTGGTGATCTGGTTCGTCGTCGCGGCTAAGGACCGCGACAACCGCGATGATGAGCCACAGCGGTTCAATGCTCTCGCCTTCTTGAAGGCGTTCTGGGTGAACCCGATCAAGCACCCTGACTTCTTCTGGGGATTCACCGGCCGATTCCTGCTGTTCGGCGGATTCAGCCTCCTGAACACGTACTCCCTGTACATCCTGCAGGACTACATCGGAGTCCCCATCGAGGACTCTCTCCGGCTTGCCCCCCTTCTCGGCCTGGCGACATTGCCGACCATCGTGCTGTCCACAGCGATCTCCGGCCCGCTCTCCGACCGCATCGGCCGACGCAAGCCTCTGGTCCTCGCCGGCGGCATCATTGTTGCGCTGGGCGCCCTGGTACCGATCATCTCCCCGACCGTGCTCGGCATGATCATCTCCGGAGCCCTCGTCGGGCTGGGATTCGGCACATTCATCGCGGTCGACCAGGCGCTGATGAGCTCGGTGCTCCCCGATGCCAAACGGTTCGGCACGGATCTGGGCGTTCTCAACATCGCCTCCACACTGCCGAGCGTGATCGGCCCTGCTGTGGCGGGCGTCGTCGTCATCGTGTTCGGTGGGTACCTCGCTCTCTACGTGGCCGTCGTTCTCATCGCCCTCATTGGTGCCCTCGCAGTGATCCCCATCAAGAGTGTGCGCTAACGCCGACCTGAACGTCCCCCAGGGACCCCACGATGCATCCGACTCGTCGAACACCCCTCGACAAGTATCACGGCCTGATGAAGACCCCTTCCGACCACGCTGAGCGCACTCGCTGGTTCGCCACCACGCGTGGCAACGACCGGCGGGCAGGCAGGCGTCACCTCGCCCATCCACACCGTCGATGTCGACAAAGTCATCTCCGACACTGACCACCCCATCCGGGCAATCGGAGGTTTCCGCGCGACGACCATCAGCGCGCGTTCTGCGGCGAGGACGGGGCCAGCCGAATGCCTTCCCTCGTCCTCGCCGCTAGCTCCTACAGCGCATTCATCAACAACGTGTGCGAGTAGTCGCGCCCTCCTGCACCAGCAGCGGGTGCGACCCGTCCCGCCATAACACTTCGTCAAGGAGGATCAGATGGACACATCGAACGAACCGGCGGCCACCGCCCACTCAGCAGAGGGGGCCCGGGAACTCCCCGTGACGCAGCTCGCCTCGATCGCCGCAGACGCGGCCGATGTCGAAGCCGCAGTTCAGGACAATCGCGTGCCACTGAGCAAGGTCTCGAAGCGACACCTGCTTGCGCTTTTCATCGCACAGAGCACTTTGTTCATGGCGCTGGTGGTTCCCAGCGCTTTCTCCCTGGCCATAAAGATCGGCGCGCTGGACCCCTCGGGCCGGGACACCATGCTCCCCCTGGCCATCGGTGTGGGTGCGACACTGGTGATCTTCACCAACCCCGTGTTCGGGGTCCTCAGCGACCGCACGCTCTCCCGCTGGGGTCGCCGGCGCCCCTGGATGATCTTCTCCATGGTTGTCGGGCTGCTGGGCTCCCTCGTCGTCGCATTCGCAGGATCCTCGGTTGTCGTCATCGTCGGATGGGCCATCGCGATGGTGGGTTACGCCGCCGGATCGCAAGCCATCTTCATCTACTTGGGCGACCGCCTCCCCGAATCCCAGCGCGGGAAAGTGATGGGAATCAGCGGCGCCATCACTCAGATCGGCCCCATCGCGGGCATCCTGATCGCCGGATCCCTCTCTACCGAGCTCGCACTTGTGTTCATCGTTCCGGCCGTCATCGCATTCCTTGGCAGCATCTGGTTCGTGCTGAGCATGCACGACCCTCAGCACAACGGACAGATCCCTCCTTTTCGAATCGCGGGTCTTCTTCGCGGGTTCTACATCAACCCGCGCAAGCACCAGCCGTTCGCATGGGTTCTCGTGAGCAAGTTCTTCATCTTCGCGTGCATTGCTTTCAACGGGGTGTACGGGGTGTACCTGTTGACGTCGGAACTCGGAGTGGGAGTGACCGAGGCGGCTGGCGTCATCGCCACCATCAGCCTGGTAGGAATCTTCACAGCCATCGTGGGAGCCGTCGGATCTGGATGGTTGTCGGACAAGCTCCGCTCACGCAAGCCATTCTTGGTGATAAGCGGCCTGCTGATGGCCGTCAGCGCTGTCATGACAGCCCTAGCCTGCAACGTCACGCAATTCATCGTCGCGGGCATCGTCGGCACGTTCGCCATTGGCGTCTACGGCGCAGTGGACCAAGCGCTCGCACTGGACGCATTGCCTAAAGAAGAGGGGCAGAACGGGCGATTCCTGGCCGTGTTCGGGCTAGCCAACTCCATCCCACAGGCCGTCGGTCCGTTCCTCGCCGGCGCGGTCCTCGCGCTCGCCAGCGGCGAGTACCGCGCCGTGTGGTGGGCAGCCGCGGTATTCGCTGTCCTCGGTGCGCTCACCGTCATCCCGATCAAGGTGGCCCGTCCACCAGTCAGGGTCTCCACCGAGACAGCTGGTGTCGCGCCGACGAGTTAGTCCACTCGAGCGCGTCCGGCCATCCGAGCACACGCCAGAGCAGGTGAGGTGGCGCACGCACACCAGCCCAACGGGCGCCCACTCCAGTCTTGCGTGCAAGAAATGACCGCGCTATCGTTGCAGCAACCAAACAAACCGTCTGCTGGTTTGTTTTATCTTCCGATGGAGCTCTGGCGATGACGCCTTACACACCCACTACGCATCGCGGGCGCGACGAACCTGGACTGGTGCGCTCCCCGAAGCGACACAAGGAGGTAGGGCCGTTGACTCTTCGCATCGGAATACTCGGCGCCGCGCGCATCACCGACATGGCGGTACTAAAACCTGCGGCCGCGTTGGATGTCCCCATCCACAGCGTGGCCGCGCGAGATGTTGATCGTGCTCTGGCCTACGCGGTCAAGCACCGCATCCCGCACGTGCGGGACAACTACGACGCAATTCTCGAAGACCCGGACGTCACTGCCGTCTACATCCCGCTGCCGGCATCCCTGCATGCACGGTGGACCCTCGCCGCCATTAATGCCGGCAAACATGTCCTATGCGAGAAGCCATTCACCGCGAACACCGCGCAGGCGGAGGTAGTCGCCGACGCCGCAGCCGCCAACAGTGACGTCGTAGTGATGGAGGCCTACCACTCGGGTCACCATCCATCGCTGAGTCGACTTCGCGAGATTTTGGCATCAGGGATTCTCGGTGAGATCCTCACGGCCAAGGCCACCTTCTCCGTCGCGATCCCGCCACGCAAAGACATCCGATGGAACGCGGATCTTGGTGGCGGAAGCTTGCTGGACGTCGGCTACTACCCAGTACGGCTGCTTCGCGACCTTTTCGGTGAAGCCGAAGTGCTTCAGGCACGCGCGAACATTCGCAAAGACGTAGACAGTTCGCTGACGGCACTGCTGCAGTTCTCCGACGGCGTCCGCGGAGAAATCGTCACCTCGATGTGGCCGCCCAGACCTGCCATGCCCTCGCTGAGCATCGTCGGCACAGCAGGTCAGCTGCGCATGCGGATGCCCTACCACCCGCAAACTGCGGGGCGAATCAGCGTGCTCACCGGCTTGCGCCGCCCCGTCGACAAAGCTGATCGAATCCGCAGCGGTGTCGTTTCCAACTCGATGCGATGGACCGAGCGCGCGGATCGAATCTCCACCTACCTGGCCCAGCTGCGCGACTTCCGCGACGCCATCGACGGCACAGGCCCCAACACGACCGACGCAGCCGCAGCCGTCGCACAGATGCGAACGATTGATGACATTTATCAGGCGGCCGGGATGACCCCGCGCTGCCCCTGACCACCCCTCCCTTACGAAAGACACCACCATGACCGATTCCACTCCCCTGACCCTCGCCGAAAAGGCCTCCCTGGCCAGCGGTGCTGACTTCTGGACCACGAAAGCGGTCCGCGACATCCCGTCCGTCTACTTGACGGACGGACCGCACGGCGTGCGCAAGCAGGGCGATCACGTCGACCACCTCGGTGTGTCGATGAGCTACCCGGCCACCTGCTTCCCGCCTGCATCCGGGCTCAGCCAGTCCTGGAATACGGATCTTGCCCGCCGGGTGGGCGCCGCCCTCGGGATCGAGGCCCGCGCGATCGGCGTGAATGTTCTCCTCGGCCCTGGGGTAAACATCAAGCGGCACCCGCTCGGGGGCCGTAATTTCGAGTATTTCTCGGAAGACCCGCACTTGGCCGGCGCGCTCGGTGCCGCCTGGGTCACCGGCATTCAGAGTGAGCACGTGGGCGCGTCGCTGAAGCATTTCGCGGTGAACAACCAAGAAACCGACCGGCACCGCATCAGCGCCGATGTGGACGCGCGGACGCTGCGGGAGATCTACCTGCGCGCGTTCCAGATCATCGTCCGGGATGCGAACCCGTGGACGGTGATGGCCTCCTACAACCGGATCAACGGCGTCCCCGCCTCGGAGAGCGAGTTCCTGCTCACTCAGGTGCTCCGCGACGAATGGGGATACGACGGGGTCGTGGTCTCCGATTGGGGAGCGGTTGGCGACCGTGTCGCTGCCGCCCGAGCGGGCCTGGATCTGGAAATGCCCGCCGCCGACGGCACCGACGAGCAGCTGCTCGACGCCGTGATCGAAGGCACCTTGCCGGTGGAAGTGCTGGACCGGATCTCCGACCGGGTTCGCAGACTGGCGCAGCGCGCCCACGCCGACACTACGGGCGCCGGCGTGCCGTTTGATGTGGACACCCATCACGCTCTTGCCCAGGAAGCAGCTGCTCAGAGCATCGTTCTGCTGAAGAACGAGGATGACCTGCTGCCCCTGAACGGCGGAACGTCGGTCGCGGTGATCGGTGAAGCCGCCGCCACTCCCCGCTTCCAGGGCGGTGGCAGCTCCTTCGTCAACACCACCCGGGTGGATGTCGCGGTGGAGGAACTGCGACGTCTCGGCGGGGACGCGGTCCGCTACGCGGCCGGCTACTCCTCCGATCCCGCTGCTGCCGGGGACGAGCTCCTTGCCGAGGCTGTCGCTGCCGCGCGGGAAGCGGACGTCGCCATCGTCTTCATCGCCGCGCCGCTGGAATCGGAGGGCATCGACCGGGAGAACCTCGAACTCCCCGCAGACCAGGTCGCCCTCGTACAGGGCGTCCTGGCGGCTAACCCCCACACGATCGTTGTCGTCGCACACGGGGGTGCCGTGCAGCTGAGCGCCATCGGCTCCGTTCCCGCCATCTTGGACTGCGCGCTGTCCGGGCAAGGCGGAGGCCGCGCGATCGCAGACATCCTGTACGGCAACGTCAACCCGTCCGGCCGTCTCTCGGAGACGGTGCCGCTCCGTCTCGAAGACACCCCCGCGTTCGGCATCTTCCCGGGCGAACACGGGCACGCTCTCTACGGCGAAGGGCTATTCGTCGGCTACCGCTGGTACGACACCCGCGACATCACCGTCGCGTACCCGTTCGGTCACGGCCTGTCCTACACAACGTTCGAGTACTCCGGACTGACCCTCGACGTCACTGACGAAGGAATCGCCGCGACTGTCACGATCACCAACACTGGCAGCCGGGCTGGCCGGGAAGTCGCCCAGTTTTACGTCGCCGTGCCTGGCTCGGAGGTCACTCGACCGGTACACGAACTCAAAGGCTTCGCGACCATTGCACTCAAGCCCGCGCAGTCCGAGGACGTAACAGTCCTTCTCCGTCGCGATGACCTCGCCTATTGGGATACACGCGGCGAAACCTGGACCCTCGAGAGCGGCGACTACGTCGTCTCTGTGGGAGCCTCCAGCCGTGACATTCGGGAAACGGCGATCGCCACTGTCGTCGGCGACGTCGTGCACGTTGAGTTGACGATGCACTCCACCATCGGGGAGCTCCTAGCGAACCCGTTCACCAAGACGGCGATCGAGGCAGCCCTGTCTTCCGCGTTCGGCGCCGCAGACAACCCGGCTGTCGGCGGGAACGTTGTGCAGATGATCTCCCCCAGCCCCTTGCATTCGGTCGTGGGACTGCTTGGCGAAGCGTTCGACGCTGCCGAGTTCGACGAACTGCTCGACGCGGCCAACGCGTCCGCGACAACCGACGCGCGCTGAAGGTCGCAGAGATGAAATCGATGCCATCAAACACCGACCGCGCCACGATTGGCCACCTCGCGACAGACAGGCTCTATCCCCCCTCGCCGCACCACGCGAACCGCCAGGGCAGAGCCGCCACTCGAGCAGGAGCCGAACGATGAACCAGCGGTGGGCAGTCATCGGGACCGGATCGATCTCAGCTGTGGTCGTTTCCGATCTACAGAGCTGCGACGGGGTCGACGTGGTTCTCGTACACAGCCGCACAGAATTCAACGCAGCCCGATTCGCCGGCGAGCACAACATCCCCGCGTGGACCTCGGACTACCAAGCAGTGCTGGACGACGCCGCAATAGATGCGGTCTACATCGCCACCCCGATCGGGACTCACTTCGACCTGACACGCGCCGCACTGCAGGCCGGCAAGCATGTCCTCGTCGAAAAGCCCATGGCAACCAGCGCGGCAGACGCCACCGAACTGTTCGCCACCGCGCACGCCCATCGTCGCTTTCTCATGGAAGGGATGTGGATGAAATTCAACCCCGCGTTCCTGCGCCTACGGGAAGAGATCGCCAACGGACTGATTGGAACAACAAGCAACGTACGGGCAGGGTTCTCCGTCCCGTTCCCGCAAGATGGTGCCCGCCGCTGGGACCCGGCCCAAGGTGGTGGAGCGCTGCTGGATCAAGGCATCTATCCCATCACCCTTGCGCACACCATCCTTGGCGCCCCCACATCCGTACACGCACACGGAGTCACCCGCGCGGACGGGCTAGACCTAGAAACGCACATCACTCTGGAGTTTGGGGGGATGAACTTCGCGCAACTGACCACGTCGATGGTGCAGTTCAGCGACTGTTCGGCGGCCGTTGCCGGCGACAAAGGATGGATCACGTTGCCCGCACCGTTCTGGGCCACCACGGACCTGGAGATCCATGCAGGTGGTGCGCAGCACTTCTACGGCAACGGAAATCGGATCCACCTGACCCAGGAGGGCAACGGGTACGTACCCATGCTCCGCGCCGTGATAGCTGCAATCCGTGACGGGCTGATAGAACACCCCACCCATCCCGCAGTCGACACCATCGCCGTAAGCGCAACGATCGACGCCGTTTTCGCGCAGATCAAGCCCACACATCCGTAGACGCCTCAAGGAACTTGACATTGCGATCGCTCCCCCTGCTCACGGACTGGACCGCCGGCCCCAAGCGGGGGCTGTTCGACGGCATGAACCCGATGATTGCCGCGCCAGCCCCCGTCACCCTCCCCCACGATGCGATGCTGGGAATGCAACGCTCCCCGGACGTACCGTCCGCCGAGCACAGCGGATACTTCCCGGGCGGCGCCGTCGAATACACCCGCACCCTCGACGTCGACGCCGCTGACGCGGACTCAGTCCACCTGATGGTGCTGGACGGGGTGTACCGGGATGCGATGGTGTTCGTCAACGACGAGTTCGCTGCGCAGCGCCCCAATGGGTACGCCCGGTTCGCGGTGCGGCTCGACCCGTTCCTGCGTTTCGACGCCCCGAACGTCATCCGGGTGGAAGCGCGAGCTCACCACGACTCACGGTGGTACTCCGGGCTGGGCATCCACCGCAAGGTCTCTCTCGTCACCGGACCCCTGGTGCACATCGCGCTCGACGGAGTTCGGGTGACCACGCCTGAAGTCGATGAGCAGGGCGCACTCGTCCAGGTGAAAACGACCGTGACCAACGATAGCCTCCACACCCGGACCGTGACCGCGGCCGTCACGATCACCGCGCCCGACGGCACACCCGTCGGAGAAGGCATCGCGCCGCTGACACTTCTCGCCGGAGAATCCGGGGTCGCACGCACCCGCATCTGGGTAGCTGATCCCGACCGGTGGAGCGTGGAAAACCCCGCCCTGTACCGTGCCAATGTTGCAGTCGCTGGGAACGGGACGGAGGACAGCGACTCTGTCGCCTTCGGCATCCGCACGCTGCAGCTGGATGTGCAGCATGGGCTGCGGATCAACGGCGTCACCGTGAAGCTGCGCGGCGCCTGCATCCACCACGACAACGGCATCCTCGGTGCGCGAGCCATCGGCCGTGCCGAGGAACGACGCATCGAAATCCTCAAAGCGGCCGGGTTCAACGCCATTCGCAGCTCCCACAACCCCCTCACACCAGAGATGCTCGACGCGTGCGACCGCCTCGGGATGCTGGTGATGGACGAAGCGTTCGACATGTGGGCAGAAGCCAAATCCCCATTCGACTACTCACTGTCCTTCCCGGAATGGTGGGAAAGGGACATCGAGTCCCTCGTCGCCAAAGACTTCAACCACCCCTCGGTGATCTTCTACTCCATCGGAAACGAGATCCCCGAAACCGGCCGACCACACGGATCTCGGCAGGGCCGTCTCATCGCCGACAAAGTCCACAGCCTCGACCCGACCCGATACACCACGAACAGCATCAACCCGCTCGTCTCCGTCGTCAAAAACCTCCCCGCGATCGGCGGAGGATCAACCGAGCCACAGGACGTGAACGCAGCGATGGCCGACATGGGCGCAATGATGGCCGCCCTGGTCACCTCCGACCTGGTCACCCACCGCACCGAGGAGAGCTTCGCCGCCGTCGACGCAGCCGGCCTCAACTACGGCGACAGCCGATACGCATCAGACGCCACCCGCTTCCCCAACCGTGTCATCATCGGCACCGAAACCTTCGCCACCCGCCTGCACGACGCGTGGCCGACCATTCTGGAAAACAACCACGTCATCGGCGAGTTCACCTGGACCGGATGGGACTACCTCGGCGAAGCCGGCATCGGCCGGGTCGAATACACCGAACAGGGCGGCGCACTGGTCGGCACATCCGGACCGTTCCCGTGGCAGCTCGCCTGGTGCGGAGACATCGACATCACCGGTCACCGCCGCCCCGCGTCCTACTTCAGAGAGATCGTCTATGGCCTCCGCGCCACCCCGTACATCGCCGTCCACAAACCTCGAACAGATGGGCTGCTGCCATCGACAGGCCCCTGGTCCTGGACGGACAGCGTCGCCTCATGGTCCTGGTCCGTACCGACCGGCACGCCCGTGACCGTCGACGTGTACAGCGCCGCGGACACCGTCGAACTGTTCTTGAACGGCACCTCACTCGGCACCTCCCCCGCCGGCCAGGAGGCCGGCTACTGCGCAACCTTCCACGTGCCCTTTGACCAGGGCGAACTGGTCGCCGTCGCGTCCACCAACGGAATCGAGACCGGGCGTGACGTCCTCCGATCCGCCAGCGGCGACGTCGCACTGCGAGCAGTTGCCGAGCGGATCAACATCAGCGACAGCGTCGATGACCTCGCCTACATCCAGATCTCTCTCACCGACGCTGAGGGCATCGTCTGGCCGGACGTCGACCGCGAGATCGAAGCAACGGTCGAGGGCCCGGCTGAACTGATCGGCCTCGGCAACGCGGACCCGCAGACCACCGCGTCCTACCTCACCACGCGTCACCACACCTTCGACGGTCGGGCGCAAGCGATCCTGCGCCCGACAGGCAGCGGTGAAGTCGTCGTCACGGTGACCGCCGGCGGTCACGCCCCGCAGCGCGTTCAGGTGACGGTGAACCCCTCATGAGCACACCACTTCGCGTCGCTGTCGTCGGCACCGGGGAAGTGTCCCGACAGGTGGCAAGCGATCTCGCGATCACACCAGGTGCTGAACTGTACGCCGTCTCATCGCGAACCCTCGAAGGGGCGCAAGCATTCAGCGATGCGGCAGGAGGACACGCCCGCCCGTACGGGAGTTACGAAGACTGTCTCGCCGACACCGACGTGGACCTGGTCTACCTCGGCACCCCGCACGCCACCCACCACGCGCTCGCGCTCCAAGCCATTTATGCAGGCAAGCACGTGCTCGTCGAAAAGCCCATGACGATGAGCGCGGCACAGGCACAAGAGCTGGCCGATGCTGCGACCGACGCCGGCGTCTTCCTGATGGAAGGCATGTGGACGAAATTCAACGCGGTTATCCGCCGAGTCACACAACTCATCGCAGAGGGCGCCATCGGTGAGGTTCGCAGCGTCCGCGCGTCGTTCGGACTTCCCTTCCCCACCGACACAGGAAGCAGATGGCGTGCCGATCTGGGCGGCAGCTCACTCCTAGACCAGGGCATCTACCCGATAACTCTCGCCCGAATGTTCCTCGGCGAAGCCCTCAACCTCACAGCTGGCGGCACGGTACGTCCCGACGGCGTCGACCTGACCGGACACCTCACCATCACCTACCCCGAAGGACGATTCGCTCAACTCTCCTGGTCGATGGTCGAATTCCTCGAACTGACCGCCTCCATCAACGGCACCGAAGGATGGATCGTGATCCACCCGGCCTTCTGGTCGCCGGAACACGCCACACTCACCCGAATGACCTGGGACGCTCTACCCGACGTCCAAGAAATCCGAATCCCCCGCGACGGGCACGGGTTCGTCCCCATGCTGAAATCCGTCGCCGAAACGATCGCCGCCGGACGCCTCGAACACCCCCAGCACACACTCGCCGACACAGTGGCCGTGCTCGGGATAATCGACGAAACGCGTGCTCGCCATAGGCCTCAGGCAAATCGAGCAAACGGCCAACTGCAGAGGTGATCGCCGCGGTCCAATTGTCCTCCACGGCAGGAGTGGCAAGCAGAGGCGATTTCTAACGACAAGGGGGATGCTCCTAAGCGGCAGAAAGACAATCGTAGGAATCCGCAAGTACCGCGGGCGAGCCACCCCCGAATTGCCGCAGACTATCGCGGAACCAAGGGCGTCTATCGCAGGGTCGATCGGGAACCTGCACTGGGATCAGCCCTGTCACATGCCACGGCACCCGGACCGTCCACGCCCCTGCTCAGAAGGTCACGAACTCGCCAGCCGCCGGGCGGCTCGCTGGCGGGGGCTGAGCGTTCGCGACCGCTCGCAAGTCATTTCGGCTTACTCGGTTCTCGCACCGGAACTTTGATCCGCACCGACCACCCACCGTCGGACGCGAGGATCGCGCCGTTGATGTTGACGCTGTCGGCCGAAAGCAAGTACGTGATCGACGCGGCAAGGCGATCTGCTGTCGCGATCGAAGGAATCTGACCTTGGAAGATTGAAGTCGCCGGCGTCCGAACTCAGACACGTTCGCCGGCATCGGGATGCCGGTGCCCCCCCCCCCCCCCCCCCCCCCCCCCGGGGCGACCGCGTTGACGCAAGTGCCGTGCGGGCCGTACATGAAGCCCGCTGATCGGGTGAGACCGATGACGGCGTGCTTGGACACGGTGTACGCGTTACCCGAGGCATTTCCCCGTAAGCCAGCCTCGGAGGCGACGTTGACGATCACCGTTTGACCCTGAAAGCGATGTGCGGTGATGGACTCCGTCCACTCTGCTGCGGGCTCATCGTCGGGCATCTGCCCACCGTTGGCCTGCAGCACCAGGTCGTCGACAACGACTGGGACACCTGCCCCTGACTGAGAGCGACCAGTTGCTGATAGGTCATGAGTGGGGCATCGCCTCGATAGGCGGCCAGCCACTGCCGAAGCGTGGGAGATGTCAATGTGGAGCACGCGCAGCGAAGCGAGCATGAACGACATTGACATCGACGAGCGCAGGCTGAGGATGGGCCGTCGAGGCGATGGCCTGCCGTGATCACT
Organism: Microbacterium rhizomatis; assembly: GCF_008710745.1. GTDB lineage: Bacteria > Actinomycetota > Actinomycetes > Actinomycetales > Microbacteriaceae > Microbacterium > Microbacterium rhizomatis. The sequence goes on from NZ_VYSA01000004.1 coordinate 49,013, forward strand.
TGCGAGTGCCGCTGGTGACGCGGCCTCGATCGCCCTTTCGGCGGTAAGGAGGTCAGCAACGTTGCTGCAAGCGCCCCTGGCGCCCTCGACTCTCGTGGTGGCGATCGACCCGGGCAAGGTGATGAACCGCGTCTGGCTCAGTGACGGGCAGGGTCTGGTGACAGACCCCGTCTCGATGCCGGTCTCGCGCGCGGGGATCGAGGGCTTGGAACGCACCGTCCATGGTCACGCGGCCGGACGCGGTCGGGTGGTGATCGCGATCGAGGCAACCGGAAGCCTGCATCAGGCGTGGGCTGCTGAGCTGGAGCGGTTGCATCCGGGTTCGGTGCGGTTGTTCGCCCCGTCGGAGACAAAGGCCGCCCGCACCCAGCTCGGGTCTGGCCGGTTCAAAACGGATGACCGGGACTGCGCCGCGCTCACCTATCTGGCTCGGCAGGGCGCCGGTCGAGCACAGGCTGAGGAGTCAGCCGTGGACGAACTGCGCGCCATCGTCCGGCACCGGCGGGGACTCATCGCTGACCGGACAAAGGCGCAGCAGCGCCTCCACGACCACCTCAACGCTCTCGTCCCTGGCCTGTCAGCGCCGGCTTCGCACGGTCGCGCGCTACCGATCGAGTCACCGACGGGACAAGGCCGTCCTGGCTTGCGCGGTCGCGTTCGCGGGACGGCCACCCTCGATCCGCTCCTTGATCACTCGTGCACCGGGCCGGCTGACAACGCCCACCGCGCAGTACTGGCATGACCGGTGGCGCGGCTGCCTCCCCCCGCCGCCAGACGCACAGGCACGGGTAGCACGGCTGGGCCGCGACCTGCAGCGCTACCGAGACCTACAAAAGGACATCGCGGTCCTCGAGACCGACATCACCCTGCTGCTCGCACCGAGCGCCGGACAAGTCCTCACGACCCTGCCCGGCGTCGGCCCGATCCGTGCGGCCGCGTTTGCAGCGCACAGCCTGCCGATCGCACGATTCCCCGACGCTGAACACCTCTACTCGGCAACCGGTCTCGCTCCGGCGCTCTACGAGTCCGCGACACTACGACGACGTGGACGCATCTCCCGGCAAGGGTTTGGCCGAGCATCGCGATGCCCTCATGGGCATCGCGTGGGGACTGTCCATGTATTCGTCGGCCTTCGCCGAACGCAACGCGGAGCTGCGCACCCGCGGAATGGCTCCGATCCAAGCGCGCGTCGCGCTGGCCCGGAACGCGTGCCGCCTTGTCTACCGGATGCTCGTGACCCAAGAACCCTTCGATGAACAGGCGTACCGTCGAAGGAGGCTCAGCCGCGTACGGTGACGGCCACGATTGCTATGCCGCTCGACGGCGCAACTTTAGCTTGCCGCCCGTCCGCAATGGGCCGCCTCCCACGGCGAATACGAAAGCCTGCCGCATCACGGCGCCTGATCAGCCTGCCGACCTATCGGCGGCCCAGCCTCCACACGGACACAGTTCCTCGAAGTCCGCAGCCTGGACGCATCACGCGCCCGGGCCGACCATTCGCGCCCGGACGTCTCCTTGACTAATGACGTGAAAGCTAAGCGGGAGGCCGCGAACGCCCGTGACCGGCGTCCAGGTGCAATTCTCGGCCGAACGCGAGCGCGGATCCGTGATCCTCCTTGGCCGTGATCATCTCGGCCGTCCACCTCATCAGCTGTCCTCCGTCGTTGGTCGTTGCACACTTCCAGCAGTTCGTTCACGTCAGCGGTCGAATCTTCGCTCGCCTAGAGGTCAGTCGTTGTGGCGTCTCACTTGGCCGCCGAGTTTGCGAGCAGCCGCCGCGACGGTGCTCGCTCTGTTGCCGCGTACCAGTGGTAAGAGGGCTGCGGTGGTTGCAATCGGCTGTGTGGTTTGGATGACTGGCATGTCAATTTCTCCCGACGTTGCCGAACAACCGCGCGATGGAGGCGAGGGTGAGGGGGCGTGCGGCGACCCAGCCGCCGACAATCACGAGGATCGAGGCGCTGAAGATCCATAACCCTGCCCAGTTGTCCCCATACGCGTTCGGGTCGACCGAGCCCTGCGCGGCGTACATGTGGTTCAGGTTGCGGAGGGCCCCGGTCGCGAACACCAGGACGACGTGCACGAAGATGAACAGCACGAAGTAGAGCATCACCGGGAAGTGCACGGCCCGCGCCCACTCCACCGGGTAGATGCGGCTGAGGGACTTGGCGTTCTTGGGCCAGATACCCGACATCCGCACCCCGGTGATGAGCGCGAGCGGTGCCGCGACGAACACGGTCGTGAAGTAGGCGAGCTGCTGGAGGGCGTTGTAGTTGACCCAGCCGTTGTCGGTTGGCCAGTCCAGCGACACGTACTGCAGCGCGGCACTGATCGCGTTGGGAAACACCTCCCACGACGTTGGGACGATCCGCAGCCACTGTCCTGTCACGAACAGCAGCACCACGAAGATGACGCCGTTGACGATCCACAGGATGTCGAGGGACTGGTGGAACCACAGGTTCAGGCTGATCTTGCGTTTCCCGTTGGTGCGCGGTGACCAGAACGCGGTCGGGCGCTTTTCGGTGCGCACCTGCAGCCCCGACCGGATGATCAGCACCATCAGGAACACGTTGAAGAAGTGTTGCCACCCCAACCACGCCGGGAACCCCACAGGCGCACCCGCGGGCAGGTGATACTCGCCGGGGAACTGAGCCAGGAACTCCACACCCCACCGCGTCGACAGCAGCCACCGCACCGCGAGCACCGCCATCGCCGCCGCATACAGCAGGCCGCCACCGACCACCACGACGATCCCCGCCCACTGCAGCTTCGTGAATGGCCCGACCCGCTCCGACTCCGTCTTGGTGATCACCGGGCCATCCACGCGACGCTCACGCTCGAACGCCCGCGCCGCCACCCCCGGCCACACCGTCCGCGGGAACGGCAACGGTGACGACACATCGACAACAGGAACGGAAGGTGCTACCTCAGCAGTCCTCGGTCGCTCGACGTCGTTCGAGGTCGAAGCGACCGCGAAGCCGGTAGCAGGCCATGGATCACCGCCCACGATGCGCGGTAGTCCTCGGCGCAGCCCCCTCTGTGCAACCGAGGGTCCGAAGTCGGTGTTCGCAATGGAGGTGGCCCCTCCAAAAGATCTGAGGTGGCCGTGCGGCCGAATTGGAGTCGGATTCTCGCGCGGGGCGACTGTTAGTTCAGCCACGGGTGCGTCGCCGGCCGGTGGCCAGGGGTCGCCGCTGGGACGCCGGGGAAGCCCGCGGCGCACCTGGGTGCCGAACGTCGCCATCCGCTGATCCCTTACTTGGTTTTGTTCGCCTCGAGCGCGGCGATCAGTTGCGGGACGACAGTGAACAGGTCGCCGACGACGCCGTAGTCGGCGATGTCGAAGATCGGGGCATCCGCGTCCTTATTGATCGCGACGATCGTCTTCGCCGTCTGCATCCCCGCCTTGTGCTGAATAGCCCCCGAGATGCCCAGCGCGACGTACAGCTGCGGCGACACAGACACACCCGTCTGACCGACCTGGTACGACTGGGGCACGTAGCCCGCATCCACGGCGGCACGGGATGCCCCGACCGCAGCACCCAGCACGTCGGCGAGGGTGTCGACCAGAGCGAACTTCTCCTCCGAACCCAACCCACGACCACCGGAAACGACCTTCGCCGCCCCGCGCAGCTCCGGTCGCGACGACACCGCGACCGCTCCCTCGACGACTCCGACCGTCGCCGTGCGGCGCTCGGTCGCGGCGACCTCGATCGTGTGCACATCGGGAGAGTCGACCGCCTCGGCGCGGGCATCGACAGCACCCTGGCGGACCGTGATCACGGGTGGTCCGAACGTCACGGCCGAGTCGACGTTGTACGCACCTCCATAGACCGAGTGATTCGCGACCACACCCTCGTCATCGCGCGAGACACCGATCGCGTCGACCGCGAGGCCTGAGCGGGTGCGCGCCGCGAAGCGGCCGGCGACCTCGCGGCCCTCGATCGAGTGCGACACGAGGATCGCGTCGGGCTTCACGAGCGCCGCGGCGGCGGCGAGCGCGTCCACCCGATCGCCCGGCGCGACCACAACCGACGCGGCGCCAAGGGCCGCGGCATCCGTCGCCTGCGAATCATCGGAGACCACCGCGACCGGCCTGCCCACCGACGCACCCGCGCCGAGCAGCGCGGCAGACGACTTGGCGAGCACGCCCGACGGCGTGAGGTCGAGCAGGACGAGGATCGAGTCTTCAGCGAAAGTCATGGCATCCACCTATGCGAGCCGGTTCTGGATGAGGAACTCGGCGAGCTTCCGCCCGCCGTCGCCCTCGTCGACGATCTTCACCCCGGCCTGACGCGGAGGCTTCTCGCTCAGCGCGATCATGATCGAGCGGGACGCCGCAGGGGGTTCGGTCTCGACACCCAGGTCGGCGAGGGACAGGGTATCAAAGGGCCTCTTCTTCGCCGCCACGATGCCCTTGAAGTTCGGGAACCGGGCATCCGGCAGCGCCTCCGTGATCGAGATCACCGCGGGGAACTCCGCCGACACCTCGGCCGTGCCAGCATCCGTCGCCCGCACCCCCGACACCGAACCCTCGGCGATCTGCACTGAGACCAGGTTGAGCGCCGCAGGAACGTCGAGCAGCTCCGCAAGCATCGCAGGCAGCACGCCGCCCGACCCGTCCGTCGACTGGTTGCCGGTGATCACGAGATCGAACCCGACGTGCTTCAGCGCAGCAGCCAGCACCTCAGCCGTCAGCCCCAGGTCTGCGCCGAGCAGACCCTCGTCGACTACGTGCACCGCCGAACCCGCACCCATCGCGAGCCCCTTGCGCACCGACGCGGTCGCCGACTCCGGCGCCATCGACAGCACCACAACCTCGGTGTCGGCATGCGCATCGGCGTACGACAACGCGACCTCGAGCGACCGCTCGCCGATCTCGTCGAGCACCGCCTCTCCGGCCGCACGATCCGCGATCCCCGTCTCGAGGCTCAGCTTGCGGTCACCGTACGTGTCGGGGACTTCCTTGACCAACACGACGATCTTCAGATCCTCGACCATTTACCATCCCATGATCGAGGCGATTCGCGCACGATGCGACGCTGCCGATCCCCAGTAGCGGGCTGTGACGTGAGCGCGCTTGAAGTACCGGTGCGCCTGGTGCTCCCAGGTGAACCCGATGCCTCCGTGCAATTGGATGGAGTCTCCAGCCACGGCGGTGAACGTCTCAGACGAGTGAGCCTTGGCTACGCTCGCCGCGACACTGATCTGCGCAGGGTCGGCATCGGGGTCGTCGGCGATCGCGGCCGCAAGAGCGACCAGAGACGCAGTCGCTTCGATCGCGACCGCATGGTCTGCAAGGCGGTGCTTCACTGCTTGGAACGAGCCGATCGGACGACCGAACTGCGATCGCTGTTTCACATGTGTGAGTGTGATCTCCAGACAGTGGCGGGCTCCACCAAGCGCCTCGGCAGCCAACAGCAGCGCAGTGCGGTCGTACGCGAAGTCAACCATCGTGGATGCCGCTCCGGCGTCGGCGATGAGTCTCGCGGGAGTTGTCTCGAGCACCAAGTCAGCGAACGCTCTCGTTCCATCGAGCGTGGGACGAGCGATGACACGCACGGACGGATGGGAGGTGTCGATTGCAAGGAGGACGACCCCGGCTTCTGATGCGGCCGGCACGACCAGCACGTCGGCCTGGTCGGCGGTCATTGCGAGCGCGGCTTCTCCGGAAGCGTGCCAGCCCTCCGCGCCGGTCGAGGCCTTGATTCCGGGCTCGAGGTTGATCGCTCGATCTGCCAGAGCCACGCCCGCTGTACGGTGATCGGAAACAATGCTCGAGACGATGTCGTCTGTGGCGGGTTGGCACCGCCGGAGCACACCAAGCGCCACGATCGTTCCGGCGAGTGGGGCCGGCGCGAGTGCTCGTCCGATCTCCTCACAGAGGACACTCGCAAGCATCGCCTCGCCGATGGCGTCGAGAGCGCCTGGATCCGCGAATACCTCGAGCAGGCCGATCTCCTGTGTGAGAGTGTCCCAAACCCGCGGGCTGCGGCGGATGACGGGGCTATCGGCTGCAGCGTCTCGCAGAAGCAGCCTCCGCAGCACTCCGCGGAGCTCCGTCACCTCGGCTGATTCGGTGATGTTCATCCGGCAGAGCCCTTCGGTGAGCGAGCAGGATCAGTACTGCCTCTGGTCTCGCGGGGGAGACCAAGCAGCTGCTCCGAGATGAGGTTGCGTTGGATCTCGTTCGCACCGGAGAAGATGGTCGCCCCTCGACTCGTGAGGAGCAGATCCTGCCATCGGTCCACGGCGTAGTCATCCTCGAACGGAGGTGCCTCACTCGAATCGCGTCCTGGGCGCACGATACCCCCGGCGCCCCCGATGTCGACGGCGAGCTCCCCCAGTCGAACGGCGTACTCGCTCGCCTGCAGTTTTGCGACCATGCCCAAGACGTGCGATTCGTGGTTCGTCACCGAATGCGTCATTGCGACGAACGACTGAGCGCGAAGAACCTGAGTATCCATGTATGCGCGCACGAGCCGGTCACGGATGAGCGGATCTGATATGACATCCCGCTTCCGTGCCGCATCGAGCACAGCATCGAACTCCTCGGTGTACCCCAGATGTGAGACGAGCAGATCGGCGTTGCGCTCGGTGCTGAGCGTGGCCATCGCGACAGACCAGCCGTTGCCGACACCACCGATCACATTGAACAGCGGCGCGCGCGCGCCGTCGAGGAAGTCCTCCGCAAACTCCACAGCGCCGGTCATTTGTCGGATGCCGCGAACGTCTATGTTGTTCTGTTCGCCGAACGGCAAGAGCACGAAGGAAAGCGCCTCCCCCCGGCGCGCGGCCGAGTCGGTGCGGCACAGAACGAAGATCATGTTCGCGTCGGCGAACGCGGACGTCCACACTTTCTGGCCGCTCACCACGATCTCATCGCCTTCGACAACGCCCGATGTCTCGACGGCCCCCAGATCCGAGCCATGGTTCGGCTCAGAGAAGCCCTGGCAGTATCGATCGAGTCCGGAGATTATTCGCGGCAAGAAGTGCGCCTGCTGTGCGAGAGTTCCATGCCCCAGCAAGGCGGATCCGACGAGGTCTGCCGAAAATCCGCGGCGAACGCGAGGAACACCTGCTCGTCGGCACTCCTCCGCGAAGACCGAGCTCTTGACGTGCGACCATCCTTTCCCGCCGGCGTGCTTCGGCCAGTGGGGGTAGATCAGCGCCTCTTCGAGAAGCGCCTGCTCCCACTGGCGATAGAGTTCGGAGCGCTTGGCGAGTGAATGCACGTCGCGATTGGATCCGGCCAGGACCGTGGAGCCGTCGTACCAGTTGGTGAGTTCTGCGAGTCCTGCCGGGGCTGCAGAAGAAATCCACTCGCGAACCTCGGTCCGAAACGACGCAAGCTCTGGTCCCAGGTCGGGGTAGAGCTCTGGCCAATCGCCTCCCATGGACTCCTGCTTTCTATCGAGTAGTTCGGCTTAGATCAACGCGGCAAGTGCCGCGAGCACGCGCACATCGCGAGTGCGGACGCAGAGCGTGTCAACTCTCGAGGCCTTCCAGACCTCGAGCTGCTCGGCAATGCGTTCGGGTGGCCCGGCGAGAGCGACTTCGTCGATCAGCCGATCTGGCACGAGCGACGCAGCCTCGGCTTTGCGCCCTTCGAGGAAGGCATCCTGAATGCGTACTGCGTCGCTCCCGTAGCCGAGCGAGCTGACCAAGTCGAAGTAGAAGTTCTTGCCTCTGGCACCCATCCCGCCGATGTACAGGGCGAGCATCGGACGGAGGCGATCACGACAGTCGTCGATGTCAGGACCCATCGCGATCTGCGGGGAAGCGACGATCTCGAGGCTGCCCGCATTCGATGGTCGTCGAGCGATCCCCCGATCAAGTGCACCGCATAGCGCATCCTCTTGTGTCGGCGAGTAGAAGATCGGCAGCCAGCCGTCCGCGATCTCGCCGGTGAGTTCCACGCTCTTCGAACCCAGCGTTGCCAGATAGATCGGGATCCGCTTTCGAAGTGGATCGATGCTGGACCGGAGGGCACGCCCCAACCCCGTCGCGCCATCGCCGTTGAACGGCAAGGTGTAGCGACGTCCTTCGTACGTCACCGGGGACTCGCGGGCGATGACCTGTCGAACGATGTCGAGATACTCCTTGGTCGTCGTGAGCGGCGAACCGTAAGGCACACCGTGCCATCCCTCGACGACCTGTGGCCCGGACACTCCGAGACCCAGGTTGAACCGTCCACCGCTCAGTCGATCGAGTGTCATCGCGGTCATCGCCGTCATCGCGGGAGTTCGTCCATGCATCTGCATGATCGCGCTACCAATGCGAAGCCGGCGGGTCGTGGCACCTAGATAGCCCAGAGCGCTGGCGGCGTCGCTGCCATACGCCTCGCCCACCCAGACTGAGTCGAAGCCGAGGTCCTCGGCGATGCGGAGGGTATCCACCGCATCCGGGACCTCAACTCCGTCGGCTTCCAGACTGATGCCCAGTTTCAATTGAAAGACCCCTTCGACATCGCACGGTCGGGTCCGCGCCCAGCAGCCACGAGGAGACCTCTGGCCAGGGTGCTAGACCTTGGATCTTGCGGGCGCAAGTCCCATGATCTGTCGATATTCGGCGGGCGTGGCGACCTCGCGTCCGAGCGCCTCGACAATCTGCTTGGCCATCCGAAAGGCCTCAAGGTTTGATGAGAGCTTCTCCTGCTTGTGCGGCCACTTCCAGACGGTGTCCTCCATACCTACTCGAATGTGCAGGCCGAGTGTGGCCGCGACCGTTGCGAGATAGATCGAGGCGCGCCCCGCCGCGCACACCAGGATCTTCGCTTCTGGATCCACGTCCCGGATGAGCGACGTGAAGCGCATGAGACCGTCGATCATCTGCCGGGGATTCTCCATCGGACTGCACCCCGGAAGCCCAGGAAGCACGCACCAAATCTGACCGGAGCCGAGCAGACCGCTGCGGAAAAGGTACCTGTCCGCGTTGTTCACATCGGCGTCCGTGTAGGTGGCGATGATTGGCGTAGACCCCGACTCGAGGATGAGCCGTGTCTTCTCCAGGAGCAGCGGCACCGGCTTTGCGAAGAGCGAATCTCCGTTGTAGACCGCGGTGGTGTTGACCGGGACACCATCGAGGATGTTGGCATTGAGGCAGCGCTTCATCTCGTCCCACTCGCCCTCCAGGGCGGTGACGTAGCATCCGTCAACGGACAGATCGGGGAACTCTTCACGCAATGGTTCAACCACGGCTTCGAAGCGCTCCTGGGAGAGGGTGTTGTATCCATTGTCGTCTCGCACATGAAGATGAATCGCGCTCGCCCCCTCGAGAAGACAGGCCCGCGCTTGCTCGCGAATCTCATCTACCGTGATGGGTTGATTTGGGTTCGCGTGCCTGGTGAAGAAGGCACCGGTGATAGCCGGCTGCACGATGATCTTGTCCGGGATGTCCCACGCGGGTTGGATTCCCCCGCTGTGGAACGCTGAGTTCTCGGGGTCGATGATCTCTGGGAGACCATACGGCTTCCAGATCATGCGACCCTTCGCCCGCTCGACGCCTTCGGCGACTCGACTCCAGTTGACGGTGTTCTCGGTCATAGGTTTCAGCCTCTCTTAGGTGCAATGGGGAGCAGCTCGGAGATGCCCAACGGACGTAGGGCATCTCCTATGTATTCGCCGTCGAGTATGTAGCGAAGTGGTTTCCCGTCATCGATCTCTTCGACGACGTGAGCCATCAGTCCAGGAAGCACTGACAAGACTGCGAACGCTACGGTCTGGTTCGCCGACCATCCGAGGTCCCAGCCCACGGCAGCCATGCCGCCGTCGATGTTGATCGGAATGCCTGTCTTGCCCGTGGAAGCGACGAACGCGATCAGCAAGGCGCGATACTGCGCTATCCCCTCGCCCGCGAGGTCCAGCTCTTCGGCGAGGTCGAAGATGATCTCTGCCCGAAAGTCGCTGGACTTGTGGACAGGGTGCCCGAAGCCTGGCAGGCGACGGCGATCGCTGGCGTACTCGGCGACGATGAGTTCGGCAGCCCCCTTCGCATCCAGACCGTGCTCCGCTCGCAGCATCTGCGCGTGGGACAGGAGTGCGTACGAATGCTCGGGAGAGAGGGTGTTGCTCCCCGCTGCAAGAAGCCCTCCGGCGGTCGCTGGAATCATCTGCGGATTGCCGGACGCGATGTACCGCGCCGCTGTGATGGTGGAGGCCACCCAGCCGTGATCGAGCAGACTGGTGAGGATCGCATCGCACAGTCGCGTCTCTGCGGCCGACGGCAGCCGGCCCAGAAGCGACAGAAATGCGCCCTCGGTGTATGTGAGGCTGCGCATCACGTCCTCGAGCGAGTAGCCCCGAAGGTTTACGACGCCGGCGGTCACCTCACTGACCCGGGTCCGAAACTCAGACATCCTTCGCTCCTCTCTGCAGGACACTTGCCACGCAGCTACCCCAAGGCGTCATCGCAGCGCACCGCCGGCATCGATCCTGGTCCGCAGGAGTGTGAGCTCGGCTCGAGTGGGACCGTCCGTGATCGGGACGCTGTCCGGGATCGCGAACTCGAATCCCGTGCGCTGAACGATTTCGTCGACCTCGACGCCGGCGTGTCGGGATTTGAGGCGCGCGCGACGGGTGTTCTCGTCGAAGTCGAAGATGCAGAGGGGTGTCAGGATCGATGTCGGACCAGGATTCTGAAGTCCGAGACTCTCTCGAAGGTCACGCTCCCCGCGTCCGTATCCGAGCGCCGAGACGTAGTCGACCCGCTCGACGAGTGTGCGCGGATCGTGCGACATCGTGACGAGATGCCATGTCCCTACCTGGACCGTGGCGTTGCATGTGCCGATCGCGCCGGGACCACGGAACCGGAGTTTCCGATAGTCGTCGCCGATGCCGATCAGATTGGAATTGCCGTACGCATCGATCTGCAGGCCCCCGCAGAAGAAGACGCCGTTGGCACGATGGCGCTGGTTGTTGAGGAGCTGATCGTGTTGGTAGTACGCCTCCGCCCAGCGCATCGCGCGCACGTCGGTGATGAACTCGAACTCGTCAATGACCGGCTCATCGCGGAGGTAGGCCTTCGTCATCGCGATCATCACGGTCATGTTGGGACCATGAGTGAGATGTGCGAGGAGTGCGCCGGCACGAGGGACCGGGAGATTCGCTCCCACCTCGACCCATTGCCCGTCGAGCAGGCCATGGGCGATCGCGGCCGCCATTATCTCGTGTGGTGCGGCGACATCAGTCTCGGCGCCGAAATCAGTCTCAACCGTGGTTTGCATGTGCGTGTCCTCAGTACTCGTGGAGTGTCAGGAGGCGTTCGATGCCTACACGGGATAGGTATTCCGAATGCGTGGGCGCAGTGAACACATAGGTCTCGAGGTAGCTGTCGAGGTCGCGGCGCTCGCCGGTCTTGAGCCAGCTGGTCGCAGCTCCCAGGTACTCGCCGATGTGCTCAGTGTCCGGGCCGTAGTGGCCGTCGGCCGAATAGGGGTGCGCGCCGTATGGCGCGCGGACGATCCCGGTCGCGCCCCCGATCGAGGTCGCCAGAGGATTCGCCCGGATCTGTTCGGTCGATACGACGTTCTCCACCGACACGAATGTCTTGCTGGATGCCGCGTGGATCGCCGTGTCGCCGTAGCGCGTGCCGTTGTGCTGGACATTTCCGTAGGCGTCGCTGACAGATGCATGCAGCAGGGCGACATCGATCTCAATGGCCGGGATCGCCAGCAGAAGCTCAGAATTGATGGGGTCGCGGAACTCCTTGAGCGCTGGATTGACTCTCGGAAAGTCCGTTCCGACTCCCGCACGCCAAGGGTTGAAAGGGAGGCGCTGGGCTGACGCGCGCAAGCCCGCGTAGAAGTGCGCCTCGTCGAGTTCGAACACTCGGATGAGGCCCTCCTGAGCCGACTTGCGGAACGCCGGTCCGATTCCCGCCAACCCCTCCGCCCCGACATAGGGGGATACGACCTCCGATACACATCCGGCAGCGATAAGGAGGTCGACCTCCAGGCCCGAGGATGCGGCGCCGACCACTCTGAGCTGGCGTCGACCGTCGAGGATGAGCTGTCGTACCAGGCTCATCGGATGACCGGAGTTGATGAAACCGCCGACTCCGACGGTCATGCCGTCCGCAACGCTGGCTGCCGCATCGGCCACACTCAGGATGCGACTCTTCCGCTCATGCACGACATTCACATCGCTCATCGCCCAGGGCTCCAGACATCCTCGTGCGCTCGACGATGGTCGGTGAAGTACCACCGCGGATGCCCGTGGATCGTCTGACCACCATCGATCGCGATGGCTGCTCCGGTGATGAATGAAGCGTCATCGGAGAGGAGAAAAGTGACGAGTGCTGCGATGTCCTCGGGTCTTCCCAGCCTCCCAACCGGTGTGTCTGACAGCAGCGCTGCCCGGAACGCATCACCATCGTCGCCGGACAGCATCGGACCCGTCATCGCCGTCTCGACCACTCCGGGCATGACACTGTTGACGCGGATCCGGTGATTGCCCAGCTCGGACGCCATGCCGCTGGCGAGCATCCGCAGGCCCGACTTGGTGGCGCAGTAGGCCGACAGGAGGTCGGTGTGCTGGATAGCGCCAGAGGAGGCATTGATCACGATCGCTCCGCCCATAGCGCGCTCCACCATTGCGCGTGCAACGACCTGACAGATGTTGAACGTTCCGGTGAGGTTGACGTCGACGTGCCGGCTCCATTCGCTGAGCGGCTGCTCGAGGAAGGTCGCGAACTTCCCATATCCGGCGTTGGCGAAAAGCGCATCCACTGCGCCGAGCTCTGCGACGATCTTCAACACGCCACTCTCAACCGCATCGCGGTCCGTCTGATCGATAGCGACCGAGAGGACTGCCTGGCCGCTGGCCTCGTGGCAGAGCCGAATCGTCTCGTCGAGGAACTCGGCTTTGCGATCGACCAGCGCGACCGTCGCGCCTTCCGAGACGAGTCGGATCGCGGTGGTCTGCCCGATGTCGCCGGCAGCACCGGTCACAATGGCCGTACGGCCGGTGAATCTAGTCATTGGGCTGTGTATCCCCCATCGAGATGGATGACGTTCCCGGTGAGAAACGCCGACGCGCCTGCGGCGAGGTAGACGACGGTTGACCCGATCTCCTCGGGCTCTGGAACACGCCTCTGTGGCACACGTCGGAGAAGCGCCTCCCGCGCGGACTCATGCGTGAGCACTTCTGCAGGCATGTCGGTGTTGAAGTACCCCGGAGCTATTGCGTTGACGCGAACGTGCTGTGGCGCGAGTTCGACAGCGAGCGCACGAGTAAGGCTCTCGACTGCGCCTTTGCTCGCGCTGTACGCAGCCTGATTCCGAACCCCCGCTGTTGCGGCGAGCGAGGAGATGTTTATGATCGTTCGCTGCCCAGGATGTGATTGGCGAATGAGTGCTCGCGAAGTCAGGAAGACGCCTCGAAGATTGGTCGCGATGACTGCGTCCCACCGCTCGACGGAGACATCCGAGAGCGCAGCCTGATCGGCGATGGCGGCATTGTTGACGAGTACGTCGACGGGACCGCGCTCGGACTGGATCCAGTCGAATAGTCCCTCGACTTCCGATTCCTGTGCGACATCGGCGACGCGGGCCAGGGCGGTGCCGCCGGACGTCTCGATCTGTTCGACGACTGCGGCGAGCGCGGACTCGGACCGACCCGCGAGGACGACGATCGCACCCGCTTCAGCGAGCGCGGCAGCAGCCGCAGCTCCGAGCCCTCGGCCCCCTCCCGTGACGATGGCCGTGCGGCCGCTAAGACTGAACTGCTCCGGAAGGCTCACAGTCTTGCCCCCATCGAACGAGCGATGATGATCTTCTGAATCTCCGAGGATCCGCCTCCGATTTCCAGGTACTTGCAGTCCCGGTAGTGGCGCGAGACGGCGAATTCGTCCGTGAACCCGTATCCCCCGAAGATCTGGACGCCCTCGCGCGCCGCACTGACGTAGGAAGTCGTCGCGTGGAGCTTTGCTATCGATCCCGCGATCGCGGCCCCTGAGTCGCCGGCATCCACGAGTGCTGCCGCGCGCTGGACGAGCGCGCGTCCGGCGTCCAGCGCTACGCGTATATCGACGAGCTTCTCGGCCACCAACTGGTGACTCGCGAGGGACTTGCCGAATGAACGTCGCGCCAGGGCGTAGTCGGTGCAGCGGCGAAGGATGTCAGCATGTGCGCCGACACTGATTGCGGCAAGACAGACTCGTTCAATGGCGAGCCCGTCGAGAACCACATTCCAGCCACTGTCCAGTTCACCCAGCACGTCGTCGTCGGGCACGAAGACCGACTGAAGGAACACTTCTGAGAGATCTATTCCCCTCAAGCCCATCTTGGAGAGCTTCCGAATCTCGACCCCATCAGCTGTTGGATCCACGAGGAGAGTTGTGATGCCCTCCCGCTTGCCGGAGCCCGTCGATGTGCGCACGGCCGTGATGATCACGTCCGCGATCGCGGCACCGGTGATGAACACCTTCTGGCCGGTGACCGACCAACCGCCTTGGACTTTCGTCGCCTTGGTCACGAGCGCGGCGGCGTCGGATCCGGAGTCGGGCTCCGTGAGTGCGAAGGCGACGAGGGAGCCATCTTGCGCTATTCCGCGTAGCCAGCGCTCCTTTTGACTTGTGGTGCCATGTTCGGCGATCGCGAATCCGCCGAGCAGCCACATCGAGAAGAACGCCTGCGCTACGACGAGGCTGTGCTCGGCGAGAGTCTCCAGTACGACTGCGATGTCGCTGACGCTGGCCGCGGAGCCACCGTGCTCCTCGGGTACGACCATGGTGGCCCATCCCTGTTCGCGCAGTGCCGACATGACCCTCTCCGGGTACGCGGCTTCGGCGTCAACCCGCTTGAGATACTCGTCATCGATCAAGGCACCGCACAGCTCATCAAGCGCAGACGCCATGTCGGCCTGTTCGGCGGTCCATAGCGAGTCGGTCAGCGGCACCCTTGCCTCCTCGTCACGACGCCCATATGGCTAGAGCGTATGTCGACTCTTCCATCGTGCTCGCCCTTTGTCAACTCATGAGTCAACAACTGTACTTCTGGTCATATGTGAACTCAGAGAGCCAGTGCCGCCTTGATCTGCGCCAGCTCGTCGAAAACAGACCGCGGCAACAAGTACCCCTGGTTGTCCTCGATCGAAGGGAGGTTGGCTGCGATGTCCTCGGGTCCCGGTGCGGCCGTTGACGCCACCCATCCGGTGGTGAGACCTGTGATCACCTCGGAGTACCGTCCCCCAGCTGCCGAGTACACGCGGCCCGTTCGGTCACACTCCTTGCTGGCCAGGAACACCACCATCGGAACGACGGATTCCGGTCCGAGCCGCTGCACAAACTCTCCGAGCACATCCTCCGTCATGCGCGTGCGCGCGACCGGCGCAACGACATTTGACGCTATGCCATACCGTTCGCCTTCGATCGCGAGCACTCGTGAAAGTCCGAGCAATCCCGCTTTGGCGGCGGCGTAGTTCGACTGGCCGAAGTTTCCGAACAGGCCGGCGTTCGAGGTCGCATAGACGACCCGCCCGTAGCCCTGAGGTCGCATGATCTTCAGCGCCGCGCGCGTCATGTGAAACGCTCCTCCGAGGTGAACGTCGACGACCCCCTGCCATTCGTCCGTCGTCATGTTGTGGAGCGCTCGATCGCGGAGAATCCCCGCGTTGTTCACCAGCGCATCGAGACGGCCGAACTCATTCACAGCCGTCTCGACGATGGCGTCCGCGCCAGCCTCTGTGACGACTGACTCGTACGACGCCACGGCCTTGCCGCCGAGCGATCGGATGAGCTCAACGACCTGGTCGGCAACCGCGGGCTCGCCGTCGCTGCCGTCGACGGCGGAGCCTGGATCGTTCACCACCACCGCCGCTCCGCGGCTGGCGAATTCGAGTGCATAGCTTCTGCCAAGCCCTGCGCCGGACCCCGTGATCACCACGACTTGACCTTCGAACCGTACGCCCACCGTTGCCTCCTAATACTCCGCGTGACAGGGGATTACTCGGTGCGTTCGATGATCGTGACGTTCGCCTGGCCGCCGCCCTGACACATCGTCACAAGTCCGAACCGGAGGTCTGCGCGTTCGAGTTCCTCCAGCAGGTCGATGATGATGCGCGCACCGGTTGCCCCCAACGGGTGTCCGAGAGCGATTGCCCCGCCATTGACATTCACCTTGTCGTGCGGGATTTGCAGTTCGCGCATCCAAGCGATCACGACGGGTGCGAACGCCTCGTTGGCCTCGAAGAGGTCGATGTCCGTCACATCCAGCCCCGCCCGCTCGAGAGCACGCGCGGTCGCGGCAATGGGTGCGGTGAGCATCATGACCGGGTCATCCGCGAGGACCGTGAGCTGCCTGATCTTCGCCCGCGGTTTGAGATCGTGTCGCTCGACGCCGGATGGTGCCGCAATGAGGATCGCGGCTGCGGCGTCGGAGATCTGACTGGATACGGCTGCCGTCACAGTTCCTCCGTCGCGAAGCGGCTGCAGGGCGGCCATCTTCTCGAGAGTGGTGTCCCGACGAGGCCCTTCATCAGTATCGAAAGATCCGTATGCGACGATCTGCGAGCTGAATCGCCCTCCGTCGATTGCACGGATGGCGCGGGCGTGGCTTTCCAGCGCGTACTCCTCCATCGTTGTCCGGGAGATGTCCCATTTCTGAGCGATCATCTCCGCGGCCCGAAACTGCGAGATCTCCTGGTTCCCGTAGCGCCGCTGCCATCCATCGCTCGTCGAGAGAGCGTCAGGATGTCCGAATTGCTCACCCAGGTAGGAGGAGGCCATCATCGGCACCGTGCTCATGTTCTGGGTTCCGCCCGCGACGACCAGGTCCGCGGTACCGCTGAGGACGGCTTGGGCAGCGAAGTGGACGGCCTGTTGAGACGATCCGCATTGACGATCGAGGGTGACTCCCGGCACGCTCTCCGGAAGACCCGCAGCAAGCCAGCTTGTCCGTGCGACGTTCGCCGCCTGAGACCCGATCGGATCGAGGCAACCGAAGATCACGTCGTCGACGGCCCGTGGGTCGATGCCGGTGCGTTCGACGAGGGCGGACAGGACATGTCCGCCAACATCAGCGGAGTGCGTCTGTGCGAGCGCGCCACCCCGCTTCCCCACGGCAGTGCGTACTCCATCGATGAGGTACGCCTCACGCGATCGAAGCTCCACGTCGTCCTCCTCAGCGCAGATTACAGAACTGACTGCTGAGTCGGTACTCTACCATTGGGTCACTGCTCGGAGCGCGCACCGAATACAGCCCGACCTCCAACGGAGCACGAGCGGAGTGATGCGACCCTCGTGGCGGTCAGGCCTGTATCGGCGATGTAATCGGAAGTACCAGGCGCATCAGCGTGGATGTTATGTCTTCAACGACGACAGCACCGCGCTTGCCGCCCAGCTTGTCGCTGTACCAGGTTGGTACGAGGTTCATTCCACCTTGCAGAGCCATTCGTGCGATCCGCTCGTCAGCGACCTGGAACTCTCCCGCGACCACTCCCTCGTGGATGACATCGCGGAAGATTTTGCCGTGATCGCGCTGTGCCTGCAGCACCGTTTCGGCGATGGCCGGCGGCCAATCAAGCGGCTGAACGAAGAGCCTTGCGACCTCGACGGCCTCCACGGCGATGAGGTTCACTTGGGTGCGAATGAGCTGCGCCAGTCGTTCTGTCGGAGTTCCGTCAGATGCGGCTGCTTCCTGGAGCCTCTGCTGGACATAACTCGCGCAGGATTCGAGGGTCGCCGTGACGAGCGCCTCTTTGCCGTCGAAGTAGTGGTAGATCGAGGCCTTGGAGAGGTCCATACGTTCCGCGATCTCGTCGAGGCTGGCCATGTGATAGCCGTTCTCCGAGATCACCTGCGCGGTGTAGGACATCATGTCGCTGAGCTTGCGCCCCCGACGTCGCTGCTGCCGGTTGACTGAGGTGCTGTCCGGGGCCCCCGACCACAGCGTAGGGACGCTCGACTCCGCCATGTGCTACTCATCTCGTCGAGGAGCCCTTACGACTCCGATGATCGTGTGGACAGCCTACCGTGAGCCATCCGGTGATTCGAATACCGCACGCCGGGACGGGAATTGACCGGCCGGGCATCGCGAGTGGACAGCGATGTTTAGCGTGCTCCATACTACTGGCAAGTCAGAATACGAACACGACGTTAGGTTGGCTGGTGACGAGTGCGGTGAGCGCGGAAATGGCTGCGGCGATCGGCTCCGTCTACCTGCGGGACCAGAGCTATCCCGTCTCCGCGTCCGACATACGCCGTTGGGCGATCGCCGTTCACTGGCCGGACGGTCCTCCGGCTCGGTTCCTGAGTCGAACCGTCGAGAAGCTGGTAGCGCCAGAAGAGTTCAATCCGTTCGCCTGGGCAGTAGCATCACGATCTCCCGATCCAGAGGAGTTCGGATTGCGGGAGGACGAGATGATCGCAGCTGATTGCCAGGAGAGGCTACTGGGAATCTCTCCGCCCGCGATGTCCACGGGGCTGTTCGGCGCTTACTCGGTCTCCTACGGCGTCCCGATATGCGAAGGCGACTCGATCGCGAGTCAGTCTTCCCTGCGAGGCTACTCGGAGCGTGAGAGCCGAAGGGGACTCTTGTTGACGACCACCCTCGAGGACCGCTGGATCAATCAGCGCGGAGAGTTCGTCAAGTCGGTCGTACGCGAGATCGTTAGGTACTGAGCAGCCGATGACCAGCGGAGGTCATTTCGACGCGGTGAGCGTGGGCACGCGGATCGGTCCGATGCGGCGCAGTACCGGGCTCGCCGAGTGGAATCGCTACGCGGCGATCAATGACGAATTCATGCCCATGCACATGGATGACCGAGCCGCGCAGGTCGCCGGGATGTCGGCAGCGTTCGGTCAGGGAAATCTGCAGATCTCATACCTTCACACCCTGCTCAGAGATTGGCTCAATGAATCGGGTCAGATTTCTCGCCTGACTGCGCGCTTTCTCAAGCCGATGTTCGCGGGCACAGTGACTGTAGCCGCCAGCGTCGCGGGGGTGAGATCGAGCGCTGCGAAGGACGAGATCGACCTTGACCTCACGATCTCAGACGAGGACGACATCGTGCTCACTGTTGGGTCGGCCACCGTCACAGTGCCGGCATCTGGGTCGTCCCGAGATTAATCACCGCGTCATGGCGATCGGCCTTGGCTCTAGGCGATGCGCCGTGGGTTCTCGAGCAGAGCCGCGAGAACCCACGGCATCCCTCACTTGGCGGGATCGAACGGGATGAGTCCGAGCTCGATCGCTCTGATCTGGAGCGCAAGGGCATGCGAGTAGTAGCGGGCAATCGCGACGAAACCGGTAGCGAACCAGAGACCCGGCTGTCCGGAACGGCGCCAAGTCTCGCTGTACTCACCGTCCTCGGCGAGGCCGTACACCTTCGTGACCTTCTCCGCGGACGCGCCCAGGAGGGTCTTGATGCTGTCGAACAGCGGTTCGTAACCCGTCGCGAAGATGATCGCGTCGGCATCGAGTTCGGTCCCGTCTGATAGCACGATGCTCCGCCGCTTGGCTGATGCGATGGTGACGCCATTCTGTACGGCGATCGACCCATCGGCGATCAGCTCCGACGCTCCGCAGTTGATTTGGTAGCTGTCGCGCCCTTCGAAGAGGTGCTTGCCGATGAGCCCCGTCCCGTCAGGGCCCCATTCCAGCTTGAAGCCATGAGCCTCCAGCCCGTCCAGAAGTTCCTTGTCGATCTCCTTGGCTTGAGCGACGAGCGACTTATTGAGGTCCCACGTTGTCTGCAGAGGCATCGAGTGGAACACCATGTCGGCGAACTCGATGGGGATTTCGCTGTCCGGACCGAAGATGCCGTACCACAGCTCGGTGAAGGTCGTGAAGTTGATCACGTAGGTAGCGCTGCGCTGCAGCATGGTGACCTCGGCGCCATGCTCGTGAAGGTCGTGCGCGATCTCGTGCCCGCTGACGCCTGAGCCGACGACGATCACCTTCTTGCCTTCGAAATCAGCGCCGCCCTGAAACTCCCCTGAGTGCTCCACGACACCCGTGAAGGATTCGAGCTTGTCTACGTGGGGGATCCTAGGCTTTCCGTTCAGCCCGGTGGCGAACACGACATGCCGCGGGTGGAGGGTTCGCAGGGTTCCATCCGGTCGACGCAGTCGAAGGTTCCAGCGCTGCTTCGGCTCATCGAAGGCGATGTCCACGATTGACGTCCCCGGCCAGACGGCGAGGTCCATCGCGTTCGCGTACGACTCCAGATGGTCGGCGAACTTGTCCTTCGGCGTGTGCTCCGTCCAGGAGGGAGGGAACGGGTAGTAGGCCAAATGGTCGGCGTTCATCAGGCTGTGCAAGGCCAGCGACTGGTAGCGGGTCCGCCAAGTGTCGCCCACGCGCGCGACCTTATCGATGACCAACGTGGGAACCCCGAGCACCTTCAGTTGAGCAGCGACGGACAGCCCGTTGTGGCCCGCGCCGACGACGACGACGGATGGATCAGTGCTGCTGAATGCACTCTCCTCCGTCCGATCAGCGCTCCAACGTGTGCGCCCCGGAACATAGCCATGCACTTTGCCCTGGACACGATTCCGTCCGGTTGCCTTCGGATGGTCGATGAGATCCTCGGCCTGCGTCAGGACAGTGCTCGCACGCCAGACGCCATCCTCATTCTCATCGAGTCGCGCATACCCGCGCGCGACACGGTCCTGGGTCTCGAAGTCGAAGAACACGAGTACGCCGCCGAAGAAGCTCTGAGGCAGCTGGCGCTTTGTGATGGCGATGTTCCTCGGTCGAGCGGTCGATCTCAACGCCGCCAGCCCATCGACGATCGCGTCGCGGCCGACGTAATTCGTAAACTCCCAGCTCAACGCGAGGACGTCGCGCCAGGTCGCGTTCTCTCCGATGACGTCTTCGGCTCCGACGCCCTCTTCGAGAAAGTGCGTCAGATCTTCGAGCCAGCTCGCCCCCAACTGGACGGCGGTCAGCTCCTCTTCGAGCAGTGTTGCAGTTGTCATTTCTATCCCTTCGATCGGTGATGATTCGTTGCCAGAGGTTGATCGGCCGGTGGCGTGGCCTCGGCGATCGCGCCGGTGCGGTCCTCGATCTGACCGGCTGCGACTCCAGCCATGTAGCCTCCGTCGACCCACAGGACCTGTCCCGTCAGATAGGCCGCATCGTCGCTGCCCGCGAAAGCCATCACGGTCGCCTGCTCCTGTGGGAGCGCCGGGCGGCCGAGCGGGAGTGGAATCGACTCGAGGAAGGCGTCGCCACGCGCTGCTCGCGTGGCGGCCAGGATAGGCGTGTCCGTGACTCCTGGCGCAACGCAGTTGATGCGGACTCCTCGGGCAGCGAGGCGGACGGCACGCTCAATCGTGTACCACACGACGGCGTCCTTCGATAAGGCATACCCGCTGCCGAGCCGCGCCGCGTTGCGATCACACCACGCCAGTCCCTCGGCACGACCATCACTCGCGAGAAGGCCCGCGAGCAGTTCGCGCCTCGAGGCGAAACGCGACGCGGCTGTTGAGGCTGTCGTTACGACGGCACCGCCCGGCCGCATTCCCGCGACGACGATCTCGGTCAGTTCACGCATCCCGAGGAAGTTGATAGAAATCACGGACGCAGGGGGCAGAGCACCTGTCACGCCGGCGACGTTGAACAGTCGATCTACGCCGTGCTGCGTCAGCACTTCAGCCCCATGTCTCGTCGACCTCTGGTCGGCCAGATCGATCTCGATGAACTCGTTGACGGCGCCTGTCGCCGGCGGGTTACGATCCAGACCGATCACTGTGGCGCCTCTGTCGCGGAGGACCACCGCGAGAGCCTGACCGATCCCCGATGAACAACCCGTGACGGCAACCTTTCTCCCGGCGTAGCTGAAACCGGAACCCGCTCGGCTCGACGCAGTCATCGGATCGTCTCATCAACCCGACGCCCAGCGTCGTCACCACGGAGAGCATCCATCGCCGCGATGTAGCCCCAAGTCAGGCCGGGTCCGATGGTTCCGCCTGCGCCCCCGTACGCCTTGCCGGTCACGCCGGCCATGACATTCCCTGCGGCGTAGAGGCCCGGCAGAGGACCTCCGTCGATTCGCTGCACGCGCCCATGTTCATCAGTCTGCGGGCCGCCCTTGGTGCCCATCGATCCGATGGTGAGCCGAACTGCGTAGAAGGGAGCACTCTCGAGCGGGCCGAGAGTCTGCCCGGCCGTCGTCGGGGCGGAACGGTCGCCCCACCATCCGTCATACGCGCTGGAGCCGCGACCGAACTGAGGATCAGCGCCCGCGACTGCCTGAGCGTTCCATTCCTCCACCGTCCGGAGTAGTCCGTTCGGCTCTACGCCGATCTTGACCGCCAAGTCTTGAAGGCTGTCGCTCGCGTGCATCCAGTCCGGGAGTCTCTCACCGGCGTGATACCCGAAACTTCCGTACTTCACAAGGTGCTCGTGGTCGAATACCAGCCAGCCTGGATCGTTGACGTATCCATGGACCGGATCGAGGACGTGGAAGGGACCACCCATCGAGTTGTAATCCCCTGCCTCGTTCATGAAGCGGCGACCCAGGCGGTTGACGACGATACTGCGTGGCCGGGTGCGCTCAAGCCGGATGCTGCGGCTGCGCTGGTGGCCGCCGAACTCGTCGCCGGGGATCTGCACGACGGGCACCCACCAGGCCTCGCCCATGTTTCCGAGCGCAGCGCCCTGCTGCATTGCCATCCGCAGGCCATCCCCCGTGTTGAGCGGTGGAGAGACGGGGCCGCGCATAGGGCCGCGCAGGAACGCTCGAACGAGGCCGGCATCCCACTCGAAACCACCCGAAGCGAGGATGACCCCCCGGCGCGCTCGCACGCGCTCGTCCCGTCCGCCGGCGCTGACCACGACGCCGACAATGGCGCCGTCCACCTCGACGAGCTCGACCACGCGCGCGCTCACTTGCGGCTCAACACCCATGTCGAGCAGACCTCGGAGCAGGGCGGCAACCAGGGCGGCGCCGCCCACGACCACGCGGCCGTCGGGCGGAACATCATCTTCTGAGCTGTAGCGAGCGCGGGTCTCGGCGTCGAAGCCCACGTTGCTCCAGTCGGCCGGAAAGCTGGTGACGCTGTCGGCCCAACCGTCGAGTGCGGTGAGGTCGAACGGCACCGATCGCAGCGATCGTCCGCCACCCGGTTTGCCGCCAGGGAGTTCCGGCTTGTAGTCAGGGAACCCCTCGGCCACCGCGAGCCGAAGCGGCGAGTGCGCCTCGAGGTAGCGCATGGCCTCTGGTGCGCGGCGAACGAAGGTGCCGACGAGGACGTCGTCCATCTGGCCGAGCGATTGTGCACGCAGATAGGCCAGTGCGTCCTCGACAGGCAGATCGAGATCAGGCTCCCGGTCGTGGGCGGGAACCCAGATGACTCCACCCGACACCGCAGTTGTGCCACCTACGCTGTCGGCCTTTTCGAGCAGTTCGACAGTGGCGCCGAGGCTAGCGGCGGTGAGGGCAGCGGCCAGGCCGGCACCTCCGGAGCCCACGACGACTATGTCGGCTTCGCGGTCCCAACCGACCTCGACGGTGCGGTCCATGGCCTGCTCCTTTGCGGGTTTGAGCCGTGGTCGGCCCCAAGACTTTTATTTCATACTCTTACTCAGGTTTCAACAGTCAACGCGTGAGTCAACAAATTGAAAGATGGGTACGCCGGATCCCTGTCCGCACCGCGGCGACGAGCCGGACGAATGAAGGGGTTCGTCTCATGCTCTATTTGATCGCGATTGGATTGATCGGCGACCCGACTGCGCCCGTGACCCGGAGGGGCGGTGCGACGAGCATGAACTCATAGACACCATCGTCGGCGCAGTCGGCAGAGAGGGCTTCGAGGTCCCAGTACTCGCCGAGCATCAGGCCCATGTCCCTCAAGCAGAGCATGTGCATCGGACAGATGGTCCCTTCGACCGCCACCTGAATGTCCTCGACTTGCAGATGGTCCGCGGCAATGGCCGCAATCTCGTGCTCGTGCAGCCATCTCGCGCAAGTCCAGTCGAGCCCAGCCGTGAAGAACGACCTGTCTCGCGTTCGCTTGTACTCCCCCGCCCAGCCGGTGTTCAGCAGAATGATGTCTCCCGAACGCACTTCGACTCCCTGCGCATCGGCCATCTCGTCGAGCTCGTGCGGGAGAATCGGATCGCCGAGCGGCACGAACCGTTCTTTCCTTCGATGTGCGACTGCATCGAGGAGGATTCCTCGTGAGGTGATTCCCTTGACATCGACCTTGTCGATCCCGCAATAGAACGCACCTCGGCTAGTGACGGAATCAGCCGGAAAGCCGTTGTAGAGCTTCTCGTCGTAGTAGACGTGCGATAGCGCGTCCCACTGCGTCGCCGCTTGCAAGGGCATCACGATCATGTCGTCGTTGAAGCGGAATGGCCCGGGAAACAGCTCAGCGAGCTGGGTCGCCATCGTGTTCCTGGGCCAGTCCTGGGTGTACTGCAGCAGCGTCTCCGCGTCTCCCCCGTCCACCGTCATGGTGTGGATCGGGTTGGTGCGGAACTCGAAGGCGCCTTGGGGGCCACCCGAGCTGAAGTCGATACCGAGAGCGAATTGCTTGCCTGTGCGGACGAGCTTCGCCGCATCGCGGACGATTTCCGGTGTGATGAAGTTCAGTGTGCCGAGTTCGTCATCGTCGCCCCATCTGCCCCAGTTGCGAACTTCCTGCGCGAGGGTATGGAAGTCTTCAAGAGTAGCCATTTCATCTCCCTGTTGATCGTGCGACGCTGCGGACGCGGTCTGGTTTCCGTCACGCGTAGAGGTAGCGCGGGTCGACGAGGTCGAATTGGCTAAGTGGGAAGTCGGGCTCGGGAAGATCCGTTCCGAGCTCTCGCGGGCTGAGCGTGATGTCGAACTGGAAATTGAAGGTGATCCGCTGCTCAGCGATCAGCCAGCGCCCGTCGACCTTCTTCATGCGATTGACGTAGGTGCCTCCGTGCATGCTCGGCTCGCCCTCCCAAGGCACGAAGTAGGCGAGCAGCCGACATGTCAGCAACGCCGTGTCGCGATCGTCGGATTCATACGTCACGTAGAGCCCCGTCGCGTAGTGCATGATCATCTTCTGACCGCCGACGAGGTATTCGTAACTCGCTCGAAGAGAGTCCCGGCCGATGAAGGTGCCTCTGCCGTTGATCTGGACTGCGTCGTCGGTGAAGCAGTCCAGCGCGCCTTCGATGTCGTGCGCGTCGTACGTATTGTGATATCGGCGCAGTACTGCCTTGATCTCGAGATCGTCCTCGAGTCGCTGAACGCGGTCTTCGAGCGTTGTGCCGACGTCGAGAGCCTTGATGTCGGCGTGAGCCTGGGTGTTGGCCGGAGTCCAGAAGCCCTCTGACCAGCTGCGCAGATCCTCTTCAAATCCCATCGGTATCAGTTCCTTTCGTGCCGCTGAGCATCCGCGAGTGGGTTCTCACGGACAGATGACATGGCGTCGTCACGCAGACGACGCTTCAGGATCTTCCCGTTGTTCGATTTCGGCAGCTCAGTGACGAACTCGATTTCCGTCGGGCATTTGTAGACCGCCAGTCGCTCGCGCACGAAGCTCGTGAGTTCTGCGACGGTGACACTGGGCACGTCGGAGCGCGTGCTCACGTACGCGCGGACTGTTTCGCCGCGATAGGGATGCGGAATCCCAACGACGGCGACTTCGCGAACATCCGGATGCTGGTAGAGCACGTCTTCAACTTCGCGCGGCACGACGTTCCAGCCGGAAGCGATGATGATGTCCTTGATCCGGTCGACGAGGAAGAACCATCCGATGCTGCTCATCCTGACGAGATCGCCGGTGCGCAGCCACCCGTCCACGAACGCCGCTTCAGTCGCGTCTTCGTTTCTCCAGTAGCCTCTGACCACCTGCGGGCCGCGGATGACCAGTTCCCCCAGCTCTCCGACCTGGACGTCCGCGCCCGTGGTATCGACGATGCGGGCATCGGTTCCAGGCACCGGCACACCGATCGCGAGCGCGCCGGTCTCGGGGTCGACCGGGATACTGGCGCCGACGGGTGCAAGATGTGTCGGGCCCGTTGCTTCGGTGAGTCCGTACGCCGTGCGAATCTCGCCGCCGAACCTCTCCCGCCATCGACTGACCAGCGTGGGGGGTACGGGGGCGCCGCCACAGTAGGTCTTCGTGAGCGACGAGAGGTCCTCAGGTGTGAGGAGCGGGTCATCCAGTAGAGCGATGTACAGGGTCGGTGGGGCGACGACGAATGTGGGACGATGCTCGATGATCGCGTCTCGGATGACTCCGTGCTGGAAGCGATAGTGAAGGACATAGCAGGCGCCGGCAGCGAGGGTGGCGACGAGGCCCGTGATGAGTCCGGTGGTCCCGCTCATCGGAGCGAGACCCAAGATGCGGTCGGTCGACACGAGTGGAACCCAGTTCCGGTATGTGTCCCCCGCGTACGCAGCAGCCGCGTGATGGTTCACCGCCCCCTTTGCACGCCCCGTCGTGCCGGACGTGTAGGTGATGAATGCCACGTCAGATGGCTGAATCTCGGCCCGCGCGAAACTCGCTTTCCGATGAGTCTCGATCTCTCGCCCCAGCGAAGGCAACACACCGGGTCCGGGAACTGACGGCAGCACTCGGTCGTCGGCTCTGCGCTGGTAGTCATCCGGCGAAGCGGCAAACGCGAGGACGTGAGGGCGGAGCTCCAGGACCTCGGCGGCAATGTCTTCTCCGCTCCCGGTCTCGACAATCAGCACCGCCAGTCCGGCGTCGTCCACGACGAATGCGAGTTCATCTACGCGGTACATCGGGTTGATCGGAACGACCGCCATCCCCAGGTACCAAGCAGCAAGGACGGCGATCACGAAATGAGGAGTGTTCTGGAGGCAGATGCCGAGTCGGTCTCCGTGCACGAGTCCACGTTGTGAGAGTGCAGCGGCCAACGCTCGGGCTTCATCGTCTAAGGACTTGTAGGTGAGCGTGCCATCGAAGTACGAGATCGCTTCGGCATCAGGGTTGCTCCGAAGGCTGGCCTGGAAGAGCTCCATCGCGTTTCGGATGCCGGTCCGCAGCCCGTGCTCGACGCCTTCGGGATACAGCGCGTACCAGGGCGCAGCGATCCCGGGCATCACGACTCCTTCGTCCTTCGATGGATACCATGCATCCGTCACGCAAATCTTATCATGATTCATTTATCCACCCGCTAGTCATTTTTTGATCTTAAGTTGGAATGACACCAACGCGGCGGCAATGGCGATAGCCAAAGCCTGGACGATTAGCTGCATGGACGAGGGGGCGCCGATGGCATAGAGGAACTGGACCAACAGTGTGAGAAACGCAGCCGCAACGACCGTGCCTATGACTGATCCCTTGCCGCCGCTGAGTGACGTGCCTCCGACGACGACGGCGGCGACCGAGGAGAAGAGATACGTGTTGCCGATCCCGACTCCCGGAGTACGGAGGTAGCCCACCAGTGCAACGCCGGCCAGAGCGAAGCAGAATCCCGCCGCGACGTACGCGCCGAAGATGTACCTGGAGGTCGGAATGCCGGAGACCTTCGTGGCTCGAGGAGACGCGCCGGTGGCGACGAACCAGCGCCCGCCGACCGTGAACCGAAGGTAGACGAACACCGCCGCGATCGGGATGGCGAGTACGAGCAGCAGGTTCGGGATCCCGAGCGTGCGCGCGACCGCGAAGTCCGCGAGCGCATCCGGGGCTGCGGTATTGCGTCCCGCAGTGACCGTGAAGAACGCACCGAGAGCCAGCGCGTTCGCGGCCAGACTCACGATGATCGGCGTGATCTTCAGCCACGTCACCGCGAGGCCGATGATGCAACCCATCGCTGTCCCCGCGGCCAGCGCGCAAACGGCGGCGAGCGGGAGCATTTCGTCGGAGCCATCGGAGAGGTTCGTGACGAGCGCGGCGGCGAGGGCGACGTTCCCTGGCACGCTGAGATCGATGCCGCGCTGCTGAATCACCAGCATCTGGCCGATCGAGACGAGAGCGAGGACCGCCCAGACCGGCGCGAGCGTGAGAAGCGAGCTGGGTTGGACGACGCTTGGTGCCCAGATGAGGCATGCCACCACGAGGACGAGCATTGTCGCCAGCAGACCAGGAAGAGCGCCTCTCGTGAGTGCGCGTGTGGCCGCAAGGGTGGGCGGGGCGATCTGCTCTGCGTCAACCACTGGCACTCGTTGCTCCCCCCTCATGCTGTCGTCCTCGCGCGGCTGAAGAGTCCGGCTGCAAGCAGCGTGGTCGCCCCGATCAGGTAGTACTGCCACGCGTCACCTAGGCGAAGGAATGCGATCGACGAGTTGACGGTCTGGATTAGCAGCGCCCCCAGAGCCGCTCCCACGAAGGAAGCCCTACCTCCGAAGATGCTTGCGCCCCCAAGGACGACGGCGGTGATGGATGTCAAGGTGTAGTTGATTCCCGCCGTGGGGTCTCCGGTCCCGACCTGCGCCATGAGCATGTAGGCAGCGAGCATCGTGAGCAGTGCGCTGAGGAGGTATGCCAGTAGCCGTACGCGTCGAGGTCGCACCCCAAGTCGAAGAGCAGAGTGATCGTCCGACCCGACAGCTCGCGCGGAGACTCCGAGAATCGTTCGCTTCAAAGAGACCTGGAGTGCAACCGCAAGGATGACCGCGACTATCGCGGCGACGGGCGCGAACCCGATCTTCCACTTCACGATGTCGGTGACGATCGGGTTGATATCGCCCTCGACCGTCGGTCGCAGAAGCAGCGAAATCCCCTGAAGTCCTATGAACGTCACAAGAGTGGCGATGACCGGCTGAAGGCCCACACGCAGAGTAAGGAACGCGTTCGTCGCCCCGACCGCCAAGGCGGCCAATGCGACCACTCCAACCCCGAACAGCACCCCGATGCCGTCGGTTTCACTGTTCAGCACAAAGGTGCCCACGACAAGAAGGAATCCCATGAGGGGACCTACCGACAGGTCGAAGCCGCCGACGAGCATGACCACCTGCTGACCGAGCGCCACAAGGCACAGTGCTGCGAACAGCGTCAGTATGCTCGCGATGCTCCGCTCGGACAGGAATCTATCGTTCGAGCTCTGCGTGAAGATGGTCAGCGCAGCGATGGCGATGATGAGTCCAAAGCTCGCTGCGTACTCGTGCCGAGAGATGCGCGACCATACTGATGTACGCCCTGTTGCCCTGACTGTGCGCTCGGATGCAGCCGACAGCACCGCCGCTGCGATCTTCTCCGGGTCAACATCGGTGCCGGAGAGTTCGGCGACGACATGGCCCCTGGACAGCACCAGAATGCGATCCGCGAGTTGAGCGAGCTCCTCGAGGTCGGTCGACGCGACGAGGACTGCTGCACCATCGCGTGCAGCTCCGTGAAGCAGCGCGTACACGTCCTGCCGTGCGCCGATATCGACACCCTGGGTGGGCTCGTCGGCGAGAAGAACTCGTGGCGACTGCTCAAGCGTCCGACCGAACACGACCTTCTGCTGATTGCCCCCCGAGAGTGTCTCAATAGGCGTCTCGGGGCTCGTCGCCTTTATCCTCAGGTCGCGCCAAGCCCGAGAAACTATGCGCGCCTCCGCTCCGCGGTCGACGAACGTCCGCCAGAAGGCAGGTGGGCCGGAGAGCGTGAGGTTCTCTCGCACGCTCAACCCGCGGACGATGCCTTCATTGCGTCGGTCGCCTGGGATGAGTCGCACTCCTGCACGTGCCGCACTGGCGGTACCACCGAGCCTCAGCGATCTGCCATCGATCGTGACGCTGCCCTTGGCACCCTGAAGCCCGGCCAGGGCAGCAAGGATCTCCCGCTGGCCATGACCATCGATGCCGGCGAGTCCCACTATCTCGCCGGCACGCACCTTGAAGCTGACGTTCGTGAGCGCGGCGTTCTCAAGCTTGCTCACTTCCAGTCGGAACGGCCGCTCATCGTCCGCGTCGGAGGATCGGACGCCCAGAGACTTATCCTCACCACTCGAACTCAGCTCGCGACCGACGACGAGTCGGACGATCTCATCCGTAGTGAGGTCCGTGGTTATGAACGTTCCCTCGCACACTCCATCACGCATGACGCTGATGCGGTCGGAGATCTCTCGCACATCCCCAATGCGATGCGAGATGTAGACGACGGAGCTACCGCTGGCGACCAGGGCGCGGATGCCCGCGAACAGTCGTGTGGTGCCGATGGCGTCAAGGTGCTCGGTGGGTTCGTCGAGGACAAGGACTTGGGGCTGGGACGCGAAGGCTCGGGCGATCTCCACCAGGCAACGACGATCCGGCGGGAGATCCTCCACCAGGTCATGGGGTGAGATCGCAGACCCTACCCATGGCTCGAGAATGCCGGCACTCCACTCTGCGACCGCTGTCCACGAGGGCCGGGATTGAGCCGGGGTAGCGAGAAGAATGTTCTCTGCGACGGAGAGTGCCGGGACAAGTGCCGGTTCCTGATGCACCACCACGATCCCGAGGTCGCGGGCGACCAATGGGCTCATCTCGGTCACCTCATCGCCAGCGACGAGGATGCGCCCCTGCTCAGGTCGGAGTTCTCCGGCCGCGACAGCCATGAGCGTCGACTTGCCCGCTCCATTCTCGCCAATCAGGGCGTGAACCTCGCCAGGACGAACTTCGATCGACACGTTGTCGAGTGCTCGAACGCCTGGGAACACTTTCGTGACATCTACCAGTTCGAGCAGAGTGGATGGCATGTCGAGCGAGCCGTTGTCAGTCTGGCTATCACTCATGGTGTGCTGGTCTCCCGTGACGCGTCGTTCGATGGGTGCGGAGGCGTTCCTGGGCTTGAGGTCTGCGCTGCGTTTGCCCGCGCCGTCGAGCCGAGCGTCCGGCTACCGAGTGCTTCACTCGGCAGCCGGACTCGACTCCTACTGCAGGTACTCGAGCAGCTGCTCCTTAGTGAGATCGGTGTCCATGTACGCACCATCCGGGAGTTCCGGATCGCAGGGAGGAACATCACCGGCTGACGTGTCGTAGAACTGGACGAGCTTCTCGCCCTCGAAGGGTCCAGGGTCACCCCCGGTGACTTCCGCCACCGCGACGCGTACACCGTACTGCGGCTGACGCCAGTTCCCTTCCAGAGCCTGGGCCTGGAAGTCGGGGTTCGCAGCCTGGATGTCGGGGACCGAACAGTTGAACAGGTTGTCGGTCGAGGTCGCCGTGACTGGAACGAACGGGCGACCAGCCGCCTCGAACGCGCGCGCCGCGCTGAGGGTGCCACCACCGAAGTCGTTGGCGATTCCGTCGATCTGCGGGTACTTGGCGAGCATTGCCGCGGTCATCTGCTGAATCATCGCAGGGTCCCAGTTTGCGGCGAGGTAGCCGTCCTCCAGAATCGTGACATCGGGATAGTTCGCCGCGAGTTCAGCCTGGAAGCCCTCGAAGATGCCGTTGGTGAAGTTGTTGTTCTCGAAACCGCCGACGAAGAGCACATCGCCCTCGCCACCGATCTGCTCCGCGAGCCACTGAGCCTGCTGGCGACCCATGTCCTCCAGGTCGAACTTGACAGATGCGAAGTAGTCCTCGCCGGGATCACCACCTGGATCTGCGGCGTAGAACACCACCGTCACGCCTGCGTCCGTGGCGGCCTGGACCGCCGGGAGTTCCGCTTCACCAAAGTCGGCTACGCCGAGAATGATGTCGACGCCCTGCGCGACAAGACTGTCGATCCCTGCGATCGTCTTCTGGGGGTCGCCTTGCCCGTTCGAGTAGATGACATCCGTCACCGCAGGACAGAGATTCAGTTCCTCCTGGACGACCGCGTTGAAAATCTGGCGAGCCGTGTTTCCACCGAATCCGTCGGTCACACCGACGACGATGTCATCGGCTTCCTCACCACACCACGCGGGACGGTCGCCTGCATCTGCACCAGGCGTCTCCACGCCGGTACCTCCCGTATTGCCGCTGCATGCGCTGAGCGCTAATGCGGCAATGAACAGGGCCGTGAACGCCTGCGTGCGGCGTCCGACGGCCGAATTCCAAATCTTCATGTGATCTGCCCCTTTTCTCATCGGGTATGAGGGGTCCGTCTTCGACACGGCCTCGTCGCCCCGTCGGCGCATCCTTGCGTCGATTGTGCAGGCGTAAATCTACCTGCGGTTCTCTTCTTAGTCAACAAGTAGATCTTTGACTCATGGGTCAATTCTCACGGTCCGGTCGATCAAACGTGAGAGATCGGACGGCGAAGCGCCATCCGCCGGCGGTCCTGGAGAGCAGATCCTCGTACACGCCGGTGGTGAGCAAGGCTGGGGGCATCTTGCGAGAACCTGGTCGAACTGTCATCAGCGCGGCCCGCCCGCGCAGTCCCTCCGCGACAACCGACAACTCGATGTTCGAGATGAAGTGTCGTTCACTTCCGGCGGAGGTCTCGATGTACCTCTTGACGAATGCGGCCAACTCGAAACGCCCCGTGTAGGTGACATTCGCCGAGGGAATCGAGAGCTGCCCGTCGGGCGCGTAGCACTCGAGCCACCCATCGACGTCGCCCGCGTCGACGGTTCGGTTGTAGCGCGCATAGAGATTGAGTGCGTCGAAGTGATCTGCCGGTGTGAACTCCATGGCGGGATCCTTTCAGGACTGTGGAAATCGGATTGAAGTCGATGCAGGCTCTCCGTGCGACTGCTCGGCCGGGTGATGACCCACGACTGAGTGTTCGTTCCCGGGAGGCGTGCGGGGGCGTATCGCTCAGGCATTTGCAAGGCCGCCGTCAATGGACAGCATCGCGCCGTTGATCATTCGAGCATCGTCGGAAAGGAGGAACACGATAAGACCCGCGACCTCATCCGCAGTGCCGGGGCCCTCGATGACACCTGGTCGCCCCACTAACGACACGCCCTTCCTGTTTGCGATATCGAGCATCGGTGTATCCACGGGCCCCGGGAGTATTGCATTGCATCGCACTCCGTTCGATGCATATTGGAAGGCTATTGACCTCGTCAGGCCGAGGACGGCCGCCTTGCTGGTCGGGTACGCGGTGCTCGCCATGCCCTTCAGCGCGGACACCGACGCCACATTCACGATCGCGCCGCGTGAGGCACTGAGATGCGGAATCGATGCCTTGCAGGCGAGGAACGTTCCTCTCACGTTGACGCGCTGAACGAGATCGAAGTCCTCCACTGAAACCGACTCGATTCCCCCCCGATCGCCATCGACGGTAATCCCAGCGCAATTGATCAGAGCATCGAGACGACCGAACCGACCGACCACGCGGGAGATGAGCTGACTGGCAGTCGCTTCCTCACCTATGTCGCCCGAGACCGTTACGACATCGGCGTAGGTTGCGAGCTCGTCGGCCTCTAGCCGGAGCTGGTCTTCTCGGATGTCGGTCAGGCCGAGCGAGCATGACTGCCGAGAGAGCCTCGCGGCCACCGCCCGTCCTATACCCGAACCCGCCCCGGTGATAATCGCAACGCGCTCTGACATGTTTCCCCCTTCCGCGCGGCCAACGGCGACGCTGGCAACGTCTGTCAAGTCGGCAGGGATCGTCGACTTGCTATCTTACGGGTTGGTAATCGACTTGAGAATCAAACCCGAGCGTTTTCGATCTGACGACGGGACCAGTTCCATTCCGCCGACGCCCTAGAAATTCAGCACACGCCCGCGGACATCGGTCGGTCCAGACCGACTATCGAGATCGGTCTATAGCACTGCGGGCTGCGGCGATGAGGTCTGGAACACCGGCCCGAAGCTGCGGGCCGAACAGGTCTCCCGGCCGTTTCTCGACAAGCCAGCGGGTGAAGATCTCTTCGCAGAACACCGCCGACTTCCAGTATGCGAATGCTTCGTACCAGGCGAGGTGCGAGACATCCAGGGCACTCCGACTCGCGTAGTACTCGACAAGTTCTGCCCGGGTGGGGAAACCCGGCTCGCACGTCACCGGGGTCAGGTCCATCACTGTAGGCGGGCGGTCATCAGCTGAGTACGTCGCGGCGAAATACCCGAGGTCCGCGAGGGGGTCTCCCAGCGTCGCCATTTCCCAGTCAAGGATCCCGCACGCTCGAGCGGGAGCCGCACGGTAATACATGAGGTTCCCGAGCCGGTAGTCGCCGTGCACAATTGACAATCGTTGGGACACTGGGCGATGGCGGTCCAGCCATCCGCCGACCTCCGCGAATTCAGGTAGTTCGCGACGGGTGATCCGCCCCCACAGTGTGTGGAACAGGGCGACCTGGCGTTCAAGATACCCGCTGGTCTTCCCAAACTGTGCCAGTGCGGTTGCCGAGACGTCTAACGCGTGAAGGCTGGCGAGTTCGTCCATTGCCGACTGGACGACCGCACGCCGTGAGGTCGGATCGTGGGCCCAACACGGCAGCTCGTCCGTCAAGACGATGCCGTCCAGGAATTCCATCAGGTAGAAGGGGACGCCCAGCACCGCGTCGTCTTCACAGATGGCGATGACCCGCGGCACGGGCACGCCTTTAGCGTGCAGAGCTTGGAGAAGTCGCGCCTCCCGAACCATGTTGTGGGCGGAGGCAGGGTAGGGGGGACGTGGACCGCGGCGGAGAACGACGTTGTGTCCTGAGCGTTGGAGAAGGTAGTTGATGTTCGAGTGGCCGTCGCCGATGCGGTCCCATCGGATCGGTCCGGAACCGATGCCCACCTGGTCAAGGAATCGTTCGGTCTCGTCGATGATGAGAAGCGGAGGCATACTGAATGACTCCGCCTCCTGTCGCGTGTGAGCCACGTCCGCGAGTTCAACTCCGGTCATAGCTCTGTTCCCCGATCCGGTCGAGTCGTGAAGCTCCGGCGGCGACCTGCCGATCGCGGGCCGCGACCTTCCGTCTGGCGATCGCCCATTTGTGCGTCTCGTTGGAGCCGTCATAGATGCGGAACGGCCGCACCTCGTTCAGGTACTGCGCGAGTGGGAGCCCGTCTGAGACTCCGTCCCCGCCACACAGCTGGATGGCACGATCGATGACACGGAACACTGCTTCTGAGCAGTACGTCTTCGCTACGGACGAGAGGGCTGTGCCCTCTTTCGGATTCGACGCGAGCAAGGTTGCGGTGCGCTGGATGATGGCATCAGATGTCTCAACGTCGATGACGGACTCCGCGAGAAGGTTCTGGGCAATGCCCAGGTCCTGGAGTCTGGAGCCGAACAACTCCCGCGCACTGGCCCGATCCAGGGCGATGTCCAGGGCGCGGCGCGCAAGTCCCAACCAACGCATGCAATGTGTGAGCCGTGCGGGGCCGAGCCGGACCTGGGCGTAGCGGAACCCGAGCCCGGGCCCGCCAAGCACCGCATCGTCTGAAACGAAGCAATCGTCGAAGTACACGTGCGGGTGTCCTCCCTCGATCGTGCGGTCGATGGTGTGGATCTGCTCGCCGACCCGCACCCCCGGGTTCGACATCTCCACCAGAAGCATCGTCGATCCCGCAGTTACGCTGTCCGCGGCGTCATTGCGGGCCATCACGATCGCGAAACTGGCGCCGATCGCCCCACTGATGAATCTCTTGTGCCCGTCGATGACCCACCCACCGTCTACCTTGCGCGCTTCGGTCTGCAGCGCGGCTGGGTCTGAACCGGCGCCAGGATGGGGTTCGGTCATTGGGAAGCAGGAGCGCACATCGCCGCGCGCCAGCGGCCCCAGGTAGCGGTCCTGTTGGGCGGGTGTCGCGATTGCTTCCAGCATCCGCATGTTGCCCTCGTCGGGGGCCATGCAGTTCAACACGGACGGGCCGATTGGCGAGTATCCCGCCGCCTGGAACACCGGCGACCAGTGCTCGATCGGCAAGCCAAGACCGCCGTACTGTTTCGGGGCGTGGGGTGCGAACACGCCGGCGTGTTTGGCACGCCGCATGAGGTCAGCCCTGTGGGCCGAATCAAGGTACTCCCCCGGGCGTGGTTCGCTCGGCATCACCTCTTCGCGGATGAACGCTTCTGTCCGTGAGGTCAGGTCCTCGACCTGCGCGCTGCTGAATTGCTCGGTCATCGCCTCACTCACAGCCGCTCGATGATTGTCACGTTCGCCAACCCGCCGGCCTCGCACACGGCCTGCAGCCCGTATCTGCCGCCCGTGTCTTCGAGGTAGTTGAGCATGGTGGTCATGAGGCGTGTGCCCGACGCTCCCAGCGGGTGTCCGAGGGCGATCGCTCCGCCGCGCGGATTCAGCTTTTCCGGGTCGGCGTCGAGCTCGGCAGCCCACGCGAGAGGGACTGACGCGAACGCCTCGTTCACCTCGTAAGCATCGAAGTCCTCGATTCGCATTCCGGACTTACGCAGGATGAGCTGTGTCGCCACAATCGGGCCGGTCAGCATGATCTCAGGGTCGGAGCCCCGGACGGCGAAGCGGTGAAATCGCGCGCGGGGTTTGAGGCCCAACTCGCGTGCACGTTCGCTGCTCATGATCAGCATTCCCGATGCGCCGTCGGTCAATGGTGAGGAGTTTCCTGCGGTGATGTTCCACGAGATCTCCGGATAGGAACGCGTGTACTCGTCGCTTAGGAAAGCCGCCGGCAACGCTGC
The DNA here is from genome assembly GCF_008710745.1 of Microbacterium rhizomatis. GTDB lineage: Bacteria > Actinomycetota > Actinomycetes > Actinomycetales > Microbacteriaceae > Microbacterium > Microbacterium rhizomatis. Next base: position 85,343 of record NZ_VYSA01000004.1, read on the forward strand.
GAGTCCTGCTACGGAAGTGCCGGACCGGATCGTTTGGTCCCGGTTGTGGAGCGAGCCATCCGAGAGGGTGATCGGCAGAATCTCTCCGGAGAACTGACCTGCTTGCTGGGCGGACTCAGCGCGGCGGTGTGATTGGGCGGCGAAGCCGTCCAGATCATCCCGATCAAATCCCCACCGGGCGGCGACAAGTTCCGCGCCGATCCCCTGCGGTGGCAGGCTGGGGTACCGTGCGGTCAACGGCTGTGTCGGGTTCCCGTCGCGGGAGCTTGCCCCCATCGGTACCCGGCTCATCGATTCCACGCCGCAGGCGATCGCGATGTCGTAGGCGCCCGCCTGAATGCCTTGAGCGACGAAATGTGCTGCCTGCTGGCTCGAACCGCATTGGCGGTCAACTGTTGTCCCTGGCACTTCCTCCGGGAACCCTGCCGCCAGCACGGCCGTTCGGGCGATATTGATTCCCTGATCGCCGACCTGACTGACGCACCCCGCAACAACATCGTCAATCATCGTCGGGTCGATCCCGGAGCGTTCGACCAGCCCAGACAGCACGGATGCGAGCAGGTCGGCGGGGTGGATGCCGGACAGCGCCCCGCCGGGCTTTCCTCTACCCGATGCTGTCCGAACAGCATCGATGATCACCGCGTCATGCATGTCCCACCCGTCCTTTCGTGGCATCGTCCTCGGGCGGACGGGGCGTCGGATCCAGCAGCGCGCGAAGCGCCTTCTTGTCGTGTTTTCCTGTTGTGGTGCGGGGAATTGACGCGACTTCGTCGAACGTGTCCGGGACCCACCACTTGGGCACCCGCTGCACAAGGAACTCACGCAACGACGCGTGGTCCAGGGCTCTCGCGACCACCACGAAGGCGTGTGGACGTTCCGTCCATCGCGTGTCCGGCCGGCCGACAACGACGACCTCGATGACGTCGGGGTGCTCCTGGATCGCCTGTTCGAGGTCGACTGAGGAAATCCACTCGCCGCCGGACTTGATCATGTCTTTCGCCCGATCCACCAACGTCACCCACCCTTCTGGGTCGACCGTTCCGATGTCTCCCGTGCGCAACCATCCGTCGCCGAACCGGTCTGCGACGGTGGTCGGCTCCAGGCCGTAGTACCCGGAGGCGACGACGGGACCGCGCACCTCGATCTCGCCTCGGGCGACCCCGTCGTGAGGTGCGACCTCCCCCGCATCGTTGAGGAGGCGGATTTCATAGAACGGGCTCACCCGACCGGCGATTACCTGCCGACGGAGGTTGTCCTCGGGGGACGATCGCGGGTCCGTGTTGGCCACCGCCACCCCGGGCAAGGTTTCGGTCATGCCCCACCCAGAAATCACCTCGACGTCGTAGTCGTCGGCCATGCGACGAACCAGAGCTGCTGGCACCTGACTGCCGCCGAGGATCAGCTTCCGCAGAGTCGTCAACGATCGTTTCGCGGCGGCGGCGTCGCCGCTCTCATCGAATGCTCGGATCAGGTCGGTCCAGATGGTCGGAACCCCGCTGGACCAGGTGACCTTGTGTTCCGGGATCATTTTCGCCAAGGCGGCCGGCTGAAGGAAACGGCCGGGCATGATCAACTCCGCCCCGGACAGCACAGCGATGAACGGCAACCCCCATCCCATTGCATGGAACAGGGAGACAGTCGCGAGAACAACATCGTGTTTGGCGACGCCGAACACGTCGACCCCGACCATGATCAGCGAGTGCAGCGCAATGGAGCGGTGTGAGTAGAGCACCCCTTTCGGGTCGCCCGTCGTCCCGGATGTGTAGCAGAGCGCGGCGGGGGACCTCTCATCGAGGAGCGGGAGTCGGTAGTCTCCCGCGCTTTCGTTCACCAGGTCGTCGTAGCGGATCACGTCGCGGTCAGTGGCGGGCAGGTCGCCGTCTCCGATCACGACGATCAGTTCGATCTGAGGAATCCGTTCGAGCAGTCGGAAGATCTGCGGCGCGAGCACATCGTCCACGATGAGGACACGGTCATGGGCGTGCCGCGCCATCCAGATGATCTGCTCGTCGTGGAGCCGGAGATTGATCGTGTGCAGTACCGCGCCCATGCTCATCACACCGAGGTACACCTCCATGTGCGCGGCGCTGTTCCACGCAAATGTCGCGACTCTGTCGCCCGGCACGACACCCCGTCGAAATAGGGCCGCTGCCAGACGCTCACTCCTGGCAGCGGCGTCAGCGAAGGTGACGGTCGTGAACTCGCCGTCCGCCCTCTGCACGGAGACGACCTTTGACCGGGGATGAACATTGCGCATCCGCCACAAGAAGTGCTGCGTGGTGAGGGGAAAATCCATCATCATGCCGAGCTGTTCCGACGTCATCGTTGACTCCCTGATGCCATAACGAGATGGGAACCGTGTGGGGGGTTCACCGCGGCGCCATTCGGATTGCGCCGTCCAGGCGAATCGTCTCCCCGTTGAGCATCGGATTCTCCACGATCGCTCTCACCAACTGCGCGTACTCCGCCGGGTCCCCCAGACGGGACGGAAATGGCACCTGCTGGCCCAGTTCTGCACGTACCTCGTCAGGCAGTTCCCCGAGCAGCGGCGTCTCGAACAGCCCGGGTGCGATGGTCACGACGCGGATGGCGTGTCGAGCGAATTCGCGGGCGATGGGAAGTGTCATGCTCACGATTGCTCCCTTGGACGCCGCGTAGGACGCTTGCCCGATCTGCCCGTCGAACGCGGCGACCGATGCCGTGTTGACCACGACGCCACGCTCCTCGCCCCGCAACTCGTTGCCGATCATCGCCCCGCCAGCAAGTCGCACCACGTTGAATGTGCCGATCAAGTTCACGCGGATCACGCGCTCGAAGGCGGCCAGCTCCTGCGCGCCGTGTTTGGAGACGACCAGTGCCGGGTCACCGATTCCCGCACAGTTGACAACAACGCACAGATCGTTGCGCACATTGGCGTGCGCGACGGCCGCAGCCACCGCATCACTGTCCAGCACATCGGCCGCGACGAACTCGATCGATGCCGCGTCACCCGCCTCGCGAACGCGGGCAATGGAGCCGGAAAGGTCCATGACGACCACCCTCGCACCCGCCGCTGAGAATTGTTGCGCGGTCGCCCACCCCAGTCCGGACGCGCCGCCGCTGACCAGCACGGTTCTGCTTTTTACCTTCACTGCTTGCTCCTTGGTGTGTTGCGGCGAGTGATCCCAAGGGCCCTCGGTGACGCGTGGAATGCGGTGAGGAGATGCCGACTCACTCGACCTGTTGGAAGGCGGGAGATGCCCGCACGTTCGCTGACTGTCACGTCAATCCGCCCATCGAGGATCGCGTTTCTCCGCGAACGCCTGCATCCCTTCGCGGCCCTCGTCGCTCGGGAAGGTGGCGGCCGTGATTGATGAGCTCACTGCCCAATCGGTGTGCGCACGCCAGTCCTCACCCCACACCGATCCGTCCGTGGCCGCCTGATGCACCGCCCGCTTGGCGGCTCTGACCGCTCTGGGCGCATTGGAGCTCACCAGGTTGGCCATCGACATGGCAGCGTCCAGCACATCCGTCGGCGGCACGACGCGGTTGACCAGCCCCCACTCGAGCGCCTGCGTTGCGGTGATAGGAGTGCCTGTGAGCACCAGCTCCAGCGCGCGGCGCATCCCGATGAGGTGATGCAGCCGCACCGCGCCGCCTGCTGCAGCGAACAATCCCCAGCGCACCTCAGGAAGCCCGAACACCGCGGCGTCCGATGCCACCACCAGGTCGCACGCCAGCGTGATTTCCAGCCCACCGCCCAGCGCTGCGCCGTTGACTGCTGCGACGAGTGGCTTGTCGCACCATTGGCGTACGACCCCTGCCAGGTCCCATTCGGGATGCTCCGGAGAGTGCACAGACTGGGCGATCAGCCCCTTCGACAGGGCTTTGAGGTCCGCCCCCGACGAGAAGACGCTCCCTTGTCCGGTGATGACTATCGCGCGAACTGCTGGGTCGCCCGCCGCCTGCGCCAGAGCTTCGCCCAGCGCTGTTGACAAGCCCGAATCGATGGCATTCCGCGCATGCATGCGATTTAACGTGAGCACGGCAACGTGTCCACGTACTTCCGTGAGCACGAGCGTGGAGTGGTCCGCATCGGCGGGGTGAGTCATCGCGGCTCCTCTGCGAGCTACTTACTTATCGCTCGCTAATCTAGCTGAGGCGGTGGCGCTGGGCAAGCGCGAAGGGGTTCGCTAGGGTGATTGCGGAGTCGCTTCCACTGAGCGAGCGTTTGCTAAGCCCGACCGGTCGCTCGCGCCGACTCGCCACACACTTGAGGACCACATGAGCTGGCAACACTTTCCCGAGCAACACCTGCCGGACATCCTCGACTCCGCGCTAGCCGAGTTCGTGGCCCACGGCTACGACGCGACGTCTGTGCGCACGATCGCTAAACGCGTGGGCGTGACAGTGCCCGCCCTGTACTACCACTACGAGAACAAGCAGGCCATTCTTACCGCGCTGCTCACTCGAGCGATGGACATCCTCGAGGCTCACGTCTACGACGCGGTCGCGGACACTCCGAACGTCCCCAACGAACGCTTCGCAGTTGTGGTGGAAGCCATCGTTCTCTACATCACGAACCACCGGGATCTGGCGTTCCTTGACCGTGAGATTCGCAGCCTGACGCCTGAGAATCATCGCCAATACGCGGACCGTCGAGATCGGATCGAAGCCCTATTGACGCGCAGCGTTCTGGCGGGCTGTGAGACCGGTCAGTTCCACACGTCCCTCCCTCGGGAGGCGAGCAGAGCGATTCTGAGCATGTGCCTCGGCGTGGCGACGTGGTACAGCGCGAACGGCCCGCTCACGCCGGCCGAGGTTGCACAACGCTACGTCACGATCGCTTTGGACGCGGTGCGATATGTCGACGAACGAGCCTGAGGCCGCTGACCTCCCCGCGGCCGGGCGGATTGGAGAGCCGGCGCTCGTGATCAGTCCAGTCTCATGAACGCCTTGTCCACGTTCGCGACTCCATCGGCGCTCAACACGGTCCCCACGTTCCGGGTGCCCGCCTCGTTGAGTCGGCGCATCATGACGTACTGCGCAGTCCCATCAGGGTTGCGGGTGATCCGGTACTGCGTTCGGGGATCCACATACACCTGTTTGATCCATGCGATCGGCTCCCCCAGTCGCATGCCCTGCTTGAGGGTCGCATTGGGACCCAGTCGAGGATCGTTCGGGTCCCCATCCACCTGTACCAGCCGGTAGGGCACCCAGCGAGCCGCCCCGAACGTGCACTCATACGCCATATGCACGCTGAGGTCGTCACCGATGTCTACGCGGATGCGGTAGATCTGCAGATCCCCTTCGTGCCGAATGTTGAGCTCCTGTCCTTTGAGGAGCTCGGGCACCCATTCCTGCGTCGCCTCGTCCCAGACCGTCGACTCGTCGAGCACCATCCCCCACCGACCGTCGAATCCGCTGGGGTCGAAGTCGTCCAGCTCGTACACCTGCGTGAAGGTCATCCTTGCCGCCCTTTCATCGTCATTGATTGCATCTGCGGGGCTGATGGAAAAGCAGCCACCGAAATCGGTTCAAGATGAGGAGGATCCGTATTGCCGCCACGGGGCGGAAAGGCCACCGCCAAGGGGTGGAGGTCTCCCCCGATCAGTCCGTGCGGAGCACATACGTTGAACGATCGCTCACTACGTTCCTAACCGATCTCTCCTTCGACTGCAACGACGTTCTAGATACTGGCAGGAACAAACCGCCACCCCTAGGCGTCTTGACCCAAGTCGGGTAGGTTATTGAACGCTCACTAAGGAAGGGTCCATGGTGTCAAAAGATCTCGCGTACATCATCGCCGGAAAACAGCAACTATCGTCGGTGACCGCCTCGCCCCCCGCTCACCCGTTGCCGGGACACGTAGTGGTGGAGATCCGATACACCGGCATCTGCGGTTCTGACATCGAGGCGTACCAGCTGGGTTTCGATTATCACCCCACTTTGGCAGGACATGAGTGGACGGGTGTGATCAGCGCAATCGGCGAGGGCGTCGAGGGTCTCGCCGTGGGAGACCGGGTCGCGCGGACCTGCCAGCCGCCCTGCGGAACCTGCAAAATGTGCCGGCACGGCCAATACGAACTGTGCCTCAACCGCTCGCTCTCCACGCGTCCCACCGCGCCCGCGCATGGCGGATACGCCAAGTACATTCCCGTGCCCGCCGCCTCCGTGACGCCGCTGCCGGATACCGTGTCGTTCGAAGCTGGCGCGATCGTCGAGCCGGCCACCGTCGCCGTGCACGCCGTCCTGCGCGCTACGCCGCGTCTGGGCGATACCGCCGTCGTTTTTGGTGGCGGTATCGTCGGCCTGACGGCGCTGCAACTGGCCAAGCGCGCTGGAGCTCTCAACGTGATCCTCGTCGATCCCACCGAGGAACGCCGACAGCTAGGGGCGACCCTTGGCGCGGATCACACCTTCGCTCCCGACGACCCAGGTCTTGTTGCGACGGTGGAAGCGCTAACCGATCAGCGCGGGGCAGACATCGTCTACGAATGCGCCGGCCGCAAGGCTGCCATTGAACTGGGTACGACGCTTCTTCGCCCCGGCGGCCAGCTCATGCTGGTCGGGACCCCGTTCACGTCGATCGAGCTATTTCCAGCCGCGTGGCTGGGCAAGCAGATTGATGTGCGCACCTCCCTCGCTCACACCCGAGAAGAGTTCGAGCTGACGGTAGAGCTCCTGTCGCGCGGGTGGATTCAAACGGACACACTCACGTTCGAGGTGCGCGGTCTGTCCGAGATCGAAGCGGTCTTCGCTGATCTCCAGAAGGGCGCACCAGCGGTCAAGACGCTGATCGATCCGACGCGCTGATCACCTGATGGGCGGCTCGCCGAGAGTTCCCGGCGAGCCGCCCGCCCACGTCCGCGCTAATCCTCGGTGATCGTGATGACCTTCGCCGGGCAGATCGCCGCCCCGGCACGAGCTTGGCGCTGCAGTTCCGGATCTTCTGGTGCGTAGTCCATCACCACGACGATCCCGTCTTCGTCGCGCTGGTCATAGATGTCCGCGCCGGTCATGACGCAGTTGCCCGCGGCAATGCACCGGCTCTCATCGATCTGGATCTTCACTGCACCACTCCTTTTGTCAATGTCTGCTCAAGAGACCGTTCGAACGAGTCGTTCAGGTCCCGCCGATGCTGGGCGAGTTGCGGGCCGAATCCTCGGGAAAAGAAGCCAGTCAACGCGCCGTCCCGCCGCCCGACGAGACCCCACTTGCCGTCCTCGAGAGCGCCCCACGAGAACTCGAATGCATCCTCCATCGCGACCAGTCCGAACGACTGCAGCTTGAAGTCGTACTGATCGGTCCAAAAGAACGGCACCGGCGCGTACGGCTTTGTGGAACCCGTGAGTGTACGCGCGAGATGGTCGGCGCCTTCGGTCGCGTTGGAGCGTGTCTCCATCCGCATTCGCCGCTGATACACAGGGTGGTACCCATTGGCGATGTCCCCCACGGCGTACACGTCCTCAGCAGCCCGCTGGAACTGGTCCACGACCACCCCATTGTCCAGCTCGAGCCCGCTGCCCTCCAGCCATCCGACGTTGGGCGCTGCGCCAACAGAGACAAGCACGACGTCGACGGGGACGAGTGACCCGTCGGAGAGGTGCAGCGCTGCAACCGATGGGCCGTCGACGACGACGTCTGTGCAGACCGCGTTGAGATGCAGCTTGACTCCGTGATCGCGGTGCTGCTGCAGAAGCCACTCGGAAAGCACAGGGGTGATCCGATTCGCAAGCGGCTGGGCCGTCGGCTCGACCACGGTGACATCGACGCCCAGACGGACGGCACTGGAGGCCACTTCAAGACCGATAAGTCCGCCGCCGACGATGCCCAGCCGAGCGCCCGCACCCAGCCGCCGCTGCAGTTCGACGCCGTCGTCCCAGGTTCGCAAAGTGATTACGTTGTCGAACCCGTCGAACTGCGGAAGGGTGCGTGAGGACGCGCCCGTTGCGATAATCGCGGTCTCGTACTCGATCTGCTGACCGTCGGCGAGCACTATGCGTTTCCGTTCGATGTCCAGCGAGGACGCTGGAGCGCCGAGGATCAAATCGATCTGTGCTTCGGAGATTTCCTCCGCGGTGGCCAGAGCGATGTCCTCGGCAACGTGTGTCCCCCAGAGCACCCCCTTGGACAACGGTGGCCGGTCATAGGGGAGCGTGAGCTCGTCACCGATCAGAGTGATGGTTCCGGCGTATCCGTGGGCGCGGAGTCCGAGCGCTACGCCGATACCCGATGCGGACGCCCCCACAACGACGATTCCCCCCGGACGGGTCTCCTGGTTTGCAGTCAGCATCATGCGCGCTCCCAACGGACCACAACTTCCGGCGCACCCTTGAGCAATCGCCGCTCCCGCCATCCCTCTGATGGCTGGACGTTCTCGAAACGCTCGTAGCGCTGCAGGACGGTCTTCAGGGCGAGGCTGATCTCCATCCGCGCCAGCTGTGCACCCGGGCATGCGTGTGGGCCATAACCGAACGCCAGGTGCGGGTTGGGGTTCTCTCGATCCATGTCGAACGCGGTGGGATTGGGGAACGCGGCAGGGTCGAAGTGCGCTGCGAGCAGGTTCCCGCCGACAGCCTCCCCCTCCCTTATGTGCACGCCGCCCAGGTCTGTGTCCTCCGCCGCGACTCGGCCACGAGCCACACCAATGCCCACGCTGACGAGCCGGAACAGTTCCTCGAACGCACGCGGGAAGGACTCGGGCTCCTGGCGGAGGCGTTGGTACAGCTCCGGCTCGTAGGAAAGCCATTCGAGCATCCCGTTGAGCATCGCCCCCGTGGCGTCGTGCGCTGCAGCCAGAAGCGTCGTCCCCAGCGAGCGGAGCTCGTCTGCGGTCCACAACCCGTCGGCAGTGTCCTGGATCATGGCGCTCATGAGATCGTCGCCGGGATTGCGCACCTTCTCCTCGTAGAGCTCACTGAAGAACCTCGACTGAATCGTGTACGCCTCGATCACGTCCTCCATGGTCTTGGCGCGGGAGTCGACGATCAGGTAACAGGATTCGATGAAGTCGCGATCGGTGATCGTGGGGGTGCCGAGCATCGCGCACAGGACATGCAGGGGAACCAGGCGGGCGAAGATCGTCGTGATGTCCGCCGGGGCCCCCTGCGCCTCAAAGTCGTCCAAGCCTGCGTCAATGAACTCTTGCGTTCTCGCCCGCATCGCGTTCACCCGTTTGACAGTGAGGTGCTTCATCAGCACAGCTCGCTTGGCTTGATGCTTCGCCCCGTCGTATTGCAGGAACGACGGGTTGCCGGCGTTGCTCGCCTCAATCTGACGGATACGTGGGTAATCCGACATGCTCATCATCTTCTCGATGCTGAACGTCGGGTCGTTGTAGAACTTTCGCGCGAGGTCGTACGTGGTGGTCATCCACCCTTCCCCGCCGAAGGGGAAGTCGACGCGAACCACCTCACCCTGCTCACGCAAGACGTCGTAGTCCCGCTGGGTCTGCGCCCAGTTCACGAGGTTCTGCTGAGCTTGCAACTTGTAGGCAGACATTGCACCTACCGCCCTTCTGGTCTGTTAGATCGGAGATCCGGGTACGCCGGATCGGAGAATCACATGCAAGTCGTCAAGTGCCGTGGCAAGGGGGTAGTTCCCGCCGAACAGCGCCACACCGGCCTCAGTGAGTCGTGGGCGGAGGGTGGCACCGTCGGGAGTGAGGCGAAGGACTTCCACGTCGGCGATCACCATCCGCTCGGCATCCCCCCCAGGATCGATCACACACAGCGAGCCCACGCTGGGTGTGATGTTCAAGGACGGCGCCAGCAGAGGAACGTCCAGCGCCCCGCCATGTCCGGAGAAGCGGATCGATTCCTGTGACCGCCACGTGAAGGTCGCACCCTCGAAAGTCGCCTCGCCCGGCAAGCCGTAAAGCCCAGACCCCAGGAGCCGCACACCGCCGGAAACATCACACGCCCCATCGGAGAGACCAGCGACGTACCGGCAGAAGGACTCCTTCACGCCCCATGACAGGACGGCGAAAACGGCCGGCGCTTCAATCAACGGAGCGGAAATCATCGGAAGCACCCTTGCCTACCTAGCGTTCGTTCAGTCAAGCGTTTCACACCCGCGGCTAAGAGAACAAGCGCTGACGAAGAACCGGGCAGTGTGAGACGCACATTGGTATCCCTTGTGCCACTATCGTGAGCGAACGCTAAGTAACCCAGGAGGAAAGACCAATGACGCTCAGCCGGAGTGCACTGATCACCGGAGCCTCGCGAGGCATCGGCGCTTCGATCGCCGACGTCCTCGCGGCGCGGGGATATCACCTCACCGTGTCGGCACGGACCCAGTCGGATGTTGACCGCGTCGCCGCACGCCTTGAGGATTCGTACGGGATCAGTGCGCACGGCGTTGCTGCTGACCTCAGTCAGCCGTCCGAGCTGGACCAGCTCGTCGCCGCGCACGCGGCGCGCTTCCCGCGAATGGACGCGCTGGTCCTCAATGCCGGCATGGGAAGCCTGGGGAGCATCGAGAAGCTCGACTCCGAGCGAGTACAGCAGATCTTCCAGGTGAATTTCGGCTCCGCGGTGCAATTGTTCCAAGCCTCGCTGCCGTACTTGCGTGCCGCCGCAGACCTCTCCCCCGGGAGCGGAGCGCGCGTGATCGCGCTCGCCTCCATCCTTGGCGTGTATCCGCAACCCAAGCTTGGCGCCTACGCGGCGTCGAAAGCGGCTCTGCGCTCGCTGGTGGAGAGCATCAATCTCGAGCACAGCGAGTCGGGTATCGGTGCGACCGCAGTCTGCCCGGCGTATGTGGCGACGGATATGACGGCGTGGCTGAAAGACACCGTGCACCCTGAAGCGATGATCCGCCCAGACGACATCGCCCACCTGGTGGGCGCGCTGGTCGCCCTGTCGCCGCGCGCGGTCGTGAACGAAATCGTCGTGTCGCGCGCCGGTACCGACGGCCGGATTGCCTGAGGCCCCTGACCTCGTCACGAGACTGCAGCTCCCAGCAGCAGCTCTACGGCGTCCAGCTCCGTCCCGACGGCATAGTTGCCGTCGAATAGCGCCACGCCTTCCGGTGCCAGCCGAGGTGAGACCGGCGAGCCGGCGGAGTTGAACACGGGCCCAGTTCCACGGGCGATGGTGATCCGTGGATGATCTGGCGTGCCGGCAGCGTCGATCGCGAACGAGTCTCCATCGATCTGCACTTCCAGTTGCGCGATCTGGACGCGCAGGAGACCGCCGTGCCCTTCGAACCTGACTGTGCCACCGAATTCGATGACGACGGGGTCGATGCTGCGGATGCGCACGACGGGGAAGGCGTACCGTCCGTCATCGAGCGAGTACGCACCATCCGTCGCGGAGATCGACCCGTCGGGGAGCTCTGCCACGTACCGACGGAAGCCTGATTTGATCCCCCAACGAAGCTCCCCGACGAATTCGCCCGTTGCTACATCCATCTTTCCGCCGCCTGCCTGTTCGTCCTTCGATATCGACTAGCGCGCTGAGCCGGGTGCACGGATCACGTGGATGTTGCTGAACTCGTGGAGCCCATCGAGACCGTTCTCCGTGCCCAAGCCGCTCCATTTGACGCCGCCGAAGGGTTGGTAAGGCGCCACCTGCAGATGCCCATTGATCCACGTCGTGCCCGCCTCGATGCGGGCGGCGACGGCCGCGCCCCGCGCCGGATCCGAGGTCCACACCGAAGAGCCCAGGCCATACTTGGAGTCGTTTGCCCGGGCGACGGCCTCGTCCAGATCGTCATAAACGAGCACCGGCAGGACGGGTCCGAACTGCTCCTCAGCCACGACCGGCATGTCGTCACGTACGTCCACGAGCACGGTCGGCTCGAAGAAGTAGCCCGCCCGCGACTCGGGCAGCCCGCCGGTGACGGCGCGAGCTCCACCGTCAAGCGCGTCCTGCACCAGCCGTGTGACGCGCTCGAACTGGGGGGCGTTGTTGATCGGACCGAGGTTGACGCCCTCTTCGAAGCCGTCACCGACGCGCGCGAACTGAGCGTTCGCCGCAAGCACATCGACGATGGGCCCGGCCAGGCTCCGCGGAACGTAGAGGCGCTTGACGGCCATGCAGATCTGCCCCGAGTTGGCCATAGCGCTCCAGAAGATGCCGGTAGCCACGGCTTGCGGGTCGGCATCATCCAGCACGATGGCTGGGTCGTTGCCGCCCAGCTCGAGGGTCACTCGCTTGAGGTCGTCGGCGGCTGCCGCGGCCACCCGCTTGCCAGTCGCGGTGGAGCCGGTGAAGCTGATCTTGCGAATGCCCGGATGCGACGCGAGCTTAGCCCCCAGCGGGTCGCGGCCCGTCACCACATTCAGGACGCCTTCCGGCAGGACCGGCGCAAGGATCTCCACGAGCTTCAGCGACGAGAGCGGGGTGTACGGGGAGGGCTTGAGCACGACGGTGTTGCCGGCACGCAGCGCAGGGGCAATCTTCCAAATCGCCAGCGCGATGGGGAAGTTCCATGGGGTGATGGCGGCCACGGGCCCGAGAGGACGACGGTGCACCTCGACGCGCGCGATGGCATCGTCATGGATCACCAGCACGGGGTCGTCGATCTCTGCGAAATGCTCGAACCACTCAATCGCCGACTGGATCTCGAGGCGGGAGTCTCCCACCGTCTTACCCTGTTCACGCGTGATGATCGGCGCGAGGTCCTCCGTCGATGCGCGCAACGCGGATGCGGCCGCCCGCAGATACTGCCGGCGCGCGTCGTCGTCGACGCGCCAAGACGTGAAAGCCCTCGCCGCGCGTGCGACAGCGGCGTCGAGCTCCTCATCCGTGCAGTCCGGCGCATCCGCGAAGGGCAGACCATTCGCAGGATTGACGACCTCGAAGGTTCTGGTACTCGCCAGATTCTCCGGGGTGCTGGGTGCCACAGTGCTCATTCGACCATCTCCATCTGTCTCATCGTCGGGCTCATTGGAGGACTGCAAGGAATATACCCGACGATGATCGTCGGGTATAGCCCGTGAAAGCTATTGCCGACGATGTTAGTCGGTATTAGAGTGGCGCGAGCGACGTGCGTTGCGCGTACACCCGTGGGAAGCCAAAGGAGGCACCCTTGACCCTGCCTGACACCGCCACGACAGATCGCCCTTTCAGCGAGGTGGACGTGTCGAGTCCACAGTTCTGGGCGCAGCAGTTTGAGGAGCGTGACGCATCATTCGCCGCACTCCGGCGAACCGGGGGGCTGACGTGGCATGAACCCCTCCAAGTGCACTACGGCATACCCGAGGCAGGGTTCTGGGCGGCGACGCGCGCCGAGGACATCGCAGCAATCAGTGACAACCGCGAATCGTTCACCTCCACCCAGGGGGTGGGTCTTGCACCGATGCCGAAGGAAGCGCAGCAGCCCACCGCGTTCTTCCTGATGATGGACCCGCCCGAGCACACCTTCTTTCGTCGCCTCGTGACCTCCGCCTTCACCCCGAAGGCCGTCGCGCGCATGCGTGGGGTCATCGACGCCAACGCCACTGAGATCGTGGACGGCCTCATCGATCAGGGCGAGTTCGACTTCGTGGACGCGTGCTCGTCATTGCTGCCGATGAGAACCGTGTCCGACATGATCGGCATCGCACACAGCGATCGAGAGACGATTCGCGCGGCGGCTCACGCGATGTTCGCGGGTCTTTCGCCCGAGCAGATCGCTGCAGGCGAAGATCCCGCCGCATACTTCTTCAGCAACCTGACCACGATCACGACGGCGGCCGCCGAGCTCGCGCGCGACCGTCGCGCCAATCCCAAAGATGACCTGATGTCGAACATCGTTCAGGCCGAGGTCGATGGACAGCGCCTCACCGATGAGCAGATCGGCGCGTTCATGGTGCTGCTGTCAACGGCCGGGAACGACACCACGAAGCAGACCACGTCCATCTCCGCCTGGGCGCTCGCCCAGAGGCCCGATCAGCAGCGCTGGCTGATGGAAGACTTCGATGGCCGGATCAACACGGCTATCGAAGAGTTCGTCCGCTTCTCCTCCCCCGTCATCGCCTTCGCGCGGTTCGCGAAGGAAGACGTCCAAGTGGGCGACGTCACCGTTCGCGCGGGTGAGAAGGTGGGGCTGTTCTACTGCTCGGTCAACCGCGATGAGACGCTGTTCGAGCGTCCGGGCGAGTTGATCCTGGACAGATTCCCCAACCCGCACATGGCCTTTGGCGGCGGCGGAGCGCATTACTGCCTCGGCAATCAGGTCGCTAAGCAGCAATTGCGCTCGATCTTCTCCGAGATGCTCACGCGCATTCCGACCATCGAGTTCGGCGAGCCTGAGTGGATTCGTCACAACAGCTTCGTCAACGGCATTGAGCGAATGCCGGCAAGGATTCGCTGACGTCCTCACAGGAAACGGCCCTCGCTCACCGGTGGTGAGCGAGGGCCGTTTCTCGATGGTCAGAAGGAGATTGCTCCGCTGGCATACGCGGCAGTGAAGCCGCCATCAGCTTGGATATCTTGACCGGTCACCCAACCGAAATCGGCACTCAACACGGCCGAGAGTACCGGCGCGATATCCTCCACCGTCCCGTGACGTCCGACCACAGTGCGCACGCCATCCAGCGCCGCTTTCCCCATCGACTGCTCGAAATCGCCGAGGATCGGCGTCTCCACGGGGCCCGGGCTTACGGTGTTGATCCTGATCCCATGCTGCGTCCACAACGGGTACGCCCACCGTTTGGCAAAGATGATGCTCGCCTCTTTCGACGTGCTGTACATCGGATACGCGGCACCGTCGTATCCGCCGGCCCAGTCGAGTCCGGCCTCGAAAGACGGCGTCGACAGCAGCCCCTCCAATGCCGTCGTTCGACTCTGCCACGCGCCGCCTGCGGTGGATGCGACTACCACAACCGCGCCGCCGCCTCGGATACGCGGAACGATCCCCTCGAGGAGATGGCGCATCGCGAGGAAGTTGACCGCGAGCACGTCCTTGTCGGGCCAGGTGCCTGGCAGGCCCGCCACATAGGCGACACCGTCCACATCCTGGTCTGCGAGTTCACTCAGCGCGCCATCGATCGCGGCGCGGTCACGAAGGTCCACCTTGATGTGGTGGGTACCATGCGAGGATTCCGCCCGATCGAGGACGGTCACTTCAGTATCGTCGGCTATCAGTCGCGATACGAGAGCGGCACCGATGCCGGACGCACCTCCTACGACGACCACTTTGTCGTTCACTGCCACGTTTCCACCTTTCACTGGGGACGATCAGTGAAAGCATATTACCGACGGGCATCGTCGGTAATCCAAGAAGGGTTTATTCGTTTCTCCCCGGGTGCTGCACGTAGTCGCGAAGCAGGACGCTCTCGTCCTCTCGATAGCCGGCGCCACGAAGCAGAAGGTCCACCAACCCTGCGATGTACGCCGTGGAGGTCGCCAGCATGCGCGGGAACAGGCTGGGTGGGGTTGCCAGAACGTGCATCATGACTCCGCCAACGAGTGCATCCAGCAAAGACGTCCCGGCGGACACGTCCGCGACGACCCCCATGGAGATGGCGCTCCGAACGATGCCGCGGGCACGCCGAATCTGCGGCAACGACGCTCCGTCATGAAAGGCTTCGAGCAGATCGTTGTTTCGAGGGGCCTCGATGCGCAACCGCAAGAAGTCAAAGCCGTTAGCCGCCGTGTACATCGCGAAGTAGTCGTGGGCGACGGCGATCAAATACTCGCGCAGCGTCGCCGTGTCCTCCAAAGCATCCTCACGTGTATGGATAGCGGTAACAGAAGCCATCACTGCGACGAGGAGCTCAGCCCGGCTGCTGTATCGGCGGTAAAGAGCATCCTTGCTCACACGCGCGCGCTTGGCGACGACGTCGAAATTGAATCCCGACCAGCCGCGCTCCGCATAGACCTCGCGAGCCTCGGCGAGAATGCGATCACTGACATCGCCGTCACGGGGCCTGCCCTGTCGTCGCGACGAACTAGCCCTGGTGTCCACAGACGCAGACTATCGGGCACCAGGACATCGGGCATCAGCGTCGGGCGCCCCCAGCGGCCAGGACCTCCGCTTCCTGCAGCTCGGAAGCAACCAGCCCAACAAACGTCTCTCCCATTCGCCGTGCCATCACCTCCGGTTCCCCCGCGACCGTCATACGCTCGACGATCGCGTTGAGGACGGCCAGCAGAATGCGCGCAAGCTCGTCCGCTCGAGGACCCTCAAGGATCGACAGCTCCTCCACCAGCCACGCCAAACTGGCGCTTTGCCCATCCTCGAGCGGCACCTTTACACTCGGACTTTCGCTCAGCAGGATGCGTCGCTGCGCGGCGGCGAACCGGGGATGGGAAGCGTACGCAGCGGTGACGACGTCGATCTTCCACTGCAATCGCCCCGCAGCCCCGTCCACCGACGTCGGCGCAGCCGCAAGGTGGGTGATAATCCACTCCCCCAGTACTTCGGCGTACAGCTGCTCCTTCGAAGGGAAGTAGCGGTACAAAGTACCCAAAGCAACGCCAGCACTTTTTCCGACCTCCCGCATCTGAACTGCCTCGAACGGGCGGTCATCGAGCAGTTCTCGTGCGGTGTCGAGGATCGTGCGGCGTCGCGCCCGCTGCCCAGCCGGCAGTCCCTCCGCACGGGACGCAGAGGCGGGGGGATGGAGTACGGAGTCTGTGCCGTCACGCATCGCACCATTGTGGCAAGGAACGTCGCCGTGGCCGGGACCTTGAAACTAGAACTTGGTTCTACTAATGTGGCGGTCGTGAGCAGCCTGCTGGCGCCTCCATCTCCCGTCGACGCAGACGCGCGGGCTCTCGGCAGAATCGCCCAGGGCCCCGTCAACAGCGGCCCAGACAATGTCTACGGGTTTGCCGAAACTCGCCCGAGCGCGGTTGCGCTCATCGATGCCCGATCTGGCGAGGTACTGACCTACGGCGGCCTGGGGGCGAGAGCCAACGCCATTGCCAACGCACTCCTCGCTGCGGGAGCGCAGGCGGGTGACGTGCTGGCGAGTATCCAGCGGAATTCGTTCGCGCAGTGGGAGCTGGTCACCGCCGCGTTTCAGATCGGTCTGCGCGTCGTGCCGATTGCCTCCACCTCCACCCGCGAAGAGTTCGAATGGATCCTCCAAGACTGCGCCCCCTCGATTGTTGTCGTGGACGCGCCGATCGTCCCGCACGTGGAAGGCGTGCTTCCCGTGACGGTGGCCACACGCATCGTCGTCGGCGGAGTCCAGCCCGGCTGGGTGGCGTTCGATCAGATGCGGCAGTCGGCGGATATCGGGTCGCCGCGCGCACGACAGGCCGGAATTTTCATGCATTACACCGCTGGAACGACGGGGCGACCCAAAGCGGTCCATCGTGCAATGGCGCACACTCCTCCTGAGCTGGTCGCCCACCGGATCGCCGAGACGTACACTCGCACCTTCCATCTGCCGACCGATGGCGTAGCGCTCCTGTGCTCTCCGGCGCACCATGCTGCGCCCGGCAATTTTGTGTGGGCCATGCTCAATGTGGGGTACCCCGTCGTGATCCTTGACCGATTCGACGCAAAAGCTGTCCTGAGCGCCATCAGAACCCACGGGATCACCACCTTGAGTGTGGTGCCCACGCACGTCTACCGCCTCCTTCAAGCCCTTGACCAGGGCCGGGGAGGGAACTGTGAACTGCTTTCCCTGCGCACGATCCTGGTCGCGGGCGCCGCCTTTCCCGCACATATCAAAGCCCACGCATTGGCACGGCTAGGTCCAATCGTGTGGGAGCTGTACGCGGCGACGGAGGCGTTTATCTGCGCGATCAGCCCTGAGGACGCGCTAACCCATCCGGGCAGTGTCGGGAAGCCAAATCACGTTCGTATCCTGAACGCCAAGGGGAGCCGTGTTCCGAGAGGAGAGATCGGCACCGTTTGGTTTCGCCTATCGTCAGCGACTCGATTTCATTACACGTCACAGTCGGCGACGGCGGCCCGGGTGCGGTATGCAACCTGCGGAGACCTCGGTTTCCTAGACGTCGATGGATTTCTTCATCTGACTGACCGGCGCGTTGACATCATCACCAGCGGTGGAATCAACATCTCCCCCCGGGAAGTGGAAGATGTGCTGTCGGATATGCCAGCAACGGTCGAGGCCATTGTCGTCGGTGTTCCTGACGAGGAATGGGGTCGGCGCGTTGTGGCGGTCGTCGAGCTCTACCCCAAATCTGACATAGACACGGCTGAGAGCGCGCTTCGGGCACAATGCACGGAACGGTTGTCGTCGGCCAAGCATCCCCGGCAATACATATTCGTGGACGAGTTGCCTAGGTCAGCGATCGGCAAGCCGGACCGGCAGAAGGCGGTTGAGGTGGCATCAAATCACCCTTCGCTCGCCTCCCGCACCTGACTTCAGTAAAGCTTCGCGCGAGACGGCGGCCGGAGAAGACCTCGGCCCGCCGCTCATGAGTGCCCCGTCCTAGTTACTGGCGGAAGCGATGAACCGGCCAACCACTTGCCAGCGGCGCTCGTCTCCAGGTTCCACGGGGACTCGAGTACCCGCCGACCATGTGGCAGCCGATCTAGTGGCGGGTAGTGGACTTGTGATCTTCGCCTTGTTCGTCGAGTTCACCTGGGCTTTCGCGAGCAGATTGCGCCGCTCCCTGCCAACTGCCGCGCATACAACGTTGCCGGAGCATGCTGCCTTCGCGAACACCATCGGCGTCGTCGCGATTCGCCTGATGCCGATGTAACAAGCACACGATTCCGTCCAGGTTCCAGCTCAAATCGATTCTCCGTCGATGCGGAAGCTCACCCGAGTAATCCGTTCGGGGATGCTACGGGTGAGCATGAGGTGCGACTGGACGGCTCCGGCGGCGATGACCGCAGTCGTCGACGACGAGGCGATCATAGTGGTGGACATGGCACCTACTCCCGATCTATCCGTAGATGAGGGCGCCGAAAGCGGCGCGTTTGGAAAACGTGGTCTGCGTCCTCGACACAGCCGGCACCGAGGCCGTGGGCGATCATTGCGGCCGCGCAACAGAGCTGCCTCTACGGATAGAGCGGTGAGCGCGCCAAGGATCTCCTGGAACGTAATCGTGGTCGTGGTCGCTCCCTCTGCGGGGGATCGGTTGGGTGGGTGACCGCGATGGTGGCGGCGTCGAGATCGGACTCGGTGGCGATCTGCCAGGGCGAGTTTGGGCCCCGAAGGAGATCGCACAGATCAACGATCGGAGAGGGTCGGATCTCCGTGGTGATCGTGAGCGTGAGCGACGTGGGCGCATTCTTTTGTTGTATCTCTGTCCGTTGCTAGCGGTACTCGGTTGGATAGGTGTGTCAAGAGAGTGAGGTTGCCTCGAGGTCTTCCCCCATGTCGGCATAGAGGTGTATATTAGTAACTGTCAGAGATACTAATACGGAGGCCCACGATGACTGCTCGAATGACACTCAGCCCGGAGGAACGGAAGGCGCGCGCCGAGGCGCTTCACGAGACGATCACCGCCCAGGTCGAGCAGCTCCGCGACTCTGAGCAGTGGACTCAGTTCCTGCGTTACGCGCGCAGCTTCCACCGATACTCGCTCAGCAATCTCTGCCTCATCTGGGCCCAGTTCGAGGCGCTCAAAGAGGCAGGCCTCACAGGTGACGCCACCTCGTCCTCACAGGTCGCCGGCTTCCGGAAGTGGCAGGAGCTGGGTCGCCAGGTGCGTCGAGGAACAAAAGCGATCCGCATCTTCGGGTACGCGCAGAAGCGCATCGACACCCCCGATGACGACGATTCTGACAGCAAAGCTCGGATGGTGACCTGGTTTCCCGTCCTGAGCGTCTTCGACATCTCTCAGACAGATCCCATCCCGGGACACCCGGAGATTCCGCAGAACCCCGTCAAGCAGCTGACCGGCGACGTCGACCTCGGGATCGTCGAAGACCTCACCGACTACATGAAGGAGCAGGGGTGGACCGTGGGCCGCGAGCGCATGCAGGAGGGGATGAACGGTTACGCATCTGGCCCGCGGAAGCACATCGCCTTGTCGGACTCGATCTCCCCCGCCCAGTCCGCAAAGACGATGATCCACGAGGTGTGCCATTACGTCCTCGGGCACACCGACGAGGAGTGCGACTACGTGGCTCACCGCGGCACGTGCGAAGTGGAAGCAGAGTCCGCCGCCTACGTCGCCCTCGGCATTCTCGGACTCGATTCGGCGGATTACTCGGCCGGATACATCACGGGGTGGGCAGAGCGGGCAGATGCGGACGTCATGCGGGAAACGGCAAAGCGCGTCCTGAATGCCGCCCAGCGCATCTCGGAGATCCTCAGTCCGGCGCCGGCGGCCGCACACGAGCTCGCCGCCTGAACGTGCGCCATGTCGTTGGAGCGCCGCAGAGTGATGCTGACTATTCGGGTCGGTTCACGTATGGCACCCGGGTGGATGCGGCCGGCGTCAGCTGGGAAGTGTGTGACGTTCGCTCAATCGAAACCACCACGGTGGCCAGGGAGATCCGAGGCAGGTTGCGCCCCATCGACGCAGTGACCGGCGAGCGGTTGACTAGCGTGCGCATCGGGCGCGCACAGCGCGAGATGGTCTACGTCGATCTGACCGTCTATCCCGATGGGGAGATCTCCGCCTACGCGGCCGCCCGGACCTACAGCATCCCGCTGACCGAGCGGCAGCGTCAGCTCATTCTCGAAGACCACGCCTCGTTGATTTCTACCTACTCCCGTGAACGCCCTGCAGCGACTCGACCGGTTCATTTCCACGATCGCAGCTGAGGCGGGGCGCGCCGGCGCCCGCACGATCAGCTCTGCCCTCCGCCGCACCCTCGAGGCACACCTCGGTGAGCTGCCGAGCCATGAAGAGGCCGACCGGCATCGGGTAGCAATCCTCGGACAGGCCCGTGCATAGTTCCGTGTGCGCCTGCACTGCCTCCTCACCCACACCTGACCGGTACAAGCGGCGATTCCGGATGCTCAACCGAGTCGGTACACGCGCCTAACTCGGCGCCCATGGTCACTCACCAGCCTTACCCGTCCGGCGTCGTTGAGTGGGCCGACGTATGTCAGTGGATCGCGACAAACCGCCCCGACCTCGACGCCAAACTGCGGGACGGTCTCCCCGACCATCAGGACGACGGGCCAGCAGCTACCACGCCTCCGCGAGCGCCCGCCTAAGCGCGTACACCCCCTATTACCTGGTGCCGTCGACTTTCCACAAGCCGCCCATTCCTGTAGAATAGTAACTGAGAGAGATACATTTAGAAGGGAGTTGAGCGAGATGGAGAACAGCACAGCGATGCAGGTGATGAAAATCCTGCACCGGAAGGCGAACCCCACGGCAACCACCCGAGGCACCCCCTCCGAGGAGGCGATGCGCCTGAACAAGTCCCGCACGCTAGCGCTGGCAAACGTCACCGCGATGCTCAGCAAGATCAACCGCGCAGCCCTCACTGAGGACGCGAAGGCGGTCCAGGAGATGACCGACGACGCACAGATCCTCCTCGATGCCGCCACCGGCTTCCAGGAACTCATCGACGACATCCCCAACGGCCGCAAACTCGCCGCCTGACATGGGCCGCCGAGTCGCAGCCACCATTGCCACCGTCAGCGTCGCATGCGCTGCCGGTGCAATGTGGCTAATGGCGTCGGGCCAGGTCGCGTCACCCGCGGTAAGCATGGTGCCCGATCCCGATCTCCTACCACTTGTGCAAGCCGGCTACGCATCCCTAGATGAGACCGGCTCCTACTCCTTCGACCAAGAGCGCATCGATCACCAGATCGAACTGTTGCCACCATCCGACGGCGTCGTCCTGAGCACTTATGAGCGCGACAATTTCGGCCAACGCTGGGCCGATACAGACCGAAACGGCTGCGATACCCGCAACGACATCCTCCGGATCTGGATGACAGACACGACATTCAAGCCCGGAACGCACGACTGCGTCGTTCTTACCGGCATGCTCGCAGATCCCTTTGGCGGCGCGACGATCACCTTCACGCGCGGTCAAGGCACCAGCGAGGCAGTCCAAATCGATCACCTCTGGCCATTGTCAGCTGCTTGGCAGCGTGGAGCAGATACCTGGACCTACGAGAGGCGACTGCAGTTCGCGAACGACCCGCTCAACCTGACGCCCGTCGACGGCCCGCTCAATCAGTCCAAAGGCGATAGCGGGCCCGAATGGATGCCGCCGAACGCCGGCTACCGCTGCACTTACGCCGCTCGAATGGTTCTCGTCGCCACCGGCTATCAGCTGGAACTGACATCAGGAGACCGACGCGCGCTCGAGACAGCACTCCGCAACTGCGCGTGATCACGATCACCGGCTCGGAACTACTCCCCGACTCGCCGACCGAGCGGAATGGACTACGAAGCTCCTGGTGCACGCGTCCGCCACTCTCGCCGGCAGACAACGGGTGAGCGACTACCGCGACCTGTGCACGTGTCGACGGGGTGGAGTAATCTCCTCTGAGACGCCCGGTAGCGGTGCGGCGGTTGAGAAGCAGTATCTCTGACAAGTGCTCCTTCCCATCTCCCGCTTCACCCACCGGGCGTCTTCTACGCCCCTCAGCTTCCCTGCTGGCCCGCGACCAGCGCCCGGGTATTGTCGGCACGGAGCCGCTGCCGCGTATCCGTCGTTGAAGGGGTGAGCATGTCTGCTGTTGTTCCGCGAATCGACGTGGACCTCGAGGACGTTGAGTGCATCGTGAAGATCACCCGACCACTGGTCGGAGTACCGGACTCCGTGATCTGGACGGAATTGCCTTCGGGTGTTGCGAAGGTCTCCACTGACGCGACGTTGTACATCTTCGATGAAGATGACGATGGGAAGCCGGAGCGTCGTGTCATCGCGCGTGCTTCCGCGTACACCATCGACCTCGCCCGGGTGGGTGATGTGGTCGACGCTTTCGATCAGGTAGGTGGCGAAGCATCCGAGATTGCCGAGTTGATACTCGGTAGCGACAACATCTTCGACATGCTCGACGCCAGTGACCCGCTCGTCGGTGAGCAGGTGTCGCAACTCGTGATCGTCGAACACGTCTCTGTGTTGGAACCGTATCGGGGTCAGCGTCTTGGTCCGCGTCTGCTCACGACGCTGGTGGAGACGGTGACCGGCACTGGGGACGGAACGCTCATCGTGCTCCGCGCGCAACCGGTGCCGTGGGAGCACCTCTCCGAGATCGAGTTTGCGACGCTCGCGAAAGAAGATCGCTACGTCGTACGAGAGTGTTGGATTCGCGCACTTCCACGACAACATCTATTGGCGGCACAATGCGTTCATAGGGACCGAGAACCTCGAGGCCTGAGTCACGTGCTCGCGCATCGGGAACTCGCCGAACGCCCAGCTCAGCGCCTCGCACACCCTTGCGGGCGGCTACTGCTGCGCAGCTAGGTAGTCAGGATCTCGTGCCACTGTGTCCCGCAGCTGCGTGGCGGTGCCCATGAGTGGGTGGCTATCCCACCCGGTCGACTCGAGCATCTCAACTGCGTCCTCGAAAGACCTCTCGGCCTCATACGGGGCCCACAATCGTTCGGGATCGCCGAGCGGACGTCGGGTGGCCACTTGTTGCCAGGAGATCCCGCTCAGGATGGCGAACTTCACCGCGAGAACGTGAAGGTTGTACTGCTTCGCGTCCTTCAAATGAGGTGCGATTGCGCCTGGGTCTTGGGCGCCCTTCCATCTCGCCACATGTTCGCGAACGCGGCTTCCAGGCGCGGCTGCACTTCTGACTTGTCTTGCAGAGTCCACCAAAGGTAGGAGTAGAGCTCCTCGACCACGCTGGCAGCCTCCATTTGCGCAGCTGCCCGGAGCTGCTCCGAAAGCGCTAGCAGTGTCGGCCTGATGAATGCGCCAGCCATGAATCAGAGACCTAGGTGGCCGATCGGGCTGGGGCGGCGCGGTCAGCCGGCCATTGTCGAGCTCCAACCCAAATGGTATAGTTAGTAACTGTCAGAGATACTAACTAGTTGGGAGTGAGACCATGGCTACAGTGCTCGTCTCCAAGGACACGATCGATCTGCTTGTTTCTGCCCTGATGATCCTGGGTCTCAGTCCGGACCCTGCCAAGCCGTTGCCGACTGGAACGCTCGGCGTGACGCATTTCGCTGACGGGATCGGCCGCGAGCTCAGCGACGCGAACCTTGACGCGGTGAGCTTGGCGGAGGGCACGAACCTGCCTCGGTCGACGTACCGGTGGCAGCCGATTCTGGAGATCAGCCTGAGCTATCTCCTGCAGCCGGCGGTGGCGCTGCAGGTCGAAGTGGCGCGCCGGCACTATGTGCGCAACTGCGCGTCACACCCCGGGTGGGAACTGTCGCAAGCGCGCCAGATCGTCGCTCGATTGGGCGAGAGCCTCCGTAAAGGACCTCTGCTGAGATGGCCACGCGCAGGCCACGGTGAGCTGCAAGGCCTTCGGAACTATGAGCCGGCGTGGACCCGTGAGATCGGCTTTGCTGGTCTGCAAGCGAAGGCCGATGCATGAGCGGGCTGCCACGGACCCCCGGCCGGCTTCCTGAAGACCTCCAGCGCCGCTTGTCGGTCCAGCTCTCTGTGGTCGCAGTTCTCGCCCTGACCACAGCGGGAGGGCTGCTGGAGATTCTGGTGGCGCCGATCCTTGACCGGATCCTCATGACTGCGCTGGCTGCGGGGCTGGTGTGGCTCGTGATCGCCGCCGCAGTGGGGTTCTTCCGCGAAGACTGATATGACCAGGCAGACCGTGAGCTGGATCCAGCACGCCGAGGTCGTCGTCACCGTCGACATCGAACTCAACGAACTCGCCGCCTGGGCTGCGAAGAGCGCGTATGTTCGCGCCCTGGTGGGCACCGACGCCACGTCTGCCGACGTCATGCAGGTGCAGCGACTCCTGGAGTCGAATGGCCACGTGCGCGACGCTCTGATCCGCCTGTGGGTGACCAGTAGGGCGACGGAGAACGGCTGAGAGGCACCGAAGGGTGGTCTCTCAGCCGTTCATGCGCATCAGGCGAGACGAGCGACTGGCGGAGAGGCGATATTCAAGGTTGCGTTATTGCACTTTGCGTGAGGCGATGAGCACCCCGTCTTAGTTGCAGGCGGAGGCGATGAACCCGGCCAGCCCCTTGTCGGCGGCGCTCGTCTCCAGGTTCCACGGGGACTTGAGGGCGCCGCCGACCATGTGGCAGCCGATCTGGCTACGGGTAGTGGACTTATTGATCTTCGCCTTATTCGTCGAGTTCACCTGGGCGTTCGCGAGCTCAGATTGCGCCGCTCCCTGCCAAGCTGCCGCGCATACAACGTTGCCGGGGCATGCAGCCTTCGCGAACACTGTCGGCGTCATCGCGATTCGCGTGATGCCGCTGTACCAAGCCCACGACTCCGTCCAGGTTCCACCCAGCCACGGGTCCGCCACGACCGGGTAGGCGTTCGAAGCGTCGTGTACGACATGCTGTACGAGGGCGTTGCCATCGACGGTATAGGAAGTACTCACCGCGACACCGTTGCCGTCCACAGCCCACGGGGCGAGGATCGCGTACAGGATGCCGCCGTCGGCGGCGGTCACTGCCGCGCCACCACCATCGACGGGTTCGAGCGTGGCACCAGCGGGCAGATCCAGCTCATAGCGGTACTCCGTCGGGCTCGACGACCCGTCAATGACGGAGATCAGCTGTACCGAACCGTCATCCTTCACCACCGGCACTGCCGTCGACCCGTCACCGCCGTCAAAGCCAACGAGGCCACCTCCGATCGTGGCTGCATCGGCCGCCGTGCCAGGAAGAGTCACCTCGATCTCCACGGCACCGGAATCGATCACCACAGGGTCCGCGGAGTTCTCCGGGACGGTCACTCTCACTGACGCTGGATCCGCATTGCTAGAGAGGACATCGGGCGCCTGGTCAGTCTGAGCTGTCACCGCCAGAGCAGCCAGAACGTCGCCGCCGTCGTCTTCGCTTGCAGCAGCAGCCGTTGCGCCCAACGACGCTAGAAGGAGACCTCCAACTGCCGTAGCGACCACTCCGACGCGCAGTCGTTTCATCATCACGAACCAACCCCTTATTTCTCGTGCTCGCCAGATCTCGGCGAGCATTTTCGTCCCCGGATTGGTGACCGGGGAGGGCGAACCCAGCATCACTCTAATGAATCGAAACTCCGGTACTCCATATATTCTCGTAGCTCGGAATATAGAAGTGATATCATCTGGCCATGAGCGTCACTGATCTGCAGTTCGCGGTCCTGTCCTCGCTAGCGTCAGGCCGCCGGCATGGTTACGGTCTGCTGCGCGACGCAGAAGAACAGCTCGAGAAGCCCCTGCCTGTCGCTACCGCGTACGCGGCGCTGGAGGTCATGGTCAGCAAGGGGTGGATCATCACCGACGGTGAGGAAGTAGTACAGAGCCGCACCCGCCGCTACTACGTCCTCTCCCCCGCGGGGTCGCAGACCCTGGAGGCTCGCGCGGACCAGTTGGAAGCGCAGGCTCGCCTCGCGCACCAGCGACTCCGAGATGCACCCGGGAAGGCGGCCACCGCATGAGCACCCTCGAGCAGGATGTCGAACGGATGCTGCGGTGGTACCCGCGTCGCTGGCGTCAACAGCACGGTGACACACTGATCGGCCTGCACATGGACCGCGCCGAGGAAGCTGGCGACGACGCCAAGCTCAGCCCCGAGGATCAGGCGGCGATTCGCGCGGCCGGACTATTCGAGCGCACGCGCCACACCCTCCCCATCGTCACCTCCGCGCTCGGGACCGCAGCCATTGCGGTCGGATACATCCTCGCGCTCGGAGGCAACAACGCCGTCGGAAACCCGTTGTGGCTCTTCGTCGGCCCACTCCTGCTGAGCCTCTCGCTGTGGACCCTCCGCGCCTCCCGCGACGGCAGGTGGAGTGTCCAAACGGTTGTTCCTGCACTCGCCTCCGCGTTCGCTGCACTGGCACTCCTAACGACCATGAACATTGCCATCCTCCGGGACGGCACCGGAGTCACTCCGAGCGTCGGAAGCCTGTGGACGATTGGTGCTCTCAGTGCAGCCTTCATCGGCATCGCTGTCGCCGTTGCCGCCGCTCCGAGCTTCCAGCGCGGTGGGATGTCCAAAGACTGGGCGCTCACCGTCGGATTCGCCGCCGGCTTCTTCGGCGCACTTCCGCTCTACCTCGGCCTGCTCGCCGGAATCGTCGCCGCAGCAGCCGGCTGTGTCTTAATCTGGTTCACCATTCGCTCAGCCCGTCGAGGAAGCGGTGCCGCCATGTTCGGCGGAGAGCAACGCGAACTCGCCTGACCACCAAACTCTCTCGCCGGCACTCGGTGCCCATCAGACCGATGCGAGCGACTCTAGGCACACGATAGGTCCCGCCTGACCTTCTGCCGGCGGGGCCCTATCGCTGTATTTCAGGAGAGCCGTTTAGCAAGTTCGTCGATCTTGTCGGGCCGGAAGCCCGACCAGTGATCTTCATCGGTGATGACGACGGGTGCCTGCAGGTAGCCGAGCTCTTTCACCATCTCGAGCGCGGCCGGGTCCTGCGAGACGTCGGCGATCTCGTAGTCGATGCCCTTGTCGTCGAGCGCACGGTAGGTCGCGTTGCACTGGACGCAGGATTTTTGGCTGTACAGAAGAATCTGCTGATCAGAAGAGTGTCTAGTACATCTCAACCCAGTAGAGATGTTGCGTCCAGCGCATCACTACCGGATTCTCAGACCTCCTGCGTCCGGCCGCGCGGCGTTTCTACTTATCCGACACCAGCAGCAACTCGAAGGGTTCGCCGTCCTGCGTGCCGACGTTCAACGACTCTGAGGGCAATCCGCTCGTGTCGCCGATAAGCAAGTTCGGGGTCACAGCCGTGAGTCCAGCATCTACTAAGACACTGTTCTCGAGGACTACCGCATCGGGAAGGAGATAGCTCTCGGACGTCACGAACTCTCCGGAGTCCAACCGAGAACCGATACTCAGCGGCACTCCAGTTTCTTTGAACACTTCGGGGTCGGTGCAGGAAGAGGCAGTGAGACCAGTCGCGCGGATCGTTGTGATTAGGCAGACGTTTCCGGCCGCGTCCAAGCCCACCAAGTGGTCACCCACATCGTCGGATGCGACTTCGACGAGGCTAGATACATCGATTCCGCCATCGCCCATTTCGGCGTATACGGACTCGTCAGCCACCGAAGCCGCCGATCCTGCATACAAGACGCTTAGTGGCAAGACACCGGCCGACGCCGCCGAGGTTGCGATGAGGACGCTTGCTCCTATTGAAAGTGCTGCGCCAGCGGCTGCGCCGCCAGCGATCCAGAATCTCTTTCTCATCATTTCCTCCTCGTTATGGGGTGAACCTGAAGCAATCGAGGCCGCCCGTGCTTCCGTTTGTGCTGGACCATCTGCACTGAACCCGACTGTTCGCATAGGAGGAGCTGTACGGTCCTATGCTCACGTACGAGAGTGCTCCTCCCTCGGCGTAGGCGATCGTGCCGCTTCCTTGGAGGAGCGTCACTCGCAGCGTGCCTCCGACGCAGCAGGGCAGGGCGTATCCCTGTCCGCCGACGTGAGTTCCCAGAACGCTTGTCACCGAGCCGCCGTTAGTAACTGACGTGTTGTAAGAAAACTGCACACTCGAATACGCCCAGGCTGCGGTGGGCGCCGCTAGTAACAGGACCGCTGCGATCACTCCACCGGAAACGACTACACGCCTTCTCATGGCGTGTACCTCCAGCAGGTCAGGTACTGCGGACCTTGATTTCCCGTCGTATCTGTCCAGTAGCACTGGCTTCTACTGAGAGTGCGAGCGGGATGAACCATGGAGACGTTCGTTCCGTAGGCTGACGCGGATGCTTGATCCGTCACGCCGCCCTGGTTGACCGTCCGGATGTGTTGGAATACCGCGCTGTTCTCCACCGATATCTGTGCGCGACCGCCAGTGTGCGTTCCCTGCGGGCTGGAGACTGGATAGCTCGGGCCGACTCCTACGCCGCTCGCGTATTGAATGGTCGCCGCGTATGCCGGCATAGCCACACCCAAAGCGACAATTAGACCCGCAACGACAGCAGCCGAAATTTTAGCCGATCTCATCTGTCCCCTAAGAAGAGTGGTACTCATTTACATCCACCACGCCGGCGATGTGTATGTGGGAGGCAGCACATCAACTGAACGGAGCTGCCGCTCATCCTCTTCACGGGGAGGGTCCCCGAACGGGTCGGGCGGAAGCTCCACCCGCTGACGGCGCCACTTGATGCGCTTGATTGCGAGTTTCATAGGTAAACCCCGATCTAAATGATCAGCGTGACGCTTGTGCCGGGTGGCGGTTGCTGCGGTCGACGGTGGCTCACAAGTCCACTCGCGCTATTCGTTAGTAAATCGCGTGTCTTACTTACAGCGAGTATGCGACCGATCTGTGCGGCTGTCAACGGTAGTAGTGGATAGTCTTACTTTGTATTCGCAGAGCAGACGACGTGGCGTAGAGGGAACCATCATGGTTGAGCAGCAGAAGAAAGTCGGCGTGGAGCCTGAGGCTCGGCGAACTGCACGGGTGATGCAAGAGCGCTCCGTTTCGACGCGGACGAATCTGCTCGAAGGTGCAGCGCGTGTGTTTTCTCGATTGACCTACGCAGAGGCTCGCCTCAAGGACGTGGCTGACGAATCTGGCATAAGTGCCGGATCGATGTACTTCCACTTCGGCAATAAGGCAGACCTGGCTCGTGCCATACTCCAGGCTCAGCAAGAACGCATGACGGCTACTCTCACCGAGGTTCTTCAGCAGGAGACGTCTGGGTTGACCGCTCTACTCGCCGTGAGTCGTCAGCTTGGACAGCTGATCTCTTCGGACGTTGTGGTGCAGGCTGGTATCAAGCTTGGAATGCAGCCTGGACCAGATCTGGAGACAGACGCCAAAGATCCCTACTTCGAATGGATCAAGATCGCTGCGTCGCTGATCCGTCAAGGCATCGAGGACGGTTCGGTCGCACCGACGGTAGACGCTGACGCCGCCGCGGAGTACGTCAATGTTGTGCTCGTCGGTGCGCAGGTTCTTTCGGAGCTTGAGGATTCGTGGGCATCGCTGCCCCAGAGACTAGAGCGGATGAAACCGCTACTAATCCAAGCCCTGAGCGTCGACGCCACGAGCTGAAAGGCGGCATACCGTGAGCGCTCAGGCCGACAACGTGTGCCAGAGCGCGGCGGAAATGTGCACGGCCGGTGCCGGAAGTCTCATCGCTGGCCGCACCGCCGGCCTCATACTCTGGTGGAGAGTTCACCCCTCAGACGCACACAAGCAAGATCCGCGGAACCTGTGGCTGAATACTGCGCGGATTGACAGACAAGGCAGATTCATTGTCGACTTTTCGATCCCCCCCGGCACTCATGACGTGCGATTCGTGGATCTGGTTGAAGTAGAGAGGCAGGCGGGTATCGTCTTCGCCCACCGTTGCCTTGGTGTCGCCGACGACGCTGAGTTTGTCCTCTCCGACATCTCTCTACAGCTGAGCCCGGACATACGGTGGCAGAGTCGCCGTGGTCTCAGCGGCACGATACAAGTCTCGGTCGCCGACCCGCACGCGACGGCAATCCCGCTCAGAAGAGCAACGATGGACTTCTCGATACGAATACACGGACAGAAGTCCGGACGTGGCCGCGCTATCGTGCGGTTCCTCCCGGCGAAGCTGTACGCGCGCATCCGGGAGAAATCCCTCGCCTCCACAACTCACTTACCTGAGAACGCCTGGCCCAAGCGGCCACGTCAGGACGCGGTCATCGTGGACACGCGGGACTCACTCATTGAGGATCATTCCGCAGATCATGTTCCTGGGATGGCGATCGCCGCCGCGATCGAACGAGTGGCCGCGGACCTCGACGAACGAGCTTTGCGGGGGCTGTCGCTTACCTTTCGCGAGTATCTCGAGCACTCCTTGCCGACGGTGTTGTGCGTAGAGAGTGTTCATGATGGGGAGATGCAGGGAACCGTCCAGCAGGCCGGGGTCACGAAAGCGGTCTTCAGCGGACTGATGAACACGCATGGGAACCAATGAAGATGTCACAGGGTCGGGGGCTCGCAGTGGTGACTGGTGCGACTGGTGGGATTGGGGCTGCAATATGTCTGCGCCTGCAAGCCGACGGGTACGGAATCATCGCGGAATACCGATCCAGCCACGAAAAGGCGGGTGAGCTTGGCGACCACATTCGCGGACGTGGAACCTTCTTCAAAGCGGTATGTTCTGACTTGAGCACACCGGACGGAGTCAAGGCGGTGGTGCGCGCCGTTCGCGAGACGCTCGACGATCATCCCGAGTACGAGCTAAGAGCTCTCATCAACAATGCTGCCAAACTGCTCGGGCCAGCATTCGGCGAGGCTACCGTGGAGCAGTTCGACCACTACATGGCTGTGAACGTCCGAGCCCCTTACTTCCTCTGTCAGGAGCTCTCACCCCTTATGACGGCGGGCAGCAGCATCGTAAACATTTCTTCCGCCAGCGCCCACTTCTCCAGCCCCGGCGACATCATTTATGCGATGAGCAAGACAGCACTCGAATCACTCACGCGCAACATGGCCGAGGCGATCGCCGGCCAGGGGCTCCGTGTCAACTCGGTAATCCCCGGTTTCACGGACAATGGGCATCCAGAGTTCCACGACCCTTCGGCTCTGGAGTACATGTCGAGTTTCTCAGTGCTCGGCGGTGTGGCCGACCCCCAAGTAGTCGCGGACGCGGTGAGCTTTCTCGTCTCGGATCGGGCGAACCGTACGACAGGCACTGCCTTGGACGTAACGGGAGGGAGCACCGTCGGCGCCCGGAAACGCTCCGTCTCCTCCGTACGTCAGTTCACCGAAAAATAGGGCCAAGCCCCGCTCGGACCGAAACTCCGTGGGTATCACCGTGATACTCCGGCAGGTACGACCGCCAGCTCCTCGTTCGAACATCTAGGCATCGTCGTTGGCATCGCACTCACCATCGCAGCGATGGCGACGGACACAGGGTCAGTGGCCAGGTCGTGCTTTCCGAGGCTCGTCGGGCGCCAAGAAGCGAATGAAACAGTCACCCCACAAGTGAGCACTCGCGAATAGTGCTCAACGTGAGAAAGTACTTGCACCAGACAAGAACGGGCAGATCAGCGGCGAATCGGTCTCGCAAGACGCCGTCGGTTTGTTGCACTAAACGCCGCGCCGTTGCGCGAAACTGAGGCCGACGTAAGGGAGATGCTCGCGGAAGACAACAGCGGTTAGTGTTCCGCCGGTAGGGAGTTTCGTGCCGATGGCGTAGACGAATGGATCCGTGTCGATCTCCGCGCCGGTCACGGTGAGGCCATCGATGACGAGGTCCACTCCGTGCCGGACCACGCGCTCTGAGGTCAGCGCGGGCGAATCCAGTGCAGCCCGAGTCCGAGTTGCTCACGGAAGTGGTTCATCAGGATGTGGTTCGCGTGGTGGACGAGGAGGTAAGCGAGGGTGGTGTACTCGGACTCGGTGCGATGCCAGGCTGTCTGCACCGCCTCCCACAGCATCGGGTACCGCATGCGTTCGACGGACTCGATCAGCCACGCCGGGCGCGGCCACGGCGGGACCTCCTCGATCGACCGACGGGTCCGCTCATCAAGGTCGGCTAAGTTCACCGGGTCGGACTTGTCGCTCGGGTTTCGCCACAACGTCGCCGAAACGCTCGCAGTCATCACGCTCATGACGCGCCCATCGGTACTGGAGCTCACGCCAATGTCGGTGACACCTACAGCGTGTTGCGCAGCGAAGCCGTAGATGGGAATCGGCATGCTCTTGAGTAGCTTTTCCCGTTCGGATCGTGGGTCGGGTGCGTCCTCGGGGAGAATTCCAGTGAACTGCATCTTTCCTATCCTTGCGTTGTTCGGAACGCGGGCGGGATTGCAGCCTGCTCCCCATGAGGGATCGGAGCGTCTTTCGGACGGGGTCTCGTGAAAACGATGACAATGACGATCGCCGCGATCGGGACCGCGAATGCGAGCATCGGAACGACCGTCATGCCAAACAGTGCCGCATAGCCGACGCCCAAGGCAGCGCCGACAGCGACTCGGAGGAGGAGCGTGCCACGCAAGCGTGGGATGCTCCACCAAGCGACGGCCGTGCCACTGAGGGCGGCCGACAAGCCCATCCACAGGGTCATCTCCGGGCCCGCCGGTGCGTAAACGTAGGCGATCGCGATCGCGGTGAGACCGAGAACTACGAGACCGAGCGGCCCGCAGACCGCTGCCCGGCCGTGGCGCGTAGAAACAACCAGAGCAATTGCTGCAAGGAGTGGGATGGCTGCGGCGAAGAGGATGGTAATGCCCTGGCCCATAGCGATCGTCGTATCGGTAGCGGCCGATGACCACCCCGCACCGGTGAACGCGTACGCAACTCCCACCGCTCCAAAGGTGGCGCTCACGACGGTGAGCCAGAGAACCAGGCCGCGAACGTCGGAAGGCCGCGATCTTTTCGCTGGTACCGATGCAGAAGAGAGCCGGACGCGCCGGCCGCTGATCGTGCGGAGCGCCACCACGGCGACGACTGCCGCCGTGGTGGTGGACACCGTCGGATTGATCAGGGAGAGGCCCAGCGCGGGTGCCGCGACTGCACCAGCGAAGAGGGCCAGGAGGAGTCGGGCAAACCACGGCCATCGGGTGCGGTAAAGCAGTCCGTCGACACCGAGGCCGATGCCTACCGCCCCTACTAGCCATGCCAACCCGAAGAGGACACCCCACGCCCCCGCCAGACCGGTTAGCGGCTGATTCGCGTCAGCGAGACGGAACCCCCAGGCCCAGGAAAGCTGCGTCAACGCAGCGAGCAACAGTGCAATCAAAAGTATGGGGAGCACGAGGAGGGCACGCGGCGGTGTGACCCACCGTCGCTCCTGGGCGACCGCCACCAGCGCAACCGCAGCCAGCATCGGGGCGACACCCATTGTCACAAGCCCAACAGCCCAGCCCGGCCCAGGTCCCCCACTCACGCCAGTCAAGAGCCCCACCCAAGACAAGGCACCCAGCGTGATCGCCAGCAACGACGCCCACAGCGCCACCCGCGCATCGAGACGGAGACCCACCCCGTTGACGAACGCGGAGAACCGGTCACCCGCTGACGGCGCCGCGCGCTGTTCGTGATCCGCCTGATCGCGCAAGCTATCTATAAACACGGCACCGTTCGCCCGCCGCCACCACGCCGGATACCAGCACACTGATCGCGCGAAATCGTCCCGCAGCCGGCGTGTCACGAAAAGGCTCCCGCTGTCGGCGGCGCTCGAGAACTGGTCGGTAGCGGCGCGCGCTCGAAAAGTGAACACTCGACGATTGGAGTGTGATCACTTTGGAGGATTGGGCGTTGATCCGGAGGTTGGCTGCGGAGGGGGTTCCGAAGGCGCAGATCGCTGCGCGGTTGGGGATCTCGCGGACCACGGTCATCAAGGCGGTGAACTCGGAATCGCCGCCTCGGTATGAGCGAGCGTCGCGTCCGACGTCGTTCACGCCGTTCGAACCGCGGGTGCGGCAGCTGCTGGCGGAGACGCCGGACATGCCGGCGACGGTGATCGCGGAGCGGGTGGAGTGGTCCGGGTCGATCCGCTGGTTCCGGGACAACGTCAGTCGGCTCAGGCCAGAGCATCGACCGGTGGATCCGGCCGATCGGTTGAGCTGGGCGGCGGGTGACGCGGCGCAGTGTGATCTCTGGTTCCCGCCCCGGAAGATCCCGTTGGAGAACGGTACGGCAGTGCTGCTGCCGGTGCTGGTGATCGTCGCGGCGCATTCGCGGTTCCTGACCGCCCGGATGATTCCGACGCGGAAGACGGAGGATCTGCTGCTCGGGTCGTGGGAGCTGATCCAGCAGTTCGGGCGCGTGCCGCGTCGGCTGATCTGGGATAACGAGGCCGGGATCGGGCAGAAGGGTCGCCTCGCGCAGGGCGTCGCCGCGTTCGCCGGGACGCTGGCCACGAAGGTCGTGCAGTTGCGCCCGTACGACCCGGAATCGAAAGGGATCGTCGAGCGGCGCAACGGGTGGATGGAGACCTCATTCATGCCGGGCCGTTCCTTCGTCTCGCCAGCGGACTTCAACACCCAACTGGCGGACTGGATCACCACGGCGAACACCCGTGTCGTGCGGACGCTCAAAGCCCGCCCGGTCGATCTCCTCGAGCATGACCGGTCTCGGATGTTGCCGTTGCCGCCGATCCCGTTGCAGCTGGGCTGGCGGGAACGGGTCCGCCTCGGCCGGGACTACTACGTCCGTCTCGATGCATCTGATTACTCCGTTGATCCGACCGCGATCGGCCGGATGGTCGACGTGATCGCCGATCTGGATCGTGTCCGGGTTCGCCTCGACGGGCGGACGGTCGCCGATCATGCCCGGGTCTGGGCGCGCGGCAGCACGCTCACCGATCCCGCTCACGTCGAGACCGCCCGTCTGCTGCGGCGAGAGTTCCAACAACCACGGTCGGCGTCGATAGACGCCGACCTGAGTCGGGATCTGGCCGACTATGACCGGGCGTTCGGGATCGAAGGGGTCGCGTGATGGCTGCCAAGTCGACCGAGTCGGTCAAGCAGATCACCTATCTCGCCGCCGCGCTGAAAGCGCCCCGGATCAACGAAGCCGCCGCGCGGATGGCCGACCAAGCCCGGGATGCGGGCTGGTCGTTCGAGGACTACCTCGCCGCCGTCCTCGAACGTGAAGTGAGCGCCCGCAACGCGTCCGGCGCGGAGCTGCGGATCAAAGCAGCAGGGTTCCCCGCGAGGAAGACCATCGAGGACTTCGACTGGGATGCCCAACCAACCGCACGCCAGCAGATCGCTGCCCTAGTCTCTGGAGGGTTCCTCCTCGAAGCGCAGAACGTCGTGCTGCTCGGCCCACCCGGAACCGGGAAGACCCACCTCGCCACGGCGCTGGGGATCGTCGCCGCCCGGCACGGGCACCGGGTGTTGTTCGCGACCGCGACCGACTGGGTCACCCGCCTCACCGACGCCCACCGGCAAGGCCGGCTCCCGCAAGAACTCGCCCGGCTCCGGCGTTACGGGCTGATCATCGTCGATGAGGTCGGATACCTGCCGTTCGAGCAAGACGCCGCGAACCTGTTCTTCCAACTCGTCTCATCACGTTACGAACACGCCTCGCTGATCCTCACGTCCAACCTGCCCTTCTCGGGCTGGGGCGGGGTCTTCGGAGATCAAGCCGTCGCCGCCGCGATGATCGACCGGATCGTCCACCACGCCGACGTCCTCACCCTGAAAGGCGCCAGCTACCGGCTCCGAGGACGCGGTATCGACAGTCTCCCGAGCATCCGCACGACCACCGACGAAACCCCTGGCTAGACTGCCCGCAACCGTTCGCTTTTCACGCGCCGAAACTGTTCAGAATTCGAGCGCCGCCGACACCCGCTGGCATCCGGGCAAATCCGTGCACCGCCAGCTGTGTCCGTGCCGCTCGAGCGGAGCGTTCCATCAACTCCGCCTCCGCCGACAATCGCGCAGCGCCCTCGCCTGTGATGACGAAATACCGTCGAGCACGGCCAGCCACAATCTCTTCACCGTCCGCTGCGATTGAGCCTTCCAACACGAGCCGGTCCAGAGCCGCATACAAGCTGGCCACCTTCAACGACACCCGCCCACCGGACGCATCCGATGTCTCTCGGAGGATCTCGTACCCATGCCTCCGCCCGGAGGCTAGAGCAGTCAGAATCCAGAACGATGGCTGAGACAGGGGCGCGGTCATGAAGGCGAGCATATTCCAGACTCTGGAGTATGAACACCCACCATTTTCAGAGTTGAGCGTCGACGTACCGCCCCACGATATAGACGTTCGACCAAGCTGAGTCGCCTGGAGCGCCGCTCTCAGTCATGCTTACGACGTCGATTCCCTCGCGGTTGAGGGAGCTCACGGCGGCTTGGGGATCGTCTGATTCGGTAACGGCTGGATGCCCGCTGAAGCGCCAGCTTGCCGCATCCTTCATTGAACTCCTGTCGAAGCGGCCATACACCAGCACGTTTCTGACTGCTTCGCTCACCTGCTCCTTCTCAAGTGCCTCATGCTCGCCGTCTATGTATGCGATTGAATCCGCGTCATATCGTGAAGGTTCGCGCTCGTCGGGGAGCCAAGTGTCCGCGATCGCGAACGCGATCCCCAGGACCGACCGCAAGTTGGATTGAAATCTCATCCCGATCATCGCGGTAGCCCGAGACTGGCCATACTGCCGAGCGCCCCGCGGCCATGAAGTCGTGCGCTGCCGTTTGGAAGGTCAAGGCCAACTGATCTGAGATGGCAATGACGATCGAGCCACAATGCAGGTGCTTCATGAGTGCACGATATCCGCGCACGGGGACGAACTTGACTCGCGCATCAACTCGGTAGCCTGGCTCACACGTAGGAACAACCAGAATCGAGCTTCACCTTGATGAGTAACGAACTCATTCGACTCGCGCTGACTTGGCCGGTGAGCACAATCGACGGAGAGCCATCACTGACAAGCGGCATGCTCGTCGTGGTCCAAGAACCTGGAGGCGACTTCCTCCTGAGCGTCAGTGCTGGAGACGAAAACTTTCCAGACGGCGATGAGATCCAGTTCCCGCTGTCCGCAGAACACGCGCGACTCGTCCAGCGAGCTCTCGCCGGCGAGCAACTCGGCGACATCGGGGACTGAATCTGTCGGTCGTAGCCTTCACTCGTAACGGAGCGCCGCTAGCGTCGAAATCAAGCACGGTTCTTACGACTGTGCGTCGAAGCCTTCCAGAATCTCCGTACACCGCAACTGAGAACTTATGAATAGTTCTCCCTGCAAGATCGTACTTGCACCAGACGGTGATAGCCGTCGGCTTTTACCTCCTTCCTGTTCTCGTTGTGCTGAGACTGCCGATCAACTCAGACATCGGGGGGTCGTGTCACTGCAGCACGGTGATGATGATGCGTCGCGGCCGGCGCGAAGGCAGTGGCACGGAAACCGCGAAGCGGGATGTCCGCACCCAGAATGCGCGACGGGGGTGCCGACGAAGAGTGCGCGCCCATTCGTCCGCAGCAGCCTGCAGAGCCGGCAACTCCCGCGCAAACAGCATCGTGTTGTAGATCCGATACGCGGACTCACTCAATTCATCCCGATCACCGGCCGGCGCTGCGAAATCAATCGCCACCAGTAGATGCGCCTTCAACTGCCGCCCCGTCATAAGTCGCTGTCTCATGCGACGCTCCCTTCCTATGCGGCCCGGTCTCACACTCGGCCAATCGAGATCGACCCATTCTGCGCTTGAGCGAGGAGGCGGCCGATCGTCTCCGTCGCCTCGAGCTCTTGAGCCGTGAAGATCGTGGAGGTCGTACCTTCCGGTCCGGCGATGGTCACGGTGAACTGCATGGGCGAGATCTCCTCGGTTAGGCAGAGGCTGCGTTCGCGCGAGCAGCACGGAGCACCTTCTGGATGTGTGCGTGGAATGCGCCGACGACGTCACCCGCGGCGTGGGAGACCCGACCTCGGGCGCCACATCCGCAGCCCCACCGCCCGGTACCGCCCGGCACATAAAAGTGCTCGATCACCGGAGTCTGCTCCGTGCTGGTCACGAGGCCGATCCTGACTGGGAGGCGAGCACTGGCGACTGCGTCCGGATAGTTGCTTCCTTCACGGCGCAGGGATGCCGCCAGATCCTCCGATCGATAAGCATGACGGGGTGAGTTCCCGCGACAGCTGGAGCCGCTGCAGCGACGTCGCGCGCCCAGATCTTGATAATCCCGGTCGTCGGGTCAGCGAAGCCGAGCAGTTTCGGTAGGCAGCGCCGCGGCATCCCTGATCGAACGATGAGATCCGCACCGATGAGAAGTGGCGGTAGTGGAACGATCACCCTCGATGAGGACCCGAGATAGACGGTATAGGCGGTATAGGCGGTGGCTACGGCCTTCATCGGGCACCCCTCCCCAGGCTGGTCATGAGGGTGAGAGCACCTGCCACAACGATGACAATGCCCACCGCGTGGGCTGCAGAAGCTACTCCGACGCCAGTGCGGGCAGCGAGGAAGGCGGGCGTCACGCTGACGACCACAAGCACGGCCGCGACCACGATGCGAGCGATCATGAACTGTTGGAGCATTCCACCGACCCGCAGGAACCGGATGGCCGCATCGGCTGCGAAGTGACCCAGCAGCGCGGCAGCGAACAAGATGCCAGCCAGCATGCCGAGGAGCGAGGAACTCAGCGCGAGGGCGAAGACGAGCGCGGTGGTGACGAGCAGCGCGAGGATCTCGGAGGCGAGCAGTATGGCGGCTGGCGCATTTCTACCCGCCTGGGTTACTTCGCCAGGGAGCGGTGAAAGTGCCCATGCTCGGCGCTGGATGAACGTGGCGAGGATCGTGCAGCAGATCAAGGATGTGAGCAGTCAAACCCAGGCGCTACCTCCCGTAGAGAGATCGAACAGGATCGCAGCGATCAGGGGCAGGACCGCCTGCCGGAGCACCCATCCTGCGACTAAGATTCTGCGTGGCAGGCCTGGCCGGTTTGCCGGGCGCGTGCCGAGGGTCAGGGTCATGACAGCTCCTCCACCCCGGCGCCGGTCGGGACCGTCGTCCGGCTAGGAGGCTCCGTGCCCAGACCGGGCCACGCCGTCACGGAGTACTCAACGCGGTGAACATCCTGATTCTGTGCCTCGAGCAGATCGCGGATTCCGACCGAGTCAGAGCGGCGCGCAAGTCTGACCATGGCGCGGGTGATCTCGGTCGTCAGTTCGAGCTTGGTGAGGGGGTAGTAGCGGCCGTGTGCTCGGGCGGCCTCGTAGCAGGTGAGCAGTTTCCGAGAGTGGTGGTTGGGACAGCCACCTCGGCTCTTGCATCCCTCGGCAAACCCCGCGGGTGTGCCATGGTCAACTCGTTCGATCATGTCGAGGGTGTGGCTCATCAGGCTGCCAACCTCTGATCGGATTCAAGCTCCTGATCGGCTTCGAGCTCCTCAGACGTGTGCTGCACCCGCAGAACGGTCCGCGAGGTTACGCCAAGCAGCTGCGCGGTCTCCTCGAGGCTGTAGCCGAGCTCGCGCGCGCGCTGGATGGCGAGGTGGCGTTCTTCTCGCGTCATGCGAACGCGTTCGCCTAGGAGCGCCAGATCAATGGCGACTTCGTCGACGATCGGCTCAGGATCCTCGATAGCCGGCTCGGCATCGTTGTCGATGTCGTCCCACGCCATCGCCGGCAGCCAACAATGCCGGCGGGCGTAGTCCAGCGCGCCGGTGTAGACAGCTCGGTCGTATCGAGACTCGTGGGGTGGCCGCGCGTTCCAAAGCCGCTCGAAGAGGGAGGCCGCTGCGATGTGGAGCTCGACGGGGATCTCCCCGTCGTTAGTGAGAATGCGCGCCATTCGCGACTGTGTGACGCCGAGTAGACGGGCCAGGCGCGTCTGTGCCCATCCAAGGGTTCCCAGTGCCTGGATGCGCCGCCTCATTCCTCGAGATGAGACCTTGGCGTCGGGAGGCAATGTGCTGAGGTCAGTCTGAACGGCGATGATCCGCTCGGCTGTGGAGCGGTGGATCCGTGCTGGGGGCGCCCCGCGTCCGGGTCCGTCCTTCCGCTTGCTGCCGAACCAGATCGCGCGGATGGTGTCTGTGCTGACGCCGGCGGCCGCGGCGATCGAGATCACGGTCATGCCGTGCTTGAGGAGGATCCCGATGTGCAGCTTGACTGGCGCCGTCGAGGACATGCCGGAGTCGTATCTGCCGTAGGCGATCAGCTTCTTGCGCTCGTAGCACCGCTTGGTATTCGCGGCGCAGCAGGGGGAGCAGCTGCAGCGGTGGACGCGGTAGCAGGTCGGGGTGTCACCGTGCTTGTGGTCTGGCGGGCAAACCGTAGTGCGTTCCATCATCCATCCCTCCTCAAATTGATTACTTTTATAAATGTAAGCACTCCGATAGTGGATCTTGCAAGAGGAGAAGAAGCTCTCCTACCCACAAGGGGTGGAATACGGCAACGAAAGTCGACAAATTCGTTTCAAGGATCGCGCGCGCTCGCGGTGAGCTGGAGACACGTCGATGCCAGGCGTGCTGCCGTGATGCTGTGACGCACCTCGGCCGACGCCGACGACGAAGCTAGCGGCGTCGGCGGATCACGCGAGGGTTGAATGCGAGGGTTGCGTGCAGGGTGCGCACGTGCGGTCTCTTCGACTCCTCGGGGAGTGTGTATCGGCCGAAGGCGATGACGTGCCGTCCAAGGAGCGCTCCTGCGTCTGTGATGTTGAGGCGGGCGAGGTTTTTCTTGTCGACGAGGATCGCGACCTGGTCTGCCGCGTCGGTGAGCCGGATCATCAGGCCGTCCCATCTAGTGCGCGTGTAGCCGGCGACGCTCCCCCAGATGATGACGTCGGTGTTGAGCCGTGCCGCGATCGAGGCATCCCGGGCATGCACAATGACGCTGTTGGCGGGCACCGGGTCTTGGCCGCCCAGCACGAGCTCCAGACCTGCCGGCATCGTGCCGTAGACCAGGTTGACCAGCAGCGTGGAGAACGAACGCTGATCGGCGCTGTCGGCCTCCTGCTGCGTCGGCTCGGTGCGGTGGCGACGTGTGAGCTGCCCAGGTCGGTCTGGATTGGGCCGGCGACGACCATCCGGTCCGGTGGACGGCTCGGCGACGCCGAGTCGCATCCGCCAGCGCACGGGCCGTGCCCCCTGCTGATGCTGATGGCCGGCGTCTCCGGGACGGTCTTTGGACCGTTGAGAGCTCTCGTCGCAGCCCTCGCCGTGGTGGGCGGCGAACGCGGCCGCCTTCTTCGTGCTGTGCAGCGCGGTTGTCCAGACCTCGGCGCTGCACTCTTCCCCGTCCGGCAGCTCGCCCGGGCACCACAGATCGGGAATCACGGCGAGGCCGCGCACCTGCTCGAGCGTGACCAGGTCACCGGCAGCGTTTCGTGCGACATCCACCGTGTTCGCCCTATTCCTCGGCGAGGTCCTCGTGGATGTCGCGCGCGAGCTCGTCAGCGAAAGCGCGAGCGATCGTCGCTTCATCGGGCAATGCCTTCTGCGCGTCCTCGGCAAGCTCGTACCGGCTCACGGCGACCGGTTGCGTAGTCGAGGCCAGCGCGTATCGGACGACGGTGTCGTTTTTGCCGGCGACAAGCAGGATGCCCACCGTGGGCTGGTGCTTGTCGGGCATCCGGAGCCGGTCGTCGACGACGGCGACGTAGAACCCGAGCTGGCCCGCGTCGCGCGGGTCGAACTTCGTCGTTTTGAGCTCGATAACGACGTAGCGCAGCTGCTCAACGTGGAAGAACAGTAGGTCGACGTAGAAGTCGTCTCCGTCGATGTCGAAATGCACTTGGCGGCCGACGAACGCGAACCCGGCACCGAGTTCGCGCATCGTGTCGAGGATCCGGTCGACCATGCGCTGCTCGAGCTCGCGCTCGGATGCGTTGCCGTCGACGGCGAGGAACTGCAGTGCGTACGGGTCTTTCGTGAGCTCCTGCGCCTGGTCTGAGTCGAGCCGCTCGAGGACGCCGGCGAAGTTGGTCGGCGCGGCCGCTTCCCGCTCGTGCAGGCGGGTGGTGATCTGATGCGCCAGCACTGGCCGGCTCCACCCGTGATGAGCGTCCTTCGCGGCATACCAATCGCGCTGGTCCTGGTCGTCGAGCTTGTCGAGCAGCTCGATCACGTGGCCCCAGGGCAATTCGCCAACGGATCGTTGGCGAATTGAGTCGAGGTCTGGCCACGCCTCAGCGAAGCGCCGCATGTACCGCAAATTTGCGGGCGAGAATCCCTTCATCGTGGGGAACTCGTCTCGGAGATCCTTCGCGAGTCGAGCGAGGACGTTGCTGCCCCACGCCTCCTGTGAACGCCTAGCGCGGATAGCTTGACCGATGTGCCACCACAGCTGGAGCAATTCGTTGTTGGCCTTGCGCTGGACCCGTAGCCGGGCGCCATGCACCTGTCTCTTCAGTTCCTCGAGAGTCTTCGCGTAGTCGCTCGGTTCTACCTCTGTCACCTGCTCAGCTTTCCATCTCATGTCGTCCGCGCCGGCTCATTGCCGCGGTGAGGGCGGCTTGCGGTAGTGGCCCTCCACCTCTCGGCCATTGCGGGTGTGCGGATGAACCCAGGTGTGGCCGTCTCCGCCGCCCGTTTCGGATGAGGTGTCACCTTCGGGCGGTCGAGGTGCATCCGAGTTGGAGGCGTGCGCGACGGGCGTCTCTGTCAGAGGTGCGGCTCGGCGCAGCGACCACTTTCGGGACCACCGTCCGTCTTCTCGTTTTCCTGAGTACTTCTCGACGAGCTCTGGGGCAGCCTCCGGCTTGTCGACGGCGTAGCGCTGGAAGCTGACCACGTTCGCGTTTGCCTCCGCGACACGTTTGGCGATGCCTGAGCAGATGGACTGCCCGTCGTCTTCGTACAGCTTGTCGATGAAGCCGGGAGGCACGGCCCGTCCCCCGAGCCGCTCTGTAGCCGTGGCGCCGGGCTTGAGGCTGTCGAGGTGCTCGGTGCGCCACCGGTACTCCGCCCGTGCTTTCGTGACAGGCTTCGGGCCGTCGACGACGACGACGTCGACGACGTACCCACGCTTCTGCAGCACCTCGAGGGTGGCGAATGCTTTCGGCTCATTCGCGAGCGTGCCGTCGAGGATGATGTTCTCTCCACGGAGGATCGCGCGATCGCGCTCCTGCTTCATCAGAAGCGAAGACTCCTCGTGCACGAGGGAGGCACGTTCCCGTGGGGTTAGAGTCTCGGTACCTGCAGGAGCGAGCTCGCGATCGAGGGATCCGTCTTTGGCGGCACGCAGGAGCAGCTGATCCTTGAAATCGTCTGCGTTCAGATCCCGCCAGTCCTCGTCAGAGGATCCCATGTCTGCGATGAGCTTCTTGCGGGCTGAGGACTTCCCTGCGCCCGGTGGCCCGGCGAGAACGATAGCGCGCCGCTCACGCTTCACGTTGGGACGCTGCGCCCGGAACGCGTTGCGAATCTCTCGATGCACGGCTTTCCGCTGGCCCGAGGGTTGGATCCCCTCCTCGAACCAGGTCGAGTTGTGGATCGTGGAGCTCGAGGTGTCGTCGGCGAGTGGGCCGCCCGGTGCACCTAGCTGCTCGAGCAGCCGTCTGCGGCGCTCGAAGTCGATGTGATCAGGGAAGGCGGCCACCGTTGTGCTCCCTCACGGCATCCGCGATTTCGTCATAGAGCTCGTCGTCTATGAAATCGCAGGCCAGCGCCGAGCCGATCTCCTCGAAAGAGCCGGGTGTCGTCATCACCGGGTCATCGAACGGAGGCGAGATGCGCTCTCGTGGCGCGTACGGGTACACGGCCAGCGTCTCGAGCAGCTGCTGTCGCGAGATCTCGCCCTCGCTGTACTGCTGAGCGAACTCGAGTGGAGTAGTGGTCATCCTGATCACCTCCTTCTCGACCGTCATATCCATGAGCCCATCATACGACAGGTGGGGTTACCTTCGTTAAGGTTCACGCCGCGGGACATCGGGTACTCCCTTCCCCTATAAGGGGTGGAAGCTGGAAGTCCCGCTCGACAAAGTCAGGTCAGAATGCCGACCAGCGCCACGGCGATCCCGGCAATCGCAATCGCAGGACCGTGTGCATGAGCTCGCCGATCTCC
Organism: Microbacterium rhizomatis; assembly: GCF_008710745.1. Taxonomy (GTDB): domain Bacteria; phylum Actinomycetota; class Actinomycetes; order Actinomycetales; family Microbacteriaceae; genus Microbacterium; species Microbacterium rhizomatis. The sequence goes on from NZ_VYSA01000004.1 coordinate 129,648, forward strand.
GCCTCGAGCCATCCGTATCGCTCTTTCCACACCGCTGATCAGAACAGCAAGGGGCACGGCGTAGATCGCGAACCAGCCGGCAAAGATGCCCGCGAATAGCGCGAGCGCTGCAGCGAACTTCGCGTCCCCGAATCCAAACCACCCCACCATGCCCATCGCGACGTAGACGGCGAACACGATGCCGGACGCGACAACCGCGCCGGCAGCGATCCAGGGGTCCATCTGCTGCACACTCAGCACAGCTACCTGCAGGCCGGACGCAACCGCGAGCGGCCCGGTAAGGCGGTTCGGGAGAAGCCGGGTGCGGACATCCACCCCCGCGATCGCCGCGGCCGCCACAGCGAAGCAGACAAAAGCTACCCACGCGTAAGCCTGCACGTTGAGGTATGCGATCGACGCGAGCAAGATTCCACCTACGGCTGCCGCCGCATACACACCTATGCCGTGCCGTCGAGTCGTGGGTACCGAATCCACCGCCGTCATCGCGTTCCCGCGAGCTTGGTCTGTGCGGCGTCGATGATTTGCTGTGTCGCCTCGTCGAGTTCGTAGTCAGGGTCGCCGCCACCAGGCCGTGCATAGAGCTCGTCGACCACGCGGGAGAACTCGGTCGCGCTTCCTGCGCGCATAGCCGCTTCCAACTCCAGTCGCCAGCCCGCCTCGTTGAGGGGGTCAGCCGACTGGGCGATGCGAGCAGCAAAGCGGGCCTGATCGATCTCGCCGTGGCGAAGTGCTCGATGCGCGAGCTCATCAGCGGCATCCAGCACGGCTGCAATCATCTGCTCCTCGAGCACCGAGCGCCACACCCACCATCCGCGCCGGCTGCGGGCTGGTGTCAGCGGCTGGCCCTGTACGAGGCGGATGGCGGCGACGAGATCTTCGTTCGGGGTGGTCTTGAGGTCAGGACCGATGAGCTCACGGAAGTCGTCCCAATCGCTCCGAATAGCAGGGTGAATGCGGAACCCGACGTCGTTGCGACCTTCGGGGAGCAGCTTGTGCCCAGAAGGGTCGCTGCCTAGTGCGTTGCGGAGATGCTTCGCCAGCTGCCGGGCGTTGTTGCTGGTCGGGTCGTTCTTGTCGGGCCAGAAGGCTTTGTGCAGTTGCGCGCCGGGCACTTGGCCGTTGTGAAGCAGCAGATACGCCATCATCTCGACACCGCGGCCCGGGAGACCGTCAGGATCTGCGACGTTGAGTACGTCGATGGTGCCGAGCACGCGCACGTACGGTGCGGGCCACTCAGGCGCCTGCACTGTCGCCGTCGTAGACGGTGACTCTTCCCCTACCTCGGCGTAAGCGGCGTAAGCGGCGTCGGCCTCGGCGACCTCGACGATCTCAGCGGCCTCGGATGCCTCGACGTCGGTCTCGCTGGCCTCGGCCTCGGTCTCGCTGGCCTCGGCCTCGGGGGTCTCGGTCGCGGCGGCCTCGGCACCGTGTTCGGTAACCCAGTGGTCTACTGCGTGCTCGGAGTCGTCGTCCGCGTCACGTGGGACGGAGCCGTCGACCACTTCGACTGCTCCGGATTCCTCGACCGCCACGGACTTCTCCGCAACGTGCCGTTCGTCGATGTGATTCTCGGTGAGGAGGTCGGCCGGCAGCGGCTCGTGGGTGGTGGTGTCGAAGAGGTTCTGTATGAGCTCGAGTTCCTCTCCCGCCAGGATCTGCGGGTGGAAAGGCAGCGGCGGCAGCTGCCCGCCTGAGCGGTATTCGGCCGTTGTGCGGTCGGTGATAACAACGGTCGATCCAGCAGCGATCGCGTCGCCGCTGGCAACGGTCGCAATACCGAGACGCGGCATGTGTGCGACCAATTCGGCAAGCTCGGAGCGAAGATGATCTGCCGGCTCTTCGCCGAGGATGACAATATGCGGAGCCCAGGACTCCATCTCGGTTGCACGGACACGTGCCTGATGGACATCGTCGACACCGTAGCTGTCGAGAGCAGCGCGCCGGTCATCCATATCCGCGCGAAGGTTTCGAAGCAAAGCCGGAACGTCGTCAACATGCTGAACGCGGAACGTGCCGATCTCGTGCGCGAGACCGTGCGGCATCCCCACCAGGGTCACCTGGATCTGATCGGACCACGGGTTCACCGCGAGTTCGACAGCGATCGCCGTCAGCACTCCACGAGCGGTTTCCGCATCTCCAACAACGTTGAGAGACCCGATCTGTTCCAGATCGAGGAGAAGAACACCCCCGGCATCGTCGGTGCCGATCGTTGTCAGAGCCGGGTACGGGGACACAGTCGCGCGCGTCGGAGGCGTCGCGCGGCCAGGGCGAACAAGCCACGCAGTGCGATCAGGGTGAGCAGGCTCGAACGGCTCCGGCAGGTCTGCCGGCTGCGTCAGGTACACCGCAATCTCATCATCGGCGAGGCGAACGGCGAGGAGCTCGGGAAGAACGGCGCCGGTATTCTCGGCCCACTCCTGGAGGCTGCGTAGAGCGTTGTCGATGTCTTCGACACCGATCGGATTCTCAACGAGTCGCAGCTCGAGCTCAAGGTCGGCCGCGGCCTGCTCGGGCATCGCAATGCGCTCGCCGGCTGCGCGCTGACGACGCTGTCGTAGTCGCCTCGTGCCAAGCGCTGCGAGTAGACCCGCCAGAAGCAGACCGACGGCGCCGCCGGCGGTGACAAGAGGGATGGAAAAGTCAGCCTCGTCCGCCTCGTTGATGTCGGATTCGACGACGGAGGACTCGTTCTCAACCGAGCTAGAGGTATCGCTCGAGTTGGACGTCGACGAGCCTGGCTGCGCATCAGCAGCTCCACCGGCCTCTGCTCCTCCGGCACCACCGTCGAGGCCACCCGCTCCGCCGGAGCCTGCGCCGGAGCCCGCTCCCTCATCGATTGAGTCCGGAGAAGGAGCGTCGTCGGTGTCCGGCGCGGGCGGCTCAGGCGCCGGCGCCCGGGGCGCTTCTTCGATCTGCACATTGGGGACCGCGAGCGTCCAGCCCGTGATGATCAGATCGGGGTCGCTCAGGACGCGACCATCCGCCTGCGCCACTCCCCTATTCACCTCGAAGATTTCCGGGTAGCGCTGACCATCGCCGTAGTACTGAACTGCGAGATCCCACAGGGTGTCGCCCTGCACGACCGCGTGAGACACCGTTGCATAGACAATGACCGGAACAGCGGCCTCTGCGGCGATCGGTGCTGCAGCCTCGGGAGTCGCCGCCGCGGGCGTAGCCGGGGCAGTCTGCAGGGGCGCGGCCGCCGCCGCCGTGACGGTCGCCGACTGCGAGAAATCCGCCGCCACCGCCGGGGTGGCGCTCCCGATCGCGCCGAATCCGGTCAGCATGACCGCAACCGTTGCAACGAGCGAGGCAGCTACGCGCTGCTGCCCGCGGAACACGCCCACCCTTTTGCGGGTCGGTCGACCCGCAATGCCGGCGAAGATCTCTATCAGTAGCGGGCCAGCGAACGCGACCCAAGCGATCCAACAGAGAAGTGGGAGGACTTTCGTGGTCGTGATGACCCACCCGTAGTCGGGTGTGAGCGTGAAGATCGCCTGCCATTGCTCTGGCGACGGCAGCGGATTCCCCGCGATCGTCACCAACGCGATCGGTACGCCGACGAGAAGCGCACCGATCACAATCAGAGAGCCCAGGCCCCGCAGCAGTTTGATCACGCCATGCCCTTCCGGTCAGCCAGGCTGTTTAGTCACCGTAGTTGGCGGTGTTGACAGACTGGAGCTCACCCACCCGAACCTGCGCGCTCGAGGCTGTCGTGGGCATCGCGATCGTCCCGTTCTCGCCGCCACCGTTCCAGTGCACGACCCACGTGGTCGACGCCGAAACGGTGAACGTACCCGAACCGGATGTGCGCTGGTACCGGAACCCGCAGGTCGGGGAGTCGACGGCCAGCTGGTCAGCCATCGTCAGCGCGTTGAACGGAGTTCCCACACCGCAGTTGATCGTCTGCCCGTCGCCGGACGACCAGGTCAGAGATTGGACCTGAGCGGTGGCGGTGACGGTCACGCCGCCATATGTAGCTGTTCGAGTTAGCGGACCCCACGTGCTCTCCGAGGTGCTGCCTCCCCACAGCCAGACGGGGATACCGACCCACGTTCGTCGATACGCGGCCGTGCCAATGGGGTCATCGGTGTGCACCTTGCTCTCAGGAGCCATACCGATCGTGATCGGCTGGAGCACGAAGGTGCGCACAAGCATGCCGGCCGCCTGCGCGGGCGTGTAGCGGGTAATACCCGGCGGAGGGGCATCGAGCCACAACGAGAAGCCGTAACAGTTCATGGGTGCGCCGCAAAGCGCGGAGTTAGTCACGTACGGGTCGCAGCTGTAGTAGGCGCCGACGTTGAGACTCTTACCGTTTGGTGCTGGGCGCTGCGGGTCGTCGATAGACCAATAGCACTGCCTGTCATTCGACCAATAGTCATCGCCCGTGGAGCAAGGGATCTCTCGCGAAACCAGGTCAGGATCCTCCGACCCCTCCACCCCGTCCCAGACGCACGACGTCGGCCCGGGAGTGAAATCGGCGGGAACCGTTCCTCCGCCTCCGCCAGGAGTGCCTGGAGTGCCCGGCTGTCCGACCTCAACGTCGCAGACCCATTCGCCAACGTCGTTGTACCTGCAATCGTTGGCCGCGGCAGGCGATGAGGTCCAGACCAACATGGTGAGAACGACGCCTACAACCGCCAGTATCCCGGCCGCTGCGCGCGATCGACGAGCGGCTCTCAACATGTCGGAGCCCCGTCCTGGTCGCGTAGCGAGACGTTCTCCTGGATCAGCCAAACTTGAGCTGTCTGCTCATAGATGAGTGTGTACTGATTCGGGAAAGATCCCCTCGGGATCTCGGGCGCCACCTGCCCCTTTGGCACCTCAAATGTCCAGCTGGTGTTGTCTGCACAGCCATAGACAATGGCCGCCCCGAACTCGGACTTCTCGCCAGTTGCCGCGTTCGTCGACTGCGACGCATACGACATGGCGTCGTTGGTTTTCCAGGTTGTAGGCGACCCAGTCTGCCGAAGGCCGATCTCGATGTTGTGAGCGACGGTGTCACGAATGACTTTTGCCTGAGGCGATCCCTGCACTAGGAACCCGTCTAGATACGACTCACCCAGGTCAGGATTCTGCGCAAGAGCGAACGACGCGGCGAGATACTGCTGAATCGTGTTGCTGGCGCCGGTGATCGCTTCCTGCTGTGTGGTGGGTGCAGGTACCGGGTCCTGGGTGGGCGCTGCTTCCAGTGTGGGGGTGGGAGTGCTTGTCGCCGTGGGCGAGGCTGTAGGGGATGTCGTGGGGTCGGTCGGCGTGGTGGGGCTGCACGCGGCCATCGCGAGGGCGGCGGCGATCATGAGGGTGATCGCGGCGGTCTTCCTGGTGGTCTTCATGCTGGTTCCTAGTCGTCGATGAGTACTGCGGATCCGGTTGCCTGGACGGGCAGCGGGCCGAGTCCGATTGAGCCGAGGATACGTGGGGTGTAAGTCATGTCGACGGTTACGAAGACTTCGTTGCCGTTGACGGTGACGGTGCCGGTAGCGCCTGCTGCGGTGATGTAGTTCTCGGCGGCGGCGACAGCAGCGGGGATGGAGAGGTTGAATGCGTCTCCGTTGACGGAGTTTCCGGTCGCGGCGTTCGTGCCTGCTCGCGCAGCAGATTGGGCGACGGTGAGCGCCTGCTGAAAGGTCTGTGTCTTGCCCTGACCGTCGACGACGATGCCGGCGATGATGATGAGGGCGACGAAGAACCCGAGCCACATGGGGACGAACTTCATAGGTCGATCACCTCTCTCTGTAGGGGTCTACGGGGCTGCTGGCGGTCTTGGTGATTGTGATCGATCCCGGCATCCCTGGGAACGAGATGTCGGCGGTCGCGATTGTGCAGGCGATGGTCGCGGTGACTGTTCCGGTCTGGCCGATGCCGGTGCTGAGGCCGTTGCCTCCGATCTGGACGTCGAGGTTGATGCAGGTGACGTTGCTCCCGAGAGCGGCCGCGGCCGCAGCCTGTGCATGGGGGACGGCGTCTTCGACGGTGCGGGAGATGGATGCGTCTCTGGCGGCCGCGTACGCGGCGGCTTGCACCGTATTGGCTGCCGCGCCGCCCCGACCGGCGTACACGATCAGGCCGAGCAGGGTGAGTGCGGTGAGGGCGAGGATGGTCCACCCCGGAAGATCATCGAGATCGCCGGCTTCGTTGCGGATGATGCGCCGGATCATGTTCATGGTGCCGGCACCCATCTTTCGACGGGCCCCGTGTGGCTGCGCGTGATGGTGGGGAAGGTCACACCGGGAATGAGGGAGACCGGCTGCCCAGTGACGGTCACGGTCACCGTGTCGGCCGTGCGGTTCACCGCAACCTGCGGGTTGATGAGCAGCCCGGTGCCGTCGAGCAGCTGGTCCGCCGTGGCGATACCAGCGGTTCCGTCTGACTCGTAGGCGCGAGCGACCGTGTATCCGGCTTGGGCTGCGGTGTTGGCGGCGTCGGTGCCGAGGTACCAGGTCGCTGCCTGGAGGCCCAGGAACAGCAGAATCAGGCTGGCGGGGACGAGGATCGCCGTTGAGGCGTATCCCTCCTCCCCCGCCAGCCTTCTTCTGGTGGTCCGGAGCCATATGCGCATGCGCGGATTAGAACCCGTTGAGGCGCGACGTGATGTATCCCTGACCCCACGTGAAGATGAACGTCGCGATGGCGATCGCCGCGGCGCCGCCGACGGTGATCCAGATCGCCTTCCAGGCGGCATCGTCCAGGCCGGACTCGGGCTGCTCGGTGAGACGGTCTACACCATCGCGCACGCGTGCCTGCGTGGTGATGACCGCCTTGGTGACCTTGTCGGAGATGGTACTCATGATGTGGGTTTCCTTTCGGTGTGGTGGTGGTGGTTCAGATGCTGGCGAGTTGAAGAACGGACGGAACGATCATCAGCGCGAGGATCGGGATGATGGTGCAGTAGACGGGGATGTCCATCTTGCTGGTGACTCTTTCTGCAGCATCCTTGTCGGAGGCTGCGACTTGGGCGCGGAGCATGTCACATGCGGACAGCAGCTGCTCACGCAGACCGACGCGGGCTTCGGACAGTCGCATGGTGCGGGCCATGTCGACGAGCGCGGGGACGCCTACGGTCCCACCGAGCCGCTCGAGCGCATCCCATTTGCTGGTGCGGGTGAGTTCTGCTGCTTGGTACTCGCGGCGGATCCGACGAAACACCCACGAATCGGAGACGGACGCGGCTGAGGAGAGCGCCGCATCTGCTGTTGTGTTGCCGAGCAGCGCGACGGCGACCAGCTGCAGGTAGACCGTCACGAACCGGGTGAACTCTCGTCGCGCTTCTTTCGTCTTGGAGCGCACGTTGGAGTCGGGGATGATCCAGAAGATAAAGGCGAGGATCGGGGCGAACAGGACGGGGATCGGGAAGCTCAGCCCGCCCAGCTGCAGGATGGCAGCGAACCCGAGCGGAACGGCGAAGCCGATCGCAGCCATCTTGAGCTTGTCCGCGTAGAACTGAGCGACAGGGATCTCGAGCAGGTCGAGCTCTGCAGTGGGTGAAATGAAGAACGGGACGCTTGGAGCGCGGCGGGAGACCCAGGCGCCGGCCTTGTCCCAGCCGGCGAGGGCTTTCGCGGGTGCCGCACTGGGGATGGAAACTTCGCCAAGTCGAGTGAGCGCGTCGCCGGCGCGGATGGTGCGCGGCGCATACGTGAGCATCAGGATGGCCAGACCGGTGCCAGCGGCGAGTCCGGGGATGATGGCCAGGAGCACGGGGTTCAACGCTCCACCTCCATCGGGGTGTTGCTGAGTACGATGCGTGACTCGGGGCGGAAGCGCGTCTGCGACTTCGCCCAGGCGAGGATGAGAGTGAAGACGCCGACGATCACGAGGAGCGCAATCTGCCCAATGGGGGTTCGGTAAAACGCGATCGTCGGTGTGCCGGAGAACACGATGAGGCCAACGAGCACCAGGGCGACGATGCCGGTCATGACCTGCATGGTGCGGCGCGGCTTCTCCCGCTCGTTGAAGATCTCCATCCGCTGCTTCGCCTGGACGGCCAGGGTGTCGGCAACGGCGGAAAGCGCACGAGCGAGGCCGCCAGCGTTGAACTGGGCAGCTTGGATCAGATACACGGTGACCTCGTCGACGTAGGCGCTGTCGAGTTCGTCGGCGAACGCCTTGAATGCTTCGGCGGCTGACCAGGAGGTCGACATGCGCGCGTGGAGCCGGTCCACGGCACCGCGCAACACTGTCGGGGTGGCACCACGGGTGATGCCGATGACTTCGCGGAGGGTGTACCTGCCTGTGTCGGCAGTGGACGCGAGCGATCGGGCCCACGCCTCGAGGGCGATGATGAGCTGCTGCTCGCGGGTGTCCTGCTTACCCAGAAGCAACGGCAGTCCCACAACCGCGGCGGGAACGATGATGATCAGCAGCGGGAGGGCCGTGATCAGCGCTGCGAGCAGGCCGATGACGAGGCCGATGATCAGGCGCAGTCGTGTTCCTCGGCTCACTTTTCGCCAACGTTGGGCCAAGGTCGCTTGCGTCTTGACGTGCTTCTCGGGCTTGGGTGGTGCGGGCCGGAAGTAAGCGACGATCATCACGAGGCCGGCGAGGAGGAGGGCGCCGGTGATTGCTGCGGGCAGGATCATCGCGCCTCCCAGGGGATTCCGCTGGTGCGACTGGCTCGCTCGAGCATCGGGCGGAGCTTGTCTTCGCTGGGCTTCTCGGGTTCGGTGTAGATGCCTTTGTCCCAGTCCCACTGGAAAAGCTTGGAGGCCATGGGTTCGAGGCGGTCGTTGGCTCGGACCTCGGCGATCTCGGAAACGATGCGGGTTCGGGTGCCATCGCTGTTCTCGATGAAGTCGAGGTAGATGATGATGTCGATGCTGCGGAGGATCTGGCGCAGCGGGACGGTGTCGGCGGCCAGGCCGTATTCGCTCATCAGCATGTCGGCGAAGCGGTGGATGGCGTCGTCGGCGCTGCGGGCGTGGATGGTGGAGATGGAGCCTCGACCGGCCTGCATCGCTTTCATCGCCCAACCGGATTCTGGTCCGCGCATCTCGCCGTAGAGGATGCGCTGCGCGGAGGACCGCAGCGATTCGTAGAACGCGTCGCTCAGGCTGTAGGACGCGGTGACGTCGGTTCCGGAGAACATGGCCGGCATGTACTGCAGGTCCTGGACCTGGGCGTGACGGGCGCCCTTGTTGAGGTAGAGCTCGCGTTCCGTTTCGATGGTGACGATCTTCTCGTCCCACGGGACGGCCGCCATCCATGCCCGCAGGAACGTCGTCTTTCCAGTGCCGGGAAAGCCTCCGATGAGCGCCGAGCAGTTTGCCCGCGAGGCGAGCGTGAGGAAGGTCTTCATCTTCTCGGTGATGGTGCCGATGTTGACCATGTCGTCGAGGTCGACGTCGACGAGGTTGTGCTTGCGGATGGTGAGGTTGGGCACGCTGGTGATCGGCACGCCGGTTGCGGAGAGCCGTGCACCGCCGATGTCCAGGTCGAGGTGGCCGCCGGGCCGGGAGAAGGAGCGGCCGCGCCAGGAGGCGATGTCGGAGATCATCTGCTCGAGGTCGCTGGCGTGGTCGGTGAGCGGCGGGCGTTGCTCGCGGCGGCCGGTCGACTTGGTGACCATGACGTTGTCGTGTCCGACGATGCTGACGTCTTCCACGTCGGGTTCCCGCAAGTACTGCTGCAGCCTTCCGTAGCGGAACGCGTTGTCAAACACGGCTTGTACGTGTTGGGCGCGTTTGCGCGAGGACCACTCGTTGTCGCTGCCCAGGTTGACCACGCGCCACTCCGCGTGCCTGGTGACCAGCCGAGTGATCTCCGAGAGTGCCTGCTCCTCGAAGGGGGTCTCGGGCGTCGCGGCTGCGGTGGCCACGTCGAACTCGGCGCGCGTGCGACCGGCGCCGTCTTCGTTGAGGGTGAGCTGCTTGGTGAGCGTGTCCACCGTGTTCCAGTCGACGTCGTCGAGGAGCGCCTCAACGATCGTCACCGGTGCGACGGAGGGGTTACGTCGGGTGGTCGGCGGCGATGCGGCAGAAGCGGGCATCTGGTAGTTGTCGGGAAGGACTGCGGAGGTGGGTGCAGAGAACGTGGGTCGCTCATTCTCTGCGACGCGGTGCAGGTGTGTGCGGCCGGTTGCCGCAGCGAACAGGTGCGGGTTCTCGGCGGCGGTGCTGCCGGAGGGTCGTGACGTTGCGTCTGCGGTGTTCGCCAGCATGTCGCCCAGGAAGGGGCGGGTGCTGATCTCGACCGTGGGAATGGATTCGTCGCTCATGTCAGCTGGCGCTCCGATCGAGATCGCTGTAACCGATGATGCTGCCCAGGGAAGTGATGACGCTGCGGATCCGCTGACGGTAGCTGTTTCGATTGGGCTTGATGTCGGGTCGGCCGACGGAGAAGGTGCCGGCGCCCTGTGGGTCGAAGGGCAGCACGCCGAGGACAGGGAGCACGTTGGTTATGAAGTCCGACGCGGGCAGCTGCTCGGCGACGGCTTCGGTGAGCAGCAGGTAGAACTTCTCGTTGCCGACCACGTCGATCCGCTGGGCTAGGTCGGGGATCTCGAGGCGCCGGTAGAGACGGTTCAGGTCGACCATGGTCGAATGCGCGCACAGGAGTACTCGGTCGGCGGTGTCGATCAGGGGCAGACGTACGTCGTCGCGTCCGATTCTGCCCAGGTCGAGGATGACGTCAATGCCTGCTTCGGAGAGTGAGCGGAGCAGCTCGGGGAGTCTGGCCCACAGGCCGCTGACACCGTCGGTGATGCCCAGGTGGAAGAAGCCCGGGACGACCCACATCTCGTGCTGCGGGGGAAGTGCGGGGATCGGGGCGGTCTTGACCGGTGGCAGGTCGTGGACGGCGATCGCGAGGTAGCGTTCGGGGTCGAGGAGGTCTTCTCGAGTGAGAATGCCTCGGCTGTAGGCGAGCTGCACCTTCTCGATGCCGCCGAGCTCGGGGAGCAGGTTGGATCGGAAGAATCCGGGCATCGCACTGGTGACGGCATTGGTGTCGGCTTCGATCACTACGACGGGACGCGGCCAGTGCACGCCGAGGGCGAGCGCTGCGGTGCTCACGCCCGGGGATCCGCTGATGCTGGCGAGGGCGATGACTGCCACGGTCAGTTCGCCGGGGAGAGATAGATAGCGACCCCGCCGGCGGCAGCGAGGCTGGCCACATTCGCGGCGGAGCGTGCGTCGACGTAGACGTCGACCACGACGGTGCCGGTGGTGTTCGCGGAGGTTCGCACCTGAGAGACGGTGGCCTGGACGGTGGTGGAGGGATCGACCGTGGTCGGCACACCGGTGGCGGATTGGGTCGCGACGGGCACGATGACGATCTCGTCGCCACCGACCAGGGTCTGCGCGGGGAGCTGGCTGCTTTTGAGCTCGAGTCCGACCAGCGCTTGGCCGGAGGGGACGGGGAGGCTGGTGGTGAGGTCGCTTTGGGTGATCATGCCGCCAGCAGCGATGTCGCCGGCGGCGATCTTGCCGATGACGTCGTCGGCTCGCGCGACGGGGATGGCTTGGGTAGTCTGCCCCGCTGCCAGGGCGATGGTGGTGAGGTCGTCTCGGTCGATCGTGTCTCCGCGGGCGATCGTGCTCGCGGCGACGAAGACCTGTTCGGTGTTACTGGCCGTCGTGTAGACGAAGGCACCACCGATGGCGCCGAGGAGGACGAGGACGATGGCGGCGGCGAGCCAGATGCCGGAGCGTCGTGTACGGACCGGTGGCACGGCCGCCGTGCCGGCGGAGCTCTGGCCGCGAGAGTGGGACTTGTCCGCCTTCGTCTCAGCCGGCGTCGTGTCGGTTGCTGTGGTCACCGTCGTCCTTTCGCAAGTGTCTCCACCCACAAGGGGTGGGAGCAGAGACCCAGAGTCGACATATTGGGTGCATGCTGAGCTCGCGCCTCCGCCTTTGGGGGCGAATTGCAGACAGCCTAATCAGCTTTCGAGAACTTCGAAAGCCGATTATGCCTGAAGTGGTGATGTTATGTCGGCGTGCGCGAAAAATATGTCCCCCGAACGGGGGACACCGTCCGCTGAGCGCCCTTGCTTACCGCCGGGGGTGCGCGCGAGGAGAAGGCAGCCAGGAGGCAAGGCGCACGGGCGGTGACGCGACTGTTCCGGGTCAGTTGCCGGTGATCAGCGCGGTGATGCAGTGCAGCCGCTGGTCCACGGCATCCCGGTCGACCCACCAGATCAGGCGGTTGAATCCGGATGCCTTCCCGGCGCGGGTGGGATCCATTTCGGGGATGAGGATGCCGGCGTCGACGAGGGGCTTGATGTGGAAGGTGAGGGTGCTGCGCGCGATGCCGAGTTGGTCCATGAGTTGGTCTGCGGTGACTTGACCGTCTCGGTAGGCGATGCGGATGATTCCCACACGCGAGGCCGATAGTCCAATCGTCTTGACCAGATCAGCGAGAAGGTCGGAGGAGTCGTCGGGCATGCTGGCCATTGTGCCAGCGAGTATGGCGGGGTACCGCAACGGCCGCAGGAGACGGTACGAGCTGCCCGTTGCGGTCGCTCAGCCACTCCACCCTTGAAGCGGTCTGAGTTGTAAGTTCGGCATCTATCGGTAGATATGGAAGGAGTGGTGCGCTGCAATAGCACAGCCGGTCAACCGTCTACCTCGAAAACGCTCTTCAAGCAGTTTCGGCACGGAGTTTCGGCACAGCGTGTCAACGTCGCCGCGGTGATGCCCGCGGCTGTAGGTTCCGCGCGGAATTGGCGGTTTCCACGGATAGGTGTCGGGCAAATGTCGGTTTCCGTCATTTGCCTTGGACGTTCGTGTCAAACAGTGCATGAGATTGACAAGTCGGGGAGGCAACGGGTGGTCGGGCGGCGGAGAAGACGGAACTCACGTGTGGGTGGTGGACACGTCTAAGAGAAACCAACAGACAGGAGTTTCTCGTGGGAGTCCTTACTTCGATGGGTGTAGTTATCGTTCTTGGCCTAGGACTCGTCGCGCCGCCGCCAGAGGCGGCTGGGGATAGTGCCGAAGTCTGCACAATCGGAGGGCTGTCGGTTCCGGATGGCGCTCCAACACCGACTGACGTGCCGCTGGTGATGTCGTGCTTCGAGACGCTGGCGGAAGCGGAGGAGTTCGTCGAAGCGGGCGCGCCAGGTGACCTTGAGCAACTCATCCCGCGGGCACGCGGTGGAGCGACTCTGAGCACGGTGATCGTGGGAAAGCAGTACACGGGAACGTCGAGGTCGGGCGCTGTTCTCGTTCAATGGGGAACGGGGAGCGGTTGCTACGGCGTGACTTATGGATACCCGTCAATGCCATTTGGGTGGAACGATGAGGTCCGTTCGTCGGAAGGGTTTAGCAATTGCTGGGTGAGCAACTACACCGCGACAAGCTACGGCGGTAGCAGTCCTGAACTGCACGCCATACTGCTCATCGATGGGCTCATTTGCGGCGGTGACTTCCTCGGTTGTCTACCGACCCTCCGGGACATTCGGCTGATACGGATGAAGTCGGAGAACTGAACATTCAATCCTCGCCGGCACTACCGCCGCCTCACCCTCGTCTGTGACGCATAGCGTGAATTCGTGCGGGACCGCTCCTCGAGTCGGCTGCGGGTCTAGGGGGTCGGCGCCGACCAATGCTCCTGCCTCCCACATGTCTTCACACATCGCGATTGCATCATCGATCGGCAGTGCACCGTCAGAAGACGCGACGGTAGCCGCCGCGCCAGAGAGTCGATCGCCGCTGCCGAGCTTGGCGTCGGAAAGGCAATGGACGACGAAGGAATCCGTCACAGGTTCAGGAGCCAGGAGGGTGACCCCTGCAATCCCAGCCGCACCCACAACAACTATTCCTGCGCCCACGAGGCCTAGCCGTCCGTACCAGCGCTTGTACCAGGGCAGCCTGGTCAGGTCGGCGCGCATCTGAGAGACGAGTAGATCTTCGATTTCTGCACCGTGCGGCATGCGATCGCTCATGCGGGGGCCTCTTCCGCGTTAGGTGAGTGGTCGCGCAGACTGACGCGCAGGCGACCCTTCACACGGTGCAGCTGTGATTTCGCGGTGCCCTCTGGAATCCCGAGCACCGTGGCGGCCTCCTGCGGTCCGAGTCCCTGAACTATGCACAACAGCACAATGCTCGCATCCCGCGCGTTGAGACCGCCAAGCACCATCTGCACATCCTGCGCGATGTAGATCGCGTCGACCACCCGTGCGACCTCGTCAGCATGATCCGGTTGAGCATCGGACGCGGGTAGTTTTCTCAACAGCCGCTGGTAACGCCGGCGCCCTCGCACTTGATTCTTCGCCACGTACGAGACCGTTCTGATCAGCCACGGCAGGACAGAGTCACCGACGAGCCGCACCGAATCTCGCTTCCGCCACAGCTCAAAGAAGGCACTACTCGCCACTTCCTCGGCGTCCCAAACGGAATCCACGAGAGCAAGCGCGACGCGATATGCCACCCTTTCGTGCCTCCGAAACAGAATGCGGAAGGATCGCTCGTCTCCCCGCGAAAGCTGAAACAGCAGCTGACCGTCAGATGGATCGTTTTCGCCTGCCACTGGCCGCTCCCTCTGCTGATGGATGCCCATCCTAATTTGCCTGGGATTACGAGTTCAGGTCAGAAGACTCCCGAGATGGAACCGGCGCGGCCGCGCGGACATTTCGTAGTAGACGATTCGCGCGGGGCGGGTCGAGATCAAGGAGTAGTCATGAAGAATCGGATACTCACGGCCACGCTGACGGTGGCCGTCTTGGCTGGGGTGGGACTCATCGCGCCAACCGCAGCGTCCGCGGCGGAGAGCGAGGATCAGCCGACAAGCACTCGGGTCGAAACGACGATGTATGTGACGGGGTACGACGAGGCCGTGGCGCGAGCGAACGGTTACGAGATCATCACCTACGACGACGGATCGTGGGAATCTGTCGCGGTCACCGAGCAAGCCAAAGCGGAGAACGCTGAGACAGGGATCATGACACCGCAGCGCAGCCTGGCGACGGCTCGACTGCTGCGCGAGGTACCGTCTATGGCCCCTGTGGTTCGTCCTTCGTGGACGCGAGTGCGAGTGGCCGTCTCGTCACCGCTGTGACGGGGTACAGCGTTACCGGCCCTGTGTCGAACCGCATCTACTGGGACGTCACGTTCTGGTCGGGATACGGTGCGACGACTCTCAGCTGGCCGTCCGGTCCCTCGCCTGCCACCTGGACCGGCGCGGGAAGTGTGCTTTACGCGAGCTCAACGAGCGGGACGGCGATCGCCGGCGGTGCGGTCATCCTGACCACTGGCACGGTCTGTGGCGCTGGGTTGCCATCAGACGGGTTCTAGCCCATCAGGTGGGGAGTCGGTCGCACGAGGCCGGCTCCCCATGCATGGCATTTCAATCTCAGTGGCTACTCTGACGGGGCTTGACTTTGTCGGACATAGTCCGTGAACTCACGTAGGTGGAGACTTCGCAATGGAACTTCTAGGGCAGTCCGACAGGGTGCCAATGACAACCGACATCGTAGGAATTGCACCGGTGGTGGTCTGGGGTGATGATGTCCCGCATCGGCTCCTGTACCTGCGGAGAATCTGGAACCTCAACATCTCGCCAGACGATCTGGCCCGGGTCATCGAGACCCCGGAGCCTGCATCCTCCCAGCGAGATTCCCGCGAGCGGATGTGGCTAGAAGCCTGGCAGCAGGCATGGGTCTGCAACCAACTTCTCTACACGCACCCACTTGCTGAGGGCATCGACATTCCTGATCAGCAACCAGCTGAGTGGTTCACAGATGCAGGCCCGGACGGCGTCTGGGATGAGAAGTATCGAAGCTGGCAGACGGGGGTCTCCCAGGCGCAGGGCAATCTCCGCGATCGTCACACCTCACTCACCCTCCGTGCCGAGGCGGCGGCGGGACGAGGACTCGCATCGATTTACGTTGTTCCCGTTGAAGGGCGCTGGGCAGCGTCAAGAGGGAGCATCCTGGCGGTCTCGCCCGACACCTTCGGCTCAGATACCGCGCTGATCACGCTTCTCGACGGTGTCTAGCCGGGGGAGAATCGGCTCCTGCCGCCTAGTCCGAAGGTGAGCGCCGGCGTCAACACCGCTCGGGTGCCCGTCGAGAGTAGATCGGCTGGTCGCGCTCGTCGCCGCAGTCAACGCGGTGTCGTACCGCGAAGCTTAGGAATCGCCATCTGGCATGGAAAGCTGAGCCCGACGCTACCGCCAATTGCCGTGGAATCCCGGGAACAATGGCCATCTTGGGCGAGACCCTACAGCGGCCGCGCCGGAATCGATCGTTTACGGCCATACCCGTTGGGCTTTACATTTAGCGACAGCCACACAAGAAGGCTCAACGTGGGGAATGGGGACGGCGATGTGGAATGACAGCGGCAACGAAGACTACGAAGGTCGGGATGTGTACTGGCACAAGCGGGATGACGGTCGGTTGGACGTCTTCCCCGGCGGAGTGCCCTCGAGCGGCATCAGCCATGACCACATCGTCTTGGAAGGCGCCGACGTTTCTTCCTGGGGTCTCGGATACAAGATCACGGGCGGACGCGTCATTTACAAGCGCGTGAACGGTTTCGAAGAGGTCAGCGCTCCGTTCGGCCTCCGCATCTGAGCCGAAACGGCAGCGGAGATTGTCCGGATCGGCACGACATCGCAGCCATTGGCGATCGTCGCATTTCTGAGGGGTTCGGATGACTGCACACAACTTCGGGGCGTTGCGCCGCGCTGTCCTCGACGCATCGCTGTCCGATAGCTGGGCGCACGCCGTCCAGGAGTGGCAGGTGGTCGGCGTTGAAGAAGATTCACGGCGCGCCGGCATCTGCGTATGCGGAAAGACCGGACTCCTCTATCTATATTCGATCAACAATCGGCACACCCAGGAGACTCTGTTTCCGATTGGGAGCAGTTGCGTCAACCTGTTCGAGGTCGAAGAGCTTGATATCAGTGTCGCCGTGCTCAGGCGGCTCTTCGACCTCCGAACCGCATTCGCACGAGGGAAACGTGTTGACCTCACCAGCGAGTACTTCTCTCGAGCGGTGCTTGCCGACCTCTGGGAAAACGGGGCTTTCCCTCCGAACGAGTTCAACCGATCCAATGGAGCAAACGACTACAAGTTCCTCCTCGATCTGTTCAATCAACGTCACGAGATCACGGACAACGAAGGACGAAAAGTCTGGGTACTGCTGAACCGAACGATCAGAGACTTCGTGATCAACGACGCGCGCCTCGGGTAGGCACCTCAGCGTCCGAAGCCGAGTCCAGCGGTCCAGCGGTAGCCTGGTGGCATCACGCGTCTGCCGTGTGTCAGGGAGACGGGATACCCAATGGGACTGGACTACCAAGACCTGGATGCGGCGACGCGCGCAGCGATGGCCGCGGAAGTCGACCATGACATTGCGGCGGGCGCGCTCTATCTCAGCCCGCGCCTCACCGAACAGGGCGCACGCGAGTGGCCCGACCTGCTTCGCGCAGCGGTCACGAGCGGAACTGACGACGGGCTCGCGCAGCAGCTGATAAGACAGGGCCTTCTCAACACTCAGGAACAGAGCCATCGAAACGGCAAGACGTTCTGGAAAGCCGTGCCCGTGACCGCACCCGCCACCCTTGCCGAGGGCGAGTTCAACAGAATGTATCTGCGTGGCATCGCCGCTCGCGGCGTTGCAGAGAACCGGGACATCGAGATCTACCGTGGACGATACTCCGCCAACCCGCGCCGAGAATCTCAAGCACTCGAGGGCCAACGCCGTCCCGCCGACGCGCTCTTGGAGGATCTCCGAACGCATATCGGGGTCGATGGGGTCTTGGGCCTGCCCCCGGGCCCGAATTCTGGGCTCACGGGGAAACTTACCTAGCCGACGCCCGCAGTATCGTCCACACTTCGGAAGGCCAGCCATCATGACGCGTTTCACCGTCAACGATCCGCTCGACGCCGAACAGTATGACGGCCCCGGCACGGTGACGGCCGTTACGGCGCTCGTAAAGAAATACCGGCCCCGCGTGAGCTACACCAACGCACACGGGCCGTTGCATTTCTACAACAGCGGACCCGACCTCACCGTCGAGCTATCGGACTGGGTCGTAGCGGTCGGAGACGACGTTGTCGTCATGAAACCGGACGTCCTCAACCGCTGGGCGAGCATCACCCCCGCCTGACGCTCAGAACTCGCCGTCAACACAACCCGAGTCGTGCGCCGAAGGGACGGGCGCAGCGGGCATGTCATCACGCCCTGACCCCTTCTGGCTCGCCTCAGGCGACTGCTGCGTCGCGGATTTCGTGTATTCCGTCGACGAGGCTTGCGAGCGTGCGGGCACTGAGCTGATGTTCGCCGCGGCTCTTGTATTCCTTGTTGACAAGTTCACGAAGCTCCAGCGCGCGACGCAGTCGCTTCGCTTCGGCTTCGGGCCGCCAGGCAGGGGGCGTGTTCTGCAGGAACGCCATCTCTGCCGCCCTGGCGTGAAGATAATGCGTCCGGTGATCGGTGGTCGGGCCGGTCAGCGAGTGAGCACACGCTCCGAGCCTGCAGCGGCCGATTCGAGTCCGGATATCACTGTGCCCCAAGAGCGCCTCGGCGCGCGTCTTCTTCAGCGTCATCGCCAGCCCTGGGAGGTAGACGCCCTCCCATTGGCCACCGCCGATGCGTTTTCCGTTCTCATCGCGCTTAGGTGGAGTGGCCTGACGTGTGTAGTCGCTGGCCAGGTCGACCTTCTCCCCCATGCCGATGCCCACCGAGTATGCGGCGACGTGACCCAGGGCGTACGCGACTTGGCCGATGTTCCCGGAGTGGCCGAGGGTGACCGTGATGCCGTTGGACGTGAAGGCCTGAGCGGCGGCGAAGACGGAGCGGACCTTGGCTATGCTGTCGTTCTCGCCGCCGAGGGGTGAGAAGCGCAGGTCGATTTGTTGGAAACCGGCGCGGGTGTATTCGGTGGCGAGCTCGGTGATCAGCCCGACGCTCGTTCTGCTTCTAAGTGCGACGATCGGGCGGACGGGGAGATCCGTGCTCAGCTGCGCGGCTTCGGCAAGTGCCAGGTTGAGGTGAGCGGATCGCTCGTCTCGGCCGAAGAAGTACGCCGGCGTCACCACCGACACCAATCCGTCCTGGGCTGCCAGAACCCGTTCCGTCAGTTCCTGACGGTCGGCGATGCTGGACGCGAGGCGTTCCACGTCGTAACCGTCGTCCCGGTAGCCGGGTAGCTGTTCGAGGTGCAGTCCCGCGTGCTCCAACCTGTCCGTGCGCGGATCGAGCAGCACGTTGACACCTTCCGAGCGCGCGACGTCAGCCAGGTTGGACTGGTGCGCTGCGGTCTTCGCGTCGAGCGAGATCGCCGCCACACCGTCATGGTCGCGGGCAAGGAAGTCTTCGACCTTATGGTGATCCGTTCGGCCGACGTGGAACTCGATACTCATGAATCTTCCCCGTTCAGTGTCCTACCTGTGTGTCATACTACTGGACATATACACGACAGAGAAATGGACACAATAAATTGAGTGCAGTCGCGGCAACAGCCCTAGCGCACAAAGTGACCGGCATCATTGATCGACTGGGGCTGACCCAGGAGGAGGTCGGTGAGATCGTCGACGCGTCGGCACGTTCCGTCGCTCGATGGTCAAGCGGCCAGGTCGTCCCGCAGCGCCTAAACAAGACCCGGCTCCTTGAGCTGGCCTACGTCGCCGACGCCGTCACGGAAATTCTGCCGGCCTCGCAGGCGAACGTCTGGATGTTCTCGCCGAGCCGACTCCTGGAACACGACACCCCCGCCGAACGCATCCACAAAGGTCAGTACCGGGACGTCCTGGATCTGATCGAGGCGATCGCTGACGGGGTGGTCGTTTGAGCGGCGAGCTTGATGAGAATCTTGTCGAAAGAATCGACGAACTCGACCGCCAAAAAATCAGTGGCGAATACCACCGGTACACCGGTGCCCGCCGAGACCCCTTGTCCGGAGCAGGCGCGCGAGCCCATGGCGGCCGGTGGAACCCGCGTGACATCTGCGCCACCATCTACCTCGCGACACCGCGCGAAGCCTGCGCCGGAGAAGCGCGACGCGCCGCCCAGGCACTCGCAACGACGCCCGAAGTGATGCTGCAAGCGCCCTTCCTTCTCCACACCGTGCTTGCCACCGACATCGCTGTTCTCGACCTGGCAGGCCCTGACGCGCTCGAGCGTGTCGGGCTGACCGTCACCGATCTCACCGATGATGACTGGACAGCATGCCAGTCGGTCGGGCATGCGGCCTGGTTCCTCGGATTCCAGGGCATTCTTGCCCCGTCAGCGAGCGGCACCGGCGTCGTGCTTGCCGCCTTCGAAGGGCGCCTCGGACTCCACCAACTCACGGTGACCCGATCGGAACCGTTCACCCCCGACCTGTACACGTCGCTCGCATAAGAGTGCGCGCCCTAAGTACGCGGACGACGGTGACCTGGACTGGGTGACCCACGGTGTAGTCGGTACTCCCCCTCGGCCGGCCGACCGGGATCACTCCCGGTCCGACAGGCTCGAACGGCTTGCCGCCGTTGTACTGCGCTTCCAGCTGCTCGACCTTCTTCATGATCGCTTCGTTGGCGAACCTCGACAGGTTCGTCATGCCGACGTTGCGCATATGGGCGACGATCACGCCGCGCGTGCGAGCGGAGTCGTCGGGGGGTTCGTGAATCGAGAACTTCGGAGGCTTGCCGGGTTTTGTCGCCCTCTCAACGGCGCTCTGCGGAGCTGTAGCGCTTTGTGCCAACTCAGCGGGAGTGGTGGAGGCCAAAGGCGGTGCGGGAGCCTCCTGAGAAGCTCTAGGGCAGTGGGGTGGTCGAACGGGCTCGCACTCGACAGGCTGGATTCGCGGGGTGCAGGACGGTTCATGAGGGATCTCCTTCGATAGCGGCCAGGTGCTCGGCGTAGATCGCTCCGAGCGCGGTTGCTTCCGCACTCCCCCACTCGTCGAGGCCGCGCGCAAGCCTCGGTAGCGTCTGCGATCACGACGCGCTTGGGAATAGGCCGGTCAATCAGACGCAGCCCGCGCGCCGTGGCGGCCGCGCCGAGCTCGTCGACCCAGGCAGCCCCGCCCACAGTGCGTTCCTCGTGCTAGTTGACGATGATTCCGGCGACGCTCAACCCGGGGTTGTAGTACCGCTGCACATTGCCGATCGTATCGAGGAGCTGACCGAGGCCGTCGAGGATCCACTTCTTCGTGTGGGTGACGATCACAGCTCTATCGGCCGCGGTGAGGACGTTGATCGTGAGCTGGTCCAGGGATAGGGGCGGAGTCGATCAGGATCAGGTCGCAGTCCTCGACCACCTGAGCCAGCGCATCCCGCAGCCGAACCTCTCGGCCGGCGCCGGCAATGACGAGTTCATCCCGAACGTTCCCAGTACTGCCCCGGATGTCGGCACGACGTCGAAGCCCGGCCAGAGTCCCGTCACGATGACGTCGCGCATTGTCTCGTCGGCACGGGTACTGACGACGTCGGCCAGGCCCGCCTACTCGGCGTCAACCTCCTCGGCGGTGATGGTTCTCGTGAGGTTGCCCTGCGGGTCGTTGTCGTGTCGTCTCGGACGCACGGGCACTGAAGCCGTCAGCGCGCCCCGCCCGATCTTCCTCCACTGACTCGACGGACGCGTTGCCAGGAGGGGTTCACGCGTAGAAGTACACGAAGTCCTCAGGTGTAGGGCTGGGTCGGTCGGGGTAGAAGATGACGTTGTCGAGGTCTTCGCTCATCGTTTCGTACTCGTCGGCGAACCGTTCGGGGTCATCGATACCGGAGGCGTTGGATGAGGCGAACGCGAACGCGATCTCCCAGCGGTTTTGACGGATCGTGCTCATGGTCACAGCCCTTCCTTGACGGCTGCCGCGATGCGGGCGCGGATCCGGTCGGCGCGCTTGCGGAGGCAGGCCGTGGACAGTCCGAGGTCGTTGGCGATGTCGGCGTGCTTCTCGTCGCTCAGGGCGGTGCGTGACAGGAGCGCCAGCTCTTCGGTGGTGACCAGCTTGATGTCCAACGCCCATGTGAACAGATTGGCGAGCTGCTCTTCGGGTGTGCGCATCGGCTCTTCCCAGGAGCCGGCTTCGATCTCCAAGATGTCCGTGGCCACGGGTGCGGTCTTGTCTGCGATGAAACGGTCGTTGGCGGTCTTCTCCGGGGCCAGGACGCCGAGCATGTTCATGGTCAGGTTGGCCATCACTCGCGCATGCAGGTGCAGCTTGTATTTCCGGATGGACTCCCACGCGGCGCCGATGGCGTATCCGACGCGGTCGTGCCTGTCGAAGTCCTCCAGGGACCGGACACGGTGGGCCATGCGCTGCGCTGCGGGGAACAGAGACTGCAAGACGACGCGTTCGGAGTTGCGGTCGCCCTGGTGGGCGAGGGTGACGAGCTCGTAAAGGAGCTCGTCCTGGCGGGCGCCTTTGACGGCGCGAATCTGCGCGAGCATGGCGCCGGCGGTGTGGAACCCGAGGCTGCCGAACTCGTACTCCTTCGCGGCGATCTGTGTGGTCCATTCGCTGTTAAGGCGGGTCATCAGCGGAGCCGGCCGCGTGCTGGTGATCGACATGTGGGAACTCCCGGGTTGGCGGATGTGGTCCCACACGACGGTCCTCACGCGACGTGTACCCCTGCGTGTATCCGAGGCGGTCACGGCGACGAGATTGCGGCTTGACTTCTGCTGCTGTTCCGCGTGATTGCGGCGATCGCGGGCGTGTATCGCCGGTGCCGAGAAAAGTTCGGTGAGTTTGTCCACTCCGGCTCCCGACTTCCACCCCTTGTAGGTGAGGGAGCCGTGACGCTCCCGCCACAAGTGACGAGGAGAGCGAGAGATGAGCTCACGCGAGGGCCAGGACGATGCGGTCATCGGCGCCGAACTGCTGACACAGCTCGGGGACAACGCGACCGTGCTGGGCGTCTACGACGAAGGGCAGGACATTGCCCTGGACCTCCACGAGGGGCTGTTCTCCCCCACTACTCAGCAGCGGGCGCTGGCCTTCCTCAACTCAGACCGCTACCGCGACGCCGCGTCGAGGTTCCGCCGGCTCACCGGCACCACCGATGCGGCTGAGGAGGCCTCATGAAAAAGCTTCGCAAGACTGCGGCGGCGTCCGCCGACCCGGACGCCGCCGCTCCGACCGCTCTATCGGCGGCCCAGGGTTCCAGCTGGACTCACGGGAGGAGCCTGGCGCAGCGGGCCGTCACAGGGCTGCTGTATGTCGGCATCGCCTGCGGCGTGCTCGCGCTCGGGATGCAGTTGCTGCCTCCCCCTGCCAAGCCAGCGGCAGCCGTTTTGACGGCTGACGGCGGGCTGACTGTTGTCCAGCAGCAGGCCGGTGCATACGCAACAGGATTCGTCGGCGCCTGGCTCAGCGCGACCCGGCAGCAGCCCGGCACGCTTCTGGACTACATCGACGAGTCGAGCACATCGATGCTCAGCGAGAGTCCGTGGGACTACCGAGATCTGGGGATCGTGTCGATCGACCCTGTCGATGAGACGGGCGTGGTGAGCGTGGTCGTGGCGGCCAACATCGAGGAATACGACATGACCTCCGACAAAGGTCTCACCTTCTGGCCGCGCCGGTACTTCTCGGTTCCAGTCCGTATCGCGGACGCCGGATTGGCCGTGGTGGCGCTGCCCACTCCCCTCGCCGCGCCGGTCCGCGACGCCACGAACGTGCAGTTGTCGTACACCAAGACCGTCTCACCAAACAGGTCGGCGCGTACGACGGTCGAGGCGTTCCTCGCTGCGTACCTCGCCGGGTCCGGGGACATCACTCGAGTCATCTCCCCCGGCTCCACGATCAGCGCCGTCCTTCCCGCCCCATATCAGGAGCTCAAGGTCACCGATATCCGCAGCGACCGCGAAGCGTCCGACACGCCTGCTGGCGGCGACGTCGTGCACGTGTTCGCGACGGCAGACGTGACCAGCGCCTCCGGGCAGCGGCTGACAACGACCTACGCACTCACGCTCACCGCGCGTGATGGCCGATGGGAGACGACAACCGTCGATCTCGCACCCCAGGAGAGCTCAACCGGAGCGACCTCCACCACCAAGTCCACACCCACCCCGACCCCCTCGCGCTGAGCGGGTCAACCGAAAGGAACAGCACTCATGGAATCTCTCTCCGACTGGCTCATCGGTCTCTTCGCATCGTGGACCACCGTCGCGCAGGTCGCGGTCGTCTTCCTCGCGATCGTCGTCGTTATCGGCGTCGCGGTCATGACCAACCTCAAGTGGGGCAAGATCATCGTCACCGGTCTCGCGGCCGCGGTGGTCGTGATGCTCGTCAACGGCGGCATCACGCTCTTCTCCGACCGACTCAACACCGAGGTCAACACAGCACCGGCGTCGCACACCATCCAGCTCACCTCCGACGAGGCGAACGTCTGGTCACTTCCGGAGCTCGCCGAACCGGCGGTGTAACCCGTGCCCCAGGAGACCGCCCGCTTCTACACAAAATCCCGCCGATTCCCCAAGATGATCGGCCGGATGAACGACGGCTCGCGCATTCCCGGCGGTCCGTACACGCTCACCCAGGTAGGGGTGGGCGGTGCCGTGTTGCTGGTGATGTTCGCCACCCGCGGCCTGCTGTGGAGCACGGGCGAGATCCTTCTCGACATCCTGTTGACGGCCGTCGTCGCGTTCGCCATCACCTGGCTGGTGGGGCGGCTTCCGATGACCAGACGCAATCTGATGTTCGCGTTCCTGGGCGCCGCGGCCGCCATGTTCAAGCCGTTCGGGGGGAAGTACCAGGGGCAGGTGATCCGCCTCACCGCACCCCACGTCGCAGGCGGCGGCGCCCGCGTACTTCCCCCCGAACCCTCCGTCTCGCTCGT
The DNA here is from genome assembly GCF_008710745.1 of Microbacterium rhizomatis. GTDB lineage: Bacteria > Actinomycetota > Actinomycetes > Actinomycetales > Microbacteriaceae > Microbacterium > Microbacterium rhizomatis. Next base: position 154,360 of record NZ_VYSA01000004.1, read on the forward strand.
CAACCCTCCCCCGCCGCAAGACGCCGAACGTTCCCTCCCGCCCGTGCAGGCGACACAGCCGCGCCGCGAAGTGTCCCTCACGCCGCCGGCGCCAGCTGTGCCAGCGCACCGCCCCGCAACTGGGCTGGAGCGTCTGCTCACCCAGGTCAACTCCACCAACCGCTAGGAGACCCTCATGCAGATCCCCGCTGCCGCCTTCGCCGGCAACCTCACCTGGACACGCACCGGTGTGATCTGGGCCACCTGGCGCCTGCAGGGACTACCCCACGGTCTCGGCACCGAAGAGATGTCCAGCCTCGTCCTCTCCCAGCACCAGGCGCTCTTCCAGTCGCTGCGAGGCGAAGCCCTCCTGCTCGGCTTCTGCGCCGCAACCGACCCGGTCGACATCGTCGACAAGATGCTCGCCGGCGTCGACATCCGCGACGCGCCCGCCTGGGCCGAAGAATGCGCACTCACCCTCGATTCCCTCGAGGAGATCGCCCTCGGAGAACGGGTCTACTGGTTGTCCATCCCTCTCGCGGCAGGCAACTGGCGCACCCGATCACGCGCCACATGGCGGGCCGGGTTCAACCAGTTCCGCGAACAACTCGCCCTGCCACGCACCGCACCCACCAAGAGCGAAGTCGCCGCAGCCACGGCCGCTGCCACTCAACTCGCACATCGCATCCCCGCCGGCTTCCAGGCACGCCCTGCCACAGTCGCCGAGCAGATCTGGATCGCGTTGCGCTCGCAGCATCGTGGACTCGTGCTCGACGGCGCCGCACCGGACGAGGCGCCTGGGATCGACGAGGTCCCCGCCACTCAGCTGCCCACAGCGATGCCGCGACCCTGGCTGGACGAGGGTGGCCAGTCAGACCTCTCCCCTGCGGAGCTCAAGCGCTTCCTTCCGTTCAACCGTCGTTACCTCAAGGTGCAGAGCCCTCACTCCGAGGATCCCAGCTACCAGGTCATGCAAGCCGTCGTCGGCGGCCCCAAGGGCGGATGGGTGATGCCCGGGGTGGAGTGGATCAGCCGTGTCGAGCAGTACGAGATCGACGTCGACTGGGCGATCCGCCTGACCGTCACCTCGGCCGAGGCGGTCAAGCGTCGCAACAAGCGCGCCGAAGAGCAGCTCATCGACCAGGTACAGCAGCAGTCCGGTACCAACGCGATCACCGGCAGCGGCGCTGACCTCATTGAGATCGGTGAAACGCTCGCCGCGTACCACGCCTCACTCAACGTCTCCGACAAAGAGGTCGAGGTCGAAGGCACCGTCATCCTCTCCGTCGGCGGTCCCACACCAGACATCGCTCAGGCACGCGCACGCTACATCGCAGCCGACTACAAGGCGAGTGACTTCCTCCTCGAAACCCCCCTCGGCGGCCAAGAAGAACTGTGGTGGGCCATGCAGCCAGGCACCCCCACATCACGGATCGTCCGCGACCTGGCTCAGATCACCACGGGTCGAGAGTTCGCCTCCGGCCTCCCCATCGTCAGCTGCTCGCTTGGCGATGATCGCGGCATCCGCCTCGGCGACAACATCACCACCGGACGGCACACCCCGATCCTCATCGACCTGCACGGCAACATCCGCGCCGACTCCTCCGGATCCTTCGGTGTCGTCGCCGAGCTCGGCGCCGGCAAGAGCGTGCTGCTCAAGGCGATCGCCGGCGATGTTCTCGACCGCGGCGGCCGGATCGTCGCGATCGACCGCACCAACGCCCGCGAATACGCCACCTTCGCCCAGTCCCTCGCTTACGACCAGGAAGACTCCGACGTCCACACCCGCAAGATCGTTCGCGTCGTCGACATCCTCGAACCCGAATGGTCTCTCGACCCGCTGCGTGTCCTCGGACCCCGAAAGGGCGCCCGCATGGTCCAGTCCCTGTTCGCGCTGATGCTCAACGTCGACCCCGTCGAGGCGCGCGGCGTAGAGCTCTCCCGTCTCCTCGAGTCGGAGTACATGACTGAGCACAAGATCGACAGCCTCGGATCGCTCATGACCCACCTCGGCACCCTCCCCGACAACACCATCGCCACCGAACTTCTCCACCTCATCCGCGTCGTCGCGACCAAGGAGTTCGGAACGGTCCTGTTCGACGAGACCATCCCCGCCCTCGATCTGCAGGCCGACGCGATCGTGTTCACCACGCGCGGCCTCCCCCTCCCGGACCGCGCGGAGGTCGAGAAGGAGCACCTGTTCAAGCAGCTGCCGCTCGAGAAGAAGTTCGGTCGCGCCATGTACGCCGTCCTCACCCAGCTGACCCGTGAAGCCTGCTTCATGGACATCTATCGACTGGCGCTCGCGATCTTCGACGAAGCACACCACATCACCGTCAGCCGCGACGGAGAAGCCGAGCTGCAGACCTTCTTCCGCGACGGTCGCAAGCACGGCGCAGCCGCCGGCGTCGGCTCCCACGACCCCGCCGACTTCGGCGACGACGTGACCCGCGGCCTCATCAAGACCCGATTCGTGATGCGGCAGACCGACGAAAAGCTCGCCCGCCGCGCCATCGAATGGCTCGGTCTCCCCGTCACCAACGAAACCGTCCGCGAGGTCACTCAGAACCTCAGCCCCATGGGCGCGGACCGACAGGTCGCCGCAGGACGCCGCGGCGAAGGCCTCATGCGCGACATCCGCGGCCGCTACGGCAAGTTCCGCAAAACCCTCCCGGCACGACCCGACCGCCGCCAGGCGGTCATGTCCACACCGTCCGTCACCGCGGAGACACCGTGATCACCTTCTACGCCACCTCGTTCCACACCCTCAGCCGGTGGGGTCTCCGAGCACGCGTCTGGGCCCACACCCACCCATGGCAAGCCCGGACCCTCACCGTCCTGCTGCTGATCACCTACTTCACCGTCGTCACCGGCCAAGCAGCACACGCCTCCTGGCTCCTCCCGGAAGGAACCACGTTCACCGACAGCCACGGCGTCCCCATCGAGGCGTACGCGACGATCAACGTCAACGCCGGCGACATCTGGACCCCCTGGAAGGTAATCGCCAACTTCGTCGTCCAGCTCGTCTGGATGCTGCAGTACTACCTCACCACCGCCATCATCTGGCTGTTCAGCTTCCTGCTGTCCTTCGAGTGGGTCGGCTGGCTGGCAACCCCATTCAACGCGCTCGCCGTATGGCTGCAGAGTGTGCTGTCCGGCGTCGGATGGATCCCGTTCGCTCTCACGATCGCTGCGCTCGCCGGCGGCGCGGCGATCCTGTTCGGGAAGACCTCGGCGGGCGTCTGGGAGCTTGTCATCGCGCTGGTGATGTCTGTGCTCGCTGTCGGTGCGCTGGCCAATCCGGTCGCGACACTCACCGCGGCCGGAGGCATGCTCGAGAAGGCACAGGAGTGGGGTGGGTCGCTCGCCGCGGCGATCGTGGTCGACGACACTCAGACCTCCGTCGACGTCGACACGATGTCGGCCGCGGTGAGCTCGCAGCTGGTGGACGTGTTCATCCGCATTCCGCACCAGGTGATCTCATACGGAATGGTGCTGCCCGATAACTGCCAGGAGCCGTACACGGCGGCGATGACCACGGCCGACCCGATCACCGGGATCGTCTCGGGCAGCTACGCAGCGTTCTCCAGCTGCCTGCCTGACTTCGCCAAGTCCGTGTCGGATAACCCCGGAGCGCTGAACATCATGTTCGCGTTCGTCAACAGCGGCGGAGTCACCACGCTGCTGATCTTCGCTCTGGCGATCGCTGCCCTCCTGCTCGTATCGGTCTTCTTCTTCCTCGTCGCCGCGGTGAAGTCGATGATCCTGGTCTACCTGGCAATTCTCCCGATCAACCGCGAGCCGCTGTGGCGGTCCATCAGCGACACGTTCATGGGCCTGATCAGCCTGGTGGTGATGACGTGCTTGCTGTCCCTGTACCTCAAGCTGACGACCTGGATCATGACCGCCAGCGGAGGGATCCCACACAACTTCCGGATGATCATCCTCTCGCTGCTGCTGATCATCATGGTGGTCCTCATCTGGCGGGCGCGGAAGGCCACTCTCAAGGCGGGCCGGATGACGGCCGGGCCCTTGAGCCGCCTCGGATTGGGGATGAAGGGAAGTCCCCGGGACGCTAATGCACTGCTCAAGATGGGTGCCGTCACGAGCATGGCCAAGAACGCATACGACCTCCTCAAGCGGGACGGATCCAAGCCGACACAGGCCGCACCCACCGCTGCAGCGCTTCCCGAGTCAGAGCCGATTCAGCTCCGGCAGGTACCCGACGCACCTCAACCCCGGCCGACGCAGGGCGCACTGACGGCTGGCGGCCGCGCACACGGCGGGTCCGGCGCCGGAGTGCCAGGGGGTGGGCCGCGTCCTCACGGCGGCGCGGCCGCGCGCAAGGCGATCAGCGCTGGCACGACGGTTGTCAACGTCGTCAAGGGTGCTGCGGCCGGCGGGGTTGCCGGCGCTGCCACTGCCGCTGCGGCCGAAGCAGGGAAAGGCCTCGCAGGACGTGCTGCGCGCGCCGCGACGCAACGGGCGCAGCGAACCGATGTCGGCGAGCTCAAGGTCGTCACCGTGCCGGAAGCACCAAGCCGCATTCAGGTCGACAAGGACGGCGTCGCGACAGCTCGCCGCATGCCGACAGTCGTCCACGACGTGTCCTCCCTGCCTTCAGCCCCTGCTCCCTCCTCCCCCCGTGCTCTCGAGCGTCGTCGACAGCTGGAGGCGTTCCGGCCCAGGGAACTGACCCGCGAATGAAGAAGCTTCTCCTCCTCGCCGCGTCTCTCGTCGTCGTCCTCGTCCTCGGCGCCGGAGGCTTCGTCATCGTTGCGATGGGTGCTCTGTTCTCTTCCGCGGCCGCGGCCGGAAGCTCAAGCGGCTGCGTCCCCGCCACGGCTGGCACAGTCGGCCCTGCGCCCACGGGAGCACCGCCCGCGCCGAAGCCTGCCTCGTCGACGGCAGCCGCCTCTACAACCACCACCGCGCCGGAGTCACTTGAAATCCCCCTCGGGAACAGGACCGTCACCCTGCAGAGCAAGCAACTCGCGATCGCCACCTCGATCATCACCGTCGGCCGGCAACTGGGTGTGTCCGATAAGGGGGTGAAGGTCGCGCTGATGACAGCGCTGCAGGAATCTGTGCTGCGCATGTACGCGAACTCCTTCGTCCCGGAGTCTCTCAACTACGACCACGACGCCGTCGGCAGTGACCACGACAGCGTCAACCCGTTTCAGCAGCGCGCGGGCTGGGGAACAGTCGCCGAGCGGATGAACCTGGACTACTCCATCCGCGCATTCTTCGGCGGCAAGGACGGTCCCAACGGCGGCTCACCGCGCGGCCTCCTGGACATCCCCGGGTGGGAGACCATGACCCCCGGCGTCGCCGCCCAGACCGTGCAGGTCAGTGCCTACCCCGACGCGTACGACAAGTGGGAAGCCGGCGCCGATCTACTGATCGCCAAGCTCGGTGGCGGCATCAGCTCCGGCTGCGGTACAGGCACCATCGTCGGCGAGATGGCGTTGCCGCTGGACCAGCCCTACCAAATGACCAGCGGATACGGGCCCCGAGACGTCGACGTTCCCGGAGCGTCAACGTGGCACGCCGCGATCGACCTGCAGAACTGGCCCAACAACTGCGGCGCCCCCGTCTACGCGATCCTGCCCGGCGAAGTGACTCTCTCCAGCGCCCTCTGGCTCTCCGTCAAACACCCCGACGGGTTCGTCGTGTCCTACCTCCACATGTACAAGTCGGACCGCCTCGTCGACGTCGGCGACCAAGTGACCGCAGGACAGCAGATCGGGAAGGTCGGCAACGTGCCGCCGAGCGGCGGATGCCACCTGGATCTGCGCATCAACGTGGCCAACAACACCAGCGCCGAAGTCGCGAAGCTCACCCTCTCCCAGAACGAGACACGCATGCGCTCAGCGACCCTCCCCGAACACCAGAACTTCGTCGATCCCGAGCAATTCATGCAGCTGTGGAGCGTCGAGGCCTGCCCCACTGACTGGTGCCGGCGGCTGTAGCCGCAGCTCGAGTTTGTCGACTCGAGCACCACAGCCAGACCCCTTATGGAGTGAACGCGTACCAGCGCAGGAGGAACACATGAACACCGACGACGACCGCACCATGCTGATCCTCACCCTGCCGATCCTCTTTCTCCTCCTCGGCCCCGGAATCCTCGCCTCCTTCCTTCCCGACGTACGCGCCCTGCTCCTCGAGGCGGACCTCCTCGTCGACGAAAACGTCGTGATCCCGATCGCTGACGGCGTCGGCCTCGATGCAGCACGGATTGTCATTCTCTGCGGTCTCCTCATCGCACTGCTGACCCTGGGCGCGGTGGGAATCAAGCGGCTCCACGCCCGCCGCGACGAGAAGGCAACCCGCTGATGTCTGTACGCGCCACCACCGCCGCCCTCCCCCGCATCAACCCGCCTGTCCTCGCGGTCGGAGCGCTTCTGACCGGCATGCTCCTCGCGATCGGCGCCGGCATGATCCTCGAGCTGCCGATCATCACACTGATCCTCGTCGGCATCATCGCCGTGGCTCTCGCCGCGGGCATCATCGCCGTACACATCCGCACAACACGACGCCAGGAATCCCTCGACCTGTGCCTGATGCGCCTCTACGGGACTCTGGGGTGGCCGAATCCGGCCCGGGAGCAGCTGGTCGCTACCCGGTGGCGTGGCGGATGGTTCGGCAAGCCCGCGCGGCTCCTGGTGCGTTACAACCCGATCGCCGACGAGTCGTTCCCGGAGATCCTCGGAGAGACCAAACGCCTCGCTGAGCGCGCCTTCGACAGCCGGTACAAGCTCAGCAAGCACAAGCCTCGCAAAGGCTGGTTCCAGCTCGCCTTGAACACGGAGGAGACCGACACCAGCAAGGATGCGCAGATCGAGCGTGTCCACACCGTGATCGCAAAGACCTTCGGCGGGGATGCCAAGGCATCCACAAAGTTCGTCGACGACAAGCTGCGTGAGATCACCGTGCGCTACGAAGTGACGCCGCGACTGTCCTCGAGCGCGCTGCGCGGCCGCATTGAGTCGCAGATCTCATCAGTGCTTCACGGCCGCTGGCGAGCCTTCTGGGATCTGCAGAACGACACGGTACGCCTCGAGGTACGACCCGACATGTCTGGCGTGATCTTCAACCCCAACACCGCCCCCTCCAGCGTCGACCCGCTTGCCACGTACGACGAACTCAAAGTGCCTTTCGCCGTTGACGAGGACGGCAACACGATCTACTGGCGTCCCAAGCGCGACCCGCACGGTCTCATCACGGGAAAGACCGGTGCCGGCAAGACGGTAGCGATGCTCGGCATCATCCAGTTCCTCGCCGCGCAGGGGTGGGAGATCTGGGGCATCGACGGCAAACGCATCGAGCTGCTCGGTCTGCGCTCCTGGCCGAACGTGCGGATCATTGCCGGTCGCATCGATCACCAGGCGCGCGTCGCGCACGAGGTGTTCCGGACCATGCAGCAGCGCTTCGAGGACTACGAGAGCGGCCGGATGCGCCTCGAGGACTTCACCCCCGTGCTGTTCCCCATCGACGAGTTCAAGACCTTTAAGAACGCCGCCACCCGCTGGTACCGCACCGTCAAGCCCAAAGGCCCTGGAACTCAGCCGCCGGTGCTCGAAGAAATCAGCGACTTCATGTCGCTCGCCCGCAAGGTGCGCATGCATGCGCTGCTCGGCCTCCAGCGCCCCGACGCGGAGTTCCTCACCGGTGACATGCGCGACAACTTCGGGTTCCGCGCATCCTTCGGACGCCTCTCCCCCGACGGCGCCCAGATGATGTGGAACTCCTACTCGATTGGCGTCACCGTGCCCGTGAACGCCAAGGGTCGCGGCATCGCCTACGACGACCACGGCACCCCTGTCGAGATCCAGGCCTACTGGACCCCAGACCCTTACCAGACCGAACCCGAACACCCCGAAAACTGGGTCTTCCCCGACGACGTCAAGCTCGTCCGTCAGATCACGCCAAAGCAGACCATCCACCAGCTGATGGGGATCATCGACCCTGAAGATCAGGCCGACATCGACGGCACGGGCGCCGACGGCGTGCCGGACTACAACGACTACATGGCCACACGGATCGTGCCAGCCGACCGCGTCGATGAGCTGCAACGCAGAGCAAGCGGCCTCATCACCGGCCTCGAGGAAGACAAGCGCGTCGCCGAGCTTGAACGTATCCAGCGCGAAGAAGCAGAGCCTGAGCTCGACGACGCCGAGGAACTTTTCGCCGGCTACACGCAGCCCGACGAGCTCGCCGTTGAAGAAGTACTCACCGACGATGGCACCCTCGGCCGCGACGGCATGCTCGCGCTCGTCGACCCCGACACCAATACCTGGGGCCTCGTCGAATCCGCCGGCTACGACGAGTTCGACGAGGGGTACATCGCCTTCACCTACCGCGACTTCGAGACCGGCGAACCTGGAACGCTCTCACTGCCCTCTGATGGCTCCATCACCGTACGCACGCCTCGCGTCTGACATGCGGGTGCGAGCCGAACCCAAAGTGAGCACGCACCGGAACGTCACCCATGCACGGAACTTCGACACGAATTCTGCGAGCATCTTTGACCCACAATGCAAGCGAATTTCGACTCCCGATGCACCGCCTGATGATCGTTCACAGCGTCGAGAGCAGTCGCCCAATTCCTCGAAGACGACTTCGTGGTCGCTGACGCCGCCAGATGGCGCGTACGCAGCCGTGCCGGCGTGGAGTTCAGCGCGCGCTTGGTTGGCCCTAGTCGCGCACAGCCTGACTTCCGACCGGGCAACGAAGCTGCGCGAGAAGAGAATCTCTGTGGGCAGCGTGATGCTTGTCGCTCGCGCAGACATGGCCACCGCCGACGTACGAACAGGCCGGGGCGTCAGCACATCGCATCAGACTGTGGCTCAGCGACTGGGCATGAGTAGGCGCACTGTGGGCGAAGCTCGCCGACTGCTAGAAAAGCTCGGCCTGGCAACCACCATTGTCATGGGACGTCACCTCTCTCCCGCTGAGCGAAGCCAAGCCAGGCAAGCTCACGGTGGTTACCAGGAAGCGGCACCATCTGTGCGCGCTCTCACTATGCCTCGCCACAGGCGATCTGTGGATACTTGCCACCTACCTCGTAGAGGTTCAGATCTTAAGAAATCTCCCGTCGAGAAGTTGTTAACAACGCGCGCCGAGGCGCGCAGGAAGACCTCTGCGCGGCCTGGACCGAATACGCAGCGGGCTCGACGAATCATTTCGCCCGGTTCGCCGCGCTCCATCGACATCCAGCGCTTTGCCTGGGCAGTCGCCCGAAACTACGGGCTTGATTCTGGCAGCTCAACAACGCGCATCGGTGCTCTGCATGGTGGACGGCACATCGGGCAGCTGTGCAACATTCTCGAGCGGTACAACGTCACCCCAGAGCGATACACGCTCGCAACGTTGCGCATCGAGATCGATGAAGCGTTGGCCGCATCGCATATTCGACCGCTCGAAAACGGTCAGAAGCGCGACCGAATTGCGTACTTCGCCTGGATGCTGGGGATGATGCGAACCAACAACCCCGGCGAAACCCGCCTAGAACGGCAAATGCGGGACCATACCCACCGGATGAGGCAGCGTCGCGATCACTTTGCCGCCACTAGGGCGGCCGCGGAGCAGCAGCAGCCGACTGCGAATACTTGTCAGACCGGTAGGCACGCGATCACGGAAGACTTGCGTCACCACCCTCCCCTGCAGCGGGCAAGGAAGGCCTCAGACCGCGGAATGGCAGCGAAGGCGCTCGTCCTCACGTTGATCGGAACCTCACAGCCTCTCTATGCCGCGCCCGCACGGACTCAACAGTTGGTCGGCGCGATCTCCACCCTCGGAAGGATGCTCGCCGATCAGCGCTGGCATTCATCTCATGACGCCATGGCCCGTGTCGCTCGATGGAGTCGCCCCGACACCGGGGGCGAGATCGCAATCAAGATCCGCGATCCCTACTCCGACGTTGCTCAAGTCATCGTTCAGCTCCCCCGCCTCATTCAGTTGCCACCCGATATCGAGGAACAGATCTGTTTCCTTCAACAGACGCAATGGCAAGTCTCGGCGGATCAGAAGCCCCTAGAGCGGTAGGAATTCGCGACTGTCATCGACCGCACTCGGCAAGGCAGTCAGACAGGGACGGTGGCGACTGTACTTAGCACTTATGCGGGCGTGTGCTCTCCTGGGCGCCATGCGTCGGGTGAAATCGACTGGACCGCGACTCGCCCCGAGATGTCTGCTGACTGGTGAGCGTGGGTCTGTCCGCGGCTCGAGACGGCTTCCGGCCGGACTCGGCGCGAACTTGCGGACTGCGCCTCACGGATGACTGGGATTGACCGTGTGATCGTTGTTGTTGTGCTAGCTAGCTACCTAGAAGGATAGTTGGTTGTTAATCTTCCCTGAGCCCCCTGGGACTAGCCTGCGGAGTTCGGCAACGCGCTCCAAAACCCAAGCCCTGTTCATGCCCAGCGGGCGGCAGCAGGAAAGGTGCGGTGTCCGGCGATCCAGCAGGCTGCACAGCACGCGATGATCGTTGACGAGCGCGCAAATTTCTGCCCCCCATAAGACGCATAGTGCCTCAGGGCACTACAGCGATCTTGATTGATAGTGAATACACTCTGGGTAGCTAGCACGCATGATAGCTAGCACGTGGGCTGTCTAGTGCACTTACTGCTGAGAGTGCTAGGTACTTCGCTAGCGAACTAGGTACTATGAATTAATGTTCTCTGGCTAGCTAGCCAGCAGGCTAGAAAGTGAGGTCGGCGAGCATGCAGACAGTTATGGTGTACAGCGAAGCAGGGGGAGTCAAGAAGACGACGACTGCCGTGAGCTTGGCAATGGTCGCAGCCGAAGGTATCGCCGGCACGGGGAATAGCACCGAGTCCCCAGTACCGTCCCGACGTGTCGTTCTCATTGATCTGGATCCGCGCGCAGCCGCAACGAAGTGGCTTGGCATCACACCCGTGGGCGATGGACTTCACGTGGGCGCCATCTTGGGCGCCAAGGAAGACCCCACGGGCTGGGCAGCCGACCTTGCGGTCACTAGCCGGTGGAGTCAGAACTTGCGAGTCATCCCAGCCGCCCGAGAGCTGAGCAACCGTGAAAGCGAACGCGACGACTACGCCGAATGGCGCCTAAAGTCGTCGCTGACCGACCTCGATGCAGACCTCGTGGTGATCGACTGCGCCAATCGCCAGGGTGGTCCCCTTACTGTCTCTGCGCTGCACGCCGCGGACACCGTGCTCTATGCAGCTACCGCGAGTGATTCTGGCGTAGACGGAGTCACCGGCGCGAAGCTGTCTGTGGCAAAGTTCCGTCACCACATGTCCCAGATTGGTGCCGTCACGAGCATTAGTGAGATTGGCGTTGCGGTCACCCGCGATGGCACCGGCTTTTTGAGCTTCAGTGAAAGAGATGCGATCGAGCAGCTACGAGAGTTGACACCGATCATTGAGCCGATCGTGCCCCACCTGTCTATCGTTCCGGAGAGCCGGATGGCGGGGGAGTGGTTCGGGAACTATCGCAAGGGATTAGCCGTGCGAGATAGCTACGCGGCAATCATGAGGAAGGTGATTCGATGAGCATGGCGGAGCGCCCGGACCGACCGGCACGAACCAAGCCTGTTCCCACTGATGATGAGGGTGTCGACCCCATCGAGTATCGACCCGCGCAACCTGCGGCGACCCCTTCGGCTGTTCCCGCGAGCGCTGCAGTTACCGCCGACGCCGTCGTTCCACCTGAAGACCCCACTGGGACCAGTGGGGTCGTGGGAACTCAACCTGTACTGCGAGGTCGGGAGCTCACAGTGCAGCTCGCCGCGCGCGTAAGCCCAGATGTCACTGACCTGGTCGACCGCGCAGCTGCAATGACAGGACGATCCAAACGCGATCTCGTAGAAGACGCAATCAGAAACGCTCCATGGCGAACATAGCCAGGGTTCAACTGACGGAACGGGCGTGCGGGGAAGTCACACCGTGAGTGCAGGAGCATTCACCGGCTACGTCGTCATCGCCCTCACGCTCACACACCTCGCGCGCATGATCTCCGTCGCCGACAATCTCGCGTGGAACTTGCGGGTAGCGCATCACCCTAGGTCTGCCGACACCTAGATCGAAGCGCCATAGAGGGTCCTGACCCGACTGGCACAAAGATCATTCACAATGCGGCTGCGATACCCGCGCGCTGCTCCTGACTTCGTTGGGCCGATTCCCAGTGCAAAACGGTGGCGCTCTTATTCACGGAACCACCAGCGCTGAAGCCGTTCGAGCGCACCCGTGCAACTGACAGTCGGTGCAAAACGGTGGCGGCAAGTTCGCTCCGCGACATCATCGCAAATTCGGGTGCATGCAGGATTTCAGTGCAATCTGGTGGCGGTAATAGCAACAGACGAACGCATGCGGTTCGCAATACCCCGGTGCAATCTGGTGGCGCTGTCAGGCGCGATTACGAACACTGGTCGAGACGGCGCGCGCTGCCTGAATGCCTTAGAGCTACGTGTTCACGCAGGTGCAATCTGGTGGCGGTTATAGCAAGAGACGCGCCCCATCCGTTCGCGACAGAACGGTGCAGTCTGGTGGCGCCTAGGGCGCCTCGAAGTGCATGACTCCTCCGCTGAGACCGTCACAGCCACGAAGTGGCTGTGGTGCAATTCGGTGGCGGGTGTCGCCTAAGCGAACAGGCGTTGCCCGTCCTCATCAGCCACGGCAGCAACACGCACCTGGTGCAACCTGGTAGCGCGTTGGCCCAGATTCATGCGGAACCTGTCCGGTCGGCCTTATCCGTCGAAAAGGCTCCCCGGGCGAGGAAAAGCTCGTGCTGAAGTGCCGCTCTCCACCAACTTCAATCATCTCGTGGAAGCGGTAGGCGTTTGACGTGCGAAAACCGTAGCCGCCCTGTGGTCACGTTAAGACTTAAGTTCGTTACAGGGGAGATCTATAGGTAAGAACTACAGGGGGCGAAATTATCGAGTCCCTCGAGCCCTACTCTCGACTGGTATCCAAAGGGTGTTGCACACCCGCCTCGCGCCACCAGATTGCACCTTACGTGCCACCAGATTGCACCCCCAGCGCCACCAGACCGCACCTTCCGCCACCAGACTGCACCGGTTATCCACCGGCAGATCTGTGGATAATCGGTGCAGAACGGTAGCTAAGCGATGCGAGATGCTGTGGCGCCTTGCACCGATGGATCTGCCCGGAAATACAGGCAACACGCCGAGTCAGATTCAAGCCTGTGGCGCTTCGAGGGTGCATGCTCAATCCCAACGAAGGGACGTCCACATGACGACTGAGCACAACTCGACGACGCGCGAGCAAGGCCCATTGGTCGTCCCCCGCAACGAGCTTCGGCTGGTGAACTACGGATCGCTCTTGGAACAGAATCCTGGTGTCCAGGACGTGGGTTTCACCGCCAAGCTCTGGGCTCAGGTGAGCATTCCGTACAGCGAGCCGCCGGCGGGCACAACGGTCTGGGAGCGACGCAACGGATCCGTCACTTTATCGATGCGCCCGGCACGTATCGCAAACCGACAGACCGGCGTTCGCGAAGACAAATTTCCATTCGGTGTCGCACCCAGGTACATCCTGACTTGGATGGCAACTGAAGCAACCCGAACCAACTCCCGCCATCTTGAGATCGGCGGAAACGTGGCCGAGTTCCTCCGCAAGGTGGGCATGACCAAGAATGGCTACAACGCCACGAACACGACGAACCAGATGCATCGGCTGTTCGGGGCAGATGTATCCGTCGACGATCAGCTAGCAGGCGTCGGCGGGCAGCGAGGTATGGCCGCGGCTAAGTTCCCGATCGCCGATGCCTACCAACTCTGGTTCAACAATGACGATCGCAGCGGCGACAACGACGGCCTGTGGTCCAGCGAGGTTGTGCTCAGCAAGCAGTACTTCGACGCGATCCAACAGGCCTCGATCCCCGTGGACTTGAACGTCCTACGGTCGCTGAAGAACAGCCCAATGAGCATCGATATTTACAACTGGGCGACCTATCGCATGATGTCTCTCAAACGCGATACGAAGATCAAGTGGGAGGACCTGGCTGTTCAGTTTGGTTCGAACTACGGTCGTCTTCGCGCCTTCCGGTCCGCGTTCGAGAGGAACGCCCACAAGGTGTCACTCGTCTACCCGTCGCTGCGTTACGAAGTATCAGCCGACTACTTGACGATCAAGCCTTCGCCCACGCACGTTCGTCGACTAGATCGCAGCGCCACCAAGCTACATATCGCGTCCTGACTGAACGTGTGGCCATGAAGCTGATTGGCGTGCCCGACATATCGGGCCACCCGACGATCTGGATCAACGCGGATCACCTTGTCAGTGTGCAATCCATCCTGCGAACGGGCGAACGGGCGATCATGCTCGAGGTCGAGCTGAAGATCGACGGCATGCCACTGATGAGGATCAATCTCGGACCGCATGACGGTCGCGTAGCAGCAGAGACCGCCTTCACGGAATTTCTTGAGCAGCTGCAGAACTGATCACCTCAGGTCTGGCAATCTACGTCTGCACACCGCGCCTCGGTGCATGGGGCCGGCCTAGCCCCGGAGGTGATCCCTGCTGTGGAATTCCAAGGACGGCTCGCTAGACAACGATTCTGCCGCGGACGATTTGCAGGCGTCCGCGGAGGATCAACCAGCGCGAATCATCACGGCGGGGCCTGCAGGAAGCGCCTGCAGGCCCCCACACGCTGGCGAAGGCCCGAACCAACCAGGGAGGCAGATGGCGCGGCACGGCGCGCACAGGGTCGTGTGACGCTACATAGACGGTGAGACGCGAGCTCGCGTCGTGGCTGCGCTTGAGATCACCGCGCACCTGGAGGAGACGAGCCGTTCAGTGCGTACGTCGAGACGGCACTACTGAACGAAGCGGTTCGCCGCGAGCATCTCTACAACGGCGGCGAGGAGTTCTCTGCCGCGGGGAAGCTGCAGCGTGGTCGCCCTGTGCATGGCTGAATACACACAGCCAGGTGGGTGTATCGCACAGCGCCGGCATCACTGTTCCGGAGGCGCAAACGCCCCTAATGGAGAGCTACGCTCACCTCATGTGCGGCCGCTTTTCACTTTCGTAGAAGACGGATGAACTGATCTCCGAGTTCGTCGTCAAGGGCGGATAGCCCGACGACTGGCGTACCACCCACTCAATTGCCCCGACCACCAACGTTCCGATCGTCCGCCAGAGAGCCGAAGATGGCGACATCCGGCGAGAACTCACCCTTGCCCGATGGGACTGGCCCAAGCCCGCGAACCGCCCTGGGGGCGGCCCAATCATCAATGCCCGGATCGAGAAGCTGCCGACCGGTTTCTGGGTGGGGGCGTTCTCCAACAGCCGCTGCATCGTTCCCATGGCGCCGGGATACTTCGAGTGGACTGGCCAGAAGGGCAGCGAGCAACCACACCTGATCGCCGGTGAAGGTCTGCTCACGGCCGCGGATCTGACCTGGACGACCGAGATCGCGGGGGAGCGCCAGCGGGTATTCGTCGTCATCACCAGGGAGGCGAGAGATGCATCTGGCGATATTCACGACCGGATGCCAGGGTTCCTCTCCGACGATCTCAGAGACGACTGGCTCAACCCCACGTCGCTCACCGTCGAGCGAGACAGTGCCAGCTCGAAACGGAACCGGCTGGAGCTGCTCGACGAACTCGACGCCAGCTCGAGCGTGATCGCTTCGACGATCCGCACGCATCCGCTCGACCCGCGACTGAACAACGCACGCTCCGTCGACCGGTACGACCCGACTCTGCTCGAACCGATCAACTGACCCAGTCGGCCACGGGCGCGGAAAAGTGCTTGAAAAATGCAAGCAGGCCTCGCCGCCTCAAACGTGACGACCGACGACACGTTCCGTGTATTGGGGAGAGGGCCTGTAGGTCTGAGCCTCCGCATCTCCCTCGCGCTATAGCGCGGGTCAACGCTGCGGCTCAGCCTAACATGGGTGGTAAAATCTGCAAGCAAAATACCGGCAAATTGCAAGCACATTTCGACCCGAAAATGTGCTGATTCGGATCCTCTCCGACTGGCACTCGGACTCCACAAGTAGCCCACAGCCCGCGAAGAAGGGGCCACCGGTGGAGTAGCGGTGGCCCCTGGGGTGATCTGATCATCGCCGTTTTCGTCCGTAGAGGTGACGCACGGCGGCGGTCACAGCATCGTCCTTTGTCAGCCGGATGCCGTTGTCGGCGGCTTCCTGGCGAGCGCGATCGATCAGTTCATGAACGTCGGGCGGCAGCCGGAATGTGGCCGGCTTCTTATCGACCTTCTTCACGTTGTATGGGCCGCGTCGACGCGCAGCAGGCTTCGCGACCTCGACGTCGATTTCGACATCAACGTCCACCTCCGAGACCGGCTCGAGGGACCGCGAGGCGGTCTCGGGCTTGGTGAACGCCGCACTCCAGTCCGTCTTAGCCTTCCGCTGCGGCTGGGTCATTTGCTGCCTCCCGCCAGAATCTCCTCGAGCACGTCGGGATAGACGCCCAGGTTCGTCGGAACCGTACCGAAGGCCTGAGAGTAGAGCAGCTGGAACGGCACGTTGACGTCCAGAACGTGAAGCCCCTCGACTTCGCCTTCCATCTGCTTGAGCTGGTCCCACGCCTCACGGAAGCTGATCGTGTTCGGCTTGGTACGCGTGAACAGGATGGACAGCTCGATCGGCTTGATGCTTGCGACCTCGGCGGCCGCCTGCAGCGTCGGCGTGAGCCGGGTCGCCTCCGAGGGAGTGGCACCTATCGGCATCACTAAGTGGTCCGTCACCATGAGCGCCTGGCGCAGCGTGGTGGAGTCGTTGCCGGTATCGATGATCAAGTGGCCCTCCGGCCACATCTCCCGGACGCGCTTGCCGAGCATCTGCGAAGGCAGGTACACAACATTCACCTCCGCCGGCCAAACCTCGCCGGCGTACTCGGACCACTCGAAGCTCGTGCCGTTCGCGGCATCCGCGTCGACGAGAAGCACGCGCTGACCGGTGCGCTTCACCAAGGCAAGGGCGAGCATGATGGACGTCGTCGACCGAGCCACGCCGCCCTTGAGATTCCCGACAGTGAGCCTCAGCGGGCTCTCCAGTGGCGTCTGCTTGTCAGTCATCGTCTACTCCTCGTCACGACCTGCGGCCGCCGCGGCGCCGCCCCTGTTCGAGGCGTGCCTTTTCTTCTTGTCGCCGGGCCTCGGCAGGATTTAGCGCGCGCGATCGCCGCGGCCGGCCCTGCGCCTTGAAGTCCTCGTACTCGGGAGTCTTCGCTTCGGCGAAAACGGTCAGGGTGACCCCTGTGATGGTCTCTCGGGACACGTCGAGGTTGACGTACCTGTTCTTGGATTCACCGCGCATCCACTCCAGCGCGCTACCGCCGGATTCGTTGACGCGCTGCAGCATCGTCGATGCGTTGTAGGTGTTGACTTCCATGACGCGGCCGTTGGCGAACGTCAAGGTGGCGCGAATCTTCTTCTGGTTGTCGCGGGCCTGCCCCTTGGCGGCGTTTCGGATCTGCCGCACGAGTTCGGCGTCGGCCGTCGTGCGGCCGTTGGCAGCTTTTCCCTTGGGAAGGCGGAGCTCGACCTGCCGGCCACCCTCGGCCATGTACGTCGTCGACGCCTGCATCGCACCGCCCTGACGGGCGGAGGTATAGGTTCCGCCCGGATCCTCCGGCACCACCGTTTTCTGTTTCCCACCCGACTTCGCACGGACGGGGACCAGACCGCCGGTCTTGAGGCGCCGGCGAGGCGGAACACTGGAGACGCGGCCGGTGGTAGCCAACTCCTCGAGAGTCGACCGGTACAGCGCGCCGCTAGTCTCACCGTTGAGGATCTTGCGCACCATCCTGGGGGAGCGGTGCAGCTCCGCAGCGATCTCCGCCGTCGAGATGCCGCGGCCGCGGAGGAATCGCACCAGGTCCTGCGCGGACCGAGAGTTGTTGCTGTTGTCGCTCACGACATCACCGCCTCGTGCTCGAGTGCCGACTCCACGCCGGCCTTCTCCGCGCGGCCGCGCAGCGAGAGGCGCTGCTGCAGTCGCTCCGGTGTGAGGAATGATCCGTTGAGGTAGCCTTGCAGGCGCAGCCGACCCGTCTTACCGTCATCCCCGCCCCCATTCGCCACCGGCAACGACCAGGACGGCAGGGTGCTGGTGTAGATGGCGTCACCCTGGATACCCAGCAGAGTCGACGGATCAACTGCCAGGGCGCCGGTGGTGTGCAGGCCAAGAGCGCTCGGTCCGTCGAGCACGCGAGCTCGAGCGCGACCCCAAACCTGGGCGGCGAGCTCAGGGTGGTAGAACGACTCCGTCCGAGAGTTGCGCTCGCTGGGCACGTGGTACACGAACAGTTTCCCCTGTCGTTGCATGCGAGCTTGGAATTGCGGAGGAACGTCGAGAGCGCTTGTCGCTACACGGGTTTGATCGCGTCCCGATGAGGCGAACGCACCCACACTGTGCAGCACGATCGCTCGAAGCGCAGCCATCACGGCCTTGCGGAGCATGGGGTGCATGTCTGGATGTTCGTTCACGCGGTCCCGGGCACGCATGATCCGTTCGAAGAAGGTGTCCAGCGGCCGCGCCTTGCGGAAGACGACCGCCTCGACCGGGTCGACTACCCACCCCGCGCTCCGTGCCACCTGGATCTCGGCAGCGTCCGCCCATGTCTCTCCGCGAGCTCCGGGACGGTTGGGGTAGTACCAGCCCTCCTCGACTCGCTGATGACGGACGCCGAGGATGCCGACGTGGTTCCATGTGGAAGGCACTTGGAAGCGCACATTGAACCGTGCACGCGCGTACGGGTCTTCCTCCATCAGTTGGTACGCGGCCGCGCGGTTCAGTCGACGCGCAGGACCCAGGCCGAGCTCGCGACCGAGCGCGGCATACATGAAGCGACCATCGACGTAGGCGAACTCGGTGATCTTCTTCTGCTTGGCGGGATCAACCAGCGGGACGCAGTCTTCATGGATGGCGAAGTCCGGTCCAGCAACGAGGTGCTCGATGTGGTGCTGCCCGCTGGTCGCGTGGATCTCCTCGGCGATGTCAGAGGACACCGGCACGGGATTCACGTTCTTCGGCAGCGACAGCGCCCACAGGTTGGTTCCGGTCGCGGCGGGGGAGTTGAACATCCGCGCGCGCTCGTCAGCAGCCTTGAGGATCGCGGCGGTGGTGTCCCACGCGCTGCGCGCCTGCGCGGGACTGAGCGCAACCTCTCCGAACCATTCCTCGGCAGTGCGGACCTCGATCTTGAAACCGGTGGTCTCGTGCTCGAACCTTCCGGTGGGCGGCCCGTTGTTGATCCAATGAGTGCCGGGCTTCCACCGCGGCGTCTGCACGTAAAGCCAGTGGCGGATACCGGGCTCAGGGTCGGGACGCTTGCCCGTGAGCATGATGCGGTTGGCGCCGTAGCTCGCGGCGGTGTCGAGCAGGTCGGTGAGGTTCGGGTTCTTGCGACGATCGCCGACGACGGGGCGAATAGCCACACCATCCTGAGTAACACCCTGCCCGGACGTGTGATCAACCCAGACGGTCGGAACGTCCTTCGGCACCCAAGGCTTCGGGCGGTAGTCAATGTCATCCATGCCCGTCACCTCCCGCTCGCTATATTAATAAAAGTATATTGCAATTTGCAAGCATATTTCACGACCTAGGGCCGTTGCTTCGGTAATAGGAGCCTTACGATGCGCGGGCCTCAAACTGCGTGGCGCGCGCGCGAAAGGCCTTCTGCGTCTTCCGCAAGCCGGTCTCGGTCATGCCCAGCAGCAGGGCAACCTCTCGATAGGTCATTCCGGCCGCTCGCGCCTCCTCGACCAGGTGCCCACGACGCTCCAGCAGCTCGTCAGTGCGGGCGATCTCCACGCCGACCTGAGAGATCTGCCGGCGAATGTCATCGATACTTTCGTTCACCATGGAAACCATGTTACGGAACATGGATGCGAAACCACCTACCGCGCAGGGTGTGTCCCGTAGCTACTGCAGCTGTCACGGCGCCTCGTTACATTTATGAAGGAAGTTCGCAGCAGTGCGGCAGGCTCGACGAGAAGAGGCATCCTGGCATGAATGACACCAACGCGCGTGGGCGTCGGATCAGCAGCACTCAGATTGCCGAGAAGATGGGCGTCTCCCTGAACACGGTGTACGTGTACCGCAGCAGCGATCGCGATAAGACGCCGGGGCCCGCTCGGTTTCCCGATCCCGTCGCCTTCGAGGGCCGCACAGTGCTATTTGATGAGAGCGCGATCGACGCGTATATCAAGGCGCGCTCCGACACCCGAGGCCGCGCCGGTAGGCCACCGCGTACCGCGCCTCGGCGCACGGGCCCGACCGCACCTTTTCCCGACCGCATTAGGGACTCCGTCGCCGCCGGCGCCGGAGCACCGGGTGTCACCACCCTTAGGCAGCTTGCCGACGCGCTGCAGCTGAACTCCGTCACCTTTGGCGAGCGGATGCGCGGCCGAACAACCTGGACGCCGACCGAGCGGGAACGCATCGCCTCCATCCTCGACATTGATACCAGCGACGCCAACGACCAGGTAGAGCAGCTGCGCGCCCGACGGCGCGCCCAGAGAGGAGCTGATGCTGAATGAGCGGGTCGCTGCCTGACACGCCCGACGGCGTCCACCTCGCCACAGGCAAGGACAAAATGCGTGAAGCCTGCTGGGTCTTCCGCTCACTTATGTGGGAACGCATCTTCACCCGCCGGAGCACAACTGGCCAGCGCCTCTTCTCCCTCGGGATCGTCATCCCTCTCGGTGCACTCTGGTACATCGGTTGGCGCGACGGCGTCCGCGGATTCCTTCTCGCCGCGTTCATTCTGTTAGTAGTCCTCGCCCTGTGCGCAGTTCTCCTCCGCAGGCAAAAGCACGGCGCGCAGACACGGGTGTACGTGCTCAACGATCACACCGCGACGCTGACGATGACCGCCGACGACGACTACTGGACTATCGCCGGCCACAACCGCAGCCGGAAGGCGCCGGGAGCGGGGGAGAGGCTGCAGGACCTGTTGCTGCCTGCGGTGTGCGCGGCGGCCGATCGCGCTGACGTGGGTGTGCGGCTTACCGCCGCCGCACCAAAGCTCGCCAGTCGCTACGCACAGAAGCTCCCTGGCCTCCTCGAGGTGGGGCCGGCCCTTCCCTACGGAACCCAGATGTACAGGCCCAGCATCACGCAACGCCGCACCCTCCTCGCCGACCTCACTGTAGACGAAGACTCGCAAGAGCTCAGCGAGGCGATGCCCCTCCATTATGCAAGGTTGGTACACTCCTGCATTGACAAACCTTCAATTGTTCGATCGGAGACCCGGCATGGTTACAGCGCAGACGATTGCGCTCGAGGACGTCGTCCGCCCGGAGTACGTCACGTACAAGCAAGCCGCAAATATGATCGGCGTGAAACACGACACCGTCCGGGTGTACCAGACGCGATCGCGTCGGATCGAGAAGGAGGGAAACAAGACCGGACTGCCGCTGTTTCCCACCCCCATGCGGATCGAGGGCATGCGCGCCAGCGCTGTTTTCCGGCGAGCGGACATCGAGTCCTACATCGCCGAGCAGCAGAACCGCGCAGATAGCATCACCGGTCGGCCTCCCCGCAACGCTGCAGGTCGCCTCGACCAGGATGCCAGCCGCACTGTCAGCGAGTGGCTGGAGAAGCTCTTGCCGGAGCGTTCCATCAGCAAGGCGGAGGTCGCCCGGGCGCTCGGTATCGGCGCCGGCCCGCTGCGCTCGCGGATGTCCGGCCAGGCGCGGTGGCGCACAGAAGAGGTTACTGCACTCGAGCAGCTGCTGGGGGAGAGGCAGCCAGCAGCCAGCAGCGGCAAGAAGCGCCGCTGAGCGGAAATACTCGACGGCAAACTTCAGGAATCAAGGGGTGGACCTTTAAGAAATCAAAGGGGCGGACGAAGTTCGCTGAGGGTGAGCTTGGCCCGTACGCTCAGGATCCCTTCTTGACGCCGCGCTGCGGAACGGTAAAGGCCTCTAGTTTGGCCGCTGTCAGGCCGTGCCCATCGAGCAGGCGCCCCACGACCTCTGGATCCGTCCAACTCGCGTCTGCAAGCGCCGCGGCGAACGCACGAAGTGCAGCGGCGAACTCGCCAAGAAGCTTTTTTGTGATCAAACGCATGCCGGTGACGGGCGTCGCGTCTCCGTAGGCGATGACTGATTGGTGAACCATCACCGGGATTGGTCTTGCTTGCGGATCGTATCGTTGCCCAAACCACAGCATCGAGATCGCTAGTTGTCCCATGTCGGTCTTACCGATTGCTGGACTCTTCGCGCCTGTCTTTGCCTCAATGACCCAGAAGACGTTGTCGCCAAGCGCCCACAGATTGTCGGGGCCCTTGTCGGTGTCGTGTTCAGGTCGTTGCGAGCCCAGCCCGATCAGCATGCCTGCCCGCCTCATCGCTTCTTCAAATTGCTCGACCCGATACTCATCGAACACGAGATCTTCGACGATGGACTCGACGTCCAGTCGCAATTCTGCCGCCGTCGAGTACCGCGCGCTAAGTCGCTCGGTACACGTCTTCACTTGCGGGGCGTAGGCATCGAGAGGCGTGTAAGCGAGGCCGCCTAGCGGCTTTGTGACATTGGTGTTGCGCGCCCGTGCGAGCGCGATTGTCTGCTGCGCAAGCTGCGGGTCATTCATGTCCGCATACGTAGCTTGGAGCTCCAGAAGGACGCCCGCCATCGCGTCATTCGTTTCGTCTCCGACTGCGGCGGCGATCGTGTCCCGAGCTGCACCTGGGTTACCGTTCTGGGCTTGGACAAACGCCTCTCGCTCTGCGATCGCTGCCGGCCTGACGTGACCAGGAACTGGAGGGATCTTGCGTAAGGACTTGAGTGCGAGGGCAACCCAATGTGGGTCCCGAGTAAGCGCCTGTTTCGCCGTGTCGATGATGCGACCAATAGGAAGGTTGTCCATTTTTGCCGCCATTTGACGCGAGAGCTTCAACTGCGCCTGGGTTGCTGGACTGAAGCTGTTGAAGCTGCGCGGGTCTACGGTGAGTTGCGCCAGCCGAGGACCGAGCAGGAAGACTACGCAGTGATCTTCATTGCTCCGGACGCCACGGCCCATCCCTTGCTCGATGCGTTGCACTTGCCGATTGTCGATTCCTGACTCCGAGCTAACCAATAGTGCGTCGAGCCTCTCCTCCGGGCTGAATGCCTCTGGTAAGCCGTCCAACACAAGGATGCGACAAGCGTCGTCCGGAAGGTCAATGCCGTCATATCTGTTCACCAAGACGACTAAACCGACATGCTTTTCGCCACGCAATTTCTCGACGGCCTCATCGATGTCGTCTTTCGTGGCGATGATCGCTGCGTCCGGCTCCCACGCTGTGGCCCACTTCTCGCTTGGGACCAGCACCACCGTGTTGTATGTCCTGCTGAGCTTGACGATCTTCGCGCGGATCTTTTCAGCGTTGAGGTCGGGATTGATCTCGAGCGGCGCGAGGATCATTCGCTCACCAATATCGCCGGCTGTTACGGGCGTGACGGGTTGCGAGACGCTGTCTGGTTCGGCGCCAAAATCGGTCACGAGGACGCTGTCGTCCGCGAGAGTCGCTGTGAGGAAGATTCTGTGGTTCGCTTCCATAAAAGAAGTCACGTGGTCTATTGGCGGGCAGAAGGGTGTGATCGTCAGCTCGTTGTTGGAGAAGACTGCGCGGCAAGTCAGTAGTACCTCTTTGACGGCGGGCCATTGCCAGTAAAGGTCCTGCTTATCGCTGGTCTGGGTGCGCAGAATCTCTCGCGCTTGCTCGACCTTCGAGCGCCATGCCCAGAACGGCACGCGTACAGGGCTTCCCCGACGGTCGTCGCGGACATCCATGTAGGAGTCGGAAGATTGAGTTTTCAGATCATCCGCGAACAGTGAAAGCAGCTGGTTGAAGGCGGCGTTTTTGCGGGGGAGTGTCAGCGCCAACTGGGTGCGGGTTGTGGCAATCGCTGCATGAGCATCGTCGATCACGACCGACCCGATTGGGGCGCGCGCGCGGGTCGGTCGATCCTTGGAAAATTTGGTACGCCCGTTGACGAGCTCGTAGGCGTTGATCACCCCGATTGCCTCGCTGTTGAGGTACCCGGCTCCGTCAACGTTGGTGGTGGTCGCAATGCCAAGCTTTTCCGCTTCGGCCCGCACCTGATTGACGAGATATTTTGTGGGAGCTACGTAAAGCGCGGGCCCCTCCCCTGCGTTGATGTAACTCTGCAAGATGATGAGGCCATCAATCGTTTTACCGCCCCCGGTATTGACCTTGATCACGATGTCGCGTTCATCTCTCCGCAGATGCCACGAAGTCAGAACCTGGCCCTGGACATCGCGAAGATAGCCATAGCCAGGAGCCTTGGTCAGCTGCCCGTGTAGCTCGCGGGGCTCGATGGGATCGGACTCTTCCGCATCAGCCAGCATGGAACTGAAGTCCACCATTCCAACCTCTCCCTGAGATCGATTACTGATTTGCACGAGCTCCTACGACACGCTACTGGTGCACTGCTGTGACCAGAGAGTACTAACGCGCACGCTCAAGCCGAGTAATGCGGAGGACGTGCCTCTCGCACGGGCGTCCGCGAGCGCCGGGAGTTCGCGACACTCAGCGGCCTTGGAGTTATCGCCGCGACTACCCGGCACTACCTATGGTCAGAGCGGTGTAGACCATCCCCGGCGCGTATAAAGATCAAATCTGTAGGCGGGTGGGTGTGCTTGCGTCGTATGTTCGCTCGCGAGACTGGAAATTCACAAAGGACACGTTGTCGCGTTCCTGTTCGCGGGTGCCAAGGGGGTCTGGAGCGAGCGAACGGAGCATGGCGGTTGGCAGGCCGAGTTCGTCGACGACGCGGTCGCCGGCGAATGGTGTCACACCGTAGCGGCGCTCCAGGAGTTTGCGAAGTAGCTTGGGTGCTTCGTGGGGCACCTGAACAGGTTCACCCTTCCTCCATCCGCGCGCGGAGATCTGTCGGAAGAGTCCCTGCGAACGTTCGCTGCTCAGCACTTCCAGTTGGCGGCCACGCATGACCAGCGCCTGCATCGAGAGTCCCCACTTTGCCTTCATCTGGGCGAGAGTTTTAAGGCCCATGGTTTCGGCGTAATTTCCCGCGATGGCACGCGAGGGTGCGAGTAGAGCTCCGGCGAAGAGATTTGCTTCGCGTTCCTTCACGTCCGCGTCTACGGCGGGTCGGAAAGTGTGAAGGATCATGTGGCCCGCCTCGTGTGCGGTAGTGAATCGGTCGCGATCGCCTGAGGACCCGGGGAAGATTGAGACGACGGCTGTCTCTCCAACGCCGAGCCAGTAGGAGGCGCCAAAATGTTGGGACCTACCCTCGCCGTACAGCGGTTCTTCCTCGCCGGGCAGAACGAGGGGGCACACGACGATGCCGCGGCGCTCCATGGTGCGAACAAGATGGTTGAGCGGAGATTCTGCGTCGAGTCCCCAGGCCGCTCTTGTCTCCTGTGCGATTTCTTCGATGCGGTCAATGCTCAATTCGGCTTCGCGATCGTCCACTACTGGCAGCGTTGGCTGCGGGTACCCAGACCCTTCCAGTAATTGCTCCGAGATCCGGAACGCCTCTCTGAATAGCTGACGTGCTTGTTCAGTGTCCTTGCTTCGCGCGGTCTTCATCCTTCGGAATTCCGGGCTGGCTCCTGGGCCGGAAAGTGGCTTGAACTGGAAGAAGCTTGAGGGCAACCCGAGCGCGTTCGAAATGGCCGCTAGCTGATCGCCGCTGGCCATGCGGTCGCCACGCTCGATCATTGAAATGAGCGGTTGCTGGAGATTGCTCGCTTTTGCAAGATCGGCCTGGGTGACGTTCATGAGCACCCGGCCGTCACGGATGCGCGTACCGTCAACCATTGCCGAGGTCCCCCTCTTCCTCGACGTCCTCGGTGAAGTAGTCGAGGTCTTCTTCGCGCTGTTCGAAGGCGAGGTCGTTGAAAGTAACACCCCGTTCGAGGGAGATGTCTAGATCGAGCCGTACGTTCTTGTTCAAGCGGACTGCGCCAAGAGTATGAACAAGCCGGAGTGTGAATTCCTGACCCTGCCGCTCCCAGAGAAGCAGGAACTTGTGTGAGGAGATCAGCACCTCTGGCTCCAGCTCAAGCAGGCTGTTGCTGTAGTAGCTCACGCGAGCGCGGTTCTTGCCAGTCGGAGGGACTACTTCGGGAGACCATGTGTGGAGCAATCGAATCGAATGCGCCCCGTTCGCGAGCCAGACGGGACAGTTTGGTCCTGTGTCCCTCACCAGCATCCACTCGCCCATGGCGCCGTCTTCTAGCCGATCGAGCTCGCGATGAACGAGGGCACGAGCAACGTGGGTTCGGGTACTGCTGTAACGCTCGATGGAACGCAACGGTCCTGTGGCGCTGAATGCAGCGTCAAGGAGGGGAGCGGCTGAGTCCAGCGCGTCGAAAACAGAGTCGGTGGCCGGCTGAATGGATGCGAGGAGATTCTCGATCTGATCGGGTGTGCTCACGAACGTTATATTATCACGCCATCTAGCACAATACGGTTGCCGATCATATTGGCCTGCAGCAGACAAGTGTTGGGAGCCGTCGTCGACAATGACGATCACTGAAAGCCACCCGCCGAAACTGACCAGTTTCGAACGTCGTCGTGGAGTAGTCAGAGCGCGACCGAGATGAGAGGTGCGGGAGTAATTCGCGTGACGGTATCCGATGGGAGCGGTATCCATCCCCGCTGATCGATACCGGTGGTGGCGACGATGACAGTTCCAGATGCCGAAACGGTGGAGGACAGCCGATTGTATGTGTCGCCGTGACCGGGCGGCAGGCTGTCTACTGACACTCCCCGGCGCGCGAACGCTACGTGAGGGGGTTGCGCGGTTCCGGGTGCGTGGACGACGAAGAGGTCTCCGCCTGTGATGGCGAAGGCGTTGAGGCAGGCGGCGGGAAAGAGTGTCCGCATGCGTGCGGCTGCTTCCGCCAGCGCGTCTGCGGGTTTCCGGTTGATCAGGTCGCGCAGGGTGTGTTGTAAGTAGACCTCACTATCGGTCGTGCCCGTCAGCCGGGCCTGCTCGTCTTCGGTTAGCGCGTGGACGGCAAGCGAGCGGGGAGAGAGGGCGCCGTTGTGCTGGAAGGCCATCCCGTCTCGCAGGAAAGGTTGTGTGTTTTCCGGTGACATTGGGGCGCCCCGACTGGCAAATCGCAGATAGAGCATGCCTACCTTGCTGAGGGGCACCCAGTCCTTGCGAAGAGATCGTCGGGTGTCGATGGGCGCCTCGCCACCGCGCACTGCTGCTCCGACGATTGAGTCGTGCCACGCGGCTCCCCACCCGTCGGAGTGCAGCAGGGAAAGCGCCCCGAATTCAGAGAGGAGGGTGTCTCCGACGGCGTCGCGCCAGGTCTTCGGGCGCACTGCTGTATATGCCAGCATTCGAGACATCGTGTTCCTTCCAATCATTGGATCCACACATGGTATGTTTGGATCCTACCTGGAGGTTCACGTCACACTATGAGCTCGGTCCCCGCGACGCCCACCGCTTCCTTGCCTCGTCCGGCTGCACGACGTATCGATGTGACAGCAGAACGCCAAGCGACTGCAGGGTCCGTCCTGGGGAACCACCTCAATGCCGCAGGGTCAGCGCTTCCGACCGCGCGCGTCGTTGCAACAGTGATAGACCACCTCCGCGCGGAAGAGCTGCACGGCGGTTACGAGGCCGCCGCCGAGCAGCGGCACGCGCTGGAACGTGGCTATTCCTCCGCCGCGGATCTGATTGGCGCCGCCGCGGACGAGGTCGCGTTCTTTGACAGTGCGTCCACGGGGCTGCGGACGATCGTCGATGCTCTCAGACCTCCCGCTGGTCATCGGATCATCGCATCCAGCAGCACGTACGTCAGCCATGCGCTGCATCTCATGAGCGTTGCGCAGGAGCGCGGTCTCGAACTGATCGTCGCTCCAACCACCTCGGACCGCACGACCGATCTGCGGGCGCTGGAGGAGATGCTCAGCGATGGAACGCCGTCGATCGTTTCCGTCGCACATATTCCGACGTCCTCAGGTCTCGTCGAACCGGCGGCGCAGATCGGGTCGCTCGTACGCGAGTACGGGGGTACCTTCATCCTCGACGCGACGCAGTCGGTCGGCCATCTGAGCGTGGACGTGGACGAGATCGCCTGCGATGTGCTCGTCACGACAGGTCGCAAGTTCCTCCGCGCACCCCGGGGGAGCGGGTTCGCATACGTGCGACGAGAACTGTGGGAGAGGATGCTGCCCGTCGCACCCGATGTGCGTGGCGCGGTGTGGTCCGGACCGCGCGCCTGGGAACTTGATTCTTCCGCCCGCCGATTCGAGACGTGGGAGGGATCGGTCGCTGGTCGGCTCGGACTCGGCGTCGCCATTGAGGAAGCTCTCTCCCGTGATGTCGAGGCGACCGAGAGCTGGCTCTGTGATGCCGGGGATCGACTGAGGGCCGGCCTCACCGGCGTGGACGGCGTGACGATCGCGGACCCCGCTTCGACCAGGTCGGCGATCGTCACGTTCGTCCTCGAGGGGGTGGCGTCCGCACAAGTGGTGAGCGAGCTTGCTCGCCGAGGCGTCCGGGTGGTCTCGGTGCCGGCCAGTCACGGCCAGTGGGACCTCGGCGACCGAGGCCTGGCCAGCGTCGTGCGCGCGTCGCCCCACGTGTACAACGACGACGGTGATCTGGAGGCCCTTGTGGAAGGCGTGGCCTCGATTCGGGGGTCTCGGTGAACGCGTCGGCCGATGTCATCGTCCTTGGTCTGGGAGTTCATGGGATCGCGACGGTGGCGAGTCTCGCGCGCCGCGGGATCCGGGTGATCGGTCTCGAGCAGTTCTCCGGGTCGCACGATCGAGGGTCCTCACACGGGCGGACGCGGATGATCCGCCGGGCCTACCCGAACGCCGTCTGGAATGGCCTCATCGATCACGCCTACGACGCCTGGGAGAGGCTTGAGCGGGACAGTGGTAAAACTCTCATCGTCCGCACCGGCGGCCTCTACGCTCATCGTGGTCAGGCGCAGATGCAGGGCCAGGGTTGCGTCGTGCTGGAGGATCCCGAACAGATCGCCGCGTGTATGCCCGGTCTACATGTACCCCAGGGCTACCACGCCGTTTATGACCCTCACGCCGGGATGATCGAAGCCGCTGCCGCTCTCGATGCCTTGACGGATTCTGCCGTTCGCGCCGGTGCCGACCTTCGCTACAACGTTCGCGTCGCAGGATGGGAGACGACCTCGGGTGGCGTGGTTCTCTCCACGACCGATGGCATGATCCGTGGTGCCCGACTCGTGATCGCAGCGGGGTCCTGGGCAGATCGAGTAGTTCCCGTGTTGGGCGGCTTGCTTGAGGTCTGGCGAATTCTGACGCTCACCGCTGCAGCCGGCCAGGCTGCAGGCCAGCCGCCGGCCCTGGGAGCATTTTCGATCGATCGGGACGAGGGACTGTTGTTCGGCATACCCGATGCCGCCGGGAACGGCGTCAAGATCGGGGTCGACGCCGGCCAGGTATGGGATCCGGATGTTCCGGTAGCCCCACCAAGCGCTGTTGAGACCGCGGAGCTACGCGCACTCCTGCACACCTACGTTCCCGCACTGAATGCGGAAGCGAAAGAACTTACCGCCTGCCTCTACACAATGACCGAGGACCGACGCTTCATCCTCGGACCCCTGGCAAACGCGCCGGAGGTGGTCATCATCTCCGCCTGTTCGGGACACGGCTTCAAATTCGGCGCGGCGATCGGCGACGCAGCTGCCGACCTCGCGCTCGGAATCGAACGCCCCGACCTCGACTTCATCTCGACAGCAAGGCGAGGACTGTAATGTCGCGCTCACGCTGCCGCCCCAACCTCTTGAGCGAGAACGATGCCGCGCACACACCGCGCAGATGGGGCATGTCTTTGCCGACCGTTTCCGGGCTCGTGCCCGTCACCACACTTCGCCGGGTGGGCGCCGGCCCAGGCACCCGATTCTGATACGCACATAGCTGAACCCTGAGCACCTACGAGGAGAAGACCATGACCGCCGAGCGACACTGGAGCGACCCGCTCACCCCGGCAGAGATCACGGAGGTGGCGGCCCTGGTGGCTGCGGACTCGCGCGTCGGCACGCGGCCGCGATTCTGGGGCATCGCCGTTGAAGAATCCCTTGCCCGCGCGCTTGCCCCAGGTCAGGGGCGTCCGGTGCGACTGGTTGTTATGAACGCCGAAGCCCACGCGGCGTGGGAGGTGACCGCATGGTCCTCTGGCCACGATCGCACCGCGTCTATCGGTGGCTGGAGCGATGTAGACGCCAAACGTCCCGGCGTGTCATCCGACGAGGCCCGGGCGATCTCGCAGGCCGCCCGCACGCATCCGCTCATCGTCGACGCGCTCGCTAAGAGAGGCATCCTGGACACGTCGCTGGTCTGGATCGACCCCGAATCCATCACCGGATTCGAACCGGAGGATCTTGCCGACCGGCGCCTGTCGTGGGGGACGGTGTGGTACCGAGAGAGCGCGGACGACAACGGCTACGCCCGCCCGGTGGCAGGCCTGGTTCCGATCCTCGATCTGGAGACCCTCGACGTTATTCGCATCGAAGACCACGGGGTGATTCCCATGGCCAGTGAGAGCGGCAACTACCGCTCCGGAACGTGGGGCCCGGACCGCGAGGTCGCTCCGCTGGAGATCACGCAGCCCAGCGGCCCGGGGTTCTCGGTGGATGGCCACCTTGTCACGTGGCAGAACTGGTCCTTCAGAATCGGCTTCACCCACCGTGAAGGACTCGTGCTCCATGATCTGGCGTACCGCGACGGCGACGTCGACCGGTCGGTTCTGCGCCGCGCCTCCATCAACGAGATGTACGTGCCGTATTTGGACTCGGACCCGACCGCCTACCGCAAGAACTTCTTCGACTGGGGCGAGTACGGCGCCGGCCCCCTCACCGCGTCTCTCGAGCTCGGCTGCGACTGCCTTGGGGAGATCCACTACTTCGATGCGCACGTGCTCGACGGCGCCGGAGCAGCCAAGACCATCGCCAACGGGATCTGCTTGCACGAGGAAGACCACTCGATCCTGTGGAAGCACGTCAACACCCGCACCGGCGAAGCCGATGTGCGACGCGCACGTCGCCTGGTGATCTCCTTCTTCGCCACCGTGGCGAACTACGACTACGGCTTCTACTGGTCGCTATACCAGGATGGCAACATCGAGCTTGAGGTCAAACTCACCGGCATCCTCTCGGTGTCCGGAATCGACGACGGGCGGATGCCGGCGTTCGGTCGCATGGTCGCCCCCAACGTTCAAGCCCCCACGCACCAGCACTACTTCGCTGTGCGGCTCGACACCGCCGTCGACGGCGCACTGAACCGGCTTGTCGAAGTGCACGCCGAAGTCGAGGAGGACGAAGCGTTGAATCCATGGGGCAACGCCGTGAAGATGATCTCCGAAACGATCGACACCGAGAAGGATGCCGCCCGGGTCGCCGACGCGTCACGTGCGGTGCATTGGCGGATCGAGAACACCGAAAAGACAAACCGCTTCGGCGAGTCGACCGCCTATCGGCTGACGATCCCACACACCACCCGCCTGTTTGCCAAGCCCGGGAGCATCGTGGCCCGCAAGGCGCCGTTCGTCGCCAAGCAACTGTGGGCCACCGCGTATGACCCGGCCGAGAGGTTCATCGCCGGCGAATACCCCAATCAGGCGCCACTCGGCGAAGAGGGGATCACCGACTGGCAGAAGGCCAATCGGCCGCTCGACGGCGTCGAACTGGTCGTCTGGCCGATCGTCGGGGTGCATCACTACCCCAAGGCCGAGGAATGGCCGATCATGCCCGCTCACCGCATCGGGCTACGCCTCGAACCCGACGGCTTCTTCACCCGCAACCCTTCTCTGGACGTGCCGCCATCCGAGGGATCCGCATCCTGCCATGCCCCAGCCCCGGCACACGCCGGATCCACAGGCAGCGCGCACTTGCACGGGACTAACGAGCCGGAGGCGGCATCGTGCCGTTGCGACGCGCACGACTCCCCGTCTCATCACTGAATGTTCGCCGAGATCCTGCACGGCGCCGCGATCGTGTCGACCGGGCTCGGAGCCTGCTGCATGGTTGTGCAGCACCGGGCGCGGCGGGCCCGGCTATGGGACGCCGCGATGGCGATCGGCATGGTCGCGGCAATGGTGTGCACCGCTGCAGGGTGGGGCCCGCCGATTCTCTGGTCAGCGGCGATGGTCACGTTCGCGTTAGCCGTCCTACCATTCGCACCACGACGCGGCGAGAAGCACCGCGCGATGATCGCATTCGACGCGTTCGGCGCGGTGCTCATGGCCGTGTTGATGATCGCGATGAGCGTCGGCGCGCAAACCGGAGCATCGAGCGCATCCTCCCACCATGGGTCGCCGCCGATCGCGCTGGCTGGCGGCCTCGCCGTGGCAGTGCTCGGTTACAGCGGGCGCGCCGCGATCCTGGTGCACCGGGGTACCGGAGCGGTGGCACGGGTGCGGCCGCTCGCGATGGGCGGGGCTGTCCTGCTCATGGGAGTCGCAGCGCTCGCGCTCGGTGATACAGCCGGATAACTCAGCCTTTGAACACTGTCGATGAGCGCCGCTCGTACCAGCGTGCGAGCTGCTCGCCAGCCTTGAGAACGTGCTCGCGCATTTCGCGTCTCGCGGCCTCGGCATCGCCGCGCTCGATCGCCTCGACGATCCGAACATGCTCCTGATAGTTCTCCTCACGGTGACGGTCGTCACCGATCAGGAGTTGCGCGGATACGTTCCGAGGAAAGGTCTCGTTGATCTCGTCGATCGCCCGAGCCAGCCGTGCGTTGGCTGAAACCGCCGCGATCGTTGTGTGGAAGACATCGTTCTCGCGCCTGCTCGCAGTCGCGGTGTCGGCGGTGGGGGAGGGCTCAGAGCCGGACTGTTCATACATCTCGGTGTTGGCCGCGCGCAGTGCGGCAATGTCCATGCGTGAGATGCGCTGCACCGCGCGCGCCGCGGCGAGGGACTCGAGCTCGGCGCGAACCTCGTAGGCTTCACGGACCTCCCAGGGGGACGGCACCCTGACCACGGCGCCGCGATTGGGGAGCACATCGATCAGTCCCCCCGTCTGCAGCTGC
The DNA here is from genome assembly GCF_008710745.1 of Microbacterium rhizomatis. Lineage (GTDB taxonomy): Bacteria > Actinomycetota > Actinomycetes > Actinomycetales > Microbacteriaceae > Microbacterium > Microbacterium rhizomatis. The sequence goes on from NZ_VYSA01000004.1 coordinate 187,331, forward strand.
CGGAGCGCTTCGCGGACGGGAGTTCGGCTGACAGCGAAGTCGTTCGCGAGTTCGGCTTGGCGCAACTGGGCGCCGATAGGGATATCGCCGGACATGATCCGATCGCGGATCTTTGCAGCGATCTCGTCCACGAGTGCGCGCCCGCCCTCCGAGACAGTGGCGGTATCGGTTACCACTGGCATCGCTCTCCTTTCGCGCAGCGGCGTGCGCCGCGCGCTAGGAACGCTAGCAGAACCACACCGCCCTGCATGCAAAAACATGGAGGTGGGCGCACCTTCCATTGGATGGATCCATTTACCTCTGTTAGGATCCAAGAGTGACTTTGAGCGAGGAGAGCCCTACGCGCCGCGTCCGTGTTCGGTCCCTGGTGCTGGAGGCGGAGGATGTTCTGTCCGTCGAGCTGGAGGGCGTTGACGGGCCTTTGCCCGCGTGGCTTCCAGGTGCGCACATCGACCTCGTCCTTCCTGGAGCCCCCGTCCGCCAGTACTCGCTGTGCTCCGATCCCGCACAGCCGCGATATCGCATCGCGGTGCTCAAGGAGACCGATAGTCGCGGTGGATCGCAGTTCGTCCATGAGCGACTCCGCCCCGGCGACATCCTCGATATCCGCGGGCCACGGAACCATTTTCCCCTCGCCGAGTGCACCGAGTATCTCTTCATCGCAGGCGGCATCGGAATCACCCCGGTCCTTCCGATGATGCATGCGGCGGCCGCTGCGGGCGTTGCTTGGACCGCGCTGTATCTGGGCGCGAGCCGCACCCGGATGGCGTTCGTGGACGAAGTGACTGAGCTCGAAGGAAATGTCATCGTGCACCCGCGCGATGAGCGTGAGCGCGCCGATCTCGCCGATTACGTCGCGGCACATCCCCACGCGATGATCTACGCGTGCGGTCCGGGGCGGCTGCTCTCGGACCTCGCCTCCCTCGTGACCGACGGCGACGAGAGGCTCCGCGTCGAATACTTCTCGGCTCCGCCCGTCGACTATGAGCCCGGCGGGCCATTTTCGGTCCGACTTGCCCGCACGGGGGTTGAGGTGGTGGTGGCACCGGAACAGAGCATCCTCGAGGTCATACGTGGGGCGGGGGTTGATGTGCTCACGGACTGCGAGGAGGGCATCTGTGGCAGCTGCGAGACGCGCGTCCTCGAGGGGGAAGTCGAGCACCGGGATTTCGTGCTCACCCCGCAAGAGCGCGCGGCGAACGACTGCGCAATGGTCTGCGTCTCTCGATCCGCCTGCCCGCTCCTCGTTCTCGATGTCTGACTTATGGATACAATAATTGCAGTTTCGGATACCGAAGGGCGCGATCCATGCTGAAAGCGGAAGACAACGAGAAGATCACCCGTTCCGGGCCCGGAACCCCACTCGGTAACCTGCTGCGGTCCTATTGGCAGCCGGCAGCACTGGTCTCCGAGATGCCGGGCGATCGGCCGGTGAAGGCCATTCGAATCATGAGCGAAGATCTGGTGCTGTTCAAGAAGCGCCAAGGGTGGGGGCTCATCAGCCGGTTCTGCGCCCATCGCGGCGTGGACCTGTCCTACGGGCGTCTCGAAGATGACGGCATCCGGTGCCTCTATCATGGCTGGCTCTACGACGGCGAGGGGCGGTGCGTCGAGCAGCCCGCGGAACCGGACCACAGCCAGTTCCTCGGCAAGATCCGCATCGCCAACTACCCCTGCGTGGAGCGCAACGGCATCATCTTCACCTATATGGGTGCGGGCGATCCGCCCCCGTTCCCCGACTACGACTGCTTCGTCGCGCCCGAGGAGTACACCTTCGCCTTCAAAGGCCTATGGGAATGCAACTGGCTGCAGGGGCTGGAAGGCGGCATCGATCCCAGTCATGTCTCCTTCCTTCACCGGTTCATCGAAGAAGACCCGCGTGAGATGTATGGTCAGCAGTTCGCCGAGGAGGTCGAAGGGACAGGCAAGAAGCTCTCCATCCTCGTCGGCGAGAGCTACCGACCAGACATCGAGGTCGAAAGTGCGGACCACGGACTCCGTGTCTTCGCTGTGCGGCAACTCACCGAGGACATCAAGCACGTGCGCGTGACAAACCTCATGTTCCCAAACGCCTTCGTGGTTCCGTTCGGCAACACGAAGGTCTTCACCCAGTGGCACGTACCGATCGACGACGAGAATCACCACTGGTTCATGATCTGGTACGACTTCGCCGAGACCACCGATAAGGAGACCCTCCTCAAGCAACGCCTCGATGGCGTGAGCCTGCCCGACTACCGGCCGCTTCGCAACCGCTCCAACAACTGGGGGTTCGACCCTCAGGAGCAGAAGGAACTCACCTACACCGGCATGGGGCTGGATATCAATGTGCACGACCAATGGGCTGTCGAGAGCATGGGGTCGATCCAAGACCGCACGGTCGAGCGCCTCGGAGTGTCAGACCGCGCAGTAACGGCATACCGTCGCCTGCTCCTGCGGGCGATCGAGACGTTCGCGAACGGCGGGACCACTCCGTCACACCCGGTCAGCGCCGAACAGGCCGCGTCGCTCACCGGACCGCTCGCGATGGACACGATCGCGGCGAACGACGTCTGGCAGACCCGGTGGATGGAACGCGAGCAGGAGCGCCGAGCGGATTCGCCCTGGGCCGGACCTCGCGCCCGAGCTCGGGTCAACGCCGATGCGTGAGCGCAACGTCGACGAGCGCCCCGTCTTCGAAAGTGGCGGCGGAGTGTCGGCGCGTCCGATACTCGCGACCGACCGCGAGGGATTCGTCTTGCGGCACGATCTGTGGAGCGAGGCCAAATATGCAGCGGCCGCACAGATGCGCAGAGTGGTGGACGAGCTCGGCGTCGAGATGGTTCGCTTCTCATTTGTCGACCAGCACGGAATCCTCCGCGGAAAGACGATCGCACGGGGAGGTGTGGCCGCCGCGCTGCGATCGGGTGTCACCGCCCCGAGCTCGCTGCTGCTGAAGGACACCTCCGGACAATCCGTGTACTCAGTATTCGCAGCAGACCCCGGAGTGGGAATTGCGGGCTTCAGCGGTGCCGGCGACATCGTCCTCGTGCCCGACCCGACAACTTTCCGCGTCCTGCCCTGGGCGGACAAGACCGGCTGGATCCTGTGCGATGTCCACTTTCCGAACGGCTCCCCGGTCCCGTTCTGCTCCCGCACAATCCTGCGCAACGAACTGACAACGCTCGCGTCGCGCGGCTACGGCATGACCGTCGGCGCGGAGTTGGAGTTTCACCTGTACCGCGCCGACGACAGACCGCTCGCTGACGAACATATCGGGGTCCCCGGACGTCCCGGCCGGGCGCTCCAGGTCGCCCCGACCACGCGAGGCTCGCAGTTGCTATATGAAGAGGGCCTCGACCGTCTCCAACCGTTCGTCGATGCGCTGTACCGCGGATTGACTCTCCTGGACCTGCCGCTGCGGTCGATCGAGCTTGAATTCGGCCCGAGCCAGTTCGAGATCACGATGGAAGCCGGAGACGCGGCCCAGATCGCCGATGCAATCGTGCTCGCACGGACGGCAGTGCGCCGGATCGCCGCGGGTATGGGGTACCACGCCACGTTCATGTCACGCCCGCAAGGCGTGGAGGGCGCCTCGACAGGGTGGCACCTACACCAGTCGCTGACCGAGCTCCGCACCGGGGCACACGCCTTCGTCCCCGACGCCGCCGGATCCGCACTGTCACCGGTCGGCGCGTCCTACCTGGCGGGTCTGCTCGCACACGCCTCGGCCGCCGCCGCATTCACGACACCCACCGTCAACGGCTACAAACGATACCAACCAAAGTCGCTCGCCCCCGACCGCGTGGCATGGGGCATCGACAACAAAGGCGCCATGGTACGCGCCGTCGGCGGGATCGGCGATCCCGCCACCCGACTAGAGAACCGGTCAGGCGAACCCGCAGCCAACCCCTACCTGTACATCGCGTCACAGCTGATCAGCGGGATGGACGGGATGGAGCGTGCCCTCATCCCACCCGAACCCACCGACGACCCATACCGCACCGACGCACCCGCCTTACCTGCATCGCTCGGCGAGGCAGTGGACGCCCTCGAGGCGGACAATTCGTTCAGAACCGCGCTCGGTGACTCCGTGATCGATTGGTACACCACCATCAAGCGCGCCGAGTTCTCCCGCTACCTTCGCCACGTCTCCGACTGGGAGCAGCGCGAATACTTTGACATCTTCTGAGCGACGAGGGAAACCCATGAGCATCCGAACGACCATTGCCGCTCTATCCGCCTACGAGCCATTCCTCCGCGCCGGGGAGTGGATAGCACCAGGCGAACGAGAGCTACACCCCGTCATCGACCCGGCAACCGGTGAAACCTTCACCCACATCGCCCAGGCAACGACAGAGGACGTGGACGCTGCGGTCACCGAGGCAGTCGCAGCCCACGCTGATCGCCGGTGGCGAGGCCTCCCGCCGCTGGAGCGCTCACGGATCCTTGGACGAATCGCCGACCTCATCGAGGAGCAGTTGGAGGAACTTGCCGTCCTCGAAACCCGCGACAACGGCAAACCCATCGAACGCTCACGCGCCGACACCGCCTCCGCGGCACGCACATTCCGCCACTACGCCGGCGCACCCTCCCGACTCAGCGGAACGGTGGTACCGATCGACGGCGGCGCGCACCACGTATACACGGTCATGGAACCGGTCGGTCCCGTCGCTGTCATCCTGCCCTGGAATTTCCCCATCATGACCGCCGCCTTCAAGCTCGCTCCCGCGCTCGCGGCCGGATGCCCGGTCGTCGCGAAGCCCGCAGAGGATACGCCACTGACACTCTTGCGCCTCGCGAAGATCTTCGAGCAGGCAGGGCTGCCCACCGGAACAGTGAGCGTTCTCACCGGCGACGGACGGGTGGGAGCCGCGCTCAGCACCCACCCTGGCATCGCCAAGATCACCTTCACCGGGTCCACCGAAGTGGGCCGGATCGTCGGACACGCCGCCGCGGAAGATTTCACCCGGGTGACCCTGGAACTCGGCGGCAAGAGCCCGAACATCGTGTTCGAGGATGCGGATCTGGACGCCGCCGTGGTCACCGCAATGCGCGCCTCCTTCGGGCATTCCGGGCAAATGTGCACCGCGGGAAGCAGACTGCTCGTGCAGCGTTCCATCCTCGCGGAGATGACGGAACGCCTCGCCGATGCCGTGTCCCGAGTTCCGGTGGGGGACGGGCTTGACGGAGGAATCACCGTAGGTCCGCTGGTGTCCGAAGCGCAGCGCGAACGGGTACTCGGCTACATCCAGATCGGGATCGACGAGGGGGCCACGCTCGTCGCCGGCGGCGGCGTGCGTAACCCCGGCTTCTACGTCGAACCAACCCTGTTCAGTGACGTCAGCAACGACATGCGCATTGCACGCGAAGAGATCTTCGGCCCCGTGGTCGGGATCATCCCGTTCGAGGACGAGGCCGATGCTGTCCGAATCGCCAACGACTCGGAGTACGGTCTGGCAGCCGGGGTGTGGACGAAGGACCTTGGCCGCGCGCACCGGATGGCGGCAGCGCTGGAGGTCGGGACAGTCTGGGTCAACACCTACAACATCTTCGATCCTGCCCTTTCCTTCGGTGGGGTCGGCGCGTCGGGTCTTGGCCGGGACCTCGGTGAGGAGGGCCTCCACGGGTTCTGCGAACCCAAAAGCGTCGTCATCGCGATTCCGCAGGGCTGACTCCGTGGACAGTGTCCAGAGCGTCACAGGACCGATCGCGCCGGCTCAGCTAGGGGTGACCCTGCCCCACGAGCACGTGTACATCAACATGACACGGACCACTCCCCAAGATGGCTACCTCAATGTCGCGGACGAAATCGCCACCGAACTGGATCTGTTCGTCGCCGCGGGCGGCTCCACGCTCATCGACATGACCAATGGAGAGCTCAGCGACTACGCCGCACCCATTGGATGGAGCAACGATCAGAGGGCTATGCAACAGAACCCCGACACGGGTTCTCGCTCTGTGGCCAACGTCCTCTCGACGAAGCAGATGTCCGAGCGAACCGGGGTCCAGATCATCCTGGGCACCGGGCACTACTACGGCAAGTATCTAGACGCCAACTGGTTCGATCGCAACTCAACGAACAAGATCGCCGACTATCTCGTGCAGGATCTGATGGACGAAATCCCCGGAACAGGCGTACGCGCGGGGGTCATCGGAGAGATCGCGTCCGACCTCTCCCACATCTCCGCACTCGAAGAGCGCTCGTTCCGCGCCGCCGCACGGGCGAGCAGGGAGACCGGAGCGATGGTGTCTACACATGCCGCGACGTTCCCCACAGGTCTCGCCCAGCTGGAGATCATGGAAGAAGAGGGCGTCGATCCCTCCCGTGTCGTGATCGGGCACGCGGATACGGTCAAAAGCGTCGACTACTCGCTTGAGCTGCTGAAGCGAGGAGCGTTCGTCGAATTCGACTGCCTGATGACATGCCGCGTAGGCGGTGAGATCGTCCGGCCGCAGATCGACCGACGCATCGCGTATCTCCAGGCCGTCATCGAGGCTGGCTACGCGGAACGCATATTGCTCTCGCAGGATATCTGCGCGCGCTCCAATCTCCGCACACTCGGCGGACCGGGATACACCTTCGTACTTCAGGAGTTCCGTGCGATCGCCGTCGAAGCGGGCATCGATCCGGACATCTTGCGATCCATATCCACAGACAACCCGCGCGCTGCCGTCTTCGGCGCCTAACCATCGAGAGACGACTATGCCCATTCACACGGTTCTCGGCCCGATCGACCCGGCGCAACTCGGCCCCACGTCTATGCACGAGCATGTCCTGAGCGACATCCGGATCTGGGCCAAACCACAACAGGAGACACCCCCGGACGGTATCGAGATGGGCCCGGAGCTGATGGCTTACCTGCGGTGGAACTTCCTTTCAATCCCGGAGAATCTCGTTCTGGGCGACGCTGACGTCGCTGCGGAAGAGCTCGCACACGTCCGGTCGGCGGGCGGTTCAGCTGTCCTCGAGCTCACCCTCGATGGCATGGGCAGGCGGCTGGCCGAACTGCCCGAGGTGTCGCGACGGTCGGGTGTGCACATCATGGTCGGCGCAGGCTTCTACGTCGAGGACACGATGCCCGAGAAGATCCGCCGGGCGAGCGTAGATGAACTCACCGGCCTCTTCCTCGATCAGCTGACTAACGGGATCGATGGCACCGGGATCCGGCCCGCGCTACTCGGTGAGATCGGCACCAGCTGGCCCATCACCGACGCCGAGTGGCGGGTGCTCAGAGCCGCCGCGCGGGCAGGTGCGGAAACCGGCGCGACCGTATACACCCACCAGTCGTTCCGCGGCAAAGGAGGCACGGATGTCCTCAGCGTGCTCATCGAGGAGGGGATGCCGGTGGACCGTATCATCATCGGCCACCTCGACGAGCACTGGGACCGCGACTATCACCGCGACGTCGCACAGAGCGGCGCCATCCTGGCGTACGACACGTGGGGGTCGGATTTCTACTACGGCTCACCCGCGTTGCGCAATCCCACCGACGGCGAGCGACTGGACATGGTCGAGTGGCTGCTGTCGGAGGGGTACGGCTCGCAACTGGTCATCGCGCAGGACGTCTGGGCACAGGCGAACCTCCGCCGCAACGGCGGAAACGGCTACGACCACCTCTTCCGCCGCATCGGCCCCGCCATCGCTGAGATCGCAGGCGACCCTGCCATGCTCGATCAGATCCTCATCCACACGCCCCGCCGCCTCCTGGACCGCCCATGACCACCCCTGACCTCGCTCCCACCGCCACGCCGCACATCTTCGGCAATGCCGTCCTCATCGTGGTCGACATCCAGGGCGGCACGGACACCGTGCAGCTCGGCGACGGCGGCATCCCCCATATGGGGGGAGCAGTTGAACGCCGCCCGAAGGTTCGCCGCACCATCGACCTCGCCCGTCAAGCGGCCATCCCAATCGTGTGGATCCAAGAGGTGCACAAGCGTTCCCTCGTCGACATCGGCCGCGAACTCGACGGCGCGGAAGGACCTCACTGCATCGAAGGCGACGACGACACCGAAATCGCGGCGTGGCTCGATCCCCGACCCGAGGAATTCGTCATCCGTAAGCGACGCTACTCCGCGTTCTTCGGCACCGAGCTGGAGATCGTACTCAAAGCCTTTAAAGCAGAGACCCTCCTGCTCGTCGGTGGACTCACGGACGTATGCATCCACTACACAGCGGTCGACGCACATCAGCACGACTACCGGGTGCGTGTCCTCCGAGACTGTGTCGGCGGCTCGAGCCAAGCCGCACACGATGCCGCACTCACCGCCATCGAATACCTGCAACGCGATGCTCTGGTGACCGCCGACGAGGTCGGAGAGTGGCTCGAGAACCGAATCGCGATCGCCTAGGGGCGGTCCGCGCCGCTCTGAAAGGCCAAGTCGATGATCGCATCGGCCGTACGGCCAGGCATCGAGAGGAACGGCGAATGATCCGAAGGAAGCGAACGACTGATCCGCGTCCGCGCCGCCATCCTCTCCTGCAAGGAGAGAGGGATTGCCCGGTCGTGCAGGCAGAGGATGTACGACGACTCCACGCTCCTCCAAGACGGCTCATTGTTCAGTCGTTCGTTAAACGCACGCACCGCCTGCGGCCGGAGGGCGGCAACGGCAGCGTCCGAAATGCTCGCCTCGCACAGGCCGTAGAACAGGTCTCGGGGGTCAACGGCCTGGATCCAGTCTTCATCGGCCGACATCTCCCAGGCACCGTCCTCCGGAACATCCGCGCTGAGGGACGCAAGGGAATCGCCCACATCAGGTACCAGGGCCGTGAGGTAGATGACGTGTCCCACGGACGTACCCGAGCGGACAGCCGAGGTGGTAGGCATCCCACCGTACGAGTGGCAGACCACCACGCGTGGCCGGTAATAGGCGACGGCATGACGAATTGCACGCGCATCATCCTCCATCCCGAACAACCCTCCAGAGGACGGAAGATCGACCGCCGCGGCGACGACGCCGCGCCGACCCAACTCCACGCGCAGCGCGTCCCACGACGATGCGTCGTGGGACGCACCGTGCACCAGCAGAACATCGCTTAACGCCCTCGTAACATCCATATGATTGGATCCTTTCCAATTAGTATTGGACACAATAGCCTGATTGGGCCCGAAGTCGGTCACCGAAGACTTTTGACACCGAGGAGAAACACACATGCGCATCACCCGATACCCGCGCACCACCATCACTGCGGCCGCCATCATGGCAGGCGCTCTCTCGCTCGCTCTCGCGGGCTGTACGTCGTCCAACGAACCTTCCCCTGCGCCTTCGCTTCCCGCCGAGACGATCATCCAGACTCCGGCTGCGTCCGGAGAAGTTGAAAGCATCGTGTGGGCGCTGAGCGCTGGCGAGCCACTCACCCTCGACCCGCAGAGCTCGGCAGACTATTCGCCTAAGACCGTCGTGTCCAATCTCTGTGAGTCACTGATGCTGATCAACGCTGACGGAGAAGTCGTCCCTAACCTGGCTACGTCGCTCACCACGCCGGACCCGCTCAGCCTTGTCGTCAGCCTCCGTGACGACGCGGTCTTCTGGGATGGCAGCCCCCTCACCGTGGACGACGTGGTGTACTCGCTTGATCGCCTCATCGGCCCTGAGTCCGTGTCGGCGTATGCCGCCGACTTCCTGTCCGTTGCCTCTGTCGCAGCCACAGGTCAGAACGAGGTGACGCTCAGTTTGTCGGTGCCCGACCCGCTCCTCCCCGCGAAGCTGGCCTCAACGGGTGCAGCGATCAGTCAGGCCGCCTTCGTCGAGCAGGCCGGCGCGTCATATGGTTCGCCGAATGTGGGGCTCATGTGCTCTGGACCGTACAAGTTCACGTCATGGACTCCCGGCAGCAACATCGTCATCGAGCGCTCTGGCACGTGGTGGAATTCCGGAGTGCAGCCGAAGGTGCAGTCGATCAGGTTCGATTTCGTCGGCGACAACGACACCTTGAGCACTGCTCTGTTGGCCGGCGAAATCGACGGTGCCTACGACGTGCCCACCGGGTCCATCCCGTCGCTCGCCGGGTCTAACCGAGGCACGCTCTACCGCGGGGAGAGCACGATCAGCGTTCTGCTGGGACCGACTTCACCCGAGGGACCGGGCGCAGATCCCGCATTCCGCGCCGCCCTCAATCTCGCGATCGACAAGCAGGCGATCTCGTCGCTGGCTGCCGGCGGTGCGGGATCACCGATGGCATCGATGATCTCGCCCTTCGTGTGGTCGGGCAGTCCGGCGGAGGATGTTTATGACGCGGGGCTGGCGAAGTTAGCTTCGGGGCAGGATCTGGAGGCGGCCAAGGCGTTCCTCGAGAAAATGAAGACTCCGCTGGATGGACCCGTCCGCGTCGCGATCATTGCAGGCAATCAACTGATGGAACGTGCGATGACGCTCGTGCAGGCAGATGCCGCCAAGATCGGTGTCGACATTGACATCGAGCAGCTCCAGCCGCTCGTCTACACGTCGATCTATACCGACCCTGCGGTGCGCGAGGACTACGATCTCTTCGCCAGCTCCGGAGCGTTCGTCGAGGTTCCCAGCCCGGTCTACTGGGCGTCGCTGTTCGTGTCCGATTGGAGCCCGTTCAACTATGCGGGCTACAACGACCCGGCAGTCACGGAGCTCATGAACGCAGCCGCTCTCGAGCCGGACCCGATCGCCCAGGCTGAGATGTATGTCAAGGCGCAGGAGATCTTCGCGGTGAACGGACCCATCATCGGGTTGACCACCCTGGACGAGCTGCTTTTCATGAACAATCGCATCTCTGGCGCGCCGGCATCGTCCTACTATCTCAACCTGCCGTGGGCGGCCTACCTCGGCGGAACCGAGTCCTGACCCGATGTGGGTGAGCTTCCTCCTCCGGAGAGGGGCTGCGCTGGTGGCGACGATCATCGTCGCCAGCGCGGTCGTCTTCCTGGCCGTGTCGCTGACGCCGGGAGACCCCGCGGTGCTGCTCTCCGGAACAACGAGGCCCAGCGCCGAACAACTTTCTGCCGTGCGCGCCGAGTACCATCTCGATGAACCGATCTGGGTCCGCTACGGACTGTGGTTGCAGGGGATCCTGGGCGGCGACATTGGCCGCTCGTTTGTCTACAACATCTCCGTCGGCGACCTGGTCGGGCCTCGTCTGGAGACCAGTCTCCTCCTCGTTCTTTACGCCGCCATCCTGATCATCGTCGTGGGAGTCGGCACCGGGATTTGGGGGGCGTTGCGTCCGCGCGCCGGGCGCTCGATCGTCGTGGGGTCCGCGATCGCCATGGGCGCGCCAACATTCGTCATGGCCACGCTTCTGTCCTGGGTATTCGCCACCCAACTCGGATGGTTTCCCGTCTATGGAGCCGGGAGCGGGTTCTCCGACATGCTGTGGCACCTCACGCTCCCTGCCGTGTCGTTGAGTCTCGCCTACATCGCGTACGTGTCCCGGATTACTCGCACCGCCGTGGTGGGGGAGATGGATGCTGAGCATGTGCAGACGGCGGTGGTGAGGGGCATTCCCTCCCGTCTGATCGTTCAGCGCCACGTGCTGCGTAACGCTGCGGCACCGATCACGACCGTGACCGGTATCACCATCGCAGGGCTCCTCGCTGCGGCTGTCGTGGTTGAGCAGGCGTTCGGGCTGGACGGGATCGGGTCGCTTCTGGTCGCGAGTGCCGCGGCAAAAGACATTCCGGTAGTTCAGGCGATCGTGCTGGGGATCGTGATCTTGTTCGCGCTGATGACGACGGCAGTCGACATCCTGAACGCGTCGCTTGACCCTCGTCTACGCACGGTCGGAGCGCGGCGATGACTGTCACGTCACCGGAGCCGCTAGCGTCCACGCATCGCCGGTTCCATCTGGTCGGGAAGCTGGCGTCCTTCGGAGTCATCAACACGATTGCGGCGGCGATCTGCGTCGTGCTCGTTGTGTGCACGGTGATGGCGCCGATTTTGGCCCCGTACGATCCCGCCGCGGTCGATGTGCTTCGTCCGTTGAGCCCTCCTTCTACAGACCACCTCCTCGGCTCGGATGAGACAGGCCGCGACATCTTGAGTCGATTGCTCTACGGCGGCCGTACCACGCTGGGCGGAGCCGCCATCATCGTTGCGATCACCGCCCTGATCGGCACCACCGTCGCGATTGTCGCGGCGTGGGTCGGCGGATCCTTCGACGCTCTAGTTATGCGTGCAACGGATGTCGTGTTCGCCTTCCCCGGTCTGCTCGTCGCGATCTTGCTGGTGTCGATCATTGGACCTGGTCTCGTCGGACCCATCGTGGCGCTGACGTTCGCCTACACGCCAACCGTGATCCGTGTCGTGCGCTCCGTTGCCCTCCGCGAAGTCTCAATGCCCTACATCGAGGCACTCCGCATCCAAGGGATGACCGGATGGGCAGTCTGCCTTCGCCACGTTCTGCCGCACGTCATGCCCGTCGTGTTCGTTCAGATCGCCGTCGGATTCGCCTACGCGATGGTCGACCTCTCTGCCATTTCGTTCCTGGGGTTGGGGCTGCAACCACCGGCCTCCGACTGGGGGCTCATGATCGCGCAAGGTAAGGCCGCAATGCTCAATGGCCATCCCGAACAGGCGATTGCAGCCTCTCTGACGATGCTCCTGGCCGTTGTCGCATTCACCCTCGTGGGCGAGCGCATCGCACAGCTGCTTGAAGGAAGAAGATCATGACGCCGGCGCTGCAGATCAGCGGCCTGCGGGTCGATATCGGTGGCCAGACAATCCTGGGAGGCATAGATCTGGTCGTCGCTCCCGGTGAGGCCGTCGCGCTGGTGGGGGAGTCCGGATCGGGCAAATCCATGACTCTGCGCGCGATCGCCGGTCTGCTCCCGTCCTCAGGGCGTGCAACGGGAAGCATTCGACTGGACGGGGCTGAGTTGAACGAGCTGTCCGTCCGAGCACGCCGCCGAGCCGTGTCCGAAGCCGTCGGGATGGTGTTCCAAGACCCTCGCGAGGCGATCAATCCGGTTCGAACGATCGGCGATTTTCTTACGGAAGCATTGATTCTTGCTCGTGGGGTGTCTCAGAAGGATGCGGGCGTCCGCGCACGGGGGGTGCTCCGGGATGTCGGCATCGCAGATGCGGCGACGCGGATGGAACAGTACCCGCATCAACTATCCGGCGGTCTTCTTCAGCGCGTGATGATCGCCTCCGTGCTGCTGGCGGAGCCGAAGATTGTCCTCGCAGATGAGCCGACGACTGCGTTGGATGTCATTACGCAGGAAGAAGTGGTCGCCATTCTCGACGCTCGCCGCCGGGAACACGGCATGGCGATGGTGTTCGTGTCCCACGATCTCGATCTCGCCGCCGCCATCACAGACCGCACGGCCGTGATGCGTGCCGGCGAACTCGTGGAGGAGGGTGCATCAGCGACCCTGCACAAGCAGGCACAGCATCCATACACCCGGGCGCTGCTGGCGGCCCGTCCCGTACTTGCTCCTCCAAGCGATCCAACGCAGGAGATCCGCGATGTCTGCTGACAGCCCGATCCTGCGTCTGCGGGGACTGGGGAAGGACTACCGCGGCGCGGGACGCGACGTACGCGTGGCGGTGGAAGGCGTCGATCTCGACATGTACCCAGGCGAATCGGTGGCCATCGTCGGCGAATCCGGTTCGGGGAAGTCGACCACCGCGCGCATGATCGTCGGGTTGGAAACACCGTCGCGCGGCACGCTAGAGATCGACGGTCGCGCGATACCTTCCCGACGATTGGGATACCGCGAGCGGTCATGGCGTAGTACCCAGGTGCAAATGGTGTTCCAGGATCCCCAGCAGTCGCTCGATCGGCGCCAGAGCATCGGTGGATGCCTGGAAGAGGTCCTGGCCTTGAGGGGACAGGCTCGCGGCGAGCAACGGGCAGGACGTGTCCGGGAACTGCTCGGCCATGTCGGTCTGGACGAGCGGCATGCCAGTGCGCTTCCTCGGGAATTGTCGGGTGGACAGCGTCAACGTGTCGCCATTGCGCGTGCCCTGGCAGCAAACCCCCGGGTCCTCGTGCTGGACGAGGCGGTATCTGCACTGGATGTCACCGTGCAGGCGCAGATTCTCTCGCTGTTGCGTCGCATCCGCGCCCAGGACGGGGTCTCGCTGGTGTTCATCTCGCATGACCTGGCAGTCGTCGGCGACATCAGCGAGCGAGTGCTGGTGATGCGGCACGGTCGCGTGGTGGAAGAAGGACCAACCGCGAGGGTGCTCTACTCACCGTCTCACGACTACACGCGGTTGCTTTTGGCGTCCGTACCCCGTCCCGGATGGACGCCTCGGCGTGCCCACGATCGGGGGGACGACCCGAAACGGGCGCCGTCGTCGCCACCACTGTGAATGAACCGAGAACCCCATCGAGGCCCGACTCGGCAAAACCGATTTCAGTCCCGTCACCGACGGGACACCGGATCTCAGGTTCTGCCAGTCGTGTCGACTTTGTACAGGGTTGCCGTCTCGATTCGTGGGCGTCCTCATACGCTCAATCACGCGTTCGCATCGCCCTGCCATCGTGGAGGCTCCGTCACATCTGTGCACTGCAGTGCGACGTGCGCTGTGGTCAGGCGGTGCCCGTCGGGGCTCGGTGATGCCCGGATGGGGGAAGCGGCGATCGGCAATGTGCGGAGCGGCTCACATGTAACCACTGGGAAACCTGACCGCAATGTGAGAGGATCCATCAACGCATACATTGGATCCCAAACCGCGGCCCGAGTGAACACCTCGACCGCCACATTGATCTTGGAGCATGTTGGGTGAGCACAGTCACTGCGGTAACAGCGCACAGCGCGAGCACTGTGCGCCCTCTCGGCGTCAGCAGAGTCGAGTCGAGGTGGCTCATGTGGCCGCCATTCGTCTTTTTCGGGATTGCGCTGGGTATTCCTCTCGTTGCTCTCGTTGCCCAGTCGTTGGAGGGCGGGGGAGCGGCGTACTTTCAGATATGGAGTGTGCCGGCCTTCGTGACATCGCTGGGACGCACGGTCCTACTGGCGCTGATCGTGATGGTCCTCACGGCCATCCTCGGTACCGCGTACGCGCTAGCCATGGTGGCGTCGCCGACATGGTTGCGCGTCGGACTGCTCGCGGCGCTGGTGCTTTCGCTGTGGACCTCCGTCATGGTGCGCTCGTTCGGATGGATGTTGCTGGAGCTGCCCCGAGGCGCGATCTTCTGGCTCCTCAATCTCCTCGGCCTTCGCGACGAGCCGATCGAGCTCTACCAGACCGCAGTGGGGATGTATCCGGCCATGCTCGCGGTAATGCTGCCCTTCGCAGTGTTGCCGGTCATGTCAGCGCTGCAGTCGCTCGATCGTGAGCAGCTGAGCGCTGCGAGAATCTTCGGCGCCGGACCATGGCTGAGTTTCCGGACTGTGGTGTGGCCGCAAATCCTTCCGTCGGTGATCAGTGGAGCCGTGCTCGTCTTCGTGATGTCCCTGGGCTTCTATGTCACGCCCCTGCTCCTTGGCGGTCCAGCGAACCTGACCGTGTCTGGCGTGATCAACGCGCAGATGAACCAGGCGAATCGCCCCGACCTGGGTGCGGCCATGAGCATTCTGCTTGTTGGAGGGACGATGCTGATCTACCTCGTTGCCGACCGATTGTTCAAAGTCAGCGAAAAGTGGGGATGATCGGGATGACCACCGACCTTGGCCGCTCGCTCGGCTGGTACCGCGCACCGCTTACTGTTGTGGCGATCCTGGCGAGCCTTCTGCTTATCGTTCCTTTCCTCATCTTGGTGAGCACCTCCTGGACCTCAGGAAGTTTCATCCTCTTTCCGCCGGAGGGATTTTCGCTGAAGTGGTATGCGGACGTGCTCGGAGACCGTCGGTGGATGGGCTCGTTCGTTCTTTCGCTGTGGACGGCCGCGCTGTCGACAGTGATCGCTACGCTGCTCGGTGTGGCCGGGGCGATCGGCCTGACACGGGTACGTTCACGCACGGCTCAGAGATGGATCCGGACGCTCTTCATCGTCCCGATCGCGTTGCCGCCGATCGCGTACGCGGTGGGGCTCTGGGGCATCAACCGCCAACTATCATTTCTCGGCGGCACCCTTGTCTCACTCATCATCGGACACGCACTGATCGCGATGCCGTACGTGTTCGTTCTTGTCTCGGGAGGCCTCGCGCGTGTTGATCCCGCCCTGCGGCCGGCTGCGAGCACATTGGGGGCCCGCTGGCCGCTCATCCTCTGGAAGATCGAGCTGCCTGCGCTCATCCCGTACATCCTGACTGGCCTGCTTTTCGGTTTCATCGTCGTGTTCGACGAAGTGGTGCTCGCGATATTCCTTCTGCCACCTGGCATGCAGACGCTCCCACTGCGCATGCTGAGCGCATCTCAGGAGGCTTTTTCTCCTCAGCTGACCGCGGCCTCCACCCTCGTCTCCCTCCTCGCCATCGCCGTGCTCGCCGTCGTCCCGCTCCTCAACGCCGCACGTGCCCGCCGAGGACGATCTCGGCTGACTCGATCCGACCGTCCCGCCCTCGAAGGAGTCGTCGAATGACAATCAGCCTCTCGATCTCCGATGTCAACGTGACACTCGGGCACAATCACGTACTCAGAGGTGTCCGTCTGGATGTGCAACCGGGGGAGTTCGTAACCCTGTTGGGCGCAAGCGGTTCGGGAAAATCCACGCTGCTTAACGTGATCGCAGGCCTTCAAAGCGTTGACTCCGGACAGGTGCTGTTCGATGGTGTCAATGTCGAGAAGCGCCCACCGCAAAAGCGCAACGTCGGCGTGGTGTTCCAGTCCTACGCACTGTTCCCGCACCTCTCCGTCGGCGCCAACGTCTCCTTCCCGTTGCTGGCTTCCCGACGGCCACGCTCCGAACGAACAGCTGTTGCTGAGGAGATGCTCTCGCTGGTGCAGTTACCCGGCATGGCTGAGCGTCTCCCCGCCTCCCTCTCCGGCGGCCAGCGCCAACGGGTAGCCTTGGCCCGCGCACTCGCGGCCAGCCCCGGCGTGCTGCTTCTGGACGAACCGATGGCAGCGCTGGACAAGCAGCTTCGCGAGCAGATGCAGGTCGAGATCACTCGCATCCAGCGCAAAGTTGGGATCACCACAGTGTCAGTGACCCACGATCAGACCGAGGCGCTGACCATGTCTGACCGTGTCGCCATCATGCGCGACGGTCGCTTGGTGCAAGTCGCCAGCCCCGAAGACCTCTACCGCCACCCCGTGGACGAATACGTGGCGGGATTCCTCGGCGAGGCCAACTTGCTCCCCGTCGTCGACGGACGGGTCGTCGACGACGTACTCGGCCATCGAGTTGATGGCACTGCAGTGCTGCGACCCGAGGACCTCACCGTTGTGTCCCCGTCGGCACCGACGACCTTGACGATCGACGGCACTGTGCGGCTACTCAGCTTCCAAGGCTCGCGGTTCCGCCTCGAGCTGCAGACACCGTCGGGCCGGAAGATCGTCTGCTCGCTTCCCCCTGCGGCGGACGTGTCAGAGCTCACAGTCGGCTCACATGTTCGCCTCGGTTGTACCTCACCCGACCGGTTGCACGTGATCCCACTCGCGTCGACAGCAGCCGAGTCGATCGCGCGGACACCCACCCCGGTGCCGGCCGGATAACACAACAACAGAACCAAGGAGAAATGATGACTCAGTCACCTCGCCACCGCCGCAAGACTGCGGCGCGCTCACTCGGAACCCTGCTAGCCGTTGGTGCAGCTGTTGTACTGGCGGGATGTGCGGGTTCGCCACCCTCGACAGAATCGTCGGAGACGGCACTGTCCGGCGACGTCGTGTGGGCGGACTACGGCGGCCGCTCCAACGAAACCAACGCGCAGGTCTTCCACGACCCATTCTTCGAAGACACCGGCGTCGAAGTCACCTCGACAACGCGCGCAGATTCTGTCGCATTTGAAATGCTGGGTGGTGGCGAGGGTGACTACGACGTGATCATGTCCGGAACGGAAGAGGCGTACCGCTTCCAGGATGGACTCGCTACCCTGCCCCAACGGGATCTCGTCGACGAAGTCGTACCCGAAGACCTCCGCGACTACATGTTCGGGTCGTTCATCTTCGCCAGCGCGCAAGGCTACCTCGCGGAGACGTTCCCAGACGGCGGCCCGCAGTCCTGGGCAGACTTCTACGACTTCGACACGTTCCCCGGACTGCGCGCAGTGCCCGGCACTGCCGCGAACTTCGACTTCATGTTCGAGTACGCGCTTCTCGCAGACGGTGTCGCACCCGAGGACCTCTGGCCGATCGACATCCCGCGAGCACTCGCCAAAATGGACGAGCTGAAAGGACACGTGATCTTCTACACGGAGTACCCACAGGTCCAGCAGCTCCTCGTCTCCAAGAGCGCCGCGATCGCCGTAACGACCCACAGTGCCTACAAGGCGATCACCGACGCTGGCTTCCCTACCGAGACGGTGTGGAACCAGGCGTTGGCGAGTTCGATCGGCTACGTGATCCCGAAGACCGCACCGAACCTGGACAACGCGCTGGCGCTGGCGAGCTTCTACGCGGATCCCGAGCGGCAGGCAGAGTTCGCGATGATCACCGGTAACGGTCCTGCAACGCAGGCTGCTTTCGATTTCATCCCCGAGGATCAGCAGAACATCTTCCCGAACTCGCCACAGAACCTGCCACTGGTTATCGAGGTTGACTCTGCCGCGAGAGAAGCGCAGTACGACGCGCTTTCGGCCGCGTACGGAGAATGGCTGCTCGCAGCGCAGCCCTGACCCTGCCTTCACCAGACACCACAATGACCGAGGAAGCGGAGTCGCCGTCCGAACGGCGGCTCCGCTTCCTCGAAACAATCAAGGAGCAAAATGACGGACAATCAACGCGGCGCGCGGGCACTTGTCGGAAGGATCCACACCGGCACAGAGCAGGGTTGGGTGCAGGCGATCCTGGTCGAAGGGGGCCGCGTAACTGTCGTTGGCAGCCGCGAAGAGGTCCTCTCTCACGCCCCAGCCGAAGTCGTCGTGCAAGACGTGGGAGTTGTTGTGCCCGGTTTCGTCGACTCGCACATGCACGCGCTCTGGCTTGGGCGCGGCGCAAGCGAGTTCGACGTGTCTGAGGTTCCCTCGGTCGCAGACATGCTCGCACAACTCCGCGAATACGCCGACTCGTTGGAGCCCGGCGCATGGATCCTTGGCAACGGCGGCTACGACGAAGAATCTGTTCGAGAGCGTCGGCTGCCGACGATCGAAGAACTGGACGAGGCCGCCGGTGGCCGCCCACTGCTGCTGAGTCGCCGCGCCCACGATGCGCTGACCAACAGCGAGGCGCTGCGACGTGCGGGAGTTGATTCGACCACGCCCGACCCTCCCGGCGGCCACATCCAGCGCGGACCAGGCGGTGCACCCACCGGGCTGCTACTCGAGCGGTCTGCGGCTTCAATCGTGGAGGAGGTTGTGCCGGCGCCGAGCACAGAGGCTGCCCACGGCTGGTTGGTCGAGGCCTACCGCCAGTTGCGATCTGTCGGCATTACCGCGATCTCAGATCCGGCGCTGAGCCCGTCGGAGATTTCATTCTTCGTCAGCGCCTATCACGCAGGCCTCATGTCCGTCCGCACAACGGTGTTCCCGTTGGGGACCGCCAACGTTGACCCATATGCTCTGGAGGCAGCTGTTGTGGCGACGGGCATCGACGAATGCGACCCCGAAGTACTGCGACGAGGCCCAGTGAAGATCTTCCTCGATGGCGCTGGGGCTTTGGGCACCGCGCTTCGCAAAGAGCCCTGGCCCGGGACAACGTCGGCGGGTATCCAGGCGACCCCAACAGACGTGCTGGAGAGCTACGCACAGTGGGCGTGGGCGGAGGGCGGGGGACTTGGAATCCATGCGGTGGGGCCGGAGGCAGTGCGCCTAGCCGTCGAGGTCCTGGGTAAGGTGTCGGGCGGTGCACGGTGGGAGACCGGCCGAGTGCACCTCATTCACGCCTATTTGGAGCAAGACGAAGCTGTCATGAGGAAGGCTGCCGATCTCGGAATCGGCGCAGCGCTGCAGCCCGCCCTGTACGACGTCGTGCGTCCCGAGGTGACCGCGCGTCTGGGTCCCGGCGCGGACATCGTCGACGCATCTCGATGGATGGCGGCAGGGGTGCTGTGCGGGGGAGGCAGCGACGGGCCAGGGTGCGAGTTTGACCCCCTCGAGATTCTGCCCGCGCTTGAGCAGAGCATCGGACGCGACAGGGCAATCCGGTTCTTCACGTCAGATGCGGCGCGCATCGTGAAGGCGACTGCAGGCACCCTGCTTCCAGGAGCGCCGGCCGACTACGTCGAGCTCGCCGGTGAGTGGGCCGTCGGGACCCGCGCTGTGCGCACGAAATCAGTATCGGCGCTTGACGACGCTTCCCTCAGCGCCTGACAGTTCCTCGGCGAATCGCCTCGCCATGCCGTGGCATGGCCTGGGAGAGGGGCGGCATGGCACGGGCAGCCCCTCTCCCACCTGCGGGCCGCACTGCGTGCACGAAACCCCATGTCAGGCCGCCGGATCGCGATACTCCGCGCCGATAGCGTGGCGCCGAGGGCGGGGGTCGTCGGTGAAGATCGTGACCACGGCCAGCGCGATGACCTGAAACCCCGCGACAAGGAGGAAGGCCCACATCGACGAGGTCGCACCGATCACCACGCCCCCCACAAGCGCACCGCCCCCGTAGCCGACGCTGGTGAAGCTCGAGAAGAGCCCGATCCCCAATGCGCGCTTACTCGACCGCAAGCCGCGGGTAGCGAGCATCGTGAGCGACGGGTACAGCGGCGAGAAGCCGACCCCGATGAGAACAGCACCGGCCGCGGCAACCCAGAAGCCTGGGGCGATCGCGATGATGACGAGCCCCGCCGTGAGAGTCACGAGAGACGCAGCCGTCGCACGGAGCGGGCCGATGCGATCGGGAAGCGTCGCCAGCAGCAAGCGGGCGACGATCACGCTCGCGGCGAAGACACCGAAGACTGATGCCGCGCCCAACAGCCCCGCCGCAGGCACTCCCACCGCGGCCAGGTGGATGATGAGGAAACCCACCAGGAGGCCCTCACCGCACCACGCCGCGGCCGCGGCGACTCCGGGCACCGACACGGCGCGGACCGCGGGCAGGAGAACCTGGCGAAACCCCGTCGAAGCAGTAACAGGGTCCGCTGCAGACGATGCTGCCCTCGGACGCGGCAGAAACAGGATCACAACCGTGGTTGCCGCCTCCAAGCCCGCGCAAACCAGGAAAACAGCCGATACCGTCCAGATCTGCTGAACGGACGCGCCGATCTGCGGCCCGAGCGCCAGCCCGATCCATACGCTCAATCCGAAGATGCTCAACACCTTGCCGCGCTGACCAATCGGCGTGATCATCAAGAGCCAGGCCATGAGAAGAGTCATCGCTGCCGCGCTACCCAGCCCGAAGAACAGGCGGCCCCCGATAGCAGCCCACACAGCCGGCACCACACCGATAAAGATGAGCCCACCGCTCGCGATCGCGCTCCCCACGAGCGCGACGAGCCGATACCCTCGCCGGTCGGCGAGCAGACCGGCCATCGGCATCGCCAGCATGGACGACACGGCCGCCACCGCGATGATGCCGCCAGCGAGCGCGGAGCCGCCACCAAGAACATTCTCCACGTATGTGGGGATCAGGGCTGTGCTCGCCGAGTTGGTGATACCGCCCAACGTGGAGGCGACGAAAATCAGCCAGAACGGAACGGTCCGAGTGATATCTCGCGTTCCGAGGTCATTCGCGCGTCCAATCCGGCGCGGGCCGCGGGCACGGCTCCCGGCCGTCACTTGTAGACGACGTAGAACTTCCGCACGGTCTCGGTCACACTCCACGTCCCGACCCATCCGATCGGGAAGAACGCGGCGCTGCCCGCCGTGAGTTCGAGTGCGTCCTCTCCGTCCCGGCGCACAGTCATCCGACCGGAGACGACATATATGATCTCCCCGCGCGTGAGGAACTCCCAACGCGATTCACCCGGATCGCTCTCCCACACGCCGGAGATGATCGTTCTCGCATCATTGGTGAACTCCACCCGAGAGCGAATGAGGATGTCGCCAGAGAGAGGCTGAGCACTCGGGGCCGCGAGCAACTTCTCCTCGAATTCGGCGGAATTGATGTCAAGAGGGCGCAACACGTAGGGCATGATTGGATCCTAAAGACGTCAGTATGGATCCGCAAGGGGAAGCATGATCGAGACGGTGCTGGGCCCGATCGAGGCTGGGTCCTGGGGTCCGACGAGCATGCACGACCATCTCGCGAGTGATTCGTCCGCGCTGCGTCGCGAGGGTGTGGAGCCAGCCCCCATAGGGCTCTCGGTCGATCCCGAACACTACGGGTACCTCCGCTGGAACATGCTCGCTCTCGCCGACAACCTCCGAATGGACACCCCCGACCTCATCGCCGACGAGCTCATGGCTGCGGTCGCTGCAGGACAGCACGCCATGGTCGAGAGCACGTCCTGGGGCCTTGGACCGTCGCACTCCGTGCTGCCCGACATCGCACGACGATCGGGCATGAGCGTCGTGTGTTCGTACGGTGCGTACATTCCGCGCACGTTGCCGGCGTGGGTGGCAGCGATGGGCGAGCACGAGCTCGAGCGGCACCTCGAGGCGGCGTTGACAGTGCGGGTGCCCGATACCGACTACCGCGCAGGAATCCTCGGGATCATGGGAACGACCGCTGAGCTCCCGGAGGGAGAGATCCGCATGCTGCGGGCAGCGGCCCGGGCGGCTGTCTCCACGGGCGCAGCGGTCACTGTACGGCTAGAGCCCGGGCAGCCGCGTGGGATCGAGGTCCTCCGGATCATGGCTGCCGAAGGACTGCCCGCGGACCGCGTGGTCTTCACGAACGCTGACGAGTTCATGGGGCGAGCGGTCTGGAGCGATCTGTCGGCCGCCGGCGCGGTGCTCGAGATGTCGTTCGGCACAGAGGCGATCCATGCCGGAAGGGTGGACAACCCGTCGGATCGTGAACGGCTCGCGTTCTTGGCTCCCTTCGCGACAGAGCATCCCGAGGCGCGAATCGTGCTGGGCCAGTCAACGTGGACGAAGACACAACTTCGCCGGCATGGGGGCTACGGCTACGGTCACCTGCTCGGCAGGATCGTCCCCGAGCTGGCGCGGCGAGGGATCTCGAGGGCACGTCTAAAGACAATGCTCGTCGACGAACCAGTGCGGCTGTTGGACCGCCCCTCCCCACGGCAGGCGATCGGTGACGAGGGCGGGGCGCGCACCGCAGCTCGCAAAGGGCGAACATGACCGCAGCGGTCACGCAGAATTGCGGCAGGGTCGTGTGGTCGAAGAAAACTGCATCGACTGTATGTCAGGGGCGGCGGCATGTCGCCCTCAGGTCTTCATCGCCGCCGTTCGCGCCTGGGCGCGTGCGCTCGGAGTGCTGAGTGGCTCGCCCGGTTGCGCTGGTCGACGATGTTGTTGGCGATCCGCCCATTCCTGAATGCTTGGCACGCCGGGCTCTTACGCAAATACCGGGCGCGGACGGGTCGACTGCAACGCCAGCGGGTGCCAGCGACGTGCACAGCACAGCACGTCGAGGTCGTGGATCCGCCTCGTCCTCAGATCGGGGAAAGAAATGTGCAGATACAGTCGGTTAGACCGTCGCCCGCAACGCCGGGCCGGCTTCTCGCGCTCTAGGTACGTTGATCGAAGGAAAAGTGGTGTCCCCCTCCAACTCGGATCCGTCCACTCGTCGCCATGCGCGCGCCTCCCGGCAGACTCAGACTTCGGTGGCCGCCGATCTCAGCAGTGGCGGTGGCGGGAGGGAGCGCATCCTGCGCGCCGCGAGCAGACTCTTCCTCTCGCAGGGGTACGCGGCGACCTCAACCCGGGACATCGCTCTCGCGGCAGGGATCCGGCAGCCTTCGCTCTACCATCATTTCGCGACAAAGGCTGACATTCTGCACGCCGTCGCACTGGCGACCGTCGAGCCCTCGCTACGCAAGGCTGAGGAACTCGCCGCAGATGAGAAGCTGCAACCGTTTGACCGGCTGATGGCCTTGGTCGATTTCGATGTGCGACTCCTTTGGGAGAGTGACCGCAGCAGCAGCGCGTTCGCGCTCGTCGCGCAAGGGACCGTCGTCGAAATGGATGGTCCGATTGACCGATTCAGTGAGCTTCAGTGGTTCTATCGCAGCTTCATCATCGGATCCTCCCCGGGGTGGGGCGACCTGTCCGGAGACGGCCTCGTGGGGGTCATCTTCAGCATGATCGAGGGAGTGGTGTTCCGTCGCGCCTACGAGGAGGTCGACGTGGACGAGGTCGCGCAACAGACGATGGCTGCCGTGGCACGTCTGCTGACACAGCCAGAAACA
Organism: Microbacterium rhizomatis; assembly: GCF_008710745.1. Taxonomy (GTDB): domain Bacteria; phylum Actinomycetota; class Actinomycetes; order Actinomycetales; family Microbacteriaceae; genus Microbacterium; species Microbacterium rhizomatis. Next base: position 211,527 of record NZ_VYSA01000004.1, read on the forward strand.
CGCATGAAACGTTGAGCCTGTAAACCTGGCCTATCAGTTGATAGACCAGATGGAGACTCAACGTGAGCGATCCGCGCACGAACCACACCACCCACACCGTCCTCGCGGCCCAGTCAGACGCGCGCTCGCAAGGGAATCGTGTCGCCAGCGCGATGCCGTACGTGCCGGCAGCCACCAGTCCCTTCCTGCCCGCCGATGTTCCTGCATCGAGTGTCGTGTGGGCGGAGACGGTGCAGGGCGGGGGATACACTCACCAAGTCGTCGCGCGCGGGACACGCATCCGTTTCGAAGACGTCAGCGGCGACGCGTGCGCACACGTGCTGCTTTTCAATGCCGATGCGCCTTGGGAACGCCTCAACGTCGCTGATACGCAGAAGATCCCCTGGCAGGCGTATCCGACGGTGGATCATCCGTTGCTTTCCGGCGACGGCAGAGTTCTGGCCACGATCGTCTCGGATACCTCCGCGCGTCACGACGCATTCGCAGGGCCTATGTCCAGTGCGCAGGCCACGGTCCGGTTCGGGGCGGCGGCTGCGGAGTCGGCTAACCCTAGTGGCGAGGCCTTGTTCGGTCTGGCCGCCTCCAAGCAGGGACTTACACCCCGTGACCTCCCGCCGAGTATCGCGTTCTTCCAGGGCGTGCGCGTCGCCGATGACGGGGAGCTTTTGTTCATCGGATCGGCAGGTCCGGGAACCGTGGTGGAGATCCTGGCGGAGATGCCCTTGATCGTGCTGGTCGCCAATGCGCCGCATGCCCTGGATTTGCGGGACGCATACACCGTCTCCGAACTGCGCCTCCACGCGTGGAAAGACGGTGCCACGACTCCGGATGACGCTCGCTGGGGGGCGACCCCTGAACGTGAACGGGCCTACTCGAATACTCAGGACTACATCTCTTCAAGGGGGATCGCATGAACTTTGCAGGCACCGCTACCGCGGAATGGTTCTCCTGGGGCTCGCCGCTTGTCGATACGCCTGAACGTGTGGTCCGGGACGACGTCGTTGCGCCGCGGGGGAGTTGGTCCGCGATCGTCCGCCAGGGTGACACGCTCACCATCGTCGATGTCGGCGGCAACCAGTCCGCGGACTTTCTCGTGTACGCCGCCGAAGACATTACAGTCCGTTACAGCGTCCAGCACACACTCGCTGCGCAACGTAACGCGTACCTCCGAACAGGCGCCGTGCTGCTGTCCAACACGGGCGGGCCGCTGATGACACTGGTCGGGAACGAGGTCGATCGTCAGGACACCATCGGGGGTGCGTGCTCCAAGGAATCCAACTCTCTGCGATACGGCCATCACACCGTCCATGAACATGCGTGCCGCGAGAACTTCCTCGCCGAAGGCGCCCGCTGGGGACTGGGTGCACGCGACCTGGTGTCAAACATCAACTGGTTCATGAATGTGCCCGTCGAGGCTGACGGCTCATTGGGGATCGTTGATGGCATGAGCGGCCCCGGTAAACGGGTCGCACTGCGAGCGGAGCGAGATGTGCTGGTCGTTGTCTCCAACTGCCCGCAGATGAATAACCCCTGCAATGACTTCAACCCCACTCCGCTGCGAATGATTGTGACCTCCCCTGACCTTGAGGCGGTGACAGCGTGAGCGCGCGGGAAAAAGTCACCGCGGCCTACCGCAGCATTCGAGCAGCCGATCGGCCCGAGGTCTGGATCAGCCTGCGCGAAGAGGAGGACGTCCTGCGGGAAGCCGACCGCATCGATGACCTTGTCAACGAGGGAGAGCGCCTCCCGCTGGCAGGGGTGATCGTCGCTGTCAAGGACAACATCGACGTGGCCGGTCTGCAGACAACCGCCGGCGCACCCAGCTACGCGTACTTGCCTGCTGCAGACGCCACCGCCGTCAGCCGTTTGCGCACTGCCGGGGCCATCGTCATCGGCAAGACCAACCTGGACCAGTTCGCAACTGGGCTTGTCGGTGTGCGCAGCCCGTACGGGGCCGTTCGCAACTCGGTCGATCCGTCGCGGATTTCGGGAGGATCCAGCTCAGGGTCCGCTGTCGCTGTCGCGCTCGGACTCGTAGACCTTGCACTGGGTACCGATACGGCAGGAAGCGGGCGAGTCCCGGCGGCGCTCAACGGCATCTGGGGTTTCAAGCCCACCCGGGGGCGAGTGCCGGCTACAGGGGTTGTGCCCGCCTGCCGCACGCTGGACTGCGTGACAGTGTTCGCCCGCGAACCGCGCCTAGGGCGGCATGCCGTCGACGTGATGGCGGGACCGGACGGGAACGATCCGTTAGCCGGTCTGCGGGTAGCACCAGCCAGCACACGACCCATCCGCCGGGTCCTCATTCCTACCGTGGACGAGTACGCCGACATCGCGCCGGGATGGGGTGACGCATTCCAGTCCGTGATCTCGGATCTGCAGGTACAGGGCGTCGAGGTCGTCGAACGCAGCATCGAACCGTTGCTGGCCGCGGCGTCGTTGCTCTACGGAGGCGCTTTCGTCGCCGAGCGCTACTCCGCAGTGGGTGCGCATATCGCCGAAAACCAGGCGCTCATCGGCACCGACCTGGACAAATCCGTAGCACGCATCATCCTCGACGGGGCGAATCCGACCGCCTCAGCGCTGTTCGACGACATGGAACGCCTGGACCGACTGCGCCTGCGCGCAACTGAACTCCTCGCCGACGCCGACGCAGACGCCATCCTCACACCGACCACGACGTGGCACCCCACCATCGAGCAAGTCAGGGCGGACCCCATCGCCGCGAACAGTCGAATGGGTCGGTTCACGAACTACGCCAACCTCATGGACATGGCTTCCCTCGCCGTGCCGGCAGGGACCGTGGACGGGTTGCCGTTTGGAGTCATGTTCACCGGCCCGGCCTTTTCCGACGACCAGCTCGCCGAGGTGGCCGGACTAATCGGAGCAGAACACGTCGATGTCGCCCTGTTCGGGGCGCACATGTCTGGCGGACCCCTCAACTACCAAATCACCCAGCTCGGGGCCAGTTTTCGAGGCTCGGTGCGAACTTCATCGACCTACCGGCTTTACGCGTTGGACACTGATCCGCCAAAGCCAGGTCTCGTCCATGTTGGTGCCGGCGAACCCGGATATCCCATCGAGGGGGAGTTGTGGAGCATGCCCGCGGATGGACTGGGTCGCTTTCTGGATTCCCTGCCCCGACCGATGGCACTGGGCAAGATCCGCACGGATGACGGTGAGCTGATAACGGGCTTCCTCGTCGAGCCTGAAGCGCTCGAGAACTCCCTCGACATCAGCAGTTACGGCGGCTGGACGAACTGGCAGCGCGCGCAAGCGACAGACACTCGGCAAGACGCAATCCCCCTGTAACACAGGCGAAATCGCCCAGACCTATCGATCGATAGGCTGAGTTTTGTTCCCATACAGGAGGCCTCTAATGTTCGCCAGCAAGAGCATCACCCTGATCGGTGGCGGAGTATCCGTCCTGCTCATCGCCGCCCTTACCGGCTGCAGCGCCTCCGGGGGAGTGCCGGGCGCATCAGAGGGTGGCGAACTCCGGCTCGCCCTCCTCGGAGACATCGCCACCCCCGACCCAGACACCGCTTACGACGGTTCCGAACTCAATCTCGTCAACAGCGCGTATGAGGGACTCCTCGGGTACGTCCCCGGACAAGAGGAACCTGAGCTGACCGGGGTCCTCGCAACGGCGTGGACCGCAAGTGAGGACAACACGGTCTATACATTCCGACTCCGCGAGGGCGTGACATTCCACGACGGGACGCCGTTCACCGCCGATGCCGTCCAAAGTTCCTTCGACCGCCGCAACGCCATTGGCGAGGGTCCGTCCTATATGACAAGCGGTATCTCGTCCGTCGAGGCAACCAACGACCACGAGGTCACGATCACCCTCGAGCAGCCCAACAGCTCCTTCCTGGACCTTCTGGCCTCCCCCTTCGGCCCGAAGATCATCAGCCCGACAGCCCTCGAAGACCACCCTGTTACCGATAGCGGTGAAGACTGGTTTGACTCCCACGATGCCGGCACCGGCCCGTACACGTACGGCGACTTCGAGCCGGGAACGTCCTACCAGCTCCACGCATACAGCGACTACTGGGGAAACGCTCCCGGGTATGACATGGTCCGCTTCGACGTGTTCTCCAACTCCGCCACCATCCAACTCGAACTGGAAAGCGGCGGCGTAGACGGTCTGATCGGGTACGCAGACGCGGCGACGTTTGCGCAGCTGGAGAGCAGCGACAAGCTGAGCGCTTACGCATTCCCGAGCATGGAAACGCCAACCATGTTCGTCAACCCGCAGAGTCCAGACCTCGCGGACGACGCTGTGCGCCGCTCCTTCGTATCGGCGATCGATTTCGACGACCTCGCCAAGAGCGCACTTGCCGACACCGCCACCCCGACCGAAGGCGTGTTCCCCGTAACGCTGCTTCCTGCCGATTTGAACACCCAGGCCATCCCCTACGACGCGACCGCGCTCGCTCCGCTCGCGGAGGGACAGCTGGCAGACTCCACCATCACGATCGCCTACGCCCAGGCGGGGCCGGCCGCTCAAGCGCTCAGCGACAACCTTGCCGCTGTCCTCAACGGTGCAGGCATCGCCGCAGAAAGCGTCGGATACGACACGGGAAGCTACTACTCCGTACTCACCGAGGGTTCATCGGCCCCGGACATCACGTTCTACTCCGGGTTCCCTGACACGGCGTCCCCTGACGCGTGGGGATTCGTGTTCTACACCCCCGCGGGAGGCCTGGACCTGTTCGGTGCCGACGTACCCGGCGTGGCGGACCTGATCGATCAGGCAACAGTCACCGGTGACGACGCGCTCTACGGCCAGGTCGCACAGTTGGTCAGCGAGTCCGGCTACTGGCGCTCGGTAGCGACCAGCCTCGGGCTCGCCGTCTTCCAGAACGGAATCGACGGCGTCGATCGGGCTTATAGCCCGGTGATCACAGGCGTCCTCGACATCGCTCTCCTCCAGCCGCCCGCCTGATCGACCCTCACCTGGTCGTCAGAGCCACGTCTGAGGCCTGACACATTTCCAGGTTCGCCACACTGCAGGAGGTAGACATGTCCGTTGCGACCCTCGACAACTTGTCGATCCACTACGAAACGCCGCTGAGGACCGTCACTGCTGTCGACCAGGTGAGCCTGATCGTCGAGCCCGGACAGTGCTTGGGCCTGGTTGGTGAGTCGGGGTCCGGCAAGAGCACAATCGGTCAAGCTCTGCAGGGGCTGCTGGCGCGAGAGTCCACAGCGCGCGCGACCGGCCACCTCACAATTGCGGGCCGCGTTCTCTCACCGACGGAGAACTCCGCTTGGGAAGGTATCCGCGGTAACAAAGTCACCACGGTGTTCCAGGATCCGATGACGTCGCTAGACCCGACCATGACGATCGGTCGCATGATGGCGCGGATCACGCGCAGCGGTGAGGAGAGCTTGCGGTGGCTGGAAGAAGTGGAGATCCGCAGCCCGCGGACCGTGTTGAAGTCCTACCCGCATCAGCTGTCGGGCGGGATGCGGCAACGGGTGATGATCGCGCTTGCGTTGGCGCGCCGACCCGCGTTGCTGATCGCGGACGAACCCACCACGGCGCTCGACGTCGGCGTGCAAGCTCAGATCCTCAAGCTCCTCGCTCGTGAGCGTGACTCGCTCGGCTGCGGTGTGCTCTTCATCACCCACGACCTGGGTGTGGCACGAGCAATGTGCGACGACATCGCGGTGATGCGCAACGGTCGCATCATCGAGCGTGGCACCAGCGGCCAGATCTTCGACGCTCCATCTGAGGCGTACACGCAGCGCCTCGTCGCCTCCCGACTGACCTTAGATGTTGAGCGCGCGACTCCGCTGGGATTGCCGGAGTCTTCGGTCATCGCGTCCATGGGGGAGGCGTTGCGAGAACGCGGGCTGGAATCCGACTCTGTGACTGAGCGGTGGGAGCGGGGGGACCTCAAGTGGACCGATTTCGATCAGCCAAGTTCCGTTGCTGCGACTCCTGCCCTCACGATGCGGGGCGTCTCGAAGTCGTTCCGTAGCGGAAGCCTGTTCGGCGTAAGAAAGCAGGTCCTCGACGACGTCGAACTGGTCGTGCCGCACCGTCAAAGCGTTGCGCTGGTAGGCGAGTCCGGGTCCGGCAAGTCCACGATCCTGCGCATCGCCGCTGGACTTGAGCGTCCGGACACTGGTGAGGTGAGCATTGCCGGAGCCGTGGGATCCGGTGTTCAAGTGGTCTTTCAGGACGCCGGCGTGTCGCTCACACCGTGGCTGACCGTGTCGCAGCTGCTGATGGAGCGACTCGCGAACGCGCCAGAGACCCGCAGCCTGCATCACTCTGCTCACGCCGCATCAGTCCGGCTGGCCTTGGAGCGTGTCGCCCTTGACCCTTCTATCCTCGGTGCACGCGCCTCGCAACTGTCCGGCGGCCAAAGACAGCGCGTCGCGATTGCACGCGCGATCGTGGTTCCACCGACCGTCCTGCTGTGCGATGAGCCCACGAGCGCCCTGGACGTATCCGTGGCATGCACGGTGTTGAACCTTCTCAACCTGCTGCGTCACGAACTGGGAATGTCCATCCTGTTCGTGACTCACGACCTTGCCGCCGCACGGATCATCGCGGACCGGGTCGACATCATCAGCGGCGGTCGCATCATCGAATCGGTGCCGGCAGAGGAGATCCGCGCCGTCGAGAGTGAGCATGGAAGGCGGCTGTTGGATGCTGTTCTTGCGTGAGCTAACCCCGACCGAGGAGGCCGTCCTCGCACCGCCCCCGCCACGCCCGCGGCGACACTTCACCATTGGTGAGTCGATCGCGTTGTTCACCCTCGTGGGTCTGATCGTGGTGGCCGTGATAGGGCCGATGATTGCCTGGTACAGCCCCATCGTCCCCAGCGGTGCGCCGTTCCTGCCGCCGGGATCAAGCGGTCACCTGTTGGGAACGGACAACCTCGGCTTCGACATTGGCACACGCGTCGTGTTCGGGCTGCGGATCAGCCTGTTCGCTGCTGTTACTGTGACAGTGATCAGTGCCGTTGCCGGGATGATCCTGGGTACCGTCGCAGCCTTCATCGGCGGATGGTTGGACAGCGCCCTGATGCGCGTCACTGACCTGTTCCTGGCCTTCCCCGCGACAATCGTGGCGATGGCGATCGCTGCGAGCCTCGGGTCCAGCCTGACCAGTGCGATGATCGGCATCGCTGTTGTGTGGTGGCCGATGTACGCGCGGCTGACACGCGGAGAGGTACGCCGGGTCATCAACAGCCCCTACGTCGAAGCGGCTCGCATGGGCGGCACCCGCGGCGTTCGCCTGCTCGTCAAACATGTGCTGCCGTCGGTGGTCCCCACCGTCCTGGTCACGGCAAGCCTCGATGTGGGCGCAGTCGTACTCACTCTGGCGAGCCTGTCGTTCATCGGGCTGGGAACGCCTGCGCCCGCCCCGGAGCTCGGTCTGATGGCGTCCGCGGGGATGCAATACATCCTTTCCGCATGGTGGATCGCGGTGATCCCCGGGATCGCGATCGCCCTGGTCGCGCTGGTATTCAACTATGTCGGCGACGGACTGCGCACGGTCCTTCGCGCGAAAGGCTTCTAACCATGATCCGCTTCGCGATCGATCGTACAGTTTCCGCGGTCGTGGTCCTGTTCGTACTCTTGCTGCTGATCTTCACCGTCAGCCGCGCGGGCGGCGCCGATCCCGTTCGCGGGTACCTTGGTGCCAACGCTTCATCGGAGGCCATCGCGGCCGCACGCGAACGGCTTGGTCTCGATCAGCCACTTTTCATTCAGTTCGGTCAGTACTTGCAGAGTCTTGTGCAGGGTGACCTAGGGCTCAGCCTCAGTACCCGACGTCCGGTAGCGGAAGAGCTTGCTCGACGGATTCCCGCTACCGCGGAGCTGGCGCTGTGGGCCATCCTGTTCGCGTTGATCCTCGCTGTGGTGTTCGCGGGCGCCTACTCCCTCCGCGGACGGGTCGCTGCCGGCATCAGATTCGTGCTCTTCAGCGCTGCCAGTGCACCAGCATTCCTGCTCGCTACCGCCGGCGTGCTACTTCTGTTCGCTCAGCTCGGTTGGCTGCCCGCGTCCGGGCGCACCTCCTTTGGCCCCAGCGACGGGATGACCGGACTGTACGTCCTCGATGGGATCCTCGCCGGAAGCCCCGCATACGCATGGGATGCCTTCCAGCACGTGCTCCTGCCCGCGCTGGCCGCCGCTGTCGGACCCGGCGTGGCCATTGCACGGGTGCTGGCGGACGGCGTTTCGGGCTCCATGAAAAGCGGTTATGCACAAACGGCCCGCTCGCTCGGAGATTCCGAACTCACCATCGTCCGCCGTCACGCGCTACGTAACGCCTCCAGCCCCGCTCTGACGCTTCTGGGCGTGCAGATCGGAATGATGTTGTCCAGCTTGGTGGTCGTGGAGCAGATCTTCTCGTGGAACGGTCTCGGCCAGTACTTGACCTCCGCTATCAGCGCTGCCGATCTCAACGCGGTGGCCGCCATCAGTCTCGTGCTCGGAGCGTTCTACGTCCTCATCAACACCCTTGTCGACATCGTCCTTGCGATCGTCGATCCGCGGGTGCGTCTGTCCTGAACGTCGCACCCACCGTCCCTCGAAGGAGCAATACACCTGTGTCCACTGAGCTTGTTATGTCCACTGAACTCGTCTGGCCCGTTCAGGTCACCGAATGGGATCCGTCACCGGAGCTGAAACCCGTCGGAAACGTCGTCCTCGTCGTCATCGATCTGCACAGCGACGGCCCCCGCACCATCGATGCGGCCGGCTTGGCTATTCGTGACGACCGCAACGAACGAGCCGCCGAGCTCGTGTCTGCGTTCCGCGCGAAGTCCGCGCCGGTCGTGTTCGTCCACGAGGTGCATAACTCCACCCTGGTGGACTTCGGGCGTGAACTTGACAACAACGAAGAGCCCTACGCCGTCGAAGGAGCAGTAGGCACGGAAATCTTCCCCGGGCTGGCGCCGACCGACGACGAATACACGATCATCAAACGTCGTCACTCGGCGTTCTTCGGCACTGAGCTGGACATCGTGCTCCGCGGCTACCATGCCGAGACGATCATCCTGATCGGCGACCGCACCGACGCCGCAATCCACTACACCGCCGTTGATGCCCACCAGCACGACTACCGGATCCGCGTCATCTCCGACCTAGTGATCGGATCCGACGCCGAGCTAAACGACGCGGCACTTCGCGCGATCAAATACCTCCAGCGTGACGCGCTGATCAGTACCGACGCCGTCCATGACTGGCTCGACACTCTCCCCGCACCGCAGTCCTAACACCTCACATCAAACGAAAGCGCACCCTCATGCTCAACATCACCGACAAGACAGCCCTCGTAGTTGTCGACTTCCAGGGCGGAGATCTTCCTCAGGACACCGAGTACGGCGGGGTCACCCTCCCGAAGGCGCAGGCGATGGTGGATGCCGCCCGTCGCAGCGGCGTCCCCGTCGTCTGGATCCAGGAAGTGCACAAACCCCACTTGCAGGACATCGGCCGCGAACTCGACGGCTCCGAAGGTGCGCACTGCATCGAGGGATGGCCAGGAACGGAAATCGCCACCGGTCTCGGACCGATCGGGGGTGAATTCCACGTCAAGAAGCGCCGATACTCTGCCTTCTTCGGCACCGACCTGGACATCATCCTCCGCTCTTACGACGTGGACAGCCTGATCCTGATCGGTGGGTTCACCGACATCTGCGTGCTCTACACCGCGGTCGACGCGCACGCACGTGACTTCCGCCTCGCTGTCGCCTCCGACGTGCTGCTCGGTTCCTCGGACCAGGCGCACGACGACGCGCTCCGGATGATCACGAGTCTTCAGCCCGGGTCCGTGGTGACCGCCCAGGACGTCGTTCGGCAGCTGGAAGGAGCGCTGGTCTAAAGCGTTCCCTGCTCCGCCCCGAACCACCCCGATCTCCACTGGAATTCACATGGCACTTCAACAACCTCTGTCCTCACCACGCGTCTTGTGGGGGCTGCCGGGGATGTTCTGGGCGATCTGGGTGGGGGTCCTCGCGCTGTGGGTGGGACGTTTCGTCGTCCCATTCCTCTCGATCTATCTGACAGACAACCTCGAACTCGACCCAGCAACGGTCGGGATCGTGCTTGCCGCGTACGGGGCTGGCGGGATCATCGCCAGCCTCGTAGCGGGCTCCCTCTCAGACCGGTTCGGACGAACTCCCGTCATCATCGCTGGTGAGCTCGGTGCGGCCGCCTTGATCCTGCTCATTCCTCTCCAAAACACGCCTGCAGGGCTCGCAGCGGCCCTGTTCGCCTACGGCACGGCAGGGCACATGGCCGGCCCAGCCCTCAACGCACTGATCGTCGACATGGTCCCCCCGGCGCTGCGCGAAAGAGCGTTCTCCCTGAATGCGTGGGCGATGAACGCCGGATTCGCTATCGGCCCGGTGATCGCAGCCGCTCTGGCCGCCGTCGCGTTCTGGCTGGTGTTCGTCGCGCAGACGGGGGTGCTCGTGCTCACCACCATTCTTCTGGCACTGGTGTTGATACCCCGCCACGCAGGTCGCGCAGTGGCCGACGCGCAATCCTCGACAATGCGCGGGGGATACAGGGTCGTCAGCCGTGACCCTGTGTTCGTGACCTTCGTCGGGGTGATGATCGCCTATATGGCGGTCTACGCGCAGGGCATGTCCACCCTGCCAATCGCGATGACGAACGACGGTTTCACGGTCCACCAGTATTCCGTGCTCCTCACCATCAACGGTGCGATCCTGTGTGCACTCCAGATCCCTCTCATTCGCGTATTCGAACGCGTGGGCTCGACGGCGATCATCACCATTGGAGTGCTGCTCACCGCAGCCGGGTATATCGTCCAGGCCCTCGCGAGTACCTGGGAACAGTACGCGATTGCCGTGATCTTCTGGACGGTCGGCGAGCTGGGCACGTTCCCCGTCGCGGCCGCTGTCGTGGCGAACATGGCGCCGGCGCAGTACCGCGGGCTCTACCAGGGACTGTTCGGGTTGGTGTTCACGGCAGGGTTCGCGGTCGGGCCGCTGCTGGGGGGAGTGGGGCTGTCGCTACTCGGTGCGGAAGGCCTCTGGTGGGTGTGCGCGGCCGTACTCGGTGCGATTGCTGCGGTGATCTTCTTCGGACGGCGCGGGCGGGAGCGTCGACTGTCCCAGGCAAATGTGGAATACAGCGACGGCGCCGACCCGGTGGACGAGGGGGATGTCCCGCCGTGTGCGTCTACCTTTGTCGCGCGGACGCACTGAGCAGGATCGATTCCAGGCCGCGGGTGACGATATCGATGCTCGCGTCCAGCTGGGCGGGCCCGTACGGTGTCCTGACTGGGGTAGCCGCCATCGCGCGCTGAAGCCCCGGGAACTGGCGCGGGTACGCGTCCCGCAGAGCGCCGAGAATGAGCGGCACCTGAGGGTGGGTGCCGTCCGCGCCAAGGATCATGACATCGTCCCGAGCTGCCGACATCGCGACATTGACGATCAAAATGATCGCGTTGCCTACCTGCTCGTCGGTGAAACCCGCCTCGTAGAGTCGTTGCATGACGATGTCAGCCGGGCCGAGCATGGTTAGGTCGCCCGGGTCCTGGAACCGGAAATAGCTGACCAAAGCTCCGGTTGTCACGAGGCTGTCGTGCAACGCGAACGCGTACGCGCGGCAGGCAAGCTTCCAATCGGAAATCGACGACAGATCGATGTCAGCGAAGTTCATCGAGAACGCGTCCACCGCGACCAGCTCGAGAAGGCCGCTGAGGTTGGTGACGTGATAGTTGACCGCCTTGCGGTCCACGCCGAGGAGATCGGCAACCGCCTGGATGCTGAGCGACTGCGGCTCCAACGTGCGGGCTGCTTCAGCGATCCGCCGGCGATCCAAACCTGCATGCCTGCCTTGTTGGCGAGGTGCAGGCTTGGCCGTCGAGCTCAGAGGTTCCATCGTTGGCCCTTCCCGTTCGCGACTTGACGAGGCGCGCGGGACAGTCTAACGTTCCCGACAGGAAACATGCTCTTCCCGTTCGGGAACATGCGACCGCGATGCAGATCGATGTAGATGAGGAGTGCACTTACTTGTGCACTCCGATGTCGCCTGACAGAGAGACAGTTCGATGACGACTGAGGTTTCGACGACCGCGACCGCGTCGCCGGGTGCTTCAGAGAAGTATGTTCCGGGCGGCAAGCTCCGTCGCTACATGCTGCCCGACCCGACGTCCGCCGGCCGGGACCTGGGCATGGCCGCGATCGGCCAGAACTTCGGCTCCGCACTCGGACCGCTCCTTGCCGGTGCGGTCGTCGCATTCTCGTCAGGGTTCTACGGCTACGTCTGGCCGGTCGCATTCGTCACCGCTCTCCTTGCCGCGATCGCGATCCTCCCCATCAAGGGCGTGCGGTAGCCAACCGCGTCCCCCCGAACCGATCACCTCAACAAGAACCTGGACCATGCCTGAATCCGCACCGCGCTACCCCTACCAGGACCCGTCGCTATCCGTCACGCAGCGGGTCGAGGATCTCCTTCAACGACTGACCATCGATGACAAGGTGGGGCTGATGTATCAGCCCCTCGCTCACGTGGGGGACATGGATGAGTCGGCCGACTTCGTGCCGCTGACCAACCGGCAGCTCCTGTCACGACGTATCAACCACTTCAACATCCTCTGGGCCACAAGCGCCCGGCAGCTCGCCGAGTGGAACAACGCCATCCAGGCCACCCTGATGGAGCACCCTCTGGGCATCCCCGCGACCATCTCCAGCGACCCCCGACACGCGTTCAGTAACAACCCCGGTGCCGCGCTCATGGCAGGTCCGTTCTCACAGTGGCCAGAGCCGCTCGGAATGGCGGCAATCGGAAGTGAGGACCTGGTTCGCAGGTGGGCCGACGTCATCCGACAGGAGTACCTCGCTGTAGGGATCCGCGCGGCGCTGCATCCGCAGATCGATCTGGCGACCGATCCTCGATGGGCGCGGATGTCCGCCACGTTCGGTGAAGACGCTGCCACCGCATCCCGACTCGGAGTCGCCTATGTTCTGGGCCTGCAGGGAGGCTCTGACGTGGGCCAGGACTCGGTGTCGGTGATGGCCAAACACTTCCCCGGGGGTGGTGCACAGAAAGACGGTGAAGACCCGCACTTCTCGTACGGCAGGGAACAGGTCTACCCGGGAGGCAACTTCGATCTTCACCTGGAGCCGTTCCGGGCGGTCATCGATGCCGGAGTCTCGCAGATCATGCCCTACTACGGCATCCCCGTCGGCACCCCCTTCGAAGAAGTTGCTTTCGGCTTCAACAGGGAAGTGATCACCGGCCTGCTTCGCGAGCAGCTCGGGTTTGATGGCATTGTGTGCACCGACTGGGGGATTCTCAGCGAGCGGCCATGGGGCGTCGAGCACCTGTCTGTGGAAGAACGGGTGATCAAGGCCCTCGACGCGGGCGTCGACCAGTTCGGCGGTGAATCCAGCACCGACGTGCTGATCGGATTGGTCCGCTCCGGCCGCATCACGGGATCGCGAATCGACACCTCCGCACGTCGGCTGCTGCGGGAAAAGTTCCGGCTCGGGCTGTTCGACGACCCGTTCGTCGATGTCGAAGCCGCCACCATCACCGTGGGGGCCGAGACCGCGCAGGACGAGGGACGCCAGGCGCAGGGTGCGGCGCAGGTGTTGTTGAAGAACACTGCCGGGGCTGCCCATCTTCCGCTGGACCCCGGACTGCGCGTGTATGCGGAGGGGGTCGATCCCGACGTCCTGGCAGTGTGGGCGAACGTTGTTGGTGCTCCCGAAGACGCCGACGTCGTGATCGTCCGCACCAGCGCGCCGTGGGAAAGTCGTGGTGAACCGGGCACGCTCGAGACCTTCTTCCACGCAGGGTCCCTGGATTTCCCCGCAGACCAGCTGGAGCATTGGCGCGAACTGGCGGCCGCCGCGCCGCTCATCGTGGACATCTACCTCGACCGGCCGGCAATCCTCGCGCCTGTCACGGACATCACCTCGACCCTGATCGCGAACTTCGGGTCAGCAGACAGCGTCCTGATCAACACCCTGTTCGGAGAGGTCGCGCCGGCCGGACGTCTTCCCTTCGACATCCCGTCCTCCATGACGGCCGTCCGTGAGAGCCAGCCGGACACTCCTTTCGACACGGCCGACCCGACTTTCCGGTTCGGGTTCGGGCTGGACTACGACATGGTGGCCCCGTCCACGACCGGCGTCGTGTCAAGCGAGTCTCATGGCTGACGTGCCCGGGAGCTTCGTGTGCAACCCGGTGGACCTGCCCTACCGGTTTCAGCACATTCGACTGCCGGATGGGACGAGTTCCGTTCACCGGGAAGGTGCCGACCCGTCGATCGTGCGATTCCGAGACCGGTACTTCGCCTTCGTCTCGATGACCCGCGGGTTTTTCCACTCGGAAGACTTTGTGCACTGGGACTACCACCACACAGATGTGCTTCCCGCTTTCGACTACGCGCCGGATGCTCGCGTTGTGGACGACGCGCTGATCGTCACCGCGTCGCGAATGTCCGGCACCTGCCCGTTCTTCCGGAGCGAGGACCCTCTCCAGCACGGGTTCGTGGAAGTGTCCGCGGGCAGCTTCGCCTTCTTCGATCCGAGCCTGTTCCAAGATCAGGACGGCCAGGCGTACCTGTACTGGGGGTGCTCGCCCGTCGAACCGATCTACGCCACCCGTGTGCACCGGACCACGTTCGAACCGATCGGTGAACGGATCGCCGTCCTGGGCGCCGACATCGACGCCCACGGCTGGGAAGTGCCCGGCGACGCGCCGGAACCCCAGACGGAGGAAGAACGCGCCATCTTCGAGCTCATCGGCGGACGCCCGTTCATCGAGGGCGCGTGGATGACCTATCACGACGGCACCTACCACTTGCAGTACGCGGCCCCGCAAACCGAGTCGCACCTGTACGCGGACGGGATCTACACTGCACCGACGGCACTGGGCCCGTTCACGTACTCCCCGCACAGCCCGTACTCATCGAAACCGGCCGGGTTCATCAACGGGGCCGGGCACGGCAGCACATTCCAGGACGAGTACGGGAACTGGTGGCACGCGTCCACGATGCGGATCTCCGTGAACCACAATTTCGAACGACGCGTCGGGCTCTTTCCTGCCGGGTTCGACGCGGATGGGGTGCTGTTCTGCAACCAGAACTTCGCCGACTACCCGATGCGCATCCCGCAGGGGCCCGCCGAAACCCAACTGAACGAGTCGCCAGAATGGATGCTGCTGTCCTACCGGGCCGACGCATCGGCGTCGTCATCGCAACCCCATCATGAGCCTGCACTAGCGGCGAACGAGGATATCCGCAGCTGGTGGGTCGCCGGGTCTGCCGAACCCGGTCAGTGGCTCACGCTCGACCTGGGCGCCGAGTACGCCGTCAGCGCCGTCCACATCAACATGGCCGACCACGAGCTGAGCGACCTGGCACCGGAACGCACGGACGGCGAATTGACGATGGCCGGGCACCGGGCAATCGACCCCGGCAGCCATCCGGTTCAACTACGCGTTGACGTGTCGCAAGACGCGCACCGGTGGTCGACGATCAGCGATGGGGTGCCCAAGGATTCCGCGCACCAACTCATCGTCCTGGATGAGCCGCGGACGGCCCGGTATGTGCGAGTGACCGCGGAGACACCGATGCCCTTCGGGGCGCCTCTGGCCTTGAGTGGCGTCCGGGTGTTCGGTCGCGGATTCGGCACGCCCCCTGACCCTGTCACGCCCACCATTCACCGGGACGGTCCCACCACTGTGCGTCTGGAATGGCCGGCCCGCCCGGCCGCCACCGGCTACAACATCCGGTACGGCATCGAGCCCGACAAGCTCTACCATTCCTGGCTGGTGTACGACCAAACAGACGTGAACCTGCACACCCTCAACAGTGGCCATCGCTACTGGTTCGCCGTCGACGCGTTCAACACGAACGGGGTCGCCCCCGGCCCCATCACCGCAGAAGGCCCCTGAACCCGCCCGACCATCCGACGGCACGATCAGTCCGGGCAACGCGCCGCCGCGTTGTCGACGAGAGAATGGAAGACAGATGACCCACATCCCCATCGACCGTGAGGAGCTGGTGGGCCGCCACAAGGTCGTGCTCACCGAGGTGAACCCCGAAAACGTTCGGACGGTGGGGAACGGAACGTTCGCCTACTCGTTCGACTTCACCGGGATGCAGTCCTTCCCCAACCTCCACGATCAGTCCGCCGCATGGAACAGCGCCCAAGCGGCAGCGGGTGGGGACATCACCGCCGCGTTCTCAGCCCCCGCCACGATCGACACCGCCACGATGTCGAACTGGGGATGGCATGAAATGCCAAACCCGGACGGGTTCGCGCTCGAGGACGCGATGACCGACTATCAGACCGCGCGCGGCACCGTCTCCTACCCGGACCGGTACGCGTTCACCCCCGAAGGCAAGGTCGCCGAGGGGTACGAAGCCGGCGCGTGGCTCCACGCCAACCCGCACCGCCTTGATCTTGGCCGTATCGGGCTCGTGCTGCGCGACGCCGTCGGCGCGGATCCCATCGAGGACCCGGAACAGGTCACCTCCGCCATGCAGACGCTTGACCTGTGGTCCGGTGTCGCGAACAGCACGATCACCTTCGCCGGCCAGTCGGTGACCGTGGAGACTGTGGCGGCAACGGACAGCGACACTGTCGCGTTCCGGATCACCTCGCCACTGTTGGCCGACGGACGGCTGGCGATCGGGTTCAGCTTCCCGTACGGCAGCGACGGTTTCCTGCAGACCGGGGACTGGGCCGCCGACAGTCGACACACCTCGATACTCCGCACTTCGGAAGCGGGGCGCGCGGCAATCACGCGTGAGCTGGATAACACCCGGTACGTCGTTGATGCCCGATTTGATTCAGGTGACATCCGCGAGGTGTCCCCGCACCGGTTCGAACTCACGACGTCTGCTGACGCTATTGAACTGACCGTCCAGTTCGCCCCGGATTCGTCCGGCATCGGCCGGCCGAGCCTGTTCGAAGAGGTCGAAGCGAGCTCCCTGTCCGGTTGGCGGGAGTTCTGGGAATTAGGTGCGGCCATCGCGTTGAGCGCACCCGACGATGACCGTGCTTTCGAGCTGGAGCGACGTGTGGTGCTGTCTCAGTACCTCACGCGGGTGAATTCGTCGGGTGCGCTTCCGCCACAGGAAACGGGACTGGTGACCAACTCCTGGCACGGCAAGTTCCACCTCGAGATGCATTTCTGGCACGCCGCGCATTTCGCCGGGTGGGGGCGGCCCGAACTGTTGGAACGAAGCTTCCCGTGGTACCTGTCGATCCTGGACGTGGCCCGCCAGACCGCACGACGGCAAGGGTATCCGGGGGCGCGGTGGCCGAAGCAGGTCGGACCCGACGGCCGGGAGAGCCCTAGCGAGATCGGTTCACTGCTGATCTGGCAGCAGCCGCACATTCTGTACATGCTGGAACTGGCTTGGGGTGCCGCATCCGCCACCCACCGTGCGCAGCTACTCGATCAATTCACCGAGCTTGTCGAAGAGACCGCCACCTTTATGGGCGCGTTTGTGGAAGAGCGAGACGGATCCTTTCACCTCGGCCCGCCGGTGATGCCCGCCCAGGAGTTCTACGACTCCCGCACCACCGAGGACCCGACCTTCGAGCTCGCGTACTGGTGGTGGGGATTGGAGATCGCACAACGCTGGCGTGAGCGATGGGGCGCTGCCAGGCGTGAAGATTGGACCGACGTGCAGAGCCGACTCGCTATGCCGTGCGTACGTGACGGTCACTACCAGGCGATCGCGACACCTCCCTATCTTCGCCGAGACGATCACCCATCGCTCCTCGCCGCTTTAGGGGTGATGCCTCCCACACCGCTTATCGATCCAGGCATCATGTCGGCCACTCTGCAGGACATCATGGACGACTGGGACTGGGGTTCCGCGTTCGGATGGGACTACCCAGTCATGGCGATGACGGCCGGCCGGCTCGGCGACGCAGAACTCGCCATTGATCTGCTCACCCGCGAGGCCGTCAAGAACCGCTTCACCGCCGTGGGCCACAACCCGCAACTCGGTTCCCTACTCCCTATCTACCTGCCCTCGAACGGAGCACTGCTCGCTGCAATCTCGTTGCTGGCAACCGCGGGCAAGGACGCTACGCCTCTGTTCCCAGAGGATTGGAGCGTGAACGCGGAAGGATTCATTCCGTGGCCCAACTAGGAATCGGCCGAGCGTCAGTTCTACGATCGTGCGCGTCCCCCTATCTGCAGACCCCTCCGGTGTCAGCGGACACGGTGTGCGTACCCGGAGGCTTTTAGTCGCGACTTGTCAGCGCGGCCCGTCGATGCGTCCGGTAGCGTGTGGTCGTGATCGTTGTCTTCGCTCCCGACTCGTTCAAAGGCACGATTCGCGCCGCAGATGCCGCCAGTGCCCTGGCCGACGGGTGGTTGCGCGAGCGTCCTGATGACGAGGTCGTGCGGTTGCCGATGGCCGACGGTGGCGAAGGGACGCTGGCCGCGTTCGCAGCAGCGGTCCTCGGCGCAGAGCGCATCCCTATCCGTGTCACAGGACCCGACGGGGCACCGGTGGATTCGGCGTGGCTGCGACTTCCTGCCACTGCCGACGCGCCTGCCGGAACGGCGATCATCGAGCTCGGGTCTATGTCCGGTATCGAGCTCCTCAGTGAACTGTATCCACTCGAGGCGCACACCTTCGGCCTCGGCCAGGCCATCGCAGCCGCGCTCACGGCGGGCGTGTCGCGTGTCATCGTCGGCCTGGGCTCGTCGGCGTCCACTGACGGGGGCACGGGCATGCTCCGCGCCCTTGGTGCTCGTTTTCTCGACGCCGCTGATGCGGAGGTTCCGCTCGGTGGGGTGGGGCTGCCCGCGATCACCGCAGTCGACCTGACCGATCTGGTGCCGCTCCCGCCTGGGGGTGTTGCTGCGCTGACCGACGTGACCAATCCACTCCTCGGAGCGCGCGGGTCGGCTGCCGTCTTCGGACCCCAGAAGGGTGCCGATGCGGTCCAGATCTCGCAACTCAATGCGGGACTGGCCCACCTCGCCGGTCTCCTCACCGCTGACCCGTCGGCTCCGGGAGCGGGCGCCGCGGGCGGCACGGGTTTCGGTCTCCTCGCGTGGGGTGCCACTCTTCGGCCGGGCGCGAGCACTGTCGGTGAGCTGATCGGGCTGCCAACGGCGGCGGCACGAGCAGCCGTCGTCGTTACCGGTGAGGGTTCGTATGACGGGCAGTCCGCTGCGGGCAAGGTTCCGGCGTATGTCGCGTCTCTTGCTGGCGGGCGGGCTCGTGTCGCGCTGGTCGCGGGGCGCATCACCCCGGATGCCGATGTCTCCGCCTTCGCCTCATCCGTGTCGCTCACCGACCTTGCCGGTTCGGCAGAACGGGCGATGAGCGACGCCGCGAGTTGGCTGCGGGCCGCGGGTGAGCGGCTGGCGCGGGACATTACCTGAACCGGCGTGCAACGCGAGTCCGATTCGGACGGACACGGAGGACGTTCGCGGTTTTCGCTCATGCCGAGTGATCGGCTTGGATAGCCAGAACAGAGCGTGCCATACAGCGCGAACGGCACCGGCAAAGGCTTCCGAAAGGGGAAACCTCGCCAGTGCCGCGCGTGTTGCTACTTGGCCTGGTGCAGGGGGTCAGGTTCCGACGAAGCCGACAGCATTGCCGTGTCGGCTTCGTGCCTCGACGCGGCGCGGAAGCTGTGACCGTTGGCGCACCCCGAGCAGATTGCCTGGTGATTGCTTGAGGGGTCACGGTCCATCTCTACTGCTATGTACGACTTCTTGCAGTTGTGGCACTGAACTCGGATCTCCCAGATGTCGTCCACCTCGTCTCGCGGATCGTAAGGCCGCGTCAGCGTGAACCAGGTCGGGCGCGCGAACAGCAACGCGAGAGCGTAGATGCCTCCGGCGAGGACGAACGCGATGGGCAGTGCCCATGTGGATCCAAAGGGTGAGTTTGTGGTGAGCAGTGCTATTCCCACGATGGAGGAGATGATCCACGCTCCGAGACCGCCGGGATTGACCGCGGGGACTCGACCAGGCCGGAATTCGATGAGCCGGCCTCTCTTGCTGGCGTTCTTGCGCGATCGGTATGCCATCTGGACAAGCGCGATGGCGACCCAGGCGACAATGATGACCCCTTGGTAAGAGAGCCATTGCAGGATGAAGGAGAAGACGTCCAGGAACATGACGCCGAGCATGACGACTCCGACCACGACGGCCCACAGCCAGCGGGGGAGTCTGACTTTGAAGACCTGCGCGAAGAAGCTCTCGAGGTAGGAGGACGCGAGGTAGAGGTTGGCGGTGTTGATCTTGGTCTGGGTGGCGAAGATGAAGATCACCCCGAACACGCCCATGAGTTTGACGATGCTCACCACCACACCGATCTCTGAAACTCCGTCTTGTGGGATCACCGCGACGAGGTAGATGCCGATAAGCCCGTTGATGAAGTAGGAGAAGAAGTAGAAGACCGGTCCGAACGTGATCCACCCGTTGAAGGTGATATCTTTCGGTCGGGCGAGTCGGGCGAAGTCGAACGTGTACATCATGGTCGCGTAGATGCCCATGTAGATGACGAAGACATACAACCACCCCGGTCCGGCGAGCACTGCGGTGGTGGCCGGGGGCTGGTCTGCCCAGTCCGGGTTGTACCCGTACGCCAGTGTCGCCCAGACCACCGCTCCGACCATGCCTGCCACGAAGATGGGGAGCAGCCATTTGTTCACACGTTCCAGCCAAACCCGGACACCGCCCAGAACCAGAGGGACGGACAGGGCGACGACCACGACGTACCACAGCTCAATGGGGCCACCGAAGTAGGTCTGTAGCGCCACCGCGACGACGGACCCCTCGAACACCGCGAACCAGATCGCAGTCAGCGCGTACACGATCGTGACGAGCGCCGCACCGGAGTATCCGAAAAGGCTACGAGAGAAGAGACCCACGGTGAGGCCCGACGTGGTGGCGGTCTTCTGCATGAAGTAGTTGATCAGCCCGTACGTGGCGCTGGCCAGCGCGATCCCGATGATGGCATCGGCGGTCCCGACGATCGAGGCCGCGGTCGCTGCGAGCACGACGGTGAACATCGCGGTGAGCAGCGAAGACCAGGCGAAGGCCATCCCTGCCCGTCCGATGCGCCATGTTCGGGGAACGACATGCTCGGCATAGTCATCGCGGGCAGCATCGGCGACAACGTCCGGGTCGTCCGTGTCACGGACGACCAGTGTGGGCAACGGGTTATTCGCCTGTTCGGTGGTGGACATGTTCGGTCTCCTTTGACCAGCGTGAGAGTAGGGAGGGTTCAGTTGAGGGTGCGCGTCGAGGAGAAGCGCTCTTTGATCCGCTGCAGGCCCGCACCGTAGATCTGGTCGGCGAGCAGGTGGTCATTCGCCGCGGCGTCTGCGGCGTCACTGTCGTAGGTGCTGCTCCAGTCGACAAAACTGCCCCCGGTGTCGGAGATCAGGGTGACGCGCATCGTCGAGTAGTAGTTGGAGAACGGAAAAGGCCCTTCCGTCAAGTGGTAGGTCAAGGTGTGAGCGATGTCGTCCCGTGCGACGAGAGTCTCTTTGACGACGCGTCCATCGGTAAGAGTGATCACCCGTTCACAACCCAGGAGGTCGACTGGCTGCTCATCGGTGATGAGGCTTCCTGCGACGAGCGCGAGGTAGTCCGGTGTTCCGTTGAAGTCCTTC
This sequence comes from Microbacterium rhizomatis, assembly GCF_008710745.1. GTDB lineage: Bacteria > Actinomycetota > Actinomycetes > Actinomycetales > Microbacteriaceae > Microbacterium > Microbacterium rhizomatis. Next base: position 233,153 of record NZ_VYSA01000004.1, read on the forward strand.
ACGTAGTCCCAGACGACGTTCGGTGGCGCCTCGACGACAGTGCTGGCGAATGAGTGTGGCACGGCAGTTCCTTCCGTCCGGCCCGGACCCGTGCGGCGCGACATGTGGCCGCGCCGCCAGATACGAGCTGATGTGTGAGGTTCGTCCCCAGGAGAGCACGGCGTGCGGTTGCGGGCCGCGCTCCCGGGGCTGTCTCAGCATGGGACTTTCCTGCGGCCGCCGTAATGGATCAAGGGCCTACCAAATGACCCGGCACAACTGTGCGATCGTCACAGTCGCCCACGATCGGCGAGGCAGGTTAGCCGTGCGGTAATGCGCCCAGTGATCGTCGTCCTGGGCGCTATGGGCAGCGGTTTTGAGGCGATTATGGGCGGGTCAGTCTTGAAGATTCTCCCAGCGGAGAGCCACCGCCATTTCGATCAGGTCTGTGAGGTTCAGTGGGTCGAAGCCCGTAAGCTCGTGTATTCGCCGCACCCGGTTCGCAACAGTATTGATGTGCACATACAGCTGCCTCGCGACCTTGGCCTGGGAGAGGTTGTTGTCGATGAGGGACAGGAGGGTCTCTCGAAGCTGCGGGTTGCTGTCCAAACCGTTGAGCCGGGATGCCGCGAGGAGGCTGCTCAGGTGCGGCCGTGCGCGCAGGAGCTGGTCGATGAGCACCTCGTGGTAGAACGCAACGCGCCCTGCGGGTCGAACCCCGGCAATCTTTGCGGCATCCATGGATTGTTGGCAGCCGGTACTGGCGGTGCGAAGGTTTTGCGCTGGTTGCCCAACTCCCACCGCACACCCGTCCGGAATCCTGGCCGCCTCGATCGCCGCCCGCAGGGCGGCATCCCCCTGATCTGTTCCCTCCGTCGCGACGACGAGCACAAGGGTCGCGTCCGCCACGTTACCGGTGAGCACTCGTGCGTGGTTTGTCAGTTCAAGCCGGGTCTTGAGTCGTCGCAGTGCGCGCTGCGTTTCGAGCTGGTCGACGCCCGGTGGCCACATGATCGCGATCGAGACCACGGGGGTCTCCACGTCCACGGAGAGCAGCCGTCGCCAGTCCTCCATCTCGGCGTCGTCTAGCGTCAGACCGCTCGCGACGGTGGACACCAGTTGGTTCTCCGCGGCCCGGAGGGCTTCTTCGGCGGCGGTGAAGGTTTCGCGATAGGAGTTGATGATTTGTTGGGTGAGCGCATCAAACGTGGAGGTCAAAAGATCAGCGACGGTCCCGGCTCGGAAATCGACCAACTCGCGAGTGTCCGCGAACAGGTCTAACATGAGCACCCGTTCGGTGAGGCGGAAGGCTTGGATTACTGATTCCAGCGGCACCAGCTGACGCGCCCGGATCGAACCGACACTGCGGGCGTGGGAAAGGTCCTCGTAGGTGGGGAGCTTCCCGTCCCGCAGCACGCGCAACGCCAGGTTCAGATTTGCCCGAGTTGAGGGGATCAGATCCGCCTGCTGAAAGTACTCAGAGGAGTATCCAGGGTATTCGTTCCACACCTTCTCGACGATGAGCGTGGTCATCGCTTCAACATCGGGGGTGTAGTTCAGTTTGGACTCGGACACCACCCGGGCATCGTACCGCCGTACAGGCACGACTCTCAGATCAGACCGGCCGCGGCCATCGCTGTGCGGACGATTCCCTTGTCTTTCTCATCCGGCTGGATCTCCGGCGCCCGTACCCGCGCACTCGAGAAGACTCCCAGAACCTGCAGGGCGTACTTCGTGAGCGCGGCGAATGTCGCTGACCGGGGGCGAGTGGAGCCGAACGTCGCGTCAAGAATCGGCAGCAGCGTTGTGGCGAAGACGTCACGGGCGGCACTGTAGTTGCCGTCGCGGAGATGGGTCACATACATCGCCCAATGCTCGGTGCCGACCGCACTGGCACCGAGCAGCAGACCGTCGGCACCCAGCATCATCATTGATAAGAGCTCGGGGGCATCGCAGGCAGCCAGGACGGCGGCCTGCCCGCGGACCGCGGTGAGCTGTTCAAGGTAGTACTCCGCATGCCAGACCGCATTCTTCACCGCGACGACTTGGTCGATTCGGGCGATCTCGGCCAGTGTCTCGGTCGTGTAATCGCACCCGGTTGCGTGCGGATATTGGAACACCACGATCGGGACATCGGCCTCGGCGAGTTTCTCGAAGAACCTCACCGGCGCTACCGGGCTCCTGCTCAGCGTGCGCCGCGCCATGCTGTCAAATGGCGGCAACACCAGCACTGCGTCGGCCCCTGCCGCCCTGGTCTCAAGAAGAACATCGATGCCTGCCTCACCGGAGACCGGATCGACGCCGGCAATCACATACTGCTCAGTCGAGAACACGGATCTGGCGGTGCGCACCACATTCAGTCGCTCGGCGGGTGTTAGCGAGATCAGTTCGCCGGCATGCCCGTTCACGGCCACACCGCTGACGCCCTCTATCCGGCTCATCGATGCCAGGTAGGCCCCGAATTCGTTGTGATCGATTGCCCCGGTGCGCTCGAACGGGACGGTGGGCGCAGGAAACAAGCCACGAAGTTTCAGGGGCTGCGACATCGCGAACCAGTCTGTGCTGATCGGCGGGCTACTTGCGGAGACCCATTTTTCGAAGGATCGGTAGCACGTCATCCTGCATCTGGTGCAGGCCCTTTTGCGGGTCCGCGAAGTTGATAAACAAACTTTCGATGCCCACATCATGGAGCGCTCGAATCTTCTCCGCGACGGTCTCGGGGGAGCCGTAGAGCCGAGGGGAAGTCATGCCGAGGCTGAAGGTCTTGACGAACTCTTTGGTCAGTCCTTTGTATTCGGCGTAGTCGTCTGATTTGGGGGAGGAGTCTCCCGCACCGAACGTGTCGATTCCGGCGAGGGCCTGGTAGTAGCCGTACACGGCCTCGAGGTCGACCTGGTCCTCGTACCACGCCAGACGTTCCTCGGCCAACTCATCGGTGGCCTCGATCGATGCCCAGGACATGGTCGCGATCTTCACCCTGCGGTCGTACTTTGTGGACAGATCACGGATCTGGGCGACCTTTTCCCGGTAGCCATCCAGCGACGGGGCAAGAGTGAAGACGACGTCAACGTTGCGCACCGCGAAGTCGATGCCCTTAGGTGATCCACCGGCATTCATCAGCACGGGCCGCGGGTTGCGGGACGGGCCAGGCGCCACGACGGCGCCATAGGACTGGTAGTACTTCCCCTCGAAGTTGAAGCGCTCCTTCTCATGCCAGAGGTGCTTCATGAGAACGACGAATTCTTCGGCCATGTCATACGCTTCGTCGTGGTCAAGGGCGTCGAGCCGTCCGAACGCCGCGCGTTCCTGTGCCTGATAGCCCGACACGATGTTCAAACCCCACCGGCCATTGGAGATGTGATCGATGGTGGCCCCGAACTTCGCGATATGCAGTGGATGGAACCCGTAGGTGATATGCGCGGTCGAGATCACGCCCATCCTTTCCGTGATCGGTGCGGTCGCGGCGGCGCTGGCCAGGAAGTCCAATGCCGCCCCGTTGAAGTTGGTCGCGCCGCCCCCGCCGATCCAGCGTCCGAACGGCACCTGATAGTCGAACCCGATGTCTTCGGCCAGCTTGATGAGCTTGCTCGATCGCTCCCACACCCAGTAGTCAGCCAGGCGCGCTTCATCCGTGAGCACCGCCTTCGACGCGGTCATCCCGGCGCGCACGTTCCAGCCGAAAAACCCGAGCTGCAAGGGCTGCCCGGTCTCCAAGTCGGGCTGCCCTCCCGGATCGAAGGGACCGCGCATCGTCTCGACAGTCTTGAAGCCGTTGTCAACCATTCATCATCCTCTTTTGCTCCGTCCAACCTGGTCATCACTGAGCGGGTCGGATCCAGTACGTGTCTCGAACGCCGGCGCATCACGCCGCGGGTGCCGCCGTCGGGTTCATCGGCGTTCTCGTTCGGTTGTGGTTCAGTTTTGCGGGGCCGGGCAGTCAGGGCAATGGTCAAAGGAGCCACATTTCCCCCAGCAATGGGTGTGGGGGTTTCACAGGTTGCTGCGTCGAATCTTCCGGCATTCCGCCCTTGAGTTGCGACCTTCCCACATGGGACGGTGATTCACCTAGTGATCTAGGAGTGGAGGAACATCGTGGTTCAAGAAGCAACACGTGAACTTGTCGGCGCAGCGGCGATGCGCGAAACCATGGCCCTGTTCGGCACAGGGTTGACGGTGATCACCGGAGTCACCGGGGACGGCCCGGTGGGGTTCACGTTGCAGGCGTTCTCGTCGCTGTCGCTTGCGCCGCCGTTGATCTCGGTGAATGTGTCACGCACCTCCACGTCCTGGCCGAAGATTGTCGACTCTGGCCGGTTCGTAGTCAACGTGCTGGGGGAGGGCCAGGAGGAACTGGCCCTCGCCTTCGCCAAGTCGGGTACCGACAGATTCGCGAATGTCGAGTGGACACCCGGCCGCTCAGGTGTGCCCCGTCTTGCGGGGTGTGTCGCATGGATCGAGTGTGAGCTGGTCGCCACCTACGAGGGCGGGGACCACACCATCGCGATCGGTGGCGTCCACGACCTGATCGAGGGGACGACACGGCGTCCACTCCTCTTCTTCGACCGCACCTTCCGGACCCTGGCATGACCTTCAGCACACAGTCCAGCCTGGCGCCCATCCCCGAGGTGCTCGAGGCCCTCCGGGCCGGCCGACCCGTCCTCGTCTGCGACGCCACCGACCGGGAAAACGAAGGCGACGCCGTCATGTCCGCAGCTCTTGCGACCCCGCAATGGATCGCGTGGATGGTCCGCAACACATCCGGGTACCTGTGTGCGCCGCTGCCTGGTGAGCTTGCAGACGCTCTTGCGCTTCCCCTCATGGTCACCGACAACCAGGACACTCGTCGTACGGCGTACACGGTATCTGTTGACGCGGCGTCGGGTATCGGCACCGGAATCAGCGCACACGACCGGGCACGCACGCTGAGACTTCTCGGCGCCGCGGACTCGACGCCCGCGTCGTTCATCCGACCCGGACACATCTTGCCTGTCCGCGCCGTTGACGGTGGTGTCCGCGAGCGCGCGGGCCACACCGAAGCTGCCGTGGAGTTGATGCGCGCGGCTGGGTTGCCGCCGGTGGGAGTGATCGGCGAGATGATCTCCAGCGACGGCTCCACCATGCGGATGGAGGAACTCTTGACCACCGGTGACCAGGACAGCCTGCCTGTGACGACCATCGAGCACCTCATCGAATGGCTGAACGAGCACGATCGAACCCGGCCGCATCGCCCCGCGTCCTTCCGGCGTCGTGCGCCGCGACCCACCCCGGAACCGCCCACCCACGCTGCGCCCCACGATGAGTCGAGAAGACCGAAGAGAATGGACCCCACCACATGAAGATCGCGTCCCACAAGGTGATCGCGTCCGTCGCCCTTCCGATGGCCGCCGATGGCGACCCTGACTTCGTCGCCTTCCGCCGATACCTGCGGTGGCTGTCAGATGAGCAGGGCATCACTGCGTTTGCGATCAACGCCGACACCGGCGAAGGAGCGCACTTGGACAACCCGGAACGGCTGCGGACAGCCGAAGCGGTGCGTGAGGAATTCGGGGACACCGTCTACCTCGTGTCCGGACTGATCGCCACCCATGACCGTGCCGCGAATCGGCTCGCGAACGACCTTGCCACGGCCGGGACGGACGCTCTGCTCGTTTTTACCCCGCCCGCGTTCGCGGGCACGACAGTGAGCGCGAACGCGCTTGTCGGGTACTACTCCGCCACGCGGGAGGCCGGGCTGCCCCTGATCGCTTTCAGCCTGATGGCCGATGTCGGGGGGGTCACCCTCACGCCGGACATCCTCGCACCGTTGTGCGCGGTGCCGGACCTCATCGCGGCGGTCAAGGACGCCTCGTTCGATGCGCGAGCGTACGTGCGCACACGCGACCTGCTGACGCAGCAATTCCCCGACGTGGAACTTCTCACCGGATGCGACAACTTCATCCTCGAGTCCTACCTCCTCGGCGCTCACGGCAGCCTCCTGGGTTTCGCGGGCTTGGCGGGCGCGGCAACCCTACGGCTGCATGACCTGGTACACGCCGGCCGTATCGCCGAGGCGATTCGATGGGACGCGGAACGGATCGCGCCGCTGGCCTCGGTGATGTACGGCGAACCGATCCGCGACAACCGGTCCCGTCTCAAGGAGGCTCTGGTGCACCTCGGCGTCATCGACGCGGCCCATCTTCGCGCCCCGCTGCGCCCGGTGGCGGCGGCAGACCGAGAACGTATGCTCGCCGCCGTGGATCGCACCTTCGCCCCCTTCGGGGTGATGGCGTGAAGGCTGTCGTCATCGAGGAGTTCGGGCGTGCCACGCTGAGGGACATCGAACAGCCGGTCCTGCGCCGGCCGAGCGACGTGATCGTGCAGGTCGCTGCCGCAGGTGTCTGTCAGACAGATCTCGAAACCATTCAGGGAGGTCTGGTCGCAGCGTACGGTGTGCCCCAGTTCCCGTACGTACCCGGTCATGAAACAACCGGGTGGGTGCATGAAGTCGGAGACGCGGTGACGGCAGTCACTGTCGGTGACGCGGTCGTCCTTCACCCGGTCTCCACCTGTGGTGTGTGTGCCGCGTGTCGTCGCGGCGCCGACATGTACTGTCCCACGCGAACCTTCCCGGGGGTGGACGGGTCCACACCCGGCGGCTGGGCGGAATACATCCGCGTCGACGAGCGTGCCCTAGTGCGGGTAGATGCGGACGCCGACCTGCTCGCGCTGTGCCCGCTCACCGACGCAGGCCTGACCGCCTACCATGCGGTCCAGCGTGCGCTCGGCACCCTTCCAAGAGGCACCGACGCCGCCGTGATCGGTCTGGGCGGCGTCGGCCTATTCGGTCTGCAGTTCCTGCGCGCGGCAATCCCTGGCAGGATCGTCGTGCTGGAACCCAACCCCGCAAAAACAACTCTGGCCCGTGAGCTCGGTGCCGACGATGTTGTCACAAGCGTGGGCGCGCGCGCCCAGGCGCACGCACACTCGATCGCACCTGACGGATACAGTCTGGTGTTCGATTTCGTCGGCTCGTCCGACAGCGCCGACATCGCGGTTGCTCTCGCCGCCCGTGGCGGCACCGTGTCGATCGTGGGCGCAGGAGGAACCCTCACTATCGACACGCTCACCGCGGTCGTCGCCGAATTGACCATCCAGTTCAACCTCGTCGGCACCCACACCGAACTCGAGGCGCTCGTCCGCGCCCGTACACCCGCGATCCGATCTCCCTACACCAGCTACGCCCTCGCAGACTTCGAACATGCCATCAACGACATGCGCGCCGGCCGGGTCGTCGGACGCCCCCTTCTCATCCCCTAACCACGTCTGGAGAATCACAATGACTACCCCCAACGCCCTCGTACGCGCCACCCGCCAGCTCACCATCGACGGGGCACGCGCCATCGTGCGGGCCGCTGCCGGGCACGCGCAGTCCCTTTCCATCCCGGTCACGGTCGCGGTGACCGACGCGGCGGGACGCCTCATCCTGCTCGAACGTCTGGACGATGCCCCGTTCGCGAGCGTGCAGGTCGCGCAAGATAAGGCCTTCAGCTCTGCCAGCACAAACACGCCGACGAGCGCCTGGTACGCCATCGCCCAAGGCGACCCCGAGTTCGGCTATGGCCTGAAGAGCATCGACCGCCTCACCCCACTCGCGGGCGGTGTGCCGGTGCTCTCCGACGGCGTGGTCGTGGGGGCGATCGGCGTCAGCGGGGGCAGCAACACGCAAGACCAAGCCATCGCCGAGGCGGGTGTGGCCGCGCTGGCCTAATCCGCAGACGGTGCAGCACCTCATGGATCACGACTCGGTCGACGACGCTCTCCTCCGCACCGCAACACGCGTCGCCCGGCTGAGCTTTCCACATGATGTCCCCGGCGATGTCTACGCCACAGCGGCAGCCGACGCCCTTGCAGAAGTATCCGCCGACCCGCTGATCGAGGCCAGGATTCAACGCGCGCTGCGCTGGGCCGTCGAACGCGACCCGTGCAACGACCAGCTGTTGGCATGGCTGACGGACCACTCCGACGAGGACTGGTTCCGCACCTTCCGCCAACTCGTCATCCCCGGCATCTACGGACATCCGGCGGTCTGGGCGCGGATCGGGTACGAAGGCCCGTCGCATCACCTCGGCGGATACCTCCACCGAGGATTCAACGACCTGACTTGGTTACCCGAACCGCGCATCGAGGAATCCATCGAACTGATGGCCGACATCGGACCAGATACGAGATCGGACGACGGTGAAACCCGGTGAGCACACGATTCGATCTCACCGATGAGGACGTCCTCGTGGTCATCGGTAGCGGGCCTGGCGGCGCAACCCTCGCCTCGACCCTCACCCGGGCCGGCAAAAAGGTGGTGATGCTGGAGGCGGGCCCCTGGCTGGCGACGGAGGACTTCGTCAACGATGAACGCGAGGCGCAACGCCTCCTGGGATGGGATGATCTGCGCACAACCTCGGGCACCTGGCAGCTCGGGGACGACTTTCCGGGTAGTCCGGCGAACATGGTCAAGGCCGTGGGTGGGACGACGCTCATCTGGACGGGACTCACGCCCCGGTTCAAAGCGCACGAGTTCGCGGCGCGGTCAACGTACGGTGAGATCAGCGGCACCAGCATTGCGGACTGGCCGATCGGCCTCCCGGACCTGACGGCACACTACGCCGAAGCGGAGCGCCGACTCGGGGTATCGCACCGTCACGGCCGCCGGCCACTACCCGCGAACAACAACTACAAAGTTTTCGCCGCAGGCGCAGAGGGAGTCGGCTACCGGCACTACGCCACCGGGCCCTATGCCACCAACGTCGACCCCTCCGACGGCCGCCCCGGTACCGTCCAGGACGGATTCAACTTCCAGGGAGACCGGCAGGGTTCGAAATGGTCACCGCTGGTCAGCGAGATTCCGCGAGCGATCGCCACCGGCAACCTTGATCTCCGCCCCAACTCGCACGCATTCTCCATCGAACAAGGTGAGAACGGGCGAGTCACCGGGGTCGCGTACCTGGACACTGCCGGAGCAGCACGATTCCAGCGCGCCCGGGCCGTTGCTGTCGCCGGCAACGCGATCGAAACCCCGCGCCTGCTTCTCCAGTCCACGAGCCGACGTTCCCCCGCAGGACTCGGCAATCACTCCGATCAGGTCGGCCGACACTACACACGCCACGTATCCGGCAACGTATTCGCCCGATTCGACCAGCCCGTGAACTTCCACCGGGGCGAGTCCATGGCCGGGATCATCGCGGATGAGTCCCGCCACGACCCGAATCGCGCATTTGCGGGTGGGTACTACCTCGAACTGATCGCGCTCGCCCCCATCGCCTTCGCCCGGTTCGCGCAACCGCACGGCTGGGGGCGCGAATTCGCCGAAATGATGGAGCAATACTCCCACACAGCGGGCATCTGGATCAGCGGTGAGGACATGTCCCAGCCGACCAACCGCATTACACTCGGCGGCCGCGTCGATCAGCACGGCTTGCCGGTACCGAATGTGCACTACGACGATCATCCCGCTGACATTGCGATGCGCGAGGATGCCTTCACGCAGTCCCGTGCCCTGTATGCCGCTGTGGGTGCTGTGAGCGTCTCGGTTGCCCCGCCGACACCGTCGGGCCACAACCTGGGTACTGCACGGATGAGCAGCCACCCCGACGACGGCGTCGTGGACAGGTGGGGGCGCGTGCACGGGGTACCCAACCTGTTCGTCTCGGATGGGTCGGTGTTCACAACCAGTGCCGCGGCCAACCCGACCCTCACCATCGTCGCCCTCGCGCTCCGTCAAGCGGCCTGGCTCCTCGAGCAGGGCACGCTGTGAACGCACCGGGACGCCGAGTGGCACAAGCCCGCCTGTCAATCAACACCGTCACCCTCGGGAATCCACCCCTGCTGGATGCGCTCGACGCGATCGCCGCCACAGGAGCACGGAAGGTGGGGCTGTGGCGGGAAACGTACGACGGAATGACTGCAAGGCAGGCGGCCCGCGCTGTGGCAGATCACGGCCTTCAGGTGTCGAGCCTGTGCAGGTGTGTGCTTTCTCACGATACGCACACGATGGCCGACTCGCGGCGCGCGGTGGATGACGCTCACCAGCTCGGTGCCGCCGTGCTGGTCGTACTCGCTGGGGGACTACCGCCCGGCTCCCATGATCTCGCCGGGGCACGCGCCCGTGTCGCCGAGGCCTTCGCCGAACTGGCCAACGTGGCCGGGGAAGCCGGTGTGCGCCTCGCGCTCGAACCGCTTCACCCGATGTTCGCTGCCAGCCGATCTGTTGTGAACACCCTCCGCCAGGCACTCGACATAGTCGAACCATTCCCAGGCGAACGCGCCGGCGTCGTCCTCGATACCTTCAACGTGTGGTGGGACCCCGAGCTGGCAGACCAAATCTGTCGGGCCGGGCTCGGCAACAAGATCGCGGCGGTCCAGATCGCGGACTGGTCACGTAACCACGAACATGGGCCCTTCCTCACCCGCGCGCTTCCCGGCGACGGGATTATTGACAACTTGGGTATCATCGCCGCCGCTGACTCGGCCGGCTATCGTGGGCCGATCGAGGTCGAGATCTTCAACGACGATCTGTGGCAGCAACCTCCGCGCCGAATCGCTGAGAAAGCCATGAGCAGCTTCTTCGCTGCGCTATGTTGAACCCAAACCGGTCATTTCGGTGAGACTCCGGCCGTGATGCCGATGCGCCCGCGAGTTGAGGCGGGCTTAGCAGCAGCCCATTCCTTGACATTGCTGTGTCGGATTCATCCCAGGGTTGTCCTTGCCCGCGTCAGCCGTTGGTGAAATCGTCGATGGTCCGGTCGCCAAAGTCTGGTCGCACGATCGCGTAGTCGCCGGCAAGCAACGGCGAGGAGATCATGAGGTCCGCGCTGGACAGGTTGCACGCCACTGCGGTGTTCCACACCGCCGCAACTCTTAGCAGCGCCTTGACGTCGGGATCGTGCGGCTGTGGCTCAAGCGGGTCCCAGAAGAAGACCAGAAGGTCGATGGTTCCCTCGGCGATTCTGGCGCCGATCTGCTGATCGCCCCCGACTGGACCGCTCAGGAGGCGGGTCACGGGTAATCCGAGTTCGTACTGTAGCAATGTGCCGGTCGTGCCGGTAGCAAGCAGGTCATGCTGGGCAAGAGTTCCCCGGTTGAATGCGGCCCACCGCACCAACTCTGCCTTCTTATTGTCGTGCGCGACCAACGCGATGCGACGGCGAGGAATGGGTTCCATGTCGGGGGTTATGGAGTGCGAAGCGCCAGTCGCGCGTGCCGCCGCTTGGTCTGTTCGTCTGGGTCGGCGACGGGAGCGGCGAGGAGGAGCTGTTGCGTATAGGTGTTCGAGGGCGATTTTGTCACTGTGCGTGCGGTGTCGGTCTCGACGATGTCGCCGCGGTACATGACTGCCACGCGGTGGCTGATATGGCGGACGACGGTCAGGTCATGGGAGATGAAGAGGTAGGCGACCTTGGTTTCCCGCTGGATCTCGATCAGGAGGTCCAGGACGCGCGCCTGAGTGACAAGGTCCAATGCCGAAACCGCCTCGTCGCACACGATGAGTTTCGGTCCGATTGCGAGGGCTCGGGCGATCGCGACGCGTTGACGCTGACCTCCGCTGAACTCCCGTGCGTATCGATTTCCCGCGTCCTTTGGTAGCCCTACTCGGTCCAGAAGACCGTCGACTGATGCGACGGCATCCTGGCGTGATCGGCCCTGGGCAAGGAGAGGTTCACTGAGAATGTCCGATACCAGCATCGCGGGGTTCAAGGAAGTGTAGGGGTCTTGAAAGACCACCTGAATGTCCTTCGCGAGCTTACGGCGCTCTCGGGGGGGTAGTCCCTGAATGGGTTCTCCGTTGAAATCGATGGTTCCGCTGCTCGAGTCGACGAGACCGAGCACCGCTCGGCCCAGCGTCGTCTTACCCGAGCCGGACTCCCCCACAAGTCCGAGCGTTTCCCCGGCTGCAATCGTCAGCGAGACACCGTGAAGCACCTCAGTGGGTGGTTGCCGAAACCCCTTGCCGGGGTACTCCACACGGAGGTCTTTCACTGCCAGCAGAGGAGTCATCGTTCGGCGCTCCCCTCAAGCTGCGCGGGGGAGGGGACAGGATCAGTCCTGTACGTCTCCTCATCGAGGATGGCGGCGAGCAGTTGCTTGGTGTATTCGTGGTCTGCGTTCCGGTAGAGGTGTCGATAGCTACCTGTCTCCACGATTTCACCGGTTCGCATGACGGCGACTTGGTCGCAGAGGTCCGCGACGACGCCGAAATTGTGTGTCACGAGGAGCACGCTCATGCTGAGGTCTTTCTGAAGGGTGCGGAGAAGGTCGAGGATTTCGGCTTGCACGGTTACATCGAGCGCGGTCGTGGGTTCGTCGGCGATAAGGAGCCGAGGTCCCGAGGCGATCGCGCCGGCGATGAGGACGCGTTGCGCCATACCTCCGGAGATTTCGTGCGGGTAGGAGCGGTAGGTACGTGGAGGGTCTGCGATCCCGACCTGCCGGAGTAGTTCGAGTGCTAGCTGCCGTGCTTCGCGTTTCGAGCTGCCTGTTGTCGCACGGATACCTTCGACGAGTTGAGCGCCGACGGTGAATGAAGGGGCGAGGTTGGACATCGGCTCCTGGGGGACGTAGGCCACCAGCGTTGTCCGGAGTCGCTTGAGCTGCCCGGTGTCTCCGCCCAGTAGATCGTGTCCGTCGAGGGTGAATTCGTCCGCCTCCACGCGCGCTTCCGGAGGCAACAGGCCGAGGACCGCGAACGCCGTCTGAGATTTTCCGGATCCTGACTCGCCGATCAGGCCGAGGATTCCACCAGCATCGAGATCCAAGGAGATGCCGTTCACGACGCGCTTCATCTCTCCGCTGGTGGTGGGGTATGAGACGCGAAGATTCCGGATCCGCAGCAACGGCGAAGGGCCCTCGGAGTTCTCTGCGGCATCGTCGAGCGCGGTGGTAAGGGTACGCCGGGTTTCCGGCTCAGCCCGACGCCGGGTTTTGGTAGGTGTCAGGGAAGAGTCCTCTAGTGCGTCTCGAAGGCCGTTACCGATGAGGACGAAGCCGCCGCTGAGGATGGCGAGCATCACGGTCGGCCAGAGGAACTGGATGGGATAGACGTAGAGGTTCGCGAAGGCGTCGGCGGTCATACTGCCGAAGCTGGGCACGTCGTTGGTGCCAAGCCCGAGGAACGCGAGTCCCGCTTGGACGGCGATGGCGACACCAGCCAGAAAAGATGCGGTGATGACGATGGGGCCTCGTACGGCCGAAAGGACATGTCGGCGCAGGATCCGGGCTGTGGACAGGCCCGAGACGCGGGCCGCGTCAATATAAAGCTCGCGTTTGACGGCCACAACCAGGTTGCGAACAAGGCGGAAGATGGCGGGGCTGAACAGGAATCCGAAGATCCCCATCATGACGATGTACGACCCCCCGGTGATGGGGAACGCCACGATGAGCAGCACGAGCGCAGGGAAGGTCATCAGCAGGTTGAACACCCAGGAGAAGATCGAGTCCGTTCGGGGCTTGGCGTATCCGGAGATTAGCCCGAAAGGGATTCCGATCAGTAGAGCTACGGCAACTCCGGTGATCGCGGAGAGCATCGCCGTGTTGACGGAGGCGAGCAGCCGAGCGAAGATATCGCGTCCACTGCTGTCCCCGCCAAGGAGGTAGCCGGGTGTGCCGACGGGCGCGTTGACCGCGTCGAGGGAACTGAAGTTGGGGCTATGCGCGGACAAGACGGGGGCAAGAAGTCCGAGCACGATGACCGTGGCGATCAGAATCATCGATCCGACGGCCATCGGGTTGCGCAGGAGCCGTCGAAACACATTCGGGCGGCGGACGGTCTCAACGGAGTCGGGGATGAGGACGCTCATTGGACACGTGCTTTCGGGTTCAGCCAGCCGTTGACGAGGTCGACGAGGAGGTTCATGATGACGACGAGGATGACACTGAAGGTGACCACTCCGAGGATCGCCGGCAGATCTCCCTGGACGGCGGAGTTGAACGAGTATGTCCCAAAGCCGGAGAGAGCGAAGATGCGCTCGATGAACAGCGCCCCGCCGATCATTCCGATGAACTGGAGCGACAGGGTTGTCAGTGCGGGGGAGGCGGCATTGCGTAGCGTGTATTTGAGCAGGATCGCGCGTTCGGACACGCCGCGGCTGCGCAGCGTCCGGACGTAGTCGCGGCGTAGCTCATCGATCATCGACCCGCGGATCTGCCCGGCCACGCTGGCGATTGAGGCGAACATCAGGGTGACCGCGGGGAGCAGGACACTGCCGAACCAGCCGATGAAGGACGTCCCGATCGGCACATAGCCGGTTGCCGGGACCAGATGCAGGGTGATCGAAAAGACCAGGACGAGGAGGATGCCCAGAATGATCGGTGGGAACACGTAGCTGACGGTGGACACCGCCTGCAGGACGCGGTCAACGGTGCCGCCAGCGCGGGCCGCGGCCGTCACGCCGAGGAGGAGACTGAAGATCACGGTGAAGATCAAGGCGAGGAGCACGATCGACAGGGTGACGGGCAAACGGTTCTCCAGCGCAGCGGTCACGGGTTCCTTGGTGAAATAAGAAACGCCGAAATCACCGCGGACGGCTGCGGTGATCCACGACCAGTACTGCTCGAACGCACCACGATCCAGGCCGAGCTGGGTGTTGAGTGCGGCCACTTGCTCCGGTGTCGCGCTGCTGCCAAGAATGTTGCGTGCGACCGGTATGTCCGCCAGTTGGATGGTGAAAAACGTGAGCGTTGTCACGGCGAAGAGAAGCACCACTCCGGTGGCGATCCTCCGCAAGACGAATGAGATCATGTGAACCCTCGGGTGTGGCGCCGGCACGCGCCGACGCCACACCTCGTTGTGTTAGGAGGCGGGCTGGAACTGCTCGACGGTCAGAAGACCGGCGACGGTGCGGGGCGTGAACGTCACCGCTTTCGACGTGACGACCAGCTGCGCGTACGCGTACAGCGGAGCGAACCAGGCGTTCTCCACGCTCCACTGGTTGACGGCGCGGTACGCGGTATCAGCGTCTTCCGCGGAGGCATTAGCCGCGTTCTCGAGCAGAGCAGTCAGCTCCGGATCCGTTGCCCCGAACGGGTTCAGGTAGCCCGTGGGGGTGAGGGTGTCGTTTGTCACGATCTGCGGCACGCTATATCCGTTGATGAACCAGTACATCGGGTAGGTCTTGGACCCCAACACCGTTACGATCTGGTCGAAGGGTACCGGCTTCCATTCGACGGTGATGCCGATCTCGCCCAGCTGCTGAGTGAGGGTGGGTTCCATCGTCTGCGACAGGACGGAGCTGGGCATACTGACGGTGAACCCGTCGGCGTATCCGGCTTCTTCCATCAGCGATTTTGCTTTGGCGACGTCGTACGCGTACGTGTCGTTGAGGTCAGGGTCGTACGCACCCGAGCCCGGGTCGAAGATTTGCTCCGTCGGTGCACCCACGCCCGCAAGAAGCTTTTCCACGATCGCCTTACGGTCAACGGCGAGGTTGATCGCCTGTCGGACCCGCACGTCGGCAAGTGCCGGCTGGATCTCACCGGCACGGTCCGCGATGACGATGGCACCCCACGCGACTGGTGAAGTCTCCTGAACGGTGAAGCCCGCTGCGGTCAATGCTTCACCCTGCGCGGGGTTGGCGAGGCTCATGAAGTCGAGCTGACCTGCCTGAAGGGCATTCTGCTGTGCGGTGGAATCCGCGATCACGTTGACGACGACCTTCTTGAAGCTGTACGCGTCCGCGTTCCAGTAGTCCGGTCGCAGCTCCAGTGTGTATGTCGACCCGTCGGTGGTGGCATCGTTGTCCAGCACGTACGGTCCTGAGCCCACCGGGTCCAGCGCGGCGGAGTCCGAGCCGAGCGTTGCGGGGTCACCGATGACACCCGCGGCCTGTGCCAACTGATAGGGCAACGCTGTGTCCTGCCGGCTCAGCGTCAGGGTGACAGTCGAGTCGTCCGTTGCGTCGATGGAGGAGACGTTGGCGAATACGGCCGAGGTCGCGGGCGCGGTACTCGAGAAGGTGAGGGAAGCAGCCACAGCGGCGGCGTCCACAGGTTCGCCGGTGCTGAAAGTCATTCCCTCGCGGATGCTGAATGTCAGCGTCAGCCCATCGTCGGAGACCGTGTACTTTTCCGCGACGCTCGGCTGAACTGCCCCGCTGAGGTCGCGGGTGAGCAGCGAGTCGTAGACGCTAGCCCAGACGTAGGACGACACGCCCTGATCGAGCGATCCCACGGCCAGCGACGGCGGCGCTGAGGGCATCGACAGGGTGAGGACATGATCCGACGGTTGATCAACGTCGGCTGGTGCGCTCGGCGAACAGGCGGCGACCGATGCTGTGAGCACCGCGATGACACCGACCGAGGCCGCGAGACGGGAGAACTTCATTGAAACCCCTTTGTTGCGTAACGAGCACTGCATGGTGCGAACGTGTCCCGGAGACAACCAGCCCGGCGGCCTCCAGAATCGACGTCCTGGGCGGGAGATGATCTGTTCGATCGATGTCGATCCACAACTTTGTGAGTGTGAGCGGCACGCGCTGTTCCCGAACGGAAAGATACTCTTCCCGTTCGGGAACAATAAGCCCATTCAGTCACCCTGTCAAGTCACGGTGACACCGATGAACCGATCGTCGCCACGGCTTCTCGCGGTTCTGCGGTAGGTGCGTGGCGGTAGCCGTCGACGACGAGGATGCTGCACACGGCTTCGTCGCCGTTGGCGGCGACGTCCATGTGCACGGTCGGAGTGACTAGATTCTCTGGCTGGGTGCAGGAGGACTACTGTGTCCTTCCGGTGACGGTCCACACAGCAGGACCGAATCGGCGAGGACGCGACTATCGGCCTCGCCGCCTGGCGGCGTCTTTCTGCGTCCTGTTGGCCGCACTGACGGGCGGTGTAGTGTCCCCCGCCCCTGCCTGGGCGGGGCCGCCTCCCGCTGGCAATCCGACGAGTCAGGTGATGTCGACCGCGTCCAACCCGACGAGTCAGGTGATGTCGACCGCGTCCAACCCGACGCTCGGCAGTATCCAGATCCGGGGCGTGTACGACACGCAGACGTGCACCAACTACTACGGATGGCCCGTTGGGGAAAGGTGGGACAGCTCACGATGTACTGCTACCAGGGCGGCGAGCTACGTTGCCCGAACTGGGTCACCTATTCGATCACGAATCCCGGGGTCAACAATCCCTACCGGTCGTCGACCCCGAGCGCTGACGCGAGACTCTCAGCGGAGGAATCGACCGAGCAAGCGGAAATCTTGTCTTCGGAAGAGATCGTCGCACTCGAGGGATCGATTGAGGCGGGTGACGAGCAGGTCGCGTTCTTCTTACGAGCCTCTGCCCGACGTGATCGAAGCGCCGTAGCGTGACGCTGGAGACGTGGGTCGAAACCACCCACGTCTCCAGTTCCTAGGGAGTCTGATGGACCTGAACGAACACATCATTGCTGCCGTCGACCGTTACTGGGCCGACGACGTCCATATTCTTGGCGCGTGGTCGGATGGGCCAACGTCAGCCTGTGTGGTTTACTCCCGCACCATCGACCCAGCGTGGATTCTTGGCCACCGGTTCGAGTTCAACGCGGCTTCGGCGGACGGCACAATAGCGAGGGCTATGCTCGCGACATCGCGATCCATCTCGCCGAGCCGATCGGCGCAGCTGCTGAAGCCAGCCGTCAGGACCAGTACGGCATTCTTTGGGTGGCTCTTCAAGGGGGTGAACCGCCGCCTCAGCTGCCGGCAGACGTGGTGGATCGAGCCTCCTGAGCGGGGCTGATACGTCGCCAGTCGAGCGAGAGTGACCCGAGATGAACCTCCTTCGGCGGTTCGGACATCTCTTTGTGAGCCCACCGTGCTGTGGGCCGCCGTCTAGACCCCGGAGTGGAGAATCTCATGAACGAAACGGCGCTGTTCCCTGGCCCCGGGTACCACGTGTCGGCGGTTGCTGTGATTCCTCGAGGCCGAGCGATCTACTTGTCTGGCGCTGAGCCCGCCGCTGGTCCGGTCCGTCACCTTTTGGGGTACGAGCCGTTCACGGGCATGTGCATTGCTCTCGGAGCGGAGCCAGGAGAAGTCGCGTCCAGCATCGCTAGCTTTGGTGAGTTTGCGCGAAGCCAGCGGGACGCTATCCGGGCCGCTGGCCTGAAAGATGCTGCGGCGGTGTTCGTTGGCAACGTTCTTGTGAGGTACCGCGATGATGCGTACTGGGTCAGATACGGAGACCAGTTCCCTAGCGCCGGGACCGCCGAGCAGCAGTATGAGGTCCTTCAGCTCCTCGACTTGCTGATGGACTCCGACGATTCCACCTATCGGACCTGCGTGGAAATGATAGCCGGGTGGGCCGACCGAAGCCGACCCACCCCACCCCCTCACTAGCGGATAGCGGTCTCGCTCAGGTACCGCAGGCGCTGTCCTGGACATCGTCGTACGCAGCTGCCGTGTAGGTGGTTTCACCTCTGACGAGCGCGCCGTTCGTGATGGTCCGAAACCAGGTGGTGTTGGAGGCGTTGGCACAGTTGTACGCGTATTCGAGCGCGAGACTCAAACCGCCTGTCCGCTGGGCCGACCTGCTCGCAACGATGTTGTTGTAGTGCCCCCAGGCCAGGAAACCGATCGTTGACGACATGGCTGCGCTCACGAACGGAGCGAGGCAACTGTCGCATCCGGTGCTGGCGAGGGTTGGATCTCGACGGCGTTGGCCGGCCCACCGATACTGAACCCGACCACCACCGCAAAAGCGGCGATTGTGACCCCGACCGTTCTGGCAGATCTGCGAAATGTGGACATCTGATACTCCCTTTATCGATGATTGACGCGCGTATTGAACTCCCACACAGAGCCCTAATAGGTCATGTCCGGACGGCGCGAGAAGGTTCACAGGCGGGGCGCCCACCAGTTCCGGGTGAGCTCCATCACTGATTCGCGGGCATAGCGGATAAGTCGCGGCCGAGGTCGTCGAACGCTGGCCCAGCGTGCCGCACTCTCTCCCGGCCGGGGGCGTCGCTGTGCGTGACAATAGAGCCACCGAGCGACAGGAGAACGCCGTGAAAATCCCGAGCCTCTACGGTTGTGGTGGCACGACGGGGCCGGCGTGCGTGTATTGCGCTACGGCGGCCGTCAGTGGACCGTCCTGGCTCTCGTGAGCTTCAGCTGCACCCTCGCCAGTCTTGTCCCCGTAGAGAGCTTCCTAGCCCGCTCCATGCTCGTTGTCGTGCCGTATCTGCTGGTGCCGGCTGGGCTTTCGGCGACGACATTCGCGGTCACCGCCGGCGTGCTCACCTACGGTTCCGGCGTGCGACCCGGCGCTGACATTTGTAGATTTCACGCGCAACACCGCATTGTTAGGCGGCGGCGGGTGGAGTGCAGCTGGACATTCACAGCGTTGAGGGTCATCCGAAGCCTTTTGGTCGGATACAACGACCGGAATTCATAGGCTTGATGGAGGGGGTGGGGCGATGTACGAGGATGAGTCGGATGCCGCCCTGTGGCTTGAGGCGGTGTCGGGAACGGATCGTGCGTTCCTCGTGCTCTTTGATCGCTACCGCGTGCGCGTCTTCCGTGCGGCTTATCGGCGGACTGGCGACGTTGGCCAGGCGGAGGAGGCCGTGGCCATTGTGTTCTTTGAAGCGTGGCGGCTGCGGAAGCGTGTCCGCATCGTAGATGGGTCACTCCTGCCCTGGTTGCTCGCGGTGACGACTCGCGTGAGCTTCAATCTCTCTCGGGCACAACGGCGGTATGCGCGGATGATCGCCCAGCTACCGCCGGCACGTGAACAGACCGACCACGCAGCCGATGTCGATGAACGACTCGACAACCACAAGCGCACGGAAGCGCTGACGCAGGCGATCGCTTCACTCTCTCCAGGTGATCGTGCTGTGGTTGAACTATGTCTGGTGGAAGAACTTCCCCTTGCCGCAGCGGCGGCCGCGCTGGACGTTCCGTTGGGGACTGTGAAGTCCCGGTTGCATCGGGCCCGCCGTCAGCTGAGAACCAAATTGGGGGGTGCGGACATATCCATAGAGCCCATTGCTGCGAGTGACCCGACCGAGGGGAGGTTGTCATGACACCCGCCGAGCCCGAAATGTCGAGCGAGCGGACGCAGGCAATGCGCGAGCTTCTAACAGCACGCATCCAGAATGAACCTGCTATCCAGCGACGTCGCCTCCGCCAACGCTTTGCAATCTGGGGGAGTGTTGGGTTGCTCACTGTCGGTGTCGCGGCCACCGGCGCTGCGGTCCTGCTCGGGTCCGGACCTGTCACAGACAAGACCATCGTTCACTGCCTCAGCTCTACCACGCGCGGGGCGAACGGCGCATACCCCGGTTCGTCGGCGACGATCGCGGATGGCGGTGGTGCTGGTCGGGTGCATGATGCGATCGCTCTGTGTGCCGAGATGTGGGAGCAAGGGGTGCTCGGTTCGACCGTCGATCCCACCGCGCCGAGCCAGCGTCCAGGGTCGGTGCCCCCGTTGCAGGTGTGTGTCATGCGCGATGGGACCGCGGCCGTTGTTCCTAGCGAGAAGCCGTCAGCGTGCCAGTCTTTGGGTATGGCCTCGTTGGAGGAGTAGGCGTCATCCGAACGTCCCGGTCGGGCGGAACACGAGTGATTTCACGTTGTCGTTCCAGGACCCGATTGAGGCGCAGTATGGCGTGCAGTTCAGGCGACTTCCGCCGTAGCTGGTCGCGGTGTACAGAGTGACCCAGCAGCCATTCGATCCGCGGACGGAACTGATGCTGTTATCCCACCCCGAAGCGAGGCTCGAGAACCCGAACGTCACTCCCGCGCACCCACTCGTGCCCCAGAACGTGAGGCTGGCGCCCCCCGCGTTGTAGTCCTTGTAGACGGTTCCGACGATCACGCTGGCCGCCGCGCCGCGTGCAGCTCCGTCGCCAATGCCGAGAGAGTCGAGGTACTCCGTGACCTCGGCCTCGGTCGCGAAACACACGGGTTCGGCAGCGCTTTGGTCGTCTTGGTCGTTGGTGATTGGCGACACCTGGACCGCACAGTGCTC
>NZ_VYSA01000005.1 GCF_008710745.1 Microbacterium rhizomatis
TGGTGGGTCGTTTGGTGATGCCGTATCCGGCGGGTTCGTTGGTGAGGGTGGGTGGGGTGGGGGTGAAGGAGACGAGGTCGGCGAGGGTGATTTCGCGGATGAGTCCGACTTCGTAGTCCATGTTGCAGCGGTTGATCCGGTGGCAGGGGTCATCGGGCGCGACGCCGGGGGTGGTCTGTGCCGGGGCGGGCGCGGTGCCCTGATCTCGTGGGGAGTCGTTGTTGCCGCTGCCGGGGGTGCGTGACCGAACCACCGATATCGACGCTCGACCCATCGTTCACGACATCACAGTTGTTGAAATATCCGTTTGACTGGCAGCCTTCCGCAGCGTGTGCCGCCGTCGGAAGCATGAGTGCTGCAAGACCGGCCATAGCCACTACCGCGACTAGCTTCCTGCGCATAGCGGCGCCCCTTCTCTGCCATCAATGGTCGATAGCAACAGTCCTGTAGGCGAGGCCGCAGGCTTGAGCGTTACCTGCATCGACTGCACCGGTCGTCGATCAGGGCTGACGACCGAATTGCCGTTCTTGTCGACCCCGGTAATTGCAGAAACGTCCAAGCACACGGCAATACTGATATCGGTGCTCGGTGTTGCCTGCGTCGTCGAATGCTCGATGAGCGTGACCACAGAGTGACCAGACATCTTCCACTTGTCTGCGTACATCTGGCTGAACGATTCGCGGGCTGAAGCGTTCGCGTCACCCGTAGTCCAGTCAAAAACAGCCCTGAAGGTGTGCGGATCGCTCAGATCGACCTTGTTGAGCGCGTCGACGTAGTTGCGGTAGGTCTGCTCGGCGGCGGCGAACGCTTCTTCTTCGCTGACGAACGCGGGCGTGGCAGTGACGGGCTCGGGCTGGCCTGAGCATCCGCTGATCATCACCGCCAGCAGGGCGACGGCGAGAAAGGGGAGTGGTGACTTCATGGCACCACCGTAACTATTGCTACGGTACGCCGTGAAAGTTATCCACAGGGGCGTCAAGACCGCCGCGCGAGCTCCGCGTTCAGCATCGAGAACGTGCGCTCGTGGGCGAGGCGCGCGTGCCGTGCCATATAGGCCACAAGCGGCAGAGGCGCCTCGACTTCGGTGACCTCGCCGACGACGGTTCCGACATCCGTCGCTCGCGCGGTCGTCGTGGTGCGCAGGTAGCAGCCGGGGGCGGCCCTGACGCGCCCCTCGAGCGAGTCGGGCGACACACGGGTCATCCGGGCGGGGAAGCGGATCGTGTACCGCAACGGCCCGAGGCGCGGGCGCTCGACCACGGCCCATTCCGCCCATTCGCCGTCGGCCGCCGTGCCGCGCGCGACGACCTGCGCCGATTGCAGATAGGGGTGCATCCCGCGGTGCGCCGAGAGGTCGGCGAGGAAGTCGATGACCCCTGCCGGCGGCGCCGAGACGATGGTCGTCAGTTCGAACGAGCGGGTGGCCATCGCCCCATCATGGCGCGCCGTGCTCACGACGCACAGCACTACATGCGACCGTGCCGGGGTTGTCCTCTCGGAACCGTCAAACGCCCGGGAAGAAGACCGATCAGCGCAGGAACTGATACCTGATTTCTACCTGGATCTGGCTGAGGCCCGACAAATCCAGCCCGGCGTTTTCACGCGCGCCGACCACCGAGACGCTCCAGTCGCCGCCGACGCCGCGACCCCAGAAGGCGAGCGAGAGCGGGGCGGTGAGCGGAAGGTCGACCGAGTCGGGCTCCTCCGGCGACAGCGGCGTGAGCACCGCGCGTCGCGTGCTCGTCCGCGCCTGCAGTAGCTGCACGTCGATCGTGCCGTCGGCACGACGCTGCTCGTACCTTCCGCCGTGGCGGATCTCGCACGAGATCGCGCCGGACGGGTGTGCGGCGCCGACGAGGGCGAGCCGCACGCTGCGGATCTTCGCGTCGGCCCGGCCGGCGGGGATCTTCGCGGCATCCACGAAGAAGTCGAAGCGACCCGTCGCGCGCAGCTGCTCGAACTCGCGGTCGCCGGGCTCGAAGATGCGGCTCAGAACGTCTTGGTCGTGGTCGCGCTGGAAGTACGCGAGGTAGTCCTGCTGGATGCTGAGCGGCTTCATCATCTGCCCCCACGACGCGGTCAGGGCGGTCGCGAGGTCGATGTCGGAGAGATCGTGCTCCTGGTACTTGAGCCACGTCTCGGCGCTCAAGACGCCGGCATCGAGCGCGATGTTGCCCGCCTGCGGCTGCAGCGTGAGGATCTCGACCGACCGCGCGGCGCGGAACGCCATGCTGTTGAGGGCCTCGGCGCTCGACTGCGCGATGCTGATCGCGAGGAGCCCCGCCTGCCGCACCGACTCGGCGTCGACCTGGAGCTTGTCGGCGAGCGTTCCGGCCTGGCTGGCCAGTTCGGCCGCCCGCGCCGACCGCGCCTGCGCGGCGTCGATGCGCTGCTGCGCGAGCGCGACGCGGTTGTTGGCGATGAGGAGCTGGTGCGCGAGCTCGGCGCCGCGGCGCACGAGGGCGACCTGCTCCGAGTTGTCGGGCGTCGAAGACGCGGTGAGCTTCTCCACGACCCCGATGAAGTTGACGATGGTCTTTCCGGCTGCGATGACAGCATCCGCTTGCTTGCCGACCTTCTTGTAGGCGTCTTCGACCGCCTTCGTGTCGGCCTTCGTTCCGGCGAGCAGCGCCTTGGCGAGCGGTTCGGCCTGTGCGGTGACGGTGTCGACCAGGCTCACCATGGCGGGCACGAGGGCGACGAGGCTGGCTCCGCCGGTGGGGATGGCGGCGATCACGCCGACGACGGCGCCCGCGACCGAGGCGACCGTGCCGATCAGGTCTCCGAAACCGAACGACGTCTCTTTCATCTTCGCCATCGCGGCCTGCAGGTCGGCGCTCGCCTCGTCGAGCTGCTGCTGCACGAGGCTCGCTTCGTCGGTGGCGATGCTCTTCTCGGATGCTGCCAGCTCGGCGTCATTGTCGAAATTGCGCCGTGCGGCATCGGCGGCCTGCTGCTGCGACACGACGAGTGCAGCGAGGTCAGCGGTGGTGCCGCTGGAGAAGATCGTGTCGATGCCGTGCAGCAGGAAGCCCGTCGCGAGGGTGCTGAACCCCTGGTACGCCTGGATATACGTGTCGAAGTCGGGCCAGATGTCGAGCTCGGGGGAGAGGCCGAGCACGTTCGTGCCACCGCCGACCCAGATGCGCTGGCCCGCGACATCCTGCGAAACTCCGACGAGCTGAGCCTGCAGACGCAGCCCGAACCCGTTGTCGGGCTGCAGCTCGAGCCCGCGGGCGATCTCGGTCGCGGCGAGCTCTCCGTTCTCCGTCGGGTCTTCGGAGCTCGGGTTGTACCGGTGGTAGTAGTACTCGCCCATCGCGATGCGGAACGGTGCCCAGTAGTTGGCCCACGACGACCCGGTCGAATCGAGCAGGGGGCGCAGGCCCGCGATGAAGTCGTCTTCCGACACCGTCGATCGGGTGACGGAGCCCTCGGCCCCCCAGTTGCCGGGGGCTCCGTCTTGGCCGGGGGATGCTGCGCTCGGGCTGTAGGCACCGTCGGCGCCCGCGGCACCTCCCGCGCCGCCTCCCCCCGGAGCACCGGGCGCGGTCGTGAAGACCGGCTCGGTGTCGTCGGTGATCGAGGTGAAGACGATCGTGCCACCGTTGCCGCCCGAGCCGCCGGGAGCGCCGTACCCGCCGTTGCCACCGGGGGTGCCGTCGATCGTCATCTCGGGCACGAGCACGTCTTCGTACTCGAAGTCGAACGGGTCGTTCGGCGTGAGGTCGCGCTGCTCGGTGTGCTCGGCCGTGTACGAGCCGTTGCCGCCGGCCGTGCCGTTGCCGCCGCGGCCGCCGCTCGTGGCGTTGCCGCCGGCGACCGAGATCTGCGCGTTGACCGTGCGCCGGGCGTAGATCGTGACGCTGCCGCCGTCGTCGCCGGGCGAGCCCGCGGTACCGCTCTGCCCGTCGCTGCCCGGAGCGAGCGGACGACCGTCGTGCGAATACATCTGCGACATGGGCAGGGGTACGCCGTCGAGTCCGTTTGTGCCGGAGGCCCTGGCATCCTTCCCCCGTGCGTAGATCGTGAAGCCCGCGCCGTCGAACAGGTCGGTGACGATCACGAGCGGGCGCTCGGTGATGCGCAGTTCCTTTGCGAGGGTGACTTTGCGGGCGAGCAGGAACACCGGGCCATCGCCGGCGTAGGTGCGGCAGATGTCTTCGATCTCTTTCGTGACGATGATCTCGTCGCGGATGTACGGGGAGGTGTAGACGGGCATCGATGCGTCCTTCGCAGGTGGTGGCGGGGGTCGAATCGGAGGAGCGGTGTGGGGGTGCCGCTGATACGTCGGGTCTGCGGTTCGAAGATTGTGGTTCGAAGGGGGCGGCGAAAGATCAGAGCTTTCTTGGAGGGCGATTCATAGTGTGATCCGCGGCGCGCCCGAGCGCCACGGGCGGAAGGAACCCTGTGAACGAAAGCATCGCGACGACCGGATGGATGCCGCGCCTGTGGCGGGCGTTCGGCCTCGACTTTCCGATGGGACGCAGGCAGCCGGCCGTCGGGAGAACGATCGTGGCCACTGTGGTCGCACTCGTCGGGTCGATCGCCGCGTGTGCGGTGCTCGCGTGGCTCGGGCCGATCGTCTTCCCGCGTACGGCCGGGTACGAGCACTACGGCTTCGCCGACTACGCGAAGCTGACCACGATCGGTGTGCTGATCGCGTGCGCGGCGTGGCCGCTCGTGACGATGGTGACGACGCGGGCGGCGCGGCTGTATTTCTGGCTCGCGGTGATCGTGACGGTGGGGTCGTTCGTTCCCGACCTGTGGCTTCTCGTGCGCGGAGACGACGCTGAGGCGGTGCTGGTGCTCGCGGTCATGCACGTTGCGCTCGCAGTGGTGACGTATCCGGCAATGGTGCTGATTGCGCCGCAACGTTCTGGGTCGACGCGGGCCGCGTGACCCGGCGATAGGGGCGCTCACCCCTGGCCGGTGTGCTCGTCGCGTGAGTACGTTGTTGTGATGAACGAGCTCTGGTCAGGTTCGGCGGCCGCCATCCTTCCCGTTGCCGATCTCGCGCGAGCGGTGGCGTTCTACCGGGGGATCGGCTTCGACGTCGACGAGTCGGATGCCGGCGCCTACGCATTCGTCGAGTCCGGCGGCACGCGATTCCATCTCTCGGAGTCGCCCGGCTTCGACCCGTTCGTGAACGCGGGGATGGTGTACCTCTACGTCGACGACCCGGATGCCGTGCACGCGATGCTCGGGATCGAGGATCTGCGGCTCGATCACGCCGCGCTCGTCAAGCGCTGGCGGCGCGGCGAGTCGCTGGCCCGCATCCGGCCGGTGAGGGATGAACCGTGGGGGACGCGCGAGTTCTCGTTCGCCGACCCCGACAACAACCTCGTGCGGGTGGGCACGCGGCTGGTTCGGTGAAGTCGATCGCGCCAGGGCGTCGGTAAGCTGGATGCTGCCAGCCTCTGTAGCTCAATGGAAGAGCAGTTCCGTCCTAAGGAAACGGTTGGGGGTTCGAGTCCCTCCAGGGGCACCGTCTCTTTTTGCCTCTGACCAGGTATTTCTTCTGAGGTCAGACCACACAGATGGCGTATCTGCCCGCTTTTTGCCCGCATTCTGAGAACTCTGAGGGCAGCGACGGCCGTCTTCAATGGCTTTCGTTCGACGGCCGTGGACACCAAAATTGAACATTTCGGACGAGATGTGCCTCGTCGAAAACTGAGCAATCTGCTCTCTGACTTACTGCGGTCGCGGGTAGCGGGTCTGCGGACCCGACGGCAGCGCCACGAGCGGCATGGCCGCGTTGAGTCGCGTCGCCACCTCGTCCAGGTCATCCTCAAACAGGTCGGCGTAGGTGTCGAGCGTCATCGCGGCGGACGCGTGCCCGAGCATCCGCTGCACGGCCTTCACGTTGGCGCCCGAGCTGATCGCGAGCGACGCGGCGGTGTGGCGGAGGTCGTGAGGGGTCACCCGGGGGATGGATGGGTCGAACGCTTGCGCACGCCTCACTGCGTTCGCGAACCATCCTTGGCTGCCCGAGTTGCGCATGTGATTCACCCCGTCGCCGAACAGCAGCCCCTCGGGGCCTTTGCCGGCGCACGCCTGTTCGATCATCGGCGCGAGTCGGTCGGGGTAGGGGACGGAGCGCTTCTCATGCGTCTTGGGAGTGCCGACGTGGATCTCGTAGGCGATCATCACGGCGTTCTCCTCGATGACGAAGCGTTTACGCAAACGGTTCACACTACGCACTCGCAACCCGGTCGCCTCACCCCAGCGCAGGCCCGTGTATGCCAGTGTCAAAACGAGAGTCGGATACGCCGAACATGCCGCGAGCGTCGCCACTTGGTCGTGCGTGAGATAGACGCGACGCTTGCCCGGACCCTTCCGGGGGAGGCTGCGCACATGTCGCGCCGGGTTGCTCGCGAGACGACGATCGTCGATCGCGACGTCGAGGATTCCGGCGAGCACGCCCAGGGCGCGGAGGACCACCGTGCGCGATTTCTGCGATGCCAGGTCTGACACCCAATCCTGGACTTCTGAGCGCCGAATGGACGAGATCTCTCTGTCGGCCCACACCGGAGCGACATGGTTCTCCCATGCTCGCTCGAGCGTCATGTAGTACGAGGGTTTCGCCATCGGCGGCCGCTTGGCTCGCAACCAGCTGTCGGCAAACATCCGGACGGGAACCCTCGACGCCACCGGGTCGATGTACTCGCCCTTGGCCTTCGACACCGTGATCATTGCGAGGTAGAGCTCCGCTTCGCGGATCGTCTTGAACCCGCGCTTCTCCGCTTCTTTGCGATCCGGCTTCCGATAGCGCACGCGGTAGCGGCGACCCTTCACCGTTTCGTACGGGGTTACGCTGCCCATCTCGACCTCCGCTCATGCCGGCTCGACGGTCGTCTTGACCAGTGTCCGACACTGGTCGGATGCCGTCAACGCGGCCGACGAGGGATGTGGATACGTGGTGGAGAACGTCGTCGACTGGCGTTGAGAAGGGGCGCCTTCCTCCGACGCCGAGAGTGTAGCGATCGGTCGCATCTCCGTTCTCGCCGCTCACTCCTTGCAGACTCCGCGCTGGCGCGCGTCACTTAGCAGCCGTTCGACGACGCGCACTGCGCCGCGCCCGATCGCTGGGTTGCTGATCGTCGACGGAAGACTATTGATCGGGAGTGCGCTGGCAGTTAGGAATCTGCAGCCCGGGCCAGCGCGCTGCGCATGATGGCCACTCGGAGGCGCGCTTGACGACTTGGGGCTAGTGGGTCGCTTGTGACCCGACCGCCCTCCTCACCGCGGGTAGCGCGAGCTGATCTGAAGGCAGCCATGCCACCTCCCCAAGGTCGCTCGGCAGCAGCCAGCGGAGCTGGTCATGGTCTTCTCCGGCAGTAGGTTCACCCGTGACCACTGTGGCAAGAAACAGCCGCAGAACGTGCTTATCGCTAATGCGCCACGGCGCGCCGCCGTCCACAACTTCGCCCATGACGCTGATGGTCGAGTTCAGCTCCTCCTTCAGCTCCCGTGCCAGGGCTTCTTCAAGATTCTCGCCTTCCTCAACCTTGCCACCCGGGAACTCCCACTGGCCCGCGAGGTCGACTGGTCGAGTTCGACGTGCCGCCAGCACCCGCCCATCGCGAACGATCACCGCACCGACGACCACACTCATTGCGCCGCCACCGATGCTCTCTGAAAGAAGTCCGAAGGCATGGATCGATCGAGCCGCCAAGTGATCGCAATTGGTCGCTCGCCAACGTGCTGAACGAACTTCGCAGTTCCCAGGAGCAGATAAGGCGCGGTTCCGAACTCGTCCTCCTTGTGCTCACGAACGAACAGAAGAACGTCGCTCGATCCCGACAGGTACCGCTGGCCGGTCGGGGAAGCGATGGTGGTTCCCGACTGACTCTCCCAGTGGAAAAGGTCGTGGCTGATCGGATAGTCGCGGTACATGGTGGTGGGCGAGAACGCTGCAGCCGACTTCTTGAGCGTGACGAAGAACGCGTCGACATTCTCGGGGGCTACAAACAGGACGCCTTCTCGGAACGAGTTCGGCCGCCGTTGCATGCTGGCGTAGCGAAGCGCCGCGAGAGCCTCCTCACGTTGGTACCGAGCGTGTACTTGGAGCGGTGTCCACGAGAGCCTGCCGGGCATCGCGGCCGGAATGTGTCGCGCGGAGTCGAATCCGATCTCAATCACCGCGTCCAGTTCCTCGCGTACTGCTCGCTCTGCTTTGAGGGATCGCAGTCCGTCTTCGATGGAGGAGAATCCGCCGCCATCAGGCCAGAGCGAAAAGAAGAGCATGTCGGCGAAGAGACGGCTTCGTGCAGACAGCTCCGCGTACTCTGGCGAATCGTCCGTCAATAGATTCCGATACTCCCGCGCTCGCTCGCCATCGTCGACGTGGACCAACGCGCGAACGCGCTTCAGCAGGTCAGTTTCGCGTTCCGCCCCGCCGGAAGTTGGAAGCCCAGCATCTCTTCGAAGTTGCGTCCACGAACGGCCCCGTTGCCCTCTCTTGAGCACATCGGCGAGCTCGACTCCGGCCTCGCTCAGGAACTCCTCCAGCGTCATGTCCCCATACGAGCGCAGCTCGGTGGCGAGCTGATGCCATCGATTGGCGACCTGCCCCTTCAAGTTTTCGAGGATGAGACGTTGCGACTGTCGGTCGAGCACGATTTGTGACCCGGACGGCAGGAACGGGAAACCGTGTTGGACCTGGCGGGCTACTGCCTGACGTGTCAGCCCGGTGAGGGCACGCAGCTTCATGTCCCAACGAAACTGCGTGCTCTGATGACCTACGAAATCGAGAGCCGTAAGCACGGCCTTGTCTGCAGTGCGGCGCAGGCCCCGACCCAGCTGCTGAAGGAAGATGGTCGCACTCTCGGTAGGACGCAGGAAGAGCACAGTGTCCACATAAGGCACGTCAAGTCCCTCATTGAACAGCTGCGCCGAGAAGATGACGTTGACTTCCCGACTGCGGAGCCGGCGAAGCGCTTCGTCGCGCGGCGCCTGTGAGCGCCCGTCACCGCTGATCATCAAGGCAGGGATCCCCGCCTCATTGAACACTCGTGCCATGTACTCCGCGTGTGAGATGTCCACGCAGAAGCCGAGTGCACGCATGCCGAGCGGGTCAATCACTTTGTCCAAGAGCTCGTTGACCACGATCCGCGCGCGGGCGTCGTTTCCCGTGAAGAGCTTCGAGAGCTGCGTGGCGTCGTAGCCGCCGCGCACCCACGCGATCCTCGACAAGTCTGTGCCGTCTGCGATAGCGAAGTAGTGGAAGGGCGACAGAAGCTCCTGGCCCAGGGCATCCCACAACCGCAGCTCCGCTGCCACGCGTCCATCGAAATAGCCCAAGATGTCATTGCCGTCGGCGCGCTCCGGGGTCGCAGTGAGGCCGAGCAGCTCCTTTGGCGCGAGATGGTCTAGAAGCTTCCGGTACGTTGCTGAGCTGGCGTGATGAAACTCGTCAATCACGACGACGTCAAAGGCGTGGGCAGGAATGTTCTCAACCCCGTAGGAGGTGAGTGATTGAACGCTCGCGAAGACATGTTCCCATCGCTCTGGCCGGCTACCTGCGACGTAACTCTCGCCGAAGTTCTCGTCGCCCAGCACCTCGCGGTACGTCCGAGAAGCCTGTGTGAGAATCTCCTTTCGGTGGGCAACAAATAGAAGTGAGCGCTCCGGGCCGCCGAGCCGCTGGTAGTCGAATGCCGCCAGAACTGTCTTGCCGGTGCCCGTCGCCGCAACCACGAGATTTCGGTGGCGGCCGTGCACCTCGCGCTCTGCATCCAGTGCGTCAAGCATCTCCAACTGGTAGGGATACGGGCGAACGTCCAGGCCCGACAGTGACACCGTCATCCGGTCGTGGCGCCGCGTCCCGGACGCCTCCGCGAGCGCATCGTCGAGTCGGTCCCGATCGCGATCTGGGTCGTACACCTCGTAGCTCGCGTCGTTCCAGTAGGTCTCGAACGTGGCCTGGAACTTCTCCAGCAGCGCCGGCGTACCCACGCCGGACAGCCGGACATTCCACTCCACTCCGTCGAGCAGCGCAGCCTTCGAGAGATTCGACGAGCCCACGTACGCGGTGTTGAACCCGCTGCGGCGCTGAAAGAGCCAAGCCTTTGCGTGCAGACGGGTGCGCATCGCGTCGTACTGCACCCGAACCTGCGCGCCGAACTCACGCGCCAGGCGATCGATAGCGGCACGCTCCGTAGCCCCCATGTAGGTCGTCGTGATGATTCGGAAGGCGGCGCCCCGGCGCCGGAGTCGAGCGAGCTCCGCCTCCAGGAGTCGAACCCCGTGCCACTTCACGAAAGCACACAGGAGGTCTACCTGGTCTGCCGTGTCGATCTCCGATTTCAGCTCGGCATTCAGGTTCGGCTCGCCCCGGGTGTTCGTGAGCAGCGCGGCCTCACTGAGGGGCGTAGTCGGACGGACGTTGTCGTACGTCGAGATTCCCGGACCAGCGGGCGGCGAGAGTCGCTGGAGTTGGCGCGCCGGAGCCACCACAAGGTCGGGAGACGAAGCTAGCTCTTTCAGTAGCCGGTTCACGAGATCGAGGCGTTCGCCTTCTCCTGAAATAGATGAGAGCTGCCGAACGGTCTGCTCGTAAATCAGTCGCGCGAGCACGTGAGGCTGATCTGCTTCGTCGACAGGCTCAACCGTTGGTAGAAGCCCATCCAGAGAGTGGAGGCGTCCCTGCAGGCTCGAGGTGACGAGCGTCTCATAGAGTCCAGCCTGCAATTCGGGGGATCCCGCCATCCTGCTCCTCCCACCGCCTGCTTGTTTAATTCACACGCTAGTCGAGCAGGCTGTCTGCGATGGGCGAATTGACCTTCGGGGGAGGCCGAGGCGCGTGTCCTGATACGGTCGCAACCGTGACGAGTGAACGGGTTCGGAAGGCGCTGGAGGAGTTCGTCCGAGAGCGTGACTGGGCCCAGTTCCACACGCCGGCGAACCTCGCCAAAAGCATCGCGATCGAGGCGGGGGAGCTATTGGAGTGCTTTCAGTGGAGCGACGATGCGGATGAGGCTCAGGTGCGGGCCGAGCTCGCCGACGTGGTGACCTATTGCACGCTGCTCGCTGCTCGGCTCAGGATCGACCTCGACGAAATCGTGCTTGAGAAGCTCGTCGCTACCGGGGAGAAGTACCCGGCCGATCGTGCACGGGGACGGAGCACAAAGTATGACGCCCTTTGACATCGAGCGACTGAACCTCACGTCTGGCGCGGTCTCGGGTTGGGTGGCGGGCGACGAGCGTCTCAGGAACTGGCCGGTCGTCTACGTGCTCGACGGTGCAAACCCGTCTGGGGGTGGGTCCGTCTACGTCGGTGAGACGGTGAACGCCGCTGCGCGAATGCGCCAGCATCTCGCGAACCCGGCCAAGAGCGCATTCCGGAGTGTGCGCGTCGTCATCGACGACACCTTCAACAAGTCGGCGTGCCTTGATTTGGAGTCTCATCTCATTCGTTGGCTCGCTGGCGACGGGCAGTTCACCGTGATGAACGGCAACGAGGGGATTATCGATGCTCGGTACTACGAGCGCGACCTGTATCGCGAGAGCTTCCGCGACATCTTCGAGAAGCTCCGATCAGACGGAATCTTTCAACGCAGCATCCCTGAGATTGAGAACAGCGACCTCTTCAAACTGTCGCCATTCAAAGTCCTCACGCCGGAGCAAGCAATCGCCGTCGAGGACATTGTGGAAGGGCTCCTCGCCGACCTCGAGACTGGAGCGTCGTCCGCAAGCGTCATCGAGGGGCAGCCCGGGACGGGCAAGACCATCATTGCGATCTTCCTGATGAAGCTCCTCGCGGACATTCGCGACCACAGCGATGCAGACGAAGTCGAACCAGACTCGATGTTCGCCGAGTTCTTCGTCCCCGAGAATCGCGCGCTGCTCGCGGACCTTCGGATCGGGTTCGTTGTGCCTCAGCAGTCTCTCCGCGAGTCGATCAAGCGGGTGTTCAAGAAGACGCCAAAGGTGACGGAGGGACAGATCCTGACGCCCTTCGACGTCGGAGCATCTGATCAGCCGTGGGACCTCCTGATCGTCGACGAGACCCATCGCCTGAACCAGCGCGCGAACCAGTCTTCCGGTGTCAACAACAGGCGATTCATCACCATCAACGAGAACCTCTTCGGCGCCGACGATCCGTCGAAGACGCAGCTGGACTGGATCCGCGCCCAGAGTCGGCACCAGATCTTTCTACTCGACGCCGAGCAGACCGTGCGGCCGGCTGACCTGCCCCAGAGGATGCTCCGATCACTCGTAGAGGAGGCCAGGTCGACCCACCGCCGGTACCCGCTGTCCACCCAGATGCGCGTTCGCGCGGGCGTCGACTATGTGCAGTTCGTGCGCGACGTCCTGCGCGGCGAGAGCAGCGCGAGCGAACGGCCTGACTTCGGTGACTATGACCTGAGGTTCTTCGATAACCTCGCGGCGATGCAGCGTGAGATCGTTGACCGCAACGCCGAGCATGGCCTCGCGCGCCTGATCGCGGGCTACGCATGGGAGTGGCGGAGCAATCGCGACAAGCAAGCGTTCGATATTGAGCTGGATGGAGTGAGCCTTCGGTGGAATAGCCAAGCCAAGGACTGGATCAATAGTCCCGCATCCATCCACGAGGTGGGCTCAATTCACACCGTCCAGGGTTACGACCTCAACTACGCCGGCGTCATCATCGGCAATGACCTCCGCTACGACCCGCACTCGCGACGGCTTTTCATCGACCGCAGCTCGTATCGTGACGCCAAGGGCAAAGAGAACAACAAGCAGCGCGGGATCGCGTACTCCGACGACGACCTGCTCGAGTTCATTCGCAACATCTATGGAGTGCTCCTGACGCGCGGGATTCGGGGGACTTACGTGTACGTGTGCGACCCAGCTCTCCAGGAGTACATCGCAGGTGTTATCGGCGATGACGGCAACGATGCATCGGCGCCAGGGGATTCCTTTGCAAACTGACGATCTCAGCGGCCGACGAATACAACGCTTTGAAGGTTGCTCCGGCGACGAATCGGACCGCGCAGGTGGTCCCTACCGTCCATCCGGCGCTGTCCTTCTTCGGTGCTCGTGCTCGAGCTAGGGGCGCTCCAACCCGCTGACGCTGCGCAGTTGCGCGTCAGGCCGGCAGTTCGACGACGTGAAATCCCGTGATCGGCTCCAGCGGCCAGTCGACAGCGAAGAGACGGTTGAAGCTGAGCACGAATCGTGGATTTGTCCGCTCAGTGCCGCGCTCGACCATCAGCACGATTTCGCCTGAATCAGGCTCGGCCGCCGATCGAGCGACGCGGATCGACTTCATCAATGGGCTGAGCTCCAGTCGCTGCGATCGCGGCGCATCTCGTGCGGCCAGCAGCTCCGCCCTCAGCGCCTCCGCGCGTGGCGAGCTCGGCACGACCCGCATCGCGACACACGCAGCGAGGTACGCAGTCTTTACGGCTGCAATGTGGGTCCTCGCCGTATCTGCCTGGGGGTAGATCATCTCAGACGATCCCCCGTTCTGGAGGATCTGATCGACTGCACTGTCTCGTTTTCCCTGCTGAAAGAGAATGAAGCCTCCCGCGGCGTTCTCTCGACCGAGGTACTCGCCGGCGAAACGGCGCCCAGTTGCGGCGGCTCCGGACATCTTCGCCTTGCCGATCGAGTTCTCGTACCATCCCTGGAGATGTGGCTCGAGCTTCGAGCCGAACTCGTTGTTGCAGCGCTCACAAGTCAGTGTCACAGCGTTCCCGCCGATTGAGTGCCGGTGGAACATGCTCGCGGCTTGACGGGCTCGCAGCTAGGCAGATCGGGCACTCCCCGAGATCCATGAACTCGAATCCGACAGGCGTAGCGCGGAAGGTGGTCTGATCGCCGACCGGGCGTGGCATCCGCGCCTCTAGCAGAGACCCGTCTTGCATTCGCAGCGCGGCGCGGCTGATCTCGGGGACGCCGCGGCCACCCGCCTTCCCAACAACGCTCTCGATCACGCCCCTCGCGCGATACGCCGCCTGGTCATCTTCCATCAAAGCCGAGTGTATCGACGGCTGCCGACACTGCAGTCGAGGGCGGATCCGCAAACGGGCGACGTGCCGAAGCGGCGGGTCTACCGGGCATCGCTCGGATACGTCGGCTCGCGGCCGGCATACCACTGCATGGTTGCGGTCGCGCGCTCGTGCGGGGGGCGCACGGGCACCCGCCTTAGATTGCGCTGTCGGAAACGGACGGCCTTGCTGGCTATCGAGCGCTCGGCCACGCCCGTCCGTCGATCATGCTTGACCGGCACGTGCATCCGGCTCGCGCTGGACTCGAGCCTCTCAAGACGATGGTTGTCTCCTTCGCGGTCGCGGAGCAGCCGACCGCGACAGCTGGCTACACCGCGCCCTCGTCCGGCTGAGCATCATCATCGCTAAGCAGGCTTGCGAGCGGCCCGCGCCAGTCGTAGTGCGCCAAGGGAACGACGAGAGTCCCCTCACGAAGGTCGTGAACATCGCCCGCGGTGAGCTTCCATCTCGCGGTCAGTTGCTCGGGAGACTCGTCCTCAACAAAGAGGACCAGCACGATGTCGTCCTCCTCCGTTATCCGGGCCTCCTTGGAGCGTAAGAGGTTCAGCGAGAGGGACAGCTTCGCTGGAGATATCTGCGAGATCTGGAGGAGGCCATCGGTGTCGCGAGGCACGAACGGGGCGATGTGCGTGTCCCTCAGGATGTACGCCAGACTGTCGCGACCCCACTCTGGCGGGCGATCCGGAAACAGTTCGGCCCGGTCGTCGCGTTCCGGATCCTCCCAATCGAGAGCGCGCACCGGCTCGTCGAACTCGATGTCGACACGGACGTCGCGGAGGGATCTCATTTCCGGGTTCGTCACGCGAACGCGGATCCCGACGGCGATCCGCGCCGCGAGATCGTGGAGTCCGGATGCTGGATCCGCCATTGCAGCCGTGGTCCACCGTTCGATCTGACGTCGGAAGTTGGTCTCGGAGCGCTGCTCGATCAGGCCCTGAGATGCGAGGAGCCCGAAGGGACCCCCTACGCGGTCTGATCCGATTCCACGCAGATAGTCGTCGTTCGCGTCCTCGACCCAGCTCACGACTCGCTTCGGATCGAACTGGACGCCCATTACCGATCCTTCGATGGCGACCGTGATCTCGGGCAACTTGGGATCCTCCCCGGACGCCATCAGTCTCGTGAGCATGGATTGGACTTCGACCCCTTTGGCCTTCTCCGTGTTTCCATCCCCGCGAAGGTAGATGTCTCCGTTGCACACCCCTTCGCCGTCGGCCAGACACGGCCATATCCGCGCGGTCGGTGGGTCTGCAATGATCGCGATCACGTCATGCTCATCGTCGACGCGTATGCGCTCGAAGTCCCACCCCGGTCCGTCGGCACCGGTCAACTTGCTGACCTCGCGCTCGAGATCCTTCGCCTCGAACGCGGCGATCCCCGAGATCGCGCCGGGGCTGACACCGAGAAGCATGACGGCGTGTCCGCCAAACCGCTTCGCCGCCTTAGCGGGATCGCGGTTCGCGGCGCCCAGAACGAACTTCGCGACTTTGTGACGACCACGCTTGCCGTTCAGGTCGATGTCCGACTTCAGCTCGAGGAAGTACCTCTCCTGACGGTCATCGGAGGCAGCAGCCCACTCAACCAGGGCGGACCATCCACGCGCGCCGGTGGGAAGACGGCTGAGGTCGATCTCGGTCATAGGTCGATCGAACCACATGGCTCGGACTCCCCGGTGAGCCGATTAGATCCGCATCCGGACATCGCGCGTGAGCGGGACGCGTGCGTGCGCGCGGGATGGTCGGCGCGGGCGGTGTAGCAGGCGAACGCTAGCATCGTGACGTGCGGATCGTTGTCGGAGTGACTGACAGCCGCTGGGCAGCGTTCTTGCGGGACCGTGCCGCAATCACGGACGTGAACTTCTGGCAGCCTTCCCCACACGGCTTCAAGGCTCTGCAGGAAGGCGGACCCTTTCTATTCAAGACGAAGCGACCCGGTGCGTTCCCCGACGTTGACATCCCGGGCTACTCGCTCGTTGGCGGCGGCTTCTTCGAGGAGTACTTCGAGATGCCCGTGACCGAGGCATGGACGATCTGGGGACAAGGAAACGGGGTTGCCACCGAGCAGGAGCTGCTCGACCGCGTGCGGGCATACCGTTCGAACAAGCGGTGGGCGGACGATCCCGACCCCATCATTGGCTGCATCATCCTCCGCAACGTGTTCTTCGCACCGCGCGGTGAGGAACTCCCGCAACCACCCAACTGGTCGCTCAACAACGTCACCATCGAGGGCTATGAGACGCTCGGCCGAGAACGGAAACCCGACTCGGAGTACGTGCTGCAGGCCTTTCAACTGATGCAAGGCAATGCTCGCGTTGACTTCAGCTGGGACACCGACCTTCGGAGCACGGCGATCGAGTGGGACGGGCCGAAGTACGGCGAGCCGGTTCTCATCAGCCCACGGATGGGGCAGGGCAGGTTCCGTCGCGCGGTCGACGAAGCGTACGGCTTCCGCTGCGCGGTGACGAGCAGCAAGACGTACCCGAGCTTGGAGGCCGCGCACATTCGCGACTACGCGCACGACACTGGCACCCACCAGGTGTCCAATGCCCTCTTGCTCAGGTCCGACGTGCATACCCTATATGACCGCGGCTACCTCGGCATCGATGCCGACCTCCGCCTGCGTGTGAGTCCAGCACTCCGCGCGCGTGGATGGAACGGCGTCGAGTTCTACGAGAAAGAGGCCGCCGAGTTCAAGATCCGCGCGCCGGAGAACCCCCTACTTTCGCCCGACCGCGACGCGCTCGCTTGGCACCACGAGAACCGCTTCCGCGCCGCGTAGCCCGCTGAGTGCAAGGGGAATCCTTGCGGGTACGCGCGCAAGGGGAGCCGACATGTTCGCCGTGCGGGGCGTTGATGATGTCGCGTCGGCGCCTCGAGGCATGATGGGTCGAGTGCGCTTCTCACCGGCAGCGCAGGGACATGGGGAGAGCATGGGCTGGCTTGATTGGCTGTTCGGCGGCAGTAGCGCGAAGAAGAATGTGGCGGCAGAGCGGGTGGCGTCGCCGCCTCCGCTGTCGCGTCCGCCGTACTTCGCAATCATCGACGTAGAGACGACTGGCCTGTCACCGAAGAAGGATCGGGTGCTGGAGCTCGCGGTCGTCCGAGTCGACCAAGGTGGCAACGTCGTCGACGAGTGGTCGACCAGGTTCAATCCCGAGGGGCCCGTCGGGGCATCTCACATTCATGGCATCACGCAGGCCGATGTTGCGAACGCACCCCTGTTCCGCGATGTCGCGGCTTCCGTTGTGTCCTACATCGCGGGGCTGCCCATTGCGGCGCACAACGCGCGCTTCGATCTTGCGTTCCTCCGCGCGGAGTTCCGCCGCGCCGGGTGGGACGTTCCGTGGCTGCCCGCATACTGCACTCTCGACGGCAGCCATCACTACATGCCTCATCTGGACCGTCGCCGTTTGGTCGACTGCTGCTGGAGCGCCCGCATCCCCCTGAAAGACGCCCACTCGGCACTGGGCGACGCTCGTGCGACGGCCGGACTCCTTCGTCATTATCTGCAGGCGCAGGGTCGCGTGCGTCCCCATCCGCCCCTCCTCTCGGTGCACAGTGACGCACGCGGCGTGGTGTGGCCCTCAGCGCCGACGCGTGCACCACTCGCATTCCTGCCGGACGAGCCGACGTCGGCGCAGTCGCGTCCGATCAGGGTCACCAATGCCCGCCCGAAACAACCTGCGCTTATCGCGCAACTTTCGAGACTGAGCCTCGTCGAATTGCTTGATGAGGGGGCGCCCGTAGGATCCCTCACGTACGTCGAAACCCTCTTGGACGCTCTTGAGGACGGCGTCATCTCCGAAGATGAAGCGGCCGCGCTGCAGGACCTCGTCGAGGTCTACGAGCTCAGTGACGCCGATGTCGCTGACGCACACCAGGCCCTTGTGTTCGCTCTCGCACACAAGGCGCTCGACGACGGCCATGTGTCCCGGGATGAGCGGAGCGAACTGGAATCAATCGCGTCGTCGCTGCAACTGGCGAGCACGCTTGTTCCCAAGCTGATCGCCGAAGCAGACGCCGCGCGCGCCGCGCGGCTGAGCGCGAAACTCCGTCCGCTTCCTACCGACTGGGCACTCGGCGAGCCACTGCGGGTCGGCGACAAGGTCATCTTCACGGGCTTCGATGGGCGAGAGCGTGAACGAGCACGACTCGAGCGTCGAACCCAGGAGCTTGGTGTTCGCGTGCTCGGGGCCGTTTCCGGCCTCACCGCGATGCTCGTGACTGACGGCTCTTTCGCAGGAGGCAAGCTCGCGCGAGCACAAGAGCTCGGTACCCGCATTGTTGACCCCGAAACGTACGCCATCCTGCTCAAGCATCTCCAGCCCGTCAAGGCCGCCGTGCCTATGCTGAGACAGGCCCCGGCGACGATGACAGCAGTCGCAGGGAGCACACCAATGACGGTCCAGACGACCACCTCTCCCGGTGAGATCCGCGCATGGGGCATCGAGAACGGCTACACAGTCGGTGTTCGCGGCCGGCTCTCAACGGAACTGGTTCAGGCCTACGAGCTGGCGCTACTCGATGCGCAGAAGGAGCCTGCAGGCCCGTAAGCCGGTCCATCTTTGAGTGCACTTAGTCGGCCCCGGTGCCCCGTCGAGACCAGCCCCATTATCGGCGCAGGTCAACGATAAGTAGGACTTCTGTCTGTAGTCGGGGCGACAGCTTCGGTCTTCTACGCTAAGCCGCGCGCCCGGAGGGCGGAGCCCGCTTCCGCGTCAAGCACGCGCACGAAGCGATTGCCAATGCGCAACGCGCTTGAGGCGGTTCCCCGAGTAGCCCGGAGACGGTTGCCATCTACGCGGACAAGGAGACGCTGACGAAGGCTTCGTTCCAGTTCAAGTTGTTCACTCAATCGGGCTGTCTGCAGACGCGTCAGCGTTTCGGTTCCGTGTGCGATGGCGTTTCGCAGCTGCACAAGCAGCATGAAGTCCTGGTCCTCGACCCGTCCGTCAACAGACACGCGGAAGGAGTCGCGGAGCGATTCCCGGCGCGCAGACCAATTTTGGCGGAGTCGCTCGCGAGCGAGTTGTTCGAGTGCAACCTCGAATGGGCTTTCGCCGGTGAGGTACTCGGCGGTGAGGATCTCAAGAAGGCTGTCAACGTAGTTTTCAACTATGGATGGCACCCTTAGCACAGCGAAGTCTGGCGGATGCTCGCGCGAATCCAGCGTCGCGATCGACCAGAGAGCCACCTCAGCTGGCCTGCTCAGCGGCGACTGCACGTTGCTCGCCTCCCCATGCGAACGCTTGCCGATACACGGGCGAAGAGCCGGCTATCACCTTGCTGAGGTCGTGGTCGAGGGCTGCGCCGGTACGACCCCAGGCGGCTGCAAGCCCCGTCCGCGTGATCGATGTAGCTGCACCGAAGAGTCTCGCCAGTCGTCGCTCGGTAAGCTCACCCCACTTCGCCAAGGTCCATGCAGCTTCAGCCCGTACAACCTCGTGCTCGTCTTCAAGTTGGCGCTCGACCCAGCGACTTAGCTGCCGCGCGTGTTTGACCGACTCGTCGATAGTTAGTTCCGAGCTGTAAGTGAGCAGCCAAAGCTTGGCCCAGGGGCTTTGCCTCTCCATCGCGACGAGCCGGCTGATGCTCCTACGATTCTTCTCCTGCTCACTGGGTCTAGCGCGAAGATAGAGAATCACGCTACTGAGTTTGAGGGGGTCGATGAAGACCAGCTGCGTGAGCGTCTTGTCGGATACACGATCGGGCGCGTTTCTCAGGCTTCGCAGTGCCTTGGCCACCAACTGGCTCGGCAGCTCTGACCTGCTCCGGTTCTTTGTCCAATCCTTCAGGACGCGCCGGAACGCTTCGTTCATTGCAGTTTGGTCGTCAGGCACTTCTTCCGTCGTAACGGGCTCGCCGTACCAGTCCATCAGCTCGTCGAATGTTGTCAGGTCGGACTGCGCGGCGGTGAAGTACTTGTCAACCATCTTTTGGAGGACAGCGTCGTCGTCCTCAAACTTCGTTACCTTGTGGATCGCCGTCTTTTCCGCCGAGAGGATGAGGCCGATCCCGCGTGCTACCTCGGCGGCACGCTCGATGATCTGGTTGGCGGTTGCCCAGTCTGACGCCAAGACCTTGAAGTCATCGGCGTATCTCAGCACCTCATAGCCGTGACGGAGAAGCGCCCGTTCAAGGATAGAGAGGTAAGCATCCGCGAGGACGTCGCTCGACGACACCATCTGCGGGAGCCCCCGGGCAGAACCGAACGCTTCTCCTAGCAGCTCAACTGTCGCCTCGACGTGGGGGACGTCCATTGTTTGTACGAGCAATTCGCGACGCAGAATGGCATGGTCGACGTACTCGTACATGGAGGCAATGTCGAGTGTCACGATGTACTTCGTCGTACCTGGCGCGCCGGGTCGGCCGAACGCTCTGAAGGCAGCCCAGTTCTCGGGCGTGCGCGATTCCGGTGGCAGCGCGGGCCGGAGTTGATCGACGAGGGCGTCGTAGGCAATCCGATCGCGCGCCGCGAGGAGAGTAATCGGACGGGGTCCGAAGCCCTTGCGCGGCATGCTGAAGGTTGCCGCCATTACTGAAGCTCCCGAGGAGTAACTTGCGGCGACGTCCTCGACCAGTTTCCCTTCGCGCCCCTCGAGAGATCGCTCCGAGATGAGCATGGGTAGCCGATCGAGTGGCTTCGATGTGACGCGCTGCGCGACTTCGGTCAGCTTGAGCTTCTTCACAACGACGGGATCAATTCTCATTCGGTAAGCCTCCATAGGGATGCTAGCGATGAGCCGCTCGACTACCAGGCCTCGCAGAGTGTCCGTGGTTGCCTTGCTGGGGCTCCGACTCCGTTGTAGTCGGCCGGGTTGCCCGTGAGCCGGTCGGCGAGCGTCGGCGGCTCCGAGCACATGCGGACACATTGGGTGAAGGCGCTTCGTTCGTCGGCGCCGCAACGATACCTACTCGATGCGCTCCGTTTGTTCGTCCAACTCGTCTAGCGTTGCCAAGGTGGCGGGAGTCTGTGGCGAACTGGCGCGGGTTTCCCACCGTCCGGCACTCTGCCGCTCGATAACGCGCAAGTCGAGGTTTTCGTACGGCAACACGGGCCTGCCGGATACGGACAGACCGTCGGTAGTTCGGACCGCAAAGTGCTCCA
Organism: Microbacterium rhizomatis; assembly: GCF_008710745.1. Classification (GTDB taxonomy): domain Bacteria; phylum Actinomycetota; class Actinomycetes; order Actinomycetales; family Microbacteriaceae; genus Microbacterium; species Microbacterium rhizomatis. Next base: position 21,108 of record NZ_VYSA01000005.1, read on the forward strand.
CTCGAATCGACTGATAGACCTTTGACACCTGGACCGGACCGCCCACGGAGACCTCGTCCGCATCTTTTGTCTGCAGGTAGAGGTATTCGAGCGGGTGATAGTCGAGCGCGCCGGATATAACACCCTTGTTGTAGTCGCGCGCAAGAGCACCCTGCACGCGTCGGCCAGCCTCGCCGATCGTGGTGAAGCGGGTGCCACGCCCAACCCCTCGAAGGCTTGGGGGCAGCCGACTGGAGGTTGTATTGCCCGTAAACCGCCAGTTCACCTCATCGAATGTATAGCGGTAGATGCGGAATCCTCCCAGCCTCCACGACCATCCGGCGAGAAGAAACTCGCACTCAGGCGACTCTTCAGCGGCTTCCCCTTTGGCTTCACCTAGGACGCCATTGAGAACGTTCTCGAGGTGCCGAGCGAACTGTGGAAGATCGAGGGTTCGGAGGACCGAGCCGTTGTAGGAGCGAGTCGTGGCCACCGCTTGGAACACCAGGGGTAGTGCACGCCAAGTGTTGCCGGCGAAGGCGAGAACGGCGTCGTCTCGCCCCACGTCAAAAATCTTCGCGCAGGCATCCCAGCGCTCACCTCCTCCCAAACGGCTATCACTCGCGATGACCATCTCCGTGAGTACACCAACCCGACGCTCCCAAGCCACGACTGAAGTCATGGGGAAACGCTAGCCGCGTTGCTATTCAGGTCGACCGCTGATCTGGCGAAAGTGAGTAGAAGACCATTCATCGAGGGGATGGCAATCGTTCAGCATCGTATCGTGGCCGAACCTCGCCAGCCGCTTCCTCCCTCATTGAACTCGATTCGCGTTAGACCGGCACGTGCCAATGAGCGATGACCTTGCCACATTCGCGCAGGAGAATCCGTATATGGCACGTCCACTGCCGAGCACGGGCACGACCTCTCGACCCCTTGAACGCAGCGAGTCGAAGAGCAAGAGCAATGAACGCAGCGAGTCGAAGAGCAATAGCAATGAACGCAGCGAGTCGAAGAGCAAGAGCAATGCACGCAGGCACCTTTGGTGAGCGGAGCCGTCTAGAACCACTTAGCTACACGCGGCTTCATCGCGGAAAAATACCTGGATAAGGCCGAAAAACGCTCGTACTCTGGCGGCATGCGCGGAGGTCTCGAGCGATGGAAACGTGGCGTCGAATCCCACGGCGTCCGACAGGCGATCGCCTACGCGCACGAGGGCACCTGCGACGCTCACCTCCAACACGCGACCGGCGCGGAAGCGCTTGAGGCGTACAGTGCAGCATCCAATTCAGCCGTCTCGCGGTTCATCGTGGAGAACGGTGTCGTCACTTCCGACGAACTCAGTGCCGGCGGCCTTCGTGTCTGGCTCACCGGGCACGACCCAATCACGGGGGAGGAGCGCGGCCATCAGCGACTGAGCCCCGACGCCGACCTCCTACTCGATGGGACGCTCAATCACCCGAAGTCCTACAGCATCGCCGCGCTGCTGCATCCCGAAATCGCTGCCGAGTTCGAGGCGCTCCAGGATCGGCTGCGCGAGCGCATCTTGCTCACGTGGCAGACCGCGCTTAACGCGCGGCGCGGACACGGCGGTCTCATCCGCGAGGACATCACCCGCATCGAAGTCGTGGAGCTGCAGCACCGACGCTCCCGCGCGCTCGACCCGCACATCCACCGGCACCTCTGGCTGAACATCAAGGTGCTCGGCGCGGACGGCAGGTGGTCGAATGTCGACTCGCGCGTCGCGATGAAACTGCAGACTGTGGTGAATGCCGAAGGTGACCTCGCCGCGCGCACCGACCCCGCGTGGATCGCCGCGCTCGCTCGTCACGGATACACACTCGACGACGTGGGTGAGATCTCCCAGCTCGCCGGTGCCGTGCGCCCTCTCTCCCGCCGGTCGGCGCAGATCGAGACCAACCGCGCGCGCCTCATCGCCGAGTGGTCGGCAGCTAATGGGGGATCGGCGCCGAGCGTCGAGGTGCATCGTCAGATCGACCGGCGCGCGTGGGCTGTGTCGCGTCCGAACAAGCCGACCGATCTCGATGAGATGACGTGGGAGGCGACGGTCCGCGACGAGATCGCAACGATCGACCCGATTCTGGTCGCCAAGCGAGCACCGATCGACATCGCTGCGACAGCCCTCGAAGCACTCGATTTTGACCAGCTCGCCGCCATGGCAATCGTCGACGCGGACGAGCGGTCGACATCGTCGGGAGGACGGTTCAGCCGCTTCGATCTCCGGGCCGGTGCAACGCGCGCTCTCTCGCGCACGGGCGTCGTCGCGGAGCGCGATCAGCTCGACGGCGTCATCGCGGAGATCAGCACTCGCGCCGCGAGGTCAGTCGTAGGCCTTGTTGCGGGTCCCGCTCCTTCGCACGTGAAGGCGTTCATGGCGACCGAGACCGCCCGCGCGAAGACCCGTCTTGCTGGGCGCTTGGACGCGCTCGCCGCGCCAGGACGTTCAATGCTGATCGAGGAATTGCGAGGAGCTGCGCCGACGGAGGACTTCTCGATTCTGGATACTTCGCAGACCGTTGCGGCGTGCGCCATCGCCGGAACCGACGGACTCGTGACTGTGACCGGTCCCGCCGGGTCGGGAAAGACCACGATGCTTCGTGTCGCGTTCCGCGCACTCAGCGCGCAGCGACGGCGGATGCTGGTGGTTGCACCAACGCGCAAGGCGGCCTCGGTGGCCGCTGAAGAGATCGGGACGGCATCCAGCATCCACGCGCTGCTTACCGACCATGGATATCGCTGGAGCACCGACGATGTCGGTGCACAGGTGTGGACACGGCTGAGTCGTGGCGAAGCCGACCCGATTGCGGGCGGCAGGTACAGCGGTCCCGCGCGCTGGGTGCTGCGTGCTCGCGACAGGATCGTCGTCGACGAAGCCGGCATGGTCGATCTGCAGACGGCGAACGCCCTTACTGAACTCGCGCTCGAGTTGCGGGTCGGTCTTGCGTTCGTAGGCGACCCGCGTCAGGCGTTGCCGGTCGGACATGCTGGGGCGATGGGGTTCGCGATCCGGCACGCCAACGCGTCCGTCGAGCTCGATACTGTGCATCGATTCCGCGATCCCGAGTACGCCGCCCTCACCTTGCGGCTGCGCGAGACGGGGGACCGGAACCACGCACTGGAGGTTGCGAGCGAACTCGCGGAGCGTGGTCACGTCGAGCGAGTCGACCACCACGAAGCGGCTCGTGAACGCATGATCGAGGCGTACTTCGACTGGCACGGTCGCGGCAAGCGAGTCACGTTGGTGTCCGCGACCAACGCAGAGGCGGACGCAATCAATGACGCGATCCAGCAACGTCGCGTCGACCAGGGTGACCTCGATGCGCACATAATGGCGTGGGGGATGGGGGAGCAGCGGATCCTCATCGGCGACACCGTGCAGACCCGCCGCAACGACCGGCTTACCGGGGTTGAGAACCGCGCGCAGTGGGTGGTGCGCGGAATCCACGACGAGTTCATATCGCTCGTGTCCGCCAGTGACAGCGGCGAGCTTCGGCACGTTCCCCACGAGTATGCGCGTGAACACCTGCAGCTCGCTTACGCGTCGACCGTGCACGGGGTGCAGGGTGAGACGGCCTATGCGTCAGTGGTCGGGCCGGATGTGGATGCCGCGGGACTCTATGTCGGTCTGACGCGGGGTCGCGCGCACAACGTCGCGATCGTTGTAGCCCGGACGGATGCCGCCGCCTGCGAATGCCTGGCGGACTCGATGCAGCGCGGCACAACAGAACTGACTATTCGGGATGCAATGCACGCGGCTCAGACCGAAATGCGGCGCGCGGCGAGGAATCGGGACGCGGTGGCGGACGCGTGGCTAGTGACCGGAGCGGCAGCCGCAGGGCGTGGGATCGCGATCTAGCGCTGCCCGATTAGCCGCGGTCAGGGGGAGCGTAGCTGGGCGACTAGTGGGCGCCTGATCGTGCTTCGCACCGGGACACGTGTGTATGCATGAGAGACCGGGCCGCGGCGAGGGCGGCGCGGCTGGTCGTGCTCGCCGGGACCACAACGAACACCTGGACCCACGGAAGCACTGGCCGATGACGAAAAACTTGAAGCATGGCGGAAGAAGTGCCGCTCTCGCGCACTAGCCGCGAACTGCCGAACCTTCGATATTCGGCAACGGCCAACCTCGACTAGTCACGACTTCGACGGCTGATCGCCGGAAATCTGGTTACAAGAGGGTTGCCGAGCTTGTGCCAAATCGAGTAGCGACACTTATCGATCGCGTTAGTGTCGATGTAGTCCGGTGAACTTTTCAGTTGAGCCATGATGTGCCGTTGAGCTCAGACATACGGACAACCAAACGTGACATGAGCGTTTGATTCTCCCGTGTCGGGTTTACAGAGAAGAGCTCCTGTGCTCGTTCGACCGCGCGTGCGGCCCCGGCAGAGCCTGCGAGAAGTTCCTCAGTCGCCCAATGAATTGCCGCCGCAGTTGCGGCGACATCGACGCCTTCCTTAACGAGACCATTCACCGCCGACTCGTAGAGGTGCCGGCCGAGCACGGCATCTCCTGTTCGGAATGCGATTAGTCCGCCAGTTGCCGCGAGCACCAACTTCGCATGAGCGTTCGTCGACGCCCTCGCTGCTGATACGTAGTGCAGCGCCAATGCGATGTCTCCCGAGTGAGTAGCCGCGAACGCCGCGTTATTCAGCAGTAGTGGGTCATGTGGGTGCGCAACCAGGCCGACCTGTGCACCGTGCAGAGCCGTCCGCCAGTCTTCTGCGATCGACGCCGCAAAGGACGTGAATAGAGCGGCCTGAAGCGAAAATGGCTGGTCAGCTTGCCAGGTCGCCGCTTCCATGGAAGCCTCTTGCCACTTCGATGCTCGAACGTGTGCGCGGAAGCGCGCTTCGTTCGCTGCCTCGACATCGAACGACGGCGTGTCTAGGCGAAGCCCCCTTGAGTCGGCCCACTCGGCTTGGGCGACAGTGTTTTCCGTCGGATCGATTAGAGATCTTCGGAACAAGTCTCGTGCGTTTCGGTCCCGTCCTGCTGCGAACTCGAGGGTGGCGAGTTCGCTTGCAAGCTCCGTGACATGTGATTCAGCGAAATCGCCGACTGCGAGAAGTTCTCGGGCCGGGCGCACTTCCTTGCGTTCGCCAGCGATCTCTGCGATTGCGAGTGCGGAGGCCATGAGCCAAGGGTCGGAGCGATGCACGTGACTAGTGGTCAGGATTGCGTGAGCGCGCGACGGATCGCCCTGGTGAAGGAAGAGCCGGGCCGCAGATCGAAGCACGAAGCGACTCCAGGGAGCGATCTGGAGTGCACCGAGAACCTGACGTCTAGCTCGGTCCCTCTCGCCTCGAATGGTATAGGCGAGCGCCAAGTCGACCCGTGCAACCGCATTCCGTGGTCGAACGCGCAATAAAGATCGGAGACGGGCGACCTGATCGACGCTTGCGAGCGCTCCTACATCGGGCGCCGAGCGAGAGTCTTGCGAAATTGCTCGCAACGCAAATCCCCTGAGAGGCTCCTCAGGATCCGAGTCGAGAAGTTGCGAAGCTGCTTCAACAATCTGGTCGGCGTCGGCCCCCGATGCAATAAGCGCACTGACATAGTCGGCCCGCACCCATGACGAATCGGATTCCGCGACCTCGTGGCGCAACTTGGCGACTTCATTTGACCGCTGAGATCCAGCAACATGAAGACTGCCGAGTTCGCTCCCTTCAGCGGTCCGACGAAACACACGCCAGCGAGGAACTACCTGACGGTCTGTGTCGCCAGGCTCGACGGTCACGAGCTCGTCCCGAGCGCCCGTCGACGAGCCAAGAGATCCAAAGCTGAAACGACTCGATCCAACGCGTAGGGAGAACCGTGCGCTTGGCGCCGCGTAACTGGATGCCCCCGTTTGGTCGGATCTGGCTCGCAGAGATACTCGACCATGGGAGTCAGAGATCCCGTCAATGCTGCGGGAAACCGAGTCGCGATGTGTTCGAGAGCGCCAGCGAATGCGTCTTCAAGGTACGGAATGGCTGCGTCGAAAGAGTCGCCAAATCGCGCCCAGTGCAACTCCGGGGCGAGTTCATACGCCAGCAAAGCGTTCATGGTCCATGCTGTGAACGTGAAGCTGATTAGACTCCCAAGCTGGTAGAGGTCTGCTGCTTCTCGCCTCGTGCGCTCATCGGGATGCGCAAATCTGTAGAGCTGTTCAGGTGGTGCATACGCCGGGTCCCCGGGCATGATCGCCGAGTCGAGGGGGGACGGGTGGCCGCTTCGGTGTGCTTGGCCAAGGTCAGCCAGCTTGCCAACAGATCGTCCACCTGAGTCGTTTGGGAACACGAGAAAGTTGGACGGCTTGACATCTTGGTGAGCGACATGGATCGAATGGAGCTGACGCAGCCCGAGCGCCATGCTGTGCGCGTACTCGAGCCTCACTACATCATCGATGTCCGTGCTCATCGATAGCGCTTTGCGAACGTCGTGGGTTGCAAGCTCAAAAACGATGTAACTGACCGAGCCGAGCACGCCGAAGCCATCGATGAATATCTCTCCATGGTCAATGGCCACCACGACGCGAGACAGCCGTCGCTCACCGCACATAAGACAGAGGTCACGCTCAGCAGCGAAAGCATTCGTGAGAGCGCGCATGTTGTCGACAAAGTTCCCGCCAATAAAAGCCCGAGCGATATTGAGGACTTTGACGAATCCTTGCGTTCCGTCCGGCCGGCTCGCGAAATAGCAGATGCCGAAGTTCCCACCGGTAGCATCCGGATCAATGTCGCGCTTGCGATGTATCGTCCAGCCGCCCGGAAGTTCAACCCCTTCGAGTGAGTTCGCTGCATTAGGAATTGAATCTGCTATGCCCATTTGGTCTCCCATTACAGTCTCTGTAGCGATCTAGCTGAAACCCCAAACCGACCTTCAAGCTGCGGCTGAACTCCGCGTCAGGCAGTGCACCAGGCTAAGTCCGAAGCGAGCAAAGCAATTATCTCAGATCGGTGAAATCCTCCAGCGCGACCACCTAGCACCGTAGATTCCACCTAAAAGTGGGCCATTGAAGATGGCAACGGACCACACTCTTCACAGCTCAGCGGACCTTCGTGGGGAGGCGTCTTGCATCCCCGCGCGCAAAGCGTGCTGGTCCGCAGTTTGGGCAACGCGGGTCGATCCTTTGTGAGTATTCCACGGTCTCGTCGATGAGCGGGTGGATGGTCATCCAACGGTCGGGGGTTACGAGATCGGAAGTCAGGCCGGTGACACTCATCATCCAGTCGTTGACGGCGTGGGCGGCTGCGACGGCGTTGAGCGTGATGACGCTGGGTGAGGGAACGTCGGCATCGTCGAGATATCGCTGTCGGCGACGTTCGCCTTGGCTCTTGGCTTCCTCCTGGAGCAGGACGGGGCTGATCAGTTGAGCGCAGCGTAGACACCCGTCGCCCGGGACGCTGGCGCGAACTGCGGAGAAGATGTCCGCGATCTCGCCGCCCTCCTCCACGAGGGATACCTTCGCGCCGACCTGCGTGGTGGGGATGAAGTACTGGTGGGTGAGCACATCGACCAGCCGACGGGCGGAGTGGGCATCCGCGGCAAGGAAGATGTGATCGCAGTCCTTCAGCATCTCTGCGACCTCGGGTTCAAGCACATCATCGACAACGGTGGTGACAGTGACGGTACGGGACGCTTCGCGTGCCACACGCGCGGCGATCTTGACTTTGGGCTCTGCGAGTCCGCGGCCGATCCGTCGGACCCACTCGGGTCGATTTTCGGCGGTGAGCAAACTCCGAGCATCCCGTCGGCGCGCGCCGACGACGCGGGAGAGGTTGGAGATCTCGATCCGGTCGGGATCGATCAGGAGGATCTCACCAACGCCAAGGCGGGCGACGTACTCGTTGACGAGAGATCCGGCGCCGCCGAGGCCGATGATTGCGACGCGTTGCGTAGCGAGGATTGCCTGGCCGCGGTCCCCGAATATCCGCGACTGGCGGTCGTACGCTTCGCCGGCGTGGGCGGGGCGCCGTGGCTCCGGATGGAGCTGGAGTTGTGGGCGCCCCACGACCTGCAGGCGATCGATGGTCACGCGAGTGCCGTCGGCGAGCCAAAGGTCGCCCGCCACGGCGTTGCGGGCGAACACCAGCGCACCCACCGCGGGTCGTTGAGTGATGTCCAGGAGGGCGGGATAACCGCGCTCGTGTGAGGCCATATCGATATCGGAAAACTCGACTCGATCGATACCGCCGTGGCAGTGCACGGCCACGTAGATCAGCTGGTCGTCGGCACAGGACTCTGCCGCGTGCAACACGAACTGGGGTGTGAGCTTGCGGTACCCGCGATCGCCCGGGATGTAGTCGATCCCGTCGAGCGCGTAGAGGATGTCGTGTACGAGGAGCCGGCTGCCACGAGATGTCTGGGCCAGGCCGCACCGCAGGATCGCGGCGTGCTCGTCTCGGTCCCCAGGGTAAAGGTGGGCGAAGAGCGCCCGCCAATCGTCCTGGGTGATGTGTACCGACCAGGGGCCGTTCATCCGCGGAGCCATTCCAGGATGCGGTGCAGCTTCGATGCGGCGGTGTCCAGGTCGGGATCCCAATTTCGGCTGCTGCGGGACAGCTGGGTGACCGGCTCGGTGTCACCATCGGGCCCCCAGGCGACCTGCTGAAACCCGTCCCCGGACTGCAGCGCGGTGCCATCCCGCAGAGTGAGCCCGGGGGCGCAGACGTGCGGGTAAACCTGTGCCTCGGGGTAGCTGTACACAAGGTGGAAACCGATCCACGATGACCGGAGGTTGAATCGATCTCCGAGCGCAAGCGGCTCAACCTTGACAAATGTTCCCCCGACGCCGTCCTCACGATGAGTGACGACGGCGTCGGGGAAGGATGCCACGAGTTGCTCGAGCGCCTCGGCAACGTCTTCAGCGAGCGCCATGGTCAGGAATTGTCCTCGCCGGTCACAGCGCGGAACTCATCGCCGTTCTGAACGGTGATCGTGTCGGTGTCGGCAACAGGATGAAACTTCGCGCCCTTCTTCTCGGACAGCTGGAAGTCCAGTCCGATGGCGACGCCCTGAGCGATGGCGGACTCCTTGATGACGCGTCCGGTGACGTGCTTGTCGGGCAGGTCGACCGGCTTGCGGTTGACGGTGACGCTGACAACCCGGTTCTTGACCTTCTCGGTGATGGTGCTGGACATGGCTTCTCCTTGCTCTACTCTGAAACTCCCACGATTGCAAGAGTCGAACTCTATTCTAGCACGCGATTGCAGAAGTCAAATTGAAAGGCACACTCATGGCCAAGGGCACCTTCGACGCCGCCGCCTTCTACGCCGCCCTCAATCAAACGCGTGAGGCGCGACAGCTGACCTGGAAGCAGGTCGCCGCGCAGGCCGGCGTAAGCGCATCCACTCTCACCCGTATGGCGCAAGGGAAACGCCCGGACGTCGACGGGCTGGCCGCACTTGCGGCGTGGAGCAGCCTGAACGCCGACACGTTCGTAAATAGAGGCGACTCCGATGCCGAACCGGAGACGATAGCGATGATCTCCACCTACCTGCGAGCGGACAAGCATCTTTCGGCTGATGCAGCCCACGCCCTGGAAAGCATCATCGCCACCTCGTACAACCAGCTGCGGAAGAAGTAGCCACGCACGCTCTTGGAGGGGCTCCCATGGCATCGACTGCCGGGTTCGTCAAAAAGCACGTCACCGATCTCGCCTACCAGACTCGCGAGGAGCTTGGCCTGAGTCCGTTCGACCGACTCGACCCACTTGCACTCGCGGAGTATTTGGCAATCCCGGTCCGCAAACTCTCCGAGCTGCGAGACGAGAATCCGCAGGCGAGCGACTACTTCTTGACAGGCGACCCCGGCGCGTTTTCTGCGGTGACCGTCTTCCGCGGAACCGAGCGCCGCATCTTGCACAACGACGCCCACTCTCCCGGCCGTCAAGCCAGCAACATCTGCCACGAACTAGGTCACGGTCTTCTCCTGCACGAGCCGACCCCCGCACTGGACGGCTCAGGGTGCCGAGACTGGGACCAAGTGATGGAAGACCAGGCGCAGTGGATGGCTGGTGCATTGCTCGTCCACGAAACAGGCCTCATCTCGGCACTGCGTCGGGGGCAAGACGTCGTCGACATCGCAAGGCGATACGGCACCAGCGAAGACATGGTTACGTGGCGAATCAACATGACGGCTGCATATCGGCGCGCGCGGCAACCAGTACGGAGGTAGAGCAGCTGGGACGCGGGTGTCGTATGGGCTCATTTGATGCCCCTCCTCGCGACGAGCGGCGACGAACCCGCCGCAAGTGTTGGAGAAAGGATTCTCGTAGCAAAGGCGACGTTGCGCCGGACTCAGCGCATTCGGCGACTGAGCACTCGACCCGACAGTTGGGACGGGCGCGCGGCTTTGGATCTTGCGCGATCTGCACGCCAAACCCATCCCGGCCCGAAATAGGGAGCCGCTACTTAGAGTGGCTCTGGCTAGCCCACGCGTCCCACTCTCGGTCGTCGACCGCATTCGCCCACTCGCGAGGTTGATGGGCTTTGTGGCCGTTCGAACACTGGCCGTAGTACGCGTGACGGAGGCGGGCCCGTGCGACGTCGAGTTGCTCGTGCCATCGGATCGGCCCGAGTCCCGCGTCCGAGGGGTCGAATGCAGCGATGTGGCTGGCGTGCAGCGCCGCGAGCTCCTCGACGAGCTCATCATGTCTCCACCAGCACACCGGCACGACCGACTCCGAGAAGTCATAGCGGACGGTGACCCACTCCACCCACTCGCGCAGCGAGTCCCACGCGGCAGGGGCATCGGCATCCTTCAGCTTCTGCCAGGCGGTGAGGGTTGGCGGTACGGCGGGGATCTCGAAGTGGACGTCGCTGATGTCCTCGCGCAGGAGGAAGTCGAGGTCGAGGGGGCTATCGTCATCGATCACGCTGCAATCCCTTCGAGAAGGTCGAGCCCCCGGCTGAGCGCCTGGGGAGCGAGTGCGGAACCTGCGCTGCTCGCGCGGTGGCGTAACCGTACTGCGTCGCGGTTGTCATGTCCACGGTGAGAGTCGGCTCTCAGGCGCGAACGCCAAACACCCGCAGCAACGCAGCGCGCGGGATCATCAGCCGTGGGCCGAGTTCGACCGTCGGGATCGTGCCGGACTCGATACCGAGCTTGATCGTGCGGTAGTCGACGCCGACGAGCTTGGCAGCATCCTTCATCGTCAGGGCCAGGCAGTCTTGCGATCGATTCATCACATTTCCCTTCGTGAGCCAGCAATGTCAGTCTCCCTTCGCTGCAAGCTAGCATAGATTTGAGCCAAGATCGACAGTCTTCTTCGCGATTCCGCACCCACCTGGAATAGTGGGCGTCATGGCAGACGTCGAGACATATGGCATCAGCGACGAACGCATTGATCTGGGCAGCGGGGTGACGCTGCCAACGTCTTGGCATGCGCGGGTATCGGGAGAGCAGGACGTACCCGGCACGATCACGGTGCGGGTGGAGTGGGATGCCGCACTCGGCCGCTCTGCGGTCGCCTTCGCGGCGCTCGAGCGCGACGGGGAGGGCGTCGACATCACTGGCCAGGTGCTACGCGAGGTGCGCACGCACTGGATCATGGCAATGTCCGCTCTCGAGGTCGTCACCGTTGACGTAGTCGCGGCTGAGGATGGCGACCATGACCGCATCTCGGCAGGGGAATTCCTCAGCCGAATGCAGGCGCAGGAGGATCGTGACCGTCAGGATTCCCTCGCCGACGCGGTGGGCGTCTATCGAGTCGCGACCGCGCTCAGCTACCCGCCGCTCAAACTCGTCGCCGACACCCTTAACGTTAGCCAGAGCACCGCGACCCGGCTCATGAGTCGCGCGCGAGATACGGGTTTGGCGCCCGAAGTTCGGATCCAGGAGCCGCGGCGAGCGCCGGCGATAGACCCCTACAACCTCCGCAAGCCGTTCGACCCTTCGGGACCGCACTACGGACCGTCGCATCCCGGAGGTCCGTCGATCGGACGATGAGCAACTCCGCTGTGGTTCGACAGACCGCTCCGATGCCGTCTCCACACCGTTATCGGCGATTTGCGCAGTATGCTCAACCAGGTAGACTTCTGCTACCAGAAGCTGAGCAATGTGCCTATTTGAGCCTATTTGTCGATAGTGTCGATTTTGATGGCGGGATCACCGCCTTGAAGGGAGCCAGAAGCCCCGATTTTTCGGGGATTTTTGCCCGCATCTTGCCCGCGAACTGTTTGCCGCAGCCTGTTTTGAGCGGTCGCACGTTGTTGTCGGACGTCTCATCGATCCGCGTAATTCCGCGGTTTTCGTCGATTTCAGCTGGATTGAGCATTATGCTCAATGTTTTCGAGTCCCTCCAGGGGGAGAGCCGATCTTCTGTCTGAGCATGCAATTCGTCTGGCGTCAGGCCAGATGGTGCCGACTATGTCGGCTCGTGCCCGCCGCATCCCAACGTGCGCTTGGCGGCGGACGGCGTGGGCGAGGAGGTCTGGCTAGGCGCAGTCGGCAGGGCTACGCTGCAACATCCGACCCGGTCAGTAGGAACGTGCATCCATGATGCAGCCAGGCGGAGGGTCAGCGATCGGCAAGTGGATCGCCTGCCGCGCGCGCGAAAGAGACTCCGAACCTTCTCCGCTATTTTTCCGTTCGTAGCGAGATCTCGTAACTCGCCAGAATCACAATCGATCGTCCGAGTCCCCCAGGGCCCGCCTCTTCCCGCAGTTCCTCAGAGTCGTCGAACAGGGCACGCTGGCGCTCGTCGCGGAGAAGCCGATTGATAGGCCTTCCCGCCAGCTCGTCTTCCGCGAGCACTTCCCCTAGCACCTCGCCCAAGAGCTCCTGGTCGGATACACGGCGACGCACTTCCTCGCGCCGCGCGTGCGCGTCCAACTCGAGAATTTGCGCCTCTGCGTTAAGACGCCGGGCGTCTGCACGTTCCTTCTCGGCTCGCGCGACTGATTCATCGGCCTCTGCCTGAAGCTTCCATCCCTCGGCGACATCTCGGCCGGAGCGCGACATACGCCCGACCACGAGTGAGATGGCCGTGAGGGTGCTCAGGATCGCCGTCGGAACCAAAATCACGAGAGTGAAGTCGCTGCCGTAGCGGGCGCGAGCAATTGTGAGCTGCGGATCGGGGACCCGTGCGGCGAGGCCGGCCGCATAGCAGAGCCACTCCACCGAAGAGACGAGCTCGGAATACTCCAGAATTGTGAGGTCGTCCGGGAGCTTCTTCTCTGCCACAAAGGTACTCAGGTCGGTGGAGAGCGAATTCGACAAGGCCATGGCTCGAAGATAGCGGCACGCCTGCCGCGCATTGGACGCGGCCAAAATGGGCCATGGGTGTGGCAAATACCTTGGTGGCAGGGGCAGCTGCACTTCTTGGTATGACCTGAGTAGGAGACGCGATACTGCATTGCCGTGGCCTCAGTGCGCAGCTTGATCAGGTGCTACGACTTTCGGCCGATCGCTAGTTGAAAGTGCCGCCCACCCCTAGAGTCAGGTCAACATCCACGGAGCCTCTGGGGGAGGACCGATGTCGAACTCGCAGCCGGGATGGTTTCCGGATCCCAGCGATCACAACAGATTGCGGTGGTGGGACGGGAGCACGTGGACGCCTGGGGTCTCCCAAGAGGGGAAGGTTTGGGAGCAGCCGCTGCCTCCGCAAGCCCGGACAAACACCGGGCCGCGGGTTCCCGTGTGGGTGTGGGCACTGGTCGGGATCCTCCTGCTCGTCCTCGTCGTCTTCCTTTCGCCCGTGATTGTGCCGATCGCTCTCGTCATCCTCGTCACCGGGATCGTCGGTGTGAGCAGAGGGTCGCGCACGTGGCTGCGGCTGAAGTCGCGTCGCGCCGCGATCGGGGTGACCGTCGGAGCCGCCGCGCTCCTCCTCGTCACGGGGAGCGTGTCCGCTGCGGTACTCACCAAACCGGCCGAGCCGCCGAGCGCTGTTCAGCCGGCGAAGTTCGCCGACGCGGGGAAGACCGACGCGACCCCGGCCACATCATCACCCACGAGCACCCCCACCCCGACTCCGACTCCGACTCTTACTCACGTGACGACCACCCGCGACGAGGTCGTCAACGAGGAGATCGCCTTCGACAAGACGAGCGTTGAGGACGCGAATCTCCCACGTGGCCAGACCGCGGTCGCGGTGGGCGGCCAGCCGGGCCAGCGCACGCTCACCTACACCGTCACGCTCGTGGACGGAGTGGAGACAAGCCGAGAGCTGAAGTCCGACGTCGTCACTGCCGACCCCGTCACCGAGGTCACTTCGGTCGGGATCTACGACGCTCCCGCGCCACCCCCGCCCGCAGCATCCACCTGCAACTCGAACTATGCCGACGCGTGCGTGCCCATCGCGAGCGACGTGGACTGCGCCGGGGGCGAAGGCAACGGACCCGCCTACTTCGACGGGGTCGCTCGGGTCGTCGGCACGGACGTGTACAAGCTGGACGGGGATGGCGACGGCTACGCCTGCAACCATTGAGAGTGTCCGCTGCATGACAAACGCGAGGGTCAGCTGACCCGCTTCCAGCTCGCGCCGTAGCGACGCAGGTGCATCCTCGTGCGGTCGCCGCGGAAGTAGTCGTGGGCGAACTCGATGGGGGTGCCGTCGTCGGTGCGTGCGGTACGCCACACCTGGAGCACTGCGGCACCGACCGCGATCCCGAGGTGCGCTGCGGTGGTCTCATCTGCGGCGGCGATGTCGACGGTCTCGTCGGCTTCGGCCGGCTCGAGGCCGTATTTCTCGGCCAGCAGGGCGTAGAGCGAGCCGTGGAGCGCGTGGCTGCCGATCGCGGGCACGAGCCGCGCGGGCAGCACGGAGGTGTCTAACGACCAGGGCGTTCCGTCCGCATCCCGACGCCGCACGATGCGCACGACGTTCTCGCCGGCGGCGAGCGCGAGTCCGCGCCTCTCGCTCGGCGTCGCGAGCCCGATGTCGACGCGGATGACGACGGTGGTGGAGCGCCGGCCCTGCTGCCGGAGCATGTCGGGCACACCCGCTGTCGTGTTGAGCTGCCGCTCGATCTTGCCGTCGGCGACGAAGATCCCGCCGCTGCGACCCATCGTGCGGCGGATCGAGCCGCGGTTCTCGAGCTCGGTCAGCGCGAGGCGCAGCGCGGTGCGGGCGACGCCGAGCTGCTCGGCGAGCGCGCGCTCGCTAGCCAACCGTTCACCCGGTCGGAGCCCCTCATCCGAGATCTGTCGCTCGATCTGATCGATGAGGCGCAGGGTGACCTCATTCATGTCGTCAGGATAGGGGCACGGCGCTATGGGCGGGTCTCGAGGGCCTGCACGAGCGCATCCGTCAACGACTCCATGAGCCAGTCGATGTCGCCGCTCTGGAAGGCGAGCGTGGGCCGCAGCTTGAGGATGTTGCCGCTCGGCCCCGCGACCGACGTCAGCACGCCGCGCTCCCGCATCCCCTCGATGACGTCGAGGGCGAGTGCGGTGGCGGGCTGCTTCGTCGAACGGGAGGTGACGAGCTCGAGACCCGTGAACTGCCCCGCGCCGCGCACGTCGCCGATGACGTCGAAGCGGTCGGCGAGCGCGGTGAGACTCGCGCGCAGCTCGGCGCCGACGGTGCGGGCGCGCTCCTGCAGCGCTTCACCGCGGATCGTGTCGAGCACGGCCTGGGCGGCCGCGATCGAGACGGGGTTGCCGCCGAAGGTGTTGAAGTACGGAACCTTGAGGCTGAACGCCTCGAGCACTTCGCGCTTGGCGGCCATGCCCGAGATCGGCATGCCGGCGCCCATTGGCTTTCCCATCGTGACGATGTCGGGAACGACGCCGTGCCGGCCGAAGCCCCAGAACGCGTCGCCGGTACGGGCGAAACCTGGTTGCACCTCGTCGGCGATCACGACCCCGCCGTTGCGGTGGACGACGTCGAAGGCGGGCGCGAGCATCCCCGGTTCTCCGGTGAATACCCCGTCGGACGAGAAGACCGAGTCGATGAGCAACCCGGCGAAGGGCACGCCCTGCTCGCGCATCGCGTCGATCTGCTCTTGCACGCGGGCGGCGAACCACTGGCCCACCGAGCCGTCGGCGGCCCAGTCGGCACGATAGCCATCGGGGGGCGAGACGAGTCGCGCTGCGGGGTCGAGCGGCTGACTCGACCCGAGCGCGGGGGAGTGCGCCGAGGTGAGCTCGGTGTTGCCGTGGTACGCCTCGGACGTGAGGATGATCCCGGTGCCGCCGGTGTAGGCGCGGGCGACGCGGATCGCCAGGTCGTTCGCTTCCGAGCCGGTGCACATGAACATGATCTGGTCGAGCTCGCCCGGCAGGGTCGACAGCAGGTCTTCTGCGTACGCGAGGACGGAGCCGTGCAGGTACCGGGTGTGCGTGTTGAGCGTGGCCATCTGGGCGCTGACGGCCGCGACGACTGCGGGATGCGCGTGCCCGACGCTCGGCACGTTGTTGTAGACGTCGAGGTACTTCCTGCCACTGGCATCCCAGAGGTAGGCGCCCTGTCCGCGCACGACGTGCACCGGGTTCCGGTAGAAGAGACGGTACGAGGCGCCGAGCAGGGCTTCGCGCTTGGCGGTCAGTTCGCGGGTGACGTCATCGAGCGCGTCGGCGTGCTCGGCGCGGAAGCTGTTGGTGTCCATGATGGTGGAGCGGGTGGGCATGGAATCCTCCGGTGGTGGCTGAAAGGGGCATCGCCCCGGCTGTCGAGCGGTCTTCGCGTGAGGCGCCAAGCCGGTGAACAGTACCCACTCAGTCTTTCGGGCGGCCCCGCCGCCGTGACCCCCTTATGTCTCGCGGGTGTTACAGCTGCGGCCGTGAGCGTGAATGGTTTGTTTCGATATGCAGGCGCGGGTAAACAGTGGCAACCGAAGAGCACCCCGCGGCCGGGCGGCGCTTACGCTCGGACTCTGAGGCGCCGGCCCTGCATCCCGAAGGGTCTCCCATGACCACCGCATCTCCCACCGCATCTCGTACCGTCACCCACGCTCTCGCCGCGTTCGACAGCCTGCAGCGTGGTGTTGCCGCGCCCGACTGGATCGTCGACGGCATCCGCTCGTCGTGGCTGCCCACCGAGCCCGCGCTGAATGTCGAGCTGATCGCCGTGTCTGAGAACGCCACGTTCCGCGTCTCGCGCGCCGGTGTGCCTGCCCTCGTCGTCCGCGTGCATCGGCCCGGGTACGTCGGTGATCTCGACAACGTGCGCTCCGAGCTCATGTGGGTCGAATCCCTCCGCTCCGAGACCGACATCCGCACCCCCGCGCCCGTGCGAGGCGTCGACGGAGAGCTCGTGCAGTCGTTCCCCGGCGCGGGTGAGACGGCCTGGACTGCTGTCGCGTTCGAGTTCGTCTCGGGCCGGATCCTCGAAGACCAGGTCGACCTCTCGCATTTCGTGGAGATCGGCAGGCTGACCGCGACGCTCCACCGGCACGCGCGCGCGTGGACCGCCCCCGCGGGCTTCCGCCGCTTCGAATGGGACCTGCGCGACATGGTGGGAGTGGATGCCCGGTGGGGCGACTGGCGAGCGGCCGAGCTCTCGCCGCAGGAGGTGCGCACACTCGAGCGCGCGGAGGCCTCGGCGCGCGGGGTGCTCGCCGGGATGGGGCGGGATCGCGGCGACTGGGGGCTCATCCATTCCGACCTGCGGCCGTCGAACATCATGATCGAGTCCGGGGAGCTCACGGTCATCGATTTCGACGACTGCGGCTACAGCTGGTTCCTCTACGACTTCGCGTCCGCGTTGACCTTCTACGAGCACACCACCTATGCTCCCGAGATGGCCGGGAACTGGCTGGAGGGGTATCGCAGCGTCGCGCCGCTCACCGCACAGGACCTGCAGCGCGCCGCGGCGCTCTCGGTGATCAGGAGGCTCACGATGCTGGGATGGGCGACGACCCACCGAGAGGATGCGCTGCCCGCCGACCTCTGGGCTCAGAACATCCCGGGCTCGGTCACCGTGGCAGAACGCTATCTCGCCGATCCGTCATGGCTGGTGGGAGCGGGATGAAGACACGCTCCTACGCAGAGTTCTGCCTCGAGGTCGACGCGGCCGGCGTCGTGTCGGTCGAGGCGGGCGAGCTCGCCGACGCCCCGCCGGAACTGCTGCCCATCGCGCAGGGACTCCTGATCGACGGGATCGCGCACTGCGCGTTCATGTGGGCGCCGCCGGGCGAATCCATCCCGTGCCGCATCCGCGTGAGTCTCTCGCAGACCGGTCGCGAGCCCACCGCGACGATCGCCGGTGCCTGGTGCTACGAGCTGCCGTACGGCCTCACCCTCCGCGAGCTCGACATCCTCACGCTGCTCTCGATCGGCCTGCCCAACACCGAGATCGCTGCACGCCTGACCCTCAGCCCGCGCACCGTGACGACGCACGTCGACCATGTGATGCGCAAGCTCGGCGTCTTCAGCCGCACGTCGGCCGCTGTCATCGCGGTGGACGAGGGATTCATCCGCGTGCCGTTCCCGGGCGGCGAAGAGGGGTTCGACCTGCTGCGACTGGGCCGGGCGCTCCGCGGCGGCGCATCGTCGGCGCGGGCCTCGGACGGCCCCCGGCTCGTGCGCCGCCCGCTCGTGATCGGCGCTGCTCTGCCCCTCCGGGGGTTCGTCGCCGGCGACGGCATGGAGATGGCCCACGCCACGCAGCTCGCCGTCGACGAACTCAACGACCGCGGCGGCATCGACGGGCGGCTCGTCGCGATGGAGATCGTCGACGTCGACATCCTCGATGCTGCGAGCGTCCGGCACGCGCTCACCACGCTCGCCGAACGGGATGTGGATGTCATCACCTCGGGCTACTTCGCCCATCAGGAGATCGCGCACGAGATCGTCGCCGACTCCGGCATCCCCTACCTGCACGCGGCCACGATGGACGCGATGGAGCAGCGGGTGCTGGCCGACCCGCATCGGTACGGCCGGATCTTCCAGGTGTGCCCGAGCGATTCGCACTACGCGCCGCGGTTCGTCGAGGTGATGACCGAGCTGCGCGACCAGGGCAGATGGATGCCGTCATCACCCCGGCTCGTGATCATCCAGTCCGCGTGGGACCTCACGAACCTCGGGATAGCCCGGGCCGCAGAGGTCGCCGATCGCGCGGGATGGCAGCTCGAGGTGATCCGGCTGATGGGCGACTCGGAGGAGTCGTGGGCGGGGGTCGCCGACCGCATCCGGGTGAGCGAACCCGGCGCCGTGATGATCGGGCACTACCTCGTCGAGGGCACGAAGAGCTTCCTCGACCGATTCCTCACCGACCCGAGCGACACCCTGATCTACTCGCTCTACGCCCCGAGCGTCCCGGAATTCCGCGACCTCATGGGCGGCCGCGCGGACGGACTGCTCTGGGCCACGGTGACGGGCACCTACTCCGACCCGCTCGCGCGCGCCTTCGCCGCCAAGTACCGCGACCGGTTCGGCACGAATCCCGGCCGATCACACGCCGGGATCGCCTACGACCGCGTCAAGGTGATCAGCCAGGCGTGGTCGCAGACCGCGAACCCCCGCGATCGCGCCGCGGTCGCGCACGAACTCCGCGGGGTCATCCACCGCGGGGTCAACGGCGTCTACTACTTCGGCGGTCCGTCGCAGACGGCGCTCACCTACCCGAGCGCGGATGTCGACCCGTCTCTCGCGCAAGCCCACCTCGTCTTCCAGATCCAGGGCGGCGCGCAGCGCATCCTCGGGCCGGCGCCGTATGCCGAGACGACCTTCGTGCCGCAGCCCTGGCTCACCCGCACCCGGATGTCCGCCGGCGTCGCGAGACGTTAATGAGGGATACGTAATTCGGACGATCCGGTGACCTGACCCCGATTCATAGCCTGAAAACACGCTCGACAACTCGTCGGCGCAGGATCAGGGGAATCGATGAACAGGCTCGCAGGCAAGGTCGCGATCGTCAGCGGCGCCTCCCGCGGAATCGGCGCAGGCATCGCCGAGGCGATGGCCGCCGAGGGCGCGCACGTCATCGGCTGCGACATCCTCGCCTTCTCGTCCGACCACCTCGCGGCCACGCGCGTGCTCGACGTCACCGACGAGACGTCGTGGCTCGAGATCGTCGCCGACGTCCAAGACACGTGGGGGCCGGTCAGCATCCTCGTCAACAACGCGGGCATCACCTCGCCCGAAGCGGTGCACGAGACGAGCCTCGAGGTGTGGGAACGCGTCGTCGGCGTCGACCAGACCGGGGTCTTCCTCGGCATGAAGGCGGCGATCCCGAGCATGCGCCGGGGCGGAGGCGGCGCGATCGTCAACGTGTCGTCGATCTGCGGCGCCGCCGCGGTCCCCGGCATCGCCGCCTACCACGCCGCCAAGGGCGCCGTCCTCACGATGACCAAGAACGCGGCCATCACGTATGCGCCGGACGGCATCCGCGCCAACGCCATCCTCCCCGGCTGGATCGCGACGCCGATGACGGCGGGGCAGACGGATGCCGTCAACACGGTGTTCCTCGAGGCGACTCCGCTCGCCCGGCCTGGCACACCCGCGGACGTCGCCGGAGCGGCCGTCTTCCTCGCATCCGACGAATCCGACTTCATCACCGGCGTCGACCTTCCGGTCGACGGCGGCTACCTCGCCCGCTGACCGGGCAGATGAGAGGCGATCACATGCGCAGACTGAACGGCAAGGTGGCGATCGTCACCGGCGCCGCCATGGGCATCGGCGCCGCCGTCGCCCGCACCTACGCCGACGAAGGCGCCTGGGTGATCGCGGGGGATGTGGCTCCGTTCGGCAACGCGGGCGACATCCACATCGACCAGGTGCACCTCGACGTCGGTCAGGAGGCGTCGTGGGCGGCCGTCGTCGAGAGGGCGATGACCACCTACGGGCGCATCGACGTGCTGGTGAACGCCGCGGGCGTGATCGGCTACGACCCGATCCACGACCTCGACCTCGCCGAGTGGGAACGCATCATCCGCATCGACCAGACCGGCGTCTTCCTCGGCATGCGGGCCGTCGTGCCCCACATGCTCGAGGCCGGACGCGGCTCGATCATCAACTTCTCCTCGGACTGGGGCGTCGTGGGCGGGGTGGGCGTCGCCGCCTACAACGCCGCGAAAGGCGCCGTCCGCTCGATGTCGCGCAACGCCGCGGTGACATATGCCCCGTCGGGGATCCGGGTCAACGCCATGGTCCCCGGCTGGATCCGCACGCCGCTCACCGATCGTCAGCCGTCGGACGCGAACGACCGCGTGATCGGGTCGACGCCCCTCGGTCACGGCGGCGACCCGGAAGACATCGCCTACGGCTGCGTCTACCTCGCGTCGGATGAATCGACCTTCGTCACCGGCACGGACTTCGTCGTCGATGGCGGATTCCTCGCCGTCTGAACCACCACCACCAAGGAGAGAACGAATGAGCCTGCACCTCCCCGACGGCAAGTCGCTTGCCGTCAGTATCGGAGCCGACTTCGATGCGCACAGCGTCTGGATGGGGACGTTCGGTCTGTCCAGCCCCAGCTATCTCTCTCGCGGAGAGTTCGGCGCCGAAGTCGGCGTGCCGCGTCTGCTCGAGCTCTTCGAGCGGTACGACATCAAGACCACGTGGTGCACGCCCGCCCACACGATGATCACCTTCACCGACCGCTTCAACGCGATCGTCGACGGCGGTCACGAGATCGCGGCGCACGGATGCTGGCACGAGCCCGTGCCGAAGCTCGACGGCGACGAGGAACGCCGTCTCATGGAGAAGACGCTCGCGCTGCACGAGAAGTACGTGGGCAAGCGCCCTCGCGGCTACCGCTCGCCCGCATGGGACTTCACCGACGAGACGCTCTCGTTGCTGGAGGAGTTCGGATTCGAGTGGGATTCCTCGCTCATGGGTCGCGACTTCGAGCCGTACCACCCGCGCCCGGTGAACGTCGGATGGGAAGAAGGCAGCACGTTCGGCGAGGCCAGCCCCATCCTCGAGTTCCCCGTGTCGTGGTTCCTCGACGACTTCCCGGTCGCCGAGTACATCCCCGGCGTCAACCAGGGTCTCGGCTCGAGCGACGTGATGTTCCAGCGGTTCAAGGACCACTTCGACTACGCGTACAAGAACGCCCCGGGGGGAGTGCTCTCGCTCACCGTCCACCCGCAGACGATCGGCCGCGCCCACCACATGATCGGCTTCGAGAAGCTCATCGACTACATGGCCTCGTTCCCCGGAACGTGGTTCGCGCCGCTCAGCGACATCTACGACACGTGGGGCGAGGACTGATCCCGCCTCGCGCAGCGCCCTCCTGCTCCACCCCGTTGCACCAAACCCGCACCGCACACGCACCCGCACCCGCACCCAAGGAGATTCCATGAAGAACCGATTCCTGCTGACGGCCGCCGCCGTCGGCGTCGCCGCGCTCGTCCTCGCCGGCTGTTCCAGCCCCAGCCAGGAGGCGGCCAGCAACCCGACCGGCAGCTCCGAGGCCGGCGGTCAGCCCGCCGCATCCGTCGAGTCCGTGAAAGACCTCAAGGTCGCCTACTTCTCGGCCGGAAGCAGCAACCAGTACCTGCAGGCCGCGATCGACGAGGCGCAGAAGTACGCCGCCGACATGGGCTTCCAGCTCGACGTCTTCGACGGCCAGTTCGACGCGCAGACCCAGTTCGATCAGATGCAGACGGCGCTGACGAGCGGCAAGTACAACGCGTTCGCGGTCGAGCCCAACGACGGCAACCTGGTCTGCAACCTGCTCACGAAGGATGCCCCTGCCGCGGGCGTCATGGTGGCGGTCTTCAACCTGCCCATCTGCGGCCGCGCGACCAATCTCGGCGACCAGACGTGGGAGCCCGGCACCGTCAACTACGTCGGAGGCCAGACGCTCGACGTCTACGAATCCTGGGTCGATCAGGTCAAGAAGGCCTACCCGGACGGCGCGAAGATCGCCCTCGTGTCAGGGCCCGACCTCAACGCCAACTCGATCGCGTTCTTCCAGGCTGCCAAGGCGTTCTCGGACGGACCGTGGGAGGTCGTCGCCCAGCAGACGACCAACTACACCACCGCTCAGGCGTTCCAGGCCGCGCAGACGATCATGCAGGCCAACCCCGATCTGAACGTCATCATGTCGAACTTCTCGGGCATGACGCGCGGCGTCGTCCAGGCGACGACCGGCAGCAACGTCGACGTCTTCGACTTCGGCGGAGATCAGTGGGCTCTGGACAACGTGAAGAGCGGCGAGCTCAGCTCGACGATCATCATGCTCCCGCGCCAGGAGACCAAGTACGCGCTGCAGGGCATCGTCGACCTCGTGAACGGCAAAGAGACCCCGGTCTTCGTCAACCTCGCGACGCTCGACACCCTCCCCGGCGGCAGCCCGTTCGTCTACCCCGACAACGTCGCCGAATACACCGCCGAGTACTGATCCACCGATCGCCGGGTGGTCCGGAGCAGCGCTCCGGACCACCCGGCGCTCCACCCCGAGGAGGAGCCATGACATCGAGCGAAACGCACGCCATCCACTGTGAAGGCGTCTCGAAGAAGTACGCCGGCAAGTACGCCGTCCACAAGGCCGACCTCGTGGTGGAACCCGGGACCGTGCACGCCCTCGTCGGCGAGAACGGCGCCGGAAAGTCGACGCTCCTCGGTATGATCTCCGGCCGGGTCGCCTCGGACGAGGGAACCATCTCGATCTTCGGCGACGCGCTCCGCGGCTCGAGCCCCCGAGACGCCCGCCATCACGGGCTCGTCGTCGTCTACCAGGAACTGACGATGGTGCCCGCGCTCACGGCATCCCAGAACGTGTTCCTCGGTCAGCTCACCTCCGTGTCGGGGATCACCAGCGATCGAGCCATGCGTGAGCGCTACCTCGAGCTCTGCCGCCAGTTCGACGTGTCGATCGACCCCGACACGCCGGCACGAGACCTCTCGATCTCGCAGCAGCAGATCGTCGAGATCATGCGCGGAGTGCAGGCCAACGGCCGCATCCTCATGCTCGACGAACCGAGCGCGGCGCTCGCCGAGGGTGAGCGTGAAGTGCTCTACCGGATCCTCCACCGTCTTCGCGAGGGCGGCACCACGATCGTCTTCGTGAGCCACAATCTCGATGAGGTGCTCGCCCTCAGCGACCACATCACCGTCATGCGCGACAGCGAGGTCGTCCATACCGCACCGCGGTCCGAGTGGGACAAAGCGTCGATCGTGCGCAACATGGTCGGCAAGGATGTCGTCATCGAGCGCCGCGTCGACCGGCACCCGCTCGGCGCGGAATCGATCTCGGCCGAGGGCATCACCCTCCCCGGCGTGCTGGAGGACGTCTCGGTGCGCGCACGCGAAGGCGAGATCGTCGGACTCTGGGGACTCGTCGGCTCCGGCCGCACCTCGTTCTTCCGGTCGCTGTTCGGACTCGAGCCGAAGTCGCGCGGAAAGCTCACGCTCGCCGGCCGCAGCGTCCCCTGGCCGAAGTCGGCGCGCGCCGCGATCGCCGACGGCGTCGTCATGGTCCCCGAGAGCCGGCGCGCCGCGCTCGTCATGGGCATGGACAGCCTCGCGAACTACTGGCTCGGCCGCCGCGGCCCCGTCCGGGGGATCATCTCGTCGCGCCGGGAGAGACCGGCGGTCGCCGACGACGCCGCCTTCTTCGGCTTCAACGCGCGCCGCCTCTACGACCCCGTGCGAAACCTCTCGGGCGGCAATCAGCAGAAGGTGCTCCTCGCGAAGTGGGCGGGCCACCGGCCCCGGGTGTTCCTCGTCGACGAACCCACGCGGGGGATCGACGTCGGAGCCAAGGCGGAAGTGCTCGCGTCGCTCGTCCGCCTTGCGCGTGACGGAGCGACGATCATCGTCACCTCGTCCGAGCTCGAAGAGGTCCTCGCCGTGTGCGATCGGCTGCTGGTCTTCTCGCACGGACGAGTGGTGCACGAGTTCGACACGGCAAGCGGCGAGTTCTCCGTCGAGGAGATCGTCAAATTTGGATTCGGAGAGAGTGAGACAGCGGCATGAGCGAGACGACAGCACCTCCCGTCGTGGACGGCGGAACACCGGGGCCGGTCACACCCAAAGTCTCGGACGGCGTCGGCTCGAGCCGGCGCGGGATCGGGTACTTCGCGTCGCGCTACAGCATGCTCGGGGTCCTCGTCGTGCTCATCGGCGTTGCGACGATCCTCTACCCGGGGTTCCTGAACCCCGCGAACATCGGCAACATCCTCACGCAGAACTCGGCCGTGGGACTCATCGCGATCGGCATGACGTTCGTCATCATCTCGGGCGGATTCGACCTGTCGGTCGGGGCGACCTACGCCCTCGGAGCGACCCTCTACGCCGGGCTGACGCTGCAGACGGGGTCGGTCGTGATCGCCGGGATCGGTGCGCTCGCCGCCGGCGTCATCGTCGGGGCGCTGAACGGCACCATCATCTCGCGCCTGAGCATCAACCCGTTCGTGGCCACCCTCGGCACCGCGTCGATCATCAGCGGCATCGCGTACATCTACTCGAATTCGTCGCCCTTCATCGTGAACAACAACCCGGCGTTCCAAGACCTCGCTCTGACGCGTATCGCCGGGTTCCCGCTGCCGATCTGGATCCTGCTCGGCGCGTTCCTGATCGCCGCGCTGCTGCTTGCCAAGACCACCTTCGGCCGGAACATCTACGCCGTGGGCGGCAACTACGAAGCGGCGTGGCTGACCGGGCTTCGGGTCAAGGGCCTCAACAGCAGCGTCTACGTCCTCACCGGGCTGCTCGCGGCCCTCGCCGGGATGATGGATGCGTCGCGCCTGGGTGTCGGCCAGGCCGATGTCGGAGCGTCGATGGCCCTGGACGCCATCGCGATCGTCGTGGTCGGCGGCACGTCGCTGCTGGGCGGTGAAGGAGCGATCTGGCGAAGCGCCGTCGGACTCCTCATCCTCGCGACTCTCACGAACGTGTTCTACAGCCTCAACGTGTCGCAGAACTGGCAGCTCATCGCCAAGGGCGTCATCGTCGTCGCCGCGGTCGGAGTGGATGCCATGGTCCGCGTGCGGAAGCGTGGATGATGAACGAGATGGCTCCGAACCCGCCCGACGAGTACGACGTCGCAGGCCTCGAGAACGACGTCGAGATCCTGGTCGACACCTGGGGTGTGCCCCACCTGTACGCGCAGTCGACGAATGACGTCTTCCTCGCGCAGGGGTTCAACGCCGCGAGGGATCGCCTCTTCCAGATCGATCTCTGGAGGAGGCGGGGGAACGGCCTGCTCGCGGAGGTCTTCGGCCCGGCGTACGTGGAGCAGGACCGCGCCAACCGGCTCTTCCTCTACCGCGGCGACATGGACGCCGAATGGGCCGCGTATGCGGAGGGCACCCGAGAGGCCGTCGCGGCGTTCGCCCGAGGGGTCAACGCCTATGTCGCCTGGGTGCGTGAGAACCCCGCACATCTGCCGCCCGAGTTCGCTCTCTACGGCTACGTTCCGTCGTTCTGGGCTCCGGAGGATGCCGTGCGTTTCCGGACGCACGGCCTCTTCTACAACGCCGAGCAGGAAGTGGCGCGCGCACGGACTCTGCGCGACGCCGGCCGCGAGGCGGAGGAACTCCGACAGGCGCGCGAGCCCGCAGACCGGCTCGCCGTGCCCGCGGGCGTCGACCTCGACCTGATCTCGGACGACATCCTCCGGGTGTACCGGCTGGCGTTCGCACCGGTGGACTTCCACGGCGCCGCGGATCCGGCATCCGCTCGTGAGTCGATCAGCGGAAGCAACAACTGGGTCGTCTCGGGCGAGCGCACCGACACCGGCCGCCCGATCCTCGCGAACGATCCGCATCGCGCGATCACGCTGCCTTCGCTGAGATACGTGGCGCACCTCGACGCACCCGGGATGAGCGTGATCGGCGCCGGAGAACCCGGCCTGCCGGGGATCTCCATCGGGCACAACGGACACGTCGCGTTCGGTCTCACGATCTGGCCGGTCGACCACGAAGACCTCTACCTCTACGAACTCAACCCGGACGACGAGAGCTCGTACCGGTACGGGGACGGGTGGGAGCCGTTCCGGGTCATCGAGGAGATGATCCCGGTGGGCGCGGACGAGGTGCCGGTCGCGCTCGTATACACCCGGCATGGCCCGGTGATCTACTCCGACCCCGCGCGAGGATTCGCCGTCGCCGTGCGTGCGGCGTGGCTCGAGCCCGGCATGGCCCCCTACCTCGCGAGCATCGGGTACGACGCTGCCACGAACGGATCGGAGTTCCTGGACGCCCTCCAATCGTGGGGCGCGCCAGGGGTCAACCAGGTCTTCGCCACACCGGAGGGAGACTGGGGCTGGCAAGCATCCGCCAAGGTGCCTCGGCGCCCCAACTGGGACGGCAGCCTGCCGGTGACGGGTGATGGACGCTACGAGTGGGACGGTTTCGTGTCGGCGCCGGGCCTGCCCTCGATGCGCCGCGACCCTCGCGGGTGGTTCGCCTCGGCCAACGAGATGAACCTGCCCGACGACTTCGACAACACCGACCTCACGACGACCTACGACTGGTACTCCGGGGGCCGCAGCGAGCGGCTCACCGAGTGGCTCGAGCACCACACCGACGTCAGCCTCGACGAGAGCCTCGCCATGCAGTCGGATGCGCAGAGCCCCCACGCCCTCCGGCTTCTTCGCGCGCTTCAGCGGATCGACCCCGACGCCATCGCGAACGGTGAAGAACTGAGCGCGCTCCTCGCGTGGGACGGTGTGGAGTCTGCGGACTCGCGCGCGGCGCTCGTGTTCGAGATCTGGGTGCGCCGGCACCTTCGCCCCTGGATGATCGATCGCGTCATGACCGCGGAGGGACTCTCGCCGGAACAGGCTCGAGCAGCCCGCGCCCACGTCATGAAGGACGAGTCGTTCGGCGGGGATCTGCGCGGCGACATCCGCATGATCGAGCGGCTTGCACGAGAGCTCGAGGCCGATGACCTGGCTCAGGGCGTCGCCTCGACCCTCGATGACGCGCTCGCCGACATCGCCGAGTTGCTCGGCCCGGAGGAAGCGGGCGGGTGGACGTGGGGTCGCCTTCACCACTCCGCGATCGCGCACGCGGCGTTCGCTGCGGCCGACGGAGTCGACCCGATGTGGCGCGGCGTCGGACCCCGGCCACGCGGCGGGAGCGGCGACACCGTCGGCATGGCCGGCTACGACGCCCAGTTCCGTCAGTCGATCGGGTCGACGTTCCGGATGGTCATCGACGTGGGGGAGTGGGACAACAGCCGAGCGCTGAACTCTCCCGGACAATCCGGCGACCCTCGGTCGCCCCACTACCGCGACCTCTTCGACCCGTGGGTGGACGGCGAGAGCTTCCCGCTCGCATACTCCCGAGCATCCGTCGAGGCCATGACGCAGTCGCGCATCCTGCTGCGTGCGCCGATCCGCGCGTCTCACGCACCGGGCTGAGTGAACGGATGCCGGTGTGTCACCGGCATCCGTCCCGACCAGGGTCGCGGGGCGCTCCGGTCGAGCGCGCCCGCGCGCCCGGCCCGCGCGCCGCCTTGTCTCGCCATATTGCGTGATTGTGCAAAAGATATCGATCTGGTCTCGGCTGTGTCGCGTCGATCAGAGGCGATCCTCCATTTGTGCGCTTCTGCAAACTAACTGATCCGAGGCGATCGGGCTGGATTTCGGCGGTTTTCCGCTGCCCGAAGCCCCCCGTGACCGCCGTGCGGTCGACGTTGCGACCACGGAAATCCGTGCGGGCGCAACGTTGCGCTGCAACCTGCGCAAAGCCTTCCGCCGACTGGCTCTTGCTATTTTGTCGGAAGTGTGGATTATTTATACCAGTCGTTCGTGACCCGCGACGCACGACCCCACAGCAAAGGAGCTGACGCATGGACGTAGACGTTGATTCACGCCTCGCACCAATCCCACCGGTCCTCGACGCTCGTGGCATCACGAAGCACTATGACGGCGTGACCGCGCTGAATCAGGCCAGCCTCTCGGTGCGACAGGGCGAGATCCACGCGCTTCTGGGCGGCAACGGCGCGGGGAAGTCGACGATGATCAGCATCATCTCGGGGGCGACCAAGCCCGACGAGGGCACGATCCTCCTCGGCGGCGAACCCCTCGCGATCAGCGGACCGCAGGGCGCGATCACCGCGGGCATCTCCACCATCTACCAGGAACTGTCACTGGTGCCCGCGCTCTCGGCGCTCGACAACATCTTCCTCGGCCGGGAGATCAAGCGACGCGTCCTGGGCATCCCGCTCGTCTCGGATC
Source organism: Microbacterium rhizomatis (assembly GCF_008710745.1). Lineage (GTDB taxonomy): Bacteria > Actinomycetota > Actinomycetes > Actinomycetales > Microbacteriaceae > Microbacterium > Microbacterium rhizomatis. The sequence continues at coordinate 50,113 of NZ_VYSA01000005.1, forward strand.
GGCGGCGCATGGAGAACCGCGTCCGCGATCTCGCGAAAGACTTCGGCATCTCGCGCGCTGAGCTGCACACCCCGGTATCGGAGTTCGGAGCCCTCAAGAAGCGCTCCCTCGAGATCGTCAAGGCGCTCGCCTTCGATCCGAAGGTGCTGATCCTCGATGAGCCGACCTCCGGTCTGGAAGACGCGGAGCGCGCGTCGCTCTTCGAATACATGCGGTCGCTGCGAGAGCGCAACGTGGCCCTCATCTGGGTGACGCACCACCTCGAGGAGCTTGCCGGACTCGCAGACCGCGCCACCGTCTTCCGTGACGGTCGCAATGTCGCGACGGTCGACGTCGACTCCGCCCCGATCGACACGCTCCTGACCTACATGTTCGGCGACCAGCGGGAAGAGTTCGGCGGCGGTGACACGCGGCACCTCAACCGCCTGACGCCGCTCGACGATGCCCCCGTCGTGTTGTCGGTTCGCGGTCTCTCGCGTGGGTCGCTCGCGAAAGACATCTCGTTCGAGGTGCACGAGGGTGAGGTCGTCGGCCTCGCGGGACTGGCGGGAGCGGGGCGCACCGAAGTCGTGCGGACGCTCATGGGCCTGGACGCGCGCACCGCGGGAACGGTCGAGCTGGACGGGAAGCGGATCAATCCGCGATCGTCGTCCGCCGCGTACCGTGCGGGGCTGGCGATGCTGCCCGAGGATCGCAAGCAGCTGGGGATTCTCACCGAGATGTCGATCGCGTCGAACATCTCGATCTCCAAGCTGTCGACCGTCAGCCGAGCGCGGATCTGGCTCAGCGCCGGTCGTGAGCGCGCACTCGCCGAGAAGTACGGCACGAGGCTGGGCATCAAGGCCCCGAACGTCAACACCCGCATCGGCAACCTCAGCGGTGGGAACCAGCAGAAGGCGATCGTCGCCCGGTGTCTGAACACCGCGCCGCGGCTTCTGATCTTCGACGAGCCGACGCAGGGGATCGACGTCTCGGCCAAGGTCGACGTCCATGCGCTGATCCGTCACTTCTCCGCCGACGGCGGTGCGGCGATCCTCATCGCGTCGGAGTTCGAAGAGCTCCTGGAGCTCAGCCACCGCGTGCTGGTGCTCAAGAAGGGACGCATCGTCGGCGAGATCCGCGACATTCCGAAGAAGATCGCCGCCGGCGGATTCGCGGAACTCAAATCGAAGGTGCTCGCCCTCAGCGCGGCGGGAGCGGTCGAATGAACCTCCCACCCTCGGTTGCCCGGGTCCTGAACATTCCCGGGATCCCGATGACGATCGTCCTCATCGCGGCCGTGATCGTGTTCCAGATCCTCAACCCGATCTTCCTCAGCGCCGACACGCTCGACAACTTCATGACCAACGCCGCGCCGATGCTGCTGCTGACCCTCGCGGTCGCGATCGTGATCATCGGAGGAGGCATCGACCTGTCCGTCGGGACTGTCGCGGGCCTGAGCGCGGGCACCACCATGTTCGCGCTCGTAGGCGGCGCGCCGCTCTGGCTGGGCATCGCGGTGGGCGCCCTCACCGGCCTCGTCTTCGGTCTGGTCAACGGCATCCTGGTCGCCGTCTTCCGCATCGACGACTTCATCGCGACGCTCGCGACCCTCAACATCGCGGCGGGCCTGCTCGTCGTGCTGTCGCAGGCGACGCTGCTCCAGGGCGTCACCACGCCGGGCTTCGGGGCCATCACCCGCAGCAACGTGCTCGGAGTTCCGATCGCGTTCCTCGTCGCAGCGGGGCTCTTCCTCATCGCCCACCTGCTCCTGGCCAAGACCGTGACGGGTCGCCGGCTGTATGCGATCGGCGTCTCGTCGGCCGCCTCCAACGTGGCGGGGGTGAGTGTGCCGCGCATCCGGCTGTTCACCTTCGTGATCTCCGGGCTGCTCTCGGGGGTGGCGGGCGTCCTGCTGGCATCGCGACTCGGTGCGGTCCAGGCGTTCCTGGGCATCGGGTACGAGTTCACGGCGATCGCCGGCGCTGTGGTGGGCGGTATAGCGCTCGCCGGTGGCGTCGGGAACGTCTGGGCGGCCTTCATCGGCGGCCTCTTCCTGCTGACTGTGCAACAGGGGCTTCGCCTCAACAACGTCGACCCGGTCTACTTCAGCATCGTGACCGCTCTCGCGATCGTGTTCGGGGTCATCTTCGATCGGCAGGTCCGGCGAGTGCTGCTGCGGGGCGCCCTGGCAAGAACAGCCGCCGCGCTCGCAGACCGCGACGTGACCACCAAGGAAGGTGCACGCTGATGTCCGATGCAGCTCCCGAGCAGAGTCGCCTCCGCTCGATCGTCGAGCGAGTCCTGGTCGACCCGACCCTCGGAGTCGTGGTGCTCCTGGTGGTCTTCGCGATCTTCGCCGCGGTCGCACTCCCGGTGTTCTACGCCGGCAACAACCTGTTCAACCTTCTGGGCAGCTCGATCACGGTCATGATTCTGGCGATCGGGGTCACCGTCGTGCTGATCTCGGGCGGGATCGACCTCTCGGTCGGTGCGGTGATGGCGCTGTGCGCAGGAGCCGCGGCAACCGCCATGCGTCTCGGCGCGCCGGTCTTCCTCGCCTTCATCACGGCCCTCGTCGTCGGGATCGCGGCCGGACTGCTCAACGGATTGCTCGTCACCCGGGTCGGTCTCCCCGACTTCATCGCGACGCTGTCGACCCTCGGGTTCGCCAGCGGCGTCCTCTACATCCTGACGCAGGGCGTTCCGATCATCGGCTACATGACACCCGAGTTCCGGCTCGTCGGCGGGCTCCAGCCGATCCTCGGACCCGTGACCCTGCCGATGGTCATCGCGCTGGTGCTCGCCCTGCTCGTCGGGTGGCTGCTGCGCAGCACAGCCCTCGGAACGCGGTTCTTCGCGGTGGGCAGCAACGCGATCGCGGCCCGTCAGTCGGGAATCCCGGTGCGCTGGCTCAAGACGCAGGCGTACATCGTGAGCGGCACATGCGCCGCGATCGCCGGGATCATCCTGGCCGGCCGGAACAACAACGTTCCCGCCGACCTCGGAACCGGGTACGAGATCCAGGCGATCTCGGCCGCCATCATCGGGGGAGCATCGCTCATGGGCGGGCGCGGACGCGTGCTCGGAGCTGTGCTCGGAGCACTCACGCTCGCTCTCGCGATCAACATCATCAACCTCGTGGGCGTCCCCTCGAGCTACCAGAAGATCGTCATCGGCGTCATCCTGCTGCTCGCAGTGGGCGCCAACTTCGTCAGCGATCGCGTCCGCGCCGCTGTTCTGCGCAGTCGCGCCGCACGTCTCTCACGCACCGTCGCCTGAGAGAAAACCCACGCCGGCACGGCGCCGGCGCGCACCGAGAGGAATCACATGTTTCACAGGAATGAGATCACCGACACCGGTCGGCGTAGTGCCCGGCGGCGCGTAGCCGCCGCCGCGATGACCGCCGTGTTCGCGATGGTCCTTGCCGGCTGCACGGTCGCCAATACCAACACCGGCAACGGCGGCGGCGGGTCTGACGGCAGTGCGGCCGCCGGAGCCAGCTGTGGCAGCCAGGCGACCCAGGACGCCATCACGAAAGCCGTCGATGGACGCACGATCAAGATCGGCTACACGCCGCCGATCCTGTCCGAGTTCTACACCCAGGTGGAGAAGGCCGCTCACAACCGCATGAAGTACTACGCGGACTGCTACGGCGTGAAGTGGGAGTGGTCGCGCCAGGGCGCGCTCAACGATGCGCACTCCGGCGTCGAGGCGGTCGGGATCGTCGAGAACTTCATCTCGAACGGGTTCGACGCGGTCTTCGTCTGCTCCGCAGCCCCGCACTCGACGATGCAGGAGATCTACGAGACCGGGTCGAAGTCGGGCGTGGACTTCTACCAGTTCAACTCCACCGAAGAGCTCGAGAACCCCTCGCAGGCGACCGATCCCACCGGTGGACTGCACACCGTCTCGAACATCGGCTACGACGACCGCTGGCAGTCCGGCTACATCGCAGGGCAGTACATCGCCGGCCTTCTGAAGGGTCAGGGCCAGATCGTCCAGATCCTCGGGCCGTCGGGCTCGGACTGGACCAAGCTGCGTCAGCAGGGGTTCGAGGCCGCGATCGCCGAGTTCCCCGACATGACGATCGTCGGCTCCGCCGATGGCGGCTACGTCCGTGACAAGGGACTCACCGCCGCCCAGGACCTCCTGACGAAGTTCCCCGAGATCGACGCGATCTACGGCGAGAACGAGGACATGGCGCTCGGGGCATCGCAGGCGATCGACCTCGCCGGCCTGAAGCACTGGGACGGCAGCCAGGGAATCATCACGATCGGCGCTGACGGACTGATCTCCGGCATGGACTCGATCCGCGACGGCAAGCTCACCGCGACGGTGGACGTCAACTCGATCGAGATGGGCACGACCATGGTCGACACGCTCTTCCAGCACGAGGTGCTGGGCATGACCGTGTCGCAGTTCATCCGCATCCCCACGGTGGTCGTCGACAAGGCGAACGTCGACTGGGCCGAGGGCCTGATCGCCGACGCCATGGCCGGAGCGGGCAGCTACTGAGCGACCGGGCGGGGCGTCTCGCCGACCGGGGCGCCCCGCCCACCCAGACACGAGAGCACGAGACACGAGAGAAGAGGTAGGAAATGGTGAAGCGACTGGATGCCGTCGATGTCGTCATCGTCGGGCTCGGCGCCGGCGGGGGCCCCGCGGCCAAGGTGCTGTCCGAGGCGGGTTACTCCGTCGTCGGATTCGACAAGGGCCCGTGGCTGCGCAATAGCGAGCACTACTCGGGCGACGAGCTGAAGTTCCAGAACCGCAGCTATCTGTGGCCCGACGTCGATCTGATGCCCCGGACGGTGCGCAGGGACGAGAGCTCGGAGAGCCGGATCTTCAACTTCTCGCCGGTCCCGTCGGCGGTCGGGGGAGGTACGACGCACATGGCCGGCTGGACTCCGCGGCCGCGGCCCTCCGATTTCATCATGCGCACGCTGCACGGTGACATCGAGGGTGCGAGCCTCGCGGACTGGCCGTACCGGTACGACGACCTCGAGCCCTACCTGACCAAGGTGGAGTGGAGCTACGGCATCTCCGGTCTCGACGGCGCGGAGGTCGGTGCCGGCTTCCGCTCGCGCCGGTACCCCAGCGGTCCCCTCGGACCGACGAAGTTCGGCCTGAAGTTCTACGAAGGCTGCCGCAAGCTCGGCATCAACGCGATGCCGCTGCCGATGAGCCACCTCACGGAGCGCAACGAGCTCGGTCGCAAAGCGGTGAACCGTTCGAGCTTCTGGAATCAGTACGGCGACCCCACCGAGACGCGCTCGACCGTGGCGACCACCTACATCCCCGAGGCGCTGGCCACGGGAAACTTCGAGGTGCGGGCCGACAGCTTCGTCCGCGAGGTCACGGTCGGTCCGGACGGCAAGGCCACCGGGGTGATCTACATCAATCCGGATGGCTCGGAAGAAGAGCAGCGCGCGCGCGTCGTCATCCTCGCCCTCGGAGCGATCGAGAGCGCCCGGCTCATGCTCATGTCGAAGTCGCCCCTGTTCCCGGACGGAATCGCCAATGACTCGGGTCTGGTCGGCAAGAACGCGACCTTCCACGAGTACCTCTTCGCGGTCGGGCTCTTCGACAAAGAGCTCAGCGACCCCCTCAACGGGTTCACCGGGAACTATCAGAGCGGCGGCTCGATGCATTTCTACGAGACCGACGAATCGCGCGGCCACATCGGTGGCGGCATCATCGCCACCACGCAGATCGGCCAGCCGATCAATCCGATCCTCCCCGGCAAACCCATCTGGGGTGAGGCAGCCAAAGACGCCGACCGCGACTACTTCCTGCACTCGATGAAGATCGGCATGATCCTCCAGGACCTGCCGCAGGAGACGAACCGCGTCGATCTGGATCCCGTGGTGAAGGACCGCTGGGGGATGCCGGTGGCCCGGATCACGAACAAGCCCCACGCGAACGATACGGCCATGAGCAAGTGGCAGATCGACAAGAACGTCGAGATCCTCGAGGCCGCAGGCGCGGTGCGCACGATGCCCGTCTACCTCGGCGACGAGTTCACCGGGAACGCGTGTCACCAGCACGGCACAGTGCGGATGGGCACCGACCCCGCGAAGTCCGTCCTCAACGAGTGGGCTCAGGCGCACTCCGTCGAGAACCTCTTCGTGCTCGACGGATCGGGCTTCGCCACAGCACTCGGCGTCAACCCGACGCTGACGATCATGGCCCACTCGTGGAGGGCAGCCGACTACATCGCCTCCACGTATCTCAAGGGTCGCAGCGAGCGACTCGTCCTCGAGCCCGTGTCCATCTCGGGCTGATGCGAAAAGGAGCGAAGCGATGACATCCAAATCCGAATGGAAGAAGCTCGATCTTCAGATCGATCCGGACAGCGATGAGCGGCTGTTCTTCTCGCCGCACGAGTGGGAGACCGTCGAAGCGGCCGCCGCGCGGATCATTCCGACCGACCACGACCCCGGCGCGAGAGAAGCGCGCGCCGTCGTGTTCATCGATCGGTACCTCTCCGGCATCGAGTACGTGTACGCCGCCGCCGATGGCAGCGGGTTCCTGCAGCTCGCGGGCCCCGAGGCCGACGCCGCACGTGCCCGCAACGCGGTGATGAAGCAGCTCTATCGCGACGGCATCCTCCAGCTGGACGAGATCGCGCGGCGTCACGGAGCCGAGGACTTCATCCACGCGGACGAGTCCGCTCAGGACGAGATCCTCGTCGAACTGAGCGGAAGCCCGAAGCCGAGTCACGTCCGCCTGGACGAGCACGAAGTGTTCTATTCGCGGCTTCAGGGCAACACCGATCAGGGGAAGCCCTTCTTCGAGACCCTGTGCTTCCACGTGCGGCAGGGCTTCTACGCCGACCCGGTGTACGGCGGCAACAAGGACCGGATCGGCTGGAAGGTCATCGGGTTCCCCGGGCCCGAATCGCTGAAGGACACGATGGACGGCACCTATACGACGGCGCCGTTCTTCGCAGACGAGTGGGACTGGAACGAACTCCTGCTCAGCTACAACCCACCGGCGTAAGTCCGGGCGGACCATTAGGAAGGGAAGAAGGACCCATGGCGAACTTCGCTGAAAAACTCGATCGATATGTCGACCGCACGTATCGATTGATCCCGGACAAGATCGACCTGAGCCGGACGACCGTGCACATGCTGGACGTGCAGAACCTGTGCCTCGACAGACGGGGCGCGGACTATGTGCAGAGCGTGGGCGGCGCACCCTCGGGCGAGGAGACCCTCGTCCAGGCGAAACGGTGCCTCGATGCGGCCCGCGCGAACGACCTGACCGTGAACTGGTCGATGTGGGGGATGGATCCCGGCGGATTCGACATCGGCCTGTGGGGCGTGAAGTACCCGGACTGGAAGCGCCCGGACTCGCCCTTCAACCACGGGACCTTCGACGGCGCTCTGTGCGATGGGTTCGTGCCGGCGAGCAACGAAGCCGTGCTCAAGAAGCATCGCAACAGCAGCTTCTTCGAATCGCCGCTCAACTCCTGGCTCACGACCGCCGGCACGGATTACCTCGTGATCGTCGGCTCGTCGACGGGCAACTGCGTCCCGACGACCGCGCGGGACGGATTCGAGCTCGGCTACAAGGTGATCGTGGTCGCCGACTCCGGCACCGCGATCCCGCTCAACTGGCACGGGCGCAATCCCGAGTACGACCACGAGGTCCCCGAGGGCTACGGGCAGTACTGGGAGGGCCTCCGCAACATGCAGGCCCAGTACGCGGATGTGCTCACGACGGACGAGTTCCTCGCCCTGATCGACGCGTCGCGGTGACCGACAGCGGGGGATGCCTCACCGGTGGTGAGACATCCCCCGCTCTCTCGTCATGACTCGTTGACCTGGCGCGAATCGCCTTGGCGCTCCTCTTCGGGCCACTCGATGCTTCCCGGGTCGCCGAGCAGGGGACCGAAGGCGAGCTCTGCCGCTCCGATCAGGAGGATCTCCGAGCCCAGGGTGGGACGCGTGATTCGCACCGTCGCATACTGCGGGGCGAGGGTCTCGCGCGCGATGACGCTGCGCAGCCGCACGGGCTCGGCCTCCAGGAGAGAGCCGAGGAATCCACCCAGGACGATGAGGTCGGGATTGAAGATCGTCACCATTGTCCCGAGCGCCGTGCCGAGAGCCTCGATCTGACGATCGATCTCCTGCTGGGCGAGGGCTGTCCGGCGCTCGGCGAGGACCTCGTCGAGGCGATGGAAGTCGCGGCGATCGAGGCCGAGACTCTGCACGAGGGCGTCGCGGTTGACCTCTGATTCCAGGGTTCCCTGCAAGCCCGCCGAGTCTCTGGACCCGCCGCTGCGGATGCGGAAGTGCCCGAGTTCCCCGGCGTAGCCGTTGGACCCCTTCACGGCGTGCCCACCGGAGACGATCCCGCCCCCGATGCGGTTGGCTCCGCCGTTCAGGTAGATGACGCTGCCGACGTGTGAGCCTCCGCCGAAATTCGTCTCCGCGAGGAGTCCGAGGTGCGCGTCGTTTGCGACCCGCACCGGCAGGCCCGTCGCCGACTCGAGCTCGGCCGCGAGCGGCTCTGCCCGCCAGCCGAGCTGCGGCGCCAGAGAGACCGAGCCGTCCTCGTCGTTGGTCAGCCCTGGCACGGCGACACCGACGCCGATCACCTGGGTGTCTTCGGGGAGCATCGAGAGGATCCCCTGGATGATCACCGAGACGATCGACACGGTCTCGCGCATCGTCTGCGCCGACCCCGTCTCGTAGTGGATCACTTTTCGGACCTTGCCGCCGAGTCCGACGACCCCGACCGTGATCGCATCCACCTCCGGCACCACCGCGATCGCGAAGACGCGATCGCTGACGGCCACATCGACACTCGGCCGGCCTACGGACTTCTTCGTGCCGTCGTCGACCGTGCGCTGAGGCTCGACCGCGAGCCCCAGGTCGATCAGCTCGTTCACGAGGATCGTCACGGTGGATCTGTTGAGGCCCGTCACGCCGGCGAGGGTGCTTCGCGAGATCGGCCCGTCGCGATGAAGTCGTACGAGGATCGCCGAGAGATTGTGTGCACGGAGTCTGTCGAGGTTCGAGCCCTTGACGGCGCCGAACCTCCGCAGCGGCTGCGCATCGTGGCGATCTGTCGGTTCCTGCACGTCGGTCTCCCGTCCCCCTCTGAGAGCGCATCGTCTTGTCCACAGGCCTGGCAACTTGCCTGCGATGCTACACCTCTCCATTTTACTTCACGCTTGCGCGAAATGTGTCGTGATGCCTACTATCGCCCTATGACGAGCATTGACGCCGCAGCGACGCGCCACCCCATTCGTACGGCGATCGTGGGCTACGGCCTGTCGGGCAAAGTCTTCCACGGCCCGTTCGTGAAGGCCGACGATGACTTCGAGGTATCAGCGATCGTGACCTCCGATTCGGCGAGGCGGGCCGATGCCCTCGTGGATCATCCCCAAGCCCGGGTTTATTCGACCTTCGACCAATTGCTCGACACCGAGACGGATCTCGATCTCGTGATCCTCTCCAGCCCGCCCGACACGCACGTCGATTTCGCTGCACGTGCCCTGTCGCGTGGCGCCGCCGTGATCGTGGACAAGCCGTTCGTCGCCACCGTCGACCAGGCGCGCACTCTCGAGCAAGCCGCGGCCGCGGCCGGTCGGCCCCTCATGGTGTTCCACAACCGCAGGTGGGACGGCGACTTCCTCACTCTTCAGCGACTTCTCGCAGAAGGGATGCTCGGCGAGGTGTTCGCGTTCGAGTCGGCGTTCGAGCACTGGGCCCCTGTGGCCACGAGCGGCTGGAAGGACCAGCTGCCCGCAAGCGACGGGGGCGGGGTCGCGTACGACCTCGGCAGTCACCTGATCGATCAGGCTCTCGTGCTGTTCGGGCCCGCGGAGGTGCGTTCGGCCAGTGTGCGGAGCGTCCGTCACGGAGGCAACGACGACCACACCCGGATAGATCTGCGGCACGAGAGCGGGGTCGAGTCGAGCCTCCTGATGAGTCGCGTGAGCCGCGGCCTGGGTCCTCGGTTCCGAGTCCTGGGAACGAAGGGGTCGTTCACCTCGGCGGGACTCGATGGACAAGAGCCCGCGCTCGTCGCCGGCGTGACGCCGAGCGATCCCTCGTACGGGGTCACGCCGGAATCGGGTTACGGCACGCTCGAGGCAGAGGGCCCGGACGGCATGACCACGCTCCGGGTCCCGATGGAGCGAGGGGACTATCCGGAGTTCTACCGCAGGGCGGCGCGCGCGATTCGCGAGGGCGGCGCTGAGCCGGTGTCGCTGGAGGATGCGATCGCGGTCGTGCGCCTCCTCGAGGTCAGCACTTCCTCGGCGGAGACCCGTGCCTCCGGGGCTCACGCCCTCCGGAACAGATCCGCCTGAAACCGGTACGCGTCGCCGCGGTACTTGTTTACCCCCACCAGCACGGGCACGCCCTCGGCGGTGTAGGCGATCTCTTCGCCGACGAGGATCGGGGCGCCGACCGTCGTGTTCAGCAGCTTCGCGAGTGCGCTATCCGCGGTCGCGGCGGTGACGCTGTAGGCGCTCCGGTAGATCGTGATGCCGCACAGCTCGCGCAGCGTTTCGTAGAGCGACACATCGTCGAGGACGGCACCGGCGAGCTGGGGTGCGCGCTGCTCGGGCACGACCACGACGTCGAAGCAGACGGGGGTGCCGTCCATCCCGCGCAGCCTGTTGATCTGGATGACGGGTGACGCCGGCGCGATCCTGAGGCGCTCGGCCTCGTCGAGCGTCGCGGTGCGGACGGCGTGGTGCATGACCCGTGCCGTCGGCCGGAGCCCGCGCGCCTTGGCCATCTCGGTGAAGGACTGGAGGGTGCTCGGCGGCTCGCCCAGCACGTTCGCGGGTACGAACCAGCCGCGCTGCGCAGATCGTGTGAGGCGCCCCTCCGTCTCGAGAGCTCCGAGCGCGGACCGCAGCGTGACGCGGCTGATGCCGAGCCGGTCGGCGAGCTCGCGCTCACCGGGGAGCCGGGCACCGGAGGCGAACACTCCGACGTTCAGTTCCTGAGTCAGCTGGTCGTACGCCTGGGTGGCGGCGGGCGAGAGGGTCATGACGCCAGACGGTACCACATGCTCCAACTGGTTGACCACTACGAGTGAATTGTGCACAACTGGACTAACTGGTTCTCAGGTGTTAGCGTGCCTATGCGGTGCCCGCCGCGACGGCCAAACCAGCTGATTGCACCTGGTCTGCCACCTTTCACGAACACGATGGAGTGAAGAATGAGTTCAAAGAAGGCACGCGCCGCTGCAGTGGCAGCGACGGGCGCGATCGCGCTGCTGGCGATCACCGCCTGTGCGCCGGGTGGCGGCTCAGCCGGCCCTGCGGCGCCCACCACCGTATCGGACGACGTCGCCGCGGCCGGCGATGTGACCCTCAAGCTCTCGGACTTCTGGGGCTCGGCCGAGCAGGACTGGATCGTCTCGCTCATCGACCAGTTCGAGGCGAAGTACCCCAACGTCACGATCGAGCGCACGCAAGAGGACTGGGGCCAGCTCACCAGCACGCTGAATCTTCAGATGCAGGACGCCGGGGGCCCCGACATCGCGACCGCCAACAACGGCTGGTCGTCACTGGGCACGCTCGCCAAAGGCAACCTCGTGCTGAACCTGGACGCCTACGCCGACCTGTACGGCTGGAACGACAGCGTGCCGACCACGATCGCCCGCCAGAACAAGTTCACGACCGACTTCTCGAAGATCGGCGAGGGCTCGTGGTACTCCACGCCGCAGGCGCGTGCGTCTCTCATCGGCGTCTACTACAACGCCGACCTCCTGACGCAGCTCGGCATCGCCGTGCCGAAGACTCTCGACGACCTCGAGACCGCGGCGGCCGCGGTCAAGGCCGCCGGCCAGATTCCCTTCAACTACAGCGGCCTCGACGGGAACACCGCGTCGCTGCTGGGCCTGCAGACCGTGTACGGCAGCGAGGCCGACATCAACGACTTCGTCTACGGCGACCCGGATGTGACGGCAGCCCAGACGGGCCTCACGAAGGCGGCGACGACCCTGCAGAAGTGGAACGCGAACGGGTGGCTGACCCCGAACTTCGAGGGCATCGACTACCAGACCTCGCTCGCCGACTACCTCGACGGCAAGGGTGTGTTCCGGTTCGACTACACCGGTTCGCTCGGCCTCAGCGGAGACCAGCTCAACAAGTTCGGCTACGTGCAGCTGCCGCAGGCGGAGGGAAGCACGACCGTCGGGGTGGGGGCCGCACCGGGTGCCATGGTGATCTCGGCCAAGTGCGCGCATCCTGATGTCGCCGCCGCGTTCCTCAACTTCCTGATGTCGAAGGATGCCAGCCAGAAGGCCGCAGACCTGGGTCTTGTGCCCGCGCTGAACGATGTCACGACGCCGGACGTGTTGAGCCAGCGGAGTGAGGCGGCAGCGACCGCAACGCTCGACGCCGACGACGGATACGTGCCGTACTTCGACTGGTCGAGCCCGACGATGCTCGACATCCTCAGCCAGAACACGCAGCTGCTGCTGGCCGGCAAGACCACACCCGACGACTTCTCGAAGGCCGTCGACGCCGACCGCAACGCATTCCTGGCGGGCTGACCACCCCCATGAGCATTGCGCAGGCAGGGGCCGCCCTCTCTTCGGGAACGGGGGACGGCGGCCCGGGTGGTGACCAGACAGATACCAGGGCGATCCTGAGCCGCCCCCGCCGGACACGCGGATCGCACGCCCGACGCCGGATGCGGTGGGCCGGTCTGCTGTTCGCGGCGCCCGGGCTGCTCATCTACGCCGGCGTCGTGCTGTGGCCGCTGATCCAATCGGTGCAGTACTCGTTCTACAAGTGGGACGGGATCACGACGGCGGTCTGGGTCGGGTTCGACAACTACCTGGCCTTCTTCACCGATCCGGTGCTGCGCTCGACGCTCGGCAACGTGCTCGTGCTGATCGGCTTCTTCGCCCTGCTGCCGATCGCCCTCGGACTCCTGTCGGCCGCCCTCATCACGACGGGCAAGCGACCGGGCATGGCTGTCTTCCGGTGGATCTTCTTCCTGCCCCAGGTGCTCACGAGCGTCGTGATCGCGCTGCTCTTCAAGCGGATGTACGCACCGGAGGGCCCGATCAACGAAGCCCTTCGCGCCGTCGGCCTCGACGCCCTGACCAAGAACTGGCTCGGCGACTTCACGTGGGCGCTTCCCGCGGTCGGCCTGATCGGCACGTGGGTCACCTTCGGGTTCTGCATGGTGCTGTTCATCGCGGGCGCCTCGTCGATCTCGCCGGATCTGTACGAAGCGGCTCGGATGGACGGCGCAGGGCCGATCCGCGAGTTCTTCGCCGTCACGCTGCCCGGGTTGCGCGGCCAGATCGCCGTCGCGCTCACCCTCACGATCACCGCCGCGCTGCGCGCGTTCGACCTCGTATGGATCACGACCCGCGGCGGACCGGGCACCTCCACGCTCACCCCCGCGGTCGCGCTGTACAAGGCCGCCTTCGTCAACCCGGACGTCGGCCAGGCTGCTGCCATCGGTGTGGTCATGGCCGTCCTCTGCCTGATCATCGCCATCGTCATCACGCGCGTGGCGGACAAGGAGTGAACATGTCCGTACGCGCAGAGAAGACATGGACCTACGTCATCCTCACCGTCATGGCACTCATCGTGCTCTGGCCGGTCGGCACCTTCATCGCGGCCGCGCTCAGCCCCGACCGTGCCGGCCGCCCCTCGGCGGACCTGCAGTGGGGCAACTTCGTGACGGCCTGGACCGATGCGGAATTCGCCCGGTCGATGACCGTCTCGCTCATCATCACGCTCGCGGTCGTCGTGCTCGGCGTGATCCTCGCCCTGCTGGGCGGCTACGCCTTCGGCGTGCTCGGCGTGGTCGCCGACCGCGTGCTGTTCCCCCTGATCCTGCTCGGCATGATGATCTCGCTCGAAGCGATCATCGTGCCGCTCTACTACCAGTTCCGCACGCTGGGCCTGACGGACAATCTGCTCGGCGTGATCCTCATCCACGTCGGTATGGGCGTACCGTTCGGCATCTTCTGGATGCGCGCGGCGTTCCGCGCCCTGCCCCGCGGCATCTTCGAGTCCGCAGAGATGGACGGCGCAAGCCCGATGCGGATGCTGTGGTCCATCGCAGTTCCGAACCTCATGCCCGCGATCTACACATTCATCCTCTTGAGCTTCATGTGGACGTGGAACGACTACTTCCTGTCGCTCGTGTTCCTGCACGGAGACAACCAGACCGCGACCGTCGCCCTCGGCGTGTTCCAGGGCAAATACGTCACGCAGATCAACCTCATGGCCGCCGGTGGCCTGATCGTCGCCGCGCCCGTCCTCATCCTGTACGTGATCTTCCAGAGGAAGTTCATCTCGGGAATGCTCGCCGGGGCGATCAAGGAATGACCGGCACCCCGCTCGAATCGACCGAAGGCAGCACTGTGCAGTTGACCCCCGAGATCCTTGACGACCGCGATGCCGTCGGCGCAGCCGTGGCGGACGGCATCGTCCGCCGGATGGCCGCGAACGGCGGCGCCCCGTTCCTGCTGGGCTGCCCGAGCGGCCGCACCGCGGTGCCGGTGTACGAGGCGCTCGCCCGCCACGCGGCCGGCGGCGCCGATCTGTCGAACCTCGTGATCGTCATGATGGACGACTACGTCCTGGCCGACGAGCGGGGTGTGTACCGCACGGTCGACCCTGACGCGTCGTACTCGTGCCTCGGCTTCGCGCGCCGCGAGATCCTCGCCCCGATCGCCGATGCGAGCGTACGTGCGGGGTCGACGCCGCCGACGGAGATCTGGACGGCAGATCCGACAGACCCGGCGGCCTACGACGCCCGGATCGCCGCGGCAGGCGGGATCGACCTCTTTCTGCTCGCATCCGGCGACAGCGACGGCCACGTCGCGTTCAACCAGCCGGGAACCCCGCGCGGAGCGAAGACCCACATCGTCGAGCTCGGCGAACTCACGCGTCGTGACAACATGAACACGTTCCCCGAGTTCACCGATCTCGCGATGGTTCCGCGCTACGGAGTCACGGTCGGCGTCGACACGATCGCCGGCCAATCGGCCGAGGTCGTCATGATCCTGTGCGGCGAGCACAAGCAGGGCGCGTACCGCGAACTCGTCGCCGCCACCCGTTACGAGCCCGACTGGCCAGCCACCATCGTGACCGAGTGCCGGCGCGCGACGTTCCTGGTCGATCGGGCCGCAGCCGCTGCGGCCCGGGTCTGAGGAAGACGTCCGAATGATGACACCACCTTCTGACGTCCACGCTGCGCCCTGCGACGTCGACGCTGTGCTCTCGGCGCTCACCCTCGAAGAGAAGGCCTCGCTCCTCTCGGGCCTCGACGACTGGTTCACCCAACCGATCGACCGGCCCGGACTCCCCGCGCCCGTGCCGTCGATCGAGGTCGGAGACGGCCCGCACGGCCTCCGGAAAGAGACCGGGGTCGACATGGTGTGGGTGCCCGCGACGGGGTTCCCCACAGCATCCGCCATGGGTGCCAGCTGGGATCGCGACCTGATGCGCCGGGTCGGCGCGGCGATCGGGGAAGAGGCCCGCGCCGAGGGCGTGCAGGTGGTGCTCGGGCCGGGTGTGAACATGAAGCGCTCGCCGCTGGGCGGTCGCAACTTCGAGTACTTCTCCGAAGATCCGATGCACTCGGGCGAAATGGGGGCCGCCTACGTGCAGGGCACCCAGTCGGTCGGGGTCGGGACGTCGCTCAAGCACTTCGCCGCGAACAATCAAGAGATCGAACGCACGCGCATCTCGGTCATCGCCGACGAACGGACTCTCCGTGAGACGTATCTCGCCGCGTTCGAGCGGGTGATCCGCCTCGCCGATCCGTGGAGCGTCATGTGCTCGTACAACCGCCTGCTCGGCGTGCACGCGTCGGAGAACCGGTGGCTGCTCACCGAGGTGCTCCGCGACGAGTGGGGATACGACGGCGTCGTCGTATCGGACTGGAACGCGGTGCACGACAGGGTCGCCGCGCTCCGGGCCGGACTCGACCTCGAGATGCCCGGCACCGGAGGGCGCACCGATGATGAGATCGTCGCCGCCGTCCGCGCGGGGGATCTCGACGAATCGCTCGTCGACGACGCCGCGCGCAGGGTGCTGACGCTGGTCACGCGCGCATACCCGGGGGCGGATGCTGTGCACGGCGCCGTCATGGATCTCGGGCATGCCGCGGGGGAGCGCCTGACCGAGGCGCAGCTCGCCCTTCTGCACGCCGACGAGCACCACGCGCTGGCGCGCGAGGCGGCCGCCGCCTGCCTGACGCTACTGCGCAACGAGGCGCTGCCCGGCGGCGAACGGGCGCTGCCGCTCGAGACGGAAGGGAAGACGATCGCCGTCATCGGCGCGTTCGCCGAGCACGCCCGCATTCAGGGCGGCGGTTCGTCGGGCGTCGACCCCACACGCGTCGACTCGCCGATCGATGCCATCCGGGCGATCGCCGCCGACCGCGTCGCATACGCGCCCGGGTACGTATACCGGCCGAAGAACGCCTACCAGGACGACAATCTCGCCACGCTCGACGCGCACGGCGTCGCCTTCGTCCACGAGCGCCCGATGGTGGCGCGCCGGTCGGCCACCCTCGCGAAGGAGCTGCAGCTCGCCGAAGCCGTGCAACGGGCGACCAGGAGCGGGCTGTCTCCGGAGGCTCTTCGCCTGCAGGACGAGGCTGTCGCGCTGGCCGAGGGCGCCGCGACGATCGTCGTCTTCGCCGGGCTGCCGCTTGCCTTCGAGCAGGAGGCGAACGATCGCGACACCCTCGCGCTGCCCCGCGACCAGGTCGAGCTGATCTCCCGCCTCGCCGATCTGAAGAATCGGACGGGCGCCCGGCTGGTCGTGGTGCTCTCGAACGGCGCCGCGGTCACGATGGACCCGTGGCACGACCGCGTCGACGCGGTGCTCGAGGCATGGCTCGGCGGACAGGCGGTCGGAAGCGCGATCGCCGACGCGCTCTTCGGCCGCGTGAACCCTTCGGGCAAGATCGCCGAGACGTTCCCGCTCGCGGTCGAAGACACGCCTGGCCAGCCGAACTGGATCGGGGAGCGTGGCACCGTGCTCTACGGCGAGGGCGTCTTCATCGGCTATCGCTGGTACGACGCGCTCCGCCGGAGCGTGCGATACCCGTTCGGCCACGGTCTGTCGTACACGACGTTCGCATACTCCGACCTCGCGGTGGAGGTGATCGACGCCGCTGCGGCGCGAGTGCGCGTCACGTGCACCGTCACGAACGACGGCACGCGAGCCGGAGCCGACGTCGTGCAGCTCTATGTGGGGGACCCCGACGCCGAGGTGCATCGACCCCTCAGAGAGCTGCGCGGATTCGAGAAGGTCAGGCTCGCGCCGGGGGAGTCGACCGCGGTCGAGTTCGAGCTCGAGAGCCGCGACTTCGCCTACTGGGACTCCGCGCCCGAGCGCGAAGGCGGCCGTGGGCTCTGGCGTCGAGAGGGCGGAGCGTTCCACATCGACATCGGCGCGTCTTCGCGCGACATCCGCCTGCACGCCGAGATCGACCTACCGGATGACCCCAGCATCCCCCCTCTGGTTGCGGATGCCGCGCTGAGGGGCAGCAGCAGCTCGCGATTCGTGCAGGGACACGCGGGATGAGCCACGTCATCGGGATCGACATCGGCGGTACGAAGACCCATGTCGCGCTCGCGTCGGCAGATGACGCTACAGCGGTGGTGCGCGAGTTCGCCGTGCCCTCATCATCCTGGCGCGGGCCGCTCGGCGACTTCGCCGGCGATGCCGCGGGGCTCGCCGGGCTGCTCGCCGAGCACTTCTCGCCCGACCTCCTGCGCTCGGCGATCGTCGTCGGAACGCACGGATGCGAGAACACGGCCCAGTGCCACGAGCTCGAACGCGCGCTGGCACAGCATGTGCCGGGCCCGGTCATGGTGGTCAACGACTCCGAGCTCATCGCCCCCGCGATGCGGGAGATCGGCGCGATCGGACTCGTCGTGGGCACGGGCTCGATCGCGACGGCCCGCGACGGGGCCGGTGAACTCGTCACGGCCGGCGGCTGGGGGTGGCTGCTCGGTGACGAAGGGAGCGCCTCCGGCCTCGTGCGGGAAGCCACCAGAGCCGTGCTCGCGCAGATCGACGACGGCGAGCCCCTCGACGCGCTCGGACACCGGCTCTTCGCGGCGTTCTCGGCCCGCGACGGCGCCGAACTCGCGCTCGCGGTCAGCCAGGCAGCATCCGCCGAGGAATGGGGCACGTACGCGCCCGAGGTGTTCGCCGCAGCCGACGAGGGTTCGGCGCTCGCCGCACGGGTCATCGCCGACGGAGCGGAACACCTCGGGCTCCTCGTCGACCGGCTGCTGCGTCGCGGCGTCTCAGGCGAGGTCGTCGTCGCCGGCGGCTCGGTGATCGAGCGGCAGCCGCGGCTTCAGGATGCTCTGCGCGCGGCGCTCGAGCACGTCAGGCCAGGGCTCGACCTCAAGATCCTCGACCGCCCACCCGTCGAAGGCGCGATCGCACTCGCTCGACGGATGCTGCGCCTCGACCCCTCAACCATGCACCACCAGATCGGAGAGTCCCCCTCGTGAAAGTCACCCTCATCGGAGCAGGCAGTCGTGAGTTCGCCGGAAAGATGGTCCGTGACCTGCTCCTGAGCGGACCGATCGCCGAGAAGCAGCTCGAGATCGTGCTCATGGACATCGCCGCGGCTCCGCTGAGCGAGATGCTCGAATACACGCAGAGCGTCGCCGGGCGCCTGGGCCACTCCGCGACGATCTCGGCGACGACCGAGCTCGACGACGCCGTGCGCGGCGCCTCGTTCGTCATAACGGCGATCGAGGTCGACCGCTATCGGTACTGGTCGCAGGACTTCGCGGTGCCCCGCACATACGGCTTTCAACAGGTCTATGGCGAGAACGGGGGGCCGGGCGGGCTCTTCCATGCCCTCCGCCAGTTCGGACCGCTGCTCGAGATCGCCCGCGCGATCGAGCGACTCGCCCCGGACGCGCTCTTCCTCAACTTCTCGAATCCCGAGCACAAGGTCTGCGAAGCGATCTCACGGCTCACCTCGGTCAAGGTCGTCGGTCTCTGCCACGGGTACTTCTACGGCGTGCGGCAGATCTCGGCCTTCCTCGACATCCCCAGCGAGCGGTTGGAGCTGCCCGCGGCAGGCATCAACCACTTCACCTGGTTCCAGGCGGTACGCGATCGGGAGACGGGCGAAGACCTCTACCCGCGCCTGCGTGAACTCGAGCACGAGGCGAACTGGGTATCGGACTGGCACGAGATCGGGCTCTCCCGCATCCTCTTCCGCCGCTTCGGGCTGTGGCCTTCGCCGAGCGCCAATCACATCGGCGAGTACCTCTCGTGGGCCCAGGACTACGTGCCCACCCAGCTGCAGTACTTCCATGACCCCGCCGATGGCTCGCCGTGGCGCCCGGGGGCCGAGATCCCGGAGTGGTACTACGAGATCCGTTTCGCCGACACCGAGCGGCCGTTCCGCGCCCCGAACCCGGCGCTGACCCTCGAGACGTCGCTCGAGGCCCTTCCGCTGGAGGCATCGGAGGAGCTGGCGATCCCGATCATCGAATGGGTCGCCTGCGGGGTCGAGCGCGACCTTCCCGCCGTGAACCTTCCCAACCGCGGCGCCATTCCGGGGCTGCCCGACGACATGGTCGTGGAGGTGCCGGCGCGGGTCGAGAACGGCGAGCTCGTGCCGATGCAGATGGAGGCGCTCCCGACGGGGATCCTCGCGATGGTGCAGCTGCAGGGAGCGATCCACAAGCTTCTCGTCGAGGCGTACGTCGAGCAGTCGAAGGCGAAGCTCCTGCAGGCGATCCTGCTCGATCCCGTCGTCGATTCGCACAACCGCGCGGTCGCGATGCTCGACGAGTTCCTCGCCCTGCAGGGTGAGGTGCTGCCGCCGCTCCGCTGAGCGGCGGCAGGTGTGGGTGGGCCTCGCCTGAGCTGGTGGGCTCGGGCGAGGCCCGTGCGGCCCCTCCCTTTTCCGCGAGACCGGATAGGCGCAACGAGACCGGGTGCGTTCGTCGGTGTCTCGTGGCGCCTATCCGGTCTCGCGGGAACTCAGCCCATCCAGGAGGTGCGGCCGAACCGGGACCAGCGCTCGACGACACGAGGCTGCGAATCCGCGTCGGGGGAGGGCTCGACGACCGCACGGCCGTTGATGAAGACCTGCTCGACGCGCGAGTCGAGGGCGAGGGGGTCTCCCGACCAGACGACGATGTCGGCATCCCGGCCCTTCTCGAGCGCTCCGACGCGCGCGTCGAGGCGGAGGATGGATGCCGGGTTCACCGTCAATGCTTCGAGAGCCGTTCGCGCGGGCAGGCCCTCGCGCACGGCGAGGATCGCCTGCAGTCGCAACTGGTCGATCGGGACGACGGGATGGTCGGTCGTGATGGCGACCTTCACCCCTGCCGCGGCGATGAGCGCGAGGTTGCCGATGGCGCGATCGCGCAGCTCGACCTTGGAGCGCGAGGTGAGGAGCGGCCCGAAGATCACCGGGATGCCCTTCTCGGCCAGGACGTCCGCGATCTTGTGGCCCTCGGTGCCGTGATTGACGACGAAGGTGTAGCCGAACTCCTCGGCGATCCGGATCGCGGTCGCGATGTCGTCGTGGCGGTGGCAGTGCTGGTCCCAGACGAGGTCTCCGTCCAGCACAGAGGCGAGCGTCTCGTTCGTGAGGTTGCGCTCGAATGGCTCGCCCTTCGCGGCCGCGGCCGACCGTTTCTCGGCGTAATTGCGCGCGTTCACGAAGGCCTCGCGCAGCACGGCCGCGACGCCCAGTCGCGTGGACGGCGTCTGCTTCTTGTCGCCATAGACGCGCTTGGGGTTCTCGCCCAGCGCCGATTTGACCGACACGTCGAGCGCGAGCACCTGCTCGTCCACCGTGCGCCCGCCCCAGGTCTTGATCGCGACGGTGCGGCCGCCGATCGGATTGCCGGAGCCGGGCTTGATGACCGCGGTCGTGACGCCGCCGCGGAGGGCGTCTCGGAAGCCGACCTCTTCGATGTCGATCCCGTCGAGGGCGCGGAACCGCGCTCCGTTCGGGTCGGTCATCTCGTTCGTGTCGTTGCCCGACCAGCCCTCGCCGTCCTCGTGGACGCCGAGATGCCCGTGCGCCTCGACGAAGCCCGGGAGCACCCAGCTCCCGGAGACCTCGACGATGCGGGCGCCCTCAGGGATGGGGGTGCTCGCGTCGCCGACGGCCGAGATCACCCCGTCGGCGACGACAACCGTTCCGTTCGGGATCGGGTCGCCGAGCACGGGAACGACATGGCCGCCGATGATCGCAAGGTATTCCGTCATCCTTCGACCATACGTCCGCTCGCTTCACACTTCCGCGAGACCGGATAGACGCAACGAGACGGGGTGCGTTCGTCGGTGTCTCGTGGCGCCTATCCGGTCTCGCGGAATGCGGGGCGGGGCGCGGCGCGGGGTGCGGCGCGGGTGCGGCTCACCAGCCGGTCTCGAGCACCCGCTCCAGCATGTCGACGAAGTAGTCGGCCGAATCCTGCGACAGGCACAGCGGGGGTTTGATCTTGAGCACGTTCTGGTGGTCGCCGGTGGGCTGCATGATCACGCCGAGCTCGAGCAGGCGGTCGCAGATGGCAGCGGTCTCTTCGCGGGCCGGCTCGAGTGTCGTACTGTCGCGCACGAATTCCAGCCCGAGGTAGAGTCCCTGCCCGTGCACTGTTCCGACGAGCGGATGCCTGCTGACGAGAGCCTCGAGCCGGCGCTTCAGGTGCGCACCGACGACGCGCGCGTTCTCCTGCAGCCCCTCCTCCTGGATGACGTCGAGCACGGTGAGGCCGACCACCGACGAGAGCGGTGAACCGCCCGTGGAGGAGAAGAAGTAGCCCTGCGTGCGATAGCGGTCCGCGATCTCACGGCGCGTGATCACCGCGCCCAGGGGGAACCCGGCACCGATCGACTTCGCGACGGCGACGATGTCGGGAACGACGCCCTGCTGCTGGAAGCCCCAGAACCACGAGCCCAGGCGGCCGAACCCCACCTGCACCTCGTCGGCGATCGCGAGACCGCCGAGGTCGCGCACTGTCGCGTAGACCTCGCGGAGGTAGCCGTCGGGCAGCTGCACGCCGCCGGCGTTGCCGTAGAACGTCTCGCTGAGGAAGGCGGCCGGCGCGTGTCCGCCCGCGGCGAGCGCGCGCAGACGCTCGGCGGCCTCGGGGGCGTAGGCCGCAGCATCCGGCCCCCGATGGCGACCTCGGTATGCGTTGGCCGCCTCGACCGTATGCACCCAGTCGGGGCGGGTCTGGAGGGCGTCGGGGTTGTCGGCGATCGAGGTCGAGACCGCATCGCTCGCATACGTCCAGCCGTGGTAGGCCTCGGCCATCGCGACGACGTCGCGCCGGCCCGTCGCGGCCAGTGCGAGGCGGATGGCGAGATCGACCGCCTCCGAGCCGGAGTTGACGAAGAAGACGGTGTCGAGTTCGTCGGGAAGGGTCTCGGCCAGACGCTCGCCGTAGCGCGTGATCGCGGCGTACTGGAAGCGCGAGTTCGTGTTCAGCAGGCGGCTCTGACGCGTGAGCGCCTCGGCGATGCGCGGGTGCGCGTGACCGACCGACGCGACGTTGTTCACCATGTCGAGGTACACGCGTCCCTCGACATCGGCGAGGTATTCGCGCCAGCCTCGCTCGATCCGCGGCGGAGAGGCGTAGTAGTGCTCCTGCACCCCCGCCACGACGGCTTCCCGGCGGTCGAGCAGGCGGTCGTCCGCACCGTTCGCGAGTGGGGAATGGATGCCGAGGGCCGAGGTGGCATCCCCGATGAACGGTGCCCAGCCTGCGAGTTCGCTCGCCCGGATGGTGTCGGGCACGGGTGGTCCGCCGGCGCGGGTCAGAAGCACGCGGATCCGCACCCGGGCGGGGATCTCGGGGGCGGGCGCATCGACCGACAGCACGGCATCCGCATGCCTCGCGACGAGGGTGGCTCCGCTCGTTGTGACACCCGGCAGCCGCAGGGTCGTCGGCTCGGCGAACCACACCGACGCGGCGGTGGGGATCGTGGCCGGCTCGCTCGGAGTGCGCGCGGGTGCGCCCAGGAGCGCCGGCCGGAGAGCGGGCAGCACGACTGCGCGGGCGCCCCGGTCGAGCAGCTGCTGCGCTGCGCGCTCGACCGCGTCGTCGCCCAGCCACGCGCCCTCGTCGGCGAGGGGCGACTGCGTCGCCGCGTCGAGCACGACCACACCATCGGTGAAAGGGAGCACGGGCGCGGCGTCCCACTCCGGCGGCCCGGCAGCGGCGAAACCCAGCGCGGCCCGGATCTGCGCGGTCACCACCTCGATCGGCGCCGCGATGGCTCGGCGCAGGATCTCGAACTCGCGGTCGAGGGCCCCGCTGGCGTAATCGTTGTCGTCGTCGAGCCGCACCTGCTGGCGCCCGCTCAGCACGAGCACCGCGCCCCGCAGCACGACGAGGGGCCACAGGGCGGTGACTTCGGCCTCCGACAGGGGGCGGCGGGCATGGAAGGCGGCGATCGCGGGCAGCGTGGTGAGGTACGAGGCATCCGCGTGGTGCAGCACCGACGACACCGTCACGGCGATCTCTCCGACAGCCCAGGAATCGATCACGTCGCCGAAATCGATCACCGCGTCGGGGAGGGTCGCCGGGCCGCTCGGCCGCAGCACGTTGTCGTCGGTGACGTCGAAGTGGCCGAGCTGGCGGGGCAGCTGTTCGGTTACGGGCTCCAGCGCCGCGCCCGCCCGCGCGGTCGCGCGGGAGACGATCTCACGGATCGCCTCGTCCGGTTCGGTCTGCAGCAGATCGGAGATCACCCGCTCGGCGTGCCGCAGATCCCACTGGAGCACCCGACCCGATGCGGGGTGCTCGGCCTCCGCCAGCGCGATGCTCACCGCGGCCGACAGCTCGCCCAGCCGCTCGACCATCCGAGGCGACAGATATCCCGATCCCGTGAGCGTCGAGCCCGATACGAATGAGATGATCCGCGCGTGCAGGCGACCCTGCGTCGTCTCCCACCACCCCGACATCGCGCCGGACGCGCCTTCGACGATGCGCGGGATGCGCAGCGGCGGATGCCGGCGAGCAACGGTCTCGGCCGCGGCATCCTGCATCTCGATCTCGAGCTCGCTGAAGACCGGGTTGCTGATCTTCAGCACACCGAGTGGCTCGGCATCACCGACGCGGCGCACCAGGAAGTTCTGGTCCTGCTGGCTGCCCAGCGCCTGCAGCGTCGCGTTCAGAGCGAATCTCGAGCGCACGAGCTGCTCCGCTTCGGCGAGCGGGAGAGTGGGCGTGGGCAGCTCGCTGCAGGAGAAGTAGTCGAACAGCGCATCGGTCATGGTGGGCTCCGGGTCGCACGATCATGGCGGGCGGGTCATGGCTCGCGGACGACGCCGATGCCCCACCAGACCTACCGTAGGAGAACGTGCCGGACGCGGGACAGCCGCATCCGGAATGTCAAGTACCCGGCGATCGCGATGATGCGGGTCTACCGTCGCAGCAGCGAGATCGATGGGCTGCGCAGGCGCTCGGTTCGCTCGAGCGGAGGAGACGACATGGATCAGTCAGCGCGCGAGAACGACAAGCCGGCTTCAGGCCCGGCCGAAGAGCACGGGAAGGCCGATGAGACCGAGTCGCACCTCAGCGAGTCGGTGCCCGACACGACGGACGAGAACGACCGGCCGGTCGACAACCCGTCCGGGTGAGAGAAAGCGCATCATCATGCACCCGCCGATGCGGCGGGTGCATGATGGAGCAATGAGCCGCAGGAACTTCTCAGAAGTCAGCACTCCGGGCCGCATCGGCATCGTCGTCGGGGGCATCGTGCAGGTGGCGTTCGCATTCCTGGCGTTCTGGGACCTCTGGCATCGCCCCGCCGCGAACGTCAAAGGGCCCAAACTCGCGTGGGTGCCCGTGCTCTTGGTGAACTGGATCGGCCCCGCGTCGTACTTCCTGTTCGGCATCAAGCGCTGAGTGCCCCCGGCCGCCGTGAGAGCGGCCGTCCGCCGACGATCGCGACCGAGCGTGCGGCGATCTCGGCGCCGAACCGGGCGGCGGTGATGTCGTCGGACCCCGCGGCCCAGCGCGCGAGGAACCCGGCGCAGAACGCGTCTCCGGCTCCGGTCGGGTCGACCACGGTGGCGGATGCTGCCGCCACCCGCACTCCGTCCACCATCGCCCCGTCGCGACCCAGCGTGAGCACGACCGTCGCGATGTCGAGGGCAGCGCACACCTCACCGGGCTCGACGAGCCCGGTGAGGGCCTGGCCTTCGGCGAGGGTCGCGATGAGAAGGTCTGCTCCGGCGATCACGGCGAGGAATCTCGCCGCACCGAGCGCGGCGATGTAGGAGACCGAACCCGGGTTGACCGAGACGGTCGATCCGGCACCCTTCGCGCGTCGGATCAACCGCTCGAACGCCGCACCGTCGGAGGCGGCCATCGTGTGCCCCGTGAGGTGCACGTGGCCGCCGAGCAGGTCGTCGCCGATCGCGTCGAGATCGAGCAGGGTGTTCGCGCCGCGGTCGGTGAGGAGCGACCGCCGGTCGCCGTCGACGACCACGACGATCGTGCCGGTCGGCGCGTCGACGGGCTGGAGGCGGGTCTGGACGCCCGGGAGCAGCGCGGCGTGACGGTCGAGGTC
Organism: Microbacterium rhizomatis; assembly: GCF_008710745.1. GTDB lineage: Bacteria > Actinomycetota > Actinomycetes > Actinomycetales > Microbacteriaceae > Microbacterium > Microbacterium rhizomatis. Next base: position 75,638 of record NZ_VYSA01000005.1, read on the forward strand.
GGAGGCGGCCACCGCGCCGACGAAAGACACGGGTCCGACGGAGGACACCGTGCGACCGATCGCACCCAGCCACGCCGCAGTGTTGGCGGCCGATCCGCCGGCGACGCGACGGATGGTGCTGGGCGTGTCGGTGTCGGGCAGGATCGGGCCGGAGGGGATGACGACGATGTCATCGATCACGTCGCCGACGACGAGGATCTTGCGGCCCGCTCCTGCGCTCACGCCGTCGCGGCCCACGCGGTTGCGATCTGCCCGGCGACACGCACGTTGTTGAGGGCGAGGTCGAGGTTGACCTCGAGGCTGCGTCCGTCCGACAGCTCGACGATCCGCAGCAGCAGGAAGGGCGTGACTGCCTTGCCGTGGATGCCGGCGGCATCGGCCTCGGCGAGGGCTTGCGCGAGCACGCGGTCATGCTCCTGCGGATCCCACTGCCGGTCGAGGGGCACGGGATTGGCGACGACGATTCCCTGACCTCGACCGAGAGCATCCTGAGCCCGCATGATGGCCGCGACCTCGGCGGCGGTGTCGACGGACCAGTCGAGGGTGTGGGCGCTCTCGCGGAGCCAGAAGCTCGGGAACACTGTGGTGCCGAACCCGACGACCGGCACGCTGAGCGATTCGAGTCGCTCGAGCGTCGCGGCGATGTCGAGCACCGATTTGACGCCTGCGCTCACGACCGTGATCGGGGTGACGGCGAGAATCGACAGGTCGGCGGACTCATCGAAGCTGTCGCTCGCGCCGCGGTGCACACCGCCCAGTCCGCCGGTCGCGAAGACCCGGATGCCGGCGAGAGCTGCCAGGTGCGAGGTCGCGGCGACCGTCGTGGCGGCATGGCCGCCCCGGGCGGCGATGATCGGCAGATCGCGAACGCTCGCCTTTGCCAGATCGTCATCGGCGATGCGCCGCACGCCGTCGGCGTCGAGGCCGATGCGCGCGACGCCGTCGAGCACGGCGATCGTCGCCGGCGTCACGCCTTCGGCGCGCAGCATCTCTTCGAATTCGACCGCAGCCTCGTAATTGCGCGGACGCGGAAGACCGTGCGAGATGATCGTCGATTCGAGTGCGACGACCGGGCGATTATCGGAAAGGGCGTTCGCGACTTCGGGCGCGACGACGACAGCACTCATATGTTCATCATCGTCGGTGCCGACGAGGAGGCGCGACGGTCAGTGAGCAGCTTCGTAGGCGTCCATGACGGATGCCGGAACCCGGCCTCGTTCCGAGACCGTATGACCGTTCTCCTTGGCCCACGCGCGAACGGCCGAGAAGTCTTTCTGGCCCGTGCGGCGACGCTTTGCTGCGGAGTTCGCACCCGAGGTGCTCCGGCTGCTGGAGATGGACCGCGCGGCCGAGATGTAGGGCTGCCACGCTGCGCGCAGAGCTTCGGCGTTCTCTTGAGTGAGGTCGATCTCATACGCGACGCCGTCGAGGGAGAAGAGGACCGTTTCGCCCGATCCGACCTCGATGACGGTGCCGTCGAGATCGTCGATGAGCTGATGAACGATTTTGCGAGTCATGAATTGCAGTTTATCGGCGGTGGACGAATTCGGAGCAGAATTCCGTGCGCACAATTCGATGGAGAGAGTTTCCCTTTTCCGTTCGTCGCCATGTCTCGGGAAGGGCGCCCCGCGAGGGGTGGTTCGTCGCGGGGCGCCCATGGGCGAAGCGCCGGCGGCCTACTCGCCGGCGCCCCGTCGTGCGCCGGCCGTTTCGAGGTCGAGCAGGAATCGCTTCACGTCCGGCCGGCCGCCGTATTCGCCGAGAGAGCCGTCCGCACGGATCACCCGGTGCACCGGTACGACGATCGAGAACGGGGTGTTCGCGCACGCCGTACCCACTGCGCGCGCCGCGCGCGGACTGCCCGCCGCGATCGCGACCTCGCCGTACCCGGCCGTCTCGCCATAGGGGATTTCACACACGGCCTCGAGTGCCGTCCGCGTGAATCCGCGGACGAATCTCCAGTCCAGCCGGAGATCGAACCTCGTGCGCGTCCCCGCGAAGTACTCGTCGAGCTGAGCGGCCGCCTCCGGCGCGATGTCGTCATCTTCCACGGGGGTACGGCCGAGCGTGTGAGCGAGCCGTTCGAGCTCGCGCTCGACGGAGGCGTGGAGGGGGTGCGCCGTGATGATCCCCGCATCCGCATCGGAAAGACCGGGATCCGCAAGAGCCGCCACCACCAGCACATCGCCGACGGGGGAGGGGATCAGGCGGAAGCGGCTTTCGGTCATACGTCCATCTTGACGCCGTGCGCGGACCGGTATCGGGCCGGCCCGACGATCAGTGGATGGTCGGTGGCCGGATGCGGCTGGGGAGGAATCGCTGGTCAAAACGGCGTGTCGCCGACCCGCGGCATCCGGGCAATACGGCGAAACCCGCCCGGGATGCCGGGTCGCCGTCCCGCGCGCGCTTAGGGTGTGTCGTGTGTGGCGAGCTGATGGTAGTGCCGTGATAGGCACAGACGATGCTGTGCCCGTGGCATCCGTGCACCCCGGTGATCTCGGCGTATCGGAGCCGGGGGTGACGGTCATGCACGCCGCCGACCCCGAACGCCAGCGCCTCCGCGCGCAGGCCGCCGAACTCGGCGGGCGCTCGACCCTGCTGCATTTCGCCGGCGGTCGCGACGCGGGCGTGGACGGCCAGGATCCCGGGATCGAGATCACCCAGGCCCACCCCGGCAGCCTTCCGCAGTTCATCACGGGGCGCTCGACCCTCCTCTCGAACCTGTTCCGCGACGAGGTCGCGCTGCGAAACGCGCGGCTTGCCGCCGAGCGCATCACGGCGAAGAACGTCGAGCTGCGCACCGCCCGCGGGGTCGAAGCCGTCCGTCTCGCGGTAGGGCTCGCCTCGTGGCGCATCGGGGGAGTGGCCCACACGGCCCCCGTCTTACTGCGCCCGCTCGCCATCCGGCGCCACCACACCGACTTCGAGCTCAAGCTGCACGGATCATTCACCGTCAACCCCGAGTTCGTGCGCGCGCTGCGCACGCACTTCGGCATCGTGCTCAACGGCCCGGCCCTGGCCGCCCACGCCTATGACGGCGGTGTCTTCAAGCCTCAGCCGGTCATCGACCACCTGCGCGCCCTGACGGCGACGATCGATACGTTCACCGTTCACCCGCGCCTGGTCATCTCGACATTCGCCGACGTCGGGTCTGCGATGGAACGGGACACGGCCAACCTCGACCACCCGATCCTCAACGCGCTCGCGGGGCACCACGACGACCGTGCGGCGTTCGTCGCACGCCGGCCCGCGCCGGCGGTGCAGAACCCGGACGAGCGGTCTCCGGCATCCGACAATCTGCTCCTGGACGCCGATGCCGAGCAGGAGGCGGTGCTCGCCCGCATCACCGCCGGCCACTCGCTCGCGGTGCACACACTGCCCGGCACCGGAGGCACCCAGACCGTCATCAACGCCGTGGGGTCGCTCGTGCGCGAGGGCAAGAGCGTGCTCGTGGTCAGCGCGCGGCGTTCGACCATCGAGGGCGTCCGCCACCGCCTGGCCGGGATCGGACTGGGCGGGATGGCTGTCTCGCCCCGCCATGTGCAGCGCGATCTGATCCGCGCGATCGGGCGCAACGAGAAGGCCACGCCTCCGAAGGTCTCCGACATCGACGATGCGCTCGTGCGCCTGCGCAGCGTGCTGCGCGACTACCGCGGCGCCGTGATGACCCCGCACCCTCGGTTGGGTGTCTCGACGCTCGACATGCTCCGCACCCTGACCCGTCTCGCCGCGACGAACCCTCCGCCGTCGACGACGGCCCGCTTCGACATCGAGACGCTCGAGCGCCTCGCCCCGGCACGCGACGACGCCGCGCGCACGCTGGTCGCCGCGGCGCGTCTGGGTGAGTTCCGGTTCGGCCCCGCCGACTCGCCCTGGTACGGGGTGTCGTTCGACACCACCCGCGCTGCGCGCATCGCGCACGGCCTGGCCGCCACGCTCCACCGCAAGGACGTGCCTGGACTGCTGGAGCGCGGCTACGAGCTCATCGCCCAGACGCGGATGCGCCCGTTCGGCACGATCGCCGAGCTCGGTGTCTACCTGCGCCTGCTCGGCGGCATCCGCGACTCGCTCGACCGCTTCAGCCCCACGGTCTTCGAGCGCCCTCTGGGCGAGCTGATCCAGGCGGCAGGGCCACGACGTGACGCGCCGAACCTGAGTGGGCCCAACCGCCGCCGCCTGCGCCGCCTCGCACGCGAATACGTGCGCCCCGGGGTGCACATCTCGGACATGTACGAAGCGCTGCTGCGCGTGCAGCAGCAGCGCACCGAGTGGCAGCGTTTCGTCGATTCGGGCGTCGCGCCCGAAGTGCCCTTCGGGCTCGCCGACGTGCAGGTCGCCTGGCAGCGTGTGGATGCCGAACTCGCCGATCTCGACGTCATCCTCCGCCGCCCGGCCGGCCAGAACCTCGTCGGACTCCCCGTCAAGACGCTCGTGCGCACCCTCGCGGGGCTCGCCGCCGAGTCGGACGTGTTCGACAATCTTGTCGAGCGCGCCACCCTCCGCACCCAGCTCGACGAACTCGGCCTCGAACCGCTCCTGACCGAGCTGTCGGTGCGCCACGTGCCGGAGGAGCGGGTCAGCGCCGAACTCGAGTTCGCGTGGTGGCAGTCCGCCCTCGAGCACGTGATGCGCAACGACCGCGCCCTCCTCGGGGCGAACACGAGCGTGGTCGAGCGCCTGGAGCGCGACTTCCGGCTCGTCGATGAGGCGCATGCCGCAGCATCCGGTCCGCTTCTCGCCGCCCAGCTCGCGACGCAGTGGCGAATCGGCATCGTCGACCACGCGCGCGAGGCGGACGCGCTGAAGACCGCGCTGAAAGACCCGGCGACCACTCCGCGGGCGCTGTTCGCCGCGGCTCCCACGCTGATGCGCACGCTCGCGCCCGTCTGGCTCTCGTCGCCCTACGACGTCCCTGAACTGCCCGACGACCAACGGTTCGATGTGGTGATCATCGCGGATGCCGCGGCCCTGTGCCTCGCAGAAGCCGCCCCCGCTCTGCGACGCGCCGACCAGGTGATCGTTTTCGGTGACCCGGTCACCCAGCGGCCCACCCCGTTCCGCGTCGCCTCGGGTCGGCCTGTGCCGGGCGATGAGGACGATACGGACGAGCCGTTCGACACCACATCGGTGTTCGAGCGCCTCGCCGACCTCCTTCCGGTCGAAACCCTGACCCGCAGCTATCGCGCCGGCGGCGAAGACCTCGCTGCCCTCGTGAACGACGCGTTCTACGGCGGCGAGATCGTGTCGCTGCCGTGGGCCGGGTCATACCTCGGTCGTGGCAGCCTCAGCGTCGACTACGTCGAAGGGGGAACGGGCGCGCCCGACCCCGTGACCGGGGCCGTCGAGAGCCCGGACGCCGAGGTCGCCCGCGTGGTCACTCTCGTCGTCGAGCACGCCGTCAATCGCGGCACAGAGTCGCTCATGGTCGTCACCGCCAGTGCGAAGCACGCCGAGCGCGTACGCGCGGCCGTCGAGGCCGCCTTCGCGGGTCGCTCCGACGTCGCCGACTTCGTCTCGCGCGAGACCGCCGAGCCCTTCGCCGTACTGACTCTCGAAGAGTCGGTGGCCGAGAGTCGCGACCGGGTGGTGTTCGCCCTCGGATTCGGTCTGACCAAGCACGGGCGCGTGCTGAGCGACTTCGGCGACCTCTCGACGCCCGACGGCGAGCGACTTCTGACGGTGGGGATGACGCGCGCTCGGCGTTCGATGGTGATCGTGTCGAGCATCCGTCCCTCCGCCTTCGACGACGGGCGCCTCGAACACGGCGCTGCGACGCTCATGGACATCCTGGGCGGTCTTGCCGCTCGGTCGCGCGACGCCCGGCTGGAAGACCTCGCCGACCCGCTGACGCTGGCCCTCGCGCGTGAGCTGCGCAGGTTGGGCGTGGCGGTCGACGTGGATTACCGGGGCCTGCTGCCGCTCGTCGCCCAGTACGGCGGCAAGGCGGTGGTCGCGGAGAGCGACCCGGAGACCGTGGGCGAGTCGCTGCGCGAGTCGCTGCGTCTGCGCCCCCAGATCCTCCGCCGGCTGGGCTGGCACTACGTCCGCGTGCACGCGTTCGACCTCTACAGCGACCCCGCGGCTGTCGCCGTCAAGATCGCCGGGATGCTCGGAGTTCAGCCCGAGACACCGACATCCGACACCGACACCCAGCCGATCGATGTCCTCTGATGACCGTCAGCGCATCGTGCGGGTGTCCGGCTCGCGGCGCGCGCAACTGACACCGGCGCCCGGCTCGACGGATGAGCCGACCGCCGCGGACGCCGATGACCCGTCCGACGCGCAGGCGGCAGGCCCGAACGACGACCGACTCCGGCAGGACGTGCCGCCGCACTACTGACGGAGATCGAGCAGCGACTACTGCCGCCGTGATCCAGGGAGCAAGCTTTTCGCCGGACCTGCGGGCGACGTCGTCTCAACGGGTCTCGAGACGGCGCCGGCGCGCCTCCTCGACCTCCGCAGCGCGGCCGCGCGGCTACGCCTTCGGCTGCTGGGCCAGCAGGTCGCGGATCTGGATGAGCAGCTCCTGCTCGGTCGGCAGATCCGATGCCTCTTCCTCGGCGACGCCGGCCTTGGCCGCGGCGCGCTCCTTGAAGCGGTTCATGGGGTACACGAAGACGAAGTAGACGATGATCGCGACGGCGAGGAAGTTGATGACGGCACCGATGATCGCGCCGATCGGGAAGAAGACCTCGTTGCCCGTCAGACCCGTGACGGTGGGTCCGAGAGTGTCGAGGCTGTCGGCCTGGAAGACCAGCGCGATCAGCGGATTGATGATTCCCATGACGATCGAGTTGACGATCGCCGTGAACGCTGCGCCGATGACGACCGCGACCGCGAGGTCGATGACGTTCCCGCGGGTGATGAATTCCCTGAAGCCTTTGATCATTCGACTCTCCTGACCTGCCGCCGGCCGCGGCCGGTCACGAACCCGACGGAGCGGGCGAGGACTTCGCCTCGGTCTTCGATGATGCCCCCGATGAGCCCGAGTCGCCACTCGACGAGGTCGATCCGCCCTTGTCGGACGATCCGCTCGACGAGTCCGATCCCTTCGACGAGCCGGAGGCACCGGCATCCGCTCCGCCCTTCGCCGCGGCACGGGAATCGGTGCGATAGAAGCCCGACCCGTTGAACGTCACCCCGATCGAGCCGTACTCCTTGCGGAGCGGGCCGCCGCACACGGGGCATTCCGTGAGGGTCGGGTCGGCGAAGGACTGCACCGCGTCGAATCGGTGGCCGCATTCACGGCAGGCGTATGCATATGTGGGCATGGGTTCTTCCGGGTCAGCGCCCTGCGGGCGCGAGGTCGATGGTGCGCGTCGGTGTGACGACGCCGGTGACCGGCTGGTCGTGGATCTCGCGGGGGACCTCGTCGACCAGCTCGCTGTCGAAGATCACCGCATAGACGGGCGGGCACCCCTCCATCGAGCCGATCGTCTTGTCGAAGTAGCCGCGGCCCCAGCCGAGCCGCATCCCCGAGCGGTCGACGGCGGCGGCGGGGATGACGAGGAGGTCGACGTCGTTCACCGCGATCGGGCCGAGCAGTTCGCCGACGGGTTCCGGCAGCCCGAACAGGCCCTCCGCGATGTCGCCGCCGGGGGTGGCGACGCTCCAGTCCAGGAGTCCGTCGGCGCGCGTGATCGGAAGGAGCACACGGATGCCGCGGCCCACCGCGGCCTCGACGAACTCGCGTGTTCCCGGCTCCGTGGTGGTCGAGAGGAAGCATGACATCGAGCGGACGCCGAGCCGATCGACCAGATGGTCGAGCTGTGCGCGCACTCCGGCCCCGGCCGCATCGAGGGCCGACTGCGAAAGCATCTGACGCCGCTCGCGCAGCTCGGCGCGCAGTGCGCGCTTGGCGTCGGCGATTGCGTCGGGCATGCGTCGATTCTAGGCGTCGCCCAGACCGGCGGCTGATGCGTACGGTGCACGGACACGCGCGGAATTCAGCACGTCACGCCCCGTTTACACCGCGTCGATAGAGTGAGCGCATGCCTCCCCTGCATTTCAAAGCCGTCATTCCTGCTGCCGGACTCGGCACGCGCTTCCTCCCCGCCACAAAGTCCGTGCCGAAGGAGATGCTCCCGGTCGTCGACAAGCCGGCCATCCAGTACGTCGTCGAAGAGGCCGTTCAGGCCGGAATCACCGACGTGCTCATCATCATCGGCCGCAACAAGAACAACCTGTCGAACCACTTCGACTCGGTGCCCGAGCTCGAGAGCAACCTCCTGCGCAAAGGCGATCAGGAGAAGCTCGCCAAGGTGCAGCACTCGTCGGACATGGCCGACATCCACTTCGTCCGCCAGGGCGAGCCGAAGGGTCTCGGTCACGCCGTGCTCCGCGCGAAGGCGCACGTGGGCGACCACCCCTTCGTCGTGATGCTCGGCGATGACCTCATCGACGAGCGCGATGCCCTCCTGACCACGATGCTCGCCGAGCACGAGCGCACGGGCGCGGCGATCGTCGCGCTGATGGAGGTCGAGCCTTCCAGCATCCACCTCTACGGAGTGGCCGTCGCCGAGGCGACCGACAACCCCGAGGTCGTGAAGGTCACCGGAATGGTCGAGAAGCCGAAGAAGGAGGACGCACCGTCCAACCTCGCCGTGATCGGCCGCTACGTGCTGCCCCCGTCGATCTTCGACATCCTCGAGCACACGGAGCCCGGCAAGGGCGGCGAGATCCAGCTCACCGATGCGCTCCAGGAGTTCGCGAAGGATCCGGACGGCCCCGGCGTGTACGGCGTCGTGTTCAAGGGTCGCAGGTACGACACCGGCGATAAGCTGGACTACATCAAGGCCATCGTGCAGCTCGCGGCCGATCGTGAAGATCTCGGTCCTGAACTGCGTCCCTGGTTCAAGGAATTCGCGGCGACTCTCTGACGCCGCCCGTTCGAGGGGGTGTGCGACGGACCTCACTGCGCCCCGTCTCCACGGACCGATCGGCCTGCGCCTGGTGCGACCGCGCGACGCGCGGGCGCTCCAGAACGAGCTGATCTCCAACCGCGCCTGGCTGCGCCCGTGGGAGGCCACGAGTCCTGACGGACCCGTCTCGTTCGACATGCGCCTCGGTGTGCGACGGCTTCTTCAGCAGTACCGTGACGGCGCCGGCGTGCCGTTCGTCATGGAGTACGAGGGCGAAGTCACCGGGCAGCTCAACGTCTGGGGCATCTCGCGCGGATCGCTGGCCTCGGCGACCATCGGCTACTGGGTGGGCGAGCGCTTCGCGGGGCGGGGAATCACACCGACAGCCGTCGCGATGGCGACGGACATCGCCTTCGAAGAGCTCCGGATCCACCGGATGGAGATCTGCATCCGGCCGGAGAACGTCGCGAGCCTGCGCGTCGTCGAGAAGCTCGGGTTCCGTTACGAGGGCCTACGCAAGAGGTACATCCACATCAACGGAGACTGGCGCGACCACTACGCGTTCGCGCTCGTTCGCGAAGAGGTTCCCGAAGGGGTGCTGCAGCGTTGGGTGCAGGGGCGCGCTCCGCAGGATGCGGCGACCATCCCACCCGCCGACCGGTTGCACGCCTGATTCTGCAAGACGGCCCCTGGGCGTTTTCGGCGGGCATAGCCTGACCGTATGCAGACAGGATTCCACTTCTGGAACTACTCCGTCCCCGGCGCTCCCGCCGCACTCCCCTCTGTCATCGCCGAGACCGCGCGCACCGCCGAGGAAGGCGGGTTCGCGCAGTTCACGGTGATGGACCACTGGTTTCAGATGGAGGCGGCGGCTCCGGCATCCGAACCCATGCTCGAGGCGTACACGACCCTGGGCTTCGTGGCCGGTCAGACCTCGACGATGCGCATCGGACCCCTCGTCGTCGGCGTGACCTACCGCCACCCCGGACTGCTGGTCAAGACCGCGACGACGCTCGACGTGCTGAGCGGTGGCCGGTCGATGCTCGGCATCGGAGCGGCCTGGTACGAGCGCGAGCACCACGCGCTCGGCGTGCCGTACCCGGCGATCTCCGAGCGGTTCGAGCGGCTCGAAGAGGCGCTGCAGATCGCCCAGCAGATGTGGAGCGACGAGAACGGCGCCTTCACCGGCACCCACTACCGGCTGGGTGAGACCCTCAACTCCCCGCAATCGGTCTCACGCCCGCACCCTCCGATCATGATCGGAGGCAAGGGCGAGAAGAAGACGCTCAGGCTTGCCGCTCAGTACGCGCAGATCGTGAACCTGACGACCTCGAACCACGACGAGGTCGCTCACCTGCTCGCTGTGCTGCGCGGGCACTGCGATCGCCTCGGCACCGACTACGACGCGATCGAGAAGACCGTGATCGCCTCGGCGCGCGACCCGTTCGATCCGGCATTCGCCGGTGAGATGGCGGCGCTGTCGGAGCTCGGTGTCACGATGGTCGTGCTCGGCGTCCGGCCGCCAGACCCGGTGGGCTACGCGCGCCGGCTGTCGGACGAGGTCGTGCCCGTCCTCGCGGGGCTCTGACTCCGCGGCCGTACCAGGGGGTGTTCGTCGTGCCTGGAACGGAATTCCTCGGTGCGACACGCGACGGGATGCCTGGGGCCCGGGTGTTCGTCGCATACCGTGGTGCGCATGGGTGGGCAGGTATTGGGTGGCGGAGTGGTGGTGCTCGTCGCGGCGCTCCTGTGGCTCGTCTATCTTCTGCCGTCGTGGCACAGTCGGCATCAGTACGACGCCGCCGAGCGCAACGCCGTCCGACTCAACCAGGCGCTGCGGGTGCTCGCCGAGACGAGTGAGACACCGCAGGAGGTACGCCTCGAGCTCAATGCCCGCACGGCTCTCGCGCAGCAGCGCCTCGCCCGTCGCACGCAGAACGAGCGCGGCTTGGCAGACCTTGAGGCCGCTCGGCGTGAGCTCGCCGCGGCCCGTGCGCTCCCGGCTGCGCGCCAGGCACGCGCCCGGCGCCGGGCCCGCTTGATCACGACCATCCTCGGGCTCGCCGCGGTGGCCGGGGCCATATGGGGCGGCTGGCAGGTGGTTGCCACCGGTTCGCAGGTCGTGCTCTGGTCGGCCGTCGCTCTCGCCGTGGTCTGCGGCATCCTCCTGAATCGGATGTCGCGGGTCAATGCCCGCGTGATCGCCCGCGAGACGGGTGCCGAGGTCGCCCCGCGTCGGGCCGTGACCGTGCAGGATCTGGCCCTCGGGGTCGAGCGCGAGGTGGCGTGGACTCCGAGAGAGCTGCCCCGACCGCTCACGGCGTCGGCCGGATCGCGGGCATCCGCGGTGCTGGATCAGGCGGCAGCGCGCGAAGCATTGCGGGTGGCCGCACAGGAAGAGCGGATGCGGGAGCTCGAGGCCGAGCTCAAGCCCGCGTCGATCGACCGTGCGCGCGTGGCGCGCGAAGAGGCCGAGTCGGAGCGCTTCCGCCGCATGGGGCACGTCGATGACGCCGAGATCGAGGCGCACGTCCGTCAGTTGCTGCAGCGCCGCGCAGCCAACGGCTGACCCTCCGTCCGCCCGCCTCGCCCCGCTCGCTCGCCTCGCGTCGGGCTTCCTCGCCGAACCCGCCCCCACGTGCCGAGCCGGCCCCTTATCTGCGTCGACAACGGGCCCGTTCGGCGCGACACGGCCGGTTCGGCGGAGAGCTGGGCCTCGCGCAGGGCGGGCTGGATCGCGTGATAACCTATCGGAGGTTCAGGGCCTGTGGCGCAGCTGGTAGCGCACCTCGTTCGCATCGAGGGGGTCAGGGGTTCGAGTCCCCTCAGGTCCACGACACGTAAGAAGCCCCCGGTTTTCCGGGGGCTTCTTACGTTTCGCACCGCCTACAGGATGTACAGCATCTCCTGGTAGGTCGGCAGCGGCCACAGATCGTCGGCGATGCTCGCCTCGAGGGTGTCGGCGGCGGCGCGCACGGCCGTCATCGCGGGCAGCAGCGAATCACGGGCGTGCTCGGCCTCGGCGAGCGTGTCGTGGCCGACCTCCTCCTGCAGGGCGGAGTGCAGCACCGCGATGGCCGAGCGCAGCTCGCCGATCGTCGTGCTGAGCTCGGTCAACGGCATGAGATCGGGCTCGATGCCGGCATCCTTCAGGGCCTTCGCGTTCAGCGCGAGCTCGGTCTGATAGCGCACGGCCGCCGGGAGGATCGAGGTCTGGCCGATCTCGAGCGTGAGCCGCGCCTCGACGCCGATGCTGAGCGCGTACTGCTCGAGCCCGATCTCGTAGCGGCTGTGCATCTCGCGGCTGTTGAAGACCCTGTACTTCTCGAACAGGGCGATCGCCTTGTCGGTGATCAGCTCGGGCAGGGCGTCGAGCGTGGTGCGCAGATTCGCGAGGCCGCGCTTCTCGGCCTCGATCGGCCACGCGTCGCCGTACCCGTCGCCGTTGAAGACGACCGCGCCGTGCTCGGTGATGATCGCGGTCAGCAGAGCCTGCACGGCGGTGTCGAAGTCGGTGCCGGCGGCGACAGCCGCCTCGAGCTCGGTGGCGCAATAGTCGAGCGAGTCGGCCATGATCGTGTTGATCGCGACCATGGGGCCGTTCACCGTCTGCATCGACCCGGGTGCCCGGAACTCGAAGCGGTTGCCGGTGAAGGCGAACGGGCTGGTCCGGTTGCGGTCGCCGGGATCCGTCGGCAGCACGGGCAGCGTGTCGACGCCGATCTGCATCGACCCCTTGCCCTTCGACGATGTCGCCGGCCCCTGGGCGATCTGGTCGAAGATGTCTGCCAGCTGGTCGCCGAGGAAGATCGAGATGATCGCGGGCGGCGCCTCGTTCGCCCCGAGGCGGTGGTCGTTGGATGCTGAAGCCACCGACGCACGCAGGACTCCCGCGTACAGGTGCACGGCGCGGATCACGGCGGCGCAGAACACGAGGAACTGCGCGTTCTCGTGCGGTGTGTCACCGGGCACCAGGAGCGAGCCCAGCTCACTGTTGCCCAGCGAGAAGTTGACGTGCTTGCCCGAGCCGTTCACTCCCTGGAACGGCTTCTCGTGGAAGAGGCACTCCATGCCGTGCTTCTTCGCGATCGTCTTGAACGTCGTCATCAGCAGCTGCTGGTGGTCGGCGGCGATGTTGCCGCGCTCGAACATCGGCGCGATCTCGAACTGACCGGGCGCGACCTCGTTGTGCCGGGTCTTGGCCGGGATGCCGAGCTTGAACAGCTCGCGCTCGGTGTCCATCATGAATCCGAGCACTCGCTCGGGGATGGCGCCGAAGTAGTGGTCGTCGAACTCCTGACCCTTCGGAGGCTTCGTGCCGAACAGCGTGCGGCCGGCGTTGAGCAGGTCGGGGCGCGCGACGAAGAAGTGGCGGTCGACGAGGAAGTACTCCTGCTCAGGGCCGCAGAACGCGACGACCTTGGCCGGCTTCGCGTGCCCGAACAGCTTCAGGATCCGCTCGGCGTGCTCGCCCATCGCCTGCTGCGAACGCAGCAGCGGAGTCTTGTGGTCGAGCGCCTCACCGGTCATCGAGACGAACACCGTCGGGATGCACAGGGTGTTGCCGTTCGGGTTCTCCAGCACGTACGCCGGGCTCGTGACGTCCCATCCCGTATAGCCGCGGGCCTCGAACGTGTTGCGGAGTCCGCCGTTGGGGAAGCTGGAGGCGTCGGGCTCGCCCTGGATCAGGGTCTTTCCGGCGAACTCGGCGATCGCGGTGCCGTCGCCGTTGGGCTCGAAGAAGCTGTCGTGCTTCTCGGCGGTGAGTCCCGTGAGGGGGTAGAAGACGTGCGCGTAGTGGGTGGCACCGCGTTCGAGCGCCCAGTCCTTCATGGCCGAGGCGACAGCATCCGCCACCAGTGGGTCAAGCTTCGCACCGTGCTCGATCGTCGCGATGACCGATTTGAAGATGGGCTTGGGCAGCCGCTGCCGCATGACGACGGTGCTGAAGACGTTCTCGCCGAAGATGGCGCCTGGTGCTTCGCTCTCGTCGAACGACACGGCGGGCGGGACGTAAGCCTCGACCGCCTTGATGGCCTCACGACGGACTGTGTTCCCACTCATGAATCCTCCACGCGTCAATAGCCCCGCTACGGGCGGCGAGACCCTGATGCTGAAGGTACGGATGCGGTGCGTCGGGCCTGTTTCGTTCGCATGACGGTCTCGACCGCTCATCGGGGCAGCACCGAGGCTGGGCGACGCAGCGGAGGCAGGACGACGCAGCGGAGGCAGGACGATCCGTGGGGGATCGTCCTGCCTCCGTGAGTTCTCCTGCGCCTGTGCGGCGCAACGATCAGGCGACGGTGATCAGGCCGCGACGACCTCGCGTGCCCGCAGATCCTTCCGGAGGATCTTCCCGGACGTCGACTTCGGGATCGCCTCGATGAACTCCACCTGGCGGATCTTCTTGTGCGGCGCGACGCTGGCCGCGACGAAGGCCATGACGTCGTCGGCCGAGAGCTCGGACCCGGGCGCGGCCACCACGAACGCCTTCGGGATCTCCTGCTTGTCGGCATCGTGCACGCCGATGACCGCGGCATCCAGGATCTGAGGGTGCGACAGCAGCAGCGCCTCGAGCTCGGCGGGGGCGATCTGGTAGCCCTTGTACTTGATGAGCTCCTTCACCCGATCCACGATCGAGAAGTAGCCGCCCTCGTGGTACACGGCGACGTCGCCGGTGTGCAGGAACCCCTCGGCGTCGAGGATGTCCGCGGTCGCGGTGGGGTTGTTGAGGTACCCGAGCATGACGTTCGGGCCCTTCACCCAGAGTTCTCCGGGGAGGGTCTTGCCGTCTTCGCCGAACTCGGTGATCTCAGCGCCGGTCTCGGTGTCGACGAGCTTGCAGACCTCGTTGGGCAGGGCGACCCCCACCGAGCTCACCGGGATGTCGTCACGGGTGTAGGGCATCGCGTGCGACACGGGGCTCAACTCGCTCATCCCGTAACCCTGCATCATGCGGGAATGGATGCGGCGGCCCGCGATCTCGGCCGTCTCGCCGTCCAGCGGAGCAGCGCCCGAGAACACCGTGTGGACGCTCGAGATGTCGAACTCGTCGACGATCGGATGCTTGGCGAGGGCGACAGCGATCGGCGGCGCGATATAGAGGTACGTGCACTGGTACTTCTGGATGTTCGTGAGGAATTCCACCAGGTCGAACTTGGGCATCGTGACCAGGCTCGCTCGCCGGCGCAGCGCCAGGTTCAGCAGCACCGTCATGCCGTAGATGTGGAAGAAGGGGAGCACCGCGAGTACGCGGTCATCCGGCCCGAGGTTCATATTGGGCACACACTGCGCCACGTTCGCGACGAGGTTGCGGTGGCTGAGCATGACGCCCTTGGGGATGCCGGTCGTTCCGCTGGAGTAGGGGAGCACTGCGACGTGCGTAGCGGGGTCGAAGCTCACCTGCGGGGCCGGACTGCCCTCGGTGAGCAGACCGCGGAGGTTCTCGTGGCCCTCCGCCCCGTCGAGGACGATGAGGTGGTCATCGGCGATGCCGACGGCGGCCGCGGCGGCTTTCGCGCCGGGGAGGAGAGGGGTGACCGTGACGAGCCAGGTGGCCGAGGCATCCTTCAGCTGCTTCTCGATCTCGCCGGGTGTGTACAGCGAGTTGATCGTCGTGACGGTGGCGCCGGCGCGCAGGATGCCGTGGAAGACGGTCGCGAACGCCGGGACGTTCGGGCACAGGACGGCCACGACGGTGTCGGTGCCGACGCCGCGTGCGGCGAGGGCGCCGGCGAAGGCCAGGATCTGACCGCGGAGCGCGGCGTAGGTCGTCTCGGCTCCCGTGGCGGGGTCGACGAGCGCGACGCGGCCCAGATCTTCGTCGGAGAGCGATTCGAAGAGGTACTCGAAGACGCTCACCTCGGGGATCTCGACGTCGGGAAGGGGGCTGGTGAACATGCGGTCTCCTTTGACTCGCCGATCCTGCATCCGGACCTGTGCGGACTCTCCCATCCTGCCACCCGTGGGACGAGGTGTCACCAAAACTGGTACCGCGTCTCGCCCGAGGAGCGAGTCGGCGGTCGTCACCCCGTCATTCCCCGGCCGCTGTGGAACGTCTCGAGGCTTCGCGAACATCCGGAAGGATGCCAGGAGCTGAAGTGTGCGCGTGTGAGCTCGGGAGGCCGGTACCGCACCCACCCTCCTTCGAGATGCTCGGTGCGCCGACATCATCGCCCGTTCCTCCCCAGGCGGCGCGCCGGTCGAGTTCTCCGGAACGGTCGCTGCCGGCTCCCCACGGCGTCGCACGCGGGCCCACGGTGGGATTCATGCCAACGCGAACCGTCGAGGAACCGATCCGCCATCTCAGTTTCGGTGACCTCCGTGAACAGGGGCACTCGCGCCGCGCCATCGCGCGGCTCGTCGGCGCCGGGACACTCCTCCGAGCCCGCGGGTCTGTGTACGTTCCCGCCGAGGCACCGCCCGCCGCGCTCGGCGCGGCGCGAGCGGGCGGCCGGGTCACCTGTACGTCCGCACTCGAGATCTTCGGCGTGTTCGTGGAGAAGCGGCGCGGTCTGCACGTGCATCTCAGGCCGAACGGAGTGCTCCGCATGACGCTCGGACGGGATACCGAGTCCACTGGCGGACGCTCGTGCGCGCGCCGCATCCGCGATCGCTCATCGTTCATCCGATCGACGCCCTCGCCCATGCCGTCGAGTGCCAGAGCCCGAGGGCGGCGATCGCGAGCATCGACTCCGCCCTGAACATGGGCCTTCTGCGTGAGGACGAGCTCGACGAGCTCTTCGCTGCTGTCGCCGCGCCGAAGCGCGTGCTGCGTGCCCACATCGACGGACGTGCCGAGGCGGGCACCGAAACCTTCGTGCGACTGATCGCGCGATCGCTGGGTGGCCGGGTTCACCTGCAGGTCGTCGTCCCAGGAGTCGGACGGGTCGACGCGGTCGTGGACGGGTGGCTCGTCGTCGAGTGCGACAGCAAGGCGCATCACTCGGGCTGGGACGCACAGCTGGCGGATCGACGCCGCGACCTCGCGCTCGCCGCGCTCGGAATGGCGTGCATCCGTCCCGCCGCAGAGGACATTCTCTTCCGGCCCGAGGTCGTCGTTGCGGCGATCAGCGGGATGCTGCGAGGCCTCGGCCCGCGTACGTGAACATCTCGGAGGACCGATGGTGCAGAAGTGGATCGGCAGGGCGACACGGCCGGTCGTCTGAGCCGCACATCCTTCCGGATGTCCGGGTGAGCGGCCGCATCGTCGAACGGGCAGCGCTCCGACCGGAATACGCTCGGGGGATGCCGTCCGACGACTACACCCACGGTCACCACGAGAGCGTCCTGCGCTCGCACGAGTGGCGCAGCGCCGAGAACTCCGCCGCCTACCTCATCCCCTCGCTCCGCCCGGGGCTCACCGTTGTGGACGTCGGAGCAGGACCCGGCACCATTTCGGCAGATCTCGCCGAGATCGTCGCGCCCGGCCGCGTCACGGGAGTGGATACTGCGCCCGACATCGTCGCGAGGGCCCGGGCGCTCGCGACCGAGCGCGGACTCACGAACCTCTCGTTCGAGGTCGGCGACGCCTACGCCCTCGGGATGCCGGACGACAGCGTCGACGTCGTGCACGCGCACCAGGTGCTCCAGCACCTGACTCGGCCGGTCGACGCACTGCGGGAGTTCCGGCGGGTCGTGCGGCCGGACGGGGTGGTCGCGGCACGCGACGTCGACTACGGCGGCGTGATCTGGTACCCGCTCATCCCCGCCCTCCAGGAGTGGCTCGACCTGTACCTCCGGGTGCACCGGGCGGTGAGCGGTCAACCGGCCGCCGGCCGCCGTCTCAAGTCATGGGCGCAGGAGGCCGGGTTCGCCGATGTCGCGTCCAGCGCGTCGCTCTGGCTGTTCGAGACGCCCGAAGACCGAGCGTGGTGGGGCGGCTCGTGGGCGTCACGAGTCGTGTCGTCGGCGTTCGCTGAGCATGCCCTGGAGCTCGGCTTCGCCGACCGCACGGCCCTCGAGCGCATCGCCGGCGGCTGGCGCGAATGGGCCGCCGCCCCCGACGGCTGGCTGCTCATGCCGCACGCCGAGGTGCTCGCGCGCGGCTGAACACGGCAGCACCCCACGCCATCATCGACGCCTCCGCGACCGCCCTAGGCTGGACCGCATGACCGCCGAACTCCCCGCCCGCAGTCGCGTCGTCGCCGAACAGCTGGTCGAGGCCGGCATCACCGGACGGATCATCGTGCTTCCGGATGCCGCATCCACCGCCGCCCTGGCCGCCGAGGCCCTCGGGGTCGAGGTCGGAGCGATCGCGAACAGCCTCGTCTTCTGGTCGGAGGACGAGCCGGTGCTGGTGATGACCAGCGGAGCGCACCGCGTCGACACCGCTGCCCTCGCCGCGCGGATCGGCCGGGGGAAGCTCGGGCGCGCGACCCCCGAGCAGGTGCGAGCGGCGACCGGGCAGGCGATCGGTGGCGTCGCTCCGACCGGACACCCTGCTCCGCTTCCGACCGTCGTGGACGAAGCGCTCGCGGCCTATCCCGAGCTGTGGGCCGCGGGCGGCACCCCGCACACGGTGTTTCCGCTGACGTTCGACGAGCTCGTGCGTCTCACCGGCGGAGCGGTGCACAAGGTCGACTGAGGCCGGCTCGTCAGACCCGTGCGGCGAGGATCTCGGCGCACGCGACCGCCGCCGCGGCCGACCACGCCTGCGGGCGACAGGCGGCGGGGTACGGGGTCGGCACACGCGTTTCCTCCGAGGGATCGCCGGCGTGCAGCTCAGGCACCCGGTAGCCGAAGCCCTCGGCCGCCGCGAGCAGCCCCCCGACGACCGTACGCGCCTGATCGATGAGGCCGGCCCGCGCCATCCCGCGCGCGGCGATCGCCGTGTCATGGGTCCACACGCTCCCGCCGTGGTACGACAGCGGCCAGTAACCGGCTGCCCCCGTCGACATCGTGCGGATGCCGAAGCCCGTCGACATGCTGTCGGCGAGCAGCAGTTCTGCCACGGCCGCTTCTTCGGCGTGGTCGAGGATCCCGGTGCCCAGCAGGTGTCCTACGTTGCTCGTCAGGGAGTCGACCGCCTGCTTGTCGCGATCGAGCGCGACGGCGGGGTAGCGTCCCTCCGGCGTCTGCACCCAGAACGAGGCGGCGAACCGCTCCTTGAGCGCCCCCGCCCAGGCGCGGAGTTCGACCGGCCTCGCGCCCGGCCCGAAGGCGTCGAGCAGGTCGGCGGCTCCGACCGCCGCCTCATACGCGTAACCCTGCACTTCGCACAGCGCGATCGGGCCTTCGGCCAGACGTCCGTCGCGCCACTGGATCGAATCGCCCGAGTCCTTCCACCCCTGGTTCGCGAGGCCGTGACCGGTCCGGTCGACATAGTCGAGGAACCCGTCGCCGTCGTGATCGGCGACAGTCGTCATCCATTCCAGCGCGCGGTCGAGCGCGGGCAGCAGCTCGCCGACCTCAGCGTCCGGCATCCCGGCACGCCATGCGTCCACGAGCAGACAGATCCACAGCGCGGTCGCATCCACGCTCCCGTAGTACACCGGGGGGAGCGTGACGCCCTCCTGCGGCAGCACGAGGGTCGAAGACCGCAGTTCATGCAGGATCTTCCCCGGCTCCTGTGCGGATGCGGGGTCGTCGACGGAGCCCTGAAGACGAGCCAGCACACGGAGCGTTGATCCCGCCCGCTCACGGTCGAGCGGGAGTGCGAGCCGCGCGGCCCACAGAGAGTCGCGGCCGAAGAGCGTGAAGAACCACGGGGCGCCCGCGGCATAGAACTCGTCCTGCGGGTGGTCGGGCAGGCACAGGCGCAGCGCATCGAGATCGCCGAGAGCCGTATCGAGCCAGCGGTTCAGCCGCGGGTCCGCCGCGGCGAGGCCGCCGTGAACCGCGGGAGGGCTCTGCACGCCCGCGACGACGATCGCCTCGTCGCGCAGGTCGATCCGCCACGTCACGGTGAGGTCATCGCCCGGCGCGAGATCGATGGCCCACCTCAGGCATATGCCTCCGCCGGCATTCGTTTCGATGTCGGCATCGGGGGCCGACACCACGAACGAGGCGGTGCCGGATCGCACGACGGCCGCGGCATCCGGATCGCGCTGCGTCGAGAACTCCTGCGCGTGCGCGCGCCCCGATTTGACGTCGTGCAGCGGTGCGAACTCGGGGGTGAGGCGCACGTCGATCGTCGTCCGGATGCGGTGTCGCACCCGCGACTGCACCGTCAGCGTCTCGTCGACCGCACCATCGATCACCCGGCGATCGCGCAGGAGCCGAACGCGCGGATCGGGGAGCGGGTCGTCCAGGCCACGCAGGAGGCCGCCGAAGACCACCCGAGACGGTCCGTGCGGTGTCGCGGAGATCCACTCCACGG
Organism: Microbacterium rhizomatis; assembly: GCF_008710745.1. Taxonomy (GTDB): domain Bacteria; phylum Actinomycetota; class Actinomycetes; order Actinomycetales; family Microbacteriaceae; genus Microbacterium; species Microbacterium rhizomatis. Next base: position 95,819 of record NZ_VYSA01000005.1, read on the forward strand.
GTGAGCCGGCACAGGTCAGCTCGAGGGAGCTCACGTGGCGGACATCGCCGTGGTACACCCCGTCGATCGCGGCGGCCCCGATGTCGCCGCCGCGCCCGGACCAGACCTGCGTGGGGGCGCGCAGTACGATCACGGCGTCGCTCAGGAGCGGCTGCAGGGGGGTGGATTCGGTCGACGTCATTCTTTGACGGCTCCTTCGCTGGCGTTCATGATGCGCCGTTGGAAGATGAAGAACATGACCGCCACGGGGATGGTCATGATCGCGGCGGCGGCGAGCTTGATCGGATACTGGCTGCCCTGGCTGAGCTGCCCGCTTGCGAGCGATGCCACGCCCTTGGTGAGGGTGGTCAGGGCGGGGGACTGGGTCGAGACGATGAAGTGGCTGAGCTCGTTCCACGACCCCTGGAACGACAGGATGATGATCGTGATGAGCGCGGGGCGCGCCATCGGCAGCACGACCGACCAGAAGACCCGGAACGGCCCTGCGCCGTCGATGCGCGCCTGCTCCTCGACCGAGACCGGGATCGACTCGAAGAAGTTCTTCATGATGAAGACCCCGGCCGCATCGACGAGCAGCGGCAGGATCATGCCCATGTACGAGTCGTAGATGCCGAGCTGGTTGATCACGAGGAACTTCGGGATCAGCAGCACGACGCCCGGCACGGCCATCACCGCGACCACGGCGGCGAAAACGACCCCGCGTCCACGGAAGTTGAGTCGCGCCAGCGCGTACCCGGCGAGCGAACAGAAGAACACTCTGCCGAGCGTCACGAAGATCGTCACCACTGCCGAGTTGAAGAACCACAGCGGGAAGTCCGACCGCGTGAACAGGCGCTCGTACGCGGCCAGCGTGAACACGTTGGGGATCAGCGAGATCGGATCGGACGCCGCTTCCGCGTCGGTCTTGAACGAGGTCGCGACCTGCACGAGGAAGGGATAGATGTAGATGAGCGCGAGCACGATCAGCACCAGGTAGAGCACGAGCTGCCCGACCCTCGTCCGGGTGCTGTAGTTCTTGCGGCGGCGCCGGGGGCGCGACACCGTGTCGGATGCCTCGGCCACCACCGTCTGCTCCTGGAGCGTCGTCCCGCTCATCGCGTCGTCTCCTTCGGTCGCGGGCCCGCGGGGGTCGCAGGCTTCGCCGGGCGCACTTCGTACTGACGCGCTCGCCGCTTTGAGACCGGTCGGTCGCGCAGCACCCAGCGCTGGAAGATCGTGAAGACGACGATGATCACGAACAGGATGAAGGCGATCGCCGCGCCCTGCCCCCACTCCTGGGAGATGAACGCCGACTGATAGCTGAGATAGGCGGGGGTGAGCGTGGTCTTACCCGGCCCGCCCTGCGTGCCGGTGTAGATCTGATCGAACACCTGCCAGCATCCGATCAGTCCGAGCGTGAGCACCGTGAACAGGGTCGGGCGCAACTGGGGAAGGGTGACCCTCCAGAAGCGCTGCCAGCCGCTCGCGCCGTCCATCATCGCCGCTTCGTCGATGTCATGCCCGAGGTTCTGGAGCGCAGCGATGAACAGCAGCATGAACGTGCCGCTGGTGGTGAAGACGGCCATCAGCACGAATGCGCTCATGGCGACCGAGGGGCCGGCGAGCCAGTCCCACCACGACACGGAGAGGAACCCGTTCTGGGTGAGCGCGTCAGGACCGCTCGTCACGCCGACGGTGGCCAGGGCGTTGTGCACGATGCCGCTCGGGTCGTTGAACCAGTTCGGTCCGTTGATACCGACCCACGACAGGATCTGGTTGATCACGCCGGTCGAGGAGAAGAGGAAGAGCCAGAGGACCGTGATGGCGACGGAGCTGGTCACCGACGGGAAGTAGAACGCAGTGCGGAAGAACCCGCGCCCTCGGAGGATCGCGCGATTGACCAGGACCGCGAGGAAGAGCGAGAGCGCGGTCTGCAGCGGCACGACGAGGACCACGTACCAGGCGTTGTTGCGCAGCGAGATCCCGAAATTGCGTTCGGCGAGGCCGCCGCCAGTCGTGACGGCGGCGTAGTTGTCCAGGCCCACGAAGCCGACGCTCGAAGAGAACGGGCTGCCGCGCCCCGTCCAGTCCGAGAAGCTCACCCAGAGCGCCATGACGACCGGGATGAGGAGGAAGACGCCGAGGATGATCAGCACGGGGGCGGTGAAGATCCATCCGGCGGCGGCCTCGCCGCGCCGGATCCCTCGTGAGGGAGACCCGGAGCGGCGAGGCATTGCCACAGTGGCCATCGGCGTTATCCGACGATCGCCTGGAGGTTGGACTGGACCGAGCTCAGGATCGCCTTCGGGTCGCCGGACTTCAGCGACTCGAGCTGCGAGTTGAAGTCGGTGATCACGTCTGCCGCACCCGCTTCGTTCGGCGGGAACTGCGCGTAGGTCGCGCCATCCAGGAACGCGGACAGGTCGGGGTTGGCGCTCTTCCACGCGTCCGCGGCCGACTGGATCGACGGCATCGGGCCGAACGCCTTCGAGAACGCGAGCTGCTGATCGGTCGAGGTGAGGTATTCGACCAGGTCGAGTGCCGCCTTCTGGTTCGGGCTGTCGGCCGCCATGCCCCAGCAGTTCGTGAACTGCAGGGTGCCCTGCCCGCCCGGGCCCTCGGGGAGCTGGGCGACGGCGTACTTGATGTCGGGGTAGTCGTTCGTCATGGCGCCGGTGATCCAGTTGCCCTCGATCACCATCGCGGCCTTCTGGGTGCCGAAGGCCTCGCCGCCCCAGCCCGCGCCCACGTCGGAGGCGAACGCGAACGAGCCGTCGTTCAGGTGGGTCTTGACGTAGGTCAGTGCGTCGATGTTCTGCTGACTGTCGGCCGCGGCCTTCCCGTCGACGACCATCCCGCCGCCCGCCTGCGCCATGAAGGAGCCGACGCGCTGGTACTCCGCGCCGAACGCGAGGCCGACGTGACCGTTCCCGGTCAGCTTGGTCGCCACCGCCGAGAGCTGGTCCCACGTGGTCGGGATGTCGGCATCGGTGAGCCCTGCAGCCGCCCACATGTCGGTGTTAATGACCAGGCCGAGCGTCGAGAAGTCTTTCGGGGCGCAGTAGAACTGGTCGTCGACGGTGAAGTTCTGCACCAGCGAGGGGTAGAAGTCGTCCTTGTTGGCGAGCTGGTCACCGTACGCCTTGAGCGACCCATTGCTCGCGTAGCCGGCGATCGCATCGGTCGACAGGTAGAAGAGGTCCGGCGGCGAACCGGCCGCGAAGCCCTGTGAGAGCTGCTGGGGAAGGTCGTTGGCGACCTGGACGGTGGCGTCGACGCCGGACTTGGCCGACCAGGCGGCGACAGCGTCTTGGACCGCTTTGGTCTCGGCATCGCCTGAGGACCCGATGAGGATGCTGAGCGCGTCGCTCGAGGACGTCAGGTCGCCTGCGCTGCCGCCGCTCGCTGCGGGCTCGTCGAAGCTCGACCCTCCGCAGCCGGTGAGGGCGAGCGCTCCGGTGACGAGGAGTGCCCCCGCCGCGAGGAGCGTTCGTGTGGTGTGCCGTGTCATGTGTCTCTTCTCCTTTGATGAGGCGTGAGGGCGCCAGATTCTTGATCGATCCAAACGCAGAACTTTGATCGTTCAAAAATCTTCGTTGCCAACACGCTAAAGAGCGCTCCGGATCGTGTCAAGGGGTTTGCACGCCCCATATGATTCGATTTGTAACGATCAGATCGCTGGCCGCGCATCAGCCGGGAGGGGAGTCGGAATGTCGAAAGCGCCCACCGTCGACGACGTCGCGCGTGTCGCCGGGGTCTCGCGTCAGACCGTCTCGAACGTCGTGAACTCGCCGGCGATCGTGCGCGAGGCCACGCGCGAGCGCGTCGAACGCGCCATCACCGAGCTCGGGTATCGCCCGCACGCCGCCGCCCGGCAGCTGCGCACTCGACGAAGCTCCACGATCGGCGTGCATCTGGATCCCTACGCGGGAGGCATCTCGGGCGTCGTACTGGACCGCTTCGTCCACGCCCTCACCGAACGGGCGACCGAGCGCGGTATGCGCCTCCTCGTCTTCGCCGCCCGCACACCCAATCAGGAGATCGAGCGGATGGCCGACCTGCTCGACGGCGGCGAGGTCGACGCGGTCGTGATCACGGGAACGTTCCACGGCGACCCCCGAACCGACTGGCTCTCCCAGCGCGGCGTTCCGTTCGTCTCGTTCGGGCGCCCGTGGGGGGTGGACGACGTCGCAGAGCCCGCCCACCTCTGGGTCGATGTCGATGGCGCGGCGGGAACCCGTGCCGCCACCATCCACGCCCTGAGGGCCGCGGGGCGCGATGTCGCGTTCCTGGGCTGGCCCGAGGGCTCGGGTACGGGGGATGATCGTGAGCGCGGCTGGCGCGAGGCGATGCGGGATGCGGGGGCCACCGGCATCCGGCTTTCCGCGGAGGAGAATGTCAGCGCTGCGCGGACGGTCGTCGCTCGCGCCCTCGACGGTGACGACGAGGTCTCGGCGATCGTCGCGGCGAGCGATGTCCTCGCGATCGGCGCGCAGCTTGCAGCCTCCTCGCTCGGGCGTGCGGACGTGCGGGTCTACGGCTTCGACAACACACCGGCGGCCGAGGCGCTGGGGATCAGCAGCGTGGAGCAGCTTCCCGAGAGAGTCGCCGCGGGCGCGCTGGAACTGCTGATGGGGCCGACGGGAAGCGTCGTCGCACCCCAGGAACCGGCGGCGGGCTCGGCGCACGTTCTGGTGGAACCTCGCCTGATCGTGCGCTGAGCCCGGGGTCGGACCGCCGTCGGAGCGCGAGTCGATCGACGCTCCGCTCGATCGGGCTCGTCAGATCGGACGTCCGATCCGGCGCGAGAGCTCTGCCGCCGCGTGCGAGACGGCCTCTATCAACGGGGCGGTGTCGACTTCGCGCTCACCGGGATAGGTGGTGGCGAACGCGGCGGCGGGCCATCCGGCATGGTCGCGCACGACGGCGGCCACCGAACACAGCCCGAGCGTGACCTCACCGTCCTCCGACGCGTAACCGCCGGCCCGCGTCCTGCGCAGGACGTCGCGGAGTTCACCCGGCGTTCGCGGCCCCCGTCCTGTGCGGTCGGCGAAGGCCGACGCATCCGGATACAGCGCACGCACCTGCTCGCGGGAGAGCGCGGCGAGCATTGCACGACCCGACGCGGTCAGGTGGGCGGGGAGCCGGACGCCGACATCGGTCACCAGCGCGGGGCGCCGCGGCGCGCGCTCTTGCACGATGTAGAGCACGTCGCGGCCGGTCATGACTGCGAGGTGGGCGCTCTCGCCCGTGCGGTCGGCGAGCGCGGCAACGAGCGGACGGCCGAGACGTGCGAGCGGCTGCTGCCGCGCGAAGCCGCCGGCCAGCTCGAACGCCGCCGTGCCCAGGCCCCATCGGCGCTCCGCGACGACATGCACGACGAACCCGTGCTGTTCGAGTGCGCCGAGGAGGTGGTACACGCTCGACCTCGGAATGCGGAGGGCGCTCGCGAGGGTCCGTGCAGAGACGGGGCCGGGCTGACGCGACATGTGCGCGAGGATCCGGAGGGTCTGATCCGCGGCGGGGACCTGAGGGCTCTTGTCTGGCATACCAGACAAAGAATGCCATAACCCCATGTTCCCGGCGCGCACGCGGGTGTGGACTCGACGCATGAACACCGCGTCCTCACCGACCGCTCCCACCGGTACCGGGGCAGAGGCTCGCACCACCGTCGTGGTGGGCGCCGACCCGTTGCGAGCCGCCGACGTGGTCGCCGTGGCGCGCCACGGCGCACGGGTCGAGATCGATCCGGCCGCCCTCGTGCGGGTCGCCGCCACTCGCGCACTGATCGAGTCGCTCGCCGACGACCCGGCCCCGCACTACGGCATCTCGACGGGGTTCGGCGCGCTCGCGACGACGTTCATCGCTCCCGAACGCCGGCGCCAGCTGCAGGCGAGTCTGATCCGCTCGCACGCGGCCGGCACGGGGCCGGAGGTCGAGGAAGAGGTGGTTCGCGCACTGCAGCTCCTGCGACTGCAGACGCTCGCCACCGGGCGTACCGGAGTGCGCCCGGTCGTCGTGCAGACCTATGCGTCGATGCTCAATTCGCGGATCTCCCCCGTCGTCCGGGAGTACGGGTCGCTCGGCTGCTCGGGCGACCTGGCACCGCTCGCACACGTCGCCCTCGCGGCGATGGGCGAAGGCGAGGTGCGGGTACCCGCCGGCGCCGACGGTGGCGGCCCGGTTGCGGCATCCGCCGCCCTCGCCGATGCCGGTCTCGCGCCCCTCGAGCTCCGCGAGAAGGAGGGCCTCGCGCTCATCAACGGCACGGACGGGATGCTCGGGATGCTGCTCCTCGCCCTCGACGATCTCTCCATGCTCCTGGACACCGCAGATGTCGCGGCGGCGATGTCGATCGAGAGCCAGCTGGGCACGGATGCCGTCTTCGCCGCCGACCTCATGGCGCTGCGTCCGCAGACCGGGCAGACCGCCTCGGCCACGCGGCTCCGCAGGCTGCTGGCCGGGTCGCCGATCATGGCCAGTCACCGCGATCCCGCCGTCTGCACCCGCGTGCAGGACGCGTATTCGCTGCGGTGCTCTCCGCAGGTGCACGGCGGCGCACGAGACACGGTGGAGCACGCACGGATCGTCGCGACCCGTGAGCTGGCCGCAGCCGTCGACAATCCGGTGGTGACGGTCGACGGACGCGTTGAATCCAACGGCAACTTCCACGGAGCGCCGATCGCGTACGTGCTGGACTTCCTCGCGATCGTCGTGGCCGACGTCGCATCGATCTCGGAGCGGCGCACCGACCGCGCCCTCGACCCCGCGCGGAGCAACGGACTGCCGCCCTTCCTCGCCGACGAGGTGGGGGTGGATTCCGGCATGATGATCGCCCAGTACGCCGCGGCCGGGATCGTGTCGGAGCTCAAGCGACTCGCGGTTCCGGCATCCGTCGACTCGATCCCCTCGAGCGCGATGCAGGAAGACCACGTGTCGATGGGCTGGGCCTCTGCTCGCAAGCTGCGGCGAGCGATCGACGGACTCTCGCGGGTGCTCGCGATCGAGCTGCTGACAGCCTCGCGCGCACTCGACCTGCGCTCCCCGCTGGTGCCCGCGATGCCGACGGGTGCGGTGCGCGACCTGGTGCGCACCCGCGCCGGCGGGCCCGGCCCCGACCGGTTCCTCTCGCCCGAGATCGAGGCCGTCACCGACCTCGTCGCCTCGGGCACGGTGAGCGCCGCCGCCGACGCCGCCCTTGCGCGAGGTCCGGGTGGCGCGGCTTCGGAGATCCGCCCCGACGCGGAGCCCGCGTCATGATCGGATCCGAGGCACCCCAGATCGCCGAAGAACCGTCTGCCGTCGTCATCGAGGAGGCCCGCATGATCACCCCCGAAACCACCCCCGCGCACCCCGTGCGCGCCCCTCGCGGCAACGACAGAACCGCGCAGAGCTGGGGTGCCGAGGCAGCCAAGCGCATGCTCATGAACAACCTCGATCCGGAGGTCGCCGAACATCCGGAAGATCTCGTGGTGTACGGCGGCACGGGCAAGGCCGCACGCAGCTGGGCCGCGTACGAGGCGATCATCCGCACGCTCGACGAGCTCGCACCCGACGAGACACTGCTGGTGCAGTCCGGCAAGCCCGTGGGCGTGTTCCGCACCCACGAGTGGGCGCCGCGCGTGCTCATCGCCAATTCGAACCTGGTAGGCGATTGGGCGACATGGCCCGAGTTCCGTCGCCTCGAGGCGCTCGGACTGACCATGTACGGCCAGATGACCGCGGGCTCGTGGATCTACATCGGGACGCAGGGCATCCTGCAGGGCACCTACGAGACCTTCGCCGCCGTCGCACGCTCGCTCGGTCGTGACGACCTGGCCGGAACCCTCACCCTGACCGGAGGCTGCGGCGGGATGGGCGGCGCACAGCCGCTCGCGGTCACGATGAACGGCGGGGTGGTGCTCATCGTCGACGTCGACGAATCGCGCCTCGCCCGCCGCGTGGAGCACGGGTACCTCGACCAGTACACGACCGATCTGGACGCGGCGGTGGAGCGTGCCATGGCAGCGAAGGCGAGGGGCGAGGCACTCAGCGTCGGTGTCGTCGGCAACGCCGCCCTGGTCTTTCCTGAACTCCTGCAGCGCGGCATCCCGATCGACATCGTCACCGACCAGACCAGCGCGCACGACCCGCTCGCGTACGTTCCGGTCGGGATCGCCGTCGAGGATGCCGCCGCCGCGGCGGCCGACGATGCCGAAGCGTTCACCATCCGTGCGCGCGGGAGCATGGCGAAGCAGGTGGCCGCGATGGTGGGATTCCAGGATGCCGGAGCCACCGTCTTCGACTACGGCAACTCGATCCGCCGCGAGGCCGAGCTGGGCGGATTCACCAGGGCATTCGAGTTCCCCGGCTTCGTGCCCGCCTACATCCGTCCGCAGTTCGCCGAGGGGCGCGGTCCTTTCCGATGGGTCGCGCTGTCGGGCGACCCCGACGACATCCGCAAGACGGACCGGGCGGTGATCGATCTGTTCCCCGATGACGTGGGCCTTCGGCGCTGGATAGAGCAGGCGGGCGAGAAGGTGCATTTCGAGGGTCTGCCGGCCCGCATCTGCTGGCTCGGCTACCGGGAGCGCCATCTGGCCGGGTTGAAGTTCAACGAGATGGTGGCGTCGGGCGAACTGTCAGCGCCCATCGTGATCGGCCGCGACCATCTGGATGCGGGCTCGGTCGCCTCGCCCTACCGTGAGACGGAGGCGATGGCCGACGGCTCGGACGCGATCGCCGACTGGCCGCTGCTGAACGCTCTGCTGAACACGGCCAGCGGGGCCTCCTGGGTCTCGATCCATCACGGTGGAGGGGTCGGCATCGGCCGCAGCATCCACGCGGGTCAGGTGACGGTCGCCGACGGCACCGCGCTCGCCGCGGAGAAGCTCGAACGTGTCCTGACCAACGACCCGGGCACGGGTGTGATGCGGCACGTCGACGCCGGTTACGAACGGGCCAAGGAGGTCGCGCGGGACCGCGGCTTGAAGGTGCCGATGCTGTGACTGCGACGCTGATCACCGGCATCGGCGAGCTGACGACCAACGTCGGAGCGGCGGGCGACCCGTGCGGGACACGGCACGACGCCGCCGTGCTGATGGACGGCGGTCGCATCGAGTGGGTCGGCTCCGCCGCCGACGCGGCGGTGGGCGCCTCCGTGCAGATCGTCGATGCTCGGGGGCGGGCCGTCATACCCGGGTTCGTCGACAGTCACACCCATGTCGCCTTCGGCGGCGATCGCGCAGACGAGTTCGAGGCGCGCATGGCCGGGACGCCCTATGCCGCCGGAGGCATCCGGCGCACGGTCGCGGCGACGCGCGCGACATCCGACCACGAGCTGCGCGAGCGTATCGCCGGATTCGTGCGGGAGATGAACGAGCAGGGCACGACGTCCATCGAGATGAAGACGGGGTACGGCCTCACGGTCGCGGACGAGGCCAGGCTGGTGCGGCTCGCCGCCGAAGTCACGCCCGAGGTCACGTTCCTGGGTGCGCACGTGGTCCCGGCCGAGTACGCCGACCGGCGTGAGGAGTATGTCGAGCTGGTCTGCGGGCCGATGCTGGCGGCCTGCGCTCCCCACAGTCGCTGGATCGACGTGTTCTGCGAGCGCGGGGCCTTCACCGTGGAGGAGTCTCGCAGGGTTCTGACGGCGGGTATCGCTGCAGGACTCATGCCGCGCGTGCACGGCAACCAGCTCGGCCACGGCGACGGCGTGCGACTCGCGATCGAGATGGGCGCGGCATCCGTGGATCACTGCACGTACCTCGACGATACGGACGTGGCGGCTCTCGCCCGATCCGGCACGGTCGCCACGCTGCTGCCGGGGGTCGAGTTCTCGACCGGTCAGCCGTACCCCGATGCCCGTCGTCTGATCGACGAAGGGGTGACGGTCGCGCTGGCCAGCGACTGCAATCCGGGTTCGAGCTTCACCAGCTCGATGCCCTTCATGATCGCGCTCGCCGTGCGAGAGATGCGGATGACGACCGCGGAGGCGGTCTGGGCCGCGACAGCCGGGGGAGCACGTGCACTTCGCCGCGACGATATCGGCGCGATCGCACCCGGTATGCGCGCCGACCTCGTGCTGCTGGCAGCGCCCAGCCGGGTTCATCTCGCCTACCGTCCGGGCGTGCCGCTGGTCGAGCGTGTGTGGAAGGACGGGGTCCCGCTGTCGCGCGGGTGATCAGATCAACGCGGACTGTCGAAGGTCCAGGATGCCGGGGCCGACGCCCCGGCGACGTCCCAATCGTCGTCATCCCAGGCGAAGGCCGCGACCGCGCACGTCGGCATGTGCCCGATGCCGTCGCCGGAGAGCCGCTCGGCCAGCACGGTCATACCCGGGTCGTGCGCGACGACGAGCACGCTGCGCGCTCCGGTCGCCTCGGCCTTGGCCCACAGCATCGCGGCCGTGGCCCCGTAGAGCTCATGATCCAGTGACACGGCGGTTCCGAGGGCCGCAGCGAACGCCTCGGCGGTCGTCCGTGCGCGCAACGCCGTGCTGGCGATGATCACGTCCGGGCGGAAGCCCGTGCGGGCGAGCCGATCAGCCATGGCCGGAGCATCCCGCATCCCGCGATCGTTCAATGGGCGATCGTGATCCGAGAGTGCGGCATCGCCCCAGTCCGATTTGGCGTGGCGCACCAGGACGAGCCGGATGCCGGCGCTCACGAGCGGACCCCCAACCCGGCGAGCAGCTCCAGCACGCACAGTGCGGCGAGCCGGACGGTGCGCCCGTCCGCGGCATCCGCCGTCGCGTCCACCTCGACGATGTCGGCGCTGCCCAGCGCAGCGTCGGTGGCCGCCGCGCGCACCAGGGCGCGCAGCTCCCACGCGGCCAGGCCGCCCGGAACGCTGGCCGGGCACGCGGGCGCCACCGACCGGTCGCACACGTCGACGTCGATGTCGAGATGCACGGGACCGCCGCCCCTGCGCGCGACAGTGAGAGCCTCGGCCATCACCTCATCCACTCCTCGGCGCCGGACCTCATCCACCGTGATCACCGTGATGCCCAGCTCGGCCGCGCGACGGGCGTACGCGGCGGAGTTCGCGAAGTCCGAGATGCCGACCTGCACCACACTGCCCGGATCGAGACCCCCCTCGACCAGCCGGCGCACCGGTGAGCCGTTGGACACGCCGTCACGCAGATCGAAATGCGCATCGAGCGTGATCAGACCGGTCGCACCGGAGCCTCGTGCGGTCGGCACTGTCGCACTGTTGTCGCCGCCCAGGGCGATCACGAGTCGCGCCTGAGCACGCAGCTCGGCGATGCGCTCCCGCGCGGAGGACTCTCCGGTCTCGCCGTCCGGTTCTCGGATGTCACCGGCGTCCGCGACCCGCAGCGTGCCCAGATCGATCGGTCCTCCGACGAGTGCGGGACTGTATCTGCGCAGCGCTGCGCGGATGGCCGCGGGAGTCTCGTGCGCGCCCGTCGGCGAGATCGATGTTCGCCAGGTCGGAACGCCGACGACGACCGCGTCGAGCTCGCGGTCGGCATCGGTCACAGCGGGCCAACCGCCGGCTCGCGGCCACCGTTCGTCGTGCGGAAGAGTCACGATTCGACGCTACTGCGCGACGCCTGCCTGGTCGGGCAGGCCTGCCGTGACGTAGGCGAAGGCGTGCGCGCCGCTCGCGAGTACGACGGGGATGCGACGGTAGAGCGACACTTCGTACTCATCGGCGGCGTCGAGCTCATCCTCGGTGAGGTGCAGCACCTGCCCGGTCACCTTGTCGAGGGCGTTGCCGGTCGCACGGACGATCGGATGGGTCGCCAGGCGCGAGACCTCGACGACGCGGGGGTCGGAGATCACCGTGTAGTCCACCGTGTAGCCGGGCAGCACGCCGTCCTCGCTCTGGACGATGCGCCCGAACGTGTCGAGCTGGACGGCGGGATCCTGGAGCGTCCCGTAGCTGAAGAGGAGCTGATCGGCGGTCGCGGCCACGGGATCAGGCTAGCGGGGTCATCCGAGGAAGGCGTGAGCAATGCTGAAAATGACCAGACCCGCCAGAGCGCCGACGATCGTGCCGTTCAGGCGGATGTACTGCAGGTCGCGCCCGACCATGAGCTCGATCTTCTCCGTCGTCTCCGCCGGGTCCCACCGCTCGACGGTATCGGTCACGATCGACGCGATGTCGTGCCGGTAGCGGTCGACGAGGAACACGGCGGCCTGGGTCACCCAGCCGTCGACGCGGCGCTGGAGCGCAGCATCCGTCGCCAGTCGTCCGCCGACTTCGGAGAGCGCCGTGGTGGCGCGCGCGCGCAGGCTGCTCTGCGGATCGGCGAGCGAGTCGAGCAGGCCGTTCTTGGTGGTGTTCCACGCGGTCGCGGCGAGCTCGCGGACCCGCGGACTGTCGAAGATCGCGATCTTCGCGTCTTCGAGTCGTCCGATCGTGGCAGGGTCGTGCTCGAGACCGTCGGCGAGCCGCGCCAGGTAGCCGTCGATCGCGTGTCGGGCGGGATGATCGGGGTCGGCGCGCACCGCGGCGACGAACTTGACCGCCTCGTTGTAGATGGTGTCGTCGACGAGGCGGTGCGCGATCGATGGGACCCATGCGGGGAGCCGGCGGGAGACGAGGCCGGCGAAGGCGTCATGATTGTTCGCGAGCCAGACCGAGATGTTGTCGGCGGCGAGGTCGACGGCGGCGTGGTGGGCGCCCGAGTCGACGATCTTGCCGAGCCACGCGCCGACGGGCGGGCCCCACTCGGGCAGGATGAGGTGCTCGCGGGCGAGGTCCTCGATCACGTCTCGCACATCGTCGTCGCTCAAGGCTCGCAGCACGCCCGCCGCCATTGTCGAGCCCTCGGCGGCGACCCGCGCCGCGTGGGCCGGTTCGCGCAGCCACTCGCCGAGCCGTGCCGAGATCGCGGTGGCCTCGAGCTTGGTCTGCACGACCTCGGCCGACAGGAAGTTGGTTTCGATGAACTCGCCCAGCGTGCGGCCGATCTCGTCCTTGCGGTTCGGGATGATCGCTGTGTGCGGGATCGGCAGGCCGAGGGGATGCCGGAACAGCGCCGTCACCGCGAACCAGTCGGCCAGGGCTCCCACCATGCCGCCTTCGGCGAACGCTCGGACGTACGCGAGCCACGGGTACTGGCCCTGCAGCGCGAACGAGATGACGAAGAGCACCGCCATGAAGACGAGGCCGGCCAGCGCGACGCCCTTCATCACCCGGAGGCCGCGCCGTCGCTCCTGATCAGCTGCGCTCAGCAGGGCGGTGGGAGTGCGACTCATCCGGTCATCCTCGCATGGGGGCCTTCGTGGCCGGGTCGGGTTCCCTCCGTCGGAGGATTGTGCGTACGTCGGGGGATTCGTCCAGAATCCTCCGACATCGGCCCGATCCTCCGACGTTTCGTCAGGACTCGAGGGGGCCCAGCCATGCCGACGCGACGGTGGAGTGCGCCGACTCGGGGTCGGACGGGTGGAACATCCCGGCCAGCACATCGCGGTACAGGCGGCCGAGCTCGCTGGATGCGAAGTACGACGAGCCGCCCGCGACGAAGACGGCCTGATCGACGACGTCCTTGGCCATCGTCACGGCGCGGTGCTTGATGCCGGACAGCAGCGAGAACCACCGGGCGCCGTGGTCGGCGCGCGCGTCGACATCGCTCGCGAGGGCGTTCAGCTGCGGGGGCAGGGCGTCGTAGGCGAGGGCCATCTCGGCGATGCGCCAGCGGATATCGGGATCTTGGCTGTAACGCTTCCCCGTCCGCTTGGACGTGCGTTTGCCCGCGGTCTCGACTGCGAGGTCGAGCGCGCGCCGGGCGATGCCGGTGTAGACGGAGGCGAGCAGGATCTCGAAGACACTGAAGATGCCGAAGACGATCGGGTCGGGGTTGGGGCCCGGGGCGATCCGGCGGACGACCCGATCCGCCGGAGCGATCGCGCCGTGCAGCTCGGTGGTACGGCTCTGGGTGCCCCGCATGCCGACGGTGTCCCAGTCGTCGCGGGTGACGACCTCGTCGGTGCGGGGCACGAAGGCGTACACCATCCGCGGCGCATCGGGCGAGGTCGTATCCAGGCCGTGCAGGCCCAGCTGGGTCCAGACCGGAGAGAGCGAGGTGAAGATCTTCGTGCCGGTGAACGCGTACGATCCGTCGGGGCGGGGCGCAGCATCCGTATCGCTCCCGAAGAGCACGAGGTCGTTGCCGGCCTCGCTGATGCCGAAGGCGAACACCTCGCCGGCCGCGGCGCCCGTCTGCACGAACGCGAGGTCGTCGATACCGCGGTCCTGCAGCACCTTCGCGACACCCGTCCACACGAGATGCATGTTGATCGCGAGCGCCGTCGCGGGGGCGGCGCCGGCGAGGCGCTGTTGGAGCACGGATGCCTCGGCAAGGCTCAGCCCGGGGCCTCCGCGGTCTTCGGGCACCAGGATCGCGAGGTAGCCCGCCGCCGTCAGCTCGGCGAGGTCGGCGTCGGGGAAGGTGTTGTCGCGGTCGTGCACGGCGGCACGGGAGCGGATGCGCTCGAGCAGGTCGTCCGGGAGGTACACGGTCGGGTCGAAGTCGGTCACCCCCTCATTCTCCCGCGGGTCGGAAGCCAGTGGCCGGTTCGGGGCCGAGGTGTGCGGCGCAGACCGGACATCTCGGAGGATGGATGGTGCAGGAGTCGGCCTGTGGTGCGATCTGGGCGCATCGCGGGCCCCTTGGTCCTCTCGGATGTCCGGGTTGCGCGGAAGCCGCGGGGTCAGGCCTCGAGGATCCGCAGGAATTCGGCGATCGTGGCCTCGGGCCGATCACGGTGCGGGGAGTGGCCGGTGCCCGCCACGAACGAATAGTCGATACGCGGGTTAGCGGCGCGCAGCGCGTCGAGGCGCTCGCCCCAGTAGATGCTGTACACCGCAGGGTCGGAGCCGAGGACGTGCGTCGGGACGTCGAGGGCGCCGGCCGCCGCCGTGACGTCCCACGGCTGATTCTGCGCGCTGGTCTGCTCCACCGCCCAGCGGCTGACCTGGTGCGCAGCGGTGGCCTTCATCTCGATGTCGTGCTCGTGCCAGCCCGGGTGCGCAGCCCGCACCGCAGATTCGCTCGGGTCGGCGAACGTCTCGAGCTGGCTCGCACGCACGATCTCGAGGTCACGGGGGGTGGGCCTGATCGCCGGGTCCACCAGGACGAGGCGATGCGCCCAGGACGGATGCTCCGCCGCGGCCACGACCGCGGCGGCACCGCCGAGGGAGTGCCCGACGACCAGGTCCCAGGCGCCCCCGTCGCCCGGCGCGGTCGCCGCCACGTCGGCGGCATACGCGGCGATGGAGTAGTCCAGCGCCCGCGGCCCCACCCCGTGTCCGCGGAGGTCGACCGCGACGGCATTCCAGCCCGCATCCGCGAGCGCCACCCCGTACCGCCACATCAGAGCGCCGTTCGAGCCCAGGCCGTGGACGAGAAGCGCGCGGCGCGCGGAGGAGGGATCGCCCCACGACAGGCGGGGGAGAGTGAGGGGTGCCGTCATGCCTCCAGCGTACGAGCGCGCCGAGCGCCCCGGCATCCGGGCGATGATGGTTGGCATGATCTCAACGGAATCGGCACTCGCGCTCCGCGCGGCGGGCCTGGTGTGGCATCCGCGCTCGGGCGATCGGTTCCAGCTGAACGAACCGGAATTCGACGCCGACGTCTTCACCGTGAGCGAGATGACGATCGAGCCGCGCGAGTACTCGACGGGCAAGATCCTCTCGTTCAACGGCACGACCGAGTGGGCGCTGGACTCGGTCGCGCTCGAGGACGCGCTCTGGCTGCCGCACGAGAGCCAGCTGCGCGAGCTGCTGAGGTCGGGCTTCCGCTCGTTGCGGCGCCTCGCCGACACCTACGAGGTCGAGGTCGAGGTGCGAGGCGAGACGTTCGTGTTCGAGCATCCCGAACCCGCCGATGCCTACGCGCTCGCCGTGCTGGAGCTGCTCCGCCGCATCGCCTGAGCGCCCGCTCGATCGTCGGAGAATCGGTCGGATGTCGGAGGATCTGGCCGATATTCGCCGACACCGGCGCGACTATCCGACATTCGATGCCCTGCGCTGAGGCCGGTCAGACCCCGATCGTCAGGGCGGCCGTGTAGCCGGATGCGACCGAGCCCGACATGGTCGCGATCTGGTGGATGCCGCCGTCGTCGCCGAAGACGTTGTCGGTCTGCAGCGATATCTGCGCGAGGTTGCGGATGCTCTGCTCGTACCCGCTCGTGGCGTACACCGTGTCGTCGACCTCGGCGGGGAGGGCGATCTGCGACGTCTTGACGATCGGGCCGGATGCGACCGCGGTCGCGACATCGTCGTACACCTCGAAGTGGATGTGCGGCCAGCGGCCCGAGTAGCAGGCGGGGTAGATCGAGGTGAAGGTCACGGTGCCGTTGGCGTCGGTCGCCTGAACGCCGCGCAGGTAGTTCTCGTTCTCCAGACCCTTGCTGTACAGCGAGTAGTTGCCGCTCTGGTCGCAGTGCCAGAGGTAGACGCCTTTCCCGGCGAGGGCGGTGCCGGTCGCGGCATCCCGCACCGTGAGCGCGATCGTGAGGGGCACGCCCGCCGCGACCGTCGTCGACGAGCCGAAGCTCGAACGGATGTCGCTGCGCACGATCCCCGAGTCGTCGAGCACGTTGACGCCGTTCGACCCGTCGGCGGGGTAGGGGCCGCCCGTCTCGTCCGGGACGGCGGTGAGAGGGCCGGATGCTGCGGCCGTCGCCGACGGCGTGTTCGAGGGCGTCGGAGTCGGTGTGGGTGTGGCGGTCGCGGTCGCGGTGGGCGTCGTCTGGGCCTCCGCCGTGGCGCCGCAGGCGGCCAGGAGCGAGGTCAGCGCGACGCCGCCGAAGATGCCGAGCGCGCGGCGGCGGTTCACGAGCGTCTGGACGTCGTAGACGAGGCCGCGGTGGTCTTCGTCGATCGGGTCGCCGTTCGCGTCGAGCCAGCGCGGGTCGGTGTCGCGCGGCGTGGGGGTGTCTCGTTCGCGTGTCATGGCTCCACGACACCAAGCTCGCCTATGCGGCTGCTATGCCCCTGCTATCGGCTCCGCCAGGGCCTCTCACCTGTCACGACGCGTCCTGCGGCGGCGCCGCGAACCGCCCGGTGCCTCAAGCGGCCCGGAATGACGTCACGAGGGGACGGTGCCGATCGGAGCGGTGTCGGGGATCGGGGCCGCGTCGCGGTGGCGCAGATCGGGGAAGCCGCGCACGAACAGGACGGCGACGGCGAAACCGACGAACGCGAATGCCGTAGCGGCCCAGTACGCGCCCTGCGGCCCGACGCCGTCGATGAGGAACCCCGCGATCGCCGATCCGGCGGCGGCGCCGATGAGCTGACCCGTGCCGATCCAGCCGAAGGCCTCCGGCGTCTCGCTGAACTTCACGCTCGCCGAGGTCATCGCGAAGATCACCGCGAGCGCGGGCGCGATGCCGATGCCCGCGAGGATCAGGGTGCCGCCGATCCACCAGACGTTCAACGAGATCATCGTGAACGAGAGGCCCACGGTGACAACGGCAAGACGTCGGGCCATCGCCCAGCGCCCGATCGGGATGTGCCCGAACGTGAGACCGCCGGCGAGGCTGCCGATCGAGAATACGGCGAGCACGATGCCCGCCTCGAGCCCGCCGTGGCCGAACGTCGCCACCACCCCCGCCTCAACGGCCGAGCATGCGCCGATCAGGAGGAATCCGATGACCGTCGCCAGGAGCACCGGCGCCTTGGTCAGCACCTTGCCCAGGCTCCGCCGGCTGCGCGGGATGCGGACCCGGCCGACCTCCGGCGAGAGGATGAACCACGATCCGCCCCCGATGAGGATCACCACGATCAGCAGCAGTGCCTGCACCGTGCCGACCTGCGTCGCAACGAGCGTGATCACGACCGGGGCCACGATCCAGATGATCTCCTGCAGCGAGGCGTCCAGCGAGAACAACGGCGTGAGCTGGCGCGAGTTGACCATCTTGGGATAGATCGTGCGCACCGCGGACTGCACGGGCGGCGTCGAGAGCCCCGCCACGGCGCCCAGTGCCATGTAGCCGGCCAGTGCCATCGGCACGAGCGCGATCGTCGTGATCGACAGCGCGCAGATGACGAGCGTCGTGGTCAGCACGCGCCGCATGCCCCACACGCCCATCCACCGGCTGGTCACCGGCCCTGCGATCGCCTGCCCGACCGACGTCGCCGCGAGCACCAGGCCGGCCGCGCCGTACGAGCCGGTCACGTGCTCGATGAACAGCAGCAGCGCGAGGCTCGTCATGCCGTTCGGGAACCGCGCGGTGAGCTGCGCCGCGATGATCCGGGCCACGCCGGTTGTGCGCAGCAGATCCCGATACCCCGCCGATGCCGCCACCGCTCCACGCTATCCGTACGGGGCGCGCTCCGCGACACGCCGCGACACGCCGCGACACGCCGGGCGCGCACAGAACGGCAGTTTCCACAGGGGCTGCGTGTCGGTGGGTGGCTCTAGCGTGTGAGCCTGTGGAGGGATGCTGTCGCAGCATCCGAAATCCCGGTGATTCAGGGTTTTTTCAGGTTCGAAGCGATCTCGCCGCCTGTGGATGAAACGGTGGACAACCTGTGTTGTATCTGGGGAGAGCGGTGCAAAATGACACCGATGTAACTACTAGCCCTTGTGGTGCTATCCAACGTCGGTACCCATATGTAGTATTGCTATCCCGGCGGGGGTTCGCCGGTGAACATCAGGATTTGAGGGGGAGAGAAGGGTCGATATGGCTACCATCACCGTTTACACCAAGCCTTCTTGCGTGCAGTGCACCGCGACGTACCGGGCACTGGATTCCAAGGGCATCGAGTACGAGATCCACGACCTGTCGCAGGACGCTGACGCGCTCGAGCAGGTCAAGGCACTGGGCTATCTGCAGGCCCCTGTCGTCATCACCGACGAAGACCACTGGTCGGGCTTCCGTCCCGACAAGATCGACGAGCTCGCCGCCCGCCTGGCTTGATCCCCATGGCGACCGTGGTGGCAGAGCGTCACGCGGTCGCCGATGCGGAGGCCGCGGCGCCGCTGATCGTCTATTTCTCGAGCGTGTCGGGCAACACGGCACGCTTCGTGGAAAAGCTTCAGAACGCAAAGCCTCAGCGGCAGACGGGTTCTCCCGCGCTGCGGATCCCGCTTCACGCGGGGGATGCTCCGCTCCGGGTGACCGAGCCGTTCGTGCTCGTCACTCCGACCTACGGCGGGGGACAGGGCAGGGGCGAAGAGCGGGGCGCTGTTCCCAAGCAGGTCATCCGCTTCCTCAATGACGAGGGCAACCGCTCCCTGCTGCGGGGAGTCATCTCCGCAGGAAACACCAATTTCGGCGAGGCGTTCTGCCTCGCCGGAGAGATCATCAGCCGCAAGTGCCACGTGCCGCACCTGTATCGGCTCGAGCTGTTCGGCACGCCCGAAGACGTGGATCGCGTGAGCGAAGGATTGGAACGATGGTGGAAGCTGCAGTGAAAGAGACCGTGACGACGGGCACGGCGACAGGGGACTTCAAGCACGAGGCGCGGTTCGAGGGCATGGATTACCACGCGCTCAACGCGATGCTCAACCTGTACGACGCGAACGGGAAGATCCAGTTCGACGCCGACAAGCGCGCCGCGCGGGAGTACTTCCTGCAGCACGTGAACCAGAACACCGTGTTCTTCCACTCGCTCAAGGAACGTCTCGACTACCTGGTCGAGAAGCAGTACTACGAAGGCGCCGTGCTCGAGAAGTACTCGTTCGACTTCATCCAGCGCCTCAACGACCTCGCGTACTCGAAGAAGTTCCGGTTCGAGACCTTCCTCGGCGCGTTCAAGTACTACACGAGCTACACGCTGAAGACCTTCGACGGCAAGCGCTACCTCGAGCGTTTCGAAGACCGCGTCGTGATGACCGCCCTCGGCCTCGCCGACGGCGATGAGAAGCTCGCCACCGATCTGGTCGAAGAGATCATCTCGGGCCGCTTCCAGCCGGCGACCCCGACGTTCCTCAACTCGGGCAAGGCGCAGCGCGGCGAGCTCGTGTCGTGCTTCCTGCTCCGCATCGAAGACAACATGGAGTCGATCTCGCGCGGCATCAACTCGTCGCTGCAGCTGAGCAAGCGCGGCGGCGGCGTGGCCCTTCTCCTCTCGAACATCCGCGAGGCCGGTGCCCCGATCAAGCAGATCGAGAACCAGTCCTCGGGCATCATCCCCGTGATGAAGCTCCTCGAAGACAGCTTCAGCTACGCCAACCAGCTCGGCGCTCGACAGGGCGCCGGTGCGGTGTACCTCAGCGCGCACCACCCCGACATCATGCGTTTCCTCGACACGAAGCGCGAGAACGCCGACGAGAAGATCCGCATCAAGACGCTGTCGCTCGGTGTCGTCGTGCCCGACATCACGTTCGAGCTCGCCAAGAACGGCGAAGACATGTACCTCTTCTCGCCGTATGACGTCGAGAAGGTCTACGGAGTGCCGTTCGGTGACATCTCGGTGACCGAGAAGTACCGCGAGATGGTCGACGACGCGCGCATCAAGAAGACGAAGATCAACGCGCGCGAGTTCTTCCAGACGCTGGCCGAGATCCAGTTCGAGTCGGGCTACCCGTACATCATGTTCGAAGACACGGTGAACAAGGCGAACCCGATCAAGGGCCGCATCAACATGTCGAACCTCTGCAGCGAGATCCTGCAGGTGAACACGCCGACCACGTACAACGAAGACCTCTCGTACGCCCAGATCGGCAAAGACATCTCGTGCAACCTCGGCTCGATGAACATCGCACTGTCGATGGATGCTGCTGACCTGGGTCAGACCGTCGAGACGGCCATCCGCGCGCTCAGCGCGGTGAGCGAGCAGAGCCACATCGCGTCGGTGCGCTCGATCGAGGACGGCAACGACCGTTCGCATGCGATCGGCCTCGGCCAGATGAACCTGCACGGCTACCTCGCCCGCGAGCACGTGTTCTACGGGTCGGAAGAGGGCCTGGACTTCACGAACATCTACTTCTACACCGTGCTGTTCCACGCGCTGCGCGCGTCGAACAACCTCGCGATCGAGAAGGGCGAGGCCTTCGACGGGTTCGAAGACTCCACGTACGCCAGCGGCACGTTCTTCGACAAGTACATCGAGCGCGCCTGGGTCCCCGAGACCGAGAAGGTCAAGGAACTGTTCGCCGGCAAGCACATCCCGACCCAGGCGGACTGGTCGGCGCTGCGCGAGAGCATCCAGAAGCACGGCATCTACAACCAGAACCTGCAGGCCGTCCCGCCCACGGGATCGATCTCGTACATCAACAACTCGACGAGCTCGATCCACCCGATCGCGTCGAAGATCGAGATCCGCAAGGAAGGCAAGCTCGGCCGCGTGTACTACCCGGCGGCGTTCATGACGAACGACAACCTGGAGTACTACCAGGACGCCTACGAGATCGGCTACGAGAAGGTCATCGACACGTACGCTGCGGCCACGCAGCACGTCGACCAGGGACTGTCGCTGACGCTGTTCTTCAAAGACACCGCCACCACGCGCGACATCAACAAGGCGCAGATCTACGCGTGGCGCAAGGGCATCAAGACGATCTACTACATCCGCCTGCGGCAGATGGCCCTCGAGGGCACGGACATGTCCGAGTGCGTCAGCTGCATGTTGTGATCGACAACAAATTAGACCGAGGATTCTGATGACCCCTGAGAAGCTCAAGCTCGTCGACCGTGTGCAGGCGATCAACTGGAACCGCATCGAGGACGATAAAGACGTCGACGTGTGGAACCGGCTCGTCAACAACTTCTGGCTGCCCGAGAAGATCCCGCTGTCCAACGACATCCAGTCGTGGAACACCTTGACCCCCGACGAGCAGTTGCTCACGATGCGCGTCTTCACCGGGCTGACGCTGCTCGATACGATCCAGGGCACGGTGGGCGCGGTGTCGTTGATCCCGGATGCGATCACCCCCCACGAAGAGGCCGTCTACACGAACATCGCGTTCATGGAGTCGGTCCACGCGAAGAGCTACTCCTCGATCTTCTCGACGCTCGCGTCGACGAAGGAGATCGACGAGGCGTTCCGCTGGTCTGTCGAGAACCCGAACCTTCAGAAGAAGGCTCAGATCGTCATGGAGTACTACCAGGGCGACAACCCGCTCAAGCGCAAGGTCGCCTCGACCCTGCTCGAGAGCTTCCTCTTCTATTCGGGCTTCTACCTGCCGATGTACTGGTCGTCGCACGCGAAGCTGACCAACACCGCCGACCTGATCCGCCTCATCATCCGCGACGAGGCCGTGCACGGGTACTACATCGGCTACAAGTTCCAGAAGGGCCTCGAGAAGGTTTCGGAGGCCGAGCGCGACGAGATCAAGGACTACACGTTCTCGCTGCTCTACGAGCTCTACGACAACGAGATCCAGTACACGCAAGACCTCTACGACGGCGTCGGCCTCACGGAAGACGTCAAGAAGTTCTTGCACTACAACGCGAATAAGGCGCTGATGAACCTCGGCTACGAGGCGATGTTCCCCGAGACCGTGACGAACGTGAACCCGGCGATCCTGTCGGCGCTCTCGCCGAACGCCGACGAGAACCACGACTTCTTCAGCGGCTCCGGGTCGTCGTACGTGATCGGCAAGGCCGAGGCGACGTCCGACGAAGACTGGGACTTCTGATCTCAACGAACCTGACCACCGACGCGGTGACCCAGTTCGCCGTCCTCGACGCGCTGCTGGCCGGGGCGTATGAATCGGGCATCACCGTCGCGGAGGTGCGCGATCGCGGAGATTTCGGGATCGGATGCTGTGAGCACCTCGGCGGCGAAGTCATCATCCTCGACGGCGCGGTGTACGAATGCACCGTCGACGCTCCGCCGGCGCGTATGGCCGACGACGACATCCTTCCGTTCGTCGACGTGTGCCCGTCGCGCGACGTGCCGGGCGTCGACGTCGTCGACGCCGACCTGCCGGCGCTGACCGCCGCGATCGAGTCAGAGCTCGTCAGCCGCAACCTGTTCCACGCCGTGCGCGTCGACGGTGTGGTCGCGACGCTGCGGATCCGCGTGACGCGGCGGCAGCAGCATCCGTACCGGCCGCTCGCCGACGTCACCCGCGACCAGGTCGAGACCGAGCTGGCCGGCATCCGCGGAACACTCGTCGGGTTCTGGGCGCCGTCGATCTACCAGGGCATCACGGTCGCGGGGCTGCACCTGCACTTCCTGGCCGACGACCGGAGCGTCGGTGGCCATGTGCTGGAGGCGACCATCGGAGTGGGGCAGCTGAGGGTGGTCGCGTATCCGCGCTTCCACCTGCACCTGCCGACCGACCCGCACTTCCTGCGCACGGAGCTCACGCACGACGATGATCACCGCATCGTCACCGTCGAAGGCGGGGCGCGCTGAGTCGGCAGTCGTCAGCCGGATGCTGTCGAGCCGACCCGTTCCGGTTCCCCGAGCACGCTGTGCGCGAGGAGCGATGACCCCGCGACGGCCGCCGGCATCACGATGACCGCGCCGAGCGGCACCAGGAAGCAGAGCTGGGTCGCGACGCCGAAACCGAGCACGCGGCCGCGGTGCGCGCGCAAGAGGGCGCGCCGGGACCGTGCATCCAGGCCTCGAGCAGTGAGGGCGCGCGACGACAGTTCGTCGGCGATGAGCCACCCGGCCAGGGCCGTGCCGATGATCGCGGCGAGGACGCTGCCGACGACGGGGACGAACCCGATGAGCCCGGCCGCGAGTGCGACGAGCACGCCGCGGGCGATGAGGCTCAGCCCGTCGGCGACCGAGCGCCAGAACCCGTAGCGGCCGTCGGGCACAGCTCCGCCGAGGTCTGTCTCGACCGCCCGCCAGATCCGGTCGTAGAACGGTTCGCCCACGATGAGGGTGAGGGCCGTGAAGGTCACCGCGGCGACCACGATCGCCGCACCGAAGACCGCGGTGCCGACGGCGACGCGCAGCAGTGTCGACCAGAAGCCGGGCCAGCCGTCTGCGAACGGCGTCAGCCCGTCGGCGATGGCCGGAGCCTCGACGCCGAGCACGATGAGGCCGCCGAGCAGCACGACACTCACGATCGCTGCGGGCAGGAGTCCCCGCGCCATCACCCAGGGCCGGCGGCGCCACCAGCCGAAGCCGCGGAGCAGCATCCCGATTCCGTTCCCGAACTCGCGCATCGCCCTCAGCGTGCGGTTGTCGTCGCCGCTGCCGGGCGGTTCGCAGCTGCCGCAGCCGCGGCGACGGCGCGGAGCACGGGCGGAACGTCTCCGGCGGGCGTCACAGCCTGGATGAGGGTGAGCCCATCGGCCTCGCGGGCGGCGGCGAGAGCGGCCGCCAGTGCGCCGACCGAATCGACGCGTTCGCCGTGCGCGGTGCCGGCCGGATCCATCGCCCGCATGAGTGCGACCCAATCCCATCGGGCGATGTCGTTGTACTCCTCCTGCAGGCCGTGGATCACCCGCTCGACGGCGTAACCGGCGTTGTCGACGACCACGATGATCGCGGGGATGCGGTGGCGGAGGATCGTGCCGAGCTCCGCGATCGTGAGCTGGGCCGCTCCGTCGCCGATCAGGAGCACCGGTCGGCGCTCCGGGCGGGCGAGCGCCGCGCCGAGCAACGCAGGGAGCGTGAAGCCGATCGACGCCCACAGCGGCTGGCCGATGAGCGTGACATCGTGCGGAAGCCGGTGCCCGGCGATTCCGTAGAACGAGGTTCCCTGGTCGGCCAGAACCGTGTCGCCCGCGCGCAGGAACGCGGTGACCTGCTGCCACAGCGTCGCCTGCGACAGCCTCGCATCGAGGGCGGCCTCGCGCCCCGCTTCGGCGGCGACGTTCGGTGTCGCGGGGTGGACCAGCTGCAGATGGGCGTGGGCGTCGATGACCGCGGCGGTCACGGCATCCAGCGCGTCTGCCATCGCGAGCGGTTCGAACCGTTCGTCGGCGATGCGGGTCGACTCACCGCGGATGTCGATCGTGCGGCCGAGATCGATGTGCTGCGAGAAGAAGCCGCTCGTCAGATCGGTGAACTGCACGCCCGCCATCACGAGCACGTCGGAATCTTCGATCACGGTCCGCACGGCCGTGTCACTCGCCGTGCCGAGGTACGACCCGAGGTACGCGGCCGCGGACTCGTCGACCACGCGCCTGCCCCACAGAAGCGTGGCGTGTCGCACGCCCTCGCTGAGGAGGCGGTGCAGTGCGTCCTGCGCGTCGAGACGTGCGACCAGGATGTCGGCGAGCGCGGCGATGCTCCGCGCCGAGGCGAGCCGTTCAGCGACCGCGGAGCGGAAGCGGTCGAGCACCGCAGGATCGGTGATCGACGGATGCTCGGGCAGAGGCCCGGTCGCGCGCTCGGCGGCCAATTCGGAGACGTCGGCGGGGATCACGAGGTACCCGGGCAGGCGGCGATCGCGCGTCGCCGTGATCACCCGGTCGATCTCGGCCGTCGAAGTCGCCGCCGAATCGGCCCCCGACAGGACGGCCTGGACAGCGGTCACCTCGGCCGTCATGCGTGCGAAGTGCGCGAAGTCGCCGTCGCCCAGGGAGTGGTGGGTGGCTCGCCCCGCCGCCTGGGTCGCGGTGGTCGGCGCCCCGACCACGTGGAGGACGGGCACGTGCTCGGCGAAGCTCCCGGCGACCGCATTGATCGCCGACAGTTCACCCACCCCGAACGTGGTGCTCAACGCTGCGAATCCGTTGAGTCGCGCGTAGCCGTCGGCCGCATATCCGGCGCCGAGCTCGTTCGCGCACCCCACCCACTCGATGAGCGGATGTGCCTCGACGTGGTCGAGGAAACCGAGGGTGAAGTCGCCGGGCACCCCGAACAGATGCCGGACCCCGACCTCCGCCAGGCGGTCCAGGAGGTGGTCGGCCACGGTGTATTCACTCATGAGACCACCCAACCACCTCAGAGCTCGCACTTCGGGAACATCTCCGGAGTCGCGGTGTCAGGGGTGTGCGAGCATGACGAGAGTGAGCATCCCCCTCCTCCCCGCCGACGGTCCGGTCGTGCGGGTGACCGGCGGCGACGTGCGAGGGCTGCGCGCTGCGGAGCCGGACGGGATCGATTCGTGGCGCGGCATCCCGTATGCGGCGCCACCGGTCGGCGAACTGAGGTTTCGCGCTCCCGCTCCCGTCGTGGCCTGGTCGGGCATTCGCGACGCGACATCGTTCGGTCTCATGGCATCTCAGCAGGGTCCGGTTCGAGTAGCGCGCTCCACGTCTGTGGCGCCATCCTCGGGGGAGGACTGCCTCACGATCAACGTGCACGCACCCGCGGAGCGCGGCAGCAAGCCGCTCCCGGTGATGGTGTTCATCCACGGCGGCGGCTACACCGCGGGCTCATCACGTGACTTCTCGGGTCAGGGCGAAGAATTCGTCCGCACCGGGCGCGTGGTCTTCGTCAGCTTCAACTACCGACTCGGTGCGCTCGGCTACCTGGACTTCACGCGCTACGCGAGCCGGCAGCATCCGTTCCAGAGCAATCTGGGTCTGCGCGATCAGGTGGCAGCTCTGCGCTGGGTGCGAGACAACATCGCGGCGTTCGACGGCGACCCCAATCAGGTCACCGTCTTCGGCGAGTCGGCCGGAGGGAACGCCGTCACGACCCTCATGGCCGTGCCCGCGGCGCGGGGGTTGTTCGCGCGTGCGATCGCGCAGAGCCCGCCGCCCCACTCGGTGTACGCGCGCAAGGCCACCGGGCAGTGGGCGGGGGAGTTCGTCGGGATGCTGCGGCAGATCGTGAGCCGCCGTCAGGGCGCCGGCTCATCGGTGACACGCGACGTTCCGGCCCTCCTCGCCGGCGCCTCGACGGTCGATCTGCTCGCCGCCGCGGAGATCCTCCGCGTGCGCACGCCGATCACCTACCCCGGTGCGTTCCCGTTCGCGCCCGTCGTGGACGGGGACTTCCTTCCGGAGAGCCCTCTCGTCGCGTTTCGCGAGGGCCGGGCGCACAGGATCCCGCTCATCGTCGGCACGAACGACCGCGAAGGCTCGATCTTCCGGGGCCGCGTCGACATCCTGCCGCGGACGCCCGCGCGTATCCGAGCCCTGTTCGCGCGCGCCCCAGAGACGTCGCACGCCCCGATGCGGGCGGCATACCCGGGCATTCCCGGTCGGCGGTCGGGTGCCGACTTCGGCGCGGACTACGGCTTCTGGTACCCCAGCACGCGTGTCACTGATTTCCACTCGCGGTACGCCGCGACCTTCGCGTACCGGTTCGATTTCGCTCCTCGTCTGCTCAAACTCGTCGGTCTGCACGCCACGCACGGCGTCGAGATGTTCGCACTGTTCGGTCGCGCGGACGAACCGATCGCGCGAGCCATGACATCACTCGGCGGCTATGAGCAGTACGTCGCGGCCGGTGAGCGGA
The DNA here is from genome assembly GCF_008710745.1 of Microbacterium rhizomatis. Taxonomy (GTDB): domain Bacteria; phylum Actinomycetota; class Actinomycetes; order Actinomycetales; family Microbacteriaceae; genus Microbacterium; species Microbacterium rhizomatis. Next base: position 123,026 of record NZ_VYSA01000005.1, read on the forward strand.
TGCGCGGGTTCTGGCTGAACTTCGCCGAGCGTTCGGAGCCCGGCCCCGAGTGGCCGTGCTACAGCGAAGCCACCCGATCCACACTCATCATCGACGCCGTCGACAGGGTCGTCGACGATCCTCGCGCCGTTCGCCGGCGTGCATGGAACGACTTCCTGCCGGAGCTCGCCGGCTGAGCGAACGCACGTATCGCGAATCAGTCGCGGCCCGGCAGCTCCTGCAGCGTCCACCGGTTTCCGTCAGGGTCGGCGAACGTGACGAATCGGCCCCACGCCTGCTCGTCGACGCCGTCGGCCTCGGCGCCCACCTCGCGCAAGTGCGCGAGCGCCTCGTCGGCATCCGGTACGACGACCTGGATCGTGTTCTGCTGTCCGGGTTCGAGCGTGATGCCCAGCCCCTCGCCGAACGCGATCGAGCACGCAGAACCCGGGGGAGTCATCTGCACGAACCGCAGCCCCTCGAACGGCACCTGGTCGTGGTCGGCATGGAATCCGATCCGCTCGTAGAACTCTTTGGCTGCGTCGACATCCGTCACCGGGACGAAGATGAGTTCGATCTTCCAGTCCATGATTGTCTCCTCTGAGGGGCTTGCACGGTATATCGCACGCTACGCGGCACTCCCGACATCGCGACCGGGCCCTCCTGCGATGACTAACATGGGCAGGCATGCGCGAACCGGATGCCTGAACAGCGTTCAGAAAACGGGAGGAGGCGACGTGGCTGCAGAACGACCGCCCTTCAGCCCGGTCATCGCGCTGCTGACCGTCTCGGCGGTGTGGGATTCCCAGCTGAACACCGCACTGCGCGACCTGGGACTCACAACGCGCAAGTACGGCCTGCTTGCACACGTGCAGGCAACGCCCGGCATCTCGTTCAGCGAGCTCGCCCGCCGCTCGCAGATCACCGTCCAGACCGCGCACACCGCTGTGCGCTCGCTCGCGGACGACGGACTCGTCGCCGACGCGATGGCGCTCGCGGGAGCGGCATCCGACCTCCGCGTCACCGAGAAGGGCGCTGCGGCGCTCGCCGAGGCCGATGCGCGGCTGGCACGCCTCGACGCCGCGCTCACCGCTGCCGATCGCGACCTGACCCAGGCGCTCGAGGGTCTGCACGAAGAGCCGTTCCGGGGCGCTCCGCCGGAGCACGGGTAAGCTTCAGTTATACTGAAGCTGGGGCCGGAGATCCTGTTCCGGGTCCGAGATCCGAGGAGTACCGTGTTCCGCTCGCCCCTGTTCCTGTTCCGCACACTCGCGATCGCCGAGGCGATCTCGTGGACGCTCCTCATCGGCGGACTCATCCTCCGGGCCACGAGCGGTCTGGCGATCGCCGTCACGATCGGCGGCGGCATCCACGGGTTCATCTTCCTGGCGTACGGCGCGACCGCCGTCCTCGTGGCCAAGAATCAGCGCTGGGATGCTCGGTCCACCGCGGTCGCCATCGTCAGCACACTCATCCCGTACGCGACGATCCCGGTGGAGATGTGGCTGCACCGGACGCGCCGCCTCGTCGGATCGTGGCGCCTCGAGGCGACCGCCGACCCACGCGATGCGGCGTGGCACGACCGGCTGATGCGGTGGTTCCTTCGTCGCCCGTGGATGCTCGGGGCCATCGTCGCCCTCGTACTCGTGGCGATCTTCGTGGTGCTGCTGGTGATCGGCCCGCCCGGTCGGTGAACTCGGCGCCCGTCTCGGGGCTCGCCTCAGGGCGCGGGCATCTCGAGGGCGGCGACCCCCGGCATCCCGAACCATCGCCGGCCGTCATCGGCGATCACGGTCGTGGCGAGTACCTCCGTGCACGTCGCGCACCGTGCGACCAGGCCCATCGCCGAGACGTAGACGAGCGCCCGGGCGAGCACGTCGACCGTGCCGCAGTGCCGGCATCGCGCTTCGCGGGCGGTGAGGTCGGCGCCGAGGGCGTCGGCGAGCACTCCGGCCAGAGCGTTGCCGTCGAGGTGGCCTGCAGGAGTCGGGCACATCACGCGCCTCCGAATCGCTCGGTGCGGATCGACGATCCACGGTGCCCCGCTGCCGTGAGCCAGTCCGCCACGGTCTCGACGAAAGCCGTCGGCCCGCAGACGTACACGAGAGGATCGGATGCCGCGGGCCACACGACCTCGTCCAGCCGGTCCCGTGTCACCCGCCCGGTGACCCCGGCCCACCCCGCCGGCGCTCGGCGCGTGTAGACGTAGTCGACCTCGACCGAGCTCGGCGGCAGCGCGGAGAACTCGCGGCGGAAGAAGACGTCGTCAGGGGTGCGCACGGAATACAGCAGCCGGAACGGGCTCGCGTCACCCGCCCGCGCGTGCGCCTCGGCGATCGCGTAAAGGGGGACGACTCCCGACCCGCCGGCGATGAGCTGCACCGGTCGAGGCTGATCTGTCGGCTGCCAGATGAAGAATGCGCCGAGGGGTCCGTGCAGCTCGAGCTGGTCGCCCACCTGGAGGTCTTCCACCAGGAAGGGCGAGACCTCGCCGTCGGGCACCTCGTCGACGGCGAGCACGACCTGTGTGCCTTCGCCCGACGACGCGATGGAGTACGAGCGCGATGCCTGGTACCCGTCGGGGGCGGTGAGGCGCACATCGACGTGCGCGCCGGGATCGTTGCCCGGCCAGGTCGGCACTTCGAACGTCAGGCGGCGCGCACTGGAGGTCTCGGGGACGGCGGCGACGACCGTTGCAGTGTGCCACGCCGCGGGGCGCCGCGGGGTCAGCGGCGAGGATGTCACCAGTAGCGCTCCTCTTTCCAGGGGTCGCCGTGCAGGTGGTAGCCGTTCTGCTCCCAGAAGCCGGGATCGTCTCGGGGCATCGTCACGAGGCCGTGGATCCACTTCGCGCTCTTCCAGAAGTACAAGTGCGGCACGAGCAGCCGCGCAGGGCCGCCGTGCTCGGGATCGAGAGGCTCTCCGTCGGCCTCGAACGCGATCCAGCTCTTTCCGCCGAGAAGATCGGCCATCGGCACGTTGGTCGTGTACCCGCCGTACGAGTGCGCCATGACGTACGCGTGATGGGTCTGCACCTGCGCGAAGATCGTGTCGAGCGAGACGCCTCGCCAGGGCATCTCGAGCTTCGACCAGTGGGTGACGCAGTGGATGTCGGTCGTGATGTCTTCGATCCCGAGGGCGCGCAGCTCATCCCACGACCACCGGTGCGTGCCGTTCTCCGTCGTGAGGGTGAACTCCCACTCCTCTGTCGACACGCGGGGAGTGGGGCCCGCCGACAGTACCGGCCAGTCGGGTGAGAGCGTCTGTCCGGGCGGGAGTCGAGGATCCCTGTCACGGCGCCGACCGGTGAAACCACGGGTGATGAAGGACATGCGACCCCTTCCGTTGGGATCACCCTAGCGACTGATCGACCCGATCAGCACCGTGAAGCGCCAGGATGGAGGCGTGACCAGCATCTCGCTCCTGCCGGCGCGGCCGCAGCCCGATCCCGCGACGCCCACGAAGAAGAAGAAAGCGCCCGGCGGCGACCGGCTCTCGGCCGCGATGATGCTTATCGGCACCGCGATCGCCCTGCTCTGGGCCAACCTGCCCGGCGACACCTACGAAGAGTTCTGGTCGATGCCGGTCGGCTTCTCGATCGGGGAGTGGACCGCCTTCTTCTCACTGCACCAGTTCGTCAACGAGGGCCTGATGGCGTTCTTCTTCTTCCTCGTCGGGCTCGAGGTGAAAAGACAGCTGACGATCGGAGAGCTGACCGACCGGTCGCGGGCGGCCGTGCCGATCGTGGCCGCCATCGCGGGCCTGATCGTGCCCGCCCTGATCTTCGTGCTCTTCACCGCCTCCACGGGCGAAGCGCACGCGTGGGGCATCGTCATCTCGACCGACACCGCCTTCCTGATCGGCGCGCTCGCGATCATCGGCCCGAAGTACCCGTTCCGCCTGCGCACCTTCCTGCTGACCCTCGCCGTGGTGGACGACATCGGAGCGCTCCTGGTCATCGCCCTCTTCTACTCCAGCGGCATCAGCCTGTGGCCCTCGCTCGCGGCGATCGTCATCATGGTGCTCATCGCGCTCGTGCGATTCCTGCCGGAGGGGCGCGGGTTCACGTACGCGGTGCTCGGCATCGCGCTGTGGGTCGTCGTGCTCCTTGCCGGCATCCACCCGACCCTCGCCGGTGTCGCGGTCGCCCTGCTCATCCCGGTGTTCTCGCCGCGGAGAGGTGACGTCGAGCGCACCGCCGAGCTCTCGCAGGCCTTCCGCGAGTCGCCGAACCCCATGTACGCCGCCGCGGTCACGCGGAGCCTGCGCGAGTCGCTGTCGATCAACGAGCGGATCGACAATGGATGGCGTCCCTACATCGCCTACGGCATCCTCCCGCTGTTCGCGCTCGCCAACGCCGGGGTGAAGATCGACGGCCAGGTGCTCATGGAGGCGGTCGCCTCACCCGTGAGCTGGGGAATCGTCGTCGGCCTCGTGCTGGGCAAGTTCGTCGGCATCACCGGTGCGACCGCCCTGATGCGTGCGATCGGGAAGGGGCAGCTCGCGCCAGGACTCGGCATGAACCGGATCGCCGGGGGAGCGACCCTCTCGGGCATCGGGTTCACCATTTCGCTCTTCCTCGTGCCGATCGCGATCTCCGACCCGCACACGCAGGATCTGGCGCGCGTGGGCGTGCTCGCCGCATCCCTCATCGCGTTCTTCCTCGGGTGGGCCGTGCTGTCGGTCGGCGACCGGCTGCGTCCGCCGCAGGCGATCGGCGCCAAGCTCGCTCGCCCCATCGACCCGACGCGGGATCACCTGCGCGGCCGGATCGACGCGCCCTACAAGATCGTCGAGTACGGCGATTTCGAGTGCCCGTTCTGCAGTCGTGCCACCGGGTCGGTCGACGCAGTCGTTGAGCACTTCGGCGATGACGTGCTCTGGGTCTGGCGCCACCTCCCCCTGGACAACCCGCACCCGCACGCGCAAGAGGCCGCGCAGGCGGCCGAGGCCGCCGCGCTCCAGGGGAGGTTCCTCGACATGGCCAAGAAGCTCTTCGCCCATCAGGACGCACTCGAGACCGACGACCTCTGCCGGTACGCGGAGCAGCTGGGGATGGACGCCGAGAAGTTCGCCGCCGATTTCGGTTCGCAGGCGGTGCTGCGACGGATCCAGGACGACCGGCTCGATGCGGAGCTCATGGACCTGAACACGACCCCGACGTTCTTCGTGAACGGCGTGCGGCACAAGGGTCCGTACGACTCGGCGAGCCTCATCCGCGCGCTGCAGGCACCGGCAGGGGTTCCCGCGACGCACTGATCGCGGGCACGGCGGGACTGGCCGGGCGTGGTCGGGTCTGTCGGCGCGTGTCCGCAAGATGGCTGGCGCGGATGCTGTCGCCGGCACGTGCCCGGACATGTGCGGGGGTGCCGAGCCCGCGGTGAACTGCCGCGGAGCAAAGTGGCGCGACCATGCTCGGAATACTCCGTGAGCTTCGGTGTTGAAGTTGATACGAAGGCGCTCAAGTTCCTAAACTTGACGCCTTGGCACTCAAGTTTCATGAGGAGGACTCGTGCCCGAAGACTTCACCCCCCAGAGCGACGAGAACGGCGCCGGCGCGTTCGATGAGTTCCTGGCCCGCTATATGGCGGGTGAGCGCGCCCGTGAGGCGCGTTCCATCGACCTCAGCAGGTTCCTGAGCAGTCGCACCCAGTCGATCCTGCAGGACGCGGGCCGCTTCGCGCTCGAGCGCGGGCAGCGCGAACTCGATGCTCTGCACGTGCTGCGCGTCATCGTGCAGCAGGCGCCGGCCGATGACGCCGTCCGCCGCGTCGGCGCCGACCCTCGTGCGATCGTGCGCGCGGTTGAGGACCGGCTCCCGGCACCCACCGACCCCGCCGGGATCGACGGGGCGGTGATCGCGCCGTCCGTGCAGCGCGCGCTGTTCCACGCATACCAGGTCGCGCGCGCGTCGGGCTCGACCTACGTCGACCCGGAGCACCTCTTCTTCGCGCTCGTCATCGCCCAGGATTCCCCCGCGGGCCAGGTGCTCGCCCAGGCCGGCGTCACGGCTGAGGCGCTGACCCAGGGCGCTCGCGAGACGGTGACGCCGAGCGGCGAGACCACGGGTGAGACCACGCCGGATGCCGCGGCATCCGAGACTCCGATGCTCGACCGCTTCGGCACAGACCTGACGGCGCTCGCGACAGCGGGCGACCTCGACCCGGTGATCGGGCGTCTGGACGAGATCGAGCAGACCATCGAGATCCTGAGCCGCCGCACGAAGAACAACCCCGTGCTGGTCGGCGAGGCGGGTGTCGGCAAGACCGCGATCGTCGAAGGCCTCGCCCAGGCGATCGTGGCGGGGACCGTGCCCGAGCAGCTGCGCGGCAAGCGCGTGATCGCGCTCGACCTGCCGGCGATGCTCGCCGGCACCCGCTACCGCGGAGACTTCGAGGAGCGCCTGACCACCACGATGGACGAGGTCGCCGCGCACAAGGGTGAGCTCATCGTCTTCATCGACGAGGTGCACACGGTCGTCGGCGCCGGTGGCGGCGGCGACGGGGCGATGGATGCCGGCAACATCCTCAAGCCGCGCCTCGCGCGCGGCGAGCTGCACCTGGTGGGTGCGACCACGCTCAAGGAGTACCGGGTGATCGAGAAGGATCCTGCTCTCGAGCGCCGCTTCCAGCCCGTGCGCGTCGGCGAGCCGTCCGTCGAGAACGCCGTGCTGATCCTCCAGGGACTGCGCGGAGCATATGAAGACCACCACGCCGTCACTTACACCGATGACGCACTGCGTGCCGCGGTGGAGCTCTCCGACCGCTACCTGAGCGATCGCGTCCTGCCCGACAAGGCCATCGACCTGATCGACCAGGCCGGCGCCCGGTTGCGGCTGCGGCTCGGCGTGAAGGTCGACGTCGGCGCCCTGGTGGCCGAACTCGCCACGCTGGAGGCCGACAAGAACGCCGCCGTGTCGGCGGAGCACTACGAAGAGGCCTCACGCATCCGCGACGCGATCCCGGACGTTCAGGCCCGGCTCGAAGCGGCGACCGTTTCGTCTCCCTCCGCTCGCTCGACGACCGATTCGACCGGCACCGTAGATGCGGTGGTCGACGAGGCGCAGATCGCCGCCGTGATCAGCCGGGCCACCGGCATCCCGGTCAACCGGCTCACCGAGACGGAGCGCGATCGCCTCGCGCTCCTCGAGGACGAGCTGCACGCCCGCGTGGTCGGTCAGGACGATGCGGTGACCGCGGTCGCCAAGGCGGTACGGCGCAACCGCACCGGCATGGGCGATACGCACCGACCGGTCGGTTCGTTCCTCTTCCTCGGCCCGACCGGCGTCGGAAAGACCGAGCTGGCTAAGGCTCTGGCGGGGTCTCTCTTCGACGACGACACGGCGGTGATCCGCTTCGACATGAGCGAGTTCGGCGAGCGCCACACGGTGTCGCGTCTGGTCGGTGCCCCTCCCGGATACGTCGGATACGACGAGGCCGGGCAGCTCACCGAGCGCGTCCGGCGCAACCCGTACTCGATCGTGCTGTTCGACGAGATCGAGAAGGCGCATCCCGACGTGTTCAACCTGCTCCTGCAGGTGCTCGATGACGGACGCCTCACCGACGGTCAAGGCCGGACGGTCGACTTCCGCAACACCGTGATCGTGATGACCTCGAATCTCGGCAGTGAGTTCCTGGCCTCGCGCTCCGGAGCGATCGGCTTCATCGCCGACGGCGGGGGTGCGACCGGGTTCGGGAGCGACAAAGACCTGCGCGACCGCGTGATGGGCAAACTGCGCGAGGCGATGCGGCCGGAGTTCCTCAACCGCATCGACGAGATCGTGCTGTTCCGCAAGCTCGCGGTCGATCAGCTGCGCGAGATCGTCGGGCTGCTGCTCGGCGCCACCCGCGCCCGCCTGACCAAGCGGGACGTCCAGCTCGACGTGACGGCCGCCGCGATCGACTGGATCGCCGAGAACGGCTACGAGCCGGAGTACGGCGCCCGGCCCCTCCGCCGACTCATCCAGCGCGAGGTCGACGACCGCATCGCCGACCTCTTCGTGAGCGGCGAGCTGGTGGACGGGGGAGCGGCCACGGTGGATGCCGTCGCCGGCACACTCGTGGTCCGCGCCGCCGTCGCCGAGGTGGCGCACGCCGCATAGCGAGGTGGCGCACACCGCATAGCGGGGCGGGGCGGATGCGGAGGCGTCGTCCGGAGTGATCCGGGCGACGCCTCTTCGCATGCCGGAGCAGCTCACCGGCGCGTGGATGCCGCAACGGTGAACTTCGCGTTGCGAGCGATCTGCCTGGTCGGCCCGACGATGCGCTCGAGCGCGGAGCGGTAGGCGAGGGGCGAATTCCACACCGTCCACAGCTCGCCCCCCGGTCGCAGAACGCGTGCGGCGTCGGCGAACAGCCCGAACGCCAGCCTCTTGTCGATCGAGGCGCCCTCGTGGAACGGCGGGTTCAGGGCGATGAATGCGGCGCTGCCGTCCGGGCGCTCCGAAAGACCGTCATCCCTCACCACGAGCACGCGATCGGCGACCCCGTTCGCCGAGGCGGTGGCGCGCGCCGAAGCGACGGCGGCCGCCGAGCGGTCTGTGGCGACGACCCTGATCTCGGGATGCTGGAGCGCCAGCCACACGGCGACGACTCCGCTGCCGCACGCGAGGTCGATCACATCGCCGCCCTGGGGAAGACGCTCGGGGAGGTTCTCGATCAGGAACCGGGTGCCGACGTCGACGGAGGTTCCCGCGAACACCCCGCCCAGGGCTGAGACGACGATCGGCTCGGCGATCCCCGGCAGGCTCTGCGCGGCACTGCGCGGCACGGGGTCGGCGCCGTCGTGCGGTCCGCGCGCGATGAGCACGCGCGACTTCTGCCGCGCGTGGGTCACATCGACGGTCGTGAAATGCGCGCGGAGGACGTCGTTCATCGTGAGAGACATGTGCTTGATCCGTCCGCCCGCGAAGACGACGACGTCCGGGCGCGCATGCGCGGCGATCAGCCCCGCGATATCCCGCAGCGCGTCGAGCGACCGGGGGAGGCGCACGAGTACCGTGGCGGCGTCCGCCACCAGGTGGGCGTCGAGGCCGAGCGAGCGCGCGGGCGACGCGGCATCGCGCAGGTCCCGCTCCGACGCCACTGAATCCTGGTGCACGCGCACGTCGACGGCTCCGTCGGCGAGCACCGCGTGGGCCAGCGCTCCCGACTCGTCGCCGATCACGACGAGCCGGCCCGGGAGCGTCGCCGCGCGCGTGGACGCCGATTCGTCGAGGATCAACCGGTCTGCCGCATCCGCATCACTCACCGCCCCACGGTAGCGCGCGGGCGCACGACGGAGCGCGGGAGTGCGGGGCGTGGGATGCTCGAGGGATGGCAGAACAACACAGCGCGGTGCCCAGGGGCGCGGTGTCGAGGGGCGCGGTGTCGATCGGCATCGCGGGATCACTCGGACCCGACGCGGGAGCAGCGGTCGCCGCAGCCGCCGAGCGAGCGGGATTCCGGAGTCTGTGGGTGAACGACACTCCCGGCGGGGACTCGCTCTCGGTGCTCGCCGCCGCCGCGGCCGTGACAGAACGCCTCGTGCTCGCGACGGGCGTGATCCCTGTGGATCGCCGGCCCGCCACCGAGATCATCGACGCCGTGGACCGGCTGGCCCTTCCCGAGGATCGTCTGATCCTCGGGATCGGCGCCGGTGGCACACGGATCGGTGCTCTCGCACTCGTCGGCGACGAGGTGCGGCGACTCAAGGGCGAAAGCGGCGCGCGTGTGCTCGTCGGTGCGCTCGGTCCGAAGATGCGCGCGCTCGCCGCCGAGGAAGCGGACGGCGCGCTCTTGAGCTGGCTCACGCCCGACCGGGCAGCCGAGCAGGCCGAGGGGGTGCGGGATGCAGCGCCCGCGAGCACCGGTTATGTCGCCCTCTACGCCCGCACCGCGGTCGACCCCAGAGCGATCGGGAAGCGCGATGACGAGGCGCGCCGGTATGCGAGCTATCCCGCGTATGCCGCGAATTTCGCCCGGCTCGGCATCGATCCGCTCGCCACCGTGCTGCCCGCGCCGGGGGAGGATCTGGCCGCGGGGGCGGCTGCCTACACGCGCAGCGTCGACGAACTGGTCCTCCGCATCATCACGGTATCCGACACGCTCGACGAGCACCTGGAGTTCATCGAGGGTGCTCGCGACGCACTGGCCGAGCGGACGAGCGAATGAGCCGCCGTCGTGGCCGTTCGCGCGCATCCGGCATCCTGAGACTCATCGCGCGCCTGGTGCTTTCGGGCTTCCTCGTGTACACGGGACTCTCGCACCTCTTCTGGGGTCGCCGTGGCTTCCGTATCGCGGTCCCGGACTGGGCGGTCCGGCAGACGCGCCTCGACAAGGATGCGATCGTCGTCTCCTCGGGTGCAGTCGAACTCGCTCTCGGGGCGGCCCTGGTGGTTCTCCCCAAGGAGCGTGCGCGTGTCGGCGGGCTCGTTGCGGCGTTCTTCGTCGCGGTCTTCCCCGGGAACGTGCATCAGTGGCTCACCGGGAGACCTGCCCCGATGATGCGCACCGACATGTCGCGATTCGGGCGCCTGTTCCTGCAACCGGTGCTCGTGGCCTGGGCTCTGTGGAGCACCTCCTGACTGCGTCGCCGTTTCGCACGGTGAGGACGACTCTGACAGAGTGAGGGCCCGCCTCTGGCAGAGTAGAGGGATGCCACGCATCGGTGCGATCTTCACCCCGTCCTTCCCGCCCGAGGCGCTCCGCAACGCCGTACAGACCGCCGAGGCGGAGGGGGTGCCCGAGCTCTGGCTCTGGGAGGACTGCTTCCGCGAATCGGCGTTCGCCGCGGCATCCGCCGCCCTGGCATGGACCGAGCGCCTGCGGATCGGCATCGGGGTGGCGCCGATGCCGTTCCGGAACGTCGCCGCGCTGGCGATGGAGATCGCGACGGTGGAGCGGCTCTTCCCGGGCCGGCTGATCCCCGGCGTCGGTCACGGCGTGCTGTCGTGGATGGGGCAGATCGGCGCCCGCGTCGCATCGCCCCTCACCCTGATGCGCGAGTACGTCCCCGCGCTCCGAGGTCTCCTCGCGGGCGAAGAGATCTCGACGGACGGGCGCTACGTGTCGCTCGATCAGGTCAGGCTCGACTGGCCCCCCGCGCAGCCCGTCGCCGTCCTGGCCGCGGGCGAAGGCCCCAAGACCGTGCGGCTGACCGGTGAGGTCGCCGACGGCACGATCCTCCCGGACGGCAGCAATCCCGAGCGCGTCGCGCGGACCCTTGCGCTTGCGCGGGAGGGACGCGAAGCGGCCGGGCGCGACGGGGCGCACGAACTCATCGTGTTCGTGATCGCGGCGTTCGGCGGCGATGAGGCTCGTGCCGCTGTCAGGGTTCAGCTCGAGAAGTCGAAAGGCGAGGCCGATCCCGCGCTCGTCATCGGGGGCGGCCCCGAGGACGTGGCCGCGGCTGTCGGGCCGTTCTTCGATGCAGGAGCCACCGCCGTCATCCTCCAGCCGCGCGAGGGCGAGCCTGACCTGGCGGCATTCCTCGCCGGCGCCGGAGCCGTCTCGCGCCTGCACGCCTGAGGCCTGTACGCGATCCGACCGCTCTCGGTGTCGGTCGTCGGTGCGAGACTGCAGGGATGCTGTTGTCCGAGCTCGCCGCGACGTCCGATCTGGTGGGGTCCACATCCTCGCGCACGGCGAAATCTGCCGCCCTTGCCGCGCTGCTCGGGCGATTGGAACCCGCCGAGATCGCGCCGGCCGTCGGGTATCTCGTCGCCGCTCCACGGCAGGGGCGCGTCGGTGTGGGCTGGCGTGGCCTGACTTCGCTGGATGTCTCGCACGCCGACAACCCGACATTGACCGTCGCCGACACCGATGCGTTCCTCGATCGGCTGGTGGCGGCATCCGGAGCGGGTTCTGCGGCGACGCGCGCCGAGCTCCTGCGCGCGTTCGCGGGTCGAGCGACCCCCGGTGAGTGGGCCTTCGTTTCCCGCGTTCTCCTCGGCGAGCTGCGGACGGGTGCGCTCGAGGGCGTGCTCCTGGACGGCATCGTCACCGCCTCGCAGCGACCGGCGGCATCCGTCCGGCGTGCCGCGATGCTGTCGGGCGATCTCGGCGCCACCGCCGTCATCGCGCTCACGGGCACGCCCGAAGAACTCGACGCCGTCGGATTGGTGGTGGGGCGCCCGGTCCTGCCGATGCTCGCGTCCACCGCGGCGACCGCGGGTGATGCGATCGCCGTCACCGGCCCGGCATCCGTGGAGTACAAGCTCGACGGTGCACGGATCCAGGTCCATCGCGCCGGCGACGACGTGCGCGTGTTCACGCGCAACCTGGCCGACATCACCCATCGCGTACCGGAGATCGTGGAGGTCGTGCGAGCCCTGCCCGCCGACCGGCTGATCCTCGACGGCGAGACGCTCTCGCTCGATGAAGACGGCGGCCCCCGCCCCTTCCAAGACACGATGTCGCGGTTCGGCTCCGAGACCACGCGGGCGATCGCGTTGCAGCCGTGGTTCTTCGATGTCCTCCACGTCGATGGTCGCGACCTGATCGATGAGCCGCTCTCGCTCCGTCTCGACGAGCTCGAGCGCATCGCGGGCGCTTTCCGTATGCCGGGCATCCGCACCTCCGACGCGGCGGTCGCCGAGCAGCTGTCCCGTGATGCGCTGGCCGCCCGCCACGAAGGCGTTGTGGTCAAGTCCCTCGACTCGCCCTACACCGCGGGCCGCCGGGGCAAGAGCTGGATCAAGGTCAAGCCGGTGCACACCTACGACCTGGTCGTTCTCGCAGCCGAATGGGGTTCGGGGAGGCGGACGGGGCTCCTGTCGAACCTGCACCTCGGGGCGCTCGACCCGGTCGGTGAGTTCGGTGAGCCGGGTGGCTTCGTGATGGTCGGCAAGACCTTCAAGGGGCTCACCGACCAGCTCCTGCGGTGGCAGACCGAGCGCTTCCCGCAGCTCGAGACCCGCCACACCTCGTCCACCGTCTACATCGAGCCGCTCATCGTCGTCGAGATCGCGATCGACGGGGTGCAACGCTCGACGAGGTATCCGGGCGGCATCGCGCTGCGGTTCGCACGCGTCAAGGCGTACCGCGACGACAAGCTACCGCGCGACGCCGATACGATCCAGACGCTCCGCGCGATGCTTCCGGGCTGATTGACTGAGCGCATGAAGAACTTCACGCGCTGGCTGCTCGCATCCGGACTCGTCTTCGCCGGCCTCACCCACCTGTTCTGGGGCCGTAGAGAGTTCCAGGCCCAGGTCCCCGACTGGACGACCGAGATCCTCCCGATCGACAAGGACGGGGTGGTGGTCGCATCGGGCGCCGTCGAGATCATGCTCGGCGCGGCGCTCGTCGTGTTTCCGAAGGAGCGGACTCGGATCGGCGCGATCCTCGCCGCGTTCTTCGTCGCCGTCTTCCCCGGCAACGTCGAGCAGTACACGAAGCGGCGCGACGGCTTCGGGCTCGACACCGACACCAAGCGCTTCGTGCGCCTCTTCTTCCAGCCCGTTCTCGTGGCGTGGGCACTCTGGAGCACGCGCCGCTGAAACGACGAAGCGCCGGGGAGAGCGGATGCTCTCGCCCGGCGCTCGGCCGTTGTGACGCGGGTTAGGTCCTCGCCCCGCCCCCTGAGCGCAGACGCGACACCGCGTCCACGGTGGCCGCAAGGATCAGCACACCGCCGGTGACCAGCAGGTTGATGCCGGCCGGGAGGCCGAGCAGACCGAGGCCGTTCGTGATCACGGCGATCACGAGTGCGCCGATCGCCGCGTGGATCAGCCGGCCGCGTCCGCCGAAGAGGCTGACGCCGCCGACCACGGCCGCGGCGACGCCGCTGAGCACGATGTCGCGTCCGACGGTGGCATCCACGGATCCGACCCGGGCCACACTGAACAGTGCGGAGACGACGGCGAGGGTCGAGCAGATGACGAATGCCGACCACTTCACCCAACGGACCTTGACACCAGAGCGTCGGGCCGCTTCGGCGTTGCCGCCGATCGCGTAGACGTAGCGGCCGAACTTCGTCCGGTCGAGCACGAACGTGCCCAGCCAGAGGATCACCAGCACGATCGGCACGATCACCGGCACGCCCTGCACAGCCCGCACGCCCTGGCCCCGGTCCTGGTTGAGGACGAAGACGAACACCCCGCCCAGCACGAGGATGACGCCGAGCTTGATCCATACGAGCGAGATCGCCCGGTTGGGGACACCGGCACGAGCGCGGCGCGCACGATCCCAGAACGACGTTCCCGCCGAGACGGCGAGCATGACCAAGAGCATGACCCATCCTGCCCAGACCGGCATGTTGCCGTTCTGGATCGCCAGCAGCTCCGGCACCTCGAGGCGGTACAGGCCACCATCGCCGATGATCAGCAGGGCGAGGCCCTGGTAGCCCAGGAACAGGCCCAGGGTCACGACGAAGGACGGTATGCCGACGCGGGCGACGAAGAACCCGATCAGCGCTCCTGTGCCGAGGCCCACGCCGAATCCGATGAGCAGTGCGATCGGCCATGGGACGCCGAACTGCGCGTTCAGCACGACGAACAGGGCCATCGCCACGCCACCCGTGACGCCCGCCGACAGGTCGATCTCACCCAGGAGCAGCACGAAGACCAGGGCGATGCCCAGCATCACGAGGGTCGCGGCCTGATTGAGCAGGTTGGCGAAGTTGCGCTCGGTCAGGAAGAACGGGCTGAGAGCGGTGAAGAGGATCGTGAGGACGACGAGTCCGCCGATCGCGGGGAGTGCCCCCATGTCACCGCCGCGCACGCGCTGCCACCAGGCCCGGACCTGGTCGACGACGCCGCCTTCCATCCCGCTGCCGATCAGATCGCTCGCCACCGGGTCGGGCCCGGCGTTTGTGGTCGTGGCGGTCATGCCGCTCCTCCTGTCACGATCGTGGTCGTGCCGACGTGCTGAATGCCGTCCATCGTCTTGGTTCCGGTGATGTACCCGACGACGTCGTCGCGGGTGGTGTCCTTCACGGCGATCTGGGCCACCATCTGCCCGAGGTAGAGCACGGCGACATCGTCGGCGACCGCGAACACATCGGCGAGGTTGTGGCTGATGAGGATCACGGCGACGCCCTGCGACGCGAGGCGCTCGACGAGATTGAGCACCTGCTCGGTCTGGGCGACGCCCAGAGCAGCCGTCGGCTCGTCGAGGATCACCACGCGCGCCTTCTTGAGCACCGCACGTGCGATGGCGACCGTCTGACGCTGGCCACCCGAAAGCGACGAGACCTTCTGCCGCACCGACTTGACGGTCCGCACCGAGAGCGAGCGCAGGGTGTCGGACGCGTCCTTCTCCATGCGACCTTCGTCGAATGTTCCGGCCACGAGCTCTTCGCGACCGAGGAACATGTTCTGCACGATGTCGAGGTTGTCGCACAGCGCGAGGTCCTGATACACGACCTCGATGCCCAGAGCCGCGGCATCCCTCGGAGTGTGCAGGTCGCGATGCACACCATCGATGCGCACCTCGCCTTCGTCGTACGGCTGGACGCCGGCGAGGCCTTTGATGAGCGTGGACTTGCCCGCGCCGTTGTCTCCGACGAGGGCTGTCACCTTGCCCGGGTACACATTCAGATCGACGCCTTTGAGCACGCTCACGGGGCCGAAGGATTTCTTGATGCCGATCAGCTGGATGATCGGCTCGGATGAGGTTGTTGCTTCTGACATGCTCGCTTCCTTGCGGGTCGGGGCTCGGCACGCCGCGAGGGGCGCCGCGCCAGTGATGACGCGACGCCCCCGCGGCTACTCGGTTTCGCGGTTACCGATATCGCTACGGCGCGACGACACCGAACTGCGCGCAGGCTGCCGCGACATCCGGGGTGCAGACGTCGTCGTAGGCGGCGTCACCGGCGGCGACGACATCCTTCACCTTGGTCTGGTCGACCAGGATCGGCGTGACCTGGATGTACGGCGTACCGTCGTCCAACTTCGCGCTGGCGGAGGGCGTGCTGCCCTTCAGCAGAGCGACCGCGGTGTCGACCGCAGCGGTTGCCTCGTCCTTGACCGGCTTGTAGACGGTCGCGGTCTGCCATCCGAGGAGGATGTTCTGAAGGCCTGCGACGTTCGCGTCCTGACCCGACACGGCAACGCCCTTGAGGTTGTTGTCCTGAAGGACCTTGATGACACCGGCCGCGTTCGTGTCGTTGGCGACCCAGACGCCGTCGACCTTGCCGCCGAGCGAGGTCAGCGCCTGCTCGAAGTTGGTCTGCGACTTCGCCTGGTCCCAGACTCCCGGAGGCTCGGCCGCTGCCTTGATGCCCGCGGCTTCCATCACCTTGACGGCTCCGTCGTGGAACATCTTGGCGTTGCCGTCGGTCGGGTCGCCGCCCATGTAGACGACGGTCGCCGTCTTCGGGTCCTTGCCGGCGGCCTTGAGCCCGTCGAGGACGGTCTGGCCCTGGAGCTCGCCGACCTTGACGTTGTCGAACGACACGTAGTAGTCCGCGCCCGTGAAGGGACGGTCGTACGCGATCACGGGGATGCCCTGAGCTGTGGCCTTCTTGGCGACGGCGACTGCCGCACCCTGGTAGTCCACGAGGAGCATGACGCCGCAGCCCTTGGTGAGCTGCTGGTCGGCGATCGTCGAGTACTTGTTGACGTCGCCCTGCGCGTTCTGGATGTCGGCTTCGAAACCGGCGGCCTGAAGACCTTCCTGCAGGTACTTGCGGTCGAAGTTCTCCCAGCGCGGCGAGGACGCCGCATCGGGAAGGATCACGCAGGCGCGGCCTGCATCTGCAGCAGCCGCCGTCGTCGTGCCGCCACCGCTGGAGCCGGAACATCCGGCAAGCATGACCGCCGCCGCACCACTGAGTGCGACCACGGCAAAGAGGGAAGACTTCTTCATCTTTCGCCTTTCTTCGTTGAATGTGCGAGGTCCAGGTCTGCCTGGCGGGTTCGCTTGAGGAAAGCCTGACGAGATCAGAGCTTGTCGTCAAGTCTTGAACGTAACGCTTTGGCAACGCGCCTCATGGGTTCAGAGCGTGACTCACGTCGCTGTACACGTCGGGGTGATCTCTGGGCATTCTGGCACGCATTCGGCCCCCTGCCCACGCATTGTGTGAAGGTTATGGACACCCTCTGAAACCCGAGTGATCGCTAGAGTTTGGGACCTGAACTCAGGATGCTCGGCATACGCACCTTGAGATCCGGGCGACTGACGGGGCCGGAGAGGGATCAGGCTCGTCCGGCGGCTGTTCGGGTGCGTCGCGACAGCGAATCCACGATCACCGCGAGGACCAGCACGATGCCCGTGATCATGAATCGCACGGACGAATCCAGGTTGAGCAGGGTCAGGCCGGACGAGATCGATTGGATCACCACGATCCCCAGCAGCGCGGCGAATGCCGTGCCGCGTCCTCCGAAAAGACTCGCTCCTCCGATCACGGCGGCCGCGATCGCATTGAGGTTCGTGTCGCCCACCCCAGAGCTCTGGTTGGCGGCGCCGAGGCGAGCGGCTGCGAGGATGCCGCCCACCGCCGCGAGGCTCGAACACAATGCGAACACCGAGATGTACACCCGGTCGACGTGGATGCCGGCACGTCGCGCCGCTTCGTCCGACCCGCCCACGGCGTACACCGATCGCCCCCACCGCGTTCGAGTCAGCAGGAAGTTCGCGAGAACCACCAGCATCAGGAAGAAGAGGAACATCACCCCGACTCCGCGCGACAGGTTCAGGTACCACGTCGCCACGAGGAGGAAGACGAGCAGCGTCCCGGCGCGCACGCCGATGTCGAGATAGCTCTGGCTGATCAGATCCGCCGCCGACCGCCGCTGCGCGAGACGGATCCGTGACCAGGCGTATCCGCCCACCGCGATCACCACCACCAGATACGACGCCCAGGCCGGAAGGAACAGATGCTGCGCGAACTCGACGATCCACGAGTCCGGCAGATTGATCGACCCCGCGCTCCCGAGCACCCAGAGCTGCAGCCCCAGGAACCCCAGGAGACCGGCGAGGGTGATCACGAAGCTCGGCACGCCGAACCGCGTGTACAGGAAGCCGTAGAGCACGCCGGCGAGGCATCCGATTCCCACGGCGGCCACCAGGGCCAGCTCGAGGGGCCACTGCAGCTGCACGAACGAGACCGCGAGGACGGCACCGGCGAGCCCGGAGACGGAGCCGACCGACAGATCGATCTCGCCGACGAGCAGGACGAGCACCACGCCGAGCGCGATCGTGCCGATGGCGGCGCACTGCATCGTGAGATCGACGAGGTTGCGGCTGGACAGGAAGACGGGGTTGAGGATCTGGAACACCGTCCAGATCAGGGCCAGTCCGATCACCACGGGGAGGGAACCGAGGTCACCGCCGCGCACGCGGGTGAGCAGGGTCCGCAGCCACCGGCGGATGCCGGTGCGGCCCAGCACGCCGTTGTCGTCGAAGTCGACCGTCGCCACGGCGCCCGTCGGGTCGGGTCTGCCGAGACTCATGCGTCGGTGTCCCGGGCGAGATCCTTCATGCGACGAGGTCCGGAGCGGGGGAGCGGAATGATCATGCCCTCCTCGGCCGGGACCGCGGAGCCCGACGAGGTCGGCCGGTCGGCCGCACGGCGGGTCACCGCATTGTCGGTCGCTCCGGTGATGGCGGCGATCAGGGTGGCGCTCGTCACCTCGGCGACGTTGTACACCCCGTTGTTGCGCCCGAGCCTGAGCACGACCACCCTGTCGGCAACCGCCATGACGTCGGCCATGTTGTGACTGATGAGAACGACGCCGTGGCCGCGTTCGCGCAGCCGCTCGATCAGGTTGAGCACCTCCGCCGTCTGTGCGACGCCGAGCGCGGCCGTCGGCTCGTCGAGGATCACGACGCGGGGGTCGCCGATCAGCGAGCGTGCGATGGCGACCGTCTGGCGCTGGCCGCCGGACAGGGACGCGACAGGGGTGCGCACGGACGAGATCTTCGCGGACAGCTCGCGCAGAAGCGACCACGTGCGCTGCTCCATGTCGACCTCGTCCAGCCGTGTGCCCTGCACCAGCTCGCGCCCGAGCCACAGATTGGCGACGACATCGAGGTTGTCGCACAGCGCGAGATCCTGGAAGACGGTCGCGATCCCGAGATGCTGAGCATCCGCAGGGCTGGCGATCTCGACCAGCTCCCCGTCGTACTCGATCGTGCCGGCATCCGGTTCGTGGACGCCCGACAGCAGCTTCACCAGGGTGGACTTGCCTGCTCCGTTGTCGCCGACGAGGGCGACCACTTCGCCCTCGTTGACCCAGAAGTCGACGTCGGTGAGCGCTCGCACCGCACCGAAGCGCTTGCCGATCCCACGCACCGTGAGCACGCGCTCGCGGGCTCGTCCCACGCGGGGTTGTGTCATCGGCATCGTTGCGCTCTCATCCCTCGGATCATGTGCGGCCCGCAGAAGGCTAACCGATCCCGGCCTTGGTGCATGCCTCGGCGTAGTTCGGCGTACAGATGTCGGCCACGGTCCAGAATCCATCGGCGACGACGGTCTGCATGATGTTGTCGATCGTCACCGCGACAGGCTCCAGAAGTGTGGCGGGCACGCCATCGACCTCCAGCGGGGCCGTGACGGTCTCTCCCTTGAGCAGATGTACCGCGATCTCCGCCGCCAGCGTCGCCTGCTGCCGGATCGCCTTGTAGACGGTCATGTACTGCTCTCCGGCGACGATCCGCTGGATCGCGGAGAGTTCGGCATCCTGCCCCGTCACCAGAGGCAGGGGCGAGACCTCCGCCGCCTTGAACGCCGAGATCGCCCCGCTGGCCGTCCCGTCGTTGGCCGCGTACACGCCGGCGATCTTGTCGCCGTACTGGCTGATCTGGCCGGCCACCCAGGCCTGCGCCTTGTCCGGGCTCCAGTCGGGGGTCTGGTACTCCGCCAGGATTCGCACGTCACTGCGGTCGATCACGCTGCGGGCGCCGTCACTGAACGAGGTCGCGTTGCTGTCGGTCGGCGAGCCGTTGACCATCAGGATGCCGGGATCCGGCTCACCCGCCGCATTCAACGCGTCCACGAGCGCAGTCGCCTGCAGGACGCCCACCTTCTCGTTGTCGAACGACACGTAGTAGGCGAGGGTGCCGCCCGCGACGAGGCGGTCGTACGAGATCACGGGCACGCCGGCCGAGTTCGCGGCGTTCACGATGCTGACGGCAGCCTTTCCGTCGACGGGATCGAGCACGAGCACGCCCGCGCCGTTCGCGAGGGCGGATTCGGCCTGCTGCTGCTGCTTGGCCGCATCCTGATCGGCGTTGGCGTAGAGCACCTGATACGACCCGAGCTCAGCCACCCTGCTCTCGAACGTCGGCCGGTCGAACGTCTCGTAGCGCGACGTCTTCGCATCCGGGAGGAGCAAGGCGATCGTGCCGGCGGAGTCGGATGACGGGGCGCATCCGGTGAGCCCGGCGACGGCCAGCACGAGAGCGACGGCGATGGCCGCCAACCGCCTCGCGGGCGCTCTGGATCCGCGTGCCACGTCTGTGCGCATGGGTGCATTCCGCCCGCTCACGCCGAGAACGGCATCGCCTCGGCGTCGACCGTGACGTGATCGAGGGCCACCGCGATCGCACCGCGCGTCTCGGCCCAATCGCCGAACGAGGCGCCCACGATCTCGGGCAGCCCGCCCGCTGCGGCCAGTGCGCTGCGGTCGAGGGAGTGGCGCATCGGAGCCATCAGGATCTCGCCGGCCTGGGCGAGTTCTCCGCCGATGACGATGAGTTCGGGATCGAACAGGTTGCACAGGCTCGCTGCGGCGATGCCGATGTGGCGTCCGGCGTCGGCGATCACTCGACGTGAGCTGCCGTCGCCCGCTTCGGCTGCCTGGATGAGGTCACCGAGCCGCTGCATGCCGTCGCTCGGCGGGAAGAGCGAAAGGAGAGCGGGACCCCCGGCGAATGTCTCGAGGCAGCCGCGGTTGCTGCAGCGGCAGATCGGCCCGTTCTCGTCGATCGTGACGTGGCCGATCTGGCCGGCCTTTCCGTTCACACCGCGGAACAGGTCGCCACCGACGACGAGTCCCGCGCTGATCGTGTGCCCCACCCGGATGAAGACCGACGACGACACGGAGCGGGCGCTTCCCTCTCGGGCTTCGGCCAGGCCGCCGAGGTTCGCCTCGCTGTCGACATAGACCGGCCGCCCGATGCGCTCGCTGAGGCTCTCGGCGACGTCGACGCCCTCCCACCCGCGAAGCAGACCCGGGGTGGAGATCATTCCGGTGCGGTAGTCGATCGATGCGGGAAGGGCCAGCCCCACCGCCAGGAGGTCGCTCACCGAGCCGCCGAGGGACTCCATCATGTCGCTGAGGAGGATGCTCAGCCGATCGAGTTCTGCATCGTGCCGGTGATCCAGCGGCAAGGGGAGCGAGGTCTGGCTGACGACGGTGCGGGTGGCGTCGGCGATCGAGATGTGCAGCTGGCGTGAACTGAAGTGCACCCCCGCCACCAGGCCCAGCTGGCGGGCCAGCGAGACGAGGGTCGCGCGGCGACCGCTCCGCGACGTGATCGAGGTGTGAAGCAGCCCCGATGCGGTCAATTCCTTGACGATGTTCGAGACCGTGGCCGGCGACAATCCGGTGCTTCCGGCGAGTTCGACCTGCGTCAAACGGCCGTGCCGCTTGAGCGATTCGACCAGGCGCGCTCGATTGGCCTCCCGGAGGGAGGATTGCGAGCCCGGCGGGGCAGTCAGACGTGCCACACGCGTCACTTTACTCGACGGGTCTTCTCACGGCACGAAATTGCACCGTGAGCTGTCACTGCTCACGCAGACGCACCAAGCGTTCGTGGCCGGTCTCTTCGAGCTCCGCGATCGATTCGCGCGCCTTGACGAAGTCGGAGAACGACCGGTATCCGAGCGCCTTCTCGCTGAACGACGGGTCCATGCGACGCATATGCGTCTTGACCGCCGAGCTGTGCAGCCACTCCGCATCGTCCTTGTCGTGACCCAGTCGAAGGGCCCTCTCCAGCAGTGCGGTGGCGGTCTCCTGCGGGTCTTCCGCCGGCTCATCCGCCGCCGGTTCCTCGACGAGGGGGGGAACGGATGCGGCGGCCTCGGCCGCGGCGGCCAGGGTCTTGGACGACACCCGGCGGTTGGTGCGCTTGGGCGCGACGACGTCGAGCGCCCCCACCAGGGTGGCCTCGACGTCGGATGCCCCGGAGAACTCCAGAGCAGTGCCCGGCGCCGCGGGCGGGCCATCGACGACGGCGGGGGGCGCGGTCTGCGGCTCACCGGAGACGGCCGACTCGGCGGTGGCCGCAGCATCCGCCGTCTCTGCCTTCGCCTTCGCGCTGGTGCGGCGGCCGGGCGAGCGCGTTTTGGGTGCGTCTTTCGCGGGAGCGTCCGCGGCGGGCTCGGTGGGCGCCTTCGCGGCCTGCTCTTTCGCGGCCGGCTCCTTGGCTGCTCGGCCGGAGTGCGCCTCTTTCGCCGGGGCCCGCACGATGGGCTTGACCCCGGGCAGCGAGTCGTACGCCTCGAACTCGTCGCATGACGCCGCCAGCGACTTCGCGGTCGAGCCCGCGACACCCACTCCGATCACGTAGCGGCCGAGCCGCTTGCACCGCTGCGCGAGCGGGACGTAGTCCGAGTCGCCGGCGACGATCACGACGTGCGTGAGGTCGGGAAGCCGGAACATATCCTCCACCGTGTCGACCGCGAGGCGGATGTCTGCGCCGTTCTTGGCATATGCCGCCGCGGGGAACAGCTGCACCAGGTCGACCGCGCGCCCGACGAGCTGCGTGCGGTAGATCGCGTTGACCGGCGACGACCAGTCGGCGTAGGCGCGCGTGAGCACCAGGGTGCCGAAAGACGCCGCGAAGTCGATGATGGCGCCGACGTCGATCGTCGCCGCCGCGAGCCGCTCCGCGATCTCGGGCTCTGTGGGGTTCTCGGCGATGCGCTGCCGATCACGCGCGTACGAGTTGCGCCCGTGCACGCGGTCGTACCACGACATCACGATGTTGTCGAAGTCGAGGTAGACGGCGACGCGGGCGCTCTGTGAGTCGGGCATGCATCCAGTGTGTCACCCGCTGGGCCGGGTCACTGCGCAGTCTCGTCCTCGGCCCTCACTCGCCGGGGTAGCGCACGCCGATCTGCCGGCGGATCTCGTCGAGGGTGCCCATGATCGCCACGGACTCGTCGATGGGAAGGATATCGCCGGCGAGGTTTCCCTCGGCGATGAGCCGCTCGGCGGCGAACGCCTGATACTGCATACCCCGGCTGATCACGTCGGACTCGTAGGATTCCCGCACCGTGCCGTCGGGCGCGATGACGCGGAACGATGTGGGGGTGTACCACACGCTGTCGATATCGATGCGCGCCTCGGTGCCGAGGACGCTCGCGGTGTTCGGGCCCACCGCACGCGACGACGACAGAGTGGTGGCGATCTGCCCGCCGGGGTAGGTGAAGATCGTCGCGACGTCGGCGTCGGTCTCCGTGCCCTGCAGCCGCGCAGCGGCCTGGATGCCGGAGGGCGCGCCCAGCACATCCCACGCGAACGAGATGGGGTAGATGCCGAGGTCGAGCAGCGCCCCGCCGCCGAGTTCTCTCGCGTTGAGCCGGTGGCCGGGATCGTCCGTGATCTTCTGCGTGTGATCGGCCGTCACGGCGCGGATATCGCCCAGCGTGCCCTCCGCGATGATCTCGCGGATGCGCACCATGTGCGGCAGGTACCGCGTCCACATCGCCTCCATCGCGAGAAGGCCCTTCTCGGCCGCGAGATCGCGGATGCGGGCCGCTTCGCCCTCGTTGAGGGTGATCGGTTTCTCGATCAGGACGTGCGTGCGGTTCTCCAGGGCGAGCACGGCGTTCTCGACGTGGGCGGGGTGCGGGGTCGAGATGTAGACGATGTCGACGTCGGGGTCGGCGACCAGGGCCTCGTACGAGCCGTACGCGCGCGGGATGTCGAACTCGGCGGCGAACGCGTCCGCAGACGCCTGGGTGCGCGATCCGACGGCGATCAGATCGAGGCCCGCGGCGCGCAGGTCTGTGGCGAAGGCGTGGGCGATGCCGCCCGTGGCGAGGATTCCCCAGCGAAGTCCGGTCATGCCACGAGCGTAGCGAGCGATCCCGACTCGCAGGTACGCGGGGCGGACGCCCGGCACACCGCGCTCCGCGTGCGGCACGAGGATGATCCGCCGTCGGTGACCGCAGTCGCGCTCTCGCGGTCGGTCAGCCGGCGATGGCCTTCACGATGCGGGGGAGCGAGACCTGCTCGGCGGTCCCGAGACGTTGCGCGAACAGGCTGATCCGGTACTCCTCGAGCAGCCATCTGGCGTGCACGATCCCGGCTGGGGAATCGGCCGAAGGCGGGATCATGCCTCCGGCGTCCGCATAGACCGTCGCCGCCCGTTCGAACTCGGTCATCCGCTGGCGGTCGCGACCGGGGTTGTCGACCAGCGTCGTGACGCGGTCGATCGCGCCCTGAAGGTAGCGGGGCACGTGCCCGAGTTGGGCGAGCCCGGTGCGTGTGACGAATCCGGGGAAGACGAGCCCCTCGAGTTGCCCGCGGACGTCGTTCAGGGCGCCGAGCAGAGTGAGGGCGTTCTGGCCGCGGAGGGCGCGATCAGCATCCCTCCATCGCTGCAGGATGCGGGCGCACAGCGACACGGCGGCGAAGAGCTCGTCGACGCTGACCGAAGACAGCGCCTCGCGCAGACGTTCGAACTCGGCGCGAGTACGCACGCCACCGGGCGCGGCGCGCTCCATGACCGCGTCGGCGACGGCGACGCGGCAGTCTTCGATGAGCGCTTTGGCCGACGGATAGGGGGATGCGGCCAACGCCAGCTTCTCGGCGGCGGTGAGGTGCTCGAGCACGTACGGTGCCGCCGACGGCACGGCGAGCAGCAAGAGGCGTCGCACTCCTGCGCGCGTCTCGCGGGCGGCGCCTTCGGGCGAGGTCTCGATCCGCACCGACACGGAGGCCCCATCGTCGACGAGGGCCGGATAACCGCGCACGACGCCGCCAGCGACCCTGGTGTCGATCACGTCGGGCAGGTCGTCGAAGGTCCAGTCGGTCAGGCCGGAGCGCGTGAGGGCGGTCGCCGGAGGCACCGGGCCGCTCTTCGTCCCCCCGCGCTCGCCCAGCGCCCGTGGTCCCGAGGGCCTCTCGAGCGTGCGTTCCACCGTGCTGCGCGCGCGCCCTGCCAGCCGCTGCTGAAGCGCAGCCAGATCGCGGTCGGAACCGACCGCGCGACCGCGATCGTCGACGGCACGGAACGAGACCTGCAAATGGCCGGGAACGCGATCCATATCGAAGTCATCGGCGCTGACGCGCTGATTCGCGACGCGCTGCACGAGCACCGCCAGTGCGTCGCGCAGCGTCGTCGCAGGAACGCCGGCGTGCGCCTCAGGCCCGAGGCCGGCCAATTCGCCGGAGAACGTCGCGGCCCAGTCAGCGGCCGGGACGACGTTGCGCCGGATCGACTTGGGAAGAGCGCGCAGCAGGGCCGTGACGAGTTCGTCGCGCATCCCCGGCACCTGCCAGTCGAATCCGTCGGGGCGCAGCTGGGCGAGAAGAGCAAGCGGCACCACCGCGGTCACCCCGTCGTCCGCCGCCCCGGGTTCGAACCGGTAGGCGAGCGAGAGCACCTGGTCGTCCTGATGCCAGCGGGCCGGGAACTCGCGCTCGTCGGTGCGACCCACCTCGTCGAGGAGGTCGGCTTCGGTCAGGTCGAGCAGCCGCGGCGTACGGGTCGAGGCATCCTGCCACCACTTCTCGAATGACCGGACATCGAAGACGTCGTGCGGGATGCGCGCATCGTAGAACGCGAACACCGCTTCGTCGCCGACGAGGATGTCGCGGCGGCGTTCGCGCTCCTCGATCTTCTCGAGTCGGCGGCGCTGCTCGACGTTGCGCCGGAGGAAGGCGGTGAGGCGTTTGTCGAGGCGGGTCGGATCCCACTCACCTTCGACGAGCGCGTGACGCACGAACATCTCGCGTGCGAGAGGACGGTCGTCCCTGGCCAGCTGGATGCGACGACGGGGCACGATCTCGACCCCGAACAGCGTGATCTTCTCCGTCGCGACGGCGGCACCGGCATCCTTGGACCAATGCGGGTCACTGACCTGCCGGCGCACGAGGTCGCCCGCGAGCGGTTCAGCCCATTCGGGGTCGATCGCGGCGACCGTGCGCGCGTACAGGCGGCTCGTCTCGACGAGCTCTGCGGCCATCACCGCGGGGGGCCGCTTCTTCTTGAGGCCCGACCCGGGGAAGATCGAGAATCGGGCGTTCCGCGCGCCGAGGTATTGTGCGCCGGCGAGGCGCTTGGTCTCGGTGCGCTCGCTCGCAGAGCGCGCGGGAGGGGCCTTGGCGACCGAGCGCTCGTCGAGGATGCCGATATGCGAGAGCAACCCGGACAGGATCGCCTTGTGGATGGCGTCCGCGTCGGTGTCGGCCGTGGCGGGCGCGTCGACCCGGGGCGCTCGCTCGGCCGCGCGCCCCCGGCGGTCGTCCGAGCGGATCAGGGAACGCAGCTGGCGGTGCACGTCGAACCACTCGCGCACGCGTACGTAGTTCAGGTGCTCCGCGCGGCATAGCCGCCGGAACGCGCTCGAGCCGAGTTCTGCCTGCTGCTCCTCGAGGTACGTCCAGAGATTCAGGATGCTCAGGAAGTCGCTGTTCGGATCCGTGAAGCGCGCGTGCAGACGGTCGGCCTCTTCCCGCCGCTCTTCGGGCCGCTCCCGCACGTCCTGGATCGTGAGACCCGCGACGATCGCGCTCACGTCGGCCAGCACGCCCGTCGTGCGTGCGGCGATGAGCATCCGCGCGAAGCGCGGGTCCATCGGCAGCCGTGAGATCTCGCGGCCGAGCGGCGTCAGGCGGGGCGTGGCGCCCCGCGGAAGCTCGACCGCACGCAACTCGAGCAGCAGGTCGAATGCGGCTTTGACGCCGCGGGAGTCCGGTGGGGTCAGGAACGGGAATGCCGTGATATCGCCGAAGCCGAGCGAGAGCATCTGCAGGATGACAGCCGCCAGGCTCGTCCGGAGGATCTCGGGCTCGGTGTACTCGGGGCGCTTGTCGAAGTCCTCCTCGGAGTACAGCCGGATGGCGATTCCCGGCGCGGTGCGCCCCGCGCGCCCCGAGCGCTGCTGCGCAGACGCCTGCGACACCGCCTCGATCGGCAACCGCTGGATCTTCGAGCGGGCGCTGTACCGCGAGATGCGCGCCGTGCCGGTGTCCACCACGTAGCGGATCCCCGGCACGGTCAGGCTGGTCTCGGCGACGTTCGTGGCGAGGATCACGCGACGGCGCACGCCCGCGACCTTCGACCGTTCGAAGACGCGGTGCTGTTCGGCGGCGCTGAGCCGGCCGTAGAGAGGCAGCACCTCGGTCGGATTCGCATCGTTCGCGTACGCGCCGCGCACAGTGTCGGCGGCGTCGCGGATCTCGGCCTCGCCCGGAAAGAAGACGAGGACGTCGCCGGCGGGTTCGCGATCGAGTTCGCGGAGCGCCGCGACGACCGTGTCGACGTCATCGCGTTCATCCGGAAGGACGGATGGGGCAGATGTCTTCACCGGGCGCCGATTCCCGCGACTTCTGCCCCGTGCGTCCTTCGAGATGTTCGCCTCGACGGCATCGACCACGTCATCGGCGTCGCGAGGGTCGGCTGCCTCAACCGGGGCGCGGTAGCGGATCTCGACGGGATACGTCCGCCCCGACACCTCGACGATCGGTGCGGGGGTGCCGCCGGCATCCGCGAAGTGCTTCGCGAAGCTCTCCGGGTCGATCGTCGCGCTCGTCACGATCACGCGCAGGTCTGGGCGTTCGGGGAGAATGCGCCGGAGGTACCCGATGAGGAAGTCGACGTTGAGCGACCGCTCGTGCGCCTCGTCCACGATGATCGTGTCGTAGCGGCGCAGCAGCCGGTCGCGATGGATCTCGTTGAGGAGGATGCCGTCGGTCATCAGGGCGACGCGAGTGTCTTCTGACACCTTGTCGGTGAAGCGCACCTTGTACCCGACGGTCGTGCCGAGCGGCACCTGCAGCTCTTCGGCGATGCGCTCCGCGATCGTGCGGGCCGCGATCCGCCGCGGTTGCGTGTGGGCGATGCGGGTGCGGCCGAGCTCGAGGCAGATCTTCGGCAGCTGCGTGGTCTTTCCCGAGCCGGTGGCGCCGGCCACGATCACGACCTGGTGGTCTCGGATCGCGCGCGCGATCTCGTCTCGCGCGGCGCTGACGGGCAGCTCCGGCGGGTACGAGATGACGGGTTCGGGGGAAGGCATAGCCCTCCATCCTAAAGTCCGTGCGCCCTTACTCGTCGGGGTATGCCAACCGCGCTGAACTTCGCGCTCACATGGGCTGGGCGCGTGTCCCAATATCGAGTTGAACTTCGCGTTCACGCGGGCTTGCGGCACGTCTCGATGTTGCGATGAACTTCGCGCTCACATGGGCTGGGCGCGTGTCCCAATATCGAGTTGAACTTCGCGTTCACGCGGGCTTGCGGCACGTCTCGATGTTGCGATGAACTTCGCGTTCACGCCGGCGGGTGGGGCCGGGTTTCGGGGTGAACTTCGCGTTCACGCGGGCTTGCGGCACGTCTCGATGTTGCGATGAACTTCGCGTTCACGCCGGCGGGTGGGGCCGGGTTTCGGGATGAACTTCGCGATCACGCGGGCTTGCGGCACGTCTCGATGTTGCGATGAACTTCGCGTTCACGCCTGCGGGTGGGGCCGGGTTTCGGGATGAACTTCGCGTTCACAAACCCGTACCGACGCGGAACACATCTCGTCTGCTTGTGAGTTTGGAGTTCATTGCGATTTGGAAGGGGTTCAAGCCCCCGCGCGGCGGGGCGGATACCGCCAACGCGGCGGGGCGGATACCGCCAACGCGGCGGCGGGTGCTCATCGGCCAACGCCAGTCCGAACCTTGAATCCCTCCCGATGTGCTCGCTGCGGAGCTCCTTCCACAGGTTGCGCGCCATGGTCGGCGGGATGCTTTGAACGCCGCGTAATCTCGCCCCATGCATCCGTTCGAGGTCATGGCCGAGCCCGTCCGTCGGCGGATCGTCGACATCCTCGCGAGTGGCGAACACACGTCGGGTCAGATCGCCGAGGTCGTGGGTCTCGAATTCCAGATCAGCAGATCAGCTGCGTCCAAGCATCTTCGCATCCTGTATCGATCGGGCTTCGTCGATGTGCGCGAGGAGCTGAATTGGCGGTGGTACCGGCTGATCCCGGCGGGCATCGACATGCTCGAGTCGGCCGTGTTCGACCTCCGCGGAAAGCTCGCCGGGGCTGTCGGCTGGAATGAGGACCGAAGGCAGAACTTCGACCCTCTCGCGGTCCTCCCCACCTACGACCGTCTCGTTCGCACGGACGCGGGTGCCGATTCGCGGGGAAGGGGACGGCGCGGGCGCCAGACTGCGGCGCCACCCCGCGCGAGCGAACCGGATCAGGGTCTGTACCGGGTCCCTCCGTTCTAGGCGAACGACGGGGATGAGGGCGCTACACCCCGCAGCGCTACACCCAGCTCTGCAGCCAGTTGTGCAGGCGCCAGAAGTCGTAGGGGACGGAGGTCGCGGTGAGGATCGGGTACCAGAACGCCGACACCAGAACGGCGAACGCCAGGAACACGATCACGACGCGCTGACCGCTCTTTCGCCGCGCAGGCTCCATGCGGCCCGCGCCGGCGATGTCGCGCAGGGCGAAGGCGAGTGCAAGCACGAGGAAAGGCAGCATCGCGATCGTGTAGAACTGGAAGATCGTGCGCTCCGGATACAGCAGCCACGGCACGTAGGTGACTGCAACGCCCGTGATGACGACCGCGTAGCGCCAGTTCCTCGTCCGCACGAACCGCCAGCAGAGGTAGATCACCGCGGCGATCGCCCCCCACCAGATGAGTGGGTTGGGCATGCTGTAGACGTTCTCCACGCAGCCGTTCGTCGCAGTGCACCCGGCCTGCCCGAAGGTATCGGCGTGGTAATACATCGAGGTCGGCCGGAGCAGCAGCGGCCACTGCCAGGCCGGGCTCGCGTAGCTGTGCGGGCTGGTCAGGCCGACATGGAAGCCGTACATCTGCTCGTGGTACGCCCAGAGGTTCTGTAGGGGGAGCGGTACCCATGACCAGAATCCGGTCGCCGGGTTGTCATCGATGACGTGACGATCCCAGCCGCCCTCGGTGATGAGCCACCCGGTCCAGGAGGCGAGGTAGACGGCGAAGGCGACCGGAACGAACAGCACGAACGCAACCGGTCCCTGTCGGAAGGCGGCGTCCGCCGGCCACAGCCGCACTCCGGCGCGTCGCCGAGCGAGGGCGTCCGTGACGACGAGATACACGCCCAGACCTGCAGCCACGTACAGGCCCGACCATTTGACGGCCGTCGCGGCTCCCACCGCGGCCCCTGCGGCGACGAGCCACGGGCGGTTCCAGAACACCGGACCCCACGCCGGCTGCCGGTCATCCCGCATCCGCTGGGCCACGATCGTCGACAGGCGATGGAGGTGCCTTCGTCTGTCGAGAAGCACGAACCAGAACGCGAGGAGCACGAAGAACGCAAGAAAGATATCGAGGATCGCCACCCGGCTCATCACGATCGCGAGTCCGTCGATCGCGATCAGCAACGCCGCGACCGAGGCGAAGACCGTCGAGCGGATGAGCGCGTGTGCCACGAGGTACGTGAGCAGAACGAGCACGGTGCCGAACAGGGCCGTGGTGACGCGCCACCCGACGGACGAGTCGGGCCCGAACAGGGCCATGCCGGCGCCGATGATCCACTTGCCGAGCGGCGGATGAACGGCGTAACTTCCCGCGATGTTGAAGATGTCGGTCTCGCCGAGTGCGAATCGGGCATCCGCGCCCTCGGGCCAGGTCGCAGGGAACCCGAGGTTCCATTGGCTCCACGCGTCTTTGATGTAGTACGTCTCATCGAAGATGAAGGTGTGTGGCTGCCCGAGGTTCCAGAACCGCAGGATGCCGGCGAGCAGCGTGATGAGCGTCGGTGCCAGCCAGCCGGCGAGACGGCGCTTGCGCGGATCTGCGCGCAGCCTGACCGTCCACGAGTCGTACAGCGACGGGCGCGCGGGGAGGAGCGGCTCGACGGACGTCGTCACCGTATCCGCCTGCACAGTGTGGGCCTTCGCACCGTGTCAGCCTAAAGCCTGGCGCCCGAGGGTTTCGCTAGCTGACGCCGGCACTGCGCGAGCACAAGTGATATACTGGTATGTGAAGCTCTATCACGTCTGGGGATTATCCGTGCTTTCTCGTTTCGCCGTGTGGCGCCTGGGCCTGGGCATAGTTCTGGCAGGGTGTGTGGTCTTGAGTTCCGGCGTCGTCTCGGCGAACGCGGCGGACGGTGATGGCGAGTCGGGTTCGGCGGAGCCGGTCGTGGGTGGGTTCGGGCTGGGTGACGGGGTCGAGGGTCTTATCGACGAGCGGGTGGGCTCGTTCTCGTTCGGTGTTCCCGTGGCTGATCTGGGTTTGCGCTGGGACTCCCGCGCTGTGGGGGCGAACCGGGTGGGTTTCGGCTCGGGTTGGGTCGTGGCAGGGCTGGGCGCGGTGGGTGTCACCGGTGGAGTGAAGGTCTACCCGGCGTCGGGCGGCGTGTACGACGCCGACGCCAGCACCCCGAGCGGCATGTCCGGGTACGTGCTCGGAGACACGGTGTTCTCGCAGACGGGTGGGATGTTGGCGGGCCGCGCGGACGGGGCCGTGGGGGATCGTGAGTACGGGTTCACGCTCTCGCAGACCGGGGGGATGAGGACGTATTTCAGTGCGGCGGGGGATCCGCTGACCCAGGCCGGTGCTTTCGGGAACCGGACGGACTGGGTGTGGGCGACCGACGGGTCGCACCGCTTGGAGCGGACAGTCGATGCGGTGGGTGTGGTGACCGGGGTGGACTGGTCTGACCCCGCCGCCGTGCGGGTCACCCGGACCACGGGTGCGGGAGCGGTGTCGAGTGTCGTGGAACTGGACGGTGGCCGGGTTGCCGCGGTGGTCGATTCGGTCGGTGGGCGGATCACGGTGTCGTATCACCCGTCCGGGCTGATCTCTCGGATCACCGGGGTGTCGGGTGCGGTGACGGAGGTGTCGTGGCAGACCCTGGCGGACGGGTCGGCCGCGGTGGACCGTGTCCGCGTCATCGACGGACTCACCGGCGCCGAACTGTCGTCACGGGAGTGGGATGCTGCATCCGGCGTCGCGTCCGGTTGGCCGGTGTATGCCGGTGAGAAGGACGTGTTCGACTCCGGCGACAGCGGGTTCCGCTACCAGACGGTCCTGTCGGACGGACCGACCCGGGTGACCTCCGAGTACAACTCCACCCATCTGCTGATCGACCGCTCCGTGGAAGTGACCACCTCCAACGGGCCGGTCACCCTCCAGAAGCAAGGGTATAGATATCCCGGGACGGATGGCGACAAAGTACCGCTCCCGTGGGACCTCCCGGAACAGTTCAACCGGCCCACGACGACCGACGTGACCTTCCGGGACGCCGCAGGACGAGAACGGACCACGTCCGAGCAGTACGAGTTCGACACATTCGGCCGGCCGACCTCGCAGATCTCCGCGGATGGGGCTGTGACGGAGACGACGTACGACGACACGATCCCTGCGGGTGCGGTACTGCCCATCGGGCTGCCCCTGTCCAAGACGGTCACCACCGCCGACGGGCTCGTCTCCCAAACCCGGTATGAGTTGAATGACGCGCGGACCGCAGCGGTCGTGGAGGAGACGTTCACGGGGAAGGCCGGGGGCGAGTTGACGCGTACGGCGAAGACCGAGCGCACAGTGGATGCGGACGGATTCGTCTCCGCGGAGCGCGCGTTCGCGCAGGGTGGCACCGGTG
Source organism: Microbacterium rhizomatis (assembly GCF_008710745.1). Lineage (GTDB taxonomy): Bacteria > Actinomycetota > Actinomycetes > Actinomycetales > Microbacteriaceae > Microbacterium > Microbacterium rhizomatis. The sequence continues at coordinate 155,683 of NZ_VYSA01000005.1, forward strand.
AACCGGTCGTGACGATGCATGCCAGAGACATCGACATGGGCACGGGCACGGTCACGTCCACCGACACGGTCGCCGCGGGAACAGACCTCGCCGTCACCACCAGCCGAGTCACCGACCTGCTCGCCGGTCAGCCGGTGGAAGCGACCGATGCGCTCGGGAACACCGCAACTGCGCAGTACGACACGGCAGGACGAGTAACCGCGCAGACCGACGCGACCGAGAACACGATCCGCACCGCGTATCGGACGGTGCAGACGGACGGGATCAACGCGACCGTCACCACCACCCCGGACGGAGTGGCCACCACGACGGAGACGGATGTGCTGGGTCGGGTCGTGAAGATCACCGACAACCTCAAGGACGGTGAACCCGTCGACGGGTACGTGCGGGTCGTGGAGTCGCGGGCATATCCCGCCCCCGGCACGGTGGAGGTCACCGACGCGTGGGGCGCGGTCACGGTCACGAAGCAGGATGTGTTCGGTCGTGAGGTCGAGACTGTCGCCGCGACGGGGCTGACGAAGATCACCCGGTACGACGACATCGCCCGCACCGTCACCACGGGCCTGACCCCTACGGGCAAGATGGCGGACGCCGAGTTCACCAGCACGAGTGTGATGGATGTCGCGGGGCAGACGACGGAAGTCAGCGGCACCCGTGCCGACGCCCTCCCGGTCCCGACGATCGCGTCAGTGTTCGACGGATTCGGGCGCGAAACGGCTACCACCGACGGAACGAAGGCCACGACGACGGCGCGGGATGTGTTCGGCAACCCGATCTCGACGACAGTCGCTCCTGAGGTCGGGGGTGGGGTGCCGGTGGTCGCGGAGCGCCGGTTCGATGAGTTCGGGACGAGTGTGGAGAAGGTCCTGACCGACGGCGACCAGTCGCGTTCGGGCGGCACCCGCACCCTCGATATCCTCGGTCAGACGGTGTCTGAGACCGATCAGAACGGGCTCGTCTCGACGTACCAGTACACGCCAGACATGCGGGTCGAGAAGGCGGCGACCGGGTACGGGGCCGTCACCGTGAACAGGTACGACGCGGTCACCCGGGAACTGCTCGAGACGGTGACGACGTCTCCGATCGGGGTGGAGGTGCGTAGCGGGTTCGAGTACGACCCCGTCACCGGCAATCTGCTCGCGGTGTTCGACCCCGCCGATCGGGCCGGTACGCAGGTGTCGTATACGTATGACGCGTTCGGTAACACGACGAGCACCACATACCCGGATGGGAAGCGGATCACCCACACGTACGACGGCAACGGCCGCAGGATGACCACGACCGATATCGCCGGGAATACCACCTCGTACGCGTACGACAAGGCTGGCTTGATGACCTCCGCGGTCCAGACCGATGCCGATGGTGCGGAGGTCAGCCGGGTCGGCTACGCGTACGACCCGTACGCGCGGGTCACCGAGCTTTCCCGGGCTAACGGGGTCATCACCCGGTACGCGTTCACCTCGGCTGGGCAGATCGCCACCGAGACCACGACCGGTCCGGACGGCAGCGTCCAGGATGCCCGGGAGTACATCTATGACACGCGCGGAAACCTCACCCACCGCACGGACACGACCTCTCCGGCGGACGACACGGCCACGAGCACATCGACGACGGTCTATGCATATGACGTGCAGGACCGTCTCACCCGCTCCACTGTCCATCAGGGCGAGAGCGAGGATGGGGCGCTGCTGTCGGACACGACGTACGTGTTGACCGTGTCGGGAGACGTGTCACGCGAGACGATCACAGTCCCGGACCCTGACAGCGGTGTCAACGTGACGACGGTGCGCGAGTTCGCGTACAGCCCGACGGGAGCGATCGCCGCCCTCACGACCACCGCACCAGACGGAACCGTGACGACCGTCACCCCGACCTACGACGCGGCAGGCAACCTCACTACCGCGGTGGACGGCACGCGGTATACGTATGACGCTGTGAACAGGCCCGTCACCGAGACCGCACCGGCGGGCGACACTCTCCTGACCGCGTACTGGGCGACCGGGCAACGCGCGAGCCTCACCACGAGCGACCCGGCAGGATCTGGGGAGGCCGCGTTCTATTGGGACGGCACCACCCTGATCAATGACACCCACGCGCAGGGCGATAGCCCCTCCGGGATCGCGTCGTACCTCATCGCCGCCACCCGACACAGCCGCAGCACTTCCGGCCCGCAGATCGGGACGGAAACGACCTATTACACCCAGGACCGGCACGGCAACATCAGCACGCTCACCGCTGCGGATGGCGCTCCCACCACGCGGTACACCTACAGCGACTATGGCACTCCCACCACCACCACCGGTGCCGGCGCCGAGGTGGATGCGCGCTCGGGTGCGACAGCGGGGTGGGTCGGGAGCCTGTCATATCAGCCGTTCCAGTACTCCGCCGAATATGCCGCTCCCACCGGCAGTCAGCACCTGCGGGCCCGTACCTACGATCCGGCCACGATGCGGTTCATCACTCAAGACACCGCACAACTGCACAACACGTACAACTACGCCGACCTCAACCCCATCATGATGAGCGACCCCACCGGGCGCACTCCCGAATGGGACGCCGTGGTCAATGGCGTGATTGCCTGGCAGGGGCTCTTCCTGGCGGCGATCAGTGCCGTGGCTGCTATCTCGACGATCGCCACGGGAGGACTCGGCGCACTCGGTTGGGGCGGCGCCGTCTCGCTCGTGGGGGGCCTCGGCGCCGACCTCTACAGTGTTGCGATCGCGACCGGCCGGGTCATCTCCGACCTCGCCCCCGACTTCGTCGACGAGAACGCCGCGGCGTTCTTCACCTCCGACGCCGCGGCATGGTCGGAAACCGCGCTCGGTCTCGGGGCCGGAGCCGCCGGACTCCTCACCGCCAAAATGCTTAGAGGCGTAGACGATCTCGACACCATGCTCGCGCAGATGCCGACTGAGTATCGCGAAGGGATGAGCGCGAAGCTCAAGGCCAACCCCACCTGGCGCGCGTGGTACAGCGAAGACGTTGCGAGCGCTCAAACGAACGAGTTCGCTCTTCGCACGATCAGTATGAACAACGCACTCGACCGGGGCGTGTATGAGAACGTTCAGGGCGCGCAGACTGTGACCCTGGCCGGCGATGACGCGACCCGGATGAGAACCGCGGGACTTCTTTTCACCGAAGCTGAAAACAGAAGCAACAACATTACTGTGGCGACCAAGTACTTCGGCGTGGATATGAACGGGGATGCAGACCTTGCCGTGAAGACACTCAACCTCCACGAGAAGGCCATAAATAAATTCGCGGCGTCAGGAAAAGAGTACACGCAGTTCATCTACGAGATGCTCCAGGGCCTGCAGTTGAAAATGGCCAACGTGACCCCCAGCAACACGCTCAAACCCAACGTGCCGTGGACCTTGTTCAAAACGTCACAGGGCGAAATCATCGGCAACAACCAAGCAACGGTCCGGGGAAAGATGGCGTACCAGTACTAGCGTCTTACTCGCCCCTAGATCCCGGAGTCTTAGCGGTGGACGCGCGGGCGAGTCGGTGTGAGAGCCCGTGGATCTCGTCGGGGGGCAAGCACACGTCGCTGGAGAACTACGCTGAGCCCGTGATCATCCTCGCGGCGACGCCGATCGGCAATCTCGGCGATGCGTCGCGTCGCCTGATCGAGGTGCTCGAGTCGGCGACGGTGATCGCGGCCGAAGACACACGCACCACCCAGCGTCTGCTGCAGCACCTGGGGGTCGTGAATCGGCCGCGGTTGATCGCCCTCCACGACCACAACGAGAAGGAGCGCGCCGGCGAGATCGTCGAGCGTGCGCGCACCGAGGATGTGCTCGTGCTCTCGGATGCCGGAATGCCCACCGTCTCGGACCCCGGCTACGGACTCGTGGCCGCGGCGGCGGCCGCCGGTGTCACGGTGACGGCGATCCCCGGCCCGAGCGCGGTCATCACCGCGCTCGCCGTCTCGGGCCTGCCCACCGATCGCTTCACGTTCGAGGGTTTCGTGGCCCGCAAGTCCGGCGAGCGCCTGACCGCGTTCCGCGACCTGGCTGCCGAGCGGCGCACCATGGTCTTCTTCGACTCGGCCGCCCGCGTCGCGGCGACGCTGGCCGACATGGCGACGGTCTTCGGCGCTGACCGCCGTGCGGCCGTCTGTCGCGAACTCACCAAGATGTACGAAGAGGTCGCACGCGGCACGCTCGCCGAACTGGTCGAATGGGCGGCCGCGGGGGTGCGCGGCGAACTCGTCATCGTCGTCGAGGGCGCCGCGGTACGGGTGTTCTCGTTCCCGGATGCGGTCACTCAGGTGCTTGAGCTCGTGCGGTCGGGCACGCGCCTGAAGGATGCCGCATCCGAGGTCTCGGCCCACACGGGTCACTCCTCGCGCGAGCTGTATCAGGCTGCCCTCGCCGTCAAAGGCTGAGCCCTCGTAACAGGCCGAGGCGCCGCATCCCCTCGAACTAGAATCGAAGGTATGCCTACCGGCGAATCCTTCTACATCACGACGCCCATCTACTACCCGAGCGACGTGCCCCACATCGGCCACGGATACACCACCGTGGCCGTCGACGCGCTCGCGCGCTGGCACCGCCAGGCGGGAGACGACACGTGGATGCTCACGGGCACCGACGAGCACGGGCAGAAGATGCTGCGGGCCGCCGCCGCGAACGGCGCGACCCCGCAGGAGTGGGTGGACCGGCTGGTCGGCGAATCGTGGTTCCCGCTGCTGAAGACGCTCGATGTCGCGAACGACGACTTCATCCGAACGACGCAGCCCCGTCACGAGGAGCGCGTGCAGAAGTTCGTGCAGGCGATCTACGACCGCGGGTACATCTACGCCGGCGAGTTCGAGGCGCTGTACTGCGTCGGGTGCGAGGAATTCAAGACCGAGTCCGAGATCGTCGACGGCACGGGCGCGTTCGAAGGACTCAAGGTCTGCGCGATCCACTCGATCCCGCTCGAGCTGCTGCAGGAGAAGAACTACTTCTTCAAGCTGAGCGAGTTCCAGGATCAGCTGCTCGAGCTCTATAAGACCGATTTCGTGCGCCCCGACTCGGCCCGCAACGAGGTCGTGTCCTTCGTGAAGCAGGGGCTGAAAGACCTGTCGATCTCGCGTTCGACCTTCGACTGGGGCATCAAGGTGCCGTGGGACGAGTCGCACGTGATCTACGTCTGGGTCGACGCCCTGCTGAACTACGCGACCGCGGTGGGGTATGGCGCCGACCCCGAGGAGTTCGCCCGCCGCTGGCCGGCGTATCACGTGGTCGGCAAGGACATCCTGCGTTTCCACGCCGTCATCTGGCCGGCGATGCTGCTGGCTGCGGGGGTCGAGGTGCCGCGCGGCGTCTACGCGCACGGGTGGCTGCTGGTCGGCGGCGAGAAGATGTCGAAGTCGAAGCTCACCGGTATCGCACCCACCGAGATCACCGACGTCTTCGGCTCGGATGCCTACCGGTTCTACTTCCTCTCGGCGATCGCGTTCGGGCAGGACGGGTCGTTCTCGTGGGAAGACCTGTCGGCCCGGTATCAGGCCGAACTCGCCAACGGATTCGGCAACCTCGCGTCGCGCACGGTCGCGATGATCGAGCGGTATTTCGAGGGCGTCGTCCCGCCCGCGGGGGAGTACTCGGCGCAGGATCTCGCGATCCAGCAGACGGTGGCGGATGCTGCGGCCACCGCCGATGCGGCGATCGACCGGTTCCGCATCGACGAGGCGATCGCCGCCATCTGGACGATCGTCGACGCGCTGAACCTCTACATCACCGAGAACGAGCCCTGGGCGCTCGCGAAGGACGACGCGCAGCGCGAACGCCTCGGCACCGTGCTGTACACGGCGGCCGAGGGGCTTCGCGCGCTCGCAGTGCTGCTCTCGCCCGTCACCCCGGTCGCGACTGAGAAGCTGTGGGTCGCGCTCGGCGCCGCCGAGAGTCTCGGGCGGCTGCAGGATCAGCCGATCCGTGAGGCGGGCGCGTGGGGAGCGTTGAAGCCGGGTACGTCGGTGAACGGCCTCGCGCCGCTCTTCCCGCGTGTCGAGCAGAGCGTGTGAGCGACCCGAGTCAGTACGTCCGCGAGCGCACCCAGGAGGGTCGCAAAGACGTACGGTGGCCTGCCGCGCCCGAGCCTCTGACCGTCCCGGTCTACGACAACCACTGCCACCTCGAGATCGCTGACGGCGACGAGCCGCTGTCGCTCGAGGCACAGCTCGCGCGTGCAGCCGGGGTCGGGATCATCGGCGTCGTGCAGGCCGGTGGCGACATCGACTCGAGTCGCTGGTCGGCGTGGGCGGCAGCATCCCACCCCCGCGTCCTGGCCGCGGTCGCCATCCACCCCAACGAGGCTCCGGCGTACAAGGCGGCGGCCCGGCTCGACGAGGCGATCGCCGTGATCGATGACCTCGCTGCTCAGCCGCGGGTGCGCGCGATCGGCGAGACAGGCCTCGACTTCTTCCGTACGGAGGCCGACGGCATCCCTGCGCAGTTCGAGAGCTTCGAGGCCCATATCGCGCTGGCGAAGAAGCACGGGATCGCGATGCAGATCCACGATCGCGACGCACACGATGCCGTTCTGGAGACTCTCGCGCGGGTCGGCGCTCCGGAGCGCACGGTCTTTCATTGCTTCTCCGGCGACGACGCGATGGCCCGCGTCGCCGCGGATGCCGGGTACTACCTGTCGTTCGCCGGCAATGTGACGTTCAAGAACGCCCAGAATCTGCGCGATGCACTGGCTGTCACGCCTCTGAAGCGCATCCTGGTCGAGACGGATGCCCCGTTCCTCACGCCCGTGCCTCACCGGGGTCGCCCGAACGCGCCGTACCTGATCCCTGTGACGGTGCGGTTCATGGCTGCCGAACTCGCGCTCGATGTCGACGCGCTCTGCGCGCAGCTCGCGGCCAACACGCTCGAGGTCTACGGCCCGTTCCAGGACTGACCGCGACAGTACTGTTGCGGTGTGAACACAAACGATCCGCTCCCCGAACGACCCATTCCCGACAACCCGTCGGGCAAGCTCGTGCTGCTGCGTCACGGTGAGACGGAGTGGTCCAAGAGTGGGAAGCACACCGGTCTCACCGACATCCCACTCACCGACCGGGGGGAAGAGCTCGCTCGTGCGGCGGGCGAGCTGGTCACCGGGTACGACTTCTCGCTCGTGCTGACCTCACCGTTGCAGCGAGCGCGGCGCACCGCCGAGCTCGCAGGGCTCCAGGCTGACGTCGACCCTCTCCTCGTCGAGTGGGACTACGGCGGGTACGAGGGCCGGACGACGCGCGAAATCAGAGCGGAACTCGGCTATAACTGGAGCGCGTTCACCCATGGCGTGATCCGAGGCGAGACACCCGGTGAAACGGTGGAGGAGGTCGCCGCGCGCGCCTCGCGCGTGCTCACCCGGGTGCTGCCCGCGATGGCCGAGGGGGATGTCGCGCTGGTGGCGCACGGCCACTTCCTGCGCATTCTCACCGCCGTGTATCTGCGGATGGCTCCGCGCTTCGGAGCGCAGATCACGCTGGACGCGGGCTCGGTCTCCGTTCTCAGCTTCTACCGCGAGCAGCCGGCCATCCTCTCCTGGAACTACGGACCCGAGCTGCCGCTCGTGCCGTCGGAGTCCTGAGGCGACTGCCGGTCAGGACGTGCCGCGTCGCCGGCCGACGACGATCGCGACGACGACCAGCACAGCTCCGATGATCAGCACGATCGGGCCGATCGTCGCCCACAGGGACGAGCCGCTCATCACCGACCCGCCCAGCACGTTGAACCCTTGAAGGGTCCACACCAGCCCGATCGCGAGAAGCACGACACCGATGACGACGAGCGGCCAGCTTCGCTTCATATCGCGACCATAGGCCGATGCGCCGCGCCTGGCAATGCCCCACCCACCTGCGCCCCACACACCTGCCTGCCGCGCGACGTCGGAGAATGAGGCGAATGCCGGAGGATTTCGCTGAAATCCTCCGGCATTCGGGTGATTCTCCGACGTTCGGATGCCGGCAACCCGGCCCTAGCCGCCGAGCTAGGCCTTGGCGTCGGCCTTGGCGGGCCGATGGAACAGGGTCTCGGTCTTCTCGAGCTCCATGCCCTTCGTCTCGGGGATCTTGAAGAAGACGTAGAAGAACGACAGGGCGGCGAAGGCGGCGTACATGCCGTATGTGAGGGGCAGAGACCACGCCGACATCGCCGGGAAGCTCACGGTGATCAGGAAGTTCGCGATCCACTGGGCGCCGGCGGCGACGCCGAGGGCCTTGCCGCGGATGCGGCTCGGGAAGATCTCGCCGAGGAGCACCCAGACCAGGGGACCCCACGAGGCGCCGAACCCGATCACGAAGATGTTCGCTGCGACCAGCGCGATCGGCCCCCACGGGGCCCCGAGCGAGACCGCGCCCTCGGCATCCGTCGTCGAGAACATGAACGCGATGGCCATGGTGCCGAGCGAGAGCGCCATCATGACCGAGCCGGTCAGCAGGATCGGCTTCCGCCCGACGCGGTCGACCAGGAAGATCGCGATCAGGGTCACCAGGACGTTCGTGATCGAGGTGACCACGCTGATCGTCAGCGACGCGCTCTCGGGGAACCCGACCGACTGCCAGAGCGTGGTCGAGTAGTAGAAGATCACATTGATGCCGACGAACTGCTGGAACACCGACAGGATGATGCCGACCCAGACGATGCCCTGAAGCCCGAACACCGGGCCTCTGAGCGAGACACCCTGCGTCTTCTTGTCCTCCTCGATCGCGTTGGTCAGCTCTTTCATCGTCTGGTTCAGGTCGGCGGGCGGAACGAGTCGGGAGAAGATCTCCTTCGCCTCGTCGTTGCGTCCCTTGCTGATCAGATACCTGGGGGATTCGGGAACGGTGAAGGACAGGATGCCGTACACCGCCGCCGGGATGATGCCGACGATGAACATCCACCGCCACGCCTCGAGTCCGAACCACAGCACGCTGTCTGCGCCGCCGGCCGCATTCGCGAGCAGAGCGTCGGACAGGAGGGCGGCGAAGATACCGATCGTGATGGCCAGCTGCTGCAGCGAGGCCAGGCCGCCGCGGATCTGCCGCGGCGCGATCTCGGCGATGTACGCCGGGGCGACCACCGATGCGATGCCGATCCCGAGACCGCCGATGATGCGCCACAGCGCGAGGTCCCAGACGGAGAACGCGAGTCCGGCGCCGAGCGAGCTGACGAAGAACATGACGGCCCCGAGGAACATGACCCGGAGGCGACCCCATCGGTCTGACAGGTTGCCGGCGAGGATCGCGCCCACCGCGCAGCCGAGGAGCGCGATCGCGACCACGAAGCCGGTGATGACCGCGTTCAGCCCGAAATCGGCCTGGATCGAATCGACGGCGCCGTTGATGACGGAGGAGTCGAATCCGAAGAGGAATCCGCCGACCGCAGCGGCGACGGACAGGCCTATCGCTCTTCTTCCGTATGGGCCTCGCAGAGAGAACGAACCAGTGGGAATGGAACCGGCGTTATCTGTCATGGCGCAACCCTACCGACGCGGCGTCCCCTCGGACAGTGGACTTGAGTCGCGTGTCTATACAGTGATAGCTATGCCCGTGACTCTGCTCGGTGCGTCCGAGATCCGCGCGCTCGCGGCCGAACTGGACGTCACTCCCACCAAGAAGCTGGGCCAGAACTTCGTCGTCGACGCCAACACCGTGCGCCGGATCGTCGCTGTGGCCGGTGTGCGCGCGGGGGAGCGGGTGGTCGAAGTCGGCCCCGGACTGGGGTCGCTCACCCTCGCGATCCTCGAGACCGGAGCATCCGTCACCGCCGTCGAGATCGATCACCGACTGGCCGCGCGACTCTCGCAGACGGCCGCCGCGCACGGCGTGGATGCGAGGTCGCTCGATGTCGTCGACGCGGACGCGCTCCGGATCACGGATCTGCCGGGCGACCCGACCGTCCTGGTCGCCAACCTGCCCTACAACGTGTCGGTGCCGGTGCTGCTGCACTTCCTCGAGCACTTCCCGAGCCTCGCGCGCGGCGTCGTGATGGTGCAGGCCGAGGTGGGCGAGCGCCTCGCGGCCCCGCCCGGATCCAAGACCTACGGCGCACCGAGCGTCAAGGCCGCCTGGTACGGGCGATGGCGCCTGGCCGGCATGGTCTCGCGGCAGGTGTTCTGGCCGGTGCCGAACGTCGACAGCGTGCTGGTCGGCTTCGAGCGGGATGCGCAGGAGCGGGGAACCGACGAGGAGCGCGTGCGCACGTTCCGCATCGTCGACGCCGCGTTCCAGCAGCGGAGGAAGATGCTGAGGCAGGCGCTCTCCGGCGTCCTGGGCGGGACGTCGGCCGAAGCATCCGCCGTTCTCGAGGCCGCAGGAGTCGCACCCACGGCGCGCGGCGAGGAGCTCTCGATCGACGATTTCGTGAGAATCGCGGCATCGGCCGCCTGAGGTGACCGGAAGTCGTCGTACGAATGACGGATTCGGCGTATTCATCGCGCGTTCATACCCAGGCAACCGAAACATGCCGGTAACATGAACCCCCATCCGTCACACTGGCGGGACGCCCGGTGCCGCACCGGCGTCAGGGGGAGTGACGGATCATGCGCACCACCGAGCACGCATCGCCGGAACGGGTTCTGCTGCACATCAGCGACACGCACCTGCGTGCGCACGGTTCACGCCTCTTCGACCTCATCGACTCCGCCGAGCGGCTCGGCCGAGCTTTCGCGGCGATCGAGGCCTCCGGCATCCGGCCCGACGCGATCGTCTTCACCGGCGACCTCGCCGACTGCGGCGAGCATGACGCGTACGTGCAGCTCCGTGCGCTCGTCGAACCCTTCGCCGCGCGCCTGGGCGCCCGCGTGTTCTGGGTCATGGGCAATCATGACGACCGCGCCGCCTTCCGCAGCGGTCTCCTCGACGACGCAGGCGCCGACACACGCCCGGTCGACTCCGTCGAAGAGATCGACGGTCTTCGCATCATCACCCTCGACACGAGCGTCCCGGGCCTGCACCACGGCGAGGTGCGGCCCGAGCAGCTGCGCTGGCTCGCCGATGTGCTCGCGACCCCGGCGCCGCTGGGCACCATCCTCGCGATGCACCATCCTCCGGTCCCGAGCGTGCTGGCGCTCGCCGCGAGCGTCGAGCTGCGCGACCAGCGCAGCCTCGCCGCCGTCCTGCGGGGGACGGATGTGCGCACGATCATCGCCGGCCACCTGCACTACTCGACGTTCGCGACCTTCGCGGGCATCCCCGTGTCGGTGGCGTCGGCGACGTGCTACACGCAAGACCTCACGGTGCCGATCGGCGGCACGCGGCCCCAGGACGGCGCGCAGGCGTTCAATCTGGTCCACGTATACGACGACACCATCGTGCACTCGGTCGTCCCCGTCGAGGCGACCACGACGCTCGAGTACATCGATCCCGACGAGGCGCGCAGACGTCTGGCCGAGGCGGGCATCGCCCCGCGCGAAGTCAGCCGATCGAACCGGATCGCCCCACCGACGGAGCCCATTCCCGTCCTGGGCTGACGGTGCCTGTGTCGACCGCCACCTCGCTGCGCTCCCACGGTGCCCGCACGGGGAAGAGCGTGCCGAGCAGGCTCTGAACGGTCCGCACGCGTACGTGTTCCGGCACCTCCGCCTCGCCGCCGTCGTTGAGGCAGAACATGTCGATGTCGCGGCGTTCGGCGAGCCGCTCCATGCGGCCCAGCGAGTCCGACAGCGTCGTCTGCAGGTAGCGCACCCGCGGCTCGCGCGTCGAGACCGCCCGGCCGGTGAAGAGCGAGTAGTAGTGGTAGAGGCTGTTGGTCACCGAGATGTCGGTGGCCGAACGGAAGCGCGACGCCGAAGTACGGGCGAAATCGTCGGGGAAGGCCTCTTCCAGTTCGCTCAGGATGCTGCGCCGCAACGGCACGGGGCAGTGCTCCAGATCGTGCGTGATCACGCGGCCGAAGCGCCGCTCGAGCAGAGCCCGGTTCACGCGGAGGGCGTTGTCGTGCCCGCTTCGCCCGGCGCGAGGAGCGCCTGTGCCGATGCGCACGCCGCTCTCGACGAATCGCGTCACTCCACCGGCCGAGAAGAACAGCTCGGGCTCGACGGGTCGCCCGAAGAACATGTCGTCGTTCGAGTAGAGGAAATGCTCGGCGAGACCATCGATGCGATGCAGCTGCGACTCGACCGCGTGCGAATTGTGGATGGGCAGGACCGACGGGTCGGGGAAGAAGTCCTCGCTCCGAACGATCGTGACCTTCGGATGCTCGGCGAGCCACGCCGGTCGCTCGGAGTCGGTGGCGATGAAGATCCGCCGCACCCATGGCGCGTACATGTTCACGCTGCGGAGGGCGAAGCGGAGCTCGTCGACGTGACGGTAGCGCGCGGGGCCGTCATCGCCCTCGCCCACCACGTACTCGGATTGTGCGGCCGCGCGCTGGCGCTGGAACTCGCTGGAGGAGCCGTCCACCCACGAGAACACCATGTCGACCGGGTGCGTGACATCGGAGGGCTGCGGATCGAACATGCCGCTGATCGTGCGCCAGGAGCGTCCATAGGCTTCGATGTCGACGAACGTCAGATCGTCGGTGGCCATGATCTTCCGGGTGAGCGCGTTGGCGTGCGGGGCGTGCACGACATCGGCGCCGAACCGCCAGAATTCGAGGTTCACCGCGGTCGCCGCGCCGTAGCGCATCGCACCGTCGGCGGTGATGCGCGGGCGGAAGACCCTGAGGGCGCTGGGCGACGAGGGCACCGACACATCGTGCAGCGGAATCGCCGACCCGCCGCGGACCTTCGCGTACAGCGGCTCCCGTGCGCTCGCGCCGGTGAGGGCGGCGAGGGTCGCCGTGCGCAGATCGAGGTCGATCGCCAGCGCGGTCGTGCGGCCGGCTCGGCGGACGAGGAGACCCGTGATCCCGGCATCCTCCAGGGTCTGCGCGATGAAGAGCAGATCGGCATCATGCGCGGCCGAGGGCGAGACGTCCTCATGCACGAGATGCAGCATCCCGTGCGCGAGCACCACGTCTTCACGGGCGAGCAGCGCGTTCCAGGGCTGCGGGTCGCGAGGAAGGGCGGTGAGAGTCGTCATGTAATCCGTTCGATGGAGCGGCCGCCGAAAGGGCGGGAGGGGGGCTGCGGAGACAACCGGGGAGCGGCGCCGCAGGGGCACCGGCTGGGCCAGCGTAGATCGCCGACGTTTCGGGCGGATTGCGCGCTGTTCCCGTTGCGCGCGAAACATCCGCCTGGTATAAGCCGATCATCGCATGACTTGTGGATGGCTGACACCACCCCGCAGGAAGTGGCTAGCCTGGGGTGGTGACCGACGATCAGCGCTTTCCCACCGGCATTCCCGAGATCCATCGCCCGTACGCAGCCGCTCCCGAGCGGTACGACCTGACCGAGTACCGGCAGGTCGGCACCTCAGGACTCTTCCTCCCCCCGATCTCGCTCGGACTGTGGTGGAACTTCGGTGACAACATCCCCTTCGACCGCCAGCGCACGGTGCTGCGCCACGCGTTCGATCACGGCATCACGCATTTCGACCTCGCGAACAATTACGGGCCGCCCTACGGATCCGCCGAGACGAACTTCGGGCGCATGATGCGCGAAGACTTCGCGCCCTACCGCGACGAGCTGATCCTCTCGTCGAAGGCGGGATATGACTTCTGGCCCGGCCCGTACGGCAACCATGGCTCGCGCAAGTATCTGATCGCGAGCGCCGAGGCGTCGCTGAAGCGGATGAGCGTCGACTACGTCGACATCTTCTACTCGCATCGCGTCGACCCCGTGACACCCATCGAAGAGACCATCGGAGCCCTCGACGCGCTCGTTCGCCAGGGCAAGGCGCTGTACGTCGGCATCTCGTCGTACAGCGCGGAGCGCACCGCCGTCGCTGCCGCCACAGCCCGCAGCCTCGGGACGCCGCTGGTCATCCACCAGCCTGCCTATTCGATCCTCAACCGCTGGGTCGAAGACGGACTCACCGGCGTGCTCGCCCAGGAGGGCATGGGCGCGATCGCCTTCACCCCGCTCGCCCAGGGACTGCTCACCGACAAGTACCTCGGCGGCGGCCCCGCAGACCGCTCGCAGAAGCGCGGCTCGCTCCCCGCCTCGCCGCTCTCGGACGACGGTCTCGCCAAGCTCCGCGGCCTCGACGTGATCGCGAAGGAGCGCGGTCAGACCCTCGCGCAGATGGCGATCCAGTGGGTGCTGCGCGACCCGGTCGTGACCTCGGCGCTGATCGGAGCATCCCGCCCCGAACAGCTCGACGAGAACATCGCCGCACTCGCCGGGCCGGCGTTCGACACCGCCGAGATCGAGCAGATCGACGCGCTGTCGGACGGGATCGACGTGGATCTGTGGGCGGAGTCGGCATCCCAGTGACCTCCCGTTCCGGTGACCGGGTGCACGTGCGCGCGCCCGGGAAGCTCAACGTCTTCTTCGAAGTCGGCGATGTGCAGGAGGACGGCTACCACGACGTCGCATCCGCGTACCAGGCGGTGTCGCTGTACGAAGACCTCTGGGCCGAGCCCGCGGACGATTTCTCGGTGTCGGTCACGGGCACGGTCGACGTCGATGCGGTGCCGGCGGACGATCGCAACCTCGCACTTCGCGCGGCTCGCCTGGTCGCGGCGCAGATCGGACACACCGGGGGAGTCCACCTCGAGATCGTCAAGCATGTTCCGGTCGCGGGCGGGATGGGCGGCGGGTCGGCGGATGCTGCAGCCGCCCTGGTCGCGTGCGACGCGCTGTGGGGGGCCGAGCTCGGTAACGCACAACTGCAGCGGCTCGCCTCGCGACTCGGTGCCGACGTGCCGTTCGCGCTCATGGGGGGCACGGCGATCGGGACCGGCCGGGGAGACCAGCTGAACCCCGCCCTGGCCAAGGGGCGCTTCGAATGGGTGATCGTGACAGCCGAAGGAGGTCTGTCGACCCCGGAGGTGTATCAGCGGCTCGACACCCTCCGCGCCGATCACGCGCCCGACATCGCGCCGGCGCGCGCTCCGGAGGTCGATGCGGCCGTGCTGCACGCGCTGCGTGCGGGGAGCGCGAGCGCACTGGCCGCGCGGATGCGCAACGATCTTCAGGCGGCTGCCCTTTCGCTCCGGCCCGATCTGAGCGAGACTCTCCAGCTCGGGGCGGGGGCGGGGGCGATCGTCGGTATCGTCTCCGGGTCCGGGCCTACGGTCGCCTTCCTCGCCGACGGACCGGAGAAGGCGTTCGAACTGCAGGTGACGCTTGCGGCGCTGGGGCGCACCGCACTGCACGTGCACGGCCCGGTTCCGGGCGCACGCCTGGTGTGAGGCCGCGCCTCCTCATTACACCCGATGACGTATTCCGGACAATGGGAGGCCGAGCCGGTCCTCGTGTCTGCGGCCTGAGGTAGCGTGTTGACACGCGCCCGTCGGTGCCCTGTGCGCATCCGCGGCAGATCCCGACTCCGTGACCGGGAGGACGAAATGAAGGCAGTGCTCGAAGGCTCGGTGATCGCCGAAGCCGACAAGGAAGACCTGATCCAGATCGAGGGGAACTGGTACTTCCCACCGTCCAGCGTCGTGGCCGGCGCGCTGGCGGCCAGCCCGACGCCGTACACCTGCCCGTGGAAGGGCCAGGCTCAGTACTTCACCGTCGAGGCGGGCGGTGCGTCGCTCGCCGATCGCGCGTGGTCTTACCCCACGCCGTACCCGACCGCCATCGAGAAGGTCGGCAAAGACTTCTCGGGCTACGTCGCGTTCTGGAAAGAAGTCCAGGTCGTCGACTGACACTTCGGTGCTTACATCGTCGCGTGAGCGCGGCCCCGGCCCATCCATCAGCCTCAGCACGAGTCTCACACACGAGGATACGAAGTGATCGAGTTCACCGACGTGACCAAGCAGTTCCCCGACGGCACACGTGCGGTGGACGGCTTCAGCCTCGTGATCCCGTCGAGGAAGACCACCGTGTTCGTCGGGTCGTCCGGCTGCGGAAAGACCACCCTGCTGCGGATGATCAACCGTATGGTCGACGCCAGCTCGGGAACCATCGCGATCGACGGTGATGACGTGGCGCTGAAAGACCGCGTCGCGTTGCGGAGGGGCATCGGCTACGTGATGCAGAACTCCGGGCTCATGCCGCACTTCACGGTGGCCGACAACATCGCGACGGTGCCGGTGCTCCAGGGCGTCCGACGGAAGGCCGCACGGGTGCGTGCCCTCGAGCTCATGCAGACCGTCGGCCTGGACCCGGCCATGGCAGATCGGTACCCGAGCCAGCTCTCCGGCGGACAGCAGCAGCGCGTCGGCGTGGCCAGGGGCCTCGCGGCCGACCCGAACATCCTTCTCATGGACGAGCCTTTCGGCGCTGTCGATCCGATCGTCCGAGCCGAGTTGCAGCAGGAACTCATCCGTCTCCAGCGCGACGTCGACAAGACCGTCGTATTCGTCACCCACGACATCGACGAAGCGTTCCTCCTCGGCGACCAGGTCGTGATCCTCGAAAAAGGCGCCAAGATCGCGCAGGTCGGCAGCCCGAGCGAGATCATGGAAGACCCCGCGACCGACTTCGTCGCGAGCTTCATCGGTGCGGACCGGGGCAAACGGGCACTCAGCCTCAAGCACACCGCCCACGGCACCGTCGTCGTCGACGCAGAGGGCCGCACGCAGGGCGCGCTCGTGGACGGCGGGCGTCCGACATGACGTGGGTGCTCGACAACCTCGGATTGATCTGGGATCTCTCGCTGGTGCACCTGCGCCAGTGCATCATCCCCATCGTGCTCGGATTCCTCCTCTCCGTACCCCTCGGGTGGCTGGCGTGGCGGTACCGCGGCCTGCGTGCCGGCATCTTGACGGTCACGGGCATCCTGTACACGATCCCCTCGCTGGCGCTGCTGCCGATCCTTCCCGCGATCTTCGGGACGAGCCCGCTGAGCGAGGTGAACTTGATCCTCGCGCTGACGATCTACGCCCTGGCGCTCATGGTGCGCTCCATCGCCGACGGACTCGCCTCGGTCGATCCCGATGTGCGGCTCGCGGCGACCGCGATGGGGTACGGCTCGGCGCGACGGTCGTGGGCCGTCGACTTCCCGCTCGCGGGCCCCGTCATCCTCGCCGGACTCCGCGTCACCGCCGTGAGCACGGTCTCCCTCGCGACCGTCGGCGCGCTGATCGGCGTGACGAACCTCGGCTACCTGTTCACCAACGGGTTGCAGCGTCGCATCATCGAAGAGGTGCTGTCGGGCATCGTCGCGGTCATGGTCATCGCCCTCGTGCTCGATCTGGTCCTCGTCCTCGCAGGCCGGGCGCTCCTTCCATGGTCGCGGGCACCGCGCCGGGGGCGCCGGCGCGTCCGGCTCGCGCTCGAAGTGGGTGCCACGACATGAACCTCTTCCTCGAAGCGATTGCGTGGATCTTCTCGACCGATAAGTCGGCGTCGGTCGAGCCGATCCCGACCGCTCTCGTCCAGCACCTCGTGTACACGTTCGGCTCCGTGCTGATCGCGGCGGCGATCGCCGTGCCCGCGGGATGGCTGATCGGTCACACCGGTCGCGGGCGCGACATCGCCGTGGGCATCTCAGGTGCGGCCAGGGCGATCCCGTCGTTCGGACTGCTCTTTCTCCTGGTGCTGCTGCTCGGAGTGCTGCACAAGCCCGAAGCGGCGATCATCACCTTCGTGCTGCTGGCCATCCCCTCGATCCTCGCCGGTGCCTACAGCGGATTCGAGGCGATCGATCGGCGTGTGATCGACGCCGGCCGCGCCGTCGGCATGACCGAGTGGCAGATCCTGTGGCGCATCGAGGTGCCGCTGGGACTTCCGCTCCTGGTCGCCGGACTCCGCGCGGCCACGCTTCAGGTCGTAGCCACCGTCACGATCGCGGCGTACGTCAACCTCGGCGGTCTCGGGCAGTACATCATCGCCGGCATCCCGCTCCGCCGATACGACATGGTGCTCGGCGGGGCGCTCCTGGTCGCGGCGCTCGCCCTCGTGCTGGACGCGCTGTTCGCCGTTGCTCAGCGCTTCGCCGTTCCACGCGGCGTCCGTCGCGACACGTCGGGGCGGCGTCGCGGTTCGAAGGCCACTGCGGATGCCGCATCCGTCCGTCAGCCCCGCCCTGAACCTGCGTCGGTCTCGACCGCCTGAAACCCGTCCTCACAGCCCGCCCCACCAGAGCCCGCACCACCCAATCCGCACCACCGAAGAAAAGGAATCAATCCTCATGTTCACAGCGAAAAAGACGCGGCTGCTCACAGCTGCCGCCGCGGTCGCCGGAGCGGCTCTGCTGCTCGCCGGTTGCGCTTCGAGCAATCCGCTCGATTCGGGATCGTCCGCATCGGCCGGTTCGTCGAGCACGATCGTCATCGGTTCACAGGCGTACTACTCGAACGAGATCATCGCCGAGATCTACGCCCAGGCCCTCGAGGGCGCCGGCCACACGGTCGACCGCCAGTTCAACATCGGTCAGCGCGATGCGTACATGCCCACGATCGAGAGCGGAGCCATCTCGCTCTTCCCCGAGTACACGGGCAACCTGCTGCAGTTCTACTCGCCCGACACGACAGCACGCACCGCGGACGACGTCTTCGCCGCGCTTAAGACCGCACTGCCCGACAACCTGACGGTGCTGGATCAGTCCACGGCGACCGACCAGGACTCGTACACGGTCACCAAGGCCTTCGCCGACCAGTACGGGCTCAAGACGATCGCCGATCTGTCGAAGGTCACCGTGCCGCTCACGCTCGGCGGCAACGCCGAGCTGGCCGATCGCCCGTACGGACCGACGGGTCTGAAGTCCAAGTACGGCGTCGATGTGGCTTTCTCGGCGACCGGTGACACGACAGTCGAAGACCTCGTCGCAGGCACGATCAACATCGCGAACGTCTACACCGCCGACCCGCGGATCAAGACGCAGGACCTCGTGACGCTGTCCGACCCGGACGGGCTGTTCCTCGCATCCAACGTGGTGCCGCTCGTGAACAAGGACATCGCGGACGAGATCTCCGGCGTGATCAACAAGGTGAGCGCCAAGCTGACCCCCGAGGGACTCGTCGCCCTCAACGTGCAGAGCACCGTCGACAAGAAGTCGCCGGCCGACATCGCCAAGCAGTGGCTTTCGGACAACGGTCTCAACTGACCTGACCTGACCTCACCACCCGCGAGACTGCAACCGGCCCGAGACGGCGGGACTTCCCCATCGTCTCGGGCCTCGGTTGCAGTCTCGCGGTCGCTC
The DNA here is from genome assembly GCF_008710745.1 of Microbacterium rhizomatis. Classification (GTDB taxonomy): domain Bacteria; phylum Actinomycetota; class Actinomycetes; order Actinomycetales; family Microbacteriaceae; genus Microbacterium; species Microbacterium rhizomatis. Next base: position 174,785 of record NZ_VYSA01000005.1, read on the forward strand.
CGGGTCGCCTAACCTGGAAAGGACATGGCGCATCTTCTCGGGGCCGAGGCCCTGCAACTCGAATTCCCCACCCGCATCATCTTCGACTCGGTCTCGCTCGGTATCGACGAGGGCGACCGCATCGGTGTCGTGGGGCGCAACGGCGACGGCAAGTCGAGCCTCCTGGCGATGCTCGCCGGCCGGCTCGAACCTGACGCGGGGCGCGTCACGGTGCGCCGCGGTGTGCGGGTCGGCGTGCTCGATCAGGGCGACACGCTGGACGACGCCGACACCGTGGCATCCGCGGTCGTCGGCGATCTCGCCGAGCACGTCTGGGCGGGGGATCCCCGCGTGCGCGACGTCACCGCGGGCCTTCTGGGCGAGATCGACTGGGATGCTCCGATCGCGGGCCTCTCGGGCGGCCAGCGCCGCCGGGTCGCGCTCGCGCGGCTCCTGGTCGGTGACGACGACGTGCTGATGCTCGACGAGCCCACCAACCATCTCGACGTCGAGGCCATCGCGTGGCTCGCGGAGCATCTCAAGAGGCGGTGGGCTCCGGCATCCGGCGCGCTGCTGGTCGTCACGCACGACCGGTGGTTCCTCGACGAGGTCAGCACGAAGACGTGGGAGGTGCACGACCGCATCGTCGAGCCGTTCGACGGCGGATACGCCGCATACATCCTGCAGCGGGTCGAGCGCGACCGGATGGCGGCATCGTCCGAGGCGAAACGGCAGAACCTCGCGCGCAAGGAGCTCGCGTGGCTGCGCCGCGGCGCCCCCGCCCGCACGGCCAAGCCCCAGTTCCGGATCGACGCCGCCAACGCGCTGATCGCCGATGTGCCCGAGATCCGCGACCCCGTCGCGCTGCGCTCCCTCGCGGTCGCTCGCCTCGGCAAAGATGTCGTCGACCTCCTCGACGCCTCGGTGAGCTACGACGATCGCCCCGTGCTCACCGACATCGAGTGGCGGATCGCGCCGGGGGAGCGCACAGGCATCCTCGGGGTCAACGGCGCCGGGAAATCGACACTGCTCGGCCTGGTCGCCGGCACGGTGCAGCCGACGGGCGGGCGGGTCAAGCGCGGGACGACGGTGAAGGTCGCCACCCTCACCCAGCGCCTCGATGAGCTGGAGCAGCACCTGAACAGCCCGGTCCGGGTCGTGCTGGAACGGCTGCGCACGACGTACTCGTTCGGCACCGGGTCCAAAGTGCAGGAACTCACACCGGGGCAGCTCCTCGAGCGGATGGGTTTCACGAGCGCCCAGCTCTCCACACCCGTGAAAGACCTCTCCGGCGGCCAGAAGCGGCGGCTGCAGCTCCTCCTCGTCCTCCTCGATCAGCCCAACGTGCTGATCCTGGACGAGCCGACGAACGATCTCGACACCGACATGCTCGCGGCGATCGAAGACCTGCTCGATTCGTGGCCCGGGACCCTCCTCGTCGTCTCCCACGACCGCTACTTCATCGAACGCGTGACCGACCAGCAGTACGCGATCCTCGACGGGCGCCTCCGCCACCTCCCCGGGGGTGTCGACGAATACCTCCGCCTGCGGCATCGTCAGGAAGAGAAGCGGGATGCCGCGGCATCCGCCACCGCGGCGGCCGCCACTCCCGCCCCCGGGCTCAGCGGCGCCGACCTGCGGGCTGCGCAGAAAGAGGTCTCGGCGATCGAGCGACGCCTGACCAAGCTGACGGCGCTCATCGACGCGGCGCACATCGCGATAGCAGAGCACGATCAGAACGACTACGCAGGCGTCGCCGCGCAGTCCGCCAAGCTGCAGGACCTGGAGTCCGAGGTCGCCCAGCTCGAGGAGCGGTGGCTGGAGCTGTCAGACCTGGTCTGACCGCCCTCTGACCACCCGCGAGACGCGGCCACGGAACCGAAGACGGCGGTCCGAAGGTTCCGGGGGCGCGACCCGCGGGTGGTCAGAGGTCGAAGCCCAGGCTCAGCTTGCGGAGCAGCCCGGCCAGGCGATCGCGGTCGCTCCGCGAGAGTTCGTCCAGCAGTACGGCCTCGGCATCGACGAGACGTGTGATGGCAGCATCCACCCGCGTCCTGCCGTCGGTCGTGAGTGTGACCAGGATGCTGCGCCCGTCGTCCGGGTCGGCTTCGCGCCGCACGAGTCCGCGGTCGTACAGCCGGTCGATCCGGTTGGTCATGGTGCCGCTCGAGACCAGGGTCTGCTGCAGAAGCTGCTTGGGGCTGAGCTGGAACGGCTCACCCGCGCGGCGGAGCGCCGACAGGACGTCCCACTCCCAGGATTCGAGGTCGCTGCGGCGGAACGCGTCCTTCCGCGCGCGATCGAGGTGGCGGGACAGGCGATCGACGCGCGAGAGGACCTCGAGGGGCGAGAAGTCGAGGTCGGGTCGCTGCGTGACCCACGCACCGACGATGCGGTCCACTTCGTCGGTGTCGTGCGCCATCCTCCCATTATCGACCGGCGGCGGCGCCGCGCTGGTCTGGCAGACTTGTGCACGCGCCGGATGGCGCGGTCCGCCGTGGTGTAACGGCAGCACGACAGCCTTTGGAGCTGTTAAGTCCAGGTTCGAATCCTGGCGGCGGAGCATGCCCGACATCACCGATGACAACGAGACCAGACCGACCGACGCGGGTCTGGCGGTGATCATCCTGGCCGCAGGTCAAGGCACACGGATGAGGTCGCGCACCCCCAAGGTGCTGCATCGCATCGGCGGCCGCTCCCTGATCGGCCATGTCCTGGAGACGTCGGCCACTCTCGCGCCCGCGCGGGTCGTCGTGGTGGTGCGACACGAACGCGACCTCGTCGCCGGCGCGGTGCTCGACGTCGCCCCGGCAGCCCTCGTCGTCGACCAGGACGAGGTCCCCGGTACCGGGCGCGCGGTGGAGGTGGCCCTGGCCGCCCTGTCCGATTTCGACGGCGACGTGCTCGTCCTCAGCGGCGATGTCCCGCTGCTGGACACCGACACCCTCGACGCGCTCGTGAGTGCTCACCGAGCGAGTGCCGCCGCCGTCACGCTCCTCAGCGCGCACCTAGAGGACGCGACCGGCTACGGCCGGGTTATCCGCGACGCCGGCGGGCACGTGCACAGGATCGTCGAGCAGAAGGATGCGACCGACGAGGAGGCCGCGGGGACCGAGATCAACGCAGGCGTCTACGTCTTCCGCGCGGCGACCCTCCGCACGCATCTGGCGCTGGTCGGCACGGCGAACGCGCAGGGCGAGAAATACCTGACAGACGTGGTCGGTCTGCTGCGCGACTCGCGATTGGGCGTCACCGCGACGCCCGTGGGGGATGCCGCATCCGCCCTCGGTGTCAACGACCGGGTGCAGCTGGCCGAGGCGGCGCGGCTTCTCAATGCGCGCACCGTCCGCCGGTGGCAGCTCGAGGGTGCGACGATCCTCGATCCGGCAACGACATGGATCGATGTCACGGCTTCTCTCGCCCCCGATGTGACGGTGCTGCCGAACACGCACATCCTGCGCTCCACGAGCATCGCGGAGGGCGCCACGATCGGCCCCGACACGAGCCTGGTGGACTGCGAGGTCGGCGAGGACGCGATCGTGACGCGGACGGATGCCACCCTCGCCGTGATCGGCGCTTCAGCCACGGTCGGCCCGTTCGCCTACCTGCGCCCGGGGACCTATCTGGGGGCGAAGGGCAAGATCGGCACGTTCGTGGAGACGAAGAACTCCACGATCGGCGAAGGCAGCAAGGTGCCGCACCTTTCGTACATCGGCGATACGACGATCGGTGTCGGCGTCAATCTCGGCGCCGGAGCCATCACCGCGAACTACGACGATGTGACCAAGCACCGCACCGAGATCGGCGACCACGTCCACTCGGGCTCGCACAACGTGTTCGTGGCGCCCGTTAGGATCGGAGAAGGCGCGAAGACCGGGGCCGGAGCGGTGATCCGCAAGGATGTGCCCGCCGGCGCCCTGGCCCTCAGCGTGGCCCCTCAGCGCAACGTCGAGGGGTGGGTCGAGACGAACAGACCGGGCACCGATGCGGCAGCAGCCGCGACGAGGTCACGGTCCGCACAGAAGGCGGACGATGGCGCGCAAGAGCAAGACGGTTGAACTCGACCGCGATCACGACATCGCCCCCGGCCTCGTCGCCAAGACCAAGAAGCGGCTCGTGGTCGCATCCGGTCGCTCGCATCCGACGCTCTCGGCCGACGTCGCCGCGTCGCTGGGCACCCAGCTCGTGCCGACCGAGTACCGCACGTTCGCATCGGGCGAGATCCTGACGCGATTCGAGGTATCGATCCGCGGGTGCGACTTCTTCCTCATCCAGAGCTTCGGCCCTCCGGTCAACGAGTGGCTCATGGAGACGCTGATCATGCTCGATGCCGCCAAGCGCGCGTCGGCCAAGCGGATCACCGTCGTCGCGCCGTATTACCCGTATTCGCGGCAGGACAAGAAGAGCCGTGGCCGCGAGCCCATCAGCGCGCGCCTGGTCGCCGACCTGCTCAAGACCGCCGGCGCCGACCGCGTGATGAGCGTCGACCTCCACGCCGCGCAGATCCAGGGCTTCTTCGACGGACCGGTCGACCACCTCTTCGCCAAGCCGGTGCTCCTGGAGTACTTCCAGCGGACGCTCACCCCCGCCGACCGCGACAAGCTGACCGTCGTCTCACCCGACACCGGGCGCGTGCGCGTCGCCGACCAGTGGTCCGACAGCCTCGGCGCACCCCTGGCGATCATCCACAAGCGCCGTGACCCGAACGTCGCCAACCAGGTGAGCGTCAACGAGATCGTCGGTCACGTCGAGGGCCGGGTGTGCCTGCTCGTGGACGACATGATCGACACCGGCGGCACGATCGTCAAGGCCGCCGAGGCGCTCAAGAAGAACGGCGCCGAACGCGTGATCGTCGCCGCAACGCACGCGATCTTCAGCGATCCGGCGACGGCGCGGCTGCAGTCGTCGGCGATCGACGAGGTCGTCGTGACGGACACCGTTCCGATCCCCGAGCAGAAGCGGTTCGGCTCGCTCACGATCCTCCCGATCGCGCCGCTCCTGGCCCGCGCCATCCACGAGGTCTTCGAAGACGGCTCGGTCACGAGCATGTTCGATGGAGCGGCATAGCCCTGCACGCATGCGGGTCGTGCCGGCGACGCGGCGCAGCACCGCGGTCTGCGGAGGAGCGCGGTCATAGCGACCTCATAGCCTGAACCGACCTCACGGAGAATCCGTGTCGTTAGCGTGGACACACGTCGCACATGCCATTCGGGCACCGCAGAAGGAGGACCATCATGATCCGCACCACCGCAGTACCCCGCCCCGTCCGCACCGGGGCCGCCGTCGCAGGAGTCGCAGGGATGCTGGCACTCGCCGGCTGCGCGGCCTCGACCACGACAGGGGGCGCCGCCAGCAGCGCGGCACCCGCGACCTCCGCCTCGTCCGCCTCCTCGCCGTCGGCGGCCGCGACCGCCGGAACGGCTGTCAGCGCGTCCACCTACAAGGACGGCACTTACACCGCCGAGGGGTCGTACGCGACCCCAGAGTCCGTCGAATCGATCACCGTGACCGTCACGATCGCGGACGACGTCATCACCGCGGTGGACGTCGTGGGCGAACCGCAGAAGGCGGAATCGAAGCAGTATCAGTCGCAGTTCGTCGGCGGGATCTCGGAGGTCGTGGTCGGCAAGCCGATCGACGAGATCTCGGTGAGTCGCGTCGCCGGCTCGTCGCTCACCAGCGGCGGATTCAATGAGGCCATCGATCAGATCAAGGCCGAAGCGGCGGCGTGATGCCGGCCACCGCTTCTGCTCCTGCGCGAGCGAGCTGGCGGTTCGAGGCGATCGGCACCGCATGGGAGATCGAGTCGTCAGACCCTCTGGGGCCGGACGCGCGCAGCGCGATCCAGTCCTGCATCGACGAGTTCGATGCGGAGTGGTCGCGCTTCCGCGCCGACTCCGTCGTCTCGCGCCTCGCTCGTGACGCCGGCGCGGTGACCGCACCCGCCGACGCGGCCGACATGCTCGACGCCTACGCCGCGCTCGACGACGCGACCTCCGGCGCGGTGAATCCGCTCGTCGGTGCCGCGCTCGCGAGCCGAGGCTACGACGCGGCCTACTCGTTCGTCGACGGCGGGGCCCTCGTCGCCCCCGCTGACTGGCGTGACCGCCTCACGTGGGCGGAGGGCACGCTCGCGCTGGACGAGCCGGCGACCATCGATGTGGGGGCATTGGGGAAGGGCAGGCTCGTCGATCGGGTGACCGGGATCGTCGCGTCGTTCATCGACGGCGACATCGTCGTCGATGCGAGCGGCGACCTCGCGGTTCGCGGAACCGGCGTGCGCGTCGGGCTCGAGCATCCGTACGACACACGCAGGGCGATCGGCGTGTGGGAGGTGACGGATGCCGCGCTCTGCGCCTCGGCGGTGAACCGGCGCGCGTGGGGCGACGGGCTGCACCACGTGCTCGATGCCCGCACGGGCGCGCCGGTGCGGGCGGTCGCCGCGACGTGGGCTGTGGCCCCGACGGCGATGCACGCCGACGCGATCGCCACCGCCCTGTTCTTCGACGGCGGCGAGGCGCTCGCCGCAGAGTGGGGCGCGGAGTGGGTGCGGATGACGACAGACGGCCGCGTGGAGTGGTCGCACGGGAGTAAGGCAGAGTTGTTCGTGTGATCGGATCCCTCACCTCGCTCTGGAACCGCGTGTTCGCGGTGCTCGGTCGCGTCTCGATGTACCGGCTCGTCTATGTCGCCCTCGGGGCGCTGGCGGTCGTGGCCCTCGTGCTGTCCTTCTTCTCACTGGTCTCGCCTGAGCCCCTCGAGCTCGTCGTCACGATCGCCGTGCTCTCGGTCGTGTGCGTGGCGGTGGATGCTGCGACCCAGCGCGTGCTGAGGCGGCCGTGGCGCATCGAATCGTCGCTCATCACCGCGTTCATCCTGCTCTTCGTGCTGCGACCGACTCTCGAGCCGATCGCTCTGGCAGGGATCGCGCTCGCCGGGGCCGTCGCATCGCTCTCGAAATACGTGCTGGCCTGGCAGGGGCGTCATATCTTCAATCCCGCCGCCGTGGGGGCTGCCGTGCTCGCCATCGCGGCGATCTGGGTGCCCTCGCTCGGCACGCCCGCGTGGTGGGTCGGCACGCCCGCGATGGCCGCCCCGGTGATCCTCGCGGGCCTGGCCGTCCTGTGGCGGACCGAGAAGGTGCGCGTGATCCTCGTCTTCCTCGTTGTGGCCGTCGCGGTGGCGCTCGTGCGGACGTCGGCCCAGTACCAATCCGCGGGTCTGGAGATCGACGGTCTGACGCTGTTCTGGCAGGTGCTCTGGTCGTCGCCGTTCCTGTTCCTCGGTGCGTTCATGCTGTCCGAGCCGCTGACCCTTCCGCCGCGCCGCTGGCAGCAGTTCACCGTTGCGATCGTGGTCGGAGCCCTCGCGGGCTGGCCGATCGACCTGGGCGTCATCAGCCTCGGTCAGGAGCGCGCGCTGCTGATCGGCAACGCCATCGCCTTCGCCTTCGCCCTGCGCACCGCCGTCGAGCTGGTGCTGGTGAGCCGAGCGATGCGCACCGACTCGGTGCAGGAGCTGACGTTCCGTGCGCGCCGGCCGTTGCGCTTCCTGCCGGGGCAGTATCTCGAGCTCGAGGTGCCGCATCCGCATCCCGACGCGCGCGGCACGCGTCGCGAGTTCAGCATCGCCTCGGCCCCGGAGGATCTCCCGAATCTGCGCATCGCCTTCCGCGAGAGCCCCGCGTCCGCCAAGGCGCAGAGCAGCTACAAGAAGGCGCTCGCCGCCGTGCCCGACGGCGGTCAATTGGCGGTCACCGGCATCTGGGGCGACTTCGTCCTCCCGAAGAAGTCGACGGTCCCCTTGCTCATGGTCGCCGCCGGCATCGGCGTGACGCCTTTCGTATCGCAGCTGAACCATATGCGGCTCGCCGCCGAGGACCGCGACGTCGTGCTCGTCTACGTCGCGACGTCGGCGGCCGAACTGGCGTTCCGGGAAGAGCTCGAGGCATCCGGCGTCCCGGTCGTCGTCTTCACCCGCGATCGGCCCGCAGACCTGCCTCGTCACTGGTTCTGGGCGCAGGGGGTTCGCCTGAACGCCGACGGCCTGCTCAAGGTCGTGCCCGACATCTCGGCGCGTCACGCGTTCATCTCGGGTCCGCCCGGTCTCATCGCCGATCTGGCGCCCGCCCTCGAGCGCGCGCGTTCGCTCACGACCGACGCCTTCAGCGGCTACTGATGACCGAGCGCAGCCTCCGCCTGCGCCGCGAGGCCTGGGCGTTCGGGGTCGGGTCGCTCCTGTTCATGCTCGGGGCGGTGCCCTTCTACGCCAGCGCGGTCGGCCCCGTCGCCGACGCGCTGACCTTCTTCGTCAGCTCGATCTTCTTCACCCTCGGCGGGGCGATCCAGCTCGCGCTCAGCGGTCGCCGTGTGCCCGGGCGCGACACCGGCACCGCCGATCGGCTGGACTGGTGGTCGGCGGCCGTCCAGTCCGTGGGGACCATCGCGTTCAACGTCAGCACCGCCGCCGTGCTCGCGACGGCGCTGGACCCCGCGACGAAGGTGGGGAGCGGCTGGCGCCCCGACGCGTTCGGGTCGGTCGCCTTCCTCGTCTCAGGCGTGCTCGCGGTCATCGCCACCACGGACCGCGACCGGCTGTGGGACCCGCGGGCACGCACCTGGCGGTGCAGCTGGATCGGGCTGGCCGGCTGCGTCCTCTTCGGCATATCCGCCGTGGGCGCGTACGTGATCCCCTCCACCGGCGACCTCGTGAGCATGTTCTGGGCGAACTTCGGCACACTGACAGGTGCGGCCTGCTTCTTCGCGGCCGCAGTCCTCAGCAGGCGCGAAGCCGCCGCCGAGGCCCCCGGCCGCTGACGCTCGGCGCCGCCGGCTCCGAATCGCGTCAAATAGCCGGGATACATGCGTCCTCCTGCCACGCAGGAGCGCCCTCCTCGATGTCGCGCCCGGCGCGTGGACGCGTCAGTGCGTGAAGGAGGTGACGAGGCCCTCGGTCGGCATGGGCGACTCCAGCGCGTCGAGATAGGCGACCGCCTCTACGATGTCGGCCAGCAGGCTCTCCGCGAGGTTCCGGCTGAGACCGTTGCGGACGACGACGCGCTGCACGACCATGTCGGTGAGGTTGTCGGGCATCGGGTAGGCGGGGATCAGCCAGCCCTTCAGGCGCAGGCGTTCGGACAGGTGGTAGAGATTCCACTTGTCGGTGTAGCCCTGGGTCAGCTGCCACGCGAACACCGGGATGTCAGTGCCGTCGTTCCACAGCTGGAACGCGGGCATCTTGCCGATCTCCGTCGCGAGGAACACCGCGACGTCCTGCGAGGCCTTCTGCACCTTGTAATACCCGTCCCACCCGAGACGCAGGAACAGGTAGTACTGCAGCAGCACCTGTGCGCCTGGACGGGAGAAGTTCAGGGCGAAACTCGGCATATGGCCGCCGAGGTACGTGACGTCGAAGACGAGCTCCTTGGGGAGGTCGTCGACGGTGCGCCAGACCACCCAGCCCAGGCCCGGGTAGACGAGGCCGTACTTGTGCGCCGACGTGCTGATCGAGGCCACGCGTTCCAGGCGGAAGTCCCACACCAGATCGGGCTGGAGGAAGGGGGCGATCATCCCGCCCGAGGCTCCGTCGACGTGAATCGGGATGTCCAGGCCCGTGCTCTCCTGGATGCGGTCGAGGGCGGCCGCGATCTCGGCGACGGGCTCGTACATCCCCGTGTAGGTCACCCCCATGATCGCGACGACGCCGATCGTGTTCTCGTCCACGTACTTCTCGAGCTCGAACCCGTCGAGCACCTTGTGCTCGTCGCTGATCGGCACGTAGCGGGGCTCGACGTCCCAGTAATTGCAGAACTTCTCCCAGCACACCTGCACCGCGCTGGAGAGGATGAGGTTGGGCTTCTCGGTCGATTTGCCGGCCGCGCGGCGCGCGAGCTGCCATCGCCGCTTGAGGGCGAGTCCGCCGAGCATGCACGCCTCCGACGATCCGATCGTGGAGGTGCCGATCGCTCCGGCCGGATCGGGCGCGTTCCACAGGCTGGCGATCATCGTCCAGCACCGCGTCTCGATCGCCGCCGTCTGCGGGTACTCGTCTTTGTCGATCATGTTCTTGTCGGCCGACTCGGCATAGATCTTCGACGCGTACGAGTCCATCCACGTCCCGACGAAGGTCGCGAGGTTGAGCCGGGAGTTGCCGTCGAGCATCGCCTCGTCGTGGACGATCTGATACGCCGTTTCGGGGAGCGACTCGCTCTGCGGCATGCGATCCAGCGCGAAGTCGGTCGCTTCTCCGGGCCGCGCGAAGATCGGATTCAGCTGGTTCTGACCCGGATCGGCCCCCAGGTTCGAGGTCGGCGAGGTCGATGGGGTTGCGGGCATGTCGGTCCTCCGGCAGCCGAGTCGCAGTGCTCGGATGAGCCCAGTCTGGAAGGGCTCATCCACCAGGTCAACCGCGGGCGCGCCGGATCACCCGCGAGGCACGACAGTCTCGTCGTGAGCGTCGCCTGCCGGCCCGCCTGGCCGCTCGGTGTCAGCCGTCGACTCGGTCGGATCGGTGTCGGCTGCTTCGGCGTCGGCGGCTTCGACCGTCGGCTCGTCATCGATGGGGCTGGCGGGATCGGCTGGCCGCGCGGGCAGGGTGACCGTGAACGTCGTGTCGCCCGGCACGCTCTGCACCGAGAGTGTGCCGTGGTGGGCTTCGACGATCGCGCGGGCGATCGAGAGCCCGAGCCCGGTGCCGCCGGTCTTGCGCGCACGCGACCGGTCGGCTCGCGCGAACCGCTCGAAGAGCTCGGGGGCGACGTCCGGGTCGACCCCCGGCCCGTCGTCGTGCACGCGGAGGGAGGCGTGGCCGTCTTCGCGAGAGAGGGTGACCGTCACCGTCGTGCCGGCCGGCGTGTGCGTCCGGGCATTGGCGAGCAGGTTGACGGCAACCTGGTGCAGCCGGGCGGTGTCGCCCGCGATCACGATCGGCTGGTCGCCGACGTCGATGACCCAGTTGTGATCCAGCCCGGCCGGTCGGGCGTCGTCCACCGCCTCGATCGCGAGCTTGGTGAGGTCGACCGAGCCGTAGACGAGTTCCTGCCCCTCATCGAGCCGGGCGAGAAGGAGGAGGTCCTCCACGAGGCTCGTCATCCGGATCGACTGGGCCTGGATGCGCTCCAACGCCGACTCGCTCGTTTCGCTGAGCGTCGGATCCCGCAGCGACAGCTCCGAATACCCCCGGATCGAGGCCAGCGGCGTGCGCAGCTCGTGACTCGCGTCGGCGACGAACCGCCGCATCCGCTCCTCGTTGAGCTGGCGCTCGTCGAGTGATGCGTCGACATGGTCGAGCAGTGTGTTCAGAGCGGCTCCGACGCGACCGATCTCGGTGCGATCGTCTGCCTGGTCGTCGGGAACGCGTTCGGCGATCGAGACCGCGCCCTGCGACATCGGAACGGCTGCCACGCGCGTCGCGGTGTCGGCGACGGCACGAAGCGGTCGCAGGCTCACGCGGATGACGAGGGCGATCACGAGCGCGAGCACGATCAGTCCGCCGGCGGTGACGGCCAGCACGGTTGTGAGGATCTGCGCGATCGTCGCATTGACCTCGGTGAGGGGGAGGCCCACGATGCCGATGTAGTTTCCGGCGGTGAACGTCTGGAGCCGGTACGACCCGTGGCCTTCGACCGACGCTGTGGCCGCGCCGCCCCCGCTGACGGCTTCGACGATCTGATGCACCTGATCGTCCGTCAGGGCGACGACGGCGCTCTGGCTGTCCACGACGGCGCCGTCCAGCACACCCGTGGGCGATTGGACGATGAGCAGCACTCCCGGCGCCTGTCGGCCCTGCTGGAGCACCGTGAAGGCCGACCGGTCGTCAGAGGTCGGGAACTGCGGCCGCGCGAGCGGCGGCCCGACCTGTTGCAGAGTCGTATTCGACAGCCGGGCGTCGAGGTTCTCCTGCAGCACGTTGCCGAGGATCGCGCTCGTGGCGAGCGCGACGATCACGAGGATGAGCGAGACGACGCCGATGACGGCGAGCATGAGCCGCGCCTGCAGACTCCAGACGCGCTGCCGGCGACGCGGCGGTCCCTCCGTCGAGGAGGCTGCCGTCACGGTCGCGCCCTCACGGCGTCACCATGCACAGTGCCACCGTCGCCGTGCCACCGTCATTGGGGCGCCTTGATCATGTAGCCGACCCCGCGCACGGTGTGGATGAGCGGCTCGTTGCCCTGATCGATCTTCTTGCGCAGGTACGAGATGTACAGCTCCACGACGCTCGAGCGGCCGCCGAAGTCGTAGTTCCAGACGCGGTCGAGGATCTGGGCCTTCGAGACCACACGGCGCTGATTGCGCATGAGGTAGCGGAGCAGCTCGAACTCCGTCGCGGTGAGTTCGAGCTCCACCCCGCCGCGGATCACTTCGTGGCTGTCTTCGTTCAGCGACAGATCTCCGACGTGCAGGATCGGCTCCGAGTCGCTCGCGAGAGCCGTGCCGGCACGGCGCATGAGCCCGCGCAGCCGCGCGACGACCTCTTCGAGGCTGAAGGGCTTCGTGACGTAATCGTCACCCCCGGCGGTGAGGCCGGCCACCCGGTCGCTGACGGCGTCCTTGGCCGTCAAGAAGAGCACGGGGACGTCGTTGCCGGACTGACGCAACCGCTGCAGCACAGCCATGCCGTCAAGGTCGGGCATCATGATGTCGAGCACCATCGCGTCGGGATCGAAATCGCGCGCGGCCTGCAGAGCTTGGAACCCCGAGGCGGCGGCACGGACGTCCCACCCCTCCATGCGCAGCGCCATCGACAGCAGGTCGGTCAGCATCTGCTCGTCGTCGACCACCAGCACCCGCAGGGGTGTGCCGTCTGGGCGCTGAAGGGCTGAGGCTGTGGCAGGGGCGGTCATGGGTCAATTGTGACCCCGCACCTATGTGCCGGCTATGGAAGCGGCTATGGGCTTGCTGTGAGTCCGCCCTCGAGAGCGTGCGCCAAGAGGCGGATGCTCCGCCAGGCCTCGCATATGTGGTGCATAAGTGGCTCAGAACCGGCACATGAGAGGCGTCCTTAGCGTGTCGATGACGGTCGGCCCTCTGCCGCCGAAAAGGGGACACATGTACTGGACATATCTCCGGCGCGAACTCGCCGGACGCAAGCGGCAGACGGCGATCGTGGCCGTCGGGCTCGCCATCGCGATCGCTCTCGTGATCATCGTGAACTCGCTCGCCGCCGGCGTGCGCGACGCGCAGGCTCAGACCCTCGAATCGGTCTACGGCGTGGGCACCGACCTCACGGTCACGGGCGCGGCGACCACGCCCGGCCAAGGGGGTGGGGCGCAGTTCGACGTTCCGCGAGACGGCGGCACCAGCGCGGGAGGCACGACGACCGTGAACCAGTCGCGACTGATGGTGGAGCGCCAGCGGGCGACGCTCGACGCGTCCACCCTGGACACCGTGACCGGGGTGGACGGCGTGGGTGCGGCTTCCGGAGCGCTGAGCCTGACGCACATCACGTTCTCCGGAGAGCTCCCCACCCAGGGCCAGGCGGCCCCCGGTGAGGGCGCACCGCCCCAGGGCGGCGCGGACGGCGCGGGGGGAAGCCGATTCAACCTCAACACGTTCACCGTGCTCGGTATCGATCCCGGTGACAGCGCGATCGGGCCGCTCGCGTCGGTGACGCTGTCCGACGGCCGGGCGCTCACGACGGATGACAACGGGCAGAACGTCGCGGTGGTCGACTCGACCTACGCGTCGACCAACAGCCTTGCCGTCGGAAGCACGATCGACGTCGGCGGAACCACGATGGAGGTCGTGGGGATCGTCACATCCTCGGCCAACACCGCCGACACGGCCGCAAATGTCTACATTCCGCTGGATGTCGCCCAGTCGATCTCCGGCGCGGGCGACGTGATCTCGACGGTGTACGTGCAGGCGTCGTCCTCGAGCGCGATCGACAGCGTGCAGTCGGCCCTCCAGGCGGCCCTGCCGGACGCCACCGTCAGCTCCGAGGCCGAGCTCGCCTCCAGCGTTTCGAGCTCGCTGTCGAGCGCATCCTCGCTCATCTCGAACCTCGGCACGTGGCTCTCGATCATCGTGCTCGCCGTGGCGGTGCTGCTCGCGGTGCTCTTCACGATCTCGGGCGTCTCGCGACGTACGCGTGAGTTCGGCACCCTGAAGGCGATCGGCTGGTCGAACGGACGCGTCGTCGGGCAGGTCGCGGGCGAATCGATGGTGCAGGGTGTCATCGGGGGAGCCGTCGGACTGATCATCGGGCTGGTCGGCATCTGGGTGATCAACATCATCTCGCCCACGATCTCGACCGCATCGGCGACGACGGGCCGGCCGGGCGGCCCGGGCGGCGCGGGCGGGTTCGGCGGCGGTGGTGGTCGCGGCGCCTTCGCCCAGTCCGCGGCGGCGGATGTGGTGCTCCACGCCCCCCTCAGCCTGTGGATCATCGTGGCCGCGATCGGACTCGCGATCCTCGGCGGGCTCGTCGCCGGAGCTTTCGGCGGCTGGCGCGCTGCCCGGCTCAGTCCCGCAGAAGCCCTCCGCTCGGTCAATTGACCCGAGCATCCGAGAACCAACGACTGGAGACGACATGAACACCATCACGGATGCGGCGATCCCGCCGTCGGCCGAGCCCGGGGCCGGCGGACTCATCTACCGGCTGGCCGGGATCACGAAACGCTATACCCAGAAGGGGCGCGCGGTGAACGCGCTCGCGGGAGTCGACCTGGAGCTGCGCGAGGGTGACTTCGTCGCGATCCAGGGGCCGACCGGAGGCGGCAAGTCCACGCTCCTCCAGCTTCTCGGCGCGCTGGACAAACCGACGGCGGGCACGATCTCGCTGGGCGGCACCGAGCTGTCGAACGCCTCGTCGGCCGAACTCGGACGCCTGCGGGCGAAGGAGATCGGGTTCGTGTTCCAGGGTTTCAACCTCATTCCGACGCTCACGGCCCTCGAGAACGTCGAGATGGCGCTCGAGCCGCTGGGCATCCCCGCAGCCGACCGGCGTGCGAGGGCCATCGAGGCGCTCGAGCAGGTGCAGCTGGCGGATCGGCACGACCACAGGCCCGCAGAGCTGTCCGGCGGGCAGCAGCAGCGCGTCGCGATCGCCCGGGCGATCGTGAAGAAGCCGCGTGTACTGCTGGCCGACGAGCCCACCGGCAACCTCGACGAGCACACGCGCGACGAGATCATGGCGGTGCTCGCCGCGCTGAACGCGACGGGACTCACCCTCATCGTGGTCACCCACGACAGCCACGTCGCCCGCATGGCGCACCGCCGGCTGCGACTGAAGCAGGGGGTCGTCAGCGAACTGGAGCGCTGACGATCCGCGACGGGCATCGAGTGTCGTACGGCCGCGTCATCCGCGTCACTTAGAGTGAGCGCGGATGCCGCGGCCGCGGCATCCTCCGAAAGGCGGTCGCTCATGCCCCTGGTCGATCTCGCGGTGTACGCGGACGGTCATCGCACACCCGATCCGGCGAGCCTGACCGACACCTTCGAGGTCATGCGCGAGCGCCATGGGCTGGCCTGGATCGGCCTGTACCGGCCGTCCGAGAACGAAGTGCGCGAGATCGCGACCGAGTTCGGGCTGCATCCGCTGGCGGTCGAAGACACCCTCCTCGGGCACCAGCGCGCGAAGCTCGACCGCTACGGCGACACGCTGTTCGCGGTACTGCGGCCCGCGAGGTACGTCGACGACGTCGAGGAGGTCGAGTTCGGCGAGGTGCACGTGTTCGCCGGTCCCGACTTCGTCGTGACGATCCGCCACGCCGAGTCGCCCGATCTCGGCAAGGTGCGCAGGCGGATGGAGTCCTCGCCGGATCTGCTCCGGCTCGGGCCGCAGGCGATCCTGTACGCGATCCTCGACGAGGTCGTCGACGGGTACGCGCCGGTGATCGCCGGGCTCGAGAACGACATCGACGAGATCGAAGACCAGCTCTTCAACCGCGACCCCGATGTTTCTCGGCGCATCTTCGGCCTCTCGCGTGAGGTCATCGAGTTCCAGCGCGCGGTCAAACCCCTCGTCCCGATGCTCCAGACGCTGCGTGGCGACGACGAGCATCCGATCGAGCTCGAGCTGCGTCGCGGCCTTCGCGACGTGCTCGATCACGCCGAGCTCGCCGTCCAGCGGGCTGACTCGTTCCGCGCGATCCTCGAGAACGCGCTCCTGGTCCACTCCACCCTCGTCGCCCAGACGCAGAACGAAGAGATGCGGCGAATGACGGAGTTCGGTCTCGAGCAGAACGACCAGGTCAAGAAGGTCTCGGGGTGGGCCGCGATCCTGTTCGCCCCGACCCTGGTGGGCACGATCTACGGCATGAACTTCGAGAACATGCCCGAGCTGCACTGGGAGTTCGGCTATCCGATGGCGCTCGGGCTCATGCTCGCCACGAGCCTGACGCTCTACACGATCTTCAAACGCCGGGGCTGGCTCTAGCCCTCCGGCTCCGCGAAGCGGGCGGCCGCCGCATCCGGACCCGCAGCGGCGATGAGGCGATCGGTCATCGCGTCGCCCTCGGGGTCGAACCGCTGCGCGTCGGGGTGGCTGTCGTAGTGCTCGATCAGGCGCCGCGCGCCTTCGTCGAACGTGATGGTCGTGCGGAACTCCGGCACGAGCGCTGTGATCTTGGCGTTGTCGAACACGGCCGAGTGCGCCTTGTCGCCGAGCAGGCTCGGCCCCTGATCGGGATCGATGCGGGCGATCGTCTCAGAGGCGATGTGCACGAACTCCGGGGATGCTGCGCCTGCCGCCTCGGCAAGCCAGCTGTAGATCTGATTCCAGGTCGGTACGTGATCGCCGGTGATCGTGAAGGCCTCGCCGATGGTGAGCGGGTTCGCGAGGAGTGCCGCGAAGGCCACCGCGAAGTCATCGCTGTGGGTGAGCGTCCACAGACTCGTGCCGTCGCCGTGGATCACGACGGGCTTCCCCGCGCGCAGCCGCACGACGTCGGTCCAGCCGCCCCTGTTCGGGAACAGCGTGTGATCGTACGTGTGCGACGGGCGCACGATCGTGATCGGCAGGCCCCGCTCCCGGTACGCGGCGACGAGAAGGTCTTCGCACGCGATCTTGTCGCGGGCGTACTGCCAGAACGGGTTGCGGAGCGGCGTGGATTCGGTGATCGGGAGGCGTCGAGGGGGCTTCTGGTAGGCCGAGGCAGAGCTGATGAACACGTACTGGCCGGTTCTCCCGCCGAAGAGATCGAGGTCGGTGCGGACGTGCTCCGGCGTGAAGGCGGTGAACTCTGCGACGGCGTCGAACTCGCGATCGCCGAGGGCATCGCGGACGGACCGCGGCTCGCGGATGTCGCCGATCACGCTCTCGGCTCCCTCTGCGATCGGGCGGCGCCCGGTGCCGCGGTTGAGCACGGTCACCTCATCGCCCCGAGCGAGCGAGCGGGCCACGCACGACGTACTGATCGCGCCGGTGCCGCCGATGTAGAGGATGCGCCTGCCTGCCATGCGTTTGACGATAGCCCCCCTCGCTCGGCGGGAGGCGGCACGGTGTCGCCGGTGCGCGGTAATGTGCCGCGCATGAACGTCGGGGATCTGCGTGGATCGGTGGTGGGCGATGTGGTCGCCCCGGGCGACGAGGGGTGGGATGCCGCGCGTGCGTATCATTCCGGAATCGGCAGGCCCGAGCTCGTCGTGCGGGCGCGCACGGTCGGCGATGTGCAGGCCGCGGTGCGGTATGCGGCTGCCGGGGGTCTGTCCGTAGGCGTGCGCGGGGGCGGGCACAGTGCGTGGGGCGCACTGCCGGGCGGTGTCGTCGTCGATCTGTCGACGCTCGCCGACGTGCAGGTCGACGCTCCCGCCGTGCACGTCGGCGGGGGAGCGACGTGGGGGAAGGTCGCCCGCACCCTCGCCACACGTGGGCTCGGCCTGAGCTCCGGCGATACGGCGTCGGTCGGTGTCGGCGGACTCACCCTCGGGGGTGGAATCGGCTGGATGGTGCGGGCGTGGGGTCTCGCGGCCGATCAGCTCATCGGGGTCCAGCTCGTGACCGCGTCGGGCGATCTCGTCGAGGTCGACGCGCACTCGCAGCCCGAGCTGTTCTGGGCGCTCCGCGGGGGTGGCGGCAACTTCGGGGTTGTGACGCGGTTCGACTTCCGCGCGCACGAGCTGAGTTCGGTGGTGTGGACCGTCCTGCAGCTGTCGGGCGACGCACGGCCGGTCCTCGCAACGATGAGGGATGTCATGGCGAATGCTCCGCGCGACCTGACGGTCACCTTCATGGACGTGCCGGCGATGGATCCGAGTGCCCCGGCGGGGGCCACTCTGAGCGCACTCTGGATCGGCGATGACGAAGGCGCCGCGCGGGCGGTCCTCGCCCCGCTCGTCGAGCTCGACGGGGTCACGGTGCTCGAGTCCGGCGTTCGTGCGTATCCCGAGATCCTGCTCGACATGCCCGCGGCCGATCCCTCACAGCCCGTGCCCGGGTTCATCGGCGACAACATCCTGGCGGCGGCGCTCGACGACGACCTCATCGAGGCCGTGGTGTCGTTCCACGAGGCCCACCCTGCATCCGTGCTCTTCCTGCGCTCGCTCGGCGGGGCGTTCGGCGACGTCGCCCAGGAGGCGACCGCATTCCCGGCCCGCCGGGCGACCTGGTTCGTCATGGAGGGCGCTTTCGATATCCCCGGCGTCCTGACCGACGACGAGCGCGTCGCTGCCGAGTCCGGCTGGGCGAGGATCGCACAGAGCGGACTCGCGCTTTACGGCAACTTCACCGCGACAACCGATCAGACACTGCTCGCGCGCATGTACCCGCCGGCGACCCTGTCGCGCTTGTCGGCCGTCAAGCACCTCTGGGACCCGCAGAACGTCTTCTCACGCAACTTCAACATCCGTCCGGTCTGACCGGCTCAGTGCGTGTCTTCCGCCTCGACCTCGGTGCGGTCGCCCGACCACAGCGTGTGGAAGGTGCCGGGTTTGTCGATGCGCTTGTAGGTGTGCGCTCCGAAGAAGTCTCGCTGTCCCTGCACGAGCGCCGCGGGGAGGCGGTCGGCGCGCAGCCCGTCGTAGTACGCGAGGGATGACGAGAACGCCGGGGCGGGGATGCCGACGCGCGCCGAGGTGGCCACGACATCGCGCCAGGCGTGCTGCGCCCGCTGCAATGCCTCGACGAAGTAGGGCGCGCTGAGCAGGACGGGCAGATCGGGGGTCTGGTCGTATGCCTCGGCGATGCGGTTGAGGAACTGGGCGCGGATGATGCAGCCCCCGCGCCAGATCTTCGAGACGGCGCCCAGGTCGATCGTCCAGCCGTATTCGGCGGCGCCGGCGCGGATCTCGTCGAATCCCTGCGAGTAGGCGACGATCTTCGATGCGTACAGCGCGAGCCGGATCTTCTCGATGAACGCGTCGGGGTCATCGACCGTCCACCCTCCCTGCGCGTCGGCCTCGGGGCCGGGAAGCCCGCGCGACACCGAGCGCTGCTCTGGGTGGCTGGACAGGGAGCGCGCGAAGACGGCTTCGGCGATCCCGGAGACGGGCACGCCGAGGGTGAGCGCGGTCTGCACGGTCCACGCGCCGGTGCCCTTGGCGCCGGCCTGGTCGACGATGACATCGACGAGCGGCGCGCCGGTCGCGGCATCCACCTGGCGCAGCACTTCGGCGGTGATCTCGATGAGGTAGGACTCGAGTTCGCCCTTGTTCCACTCGGCGAACACGTCGGCGATCTCTGCGGGCGACTTGCCGGTGCCGCGGCGGATGAGGTCGTACGCCTCGGCGATCAGCTGCATGTCGGCGTACTCGATGCCGTTGTGCACCATCTTGACGAAGTGGCCGGCACCGTCGTGGCCGATGTGGGTCACACACGGTTCCCCCTCGGCGACGGCGGCGATCGACTTCAGGATCGGCCCGAGCGTGACCCAGGACTCGTCCGAGCCGCCGGGCATGATGGACGGGCCGAGCAGGGCGCCCTCCTCGCCGCCCGAGATGCCGGCGCCGACGAAGTTGATGCCGGTCTCTCGCACCGCCTTCTCGCGGCGGATCGTGTCGGTGAACAGGGCGTTGCCGCCGTCGACGATGATGTCGCCCGGCTCGAACGCGTCAACGAGCGCGTTGATGACCGCATCCGTTCCCGCGCCCGCCTTGACCATGATGATCGCCGCTCGCGGCTTCTGCAGCGACGCGGCGAACTCTTCGTACGAGGACGCCGGCACGAAGTTCGCTTCGGGATGCTCGGCGACCAGGTGTTCGGTCTTGTCGTGGCTGCGGTTGAAGATCGCAACGGTGTTGCCCTCGCGACTCGCGAGATTGCGGGCGAGGTTCGAGCCCATCACCGCGAGACCCACGACGCCGATGTTCGCGGTGGGAGTGGTGCCGGACGTGCTGGTTTCCGCCATGGTGAGTGTGCTCCAGAGAGGGAAGTGGGGGTGGGACGCGAGTGCAGATCGCCCGCTGGCCAGCGTACCGGCTCGGAACCGGTTGCATCGGGCACCCGGTTGCCGTCGTTCTGCTCCCCTGCGTACAGTCGATTCGGAGCCGCCGCCGCGGCGCACCCTCCGATCCCGAACGCCCGTGAGCTGAGCAGACATGAACCCCACGATGGCGTCGCGCACCGCGCTCTTCCCCGCAGACCCGGCGACCCGCGCACGGGCGGCCGAGCTGTATGCCGCCGTGGCCGATAAGCCGATCATCTCGCCTCACGGCCACGTCGCACCGGGTCTGCTGGCCGACAATGAGCCCTTCACCGATCCGGCCGCGCTTCTGCTCTCGCACGACCACTATGTGACGCGTCTGCTGCATGCCGGCGGGGTCTGTCTCGAGGCTCTCGGCGTGGGGGGCGCCGATTTCGATCCGCGGTCGGCGTGGCGCCTGCTCGCCGCGCACTGGCACCGCTTCGCGGGCACGGCCTCGGGCTACTGGCTCGAGCGAGAGTTCGAGGATCTCTTCGGGATCGTCGACGAGCTCGGTCCGGAGAACGCCGATGAGGTCTACGACAGGATCGACGCGGCACTGCAGCGCACGGAATTCCGCCCGCGCGCCCTCTTCGACCGATTCCGCATCGCCGTCCTCGCCACGACCGACGATCCCCTGGACGACCTCGACGATCACGCGAGGCTCGCACGTGACGGCGCCGTCTCCGGGCGCGTGGTGCCGACCTTCCGTCCGGATGCCTACCTCGACCCCGAGTCGTTGGGCTTCGCTACTCGGGTGCACCGGCTGATCGAGGCGGCGGGGGGCGGCCGCGCGGACTTCGGCTCGTACCTCCGCGCGCTCGAGGCCCGTCGCGCTCATTTCATCGCCCGGGGTGCGGTGTCGGCCGATCACGGTGTGGTCGAGCCGTACACGACCCGGCTCGACGCGGATGCGGCGGAGCGGCTCTTCCAGGGGGCGCTGCGAGGCGAGCTGGACGCGGGGTCCGCGAGGGAGTTCCGCGGCCACATGCTGTGGCAGATGGCACGGATGAGCGTGCAGGACGGCTTGGTCATGACGATTCATGCGGGCGTGCACCGCAACCACTCGACTGTGACCCACGGGCGGTTCGGGCCGGACAGTGGGAGCGATATTCCCACGCGTGTGGAGTATGTGCGCAACCTGCACGCCCTCCTGGAGAGCTTCGGTCTGGTGCGCGATTTCCACCTCGTGCTCTTCACCATCGATGAGACCGCGTTCTCGAGGGAGATCGCTCCGCTTGCGGGCTTCTACCCGAGCGTCTACATCGGCGCGCCGTGGTGGTTCATCGACGCGCCCGATGCGATCGCGCGCTTCCGCGCGGCAACGGTCGAAACCGCCGGCTTCTACCGATCGAGCGGCTTCATCGACGACACGCGTGCGTTCCTGTCGATCCCGGCGCGTCACGACATGGCGCGGCGGAGCGACGCTGCGTTCCTCGCCCGGCTCGTCGAGGAAGGGCGCGTCCGCCCCGCCAGAGCGCAACGCATCATGCAGGACCTCGTCGACGCGATTCCGCGTGAGGTGTTCAAGCTGTGAGCGGCGGTGATCGCACGAATCGCATGCTCGAGCAGTCGTTCACCCTGCCGTGCGACCGCGTCGCCGACGCAACGGTGCACGACCGGTGAGCGGCCCGCAGCCCTCGCCCCCCGCCCGCGTCGTGGTGATGGGGGTGTCGGCGGTCGGAAAATCCACGGTGGCCACCTGCATCGCTGCGGCTTCAGGGTTCTCGTTCGTGGACGCCGACGAGCTGCACCCTGCCGCCAACATCGCCAAGATGGCGGCCGGCGTCCCGCTCGAGGACGGCGACCGGTGGCCGTGGCTCGATCGGGTCGGAGCGACGCTCGCGGCGGCGCCGCCCCCGGGCATCGTGATCGCCTGCTCGGCGCTCACCCGCGCTTACCGCGACCGGATCCGCGTGGCAGCGCCCGATGCGTTCTTCGTCTTCCTGGACGGCGCACCCGATGTGCTCCATGCCCGGGCGGCGGCGCGCACCGGGCATTTCATGCCGGCCGCGCTGCTCGATTCGCAGCTCGCCCTCCTCGAGCCGCTGCAGGCGGATGAGCGCGGCGTCCGGATCGACGTCGTCGCGCCGATCGATCAGGTCTGTGCCGGCGCCGTTGCCGCCGTGTGCGCGGACGGCCGGTCATAGGGCGACGCCCGCGACGGCGGACGCCGGGGATGTGGCGAAGCGCTCCCGGTCCGGCCGTGTCACGATCTACGACGTCGCGCCGCTCGCGGGCGTCAATCTCCCGACCGTCTCACGGGGGCACGCGCGCGTACCCCAGGAGTCATCGCCTGGCGTATCAGCGCGGTCGTCGGGTTCAACGACCTGATCGCGATCGGGATCATGCAGGAGGCGGCGGTCTCCGGCATCCGCGTCCTTGCGGTCGGTCAGTCCTTGCGGTAGGCCGCGCGCCCCATCGACCAGAACGCGAACACGGTGCCGACCAGGCCGAGCGCGGCGATGAGGCCGATGACGCCGAGCAGGATGTCCGAGGCGAGCTTGCTGTCCATCAGTGATCCTCCGGTGCGGGACGGGGTGCGTACTCATCGTAGCGGGGATGCAGCCGGGCCCTCCATCGCTCGGGGGCGTCCGGCATGGGGCAGGCCGCCATCACTGGTAAGCTCGGTGATTGAACTTCGGCGAGGGATAGCTCGTGCCGCCACAACGGCGGATGCGGCATCCGTGATCGACGCGGTGATGCAGGCTCACGGCTTTCCTCACGCGCTCGCGTTCGAGTCGAACCCAGACCCCCATCTTGGGCCCGTGTGCCCGCAAGGAGAATCATCATGTCGGAAGACAACAAGGTCCACGCCGAGCTGCGTGAGAACTTCGGCAAGGGCTACGCCCGTCGCCTTCGCGCCGCGGGCAAGATCCCGGCCGTCATCTACGGCCACGGCGCTGAGCCGAAGCACGTCGCCCTCCCGGGTCACCAGGTCGCCCTGCTGATCCGCAAGGCGAACGCCGTGCTCGAGCTCGACGTCGCCGGCTCGCACGAGCTGACCCTGGTGAAGGACGTCCAGAAGGACCCGGTGCACCAGATCATCGAGCACATCGACCTCCTCGTCGTGAAGAAGGGCGAGAAGATCCAGGTCGACGTGCCCGTCACGATCACCGGCGAGTCGGCCCCCGGCACGATCGTCGCGCAGGACGCGAACACCGTTCTGCTCGAGGTCGAGGCGACCAACATCCCTGAGCGCATCGAGGTCGACATCGAGGGCCTCGAAGAGGGCACCCACATCCTGGCCTCGCAGCTCGTGCTGCCGGCCGGCGCCTCGCTCGTCGTGGACGCCGACACGCTCGTCATCGCGATCTCCGCGCCTTCCAGCGAGGCCGACGAGATCGCCGAAGCCGATGCCGCCGTCGCCGCCGAGCAGGCGGAGGAATCCGAAGAGGCCGCCGCCGAGTAGTCGTTCGACGTTCGACGTTCGACGAGCCCGTCCTCGCCTATTGTGGGGGCGGGCTTCGTCGTCCCCGAGACGAAGCAGGGAAGGAGTCGGGATGCCGGACACCTGGCTCATCGTCGGCCTGGGCAACCCGGGGCCGCGCTACGAGCCGACGCGGCACAATGTCGGCCAGCAGGTGATCGACGAGATCGCCCGCCGCCGCGGCGAGACCTTCCGCGCACATAAGGCGAACGCGCGCGTGGCCGAGACCTGGCTCCGTCCCGGCGGTCCGAAGCTCGTCCTGGCGAAGCCGAACTCGTTCATGAACGTGTCGGGCGGCCCGGTATCCGGGTTGGCGAAGTTCTATGGCGTGGATGCCGACCACATCGTCATCGTGCACGACGAGCTCGACATCCCGTTCGACACGATCAAGCTGAAGATCGGGGGCGGCAACGGCGGCCACAACGGAGTGCGCGACGTCGCCAAAGCACTCGGCACCCCGGACTTCGCCCGCGTGCGGGTGGGAATCGGCCGGCCGGTGGGCCGGCAGGATCCGGCGGACTGGGTGCTCGACCCGTTCGGCGCGGGGGAGCGCGCGAACCTGCCGATCCTCGTGGGGGACGCGGCCGATGCCGTCGAACAGCTCGTCGGCGATGGCCTGGTCGCCGCGCAGCAGAAGCACCACGCCCCGCGGCCCTGAGTTGGTCGGCGTCTGATTCGTCGGAGGATCGAGCCGATGTCGGAGGATCGGAGGGAAATCCTCCGACCTTCGGCGAATCATCCGACCGACCAGATTCCTCCCCAGCAGGCGTCACCCGTCGGTTGTGCACAGGACCACGCTGCGCGGACGGCGTGAGCCTCATGGAGGGGGCATTCTCCAGGTGTGCAACTCGAAGACTGGATCGCCGGCCGCGGCGGCATCGTGCATCGCCAGGTCGTTCGGGAAGCGCGCTGGACCGATCGCGCCGTGCGTGCAGCGGTGCGGGCGGGCGCGGTCGAGCCGATCCGTCGCACGTGGCTGGCAGTAGGCAACGCGTCTGCGGATGCGGTGGCGGCCGCGCGGGCGGGTGGCAGGGTGGCGTGCGTCACGCTCGCGCAGGAACGCGGGTGGTGGATGCCGGACTCCGTCGACGCCGCCCGGCACATCAGCATCCTTCCCCACGCACGACCAGGCGAGATCGCGGAGGGCGACGTCGTGCACTGGACGAAGCCGGTGGCACCGGCATCCCCCCACAGCATCAGCGAATCGATCGAGGACGCGCTCGCGCACATCGCCGGCTGTCTGCCGCCCGAACCGGCCCGAGTGGTGTGGGAGTCGGCGATCTCGACCGAACGGCTGTCGCTTGATGCGCTGCGGCACGTCAGGTGGAGGACGAAGGCAGCGGCCCGGCTCGCCGAGGAATCCTCGGACCTTTCGGACTCCGGACTCGAGTCGATGTTCCTCATCAGGTTGAGCTCCTGGGGAGTGCCGATTCGTCAGCAGGCGCCTCTGGCCGGGCGTCGTGTGGACTTCTTGATCGGCCGAAGCCTCGTCGTGCAGGTCGACGGACATGTGTTCCACTCGACGGCGGCCGATCGCGGGCGAGATGTGCGTCACGATGCCGAGCTGCGGCTGCGTGGCTACACGGTGATGCGCTTCACCTATGCACAGATCGTTCACGATTGGGGCGGCGTTGAGCGCATGGTCGCGCGCGCGATCGCCGCCGGCCTGCATATGGCGAACGTGCGCGCAGTCCGATGATCCTCTCCGTCGGAGGATCGAGGCTATGTCGGAGGATCGGCGGGAAATCCTCCGACGTTCGGCGAATCATCCGACGCGGGCGCCGCGCGGTGCGGGACCGGGGCTCAGTTGCCGAGCGTCGCCCCGGCGCCGATGCCCGCCACCACGGCGATGTTCAGGGCGACGCCGAAGGCGACGGGCCCGAGGACGGCGATGATCACCGCAGCGATCGCCGCTCCGCGCCCGCGATTCTTCACGAGCGCGATGATGCCCTGCACGAGGGCCCAGACGCCCAGCACGGTGCCCACCCAGAACGCGATCTCGCCCGTGAGCACCCAGCCCCGGACAGGACTCAGCAGGCTCAGGTCGAAGTCGGCGGAGCTCGGCCGCATGGCCACCTCATGCCCGACACCTACGCCGATGCTGTAGCCGGCGATCGCGGCGAGCATCGGCGCGAGAACGAAAGCGACGATGGCGGCGATGAGGGCACCGACCCCGAGTGCCGAACCGCGCGGCCCCGGGGGAGTGGGCAGGGAGCCGGCTGCCGGCGCGGCGTAGGGGGCGGCAAAAGCCTGGGGTTCTGCGGGCGCCGGGTATCCATATGGCGCGGTCGGGTAGCCCTGTGGCGCGGTCGGGTAGCCCTGTGGCGCGGTCGGGTAGCCCTGTGGCGCGGTCGGGTAGCCCTGTGGTGCGGGGTAGCCCTGCGGCTCGCCCGGGCCAGCGGCGACCGGGTATGGCGCTCCCGGGGGGAGTGGCGCGGTCGGGTAGCCCTGTGGCGCGGTCGGGTAGCCCTGTGGTGCGGGGTAGCCCTGCGGCTGGGCCGGGCCGGGTGCGAGCGGCTCTGCCGCTCCGGGGGGCAACGGAGCCGGGGGGCCCGACGGCTGGTCGAATGCGGCCGCGGGCGGGGGACCGTAGGTCGGATGGCGCTGCTCTGGCTCGCTCACGCTCTCATCCTAGGGATGCGGGCGTTTCGCGCACCGCGGATCGCGGCGGGGTGTCGGCGGGCGCCCGTAGACTCTTCCGGTGACAGTTCCCGGGATCGTGCGCGCCCTCGAGCGGGCCGAGTCCTTTCAGGACGCCGTGTCCGCCGCCGCCGCGGACGCCGATTTCTCCCTCGTCGACGGGCTGGATGCGCCGCTTCTCGCTGCGCTGCTGGAGCGCCGGCGCGCCGCGGGTCGTGGTGGCGTCCTCCTGGTCATCGCTCCGACCGGCCGGCGCGCCGAAGCACTGGGCCCCGCGCTGTCCGCGGTCCTTCCGGGGGCGAAGGTCATGCAGTTCCCGGCGTGGGAGACCCTTCCGCACGAGCGGCTCAGCCCCAGCCCCGAGACCGTGGGGCAGCGACTTGCCGTTCTGCGCGCGATCGCCGCATCCGACGGGACTGTCCCGATGGTCGTCACGGCATCGGTGCGCGCCGCTCTCCAGCCGCTGGCCGCGGGCCTCATCGATCTGGCGCCGGTCTCGCTGACCGTCGGTGGCCGCGGGCACGACCTGGGCGCGGTCATCGAGCGGCTCGTGGAACTCGCCTACCACCGTGTCGACATGGTGTCGCGACGGGGTGAGTTCGCGGTGCGGGGCGGCATCCTCGACGTTTTCCCACCGATCGCCGACCACCCGTATCGCATCGAGTTCTTCGGCGACGAGGTCGAGCAGATCCGGCCGTTCTCCGTCGCGGATCAGCGCTCGCTTCCCGAAGAAGTCGCGAACGTCCTGCTCGACGCGAGCCGCGAGCTCCTCCTCACCGAGGCGGTGCGCGCACGCGCCGAACGGCTCAAAGGCGACTTCCCCGGCATCCGCGGCATGCTCGAGAAGATGGCGGAGGGCATCCCGGTCGAGGGCATGGAATCCCTCACCCCGGCCCTGGTCGACCGGGTGGTCACGCTCGTGGACTACCTGCCGGAGGGCACCGCCGTAGCCCTCATCGATCCGGAGCGCGCCGTCACGAGGGCCGTCACGCTGAGCGATACCAACCGCGAGTTCCTCGAGGCGGCATGGAGCGCGGCGACGTCCGGTGCGCAGACGCCGGTCGACCTCGGTGCGGGCGACTTCGTCACCCTCCCGGTGC
This sequence comes from Microbacterium rhizomatis, assembly GCF_008710745.1. Lineage (GTDB taxonomy): Bacteria > Actinomycetota > Actinomycetes > Actinomycetales > Microbacteriaceae > Microbacterium > Microbacterium rhizomatis. The sequence goes on from NZ_VYSA01000005.1 coordinate 202,272, forward strand.
TCCGCGAAGCCGCCGAGGCGCGCGGCGACGTGTGGTGGACCCTGAGCGGGTTCGATTCCGGTGCGGCGGATGCCGCGGCCGAAGGCCTCCTCGACGCAGACATCGACGTCGCGCTCCAAGCCTCTGCGGCGGTGCGTGTGCCAGGCATGGGCGTGCCGTCCTTCCAGGGCAACGTCGACGGCGCGACGGCCCACATCGGCACGCTCCTGGCCGAGGGGTGGAGCGTCATCGTCGCCGCCTCGGGGGTCGGTCTGGTCGAACGCGCGCAGGCAGTGCTGGCCGAGCGCGGTATCGCGGCGCGGGTCGTCGATTCGGTGCTGACACCGCCCGAGCCCGGGGTGGCCCACATCGTGGTCTCGACGCTCGAGCGCGGCTTCGAGGTCGCCGACGCGAAGCTCGCCGTCCTCACCGAGACCGAGTTCTACGGCCGCACGATCGGCGGCGACTCCCGCGTCATCAAGAAGCTCGCCTCCCGTCGTCGCAACGTAGTCGATCCGCTGCAGTTGAAGACCGGCGACTTCGTCGTGCACTCCACGCACGGCATCGGCAAGTTCGTCGAGCTCACCCAGCGCGAGGTCTCCAGCGGCGGCCGGAACGCGGTCAAGACGATCCGCGAGTACCTGGTACTCGAATACGCGCCGTCGAAGCGCGGGTACCCCGGCGACAAGCTGTTCGTGCCGACCGACCAGCTCGACCTGCTCTCACGCTATGTCGGAGGAGAGGCGCCGACCCTGTCGAAGATGGGTGGGAGCGACTGGGCGCAGGCCAAGGGGCGCGCCCGCAGGGCCGTGCGCGACATCGCGGTCGAGCTCGTGAAGCTCTACTCCGCGCGGATGGCCGCCAAGGGGCACGCGTTCGGGCCCGACACGCCCTGGCAGCGCGAGCTCGAAGAGGCGTTCCCGTTCGCCGAGACGCCCGACCAGCTGCAGACGATCGACGAGATCAAGGCCGACATGGAGAAGCCGATCCCGATGGACCGGCTGCTGTCGGGCGACGTCGGCTTCGGGAAGACCGAGGTCGCTGTGCGCGCCGCGTTCAAAGCCATCCAGGACGGCAAGCAGGTCGCGATGCTCGTACCCACCACCCTTCTGGTCAAGCAGCACGTCGAGACCTTCACCGAGCGGTTCGCCGGGTTCCCGGTGCAGGTCAGGTCGCTCTCGCGCTTCCAGACCGACAAGGAGGCGAAGGCGACGCTCGCCGGCCTCACCGACGGCACCGTCGACATGGTGATCGGAACGCACCGCATCCTCACCGAGAAGGTCATCTTCAAAGACCTCGGTCTTCTGATCATCGACGAGGAGCAGCGGTTCGGCGTCGAGCACAAAGACGCGCTGAAGAAGCTCAAGACCAATGTCGACATCCTCGCGATGAGTGCGACGCCCATCCCGCGCACCCTCGAGATGGCCGTCACGGGCATCCGCGAGATGTCGACGCTGCAGACCCCGCCCGAAGACCGGCATCCGATCCTCACGTATGTGGGCCCTCGCAACGACAAGCAGGTGGCCGCGGCGATCCGTCGTGAGCTGCTGCGCGAGGGGCAGGTGTTCTACGTGCACAATCGCGTCCAGTCGATCCAGCGCGTCGCGGCAGAGCTCGCCGAGCTCGTGCCCGAGGCGCGCATCGCCGTCGCGCACGGCCAGATGGGCGAGCATGCGCTCGAGAACGTCGTCGACGACTTCTGGGAGCGCCGCGCCGACGTGCTCGTGTCGACGACGATCATCGAGACGGGTCTCGACATCTCCAACGCGAACACGATCATCATCGACCGGGCCGACAAGTACGGGCTCTCGCAGCTGCACCAGCTGCGCGGACGCGTGGGCCGTGCCCGAGAGCGCGCGTACGCATACTTCCTCTACGACGAGGTCAAACCCCTCTCCGAGCTCGCCGCCGACCGCCTCGAGACGATCGCCGTCAACAACGACCTCGGCAGCGGCATGCAGGTGGCCCTGAAAGACCTCGAGATCCGTGGGGCCGGCAACATGCTGGGGGCCGAGCAGGCCGGCCACATCGCGGGCGTCGGCTTCGACCTGTACCTGCGGATGATCGGCGAGGCCGTCTCGGCCTTCCGCGGCGACGAGGTGGAGACCCAGACCGAGCTGCGCCTGGAGCTGCCGGTCGATGCGCGGATCCCCGAGGAGTACATCGACAGCGAGCGCCTGCGGCTCGAGGCTTACCAGAAACTCTCGGCCGCGGCATCCGCCACCGCGAAGGACGACGCGATCGACCTCGTGACCGACGAGCTGCGCGACCGCTACGGCGAGCCGCCGCGAGAGGTCGAGGGTCTGCTCGCCGTCGCGCGGCTGCGCCGCCGCGCCGCCGTCGCGGGGCTGGCCGACGTCGTCGCGATGGGTCCGAACCTCCGGATCGCACCCGCGCATCTTCCCGACTCGCTGCGCGTGCGCCTGCAGCGCCTGTATCCGAAGGCGAAGCTCCTCGCCGGCGGAGACGCGCTCGTCCTGCCGCTTCCGACGCAGGGAGGGGATGCTGTGGAGGACGCCGCGCTCATCGCCTGGGTGTCGCAGCTGCTCGACCAGCTGTTCCCGGCGCCGCCGCCGGCTCCCGTGGTCGCCGTACCCGAGGTCTGAGCCCTGTCGCAGCCCGGGCGCCGCCCGCGCTGCTCATGTCCGCCAGGTGGCGGGCACGGGGTGGGCGGGGGCGTTCTGGCGGACGTGCCCGGCGCATCCGAGGCCGCGCAGTACGCTGTGGGTGATCGAGGAGGATCCATGCGGTTCGAGCACCTCGGGGCGCAGCCCCGCATTCATCCCGGCGCGGTGATCGCTCCGACGGCCGTGATCAGCGGCGACGTCATGATCGGTGCCGACTGTCAGGTGCTGCACGGTGCGGTGATCACGGCCGAGGGCGGCGCGATCACGCTCGGCTCCAACGTCATCGTCATGGAGAATGCACTCATCCGTGCGACGACCGCCAACCCCGTGCACATCGGCGATCACACGCTCGTGGGTCCGATGGCGAGCGTGTCAGGTGCGACGATCGGCGACGAAGTCTTCCTCGCCACCGGCACGCGGGTGTTCAACGGCGCACGTATCGGCGACCGCTGCGAAGTCCGCATCAACGCCGTCGTGCACCTGCGGACCCATCTCGCGCCCGAGACCGTGGTCCCGATCGGCTGGGTGGCCGTCGGCGACCCCGTCCAGCTGCTTTCATCGGATCGGCACGACGAGATCTGGGCCGCGCAGAAAGAGCTCGATTTTCCCGGCTACGTCTTCGGCCTCGACCGCGAGACGCCCGACCTCATGGTGCAGCTCACCGAGCGCTACGGGCGCAGCCTCGCGCGGCACGCCGACGACCGAGCGCTCGACTGACCCTTCGAGCAAGACCGGCCGCCCCAGCTCACCCGGTGTTCTGCAGGCCCGCGGCGACGCCGCTCACCGACAGGAGCAGCAGCCGCTGCTGCTCCGGATCGCCCGCGCCGGACTCGTCTCGCAGCGCACGCAGAGCCCGCAGCTGGAGCAGCGACAGCGCGTCGACGTAGGGGCTGCGCATCTTGACGGCGCGCTGCAGCACCGGCTTGTTGTCGAGTACCTCTCCGCCGCCGGTCACGCGGATGACCCAGGATCGGGTCAGCTCCATCTCATTCATCACGAGGTCGGCGAGGTCATCGCGATCGCCGAGGTCGAGGTACCGTCGCGCGATCCGCGCGTCGGCCTTCGCCAGGCTCATCGCGACGTTGTCGATCATCGTCCGGAACAGGGGCCAGTCCGAGTAGGCGCGGGTGAGGCGCTCCGGGTCGCCGACAGCATCCAGTGCCGTCCCGAGCCCGAACCAGCCCGCGAGATTGATACGGGCCTGCGTCCACGCGAACACCCAGGGGATGGCGCGGAGGTCTTCGAGCGACTCGACCGAGAGGCCGCGTCGCGCGGGGCGCGACCCGAGCGCGAGCAGGCCCACCTCTTCCATCGGGGTGACGCGGGCGAACCAGGAGGCGAAGCCGGGCGCTTTGACGAGCGAGAAGAAGCGTTCGCGGGATGCCGTGTCCATCGCCGCGGCGACGTCGGCGTACCGCTCCGCGGCGTCGCTGTTGCGCTCTTCGATCGATGGGGCTGACGCCAGCAGCACCGCCGCGGCGACCTGGTCGATGTGACGCATCGCGATGGCGGGATCGCCGTATCGGGCGAAGATCACCTCGCCCTGCTCGGTGAGCTTGAAGCGCCCGTCCACGGAGTGCGGAGGCTGGGCGAGGATCGCCGAATTGGCGGGTCCACCGCCGCGCCCGAGCGCACCGCCGCGACCATGGAAGAGGGTGAGCTCGATCTTGTTCTGGTCCGCCCAGGCGGCGATCGCGGCCTGCGCCTCATACAGGGCGAGGTTCGCGGCAACAGGCCCCACGTCCTTCGACGAGTCCGAGTACCCGAGCATGACTTCGAGGCGCCGGCCGGTGGCATCCAGGCGCGCGGCGAACTCGGGGTGCTCGACGATCTCGGCGAGGATCCGCGGTCCGGCCTGCAGGTCGGCGAAGGTCTCGAACAGCGGGATGACATCCAGCACCGGCGGGACGCCGTCGGGGCCGGCGGCGTAGCGGGCGAGCCTGTGGACGTTCGCGAGGTCGTCGGCCGATTGCGTGAAGGAGACGATGTAGCGACCCGCTGCGCGCGGGCCGAAGCGCTTCTGGATGAAGCCCACGGCGCGGAAGACGTCGAGCACCTCTTCAGCGAGCTCGCTGCGTTCCCCTCCGCCATTGCGGTCGAGCTCTTCCAGTTCGGCCAGCACCTTCGCGTGCACGGCGGAATGCTGACGGACCTCCAGCTCGGTGAGGTGGAACCCATACGTCTCGACCTGCCAGATGAGCTGCTGCAGATGCCCGTAGGCCTGACGAGCGGCCCCGGCTCGCACCAGCGAGTCCTGAACGATGCGCAGATCGGCCAGAAGGTCTTCGGGGTCGGCATACCCGAGGTCGGCGTTTCGGGCGAGTGTGGCCGCGATCTTGCGCGCGAGCAGAAGGAGGATGCGCCGGTGGGGTTCGTCCGGCGACCTCTTGGCGATCTCGGTGGCGGCGTCTTCGTCTGCCGCCCTGAGGCGCTGCCATAGCGCCGTCAGCGCCTCGCTCGGGGGAGTGGTCGACGCATCCAGCGTCAGCCCGCGACCGACCCGATTGGCGGTTCGCTCGAGCCCCAGCAGCACGTGCTCGCTCGCGATCGCGGCCGCCTTGCGGGTGACGGATGCCGTGACGAACGGGTTGCCGTCGCGATCCCCGCCGACCCATGATCCGACCCGCACGAACGGCTGCACGATCGGGGCGCGGCCGCCCGCAGCCGGTCCCTGGAGCGCATCGTCCACGCGGCGGTACACGTGCGGCACCGCGGTGTAGAGGGTGTCGTCGAAGACCGCCATCACGGCGCGCACCTCGTCGGTCGGCGAGGGCTTCTCGCTGCGGAGGGGTGCCGTCCGCCAGAGGGTGTCGATCTCTTCGATCATCCGCCGCTGCGCACGGCGCTCGTCTGCACCTGAGCGCAGCGACGCGTCGTGCTCCTCCAACAGCACGGAGAGCCGTCGGATGCTGGCCGAGACGGCCTTGCGGCGCGCTTCGGTCGGGTGCGCGGTGAAGACGGGATGAAAGCGCAGAGCCCGCAGGTTCTTCAGCGCCGTGTCATCGCCCACCTCGGCGGCGAGGCGCACGAACGCCGCCGCGACCGAGTCGCCCGCCGACTCGCGGTCGGGCCGGCCGTCGCGCTCCCGCAGGACCCGGACGCGCTGATGCTCCTCCGCGAGATTGACGAGGTGGAAGTAGCACGTGAATGCGCGTGCGACCTCGTCCGCCCGATGGATCGAGAGCGAGTCGGCGATGTGCGCGGCTCGCTCGAACGCTTCGGGAGTCTCGTCCGTGTAGGCCTGGATCGTCGCGGTGCGCAGCCGCTCGACGTCGTCGAACAGGCCGGGAGAGCCGCTCTCCCGCAGCACACGACCGAGCAGCGAGCCCAGCATCCGTACATCGGCGCGCATCTGCTCCGGAATCTCCTGGCCGGCTTCGAACCTTCCGACGAGGTCGATCGCTTCGGTCTGGGTGAGTTCGCGCATGGTTCAACGGTATCGCCGCGGTGTTTCACGGAAGTGACGTGTTACCCGCCGCGATGGCGCCCGTCGCTAGGATCGAATCCGGTGCTGCGCAACCTCGTGCGCGCCTGGTGTGCCGGGAAGTCTGGTCGGCGGCGCGATCCGAAGCGATCGCCTCAGACGCGACGGAGGACACATGACATTGCTGCGCTCGGCCCGATTTCCCGCTCTTCTGCTGCTTATCGCGGCCATCGCGGGCATCGTCGTGGCGAACACGCCGATCGGTGCCGACGTCATCGGCTTCATGCAGTTGCATGTCGGGGTCGCGGGCACGGCAGTCGACCTCTCGCTCGCGCATTGGGTCTCTGACGGCCTGCTCGCGGTCTTCTTCTTCTCGGTGTCGATCGAGTTGCAGTTCGAACTCACCCGCGGCGAGCTGCGCAGCTTTCGCAAAGCCGTACAGCCGGCCATCGCGGCCGCGGGGGGAGTGATCGTTCCGATCGCGATCTATCTCGCGATCACGGCAGGCAGCGGTCTGGAGTCGGGATGGCCGATCCCCACCGCCACCGACATCGCCTTCGCGCTCGGCGTGCTCGCGGTCTTCGGCCGCGGGCTGCCGCCTGCGGTGCGCGTCTTCCTTCTCGCCCTCGCCATCCTCGACGACATCGTCGGCATCATCTTCATCGCGGTCCTCTTCGCGACCGATGTGAACTTCGGCCTCCTCGCGATGGCGGTCATCGCCGTCATCGCGTTCGCGATCCTGAGCAGGATGCTCGACACCCGCGCTCGCGCGATCATCATCCCCCTGCTCGTGGTGCTCGCCGGCGCGACCTGGGTGCTGGTCCTGGCGTCGGGCGTGCACGCGACGATCGCCGGTGTGGCACTGGGACTGGCCATGGCCCAGTCGCCGGCGCTCCGGGTGCGGCATGCGATCGAGCCCTGGATCAACGGGGTGATCCTGCCCGTCTTCGCGTTCTCCGCGGCCCTCGTGCCGATCCCCTCCGTGGGGGAGTCGGGGCTGTCGCCGGCGTTCTGGGGCATCCTCATCGCGCTTCCGGTGGGCAAGCTCATCGGCATCGCGGGCGCCGGCTGGATCGGCCAGCGTGTCATCGCCGGTGCGGCGAACACCAGGATCGCGCTCGGTGATCTGCTGGCCGCGGGCGCCCTCGGCGGTATCGGTTTCACGGTGTCGCTGCTGCTGTCCGAGCTGGCTTTCGCGGGCGACCGGCTCGTGCGGGATGAGGCGGTCCTCGGCGTGATCGGCGGTTCGGTCGCCTCCGTCGTGCTCGCGGGAGTCCTCGTCTCGTGGCGCGCGCGTCACCACCGCGCTCTGGAGAATCGGGCACCCGCCGTGACGACGTCGGGCGCCGCACAGGAGGGAAGGGCATGACCGACATCGATCCGCTGCGCGCGGACATCGATCCGCTGCGCGGCGCCGCCCGAGCGATGCAGCAGGTGCGCGATCGATGCGTGTGGACGCAGCAGATCGATCATCGTGCGCTCGTGCCCTACCTCGTCGAGGAGAGCGCCGAACTGATCGACGCGGTCGAGACCGGCGACCGTGCCGAGCTCCGCGAAGAGCTCGGCGACCTGCTCTGGCAGGTGCTCTTCCACGCCGAGATCGCGTCGCGCGACGAGTCGGATCCGTTCGACATCGACGACGTCGCCCGCGGGCTGACGGAGAAGATGGTGCGCCGGCATCCCCACGTCTTCGGCGATGCCGTCGCCACCACGCCCGAACAGGTGCTCGTGCTGTGGAACGCCGCGAAGGCGGCCGAGAAGCACGACCGCACGAGCGTGCTCGACGGGGTGTCGGAGCACATGCCGTCGCTCGCGCTCGCGCAGAAGATGCTCGGCAAGGCGGCCCAGGTGGGGGTTGCCGCATCCGCGAAGCCGCAGGATCCTGCGTCAGAGGCCGAGCTGGGCGATGCCCTGCTGGCGCTCGTCGCCACGGCTCGCACGCACGGGTGGGACGCCGAGCGCGCCCTGCGCGAGCGCGTGCGCGGCCTCGAGGGTGAGATCCGCAGCGCAGAGACACCCTGAGTCCGCCGCACGGCTGCAGGAGAACGCTCGGAGGCAGGACGTTTCGGCGGCGAATCGGCCTGCGCTGATGAGTCTTCCTGTACTCGTGCGACCCGGACCGTCGGCACACACACCGGTTCCGCGCCGGCCGGAGCGAACTGAGAGGATGGACAGGTGGCATCCGTGAACCCGCCGCGCGGCATGCGCGACTTCCTCCCCGCCGAGAAGGCCCGCCGCGAGCGGGTGCTGAGCATCATCCGCGATCGCTATCGTGCGCACGGCTTCGACGAGATCGAGACGCCCGTCATGGAGGACTACGACCGCCTTCACGCCGGCATCGGCGGCGACAACGAGAAGCTCGCCTACAACGTGCTGCGGCGCGGCCTCGACGCAGACGCCGTGCGCGAAGCGGCCGCTGACCCCGCAGCGCTCGCAGACCTCGGGCTGAGGTACGACCTCACCGTGCCGCTCGCGAGGTTCTACGCGAGTCACCGCGCCGAGCTGCCCGGCGTGTTCCGCTCCGTCCAGGCCGCGCCCGTCTGGCGGGCCGAGCGCCCCCAGAAGGGCCGCTACCGCCAGTTCGTGCAGTGCGACATCGACATCATCGGGGACGCCTCGACCCGCGCAGAGGCTGAGCTCATCGTCGCCACGCTCGACGCCGTGGGCGCCCTCGGGCTCGAGAATGCGACCGTGCGGATCAACGACCGGCGCGCCCTCGATGCGATGCTCGACGCGTTCGGCTTCGCCGCGGCCGAACGGCCCGGTGTGCTCATCACGATCGACAAGCTCGACAAGATCGGCCCGGCCGGAATCGTCGGCGAGCTGCGCGAACGCGGGGTTCAGACGGCTGCGGTGGACGCGTTCGAGGCGTTCATGAATCGCCCTCAGGCGCTCGAGCACCTCCCGTTCGGCGAGCGCCAGATCCGCAATGCCCTCCCCGACGGCGTGCCCGACGACGTCATCGCCGACCTCGTCGCGATCGGTGAGGCGGTCGCCGCGACGCAGCCCGCCGCGGTTCCCGACGGGCCGCCCCTGGTGTTCGACCCGTTCCTCGTGCGGGGGATGGGGTACTACACGGGCACGATCTTCGAGCTGGCCCACCCGTCGGTGCCGTATTCACTCGGCGGCGGCGGCCGGTACGACGGCATGATCGGGCGGTTCCTCGGCACGGACGTTCCGGCCGTCGGCTTCTCGATCGGGTTCGAACGCCTCGTCGACCTGCTCGAGACGAGCGAGGCGGATGCTGCGGCATCCGTCGTCCTCATCCACGACGCCGACGTCGCTCTCGGCGACCTGCTGGCGCTGAAGAGCCAGCTCGTGTCGGAGGGTATCCGGGTGAGGTTGGAGCGGCGCCCCAAGAACCTGAAGGCGCTCCTCGAGCGGGCGATGTCCGACGGGTTCACCTCGTTCGCGGCCGTCAGAACCGACACGACGCGCGCTGAGCTCGAGGTCAAGCCGCTCGCGTGAAGTGAGGTCAAGCCGCTCGCGTGAAGTGAAGGCGTGCGGCGCGCACGACGATCCCGACCAGGACGACGGCCACGCCCGCCACGGCGCTCTGCCACGGCAGCGAGAACGCGAGGACGAGGCATCCGATCGCTCCGGCCACCTGGAGGACGCGCGGGTAGCGGCGCACCTCACCTCCCTGGCGGAACGCCGCGAGGTTCGCGACGAGGTAGTAGAGCAGGACGCCGAACGACGAGAAGCCGATCACGCCGCGGAGATCGACCAGGGCGACGGCCGCGATGACGATGATGCCCGTCGCCAGCTCGGCACGGTGCGGGACGTGCGAGCGCGGATGCACCGCCGAGAGGAAGCGGGGCAGATCGCCCTCGCGCGCCATCGCCAGGCTCGTGCGTCCGATGCCGGCGATGAGGGCGAGAAGAGCGCCGAGGGATGCGGCCGCCGCTGAGATCCTGACGATCGGCAGCGCCCATGTCCATCCGGCTGCGTCGACGACGTCGGCGAGCGGTGCGGCCGAGGTCGCCGTCGCCGCACCGAGCGTGGTGAGCACGACGGCCCCCACGACCGTGTAGATCACCACGGCGCAGACGAACGCGAGCACGATCGCGCGGGGAATGGTGCGGCGCGGATCCTTCACCTCCTCACCCATGGTCGCGATGCGCGCGTAGCCCGCGAACGCGAAGAAGAGCAGCCCGGCCGATTGCAGGACGCCGTAGGGAGAGCCCATGGCCAGCCCGGCAGGGTGGGCAGAGCCTGCGATCGAGATGCCGCCCGCCACGACCAGGGCCAGGCCGACGAGGGCGACGACGACGATCACGCGGGTGAGCTGTGCCGTGCGGGTCACGCCCAGCAGGTTGACGCCCACCAGTGCGGCAACGGCCAGGATCCCGACCGGGCGCTCCCACCCGGGCGGGGCGGCATAGGCCGCGAAGATCAGGGCCATGGCCGCGCAGCTGGCGAGCTTGCCGATGATGAAGCACCAGCCGGCGACAAAGCCCCACCACTCGCCGAGCTCGGCACGCCCGTACGCGTACGTGCCCCCCGACGTCGGGTGGGCCGCGGCCAGCTGGCCCGACGCGGTGGCATTGCAGTACGCGACGAGCGCGGCGATCGCGAGCCCGAGCAGGAGCCACCCACCGGCCGCTTGAGTCGCCGGCCCCCACACCGCGAAGACCCCCGCGCCGACCATCGACCCCAGGCCGATGAAGACGGCGTCGCCGAGGCCGAGGCGGCGCTGCAGGGCGGGGGAGGTCACGACGGGCACCATACCGCCGGAAGATGAACGCATCCGTCACCGGTTCGTCGTGCGATGTTCACCCCGGAGCGATGCAATCGAGCCATGTCCCGCTCGAGCGTCGCCGTCCGCTTCACCGTGGGCGGTGCAGCAGCGGCTGCCGCCGTCGGGATCGCTGCGCTGGCCGCGGGATCGATCCTGCGGCGCCAGGCCGCGATAGCCCGACGGCGCATCGGCAAACCGCTGGGCGAGCAGGCGCCGTTTGCCGACAGGGTGTGGAGCCGCACGCACGAGGGCGAGCCCATCGAGCTGCTCATGGTCGGTGACTCGATCGCGGCGGGCCTCGGGGCCGATCGTCGCAAAGACACGTTGGGTGGCCGTCTCGCGAAGGGCCTCGCAAAGCGCACGCATCGGCCGGTGCGTCTGCGCACGGCGGCCGTCGTCGGGTCGGAGACCTCGATGCTCGGCGCGCAGCTCGATGCCCTTCCCGCCGACTACCGCCCCGATGTCGCCGTGATCGTGGTGGGCGGCAACGACATCACGCACCGGATCCCGGTATCGACCTCGATCGCACACCTCGAACGCGCGATCGGCCGTCTGCAGAAGCGCAGCGCGGCCGTCGTGGTGGGGACGTGCCCCGATCTGGGCGCACTGCGCCCTGTGCCCCAGCCGCTGCGATCGCTCGGCGCCCGCCTCTCGCGGCAGCTCGCCGCGGCGCAGGCCGAGGCGGCCCTGCGCGCCGGCGCTCACCCGGTCGACCTCCGCCGTGCCGTCGGTGCCGTGTTCATCTCCCATCCCGACGAGATGTTCAGCCTCGACCGCTTCCACCCGAGTGCCCTGGGTTACCGGCGGACGGCGGAAGCACTGCTCCCCGCCGTCGCTGCGGCGATCGAGCGGCGACCTCGCTGAGCGGTGCCGCGCGACGAGGCGGGACGCATTGACGCGGAGCGGGCCGGCCGGTTTGCTGGGGATATGACCGACCCTCATCCTGACGCCTGGCGTCGCGTCGACGCATACCTCACCGACACCCTGGTCGGCCACGACGATGCCCTCGACGCGGCCGTGCACGCGCAGAACGCCGCCGGGCTCCCGGCGATCGAGGTCTCGCCGGTGTCGGGCAAGCTCCTGAATCTCCTTGCACGCATCTCGGGGGCTCGCAGGGTGCTGGAGATCGGGACGCTCGGCGCCTACTCGACGATCTGGCTGGCGCGCGGCATCCCCGACGACGGGCACGTCGTGACGATCGAGGCCGAGCCGGCGATCGCCGCGATCGCCCGGCAGAACGTCGACAACGCCGGGGTCGGAGCGAAGGTCGAGATCCGGATCGGCCGCGGAGAGCATGTGCTCCCCACCCTGGAACAGCCGATCCGCGATGGAGCGATCGCGCCGTTCGATCTGGTGTTCATCGATGCCGACAAGGAATCGAACACCGTCTACCTCGACTGGGCGGCGCGCCTGGGCCGGCCGGGCACCGTCGTCGTCGTCGACAACATCGGTCGAGGGGGAGAGGTCGCCAACCCCGCGACGACCGCGTCCCACGTCATCGGCACCCAGCGCGGGCTCGAGATGCTCGCACGCGATCCGCGGTTCGATGCGACGGCCCTCCAGACCCTCGACCTCAAAGGCTGGGACGGCGTCGCGATCGCGATCGTCACGGATGCTGCCGCCACCGCGGGCGGTCGTTGAACGCTGTCGCGGCCGCAGCATCCGCCCGCCCTGTGACGAGGCATCCGCGTCGATAGACTGACGGCGGACCGACGACGCTCCCGATCCACCCTCCACCACACAAGGAGTCCCCTGTGGCACTTATCGAGGCTGTCAACGCGCGCGAGATCTTGGATTCGCGTGGAAACCCGACCGTCGAAGTGGAGGTGCTCCTGGACGATGGAATCGTGCAGCGGGCCGCCGTCCCCTCCGGCGCATCCACCGGTGCCTTCGAGGCCTACGAGCTGCGCGACGGCGACAAGACCCGCTACGGCGGAAAGGGCGTCCTGAAGGCCGTCGACGCCGTCGTCGACGAGCTCGGCCCCGCCCTCGAGGGCGTCGAGGCGAGCGAGCAGCGCATCGTGGACGAGATCCTCATCGAGGTCGACGGCACCGAGAACAAGAAGCGCGTCGGCGCGAACGCCATCCTGGGGGTGAGCCTCGCTGTCGCGAAGGCCGCTGCCGACAGCGCCGATCTTCCCCTCTTCCGCTACCTCGGCGGCCCGAACGCGCACGTGCTGCCCGTGCCGCTCTTCAACGTCATCAACGGCGGATCGCACGCCGACAACGGCATCGACTTCCAGGAGTACTTCCTGGCGCCGATCGGCGCCGAGACCTTCTCGGAGTCGCTCCGCTGGGGCACCGAGGTCTACCACGTCCTGAAGGGCGAGCTGAAGAGCGCGGGCTTCGCGACGGGCCTGGGCGACGAGGGCGGGTTCGCGCCGGACCTGCCCAGCAACCGTGAGGGTCTCGACTTCCTGATGAAGGCCATCGAGAAGGCGGGCTTCACCCCCGGTTCGGAGATCGCCGTGGGGCTCGACGTCGCGGCCACCGAGTTCTTCGACAACGGCGTGTACACCGTCGAGGGCAAGTCGTGGTCAGCCGATCAGCTGACCGACTACTTCGCCGACCTCGTCGCCAACTACCCGATCGTCACGATCGAGGATGCGCTGGCGGAGGACGACTGGGACGCATGGAAAGCGCTCACCGACGCCCTCGGCACGAAGGTGCAGCTCGTCGGGGACGACCTGTTCGTGACCAACCCCACCCGCCTGCAGCGCGGCATCGACCTCGGCGTCGCCAACGCCCTGCTCGTCAAGGTCAACCAGATCGGCACCCTGTCCGAGACCCTCGACGCGATCTCGCTCGCCACCCAGAACGGCTACCGGTCGATGCTCTCGCACCGTTCGGGCGAGACCGAAGACACCACGATCGCCGATCTGGCGGTCGCGGTGAACGCGGGTCAGATCAAGACCGGTGCGCCTGCCCGCAGCGAGCGCGTCGCGAAATACAATCAGCTTCTGCGCATCGAGGAGGAGCTCGGCGACGCTGCGGTCTTCGCAGGTCGCGGGGCGTTCCCGAGGTTCAAGGCTTAGCAGGACGACGAAGAGGGGGAGCCGTGGCGAGGAAGACGGCTCCCCCTCAGCGTGCGCAGCGCGCACCATCCCCGTCACCTTCTCGGCGACCTCCCCGTCGTCCCGTCGACGTGCGAGGCTGGCTCGGCGGCATCCGCCTGTCGGGCTTCATGGCGATCATGATGGGCCTGGTGGTCCTCGCCGCCTTCGTCCTGGTCCCGACGATCGGCACCTACCTCGACCAGCGCCAGCAGATCACGGCGCTGACGCAGGCGGTCGAGGTCAGCCAGGCAGATATCGCCGCGCTGCAATTGCAGCGCGACCGCTGGAAGGATCCGGCGTACATCACGACCCAGGCACGGGAGCGCCTCTATTACGTGAAGCCGGGCGAAGTCGTCTACCTGGTCGACAATGACCTCGCCGCGTCGCAGGTCCCTCAGGACGCCGCTCCCGTCAGCAGCACGGTCGAACAGACTCGGACCGACTGGATGGCCCAGCTCGTGCGCTCGGTCACCGAGGCTGGAGTGGCTCAGACGGTGAAGGCGCCGACCATCGGCATCCTCGATCCCTCGCCCGCCCCGTCGGGGTGACCGCCGATCTGCGAGCGCGTCGTTCGTGTCGCGCGTCCAGATGGGGTCCAGCCGTCGCCGGTAGCCTGGCGGAGTGACCACTCCGCCGTTCGCGCCCGTGACTGACGCCGACCTCGCCGTGCTGCGTGCACAGCTCGGGCGGCCCGCGCGGGGGGTGGTCGGCGTGGCGTCGCGATGCGTGTGCGGAAATCCGACGGTCGTGGCGACGGTTCCTCGCCTGCCCGACGGGACGCCGTTTCCGACCTTCTACTACCTGACGCATCCTGCGGCGACCTCGGCGATGTCGGTGCTCGAAGCCGACCACATCATGAAGGAGCTGTCGGACCAGCTCGCGGAGGACCCTGAGATCGCCGAGGCGTACGCCCGTGCCCACGAGTCGTATCTTCGCGACCGTGCCCTGTTCGGCGAGGTCGCCGAGATCGAGGGCATCTCGGCGGGAGGCATGCCCACGAGGGTGAAATGCCTTCATGCGCTCGCCGCACACTCACTCGCCGCGGGTCCGGGTGTCAACCCGATCGGCGACCTGGCGCTCGCCCGCTCCACCTGGTCTGCGTCGCGCTGCGTCTGCGTCGAACCCGGGGTGGCGGGATGACGAGGGACCCCGCTCGAGCGGGCGCTGCGCTCGTCGCCATCGGAGTCGTTGCGGCGCTCCTGACCGGTGCGACCGCGGCGCCACCGACCGGTGGGGCGGCGGCCCCGGCATCCACGACCGCCGTCCGCACGACGGATGATCCGGTCCGCGAGGCCGAGTACTGGCTCGACGCCTACGGCGTCCGCAGCGCGTGGGCGACCAGCAAAGGCGCCGGTGTGCGGATCGCGATCATCGACACCGGAATCGGGAGGGGCCCTGTCGAGTTCGACGGCGCCGTCGTCGGCGGGACCGACGTCTCGGGCACCGGTTCTGCGGACGGACGGACCCCCGTGGGTGCGGTCGACGCGAATCACGGCAGCTGGGTCGCCTCGCTCGCGGCCGGGCGCGGCACGGGGCCGGATGCGGGGATGATCGGTGTCGCCCCCGAGGCCGAACTGCTGTCGATCTCGGTCGGGTTCGGGACGGCGGCGAAGGTGCCGTTCACGTCGCAGATCGCCGACGCGATGCGCTGGGCGGTGGATCACGGGGCGAAAGTGATCAATCTCTCGCTCACCACGAACACGCCCGACTGGGATCCGAGCTGGGACAGCGCGTTCCTGTACGCCTACGATCACGATGTCGTCGTCATCGCCGCGGCGGGAAACCGCGGGAGCGGCACCAACCGCGTCGGTGCCCCGGCGACGATCCCGGGTGTGCTGACCGTCGCGGGCGTGGATCGTCAGGGCAAGGCGAGCGTCGAGGCGTCCACGCAGGGCATCACGATCGGCGTCTCCGCGCCCAGCGAAAGCCTCATCGGCGTATCTGCCGACGGCAAGCTGGTGCAGTGGAACGGCACCAGCGGCGCCGCCCCGATCGTTGCGGGGATCGCCGCACTGGTGCGGTCCGCGCATCCCGAGATGGACGCCAACAGCGTCATCAACCAGATCATCCGCACGGCCAAGCCCGCCACAGGCGCGACGGCGGTACCCGACCCGCTCTACGGGTACGGACTCGTGGATGCTGCGACCGCCGTGAACGCGAGCATCCCGGCCGTGGCGACCAATCCGATGGGCAGCCTGCGCGACTGGATCCGGCTCTACCGCCGGGCGGAGGTGCAGCCCGCACCCGAACCGACCGTCGGGCCGGTGACGGTCGCGCCGCTCCCGAACGCCGATTCGGTGACGCGCCCGGGCTCGGCTCTCACGCCCTCGACCGAGACGTTGCTGTACGGGTCGCTGCCGCTCTTCGGGGTGACCCTCACCGCTATACTGGTGGCGCTCGGCGTCACTGCTGCTGTCCGACGCGTCAGATCGGCCCGCGCTCCCCGCGGGCCGAGCCCATGACCCGCAAGGAGATCTCCCCATCGTGACAAGCAACGTCCCAAGCTCCGTCACCTCCGCACCCCGGATCCTGATCGTGGGTGGCGGTTACGCGGGTTTCTACACCGCATGGAAGCTCGAGAAGCTCCTCCGCAAGGGTGAGGCCGAGGTCACGATCGTCGACCCGCTTCCCTACATGACCTACCAGCCGTTCCTTCCCGAGGTCGCGGCCGGCTCCATCGAGGCGCGGCACTCCGTCGTCGCTCTTCGCCGTCACCTGAAGAAGACGACGGTCGTCGCGGCGAAGGTCACCGGCATCCGTCACGCAGACAAGACCGCCACCATCACACCGATCGCGGGCGAGCCGTACGAGCTCCAGTACGACCAGATCGTCGTCACCGCGGGCGCTGTGTCGCGTACCTTCCCGATCCCGGGCATCGCTGACAACGCGATCGGCCTCAAGACGATCGAAGAGGCCGTTGCCATCCGCGACCGCCTCATGTCGAACTTCGACAAGGCCTCGACCCTCCCTCCGGGTCCTGACCGCGATCGCCTCCTCACCGTCGTCGTCGTCGGCGGCGGATTCGCCGGCATCGAGGTGTTCGCCGAGCTGCGTTCCCTCGCGTCGTCGCTGGTCAAGAGCTACCCGCAGATCACGTTCGACGACACCCACTTCCACCTCGTCGAGGCCATGGGCCGGATCATGCCCGAGGTGTCGCTGAAGACGAGCGAGTGGGTGCTGAAGGATCTCGCCAAGCGTGGCGCCTTCGTGCACCTCGACACGCAGCTCACCGGTGCGGTGGACGGCAACGTCGAGCTGTCGACCGGCGAGGTCATCCCGACCGATCTCATCATCTGGACGGCTGGCGTCATGGCCAACCCGACGGTCGTACGTGGTGGTGACCTTCCTGTCGAAGAGCGCGGCCGCATCCGCACGCGCGCCGACCTGCGCGTCGGCACTGCCGAAGAGTTCGTCGAGGGCGCATGGGCTGCCGGCGACGTCTCGGCGGTGCCCGACCTGTCAGGTGGCGGAGTCGGCGGCTACTGCGTCCCGAATGCGCAGCATGCGGTGCGCCAGGCGAAGCTCCTCGCGAAGAACCTCATCGCGGTGCTCCGTGGCGAGGTACCCCGCGACTACTTCCACAAGAACATGGGCGCGGTCGCGGGTCTCGGTCTCTACAACGGTGTCTTCCAGTCCGGCAACCTCGCGCTCAAGGGACTGATCGCCTGGTTCGCGCACCGCGGCTACCACGGTCTGGCGATGCCCTCGTGGGAGCGCAAGTGGCGCGTCATCTGGGGCTGGTGGAACAACTTCTGGCTCGGTCGCGACCTGGTGAACCTCGAGGCGGTCCAGAACCCGCGCTACGTCTTCGAGGAGTTCGCCGCTCGGCCCCGGCCGGCACAACCGGTCGAGGCCGCCGCGCCGAAGGCCGATGCGCCGGCGCCTTCGGCCGCACCTGCGCCCGCGAAGGTCGCCGCGGGCTGAGCCTCGGTCGCGGCTAGTCTGAGGGCGGAGCCCCCGGCGCGCCCGGCGGAGCTCGCCCCCGTAGCCCAACCGGCAGAGGCAGGCGACTTAAAATCGCCCGAGTGTGGGTTCGAATCCCACCGGGGGTACTGCCCCTGCATGATCACGCTTCCCACGCCCACCCGCCCCTATCCCGCCCAACCGGCCCCTTGCGAGCGCTACGCAGGGGGTGGGTGGGTAGAAAAGGGGCGGTTCGGCGGACCCCCTGCCGGATGCGGCATCCTTGAGGTGGCGTCATCGATTCGACGACGCATAAGATGTGGCGGTACGGGGGACGCGCAATTTAGGCGCCTCGCAGGTGCAACTCCTGAGTCCTCCACCATCGCTGGCGGTCAGCCGTCGTAGGCTGAGGTCCATGTGTGCACATGCACCGGGGCAACGATGAGCCTCGATCTTCTCCGCGCTTCGGCGACGCCAGCCACGACACCGTGGACCGACCCCCTCGCGTACTGGCACGACATGACCGCCGCGGTCGCCCACCTGTCGGGTCCGGTCGCCGCGATCAACCTGCCGGCACTGCGCTACAACGCCCTCGACATGTCCGTACGAGCGAGCGGCGTCCCCATCCGCGTCGCCAGCAAGTCCGTCCGGGCGCGAGAGATCATAGACGCGACGCTCGCACTGCCGGGCTACAGCGGAATCCTGGCCTTCACGCTGCCGGAGGCGCTGTGGCTCGCCCAGACGCACGAAGACGTCGTACTCGGTTACCCGAGCGTGGATCGCGCCGCGATCGCGCGGCTCGCGGGTGACGCGGTCGCGGCCCAGCGCATCACGCTGATGGTCGACGACCTCGCTCAGCTCGACATCGTCGACGCCGTGGTGGCACCCGCCCGCCGCGAAGTGATCCGGCTGGCGATCGACGCCGACGCATCGTGGCGCGCCCCCGGTCTCGGCCACATCGGTGTGCGCCGGTCGCCGGTGCACGATCCCGCCGAGGTCGCCGCCCTCGCGCGCGGCATCGCCGCGCGACCGGGCTTCCGACTCGTGGGCCTCATGATGTACGAAGCGCAGATCGCCGGGCAGGGCGACGCGACCGGCTCGGGAGACGGGATGGTGCGCTGGATGCAGCGGCGCTCCGGTCTCGAGCTCCTCGCTCGCCGCGCGGCCATCGTCGCGGCGCTCCGCGACATCGCGCCCCTCGAGTTCGTCAACGGCGGCGGAACCGGTTCGCTCGAGCTGACGGCATCCGATCAGGCGGTCACCGAGATCACGGCCGGCAGCGGGCTGCTCGCCGGGCACCTGTTCGACGGCTACCGGGCTTTCGACCTCGCCCCGGCGGCCGCCTTCGCGCTGGAGGTCGTGCGCAAGCCCACCGACGACATCGCCACGGTGCTCGGCGGCGGCTGGATCGCCTCCGGGCCTCCTGTCGCGTCGCGCCAGCCTCTTCCGGTCTGGCCGCCGGGCTTGAAGACCCTCGGGCGCGAGGGCGCCGGAGAGGTGCAGACTCCGCTGCAGGGCGCGTCGGCGCGGGGGCTGAAGGTGGGCGACAGGGTGTGGTTCCGCCACTCGAAGAGCGGCGAGCTCGCCGAGCGTGTCGACACGTACCAGCTCGTCGACGGTGATCGAGTCGTGGGTGCGGCCCCCACGTACCGGGGTGAAGGCAAGGCGTTCCTGTGACGCGTCCGGGGGGAAAGTGGCAGAACTGGGGCCGCTCCGAATCCGTGCGCCCGCAGCGGGTCGAGTACCCCGCGAGCGTCGCGGCCGTGCAGCGCGCCGTCGAGGCTGCTGCACGCCGCGGCATGCGCATCAAGGCCGTCGGTGCCGGACACAGCTTCACGGGCATCGCGGTCGCCCCTGGGGTGCTCCTCGAGCTCGACGATCTCGCGGGACTGGTCGATGTCGACCTGGCGCGCAGCCGTGTGCGGCTCCTGGCGGGCACGCGTCTGCACCAGATCCCCGCCCTCCTCGCGCCGTACGGCCTCGCGATGCAGAATCTCGGCGACATCGATCGCCAGTCGATCGCGGGGGCGATCTCGACGGGCACGCACGGCACCGGCGCGGCGTTCGGCGGCATCGCGACCCAGATCGTCGGCGTGACGGTGGTTACCGCATCCGGCGAGCTCCTGACCGTCGGCGACGAGGAGAACGCTGACCTGCTTCCGGCGCTCGCCCTCGGCCTCGGAGCCCTCGGCATCCTCGTCGAGGTCACGATCCAGTGCGTTGCGCAGTTCGTGCTGCGCGCGGTGGAGCACCCCGAACCGCTCGACGAGGTGCTGGCGACGCTCGATGCCCGGGTCGCGGCATCCGATCACTTCGAGTTCTACTGGTTCCCGCACACCGACGTCGCACTCACCAAGACGAACACCCGCCTGCCCGCCAGCACTCCGCGCGAGCCTCTTCCGCGCGTCGGCAGATGGATCGACGAGTCGCTGCTCTCGAACGGCGTGTACCGCGTCGTGTGCGCCGCCGGCACGGCCGCTCCCGGCATCGTCCCGCCGTTCTCGCGCCTCGCGGTCAGGCTCACGGGCGACCGTGAGTACTCCGAGGTCTCGACACGCGTGCTCACCCAGAGCCGCACCGTGCGTTTCCGCGAGATGGAGTACGCGCTTCCCGCCGAGAACGTCCGACCCGCGTTCGAGGCGATGCGCGCCCTCATCGATGCGCGCGGCTGGCGCATCTCCTTCCCCGTCGAGGTGCGTTTCGCCGCGGCCGACGACCTCTGGCTGTCGACCGCGCACGGCAGGGCGTCGGGGTACATCGCCGTCCACCGGTACTGGCGCGAAGACCCCACCGAGTACTTCGAGGCTGTCGAAGAGATCATGCTCTCGTTCGGGGGCCGGCCGCACTGGGGCAAGATGCACACCCTGGATGCTGCGACACTCCGCCAGCGCTATCCGAGGTTCGACGACTTCACCGCTCTCCGCGACCGGCTCGACCCGGACCGCTCATTCCAGAATCGCTACCTCGAGCGCGTCCTCGGTGAGTAACGGCTGGGAGTCATCCCTTCACCCTGGTCGATCCCGCCCCCGTGGCTAGGATGAGTACATAACTTGAACGGAGTCCAGACAAATGTGGGAATGGCTGATCCCGGTTCTGATCGTTGTGGCGCTCCTCGTCATCGTCGGGATTTATCTGTGGGCGACGTACAACTCGCTCGTACAGCTGAACGTCCGCGTCGACGAGGCGTGGAGCGACATCACCGTTCAGCTCAAGCGACGAGCTGACCTGCTCCCGAACCTGATCGAGGCGGTCAAAGGCTATGCGGCGCACGAGAAAGCGGTGTTCGAGAACGTCACGCGCGCACGCGCCGAGACTCTGACGGCCGGCAGCCCCGCAGACGCGGGCGTGGCCGAGGGTCACATGCAGCAGGCGCTCAAGTCGCTCTTCGCCGTAGCCGAGGCCTATCCGCAGCTCCAGGCGAGTCAGAACTTCCTCCAGCTCCAGCAGTCGATCGTCGACACCGAAGACAAGATCCAGGCCTCGCGACGCTTCTACAACGGCGGGGTGCGCGAGCTGAACACGAAGATCAAGGTGTTCCCGAACAACCTGTTCGCACGCAATCTCGGATTCCACGAGCGCGAGTTCTTCGAGGTCGTGGACGGGGCCGCCATCAGCGAGCCGCCGCGCGTCCAGTTTTGAGTCGCGATGGATCGCGGCGAGCGCGTCTCGACACGCTCGCTGGGGCTCGCTCTCGGACAACCGGCCGGGTGACGGCGTCCGGCACGTAGCTGGCCTGCGAGCGTATCGAGACCTGACGAGCGAGGTCGTGAGATGTACAGCGCCATAGCGCGCAACAAGCGCAACACGTGGTTCATCCTGATCGCGTTCGTCGTGCTCCTTGGAGCGATCGGAGTGCTCGCCGGATGGCTCGCGGGCAACAACTGGTGGATCACCGCCTTCATCCTCATCTTCGCGGCGGGGTACGCGACCTTCCAGTACTTCTTCGCCGCGCGCGAGGCCATCGCGCTGTCCGGCGCGATGGAGGTGAGCAAAGCCGACGCCCCGCGGTACTACCGCCTCGTCGAGAACCTCTGCATCACCACCGGCACGCCGATGCCGAAGCTCTACGTCGTGGACGACCCTGCACCGAACGCGTTCGCCACGGGCCGCAAGCCGGAGGAAGCGGCGATCACCGTCACGACGGGGCTCTTCGAGCTGATGACCGATCGCGAGCTGGAGGGCGTGCTCGGCCACGAGCTCGGGCACATCCGCAACTACGACATCCGCGTCTCACTGATCGTCTTCGGCCTCGTCGTGGCGGTGGGGATCCTCGCCGACCTCATGCTGCGCATCGCGTTCTTCGGTGGCCGGGGGCGGAACAGCGGCAACGGGCAGGCGCAGCTGTTCCTGATGATCTTCGGAGTCGTCGCCGCCCTCGTGGCGCCCCTTCTCGCCGGTGCCGTGCAGGCCGCGATCTCGCGACAGCGGGAGTATCTGGCCGACGCGACGAGCGCGATGACGACGCGCGACCCCGAGGGGTTGTCGTCGGCGCTGGCCAAGCTCGGCGAGTTCGGCAAGCCGCTGCAGCGAGCCAACACCTCGATGGCTCACCTCTGGATCGCCGATCCGCTGCGCCCGAACGCTCTGGAGCGCATGTTCTCGACCCACCCGCCGATTCCCGACCGGATCGCCCGGCTCGAGAAGATGGGCGGCTCGTTCTGACGTCGGACCGGCGTCGGCAGCCCGGGGTAGCGTCTGAGCATGGTGCTCCGGCTGACGAGGCAAGAGGCGCGTCGCATCGCGATCGCGTCACAGCGCCTGTGCGCTGATCGCCCGGGCGACGTCGTCGAAGTGCTCGAAGAACTCACGATCGTCAACATCGATCCCACCGCGGCGATCATGCCGAGCGCCGACCACATCCTCTGGAGCCGTATCGGCTGGGCGTACGAGCCGGGCCAGCTCAAGAGCGCGGTCGAGATCGACCGAACCGTCTTCGAGCTCGACGGCTTCTACCGCCCCATGAGCGCGCTGCCATTGCTGCTGCCGTCGATGCGGGCGTGGCCGCCTCCTGAGTGGCGCAAACACCGTCACTGGCTCGATGCGAACGATCGCTTCCGGCGCGACATCCTGGAGCGCATCGGGGCCGAGGGGCCCCTCACCGCGCGCGAGATTCCTGACAGCAGTCTGGTGCCGTGGTCGTCGACGGGCTGGACCAACAACCGCAACGTCACGCAGATGCTGGAGTTCCTCGCGCGCAGGGGAGAGCTGGCGATCGCAGGCCGCCGTGGGCGCGATCGGGTGTGGGATCTGGCCGACCGGGTCTATCCGGCGGTGGACCCCCGCTACACCGTGGCCGAGGCCGAACTCCTGCGGGCGCGCGAGCGGCTCCGGTCGCAGGGGATCGCTCGCGAGAAGGCAGCGGCCCAGCCGGTCGAGCCGATCGATGTGGGCGTGGTGGGGGAGCGGGCAGAGGTCGAGGGAGTCCCGGGCACGTGGCGTGTCGACCCCGAGGCCCTTCAGGCGCTGGAGGCGTTCGAGGGGCGAACAGCGCTGCTCTCACCGTTCGACCGGCTCGTCTTCGATCGGGTGCGAGCGCAGGACCTCTTCGGCTTCGAGTACATCGTCGAGATGTACAAGCCCGCCGCACAGCGGCGCTGGGGGTACTTCGCTCTGCCGATCCTCCGCGGGGACAGCCTGATCGGCAAGCTGGATGCTGCGGCCGACCGCAAGGCGGGGGTGCTGCGGGTGGCGGCTATCCACGAAGACGCACCGTTCGACCTCGAGACAGCCGACGCGGTCGACACCGAGATCCGCTCGCTCGGCGAGTGGCTGGGGCTCCGGGTCGAGGGGCTCGCCTGACCCGGTCGCGGGTCAGAGCGCGTCGAGCACCGATTGATCTCCTGCCGTCTCGTCGGTACCGGCCCCCGGTCCGGATTCGTGGCGCGATGCTGCGGGCAGCACGTCGGCGAGATCTTCGGCCGCGTCGCCCCACCTCGAGATCGATATGGAGTCCAGCCCCTGCCATCGGGCTGCAGCGCGCACCTCGTCGGCGAGGCGGGGCGCAGCATCCGCCGGACGGCCCGCCTCCCACCAGGCGGACTGCACCCGCAGAGTGGATGAGGCCCGATCTGCTTTGAGGTCGACCCGCCCGACGATGTCGTCACCGATCAGTACGGGCAGCGAGTAGTAGCCATAGCGGCGCTGCGGTGCGGGCGTGTAGATCTCGATCCGGTAGTCGAAGGCGAAGAGGCGCTCCGCGCGGCTGCGGAACCACACCACCGGGTCGAACGGCGTGAGGAGCGCCGTGGCCTCTACACGTCGGGGGACCGCCGCGTCGCGGTGCAGCCACGCCTTCGCCGGGCGCCCGGCGGTCAGCCAGCCCGAGACCGTCACCGGGGTCAGCTCGCCGGTGTCGACGAGGTCCGAGATGGCCGCGAGGACGGCCGGCCGGTCTTTGATCCGCCAGTAGTCGGCGAGATCGGACGCCGTCGCCACACCGTACGCCCGGGCGGCGCGCCGGATGAGCTCACGGATCGCGGTGTAGCGCTCGACGGGAGCAGCCAGCACGGAGGGCGGGATGACGTGTTCGGCGAGTGCGTAGCGGCGTTCGAACCCGCGTCGGCCGGCGATCGCGACGTCACCGAACAGGAACAGGTACTCGAGAGCGTGCTTGACCACATCCCAGTCCCACCACGGCCCCCGCGCGCCCTGCTTCGCGTCGTGCTCGATCTGGGCCGGGCGCAGCGGCCCGCGGGCCGCGAGCTCGGCGCGCACCCATTCCACGATGTCGCGGTGCTGCGCGAACCACCCGTCCGGATCGCTGCCGTACTTGGCCCTGTTGTCGTCCATCCGGAAGCGGAAGAGGTTCCAGTCCTCGGCAGGAATGAAGGCAGCGACGTGAGCCCACGACTCGACGTAGGGCGCGCGCCGGGTGAACAGGAGGCGATCGAGTGCCGCGGTGTCGTAGGGGCCGAGGCGTGAGAAGAGCGGCATGTAATGCGATCGCGCGAACACGTTCACAGAATCGATCTGCAGCACGCCCATTCGCGCGATGGCGGCGTTGAGCTGACGCGTCCCCGGCGCCGCCGGACGATCGCGGGCGAAGCCCTGCGCGGCGAGCGCGACCCGGCGAGCCTCCGCAGAACTGAGTGTGTGCCTCGCCCTCGGACTCATCCGTTCAGCCTAGAGACGGCGTCCGACACTCGCGCGGCCGGGGATCGCCACCGATCGTGCCGCCTGGACGGGCTACGCGCACGCGGGACCTAAACTGACGGGATGAGCGGCTCCGAAGAAAAGCCCCGCGGCGCCTTCCTCGAGGCGATCCGCAACCGGACGGTGACATCGGAGCTGGCCGGATCGGTTCCGCGTGGTCTGCGGCTGGCGACGGCCTTCTCGTGGCGACTGCTTGTGGTCGCCGCCGCTGCCGGCGTCGTGATCTGGCTCGTGATCCAGCTCAAGCTCCTCGTCATCCCGCTGTTGATCGGCATCCTCGTCTCCGCCCTCCTCTGGCCGGCATTCGCGTGGATGCTGCGCCATCGCGTCCCCCGCTGGCTCGCGATCGTCATCTCCATGATCGGCACGATCGCGATCGTCGGGGGTCTGCTGTGGCTCGCGGTCTGGCAGATCACCCGGCAATGGGGTTCGGTCCAGGCCAGGACCGTCGAGGCGGTCGCGCAATTCCGTCAGTACCTCATCGACGGACCGCTGCACCTGACCGAGGACCAGATCGACGGATTCCTCACCCAGGGGTGGACGTTCCTCCAGCAGCAGGCATCCCAGCTGTGGAGTGGCGCTCTCGCTATCGGGACCACGGTCGGGCACGTCGCGACCGGCACGCTCCTGTCGTTCTTCATCCTGCTGTGCCTGCTCGCCGACGGCGCGGGCATCTGGCGATGGACCACGAGGCTCTTCCCGAAGGATGCCAGGCCCGCGGTCGACGGTGCGGGTCGCGCAGGCTGGAAAACCGTGATCAACTACACCCGCACACAGCTGCTCGTAGCCTCGATCGACGCCATCGGCATCGGGCTCGGTGCCTTCTTGCTCGGCGTGCCGCTGGCGATCCCCGTGGCAGTGCTCGTGTTCCTCGGCTCGTTCATCCCCATCGTAGGTGCGGTGGTCACAGGAGCGCTCGCCGTCTTCCTCGCACTCGTGTACAACGGGCCGTGGATCGCGCTGTGGATGCTCGTGGTCGTCCTGGGTGTGCAGCAGCTCGAGGGGCACGTGCTCCAACCCCTGTTGATGGGGTCAGCGGTCAAGGTGCATCCCCTGGCTGTCGTGCTCGTCGTCGCCGGGGGTGCCATGATCGCCGGAATCCCCGGTGCTCTCTTCGCCGTCCCGATCGCCGCTTTCGTCAACGTCGTCGCGGTCTATCTCGGCTCCAAGAGCTGGCGCACCGGTGACGATCCCACGTCGGCCGATTTGATCTGGAACACCATTCCCACCCGAAGGAACCCCGCGTGACTCTGCCCGCAACGAATGACTCGCGACCCGAAAGACAGCTCCTGACGATGCCGACCCTCGCCGAGTTCGAAGACGCCGCCGCGCTGCTCCACGGCGTCGTCTCGCACACGCCGTTGGAAGAGTCGCAGCACCTGTCCGACGTGCTCGGCGTGCCCGTCTATCTGAAGCTCGAGAACCTCCAGCGCACCGGCTCCTTCAAGATCCGTGGGGCGACATACCGGTTGTCGCGACTGACCGCCGAGGAGCGCGCCAGGGGAGTGGTGGCCGCATCCGCCGGGAACCACGCGCAGGGCGTCGCCCTGGCCGCGCAGAAGCTCGGGATCCCGGCGACGATCTTCATGCCTCTCGGGGTGCCCGTGCCCAAGCTGCTCGCCACGCGCGGGTACGGGGCCGAGGTCGTGCTCGAGGGCGCCACGGTCGAGACCCCGCTGCGCCTCGCGGCAGAGTTCGCCGAGCGCACCGGGGCGGTGCTGATCCATCCGTTCGACCACCGTGACGTCGTCATCGGGCAGGGAACGCTCGGTCTGGAGCTCATCGACGATCTGCCCGAGGTCGACACGATCCTCGTGGGGATCGGCGGAGGGGGCCTTGCCGCCGGTGTCGCGGCGGCAACGCGCGCCCGCGCGGCGGCGGTCGGGCGCACCGTGCACATCATCGGGGTTCAGGCGGAGAACTCGGCCGCTTACCCGCAATCCATGGTCGCCGGGCACCCCCTCGAAGTCGCGACCCGTCCGACGATCGCCGACGGTATCGCCGTGGCTCGACCGGGCGATATCCCCTTCGGCATCATCCACGAGCTCGTCGACGAGGTCGTCACCGTCACAGAAGATGACATCGCCCGCGCGCTGCTCGTTCTGCTCGAGCGCGCGAAAGTCGTCGTGGAGCCCGCTGGTGCCGTCGGGGTGGCCGCGATCCTCGCAGGAAAGATCAGGGCGTCCGGCCCGACCATTTCGATCCTGTCGGGTGGCAACATCGATCCGCTGCTGCTTCAACGCATCGTCGCGCACGGACTCGCCGCATCCGGCCGCTACATGTCGCTGGCCATCCCGCTGCCCGATCGTCCCGGCCAGCTCGCTCGGGTGTCCGAACTCCTCGCGCAGGCGGGTGCGAACGTCATCGAGGTGCTGCACACCCGCCACGGCCAGGGACTGCAGATCAGCGAGGTCATCCTTCAGCTCAGTGTCGAAACGCGCGGCGAAGACCATCGGGCACACGTCATCCAGACGCTCATCGATGCCGGATTCGCGCCGACCGTCGTCGCCGACTGAGTGCGCGCTCTCCCGACCGCGCTCTACTGACCGGAGTAGGTCTCGACCTTGACGATCTCGACCGTGATCTCGCGCCCGTTCGGTGCGGTGTACGACGTCTTCTCGCCCTCCTTGAGGCCGAGGATCGCTGCCCCGAGGGGGGATGCCTCGCTGTAGACGTCGAGCTCGGAGCCCACGGCGATCTCGCGGTTGCCGAGGAGGAACACCTCTTCGCCGCCCGCCACGACCGCGGTGATCACCGTTCCGGATTCCACGACGCCGTGGCTCTCAGGCGCCGCGCTCACCGTCGCGGTCTTGAGAAGGTGCTGCAGAGTGCGGATGCGCGCCTCCTGCTTGCCCTGCTCGTCCTTCGCGGCGTGATATCCGCCGTTCTCCTTGAGGTCGCCCTCTTCGCGTGCGGCTTCGATGCGCTTGGCGATCTCTTCTCGCCCGGTCGTCGAGAGCTGCTCGAGCTCGTTGGCGAGCCGGTCGTACGCGTCCTGCGTGAGGAACGTCTCTGGGGCGTCGCTGGACACGATGTTCTCCTTCGGTCATGGTCCGTCGAGATGTCAAAACGCCCCGGCTCTGGCCGGGGCGTCGGTGTCGACTGTGACCGCCAGGCTACGTCACCCAGCAGGTGTTGACAAAACCTGTGGTGGCGAGCCCCACCGTGGGGATCGTCTCGCGGAAGGCACGCGCGTGGACTTCGGATGCGTCATACTGCACGATCTTCCAGCCCACCACGCCGTGCTCTTCGTCTTGCGCCTCCAGCGCGCACGCGACATTCTTGCCGGCGGCTGCCGAGATCTGGAAGCTCAGCGTGACGCTGTGCTCGCCATCGATCGAGTACCCGGTCGTGTCGACGCCGACGTCGTCCAGGGCGTTGGAGATCGTCAGCCATGCGAATGCCGCTGCGGCGACGGCGATCGCGCCGATGACGATGACGAGGGCCCAGCGGCGCCCGGGTGAGGGCACGCGGCCGTACCGCACATCGAGTCGGTCGGGAGTGGTCATGGCTCTGTCAGCTGGTTTCGCTCGGAAGATTTAGGCTGGAGACTCCAGGCTAAGCGCTCCAGCGCAGAACGAGGACACATGCACGCAGCGCTCACGGGTCCGGTGACGATGGGTCTCCTGCCCCCGTCGCCCGAACCCGGTCTCGACACCAATCTGGTCACGCCGGGACCGTGGGGCTTCGTCGCGATCGCGTTCGTCGCCGTGGCCGTCATCCTGCTCGTGTGGGACATGCTCCGCCGCATCCGTCGTGGGCGCTACCGGGCGGAGGTGCGCGAGGAGCTCGACGCCGAAGCGCAGGCCGAAGCGGCCATGGCGGCGACGAACGTCGACGACGAAGACATCGATCCCGACGTCGACGGCACGGGCGAAGCGCCCGCGAACGACGCACGACCACGCTGAGCGCGGGTTCCGGGCACTTCTTGTCAGACCGGGGCGGCCAGTGACGGCACGAACGGGTGCAGCGCGATGAGCAGACATGCCGTCCAGTGGCAGAGGAACGCCAGGACCGTGCACACGTGGAAGATCTCGTGGAAGCCGAAATGGCCGGGCCACGGGTTCGGGCGCTTGAGTGCGTAGGCGACCGCCCCGCCGGTGTAGAGAAGTCCGCCGATCACGACCAGGATCATCATCGTCGCGTTTGCGTTGAACAGCGGCACGAGGTACATGACCGCTGCCCAGCCCAGCAAGAGGTAGAGGGCGACATACAACCAGCGCGGGGCGTTGATCCAGAACACGCGGAACAGGATGCCCAGCAGCGCGCCGCCCCACACCAACGTGAGCAGCAGCGTGCCTTCTGCCGGGGGGAGAGCAAGAGCGGCGATCGGGGTGTAGGTCCCTGCGATGAGCAGCAGGATGTTCGCGTGATCGATGCGCTTGAGCACGGCCAGCGTCTTGGGTCCCCAATTGAAGCGGTGATAAAGGGCTGAATTGCCGAAGAGGATCACGGACGTCGCCATGAAGACGGCGCACGCCCATTTCGCCGGCGCGCCCTGTGCCAGCAGGATGAGCACGATTCCCGCGGCGATCGCGACGGGGAAGGTGCCGGCGTGGATCCATCCTCGCCACGTGGGCTTGAGCTCTTTCTGCGCGCCGACGGCGGCTGCCTCGAGGAGGGGCAGCTGGGGCATCTCCACGCCGTCATCCGGCTTCGTCCGTCGGGCCATTCGTCGAGCCTACGCGTCGGTTCATGCAGTCTGCGGAACACATGCCCCGCGCCCGAGCGGCCGCGCGGTACCGTAGGCATGTGGCGAGCGTCTGGTCGAACGAGGGCAGGGGCCTGCTCTACCGCTTGTACATCCGACGGCTGCGCTCGCACCTCGTCCCCGGCAACGTTCCCCACCACGTCGCGATGATGATCGACGGCAACCGGCGCTGGGCCAAGCAGCTCGGCTACCAGACCGCCGCGCACGGCCACCGTGCCGGTGCGGCGAAGATGCGGGAGTTCCTGCAGTGGTGCGACGAGCTCGGCATCCGCGTCGTCTCGCTCTACCTGCTCTCGATCGACAACCTGCACAAGCGCGACTCCAAGGAGCTCGCAGACCTCATCGAGATCATCGCCGATCTCGCCGAGGAGATCTCGCACGAGCCCGACTGGCGCGTGCAGGCCGTCGGCCGGACCGAGCTGCTCCCGCCCGACCTGGCCCGAGTGCTCCGCGAGGCGGAGGCGCGCACGAAGGATCACTCCGGGTTGCACGTGAACCTGGCCGTCGGATACGGCGGGCGGGGCGAGATCGTCGACGCCGTCCGCAGCATCATCGCGAAGCACGACGAGCACGGCGGATCGCTCGAGGAGCTCGCGGCGAGCCTCACGCCCGAGCAGATCGGCGAACACCTCTACACCGGTGGCCAGCCCGACCCCGATCTCGTGATCCGCACCTCCGGAGAGCAGCGGCTGAGCGATTTCCTGCTCTGGCAGTCGGCGCACAGCGAGTTCTATTTCGTCGAGGCGCTCGGCCCCGACCTGCGCGAGGTCGACTTCCTCCGCGCGATCCGCGACTTCGCATCACGGGACCGCCGATACGGGGGATGAGGACGGCACTCCTGCCGTCTCGCTATCCGCCGCCAAGCGGTCGCCGAGTTCGCAGCCATGCGCGTCCGCTGACCCGACACCGGGAATTTACGCGCGCGTAACCCTCGGACTGCGTGTCGGAAACGCTCAGACCGCTCGGCCGACGTACTTTCATCTCATCGGGCAAGGAGCCCGGTCGGGTCGGCCTTACGGACCACGACTCGTGACCCCTGGTCGACTCGTGACTGCCGGGACGTGATCCCGGGTCGGGAGTGGGTTGTGACCACACGAGCACCAGAGCAGCAGCACATCCAGCACACGGGCGACGGAGTCGATCAAGATCTCCGTACCTACGTGCTCGACACCTCCGTACTGCTGAGCGATCCGCGGGCGTTCTTCCGTTTCGCCGAGCACAACGTCGTGATCCCCGTCGTGGTGATCACCGAGCTCGAAGGCAAACGGCACGACCCCGAGATCGGCTACTTCGCACGTCAGGCGCTCCGCCATCTCGATGAACTGCGCATCGAACACGGTCGACTCGATTTCCCCGTCCAGGTCGGCGAGGGCGGCACACTGCGCGTGGAGCTCAACAACACCGACGCGGGCGTCCTGCCTTCCGGGATGCGCCTGGGCGACAACGACAGCCGTATCCTCGCTGTCGCGATGCACCTCGCGCAGGACGGGCAAGAGGTCACGGTCGTCTCCAAAGACCTTCCGATGCGCGTGAAAGCGGCATCCCTCGGCATCTCCGCAGAGGAGTACCTCGCCGAGCAGGCCGTCGACTCCGGGTGGACGGGCATCGCCCAGCTGGACGTATCGGGTGACGATCTGAGCGATCTCTACGAGAGCGACGTGGCGGTCAGCG
The DNA here is from genome assembly GCF_008710745.1 of Microbacterium rhizomatis. Classification (GTDB taxonomy): domain Bacteria; phylum Actinomycetota; class Actinomycetes; order Actinomycetales; family Microbacteriaceae; genus Microbacterium; species Microbacterium rhizomatis. Next base: position 233,536 of record NZ_VYSA01000005.1, read on the forward strand.
AGGACGTGAACGGACTCCCTGTCAACACCGGTCTGATCATCCACTCCGAGCGCGGCTCCGCGCTCGGGCGGGTGACCGGCAACGGCGGATACCGGCTGGTCCGGGGCGACCGCGACGTGTTCGGGCTCCACGGGCGCTCGGCCGAGCAGCGCATCGCGATCGACCTGCTCCTGGATCCCGAGGTGGGGATCGTGTCGCTCGGCGGTCGTGCCGGTACCGGCAAATCGGCCCTCGCCCTGTGCGCCGGGCTCGAGGCCGTGCTGGAGCGCCAGCAGCAGCGCAAGATCATCGTGTTCCGGCCGCTGTTCGCCGTCGGCGGGCAGGAGCTCGGATACCTCCCGGGTGACCAGGGCGAGAAGATGGGCCCCTGGGGTCAGGCGGTGTTCGACACCCTCGGGTCGGTCGTCACGGGCAACGTGATCGAAGAGGTCATCGCGCGCGGGCTGCTGGAGGTGCTGCCGCTCACCCACATCCGCGGCCGCTCGCTCCACGACGCGTTCGTGATCGTCGACGAGGCGCAGTCGCTCGAGCGCAATGTGCTGCTGACCGTCCTCAGCCGGATGGGCCAGAACTCGCGCGTCGTGCTGACGCATGATGTGGGCCAGCGCGACAACCTCCGCGTCGGTCGGCACGACGGCGTCGCGTCGGTCATCGAGACGCTCAAGGGGCACGATCTGTTCGGCCACGTCACGCTGATGCGGTCGGAGCGCTCCGCGATCGCGGCGCTTGTGACCGAACTGCTGGAGGCCGGCGAGCTGGCCTGATCGTTCGTTCCGAAGGGGCCGGGATGCGGCATCCCGGCCCCTTCGTCGTCTTCCCCGGCGCTCGGACTACACGCTCTCCCGCATCATGACCCGCTCAGAACCTGGCGGTGGTGGTCAGGCCGGGTTGTCGGTGTCGCCTGTTCGTGACAATGCCCGCCTCATGTCCGCCATCGCGCACCACGATGTAGTCGGTGTTGTTAGACGCCTTCTTGAAGACGGTGAGGTCGAACGGAGTCGTCTTCGCCAGCCTTGTTGCCCTCGGGAAGTTCACGATGGAAAGGTGTTTCTCTACCGTTGTGGGGCTCGATTTTGTCCAGAACGGATTTCTCACGCCGTACAGCTGAGTGCTTATCGTGTCGATCTTCACGGCTGACTGCGGGTGAAGTTCGACGTCCAGCCCGAAACGTCCGTGCTTCTGACCTTCTCCGAGATCACCCCCGAAATACGTCCCCGGACCGTACGCACCGCGTGTTCCCGGTTTGAAGCCGTCCTTCACGATGGCGTCGGCCGCGCCGATGCTTGTGGTGTTGTGGTGGTAAGCCTTGAGGGTGCCGTTCTTCTTGTAGCTCACCCTCCATGCCGCGAGCTTCTCAGGGGCCCCCACGTACGCGGCCGCCGCTTCCGCGAATGTGCCGGGTGGTGCGGCCATCGGCGTTTCGCTGAGCGCTTTGGCGACGCTCTTCCCCGCTGCTTTGGCGGCTTTGTAGGTGAGGTATCCGGCGGCTCCCACCCCGATGCCGAGGGCTGTTTCTGTCCATGCGGCGGCGTCGGAGGTGAAGAATGCTGCGGCTGCGCCTATGAATTCGGGGGTGACCTGGGCGAGGATGCGGCCGGTGGCGATGGTGGCGCTGTAGAGGTCGGCGCCGATGCCTCCGGCGGCGGCGGCGACGCCTGCCCAGCCGAGCGCGGCGGCGCCTCCGGTGAGGAGTGTGGAGATGACCATGCCGGCGCTGTAGGCGGCGAGGGCGATGCCGAGCCCGTCGAGGACGCCGTTGATCCCGAGCATGATCGCGTCCCAGTCGGGGGTGCGGCCGGTGGGGTCGAGCTTCATGACCGGGTTGAGGTCGGCGTAGTTGTACGTGTTGTGCAGTTGTGCGGTGTCTTGGGTGGTGAACCGCATCGTGCCCGGGTCGTACGTGCGCGCCTGGAGATATTGCCCGCCGGTGGGGGCGGTGTGTTCCCCGGCGTATTGGATCGGTTGGTAGGTGACGTTTCCTATCCATCCGGTTGCGGTATCGGTCGCTGTACCCGCTCCGGCGGTAGTGGTCGTGGGGGTGCCGTAGTCGGTGTAAGAGTACCGGGTGGTGGGGGTACCGTCGGATCCGGTGAGGGTGGTGACGCTCCCGTGCCGGTCCTGCGTGTAATACACCGTCTCCGCCCCGGCACCGGGACTGGTGGTGGTACGGGCGTTCCGGGCCGAGCCGATCAGGTACGACGCGGTCCCGGACGGTCTCCCACCCAGAGTGTGGGTTTCGTTGATGAGGGTGGCATCGTCCCAATAGAACACCGCATCCCCGGACTTTTCGTCGTCAGGGTCGGTTGTGGAGAGCCGGGCGCGTAGCCCGGTGATCCAGTACTCGGTCGTGAGCGTGGCACCGGTCGGCGTCGTCTCGGTCACGGGCTGGTTCAGAGCGTTGTACGTGTACCGGGTGCCATCGACGGCGTGGGTGAGGTTGCCGGCCGCATCGTAGGTCGGTACGTCCGTCGTGACGGTTCCATCGGGTGCGGTGCTGGTGAGGGTCACGACTTCGCCGGTCGGAGTGTAGGTGAACTCGCGCGTCGTCGTGATGCTCGCCCCGGTCTCCGAGTCGAGAGCGGTGGTGTTCTCGCGGAAGATGTCACCAGACACGTTCAGGACGTAGGCCGTGTCGGAGATCAGCACTCCGTCTGCGGCCTCTCCCTGGCGAAGGGTGGAGCGGGTGAGCCGGTCCTGCGCGTCGTACTCATACATCGTCGTCGTCGATGTGGTCCGTTCGGCACCATCCGCGCGGTCGGCGGCTGCGGTATCGGTACGTCGGCTGAGGTTGCCATGCCCGTCGTACACGTACCGGCGCGCATCTTGGGCGGCTCCGTCCGGGCCGCGGGTGATCTCAGTCGCGATCTCGTCCATTGCGGTGAACGTGTAATTCGTCGTGACCCCATTCCCCCGATCCAGCTCGGTGACCCGTGCGTACTCGTCGTATGTGTATCCGACCCGACCGACCTCCACTCCGCGGTGATCCGTCTGGATCACCGTCGTAAGGAGTCCGGTCCTGTCGTATGAGTACGACGTCGTGTTCCCGTCGATGTCGCTCGTGGACGCCTTGCGCCCGTTCGGGTCGTAGGTGTGGGTGATCCGGTTGCCGTCTGGGTAGGTGGTGCTCGTGATGTTCCGGAACGCATCGTGCGTGTACGAGACCTGCGTCCCGGCCCGGTCTGCCGGGTCGAACACCGCCGCCACATCACGGGTGACCGGGTCGTACTCGAACCCGGTACGCACCTGGTCGCCGATCGGTGACGTCGTGACAGTCTCAGTTAGTTTCCGCGTCACCGGGTGATACGTGTTCACCGTGGTCTGCCCGTACCCCGTGACGGCCCTGGCGATCAGTCCGTCGGGCGTGTACTCGAACGTGGAGGTCAACCCGTTCTGATCGGTCTCGGACAGGGTCTGTCCGAGGACGTCGAGGGTGCGGGTGCCTCCGGACCGGGACTCGTCACCGCCGGTGAGGGTCTTCTCCACGCTTGAGCCGAACTCGTCGAACCGGCGAGCCGCAACTATCGGCGGGTCGTCGGCATCGAGCGAAGTGATCGTGGTGGTGGCCGGGTTGCCGAACACATCCCGCTGCACCTCGGTACGGGTGGTTCCGTCCGTGGTCGCGATCTCCCTACCGAACCCGTCGAACACCGACTGAAGAGTCGGAACGGGTTGTTGGTCGGCACGGACCCCGCTGGATTGCGTGGTCTGTCCGGCCGCGTCCAACACGCTCGTGCTGGTGTACTCCGCGTCCGCGATGTTGCCGGTCGGGGTCAGCGCGGTGCTGACGGTGTGTGCGATGTCGTCGTAGCGGGTGATCTTGGCCAGACCGGTGGGCGCGACCGTCTCGACCTCCCGGCCGAACACATCCTGCTTCGTGACCGTGACCGCGCCCCACGCGTCGGTGATCTCCACCGTGCCCGGCACCGGGTACGCGCGGGACTCCACCACCCGCACCTGGCCATCGACGGGGTGCCCATTCCTGAGGTTGTCGGTGGTCTTCACGACCCGGCCGAGCGCGTCGGTCTGAGTGGTGGTGG
>NZ_VYSA01000006.1 GCF_008710745.1 Microbacterium rhizomatis
TCAGTGCGACGACGCCTACGTCAGTGCGCCGACGCCTCTGCCGTGCGTGCGACGACGCCTGTGCCGGTGAGCCGACGCCTGTGCCGGTGCGACGGCCGCACGGGTGCAGGAGAACGCACGCACACAGGATGCTCCGGCCCTCAGCATCCTGCCGCCGAGCGTTCTCCTGTGCCGGTGCGACGACGCCCGCGTCAGGGCGACGACGCCTGCGTCAGTGCGACGACGCCTGTGCCGTGCGACGACGCCTGCATCGGTGAGCCGGCCGCACGGGTGCAGGAGAACGCACGCACACAGGATGCTCCGCCCCTCAGCATCCTGCCCCCGAGCGTTCTCCTGTGCCGGTGCGACGACGCCTGCGTCAGTGCGACGACGCCTACGTCAGTGCGCCGACGCCTCTGCCGTGCGTGCGACGACGCCTGTGCCGGTGAGCCGACGCCTGTGCCGGTGCGACGGCCGCACGGGTGCAGGAGAACGCACGCACACAGCATGCTCCGGCCCTCAGCATCCTACCTCCCAGCGTTCTCCTGTTCCGGTGCGACGACGCCTGCGTCGGTGAGCCGGCCGCGCGGGTGCAGGAGAACGCACGCACACAGGATGCTCCGCCCCTAAGCATCCTGCCTCCCAGCGTTCTCCTGTTCCGGTGCGACGACGCCTGTGCCGGTGCGACGGCCGCACGGGTGCAGGAGAACGCACGCACACAGGATGCTCCGGCCCTCAGCATCCTGCCTCCCAGCGTTCTCCTGTGCCGGTGAGCCGACGCCTGTGCCAGGGCGACGACCGCGCGGCTACTCGTCGGCGGTCTCCTGCTTGCCGCGCATCACCAGGAGCGGATCGGGCTTGCCCACCACATCGTCGTTGCGGCCCTCGTACTCGAACTGACCCAGGAAGAACCGCATCGCGTTCAACCGCGCGCGCTTCTTGTCGTTCGAGCGGATGATCGTCCACGGCGCGTGCTTCTTGTCGGTGCGCCGGAACATCTCCTCCTTGGCCTGCGTGTAGTCCTCCCACCGGTCGAGCGAGGCGAGGTCCATGGGCGACAGCTTCCACCGGCGGACCGGGTCGAGCTGGCGGATCGCGAAGCGCGTGCGCTGCTCGGTGCGCGAGACCGAGAACCAGAACTTCGTGACATGGATGCCGGAATCGTTCAGCATCTTCTCGAACTGCGGCGCCTGGCTCATGAAGTCCTCGTACTGCTCGTCGGTGCAGAACCCCATGACCCGCTCGACGCCGGCCCGGTTGTACCAGGAGCGGTCGAACATGACGATCTCGCCGGCCGTCGGCAGGTGCTCGACGTACCGCTGGAAGTACCACTGCCCCTGCTCGCGCTCGGTGGGCTTGGTCAAGGCGACGACCCGGGAGGTGCGGGGATTGAGGTGCTCGGTGAATCGCTTGATCGTGCCGCCCTTGCCCGCGGCATCCCGCCCCTCGAAGAGGATGATCGCGCGCTTGCCGTTGTCTTCGAGCCAGTACTGGTACTTCAGCAGCTCGACCTGCAGCAGGTACTTCTCGTATTCGTACGTGTCGCGATCCAAACGCTCGTCGTACGGGTAGCCCTCCTGCCACGTGTAGACCGGATTGCCGTGGGGGTCGATCAGGTCGGGGTCGGGGGTGTGTCCGTCGCGCACCGAGTAGCCGTCCTGACGCAGCTGCTCGATGTAGTCGCGCAATCCGTCGCCGCGCTGATCGTCCATGTGTCCTGCCCTCTCACCCGACCGCTCCGGCGGCGGCCCTGCGCGCATTATCCCGCCTGCGAGTGACTGCGCGGTGTCGTCCGCTCGACGAGCCGGTGCCGCGTGTCTAGCTGTGCTGAGGGAAGCCGAGGTTGATCCCGGTGTGCTCGGTGTGGTGGCGCGTGGCGGGGTCGAGCCAGCGGGCGGTGACGGCCTTCTCGCGGGTGAAGAAGTCGAACCCGTGGGTGCCGTAGGCCTTCGCGTCACCGAACAGCGACTTCTTCCAGCCGCCGAACGAGTGGTACGCGACCGGGACGGGGATCGGCACGTTGATGCCGATCATGCCGACCTGCACCTCGTTCTGGAATCGGCGGGCCGCGCCGCCGTCGTTCGTGAAGATCGCGGTGCCGTTGCCGAACTGGCCCGAGTTGATCAGATCCAGTCCCTCGTCGTACGACGCGACCCGCACCACCGACAGGACAGGTCCGAAGATCTCCTCCTGATAGGCGCGGGAAGACGTCGGGATGCGGTCGATCAGCGTCGGTCCGAAGAAGAACCCGTCCTCGAGCCCGTCGACGGAGAGCCCGCGACCGTCCACGACGATCGTCGCCCCGTCCGCCTCGGCGATGTCGACGTAGGAGGCGACCTTGTCGCGGTGCACGTCGGTGATGAGCGGGCCCATGTCGGGCTCCACCCCATCCACACCCGCGCCGTTGCCGATCTTGAGCCGCCCGATCCGCTCGGTGATCTTCTCGATGAGCTCATCGGCGACCGGCTCGACGGCCAGCACGACCGAGATCGCCATGCACCGCTCGCCCGCCGCGCCGAACCCCGCGTTCACCGCCTGGTCGGCGACGAGGTCGAGGTCGGCGTCCGGGAGCACGAGCATGTGGTTCTTCGCGCCGCCGAGCGCCTGCACGCGCTTGCCGTTGCGGGATGCCGTCTCGTAGATGTACTGCGCGATCGGCGTCGACCCGACGAACGAGATCGACTGCACGACGGGGCTGTTCAGCAGCCCGTCCACGGCGAGCTTGTCGCCCTGCAGCACCGTGAACACCCCATCCGGGAGCCCCGCTTCCTTCCACAGCTGCGCCATCCACAGCGACGCCGACGGGTCCTTCTCGCTCGGCTTGAGCACGACCGCGTTGCCTGCGGCGATCGCGATCGAGAAGAACCACATCGGCACCATCGCCGGGAAGTTGAACGGCGAGATGATCCCCACCACGCCGAGGGGCTGCTTCAGGGAGTACACGTCGATCCCCGCCGAGGCATTCTCCGAGTAGCCGCCCTTGATCAGGTGCGGGAACCCGGTCGCGAGCTCCACGACCTCCTGACCGCGGAGCACTTCACCCATCGCGTCGGAGACGACCTTGCCGTGCTCGGCCGTGATGATCTCGGCCAGTTCGAGCTTGCGGGCGTTCAGCAGCTCACGGAACGCGAACATCACCGCCTGGCGCTTCGCGATCGACCACCCCGACCACACCTCGAACCCGCGCTGCGCCGACGCGATCGCCTCATCGATCTCGGCCTGGTCGGCGAATGCGACCTGCGCCTGGACCGCTCCGGTCGCGGGGTTGTAGACCGGCGCGCTCCGCCCGCTCGACGACGCGCGCTCGGCGCCATCGATCCAATGCGAGATCACCCGGACGGGGCCGGATTCGGTCGAGGCGGTTTCCACGGTCTCTGCGGTGGTCATGATTGGCTCCTTCGCGCGTCAGGTCGCCGACGTGCACGGTCATGGATGTGCACGAAGGTCGAGGTGCACGCGATCGAGGCTACCTCCGCAGCGCCCCGTTCAGGAGGTCCCGGTCGGATGGTGCGGCCCGTCGGTCGGCTCAGATGGTCGCGACCGAGCCGGCGTCCACGCGATAGTTCGACCCGTTCACGAACGATGCCCGGTCGGAGCAGAGGAAGGCGATGACATCGGCGACCTCCTCCGGCTCGCCCCGGCGCCCGAGCTCCATGTACGGCCGTTCCTCCGCGAGGAACGACGCGATCGCCTCCTTCGTGGAGACGCCGAGCTCACCCGCGCGCTTCTGCATCATCGCGTCCGTCATCGGCGTGTGGATGAAAGCGGGCGACACGGCGTTCACGAGCAGCCCCTCTGACGCGTACGAACGCGACAGTCCCTTCGACAGAGCGAGGATGCCGGCCTTCGCGGCGCAGTACGGAAGCTCATCGTCGTACGGCTGGACGGCATCCTCCGACGCGACGAAGACGAGCCGCCCCCACCCGCCCTTGCGCAGGGAGGGGAGGAACTGACGTACGAGCCGCACCGGCCCGAGCAGGTCGATCTCGACGGTCTTGACCCATCCTTCGTCGCTGATCTCGTGGAAGAGCCCCTGGGCGCCGGTCACTCCCGCGGCCTGGACGAGGATGTCGATGTCACCCACCGCGTCCTGCACCGATGCGTGCAGGGCCTCGAGGGAATCGAGGCTGGTGATATCGGCGGCGAACGCGTGCAGCCTGCCGCGCTTCGGCTCCAGTCGCGCGGCAGTCGCGTCGAGCTTGTCCTGATCCTGGTCGGAGATCACGACGGTGGCGCCCTCTTCCAGGAGCAGGCGAGCGGTGTGCCAGCCGATGCCCGAATCGGCGCCGGTGATGAGTGCGGTGCGGTGTGCGATGCCCAGGTCCATGTCGGGTCATCCTCTCTTCTCGTGTCGTCTTGTCGGCACGGTCGAGGCGCCCGGGGTGAGCTCGTCGATCGTGATCGCCGCGGTGATCAGGGCCAGGTGGCTGAGGGCCTGCGGCAGGTTCCCCCAGAAAGAGCCGTCGGCAGGATCGATCATCTCGGCGAGCAGGCCGACGTCGTTGCTCTGCTCGACGAGCTCGTCCATCAGCGCGACCGCCTCGTGGTGTCTGCCCACGCACGCGAGCGCCGTCGCCCGCCAGAACCCGCACGCGACGAACGCCGCCTCCTCCTGCTGGACACCGGAGTACCGATAGAGATGGGGTCCGTCGCCCAGCGAGGCCGAGATCGCATCGATCGTCGCCGACATCCTGGGCCCGCGGTCGAATCCGCTCATCGCGTGCAGCAGCACGGATGCGTCGAGGTCGTCCGAACCGGGATGCATCACGTAGGCCTGCGCAGCCTCCGACCAGCAGTTCTCGTGGATCCACGCAGCGATGCGATCGCGCTCGATGCGCCAGCGGTCCGAGCTCCCGGAGACCTGGCCGGCGTCGGCGAGGTGGATCGCATCGCCCAGGGCCTGCCAGCATCCCATCTTCGATGACGTGTAGTGCTCGACATCGGGAAGCTCCCACATGCCGGCGTCGCGATTGCGCCACACGTCGCACGTGCGATCGGCGATCTCCGCGAGCATCCGCCCCGTCTCGATATCCAACACGTTGCCCGCGTCGACGTACGTGCGGCAGATGGCGAACAGGTCGCCGTACACACCGAGCTGCAGCTGGCCCTGGGCGGGGTTGCCGGTGACGACGGGTCCGATACCGCGCCAGCCGTCGACGTCGTGCTCTTGCACGCCCTGGGGCACGCCGCCGTCCAGGTCGTAGAAGATGTGCAGCTCCGGCCCGTTGTCGCGGACCGTCCGCAGCAGCCACGAGAGCGCCGCATGCGTCTCTTCGCGCAGCCCGAATCGCACGAGGGCGTCGGTCGTGTATGCGAGGTCGCGCACCCACGCGAAGCGGTAGTCCCAGTTCTTTCCGCCGCGGCGGCTCTCGGGGAGAGAGGTCGTGCCGGCTGCGGCGATCGCGCCGCTGGGGCTGAAGATCAGGAGCTTGAGGGCCAGCGCGCTGCGCTGCACGTGCGTGCGCCACGGCCCGTCGTACGAGAACTCCCGCGACCAGGTCCGCCAGTTCGCGATCGTGCGATCGATCCCCTCATCGACGATCGCCGGGTCGGGAAGGTGCAGCGGCTCGTCGTGGGTCGCGACGATCACGAGGAGGTGACGCGACCCGGCGCGGGTCGTGAACGATCCGGACAGCTCGGGCGCGGCATCCTCCGCGTGCGCCCGGCGACGGGGGCCGTGATCTCTGCCGACCGTCGCGATCGTCGTCCGGCCCGAGCGGATGATGGGGCCTCGCGTGGTCTCTTCGATCCAGGGCGACGCGGTGCCCAGCGCCGTGCCCGGGCGCACCCGCCAGCGGAACCTCATGGCTCCGCTGATCCCGTCGATCCGGCGTGCGAGCTCAGCCCACGGCAGCCGTCCGGCGACGCCGGTGACGAGCGCATCGGTCACCGTGGCCTTTGCGTCGGCCGTCGTGAAGGTCGTCCGCAGCACGTTCGTGCCGGAGACGTAGCCGCGCCGCACGGTGTACGCGCCGACCGGCTCGAGCTCGATGCACCCACCGGTCTCGTCGTCGAGCAGCCGGGCGAAGACCGGTTGCGAGCCGAGGTCGGGGATCGGCATCCAATCGACCTGACCGCGCATGCCGATGAGCGCGACCGTGCGTCCGTCGCCGATCACCGCGTAACTGCGCAGATCCTCCCCGGCAGGTTCGACCGGCCCGTCCCGTTCACTCATCCCGACCACGGTACGTTGCCGCCCTTCCTCCTCACGGGGGCTTGCGCGGCTGCGCGATCTGCGCCAGCACCCTTCTCAAGCCCCTGGGGGCAGCGGTGGCGCGCACGTAGACGACGGGACGCCGGGGCGCAAGCCCGGGTCGCGCGCGGGGGCGTGTGCGTAGCGTCGGCGGCATGGCTGACATGTACACCGCACAAGATCCGACCACGCAGTTCCCCCGGCCTCCGTTCCCCCCGCAGCAGCAGGACGCGCCGGGAGACATCCACAAGATGGATCCCGCACCCGACCACGGTGAGAAGACCTACATCGGCAAGGGCCGGCTCCCCGGCCGCAAGGCCCTCGTGACCGGGGCCGACTCGGGCATCGGGCGGGCCGTCGCGATCGCTTACGCCCGCGAGGGCGCCGACGTCGCCCTGAGCTACCTCGCCGCCGAGCAGAAGCAGGCGGAGGAGGTCGCCGAGCTCATCCGCGCCGAGGGCCGCACGGCCGTGCTCATCCCGGGCGACCTGCAGGTCGAGCAGGCGAACATCGACGCGGTCGACAAGACCGTCGCCGAACTCGGCGGGCTCGACATCCTCGTCATCAACGCCGGTACCATGCCGACGGTCGACAGCATCGACGACTTCGAGACCACGACACTCGATCACGTCACCAAGACCAACATCTACCCGTTGTTCTGGCTCACGAAGGCGGCATCGCCCCACCTCGAGCCCGGCGCCTCGATCATCACGACCTCGAGCGTCCAGGGCTTCCAGCCGTCGCCGTCGCTCGCCGAATACGCGGTGTCGAAGGCCGGCATCGCGAACTGGACCCGGGCGATGTCGCAGCAGCTCATCGAGCGGGGCATCCGGGTCAACGGCGTTGCGCCGGGCCCGATCTGGACCCCCCTCCAGCCGGCGTTCGTCCCCAACGAGAAGATCGAGGAGTTCGGCTCGCAGACCCCGATCGGGCGTGCCGGCCAGCCCGTGGAGCTCGCGCCCGCGTTCGTGTTCCTCGCATCGCAGGAGTCGAGCTACGTCATCGGCGAGACGATCGCCGTCACGGGCGGGATGCCGGTGCACTGAACCCGACCCGGGGCCCTGGGGCCGTCCGCCTCAGGGCCCCGGATCGCCCGCGAGAGCCGGTCATGGCAGACTTGCGAAACGGGAGGACGAGTGGGAAAGCTGATCTATGGCGCCCCGACGTGGTCGGTGGAGTTCGATGACAGGGCGCTGGCGCACCTGCGGATCGTGATGATGGCGAAGCTGCGGCGTGCCGAGAGCTTCTCCTTCTCATGGAAGTTCGAGGCCGCCTACGGGAGCGGCCGGAGCTCGCTGTGGCTCCACCCCGCCATCCCGCTGCAGTTCGAGTTCTACGGGGGCCGCGAGCCCGCGCTCAACCGCGCATGGATCGAGGAGCTCATGCTCACCGCCAACAGTCCCGGAGGCCTCGAGCTCACCCCCGAGCCGGGAACGGCGGCAGCCCGCACAGCAGGACGCGCGTAGCCGCACGCGTCGCAGAGATGAAAAGGTCCAGATGACTAGTGTGAACCGACTCACCGTCGACGGTCGCGACTACTTCCTGCCCGACCCGGTGACCGAGCTGCGGGAGCAGATCCTCGCCGCGGTCAAGGCGGGCGGCGGGTACGTCAACATCCCGCCGCTGCGGTCCGGCCCGGGGATCGACATCCTGTTCTCTCCCGGGATGCCGGTGGTGTGGACGCGCATCGACGTGGGCGGCGAGCCCGACTCGTCCGAGCCCGACGTCATCGAGGACTCGTACCCCGACGTGTGATCGGGGGGCTCAGAGCGCCTCGACGTCGCTCGTGCTCATCGGGGCCGCGAAGAGGTATCCCTGCGCACGATCGCAGCCGAGGTCGCGCGCATACGCGAGGTGCTCCTCGGTCTCGACGCCTTCTGCGACGATCCGCAGACCGCGATCACGCGCGCGCTCGACACCTTCCCGCAGCGCGCGTCCGGCCTTCCGGCTCGCGCTCTGGATGAGCGACCTGTCGAGTTTGACCTCGGTGAGAGGCAGAAGCTGCATCTGCGCCAGCGAGGCGTGGCCGGTGCCGAAGTCGTCGAGCGACACCCCCACTCCGAGCGCGCGCACCTCTTCGAGACGCGGCACGATCACTGACATGTCCGACACGGGCATCGACTCGGTGATCTCGATCGTCATCGTCGGTGCACCCGGCGAGCGCTTCGCCGCCTGAGCGATCAGGTAGTCGACGAACGATGAGCGGGTGAGCTGCATCGACGACACGTTGACCGACACATCGATCGCTCGCCCGGTAGCGACGAATCGATCGTGCATCGCGAGGCACTCGTCGAGCATGAAGCGACCGAGGTCGTGAATGATCCCCGATCGCTCCGCGGCCGGGATGAACACGTCGGGGCCGACCGCCTCGCCATCCGCGCGCCGCCACCGGCACAGCGCCTCGACGGCGCAGATCTGCTCACCGCGCAGGTCGATCTGGGGCTGATACAGCGCGTACAGGTCGCCGTGAGCGAGGGCTGTGGCGAGGTCAGCCGACAGGTTGTCCAGATCGAGCATCCTTCACTCATTCATTTTCTCGGCTGATCGGACAAGGCCCCGCACCCCGTGCGAGATGAGCGTATAGTGCGCCCCGGCATCCGAACTCGGTCTCACCGTCATCTTCATCTACGATTCGATATGAGTCCGTCTCGCACACGGCGTTCACGTCGTTCCTCGGGAGAATCAGTGGCATCACGACTGTCGGGCGACGTCATCCGTCGCCACAACGAGGCCAAGGGCCGGGGCCGCTCCGGTCGGCCGATGACTCATACACGCGAATCCGGTCGCGGTCAATCCCCCGCAAGCCCGGCCGCCACCACCCGCGTCAGCGCCTCATGAATCTCGGGGACTACGAGAGGCTCTATCTTCACGCGCCGTGCGGTCTGCTGACCACGGACGCGGCCGGCCGCGTCGTGAGCGTGAACGACACGCTCCTGGATTGGACCGGTCATCGCCGTCCCGCGCTCGTGGGCACGGATTTCGCATCGCTGCTGGATGCTCCGGACCGGATCCTCTTCGAGACGCACCTTACCCGGGCCCGCCATCTCGAACGCGGCGTCGCGGAGGTCGCACTGATGGTTCTGCGCGCCGATGGGTCGCGCCTGCCGGTCCTGCTCAGTTCGGCGATCGTCCACGACGAAGCGTCACCGCTCGTACACACCGCCCTGTTCGACGCGACCGACCGGATGGAGTATGAGGACGAACTGCTGCGCGCCCGCACCTCGGCGGAGTCGTCGGAGGAAAGCGTCCGAGTGCTGCAGGAGATCTCGAGCCTGTTCGGCGAGAGCGTGAGCGATGAAGACGTCGCCCAGACCTTCGCCGAAGTCGCGCGGGCGGCGTTCGACGCCGAAGAGACGGCGGTGCTCCTGCGCGGCAGCGACGGGCTCTACGAGCTGGTCGGGGGCACCAATCCGCTCGCCGACTCGGTGCCGCCGATCCAGGCGCTGCGCGACACCGCGGTCGAGATCGTCGTGCATGATGTCGACGCCGAGACGGACTACCCGGTCCTGGCGGCCGGTCTGCGTGCGGCGCGGCTCGAGTCGCTCAGCATCACTCCCCTCTTGAGCGACAGTGAGCGCCTGGGCGTGCTGGTGTGCTTCTACCGTCGGCGGCGCGAGTTCGACGACCGCGCCTTCGAGCTCCAGCGCGCACTGGGGCGACAGGCATCGCAGACGCTCGTGCGCGTGCGGTTGCAGCGGCAACTCGAACACCTCGCGACGCACGACCCTTTGACCGGGTTGGCGAACCGGCAGTTGCTGCAGCAGGAACTCGACGATGCTCTGGAGGACGCCCGCCGCGCGAACGAGCCTCTCGCCGTCATCTTCCTCGATGTCGACGAGTTCAAGTCGGTCAATGACGGGTGGGGACACGCGACCGGCGACGGGGTGCTGCGCTCGCTCGCGGATCGGTTGCGCAACGGCGTCCGAGCCGACGACATGGTCGGCCGCATCGGCGGCGACGAGTTCGTCGCGATCTGCCGGAATGCCGACCTCGATGCCGCCGTCTCGATCGCCGACAGGGTGCTCGAACTCACCAGGGCCCCCGTCGTCATCGAGGACGCCACGATCCGCGTGTCGATGAGCGCGGGAGTCTCGACGTTCGATCCCGCACAGCATCCTCTCCCCCTCGCCAACGATCTGCTCATCCGCGCGGACGTCGCGATGTATCGATCGAAGGATGCGGGGAAAGACCGGGTCACCCTGTCCACCGGGTGAGCGGTCGGCGCTCCGCTCAGCGGAAGATGCGCCGGAACACGTTCGTGTCAGCCAGGTCCAGGAGCTCGCCACCCCGCCCCGACATGACGGTACGGAGGGCGTAGAGCGCGAAACCCTTCGCCTGCGCCGCCGTGATCGACGGCGGGATCGACAGCTCTTCCCGGGCGACGACGACGTCGATCAGGGCGGCTCCCGGAAGTGCCAGCGCGCGCTCGAGAGCCGGACGCAGGTCGGCTCCCTTCTCGACGCGGATGCCGGTGATCCCGATCGAGGCCGCGACGTCGGCGAAATTGGGGTTCTCCAGCTCGGTGCCGTAGTTGACGATTCCGGCGGCCTTCATCTCGACCTCGACGAAGTTCAGTGATGAGTTGTTGAAGACCACGATCTTGATCGGCAGATCGTTCTGGCGGATCGAGATGAGGTCGCCGAGCAGCATCGACAACCCCCCGTCGCCGCTGAGCGCGATCACCTGGCGTGAGCGATCCACGCCCTGCGCGCCGAGCGCGTGGGGCATGGCATTGGCCATCGATCCGTGTGTGAACGATCCGATCAGGCGCCGCCGCTCCGTCATCCGCAAATACCGCGCAGCCCAGATCACGGGCGTGCCCACATCGGCGGTGAAGATCGCATCGTCGTCGGCGAGCTCGTCGATCAGCCGCGCGACGAACTGCGGATGGATCGGCTCCTTCCCGTCGTCGTCGGCGAAGCCGTCGAGCTCTTTGCGCGTCTTGCGGTAATGCCTGACGCTGCCGTCCAGGTGCGCGCTGGAGCGACCTTCGGCGACCAGAGGAAGGAGGGCGACGGCCGTCTCGTGGACGCCTCCGACCAGGCCGAGATCGATCGGCGTCCGCCGGCCGAGCTGCTCGCCCCGGATGTCGACCTGGATGATCTTGGCCTTCGAGGGGTAGAACTGCCGGTACGGAAAGTCGGTTCCGAGCATCAGGAGCACGTCGCACGATTCCATCGCCCGGTATCCGGACGCGAAGCCCAGGAGCCCTGTCATCCCGACGTCGTACGGGTTGTCGTACTCGATGTGCTCCTTGCCCCGGAAGGCGTGCACGATCGGTGCCTGCAGCCGCTCAGCCAGCGCGAGCACTTCGGCGTGGGCGCCGGCGACACCCGCGCCGGCGAGGATCGTCACCTTCTTGGCTCCGTTCAGGAGCACAGCGGCCCTCTGCAGCTCTTCCTCGCCGGGGATGATCCGCGGAGCGGTCGCGACGATCGGGGCGGATGCTCGCCGGTCCGGCACATCCTCGAAGAACACGTCGCCGGGCACGACGACCACCGCGACGCCCCGCCGCTCCACCGCTGTCCGCATCGCGATCTCGAGCACCCACGGCAGCTGTGACGCGTCGGACACCAGCTCGGTGTAGACGCTGCACTCGCGGAACAGCTCCTGTGGGTGCGTCTCCTGGAAGTAGCCGCTGCCGATCTCGGCCGAGGGGATGTGCGAGGCGATGGCGAGCAGGGGCACGCGGCTGCGCTGCGCGTCGAACAGTCCGTTGATGAAATGCAGGTTGCCCGGACCGCAGCTGCCGGCGACGACGGCGAGTTCGCCGGTGACCTCTGCCTCGGCGGCCGCGGCGAAGGCCGCCGCCTCCTCGTGGCGCACGTGCATCCAGCGGAGGTCGCCGTCGCGCCGCAGCGCGTCGGTGAACGCGTTCAGCGAATCCCCCGGGAGCCCCCAGACGCGCGTGACGCCCGCGCTCTTGAGCGTTGCGACGAACAGTTCGGCGACGGATTGGGCCATGTGTGCCTCCTCGATGCAATCGGATGCTCGTGCCACGAGCATCCGGATTCCGGGCGGATCTCACGTGCGCACGCGGGTAGCGCGCGGATGCACGAGATGCAAGTGGTTCCCGCGCGGGCCGCGTGTCAGTAGAAACGTTCCATGATGATTCTGACGTACGCCGGCACCGAGCTCATGACCGGGGACGCCCTCGCCCGGGCGGTGCTGGAGTACTGCGCGGCTCTGGCGGAGGAGGGCGCGGCCGAGACCCTCGAGATCCCGGTGCTCCGGCTGGACGGCAGCATGGCGACGGCGACGCTGGTCGTCGGGCCCGCCAGTCAGATCGTCGCGATGACCGTCGATACGACGTTCCCCGAGCTGGAGGATGCGGCGACCCTCGACCACCTGATGACCCGCACCCGCGCACACCGCCCGGTGCTCCGTGCGAGCGCGACGCCGCCCGTCGCGGAGATCGGCGAGGTGTGAGGCCCTCCCCTTCCCGGTAGCCGATTCCTGAGGTTTGTCAAGCCTCCCTCTCCGCCGCGTCGGGCGCGGATAGTTGACTCATCGACGATGAGAGGAGCGGCGGAGATGACCCTGGAGATGCATCCCTCTCAGCGTCGTTCGCGGCCCCTGCCGGCCCTCGCGACCCGGGAGTCCCTGGAACAGCTGCCCACCCGCATGCCGCCGTCGCCGGCGGTGCCGTCGTCGGCGCTGCAGTGGCAGCGCATCGGCGTCGACCGGTATCAGGTGCGCATCGGCACGCTGACGCTCGGCTACATCGACGTCGTCGGCGCGGTCTTCGTCGTGCTCGCCGGGTCGCGCTACAGCCGTGCGGTCGAGACCGCTCAGACCCTCGTCTTCGAGGATGCGGTGAACATCCTGCGGACGGACGCGCCTGAGTCGTAGCGGGTCGTCTCAGGTCGCGCGGGCGGGATCGGCAGCGCAGTCGCCGGGATTGGGCACAAGCGGGTCGGCCGCGCACGCGGCGGCTCCGGCGCCAGTGACCGAGAGTCGCCTGTCCGGATCGAGCTTGCTCAGGATCGTGAACGACAGTGTGGCGAGCTGGTCGACGCCCTGATCGTCGAGCCCGTCGAGCACCATCCGCCGGACCGCATCGGCGTACAGGGCCGAGCTCTCCAGGTACACCCTCTCGCCCGCGTCGGTGAGCACGGCGTTCGTCGCCCTGCCGTCCTGTTCGCACGGGGCGCGCAGCACGAGGTCCTTGCGCTCCAGACTCGTCACGACGCGAGACAGCCGCGCGAGCGTCGCGTTCGTCCGAGCAGCGAGGGCGCTCAGCCGCAGGCGGTGATGATCGGCCTCGTGCAGCGCCTCGAGCAGCGTGAACTCGAACGACGTGATGCCGGCGGGACCGAGCTCTTTGTCGAGCGCCGTGGGAAGAAGCTCGAGGAGAGCGTGCAGCCGCGCGACCGCGACCCGCTCGTCGTAGGTCAGCCCTGGGTCGCTCATGGCCCGATTCTACCATTTATTTGTATCTACAACTAAATATTGCATGAAGTCTCAGGTGCTGCGGCGCCGCCACCGGAGAGTGGTCGTTGCGGAAATGACGACAGCCAACGCCACCGCGTATGGCCAGGTCTCCAGTAAGCCGGCCGCGGCAGAGCCCGCCAGCACGACGAGGAGCGGGCCGTCCATAGACCAGACCACACGAAGCAAAGGCATGGGATCGCCCATGGGCGACGTCGCGGACGAGAGTAATGAAAGCGGCATCATGCCCTTGAGCGCCCCGTTCACGCGCGTGAACAGAACCCCGAGGAGTAGAAGGCCCGCGAAGAGCGCGGAAGCGAATACGTCGTGCCGCGCGATCGCCGCGCCAACGACGACACCTGCCAAAGTGAGGATGCCGCAAACGAGGAAGGGCATCGACGAATGCAGAACAATCAGCCGACGATCGCCGAGTCCGTAGATCCGTTGCTCACTCGTCACCGCCGCCGCATGCCTGATCCCATCTGTGAAAGGACCGCTACCGAGGAACAACATGAGCGCGGCGCAAACACCGAACAACACTCCGCCGTACTCGACTTCGCGCGCGACCGAAAACAACGCGCCCCCGGAGAACACCGCCAGCGCCCCGAAGATCGCACGTGCAGGGGTGCGCATCGCGCCGATCAGATCGCGAACCATGAACAACGCGATGAAGTTCCCGAAGGAGCGGATCGCAGTCGTCGATCGCCATCGAGTGGGTTTTGCTTGATAGCCCGATGCGGCCGCTGCAAAGTCCAACGTGCACGCCAAGCTTGTGGTGCTCTCCCATCGTGAGGCCTGCGCGAGAAGGCAATCGACACGAACGTTCTCAAGCGCGACCGGTACGACGGCAAGAAAGGCGACAGCAATGAGACCGAGCGGCAGCAAGTGGGTCCACCCAGACTGCCCCGGATAGAGCTGAGCGACCCAACCCCAGGGAAACAGCGGCGTCAGCCCGGGAAGCACTCCCGAAAGTACCCACATTGCAGCCAGCATTCCCGCCCCCATCGCCGCTGAGCGGGGCCAGCATTGCCCGATCACCAACAAGGCGAGCGTCAGACCTCCGGTGAGTGCACCAGCGATACAGAACAGCACCACGTCCGAGAACTCGACCAGTTCAGCGTGGAGCAGGACTGCACCCACCGTCGCGCCGACTCCCGCTGCCGAACTCGCCAGCGCCACGAGAACGCGGCCAATCGGTCGCCGATAGGTCAGAATCCGCGGGAGGTCACTCCCACCCATTATCTGCGTCATAGCGGGGGGCAGAAGAGCGGGCCCCTGGAACCGCCCCATAGCCAACGCTCCGCACCAAAGCATCAGAGCGAACGCGCCAGCCACAAACGGCGCGGAAGGGGATCCAAGCATGCCGACCACCACTGGCGTCGACAGCCCGACCCACACCGCCCGCATTGCGGGGACGACAAGGACAGCTGTCACCGCCACCGCGGCATACAAGCGGAACAACCTGTTGCGATCGTCGAGGCGCCGTCGAGAATCCCAGACAGCTCGGGCCGCCCGAGCACGTGCTCTCACCTCTGCGGGTCTAGCGTCAGGACTTGATCGGCAAAGGCTTCGGTCAGGGCATCGCTGTGCGTTGCGACAATGAGAGTGCGACCCTCGTTCCGCAGCGCAATGAGTATGCCGGATAGGCGCTTCACGTGCTCCGAATCCAGCCTCTGCTCGGGTTCGTCGAGAATGAGTACCTCGTATGGTCGCGCGAGGATCAAGCCGAGTCCGAACAGCTGGCGCTGCCCAGATGACAACTCGTGCGGGAACCGATGTTCGAGCTCGGCCAGACCTGTCGCCTCGACAACCTGGGCCGCCACTGCCGCTCGTTGACTCATTCCCGAGAACCAGGTGGCGGCCACGAGATCGACATGATCCCTCACGGTGAGGTCGGGTGCCATCGGGGGGAGGCCGATCATGCTTGCAACTCGACGACGAAAGTCTCGCCCGGGATGCCGGACATCACTTCCAGCGACGAATGCCGAGCCACTCGACGGCGCGTACTGGCCACACATCACCTTGAGCAAAGTCGACTTCCCCGCCCCGTTCCTTCCTCTCACCGCGGTGGCTTTGCCCGCTGCCGACACGAAGGTTGTCGGGGGCAGGAGTTCTACGCCCGCTGACGTCACCCCAACCTCGCGAAGATCGATCGATCCCACGGACGGCTTGGTTCGGAACCCCGTAGCCCCAGCATTCATCTCTGTGTGGCTGTGGATTGATTGTCGTGTCGACTTCGAGCTTGATTGATGCGGCTCGTCCGCCGGCGCATCGGGTCTCCTCGCCTGGTATGGCCCGCGTCAAAGAGTCAGTCGGCATTCTCGAGGGCGTTGCAGTTCGCTATCAGCAGATAAGACAGATCGTGCTCCCCTGAACGACGAACTGGGCCGCCGTAACCAGGATGGGCGTCGTCATGGAGGGGGCCGTCGAGTCGCTCATGATGCCCTCCTGAGCGCATCACAGTGACGCGTTGGCGAAGGCCTGAACTTCCAAACTTTCCGTCTGCATCGAACTCTCCTCATTCGGAACCGCATCTGCGCGGGATTCAGTGGCTCGCAAGCCCGGATCTGTGGATGAGAGTAACGTATATTATCGTTCAGCGCAAATCGCGTCCCTGCCCTTCTCGATCGGCGATTGAGCGGCGATCTCCCGCATTATTTGTATCTACAACTAAATGCGAGTACTGTGTTACTTGTAGATACAACCAAAGGAGATGGGTCTCATGGCTCAGGTCAGCATCATCGGCACCGGCAACATGGCGAACGCGATCGGCGGCGTCCTCGCCGACGGCGGCAGCAGCGTCGGATACATCACGCAGGAGCAGACCGGGAAGGCCCCCCTCACGGGTGAGATCGTCGTGCTCGCCGTCCCCTACCCGGCGGTCGACAGCATCCTCTCCGCGTACGGCGACCAGTTCGACGGCAAGATCGTCGTCGACATCACCAACCCTCTGAACTTCGAGACGTTCGACTCGCTCACCGTGCCCGCCGGCAGTTCAGCCGCCGCCGAGATCCAGGCCAAGCTCCCGAAAGCGACCGTGCTGAAGGCGTTCAACACCACATTCGCCGCGACCCTCGTGAGCAAGAAGATCGGCGACCAGCCCACGACGGTACTCATCGCGGGCGACGACTCGGCCGCGAAGCATGCTCTGGCGACCGCCGTCGAGGCCGGCGGGGTCTCCGCGATCGACGCCGGTGCGCTCTCACGCGCGCACGAGCTCGAGGCGCTCGGATTCCTTCAGCTCACTCTTGCCGCCGGTGAGAAGATCAGCTGGACCGGCGGCTTCGCCGTCATCCGCTGAGACCGCGTTCCCGCGGGAGAACCCGATGCCTGACCAGACCGACTCGTTGAACCCCGACACGATGATGGATGCCGTCACCCTCCGGGTCGGCGACCTCGAGGCGATGTCGGGGTACTACTCGGGCGCCCTCGCGCTCACGCCGCTCGAGGAGCGGGCCTACGGCCGCGAGGTGCACCGCGTGCTCGGCCGCGGGGCCACGCCGATGGTCAAACTCGTGCACACCCCCGACCTGCCGGGAGTCGACCCCCGGCAGGCGGGGCTGTACCACACCGCTTTCCTGTTCGACGATGCGCCCAGCCTGGCGGCGACCGTCTATCGCGCCGCCCAGACGCCCCGCAGCCGGTTCGTCGGTTCGAGCGATCACCTCGTCAGCGAGGCGTTCTACTTCACCGACCCCGAAGGCAACGGCATCGAGCTGTACAGCGACCGGCCGCGCAGCCAGTGGGCGTGGACGAACGGGCAGATCCAGATGGCGACCGAATACCTCGATCCGAACGCCTACCTGCAACGGCATCTCACGCAGGACGTGCTGGATGCTGCACCCGCCCTCGCCGGGCGCGTCGGCCATGTGCATCTCCAGGTAGGCGATGTCGCCCTGGCGCGGGCGTTCTACGTCGACGCGCTCGGCTTCGAGTCGACGGCGACCGGTTACCCGGGCGCCCTGTTCGCCTCGGCCGGCGGCTACCACCACCACGTCGCGATGAACACGTGGCACTCGGCCGGAGCGGGTCCGCGCGCGGCGAGCCTCGGTCTGGGCGATGTGGCGATCTCGGTGCCGACCCGCGAGGATCTCGATGCCCTCATCGCGCGGCTGACCGCGCGGGGCGTCCCGTTCGCCGACGACGGGCGCGCCGTCCGCGTGAGCGACCCATGGGGGACGCAGGTGACGGTCGCCGCATCCGGCACCACCGCCGACGATCTGCTCGCGTGATCGTTCGGACCCTTCCGCGAGACCGGATAGGAGCGACGAGACCCTGACAGAACCCCGGGGTCTCGTGGTTCCTATCCGGTCTCGCGTGTCATTGCGGCCGGCGCCGGGCGGATCTACGGTGTGCGCATGGGATTCGATGGCGCGGCGGTCGACTACGACCGGTTCATGGGCCGGTACTCCGCGGGGCTGAGCGGGGCCTTCGCCGATTTCGCCGGCGTCGAAGCCGGCCAGCGCGTGCTCGACGTCGGCTGCGGACCCGGTGCCTTGACGAGCGAGCTCGTCTCGCGCGTCGGGGCTTCGTCGGTCGCCGGCGTCGACCCGTCCGTCTCGTATGCCGCATCCGCGCGCGAGCGGTACCCGGACGTGCGCATCGAGGTGGCACCGGCGGGCGCCCTTCCGTTCGAGGATGCTTCGTTCGACGCCGTCCTCGCACAGCTCGTCGTGCACTTCATGGCCGACCCGGTGCACGACATCCGGGAGATGGCTCGCGTCACGCGCCCCGGCGGGATCGTCGCGGCCTGCGTGTGGGACCACGCCGGCGGCACCAGCCCGCTGAGCCGATTCTGGGACGTGCTCAGCGCGACCGACCCGTCCGCGCCCAGCGAGGCCGCCCTCCCGGGCACGCGGCGGGGCCAGCTCGGCGAGTACCTCGCCGCCGCCGGATTGACCGCCATCGCTGAGACCGTGCTCACCGTGCGGGTGATGCATCCGACATTCGAAGACTGGTGGGAGCCGTACCTGCGGGGCGCCGGACCTGTCGGCTCCTACATCGAGTCGCTCGACGACGCCGGGCGCGAGCGACTGGAGCGCACGCTCCGCGCCGAGATGCCGGCGGCACCCTTCGAGGTGACCGGATCGGCCTGGGCCGCACGAGGCGTCGCCGGCATCG
This sequence comes from Microbacterium rhizomatis, assembly GCF_008710745.1. Classification (GTDB taxonomy): domain Bacteria; phylum Actinomycetota; class Actinomycetes; order Actinomycetales; family Microbacteriaceae; genus Microbacterium; species Microbacterium rhizomatis. The sequence goes on from NZ_VYSA01000006.1 coordinate 18,725, forward strand.
ACCGATAGCCGCAGACCGACCGCGTTTGACCGGCGAACCGACAGCGCCGACAGCGCCGACAGCGCCGACAGCGCTGACAGCGCTGACAGCCGAGGATCAGCGCTTGACTGGTACCTGATCGATGATCGCCCACCACGCCGTGTCGAAGGCACCGTCGGCGTTGCGGAAGCCCTCGAGAGAGGATGCCACGATCGCCCCCGTGCGCATCGTGAAGAGCACCTCGGCGGTGCCGAACGGGTTCGGGTGGCCGAGTTCGGTCAGGGCATCGACCATGATGTCGCGCACCCACGCCCGGTGACGGTCGACGACGACACGGGTGGGATGCTCGGGATCGCTGTATTCGGCCGCGGTGTTGATGAACTCGCACCCGCGGAACCCCGTGCAGTCCATCCCCATCTTCGCGCCCGACGCGATCTCGGCCAAGAGAGCCCGGGCGCCATCGGGGCCGGTCCGCACTGCGGTCATCATGCGTCGCCCCTCGGCGGCCTGCCGCTCGAGGAACGCGACGACGAGGTCGTCCTTGGCCGGGAAATGGCGGAAGAACGTCGCGCGGGCCACGCCGGATTCGGCGATCAACCGGTCGACGCCGACGGAGCGGATGCCTGTCGAGATGAAGAGGGTGCTCGCGGTGGTCAGAATCCGCTCTCGCGCGGCCGACTCGGGGCGTCGGGGCGAGCCCGGCACCGCCTCAGCCGCGGTGGTCTCCCTGTTCACGAAATCATCCCTTGCCATCCGCCGTTCGGTTCCGCCATACTCTCACACAGACGAGATAGACCGGTCCGTCTACCTCATCGCGCTCCCGCACCTCCTCGTGACAGGAAGACCGCATGGACCTTCAGCTGACGGGCCGATCGGCCGTCGTGACCGGCGCGAGCAAGGGCATCGGCCTCGCCGTCACACGTGCCCTCGTCGATGAAGGGGCGCACGTCGTGGCCGGCGCCCGCACACTCAGCCGCGAACTCGACGCGCTCGTCCACGCGGGCGGGGTCGACTTCTTCGCGGTCGACCTCTCGACGCCGGACGGCCCGGCTGCCCTCATCGAGCACGCACGGGCATCCGGAGACATCGACGTCCTGGTCAACAACGTCGGCGCGGTCGCCCCGAGACTGGACGGGATCCTGGGCGTGACGGATGCCGAATGGCAGAGCTCGCTCGACCTGACCCTCCTGGCCGCCGTGCGAACCATCCGCGCCGCGGTGCCGGCCTTGGAACAGGCGGGCGGGGGGAGCATCGTCACCATCAGCTCGGTGAACGCGGTCCTCCCCGATCCGCTCGTGGTCGACTACTCGGCGGCGAAGGCCGCCCTCACGAACTACTGCAAATCGCTCTCGAAGGTCGTCGGCGCCTCGGGCATACGCGTGAATACGATCAGCCCCGGTCCTGTCGAGACGGCACTATGGCTCGGCGAGCACGGTGTCGCCCAGACCGTCTCCGGCGCCGGCGGCGGTACTCCCGCTCAAATCGCCGCCGCTGCCGCCGCCCAGGCCGTCACCGGTCGTTTCACCCGCCCCGAGGAGGTCGCCGATCTCGTGCTCGTCCTTTCCAGCGGACGGTTCGCGAACATCACCGGCGCCGACTTCCGCATCGACGGCGGTCTGATCCAGACGCTCTGATCTCGCTGATCGCTTTGCCTCCCGTCCGCCAATCCTCGAAGGAGCCGTCATGTCCGACGCATCCGCTGCCCGCCCCTTTCCCGTCCTGTTCATCCACGGCCTGTGGATCCACGCCAGTGCGTGGCGCGACTGGCAAGACCTGTTCGAAGCGTCCGGGTACGAGACGTCCGCCCCCGGTTGGCCGGGCGACGGCGCCTCGGTGGAGGCCACCCGCGCCGACCCCGATGCGCTCAATGACGTCGGAATCGAGGCGATCTGCCGTCACTATGCGGAACTGATCGACGCGATGCCCATCAAGCCCATCGTGATCGGGCATTCGTTCGGCGGCCTGATCGCGCAGGAGCTGCTGGCCAACGGCTACGCCACGGCCGCGGTCGCGATCGACCCCGCACCGGTCAAGGGGGTGAAGATCCTGCCGTTCTCGCAGCTGCGGTCCGGCCTGCCGGTGCTCGGGAATCCGGCGAACAAGAAGCGCACGGTCTCGCTGACCTCAGACCAGTTCCGCTACAGCTTCGGCAATGCACTGGCCCCCGAAGAGTCCGACGCGCTGTTCGAGAGGTGGACGATCCCCGGCCCCGGCCGTCCCCTCTTCGAGGACGCGGTGGCGACCTTCGTGCGCGACTCTCCGGCCGCGGTCGACACGCATCATGCGGTGCGCGGTCCGCTGCTGCTCGTCTCGGGCACCGAAGACCACGTCGTTCCGCTGAAAGTCACCGAGGCGGTCGTGAAGCTCTACGCCGACAACCCGTCACGGACCGACTTCGTGAAGGTCGAGGGGCGCGGGCACTCGCTCACGATGGATGCCGGGTGGCCCGACGTCGCCGCCATCGCGCTGGACTGGGTCGGCGAGCGCGCGGCCGAGCTGGCGTAACCAGAGGCGGTCGGGCGACAGCATCCAGCCCGAAAACACGAAAACCCGCGGATTTCCGCGGGTTTTCGTGGTTACTGTCTCAACACAGTGTGCGCCCGAAGAGACTCGAACTCCCAACCTTCTGTTCTGTAGCCAACGAGGGCTATGAGGACTTCTGGACCACCGAGCGGGCGCTGGTCTGGCTTGAATTCTACTGTCAGGGATTCCCTGACAGTGAATCGACGTACTCCGGCACGGTGGCATCGTGAGCCGTCGAGCACGTCGAGAGCGCGACACGCTCGAATATCTGAGTGCCGCACGGAGGTTCATCCGACGCGCTGGTGAGCGTGTAGCCGACGCCGACGAGTTCGAGCTAGCTGAGCTTGTCGAGCTGCGTGGCGCTCTAGAGGACGCCATCCGTGTTGCCATCGCCGGACAGCGGTCCTACGGCCGCTCATGGGCGCACATAGGCGATGCGCTCGGGATCACCCGCCAGAGCGCGCAGGAGCGCTACGCCGAGAAGGTGCCCGCGTGATCCTCGTGGGGATCTGCATCGCCGTGTCGATCATCACGTCGCTTGGATCTGTGCTGCTGTGCCTCGTACCCATGGGCGCTACCCGTGCCCGTCGAGCCGCCCACCTAGTAAATGGGAGCCGTGATGCCTGATCTGCTGAAGACCAAGGACGTGAAGGCCCGCAAGCCGCACAGCTGTGAGACGTGCAACATGACCGCCATCCAGCCGGGAGAGACGTACAGCCGAGACACGTACGTCTACGACGGGCGCATATACGACTGGGTGCAGTGCGCTGCGTGTTCGGCGCTGTGCGGCATCGTCTTCGCGTGGGCGGCGTACCCAGACGAGGGCGTCGGCCGCGACGACTACACGGAGTGGGCGCGTGAAGTCGCCGCCGATGACACGCTCGAAGGCGAACGCGCGCGCTGGTATCTGGCGCGTACCGGTCAGCCCACCGACCACGTGGATGGGAGCCGAGGGTGACTACCGCTTGCCCGCCCAGGATCGAATGGTCATCCGGGTCACGCCGAGCGATCGAGCAACCGCCGCCTCGGCGTGACCCTCGGCGAGCGCTTGGAGTGCTGTTTCGCGCGCTGCCTCGGTCGCGCTGTCGAGGGACGCGCGAGCGCGCCGGAGGCGAGCCCCGGCGCGCTCTAGCTCGTCAGTCATGCGACGAGCATCTCACGGGTGCCGTTCCACTTCGCGAAGCATTCGTTTGCGGCCTTGCGGGCGGCTGCCTCGGTGAACTCGGTCTTCCAGGTCATCCGGCGACGCTCAGCGGCGCGCTTGACCAGGTGCGTGTACTCGACAGTGAAGATCGTGCGTCCGGTGTAAGCGACCTCGCGGTAGATGTCAACGCGGGTCGAGGTGTCGGCGGTGGTAGCGGTGGCGATGCGGTGGCTGCTCATGTATCCCACTATACACCTAAGTCTGTATATGTCTATACACAATCTGAGGAATTTCCTCGCCGAGGAAGAGCAGCATGAGCCGGACCACCCAACCGTCCGATTCGGCGGCAGACCGTGGCTGAGCACGAGATCGAGGTCATCATGTGGGCATGCAAGGTCTGCGGCAAGCCCGTCACGACCGAGGCGATAGGCGAGGACTCTCACCGCTGGGTGCATCTGCCCGATTCGTCCGATCTGTCGCAGGAGGTAGACCGTGGCTGAGGGCACCTTGCCAATGGTCCCGGCTCCCGCGCGGGCGCTCTGCGATGCGATGGGCTGGGACTCGTACCCCGGGCGCACGAGTGAGGGTTTCCCGCACGGTGGGCAGTTGGCAATCGAGGTGCTGGACGAGCTTCGACAGGCGGGCTGGCAACTTGTCCCCATCGAGGCATCCGCTCCGGAGGATCTGGGCGTGATCTTCCGTGACTGGCGGACCAATAGGCCGCTGCCAGGTGCACGGGGCCGCTCGAAATAGCTAGCCAGGGCTAGCTAAGCCGCAATTTCTGATATCAGTTCTGCATCCGAGGCGACGCTGGGGCGTGTGTGCTGTGACGCTTCGGATCTAAGATCCAACAAACGGGGGACAAATGTTGACCAAAGAATGGTCGGAAGCCATCGAGGGCTTCCTGGCACACGAACGCGCAGGCGGGAAGCGCACTGACACGAACCGCGCCCGCCGCGAGCATCTACAGCATCTCGCGCGCCGCGTGAACGTCGGCCCGTGGGGGGTCAGTGCTGACCTTCTCCTCGACTACCTCGCTGCCCAGGAATGGGCTGTAGAGACACGTCGCGGCCGACGCACGTCGCTCGCCCGGTTCTACGACTGGGGCGCGTACAGAGGGCTCGTGACCGTGAATCCGGTCGAGTCGGTGCCGAAGGTCAAGATGCGGGAGGCGCACGCGCGCCCAGCTCCCGACAGGGCGTATCACGAGGCGCTGATGGCGGCGCGGCCGCGCGAGAAGCTGATGCTTCGCCTCGCCGCCGAGGTCGGGATGCGCCGGGCAGAGGTCGCCCAGGTGCATACCAAGGATCTGATCGAGGACATGGTGGGGCACTCGCTGATCGTGCACGGCAAGGGCGGGAAGACGCGTATCGTCCCGCTGCCCGTGTCGCTCGGTAGGGCGATCCAGCACGCCGAACCGGGCTACCTGTTCCCCGGCCGCGTCGACGGGCACCTATCGGCCCGCTACGTGGGCAAGATGCTCGCCGCGCTCATCCCCGACCACTGGACGATGCACACTCTCCGGCACCGGTTTGCCGCGAAGCTGTTCGCGCTCACCAGCGACGTGCTCATGGTCCAGGAGACGCTGGGACACGCATCCGTATCCACCACACGCCTCTACATCCCACGCGACGGCGAACGCGCCCGAGCCGCCATCAACGAACTAGCCGGATAGGACACCCGCCCATGAAACCGTTCTTCTTGCCCACTCAGCTCATCATCCTGTGGATCATTGCTTTGGGGGGCTTGGCGTCAGGTGTCATCACAGCCCTTGTGCTCGCCAGCAAGGCTGGGGACTACTACGCAAGCGAAACGGACCTAGCCGCCCTCGCAACGTGGTCAAATTTCCTCGTCATCGTCGGCGTCATCGCGCTCGTCGGCGCGCTCATGCTCTCAGGCGTGCGCGAGATGATGCGCGTGCTCGGTCAGCGCCCGAGTGAAGTTGCGACGACACTCCCCCACACGGACGCTGACGGCCTCTAGAGGTCGGCGCGGAGGGTTCCCTCTGGGAGGGGCTGGCCGGTGCGATCAGCGGATGTAGGGTCGATCGGCGGGGACTGCGCTAGGAGGTTGGTGAGGCGTTCATTCTCAGCCATCAGACGCGACGTGTTGCCATTGGTCTGCTGCTGAATCGTCTCGATCTTCTTACCCTGCTGCCCGAGCGCGGCGAAAGTCCCGGCACCCACGGTGACGATCCCGAGGAGCTGCACAGCGAACGCGATGAATGTCGCTGTGGCATCCGGGCGGAAGAGAAAGATGAGCACCCCGCCGATCGTGAACAGGCACGCGAGGAGCGCGAAACATATGAATGCCGTGGTCCGGTTCACTTGGCACCACCACCATCTGTTGCGATAGCCCCGCCGAGTTCCTGGCGCACCATGAGGCGCGCCCAGGCCTTGTCGTCGGGGGTGAAGTCGAACGCTTTCACGAGCGCTCCGCCGAGTTCCTGGCGCACCATGAGGCGCAACCAGTCCTTTTCGTCTGTGCTGAGGGGCATGTCGGTTTCCGTTTCTCCGGCAGGGGCGCCGGTGTCGTATCGGTGGTTGTCTCGGTCGGGGAAGTACTCGAAGTGCCACGGCTCTACGAGCGCGCCGTTGCGGTAGACGGTCTGGTACCAGCCGTGGTCGTTGAGGAGCCATACGAGGTCGGTGTCGTCGGTGTCGATCGCGTAGCCGAGGCAATGCACCGACTCGTCAGCCGGTAGGCCGATCGGTGCCCATGGTGCCCACGGCCCGCCGCGCTGGAAGGCGAGCCACGCCTGATACTTGCGCGCGTTCTCGTCGGCGTCGGCAGGGGAACGCCACGCCTCATTGATGTCCATGCGACGCCCCCAGGCATCGAACATGACCGCATCGATGCGGGCGAGAGATGCCGCCGCGGGGGCTGCAAGTCGTCCGCGCCCGTAGCCGATGTCTACGGCGTCACCGTACGCGAGGAGGGCGCTCATGCTCGCGCCCCTTCTAGGGTGTCCAGCCGTGCCAGGACGCCATCGAGCCCGACCTCTGCCTCGGTGAGCCGGGCTTCGTGGTCCTGCACGATCGGGAGGAGCGCGAGCGCGAGTTTTTCGTAGTGGACGCCTGCGGGCAGGCCCTCGGCGTCGTAGTAGACGAGCCACGTCAGACCCAGTGCGTCGAGGTCTTCGGCGATCAGACCAACCTCGATCGGGGCGTCGCGGCGGAGCGGGTCGGTCTTGTCGAACAGTTCGGCCCGGTATCGGAAGGTGACGACTTGGATCGCGAGGAGCGCCTGGAGGTTCGGTGCCCAAGCTTTGATTTCCTTCTTGGCGCGGCGCGTGGACGGGCTCAGGCCGATGCGCCCCGAGGCATCGCGGTAGACGGCCACGTAGCCGGATACCACGGACGACATGCCGCTGTTGAAGATCGACCCGGACACACCGAGGTTGGGTACATCGAGGTTGCCGCTCATGGTGTCGCCTGACTTCGCGACACGGCTGGAGAGGTCGGGCGCTCCCGGGATGTCGGTGAGGTAGGCGAGGGTGTGCGGGAACGCGATGCCAGGCGCTTCGAGCGAGATGCGGTCGAAGCCGGGCGACGTGAATTTCAGACCGCCTGGCGCGCCGCTCGCGCCCACCGCGTCCCAGGGTGCGGCGAGGTTGGTGCGGGCTTGGGCGGCCGTGCTGCCGCCGTGCCCACCCCGTGTCACAGGGAGGAGAATGCCGGGCTTCCAGTAGGTGTGACCGTTGGCCAAGTAGTCCGCGACGCGGTTGATGTATTCCTCGAGGTCGGCTGCGAGGCCCGCGCCGGGTACCAGTGTCATTCCGGCGAGTACGGCGTCAGAGCCGGGTGTAGGCGTGAGGGGCACGGTTTCCTCCTAGAGCGAGTTGATGGTGCCGGTGAGGCTGTTGATAGTGCTGGACAGGAGGTCGATCGCGCCGAGGGGCGTGTCGGTGGTGCGGGTGACGATGGTCATGCGGTCGTTGTCGAGGTTGTAGGTGATGCTGCTGGTCTTACCGACCTGCGCGGGTGCCCCGTCAAGGAGCCCGGTGATGGGTTGCTCCGCGGCGGCGGTCCAGTCCGCGACGGTTTCGACTGTCACGTCACGGCCCCGGCCCTGTGCCCGCTGTACGGCGTACTGGGAGCGGCCAGGGCCGGGGTACGGGGTGTTCAGCTCGACGCGGTTCACGCGCGTCGGGGTCGCTGTGAGTGCCCAGGCGTCCACGGCCTCGCGCTGCTCTCCCGCTTCGGTCCAGCGATGTCGAGTGACTTGCCCGTCGAACCACAGGCCGTCGCGGGTGAGGGTGTCGGTGGCGTCGATCAGGTTGACGGCGTGGCGGACAGTGAGGTTTCCAGGCGCGGTGTACCCAGCCCCCCTGAGGGTCCACGTGCGCGTTTCGTCACAGACGAGCCGATAGCCGGCCGCTTGGAACAGGGGCACCAGAAACTCCAGAGCGGACTGACCAGCCCGCCACGTGAACGACTCCGGCGACCGCTCCAGGATCGGAACACGCGTGGACGTGGAGGCGTTCGCACCACCGGAACCCCACTGGTAGTTGTACCCGCCGCCCGTGGAGCTGCCGTGGAAGAACGGCACCATGCGCGAATCGCGGTACAGCATCGGGGCGTCCACGGCGAACTGGTCAGCGGCGGCGACCGCGTTCTGCCGGATGAACATGTAGACCTTGGTCGCGCCGGGAGGAGCGGTAACCGTGATGCCGAGGCGCGTCCATGTCGAGTAGGAGATGCCGATCGGTATCGACGTGAAGTCGCCCATGAGCGCTCCCGCGTCATTGGTGAACCGCACGAGGATGCTGCACGTGCGTGTCGTGGTGCCCGTGTTGGCACGCACGTACGCTGACGCCGTGAAGGTCTCTTCTGCGCGGCACGCGGGCTCGTTCGGCACCTGGAGGAAGCTCGCGCCCGCCGCCGAGGCGTTCCACACCACGGACGCCGAGCCCTGCCACGGTGACGATCCCGACGTGGCGACGGCACTCGTCCCGCCTGCAGCCAGGTATCCCGTGGCCGTATCGGCCTGAGGGTTGGTGACAAGGTTCGTGATGGACCAATAGGGGGTGAGGTCGGCGTCACCCGCGGGGGTGCTGGCGAGCGTCGCGCCGATGCCTGCGGTCGTGAGCACGTAGTTGATGACGGAGCGGAGTGAGCCCGCCAGTGCGAGTGTGTTGGTGTCGTCGGCCAGCGGGGCGTAGTCGCCCAGTAGCGCCTCATCGGAGGCGACAGCGAGCGCGACCGTGCCGTCGCGGTGCGACACCGACCGCTCTCGCAGGGTGAGGTCGAACGTCCGCGATTGGGTACCAGTGGGGAACGCCGCGGCCACGCTCACCCGTACGCGCTTACCGAGCCGAGGATCGAGCGCTGTGAGGGTCGAGAGGGCGGGGATAGCGATCGTGAGCGTCCCCTGCACATGCGGGGCGGTGGCTTCGTCCAGCTTGATCGAGCCGCCCTTGACGCGCAGAGCAATGTCGGGAGAGCCGATGAGAGCGGCTGTGTAGGTGTGCGCCGATCTCATGCCGTCTCCTGATATCCGAAGGTGACGATCCAGGCGTTTCGCGTGGCGTCCTCCAGCTCGCGACGTACTGTGCCTACGACGACAAATGGCATCGCAACTGTGGCGCGGTCGGTGCTCGCCAAGCTCCCGACACCGACCGCCGCCAGGAGCGTTTCTGCGGCGCGGGAGCTGCCCTCACTGCCGGTGTCGGAGAATCCAAGCGACAGCGTGCCTGAGCGCAGGAGCGCCGGGCGCAGGGTCACATCAGGAGACTCAGCGCCGAGGATCGGGTGCACGATGTTCTGAGCTGCGCGCTCAGACGAGTAGCCGAGCACAACGGTCGGGGCAATGGTGCTCGCACCAACAGTGATGATGTCGGTCACTGCAACGCCACCTTTCCGTTGCGCACAATCTCCCCTTCGAGGTGGACCACGGGTCGCCAGTTGTTGATTTGGGAGCGAGCCCGGGACAGGTCGAGGTCTACTCCGATCGTGAAGTCACGGAAGTTCAGAAGGTCCTGCAACTGACCGTTGATCCCCGCGACCTTGCCCGATGCGATATCGAGTGCACTGTTCATGCTCGCGATCGCAGCAACAGTGTCCTTCGTTCGCTGGGTGGCGTTGTCCTGCTCGCGCTGCGCGTCGGTGAGGAAGTCGAGCATGGTGCCGTACTTCGCGTTGATGCCGTCGATCACCACGGACTTGTCTTCGAGAGACCGCTTCGAGTCCTGGACTTTCTTGATCTCTTCGTCGCGCTTGCCGTTGGTGATGGTGAGGATCTGCGACTGGGCGTCGGCTTCCCCAGCCATGGCCCGACGTACGAGCTGCTCGTCTACGCCGAGCTGTATGGATCGTTCGTGGGCCCGGTTGATGTCGTCCGTGCTCTGGGCGATGAGGTTCTTCTGTACGCGGTCTGCGGTGACGAATGCCGCCCCGTCCTCCACCATGGCGTTGTACATGTCCTGGACGCGGGTCTTTGACTCTTCGGACGCGGTGATCCAGTTCTGGAGGAACGCACCGGCTGCTGCGCCGAGGATGGCGATGGGGATACCGATCCCCGGCGTGAGCGACGAGGCCAGGCCACCCGTGAGACCCTGCACGCCGTCCGCCATGCCCTGCATGTCGCCTTGGAATGAGGAGGCAACTTCGGAGAAGTTCTGAACGGCTTCATCTTTGAACCCGCGCACGTTCTCGCTGGACGACTCGAATGCCTGTTTGCTGTCCGCTTTCATCGCGGTGCTGGCTCGGTCGCTTGCGCGCATCATGTCGCGGAACGATGCTTCGAGCTTGTCGCCCGCTTTGGCCCCGTCAGTCGCCACGTCATCGAGCGAGTCGGATACCCCGTCGAGGGCTTTGGCGAGTTCCTTGACCTTGTTCTGTGCGGCGCGGGTGTTGGCGTCGATGTCGATGGTGGGCATCTGGTCCTACTTCCCGTCGAGGGCTTTGACGATGAGGCGGGTGGCGTTGTCCACCCAGAGGTCGGTGATGATCGGGATGATTGCGAGTGAGGCAGGCCCCAAGACGTAGCCCCTCGCGTTGCGTGGTCGAAATTGGGGGAGACTCGAACCGTGTTCGATCGGTTGCCAGCCGGTCGATAGGTTCAATCCCCCGCTGAGCCGCCCGCGCTGGGCGGTGGCAAGCTGCACGCCACGCTTGTTGACTGTTGCGGTGGCGGTGGCCGCGAGTGCCTGCTCTTGGCGAGTCGCGGCGTGCCTGCGGGTTTCCTTCGCCCATGCGGGTGCGATGGTGCGTTGCGGGTCAGCCGTTGTGCCGTCCTGGAGGCCTTCCGAAAGCCCCCGGACGGCGTTCCCGAGCTCGCGCATCTCGCGCCGGTTGGTCACGTCCAGGGGCATGGCGGCTGGGCTTACGCGGTGGCGAGAACGGGCTGGCCGACGCACTGGAGCGTGACGCTCGCGGTCGCTACCGTATCCAGCGCGCCGCCGATTGCACCCGGCTGGATCACGGCAGTGATCGTGAACGTGGGGCCGGTGGTGGTCGGCTTCTTGGGCTTGAAGGTGATTGCCTTCTGCTGGCCCGCGTTGGTGAGGAGATACTGGGCGAGCGCGTTGGTCGTGGCCCAGTCCTGCGCGTAGTCGATGGTGAGCGCCCATTCCGGGGTGCCTGCGAGGGGGATGATTGCGGAGGGGGTCATCCCTTTCCACTTGACATCCGGGGTCTTCGGATCAAGCTGCACCTTGGCGACGGATGCCTCGTAGTTGTCGGTGCCGATCACGAGTACGCAATCGTTCAGGATGATGGGGGCGGGGACAATGCTTGCCATGGTGGTCAGTCCTTTGCGATGAGGGTGAGTGGGATGCGGTAGCAGAGGCGATCGACGTAGAGGCCAGACACGGCAGGCTCGTGGGTGTGGCGCGTGCCGAGGTAGTCCAGAACGGCGGGCACGAGGATGTCGAGTTCGTCGGCGGCGAGGTCCATGTCTTCGTGGGACGAGATGATCGTGATGTGCATCCCGTAGCCGCGATGACTGAGCGGCACTTCGGGGAGCCGCCCCAGGCTCTTCTGCTGGATGAGCGCAGTGGGCTGCACGGGAGGATCAATGTTGCGCTCAGTGGCGAGCACCCGCACTCCGACGAGGCCAGTGATACCGGCCCAATCGGTGGTGAGTTGTGCGGCGAATCCGGCACGGACGCTAGTAGACACGGGGGCTCACGTTCGTCGGCCGGATGATTGATTGGATGGTCTTGTCGAGCGGGCGAGGCGTGTACGAGAACTCCCCGCCGATCTGCCCGTCGCCGCCCGCGCGGCCCGCGTTCCACAGGTTGCGAGCCTGCTGGAGCTGCGCGTAGACCAGATCGTCGGGGGGCGCGCCCGTGAAGTCCTGGACGGTGCCCCAACGGCTGAGGTCGTCGGCGGCGGGAGAGTAGGCGATGACTTGCGTACGGGCGACGCTGAGGAGGAGTCCCAACGCTTCGAGGTTCATCAGCGGCGCGTCGTTCCACGCGGCCTTGAGCCTGTCTTGCGCGGGCTGTCCCGTCGCGCTGTACCAAGTGCTTGTCATCGCCTACGCTCCCAGCGGCCTAGGCCAGGCGCTTCCAGGTCACGGTGCCGTCCGTGACGTTCGCGCCCACGGCGGGGTTGGTCGGCGCGGCGGCGCCGGTCGTGCCCGCGTTCAGCGCCTGGAGCGTGGCCGCACCGTTCTTCATGTACTGGCCCGTGACGACTGCGGTCGTCGCGGCCCATGCGTCGGCGGTGCCGATGGTCACGAACGACTCCGGGCGCTTGGTGAACGTCTGGAAGTAGCCGTGCGTGGCCTTGTCGATGCCGCCTCGGGCGAGGTCGATGGCGTCGATGACGAGCGGCCCACCGGCGAGCTCGTCAAAGTCGATGCCCATCTTGGAGCCGACCGTGACGGATGGGGTGCCGATGATGCCGTTGTCACCGTTGACGGCGATCACGTTCCCGAGCTGCCCGATTTCGGACTGAGGCACGTTCAGTGCCGACAGGGCGAGGGTGATGAACGCGGGGAGGTTCTGGTCACCACCGACCGCGTAGGCGATCTGCTCGAATGCGAGGTCGTTGAGGATCGCGAACGTGGGCTGGTCGCGGCGTCCGTCTGCCTTGCGCTTGCGGACAGCGAGGATGCCCTGGATCAGCATGCCGAGCGCGGTCGTGCCGTTGGTCGTGTAGATCGCGGGGTACGTCTTCGCGGCGACCGGTGCCCCCGCTGCGGCGAGGATCGTCTCGCGGGCGAGCCGGTCGGACCAGAAGAGGTAGTCCTCGATGATGAGTTGCAGGAATTCCTGCACCACTTCCCATCCGCCCGGGAGGTCGTAGAGGGACCGGTCGATGTCGTTGCCGACCGCGAACCGGTAGAGGAGCGAGCCGACCGTGGACGAGTCGCCACGGTACCCGTTGATGGGCTGCTTGTTGCCCACCCAGGTACCGTCCTGCGGGCCGAGGGGGGATGCTGCGGTGCCTCGCACGACCTTCATTCCGAGCTTGCCCGCCGCGCTGATTTCGGTGCCGAGGTTGCAGAGCTGCGCGTACTCACGCACGTACGGGATGCCCTGGTACAGCTTGCCGAGCCAGTTGGGTCGGAGCGTGTTCGCGCCGGGGAGGGTGTTGGTGCCGGACATGGTGATGTCCGCGATAGCGGCGAGAACCTGCATGGCGTCGGCGTCGCGCGGGTTGGTGCGGAGAGACGCGAGCGCGGCGAGCACCTGTCGGGAGTCGTCGGCCACGACACCTGGGGGTTCCGTGACGACCGCGGCCGGGAGGCCGTTGATCGCGACCGGGACGGGGGCGGGGGGTGCGAGGACGGGGGCGGGGTCCACGGCCGGGGCCGCGACGGGAGCCAGGGGCTCGGGCATGGTGTTTCCTCCTGTTGGTTCCGCCACGGCGGGTGCCGGGTCGGGGGTTTGGATCGGTTCGGGGTCGGGCGTGTCGGCGGCGAGCACCATTGCTCCGGCGAACGCGCCAGCCGGGACGAGCGCGGAGCCCCAGAGGCGGGCGTGACCGGCGACGAGCTTGCCCGCGCGGATCACCACGGGGCCGAACTCTGCCGAGAGCCGCTTGCGCTTGCCTGCGGGCGAGATGGCGTCCTGGAGGGCTGCGTCTCCGGCCGGGGTGCGAACGATCGACCACGAGGCGTAGACGCCGTCTGCCTGCTCCCAGACGCGCATGCCGCGACCGACGTTCTGCCACGGGATGTGGTCGGTGTTGATGCCGAGGAATGACGGGTCTGCGGTGGCTTCACTGATGTCCACGGTTCCCGGTTCGACGGTGAAGCGTCCCTGGTTGGTGCGGCCCTCTTCGTTGAACGGGATGAGTCGGCCGCTGATGGTGCGCTCTTCGAGGTTCGCGAGAACCTGACCGCCCTCGATCTGCACGTTGTTGTCGGTCATGGTCAGTCCTCCCGAGTTGGGTTGGTGTTGAGGTTGGGCGCGGCGAACTCGCCGGTGAGGTCGGCGCGGATGCTCAGGCCTGGAGCCACCACGTCGTCCATGGACATGCGCGCTTCGAACGCGGCGACAAATCGTGACGGGAGTCCGAAGTCCCAGAGTTCGGAGCGGTGTGCCCCGCCGACATCCGAGCTGTAGTGCATCTCGGTGCCGCCGCTCCCTCCCTGCTTGAGCCCTTCGAGGAGCCCCGCGGGCATCGCTGTGTGATTGGCGATGTCGAGGCGGACGGCATTGCGGCCCGTCTCGTACAGGTCCACGGCAGTCTGTCCTGGCATCTCGACGGGGAACTCTGCGACTTTGAGCGCGACGCCGCCGTTACGGCGTCCCTCTACCCACTGCGTCTGGTAGAACTTCTTCTCGGTATCGGTCCACCGCTCCCACACGTCGCGGGGAACGCCAAGGATGGTGAGCGGGATCGGGTTATCCAGGCGATCCTGATAGGCCGCTTCGATCGCGCGGGCTTGCTTGAGGGTGTCCGCGCCGTCCGCCAGTAGCCCGTTCTCGCCGTACCCGATGATGATGGGCCGCGCCCGGTACTCGACCGGCACGGCCTCATCGAGCTTGATCGTTCCGTCAGGGTTGACGCTCCACATGCCCCAGGGGACATGGATCTTGTCTGTCATCTCCGCGTTGAATGCGAGGCATCCCCAGCCGTAGAAGAACCAGTCAGACGCGAGGCCGTGGTGGGCGTTGTAGACCGGGACGCCGCTGTGCGTGGTGGTGAGCCACGAGGGCTGGTGGACGGCCCGCGTGGTATCGGCCATCACGTAGAACGGGATGCGGGCGAACATCGCGCAGACGATGCCGTGCGCTCGCTTCACGCCGGGGATGCGGAGCGCGATGCTCTTGGTCATCACCACGGGCTGCTGGGCCAGGAGCCCGCCCAGCGCGTCTTGGGCGACGAGCTGCACGAGCGAGTCTTGCGACGTGTAGGGCGAGAGCGGCGTGAGCGTTCCGGGGATCACGGGCACGCCGTAGTCCACGTCCTTGTTACGTCCCCAGAGGCTGAATCCCACGTTCAGACCATGCGGACGAAACCTCAGATCGTCAGAATCACCCGCGTGTCGGACTTCCGGCGTGCCAGGCTGTTGCGCTCGTCGCGGGCGTGACGCTGATGCTCGTCCTCAGGGTGCACCCGCTCCTCGTGCAGGCAAGCGGCATCCCATGCGTCGTCCTTGTGAAATCGGAATGCGCGCCAGTATTCACATTCAGTGCAGTAGACGACGATGCCGGTGGACGAGCTGTCTAGCTTGATGGTCATGGTTCTCCTAGTCGTTCCACTGGATGGCGTCGGCCGGGGTGAGGCTCTGAATGGGCCGGTCGGGGAGTGCGTCGAGGGCGAGCGCTACGGCCTCGAGAGGGGTCACGTCTGCGCCGTCGTCGCCCTTGGGCAGACCGATGAGGAACCCTTGCCCTACGGATCGGCGTACGGCGATTGCGGCTGCCTTCTCGATGGGTGCTTGAGCCCAGTGCCACACGGTGCCTGCCTCGATCGCGGCGACGAGCTGCGCGGCGGCGACCTTCGCGTCACTGAATTGGTAGGGGGTGAACTCGGGCCGAGGGTAGGCGCGTGCGCTCAGGCGCTCGATCGCGGCGCGGGTCTGGCTGGCCCCGTGGTCGTACACGATGGGTGCGTTGAGGCGTCGCGCGAAGCTGAGGAGTATCTCTTCGATGCCCTCCATGTCGCGCTGGTGGTGCACGAGCTTGAAGCCGATGTGTGGCTCGGTGACGGTTGCGCCGTCGAGTTCCCAGGCGGCGGTGGCGAGGTCGGTGGGGCCGGTGACGTGCCAGGCTACGGCGATGGAAACCCAGAGGCCGTGCGGGTGGATGGCGAGAGCGAGCGCCGCGTCGGTGATCCCCTCGGGGGGCTCGCCGGGCTGCATACCCTTTTGCCATCCGCTCGCGCTGAACAGGGTGGTGGTGCCGTGTTCGTCCCCGAAGTGGCCGAGGTATTCGCGCGCGAACAGGGCCGCACCGAGGTCAGGGAAGTTCTCTCCGATGATGGCGAGATTGGTGAGCCCGTCGAGGCCGGGGTGGATCGCGTCAGTGATGTCGCGAACCCCGCCTTCCCACGTCTCCAGAGAGTCGGGGTCTACGTCGTCGGGCACGCCGTAGCGGAGCACGCCGGCCGATTCCATGTGGAGCACGCGCCAGAAGTATGAGCCCGTGCGGTATCTGCCACCGGTGCCAGCGATCACGAGCTGCGCGTTGGGGCCGCGGGTGTCGAACGCGGGAACGACGGCAGACACGACGATGGCCCACTTCTCGGGCTCGGGCTCGCCGCCCTCATCGAGCACGAGGAGGTCGTATGCGCCGGATCGGATCGCGTCACCCTCAGGCGAGAGGATCGCGAGCACACTGCCGTTGTGGAACTCGATGCGCTCGAAACCGTTCGAGTTGATGAGCTTGACGGGGCGTGTCTTCGGGTTGGGCCATGCACGCTCGATCGGTCCGACCAGATCGAGACGGAACCGTTCGGTGGTCTTCTTGGCGGTCGTCATCATCGAGTACCCGGCCATGTACACGGGCCGCATGTAGCAGCGACCGAGGAGCACGCACCAGAGACCGGTGGTCTTCGCGGATCGGCGGGGTTCGAGGATCGCGTTACGGCGTCGACCGGCGTTGAGCACGTCGGCTTCTCGGAGCATCTGCGGTTGCAGGTTCCCCAAGAGTGAACCGCCTAGGTCGGGCGGCACGATGAGGTCAATCAGCCATGCGCCGATCAGAAACTCAGCGCGGGTGCGCTCGGTGGTGAACATGGGCGTGCAGTCGAGAGGGGTCCGGCCGGACTCCCTGAGAGTCACCCAAGCGTCGTGGTCCAAGAGGGGATGGGTCCGCACTTGAAGTGGGAGCCCAGCCAGCTCACCCTCTGAGAGAGAGGGAGACTTCAGAGCTGTTCTACGAGCTGGCTCAGCCTCAAAAAAAACCGGCGATGCATCGGTCACAGATTCCATGTGGTGGTCCCTCCGGTCGGTGCGCGTCGGGCGTGGCTGATGGATGCGGCGATGGCTCCGCCGTTGGCTCGGTTGCCTTCGCAGTACGGTGTGGCGTGGCGGTGCTCGGGTGCGAGGTCGGTGAGGGCTGAGCCGACAGCGCCGGTGCGGTGGCCAGCGTCGAATGGTTGGCCGGGTGTGATGTCACGGCCGCATCGCCAGCATGTGACGGACTCGCCGCGTGCGTGGATGGCGAGCACGCGCCTACGGAGGATGCGGGCGTTGCGCTTGTACTGCGGCGTCTGGTGCTTGGCGATCACGTTGTGGCCTGCCGATGCCGCTCGCCCTCACGGCTGTATCGCTGGTGCGTCAGGTGCCACCACCGGCACGGACACTGGTACACGTACAGCGTCTCGGGCACGATGTGCGCACGGCGTAGATGCTCGGCGTGAGTTGCCCCCGCCAGTACTGCATCGTCGGCGGTCAGGTGTCGTTGCTTGCTCGGTGTCGGGCAGAGCTTGGCCCGTGACGCACGACGGCTCACCGCTTGCCCCCGTCAGTGACGAGCAGGATCAGGCCAAGCACGGCGGCGACAACGCACCAGAACTCGATCACCCAGTAGGCGATCATGCGTGCAGCCGTTCCATGAGCGCGCGATCGAGAAGACGCGCATGGTCGGCCGTCATGCGCCTACCGGCGTCGAGGAACGCCCATGCTGCATCGAGGTAGTCGGGGCCGTCTTCCACGAGGCGAGTACGTGCCCCGTCGAGCGTTGCCGCGCACTCCGCCGCCGCCGTTGCGAGGCGCGTGTAGCCGATCGAGTCAGCCGCGCGGGCGATGTCGCGGCCGCTGTGCACGAGGTCGGACAGGGCGATGATGCAGGGGCGGGTGATACTCATGAGTGGGCTCGCTCTCGGAACAGGGCCAGGTCGGCCGGGGTGTAGTTGGGGCCGGTGCGCGACACATCGCCGTGCCAGGTCTGCCGCCCGTCGTCGCGCAGGGTGCATCCGTCGCACCACCCGCTCAGAGGGTCGAAGTGGTGCTCGTGCTCAGCCATGAATCTCAACCGCCGAGTTATCCACAGGTGCAAGTGAGATGGCGCTGTGAGATGAGGTTGTTCCTGGCTCTTGTTCCTCGTTGTTCCTTGGTATTCCTGAGGGGCAGGTTGCATCTGGGTTTGGGGCCAGGTCCGTCCTGGGTTTGGGGCCAGGTTCAACCTGGGTTTGAAACCAGGTCCGTCCTGGGTTTGGGGCACGCTTGGCAAACTCGGACGTGGACCGAGATGCGATCGCGTCGAGACGGATCGCGTACTCTGACCGCCGTCCATTCCGGCCCATGCTGATGCGGTCCACTGCGCCGATCGCAACGAGTCCAGCGAGGGCGACCCGCACTGCCTCGAACGCTGCCGCGCGCTCGCGCTGGTCAGCTTCGTCGCCGTATCCGTCATCGACCACGCGGCGACCGATGGCGAGGGCTGACGCCTCGCGGGAGTCGAAGTAGCGGGGCGTGGTGTCGTCATCGAGCGCCGTCATCGACATCCAGCCCAAGAGCCTGAATTCGTTGGGTTTGAGCGGGATGTCGAGCGCGTAGAGGTACGCGAGCTTCACAAGTCGCACGCCCATCAGCCGTACATCTCCACTTCGCGCTGAGCGATCCAGATGCGCTCGAAGCGCGCGAACGTCACGCGCGGATACCGCGCCCAGTGCTCCACGAGTTCTTCCGAGGCGTAGGCGTAGGCGCGGGCGTCGGAGCCCATGAACAGTGACAGCGGATCGATCCCCGCCGACCGACCACGCTCGTTCAGGAGAGCATCGCGGCATGCATCAGCGGCACGCTCGTACGCGGCGTACAAGGCGAGGTCGAACTCGGCACGGCACTCACGCCATTCAGCGAGAGCGTTCTCGAAGTGCAGGCTCATCGGTGCGCCTTGCCCCGAGTACGGTTATCTTGCATGCGGCTCAGGTTAGAACCATGCGTGCGAGACACGCCACATTGGATTGATTGCGGCGTGTCGTGATTTCTAGCCTGGGATCAGCTATTCTCGTGCCTATGACGACACAGCTGAATGACACCGGCCTGGCGCTGGGCGCTCGCGTGCGCGTTGCGCGCGTGGCGAGCGGAATGAAGCAGAGCGAGCTAGCTGCGGAGTGCGGGGTGTCGCGCGCGGCTATCGGGCAATGGGAGGCAGGGCTTACCGAACCTTCCGCGTCGAAGATGTTCGCTATCGCTCGTGCAACGAATCAGCCCCTCGACTGGTTCGCCGAGGGGCTGGATTCGGTTACGGTGCGCCCGAAGAGACTCGAACTCCCAACCTTCTGATCCGTAGTCAGATGCTCTATCCATTGAGCTACGGGCGCGCAGCCTGCGCGCGAAACGGCGAGCAGGCCAGCGACCAGGTTACCCTACGGCGCGTCAGCCCGCGAATCGAGCCACTCTCGCCGCGAGACGCGGCGTCGGCACCGAGAAAACCGCCGCGAAGGTGCCCGCGCCGCGTCTCGCGCGCTCCGGCACGGGGTCAGGCCTCTGACTTGGGCCGGCGGCGAGCCTGGGACGCGAGCCGTGACAGGTCGACGAGGCGCAGCGCCTGCATCCGGGCCTCGCGCATGCGGGCGTAATCGGGGTCGGCGTCGGCCGTCATGCTCTCGACCTGGAGCCGGCGCTGGAGATTGCCCTCGACATCGCCCCACGCCGCGTCGCGCGCGGCCTCGACGAGCTGCGCGACCGCGTCGGGATCTGCCGCGAGGGCACGCAGTCGCTCGGCGACCTTGACGTACTGCGAGTGGCGCTTGCGCAGATTGCGGGTATCGCGGTCGCGATAATCGTGCGTGCCGTCGGGATCGGAGAATTTGCCCCACGCCGA
This sequence comes from Microbacterium rhizomatis, assembly GCF_008710745.1. GTDB lineage: Bacteria > Actinomycetota > Actinomycetes > Actinomycetales > Microbacteriaceae > Microbacterium > Microbacterium rhizomatis. The sequence goes on from NZ_VYSA01000006.1 coordinate 38,548, forward strand.
CTTGCGCTGCTTCTTCGCGAGCGCGGCCGCCTCCTCCTGCTCGGCGGCGAGCGACCGGAGCGTCTCCTGGGCGAATTCGCCGACCTGGGCGGCATCGAAGTCCGCGCCGCGTGAGATCGTCTCGACAAGGATGTGGTTGCGCACCGCCAGCCGCGCAGCGGCGGACGCGATCGACACGCCCTCGCCGACGGCATCCGAGCTCTTACCCATGCGCGACCCTCTCCGCTACCGAGGGTATCGGGAGGCGCGTCAGGCGCGGACGGGCTCGATGTACTTCGACGACCCGAACCCGAGGACGAGGTAGCCGACGAACGAGAAGAGCCACAGCAGGAAGAATGAGAAGGCGCCGCCCTTGCCGAACGCCGACCCGAGTTTGAAGGCCACGATGAGGCCGAACACGAAGCCGACGACCGGGATGATGTAAAGCAGCGTCAGCCACATCGACATGCCCGCGATCTTGACGAGGTAGAAGACGTTGACGATCGGGATGATCCCGAGGATGCCGGGGAGGCCGGCCTTCTGGAAGATCCGCCACAGGGCGACGGCCATGAGGCCGTAGTAGACCAGGCCCACGACAGTCAGGATCGCGGTGTGTTCGACACTGATCGGGGCGATCCCGGCGGATGCCGGGGCGAGGGCGAGGTTCATGCCGCTCATCCTACGGGCGCGGTGCGCGTGGCCACGGCGCTCCCCGGATCGCTCAGCCCTGGAGCTTGGCGATCACCGCTGCCACGCGGCGGGCACGCGTCTCGGCGGCCTTCGCCGACTCGACGCTCGTCACGTGCGCCTTGCGGTGGCTGGGCGCGAGAGCATCGAACGCCTCGCGCAGGCCCGCCTCGGCGAGCGCGGTCGCGAGGTCGCCGGGCACTTCGACCGTGCGCGGGGCATCGTCGAGCTCGATCTGGACCGTGATCGGGTCGCCGCCGCTGAGCCCGGTGGCCGCGCGCTTGTCGGAGCTGAACGGGATCAGGAACTTTCCGCCCATCACCCCCACCGTGCTGGCATACGCGAAGCCGTTGACGATGACCTTCACGGCGGGGCGCTTGCCACCGCCCAGCTCGTCGATCTGCTGCGGGGAGACCTCGATGCCGGTGTTGTTGCCCATGGCGAGCAGAGTCGTATCGAACTTCATGCGCACGAGTGTGCCACGGATGCTTGCGGTGGTCGATCTGCGAGGGATTGTCAAGCCCCCCATCCGCCGTGGACGGGCGTCGTATTTTCGGATGGACACCTTCACTCGCCTGTACGAAAGGAGCGCACCATGGGAATCCTGGATGACGCCAAGGAAGTCGCCGACACCGCCGGCCGCAAGATCAAGGACGCGTTCGAAGACACCACCGACCGCATCGGCGACAAGGTCGACGAGGTCAAGGCGGACGCCGAGGTCAAGAAGGCCGAAGCCGACCGCGACTCGGTGCAGAAGCGCAACGAGATCAAGGAAGAGCTCCGCGACTGATCCACACATGCCCCGGCCCATCGGGCCGGTCTGAGATGCGGAGGGCCCCTGGGAATACCCGGGGGCCTTCTGCTGTCCACGGACCGATACCCATCCGATGGCGTGGATGCTCCGAAGAACCTGTATACGCGGCATCCGCCGCTCGAATCTGGAGGTCGCTCATGCGCCAGTCACCGAACCGCCTCGTCGCTGTCATCTTCGGCGCGGTCTATGTCCTCGTCGGTCTGCTCGGCTTCGCCGTCACCGGCGGCGTCGGCTTCATCGCCACCCAGGGCGGGCTGCTCCTCGGAATCTTCGAGGTCAACCCGCTGCACAACGTCGCGCACCTCCTGATCGGCGCTGCGCTGCTGATCGCCGGGATCGCCTCGACCCGCGCCGCGAAGGGCGTCAACATCACGATCGGAGCGGTGTACCTGCTGCTCGGCATCGTGGGCTTCTTCCTGGTCGGCACGGCGCTGAACATCCTCGCGCTGAACACCTTCGACCACTTCCTGCACCTCGCGAGCGCGATCGTGCTGCTCGGTGTCGGGCTCGCCGCTGACCGCGGCGTGCGCACGTCGGTCGCCGGTCAGGTCGCCTGATGACCATCGGCGCCCCCATCGCTGCACGGAGCGGCCGGCGGATCGCTGCGCGGACGGATGCTCAGGCATCCGCCCCCGTGGCTCCCGACGCGGCTTCGACACAGCCCGCCCCCTCGACCGTCCCGGCGCGCCGGACGTCATCGTGGCCGGCTGTGGCAGCGTGGGGCGCCGGACTCCTCCAGCTCGCACTGGGCGCCGGGGCTCTCACCGGGGCGGGAGGGAAGGTCTGGCTGGGGGTAGCCGGGGCCACCCTCGTGATCCTCGGAGCCGGCGAGCTGGTGTGGGGGGCCGCGGCGCTCGCGCGGGGACGCATCGTCGTTCCCCGCGTGGGTGTCGCGGGGGCCCTCGTCGGGATCGTCGCGGCCACGGCGACACTGATGCTGGATCCTGAGCGGACCAGCATCCTCGCCGTGGCCGCGACATCCCTCCTTCTCATCTCCGTGGGGGTCGGCTGCGGCATCGCTCTGCGACGCGGCCTCCCGGGTGGTGACGTGCGCACGGGCCTTCTCGGCCTGTTCGTCGCGGCCGTGCTGGTCGCCGGCGTGGTCACTCCCGCGCTCGGCGCGACCGAGGCCGGGCGAAACGCCCCGAGCCACAGCGGCCACGACCTGGTCTTCAACGAGCACCAGCACTGACCCGGGCACGATGTGCGCCCGGGCCTTCCCGTCCGTTCGCAGGGAGAGCTGTGACGGGTGAGGCGCCTGGGGCGCGACACGCCGAATCGACTCGACGTCTCCCTGCAGATGGCGCGGAGAGCAGCCTCAGCCGATCGCGGAGATCCGCCAAGAGGCTTCGGACGACTCGTCGGGGCCGAGCACGATCAAGCCCGTATCGAACGGGTACGCATCGGCGTTGAAGGCATCGGGCGCGCACGTCATCGGCTCGACGGCGAGCCCGATGCGGTGGAAGGGATGCCCGGGCTCGATGTCGGCCGTGTGCACCTGCACCCACGGGCACGACGCACCCCAGACCATCGCGACGCCCTGGCCCGCCGCATCCGTCACGCGCACCTCAGCGCGGCCGTCGGCACCGCGGGCGAGCGCCGTGAAGGCGTGGTCTATCTCGGCGGCCCCGATCTCGTGCGGGGCGCGGAAGTCGAATCGCCGCGGATCGAGGTCGACCGGCTCCAGAGCGATGGGGGCGAGACGGTCGGGCGTGACGGCCAGCACATCGGATGCCGGCAGCGACAGCGTCCAGCTCTCGAGCGGTGAGTCGCCCGCGCGCAGGTAGGGGTGCGGGCCGGTCCCCCATGGTGCTGCGGTACGGCTGTCGTTCGTCGCGGTCACGGTCTGGGTCAGCCCGTCGGGCCCGAGCGCGTACGTCGTCTCGATCGTGATGCGCCAGGGATACCCCGCCTGCGGCTCGACGACGGCCACGAGGGTGACGTGGCTCGGGCCCTTGTCGGCCACCGTGAAGTCGAGCCAGCCTGCGAGTCCGTGAAGGGCGTGCCCGCGCTTGGGCTCGGTGAGCGACAGCACGTAGTCCTCGCCCCCGAACGAGTACCGTCCGTCGACGACCCGGTTCGGCCAGGGCGCGAGGGTCGCGCCGCGGAACCCGGGCCTTACCTCGTCGGCGCCGAACGGCACCACGAGGTCGCGACTCGCGTAGGTCAGCGAGCGCAGGCTCGCTCCCACGCTGGCGATGACGGCTTCGTAGTCGCCTGCGCGGATCGAATGCTGGGTGCCGGATGCCGGTATATGAGCCACGGGAATCGAGCCTAGAGCCCCTGGGCCAGCCGGTAGTACGCCTGATTCCATCGCAGCTCGCGCTGGAAGTCGCGCACCGTCGTGTGCTCGTCGATGACGACCAGCTCGGTCCGTGCGATCTCGGCGAAGTCACGGAACACGTCGATGCCGACGGCGGTGGTCATCACGGTGTGGTGTGCCGCGCCGGCCGCGAGCCAGCATCCCGCACTCGTCGCGAAGTCGGGCTGCGGCTTCCACACCGCGCGACCGACCGGGAGCTTCGGCAGGTCGGGCGCCTCGACGTTCTCGACGACGTTGGCGACGAGCCGGAATCTGTCGCGCATGTCGCTCATCGCGACCACGAGCGCGGGGCCCGGATCGGCGGTGAAGACGAGGCGCACCGGGTCTTCCTTGCCGCCGATGCCGAGCGGGTGCACCTCGAGGCGGGGCTTGGTCGTGGTCAGCGACGGCGAGACCTCGAGCATGTGGGCCCCGAGGATGCGCTCACTGCCGGGCACGAGGTCGTACGTGTAGTCCTCCATGAGGCTCGCCCCGCCCGGGAGGCCCGCACCCATGACGTTCGCGACGCGGACGAGGATCGCCGTCTTCCAGTCGCCCTCGGCCCCGAAGCCGTAGCCATCGGCCATGAGCCGCTGCACCGCGAGCCCCGGGAGCTGCTTCAGCGCGCCGAGGTCTTCGAACGACGTCGTGAAGGCGCCGAAGCCGCCCTCTTCGAGGAACGACCGCAGACCGAGCTCGATGGCCGCACCGTCGCGGAGCGACTGGTGTCGCTCGCCCCCGTCGCGCAGGTCGGGCTGCACGTCGTAGAGCTCCTGATACTCCTCCACCAGAGCGTCGACATCGGCGCTCTGGGCCTGGGCTACGGCATCCGCCAGCTCGTTGACCCCCCACGTGTTGACCTGCACGCCGAATCGCAGCTCAGCCTCGGTCTTGTCGCCCTCGGTGACGGCGACGTAGCGCATGTTGTCGCCGAAACGGGCGAGCTTGAGAGTGCGGGATGCCGTCCATCCGGCCGCGGCGCGCTGCCAGTCCTCGACCTGCTGACGCACCGCCGGGTTCGAGACGTGCCCGACCACGGTCTTGCGCGCGACACCGAGCCGGGTCTGGATATAGCCGAACTCACGGTCGCCGTGGGCGGCCTGGTTCAGGTTCATGAAGTCGAAGTCGATGTCGGCCCAGGGCAGCTCGACGTAGGCCTGCGTGTGCAGGTGGAGGAGCGGCTTCTGCAGGGCATCGAGCCCGGCGATCCACATCTTGGCCGGGCTGAAGGTGTGCATCCACGCGATCACGCCGATCACGTCGTCGCGCGCGTTGACCTCGAGGGCGAGACGGCGGATGCTGTCCGAATCCTTCAGCACCGGCTTCCATACGACGGTGACCGGCAGGCCGGCGAGTCCGTCGGCGACGGCCTGCGACTGCTCGGCGACCTGGCGGAGGGTCTCCTCGCCGTACAGGTTCTGGCTGCCGGTGACGAACCAGACCTCGTAGGCGGCGAGCGAGGTGGAGAGCGGGGTGCGGGTCATGTCGGTTCCTCCGGGGATCGGGTGAGGGGTCGGCGTGGGTGAACGGGTCGGCGGGTGTCTGCCGGGTGGCGCACGTCGCGGCGCGTGTCTGCCAGGTGGCGGACGTCTGCCAGGTGGCGGACATCGCGGCGCGCGGCCACCAGGTGGCGGACACGAAAGCACCCCGGCCACACGCGGTCGCCTCCGGGATCCATCACAGCGCTTCGACGGCGGCGGCCGCGACGGCGAGCCCCGCGCGGTAGCGGTCGAGGAATGCCGCGAAGCCCGCGACGTCGTCGGGGTCGGGGGTGGCGACGACGATCTGCGCGCCGCGGAAGACGCGCTGGTCGAGATACTCGCCGAGCGAGAGGTCGGAGCCGGCTGCCGCGAAGGCGGCGAGGATCGCGATGCCCCACGCACCACCCTCCGACGCGGTGTCGCCGACGGCGACGGGCGCATCCAGGGCTCCGGCGAGGAAGCGCTGAGCGACCCCGGCGGTGCGGAACATCCCTCCGTGGGCGAACATCCGATCCAGTGCGACGCCTTCGTCGGCGAGGACGCGCATGCCGAGCGCGAGAGTGCCGAAGACCCCGTAGAGCTGCGCGCGCATGACGTTCGCGAGCGTGAAGCGGCTCTCGGGTGTGCGGACGAACAGCGGGCGCCCCTCGGTGAGACCGGCGATCGGCTCGCCGGCGAGATGGTTGTACGCCAGAAGGCCTCCGGCATCCGTCTCACCGTCCAGCGCTTCACGGAACAGCAGCTCGAAGACGGCGTCCGGCTCGACGGGCGCCCCCGCGACGGCGGCGAAGCGCCCGAACATCCCCGCCCAGGCCGCCAGTTCGCTCGCTCCGTTGTTGCAGTGCACCATCGCGACGAGGTCGCCGGCGGGCGTGGTCACGAGATCCAGCTCGTGGTGCACCCGGGCCAGGGGCCGTTCCAGGACGACCATCGCGAAGATGCTCGTCCCCGCACTCACGTTGCCCCTCCGGGGCGAGACCGCGTTGGTCGCGACCATTCCGGTTCCGGCATCACCCTCCGGGGGGCAGGCGATCGCTCCGGCACGAAGAGTGCCGGAGGGATCCAGCAGCGCCGCGCCTTCCGGGGTCAGTCTCCCCGCCTCGGCACCGGCACCCAGAACCTCGGGAAGAAGGGACAGGATGCTCCGGCCGCCGAGCGCCTCGGCATCCAGCCGGTCGAAGAGCTCGGCCAGCCGGGTGTCGTAGCCGCCTGTCGCCGTATCGATCGGGAACATGCCCGAGGCGTCGCCGACGCCGAGCACCGCGCGGCCGGTCAGGCGCCAGTGCACGTATCCGGCGAGGGTCGTGAGTATCCGCACATCGGCGACGTGCGGTTCGGCATCCCGCACGGCCTGGTGGAAGTGGGCGATCGACCATCGGAGCGGGATGTTCACTCCGAACAGCGCCGTGAGCTCGGCCGCCGCCACCCCCGTGCTGGTGTTGCGCCACGTCCGGAACGGCACGAGGAGCTCTCCCGACGCATCGAAGGCGAGGTACCCGTGCATCATGGCCGAGATGCCGATGCCGGCGAGTCCCGGCACTCCCACGCCCCAGCGATTCCCGACGTCGCGAACGAGGTCGTCGTAGGCAGCCTGGAGCCCCGCCCACACCGCGTCGGTCGAGTAGGTCCACCGTCTGTCCCGGAACTCGTTCTCCCAGTCGGAGGCACCGACCGCCAGCACCCGGCCGGGATCGTCGGGATCGATGAGGCAGGCTTTGATCCGGGTGGAACCGAGCTCGATGCCGAGGATCGCGCGTCCTGAGCCCACCAGGGCCGCGTCCCGCCCCGAATCGATCGTGGAATGCTGTCCGGCGGTCATCGTCGCTCGTCTGCGCTCTGCCCGTAGACGTTCTGGTAGCGGCTGTAGAGGGCGTCGATCTTCTCCTGCGGGATCGGGATCAACGGCCCGCCCTGCCGGGCGATGTGCACCGATCGCGCAGCGTCTTCGCACATGACTGCCGCCTTGACGGCATCCTTCGCGGTCACCCCGATCGTGAACGGACCGTGGTTGCGCATCAGCACGGCGCGGGAGCGGTGCCCGCGCAGCGTGTCGACGATCCCCCTGCCGATGGATTCGTCGCCGATCACGGCGAACGGGCCGATCGGGATCGGACCGCCGAACTCGTCGGCCATTCCGGTGATGACGCACGGGATCTCCTCGCCGCGCGCCGCCCACGCGACGGCGTAGGTGGAGTGCGTATGCACGACGCCGCCCACCTCGGGCATGTGGCGGTAGACGTAGGCGTGCGCCGCGGTGTCGCTCGAGGGACTGCGGTCGCTTCCGGCGGATCCGGGCACGACGACTCCGTCCAGGTCGCAGAGGATCATGTTCTCGGCGGTGAGATCGTCGTACGCGACGCCGGAGGGTTTGATCACGAAGAGGTCGGCGCCCGGAACGCGTCCCGATACGTTGCCGCCGGTCCAGACCACCAGTCCGTAGCGGACGAGCTCGCCGTGCAGTCGCGCGACGTCTTCCCGGACGCCGGCGACGGCGGCCTCGATCTCTGGGCTGTCTGTCGGTTCAGCACGCACGGTTGCTCCGTCGGTCTCGTGGGCGGTCGATCCATGTTACCGGTAACAATGACCCCGCGCCATGGGCGGGTCCGTTCCGATCGCCGTCCGCGCCCGCCCGTTGCTCAGACCGGCGCGCGACCGGTCGACGCCCTCACGACGAGCCGAGGCTCGGCAGGCGGCGACCCCGCCAAGCCGCGCGCGGTCGCGACGCAGCGTGCTGCTTCGCCCGCGATGTCGAGGCGCACCGAGGTCAGCGACGGGCGGTAGTACGCAGCATCCGGGTTGTCGTCGAATCCGGCGATGCTGACCTCCGCGGGCACCGCCACGCCTTGCGCCTCGAGGCCGGAGATGAGGCCGAGCGCCATCTGGTCGTTGGCGACGACAACGGCCGTGGGGCCGCCGGGACGGCGAACGGATGCTGCGACCTCCGCGGCGACGGAAGCTCCTGCCTCGGCCGACCAATCGCCTGCCCATGCGGGGCCGGGTGCCAGCCCGTGCGCGGTCAGGGCGGATTCGAATCCGGCGGCGCGCGAGCGTTCCTCGAGCCAGTCGGCGGGACCGCCGAGCCGGGCGATCACGCGATGGCCGAGGCCCGCCAGATGGGTGACGACGAGGCCGGCCGCTTCGGCCTGGCGCTGCGCGCCCAGGCCATCGTGCATCGCCGCGACGGGGATGCTCACGCCCGACCGCGTGAGCATCTCGGCGGTGCGGGTGTGCGCAGCCACCAGGATGATCCCGTCGACGCCCTGGGCCAGCACATGCTCTACGGCGGCGGAGACGGAGGCCTCATCGCCAGCGTCGGCGTAGACGGTCGAGATCCATCGCCCGCCCGAGCGCGCCGCCGTCTCGAGCGCGGCGATCCCCGCGGTGGGTCCGTAGAGGGTCGCATCCGAGGCGATCACGCCCAGCACCCGGGTCGTGTCGGTTCCGAGCGACCGCGCCGCGTTGTTGACCCGGTAGCCGAGCGATGCCATCGCGTCGCGGACGCGCTCGCGCGTGTCGTCTCGGATATGGGGATGGTCGTTGATCACGCGCGAGACCGTCTGCGTTGACACCCCCGCGAGGCGCGCGACATCGCGCACGCCCACGCGCCGCGCGTCATTGGCCTGATCGGCTGCCATCGGGCCAGAGTAGTGCGATCGATTCGAGTCCTGCGCCCCGCGGACGTGCCAGGGTGGGACCATGCGCATCGCTCTCACCGGTTCGTCCGGCAAGCTCGGAACCGTCGTCGCCCGCGAACTGCGGGCCTCCGGCCACGACGTCGTCGGCCTCGACCTGGTCGGCACCCGCGGCCCGGGGTTCGTACAGGTCGACCTGACCGATTACGGCCAGGTCGTCGACGCCCTCGCGGGCGTCGACCGCACCGCGCCCTTCGAAGCCGTCGTGCACCTGGGTGCGGTGCCGGCATCGGGCATCAAGACCGACGCGGCGACCTTCCACAACAACATGCCGAGCACCTTCAACGTCTTCTGGGCCGCGGTGCGCACCGGCATCCGCCGCATCGTCTATGCGTCGAGCGAGACGGTTCTCGGGCTCCCGTTCGACGTTCCGCCGCCGTACATCCCCGTCGACGAGGAGTACGCGGCCCGCCCCGAGAGCGTCTACTCGATCGTGAAGGTCCTGGAGGAGCAGCTGGCCACCGAGCTGGTGCGCTGGCACCCGGATCTGTCGATCACGGCACTGCGATTCTCGAACGTCATGGTGCCCGCCGACTACGCAGCCTTCCCGTCGTACGACGCCGACGCACTCTCGCGCAAGTGGAATCTGTGGGGGTACATCGACGCCCGCGACGGCGCACAGGCGATCGAGCGCGCGCTCGAGGTCGCTCCCCCGGGTTTCGACAGGTTCATCATCGCGGCGGCCGACACCGTCATGTCACGGCCGAACGCCGAGCTCATCGCCGAGGTCTTCCCCGATGTGCCGGTGCACGGCGAGATCGGCGAGCACGACACGCTGCTGGGGATCGACAAGGCCCGCCGTCTGCTCGGCTATGCGCCGCAGCACTCCTGGCGCAACGAGGTCTGACGCCGAACGAGGGGTTCACGCCCAGACGAGGAACCCGGTCACGGCGGCGACCGCCGCGAGCACCACGAGAACCACGTTGATGACCGGCTTCTCGCCCAGGCGCGCGTGGGTCACGGCGGCGCCGATCTGCAGCACGCCGAGGCCGAGCGCTGCGACCGGCGCGAGGATGGGAGCGATGGCCACCAGAGGCGGCACGATCAGCCCGATCGCACCCAGCAGCTCGGCGACGCCGATCAGCCGGATGGCGCCCTGCGAGAACCCCTTCGTCCAGGCCATGCCGTTCGCACGCTCGAGCTGCTCCTTCGTGCGCAAGAGCTTGAGCCCCGCGGCGTAGAGCGAGACGAGGGCGAGCAGCCCCGCGGCGATCCAGTACGCGATCAGCATGCGCTCACGCTACTCCCGCCGGTGGTCCGCGCCGCGCGGAACCGGCTCGGTGGATTCGGGTCCGAATCGCGCGACAATCAGGCATGACCCGTCACTGGACCCCTCTCGCGTTCGTCTACCTCGGCCTGGCGGTCGTCGGGCTCATCGGCACCATGGCGTTCAACGTGCTGTCGGTCGTGCTCATGCGCGACTATCTCGGCGACCTGTTCGGCGGCGGCCCCGCCGTCACCTCGATCTCGATCGATCTGCTCGTGGCCGCGATCGCCGCGAGCATCTTCGTGATCGTCGAGTCCCGGCGCCTCGGGATGCGTTTCGGATGGCTCTACATCGTGGCAGCCGGGGTCACGGCGTTCGCGTTCACCTTCCCCCTGTTCCTCGCGATGAGACAGCGGCGGATGACGGAGCGGCGGATGACGGAGCGCGCCGCTCCGCGCGAGTGAGGCGCCGCGGGACTCAGGCGGTGGCGAGCATCGCGACCGACCGGTCCCACAGTTCGCGCGCGAGCGCAGCATCCGTCGCCTGCTTCTTCGGCTTCGCGGGCTTGCGGTCGACGAAGTATTCGCCGGTCGGGTAGTCGATCCCCGGGCGTCCCTCGGCGAGGAAGACGAGCGTGTCGGCGCCTTTCTCGACCGGAGAGAGGAACATCTTGGCGAGCCGGGACGCGTACACGGCGCGCATCGCCGATCCGGGGGCGGCGGAGAAGCTCGAGGCGATCACTCCGGGGTGGAACGCGGTCGAGGTGAGCCCCACGTCGCGATACCGCCGGTCGAGCTCTTTCGTGTGGAGGATCTGCGCGAGCTTGGCGTTGCCGTACGCGAGCCTCGGGCTGTAGCGGCGCTCGGCGTCGAGGTCGTCGATGTCGAAGCGGCTGAACAGCTTGTTCGCGGCGCTCGAGGTGTTGATCACGGTGCCGTGCGCGGCGACGAGGTTCTCGTGCAGCAGCTGCGTCAGGAGGAACGGCGCGAGGTAGTTCACCTGGAACGTCAGCTCGTGCCCGTCGGCGGTGACCTCGCGGTTCTTGCCGAAGATGCCGCCGGCATTGTTCGCGAGCACATCGATGCGAGGATGCCGCGAACCGAGCTCGCTCGCCAGCCGCCGCACCGAGGCGAGCTCGGCGTAGTCGACGAGGTGATGCTCGGCGCCCAGCTCGCGGGCGATGGCCTCGGTCTTCTGCGGCGAGCGCCCGACGACCACGACTTCGTGCCCGTGCCCGGCGAGTTCGCGGGCGGCCGCCGCGCCGATGCCGTCGCTCGCACCTGTCACGATGATCGTGCGTCGTTCGGTGGGGCCTCGTTCGTGGGAATCGGTCACACCCCCGACGCTACCCCGCGCCGAGGGCCCTGGGCTCGCCGTGCCGGCAGCGCCGGCCGCCCGACGTCACGCCGGCTCGGCGTCGCCTCGGTCGACAGAGCCGGGCGCTTCGCGCGAAGCGCGCCACATCCGTGCCCACCACCCCGACTGCTGCGGGGCCGTAGCCTGTGGCGCCGTTCGGCGCGCAGCATCCCTCCGCGCCCGCCATTCCCCGGTGCGCTCGTCCACGTCGACGGTCGGCGTCACCACGGGAGGGCCGCCCAGAAGCTGGCGGCGCGCCTCGATCACGCGAGCGTTGAAGTCTTCGAGGTAGTCACGCACCTCGTCCTCGGTGCGCAGGTCATCCAGGCGCGCGTCGAGCTGCGCGTGCTCCGTGCGAAGCAGGAGCGCGGGCGGGCCGAGGCCGGTCAGCCCCTCGGTCTCGATCTTGCGGCGGATCCACCAGTCCGGATCGTGAGATGCCCCGAGCCCGATCAGGGGCTTGCCCGCACCCGGCAGATTGTCGAACTCGCCGCGGCGGATCGCCTGCTGAATCGTCGTTTCCACGTAAGCGGCGCGCTCGAGCTCGCTGAACCCTCGCGATGGGGGCGCGGATGCCTCGACCTCCGGTTCGCCGCCCGTGTCGCGCGCCTCCTTGTCGAGGCGGTACCGGGCGGCCGCCTCGCGGGGATCGTCAGCCATGTCAGCCTCCTCGGACGTCGCGGGCGCTGCGTCCATTCTCGTCGATGCGGTGCGCGGTGGCGCGGCTCGAACGGCCTGCGAGCGCAGCTGCGGGCGTGTGGACTCGCCTAGAGTTCTCGGGTGAGCATCTCGGTCGTGATCCCCTGGCGCCCCGCCCCCTCGCGGATCGACGCGTTCGAACGCGTCACCGACTGGTACGCGCAGAATCTTCCCGAGGCCACCGTCACCACGATCGACACCGACGACGACGTGTTCGTGCTCTCACGCTGCCGCAACCTGGCGATCGCCGCTGTCGCCGACCCCGACGAGGTGATCGTCGTCGGCGACGCCGACACGATCCCCGAACGCGAACCGCTCCTGGCTGCCGTGCGGGCGGCCGCGACGAGCGGGCTGGTGCACCTTCCCTACACGCAATACCGGTGGCTCGGCCCTGAGGGATCGGCGCAGTTCGCGGCCGGCACACCGCTCATCGACTGCGCGGTCGGGCAGTTCGTCGAGGGCGCCTGCTCAGGCGTGTATGTGACGACGCGACGCACGTGGGAGCGGCACGGCGGCCAGGACGAGCGGTTCCGCGGCTGGGGTTTCGAGGACGCGGCCTGGTACCGCGCGCACACCACCCTGCTGGGCGCTCCCCCCGCGCGGCACGATGGCCGCGTCTACGCCCTTCACCACGTGGGCGAGGTACGGGCCGGAACCGGGTACGAGCGCAATGCCGCGCTCATGGAGCGCTACCGCGACGCCGAGGGGGATGCCGCGGCGATGGCCGCGCTCGTCGCTGAAGGTCAGTCCGCCAGGGCGGAGAACGCACGGTCAGGACCGGACTCCGCTCGCTGAGCCTCGGCCGCGGCATCCAATCGCCCCCGCGTGCCGGGGTCGAGAGACAGCACCGCACGGAGCGCCGCGGCGAGCTCATCGACGGTCGCGCTGTTCGGGTCGAGCGCGACCCCGAAGCCGGTGCGTTCGAGCGCCGCGGCGCCCGCGAACTGATCGGTCGAGAACGGCAGCACCACCAGCGGCACGCCCGAGCCGATCGCCTCGGTGACGGAGTTGTTGCCGCCGTGGGTCACCGCCGCCTGAGCCGCCCCCAGCAGCCGGACCTGGGGCAGGTACGCGCGCACGAGCCAGTCGCCCGGAAGCTCGCCCAGTTCGCCGGCGTCGGTCGAGCCCGTCGCGATCGCGAGGCGCACGCCGGCGATCTTCGCGGCGTCCACGACCCGGCGCAGCACATCGCCGCGCACCGAGAGGAAGCTGCCGAAGCTCACATAGACGAACGAGCCGGATGCGGCGATCCACCGCTCGACGTCGGGTTCGTCCGGTTCGACACGACGCGTCGAACCGAGGTGCACGTGCGGCGGCAGCAGTGCGCCCCGACCGGGGTCGGCGAGCTCGGGCGGATAGTTGTAGAGCACGACGGGGCCGTGCTCGGCGAACGCGTCACCCGTTCGGGCACCGCCGGGATCGAGTACCGCCAGTGCGGCGTTCCACTCCTCGGTGAACCGCTCCGAGACCCTCTCGCACAGCTCGCGCAGCTCGGCGAGCGCCTCGGGCGACGGCTGGATGGCCTCGGGCCACGAGGGCGGGAACCCGTACACCTCGCCCGCGACCGGCAGCGCGCTCGGATGCCCGAGCACGACGTCCGCGTAGCGGATGCCGGCCGCGTGGAGGCCGAGGCGGGCGCTGAAGGCGAGGTGGTCGACGATGATCGCGTTCGGTGCGACGTCGTCGATGATCCGCAGGACGGCGCGCGCAGCATCCACGGGTCGCCACATCAGATCGGTGAGGCGCTCGGTCGCCTGATACGTCAAGGTCTCGACCGCCCCGGCTCGCGTCGCGTCGAAGAAGCCACGCAGCGAATCGCCCTCGTCGGTCGGCTGGTCTTCGGCGCGGATGACCCCCGCGTTGGACCCGCGCCCCAGTCGCAGATCGGTGCGCTCGAACCCGAACGAGGAGACGATCTCGGCGGTGGCCGGTCCGGTCGCCACCACGACCCGTTCGCTGCGATCGCGCCAGGCCGTTGCGATCGTCGCGAGCGGGAGCAGGTGCGATGCGTAGTCGGGGCTGATGACGAGGACGGTCATCCGAGCGACTCGGCAAGTTCGCGCAGCACATCCTCTTCGCGAGCGACGGTGCGGTAGACCACGCCGAGCGACTCGGACATCTGCTGGATCGTGAAGCGGCTGCGCACCATCTCTCGGCTGCGCGCGGGGCGCTCCGGGCCGCGCTCGGCCTGCGCCGTCAGGGCGGCGCTCTCGATCGCGTGCCGCAGCTGCCCGGCATCCCACGTCGCCGTGAGGATGCCGGTGACCCCGTCCTCGACGTAGGTGGCCGGGCCGCCGCCGTCCGGCGCGACGACCAGAAGGCCCGTGGCCATGCCCTCGAGCAGGGCGATGCCGAACTCCTCCTTGATGCTCGCGCACACGTACACGCCCCCCGGGGCCGTCGCGCGGGGCAGCCCGATCCGCGCCGCGGCCATCCACTGCGCGACGACATCGTTCGGGCGGTGACCCGGCAGCAGCAGGCCGCGGCGCGCGCGGTCGGCGGGCGGCACGCTGGCATCGATCAACCCGAGCTGCTCGCGCTCGTCGAGCGAGGGCGCGTCGAGGTCGCCACCGACGATCAGCAGGTTCGCGCGGTCGGCGAGCGGGCCGGACGCCCAGGCTTCGACGAGCGTCGCCATGCCCTTGACCCGATGAAGCCGGCCGACGCTCACGACGAGCGGCAGCGATCGGCGCGGCTCGTCGAGCTCTGCGATCAACGCGTGCAGCTCGGCGAGCGCCGGGGTGGGGGGCTCGCCCGCCGCGTGGCGCTCGGCCGCCGCCACGGCGGCGTCGACCGTGACCAGATCGACGCCCTCGGGCACGATCGTGTGGCGCTCGGCGTGCGCGGCCATGTCGATCCCCACGAGCTGCCGCATGTCGGCGGCGAGGTTCGGCCGAGGGAAGAACACGGTGTGCGCGGCGTTCGCGGCGAGGCTCTGCACGAGCCGGGTGCGGAACCAGAAGTGCTCGAGCACGTCTGCGTCGCCGAATCCCGACCGCGTGAGTCGCCCCGAGCGGTCGAGAGACTCGATCACCGCGTGGGGATCGGGCGCGACGGTGAAGACGACGGGGATGCCGAGCTCGCGCGCGACGTCGGCGGCTGCCAGGCTGCCGACATCCGCCATCCGCAGGTGGAGCAGATCGACACCGCCGGCGGCGCGGAGGATGCGGCGGATGCCGCGCCTCGTGACGACGCGCAGCGGCCACGCCGCGGCCGACGAGACCGGCTCGCGCAGGAGGGGGATGTGCCCGTACACGTGGCCCGTGTCGGCCGCGTGGATCGTGCGGAGATCCGCCGTCGCATCCGCCACCGAGCCGCGTGAGAGCGTGATCACCCGCCGCACCTCGGTGTCGCTGTCGTGCACGAGAGCGTCGCCGAGGCGGACGAGCAGCGTCGCGATGCCGCCGTTGTCTCCCGCCCCCGCGGACGAGAGGTGCGGATCGATGTCGGCGTGCAGGAACAGCTGCGCGACCGAGAGCCCGTCCGTGCGGCGCACGCGCGCCTGGTCGGGAGCGAGGTCGATGAGTGAGAGCCGCGCCACATCGCCGATGAGACCGGGCTCGGCCGCGAAGCCCTCGAGCGCATCGCGGACCGCCGGGCTGGGCGAGCGCTGGCCGAGCGCGGCGATCGCGGCGACGCGCACCGCCTCGTGCTCGTCGAGGTCGCGCGCGATGCGCAGCAGCGGGGCGGTGGCCACCGATGCCCGGACGAGCCCGAGCGTCTCGACCATCCTGGCCCTCGCCTCCGGCTCTGCGATGCCCAGCAGGGCGCCCTCGACGCCCACCATGAGGGGCTCCGCCGTCGTCGCCGACCACTGCTCGAGAGTGCGCTGCGCGACCATGCCGGTGAACCCGCCGCGGGCGACGAGCGCGAGCAGCCGACCCATCGCCTCCGGCCGCGGGAGTCCGGACCCGAGCGCCCACGCGACATGCTCGCGGACGAAGAGCCGCTCGTCGGAGAGGAGGCCGACGAGCATCCTCCCCGCTTCGCCGTCGAAGACCTCGGCGAGCGCGTGGATAGCCGCGATCACGACGAGCTGATCCGAGGATTGCAGCGCTGCGGCGAGGAGCCGAACCGTGCGGACGCCCGGATCGCGCCCCGCCTCGAACGCGAGGTCGTCGGCGGAACGCATAGCATCGACGATGCTCGGTGCGTTCGCGACCTGGTCGAGTGCGGTCTGAACGCCCACGCTCATCTCCTTCTGTCGCCGGACCCGCGCGCGCACCGCGCGCGACCCCGGCTGAGTGCCGGTATCTGGAATGGTACGGGGGAAGAATGAACGTTCGGCCGGGATTGACAACTCGCGCCGACAGAAGGGACATGGGTATGCATCTGGTCGCGATCGGCGACGTCGGAGTCTCCGGCGACGTCGTGCACATCGGCGACGAGGCGATGTTCGAAGCACTGCGGGATGAGGTGTCGGCCAGGGGCGTGCGATCGATCCTCGCGATCTCGAGCGCTCCCGCCGAAACCGCCCGTCGCTACGGGGTCGACGCGATCGATCGCATCGGATTCACGGGCGATCGCGCGGCGATGGCCGCCCGTCTTGCCGCGGTCGCCGCCTGCCTGGAAGGCGACAGTGCCCTCGCCGAGGACGACCCCGCCTGGCGGGTGATCAGTGCGGTGCGGGACGCGGATGCCGTGGCCATCGCCGGCGGCGGCAACATGGCATCGAACTGGCCCCTGCACATCTACGAACGCGCCGCGCTCGCACTGATCGCGCGGCGATACGGGCGGCCGTTGGTCGTCAGCGGGCAGACCCTCGGCCCGGCGCTGACCGCACCTGATCGCGAGGTGCTCGCCCCGCTCCTGCACAGCGCCGCCCTCGTCGGCGTGCGCGAGCGCGCCTCGGAGGCTCTGGCGGCGAGCCTGGGTGTCGAGACCGCGAGGCTCAGCGCGCACACCGACGACGCCTCGTTCCTTGGTTTCGACGACCGTCCTGTCACGCCCGAACCCGCGGGCTCCCTCGTCGTGAGCCTGTCCACGCACCTCGGCGGACTCCCCCGCGCCGAGACGGTCGCCGGGCTGGCGCGCGCGCTCGACGGGCTGGCCGCAGCATCCGGACTCTCCGTCGTGTTCCACCCGCACTTCGGCTCGCTCGATCCGGACGTGCTCGTCGGTGACCAGGTGCTCCATGACGAGGTGCGCGCGGCGATGCGCACGCCCTCCCGCGCGGTCCCGCCCGGCGACGCCCGCTCGTCCGCGGCCCTCGCACGCAGCGCCGGGATGCTCGTCACCAGCCGGTACCACCCCACGGTCTTCGCGACCCCGGCGGGCGTCCCGGTCGCCGCCCTCGTCGCCGACGACTACACCGGCGTCAAGCTGCGCGGGGCCACCGGTTGGTGGGACCAGCACGGCACCATGCCGCTGGCACACGCGGCCGGCGCGGGAGGCGCGGCATCGCTGATCGAGGTGTGGGAGTCAGCGCCCCGTGTCGCGGAGCGGACCGCCGAGCTCCTGCCGAGCGCACGCGCCGCGCACGCGGAGTGGTGGGACCGGGTCGTCACCGTGTTCCGAGGCTGAGGAGCGGGCTGGCGCGAGGTCGTCGGCGTCACAGCACCGGGTGAGCTTCGTCGATTCGACCTCAGGTGGGCGATCCGACCTCGATATCCACCGGGACGTTGAGCAACCGACGGTGCCGGATGTGCGAGCGGACTCAGCGCGGCGCGAAAGCGAGATGGAACAGCGCGCGCACCCGCGTGGCGACGTCGAGGCGCTGATCCGGGTCGCTCCGCGCGATCTCGGCGGCGAGCATCCCCGTCGCCAGCAGCACGTCTTCGACCTCGAGGTGCGACCCGGCGCGACCGGCGCGCTGCTCGCGCGCGAGCAGGCGGGATGCCACGCCGCGGTAGCGTTCGCCGAGCGCGGCGACCCGCGGATCGTGACGGTCGCCGTTGACGAGCTCGACGAACGCTGTCGAGACCATCGCCTGATCGACGGTGCGGGTGAGCAGATCGTCGAGCGTGCTCGTGTCGGGCTCCATGAGCCGCTCCAGTTCGGCGACGTTCTCCTCGTACACGGCCACCGCGAGAGCCGTCCGGTCGGGGAAGTGACGGTACAGACTTCCCTGCCCCACACCGGCGCGTTTGGCGACCGCGCTGAACGGAGCATTCAGCCCGCCCTCGGCGTAGACCTCCCGTGCTGCCGCGATCAGTGCGCGACGATTCTCGGGCCCTGCAGCGGGCCCGCGATTGGCTTTCGGCTGCTCTTCTGCCTGCGACGACACGGGTGTAGCCTAATACCGGACACAGTTGTCCGGTAGAAAGGAACACACCATGGGTACCTCGCCCCTCACCGCCGATTCGTCGATCGCCACCTGGCTCGAAGATCCGATCGGCAACGCCCTCCTCACCGATCTGCTCGCCCAGGGCGGTCAGACCCCCGACGCGTTCAGACCCGTCCGCAAGCTCGCGATCAAGCGGCTCGTCAAGCTCAGCCAGGGCGCCTTCACGCAGGACATGCTCGATGACCTCGTCCGCCGCGCGGCCGCAGGCGTCGTGCCGGGCGGGACGGCTCCCGCCGAGCCTCCGGCCGGGACGGATGCCGCAGCATCCGCGCCTGCCCCCGTCCTGCGCGAGTGGACCGAGCGCATCGACCAGGGTCGCTTCACCGGCAAGACGATCATCGTCACGGGCGCAGGATCCGGCATCGGCCGTGCCACGGCATCGCGCATAGCCCGCGAGGGCGGCCGTGTGATCGCGGTCGACGTCAGCCAGGAGCGCCTCGACGAGTTCGTCGCTGCGCACGCGGGCGCCGACATCGTCTCCCTCACCGCCGACATCACGGACGATGCCGGCGTCGCCCGCATCATCGAGGCGGCCGGCGCCACGATCGACGGCCTGGCCAACATCGCCGGGATCATGGACGACATGACACCCGTCGGCGACGTGTCGGACGCGGTGTGGGACCGGGTGTTCCGCGTCAACGTCACGGGAACGATGAAGCTCATGCGCGCAGCGATCCCCGCGATGCTCGCGCAGGGTGGCGGTTCGATCGTGAACACCGCCTCCGAGGCGGCACTTCGCGGTTCAGCCGCCGGGGCCGCGTACACGGCGTCCAAGCACGCGGTCGCGGGCCTCACGAAGAGCAGCGCATTCATGTATGGGCCGAGCGGCATCCGGGTCAACGCCGTCGCCCCCGGTCCCACGATCACGAACATCCAGGCGAGCTTCGCCTCGCCGCTCGGGGCCGAGCGCGTGCAGACGGCCATGGCGGTCATGCCCGACCCCGTCGAGGCGGATGCTCTCGCAGCATCCATCACCTTCCTGCTCAGCGACGACGGCGTGAACGTGAACGGCGTCATCCTCGCGAGCGACGGCGGCTGGTCAGCCGCCTGACCTCGCGTCGCCCTTCTCCTCCGCGCCGCTCACCGGAGGCGACACGCCCTTCGGCCGCGCCGTCGCGGGCGTGTTGCGTCAGGTGAGCGGTCCCCGCCGCCGGCTGCGCGCGACGTAGACCGTGTTGGACGAGGTTCCGCCGGTGACGGCGTTCGCGAAGTCGATGACGTGCGCCTCCGCATCGTCGAACACCCCGCGCAGCACGGCCATGTAGGCGGCGTCGGGCGGGTCGTCCGACCACAGTGCGAAGACTCCGCCGTCGACGAGGTGACGGTCGAGGGAGCGCATGCCGTCGGCGGAATACAGGGCACCGTGGCTCGGATCGAGCTGGTGACGCGGCGAGTGATCGACGTCGAGCAGGATGGCGTCATAGCCCATCGCGTCGGTGGGGGGCGGCATCCGCATCACGGCGAAGAAGTCGTCGCAGACGAGCGCCGTGCGCGGATCGTCGACCAGCTCGGTCGAGACAGGGAGCAGCCTGCGCTCGTGCCACCGGATGACCGCCGCGAGCCGGTCGATGACGGTGAGAGCGCCCACGGTGAGGATGCCGGCGCGCTCGTCGCGCAGCGCGGCGACGGCGGTGTAGCCGAGCCCGAGGCCGCCGACCAGGACATTCAGTCCACTTCCGGAGGTCGCATCCAGGCCGAGGGTGGCGAGCGCCTCTTCGGCGACGGTGAACAGACTCGACATGAGGTACTCGTCGCCGAGCTTCACCTCGTAGATCTCGTGGCCGACGGCCGGCTCGTTCCGGCGGCGCAGAGTGAGGTCGCCGAGGGGAGTGGACTGCCAGTCGAGTTCTTCGAACCGTGCGATCACAGCATCCTTCTCTCGTCGCAGCTCACCCTACGGGGTGTGCTCGGTCGCTCCCGCCGCGCGGAGTTCGCCCCTCGCTCAGCGAGCAGCGAGTTCAGCCGCGCAGGGCCAGGGCGAACGGCAGGACCGCGTCAGCCCCCGCGCGCCGCAGCTCGCGCGACGCGACCGTCAGGGTCCAGCGGCTGTCGGCGATGTCGTCGACGAGCAGCACCGGCCCCGCCGGGAGATCGAGCCCCGTCGCGTCGAACCGATCCCACAGGCCTGCGAGGCGATAGACGCTGTTGCCGCCGGGGTCGCCCGACGGACCCCCGTTCCGCGTGCCCAGCGTGCCCGCGAACGGCAGGCGCCCCGCCGCGGCCAGACCGCGAGCCACCGCATCGATCAGCAGCGGCCGGCGCCGCGACGGCATCGCGACGACGGAAGCTGGCCGCGCCGCCCACGGCCAATCGGCGAGCACACGCACGGCGGCGTCGAGGAGGGAGGGAGAGATCGGCCCGTCGGGGGCGCCCTCGGCGAACAGCGTGCGGAGCGCCCCGCCCCATCCGAGGTCGGTCAGGCGTGCGAGCGCACGGCCCTCCTCAGGCCGCTCGGCGGCTGCGATACGACCCTTCGCCGGCACCCCGAGCCGGTCGGCGCCCGTCGGCCATTGTGCGCGCGGCTCGATCGGCACGCCGACGCGCGCGAGCGACGCCGTGGCAGAGTCGGCCGCCGCCGACGCGATGCCCGTCTCGAACCACACGCCTGCGCAGTTGTCGCACCGGCCGCAGGGAGCGGCCGTGTCGTCGTCGAGCGCGCGCTGCAGGTACTCCATCCGGCATCCGCTCGTCGCCTCGTAGTCGAGCATGTGCTGCTGCTCGGCGACGCGCTCTGCGCCGATCCGCTCGTACCGCTCGGCGTCGTACGCCCACGGCTCGCCCGTCGCGACCCAGCCGCCGCTCACGCGGCGCACCGCCCCGTCGACGTCGAGCACCTTCAGCAGGAGCTCGAGCGGCGTCCGGCGGATGTCGACCAGCGCCTCGAGCGCCGGCGTCGAGGTCGGGCGATCGCCGAGCTCACGGATCACCCGCTCGGCACGCTCGCGCGTGGGCATCGACGCGGTCGCGAAGTACCGCCAGATGTCGGGGTCCTCCGGGCCGGGCAGCAGCAGCACGTCGGCGTTCGCGGTGGCACGGCCGGCACGGCCGACCTGCTGGTAGTAGGCGACCGGCGACGACGGCGCACCCAGATGCACGACGAACCCGAGGTCGGGCTTGTCGAACCCCATTCCGAGCGCGCTGGTCGCGACCAGTGCCTTGACCACATTGTTCTTGAGAGCCGCTTCGGATGCCTCGCGCTCGGCCGTGTCCGTCTGCCCCGTGTAGGCGCGCACGTCGTGCCCCGCCTCGCGCAGCAGTCGCGCGGTGTCTTCGGCACCGGCCACCGTCAGGCTGTAGATGATGCCCGAGCCCGGCAGGTCGCCGAGGTGCGTGAGCAGCCACGCGAGCCTCGCTCGGGCGTCGGGCAGACGCAGTACGCCCAGGCGCAGCGACGCGCGGGCAAGCGGACCGCGGATCGTCACCACGCCCGGCTCCGCCGCAGCTTCGCCACCCTCGCTCCGCCCGAGCTGCTCCTCGACGTCGGTGACGACGCGGCTGTTGGCCGTCGCCGTCGTCGCCAGGATCGGGATGCCTGCCGGCAGGCGCCGGATCAGATCGCCGAGGCGTCGATAGTCGGGGCGGAAGTCGTGGCCCCAGTCGCTGATGCAGTGGGCTTCGTCGACCACCAGCATCCCCATCCGATCCACGAGCGCGGGCAGCTGCTCATCGCGGAACGACGGGTTGTTCAGACGCTCGGGCGAGAGCAGCAGTACGTCGACGTCGTCGCGGTCGAGCTGCGCGAGCACGTCGCCCCACTCGTGGGCGTTCGTCGAGTTGATCGCGACCGCCCTGACTCCGGCGCGCTCGGCCGCTGAGATCTGGTCGCGCATGAGAGCGAGGAGCGGCGAGACGAGCACGGTCGGACCGCCGCCGCGACGCCGCAGCAGCAGGGTCGCGACGAAGTACACCGCCGACTTGCCCCACCCTGTGCGCTGCACCACGAGCGCGCGCCTGCGGCCGTCGACGAGTGTCTCGATCGCCTCGAACTGACCCTCATGGAACTCGGCGTCGGCGCGGCCGACGAGCGTGCGGAGGATCGCGAGCGCCTCGGTGCGGGTGTCGGCGGTCATCGTCCGAGTCTGTCAGCCGGCGCCGACACCCGGGCTGCAGCCTCCGCCGGCCGCACCGTCTGCAGGGAGCTCACGCCCACGACCCGGCGTGTCGCCCCTCCGCCGTCACATGCGCCACACCGCTCCCTGCAAACGGATCGTGGGAGGGCCGAGTCAGCCCGCCTGGCCGACACCCGGGCTGCACCCTCCGTCATCCGCACCGTCTGCAGGGAGCTCACGCCCACGACCCGGCGTGTCGCCCCTCCGCCGTCACATGCGTCACACCGCTCCCTGCAAACGGATCGTGGGAGGGCCGAGTCAGCCCGCCTGGCCGAGCGCGGCCTCGAGCGCGACCCAGGGGAGCATCGCGCACTTCACCCGCATGACGTACTTCGAGACGCCCTGGAACACCTCGGCGTCGCCGAGGAACTCCGGCGCCTCTTCGGCCCCGCGGGAGCGCATCATCGAGCGGAACGCGTCGATCGACTCGTGCGCGTGCTCCGCGGTGGAGCCCTCGAGCAGCTCCGACATCACCGAGGCCGACGCGGTCGAGATGCTGCAGCCCTGGCCCTCCCACGCGAGGCTGATCGTGCCGTCGTCGCCGACGGCGACCCCGATCGTCATCCGGTCTCCGCAGGTCGGGCTCACCTCGGTGTGCTGATGGACGAAGGATGCCGCATCCCCCTGCCCGATCTTCCGCCGGGCGTGATCGAGGATGACCTCCTGGTACAGGCCCTCGAGGTCGCTCATCGGTCGGCTCCGAAGAACGCGCGCACCTCGGCGAGCGCAGCGCCGAACCGATCGACCTCGCCGGGCGTGGTGTAGAGGTACGCGCTCGCCCTGGTCGAGGCGCTGATCCCGAGCGCGCGGTGCAGCGGCTGGGCGCAGTGGTGGCCGACCCGTACCGAGACGCCGCGGGAGTCGAGGAACTGCCCGACGTCGTGCGCGTGCACGCCCTCGACGTCGACGCTCACGATCGCTGCGCGCGGCGCGCCCGGCGGCGGGCCGATGAGCCGCACGCCGGGGATGCCCGCGACCGCCTCGGTCAGCAGCCCCGCCAGCTCGGTCTCGTGCGCGTGGATGCGGTCCATGCCCCAGCCGTCGAGATAGTCGACGGCTGCCCCCAGGCCGACCGCCTGCGAGACCGGCTGGGTACCGGCCTCGAACCGCTGCGGAGCCGGCAGGAATTCGGCGTCGGTCATCGTCACGGTCGTGATGGTCGATCCGCCCGTGCGCGCCGGAGGCAGCGCATTGAGCAGCTCGGCTCGCCCGTACAGGGCGCCGATACCCGTGGGCCCGAGCATCTTGTGCCCCGAGAAGGCGGCGAAATCGACGCCGAGCGCCCCGAGATCGACCGGCAGGTGCGGCACCGACTGGCAGGCGTCGAGGAGCGTCATCGCCCCGAGCGAGCGTGCGAGCTCGGCGACGTCGGCGACCGGCGCGATCAGGCCCGTCACGTTCGAGACGTGGGCGAACGCGATGAGGCGCGTGCGGTCGGATGCCGCGTCCCGCAGCCCATCGATGCTCCAGGTGCCGTCGGGACCGACCGGCGCCCAGCGCAGGACGGCCCCGGTGCGCGCCGCGAGCTTCTGCCACGGCAGGAGGTTGGCGTGATGCTCGGCCTCGGTGACGAGGATCTCGTCGCCGGGGCGGAGAGCCAGGGCGGAGTCGACGGCGATGGTCGAGGCATCCGAGAGTCCGAGCGCGACCACGTTGATGGCGTCGGTCGCGTTCTCGGTCCAGACGATCTCGTCGGCGGCGGCACCCACGAATCCGGCGACCTTGTGCCGCGCGGTCTCGAACGCCTCGGTCGCGGCGCCGACGGCTTCGCTCGCGCCGCGATGCACGGCCGCGTAGTCGCGCTCGACGAACGCACGCTCGGCGTCGAGCACCTGCGCGGGGCGCTGGGCCGTGGCCGCGGAGTCGAGGTACGCGCGACCGGGGTGGTGGCCGATGGAGGCGAAGTCGCGTCGCGACTGCGTGAGAGCGAGGTCGAGGTCGTCGCGCGGAGGGGTGGTGCGCATGGGGATCCGATCGTGGAGCGAGGGGGTCCTTCTAGTCTGCCTCGGACTGGCGGCGTGCGGGCTGGCCGTGGCAGGCCCGAGCCGTCACGCCGGCCCGAGCCGTCACGCCGGCGGGATGACGAACGTGCTGAACGAGTCCGGTGGAAGGGTCGGCGTGATGACCCGCTCGCCGAGCATGATCCGAACCGGCATGGCTTCCGCCATGTCGTTCTGCATCACGACGACCACACTGCCGTCCTCGTTGAGGAACGCGAGCTGATTGGCGTGACCGGTGTAGCTCAGGCACTCGAGCGCGCGCGCCCCGGGTCGCACGAACGCGCTCACGTGCTTGAGCACCTGGTACTCGTGCGAGTAGCGGTAGGTTCCGGCATCCGGATCCACCACGACCAGCGAGTTCTGCGCCCAGCCCCACCGGCTCACGCCGCCCTCCAGGAGCGAGATGTTCCAGTACATGTAGGCGTTCGCGCCGTGCGTGAAGTACTGCTTCATGAGCGACCACGCGTGCCGCGCGTGGCGCCAGTCGTTCCGGCCGTCGCCGCACTCCTGCTCGGTCTGGTAGATCCGCAGTCCGGGATGCAGGCGGTGCAGCGCCGCGACCGCGCGCTTGCCCTCCCACTGCACGCCGAGCCCCGTCACGTACCGCGCGACGTCCGGCTCGTCGAGCACGTCTCCGATCAGACGGTCGTTCGCACGCTCGAGCGTGCCGAGGAACACGTCGACGCCGCGGGTGGCCATCTCGGGGCCCAGGTGACGGACGAACCGGGTGAGGCCGTCGGGCGTCCACGTGCAGCTCGGGAAGACCTGCGCCGAGTTGAACTCGTTCTGCGGCATGACCATCCCGATCGGGATGCCGAGCTCGCCGTACGCATCGATGAAACGTCCGAAATACCGGGCGTACGCCTCGAGGTACGGCTCTTCGAGCCGGAACATGTCGGTGCCCTCTGCGCCGACCTGGTCGGGGCGGAGCCCGTTCTCGACGGAGTTCATGAACGGGTTCGGGAGGGCGCCGGCATAGTGGCCGTT
The DNA here is from genome assembly GCF_008710745.1 of Microbacterium rhizomatis. Classification (GTDB taxonomy): domain Bacteria; phylum Actinomycetota; class Actinomycetes; order Actinomycetales; family Microbacteriaceae; genus Microbacterium; species Microbacterium rhizomatis. The sequence continues at coordinate 64,147 of NZ_VYSA01000006.1, forward strand.
GGCCTTCATCCAGCTCGGCGGACTCCACGGCGACGCCCAGAGCCGCAGGTCGGGCTGCTCGGCCTGCGCGGCGCGGATGAACGGCACGAGGGTCTCGAGGTCGCCCTCGATCGTGAAGTGCTCGAGCGCGAAGTCGCCCTCGACCTCGTCGTACGAGTACCAGTCGCGCGAGAAGTCGTTTGCGCCGACCGGCATCCGGCACAGCGACAGCGCGGCACCGGCACCCGGCGCGAACAGCTCGTGGAAGACCTCGGCGCGCTGCGCGTCATCGAGCGCGCCCAGTGAGGTCCAGCCGAGCTCGTTGAAGCTCGCGCCGAACCCCTCGATCACCTGCTGAGGGGCATCCTCGATCACGATCACGTTCGGCATATCGGAGAGCGGACCGAACTCGAGCCCGGGCCGCTCCTGCCACGGGGCGTCCTGAGTCGTGAGAATCCATCGAACGGCGTCGGTCGCGGGCGTCATCGTCATCGTCCCAGCGTATCCCGAGTGAGCGCTCGGTTTTCAGGTGTCTCGGACAGGACGGATGCTCCGCCAGCCCCTTGCCGAGTGTCCGTGCCCGGTGGTTCGGTGAGGTCATGGACACCGTGACATCCGCCGACGGAACCCGCATCGCCTACCACCGCACGGGCGACGGCCCCGTCGTGGTCATCGTGAACGGCGCTCTCTCGACAGCTGCCGACGCCGCCGGGCTCGCCGCCGCGCTGATGGAGGCCGGATTCACCGCCGTCACATGGGACCGCCGGGCGCGCGGAGACAGCGGCGACGCCCCCGGCTCCACTCCCGCGGACGAGGTCGACGATCTCGCCGCCGTCCTTGCCGCGGCCGGGCCCGACGCCGCCGTGCTCGGCCACTCGTCGGGAGCCGTGCTCGCCCTGTTCGCGGCGTCGCTGGGGGTGCCGGTGCGCGCACTGTTCCTCTCCGAACCGCCACTGCGGTTCGGAGAGGACGAACCGCCCGCCGACCTCGCCGACCGGCTGCAGCAGCTCGTCGACGTCGGCGACCCCGGCGAGGCGGTGGCGACGTTCCAGCTCGAGGGCGTGGGCCTGCCGCGCGAGATGGTCGATCAGTTCCGGGCGAGCCCCCAGTTCGAGGCGGTCGCGCCGCTCGGCCAGTCGACGGTCTACGACACCCGGCTGGTCGCGCAGGTGTCGACGCCGACGACGGCGATGCTCACGGTCACGCAGCCCGTCACGATCCTGCGCGGAGCGCAGACCTTCCCCATGCTCATCGCCGGCGCCGACCGCCTCGCCGAGGCGATCGATCAGGCCGAACTGGTCGTGGTTCCTGAGTCGGTCATGCACCGCGCCGACCCGGTCGCGACCGCCCGGGTCATCCAGCGATCGCTGCGATCAGATGCTCGGTAGCGGCTGAGGCGCGGGCGGTCCGACGTACCGGGCGGAGGGGCGGATGATCTTGGGGTCGGCCGCCTGTTCGAGCACGTTCGCCGTCCAGCCGAGGATCCGCGCGACGGCGAACGTCGGGGTGAAGAGCTCTCGTTCGATGCCGCACAGTTCCATCACGATCGCCGCGTACCACTCGAGGTTGGTGTGAAGCTCGCGGCCAGGCTTGTACTGCTCGAGCAGGACGGGCACGCGTTCCTCGACCGCGACGGCGAACTCCACGCGGGGGCCGCCGAATCGCAGCGCGACCTCTTTCAGCAGGGCCGACCGCGGATCCTCGGTGCGGTAGACGGGGTGGCCGAAGCCCATGATGCGCTCGCCCGCGGTCAGCCGGGCGGTGATCCAGCCATCGATCCGATCCGCACTCCCGATCGCATCCAGCGTGTCGAGGGCTCGGCTCGGCGCTCCACCGTGCAGGGGTCCGGAGAGCGAACCCAGCGCTCCGACCAGGCACGAGGCGGCATCCGACCCGGTCGAGGCGATGACGCGCGCGGTGAAGGTCGACGCGTTGAAGCCGTGGTCGATCGCGGCGACGAGGTAGACCGAGAGTGCCTCGACGACGCTCGGCTCGGGCATCCGATCGTGGAGCATGTAGAGGTAGTTCGCGACGTAGCCGAGTCCGTGGCGCGGTTCGACGGGCGCGCGCCCCTGCCGGAGCCGATGGAGCGCGGCGACGATCGTCGGGGCCTTGGCGGCGAGCGCGATGAGATCGGCCCTGCGCTGCTCGGGCGTGAGGTCGAACAGCGGCGACAAGCCCGCGCGCACCCCCTCGAGGGCCAGACCCGCGCGAAGTCCGGCGAGACCGTCGACGGGAGCCGCACAGCCGGCAGGCGCTGCGGCAGCGATCGTCGGCAGCGCCGCGCGGAGCCCGGCATCCAGCCGCGAATCGTGGGCGATCCGGGCGGCGAATGCGGCGCGCTCGCGCGCGTCGGGCAGGTGACCGTCGAGGAGGAGGTGCCAGACGTCCTCGACCGAGCGCGTCCGCGCGAGGTCCGTGGCCGAGTACTGGCGGTAATGGTAGAACCCCTCCCGCCCGCGGACATCGCTCAGCTCGGTCTCGGTGACCACGACGTTCGCGAGTCCTCGCGGCACCTCGATGGGGGTGTCGTCCATGCGTGCTGCGGTTCTCATCGCTTCTCCTCCGGAGGGGTGGGTTACCGTAAGGAGAACACCGACATTGATCGGGAGCAAACGAATGTTGATCGAATCAACCCCCCTCCCCCGCCTGAGTACCGCACAGGTGGCGTCGCGCCTGAAGATCAAGCGCGAGACGCTGTACGCCTACGTCGCTCGTGGGCTCCTCGTCAGCGAGCCGTCCGAAGACGGCGGCTCCACCTTCGATCCGCTCGACGTCGAGGCCTTCGCCGCGTCGCGACATCGCCGCGCGGCGCCGGACGAGGGCAGGGCGACACTCGGCAAGCCCCTCATGGTGCTGGAGTCCGACCTGGCGTCCATCCAAGACGACGAGCTGTACTTCCGCGGGCGGCCGGCCACCGACATCGCGCGCAGATTGCCCTTCGAGGATGCAGCGCGGTTCCTGTGGGCGGGATCCGCACCGCACGACGATCTCGACGACCGATTCGTCAGCCGGCCTGACGTGGTCTCCGCCGTGCGACGCGCCGCGGCATCCCTCGGGCCTGCGACGCGGACGATCGATCAGCTTCCTCTCGCCGTGGCGATCTGCGGCTCCTGGGATCCGGTACGCGACGCCACCGGCCCGGCCGCCGTGCGCGATGCCGGCCGCCACATGATCGCCACCATGGTCGACAGTCTCCCCGCCCTCGGCGCGCCGGCTGCCCCGGATGCCTCGCTCGCTGAGCGGCTGTGGCCGGCACTCTCGCCGAGTCCGGCCACGTCGCAGCACCTCCGCCTGCTGGACGCGACGATGGTGCTGTGCATGGAGCACGACCTCGCCCTCTCGACGATGGCGGCCCGGGTCTCGGCCTCGGCGAGAGCGAACCCGTATTCGGCCGTCACCGCTGCGCTGAGCAGCTTCGACAGCGCGATGCACGGGGGTGCGAGCATCCCCGCGTCGATCATGATCGAAGAGACGATCCGCACCGGCAACGCCGAGCACGCCCTCGCCCGCCAGCTCAGCGAGACGGGCCTGATCCCCGGCTTCGGCCACGTCGTCTACCGGCACGAAGACCCGCGGGCGCGCTTCCTGCTGGATGCGATGCGCCCGGCGCCCGGCTTTGCACCGGCCCTCCGCGCCGCCGACCGGCTGATCGCCGTCGTCTCGGCTCGCAGCCCGCGCCCCCTCAACCTCGACCTCGCCCTGGCGAGCCTCATCGTCGGCGCCGAGATGCGCCGCGACGCGGGCGAGCTCGTCTTCGCCGTCTCGCGCACCGCGGGCTGGATCGCGCACATCATCGACGAATACTCTCGACCCGCCCTGCGCCTGCGACCGCAGTCCCGCTACACCGGCCCCCGCATCCCCTCGCGTCGCTGACCGCGCGGTTGCGCGGGATGCCGCGGCTGTCGGTACGATCGAAGGGCCCACACGACGGAGCCCACCGACACGAAGGTCGCCATGTTCATCCTGTACATCGTTCTGTTCCTCGGCGGCATGTACCTCTTCGGCTTCGCCTTCACGGTCGATTCCTGGCAGGGACTCATCTTCTTCGCCGGCATCGTCTGCGTCTCGCTCGCCCTCGCCCTGGCGTTCCGGCAGACGCGCGAGAAGGGCTAGCGCGCCGCCGGCGTCACGCCGGGCAGCCGCCCTGCCACAGAGCGCGGCCGACCGATCTTCCTGGACAGCGGCCCGCACGCGCCGCGGGCACGCCTCACCGGGCGAGCGACTTGAGCTGCTTCTTCGCTTCGTTCTCTACGAGCACCGGCAGGAAGTCGCGCACGTGCGCGTCCGCGAACGAGGCGTATACCTCGGTCACGGTCGTTCGCACCGTGTCCACGGCGAGGTCCGGGAAACGACCCGTGAGCCTCACCACCACTTGCTCGAGAGCGTCACCGTCATCGGAATTGTCGTGTGTCACGTCGACCTCCGCGGCGAGGGGCAAGGGCTGCGAGAAACGATAGCCCTTCTCGATGCGCCCGCATAGGACGGACCGTGGACTGCCTCACCCCGCGGCGGGCGCCGTCACCACGTTGCCGCACATGCCGCAGATTCCCGAGGCCGGCACCTCGACGAAGCAGTCCGGACACAGCGTCGGGGGCCGCTCGACCACTGCCGCGGCACGCGGCGCCGAGACCCGACGCTCGCGGCGCGGCGCGATGCGTTCGTGCACCGGCGGCGCGACCGCGACCACGGCGGGTGGAACGTGCTCAGCGCAGTAGAAGCGCACGAACCCGTCGTGATTCTTCGGATGCCGGTGCTTGAACGCCCACAGTTGGGTGCGTGGACGCAGCGCCGAGTCGGCGCCGCAGATCGCGCATCGGGCAGGCTCGCCCGGAGAGATCTCGGCGACGATCATCGGGGTCTCGAACGGGATCCGGTCTCGCCAGTCGGCTGCTGCGACGATCTTCATGCCCTGCCCTTCGAGCGACGCTGTACCTCCACGGTAGGCGACGCAGCGGCCTGCCGGGGCCACCGCTCGGTTCGACGGAGCCCGATCCGCCAGAACCGCGACGCGTCGGGGGTCGCGCGCCAGATCTGCATAGACGAATTCGATGATCGCCGGCACGAGTCAGGCCGACAGTGAAGCCTGACCTGATCTCTCCGTCCGCGCGGCGAGGCGTTATCGGTCAGGGCGCGACCGCGAGTCCGGCGGAGCGGGATGCGCGAGACCGTCGCGAAGCGTGCCGTACACCGCGACCTCGGGCGCGAGTTCGGCGGCTCGCGCGAAGTACGTGTGTGCGCGCTCCAGACGCGCTGCGCGCTCGGGGCCCGTGACGAAGTCCGCCGACCGCTTCCATCCCGCGCCGACATTTCCCGCGGTGCTCGCCGATCGCGGGGCGAGCACCGCGGCGATGCGCGCGATCCCGAGTCCCCGCTCGATCCCTTCTTCACTGCTTCCCGCCAGGAGGCTCGCGCTGAACGCGTCGTACCAGTCGACGAGGAGGAGCGCGCAGAGTGCGCAGGGTGAGGTCACACTCGCCTCCTCCCAGTGCCGGTGCGGGGCGGGAATCGCGGCCGCGAATCGCAGGAACCCCTCGTGGAGGGTGGCGACGGCGCGCGCTGTCACCGATTCGGGATGCTGGGCGAACAGGTTCGCCAGCATCAGCAGCGGCGAGAGCGCGAACGGCAACCGGGCCGTCGCGACGAACTCGGCGGGGTCGGCGAGCGTCGCGGCGAGCCCGGCGACCAGCGGACTGGCGAAACTCGTTCCGCGGAATCCCGGCGGCTCCTCGACCACCAGCTCCGGCGTCACGAGGCTCCCCATCGAGGTCTCCGGAAGCCCGGACGCCGTGATCACGACTCCTCCCACGTCGACGCGTTGCGTGCGCTGGAATCCCACCCCCACCGCCCCGGCGAAGCACGCCGGGCACACCTGGTCACGGATGTTCCCGGATGCCGCGACCACGAGCACGCCGTCGGGCAGACGCCCGAGGGCGTCGCAGACCTCGCACGCGCGGGCGCACCTGCTGCCCGCGTACGGCTCGGCGTGGGCGATCCACGCGTCAACCTGAGGGAGGAAACGAGCGGGATCGGGGTCGATCTCGAGCGCGAGCGATGAGTCGATCCAGGTCGCATCGCGTCGTGAGCAGTCGGTGGGGAATTCCACGCTGAGGTTCACGATGGCCGCCCCGCACTCTGCGGCGCGCGCCAGGCCGGCGGCGACCTTGTCGGGCCGCACGAACGGTCCGGCCATCACGTCGATCAGCAGCACCTGCGCGGCGGGGGCGGCAGCGAGCACGAGCAGTGCGACAACGGTGCCGTGGCGCCCCGTCTCCGATGGCGGGGATGCCGCAACCTGCGATGCCGGATGGACACGCCCCGCGGGGATCATCGTGAGATCGAACTCGCCGTCGAGGATCGCGACGAGCGCGCCGGCACCCTGACGGCCGGCATCCTGAGCCGTCAGGATCGCCTCCCAGATGCGGCCCGTCCGCGCGACCCTCAGCTCACCGCTGGACGGGTCGAACGCCGTGCGCAGGAAGTTCTCCGAGGCGTCGCCGCTCGTTGCCAGAGCGCCGTCAGGACCGGTCATGCGGCCAGTATGGCCGGATGACCCGGCCCGGGTCATCCCCCAGCGGCCTAGCATCGAACGTATCCCCCGCCTGCGCGCTCATCCCGCGCGCCCGCTCGACGACGACGGATCGGAAGCATCATGGAATACACCCAGCTCGGCCGCACCGGCACGCAGGTCTCGCGCATCGTGCTCGGCACGATGAACTTCGGCGACAGGACGTCCGAAGAGGATGCCTTCGCCATCATGGACCGGGCGCTCGAGCTCGGCGTCAACTTCTTCGACACCGCGAACGGGTACGGCGGATCGGGCGGGCGCGGCGCGACCGAAGAGATCATCGGCCGCTGGTTCACCGCGCGCCCTGGAGTGCGCGACGACATCGTGCTGGCCACCAAGGTGCACTCGCCGATGGTCGATCCGACGCCCGACGGCGACGTCGTCAACGCTCGCGGCGCATCCGCGTGGCAGGTGCGCCGCGAGGCCATCGGGTCGCTCCGCCGCCTCCAGACCGATCGCATCGACCTCTACCAGTTCCACCACATCGACCGGCACATCTCGTGGCCCGAGCTGTGGCAGTCGATGGAGGTTCTCGTCGGGCGCGGCGAGGTGATCTACGCCGGCAGCTCGAACTTCGCCGCGTGGAACATCGCGCAAGCGAACGAGATCGCCCAGCACCGCAACTTCCTGGGGCTCGTGAGCGAACAGTCGCTCTACAACCTGGTGCAGCGGTCGATCGAGCTCGAAGTGATCCCGGCGGCGCAGAACTACGGACTCGGCATCCTCCCCTGGTCGCCGCTGGCCGGCGGTCTGCTGAGCGGCGGGTCGACCGATCCGAACGCCCGCTCGAACGCCGATCGGGTCACCTCTGCCCGCGCCGAGCGCAAGGACCAGCTCGACGCGTACGACGCGTTCGCTCGGGAGCGCGGGTGGACGCCCTCGGCCCTCGGCCTCGCATGGCTCCTGCACCAGCCCGGCGTGACGGGTCCGATCATCGGACCCCGCACGGTCGAGCAGCTCGAGTCGGCGGTGTCGGCGCTCAGCATCCAACTCTCTGAAGACGACCTTCGCCGGCTCGACGAGCTGTTCCCCGGTCCGGGCGGCCAGGCTCCGGAGGCCTACGCCTGGTAGCCCGTCCGCTGAAATCCGGCCTCTGAGCATTGCGCTGGTCTCGCGACCGTCTGGCCGCGCCCGAGTAGTGGGCCGGCCTACCGACCCTGGATGGCTGATTCGCCGAATTGCGCCCGCTAGCGCTTGGGCAACGGCATCGCCGTCTTCGCGGTGCAGATCGCGTTGCAACAACAGAGGACGGAACCGTGACCACGGGTGGCCGCGATGGTGCGGTTATCCACAGAGTCCCGAGAGCGCAGGTAATGTACATTACAGTACTGACACATGAGCTCGCATGCGTCGAGCATCCCGATCGCCATTCCATCCGGAGGCATTCAATGAAGTCTGCAAAGGTCACGGCAACGCTCGCCGCTGTCGTCGCGCTCGTCCTCAGCTCGGCCATCGGCGCCTCAGCGTCCGGCTCGGCATCGAGCGACGCTCCCCCACCCGAAGACACGCCGGACCGCATCATCTACGTCGACCACCCCGCCCCGCTCCCCGTGAACAAGCGGGTCATCTCCAGTAACGAGAGGGGCGAGGCGTACGTGGCAGACAACACCGAATTCCCCATCATCCCCGCGGAAGGGGAAACCGTGCAGATCGTCTACACGGATGCGGTGACCACCGTATTCACAGAACCCTCGACTCTTCCCGTGCAACCCGCTGTCTGCACGGTGTCCATGACGGTTGACGCGCCCACCAAGGCAGGCAATCGACCCGTCGTATTCGGCTCAGCGATGGTCTCGAGGGAGTGCTCCAGCGGTCGAGGGTTCACCCTTGGGCTTTACGGAGCCAACCAAGAACGCGGGCGCAACGCGATCCCTGTACCGAACAGCGGCAACTGGTGGGGCATCGGCACCAACGGCAACATCTGCACGTATGGCTTCAATTCCGACTACTACGGGGTCGGCACGATCAGCCCGGATAACCGTTCCGTTCGGGGAGTAACGGCAACCCTGCCCTGCTCCTTCTGATGATCCAAGGGTAGGCGCCGGCTGCACCCGCCCGCGCGATTCACGGGCGGGTGCAGATGGCCGAAGCATCAAGAAGCATCACGTTGTCGCGATCGAGTCAGTCGTCGATGCTCGGATTCGCAGCTCTCCGCGGGCGAATCAAGCAGTCGCGACCGAGGCAGGCTCACGCGCCGAAAACGTCACGGTCGTTTGACGAACCGCGCGGCCCCTGAGGAGCCCCTCAGGCGTGGAAGCGCTGGGTGATCCGCCCGATCCCGCCGATCTCAGTGATCAGCGTGTCGCCGTCCACCAGAAACCGCGGCGGCTTCATGCCGGCGCCCACCCCTGGCGGAGTGCCGGTGAAGACGAGGTCGCCCGGCAGCAGCTCGACCGTATGCGAGAGACGACTGATGAGGTCGGCGATCGGGAAGATCAGTTCTGCGGTCGACCCATCTTGTACGCGCGACTCGGTGCCGTCGGCCGAGACGATCGTCGTCGTCAGGGAAAGCCGGTCGGGGTCATCGAACTCGTCGAGGGTCACGACCACCGGACCCGTCGGGGCGAAGCCCTCGAACGACTTCCCCATGCTGAACTGCGCGGGCTCGCCGCGCCACTGCACGGTGCGCTCGGACAGATCCTGACCGACGGTGTACCCGGCGATACGCTCGCGAGCCTCATCGACCGGGATGCTCCGACCGCCGGCGCCGATCACCACCACGAGCTCGACCTCCCAATCCACCGTGTCGCCGGGCAGGCGCACATCGGCGTCCGGCCCCGTCACCGCTGACGCGAACTTCGTGAACACGACGGGATGCGAGGGGATCGCGAGCCCCGATTCCCTCGCGTGGTCCGCGTAGTTGAGGCCCACCGCGATGATCTGCCGGGGGCGGGGCGACGGGGCCTTCAGATCCGCGGGCGCGAAGGCGACAGCATCCGCGTGCGACTCCACGTCGACGGTGCCCGCCCACTCGACGAACTCGGCCCATCGGTCGAACACAGCGGCGGGGTCGGCGGCGAACCGCCCAGCGCTGGCCCGTTCGACATCGAGGGCGTGTTCGCCCGCGACCAGAACGAGGCGATCCGAGAGATTGGCTGTGCGCACGGTGCGCTCCTGTTCGTGTGAGAAGTCATTCTTGCCGGGCCTGAGCCTCGGCGAATCCGCGCACTGCCTCGAGCACCCCGGGGGATCTGCGGAGGCAGAACCCACCCAGACTATGTGCTCGTCGGGGCGATGCGGGGAGACTGACGATATGGTCACTGTCACGGTTATCCAAGGCGACATCACACAGCAGGATGTCGATGCCATCGTGAACGCCGCGAACAACCGCATGCGCGGCGGAGGGGGTGTCGACGGAGCGATTCACCGCGCCGCCGGCCCCGCCCTCCTGCGCGAGTGCATCGAGCGCTTCCCACAGGGCCTCGCGACCGGCCACGCCGGCTGGACCCACGGGCACGAACTGACGGCATCCTGGGTGATCCACACCGTCGGGCCGAATTACACCGCGGGCGAGCGCGATCGCGCGCTGCTCGAGTCCTGCTACGCCCGCTCGCTCGAAGTCGCCGACGAGCTCGGCCTGGCGAGCGTCGCCTTTCCGCTCATCAGCGCCGGTGTGTACGGATGGCCACGCGCGGACGCGATCGCCGCCGCGATCGATACGATCACCGCGGCGCCGACCGATGTCGCCGATGTTCGCCTCGTCGCCTACACCGACGACGTCTTCGCACAGCTGCGGGCCGCCCTGGGGTGAATCCCGCGGTCTCGCCCGTGACCGGTCGGGGCTGGCGTGTTCCACATCGCGGCCTCGGGCACCCCGCCGGGGTCGTCGACCGCGGCGCCCAGGCAGGCCAAGCGCTGGTCGGGGTGCGGCGAGCGGCCCGCCCGATGCATAACGCAGGACAGATAGGGCCGGGCTCGGCGTGCCGCCCCGGAAATCCGGGGTCAGGGCATCCTGACGGGCCGGTTGGTCCTGCGTTGTGCATCGCGGGTGCTGCGGCGGTGCCGGTGCGGCGGTGCGGCGAGCGGGCCGCGCGATGCACAACGCAGGACGGATAGGGCCGGGCTCGGCGTGCTGCCCCGGAAATCCGGGGTCAGGGCATCCGGGCGGGCCGGTTGGTCCTGCGTTGTGCATCGCGGGGCTGCGGCGGGGCGGGGGCTGCGACGGTGCGGGTGCTGCGGCGGTAGGGGTACGGCGGTGCCGGTGCGGCGGTGCGGCGAGCGGCCCGCCCGATGCACAACGCAGGACGGATGGCGCCGGGCTCGGCGTGCTGCCCCGGAAATCCAGGGTGGGGACATCCGGGCGGGCCGATTGGTCCTGCGTTGTGCATCGCGGGGGCTGCGGCGGTGCGGGTGCTGCGGCGCGGCGATCGATGGGAGGGGTGCGGGGTGCGGCGAATCAGACGGGCTCGGTCGTGCGGATCAGGCCGCAGTTCACGCACGACCACGCGACGAGGAACCGCTCGTCGTCGAGGATCTCGAACCTCAGCGGGTCACCGCACGTCGGGCATGCCAGCGGATCCGCAGTGCGCTCGCTCATCCCGTCAGCCTAAGGTTCGCGGGCGCAGGAGTGGCCCGATTCACCACGGACAGACTCGTTCCCTAAAGAATACTGATATATTTCCTTTCTATGTCAGACCCCCGCATGGACGCAGACGGAACACGAGATCTGACGAACCGAGGCGGTCGCGACGGCGCAGCCTCGCACGCGATCGCATGGATCACCGCGGGGATCTTCATGCTCGCCGGCATCTGGTTCGCCGTGGTGCTGCCGCTGGGCGGCAACGTCTTCGGAGCGCTCGTGCCCGGCCTGGTCGCTCTCGTGTCCGGACTCGGGATCATCGTGGTTCTCGCCCGGCGGAGGTCGAGCGCGTGACGACGCCGAGCGGGCGACATCCTCGTCGCTCGGATACGACTAGGCGGTGGAGCGCGAGCGGAAGACGACCGTCGTCGTGACGGCGAGCACGACGATCCCGAGTGACTCTACGACCACCGACTGCGGCACGAGGGTGTAGTCCCACCTCTCGGTGATCCCGAACAGCCCGACCGTCAGGGCGAGCAGCAGCGCGCCGAGCGTCGCGATCAGGAACAGCAGGCTCAGCACACTCGCGAGCCCGAGCAGGACGCCGCGGAGCACCAGCATCCCGATCCCGAGGACGAATCCGGCGATCGCGTTCAGGACGAACGCGATGCCCAGGACACCGCCCGTGCCGTTCATCACGAGGTACAGATGGATCGCGCCCGTCGCGATCAAGACGATCCCGCTCAGGATGCGCAGAACCCACAGCGCGGCTCGGTTGCTCTCAGCCATGTGACACCACCCGCTTCTCGTCGGGCCCTCCTCGGCGAAGGCCTCTCCCCTGAGACACGACGTGGCGGGCGGGCCGGTTCAGTCCGAGATGACGGTTCCGCCGTCGATCACGATGTTCTGCCCGCTCACGAACGCACCCGCCCGGGACGCGAGCCACACGACCGCGCCGGCGACTTCGTCCGGCGTCCCGAAACGGCCCAAGGGGGTTCTTGCGAGTCGTGCGGGCGCGGCGGCCGGATCGTCGGTGATCGGGCGAGCGAAGGCTGTCGCGATGACACCGGGCGAGATCGCGTTCGCACGGATGCCGCGGTCGCCCCACCGCACGGCGAGATTGCGGGCCAGCTGGGCGTTCGCCGCCTTCGTCACTCCGTAGCCGGCGAGCACGCGGTTGCCGCGCAGCCCCGCGATGCTCGACATCACGATGAACGACCCGCCGCCGGCGGAGGCCATCGCCGGTACCGCGATCTCGGCGAGCTGACTCACTGACCGCACGTGGAGGGCGAACATGCGCTCCAACCCCTCGATGCCGCTCTCCGCGTGGGGATCATCGAGCGCGGCCCCTGCGTTCGCCACGACCGTGTCGAGCCGCCCCCAGCGCGCGAGCGCCGCGTCGACCAGCGACGCGAGGAACGGAGCATCCGTCACATCGCCGACGATCCCCGCGACCTCGAGACCCCGCGACGCCAGCTCGGCCGCCGCGGCCGAGGGGTCGCTCGCCGCGAGCCCGGCGATCAGCACCCGCGCACCCGCGGCCGCCAGCGCCTCGGCGCTCGCGAGGCCGATGCCGGAGGCCCCGCCTGTGACGATCGCCACCTGACCGGCGCAGGAGAACAGCGAATCGGGCGCGAGATCGGAGCTCATCGCATCACGACCCGGCGAGCCGCTCCGCGGCCTTCCGTGCGCCCCGCACGGCGACCGCCACGCTCATCAGGGTCGGGTTCATCGTGTTGGCGGTCGGGATGACGCCGTTGCCGCCCACGACGAGCCCGTCGATGCCCCACACGCGAGACCAGGGATCCGCCACGGATTCGCCGTCGTCGGTCTCGCCGATCCGGGTGGTTCCCATGTAGTGCAGGCTCGACCCGTTCGGCAGCAGCCGTGGTTCGGCGACGAACGTGCCGAGGGCGGCGGCGGCTCTGCGAAGGTGCACGGTCGCCTCGTCGATCTCGGCGTTCTCGGCGTCGGTCAGGGCGTACTCGATCGTCATGTTCGGGAACCCGCGGTAGTCGAGCTCGGCATCGTCGAACGTGACGCCGTCTTCGAACCTCGGGCGCTTGCGCACGCCGTAGCCCATGTTCACGTACCCCCAGCGGTTGCCGGAGGCGGGGTGGGCTGGGTCGAGCTGGAAGGGCGGGTTCTCGGCGTACATGACCTGGAGGGAGAAGGGGTGATCGGGCTCGGAGAAGGGGATGCGGTTGACAGCGGCCACCGGATCGACCGGGTTGATCGAGCGGCGCGCGATCTCGGCATCCAGATCCGCCTCGGTCGCGAAGCGGCCGATCCGATCGGCATCGAGTGCGACCGTCGTGATGACGACGTGGTGCTCGGTGAGGTAGTGGCCGAGGGCGGCCGGACGGATGCCGGAGGCCCAGAGCAGCTGCGGAGTGCGGAACGCGTCGGCGGCCACGACCACCAGATCGGCGGCGACGAATCGGGACTGCCGCGTGCGGAGGTCTTCGACCTCGACCCCAATCGCGCGTCCGTCTTCGACGACGACCCGGCGGACGAGGCTCAGATCGTGCAGCTCGAAGCGCGCGCTCAGCGGCGACGATGCGTCCACGAGCGGGCCGAGCACGACGTCCGCGCCCGCCCACCTCATCGAGCCGTCGGGCTGCGGGTCGCCGGCGACCGGCAGGGTGCTCGGGCCGTACCCTTCGGGCAGCTCGGCTCCGAACTCCTCCTCGAGGAGCGATCGGATGCCCTCACCGACGGCCGAGTCCGCGAACGCCGCGCTCTGCACGTGGAGGAGGCCCTTGGCCGTCTCGAGAAGGTCGTCCCACTCATCGTCGGGGATGAACGCGATCTTCTCGCTGAACGCGGGCGAGGGGGTCGCGCACGTCCAGTGCGCACCCATTCCGCCGACGTTCGTCGAGGCCGCCCCGGCAGGGAACGTGGGGGCGTGGCTCGAGCCCTCGCCGCCGAAATCGAGCAGGTGCGTACCTTGGCGTGCGGTGAACATGCCCTCCACCACGACACCGGCCGGGATGCCGAGCGACTCGCGCAGCGCACCGGCCTGCGGGCCCTGCGACATCTCGCGTGCCCGCTCCTTCTCATCCGGATCGGCGATGTTGCGAACGCTCTCGCCCGGGATCGCGGTGAGCTGCGGACCGGCCTCGAACATCACGACCCGAGCCTCCGGGAGCGACTCTGCGAGCACGCGGGCGTAGGCCGATCCGATCGGTCCGCTGCCGACGATGGCGATGGTGGGGGTGTGTGACATGTCGTCTCCTCTTCGAGTGCTCACGCGGCGGCCGTCTCTGGCGCGGTGACGGGTTGCGGTTCAAAATCCTCGGACAGTCGCCCCCTGGGCAGCAGCAGCGCCGCGACGATCCCCACGGCGTACGCGATGGCGAGGGCGATGAAGATCGGCCCCAGCACGCTCGAATACACCTGGGCGACCTCGGCCTGCGCGGCTGCCGACGATGCGTGCACGACGGCGGGCGTGAGGGTCGCCGCATCCAGGCTCGCCGGCAGTCCGACCGCGACGCCGGCGCCGATCACGCCGCCGACGATCGCGGTCGCCGTCGTCGACCCGATCTGGCGTACCAGGCTCACCGTCGCGGTGACGCTTCCGGTGTCGCTGCGCGGTGCGGCGCTCTGCGCGACCGCGACCAGGATGTTCATGAACGCGCCCGTGCCGACACCGACGAGCGCCATCGCGGCCATCGGCACCCAGAGCGGCAGACCGGCGGGCAGGAACGCCATCACGAGGAGACCCGTGGCCGCGAGCGTGGTGCCGATGATCGGGAAGGGGCGGTAGCGCCCGGAGCGACTGGCGAGCCACCCGGTGACGAGGGTGCTCACGAGCATCCCGAACACGGTCGCGATCGGGACGAGCCCCGACACCGTGGCCGACGTGCGGTACGCCATCTGGATGTAGGTGGGCACGTACGAGACGATCGAGAAGAGCCCGACGCCGATCACGGCCGACAGCACGATGCAGATCAGGATCGTGCGGTCGGCGAAGTGCCGCAGCGGCACCAGCGGCTCGGGCACGCGCAGCTCGATCGAGATGAACGCGGCCAGCGCGACGAATGCGACGACCCCGGCGATCACGATCGGCGGGTGGATGCTCCAGCCGTCGCTGCTCGCCCAGCTCGCGGCCAGCACCATCGCGGTGACCGCGGTGCCCAGCGTGACAGCACCGGCGATGTCGAACCGCCTGCCCGTGCGCCCGTCGATGTGGGGCACGGCGACGACGGCGAGCGCGAGCGCGAGCAGTCCGACGGGGATGTTGACCCAGAAGATCCATCGCCAGCCGAACGTGTCGGTGATCACACCGCCGAGGAGCGGGCCCACCAGGATCGCGATCGGGAAGGCCGCGCCGATGATCGAGAGCACCCGGGGTCGCTGACGGGGGGGAACGACCGATCCGATGATCGTCTGGGGCATCAGGTGCAGGCCCGCAGAGCCGATGCCCTGGGCCACCCGGGCCAGCGCGAGCTGGGTGATGTCCTGCGCGAGCCCGCAGAACAGCGACGCGGCGAGGAAGAGAACGAGGCACGACAGGAAGACCAGCCGCGGACCGAGCAGGTCGCCGAGCTTGCCGATCACCGGCAGCATGACGGTGCTGGCGAGCGTGTACGACACGATCACCCAGCTCATCTGCTGTACGGCGCCCAGATCACCCGCGATGGTCGCGAGGGATGTGGCGACGACCGTGTGATCGAGTGCACCGAGGAACGAGACGGTGAGCAGGGAGACGAGGAGGAGACGCAGTCTCCAGGGGGTGAGTGTCATTCGCGGTCTGCCCGAGAGATCGGGCCGTCGACGCGACCGGGTGTGCCCCGGGCGCTGCGTCACGTCCGGGAACGGATCCAGAACGGATCCCGACGTCACGTCCATTATAGACCTACTTATGTGCCTTTTCAACCAAAGCGGATGCCGGGTGAAGGATTCAGCGGCTGCGGGCGCGCGAGCGGGAGCGCGCCGAGGCGAGCTCCGGTGCCGCCACCGCGCGACCGACGCGACCCGAGATCTCACCGATCCCCTCGACGACCATGCGCACGACGTCGCCTTCAGCCAGCGGGGGCGGAGTGAGCGCGCCCGCACGACCCCACAGCTCGCCGAGGCATCCGCCGTTCCCCACGGTCCCGGAGCCGAGCACGTCTCCGGGCACGACACGCGAGTTGCGCGACGCGTAGGCAACGAGCTCGCCGAAGGGCCACCCCATGTTCGAGACGAGGTCGTGGCCGATCACCACGTCATTGACGAAGACCTGCGCCTCGACGGCGAGGAAGCCGTCGTCGTCGACATAGCCGGCGAGCTCGTCCGCCGTCACGATCCAGGGGCCGAGGGTCGTACCGAAGTCCTTGCCCTTCGCCGGACCCAGCCGCACCTTCATCTCACGCGACTGCAGATCGCGCGCCGACCAATCGTTCATGATCGTGTACCCGAAGATGTGGGACGCTCCAGCCGCAGCCGTCAGGTTCGCCCCGTCCGATCCCGGCACCGCCCCGATGACAGCGGCGATCTCGAGTTCGAAGTCGAGGCGCTCCGTCACGGGCGGCGAGACCGGGTCGCCCGGGCCGAGCACGGTGTGCGGGTTGGTGAAGTAGAACGTCGGCGCCTGATACCACTCGGGCACGACCTCGCTCTTTCCGTCGACCGAGGCGCTGACCCCCTCGACGTGCTCCTCGAACGCCACGAAATCGCGGATCGCCGCGGGGACGAGCGGCGCGAGCAGCCGGACGTCCGCGAGTGGAACGCCGGGCGCCGAGGCTTGCGCGAGGAGGGCGTGCGCGGCATCCACCCCGCGTGCGAGCACGTCGGCCACCGTCAATCCGTCGGAGAAGGGCACGACCTGGTCGTCGATGACGAAACCCTCGCCGCGTTTCGGTCCGTCGCGCTCCTCACTCAACGACCGCGGGCCATGCTCCCAGCGCGCGATCCTCATGCCCGTACCCGGCTTCCGACGAGCGCCTCGGCGCTCTCGCCGAGGATGCGGCGCTCGATCTCGACCGGCAGCCCCGCGCTGCGGACGAAGGCCACCGGGTCATCGAGCCCCATGTCGAACGGGAAGTCGCTGCCGAGCAGCACATGCGCTCCCCCGGCGACTTCGACGAGATGGCGCAGCCCCGCAGGGTCGTGCACGACCGTGTCGAACCACAGCTTCGACAGATAGCTCGACGGCTCGTGCGCGCACCCGTGCGCCTCAGGGCGCACCCGCCACGCCCGATCCGACCGACCGATCGCGAACGGCAGGTAGCCTCCGCCGTGCGCCACGACGATCTTGAGGTCGGGGTGGCGGTCGAGGACGCCCGCGAAGATCAGGTGCGAGAGCGCGACCGCGTTCTCGGTCGGCTGCCCCACGGTGTTGGACAGGTAGAAGCGATCGAGCCGCTCGTCGAGGCTGCATCCGAACGGGTGCAGGAAGACGACGCAGCCCAGCTCGGACGCCCGCGCCCAGAAGGGCTCGAGCCGCGGATCCGACAGTTCGACGTCGCCGGCGAACGACGAGATCTCGACACCGGCGAGGCCCCGGCCGAGGACCGCGTCATCCAGGTACTCGACGATCCGGTCCGGATGCTGGAGCGGCACCACTCCGAGCCCCGTGAGGCGGTCGGGGGCGAGGGCCACGTGCTCGGCGATCAGGCGGTTGGTCTCACCCGCGACCCACCCGGCGAGCCCCTCGTTCGCCCACGGGTAGAAGTGGTTCGGCGAGACGCTCACCCACTGCTGATCGACGCCCTGCTCGTCCATCGCCGCGAGGCGTGCTCCGATGTCGGTGAGCTTCGGGAACCGCGCGCCGATCATCGCCCCCGATGCCTTGAGGCTCTCGAGACCGTTGCGGCGGCGATCGAGATCAGCCGCCTCGGCGACGCCCTCGGGTGCTCGGCGCTCGACCTCGGCTCCCATTCCGGGGAGGAGGAGATGCGCGTGGACGTCGATGACGAGATTCGTGCGGGAAGTGTCATCGCTCATGCGGGCTGCGCCATCTTCTGCGCGATCCCGAACATGAGCCCGGGAACGTCCGCGTCGCGCACTCCGTCGAGCTGCCACTGGCCGAGCTGGACGGACGCCTCCACGATCGCTGTCGCGCGCGGAATCCTGCGGGCGTGGAACTCGTCCCAGAGGGGCTGGTCGACAGCATCCCGCCCGACGAGCAGCTCGGTGAGCACGAGCGCGTCTTCCAGGCCCTGCGCCGCGCCCTGGGCGATCGTGGGAGGGCAGCTGTGCGCGGCGTCGCCGATGATGACGACCCTGCCGCGGTTCCAGGGCTCTGCCACGATGTGCTGCGTGAACCACGTGTAGTTCGCGTGCGCGCCGGCGGCGAGATCGTCGCGGATGGAGTTCCACGGGCCGTCGTAGGCCCGCGACTCCTCGAGCATGATGTTCGTCGCCTCTTCGTCCGAGACGCCGGCGCGATCCTGTGCCTTCTCGACCAGGAACGCGTACATCGAGTCCTCACCTGTGGGCGTGTAGCCCGCGATGAAGACCGGTCCGCCGTAGTACAGCTCACTGCGCTCGACCTCGGCGGGGCGCGACACGAAGGTGCGCCAGATGCCCATTCCGGTCGGCTTGGGCACGGTGTCGATCCCGATGAGCCCACGAACGGAGGAGTGCACGCCGTCGGCGCCGACCAGCAGGTCGTACTCGCCCGCGGACTCGTCGTTCACGAACACCTGGACCGTGTGATCCGAGCGCGCGTCGATACCGGTCACCTTCGCGCCGAACCGGATGCGGGCGCCGGCCTGCTCGGCGTGCGCGAGCAGGATGCGGGTGAGCTCGGGCCGGGGCATCCCCATCGCGGCGGGATAGTCGGGCCCGCCCGTCTTCACATCGGGCAGCGCCGCGACGATCGGTGCTCCGGGGCCGGGGGCGCGCAGGTGCAGGCCCTCGAACGGATACCCGGCGGCGCGGATGTCGTCCCACGCGCCGAGGGCGTCGAAGACGCGCAGCGCGTTGCCCTGGAGCGAGATCCCTGACCCGAGCGCCGTCGGCTCGGGCTTGGACTCGAAGACGTCGACCTCGACGCCGGCCTTCGCGAGCTGGATCGCGGTGGCGAGCCCCGCGACTCCGCTCCCGGCGATGGCGACTCTGTGGACTGCGGTCATGTCAGAACCTCTCTGTTCCTGGGGTGTGCATCATGCTTGCTAGAAGATCGCCACGGGGTTGATCGGCGAGCCTACGGCTCCCGTGATCGGCAGCGGTGGTGCGGAGAGCAGGAACTCCCAGCGCCCTCGTTCCCGGCAGGACGCGGCGAGCGCGTCGAGGTCCCACATCTCACCGATCGTGAGGCCCATGTTCGGGATCACGACCTGGTGCAGCGGTTGGAACGACGGTACGTCGAACTCGTTCGGGCGCACCTCGAAGCCCCACGTGTCGGTGGCGATCGCGGCGATCTCGGTGCGGTGGAGCCAGCCCGCGGTCGTGAGCGAGAGGCCCGCGGACGGTCCTCCCGCGTAGTCGCCCCACCCCTCGCGGCGCGCACGGGCCAATCGGCCGGTGCGGACCAGGACGATGTCGCCGCGACCGATCGAGACGCCCTGCGCGGTGGCACAGGCATCCAACTCGGCCGCACTGATCGCATAACCGTCGGGCAGCTCGCCCGTCTCGGGAACGAGGTGACCTGCGACGTCGAGGAGCACACCGCGGGAGACGACGACGGATGCCGCGTGCTCGATGCCCGTCACCAGATCGCCCTCGCTCGTGACGACGTCGCCGGCACGCCGTCCGTTCCACGCGAAGCCGTGGTCGAAGATGTGCCCCAGGCCGTCCCACTGCGTCGAGCACTGCAGGGGCATCGCGATCACGTCGTCGGCGCCCCCGATCCCGTGCGGGAACCCCTGGTTGCCGCGCTCGGCGTCCACACCGGTGTCGGTCATGGTGTGCACCGGGTTGGTGCGTCGGCGCCACCCCTTCTGCGGCCCGTCGGTGTCGAAAGACTGCGACAGCGAGATCACGGTGCCGTCGGTCACAAGCCCGGCGGCCTCGACGCGCTTCGCCGCGTCGATGAAATTGAGCGTGCCCAGCACGTCGTCATCTCCCCAGCGCCCCCAGTTGCGGAACGCCTCCACGCGGGCGGCGATCTCGGCGCCCGGATCGGTACGGTCGATGTCGGCCGGGTTCTCGGACGGACGCTTCGACTCGCCGCGCTCGCTCAACGGCCGGCCTCCGCCACGCACCGCACGACCTGCGTGCCGAGCCCTTCGATCGTGCCCGTCATCACATCGCCGTCGCGCAGGAACCGCTTCCAGTGCTGCCCGTTCCCCGGAGGGCTTCCGGTCAGCAGGAGGTCGCCCGGCAGGAGCGGCATCGTCTGACTCGCACCCGAAACCAGCGCGGCGATGTCGAACAGCAGGTCGCTGGTCGATCCGTCCTGCTTGAGCTCGCCGTTGAGCTCCAGTCGCACGGTCAGATCGCCGCCGTTCACGAACGGCGCCGGCACCAGGAACGGCCCGGTCGGCAGGAACCCTGGTGCGTTCTTCGCGCGGTACCAGTCGGTGCCGATCTCCTTCATGTCCTTCCGGAAGACGAGATCCCGCGTCGTGATGTCGTTCACGATCGTGTACCCCGCGACGTGCTCGAGCGCGTCCTCGCGCGAGACGCGGAACGCCTCGCGGCCGATCACGATCGCCAGCTCCAGCTCCCAGTCGTGCACGTCGCTGTAGGCGGGCAGCACGAGGGGCACGTCGTCGCCGACCACGCACGCGGGCAGGCCGATGAAGAAGTATGGCTCTCCGCTGGCCGCACGGTCGTCCATCATCTTGGCGGCGAACGCACGCGCTTCGTCCGGCGTGCGATCCGAGTTCTGGGTCAGCCCCGCCGCGACGAGCTCGATCACGTGCTCGCGGTAGTTCGCGCCCGCCTGCAGCACCTGGCGGGGCTGCACGGGGGCGGTCAGCCGGACGCTCGCCAGCGGCATCCACTCCTCGTCGTCGCGTACTGCCAGGGTCTGCAGTCTTGTCCAGTCGGGGGCGGCGAGGAACGCGTTGAGGTCTGCCGCGCCGAGATCGGCGGAAGTGAGCGGGCGGATGCGGTCTGCGGCCACCAGGCCCAGGCGCGCCTCGGATCCCTCGCCGAATCGTGCGAGCGCGAAGGGCGCGGTCAGTCCGGTCGAAGTCATTATGCGATCTCCTCGCGTCGTTGCGGTTCCGAATCGGAGTCGGCCGGGCGTTGCCGCCCGGCCGATGCGTCAGCCTCGCCCGTGCTGAGCGTACGGGTTCAGGAGCGCATCCCGGATCTCTTCCGGCACGCCCTCCTCCGTCGCGCTCGGGCCGTCTGCGGGCGGGAACGACTCGGTCATCGACATCGGCATCGCGCCGTTGCGGTAGAAGTTGTTCGACCCCTGAGACGGCTTCCAGGTGTTCGCCTCCCAGTCGGGGACGTAGTTGCGGTAGCCGCCCGTGTTCAGCTCGATGCGCAGGCTCGAGGGCTCGCGGTAGTACAGGAAGGTCTGCTCGCCGATGCCGTGGATGTTGGGCCCGTACTCGATCGGGATGCCGTTCTCCATCAGGGTGTCTGCGGCGATCAGGAGCTCTTCGCGGGTGTCGACCCAGAACGCGTAGTGGTTCACGCGCCCCGCGCGGGTCGACCCGTCGAGGACCACGCCGAGGTCGTGCGACTTCTCGTTCGTGGTCAGCACGGAGAAGACCGAGATGGGCGCCTCGTCGAGCACCGTCCGCGCCATGAAGCGGAACCCGAGGACGTCGACGTACCACTGCACGAACGCATCCACGTCGCTCGTCGCGACCGTGACGTGGTCGAGCTGACGCGGGGCGCCGGCGATCTTGCTGCGCTTCTCGGGACGATCCGGGTAGATCGACGCGACATGACCGGGTGCCTGGTGGCGGGTGACGTCCCAGTGCAGCGTCATCGAGTGGCCGAACGGGCCGGTGAACCGGTAGGCGCGGCCGATCTTGTTCACGTCATCGAGCCACTCCCCCTGGATGCCGGAGGCCTCGACGCGCTTGGCGGCCTCCTCGAGCGCCTCGGCGCTCGAGGTGCGCCACGCCATCGTCGCGAGGGCGGGTTCGTCTCCGGGCAGGACCACGAGCGAGTACGCGTAGTAGTCGCCCCAGCACCGGAGGTAGACGGCACCGTCGACGCGATCGACGACGGTGAGGCCGACCTGCTCCTCGTAGAACTTCACCGACGCCTCGACATCCGGCGTGGTGATGGCCACATAAGAGAGGTGGGAGAGCAGCTTGATCATCTTCGATCCCTTCGATTCGAGCGTGCGGGTGATCCCGACTTCCACTTTCGCTCGACTTCGACATATCCGGGAAGGTGAGAGTGCCTATCCGCGGGATAGACCTCGTTTATGCTTCGGAACGTTCCGCACCTGTCTCGGCGATGATCGTGCGCGCGGTCGCGCGGTCACCGGTGAGGTCGGCCAGATCGGTCGGCGACGAGGCCTCGGCGAGAGCGTCGATCGCTCGCCGCAGCGCGAGTCGAGCCCTGGTCTCCCGCCGCGCGCCGGCGAGGCTCTCGCCCTCCGCTCCCGCCCGGGAGATCCGCAGGATGCCGGCATCCTCGTCGATCGTCACCTCGCGCCGCTCCTCGGCGACGGCGGTGGCGCGCAGCTGGACACCGCGGGCTCGCGCCGCGGCCTGACTCACGGTCAAGGCGAACGCCGAACCCGCATCCGGCCCGATCAGGAGGGCCATCGATCTGCCCGGCGTCCCCGACACGGCGACCGGCGCGAACGCCGAACCCGCCAGCTCCCGCGCCCACCCGACGGCATCCGCGATCGCCTCGTCGCGGCGATCACGCGGAGCGATCAGCTCGACGGTGACGAATCGAGGAGCGCCCGCGCCCGGCTCGCCCCGCACGAGGCCGGCCGCGTCCGCGCGCAGCAGGCGACGGTCGACGATCACGGGCGGGAGGGCTCCGATCGGCCCGAGCGCCGCCCAGGCCGAGTCGCCGACCATGCCGACCTCGGCGAGGACGATGGCGGAGGCATCCGCATCCACCGCGGCGCGCACGCCGTCCAGGCCGTCCACGACCGCGATCGCACCCGCGATCACGCTCGCACGTCGGGCGCGTACCGGGAGTTCGGCGACGGCCACGTCGTACTCGTGACCGCGTGCACTGTCGATCCAGACGGAGACGGCGGTCATCGCCCACCCTCCTCGATGAGAAGCGCCGCGGCATCGGCGAGGTCGATCGCGTAGTGGGCGTCGTCGAGGAGCTCGTCGTACTCGACGACGTCGTGCCCGTCGAGCATCCCGGCGAACGCCGCCCACTCCCGCACGTATCCGTCGTCGGGTTCACGCGGGTAGGCGGTGATGGCTCCGTCGGCGCCGCGAACGGTCACCGCGGCACTCCCGGCGTGAACGAACGCGGGCGGGAACTCCACGTCGATCACGTCGACCGGCGTCGTCACGCGCATGCGCCACAGCGCATCCGCGCCACCGGGCAGCATGACCGCGGTCAGCTGCACGAGAACTCCGCTCGCCCGGTAGCCGATCGCGTAACCGATGGGCGGCACGGGCCGGGCGTAGACGACCTGCTCGATACGCGGCGCCAGGTCGCGCACGAGCGGAAGGTCGTGAACGGCCAGCCCCAGCACGAGCTGACGGACGACCGCGGCAGCGACGCGCGGGTCGCTCCAGTCCGGCGCGCCCCTCCCTGCCGCGGCGGTGGCGGGCGCCGATTCGGTGACCAGATCGTGCAGCCGCCCGTTCGGCGGCAGTGCGACGCTGATGCCGATGGTCTGAACCCGCGCGCTGTGGCCGATCAGGTGATGCTTCGTGCGCTCCCACGCCGGATCGAAGAGGTGGTTGGTTCCCACGAGGAGGGCGGTCCCCGCATCTCGACATGCATCCACGACGCGGATCGCCGCCTCGTGAGTCGTGGCGAGCGGCTTCTCCACGATCACCCCGCGCTTGCCCGCTGAGACGGCCGCCAGGATCTGCTCGGCATGCTCGTGCGGGGGCGTGCACAGCAGCACCACCTCGACGGCGGAGTCCGCAAGGGCATCCGTGATGCCGGTCGAGGCGGATGCGCCGACCCGCTCGGCGAGGTGGGCCGCTCGCCCGCTCCCGGCGTCGGCGATGTGCACCACGCGGAATCGATCCGTGAAGCGCGCCAGCGTCGGCAGGTGGAGGGCAGCCGCCCCCGGGCCCGCCCCGATGACGCCGACGCCGTACGGCATGCGATCTCCCTCGATCTAAAGTCGAAACCATGCATAAGTCTGCACCATCTCCACTCTAGAGTGCGCGGAAGGCTCTCTTGTCGTGAGGTGTTGTGTCAGAATCAACCATGGCAACTGACTCCACGTTGAGGTTCGGCGCGCAGACCGACGAACTCACCAGCCTGTTGCGCATTGTGAACATGGTCCGCACGGGCGAGGCCGCCACGCGCCCCGAGATCGGGCGGCTGACGGGCCTGGGCCGCGGGGTCGTCACGCAGCGCGTAGATCAGGCGATCGAGATGGGGTATCTGGAAGACGCCGACCTCGGCCCCTCCTCCGGTGGTCGCGCACCGCGTACTCTGCGCTTCCGATCCGAACGCGGGCGCATCGTCGTGTGCGCTCTGGGCGCCCTGCACATCCACGTCGGCATCGCGGCACTGGAGGGCGACATCGTCGACCAGACGCATCGGCAGTGGGACATCGCACGCGGGCCCGACGAGACCATCGCCGCCGCGATGGAGATGGTCGACGAACTGCTGGCGCGCGCCCCGGAGATTCCGATCTGGGCCCTCGTGGTCGGCGTGCCGGGCCCGGTCGACTTCGCCTCCGGGCGACCGGTCGCCCCGCCCATCATGCCCGGCTGGAACGCCTTCGATGTGCGCAGCCTCTTCGAGGAACGATTCGGCGCCCCCGTCTGGGTCGACAACGACGTCAACCTGCTGGCTCTCGGCGAATTCGCGCATCGCGGTCACGCGCGCACAGACCTGATCTACTGCAAGATCGGGTCGGGAATCGGCGCCGGGCTGCTCTCCCAGGGAAAGATCCACCGCGGCGCCAACGGCGCGGCCGGTGACATCGGCCACGTGCGCGTCCGCGACTCGGTCGCGCAGTGCAGGTGCGGCAAGATCGGGTGCCTCGAAGCCGTGGCCGGAGGGTGGGCGCTGATCCGCGACGCGGAGAAGGCCATCGCCGAGGGTGCCACGGGATTCATCGCCGAGCACGCCGGCGATGAGGGAGGGCTGACGCCGGAGATCATCGCGCGCGCGGCCGAGCGCGGCGACGCACTCGGGATCGCGCTGATCCAGAGCTCGGCGCGCGTGGTCGGAGAGACGGTCGCCGCGCTGGTCAACATGTTCAATCCCGGCGTGATCGTTCTGGGCGGCGCCGTCACCTCGGCCGGAGAGGTCTTCCTCGCCGAGGTGCGCCAGCGGGTCTACGAGCTGTCGCTGCCCCTCGCCACGAGGGATCTCGTCATCGTGCAGTCGGTGGACGACAAGCGCGAGCCGCTCCGCGGCGGTGCCGAGCTCGCTCGCGAGCAGCTGTTCGAGGCCACGTTCCCGCACTGGTTCGCCGAGGGGCATCCGCGATTGGATGCTGTGGCCCAGGTGACCGCGGCACGATGACGAGTTCTTCTTACTAAAACCGACATAAGCGTGTAGGTTCTCTCCTGAAGTCGAGGAGAGGCCCGAAATGAGTCTGGAGATCCTGCGCGAAGACGCGCTGGTATCGAACGCCGACGGCATGGCGCTGCGCCTGTCGCTCCCGTGGATCCGGTCGCTTCCGCTCGCGAGCCTCGTCGATCTGGAGGTCGCGATCGACGGCGCTCCGGTGACCGCGCCGTCGATCAGCCTCGGCACCCGCAGCCTCCCGCCGACAGATCTCGCGGGGGAAGACGCCTGGTGGTTCATTCAGGACCGGGTCGTCGTGACGGCCCGAGGGACCACGGGCGAGGGCGCGCACGAGGTGGCGGTGTCGTTCCGCCTCGTCGTGCCGTACCTGCAGACGGGGCCGGACGGCCCGCTCGTGCTCCCTTTCCACGCCGAACGCTCACTCGTCGTCGACGCCCCGGCATCCGCGCCGACCGTCTCGCGCGACGTCGTATGAACCCGAGGTGCCCCGTGACCCAGCATCCGCCCCTCCCCGACGCCTGGACTCTCACGGCGAGCGCGTTCAACTGGACGCCGGAAGTCATCCGCGCCGAGCGCTCGGCTCCCGACATCGCCGTCGGGATCGTCGCCGACGACGTCGCGCCGGTGATCGAAGTCGAGCTCGGGCAGCTCTGGCGCTCGTTTCCCACCCCGACCGACGAAGAGGCAGATGAGTTCGCGTCGGCTCTCGTGACGGCCGGGGGTGCCGTCAGCATCGTGGGCGTGAGCCTGGACGACTGGGCGACCCCGACGCGACGGCGTGACGATGACGAGCGTCTCGCGTTCCTCCTCCCGCAGCTGCGCACATCGCACCGGATCGGCGCGGCAGGGGTGCGGCTGCCGATCGGTCAGGCGGGCCGCCCGCTCCTCGAGCGCCTGCGGCCGCACCTGCACGAGCTCGATCTGACGCTGTACGAAGAGATCCAGGGCCAGCAGACCCCGCAGAACCCCGTCACCGCTGCGGCGATCGAGTCTCTCGCTGCGATCGACGACCCGCGAGTCCGGCTGCTGGTCGATGTCAGCATGCTGATGCCGGCTCTCCCCGACAGCTATCTCGATGCCCTCGCCACCGGCGGCGTGTCCTCGGACCTCCTCGCGCGGCTGAGGACGGCATGGCTCGAATCAGACACGATGGATGCCGTCGTCGGGATGCTGCGGTCCGGCGGGGTGCCACGCCGGGTGCAGACGATGTACATGAACCTCCTGGTGCGGTTCGGCCGCTCCCGCGCCGAAGACCTCCGCGGGGTCGTTCCCCTCACCGGGGCCTTCCACCTGAAGTTCTGGGACCTCGACGACACCGCCGACCGCGTCTCGCAACCCTTGCGCGACCTCGGCGCCCTGCTCGCGTCAACGGGGTTCCGCGGCACGCTGACCAGCGAGTGGGGCGGTCACGAGTGGCTCGACGACGAGGATGCCTCTGACATCACGCGTCGGCATCTCTCCCTCGCACGCGCCGCCCTCGCGGACGGCGCAGCCGCGAGCACATGAACCCGCCCACCATTCCCACCCACAGGAGCAACACATGCCAGACGTCCTGAACGCGCTGATCCTCTCGGGCCATATGACCCGCGAGCACGACAACGAGCACCGGAGCTTCCGGGCCCACAATCAGTGGATCACCGCCCTGCTGGAAGACACCGGGCGATTCCGCGTCCGCGTGGTCGAGGATCCTCGCGGGCTCACGGCCGAGATCATCGACAAGTACGACGTGCTGATCGTCGTCTTCGAGGGGCGCGACGGCTTCTTCGACAAAGCCACGGGCTTCGGTGCCGAGACGGACGCGGCGATCCTGCGCTTCGTCCACGACGAGGGCAAAGGCATCGTCTGGTTCCACGGCTCTGCCGTGCAGGAAGACTCGTGGGGCTACCCCGAGGAGTACAACGTCATGCGCGGCGCGAAGCTCAGCGCGTACGAGACGGGCCTACGGCCTCGCCCCTGGGGCGAAGCGCTCCTGAAGACGGCCGAGCCGCGGCATCCGATCACCGAGGGCATCACCGCGACGTGGACCGTCACCGGTGACGACATCCTCACCGGGGTCGAGCTCTACGAGGGCACGCAGGTGCTGCTCACCACGTTCGACGACCTCGACGCCTACGAGAACGCGCCGGTCTGGCCGATGTCGCACTATCCGGTCGTGATCCCCGAGGGCGGCATCGCCGCACTCAACGGGATGAACACGGATCAGCCGATCGCCTGGATCAACGAGTACGGCGCCGGGCGCTCCTTCACGATCACGATCGGCCACGACATCGACACGTTCCGCCGCATCGAGTTCATCCGCATGTTCCCGCGCGGCGTCGAATGGGCCGCGACCGGAGCGGTCGCGCTCGAGGGCCCCGATCGCCGCGGCGAGCGCCGGTTCCTGCCCTGGCCGTACTACAACCACGAGGGCTGAGCGCGGCCCGCACGCTCGCGCATGTCCGGAGGATGGTCGCCGGCGCAGCGCGTGGCGGCCACCTTGCGGACACGGCCGGGCGGGCGGGACGGCGGGACGGCAGGCGGGCACCCGCTCAGCGCGGTTGCAGACCGGCGGCCCAGTAGACGTCGTCGACGATGGTCATGGTTCCGACGCCCAGCGCAGCATCCAGCGGGCTGGGTGTGCCGTCGCGCAAGACGCCGACCAGGTGCTCCAGCTGCCGCGCGTAGCTGTTCTCGCCGTCGACCGCCTTGTCTTCGATGAGCACGCGGTCGCCCGCGGTCACGCGCAGCACGGCGCCCCACTGCGGCACGATGACGCTCGTCGCCTCCAGGTGCGCAGCCGTCCCCGTCACGCGCAGCGACATACTGCCCTTGTCGTCGCCGATGAACGATGAGCGGACGTACGCCGGGATGCCGCCGGGCAGCACCAGCTCGACGTCCGTCCGCAGGTCGACCCGCGGGTCGCCGGGGTACAGCAGCGCGTCGGCCGAGACCACCGCGGGCTCTCCCCACGCGGCGCGCATCAGGTCGACGGCGTAGCAGCCGACATCCATGAACGACCCGCCGCCCAGAGCGCCGTCCAGGCGGATATTGCCCGGCTGGACGACGAAATGAGGGATGCTGTAGTCGAACTCGACGCGCTCGATATCGCCGAGCACGCCAGAGGTGAGCACCTCCAGCAGCCGGCCCGTGAAGCCGTGCAGACGGTAGTGGAACCCCACGAAGGCGCGTCGGCCGGCCGCATCGGCGGCAGCGGCGATCGCGGCCGCGGTCGTGCCGTTCGCCGACAGCGGCTTCTCGCACAGCACGTGCTTGCCCGCCTGCAGCGCCCGCACCGCCCACTGCGCCTGCACCGTCGACGGCAGAGGGAGGTAGACCAGATCGATGTCGGGGTGGTTCAGGACCATTTCGTAGTCGCCGGATTCGGGCACATCGAGGCGGTCGGCCGCGGCGCGGGCGCGTTCCGGGTCGCGCGCGCCGATCGCCACCACACGGACGCCATCCAGCTCACGCGCGGGCTCGACGATGGCGCGTTCGGCGATGCCGGCAGCCCCGAGGACCCCGATGCCCAGGGTCGACCCGGTCATCGGCCGTCCCCGCTCGGTCGGTCGATCACCGAGAGGCCCCGACCGCTCTCCGGGAGCCCTCCACGATCGGACGGAGGACCTTCTGCACGTACCAGCCGCTGACCATCGCGCTCTCGGCAGGGTGCGGACTCTGATCCGACTCGACCACGATCCATCCCGAGTAGTCCGACTCGGCGACCGCCTGCGCGAACGCCTCGAAGTCGATCAGGCCGCCTTCGTCGGTGGGCTCGAAGAACCAGCGTTCGATCCGCCGCGAGCCGCCCTCCGTGCGGACGAACTGTTCGGCGTGCGGGGTCAACGCCTCCGCCTCGTCGACCACGGCACGCGCGTTCTTGAGCTGGATGTGGCGGACGCGATCCGCGTGCGTGCGGAAGAACTCCACGGGCTCGATCCCGGCGACCGCCAGCTCGGCGGTGTCCAGCGCGAGCCCGACGAGCGCAGGGTCGGTCGCCGCCAGCAGGCGGTCGATGCCGTTGCTCAGGCGCAGCGCCGAGAGGAAGTCGACGTGCAGGGCAAGGCCCACCCCGCCCGCGGCGATCCGACTGCCCACCTCGTTCCACAGTCGCGCCAGCGTGCCGATCTGCTCGTCGCTGAGCGGTCCGGTCTGCCACGCCGACCCCACCGGTCGCACGACCAGGGCGTCGCCGCCCAGGCGATGGACGGCGTCGGCGAACCACACCGCGGTTGCCGCGATGGGCTCGAGCGAATCGGGGTCGAGCGGATCCGGTCCGCGCCCCATCTCGACGTCGAAGCCCACGAACGGGTCGTACACGTAGCTGCTCACCGCGTCGAGGGCGCAGTCCGCGAGGAACGAGCGCAGCTGCTCGATCGAGCCGTACAGGTTCGCGATCTCCGCGGGGCTGCCGAACGGCTCCCACGGGCCGAAGCTGACCGCCGTGAACTCGACCCCGCTGAACCCGCTGATCGAGATCGTCTTGAAGGCGCGCTCGTGATCGCGGCGGCGCACGAACGCGTCGATGTTCGTATCCCACTGGTTGAGCGCGTACGCCCATCGGATGCCGGTCACTTCGCGCCCTCCGCATAGATGCCGTCGAGCACGTTCTTCGCGTACCAGCGCGCGATCGCCGTGCTCTCGGAGTAGTCGCCGCCGATCTTGTCGGCCTTGTCGTGCTCGACGCTGATCCACCCGGAATACCCGTGATCGCGGACTGACCGCATCATCGACTCGAAGTCGACGAGACCTTCGGCGGTGCCCATCTCGTAGAACCACTTCTCGGTCGTCACGGCCGAGAGCTCGGCATCCGGCCACAGGCGATAGTCGTCGTTCACATCCTTCGTGCGCGTGTCTTTGAAATGGAACCCGGTGACCCGCTCATGGTGCGCCTCGTACACATCGACGGGATCGACGTCGGCGATGCAATGCTGCGCGGTGTCGACGAAGAACTTCACGAACCGCGGGTCGGCGTAGTCGTAGAAGGTGTCGATCTGCGCCCGCGTGCGGATTCCGCCGTAGAACTCGTGGTGGCATGTGAGGTTCACACCGTATTGCTGCGTGATCTCGCCGACCTTGCCCCAGACCTCTGCGGCGTGCTTGAGCCCGTCATCGCTCACGCCTGCTTCGTCGAAGTAGCGGGATCCCGGCATCACGATGATGTTGTCGAGCTGGATGCCCGACCACCGGTCCATCGTGACCCTGAAATCCTCCAGGATCGTGTCGTGCGTCGCCGGCACCTCGGGCGCGTACCGGTCGGGCGTGTAGTAGACCCCGTGGAACGTATTGACGATGCGCTCGAGGCCCTGCTCCTGCACGAACTCCTGATAGTTCGCAACCGAGCCATACTGCTCGAGGATCTGCCAGAACCGGAAGTCGAACGTGTCGATCGCGTCGAAGCCGACGGCAGCGACCTGCCGGAGGAAACGGGTCATCGCGAGCCGCGACTGCCACTGATCGATCGGGCCGGCCGGCCCCTGGCTCCGCCAGTGGTCCATGTAGCTCCACTTGACGCGCGGCTGATCGGTCGCGTTCGTCATGCCGTGTCGCTCTTGTCGGCGTTCGAGGCTGCCGAGGAGAAGGCAGCGTCGAACGCGGCCTCGGGCGGGGTGATGTCGTTGAGCTTCCGCACGAAGGCGAGGGCTTCGGGGGCCCCGATCAGCCGGTTCATTCCGGCGTCCTCCCACTCGACGCTCGTCGGTCCGTCGTAGCCGATCGCGTTGAGGGCCCGGAACAGGGGCTCCCACTTCACAGCGCCGTGACCGGTCGAGACGAACGTCCACCCGCGGCGCGGGTCGGCCCACGGTCGGTGCGAGCCGAGCACGCCGCCCCGCCCGTCGAAGTTCGTGATCGACTCCTTCACGTGCACGTGGAAGATGTGGTCGGCGAAGTCGAGGACGAACGCGACCGAATCGAGCTGCTGCCAGACGAAGTGCGACGGGTCGAAGTTGAACCCGAAGCTCTCGCGGTGCCCGATCGCATCCAGCGTGTCTTTCGCCGTCCAGTAGTCGTATGCGATCTCGGACGGGTGCGGCTCGAGCGCGAATCGCACCCCGACCTCTTCGAAGACGTCGAGGATGGGGTGGAACCGGTCAGCGAAGTCCCGATAGCCGCGAGCGATGAACTCATCGGAGGCCGGCGGGAACATGGCCACCGCCTTCCAGATCGACGAGCCCGAGAATCCGTTCACCGTCTTCACGCCGAGCTTGGCGGCGATGCGGGCGGTGTTCTTCAGGTCTTCGGCGGCGCGCTGACGCACGCCCTCCGGGTCGCCGTCGCCCCACACCCGGTCGGACAGGATGTCGCGGTGCCGCTCGTCGATCGGGTCGTCGCACACGGCCTGGCCGGTGAGATGATTCGAGATCGCGTAGACCTTCAGGCCGTTGCGCTCGAGGATGTCGAGCCTGGACTGCACGTAGTCCGCGTCGTCCCATCGAGAGACATCGAGGTGATCGCCCCAGCAGGCGATCTCAAGGCCGTCGTAGCCCCACTCGCCCGCGAGTCGCGCCACCTCCTCGAACGGCAGGTCGGCCCACTGGCCGGTGAACAGGGTGACGGGGCGCGCCATTGACGTCTCCTTCGAAAGATCTCAGATGGATGCCGGGGCATCCGCGGCGACGCGGACCCAGGCGGAATCGTGGTCACTGGAGCGTTCGACGGCGTCGAGCACGCGCTGCACCGACAGCCCTTCCGCGAAGCTCGGATGCGGTTCGGTGCCGTCGGCGATCGCGGTGACGAAGTCGACGACCTGGTGGGTGAACCCGTGCTCGTAGCCGAGCATGTGACCCGCGGGCCACCAGGCGGCGACGTAGGGATGCACGGGTTCGGTCACGAGGATCTTGGCGAAACCCTGCCGGTCCTCCGGCGCCGTGCGGTCGTAGAACTGCAGGCTGTTGAGGTCTTCGAGATCGAACGCGAGCGCGCCCTTGTCGCCCGAGACCTCGATCGTCAGGGCGTTCTTCCGCCCCGTCGCGAACCGCGTCGCCTCGAACGACACCAGCGCGCCGCCCGCGAGGCGCCCGGCGAAGATCGCCACGTCGTCGACGGTGACCCTGCCGGTCCCCTCCGCGGCGGTGCCGGACAGGCCGGAGCCCGAACCCAGCAGTGGTCGCTCGGAGACGATCGTCTCGATCGTGCCCGACACCGCCGTGACATCCTGTCCGGTCACGAACTGCGTCATGTCGATGATGTGAGCCCCGATGTCTCCCAGGGCGCCCGATCCGGCGTGCTCCTTCTGCAGACGCCACGCCAGGGGCACGTCCGGATCGACGAGCCAGTCCTGACGGTACGCGGCGCGCACCTGCTGCACGCGGCCGATCACCCCCTGGGCGATCAGGTCGCGCATGTGGGTCACCGCCGGAACCCGGCGGTAGGTGAAGCCGACCAGCGACCGTACGCCGCGTTCGGCGGCCCTGGCCGCCGCCTCCCGCATCGCCTCGGCCTCGGCGACCGAGTTGGCGAGAGGCTTCTCGCAGAGCACGTGCTTGCCTGCCTGGAGCGCCGCGATCGCGATCTCGGCGTGCGAATCCCCCGGCGTCACGATGTCGACGATGTCGATGTCGTCGCGCCCGATGACGTCGCGCCAATCCGTGGCCGATTCGAGCCAGCCCCACTTCTCGGCCGCGGCGGCCACGGCATCCGCGTTCCGGCCGACGACCACCGTCATCTCGATCGATTCGGGCAGGTCGAAGACCCGCGGCGCCTGACGCCAGCCGACCGAGTGGGTGGCCCCCATGAAGCCGTATCCGATCATCGCCACCCGCAGCGGCCGACCCTGCCCGGTCATGCCAGGACGACCTCGCGCTCGACCGGGACGCGGTTGGTCACGTAGCGGCCGGGGCCACCGTCGACACCGGGCATGATCTGCATGTACAGCAGGCGCATCGTCAGGACGACCTCGACCGTGAGCTTCTCGCCCGCGGCCGGAGCATGATCGAGCGGGATCACGATCTCGGGCTTGTCGGCGACGAACCACAGCGTCTCGGACTGCTCGGGCAGCTCTTCGATGCGGTAGCTCGTGCCGTTCAGCTCGAAACGCAGGTCGTCTTTCGGCACCGGGACGCCGTTCACGGATGCGGCGACATCGTCGACCGCCGACAGCCACAGGCTGCGGTACCAGGGGATCTGGACCGAGACGGCGATCGCGTCGTCGCGACGGTGCACGTCGTTCTCGGAGAAGAGGGAGTTGTGGGTGGCCATGAGGGCTCCTCGGTCAGACGTGGATCAGTGGAAGGTGTCGACGAACGTGTCGTGCGCCACGGGCGGCACCGGCTCGAGCTTCTGCACGGTGGTCGGGCTGTAGGGGTGGTTCTGGCTCGGCACCGGTGCGTCGGCCGGTGGCATGAACACCGGCTTGCCGTCGTCGCCGAAGTACATGAGATCCAGGTCGAAAGCGCCCTGGTTCTTCACGCCGAAGCTGACCCAGTTCTCTTCGAACGGCGCACGGGCCAGTTCGTAGCAGCGGAACTTCCAGAACTTCCACTCGCCGTCCTGCTTGCGGAAGTCGATCGCGTACTTGCACCACACCCAGTGGGCCCAGACCTTCTTGCCGAGCACCTCATCGGGCGAGTACATGTCGGGGAACGCCTCGGCCACCTTCGGGTCGGTGAGGCCCGACTCGGTGCCGGCCATGAGCCAGACGCCTTTGGCGGTCTCGCCGTCGCCCGCGACCTCGATGACGGGGGTCGTCGTCGCGTGGAGGATGAGCTTGCCCTCGGGGCTCGGGCGATCGCGGTGGTAGCGGGTCACGCTCTCCCAGGTCGTGTACTCGCCGGCGTTCGTGTAGCGCGCGCGGATGCCCTCGGTACCCTCGGCGACCCAGAGCGGGATGATCTGCTCGTCCTGGAACGCGTTGTGCAGGTACATGTACCGGTTGAAGAGGTTCTCGACCTGCCCGCGGTCTTCGGCGCGCTGCGCGAGCCGCGTCGCATCCTCGACCTGGGCGCGGAGGCTCTCGATCTGCTCCTGGAGCTGCGCGAGCGAGGGCTCGGCCCGCGGTACCTCGATGACGGTGTCAGACATGAGCATCCTCTTTCACGGTCTCTTCGATCGCCTTCGTCATGAGGGCGTGCTGCTTCTTGACCAGGTCGATCGGGTCGGACTCGCCGAGGTCGGAGAACGCGTGGCCCTCCCACTCACTGGAGAGGTAGCCCTGGTACCCGCCCTTGACGAACTGGCGGACGATCCGCGGGATGTCCATCGCCGGTTCTTCTCCGTCGGCGCCGATGTCGTAGAACTTGGCGTGCACGTGGAAGATCTGCGGCATGATGTCGAGCCACTCCTCCGGCGGCACGAGTCCGTGCATGTTGAAGGCGAGGCGCGTGAACGGGCCGAACCGGAGCGGATCCACGCCCTCCCCCGACAGGTAGTCCTCGAACTTCTGGTTTCGCACGTGCATCGGCGCCTGTTCGTGCCAGATCTCGTCCATCACGGGGAAATGCTTCTCGTCCATGCCCATCTGGCCGAGCGTGCGCAGCAGCGTCGGCGACAGCGAGTGCATCGTCGAAGAGAAGTCGGCGGTGAAGCCGAGGCGCTCGGACTGCAGCTCGTCGTACATCTCGCGCATCTGCAGCACCTGCGGATTGTTCGGTCCCGACGGTGCGTGGATCTCGTAGCCGAGGTACTGGTCGTACTTCTCGGCGAGCGGCAGGAGGCTGCGCAGCAGCTCCTTGCCGTGCGAGCGGATGACGACCTTCTTGAAGCCGAGCGTGTGCGCGGTCTTCAGCTGCCGGGCGAGGAAGTCGTGCTCTTCGTCGAGAGTCATGTCGCGGTCCTTGCGGCGACCCATGTCGAGGTTCGTGCCCACGGCGCTGGCTTCGAGGCCGTACTTCTCGAGCGAGTCGAACCACAGCTTCACGAACGCATCGTCGACGTCGGGATACGTGCGCAGCAGCTGCGCGATGTTGAACTCGACGCCCGGGCCGATGCCTTCTTCTGCGACGGCCGCGATCAGGGTCTCGGGCGTGTACAGCCCGGCCGCGAACTCGCTCGTCATCGAGTAGAGGGTCGTCCCCAGCTTGATGCCGGTGCCGGCGATGCCGTTCTCTTCAGACATGTTCATGCCTTTCTTCAGGCGCGCGCGGCGACTGCGTGATGGGCGGACAGGATGCTGCGGGCCTCGCCCGCATCGGTGATCATGCGCGAACCGGCAGCGGTCGCCGCCGAACGCTGGACGGCCTGCTCACCGGCGATGATGTCGAACGGGCTCTGCCAGTAGTTCCAGTGCCAGCCCTCGTACTCGCTCGAGATCGCGCCGCTGTAGCCGTTGTCGACGAGGAGCGCGATGAGATCGCGGACCGGCACAGACGGCTCTTCACCGTTCTCGTCGATCCCGAAGAACTTGCCGTGCACGTGGGTGATCCACGGCATGATCTCGAGCCAGTCATCCACGCGCGCAGGGCCGAACAGGCCCGTCCCGTTGATCCCGAAATCGATCCCGAGATCCGGTCGGCCGTTCTGCGCGGCGAGTCCGATGAACGAGCCGAACCGCTGCCCGTGCTCGGTCTGGTCGACGGGCGGTCCCTGCTCGTAGTAGACGTTCCACAGGTCGACGACCTTGGCGAGCAGTTCCTCGGATGCTCCGCGACGACGGTAGGCCTCGATCAGCGACGGGGCGAAGCCCGAGACTGTCGCGCCCCAGTCCATCGTGAAGCCCAGGTAGGGCGACCCGACCTTCTCGAAGCGGTCGCGCAGCGCCAGGATCCGGGGATGCGAGGCGTACTGATCGGCGTGCACCTCTAGGGCGAGCCGGACGCCGTACTCCTCGGCGATCGGCGCGAGGGCTTCCATCGAGTCGGGGGTGATCGAGATCTGCACCCGCGCGACGGGGAATCCGAGCTTCGCGGCCGCGGCGATCTGGCGCCGCATGTACTCGATGAGCTCGTCCTGGTTCAGGAGGCGGTCGCGGTGGATGCCGATATCGGCGTTCACCGCGAGCGACGTGCGCACGAGCCCGACCTCGTCGACGAGGTCGCGGAACCAGCCCGCGTACCGGTCGTCGACCTCGGGGAAGCCGCGGAAGCTCGAGAACCCGATGATCTCGAGCCCCGGGCCGAGGCTGTCGGCCGCGACCTTCCGGATGAGACCTTCGAGGTCGTACTCGCGCCCGTGGAACGCACGGGTGAAGCTGTAGAGCGTGACGCCCTGGACGGGCGTCCCCGGTGCCTGTGCGAGAGTCATGCTGCGACCGCCTTCATGGTCTTGGTGTCGTGCTCCTCGATGTGCAGCGTCTCGCCGTCGCCGATGATGATGTACGGGATGAAGAGCGTCAGCTCGACGTCGACCTTGTGCTCGGCATCCGCGCTGACGGGCACGTCTCCGGAGAGAACGGCCGAGTCCATAGGGAACCACCATTCGTCTGCGCTGGCCGACAGCTCGGCGAACGTGAATTCGCGGCCGTTCATCCGCCAGCGCAGCGACTCGGTCGACGCGGGAACGCCGTCGATCGTGAGACCGGCCCCGGCGATGCAGGAGCCGGGGAGGGCCCGATACCAGGGGATGCGCACCTCGACGGCGGCGCGCGCGCCGTCGGTCGTCAGAGTGCCCTGCTCGATGATGCGGTCGGGGATCACCACGACCTCCTCGTCTGTGAGAGGCGAGATGAGCTCGCCGACTTCTTTGTCATTATTTCCACATTCTAATGTCGTTTTCAGACATAAGCAAGATCAGGATGCCAGTGAATCGGCGATCGTGCGGGCACCGCGCACCGCGAGCGCCACCGATGTCAGGGTCGGATTGCACGCCGTCGAGGTGGGGATCACACCGTTGCCTGCCACGTACAGGCCGTCCACGCCCCACACCCGGCTGCGGTCGTCGCACACGCTCGCGCCGTCATCGACCTCACCCATCCGCGTCGTGCCCTGATAGTGCAGCGACGCGCCGAGCGGCATCGTGAACGGGCGCGGGTCGAGGGGATCGCCGACGGCCTGCCCGAGGCGGACGATCTCTTCACGGGCCCGGTCCATCACCTCGTGGTCGAGGGGGGTGAGCCGGTAGTGGATGCGGATCGCGGGAAGACCGTACGAATCGACCGCCACATCGTCGAAGACGACCCGGTCGTCGCGCTGCAGGTCCTTGGCGCAGAACAGCCCCAGGCCCACGATCGATCCCGGCTGCACGACATCGTCGTCCGCGAGCGGCACGGGCGAGGCATCCAGCTGCATGACCTGCCCGTGGAAGGGCATGTCGTCCGTGAACGGCACCCAGCTCACCCCGCTGTACTCAGAGAGCGTGCCGTCGGCGGGCACGTCGGTCGCGAGGTCGGGCACATCCCGCAGCCGCGTGGCGAACACGATCTGCGCCTGGTCGTTGAGGTAGCGCCCCAGGGCATCGGGACGGATGCCGGAGGCCCACAGCAGCTGCGGAGTCCGGAGCGCATCCCCGGCGATGACGACGACGCGCGCGCGCACCTCGTGACTCTCGCCGGTGCGCTGATCGCGCACCTCGACACCCACGGCACGACGGCCCTCCACGAGGACGCGCGTGACGAGCGACTCGTCGTGCAGCGAGTAGTTCGGGTTCGAACGGGTGGCCTCACCGAGGACGACGTCCGACCCCGACCACACGAGACGTCCGTCTTCCCGTCGGTGCACAGCCAGCGGCATCCGCTGCACCCGGGCCTCAGCGGCGCGGCCCTCGTCGACCGCCGCGGCGAGCCGTTCGCGCACGAGAGCGCCGAACGGCGCGCCGTCGAACGCGTCGGTCGTGACACCCAGGAGGCGATCGGCCTCATCCAGCAGCTGGTCCAGGTCTTCGACGAACGCGATGCGCTCGCTGCCTCCGGGTCGCGGGCACGCCGCCGTCCAGTGCGCGCCCATCCCTCCGACGTTGCTCGACATGGCCGCGACGGGAAGGCCGTCCTCGTCGTCGAGCTGGTAACCGTCCGCCAGCAGGAACGTCCCCGGCCGGCCGATGCGCTGCCCGCTCTTGACGGCACCCGGGGAGCTGACCGTGGCGGCGTCCGCGCTCGGGCCCTGCGACGCATGCTGCGCCTCGGCGCGCCGCGCGGTGTCCTCGATGTTCTTGACGTGCGCACCCGGTGGGTCCGACACGGTCGGCCCGACCTCGAACATCGCGATCGTCGCCTGCGGCGCGCGCTCGCTCAGGATGCGGGCGTAGGCCGCCCCGGTCGGCCCGCTGCCGACGATCGCGACGTCGACGGATGCCGGGTACTCCCGGTCGCTCATGCGTCGGCCGCGAGCTGCGAGATGAGCTTCACCGACTCGGTCGAGGCGGTCTGCGGGTAGTACTCGAGCCCGATCGGACCGTCGTAGCCGGACGCCCGGAGGGTCGCAAGCGCCGCGGGCCAGTCGATCGAGCCGGTGCCCGGCTCGCCACGGCCCGGTGCGTCGGCGATCTGCACGTAGCGGATCAGGTCACCCGCGTTCGCCAGCTCGGCAGCGACGTCCTCGCCCTCGACGGTGGAGTGGTAGAGGTCGTACAGGACGCCGAAGAAGGGCGAGTCGACGCCACGGGCGACGTAGACGCCCTCGCTCGTGCGGTCAAGTAGCGATCCCGGGTGATCGACGCGCACGTTCACCGGCTCGAGCACGAGCGTGATCCCCGACCCGTCGATCTGGGCGGTCGCCTTCTGGTAGATCTCGACGAGCTTGTCCAGCTGCACCTGGCGCTTCCAGCCGCCGAAGCCCGTACCGCTGCCCACGACGATGCGCGGGCAGCCGAGCATCTGCGCGATCTCGACGCCCTCGTCGAGCTTGCGGTAGAACTCCGAGTGATCCCACGGCGGAATCATGAACTGCGTGCGCGGCTCGCTCAGCTGAGCGGTGAGCTCGGTGCCGGTCTCTTCGAGCGCTGCCTTGAGCGCGGGCAGGTCCTTCGGCGTGGCCGGGGCGTCGACGCCGGTCGGCCCCCACATCTCCACCGCGGTGAAGCCCGCTGCTGCTGCCGCGCGCACGCGGTCGTGATAGTCGCCGGCCTCGGTGAAGAGGAGTTCGATGTTGGGTGCGAGCTGATACATGGATCGTCCTTCGGGGTCAGAACATCGGATGGTCGTGGGCGGCATGCACGGGGACCTGTTGCAGCACGTCCCAGTGCTCGACGATCCGGCCGTCCTCGAATCGGTAGATGTCCGCGACGGCGGCGTCGGGCGCCCCGGGTCGCGAGGCCTTCACGTGCACCATGGCGAGGTCGCCGTCCACGAGGATCCGCTGGATCTCGAACGTGGCGTCGGGCGATCCGTCGAACTTCGGCGTCAGCATCTCGATCGCCGCGTCGGGTCCGTCCGGCACGTTGGGGTTGTGCTGCGTGTAGTGGTCCGAGACCAGGTAGGCGAAAGCATCCGCCACGGTCTTCTGCGTGTAGAAGAGGTCGCAGAACCTCTCGAAGGCGGCGCGGTTGTCGGTCATGATTCAGCCCTTCAAGCCGCCGGCGAAGCCCTGGATGAAGCGCTTCTGGGCGAACAGGTAGAACGCGAGGATAGGGATCATCGAGATGATCACGATCGCGAAGATCTGGTTCCACTGCGAGACGAGCGAGCCGATGTAGTAGTACATGGCCACAGGCAGGGTCTGCGCGGTCGAGCCGCCCAGGAAGATGAGCGACGTGAAGAAGTCGTTCCACACGATCAGTCCCGCGAGGATCGCGACAGTGCCGGTGGCCGGTGCCATCAGCGGGAAGACGATACGGAAGAAGATCTGCGTGCGGCTCGCGCCGTCGA
Source organism: Microbacterium rhizomatis (assembly GCF_008710745.1). Taxonomy (GTDB): domain Bacteria; phylum Actinomycetota; class Actinomycetes; order Actinomycetales; family Microbacteriaceae; genus Microbacterium; species Microbacterium rhizomatis. Next base: position 104,362 of record NZ_VYSA01000006.1, read on the forward strand.
TCGCGGCCGCTTCCTCGTACTCGGTGCCGAGGCCTCGGAAGAACCCGGCGTAGAGGAAGATCGCGAGCGGCATCAGCATCCCGCTGTAGAGGATGATCATTCCCCACGCCGAGCCTGTGAGGCCGAGCGTGCGCGCGCCGATGTAGAGAGGCACCGTGCCGAGCTGCGTCGGAAGCACGATCGCGACCAGGAACAGGTAGTACACCACCGTGCTCCAGCGGCGCGTGCTGCGAGCGAGCACGTACCCGGTGAGCGAGCCGAGCAGCACCATCAGGAAGATGCTCCCGGCCGTGATGATGATGCTGTTGAGGAGACCGAGGAGGACGTTGGACTGCCCCGTGGCGGTGAGCACCTTGGCGAAGTTGTCGAGTGTCGGGGTGGTCGGCAGGGCGAGCTTCGACGTCGCGAAGACCTCGTTGTCACCCTTGAGCGAGATCGTGATGAGGAAGTAGAAGGGGGCGAGGTAGACGATCGCGACGAGCCAGAAGATGACTTCGCGCAGGGCGCTGAGCTTCGTGTAGCGGAACATGTCAGTCTCCCGTGGTCCGTCCCTGCGCAACGCGCTGCTGGAGCACGGCGAAGATCAGGATGATGATGGTCAGGATCAGGGCGAGGGCCGCGCCGTACCCGAAGTTGCCGAGCGAGAAGGCCTGCTTGTAGACCTCGGTCGCCAGGGTGGCCGTCGCGTTCGCGGGCCCGCCTCCGGTGAGCGCCATGATCTGGTCGAAGATGCGGAGCCCCTGCACGAGACCCAGCGTGGTCGCGATCGCGATCGCCGGGCGGATCGACGGAAGGGTGACGTGCCAGAAGCGCTGCCAGAGGTTCGAGCCGTCGATCGCGGCGGCCTCTTCGATCTCGACGGGAACGCTCGCGAGCCCGGCCATGTAGATGACCATCGCGAAGCCCGTGCTCTGCCAGACCACGACGATGAGGACGGTCCAGATCGCCCAAGTGGGGTCGGCCAGCCACGGCCGGGCGAGTGATCCGAGTCCGACCGCGTTGAGGATCACGTTCAGCGGACCGTCGAACTGGAAGATGAACTTCCAGATGTAGGAGGTGGCGAGCGGGCTCAGCACGACCGGCATGAAGAAGAGCGTGCGGAGGATGTAGCGGGTCTTGAGGATGCGGTTGAGGCCGACCGCGAGAACGAGGCCCGCCACATTGGAGAGGATGACCGAGCCGAAGGCGAGGAACAGGGTGTTGCGGAGGGCGGCGATCTTCGTCGGGTCGGCGAAGATCTTGCGGAAGTTGTCCAGGCCGATCCAGTCGAAGGATCCGATCCCGCTCCAGTTCGTGAAGGCGAAGACCCCGCCCGCAGCGGTGGCGACGTAGTGGATCGCGATGACGAAGACGACGCCGGGCAGTGCCCACCACCAGTAGCCGAACTTCAGGACACCGGGCCGCCGGGAGCGGCCCCGACTCGGCTTCTTGCGCCTCTTGGGCACGATCACGAGCTCGGTCTCGGACTGATGCATCGTCGCAGTCATGTGTACGTTCCTCCGTTGTCCACCGGCGGCCACCGGGGCTCTTCGCCCCGGTGGCCGCCGGATGAGATCACTGGTCCCAGGCGGTGTCCATCGACGCCAGGACGGAGTCGACGGTGGACTGGCCCGTGAGGAGCCCCTGCACTCCGGTCGCGAGTGCGTCGTACACCGAGGCGTTGGGCCAGTTGGTGTTCGCCAGCGGGGTGTAGTCGCCGTTGTTGAGCTCGTCGGCGACCGCGGAGTAGATCGTGGTCGACAGGTCGAGGTCACTCAGGCCGCTGATCGGAAGGCTGCCTGCGGCATCGGCGAAGATGCCCGCCTGCGCCGGCTGGGCGATCCAGTCGAGGAAGGCCGCGGCCGCCACGCTGTTCTTGGACGCCTTGTTGATCGCGAGCGAGTACGTCGGGCTTGCGACGCCGTAGGCCTTGTCCTTCGAGGTCGCCGGCGGGAAGGACTGCGCGACGAACTTCTGGTCGGGGGCGGCTTTCTGCAGCTCGGTCGCCGAACCCAGGGGCCCGAAGAAGCCGACGTTCGCGCCGGTGCTCATCCCGGTGGTGATCGCGTCGAAGCCCGCGCCCTCGGCACCGGCCTGGAAGCAGCCGGCGTCGTACATGTCCTTGACCGTCTGGAGGGTGTCCTTCCAGCCCTGGCTGTCGGCGAAGGTCACCTTGTTGTCGAGGCGCTGCTGGTTCCAGTCCGGCGTTTCGGCGTAGACGCGTGTCGCTGCGATGATCGATGCCGTGATCCCCGCGTTCGGCACGGTCGAGCCGGCGAGCACGAACAGCGTCTTGCCCGCGGCGGCTGCGCTCTGGCACTGCGACTTCAGTGTCGTCCAGTCCTTCGCGAACTCGGTGATGCCCGCGGCCTTGGCCGCGACCTCGTTGTAGACGATGCCGGCGTACGAGATCGTGAGCGGCAGGCCGTACGTGGTGCCGTCGATGCCGAAGAGCGACTCCGTGCCCGCGGGGATCAGCGCGGTGGCCGCGTCGTCGAGGGGTGCGAGGAACCCGGCCTGGGCGAGGGGGATGACGCTGCGGGTCTGGCCGCTGCCGGCCTCGGTCTCGAGGACGTCCGACGCGTTGCCCGCCTGAAGCTGCGTGCGCAGCGTGTCGCCGTAGGTGTCGTTCGGCTGCGGGTTCAAGGTGATCTTGACGTCGGGGTTCGCCTTCTCGTATTCCTTCACGAGCACCTCGAAGGGGCTCTCGACGTTGTTCGAGGTGGCGTACGTGAGGGAGAACTCGTTCGTGTTCGCGGCGCTGGAGGTGCCGCCCGACGAGCTGCCGGAGCATCCGGCGAGGATGAGTGCGCCCGCAACGGGAATGGCGATCGCGCCGATCCGGAGTGCTCGGGAGCCACGGTGCTGTGTCATGTCCAGCCTTTCTGACTACGTTGTCGGCTGCTCGGTCATCGAGTGGCCTGCTGTTCCCTCAGTATCCCCGCGATGTGCAGAAAACGCACATAAGTCTTCCCGATATGCGGCATAAGCCGGGGCGAGTCAGGGTCGCAACGTACATCGCACTCAGCTATCCCGCAGGGTTGTGGCATAGATGACGCTGATAGAGTTCGTGCACCCGCTTCCGAAGCCGAAGGATCACATCGTCGTGACCGATCATGCGCTGCTCTCGCGTCTGGATCTGAATCTGCTCGTCGCTCTCGACGCGCTGCTGACCGAGCGGAGCGTCACGCGCGCCGCCGAACGGCTCCATCTGAGCCAGCCCGCCCTGAGCGCGTCTCTGGCACGTCTGCGCATGCACTTCGGCGACCCGATCCTGGCCAGGCGGGGAAACACCTACGAGCTGACCCCGTTCGCCCTTCGGCTCGCGGAGCACACGACGACGGCCCTCGAGGCAGCTCGCCGAGTGTTCGAGAGTCAGGCCACGTGGGCGCCGACCGAGTCGGTCCGCGAGTTCGCGATCTACGGCAGCGACTACGGCTTCGTCACGATCGGCAAGGCGGTCGCCGAACTCGCCGCCGAGCGTGCCCCCGGAGTGCGCTTCCGCTTCATGCTGCACAACCAGACGATCGTGGAGGATGCCCCCAACCGCCTGCGGTCCGCCGACGGGATGGTGATCCCGCACGGTCACATGACCGACCTTCCTTTCGCCGACCTCTGGCACGACGACTGGGTCGCCGTCGTGTCCGAGAACAACGCCACGGTGGGCGACGACCTCACGATGGAGGATGTCGCCGCCCTGCCGTGGGTGATGACCTACCAGTCGCGTTCGGCGTTCACCTCTGCGGCGCGGCAGATCCAGCAGCTCGGCATCGAGCCGCACGTCGAGGTCGTCGTGGAGAGTTTCCTCGCGCTCCCGCACTTCGTCGCCGGCACCAACAGGATCGGTCTCATCCAGGCCGCGCTCGCGCCCGTCGCGCGCGGGGTCGGAGGCGTCCGGATCGTCGAGCTGCCCTTCAGCGCCACCCCTCTCACGAACGCCCTGTGGTGGCATCCCGTGCACGACCGCGACCCCGAACACCTGTGGATGCGTCACCTGTTCGAAGAGGCCGGTCGCCTGGTCGAAGCATCCGTCCACACCTCCGCCTGACACGCGCCGGCCGCCGGTTCGGCTCGCGAGACGCGGCTCCGGCACCTTCCCTGGCGGGGTGCAGGTTCCTTGGCCGCGTCTCGCGGAGGGGTCGGTCGTCAGGCCGACGTGGGTTGGAGCGAGCGCATCGCCGCGCGGATGAGGTCGTGCTGGCGCCGTACGAGCACGAGCGGGTCGACCTCGCCGAGCTCGGCGAACGCGTGCCCCTCCCACTCGCTCGACCAGTAGCCGCGATAGCCGCCTTCGACGAACACACGGACGAGCTCGGGGTAGTCGATCGCCGGCTCTTGCCCGTTCTCGTCGATGTCGTAGAACTTGGCGTGCACGTGGAGGATCTGCGGCATGATGTCTGCCCACTCCTCCGGCGCGACATGCCCGTGCATGTTGAACGCGAGATGAGCGAAGGACCCGAGCCGGCCGGGGTCGAAATCGCGGCTCTTCAGATAGCCGATGAACTCCTGCTGGCGCTCCTGCATGGTCGCGTCGGTCGCCCAGATCGCCTGCAGCCTGTCGAGCGCTTCGTCATCGAGCCCCGCGCGCTGGACGCCGCGGAGCAGCGTCGGCGACATCGAATGCATCGTGGACGAGAAGTCGGCGACGAATCCGAGCAGCGGCGAATCGAGCTCGGCGTACGTCTCGCGCACCTTCATGATGGGTTCCGAGTTCGGGCCCATCGGGGCGTGGATCTCGTAGGCGAGCTTCAGCTCCAGGTCTTCCGCGATGGGAAGGAGCCTGCGCAGCAGCTCAGGCTTCGCACTCTGGATGCGCACCAGGGGGAAGCCCAGCTTCCGCGCGCCGTGGAACATCAGCTCGCTGAACTCGAACTCTTCATCGGGCGTCATGTCGCGGTCGCGGCGGCGCCCCATGTCGAGGTTCGCACCGAACGAGCTCTCATCGAAGCCGTGGCGGTCGAAGGCCGCGCGCCACGTGCGCACGAATTCGTCCGAGACGACCGGGTAGGTCGGCACGACCTGCGAGGCGACGATCTCGATGCCCGGTCCGATGCCCAGCTCGGCGACGCGATCGAGCAGCCCGTCGAAGTCGTACCAGCCGGCCCGGAATTCGGCGCTCGCCGAGTACAGCGTCAGTCCGAGGGCGAACGGGTCTTCCTCGGTCGCCGGGGGCGGAGGTGGCACCTCTGAGACGAGCGCGGGGGCCGCGGCATCCCGATCCGTCACCGTGAGGGTGCGCACGTCGCGCACGAAGTTCGGGACGTACATGCCGGGGCCAGCGTCAGTGCCCGGGGCGATCTGCATGTACGGCAGCCGCAGCTGCCCGACGAGGGTGACGTCGTGGCTCTCGCCGAGCGCGACCGGCACGGCCCTGCGCACCACGAGGAGGGGATGCTGCTGCAGGAACCAGAGCGTCTCACTCTGCTCGGGGATTTCGTCGAGCGTGTACGAGACCCCGTCGAGCTCGAAGCGGATGTCTTCGTCGGAGATCTCGTCGCCGTCGATCGTGAGCGCGAGGCTCGTCACCGACGACAGCCAGAGGCTGCGGTACCAGGGGATCGTGAGCGAGAGCGCGAGTCCGTCGGGGTGCAGCCGCAGGCTGTCGTCGTGGATCAATCCATTGGGCATGGTGCGTCCGTTCTTCAATCGAGACCGCCGGCGATGCGGCGGATCAGGGAGTGCTGGCGGCGGACCTGTTCGATCGAGCGCCACGGGGCCCGTTCGCCCTCGTACTCGCTGGACAGGTAGCCGGTGTAGCCCGAGTCCTTGAGCGCCCTGAGCACCGGCTCCCACGGGATCTGCTGATCCTCCTGGTTCTCGTCGATGTCGTGGAACTTCGCCTGGATGAACACGACGTACTTCGCGATGTCGGCGATGTCGGCAGGGTCGACACCGATGCCGTCGAGGAACGCGGGGCGCCGGCCCGGAAGTTCACCGGGGCGGAGCGGAATCGGGCGGTCCTGGAAGATCCCGGTATCCAGCAGCAGGCCGAAGTGCTTCGTGCCGGTGCGTTCGATCAGGCCGATGTAGTCGTCGACGACCTCGTGCTTGATCGGCGTCGGAGAATGGATCTCGGGGCAGATGACGACATCCAGCTCCGCAGCGAGGTCGAGCGAGCGCTCGACGGACTCGGTCCAGATCGGGTGCGGGATCAGATCGCTCGAGACGACGCCGATCTTCGGTCGCACGAAGCGGAAGCCGAGCGTCTTCGCGAGCCGCAGGTCGCGCTGGAGGATGTCGGCACCCTCGGCCGCCGTGAGGTCTCGGGCGTGGACTCCGCTCGAGTGCAGACGCGTGTCGATCCATGAGCCGTAGTTGGTCGGCTCGAGCGCGTACTTCTCAAGCAGCGCGAACCATCGGTCGATCCACGCGGAACTCGGCGACGGATAGCCCTCGATGTGACCCTCGCCGAGGATCTCGATGCCCGTCGCACCCACGTCCGCGACGGCGGCGAGCGCCGTTTCGAGGTCGAGCACCGTGCCGTAATCGGTCATGTAGCTGTAGAGCGAAACCCCGTACTGGAAGGGGCCGCCGTCGGCCTGGGGAGACAGGGTGATATGCCGGGTCTCGCGATAGGTCGAGGGCTGGTGCTCCTGCGGGATATACGACATCCGCAGCCGCAGTTCGATCGACACCTCGTGGGTGCCTTCGGGCAACCCGCCGGCGAACGGGACGGTGACCACGGCGGCCTCCTCCAGCGGCCAGCGCACACCGTCGCTGTCCCACAGCTGCTGCAGCGTATAGGTGCGACCGGCGAACGTCCACAGCGGCGCGTCGGCGGGAACGTCGACCAGGTCGCCGACACGTACCGAGATGCCGTCGACGAGCGAGGCGGCCATCCCCCGATACGACGGCATCCGGATGCGCAGCTGGAAGCCGGTGACCCCGTCGCCGTCGCGGACATTGCGGAAGCCGACGGCCTGGATGAGGTCTCTTTCGAGAAGCATCGATGCTCACTCTCTGATCAGTGGTGGCCGGAGGCACGCGCGAGCGACCATTCCCCACCAGGCTAGCAAGAAATGCCACTTTCCTACATAAGCAAGTCGGATGTGCGCATAACCGTGGCGCGGGACCGGCAACCTCGCGGCGGTCGCACAATAGAGCGTCAGCGAATCGCAGGCGAGTACTCTCGACTGCACCCCGTCCGAGGGAGAAGTGATCAGATGAGCGGCTCTACTCCTCCGCCGTCGCCCGCCGAAGGCTCTCCGTCCGGCGACTCACCCGCTGGATCGCGCCGCGATCCGAGCGAATGGCTGGGTCTGGCGCGACCGGTGTCTTCCGCTGTCGCGCAGACGCAGCGACTGCTGCTCCAGCACATCCTGCAACGCCAGAAGCACTAGAGCGCCCGATCGACCTCAGACGGCGAGCGGGGCGGCAGGCGAAGGCGTGCGAACGTGCTTCGCGAGCCCGTCCAGCAGCAGGTTCACGCCGAAATCGAATGCCGCGGCCTGACCGAACGGCTGTGCGGCATCCTCGGCACGTACCGCATGAGCGGCGGCGATGACTCCCAGCGAATCGGCCTGCATGCGCTGCTGCTCGTGGGCGACGTGACCGAGCAGGAACTGCAGTATCGCGTCGGCGCCCGCATCCACGATGTACGCGTCGAAGTCACCGAGGCCCAGGGCTGCGCGGAGGCGCTCCCGGGCAGCGTTCCCGCCGAGTCCGAGCGCGAGTGAACTGGCGACCAGCTCGGCGCCGTCGCGATAGGCCAGAAGGGCCTCGCGGAGTGCTCGCGCCGCGGCGAGCGCCCGGCCGGCCCACGTATCGCCCTCCCGCTCCGGAGGAACGGGGGCACGGTCGAGGATGCGGTCGGACACCGCCGCCAGCAGGGTCTGCTTGTCGGTGAAGTGCCAGTAGAGGGCGCTCGGCTGCACGTCGAGGGCCCCGGCCAGCCGCCGCATCGTCACGTCCGCCAGGCCGGTCTCATCGAGGAGGCGCAGCGCGACCGCGATGACGTCTTCGCGCGAATTGCGCACCGCGCCTGGTGTCATCCGGACCACTCCCCTGCACTCGATCGAACTCCTTGACGCTAACATGAACGGTGTTCAGGTGAACGGTGTTCATGTCGATCGCCGTGCCGACACCGCACCCTCTGCCCGGATCGGAATCATGTCTCGCTCTTCGTCGATCGGCTTCTCCGATCTCACCCGCGTCGCCATCTTCGCCGCCCTGATCGCCACCCTCGGCATCCCCGGCTCGATCCCCGCCTTCGGCGGCGCGGTTCCGATCACCGCCCAGACCCTGGGCGTCATGCTCGCCGGCGCGGTCCTGGGGCCGTGGCTCGGCGCGACGGCGGTCATCGTATTCGAGGTGCTCGTGCTGATCGGGCTCCCCCTCCTCTCGGGCGGACGAGGCGGCGTCGCCGTGTTCGTGGGGCCATCCGCCGGCTATCTGCTCGGGTGGATCGCCGGGGCCTTCGTGATCGGCCTGATCCTGCGCACGGGCCGCCGCCGCCCGACGTGGTGGCGGACCGCTCTCGCGTGCTTCGTCGGAGGCGTCGCCGTCGTGTACGCGATCGGGGTGCCCGTGCAGTCGTTCGTCACCGGACTTCCCCTGGGCGCGACCGCGCTGTCGAGCCTCGTCTTCCTGCCGGGGGACCTGATCAAGGTGGCTGTCGCGTCGGCGATCGTCGTGGCCCTGTGGCGGGCCTACCCCGCCGCCTTCCACCGCGTGGGCGTGGCTCAGCCCGCGGAGCGCGATCGGGTCGCTGCTGCAGCCGGAGGGGATGCGGGCTCGCGGTGAGAGCGCCCGGCCTGCGCCGCGGGGCGGTCGCACTCGACGCAGACGAGGTGTCGTCCCTCATCGCAGCGCGATCCGGCGCCGCCGCAGCTGCCGTCGTCGCGGGGAGAACGCTGGTACCGATCTCCGCGACGGATCCGATCGAGGCGGTCGCGACCCTGCTCGCCGTGCGCGCGGCGAGCGGTATCGGGATCATCACCGACGACCGCTCGGGCCCCGACCGCCGGGCCCGAGCGCTGCTGTGCTCCGGCACCGCCGAGGCAGCGGCGGTCCGGCAGGCGCCGCAATCGATCGACGGACGCCCCGCATGGGCATCCTTCACGTCGGGGAGCAGCGGCTCGCCTCGGCTGCTGCTGCGCACCGACCGCTCGTGGGCCGACTCGTTTCCTGCCGTCGGGTCCTTGCTCGCGCTGGACGGCGATGACACCGTCCTCCTCCCCGCGCCCCTGTCATCCTCCCTCTCGCTCTTCTCGGTTGCCCACGCGGCGGCAACGGGAATCCCCCTCCGCTTTCCGGCACACGCAGCGCTCGTGGCCGAGGACATCACCGACGCGACGATCACCCACACCACGCCGCACGGACTCCGCGCGATCATCGAGCTGATCGAGGGCGGCAGTGCGCATCGGCTCCGAGCCGCGCTCGTCGGCGGCGACGCGCTGGATCGGGGCCTGCGCGATCGTGCCGAGAGTCACGGCATCCGCACCATCGCCTACTACGGCGCCGCCGAACTGTCGTTCGTCGCGATCGACGTCGACGGCCGGGGCCATCGGCCGTTCCCCGGCGTCGACGTGCAGATCCGCGACGGCGAGTTGTGGGTGAGGTCGCCCTACCTCGCGCTCGGGTACCTCGGCGCCGACGGGGGAGCCTTCCGGCATGACTCGGACGGATGGGCGACGGTGGGAGACCGTGCCGCCTTCGCCGGGGCTCGCTCCTCGTCCGGCGATGACGGTCCGCGCATCGTGCTGCGCGGACGTCGCGATGCGGCCATCCAGACCTCGTCGGCGACCGTCATCCCCGCGGATGTCGAGGCAGCCCTTCGAGCGGTCGACGGTGTCCAGGATGCTGTCGCCTTCGCCATCCCTCACTCCCGAGCCGGATCGCTCGTCGGTGTGACCGTGCAGTTCGCGGCGCACGGCGCGCCTCTCACGTCCGCCGACCTGCGCGATCGAGTGCGGTCGATGCTCACGCTGACGCACCTCCCGAGGCGCTGGTTCGTCAGCCCAGAGCTGCCGCGCACACCATCGGGCAAGCCCGAACGTTCGAGGATCCGCGACGAAGCGCTGAGCGGACGGACGGCGAGACTTGACTGAGTCCGCGACCCGGCCGGACGGCGTCCCCGTGATCGTCGCCGCGCGCAGGACCCCGATCTCCACGGCCGGCGGGCGCCTGTCACGGTTCGGCGTCGAGGGACTGGCCGCCGCGGCCCTCCGCAGCGCAGCCGCCGACGCGGCGATCGCGACGGGAAGGGACATAGCGGTGGGCGACGTCATCCTGGGCAACTGCATGGGGCCCGGCGGAAACATCGCGCGACTGGGGGCGCTCGCCGCGGGATTCGACCTGACAGTACCCGGCATGACCGTCGATCGGCAGTGCGGGAGCGGCCTGGCCGCCGTGGCGACGGCTGCGGATGCGATCCGCGCGGGTGAGGCGCGCATGATCCTCGCCGGAGGCGCCGAAAGCGCCTCGACCGCGCCCCTGCGCATCGCCGATGGCAGGGCCTATCCCCGCGCGGCCTTCGCCCCCGCGGGCTTCCCGGATCCCGAGATGGGCCCCGCGGCGGAAGCGCTGGCCGCCCATGACGACATCGATCGCGGGGCGCAGGATGCGTACGCCCTCCGCAGCCACAACCTCGCGCGCGCCGCCGAGCTCTCCGGCCGCTTCGACGCCGAGATCGTGCCGGTGGGCGGCGTGCACCACGACGACGGACCCCGCGACGGACTGGAGCGGATGCTGTCGCGCTTCGCGCCGCTCCACCCCGGCCAGGCGCCCGACGGGGTCGGCACCGTCACGGCGGGCAACTCCTGCCGCATCAGTGACGGAGCGGCCGCCGTCGCCCTCGTCCCGGCATCCGCGCGGCGTGGCGCACCCGGCCTCGCGGTCATCGGACACGCGACGGTGGGCTGTGATCCGGCGCTCCCCGGCGTCGGGCCGGTCGCGGCTGTCGAACGTCTGCTCGGGATGACGCGGGTCACCCTCGACGACGTCGCCGCGATCGAGATCGTCGAGGCGTTCGCGGCGCAGGCCCTCGCCGTGCTCGGCCGCCTCGGTCTGCGCACCGGGGAGGGGATCGACCCGCGCGTCTGCGCCGACGGCGGTGCGCTGGCCCTCGGACATCCGTGGGGCGCGAGCGGGGCGATCGGCATCGTCAGGCTCTTCTCCCGTCTGGTCCGCTCGGGGGCACCTGCGGGCACTCGAGGACTCGCGATGGCCGCGGTCGGCGGCGGGATGGGCGTCGCCCTGCTCGTCGAGGTCGTGCGATGACGGCGTCGATCGCGCTCTCGGGCGTCGCCGTCGATCGCGGAGGGCGACGCATCCTCGAGGATGTCTCGGTGCAGCTCGACCAGCGCCGCATCGCGGTCGTCGGCGCGAACGGCTCGGGGAAGTCGACGTTCGCACGTCTCCTCAACGGGCTGGTCACCGCGTCCTCCGGATCGATCTCGGTACACGGACTCGACCCCGCACGCGAGGGCAGGGCCCTCAGGCGCCGGGTCGGCTTCGTCTTCAGCAACCCGGACGCCCAGATCATCATGCCGACCGTGGCCGAAGACGTCGCCTTCTCGCTCCGTGGACGCGGACTCGATCATCGGTCGAGCGAGGACCGTGTCGCTGCGGCGCTGGACGCCGTGGGCCTCACAGCCCTCGCCGAACAGTCGGCGCACAGCCTGTCGGGCGGCCAGAAGCAGCTGCTCGCGCTGGCCGCGATCCTCGTCACCGAGCCCGACCTGATCATCGCCGACGAACCGACCGCCCTCCTCGACATGGCGAACGCCCGACGCATCGTCGATCACCTCTTCGACGCGACCTTGCGACAGCTCGTGCTCGTGACCCACGACCTCCGGCTCGCCGCTCGCTGCGACATCGCGCTGCGCTTCGACGGCGGGCGCCTGGTCGATGCCGGATCTCCGGAGAAGATCATCGCCGACTACGAGCGGACAGCGGCATGATCTCGCTGTACCGGCCGGGTGACAGCGTCCTGCATCGCCTTCCGGCAGGGGTGAAGATCCTCGCGTTCGCCGTCATCGCGGTCGCCGTGAGCGTCTTGGCCGCCTCCCCGATCGGGCTCGGCGTCGCTGCCGTACTGACGATCTGCGTGTACGCGCTGGGGGGGTTCGGGCCGCGTGAACTCGTGCGGCAGGCGCTCGCCATCAAATGGGTGGTCGTGGTGATGCTCCTCACCCAGCTCGTCTTCCTGCCGCCCGTCACCGCGCTCACCAACACGGGGCGCGTCGTGGTCGTCGTCGTGCTCGCGTCGCTGATCACGCTCACCACACGGGTGCCGGCGGTCCTGGACAGCGTCGAGCGCGGGCTCGCTCCGCTCCGCCGGCTCGGCGCGGACCCGGCGGCGGTCGGGCTCGTGCTCGCCCTCACGATCACCGCGATCCCGGTGATCGCCGGGTTCGCCACCGCGATCCGTGAGGCTCAACGTGCTCGGGGCGTGCGGGTCGGACCGCACACTGCCGTGGTGCCTCTCCTGGTCATGTCGATCAAGCACTCCGATGAACTCGCCGAGGCTCTGGCTGCTCGCGGGGTCCAGTAGCGCCCCGCCCCCTGCTCAGCCGCGCCCGCGCACCGATGTACGCAGTGAGTAGAGGCTGGTCGTCGCCGTCAGGAAGAGGATGTTGCGCTGCACCCCGCCGAACTCGAGGTTCGAGACGGGCTCGGGCACGTCGATCCGCAGCAATTCGACACCCTCGTCATCGAAGCAGCTGACGCCGTCGCGCGTGGCCGCCCAGATCCGCCCGGCGGAGTCGACGCGGATCCCGTCGAAGCCGCGACCGTCACGCACGAGGGTGCGTCCCGTGCTCATGACGTCATCGGCGCCCGGGTCAAGCGCCGAGATCGTGTCGCGCTCGCTGTCGACGACGTAGAGGACCCGCTCCGCGGCACCGAATGCGAGCCCGTTGGGCTGGGCGAACCCGCCCGAGACCAGGACGGGGTCCGCCGAACCCTCGGTCCACCTGTACAGACCGCATAGGTCCTGGTCCGGGACCGCCTCGTGCCCCTCGTAGTCACTCACGATGCCGTAGGTCGGGTCGGTGAACCAGATCTCGCCGGCCGCGCTGACGACGACATCGTTCGGACTGTTCAGCCTGCCGCCTCGGTAGGACGATGCGATCACCACCTCACTCCCGTCGTGCTCGCGCCTGACGACCGCACGATCACCGTGCAGGCAGGTCACGAGGCGTCCCACCGGATCGTGGGTGCGACCGTTCGCGAAGCGCGACGGCTGATCGAACACGGTGACCGCGCCGCTCATCCCGTCCAGACGCAGCGTCCGGTCGTTCGGGATGTCGCTGAAGAGCACGTAGCGGCCCTGAGCAGAGTACGAGGGTCCTTCGAGCCACCTGCCGCCCGTGAAGTGCACGCGCAGATGGGCGTCCGTACGCACGCGGCTCATGCGTTCATCGAGCACGGTCAGCCGGGCGGGAACCGTTGCGTCCGGTCGGTGCCCGCGGCGGTTCTCAGGCACGTCGCTCGATCGGCGACGGCCCCGCCTCGGCCCGCAGGCGCACGAGTGCGCTGTACACCTTGCCTCGGTAGGCCTCGAGCTCTCGCACCCGCTCGGCATCGATGTCGCCGGTCAGGCCGCTCCCCGACTTGACGCCGAAGCGCCCCTCCGACACGGCATCGAGGATGAGCTGCGGGGGCGCCATGCGCTCGCCGTATGCCCCCTGCAGGGTGCGGAATCCGTCGGCGTACACGTCGAGCCCCGCCATGTCGGCGATCGCGAAGGGCCCGAAGAACGCCAGACGGAATCCGAACGTCGTCCTGACGATGGTGTCGACGTCGTCGACCGTGGCGACCCCCTCCTCGACGATGGCGGATGCTTCCTTCAAGAGGGCGTACTGCAGACGATTGAGGACGAAGCCCGGGACGTCGCCGACCCTGGCGCCCGATCTGCCCGCGGCGGCGAGCAGTTCCTTCACCACGTCCACGGCCCGCGGATCGGTGTGACGCCCCATGATGAGCTCGACTCCGGGAACGAACGGCGCCGGGTTGCTCCAGTGGACGTTCAGGAAGCGCTCCGGGCCCTGGACGGCCACGTCGAGTTCGTGAACGGGCAGCGTCGATGTGTTGCTGCCGATGATGGCGTCGGGCTTCGCGGCGCGCGAGATCCTGCCGAGCACGTCGTGCTTGACGGCGAGCACCTCCGAGACCGCCTCCTGGATGTAGTCGGCATGCGCCACGGCGCTCTCGATGTCGGCCGCGACCGAGAGGTGGGAGCGCACCGCCTCTGCGGCTCCGGGCTCGAACTCCCCCGTCCCCTCGAAGCGCTCGGCCTCGTCGACCAGCCGGCGCCCCGCTGCGGCGGCGGCCTCCGCCGAGACATCCGCGATCACGACGGGATACCCGGCTCGCGCCAAGGATTGAGCGATGCCGCCGCCCATGTACCCCGCGCCGACCACGGCGACGCTGCGGATGCTGTCGATCATTCCGTCCTCATTCCGGTAGGTGTCGCTGCGGCAGGATCGAGCGCAGGTAGTCACGGTTGCCCGCGCTGACGCTGAGGCCGTCGCCACCGTAGTTCTCGACGCAGAACGCCCCCGAGAATCCCGCGGATATCGCGACGGCGATCGCCGTGCGGTAGTCGATCACGCCGAGCGCCATCGAGGTGGGCGTGGTCATCGCGGCGCCCGTGGTGAAGTCTTCAGCGCGGGCGTAGTTCTTGACGTGCCAGTACCGGGCGTACGGCGCTGTTGCCGAGATGATCTCGAGCCACGGTTCCACCGGTCCGTAGCGGCGGACGAGGTTGCCGAGGTCGGGATTGATCCCGACCGCGGGGCTGCCGATGTCTTGGACGAGCCGGACGGCCCCCGCGGCCGTGCCGAGGTACGTGTCCTCGTACAGCTCGAGCGAGATCTCGACTCCCACCGACTCGGCATGAGCACCGAGCTCCTGGAAGCGCGTCACCGCGCGCCGCCACGTCGCCTCGTCGTCCGGATCGGCGGGTCCGGGCGCTGTCCAGAACCACAGGGCGGTCTGCTGCGCGGGAGTGAGCGGGCGCATCAGCGCGAGAGACACATGGCGAGCCCCCAGGGCGGCGGCCGTGTCGATCACGCGATGACTGTAGGCGAGGTTCTCGTCGCCGCTCTCGGGGTCGATCACGCTCCGACGAGCGGTGGAGATGGCGGGGATGCGCAGGCCGGCGTCGGCCACGGCATCCATGAAATCCGCCAGCCGCGATGGCGTGAGATCGGCCACGCGCACCCACGAGTCCGTCGGATCGACGTCGGTGAATCCGGCGCGCGAGACCTGATCGAGCGCGGCGCGCCAGATGTCGACGGGGGCGTCGTGCTGCCCGGGGAAGTTGAGCATCGCTGCCGCGATCACCCAGTCGTCGGCGTCACTCATCGCGGGCATCCGTCACCACCGATCCTCTCGCGGTCGATGCCGGAAAGCGTCGGCGTCGACTCTGCTGTGAGGCTATTACCTATCAGACAGGTTCGCAACGTGATCGTCATTCAGCTTCCTCGCGATCCCCGCGAAGTCAAGGGCGATGGCACTCGCAGGCTCAGGACAGATCAGCGTAGAGTTCGGGTGTGGGCATACCAGAACCAGCTCAGGAGCCGTCGCAGCGCACCGCGACGGCGGTCGTGGTCGACCACCTCGAGCGCGTCATCCTCGAAAGCGGTCTCGAACCCGGCGACGACCTGCCGTCCGAGGCTGACATCGCCGCCGAGCTCGGACTGAGCCGGCTCACCGTCCGCGAGGCGATCCGCACTCTGGTTGCCAGAGGTCTGGTCGATGTCCGTCAGGGTCGCCGGGCCACGGTCGCGCACGCGTCGGCCGAGCCCCTGCGGGCGTTCTTCTCTGCGGCGGTCCGGCGAGATCCGCGCGGGCTCCTGGAGCTCCTCGAAGTCCGCTTCGCGATCGAGGTCAGCGCGTCATCGCTCGCCGCGCGCCACGCGACACGCGCCGACCGCGAATCACTGGCGAACGCGCTCGCCGCGATGCGGGAAGCCGGAGCAGACGCCGATGCGTTCAATGCCGCCGACGTCCACTTCCACGCCGTGATCGCCTCTGCCAGCGGGAACCGGATGTTCGATCTCCTGGTCGAGGGCATGGAAGAGCCGCTGCACGCGAGCCGCGTCGCCAGCCTGTCGGGCTTTCTCGCGGAGGGGCGCGTGCTCGATGACCTCGTGGCGCAGCACGAGGAGATCTACGCCGCGATCAACGCGCGCACGCCACGCGCCGCCGGAGAAGCGATGCGCCGTCACCTCACCCAGACCCGACATGACCTCCGGAACGCCTCAGTGCTCGCCACGACGAAGGTCACGTGAGCGATCCGCGGTCCTTCAGCCGCCGCCTGGCACTCCTCGTCGCGGCAACGCTCTTCATGGAGAGCCTCGACGCGACGATCATCCAGACCGCCGCACCCGCGATCGCCCGCGACTTCGGGGTGCAGCCCGCAGATGTCAACACCGCCATGGTCGCCTACCTCGTCGCAGCCGGGATCGCGATACCCGCGAGCGCCTGGCTCGCGGCGCGCCTCGGAGACCGGGTCGTCTTCCTCGCGGCGATCGTCCTGTTCACGGTGGCGTCGATCGCATGCGCGAGCGTCGAGTCGCTCGCGCTCCTGATCGCCGCCCGCGCCGTCCAGGGCATCGGCGGGGCATTGATGATCCCCGTCGGCCGGCTCGCTGTTCTGCGTGAGATCCGCCCCGCCGATGTGCTGGATGCCGTGGCGTTCCTCACCTGGCCTGCCCTTCTGGCACCCGTCATCGCGCCGGCGATCGGAGGGATCCTCTCCGACACCGTCGGCTGGCGCTGGATCTTCCTCATCAACGCGCCGATCGGAATCCTCCTTCTCGCGCTCGGTCTCCTCCTCGTCCCCCGGACGGTCCGGCAGCCCGACGCGCGGCTCGATGGCGAGGGCTTCGCGCTCATGGCCGTCGCCCTGGTGGCGATCACATCCGGGGCCGAGCTTCTGAGCGGCGGGAGCGGCCCGGCGATCGCTGCGTCGCTCGCTCTCATCGCTCTCGGCGTGATCGCGGGCTGGGTCGCGATCACGCGGATGCGCCGCAGGGCGCGACCGCTCCTGGATTGGGGGATGCTGCGGATCCCCAGCTTCCGCGCCGCGAGCATCAGCGGTGGCGTCTACCGTCTCGTGATCACGGGCGCGCCTTTCGTCTTCACTCTGCTGTTCCAGGTCGGTTTCGGCTGGAGCGCGACCCGCGCCGGGCTCATGGTGATGCTCGTCTTCCTCGGCAACGTCCTGATCAAGCCCGCCACGAGCCCTCTCCTCCGACGATTCGGGTTCCGCACGGTGCTGATCGCTGCGAATCTGCTCGGTGCCCTCACACTCGCGACCTTCGTACTGGTACGCGCCGACACCCCGTTGTTCGTCGTCGGGCTGCTCCTGGTGTGCAGCGGCTCCCTGCGCTCGATCGGGTTCAGCGCATACAACACGCTCCCGTTCCTGGATGTGAAGGGCGAGGATCCGCGAAGCGTCAACACGCTCGTCGCGACGCTGCAGCAGGTTGCGATCGCACTGGGGATCGCTACCGGCGCCCTTCTGGTCAGATTCGGCACCGCAGCGTCCGGCGCGGTCACGGGCGACGAGGCGCTCGGCTACAGCTGGGCGCCCGGACTTGCGGCGCTGCTGCTCGTGCTCCCCCTGGGGGGAGCCATCCGGCTGCCCCGCGACACGGGATCGGGGGCGACGCGCCGTCGGGTCTCCGCCACCCATTCACCGCCGCAGAACCCGTGATCACCCGACCCTGTGGATAACTCACAGGGCATTTCCTTATCGATATACTAGTGTTCTTGCACAAGTTCGGTCTGGGAGGGCTTCGTGATGTCTGCTTTTGGTGTGGGCCGCGGCACGAGGACGTGCGGGTGTGGGTGTGGTGCTGGCGACGTGTCTGGTGTTGGGGTCGGGTGTGGTGTCGGCGACTGGGGCTGAGAATGATGGGGCTTCGGTGTCGCCGGTGGTGGGTGGGTTTGGTTTGGGTGATGGTGTGGAGGGTTTGATCGATGAGCGGGTGGGGTCGTTCGCGTTCGATGTGCGGTCGTCGGGGGTGGGGTTGCGGTGG
>NZ_VYSA01000007.1 GCF_008710745.1 Microbacterium rhizomatis
ACGGGTCAAGCACGGTGCCCACCGCGAAATCCGACGGTTCCGTTCAGATCACCACCGTGATCGAAAACGCCGACGCTCCCACAGCATATGAATACAGCATCGGTGGGGCAGACGGGGCAGCACTCCGTCTGTTCGAAGACGGCAGCGTGGCGATCGAAGGTACGGACGGCGCCTATCTGGGCGGTGTGGTGGCCCCGTGGGCGTATGACGCCGCGGGGACACCGGTGAAGACCTGGTACGAGATCAAGGGCTCCTCGCTGGTGCAGGTGGTCGCTCACGACGCGGACAGCTACGCCTACCCGATCGTCGCCGACCCGTGGTTGGGCATCAATCTGTTCTCCTGGATCACCGTCGACTCCTACAACAGCCAGCCTCGCGTCAACCTGCAGCCCAGTCCCTGGGGTGCCGCTCAGTGGGCTTCGGTGGGAGGCCAGGTCGTGATGAACACGGCTGGCTGGGACGAAGCTTGGAACTGGAACAGCACCGTGCGCTCCGGTCTCAGCAAAGACAGTCAGCGTCAGCAGTTCGAGTGCCACTCGCTCGGATCGCCGTTCGCGGGGACGTGGAACCTCGAGAAGTTCCGCCCGAACCGGACAGTGCACTGGAGTTACGGGGTCGCTGTTCACCACTGCAACTGGACGACCCCTAACCAGTACTAAGAGGGCCGGCCCGGTCGGGATCGTCCAGCCCGACCGGGCACACCTCTGTTTGCTATATGCCATGAATGGGAATATAACTGAGGAATGACCTCGTTGACTTCACCCATGTTCTGGATCCTTACGAGCCTGGCGGGCGGACGCCGGCACGGGTACGACATCATGCGGGAGGCCGCTGAAGAATCGAGCGGACAAGTGATCCTCAAAGCGACCACTCTCTACGCGGCCCTCGATCGTCTCGAACGCGAGGGGCTCGTGATTCCCGATGGGGACGAGGTCGTGAATGGTCGGGCTCGCCGCTACTTCCGAATCACCGACGAGGGGTCTGTCAGATTGCGGGGAGAGGTCGAGCTAATCGAACGATCCGCGCGGGCGGCACGTGCCCGACTCGCAGCGGGGCAGGCGGCGCCAGTGACGCCGCGGATTGCGATGGTGTGAGCATGGTGAACCAGGACCCTTTTCGGCGACTGCTGCGTTGGTATCCGCGAGCATGGCGGGACCGCAACGGTGACGTCCTACTCGGTGTCATGCTCGACGCCGCCGAGCAGACTGGCCGCAACACCCCTACCCTGCCGGAGCGATGGTCAGTGATCACCCATGGGCTCGGCACCCGACTGGACCGACGCGTCGCGTTCGCCGCAACGATCCTCGCCCTCGTAACCGCGGCCGCCACTGGGGTCTTCACCGTCTGGGGCACAAGCTTCCTCGCGACCGCGACGGGCTCCTGGTTGTTCCCGGCACTTGCGGTCTTCGTCGGCCTCGTTTTCGTCGTGGCCGCCGTGTCAGCACTGGCCCGCGATCGCGGGCTCCTGACCGAGCCCCGAGCCGTGATCACGATCTTCCTCGCCACTCTGGCTCTGGCCGTCGCGGCGCTCGCGCAGATCTCCTGGAGCCTCGGCTTTGATGCCGCGGACCAGGGTGTGCGGGCCACCGGTTTGGCCGCAGCATGGTTGTGGCTGTTCGTCGGGGCATGGGCGATCGGAGCTGCCGCGATCGGGTTCGTCGTCGACGCGCTGCTGCGACGCACCCGCATACCTGCGGTCGTGCTCGTCATCCTCGCGGTCGTCGCAGGGGCCCTCCTGGCGCCGGCGGTAGGCCTGAGCCTGATTTCGCCATACACCGTCGCGATCGCCGCCAGCGTGCTCGCCGTCGCTGTCGTCTGGAGGCGTACCGTCGTCCCCGCGCCACGACGAGCGGCCGTTCCGCCCGCGGAGACGAAGGTTGTCCCTGCCCGAACTCGCGGTGCCGCGCGCCTTCTCGCTGCTATCTCCGCGGTCGCGAGCGGGCTCGGAGCGGTCTTTGCCGTCACGGGCTCCGCCTGGGGGCCGGCGAGCGATGGGACGGAGGCGATGGCGCAAGGCATCTCATTGTCTCTGATCGCTGCGCTCCCGCTGATCGCCGCGATCGGCATCAGTGCTGTCGCCCGCGGCCGGGTAACTCCGTTGCAGACCTGGGGGCCGTTGATGCTGGCCGTGCTCGCGGTCGCGGCAGTCGCAGTCGCCTATCGGGGTGCGCCGGCCTGGGAGAACATGGCCGCCGGATTCGCTGTCGGTTCCGTGCTCGGGGGAGGGGCAATAGCCTGGTGGAGCGCATTTCGGTTGCCAGGCAGTGTGAGAACGCGTGTCACGGTCGCGGTGCTGATCGGTGTCGTCTACGCAGCGTTCCTCGGGATACTCATCGCACCGATGCTGGCCTTCATCCTCCCCGTGCTCGCTGCCGCATTCGCGATCTGGACCCCCGGCCGGCTACCACGCCCCTCGCACGCCATGTCCTCGCCCGCGTCGAGCGGCCCATTGCCCCGGCTGAGCTGATGACGCAACTGCCTCATATCGCTCGAGCACCATGGCTCCTCGCCGCGGCTACAGCTCTCGCTCTCACCGGCACCCTTCTGGCCGGGTGTGCGCTGCTGGACCGTCATTCGCAGCTCACGATCGCAATGCTGATGGACGACCAGGGATACGAAACCGATGTGACCACCAACCCCGTCAACATCACCGAAACCGCCTGCACGGAAGAACTTGATTGCATCGAGGCGTACAGCACCGACGAAGCGAACTACTACCGGTTCAACACTCAAGATGCGGCCACCGAATACGTCGCTTCGATCGATGACGGCTTCGCCGTGCATTACATCGCCATGGACTTCACCGGAAAAGACAGCGCCTCGCCGGCCACGCAACGCTCAGCGATGGAACGACTCGCGGGGACGTGGCAGGACTACGGCGGCACCTTCCCGGACCGATGATGGCTCTCTCCGCAACCACTGTCGACCCTCGCTACGCCACCGGCATCGACGAGCACCCCCTCTCCGCGTCGACCTCTGGACGGGCGACTCGTAGAGCGATGAGTGGCGCATCGAAGGTGCCGAAGACCTCCATGAAGTCCTTGACTGGGCCACTGCGCGTGCGGAAGGCCGGCCGATCGATCGTGATCTACGTCGAGATAGTGACCGAACGCGGCAGGCTAGCGCGCATTCTCGGGAAAGAGTCGATCTGATGCGAGGAACGAACACTGGGGCATCGTTCTTCGAGCCAAATCGTGCACCCTGCCGGCAACGGAATCGACGAGTGATGTTCCTCGGAGAATACGAGGCGTACAGCAGAGAGGGTGGACAGTGCGACTGCACGAGCTAGAGAGCGCGCTGAGCGCTATCGGTCCCTTCTACCGAATGGTCCTCGACACGGATTCCACCTACAGCTGGGGGCCGGTACTCGATGAGGGTCCGGTCGCCGTGTGCTCCTTCCAAGAGGGCATCCAAGACGGTCAGGACCTCGAAGTGCGGGTGTCCACCTACCCGAGCGGCCACACAATACCGGCTATGGGGCGACGCACCAACCGATGGGCGAAGGTTTACATCGACGGAAGGTTTGTCCGCGACGCGGAACTCGTTCAGACAGGTGGGGAGTGGGTTGCCGTCACAACTGACGCGCAGAACCGAGCGGTACGCATCCAGGGACACGGGGTGCCCCCAGCCGAGTTGCGACTCGCTCTGACGATTGGCGATCACTTCCCAACCGCCTAGCTGCAACGGCCTGCGCTTCGACCCGCCAGAAGGACGGGCCGAAGCGCAGATGCGGTCACCAGCCGCAGTCGATGTTGCCCTGATCGAACGTGTCGTACACCGTGGGTGTGGTGTATTCCTGGCCGTTCTTGGCCATCACACCCAGACTGATGGCTCGGAATGACGTTTGATTGTGGTTAGGGCACGTCCACGAGAGCTGCTGAGATTGTGAACTTCCACCGCCGTAGTTGTAGGTCCTCACCCCCGTCACCTCGTTGGGTGTACCAAGGACGCCGTGATAGGCGGTGACCCGCATCTGGTGAGTGAGGAATTGGTACGGGCCACTGACACACGAGGTCAGCGTGTCGTTCGTGATCTTCTGGCCATTGCGGAGGATGAGAACGTACAGGCCGCAGCCACTCGGATACGCGCGCTGCGCTGCGCCCTCGCTCCCTGAGCTCTGGTAATCGCCCGCTTGTGCAGTAATAATCTCCGACCCGTCCGCCGTGGACTTTTCCATCCAAGCCCGAACGCTTGCCTGCTGCGCCGGGTCGTCGATGGTAGCCAGGGTCGCATCGATCGCCGCCTCGTTGCTGTCGGCAACAGACACATCATCGGCGGGCGGCGAGGCCACCGCCGCGTTAGCGGCCGTGCCCGCGCCGAGCGTGAGTATTGCGGCCATTGTGGCCACCGACAGGATTGCGCTCCATCGATTGGGGCTCATTTCGTTCTCCTCACTCGTTGTACCAAGAGTCCAGGTCGGACTCACCATGTAGATGTCCGCTCGGTTGCAAACGGTTCATTCGGTGCATCGCCGGAAACGATCGATTCCGGCACGGCGGCCATCGTCGAGCGAGGGCCCGCCGCAAACGCGGTCCGTCTCGAAACCCACTTACGGGACAGATGGTTTCGGATCGGAGTTTCGGGAGGCCGCTAGTCTGAGCGCATGCGTTTCACCGATTCGTCCTGGTGGTTGCTGCACAGGCAGCCGTAACGCATTCACGCGCGGGCTGCACGGCAGCCCGCGAATCTCCTCGCGGCAACTCTCGGTCCGTGCAGCTCCCCGATCTAGGAGCACACATGGACTCATTCACCGCTACCACCGCGCGCATGCCCGAGCTGCGCGCACAGATCGCCCAGCACCCCGAACAATTCCGGGTGCTGACCGGGGAGCGCCCCACGGGCCGGCTGCATCTCGGCTACTATTTCGGCACCGTTCGAGAGCGTGTCCGGCTCCAAGGGCTGGGGGTCGAGACGTTCGTCGTCCTGGCCGACTACCAGGTCATCACCGACCGTGACGTTGCGGGAAACATTCGCGAGAACGTCTACGCGGCCGTGCTTGATTACCTAGCGGCAGGTCTGGACCGGCGATCGACGACGATCTTCACTCACTCCGCCGTGTCCGCGTTGAATCAGCTCCTTCTCCCATTCCTCAGCTTGGTCACCGAAGCGGAGCTGCACCGCAACCCGACCGTGAAAGCGGAGCTCGCAGCATCCGGTCGAGCATTGAGAGGGCTTCTGCTGACTTATCCGGTGCACCAGGCCGCCGACATCCTGTTCTGCAAGGGCAACCTCGTGCCGGTCGGGAAAGACAACCTGCCGCATGTGGAGGTCACCCGCACGATCGCGCGCCGATTCAACGAACGCTATGGGTACGTGTTTCCCGAGCCGGCCGGGCTGGTCACCGATGCGCCCGAGCTGCCGGGTCTGGACGGCCGCAAGATGTCCAAAAGCTACGGCAATGCGATCGCGCTAGGGATGACGGCCGACGAGACCGCCGCCGTGATCAAACGCGCCCGCACCGACTCGGAGCGCACCATTACCTACGACCCCGAGAACCGTCCCGAAGTATCCGGGCTGCTCGCCACCGCCGCCGTCGTACTCGGCCGCACCCCAGCCGATCTTGCCGACGAGGTAGGAGACGCCGGCGCGGGCGCGCTCAAACGTCTCACCACCGAGGCCGTGAACGAGTTCCTTGCCGAGCACCGTGCTCGACGGTCAGCGCTCACCATCGAGGACTAGGAGAAAGGGTGGACTATGCGACCGCATGAGCTAGAGAGCGCGCTTAGAACTATCGGTTCCTCAGCGGCCAGACGCTACCGGCTGTGGGACGCCGAACTAACCAATGGGCGAAGGGAGAGAGGGGTCCCGGCTTCAACTTCCCTTGCCCGAGCTGGGGCGGGCCGAGTCCATTCAGCACATCTGAAGTCCGGTGGGCGGAATCGTTGTGGTCGCCGACGTGCTGATCGCGACCAGCTTGCGCTCCGCCGGCGTCTTGCCCGACACACAGTCCGGCTACACACGGTCCAGAGCCGCGGTGAGCGCAGCATCTGAGCCGAACGTGTCGGGCGAGACCACGAGAATGGTTTCTCTTGATGCTGCCCAGCGCCCTTCAACGGGAACCACGTATATGGATGCGAGCCCTCGTGCGGCAGCGGCCTCGGCGCGGAGGATGAGCGCGGTCTGACGATCGCTGAGGTTGCCTCTCTGCGAGATCTCTGCCTGCCAGCTTCGATACTTCTCACCCCACGCGCCCTCCGGCCCTGCGGCGGTGAACCATTCAGCCGGTTGCTGATCGGGAATGTCGACGTCCTGAGCGGTTGGGCGCGTGTAAAGCAGTTCGTTGCACTCCCATGACTGCTGCCAGGCTTCCAGCCACATCTGCTCGCGGGAGTCTTGTCGAGGAAGTACGCTCCCCGGACTCTCGATGGTGCGTGCCAGATCCTCTGGCGCGAGGCTGAGGTCCCAGATCTTCCGCAGGTACAGAAGCCGATGCGGAACGTCGTCACCCCAGACCAGCATCGGTCCCGTTCCTGCAATCTCTGGTGTCGTCGCCACCCTGTTGGATTGCCCTAGAAATTCCATTGCGCGATCTCCTTCGTCGGTAGTCCATGGGACTTAGTTCACCAGCGTCAAGCCCGTCCCAATGGTGACTTGTCTGCCGTGCGGTGCGAGGGGAGCCGGCCTCGTGCGGCCGACTCCCCACCCCTGGTGGGTCAGAAGCCGTCTGACGGCAGGCCAGCGCCGCAGACTGTGCCGGTGGTCAGGATGACCGCACCGCCGGCGATCGCCGTCCCGCCTGTCGAGCTCGCGTAGAGCACACTTCCTGCACCCGTCCACGTTGCCGGCGACGGCCCCGACGGCCAGCTGAGAGTCGTCGCACCGTAGCCCGTCCAGAAGGTCACGTCCCAGTAGATCCGGTTCGACACTGGTCCCGTCACGGTGTAGCCCGTCACCGCGCTCACGAGACGGCCACTCGCGCTTGCGTCCACGAAGGACGAGCCACAGGGGCCGTACACGGTGCCTCGAGCAGCCGTCGAGCCATCGCCAGGCTGTGGCGTCATGATCCCTGTCTCAGCGTTCTCTGCTTTGGCTTCCTCGGTGACCGCGACAGATTCCCACGACCCGTCGTGGTAGGTGACGATCTCATAGCCGTTCGCTTGAGCAACATCCTCGTCGTACCCCGTCACGTACATCGTCGTTTCGACGCGCGTGTGAGTCTGCTCACTATCGATCTCCGCCGCGGAAACAGACACATCATCGGCGGGCGGCGAGACGACCGCCGCGTTAGCAGCCGTCCCCCCGCCGAGCGTGAGTATTGCGGCCATTGTGGCCGCCGACAGGGTTGCGCTCCATCGTCTGGGGCTCATTTCGTTCTCCTCACTCGTTGTACCAAGAGTCCAGGGCGGGCTCACCATGTAGATGTCCGCTCGGTTGCAAACGGTTCATTCAGTGCATCGCCGGAAACGATCGGTTTCGGGATGTCGATTTGCTGCGGCGGAAGGCGAGGACAGCGTCGGTGGCGGTAAGTACGGCGAGTGCGGCTAGGAGGATTCTTGCTGTGGTGTCCGTTGTTGGTGAGACGAATACGGGCCCGACGAGGGACCACCACAACAGGAGGCCGGCCCCTGCCAGGGATAGCAGGCTGCGGGTGCGCAGAGTGGGCACGGTCCATCGTCCGGTGATGAGCACGATCACGTACAGGATGAGGTCTGCAGCCCATAGGGGAAGGATCCAAGGCGCCCGCCATTGCAGGAAGTCGGGGTCGAGTGTGAGGGCTGTGATTGCGGGTTCGGGGAGCCAGGGTGCCCACGAGGCGAGCCAGGGCAGGGCGATGACGACGGTGGCGCCAAGCACCCCGGCCGCGATTGCGCCGACCGTGCCTGGGCGACTGATTAGGTCGCGGTCGATCGTCTGGGGTGGGGTTGGCGTCCAGGCCTTCGGCCTGGATTCGCGGCGGTGTTCGGCCAGTGCTCCGATGAGCGTGTAGGTGATCACCGCGCCGGGCCACCACAGGGCGCCGATGCCGGGGCCGAGCCACCACACGGTGAGGCGACCCCACCAGGTGTTGGCGCCGTAGTCCCAGCCAGTGACCGGGATGACGCCTAGCATGATGGCCGGCAGGGTGATCGCCCAGATCAGCGCGACGCCGCCAAGTGCGATCCAGGTGAAGCGAGGGGCGTCTGAGGGGCGGATGATCGTGAACCCGGCGGGCCGGTAGCGGTCGGCCACGTCCCGCGGTGCACCGAAAGTTGTCAGTAGTTGCATGGCGAGCGAGGAGTCGGCGGGGCGACCGGCATCCGCTGCCCGACCGGCGAGTTCGTCGTCGAGCAGCGAGCGCAGCTCGAGAGCGACGTCGGTACGCTGGCGTCGGGGCAGGTGCCGCATAACGTCGGCGACATAGCTGTCGATGATGGCGGTGGGGTCCACGTCAGTCCTCCTCGGTTAGGAGCCGGTTTATCACCGACGCCAGCGACCCCCATGCGGAAGTCAGATCTGTGTACGCACCCGTGCCGAGCGCGCTGAGTTCGTAGTACCGACGTGGAGGCCCATCGTCGGCCTGCCACTGCGAAGCGAGCAGTCCCTGGCCCTCCAGCCGGCGCAAGAGCGGATAGAGCGTGCCCTCCTCGATCGGCATCCCGCGCTGAGCAAGGGCCTGTCGCAGGGAGTAGCCATACTGCGGTGTGCGCAGCTGGGAGAGGACGGCGAGCACGAGGACACCCTTGCGGAGGTCCTGCTCCAGCCGACCAAGCGGTGTCGGGCTATCTACCATGAGTAACACAGTACATAGACCTACACAGTAGAGCAAATGATCGAGATTGGTGCGCATGCATGACGCTGCGCGGTCACAGATCCGGTTCGGCGCGCCGAGCGAGGACGGGGCCCTACCGCGCCGGCAAACGATCGTTTGCTGAAGGGGTCGCGCGCTCGGCCTTCCCTGCCACCGAAAACCTCTGCCGTCTCGGTACCTCATTCCGGGGCGATCGGTTTCGGCACGGAGTTTCGGGCGGTTCTCGTTTCGGGCGTGTGTGTCAGCCGCGGCGAAGGGCTGTTACGTATCGGCAGCCAACTGCGATGAGTGCGGTCAAGATCGGGATGAGCCAGAGCGCGGCGGGAAGGGAGGTGGCGTGAGATAGCAGGCCGATGAGCGGCGGGCCGCAGAAGATTCCGATCCACCCGATGCCGGAGACGACGGTGACGGCGAACCCGGGGTGCGTCCCGTGGAGCCTGCCGGCTGCGCTGAATACGGTTGGGACAACGGTGCCGCAGCCGAGACCGAGGATGAAGAAGCCGACGATCGCGGCGGGAACGGTTCCAATCAGGAGTGAGCTGGCGAACACGATGGCGGCAACTCCGGTGAGGATCGGCAGGAGCACGTGTACGGGGAATCGAGCGATGAGGCGGTTACCGAATAGGCGGACGATGACCATCGCGAGCGCGAAGCTCGTGTAGCCGAGGCCGGCGGCGACGGGTCCGCCGTCGAGGGATTCGCGGAGGTAGACCGACGACCAGTCGGCCACAGCTCCTTCCAGAAGGAGAGTGGCGAAGGCGATCCCACCAAGAATCAGCATGACGGGTGACAGCTGGCGTTGAACCTTCTGGCCGGGATCGGCCGTGGACTCCGACGCGGGGTCGACGTCTGACAGCATGCGGGTGCTGAGCCACAGGCCTACGACGAGCGCAGGCACGCCGATGATGATCAGTTGAGTTGTGAGGGACGTGCCGAGCGCTACCCCGGCTGTCCCGGTTGCGGCCCCGACAAATGCGCCGATGCTCCAACTGGCCTGCATGCCGTTCATGATCGGTCGATCGCGCACCTTCTCGACCGCTACTGCTTGGGTTGTCATCGCGATATCGAGCAGCCCCTGAAACAGGCCCCAGACGAGAAGTGCGCCGAACAGTGCCCACACGGAACCGGTTAGACCGACGAAGGGGCCAGCGAGGCACGAGCCAACGAGGGCGAGTTGCACAAGTCGTCGGCTGCCGAGGCGTGGTATGACAACGGAGCTGACAGCGACAGCCAGCAGCGATCCGGCTGGGACGCCGAGGAGAGCGATACCGAGCATGCCGTCATCCATGCCGATATGCGTCTTGACGACCGGGATGTGAGCCGTCCACGACGCGAAGAGTAGGCCGTGGGCGAAGAACACCGTCACGACTCCCACTTGGGCGCGTCGTCCTGCGAGTTCGCTAACCGTCGAAGGCATGTTGGTTTCGACCATGGCCGGACGATACCCATGGCCGCCGACACTCACATGGCCGATATCGTAAGTTTCCGCAATCGCTCGAAACTGATCGGTTTTGAGCAGAGCTGATCGATCCCAGCTCGCCTCCCAAATATCCGCGGAAGCTCGGATGCTGAGAACCCTTGTCGAAACCTCACCCTGCGAAAAACCTCGCCTGGAGGTTTTGCGCAATTCCGGATCCGGTGGTTGACGTCGGTGAGTTTCAGTTCCCCGAGCAGGTCGAGTACGGCAGACTGGTCAAGAGCCACCGTGCGTTTGTATCCTTCCGTGAGATTCCTAGACAGTTCCCACTAACCACCGCACGATGGCTCAGCACGTCAACGACGTGACACCCGAGCCGCGAAACTACACCAACCCTTGGGGTGTGACTCATCTCACATCTCGTCGAACCCTACGAAGTGAGTCCCGCGGCAGTAGTAGTCATGCTGCCCACTTATCCGCGACCCTCCTTGGGGTTCACCATTTCGCTCGTGTTTCGGATCACCTTTCTGCGCAATTAGTTGTACATGTTTGCGGTCCGGCCGGTTAGAGTTGGTCCATGTCTTCCTCAGCGGCCCTCCCAATCCCCGTTCTGCCCACCTCCGAGGCGCGCGGTCAGCTTTCGAGCGCGCTACGAAGGTTCCGCGAGGGGGGCGCGCTGGCCGCCCCCGTCGTTTTCGGCGCCCAGCGGAGGCCGGAGGGTGTGGTGATCCCGTTCGAGCTCTACGCAGAGCTCCTCCCGGTGATCGAGGACGTAGAGATCGCCCACCTCGTGCGGGAACGCGACAAAGCCGGTGCTTCTGTCCCGCTCGCCGACGTCGCCGCCGCGATCGGACTCAACCCGGACGACTACCAGTAGTGGCATCGCCGTTGAAGCTGACAGCCCGCCCAGGTTTTCAGCAAGACATCGACGCGCTCCCGGACTTCCGCACCCGCAAAATGGCCCTGGACATGCTCGTTCTCGTCCGGGAGGGCAAGGTACGCGGTGAGAAATTGGACGCCCGCGTGGCCACCGGCAATCTCGGGGACTGCTACAAGCTCTACTTCGACCCAGACGGCAGCGACAAACCGAGATTTCGTCTCGTCTACCGCTACACGCCAGACGAGATCACGGCGGTTGCGCTCGAGGCCGTCGCCGTCGGCCGCCGAGCAAATCTCGACGCATATCAGCGCGCCATCGCGAATCTGGGACGGCAGACCAACTGACACCCTGCCCTGGAGCGTGGCCCCGACCCGGTGTCACGACCCGGCTCGCGATCAGGGAAGTTCCCTTGCCCCTGCGACCTTCCCCGAGTTCGTGATATCCGACGTGTGTGGAAATGGCTGAGGGTGGGCCAGCGTGGCGGGCCACGCCCACCCCGTCCACAGCGTTAGCAGTCTTGCGGAGTACCGCGGGCGCTGTTCTGGACGTCGTCGACCACACTCTTGTGGTTGCTGAGTGGCGGTCCTTGGTCCCTGGTTCGCGCTCGGATCTGCGCGGGTTCAAGCTCAGTAGCCTAGGAGCGAGGCCAGGTCCGTCACGCTGTCGGCGGTGAGATCCCAGGGTCCGTCCGCGGAGAGGTCTGTTTGTTGGTCCGGACCGTGCTCGAGGGGTCGGGCGATGAACGCTGTGGCCAGCCCTGCCGCCGCTGCGCCGGCGAGGTCGTCGTTGTGGGCGGCGGCGAGCATCACTTCGCCGGGTTCCAGGCCCAGCAACGATGCTGCGCCCTGGTAGACGCGCCGCTCGGGTTTGTATGTCCCGAAGACATCGGAACCGAGCACCACGTCCCAGCGCAGTCCTGCGTGTCGTGACAACGCGACCAGAAGCGCGGTGTTCGCGTTTGAGAGAGGACCGACAAGGTAGCCGGCGCGGATTCGATCCAGGCCTTCAGTGACATCTGCCCACGGTCTCAGACGTCGCCAGACAGAGGACAGTTCATCAAGGTGCTTCGGGTCGAATGTGTTCGCGGCGATGCCGAGCTGGCCGAGGACAGTATCGAGGTTCTCGCGGTGCAGCGTGTCCAGAGTGACGTAGCCACGAGAACCCGCCCGGATCGGTGCCATCGAGGGCTGGTACTGCGCGCGCCAGGCATCCGCGAACGATCTTGGATCCCATTCGACGCCGGCAGCATCAGCGAACTCGTCTGCGGCGGCGGCGACGTCCGTGCGCCAATCTACGAGTGTTCCAAACGTGTCGAAGATCACCGCGCGAACGCGCTGAGATGTAGACGGGGCGACGTAGATCATCCGAATTCATCCATCCACTTGTTCGCAATCGTCGATCCGCGTCGATCGACCCCGGTCGTCGCCGGGGGAGAACGAGGGCTGCACCGTCCGCGCACTACACACCGTGCTGTCCCGGTGTGGGCTACGGGCGCCTGCCTTCGCTCGGAAGCTCTCGTGCTGCCATCGAAGGCGGCCGAGTAGCGCCGGCATGCGAGAACCTGTTGAGGTCAAGAAGTCTGCGGCAGTCGGCACGATGCGATCATATGACCAGGGCAACATCGCGTGGACGGACGCCGCATTCCAGGAACCGGTCTGCTCCGATCTCCGCGGTGATGAGACGCGGACCCGTCCCGGGCGTTTCGTGGGATCCTCTACCCCGGTGCTGACCCCGGTGTGTGCGTTCCGAGCTCGAAAGAGAAGGACGACGCGACGACTCAGGCCGCAAATCCGCCAGGATGGGGGAGTTCTCTAGTGACCTGAGAACTGCGATGTCATCAACGGGCCTCCGCTGCTGCTCGTCCCGTCATCGATAGGAGGGACCGCGATTGATTCCCGTTTCGTCCGCGAGCGCGTTCGACTGGCATCACAATTCCGGCGCGAAAGAGTGGTCTACATCAGTCGTTGCCGTGGACGTGCACGACTTCCATCGTTCCCTGCCAGGATACGCGCCGACCCCGCTGACGCCGGTCGCTGACCTTGCTACTGAGCTGGGAGTGGGGGCAGTATTCGTGAAAGACGAATCTGATCGGCTGGGGCTCCCGGCGTTCAAGATCCTGGGCGCTTCCTACGCCATCTCTCGAGCAGTCTCCGCCCGATTAGGTCGCCCCTCGGCGGCCTACCCACTCGATGAGCTTCGAGCGCGCATTGCCGGTTCCACGGTGTCGTTGGTTGCTGCGACGGACGGGAATCACGGTCGTGCTGTCGCGCGCGTGGCACACCTGCTCGGCATCTCCGCCGCCATCTACGTCCCCACCGAGGTATCCGAAGCCGCGAAGGACGCAATCCGAGCAGAGGGCGCGCACCTTGTTGAACTCGCCGTACCGTATGACGCCGTCGTGGTTCATGCGGCAGCAGTGTCCGGTGGTGACGCTGTCCTCATCCAAGACACCTCCTGGGAGGACTATCGGGACATCCCACAGTGGATCGTGGCCGGGTACGACACGCTTCTGGCAGAAGTGGACGAACAGCTTGAGAATGCGGGCTGTGACCGCGTGGACCTCGTAGTCGTTCCCGCCGGAGTCGGCTCATTCGCACAGGCAGTCGTGGCCCACTACCGCACGAACGGACACAGGCCCGCACTGATGGTGGTTGAACCTGATACCGCCGCCTCCGTCACCTCGTCCCTCAACACCGGGCAGATCTGCCCGGTGCCCACCGGCGATACCGTGATGACCGGCTTGAATTGCGGCACCGTCTCGGAGATCGCATGGCCGGTACTCAGCAGCGGACTCGACGCCTCAGTGACGGTGACAGACCGCGACGCGCTCGACGCCATGAACGCGCTCGACGCCTTCGGCATCGACGCTGGCCCGTGCGGGGCAGCGACACTTGCCGGCGCTCGCCGTGTCCTCGCCGACCCGGAGCGCCGCACACAACTGGGTGTCGGCAATGATGCGGTCGTCGTTCTGCTCAACACTGAAGGGCGGGCCGCCAACCCCAAGACCTTCGCACGCTGATCGCCGAGCGAGTGCCCGCTTGAGGGGGAGACGTTTCATCGGCGGAGCCGATCAGATGTGGAGAGCTCATTCCTCGTAGTGCGAAAGGACTCTCAGGAACTACACGCAGGTGAGCGCGGCAGCGACATCTGTCGTTGGTCTGGACCACCGAAATTCAGGCGCGGGCTGCTTGTCACCGGCCAGTTTCCTTGCATTCTGTTCAGTCGTTGAGGAACTTTGCCGCGACGGGTGCGAACTGTTCCCAGTACTGGAAGATGCCGCCGTGTCCGGAGTTGGGGTAGATGATTAGCTCGCTGCCCTTGATCCGCTGCTGCAGGTCGGTGGATAGAACGGTGGGCACCATTCGGTCGTTGTCGCCGTTGGCGATCAGTGTCGGTTGTGTGATGACGGATAGGTCTGCGGATGGAGAGCGACCGTATCGTTGGATGGCCTTCAATTGTGTGCGGAACGCCTTCAGGCTGGCGTTCTTGTCGCGGTCGATGGTGCGCTCTTGCAGCCGTTCGACGAACGCTTTGCCTGCGCGTTTTCCGGCGTTATCGCGGTTGAAGAAGAGGAACTCTTTCGGGTCTGACCTGGTGAGGGTGGCTCGGAGGATGTCCCAGTAGGTGACGCCGACCACCTTGTCGATGTTCTTTCCTCCGCGGGGACCGGTGCCGGTGAGAACGAGCTTTCTAACCAGCGTAGGGTGTTTGACGATGAGGTCCTGTGCAATCATCCCGCCCAGGGAGAAGGAGAAGATGTCGATCTTGTCGTAGCCGAGACCCTTGGTGATGAAGGTGTGGGCGTCGTCGGCTGCCTGCTCGATGGTGGCCGGCACCGTGCCGGTGGACGCGCCAACACCCTGCTGGTCGAAGGTGATCACTCGACGGGTTTTCGCGATCGCGTCCACGATCCGGGGATCCCAGTTGTCCAGGGTCGCGGCAAGGTGGACGAAGAACACCACGGGTATCTCTTCTCTGGGTCCGAGTTCCCGGTACGCGAAGGTGATACCTCCAGCCTGGAGGGTCTTGGTCGGCGCCTGGGCGTAGGAGGTGATGAGCGGTTCGTTGATGCTGTTCATGGCTGCGGGTCCTTGCTGGTCGGTCAATGATGTTTGATTCGGGATGGGTAGGCCTGTTCAGGGGACGGTGATCACCGCCTTGCCGCGATATCCGGACTTTCCGAGGGACGCGAGGGCGTCTGGCGTCTGAGCGAAAGAGAAGGTTGCACCGACGATGGGGCGGATGCTGCCCTGATCGACAAGGTCGGCGATCGTGCGTAGGTGGTCGCCGGAGGCGCGCATGAACAGGAACTCGTACGCGACGCCGAGCTTCCTCGCCTGTCGACGAACACCGCGGCTGAGCCCGAAAAAGGCCCAACGCAGGAGTGCGTTCAAGCCTGCACTTTTCGCGAATGCGGGGGTCGGCGGGCCGGAGATTCCGATCGCTTTGCCGCCGGGCTTGAGCACTCGGAGTGATCTGGCGAGGTTCTCTCCACCCAGAGAGTCAAGGACCACATCGTAGCCGCTGAGCTCCTGCTCGAAATCCTGCGTGCGGTAGTCGATCACGATGTCCGCGCCCAACTCGCGGGCGAAGTCCGCGTTCGCGCCAGAAACGGTGGTCGCTACGTGTGCGCCGAGGTGCTTCGCGAGCTGGATGGCAATGGTGCCCACGCCGCCCGCGCCCGCGTGGATCAGCACTCTGTCACCCGCCTTCACGGCTCCTCTTTCGACAAGGGCCTGCCAGGCGGTCAGCGCGACCAGTGGGAGCGATGCGGCTTCGGCCTGTGTCACGGTGGCGGGGGAGTGAGCGACATCGGATTCGTCGATCGCGATCCGTTCTGCGAAGGTGCCGATCCGGTGGTCTCGTGGCCGCGCGTACACCTGATCGCCGGGTGTGAAACGCCGCACCGCGCGCCCGACCCCGATCACGGTGCCAGCGACATCGTGACCGAGTGTCACGGGCGTCTTGTAGGGGAGGATCGCCTTGAATTTGCCCGTCCGGATCATCTCGTCCAATTGGTTCACTCCGGCGGCTGCGACCTGGATGAGCACGTCGTGGTCGCCGACCGTGGGCTCGGCGATGTCTACCTCCCGCAAGGGGTGTGTGTATGTATCGAAACCGAACGCGCGCAAGGCGACTCCTTCAACGGGGGGGGGGGGGCTCACTCGCCACGTGCGTGAGCGAGTGCACTCAACTATGAGTGTACTCACTATATCTGTGAAGGGGTGCCGATAGTCGCATGTGTCGCGGTACGGCGCATGCACGGTGGTGACCGCCCGGCGTCGTCGTTACTGTCCAGCGCAGCGCGGCCGCGATGGACAGCGTGTGGCTGACTCACTGAGAAGGGCGAGCAGTCGGGGCGCGAAGAATGGCTGTCTAGATCAGCGGGTGAGCAGGGCTGTCTGTTTGCGGATGTCGGCGATGATCGCCTCGACGCTGAGCTCGGTGTTCACGCTCGCGGCCATGGCGAGGAACATGATCGCTGACACCGTGCGGGCCAGCGTCCCTGCCTGAGTCGGCGTCGTGCCGGGTTCCGACAAGAAGGCCCGTGCCATCGCCGCCTCGGCATCCGTCACGATTCTCAGCGCCTCGGCGTGATGGGGTTCGGTGGGGTCGCCGAACACCATCTCCCGCAGGTAGGTGCGTCCGTTGTCGATTTGCGCGCGGTTACATTCCACAATCGGCCCGACGATGGCGAGCACAGCATCGAGTGGCGACGATTCCGCATCTGCCGCCGCCACCCCCCGCCGGAGTGCGTCGGAGTAGTGCGAGTTCTGCACCATCAGCAGGAGCTCAGCCTTGGTCCTCGCGTAGAGAAACAGGGTCCCGGAGCCGATGTCAGCTCGATCCGCGATCTGCTGAGTCGTCACTTCATCTACACCGTGTTCGGCGAACAGCTCGCTGGCCGCGGCGAGGATGCGCTCGAGCTTCTCGCGCTTGTTCCGCTCACGGCGACCCGTGGGAACCGGCACGGCAGGAGACGAACTGACCATCACTCTCCTCCCGGGAATAGAATCCGATCATACTCAGTTCCGAGCGTAGTCATCAATGTTCGAACCAGGAGCGCTGCACGGCAGGGAACGCGCACGTTCACCACGGCGGGGCTGACTCACGACCGCTATGTGCTCGCCTTCGGGTGTGCTGGCCAGCTGGTCGGCACCGGGATTGCCCCCTCATTCTCTTATCCGCCACACAGACAAAAAGCGGAAACGCAACCATGACCTCACTCAGCGGTGCTGTCGTCCTCATTACCGGCGCGAACGGCGGGATCGGCACCCAGTTCGTTCACGAAGCCCTGGCACGCGGGGCGGCGAAGGTCTATGCCACCGCCAGGTCGCCCCGCACCTGGGCTGACTCGCGCGTGGTCCCGCTCGCCCTGGACGTCACCGACCCCGCCTCCATCCGTGCTGCGGTCGAGGCGGCACGGGACGTGACTGTCCTCATCAACAACGCCGGCGCATCACCGAGCACGCCGGGAATCCTTTCGCACACCGACGAAGAGATCCGTGCCAACGTCGAGACGAACTTCCTCGGCCCTCTGTTCCTTGCACGCGCCTTCGCGCCGGTGCTGTCAGCTAAGCGTGACACGGCGCTCATCGACATCCATTCAGCACTGAGTTGGTTCGCTGTGGGTGGGGTCTACAGCGCCACGAAGGCAGCACTGTGGTCAGCGACCAACTCGTTGCGCATCGAACTCGCCCCGGCGGGCGTACAGGTCGTCGGGGTGCACGTCGGATACGTCGACACGGCAATGGCCGCGCACTCGAAGGACCCGAAGCTCGACCCCGCGGTTCTGGTGCGTGCAGTGTTCGATGCGACCGAAGCCGGAGACTACGAGGTGCTCGCCGATGACACATCGGTGCACCTGAAGGCTGCGCTAAGCGGCCCGCTCGAAGATCTCTACCCCCAGCTGGTCCGATCCGGCGAATAATCTGACCGTGCCACGGTGATGATCGCTCCCGACGAGGGTTTCATCGTCTCCCACACACTCGGACTGCCCGAAGACAGGACCTCCGAAATGCCGACACTTGATGAAGCCACCGTGCTTGTGACCGGCGCGAACGGGGGCATCGGCCGGCACTTCGTGCACCAGGCGCTCGCACGCGGGTCCCTGAAGGTCTATGCCACCGCACGGTCCCCGATCGAGTGGAATGATCCGCGCATCGTTCCACTTGCTCTCGACGTCACCGATTCCGATTCGATCCGTCGAGTAGTGAGCGCGGCATCCGACATCACGGTCCTCATCAACAACGCGGGAACGAATCCTGAAACAGCCAGTCTGCTGGAGGTGTCCGAGACGAACCTGCGGGCGAACATGGAGACGAACTTCTTCGGCCCGGTGCTGCTCGCGCGTGCGTTCGCTCCCGTGCTTACTCGAGCTACCGGCTCAGCGCTCATCGACGTTCACTCCATCGCGAGCTGGTACGCGTACGGCGGCGCATACAGCGCCTCGAAGGCGGCGATGTGGTCGGCCACCAACTCGCTCCGTCTAGAACTCGCTCCGCAGGGCGTGCACGTGATCGGCGTGCACATGAGCTACGTCGACACGCCCATGGCCGCTCACGCGTCCGGACCCAAGCTCACGCCAGCAGACCTGGTCACGCAGGTGTACAACGCTGTCGAGGCAGGGCAGTTCGAGGTGGTGGCCGACGACGTGACTGGTCACGTTAAGGCATCGCTTGCCGGACCGATCGAGTCGCTGTACCCGGAGCTTCGCAGCTGAGGGAGGGCGAGGCATCGTCGCTGGGAGGGGGACGGGACGCGAACCGCACCGCACCTGCGGGGACGCGCTGCCGCGCGGGGGATTAGGAGATCTGCACGACGGTGCGTCCTCGGACGTGTCCTTTGAGAATGGCGTCGGCCGCCTCAAAGGTGTCGTCCAGTCCGATGGTGGTAGTGAGCGCGTCCAGCGCGTTTAGGTCCAGTTCGTCAGCGAGCATCGCCCAAGCGCGCTCTCGGAGCTCGCGTGGCGCGTCCACCGAGTTCGCCCCGTGCAGGGTGATGCCGCGAAGAATGAACGGCAGCACGGTGACGGGCAGGTCGATGCCTTGCGCCATGCCATTGCTGACAACGGTTCCGCCATAGCGGGTCTGTGCCAGAACGTTGGCGAGCGTGTGTGATCCGATCGAGTCCACAGCCCCGCCCCACTGTTCCGACTGGAGCGGCCGGTTGATCGGTTCGGAGAATTGCGCACGATCCACGACTTCGCTCGCGCCGAGGGCAGTTAGGAATACTCCCTGTTCCGCGGCGCGGCCGGTCGAAGCCACCACACGGTAGCCGCGGCGGGCCAGAAGGTTGATCGCCACGGACCCCACGCCACCTGCCGCTCCCGTCACCAGCACGTCTCCGCTGTTGGGAACCACGCCATGATCGGCGAGGGCGAGAACGGCGATCGCTGCGGTGAATCCGGCGGTCCCTATCGCCGCTGCCCGGGACAGTGAAATCTCTTCGGGGATATGCACCAGAGATTGCGATGAGACGCGTGCACGCTCCGCGTAGCCTCCGTCGATGGTCTCGCCCGCGCCCGCCCCATTCAGAGTCACCCGGTCTCCGACGGCGAAGCGGTTCGATGAGGACTCAGCGACCGTGCCGACAACATCGATGCCGAGCGTTACCGGCCATCGTCGGACGATACCGGCGCCGGTCAGAGCCATCGCGTCCTTGAAGTTCACGCTGGAATACGACACGTCTATGAGCACGTCCCCCGCGCCCGGCTCCGGCTCATCCTTTTCTGTGAGACGGGCGGGCTGGTTCTCGGTGTGAGCGACGATGGCGCGCATTCGCAGCTCTCCTATCTTTCGTGGGCGGGGACATGGGACATCGCGTGCTCCGCGAGAGCGGTGATGGTCAGCGCAGGGTTGACGCCCGGGTTTGCTGGCAGCGCTGCAGCGTCGCAGACGATCATGTTTCGGTAGCCGAACACGCGCTGCCGATGATCGATCACCCCGGTTGACGGGTCCGCGCCGATGACAGCGCCGCCGAGCATATGCGCGGTCTGCGGGATGTTGAAGAACGCTTCGAAGATGCTGCTCTGGGCCACCCCACCGTTTTGCTCCGCCACCCACGCCGCCACCCGGTGTCCTATTTCCAGATAGGTGGGGGCGGGGCGGGTGGGGTCAACGGCGCTGGTCAGGCGGAAACCGCCTCCCCGCCGTTTCTTGGCGGCCAGGCGGAGCGCGTTGTCGCGTGGTTGCATCACGAGGATTTGCAGCGTGCGGGTGCTCCAGCCGCTCTGTGGTCGAATCGCCCACAGTTTTCGCGGTTGCCGCAGGGCGTTTCCGATCCAGCGGGCAATTCGCTGCGGCTGGTTTCCCGGACCGGTGAGCAGGGTGAAAAGTCGCTGCTGTGCATCAGCGTTCGGCCCGAGGGTGAGGAACTCGATCTGTGCATCCTGGTCGAGGATCACCCGACTGCTGGCGGTGACGTCGCGCCACGTGTCGATGTCCTCGGGGAAGAGAACGCTCAGCACGGTCTCGCTATTGGTGCGCACCAGATGACCGAGCCGGTCGCTCACGCGTGACAGCGACCCACGGTGTTTGCAGTCGGCAAGGAGTTCATTGGTGCCGATGGCACCAGCGGCGAACACAACACCGTTGGTGGTGAACGTGGACCGGACCCCGTTACGTCCCGCGCTTCGCGCTTCCGTGGTGATCTTGTATCCGTCGCCGCCGTCGAGCGCACCCAGGGGCACCACATCGACGACTTCCTGCTCGGCGATGACACGCGCACCGCCCTTCTCGGCGAACCAGAGATAGTTCTTAGTGAGACGATTCGCCGCCCCGGTGCGGCAGCCGATCATGCATTCGCCGCAGCGACGGCAGCCGGTGCGGTCGGGTCCCTCTCCGCCGAAATAGGGGTCCGGTACGGTCTTGCCAGGCTCGCCGAAGAACACACCGGTAGGGGACAGGGAGTACGAGTCGGGCGTACCGAACTGGTGCGCTACCTTCTTCGTCAACGCCATCGTGGCTGACTCCCATGGTGCCGTCCTCACTCCCAGCATTCGCTCCGCGGCGGCGTAGTGCGGGCTGAGCGTGCGCGCCCAGGAGCCGAGCCGGCGCCACTGCGGGTCGTCGTAGAACGCCTCCCGGGCGCGGAAGAGAACACCGCCGTACATGAGGCTTCCGCCTCCGACACCGGTCTGCGCCGCACTGACGACATGCTTGAACAGGGTGGGTCGCATGATTCCGTAGCGCCCTTTGGAGGGATTCCACGTGTATCGCTCCCGGTCGGAGGCGGAACGGGGCAGCTGATCGTCTTCGTATCGTCGTCCTCGCTCGAAGACTGCGACCCGGTAGCCCTTCTCTGTCAGGCGGAGCGCTGCGACACTGCCGCCGAAACCGGAACCGATGACTACCCAGTCGAAGTCGCTGGTGTGTGTCTGGGCGGGCTCCGCGGCATTGGTGGGCATGAGGTCAGCGCGACTCGATCGGGAGCGTGGAGCGGACCCACTCGCCGATCTGTGAGATTGCCTGGTCGGTTTCGGGCACTCTTCCGGCCGCCCAGACGTAGGAGTGCTGGCCGCCTTCGACCGGCAGTGCCTCGGTGACCACGTCTGCGGCTTCGAGGCGCTCGGCAAGTTCGGCGTCCTCGCCGGCGAGGACTTCGTAGGTGCCCCAGGAGACCAGAGTGGGGGGCAGGGCGGACAGGTCGGCACGGTTCAGGTTGATTCGCGCGTCGTCCGCGTCGATCTGCGTGCCACCGATCCAGGCGTCGCGGAAGAACTCGAGCACGGTGCGGCTCAGCAGCTTGTCGGTGGCCGCATTCGCCTCGATGGCCGCGTTCGTGATCGTTAGGTCAGCCCATGGTGAGATGGACACGATCGCACCGGGGAGTGCCTTTCCGGTGTCCCGCAACCGCAATGCAACTGCGATCGCGAGAAACCCGCCGACAGAGTGACCGATAGTGATGATGTTCGACGGTGCGTATCCCTCGGCTACCAGCCAGTCAAACGCCGCCTCGACATCGTCCAGCTGAGCGGGGTACTTGTGCTCGGGTGCCCGGCGGAAATCGACGACGAGCGCCGGCACTCCCACGGCCGAGGCGATGTGGCCGGCGAGTTTGCGGTCCACAGCGGCCGATGTTGTCACGCTTCCTCCAGCGTGAGCGTGGAGCAGCACGAACGAAGTGTCAGCACGTTCGGGCTGTACCCATAGTGCGGGCACTCCGTTCGCGTTCACGTCGCGGTATGTGACCTTTTCCGGTTCGGTGGCGGCATGGTGAAGCCGTTCGGACAGAGCACGGAGCACATCGATCTCTGACGGGGTGTCTGCGCTGGCGGCGAGGAACTGCTCGAACTGGAGCGCTTCTGCGCTGAGCTGTGGGGCGGGTGCGGATGACATGGGAGCCACCTCTCTGTGACGGGTCGCGACTTTCGCGACGGTGGTGCGACCCTACGGACGCTGAGTACAGAAAATCAACTGAGCAAGGGGGGGTGGGCGATCAAAGCCCAACTTTGGTTGGTGCCGGCGCCGTGTCAACGCGTCGGCTCACCGGGCTGCCGTCCAGACGGTAGGTGTAGCGACCGAACCCGAGGAAGCACCCCACGCCTGCCCCGACGAGGCAGACCAGGACCACCATCGGTACGTCGTATCCGCCGGTCGCGACGTACAGCTGTCCGATCAAGAAGATGCCGATCGCGCCGCCGATGGTGAGCATGAAAAACACCAGACCGCCCACTCGGGAGTAGGCGCTGAGGGGGAAGAATCGGCTGACGATGTAGGACGCGACGTCTCTCTCTGCCCCGAAGGCCACTCCGACCAGGACCGCGCCCAGAAGGGACAGCGGCAGTGTCGTGGCCGTGAACAGCAGTACTGTCCCAACCCCGCCGAGAACGAAGAGGACGGCGGCAATACCGGGGGCGTAGAGCCGGTCCAGCAGGAACCCGACGACACCGTGAACGAGCAAGGAGCTCACTGCCAGAGATGACAGCATCAGCGCGGCCGTCTCGGGGGAGTAGCCATGTCCGGCCGCGATGGGGAACACCTGGCTGAGCAGACCGAACAGTGCCGTTGACACCAGCAAGATCCCGCCCATCAGGAGCCAGAACTGTCGCTGGCTGGTCAAAGGCCGGATGCTGGAGGTGCCCGCTCCGTCGCCGCCGTCCGAGCGTCGCATTGCAGTTCCGGCTGGCAACCGGGTCACGAACGCGTACACCGCCGGGGGAATGACCACGCATAGGACGCCGACCGCGATGTACACGGAACGCCACCCGTAGGTCGTCTCGATCGCCGTGGCGATCGGAGGCATGAGGATGGTGCCCAGGGCGGACCCGACGGCCAGAAGTCCGAGGGCAAGCCCGCGTCGGTCGGAGAACCATGCGGTCACGACGGTGACATGGGCTACAGGCGTTGATGCCCCCGCGACAGCTCCCAGGAGGATGCAGAGGAAGTACCAGTACCCCACGCTGCCGTTCGCGCTGGCCAGCAGGATCACTGCACCCCCGAACGCCAAGGAGACGGGCACGGTGGGGATCCGGGGCCCGTAGCGGGAAACCAGGATGCCGATCGCGAAGGCGCTCACGCCCGCCGCCACCGTGGCAAACGACGCCCCGTTGGTGAAATCAGCAAGCGTCTATCCGAACTCGTCAATCATGGGCACGGCGGCGACGTTGAACAGCACATTCAACGTCCCAGCCCCGAAGATGAGCGCCAGCATGGCGGTGAAGACCAGCCACCGGCGGTTCGGAGTCCGGCGGGCAGCAGGCGTTGGCGGAGTCGCAATCATGGTGTGGAGACCTCTCTGTCTCTTGCGATGGTGGTAGCTGGAACTCGCTGCCCGATCGTCTTCACCGACGGTGGGGTGGGAGCTGGTGGATATCCAACAGCCGGGAGCCGATACTCGCCCACCTACCAAAGTTGGGGCGCGAACTTGCCCGCACGCATGGCGCTGGACCACCACCCACACCCAAGCGCCGCGGGCCACCGCCGAATCGCCCCCGGGCGACGTGGTCGGGGGCCCATTCCTCAACGTGGACGTGGACAGGGACAGGGACGTGACCCTGACGGGACGCACTCCGATGACCGGTATGCGGTAGGCGCCCAGCATAAAGAAGGAGCACTTGTCCGGTAGTACCGTGAACGCGCCTGGGTCGGGACGGAGTGCTGCATCTGCTCAGCGATGGTGGTTGCGATCGCATCACGGTCAAATGCGACCACGAACACGCACCGGTCGTGGCCGAGGAAGGTCCGAAGGCGCTCGAGGGTGGCCACCATGTCCTTTTTCCCGCACCGATCCAGATCGTCGATGAAGATCACATAGCGGCGCTTGGAGTCGGTGTTATGGAGTTTGTCGAACAGGACGCTGAACTGTGCGACGTGACTGGGGGTGGACCTGGAGACGGTCACCGTCGACACTTCCAGCAGACCCGCGATGACGACGAGCAGGAATGTGGAGCTCGCCGCAAACCCGGACCACGCTACGACGTTCTTCCCCCACTGGCTATGAAGTCCGCCACGGGCTCGAACAGGTGTCCGATCACTGTCCAGCCGAGCGGGAGGAGAAGGAACAGTGTTACCAGCAGCAGCGCACCGAAACCGGCCACCCGCCACCCGCCGTGGTCACCTCTGTACACGTTGCGAACGGGAGCGTGACTTTCGTTGCGGCCTCGAACAGTTGATCGGAGATCATGTCATCGGGGTTTGGATATCGGACGCGCGAGTTCGCTGAGGAAATTTGTGCGGAACCCTTCGCCGGCGTTCTTCCATGCGTCGAAGGTGATGTGGCGGGCTTTGGGGTCGATGACCTTCAGCTCTTCCTTGAGCAATTCGTTGAAGCTGCTCTTTCCCGCGCCCCACGGGCCGAACAGGGCGATGTTCACCTTGCCGTTCGCTGATTTCGCGAGCTCAGCGACCTTCCGGGCAATGACCCGGTGATGGAGGAGGTCCTGGCTGTCGGCGATCGGGTTCTTCCCGGCACCGCGAAGCGACTCGTCTGGTACCTAGTCGTCCGATGCCAGTTCCCCGCGGTCCGCAGCAGTGTCCGGAGTGCTCATCTGTTCAGCTGACGCGTTCCCGTTGTGGACCCCAAGCGCAGCCACCTCCCCCTTATGACCGTACTGGGCATCCCGATGCTCCCCACACGTCGACACCTGTCTTGTGTCGCCATCCCGAAAGGCAGGGCCACTGTGCTCGCCGATGAGGAACCGGGCGCGGGCTCCCATGCAGCGGTAGAGACTCGGGTCAGGTCGCTATTGAAACGGACCGCGACGCGATGATTGCATCTAGCACGGTGACGTCCTCGATGGTCGCCGGAGTCTTGAATGGCTCACCGTCGATGATCTGCCGCATTGTGCGCCGCAGGATCTTGCCTGACCGGGTCTTGGGAAGGCGATCCAGGACGAGCACATCGCGGAACGCGGCC
This sequence comes from Microbacterium rhizomatis, assembly GCF_008710745.1. Taxonomy (GTDB): domain Bacteria; phylum Actinomycetota; class Actinomycetes; order Actinomycetales; family Microbacteriaceae; genus Microbacterium; species Microbacterium rhizomatis. The sequence goes on from NZ_VYSA01000007.1 coordinate 25,384, forward strand.
ACGGGGCCTATTCGCGTGCGCACCAGCTCAACGAGCTGTGTGTGAAGTTGCTGCTCGGGTGTTGCCACCCCCACCTTGAGGGTGACGAAAGCCATCGCGCGCTGCCCTTTCAGTGCGTCCCGGATTCCCACCACCGCACATTCTGCGACGTCTTGGTGCAAGGCGATGACTTCCTCCAAAGCCCCAGTCGACAGTCTGTGACCCGCAACATTGATGACGTCGTCCGTCCGGCCCATCACGAAAAGGTAGCCATCCGAGTCCAGATATCCGGAGTCGCCTGTTGCGTAAAAGCCCGGAAACGCGGACAGATAAGCATCCTCGAATCGTCTGCGGTCTCCCCACACCTCGTTCGTGCTGCCGGGTGGAAGAGGCAGCCTGATGACGATGTTTCCCTCCTTGCCAGTGGGGACGGGGCGTCCTTTGCTGTCCAGGATGAGGACGTCGTAGCCGACCATCGGCATGCTGCTGGACCCCGCTTTGGGAGGCACCGCCCCGAACCCGAGCGGGTTGGCCGCGATCGCCCACCCTGTCTCCGTCTGCCACCAATGATCGACGACCGGTACCTGGAGACCCTCGCCGATCCAATGGTAGGTTTCCGGGTCGAGGCGCTCTCCGGCGAGGAAGAGCGCTCGTAGCGATGTGGTGTCGTACTGTTCCAGCAGGTCGAGTTCTGGGTCAACGCGGTGGATGGCGCGAATGGCTGTGGGTGCGGTGAACAGCACTGACACTTTGTTCTCGGCGATCACCCGCCAGAATGCGCCCGCGTCGGGGGTTCCGACCGGTTTGCCCTCGTACATCACGCTGGTCGCGCCGGCCAGCAGCGGCCCGTAAACGATGTAGGAGTGCCCGACCACCCACCCCACGTCGCTTGCCGCCCAAAACACATCGCCCGGCCCGATTCCGTAGATGTTCCGCATCGACCAAGTCAGGGCGACTGCGTAGCCGCCGCTGTCGCGCACGATGCCTTTCGGGTTACCAGTGGTGCCTGATGTGTAGAGGACATAGAGCGGATGCTGCGACGCGACCTGGACCACCCCGACGGGTTGCGCATCTTCTTGCGCGTTGTCCCAGTCAACCCACCGCGCACCGGCGCCCGTGGAAGATGGAAGGGCAGTGGGGAATCCAGCGCGGTCTTTCACGATCACCGTCCGAACGTCGCCACCGCTGAGGTCGAGAGCTTCTTGCAGGATGGGGATGTAGTCGACGACTTTGCCCGGCTCCAGCCCGCCCGAGGCGGTGACGACGGTCGTCGCCCCGGCGTCACGAATGCGTGCAGCCAGCTCGGCTCCCGCAAACCCGCCGAATACGACGGAGTGCACCGCTCCGATTCGAGCGCACGCAAGCATGGCGACGACAGCCTCCGGAATCATCGGCATGTACACGACAACACGGTCGCCGGCGTTGACACCGTGCGCACGCAACGCACCAGCGAATCGGCTGACGCTCTCAAGGAGTTCGCGGTAGGTGATGGTGCGAGATTCGCGTGTCATCGCGGAATCGAAGATGAGAGCAGGGTCCTCGCCTCGGCCTGCGAGCACATGTCGGTCTACAGCGTTGAACGAGACGTTGAGCCTCGCATCTGGAAACCAGGTCCACGTTGATCCGCGATCGTCGATCGCGCGCTGAGGAGGCGCTGACCAGTGGATGTCGGTGGCCGCGCGCAGCCAGAATGCGTCGCGATCGTGGTGACTGCGCTGCCAGTCGGCACGGTAACGCGTGATCGCGTCGGTCATGGTTGCTCCCTCCGAGAGGTCGGCGGTGACCCCTTCAGCAATCAAACCGGCCTCTCGTGCATGCGCACACCAACCAAAGTTGGGGCACTGAGTGCGAAACCCCAGGCGCGAGGACCGGAGTGGTTGACTTTCCGAACTCAGCACTTTTACAGTCAAGCCAGCAGTCGCCCGGGCTGTTGTCGCTGGGTCATCAACGCACATCGCGTGATCTCTTGGTAGGCCACGTGCGGCGCGGGTCTGGCGTGCGGCAGGCGTCACATGGAGGTGACCAGGCACATGACAACACTGTCGAATTCGGCTTCGCTTTCGGGGCGTCTACGCCGACGGCAGAACTCCCGCTGACTCCGTCTGTGGAGCGTCTGCCACCGTCCCGGTCCTCTCGAAATACAGCAAAGGAAACTGAAATGCTTGCAGCCCAACTCGACCTCGGAACCGGAGTTTTCGGTGTGAATGAGGTCCCCATTCCCGATCCCCAGCCAGGGTGGGTTCGAGTGAAGGTCCGCGCGTGCGGGGTGTGCCTCACCGACCTCCACATGCTCAAAGGAGAACTGCGCGGCATCCACCGGCAAGACGGTCTCCTCACTCTTGGGCATGAGATCGCCGGCGAAGTCGACCTGCTCGGTGAGGGTGTGGACACTTGGAGGCAGGGTGATCGTGTTGCGATCGCGTTGTTGCATTACAAGGACGGCGGTGAGTTCACCGTTGGAGTGGACTTCGACGGTGGCTGGGCGGAGTATGTCGTGGTGCCTGCCTCCACGCTCGTTGCGATCCCCGACTCGTTGCCGTTTGACGTTGCCGCGATTGTCCCTGATGCCGTGTCGACGCCCTGGGCCGCGATCACGGAGACAGCAGCAGTCCGCCCCGGCGAATCGGTTGCCGTGTGGGGTGTGGGCGGGGTGGGCACCCACGCGGTCCAGATCCTGCGGTTCGTGGGAGCGGCTCCGATCATTGCCGTGGATCCTCTCCCCGAGGCACGAGATCGTGCGCTGCGGTTGGGTGCAGACTTCGTGATCGACCCGTGCGCCGAGGATGCGGTCGAGAAGATCAAGAGCCTGACGGGCGGCACAGGTGTGAACGTGGCGTTCGACTTCGTGGGGACTTCCTCGATCGAACTGCAGTTGCTCGCGGCGTCGGCGCCGTTCGGGCGGACCATCTGGGTGGGAGCGAACTCCAAGCCGTTCACCCTGGACGTCCCGGGCATCCTGCTGTTCTTCCGTCAGCAAATCAGGGGCCACTACGCGAGCGGACCGGCAGCGGTGCCGGACCTTCTGCGCCTGCTGGGGCTTGGTCGACTGGACTTCAGTACGTCAATCAGCGGACGATTCCCGCTGTCGGAGATCTCGACCGCCATCGAGCACCTCGAGTACAAGGTCGACAATCCGGTGAGACTGGTCGTCGTTCCCTGAGGGTCGCGGTGGCGGCGGATGTCCGCATCCGCCGCCACCGCACGGACGGCATCTGGCCGCGTGCCTTCCATGCGGACAAGTGCAGAGGTACGGTCAGTTCGAAGGTTTCAGTTTTGTACTCAGCGCGGAGTAGTCGCCATGAATCTCACAATGCCAGCACGTCCTGATGATGACCTGCTCCTTGAGCAGTCGCTGCTCGAGTTCGCGCGGATGACTCGGTTCCCGGTGGTATTCGGCGGGTTCGTCCATGGGGGCGCGGTGCTGGTTACCCACCTGGTCGGAAACAGGAACGACGCCCTGCGCGGGCTGGACGTTCATGCGGGCAGCGGCCTCGGCGGTCTCGCGCTTGCAGAACGACGACCTCGATTCACCGTCGACTACGCCCATTCCCGGTCCATCACGCACGACTACGACAGATCGGTGCTCGCAGAGGGAATCAGCACCCTGCTGGCGGTACCCGCTATCGACAACGAACGTGTCCGTGCGGTGCTTTACGGCGGGCTCCGTGAACCCACCGTACTCGGAGGGGTCTCGGTCGAACCGGCAACTCGCGTGGCCCGCAAGCTCGGCCAGGATCTGGCGGTATCCGCTTCGCGCCCCGCCACGCAGTCCGTCCGAGACGGCAAGGTGGGGTTGTCGGACGCGCAGAAAGAGCAGTTGCGAGACCTTTACGCGGAAATCAGACTGATCGCTAGCACCATCGAAGACGAACACGCGAGCAAGCGGCTCCTCGCCGTCGAGGAGCGTCTAGCGGGCATCGCGACTGACGTGGAATCGTCGGAGCAGGACGCGGGCGCGAACGTGCTTCTCACCAACCGCGAGAGAGACGTTCTCAGCTTCGTGGCGCTCGGGTGGACAAACGCTGCGGCCGGTCGCGCGTTGGGGGTAACCGAAGCGACGGTGAAGAGCTACATGAACGACGCCATGCGCAAACTCCATGCGTCGAGCCGATTCGAAGCGGTCGCGGCGGCCCGGAAACGTGGCCTCCTGCCCTAGCGCGGCCGCCGTTCCCGCCCTACTTCTCGCGCATCCGTCCTAAGATCACGTCATGCAAAAGTCAGGGTCGACGGAAGAGACATGCCCGATCGGTCTCTCCCTGGATGTCCTCGGACAGAAATGGACGTTGCTGATCGTACGGGAGAGTATGCGCGGCCGGGAGCGATTCTCGGAGTTTCACGCCGCCCTCGGCTGCCCCAAGAACCTCCTTGCGGCGCGGCTCAGGCTGCTCTGCGACTGCGGAGTGCTCAGGACCGAGGAGCACCACGTTCCCGGTGAGCGGACTCGTCACCGCTACGTGCTGACGGACGCGGGGCGGGAGCTCGCGCCCACGCTCGTCGCCCTGTACGACTGGGGAAAACGCCATCAGGCGACGGCAGAAATGACACTCGTCGATCCGCCTCTGTGCTGGTGCGGTGCCGAGCGGCACGTTATCGTCCGATGCCAGAACGGCCATCTCGATGACAACGAATCGATGAGCCTCTTAGCGTCGCAGTCAGTTAGCAGCATCGGCTAACTGTGTCGTCGGCATCCCACCAATAGCGTCGCTCCGCTCTCCCGACATGGAGAACTGCGCCGTGCGGGGGCCGGTGGGCTATGGTCAGCGGACGCCCTTGATGGGGATCACGGCGAGGGCGCCGATGAGGCCGATGATCGCTACCGCTGCGTAGAGCGCCCCGTAGGTGCCGAAGATGATGATGATCGCTCCGGCGGCGGCCGGTCCGAGGACTTGGGGCAATGTGGCGGCGATGTTCAGCACACCGAGGTCGGTGCCGTACTTCTCCTTGTCGGGGAGGATCTGGCTCATCAACGCCTGGTCCACGGAGATAAACGCACCGAAGCCGATACCGATCAGGGCGCCAGCAGCCAGGAGTCCTGGCACGGTGGGGAAGATCAGCGGGATGACTGCGGAGGCGGCGATGATCAGCCCGGCGACAAGCACAATGGGCTTGCGACGCCCGATGCGGTCCGAAAGTGGCCCGGCAATTACGGTCGAGATCAGGATGAAGGGGACTGTGACTAGCCCTACCAGTGGGGCGAGCTGGATGGCCTGCTGTAGTGGCAGCCCGATGTAGTCCTGCAGGATGTACAGCCCGTAGGTGGAAGGCAGGGCGTTGGCGCCGAAGATAAGGAAGCGCCCGGTGAAGCCCCAGAAGAAGTCGGGATACCGGACGGGGTTGACCCAGAAGGCCTTCAGGAACGCCAGGAGGGAGAACGCTGGTCGTTCTACGCCCCGGTTGTCGGCCTCGGGAACACTCACGATGAACAGCACCACGATCAGGAGCAGCACTCCGGCGAAGCAGGCGTAGCCGAGTGCGATGTTGCCGGTCAGGAGCGAGGCGACGACGCTGCCCAGGACGCTGCCCATCAGGCCTCCCAGGCCGGCGAGGGTGGAGTAGCGGCCACGGAACCGGGTCGGCACACGGTCGGGGAGAATGGCGGACAAGGGCCCTTGCATGGCGTTGTAGCCGAACTGCACGAATACCACCGCAACAGTCAGCCACGCGATCGAGGGGGCGAGACCGGCGGTGATCAGCGCGGTCGCGCCCAGCAGGCCACCGAACAGGATCCACGGGCGCCGGGATCCGAACCGACCGCGCGTGCGGTCAGACAGCACACCGACAATCGGCTGTGCGAGCATGGCCGCGAAAGCCGCCATCGCGGAGATCACCGCGAGTGCCTGCACCTTGCCTTCGGGGTCGATCTGTTGCGCCTGCACCGCGGACATGAACCCGGTGAACCCGTACGCGATGTTCGGGACGAGCGCGATGAAGAAGATCCACCCGAACAGTCGACGGAGGTTGCGCGGCAACTTCTCCTTGGACGACTTCAGGCGTGTCTTTCCCGCCGCGTCGGCCATGTTCGCGGGGATCGTGTTGGTCAGAGCGATGCTCGGCTGCGCCTTGACGGCCTGAGGATCGGTCGGGTGCGGCTCGTGAGGCTGCTGGGTGGGCTCCATTGCCAAGACTCCCTTGTCGATAAAACCAGAAACGGGTCGGTATCTGGAGATACCGTACACGGGTCGGTTTCGCAGGACAAGCGCTTCGAAGGAAAATTCCAACACTACGGTCGGTTTCTTCCGATGTGTCCGTTACCATCGGGTCATGCAACCCGCCACCAAGTATCCGAAAGGCGCCGCGAAGCAGCAGGAGCTCGTCGAGGTCGCGCTTCAGGTGGTCGCCGAGCGCGGGTACAACGGCGCGACAATCACGGAGGTCGCCGACGCCGCGCACCTGAGCAAGGCCGGGCTGCTGCACCATTTCCGCAAAAAGGAAGACCTGTTCGTGGAAGTGCTCCGCCGCCGTGACGAACTCGCCACCGACAAATGGATGCGCGAGCAGGGCAATCCGGACGTGGACGGCGCGGACCTCATCACTGGCTTCATCCGCGACAACGCGAAGGTTCCCGGATTGGTGCAGCTGTTCACTCGGCTGTCGGCGGAGGCCACGAACGAGACCAACCCGGCGCACGAGTTCTTCCGCGATCGCTACGACCGCAACCGTGAGGCATCAGCTGCCCTTCTCTCCAGCATGCAGGCCGCGGACCGGCTGCCCGAATCTCTGAATCCCGAGATTTTCGCCGTGATCCTGGCAGCCGTTCAGGACGGCCTGCAGCTTCGCTGGCTGTACGACCCCGACATTGACATGGCGGCGCACATTGCGCACCTGTTCTCCGTACTCGCTCACGCGGCACGCGAAGCCGCGGTCGTTTGAAGGTGCGTTGACCCGATTCACCACGTGGAGGGAAGGCTCTGTTCGAAGTCTCCCCCCAATGGCTGCTTGCACAGACACTCCGCGGTTGGCAGGTGGTAAACGCGGTTCCGCATGCCGATCTGGTGAGGTGGAGGCGGAGAAGTCCGATGCCCAAGCTGGCAAGGTAAGGATGGCGCGCCCGAACCGATCGAATCGTAGCGGCCGGGGCGGTACGGGCAGCGGGTTGATCGAGTGCGTGGGGTACGTCGACGGATGCGGACACCAGCCCGGTGCTGACCATACTTTGCGTGTGCTGATGCTCCTATGCTGTCAAGGCGTCGGGTTGAGCCAGGTTTCGTAGGCGGTGAGCTTGCCGCTGGCGGGGATCAGGTTGGTGCCGGAGAGCGCTGCAAAGGAGGCTTCTGACTTGAGCCGGCGACCGTTCCAATGACCTTGACCTGGTAGAGAGCGGGGTTTGCGTGGGGCCGCGAGTTGCTTGAGCTCGACGTCGAGCGCCGCCGGTTGGGCGGTGAGGTGCTGTTACCTCCACGCCAGCGAATTCAGCGAGGGAAAGTACCATCCGGCTGACCAGGTCTCCTCCAGTGCCGGACGGGCGCGAGCGAACGCCGGGATCGCTTGTTGTCGGTGTGGGCCCGGGTATCCTGGCGCGGATCTGCTCGGGGGCGGTGACCGAGGCGGCCGCGTTCGGAGGTCAACTCGCGGCCCCCCACGCTCGAGGTGCCCAGGCTCCATCTGGTCGTGCGACAGGAGATCCGCGATTGTCACGCGAGCGGTCCCGAGATCATTCGACGTGTGGGCGCCTGTTCGAGCTGAACCGTCTCGAGTAGGCGGGACCGCCACCTCGAGACCAAGAAGGGCAACCAGGCCGGCCGTGACCGTGCCCTGGCGAAATCGCCCGCGCGCGGCGTTCACGATTTGGAGCCGTCAGTGCGCGAGCGCGTCCGATCGATGGAACGAGTTGTCGACGCGTGAGTCGCCCGCTTTCAATTCACGGCCACACTCAGAGCACACGATCAGCGCGTGAAACACCTCGCCGCAGTCGTGAACGAACTCCGACACGAACTCCGGATCGGCGCGTAGGTGCTTGTCTCCCCACGCGCGGATCGACTGCACGACGCCGTACAGATCTTTGCCCTGCTCGGTGAGGCGATACTCGTAGCGCGGGGGGTGCTCGGAGTACTGCTCCCTCATCAGCAGGCCGATCTCCTCCAGATCGCGCAGACGACCGCTGAGGATGTCGCGTGGGATGCCAGTCTCGTAGACGATGTCGTCGAATCGGGTCGTCTCACTCAAGAGAAGCTCTCGAAGAATGACGACGACCCATTTGCGTCCGAGAATCGCCATTGCATCGTTGATCGAGCACAGACGTGGGTTTGAAACGCGCGGACTCCTCATGGCAACAGGTTAGTCTCTCCCGGCGCCGAAGGGCGCGCGCGATTAGTTGTATGTCAGACCACCGTCCATGATGACGGTCTGACCTGTCATGTAGTCGGAGTCCGGAGAGGCGAAGTAGGACACCAGCGCCGCGACATCCGCTGGTTCCTGAACACGCCCGAGGGGGATCTTCGCGGCTTCGCGCGCAAAGCCTTCGGGGTCGCCGGCCCACAGCGGAGTGTTGACCACTCCCGGCGCGTAGGAATTCGCGGTGATGCCGTGTTCTGCCCATTGCATGGCAGCCGCCTGCGTCAAGCCGCGTACGGCGAACTTCGCCGCGGAGTACGCGGGAAGAAAACCGGCCGCGCGGTGGGAAGCGTTGGACCCGGCCGCGACCAGCTTGCCTCCTCTCCCTTGAGCGATGAACTGGCGGGCCGCCGCCTGCCAGGTAAGGAACACGCCGCGCACATTGATCGCGAACATCCGATCCCATTCCTGCACGGTGGTGTCGAGAAGGAGTTGGGCCTGCGCGATGCCGGCGTTGGCCACGGCGACATCAAGCCTGCCGAGCTCGGTGACCGTGGTGGCCACCATCGCCGCGACCTCGTCGGTGTCGCTCACGTCGGCGACGACTGCGATTGCTCGACGTCCCGTGGCGCGGATCTCGTCACGGACCGCCTCGGCTTTGTCGGCCGAGCGGGCGATGTCATTGACCGCGACATCGAAGCCGTCCGTCGCGAGGCGCAGGGCGATGCCGCGGCCGATTCCCTGGCCGGCCCCCGTCACGAGGGCGACGCGGGTAAGGGAGGATGTGGTGCTCATGGGTGATGCCTTTCATTGCTCGACACGGTGGCGCGCGCCGGACACAGGCTGTGCCCGGCGCGCTGAGGGGTCACTCGAAAGCGTCCAGGTTGTCCTTCGTGATCGTCTGGATGCCGGTGTTGGTGAACTCGGGAAGAGGCGAGATGCCGAAGTCCCCGCCGTTGGGGAAGGGATTCACCAGGTCGTGTTTGAGCGCATAGAGGTTGATGAGCGACCAGTACCCCATGCTCCACGGCGCCTGCGAGATGGCGAAGTCGGTCACACCCGAGCGGATCGAGTCGATTGTCGGCTCGACCCCGTCGAACGTGTTGACCTTGATGGACAGGTCGGCTTCCTTGACCGCCTGCAGCGCTCCGACGAGGAACGAGGTCGTGCCGGCAACGATGACGTCGATGTCAGGGTTCGCTTGCAGCATGCTCTGCGTCGCGGCAGCGGACGAGTTCGCGTCGGGCCCCCCATTGGCCGTCGCGACGACTTTGAGGTTGGGGTAGTCGCTGGCGATCTTGTCCTGCATGCCGCGGAACCGCGTCTCGAAGTTCGTGGACCCGACGAGGGTGACAATACCGATGTTCGCGCCATCGGGGTAGAACTGCGCGAGAGCGTCGGCCGCCGCGACGCCACCGGCATAGGAATCGGTGCCGATGTAGGTGGAGCGGTTGCTGTCGGGCGCATCGGAGTCGAACGTGACGACCGGCACCCCTGCTTCGATCGCCGTGTTGATCGGACCGGTGAAGGCCTGAGCGTCGAACGGCGACACGGCTATGCCAGCGGGGTTCTTCGCCGCCATCTGCTCGAAGGCGGTGACCTGCACGCCGACGTCGAGTTGCTGTCCTCCGCCGTGCTCGACCGATACGCCGAGCTGATCGGCCGCGGCTTGGAACCCGGCGTAGACATCTACAAAGAACGTGTAACTGGGGGCGAAATCGATCAGTTGATACACCTCCGACTTGTCACCGACCCAAGGATTCTCCGAGTCTCCGGAGGCCGTGTTCGAGGTGTCTCCACCCGTGCAGGCTGAGATCAGGCCGACGATGGCCAGGGCTGCGGTGGCTGCCATGGCCGAGCGCAGGAACTTTTTGCGAGGCACTGTGTACTCCTTTGTAGATGTGGCCGGTGAGTCAGCGCGAGGCCTGGGCAGGCCCGACTGCTTCCGGTTTGCGGGACGCCAGACGGGTGGTGCGGCGACGACGGGAGAGCTGATCGATGGAGACCGCGAGGAGGAGGATGGCGCCGAAGACGACGTTCTGCCAGTTCACGGACACCCCGAGGAGCACGAGCGAATTGTTGATGAGGCTCAGCAGCACGACGCCCAGGACGGACCCGAGGATGGACCCGGATCCGCCGCCGATGGCTGCTCCGCCGATCACGGCCGCGGCGATCACCTGCAGTTCGATGCCGACGCCCATCTGAGGCGTGGCCACGCCGAAGCGGGCGAGCGACAGCACGCCGGCGAGGGCGGCCAGTACGGAGGCCGTGATATACACGGCGATTTGCACCCGCGTGACGGAGATTCCCGACAGCCGGGCGGCCTTCTGGTTGCTGCCGACGTAGATCACGCGCCGCAGCGCCGCCGAACGACGCATCAGGATGTCGGCAATGACCGCCACGACGACGAAGAGCACGACGATGATCGGAAGGACTCCGAAGATGCGTCCGACACCGAGGTTGAGGAACCCCGCCGGGGACGAGATGACGGAAATCTGCGCGCCGTTGGTGAGGACGTAGATTGTTCCGCCGCCGACCGTGAGGGTACCGAGCGTGGCGATCAGCGGATCGATCTTGAGCTGGCTGATGAGGAGGCCGTTGACGAGACCGACAAACCCGCCCGCGAGCAGTCCGCCGAGGGCGGCGAGCCAGATGTTGACCCCGGCGGTGTAGGCCATCGCCGTGACGACCGCACTGAGCCCAAGCACCGTACCGACCGACAGGTCGATGCCCCCCGACGCAAGCACGATCGTCATGCCCACCACGACGATCCCCTGCGCGGAGAGCCCGATGAGCAGCGTGGTGAGGTTGGTGGCGGTCAGGAAGGCCGGCGAGGTGATCGACATCGCGACGATGATCACGATGATGATCGCCAGGACCGGAATCTCGTTCCGGCCAAAGAGGCGGCGGATGATGCGACGCGGGCTCTGCGGCTCGACGACGGTGCCCGCTGGAGCCGCCTGCGGGGGAACGGTGGAAATGGCCATGTCACTCCTTGGAATCGGTCGTGCGGGGGGTGGCGCCAGCGGCACCGGCGGCCAGCGAGATCACGTCGGCCTCGTCGATTTCTCCGTCGAGGGTTCCGGCAAGCCGACCTTCACGCATCACGAGGATGCGATCGCTCAGGCCGATGACCTCTTCGAGGTCGCTGGAGATGATGACCAGAGCCATCCCGCCCGCGGCGAGGCTCCGCAGATGCTTGTGAATCTCGAACTTCGCGCCGACATCGATTCCGCGGGTGGGCTCGTCGAGGATCAGCACCTTGGGGCCGGCGACGAGCCATTTCGCAATCATCGTCTTCTGCTGGTTGCCGCCGCTGAGCGCCGAGATCGGCTCGTCGGGATCGGCCATCTTTGTGCCCAACTGCTGGGTGGCCTTCAGCGCGCGCTTTCGGGCGCCGCCCCCGCCGATGAGCCCGAGGCGGGAGACCTGATCGAGGATCGTCACGATCACGTTGTTCTGGATCGACAGGTTGAGGAAGAGGCCGTCTTCTTTCCTGTCCTCCGACATGTACGACAGCCCGGAGCGGATGGATGCCCGGAAGGAGCCGGCGACCGTACGCCCCGCGAGTGTTACGGTGCCGCTGCGCTTGTCAATGCCCGCCACGCCGCGCATGAGCTCGGTGCGCCCTGAGCCGATGAGTCCGCTCACGCCAAGGATCTCGCCCGAGCGAACGGTGAAGGACACGTCGTCGAACCTCGCGCCGGAGAGGTTCTCGACGGTCAGCACCTCGTCGCCGGCGGTGAGCGCCTTCGGTGGATAGAGGTGGTCGACGGAACGCCCGACCATCCGCTCCACCAGGGCGTCGGGAGAGGTCTCCGCTACGGAGATGGTGGTGACCCATGATCCGTCACGCATGACCGTGACCCGGTCGGCGAGATCGAACACCTCGCTCAGTCGGTGGCTGATGTAGATCGAGGCGATGCCGCGGCGACTGAGATCGCGGATCAGAGCGTGCAGGACCACGGTCTCGGGCTCTGTCAGACTCGACGTCGGCTCGTCGAAGATAACAACCCGGCAGTCGTGCGCCAACGCGTGGGCGATCTCGACGACCTGCTGGTCGGCCAGTGGCAGGTCGCCGGTGCGGGCCCGCGGGCTGATCTGGGCGCGAAAAGGGGCGAGGAGCTCGCGCGTGCGCCGATTGATCTCCGCGAAGCGCACGAATCCTCCCCGGGTGGGGATGTCGTCGAGGAAGACGTTCTCGGCGACCGAGACGTCAGGACACAGCGCCAGTTCCTGGTGGACGATCGCTATCCCTGAGAAAGTCGCGTCACGGGGACCGGGGAATGACACCTCTCGACCGTCGATGAGGATCGTGCCGCCATCGGGTGCCACCGCCCCCGAGATGATGTCCATCATGGTGGACTTGCCGGCGCCGTTCTCGCCGACGATCGCGTGGATTTCGCCGGGGTAGACGGTGAGGTTTCCGTTGCGGAGTGCGCGGGTGGCGCCGTAGGACTTCTGGATGCCTGTGAGGTGCAGTGCGGGCGTGAGCGTGTCGCTGGTCATGCCTGTCTCTCGTCGACGTTGACGTTCAGGGACCATTCGACGGGTTGATTCCGGCGAGTGGGTTGGACTTGCGGACTCACTATAGGGCAGAAGTCGATCGGCGCCAAGGGCCAATTTTGAGCGGACTCGGCAGCACCTCGCCCTCGCCGATGACCGTGCGCTTGACGGGCGCCCCTTCAGCCGCTTATGGTCAACGAACGACTGGGTATGAATAGCAAATCCACTCGGTCATCCACTCGAGGAGGAGTTTGAACGTGGCAACCTACATCTCAGAAACAGTCGACGTCGAGTACGTCGACGGCGAACAGGCCCGATACGGATACCGGCAGTTCGGGCCGCGCACGGGGGTGCCCCTCGTCCTCCTCCACCGCTATCGCGGCACGCTCGATGACTGGGATCCGAAGCTGCTCGACCTGCTGTCGGCCGACCGCCACGTGATCGCCGTCGACAACGTCGGTGTCGGCTACTCGACAGGAGACGCGCCCGACAACGCCGCAGCGATGGCCGACGGCGTGGCGGACTTCCTGCGCGCGGCGGGATTTGCCACCGTCGACCTGCTGGGCTGGTCGATGGGCGGATTCGTCACGCAGATGGTCGCGCTGAACCACCCCGAGCTCGTACGGCGCATCGTCGTCGCCGGCTCCGGACCGGGCGAGCCCAGCATCCGCCCGCCCGAGGACCCGAGGTCGCTCGAGATCCGGCCGAAGGTCGCGCCGCTGCTGGAGGAGACGTTGCTTCTATTCTATCCCGACGACGAAGACGGTCGCCGCGTCGGTCGGGAAGCGACCGAGCGGTTTTACCACCACGAATCCGGTGAGGTGAGGTTCACCAAGGAATCGTCGTGGCGCAACCAGGCGATCGCGATCGACGCATGGAACGCCGGTGAGAACTCCGCTTGGAACAGACTGGAGGAGTTGACCAAGCCGACCTTTGTGGCCAACGGCTCGCACGACATCATGGAGGACTCAGTGCAGTCGTTCGAGATGGTGCGCAAGCTCCCGAACGCCGTCATGACGCTGTTCAGCCGCTCGGGTCACGCGTTCCTCTTCCAGTACCCCGACCTGTTCGCGAAGCTCACCCAGGAATTCCTCGACGACGACACGTTTGCCGACTGACGCCTCGCGGTGCAGGAGCGCCTCGCACGTGCACCCCCGGGCTAAGTGCGCGGCGCTTTCGGAGTCACGGCACCAGGCTCGCCGTCGCTCGCCCGGCGGCAATATCTCGGCGATGAGCACCCTGGCGCGCCGGGCGGGGATCATCGCATCGCGGAACGAGTCCTCGCCGTCTCGCGTCAGGGCATGCAGTTGGTGGATCGTGGGGAAGAGGCCAGCGACCGCCCTGACGCCGGTTCGGCGATTCCGCCGACCGCGAAGACGGGCAGTCGCCTGAGGTGCGCGCGTCGCGCCACCTCTGCGGGGGCCATGCCCGAGAGGGTCTGCGCGTCCGGCGACCCTTCGCCGGTGACGACCGGATCGGCCTCCCTCGGCAGTCCGTCGATTCCGAGCAAGTCCAGTACAGGCTCGGCACCCGTGCGTGTCTGCGTGCGCAGGCGCGCGCCTCGATCACTTCGACATCTCGCGGAGCGGTGGCTTCGGTGGCGCGGATTCGGGCGACCTCGAGCAGGTCGGACTGTGTGTCGTCGAATAGAGAGCCGTCACGCCCGATCAGTTCAATGCCGAGGGCGGCGGTCATGCCGATGCCGCCGTCGCTGGTGGCCGTGCCGCCGAGGGCTACGGTCACGTCGGTCGAGGGCGACTCCGCGTGCCGAAGGATCGACCAGTCGCAGGCTGACCGCCTCCGACGCCTCGACCAGTGCGCTGCGCCGACGTAGACCGTACGCGGCGAGAGTCTCTCCGTGCCGAGCGGGCCGCGCACCTGCGCGAGTCGACGCTCGCCGCGGGCGTGCATGAACTCATCGACAGTGCCCTCGCCGCCGTCGGCGACAGTGGCGATAGGAAGCCGGTTTGCAGGCAGTACCCGGTGTATGCCGGTAATCGCATCGGCTGCTTCCGGCGCTGTCATGCTTCCGCTGAACTTGTTCGGAGCGATGAGAATGACGGTCTCGACGGAGATCGACCGCTGGCCACGCCCGACGGTCACGGTGTGTGCACGACGTTGAAAGGGGGGCGATTCTCGGCGAGCCGTGCGATCTGGTCTCGCACGAGCGCGATCATGCGCGGGAGCATCGCGGAGGAGGCGCCTCCGACGTGCGGGGTGACCAGCACGTTTGCGAGCCGAAGGAGTTCGTGATCCGGCGGCAGCGGCTCGGGGTCGGTGACATCCAGCGCAGCCCGCAGCCTGCCCGTGCGAACCTGGCCCAGCAGGGCTGTAGTGTCCACCACCGGTCCTCGGGCGACGTTGACCACGAGGCCGCCGTCAGGCATCCGCTCCAGGACCGTCGCATCGATGAGCCCCCTTGTGAGTTCGCTCAGGGGAACCGCGATGATGAGCACATCGGCCTCGGCAGCCAGCTCGGTGAGTTCGGATACCGCGTGCACGACCGCCCCCTCGACGGTTCTTCGCGTTCGCCCGACGGTGGTCAGGTGCACGCCGAACGGCCCCAGCCGGGACGCGATGGCTCGCCCGACACCTCCCGTGCCGACCAGGAGAACCCGCTTGTCGATGAGACTGTCAGTGACCTCGTGACGCCAGCCGACCCGTCGGGCATCGTCACGGAACTCCGGGATGCGTCGCAGCGACGCCAGGACGAGGGCGAGGGTGTGCTCTGCGGTGGAGGCTTCGTGCACACCCGCCGCGTTGGCGACCGGGAAGCCTGCCGCCGCACCGGCCAGCACGTCGTCGACGCCGATCGTCTGAGTCTGCACGAGTCGCGGCGTCGCCGTGGCGAGGAGGCTGAGGCGCATGCGCGGATTCATGTACGGAAGCACGACGAGGTCGATGTGACCCTCGGCCGGCCGGTCGATATCCCACACCGTCACGGTGGCGTGCTCGAAGGTGCTCACTGCCTCGACGAGCGGCCCATCTGGGACGCTCACCGTCACCGGACCCGCGTGAGCTGGTTCCGTCATCACATCGACCTCCATCGAACGGCACTCGGACGGTGATGCGAACGACATCATCCGGATGCGGGAAACTAGTGGATAGGAATATCCAATCCACCTGGTAGCCTCTTGTCAATCACGCACCAACAGCGACAGGGCAGCCATCCTGCCGGTGCCCAGTCAAAGGAGACTCTGATGTCAGAACCACGTCCATTCCGGTCTTTCGTCAGCCCGCCGAGGTACGTGCAGGGAGCCGGGGCGATCGCTCTGCTCGGCGACTTGATCGCACCCCTATCGACGAAGCCCGTGATCCTCGCCGACGACACCGTCTGGGGATTCGCAGGCGATGCCGTGACCGCCTCTCTGCAGGACGCCGGCCTGACCGTGAACCGGATCGCCTTCGGCGGCAGAGTCACCGACCGCGAGATCGCCGCCGTGACCGCCCAGCTCACCCAAGCTGGGGCCGACCTGGTCGTCGGGCTCGGCGGGGGCTCAACCCTGGACACGGCGAAAGCCGCGGGGTCGGACGCCGGCATCCTGTGGGCGACGGTGCCCACGACAGCTTCCACCGACGCGCCGGGCACCGGCGTGTCGGTGATCTACACGGATGAAGGCGTGCTGCACTACTTCCGGATCCTGGGCAAGAACCCCACGCTCGTGCTCGTGGACTCCCAATACGTCGCCAACGCACCGGCATCCTTTCTCATCGCCGGCATCGGCGACGCACTGTCCACCTGGCTCGAGGCTCGGGCCGCCGGAGGGGCCGGGCACGCGCTGGTATCGGGCTTCCAAGCGCCCGCGACCGGACTGGCCATGGCCGAACTGTCTTGGAAGATCCTGTGGGAGAACGCCCTACAGGCCGTCGACGACGTGCAGCGGCACACCGTGACCCCAGCGCTGGACGCCGTCATCGAGGCGAACATCCTGCTCTCGGGCATGGGCTTCGAAGCCGGTGGGCTCTCCGTCGCACACTCCGTGCACAACGGTCTGACGGTGGCCGAGCAGACGCACGGTCTGCAACACGGCGAGAAGGTCAACGTGGGATCGATCGTGCAGCTCATCCTCGACGGCGCCCCCGATGACGAGATCGACGACTTCATCGCCTTCACGGCGCGCATCGGCCTACCGACCTCACTCACCGAGCTCGGGCTGAGCGTCGACGACACCGCAACGCTGCAGGCAGTGGCCGCCGCGACGACCGCTAAAGGCGAATTCGTCCACAACATGCCCTTTCCCGTCACCCCCCAGATCATCATCGACGCGCTCACCAAGGTCGAGCGGCGTTCCCGGGCGGTGCGCGAGCGCGAAGGCCTGCCTGCTCCCGTGAAGTACGAGCGGCGCCACTGATGGCGGCGCCGACGATCACCGAGGCCGCCCGGCTGCTGCCGCGCCGCCTCGACGGGGCGGAGCTGGCGGCGACGGCCGACACCATCCGCGTGCGCATCGTAGACATGCTCGAGGCAGCGGGCAGCGGCCACAGTGCGGGCCCCCTGGGCATGGCCGACATCCTCGCTGCCCTCTATTTCTCGATCCTCCGCCACGATCCGCGCGACCCGGATTGGGACGAGCGCGACGTCTTCTTCCTCAGCAACGGGCATACGGCGCCGGTGCTGTACGCCGCGCTCGCCGAGAGCGGCTACTTCCCCGTTGAAGAGCTCTCGACGCTGCGCAGGCTGGGCTCGCGGCTGCAGGGACACCCCGAGCGCACCGCACTACCCGGCCTCGAGAGCACGAGCGGGCCGCTGGGTTCCGGTCTGTCGCAGGCGGCCGGATATGCCTACGCGCTGCGCCACCTCACCCACCAGCCGCACCGATTCGTCTACATCGTGATGGGCGACGGCGAGATCAACGAGGGCAACGTCTGGGAGGCCGCGATGTTCGCCGCCAAGTACCGGCTCGGCCAGCTTATCGCCTTCATCGACCGCAACAACATCCAAATCGACGGCACCACCGACGCTGTCATGCCGCTGGGAGATCTAACCGCCAAATGGGAGAGCTTCGGCTGGCACGTGCTCGACATCGACGGGAACGACACCGACGCCATTGTTCGGGCCGCCGCTCTCGGTCGCGCCGTCACCGGGCAGCCGACGATGATCATCGCCCACACGATCCCGGGGAAGGGCGTGGACTTCATGGAGTACGACCACCGCTGGCACGGGATGCCACCCGATGCCGCTCAGGCCGAGCTGGCCCGCAGATCCCTGTCCCGCATGTCCGGGGAGGCGTGATCGTGCAGGTCATCGACGTCGATCACCAGGACTACTCGAAGAGTGCGCAGCAGACCATCCGCAGCGGATTCGGCACCGGCCTACTCGCGGCCGGTCGGGAGTCGGATCGGGTCGTCGCCCTGTGCGCCGACCTCACCGAGAGCACGCAGATGCATCTCTTCCGCGATGCGTTCCCCGATCGCTTCATCCAAGTGGGCGTGGCCGAGCAGAACCTCGTCACCGTCGCGGCTGGACTCGCCCACGCGGGCTTCATCCCGTTCACCACGAGCTACGCGGCATTCAGCCCCGGCCGCAACTGGGAGCAGATCAAGACCACCGCGGCGCTGAACGACCGCCCGGTGAAGATCATCGGTGCCCACACGGGTGTCAACGTCGGCCCGGACGGCGCGACGCACCAGATGCTCGAAGACATCGCGCTCATGCGCGTGCTGCCGAACATGGTGGTCATCGCTCCGGCCGACAGCATCGAGGCGGAGAAAGCGACGAGGGCGATCGCGTTCAACGACATGCCCAGCTATCTTCGCCTCGCACGCGACAAGACGCCAGTGTTCACCCGGCCGGACACGCCGTTCGAGATCGGCAAGGCGCTGCTGTTGCACAGCGGAGACGACGTCACGATCGTCGCGACCGGCACGATGACCTACGAGGCGCTGAGCGTCGCGAGGATCCTCGCCGAGCGCGGCATCCGTGCCGATGTGCTGCATTGCGCCACGATCAAGCCGCTCGATGACGAGGCGATCATCGCGAGCGCAGCCCGCACGCGGCGGGTCGTGACCATAGAGGAAGCCCAAATCGCCGGCGGCCTCGGGGGCGCGGTCTCCGAGATACTCGGAGAACGACTCCCCACGCTGATGAACCGCATCGGCATCCGCGACCGGTTCGGCGAGAGCGGAGCACCCCGCGAGCTGCTCACCCACTTCGGACTCACCGCCCCACAGATTGCGCAGTCGGTGGACGCGTGGCTCGCCGCCGCGGCGCCGCACTCCTGATCACCCGACACTGATCCCCGCGGCGACCCCGCCGCCGACCTGCTCGAGAAGAATCTCGGAGACCTCATGGTGAAGCACCAGATCCCCCGTCCGAAAGACCTCCTGCCGCTGATGCAGTTCAAAAAGCCGCAGCTGAGCGCGAAGAAACGCCGGCTGGAGTCGGCGTTGACAGTTGTGGACCTCCGCCGCATCGCGCAGGCGCGCACGCCGCGCGCGGCATTCGACTACACCGAGGGTGCAGCGGAGGCCGAGATCTCGCTCGCCCGCGCACGGCAAGCGTTCCGCGACATCGAATTCCACCCCCACGTGCTGCGCGACGTCTCGCACGTCGACACCGGATGGGATGTACTCGGCTCGCGAGTCGCCCTGCCGTTCGGCATCGCTCCGACCGGGTTCACCCGCATGATGCAGACCGAGGGGGAACGCGCGGGCGCCGCAGCGGCCTCGGCCGCAGGCATCCCGTTCGCCCTGTCGACCATGGGCACCACCGCCATCGAAGACGTCGCAGCCGCGGGTGGCTCCGGGGGCCGCAACTGGTTCCAGCTGTACATGTGGAAAGACCGGGACCGGTCGATGGCACTGGTCGACCGCGCCGCGAAAGTCGGATTCGACACACTGCTGGTCACGGTCGACGTTCCCGTCGCCGGCGCCCGACTGCGCGACAAGCGCAACGGCTTCTCGATCCCGCCACAGCTGACCCTGGAGACGGTGGTCAACGCCATCCCCCGCCCCGCATGGTGGATCAACTTCCTCACCACCGAGCCACTCGCCTTCGCATCGCTTTCGAAGTGGTCGGGCACGGTAGGCGAGCTTCTTGACACGATGTTCGATCCGACGGTGACTTACGACGACCTCGCCTGGATCAAGGAGCAGTGGCCCGGGAAGGTGGTGGTGAAGGGCGTGCAGACCGTCGAGGACGCCCGCCGGATCGCCGATCTCGGCGTGGATGGGATCACTCTCTCCAACCACGGCGGCCGCCAGCTCGATCGCGCACCGATCCCATTCCATCTGCTTCCCGAGGTCGTGCGCGAGGTCGGAAACGACATCGAAGTGCACCTCGACACCGGCATCATGACCGGCGCCGACATCGTGGCCTCAATCGCGCTCGGTGCCCGCTTCACGATGGTCGGGCGCGCCTACCTGTACGGCCTGATGGCCGGGGGGCGCGAGGGCGTGGATCGGATGATCGAGATCCTCGGGTCGGAGGTCACCCGCACCATGCGCCTACTCGGAGTCACCCGCCTCGAGGAGCTGACTCCCGCCCACGTCACTCAGCTCGACCGGCTCGCGCCCATGCGTCCACGGGTTCGACGAGCATGAGTGGCGCGATGCAGGTCGCCGCCGCGGCGCATCCGGTGACGCGCGGCCGGGTGATCGCCAAGGGACTGGAATTCGCTTACCTGCAAGCGTGGTGAGCGGGGTTTCGGCGACACTGGGGTCTTAGTCGGTGACGTTGTCGATCAAGGCATCTGTGAGGTGTGCGCGACGTTCAGCAACCTGCTCGCCGCAAGGAGCCAGATGTTGTGCCGGTGGCTGGAGGGGACGAGGTCGTAGGCCGTCGAGTACCGTCTGATCGTCCCTGTCGGTGAGAGCACGGGCGGCCGTGTTTTCCTGCAGGGAGGGCACTTCAGACTCGAACTTCTGCTGCCCGCGCGAGACGCGCATGACCAGTCGTTCGGTGGAAAGTTGCAGCAGAGTGCCGGCGGCGTTTCCTCGCAGTGCTGCTCCGGAGGCGACGTTGACGATGGAACCCGCGCCGGTGGCGAGCAGTTTCCGTGAGGACTGCCCCGGCCTAGAAGAAACGCGCCGTCCACGTTCACGGCGAACACGCTGCGTCATAGGTCGTCGAACCTAGCGACGCCGGCGGCGGGTGCTTCCAGGCCGGGGATGGAAAGGTCCACGGCGATCGCGCGCCCGCCCTCGGCGGCGACGCGGCTGGCTGTGCGGCGACCGAACCCGGACGGCACCGGTGACGATAGTGGTGCCGCAGGAGAACCGACCAGCAGCTGACACTGTAGCCGACCACCCTACGTCGCATCGTCAGCCGAATCAGGCGCGGCGGCGCCGCCGACGCGTGCGGCAACTCATCCATGAGCGACCGCGAGAATCGGCCCTTGCTAATCGCGACGGGCTTATCGAGAGACTGGAGCCATGCAGGCCGGGGCTTGCTCTCATCGTGACCTCCTTGTGCCAGTGGTTCGCGGAGCGCGGGGCCGGCGGTGGGGTCTTTCCGCCAGGTGCTGAGCGAGTAGTGGGTGGTGAGCGGTCGGTCCTTCGTGGGTCGACTCCTTGCTTGGGCTCCAGTGAACTTCCAGGCTTTCGCGAAGGGTCTCGACGCGTCGGCCGGATGGATCGATCCGGGTCCTGCAACGGCAGCAGGTGTACTGCAAACGCAGTAGTCAGGTTCGTCCGCACAGACGGTTCCCGCCGGCGCGTTCGTCGGGAGTCTTGAAATCGAACTTGTTCCACCCACCTAGCGAAGGAACTCCCTTGTCAACGTTCTTGTCTCATGTCGGGCGCTTGAGTGCCCGATTCCGATGGGTGGTGGTCGTCGCCTGGGTGGTGATCTTCGCCGCCCTGATCGCCGTGCTCGCCGCCGGTAGCAGCGCCGGATCCACGGAGAAGGCTGAGACTTCCATCCCGGATTCCCAGGCATCGCTCGCCCTCGAGCGGATGAATCAGGAGTTCCCGGCACTCGATTCCCCCGGCGCAACATTGCAGCTGGTGTTCCACCCGGACAGCGGGGAGGTGACCTCCGCCGCTACCGCAGCCGAGATCGCATCGGTTCTCGCCGACGCGGAGGACCTGCCCGGTGTGCAGTCGGTGAGCAACCCCCTCGACCCGGCACGCCCCTACATCTCTGAAGACCTCACTCTCGCAGCCGCGACGTTGACCTTCGGGGAGCTGACAGAAGATGAGGAGAAGGACTATTACGACGCGGCCCTGGAGTTCCAGGAAAACGCGCCGCCCGCGCTGGGTGTTGAGCTCGGCGGCAACCTTGTTCCCCTCGGCGCGCCCGCTCCCGGGCCGGGTGAGGCCGTAGGTGTGATCATTGCGTTCGTGGTGCTTGCACTGACCTTCGGGTCGCTGCTCGCCGCAGGAGTCAACCTTCTGATCGCCGTGTTCGGGGTCGGTGTGGGTCTCGTGGGGACTCTCGCGTACGGCACGCTGTTTCCGATCGGCGACAACACGATCATCCTCGCGGCGATGCTCGGTCTCGCAGTCGGCATCGACTACAGCCTGTTCATCCTGTCCCGCTTCCGCAACGAGCTCCGCGGAGGACGATCAGTGGATGACGCCGTCGCCCGCGCGACAGGCACGGCCGGCACGGCCGTCGTCTTCGCCGGTCTCACCGTGATCGTCGCTCTCGTGGCGTTGCTCGTGGCGAACCTGAGCGACATCACAGAGATGGGCTTCGCCGCTGCGGTCGCGGTCGCCGTGACAGTTCTATTGGCACTCACGCTTCTCCCGGCGCTCATGCGGTTCCTCGGGTTCCGTGCGCTCTCTAGGAAGCAGCGCCGCGCCCTCGAGCGGGGCGAACTGTGGACGGAAGGCCAGAAGCAGAAGCGTGGCATCATGCGCGGTTGGGGCAGTGTCGTCGTCAATAGGCCGATCATCTCGCTCTTCACCGGTGTCCTCATCCTCATCGTCGTCGCGCTGCCGATGCTCAGTATGAAGACCGCGTTCATCGTTCCCGGCGGCTCGGACCCGTCCAGCACCGAACGTGCCGCATACAACCTCATCATGGACAAGTTCGGGGGAGTCCAGAGCCCGCTCATCGTTCTCGCCGAGGGCAACGACATCGCGAACGAGACCGCGAAGATCGAAAGCGACCTTGCAGGCTTCGACGGGGTGCAGCGGGTGGTTCCGGCGGAGACCAGCGCGGACGGCACCTACGCGCGCATCATCGTGATCCCCGAGGGCGGCCCGATCGACGACGCAACGAAAGACCTCGTCCACCAGGTCAGGGACAACGCGGACGCCGTCTCCGGCGTGCATCTCGAAGTCACCGGCGAGACCGCGATCAGTATCGATCAGGACGAGCAACTCATGCAGGCGCTGATCAAGTACATCGTCGTCATCGTCGTCATCTCCATCATCCTGTTGATCGTGCTGTTCCGGTCGCTACTGATCCCGGTGATCGCCACACTCGGATACCTGCTCTCGGTGGCCGCCGCGTTCGGCGCCAGCGTGGCCGTGTTCCAATGGGGATGGCTCGACCCGCTTATCACCGCCCCCCAGGGCGATCCGATGATGAGTCTGCTGCCACTGCTGCTGGTGGGTGTGTTGTTCGGTCTGGCAATGGATTACCAGGTGTTCCTGGTGTCGCGGATCCAGGAGATGCACCGCAAGGGCATGGACCCCAAGCCCGCGATTCGGGAAGGGTTCGCCCGCTCCGGCCCCGTCCTGGTCGCCGCCGCGACGATCATGATCGTCGTATTCGCCGGGTTCGCCACCAGCCACTTCGCGATCGGCGCGTCCATCGCCTTCGGCCTGATGGTCGGAGTCGCAGCAGATGCGTTCATCGTCCGACTGGTACTGATGCCCGCAGCGCTGTCCCTGCTCGGCAAGTCCGCCTGGTGGATCCCGAAGTGGTTAGACAAGATCCTCCCGGACATCGACGTTGAGGGCCACTCCCTCGACGCGAAGGACGAAGAACACAGGCAGCCGGCCCTGGTCGGCTAACACTCACAAGGAGAAGGGGCCGCTGCCAGCCAGGCAGGGGCCCCGTTCTTCACGTTTCGTCACGCATCGGTCTCGACGTTTCGCCACACGTCGGTCTCGGCGGGTGATGCAAACGGACGATCCGGCTGGACCTCGGCGCGTGGCCAGCACGATTCTCCGCACAGCGCTGACCGAATCCACCACCCCAACAACAGTGAGGGTCGCTAGCACGGCAATGCTCCGAAGATGTTCGCTTGTATGCAGGCCGCGCCGCGGCAGCCTCCACGCTGACGTGAGACCACCTGAGCCGTTCTCACACCATCGGGGGCGGTATGCCCGCGCGTATGGAGGGTCGTGCGTCAGCGGTCGGCGACGATCCCGGCCTGGTAGGCGAACGCCACCAGCTGGGCACGATCTCGTGCCCCAACTTTCGCCATCGCCCGGTTGGCGTGGGTCTTAACCGTGAACGGGGATACGAACATCTCGGCGGCGATCTCGTCATTGGATATCCCGCGGGTGACGGCGATCACGACGTCGCGTTCCCGTGGTGTGAGCGCTTCGAACCGGCGCGCCAAGGATTCGTCAACGCGTTGTAAGGGTGCCTCGGCGACTCGGCTGATCGCCGCGGCCGCAGCGGCGGCCGACAAGGCACCACCTCCGGTCATCACATCGGTGATCCCCGCGATGAGCTCGACGGGTCCGACCCCTTTGCCGAGGAACCCGTTGGCGCCGGCGCTGAGCGCGGCATAGACGTTCTCGTCGTGTTCGAACGTGGTGAGAATGATGACTTTGACCTGCTCAGACGTGTGAGTGCGCCGGATTCGGGTGGTCGCCTCGACCCCGTCGATACCGGGCATCCGAATGTCCATCAGGACCACGTCGACTGGGTTGTTTTCCAGATAGTCCAGCGCTGCGAACGCGTCGCCGACATCAGCGGCGACCTCGATCTCAGGGCTGGAAGAGACGATGGTGCGAAGCCCCGCCCGGATCATCTCCTGGTCATCGACGATCAGTACCCGGATCATGGTGTATTCGCTTTCGTTGGCAGTTCCACGTGAACACCGAAGGTGTCCTCGGACCGCGTTATCTCGATGGTGCCGCCGGCGGCTTGGGTGCGTTCTCGCATCCCGACGAGTCCGTACCCGGTGCGTTCTTCGCCGGATAGTGGACGCAGTGTCTGCGGGTTACGGATGTCGATGATCAGCTGTTTGTCGGCCTTTCCGATCGTGAGACGCGCCGGGCCGGTCGCGTACTTACCGGCGTTGGTCAATGCCTCCTGCACGATTCGGTACGCCGCTGCCGATACATCAGCGTCGAGCTCGGGTGGATCGGGGTCCAGCTGCGCCACGATCTGGGCGCCAGCGCCAGTGAGCCGGGCGACCAGGGAGGGGATGTGCTCGAGGAGGGCGAGCTCCGACCGATCAGCCGTCCAACTATCCACATCCCGCAGCAAGTCCAGAATCTGCTGCGTCTCTTGAAGCGTGCGCTGGAGTCCTTCTCGGGCAGCGCGGAGGGCCTCCCGCGCGCTGCCGGCGTCGGAGGGGAGGGACACTTCGGCGACGCCGACGTTGATGTTCACAACGGCCAGTTCGTGTCCGACAACGTCGTGCAGGTCGCGGGCGATGCGCAGTCGTTCGTCGGTGACCGCTTGACGCAGTTCCACGGATTGCGCTGCGGCCAGGTCAATGGCGCGCTTTCGTGCCGCGTCCCACGACTCGGTCTGCAGGCGCACGACGCTTCCCGCTGCCGCTGCCGCAACGCAGAACGTCGCCGCGACCAGTGCCACCGGGGCGTCGAACTGACCATCGTCCCGGTGAACGAGTGTCAGATACAGGGAGGAGGCGCTGATGGCCATCGCCGGAATGACGTATCGGCCCTGTTTGGCGAAGAGGAACATGGCGAACACGGTGACGGTCCACACGCCGATGTATTCGGTGGCGTACAGGGCGCTGGCAACCCCGCCGACGGTGGTGAGTGCGAGTCCAACCCAGCGGGCGCGGAAGATGACGAGGAGCCCCGCGGCGGACAGTCCGATGCCAACGTAACCGAGGGATTCCTCGCCGGCGAAGAGCATGACGCACAGCTCGGTGACGAGGGCCGTGATGGCGGCGATCATCACCGCTGTGGACAGCATGGGACCTCGCAAGAACCACGACTGTTTCGGCCATGCGACGTCCGGCGGCAGGGTGTCGGGGTTCATGGCCCAATCATCCGGCATCTCGATGCGTGGTAGTGAGAGCGGCAGCGGGGGTCAGGGTCGCAGTACACCGCGCCCTCCCTACGATGTCGGTTTTCAGGTGACGCCCCGGTGCTGCGGATACCGAGAGCGGTGCCGATCGCAGCGACCACTCCGCCACGGTGACGCCGATAGCACACACCGTCGCGAAGTGTATGCCCAGTGTTCCCGGCGTCGAGGGGATGTGAATCGTCCGGACGGACTGCGCCGCCTACTGCGGATGCAGTACAAGGACCTTTGGCTGCGGCGTCGGAGCGTGGGTCGCAGCTCTTGGCAAGCCAACCGAGGATGTACTACATGTGGATGACGCGATTTCATCCGTGCGCATGATGCTCCGAATCCAACGGGCAGGGAAGCTGGAAGCAACCTCACCCAGCTCCTCACGAAGGATTCCGACATGCCGACCTCGCCCCTCGCCCCGACCTCGTCTTCGACTGCCCCACGCCCGGGGGACCCGGGCTCCACTCTGTTGGAGTTCGTTTCCGGCACGCTACTGCAGGTAGGCACACAGGCGACGGGCTACGTCAGTAGCTTTGTGCTGGCCCCGAGCAGTGCTCTTACTCAGTCGGTGCCGGCGTGACCTCGGGCGTAGCCTCGCGTCAGGCTGGTGGACGCGCCAGAGCCATTAGGTCGGGCGTCGCAGAAGCCGGCATGTTGGCCGCTACGGGCGTGGTCATGGTCGGGGTGGTGATCACCTCACAGGTCGTACGCCTGGTTCAACAGTCCGCGGAGCGGCGCCGCATAGACGGCCAGCACTCCCGCGGCGATGCCGGCCGTGATCGCCCTGGCAACACTGCGAACGCCAGTCCTTCGCCAGTTCGACGCCGATCGGTGAACGCTAACTGGGCAAGATCCTGCACAAGTTCGCCGGGAACCTCCCTCCGGTCCTCGGCCCGGTGACCGACGCGGACGGGCACCCGGTCGACTTAGACCTGAACACGGTGCAGGCTTGCGGCTTCCGCCGCGCCTACGCGCAACGTCACGCGGACAACGGCACCAACCCGGACGTGCTGCGGCATCTGATGGATCATGTCTCGTTTGAGCACCACGATGGGCTACTACCAGGTCAGCTCGAAACGGCGCCGGAAGGCCGTCAACACGCTCGCCCCGCTCGCGCATGATCGTCACGGCCGGCAGGTCGGCATCGCGAACGGGCGCATGTAGCTGAAGAGATATGACCAGCACCGCGCCCACGCCGTCCCGAGGGAACCCCGCCGCGCTGGCCCGGGCGCGGGCCGAGGCCAGCGCCCGCAAGCGCCGTGATGTCGTCGCGACCCTGCACGCCGCGGCAGACCGCGGGCAAGCTCTCACGGTCTCGACTCTCGCGGCCTCGGCCGGCGTGAGCCGTCAGGTCCTTTACAGCCAGCCTGACATCATGGGTGGGCTGCGCCGGCACCAGGAGCGATACCCAGCCGCAGGCGACCGCCCCCTCCACGCGGCCCGCGCCGCGGACCTGGTCAACGCGCAGGACACGATCAAACGACTCAAGGGTGAAGCCCGCGAGTTGAATCGGAGGCTCGAGGCCGGTCTTGCCGCGCAGCTCGAGCTCCGGATGAGAAGAGGCTGCGTCAGCTCCATGAGCATCGCGGCAATGAGATCGAACGACTCCTCGCCCAGAACGCCGACCTGCTCCGCGTCGTCTCGCAACTGCGCGAACAAGTCCGTAGTCTCGAGGACGATCTCGTAGTGGAACGTACCGCCATCCATGTCACCGGGCAGCCCGCCAACGTCACCAGCATCAGATTCGGTGACCGATGAAGAAACGGCGAAGCGGGCCACCCCTTGCGATGGTGTCTCGCTCCGCCGAATCTTGCTCGGCTATCGAGTGAGTTCGACGCTCTTGCCCGTCACTTCAGTCCCGAAAGTGATGGTCTGGTTGAGGCCGCTGTATCCGGACATGCAGGGGTTGTTGCCTGCGTACGACCAGCACAGCTTCGCTCGATAGTTGTTGCTCTTGAAGTTGCCCCGGTTGGGCCAGGTTCCGCTGGCGCCGGTACCGTCGAATCCGTACCAGAGGTGCGGTGACAGGTAGCCCTGCCAGCAGGCCCGGTCACCGCTGCAGTTCGGCACCACGCCGAACGGCTGAACCTGCGACGGTGCGGCATCGATCGCCACGAAGTCGCCGGTGGTGGGGTCCACGGTCAGGATCGCCGGCTCACCGGACTCGAACAGGTCTCGCTCAGTTTGAGTGAAGTTGCTGAGCGGGTTATCGTCCACGGATGCGCTGGCGGGGAGTCCTGCCCACACGGACGCGACGACGAAAAGGAGTGCGGCGGCCGCGGCGATGAGGCGAGGGCGCACGGTCGTCGCCGTCGCGGTGACGTGGGTCACGCTGCCCATCGGATGGACGAGGCGCGGTCGTTCATCGCGGCGCCGACGTTGCTGGAATTCACGTAGTACCCGTAGGACGCGCCGCCGTAGTTGTTGTTCTCGAAGATCGCGGTCTTGCAGTTTGAGTACGACTGGAACGACGTGATCCGGTTGTCCCATCCGATACTGGAGAGGCTGGTGTATCCGTGGGCGTAGCCGTAGCAGCCGTTCTGGGTGACGCTCGCTGCGTAGGAGGCGCCGCCGTAGTTGTTGTTCTCGTAGAAGATGCCGATGACGGTGCTTGCCAGCGGCGTGACGTCGGAGCGAGCGCTGCCGGAGTCGCTGAGGAGTTCGTCGCTGACTTCGAGCGCGCCGTCAGGCGTGGACAGAACGATGCCGTAGGTCTCGTACACGGCGTCCGCGAGGTTGTCGTCGGCGTCGACGCACAGGGACTTCCCGGTGTCGAGCTCCTGCCAACAGCTTTGAGTGCGGTCGATGGTGTCGGCAGTTGCCGCGGGGGCCGTCACTGCGGCGGCTCCGATCATGAGCAGGGATGCGGCGAGGGCAGCGAGTGGACGTTTCATGATGTTGGTCTGTTCCCTTCGGATCGAGGATCTTCGTTCAGAGCCTTGCGACGATCGCTGCTCACACGCCAGACCTCGACGAATACTGAGACCCTTTGGTCCGAACGGACAGCCACTCCGACAGATCCACCCGGTGAGGGAACATGGGGTACTAGAAAGAGTCGTGTGTCGGAGGGAGTGGCAGGTGGTGGAGCCCGCGCGCGCGTCCCAGGATCGGCAGCACCTCGCCTCGGCTGATCATGTCGAGGACGATGTGCCATTGTTGCTGCGACTGCGTGACGGGGACGACACCGCGCTGAGTGAACTCCATGAGCGCCACGTCCGAGCGGTGTATTTGCTCGCGCGGAGCAAGCTTGACTCCGCGTCAGACGCCGAGGAGGTGACCCAGGACGCGTTCCTGCTGTTGTGGCGCAAGTGCCGTCGTGTTGACCTGGCCGGCACATCTTGTTTGCCATGGTTGCTGACCACTGCGAACTACCTGGCCCTCAACGTTCAGCGGGCGAGTAGGCGTCGAACGCAGCGTGTCACGACTGCCCTGAGTGAAGACGATCTCGCCTCCCCGCGCGAGGTGGACGCCGAAGCAGCGAGGAACATGGAGCTCGAACAGGTCCGAAGGATCGTTGCGGCCCTCCCGCAGATCGACCAGGACGTGTTTCGGCTTTGCATGGTCGAAGGGCTCAGCTACAAGCAGGCCGCGCACCACCTTCGCACCAGTCACTCGGCCGTGCGGAACCGCTTGTCCCGGGTGCGCGGAGCGTTGAGGAAGCAGATGGACCGATGACCGTTGACGAGCCGAACTACGACCGAATGCGCGACGATCTCATGCGGGAAGTGCGGCGACGCACAGACCGGAACCGGACCCGGAAGCGGGTCGGCGTCTTCATCGGCGCCGGGGTGCTCGTCGCTGTCACCACAGGTGGGGCGTTGATCGCCCTTGCATCCGCGGAACTGCGACACAACTCCGCGTACTGCCACGAATCAGCCTCATTGCAGAGCCGCGTTCAGCAGGTGGGGGATCCTTCCCCGGTGGGAAAGGACCGCGTTGCCCGCGCGATCGGCCTGTGTGAATCCGTGTGGCGCATCGGCGTGCTCGGTGGGGACAACGACGGACCGCCCCCCAACGACGGGCGGATCCATCCCGTGCCCGAGCTGTTCGTCTGCGCGCAACGTGACGGGACGCTCGCGGTCTTCCCGGAGCAGAATGGCGCAGCTTGCAGCGACCTGGGCATGGAGCCGCCCCGGTGACGATCACCCCGATCCGGGCGCTGCCCACGACGGTGACCGGGATGCCCGGTCGGCACCGGGCTACGGGATGGATTGCGCCGTGCGTCGTTGGGGTGATCGTCGCGACGACGTACATCGTCTACGCGGCCTGGCAATGGTCGCAGTTCGTTGTGAAGTCCTGGGACCTAAGTATCTTCACCCAGTTGCTCGACAGCTACGCCCGGGTGCAGCCGCCGATCGTGAACATCAAGGGCGATGGATATAACCTGCTAGGCGATCACTTCCACCCACTTCTTGCGCTGATCGCTCCCGTGTACGCGATCGCGCCTCACGCGTTCACTCTTCTCGTCGTCCAAGCAGTGTGTTTCGCGGTTGCTGCAGCGGTATTCGCCCGCACCGCGACCCATAGCCTCGGCACCGTCGCGGGCGGCGTCCTTATCGGGCTCGCGTTCGGCTTCAGCTGGGGTCTGCAATACGCCGCCGAAGCACAGTTCCACGAGATCGCCCTCGCCGTCCCCTTGATCACCCTGTCGCTCAGTGCGCTGTTCGAGCGCCGCGATCTCGCCACCGTACTGTGGGCGGCACCCCTGGTCTTCGTCAAGGAAGACCTCGGCCTCACCGTCGCGATCATCGGACTCCTTGTCGCTTACCGCTCCCGCAAGCCGCTCGGGATCTGGCTCACCGTCTGGGGCGTCGGCTGGTTCGCGATCGCCGTGTTCATCGTGCTCCCTATCCTCAACCCCCAAGGTTCCTGGGCCTACGCCAGCAACGCCAACCCCCTGACGCTCCTCGCCGGTCCTGGCGCGCTCTTCCACCCATCGAAAGGACTCACCCTCACGCTGCTCCTGGTGATCAGCGGCGGGCTCATCCTCCGGTCACCAATCGCCCTCGGCCTCCTGCCGACCCTCGCGTGGCGATTCCTCTCCAGCAACCATGGCTACTGGGGGCCAAGCTGGCACTACAGCGCCGTACTCATGCCGATCGTGTTCGTCGCGCTCCTGGACGCCATCAACCGCGGACCCACCGCCCGGTGGGCCTGGCTTCGCAACTACAGCCGCCACGGCGCCGCGATCGCCGTCACTGCAGCAGCAGTGCTCCTACCCACACTCCCGCTCTGGTCGTTTCTCACACCCAACTCGTGGGACCCGCCGGAGCGGGGCGACGCAGCAACCACAATCCTTGACGCGATACCTGGGGGTGCCTCCGTTGAGACGGACATCGGTCTCATGTCCTACCTCGTCGACGACCACGACGCCTACTGGCTCGGAATTTCCAATCCCACCCCGGACTGTATCCTCATCGACCGGATAGCCGGTGGCACACCACACGAGTGGGGCAGCGCCCTCGACGTCGCAACCCGACTCCATCCAGGAGCGACCTACCACGCCATCGCCACGCAGAGCGGGTACGAGCTTGCCTGCCAGTGACTGACGTCGTCTACGTCCATTCACGCAGAATCTTGCCTTTCGTAGATCGTCAGGGTTGTGGGGCGCTCGGGGTGGGAGTATCGGCGAGCTGTATCTCGGCAATGAGCTGCGCCACGGTGTATGGGGTGAAGAATTGTCCCCGGTCGCGGTCAGCGATGCCGAACGGCACGGCCGGCGCGTGCGGCGATCGGACGGCACTCCAGATCGCAGTCTCTTCGGCGCAATCGAGCGGGTTCTACGACACCTAAGGGGATGCCGCGGAAACTGAAGCTCGCTAACCTCCGAGATTCGCCTCGATCAGGTTGCGCAGTTCTACGAAGTGCTCGTTTGGGTCTTCGTATGGTTCCCAGCGATTGAGTTGAGCCCGCACCCATGTCCAGTCGTCTCGTCGCAGTACGATCTCGAGTGAACGATCATTGGGTGGCCATCCAGTGTCGTCTTTGGGACCCTGGTACGCCGCAGCTGCTCGCCATGCTAACCAGTAGTGCGTCGAGCCTCTCCTCCGGGCTGAATGCCTCTGGTAGGCCGTCCAATACAAGGATGCGGCAAGCGTCGTCCGGAAGGTCGATGCCGTCATATCTGTTCACCAAGACGACTAAACCGACGTGCTTTTCGCCACGCAATTTCTCGACGGCCTCATCGATGTCGTCTTTCGTGGCGATGATCGCTGCGTCCGGCTCCCACGCTTTGGCCCACTTCTCGCTTGGGACTAGCACGACTGTGTTGTATGTCTTGCTGAGCTTGACGATCTTCGCGCGGATCTTTTCAGCGCTGAGGTCGGGATTGATCTCGAGCGGCGCGAGGATCATTCGCTCACCAATATCGCCGGCTGTTACGGGCGTGACGGGTTGCGACACGCTGTCTGGTTCGGCGCCAAAATCGGTCACGAGGACGCTGTCGTCCGCGAGAGTCGCTGTGAGGAAGATTCTGTGATTCGCTTCCATAAAAGAAGTCACGTGGTCTATTGGCGGGCAGAAGGGTGTGATCGTCAGCTCGTTGTTGGAGAAGACTGCGCGGCAAGTCAGTAGTACCTCTTTGACGGCGGGCCACTGCCAGTAGAGGTCTTGCTTATCGCTGGTCTGGGTGCGCAGAATCTCTCGCGCTTGCTCGACCTTCGAGCGCCATGCCCAGAATGGAACGCGCACAGGGCTTCCCCGACGGTCGTCGCGGACATCCATGTAGGAATCGGATGATTGAGTTTTCAGATCATCCGCGAACAATGAAAGCAGCTGATTGAAGGCGGCGTTCTTGCGGGGAAGCGTCAGCGCCAGCTGCGTGCGGGTTGTGGCAATCGCTGCATGAGCATCGTCGATCACGACCGACCCGATTGGAGCGCGCGCGCGGCTCGGTCGATCCTTGGAAAATTTGGTACGCCCGTTGACGAGCTCGTAGGCGTTGATCACCCCGATTGCCTCACTGTTGAGGTACCCGGCTCCGTCAACGTTGGTGGTGGTCGCAATGCCAAGCTTTTCCGCTTCGGCCCGCACCTGATTGACGAGGTACTTTGTGGGAGCTACGTAAAGCGCAGGCCCTTCGCCTGCGTTGATGTAACTCTGCAAGATGATGAGGCCATCAATCGTTTTACCGCCCCCGGTATTGACCTTGATCACGATGTCGCGTTCATCTCTCCGCAGATGCCACGAAGTCAGAACCTGGCCCTGGACATCGCGAAGATAGCCATAGCCAGGAGCCTTGGTTAGCTGCCCGTGTAGCTCGCGGGGCTCGATGGGATCGGACTCTTCCGCATCAGCCAGCATCGAACTAAAGTCGACCATTCCAACCTCTTCCTGAGATCGATTGATATTTGCGCGAGTCTCCTACAACACGCTAGCGGGGGCACCACTTAGAGCTAGAAGAGCATTGACGCGCACGATAGGTGTCGACCGTAAGCCGGCCCTCAGGTCGAGTCGCTCGATTGAATCACCGCTGGAGGCGCGTGGGTAGGTTTGCCTTGTTTGTTCGTTCGCGTGACTGAAAATTGACGTATGAGACGTTGTCGCGTTCTTGTTCACGGCTGCCGAGGGGGTCTGGAGCGAGGGAGCGGAGCATGGCGGTTGGCAGGCCGAGTTCGTCGACGACGCGCTCGCCGGCGAATGGTGTTGCACCGTAGCGGCGTTCCAGGAGCTTGCGAAGCAGCTTGGGTGCCTCGTGGGGCACCTGAACAGGTTCGCCCTTCCTCCATCCGCGCGCGGAGATCTGTCGGAAGAGTCCCTGAGAGCGTTCACTGCTCAGCACTTCCAGTTGGCGGCCACGCATCACCAGGGCTTGCATTGAAAGGCCCCACTTTGCCTTCATTTCGGCGAGGGCTTTCAGGCCCATGGTCTCGCTGTAGTTGCCCGCGATAGCTCGTGAGGGTGCGAGGAGAGCGCCGGCGAAAAGATTTGCTTCGCGTTCTTTCACGTCCGGGTCTACGGCGGGGCGGAAGGTGTGCAGGATCATATGGCCGGCCTCGTGGGCAGTGGTGAATCGGTCGCGATCGCCTGAGGAGCCGGGGAAGATTGCCACGACTGCTGTCTCTCCCACGCCGAGCCAATAGGAGGCGCCAAAGTGTTGGGACTTCCCCTCGCCGTACAGCGGTTCTTCCTCGCCAGGCAGGACGAGGGGGCACACGACGATGCCGCGGCGCTCCATGGTGCGAACTAGATGGTTGAGCGGGGAGGCTGAGTCGAGTCCCCAGGCCGCTCTTGTCTCCTGGGCGATTTCTTCGATGCGGTCAATGCTCAATTCGGCTTCGCGATCGTCGACGACTGGCAGCGTTGGCTGCGGGTAACCGGAGCCGTCGAGCAACTGCTCCGAGATCCGGAACGCTTCTTTGAACAGCTGTCGCGCTTGTTCCGTGTCTTTGCTTCGCGCGGTCTTCATTCGTCGGAATTCCGGGCTGGCTCCGGGGCCGGAAAGTTGCCTGAACTGGAAGAAGCTTGAGGGCAACCCAAGTGCGTTTGAGATGGCTGCGAGCTGATCTTCACTAGCCATGCGGTCGCCGCGCTCGATCATAGAAATGAGCGGTTGCTGGAGATTGCTCGCTTTCGCAAGATCGGCCTGGGTGACGTTCATCAGCACCCGGCCGTCACGGATGCGCGTCCCGTCAACCATTGCCGAGGTCCCCCTCTTCCTCGACGTCCTCGGTGAAGTAGTCGAGGTCTTCTTCGCGCTGTTCGAAGGCGAGGTCGTTGAAAGTAACACCCCGTTCGAGGGAGATGTCTAGATCGAGCCGTACGTTCTTGTTCAAGCGGACAGCGCCGAGAGTATGAACAAGCCGGAGTGTGAATTCCTGACCTTGCCGTTCCCAGAGGAGCAGGAACTTGTGTGAGGAGATCAGCACCTCTGGCTCCAACTCAAGCAGGCTGTTGCTGTAATAGCTCACGCGAGCACGGTTCTTGCCAGTCGGAGGGACTACTTCGGGTGACCACGTGTGGAGTAATCGAATCGAATGCGCGCCGTTCGCGAGCCAGACAGGACAGTTCGGTCCTGTGTCCCTCACGAGCATCCACTCGCCCATGGCGCCCTCATCAAGTCGGTCGAGCTCGCGATGAACAAGGGCGCGAGCAACGTGCGTTCGGGTACTGCTGTAACGCTCGATGGAACGCAACGGTCCCGTGGCGCTGAACGCAGCGTCGAGGAGAGGAGCGGCTGAGTCCAGTGCGTCGAAGACAGAGTCGGTAGCCGGCTGAATGGACTCGAGGAGATTCTCGATCTGGTCGGGTGTGCTCACGGATGTTATATTATCACGCGAACTAGCACAACACGATTGCCGACACCGCCTCGACTGTGCGGCAAGGTCAGCTTGGCTGCCGTCGAGACCGGCGTGTCACCGCTTGAGCCCAAGCGAACTGACGTCGTACCCACCGCGTGAGTATGCCCCGCGCTCGCATCATGATGGTCTGCATGACTGATGAATCGTGGTCCGATCTTGACGATGCAGAATTGCGCTTCCAGTCCCTCGACGAGCAGCACCCTGCAAAGGTCGCGACTGCGTTCGTCCACCTCGTGCTGACGGAGCCGATGCACTCCGACATTGCGGCTGAATTCGTGACGCCGGAAAAGCTCTCTGATTGGGGGGACTTCTCGACGGCGCGTTCGTTCTTTCTCGACCAGGCGCTTGCGATCTCGACTAGATCGTTGCGCGCACGCAACAACCTAGACGTCGCGTACGTCAAACTCGTGCCGGACAACGGCACGTACTTCAGTGACGGTCCTCGCCAGGACTTCGCCGCATGGGTCACACTTGTCTGGCGCCCTGAACTCGGCGGCTGGCGGATTCACGCTTTTGGCGACCCCATCCCGCCCGAGCTGCTTCCCCGAACGGCGAAGGGGAACGCCGCACCTGTTTTCGAGGGAGATCAGGAGATTGACGTCGTCGCAGGTTGACAAGCATTGGGGTCGGGATTCTTCTTTCACCCCAGCACGCAATCCCCGCCAGGTGCTGCGGGTACTCGGTGCCGGACTCCCACGCGATCTGAGCGTCTAGCGCTTTCACCGGCCGTGAGGCTGGGCACGCACTGCATCAGGGCGACGCCCTGCAACGTGGGCGGGACCTCACGAGTCACTTTGCCTGTCCGTCTGAGAAGGGCTGCTCCTTTTCGCTGTCTCAGTCGTGATCCGCGGCTAGCATCGGTGTCCTCGGGAGGCCGGTTCTGAGTCATGTGAGGAACCAGAAATGCCGCGTGAGCGCCGCCATCGTGACCTGGATGCGCGAGCCTGGGCGTATCTAGACAACTACCACGAGCACCTCGAGCTGGCGTGTCTGCGGCTTGGGTCCGACCCGCATTGGGAGCGACCCCACCGCGACGGCGTCGATATCACTGACCGACCCGACCTGTGGAGCCCTTACCAACGCGCCCGCAGGGAACGCTACGAGGCACGCGTGAGCGAGTACGTGCGAAGCGGACTCATCTAATCGAAACGAACAGCTCCACGTTCGGAGCACAGCCCGTTGTGAGCACGAGCCACCCCGCGTCGGGATGCCTCGTCACAGTCGCGACATCCTCTTTCCTGTTCAAGTCAGCAATACCTGACCCATCAAGCAGGACCACGTCGTCAAGGTGTGAGTGACGAGAGGTCAGCGGCCGAGTAGTCCGTAGGCGTCGTCGGCGTTGGTGACCAGCTGCGCGTCGAACTCGCGGATGAGGCGGTGGCATCCGGCGGATGCGGCGGATGTCACCGGCCCGGGGACGGCACCGATGGCGCGTCCCATGGTCGCAGCGTGGCTGGCCGTGTTGAGCGACCCGGAGCGCCAGCCCGCTTCCACGACGACCGTGGTGGCGGCGGCAGAGGCGATCAGTCGGCCTCGGCTGAGGAAGCGATGCCGAGTGGGGGCGGACCCAGGGGGGATCTCGCTGATGACGGCGCAGCCGGCGTGGGCCGCGATCCGGTCGATCAGTTCACGATTGCCGGCAGGGTAGGCGCGGTCGACGCCGTTGGCGAGCCAGGCGATCGTCTTGCCGTTGTTCCAGAGCGCTGCTCGATGGGCTGTGCCGTCGATGCCGTACGCGGCGCCGCTGACGATGGTGATGCCGCGCCCGACGAGATCGGTGGCAAGCTCCCGGGTGACCTGGTCGCCATAGTTCGTCGAGGCGCGCGCACCGACGAGGGCGATCTTGCTGCTGAGAGGCCCCGCCGCGGCGTCGAGGTCGCCTCGGACCCAGAGCAGGTGCGGTGCGAGAACGCCGAGGTCGGCGATGCCCGGGACTGCAGCCGGGTCGAGCATCTGGATGCCGTGACGCGACGCCTCCCGGAGTGCGAAGTCGATGGTGCCAGCGCTCATCCGCGGCAGCCAACGCTGTACGGCTCCCGCTGCCTGCTCCTGATCGGATGCGGCGCCGGCATCCATGATCGCGGTGATACATGCCACGGGGTTTTCGAGCGCGCTGAGAGCGTCGGTGGGGCCGATGGCCGCCACGAAGCCTCCGGCGACGGTGTCACCTGGTTCGGTGATGACGGACCAGGCTGCTCGCGCCTCGAGGTCGGTGCTGGTGGTGGTGCTCATGGGATCTCCTGTCGTCGAGTTCGATTGGTTGGTGGTGGCGGGGGAGAGGTCACCCCGCCGTCACCGGGTCAGTGGCGCAGATCGGCCCAGTCGCGGCCATGAACCCCGTCGAACAGATCGGCCACGGGATCGGTGCTGTCGGCGCCGATGTAAATGTCATGGCGCTCGCCGTAGTAGTTGGTGACCTTGTCGGTTGCTGTCCCAGTTGCCGATGACATGTCCCGGTGTGGCCCAGGTGTCGAAGTGCTCCAGGGTGAGGGAGTTGCGTCGATTGACAAGCGCCGACACGTCGAGCAGTGACAGCTGGACGTCGCTCATGTGAACCGCAGTGAGGCTGATGTCGTCGGCGGTGACGTGGACGCGCTCGCGGTAGTCAATCCCGCGGCGGGCGAGAGCTTGCGTCATCGCGATGACCATCGCTCCTGCTCCGCAGGCGGGCTCGTAGATCGTCAGGAACGGCTCTGCAGCGCTCGGGGTGGGAGTATTGGCGAGCTGCATCTCGGCAATGCCCCTCTCGATTGGTCGGGGGTCAGTGGGTGAATGCGTATTCGGGGAGGTGTCCGGCGGCGATGAATGTGCTGACGATTTGTGACAGGCCGTGGTCGGGGTCGATCGCGAGAGCACGGCGTGAGTATTGGTCGGCGTGGGTGGAGCGTCCGAGGGCCCAGGAGAGCCACGCGGCGGCGGCCAGCGGCCCGATCTGCGCGTTCGCGGGTGCGAGGGCGGCCAGGTGGCGGCATGCCGTCAGAGCGGCTTCGATGCGGTTGGGGTCGGGTCGTGGTCCTTCGCCCCACATGATCATCGCCAGGTGCGTGGGGTACTCGGTGCCGTTCTCCCAGGCGATCTGCGCGTCCAGCGCGCTCTCACCGGCCGCGAAACCGTGCGCCCACTGCACCAGGGCGACATCGCGCAGCGCGGGTCGGTTCATCATCGCGATCATGGTCGCGGCTGACTGCGCCTCGAGGTTCGACCCGTCCCAGGACAGCGCCCCCTCGTACAGGTCGAGCGGTGAGGCGTCCAGCATTGTCAGGCGGATTCCGAGGTCACCCGGGAGTGCCTCGGCGACTTCCCGGGCGATCGCCTCGTCGATCTCCGGGAGCGCCGCCCCGGTGTGCTGGTTGGTCGCCGTGACCATCGCCGCCAGGTGCTCGGGAACCTCGGGCATGGGGGACACCGCATCGTCGCCGATGAGGCCCCAGCCGCTGCCGGTCACGTAGAACCGCTCGACCACGCTCAGTCCGCACTCCGCGGCCTTCCCGGCGATCGCCTCGGCAACGGCCTCGGCCGGGGTGCGCTCGCCGTAGACGACGACGGCGAGGCCGGTCGCTCCCTGGATCTTGCAGACCAGGCCAGCGGCCATGTTCGCGACCGCCGCGGCGTTCGGGACGTCCGGCAGGTCGAAGCGCATCGCGCCGACCGTGCGGGGACCGGCGAACGGGATCACAACGACCGATTCGGTCGGCTGGTAGCCGAGCATCGAGGGCACGGCGGCGAGGAAGTCGCTGGGCTGGGTGGCCTTGTGAATGGTTGTTTCGGTCATGGGGTGTCCTTCCGTGGGGTTTGTATCTCTGACAGTTACAGAATACGTGGAGGGTCAGACATTGGGGACCTTAGGCGGGGGTTTGGGGGTTCGTGGGTGGTGTGAATTGTGCTGGCTTTTTGCAAGCGGGTTTCGGATGAATGTTGATTGCATTTTGCAAGCATGTTTTGCGGGTGTGGTGTCGGTGGTGTGCGGTAGTTTGTAACTGTCAGAGATACAGAGCGCGGGAGGTGGTGGTGGAGTGGTACGCTTTGCGGTACTACTCGGGGGGGATCGGTGTGATGGCGGCGATGACGGTCACGGAAGCGCGGAAGAGTTTGTTCGGGCTGATTCAGCAGGTCAACGATGACCACACGGCGGTGGAGGTGGTCTCTCGGCATGGGAACGCGGTGATCATGTCGAAGGATGACTATGACGCGATTACGGAGACGGCGTATTTGCTGCGGAATTCGGCGAACGCGGAGCGGTTGCTGGAGGCGATCGAGCGCGCTCGCCGTGGCGAGTTTGAGCAGCACGATCTTCTCGACGCGTGACCCGTGCGATTGTTCTCGACACGCACGGGTGGGAGGACTATCTGTATTGGCAGACTCAGGACCGGAAGACGCTGAAGCGCATCAACTCCCTGATCGGTGGCGTGCTGCGTGACCCGTTTGCCGGTGTCGGTAAGCCGGAGCCGCTCAAGCATGTTCTTTCAGGCGCCTGGTCGCGTCGGATCGACGAGGTGAACCGCCTCGTGTATTACGTGACCGAGGATCACATCGTGATTCTGCAGGCCCGCGACCACTACTGACAGCGTCGACCACGGTGCGTGCGGTGCTCGAGGTGACGGCGGTAGGTCGGGATCGTGCGGGGGATGTCGTGCGGTTGTGCGGTTCGGGGTGGAGTGCGTCTGTCGAGGCGGTGATCGCTGGGATTGAATCCTCGGCAGCGCAGTACTTCGTGGTGGTGGATGGACGGCGGGCGTTGCTGCGGGTGAGCGCGGCGTCGGTGTATCGCCCCAAGTTTCTGCGGACAACGGCGGACACGGTGCGAGTGGATCTCCTGGACCGGTTGCCTGCCGGCTGCGCGGGCTGACACCCAAGAGAATCTGTGCGAGACTGTATACATGTCTACAGGCGTTTTGAGTATTCGGCTTCCGGATGACATTAAGGCGCGGCTTGATGCCCTTGCCGCCTCTACTGGGCGGCCGGCTGCGTTCTATGTGAGGGAAGCGGTCGCGGAGCATCTGGGCGACCTCGAATACGCCTATACGCTGCGCGCCGAGGCTGAGGCCGCGCGACGTGGTGATGTGTCCACGACGTCACTTGATGCCCTTGCCGCCGAACTCGGCTTTGACGCTGACGAACTGCGCGCCGAAGCTCGCGCTAACGTCGCGCGCGGATGACGTACCGGCTTACCCAGACTCCGCGGTTTGCCAGAGCGCTCAAAAAGCTTGACCGGCCCGTGTCGCGGCGCGTTTTGGTCGCGCTCTACGAGTTGATCGAACTGGGTGACCCCACCGCTCGGCTCAAGCCCTTGCAGCACGAGCTATCTGGGTTGTGGCGGCTTCGTGTGGGCGACTATCGGGTGATTCTCGACGTGCGTCGGGATGACGTGGTGATTGTCGCGCTCGACCTGGGCCACCGCTCCGAGATCTACGACTGAGTCACCCAGCTTCACGCGCCTCGCGCTTGCCGTGTACGTCGAGGGCGACGTGGCGGTCTACCGGTTTCGCCGCTTCGAGGATGCCGCCCGGGCGGGCCGGCTGTGGTCGGCCGGGATGATCTGAGACACCCGGCTCGCGCACCTCGAGGCGAGGCGCTGAGGAGCGAGCTCGACGGGGTGCGGGTGGCCTGAGCTGGGGGAGCGATCGGGCCCGGCAGCTCGAGGCGCAGCGCCGCGCAGGAGGCATTTGACACCTCACGGTCAGCCCTGCCGTCGCGGTCGCGAGCGCACCCGCGCTCGCCCCACCTCGCCTACCGACACTCGACATTGCACACCCGACCATGACCACGCACACGACGCGATCCCGCCTCCACAACGCACCATGCACAGCGGCCCGCCAGGGCCGCAGGGGCCGCGCCAGCGGGCCCGCCGAGCGGCGGCGCCAGCCGCCGCTCGCTGCCCC
>NZ_VYSA01000008.1 GCF_008710745.1 Microbacterium rhizomatis
ACGGGTCAAGCACGGTGCCCACCGCGAAATCCGACGGTTCCGTTCAGATCACCACCGTGATCGAAAACGCCGACGCTCCCACAGCATATGAATACAGCATCGGTGGGGCAGACGGGGCAGCACTCCGACTGTTCGAAGACGGCAGCGTGGCGATCGAAGGCACGGACGGCGCCTATCTGGGCGGTGTGGTGGCCCCGTGGGCGTATGACGCCGCGGGGACACCAGTGAAGACCTGGTACGAGGTGAAAGGCTCCTCGCTGGTGCAAGTGGTCGCTCACGACGCGGGAAGCTACGCCTACCCGATCGTCGCCGACCCGTGGTTGGGGATCAACCTGTTCTCCTGGATCACCGTCGACTCCTACAACAGCCAGCCTCGCGTCAACCTGCAGCCCAGTCCCTGGGGTGCCGCACAGTGGGCCTCCATCGGTGGTCAGGTGGTGATGAACACGGCCGGGTGGGACGAAGCCTGGAACTGGAACAGCACCGTACGCTCCGGTCTCAGCAAAGACAGCCAGCGTCAGCAGTTCGAGTGCCACTCGCTCGGATCGCCGTTCGCAGGAACGTGGAACCTCGAAAAGTTCCGCCCGAACCGGACGGTGCACTGGAGCCACGGCGTCGCCGTCCACCACTGCAACTGGACAACCCCTAACCAGTACTAGGAACACCAGTACTAGGAACGCTGCCCGGTCGGGAGCATTCAGCCCGACCGGGCAGGCCCTCTATTGCTATATGCCATGCGTGGGAATATAACTGAATGCATGGCATCACTGACTTCACCCGCATTCTGGATCCTCACGAGCCTGGCGGGTGGGCGACGGCACGGGTACGAAATCATGCGCGAAACTGCTACCGAGTCGGGCGGGCAGGTGGACCTCAAAGCGACCACCCTCTACGCAGCTCTAGATCGTTTGGAGCG
Organism: Microbacterium rhizomatis; assembly: GCF_008710745.1. Taxonomy (GTDB): domain Bacteria; phylum Actinomycetota; class Actinomycetes; order Actinomycetales; family Microbacteriaceae; genus Microbacterium; species Microbacterium rhizomatis. The sequence goes on from NZ_VYSA01000008.1 coordinate 917, forward strand.
CGAAGGGCTGGTGACCCCCGATGGGGACGAGGTCGTGAATGGTCGGGCTCGCCGCTACTTCCGGATCACCGACGAGGGGTCTGTCCGGTTGCGGGGGGAGGTCGAGCTAATCGAACGATCCGCGCGGGCGGCACGTGCCCGCCTCGCGACAGGGCAGGCGGCGTCCGTGACGCCGCGGATTGCGATGGTGTGAGCATGGTGAACCAGGACCCTTTTCGGCGACTGCTGCGCTGGTACCCGCGAGCATGGCGGGAGCGCAACGGTGACGTCCTCCTCGGTGTCATGCTCGACGCCGCCGAGCAGACTGGCCGCAACACCCCCACGCTGTCTGAGCGATGGTCGGTGATCACGCATGGGCTCGGCACCCGACTGGACCGACGCGTCGCGTTCGCCGCAACGATCCTCGCCCTCGTAACCGCGGCCGCCACCGGGCTTCTCACCGCCTGGGGCACAGGTTTCCCCGCTACCGCGACGGGCGCCTGGTTGTTCCCGGCACTGGCAGTCTTCGTCGGCCCCGTCTTCGTCGTGGCCGCCGTGTCAGCACTCGCCCGTGATCGCGGGTTCCTGACCGAGCCCCGTGCCGTCATCACGATCATCCTCGCCACTCTGGCTCTGGCCGTCGCGACGCTCGCGCAGATCTCCTGGGCTCTCGGCTTTGACGCCGCGGACCAGGGTGTGAGGGCCACCGGGCTTGCGGCAGCATGGTCGTGGCTGTTCGTTGGGGCATGGGCGGTCGGCGCTGCCGCGATCGCGTTCGTCGTCGACGCGCTGCTGCGACGCACCCGCGTGCGCGCTGTCGTGATCGTCATTCTCGCGGTGGTCGCGGGGATTCTGCTGGCGCCAGCGGTGGGCCTGAGCCTGATTTCTCCCTACACCGTCGCGATCGCCGCCAGCGTGCTCGCCGTTGCGGTCGTCAGGGGGAGACGTCCCGTCGTCCCCGCGCCTCAGCCAGCGGTCGTCACGGCCGTGGAGGCGAAGGTGGTCCCTGCCCGAACTCGCGTTGCCGCGCGTCTCCTCGCCGTCATGGCCACGGCCGCGAGCGGGTTCGGGGCGGTCTATGCCGTCACGGGCTCCGCCTGGGGTCCGGCGCGCGATGCGACTGAGGCAATGGTTCAAGGCATCATCGTCTCCCTGACCGCTGCGATCCCGCTGATCGCCGCGATCGGCATCATTGCTGCCGCGCGCAGCCGGGCAACTCCGGCGCAGACGTGGGGGCCGTTGATGCTGGCCGTGCTCGCGGTCGCGGCCGTCGCGGTCGCCTACCGGGGTGCGCCGGCCTGGGAGAACATGGCCGGCGGATTCGCTGTCGGCTCGGTACTCGGGGGAGCGGCGATCGCCTGGTGGACCGCACTCCGGTTGCCGGGCATCGCGAAGACTCGCGTGACGGTCGCGGTGCTGATCGGTGTCGTCTACGCAGCGTTCCTCGGGATACTTATCGCGCCGATGCTGGCCTTCATCCTTCCCCTGCTCGCTGCCGCATTCGCGATCTGGACACCGGGCCGGCCACCACGCCTACGCCCCTCACACACCGTCGCCTCGCCCGCGTCGAGCGGCCCGTTGCCCCGGCTGAGCTGATGACGCAGCTGCCTCATTTCGCTCGAGCACACCGGCTCCTCGCCGCGGCTACAGCTCTCGTTCTCGCCGGCACCCTCCTGGCCGGATGTGCGCTGCTGGACCGTCATTCGCAGCTCACGATCGCAATGCTGATGAACGACGAGGGATACACCACTGACGTGACCACCAATCCCGTCGACATCACCGAGACCGTCTGCACGGAGGAACTCGATTGCGTGGAGGCGTACAGCACCGACGAAGCGAACTATTACCGGTTCGGCAGCCGCGAGGCCGCTGCGGATTACGTCGCCTCCATCGATGACGGATTCGCCGTGCACTACATCGCCATGGACTTCACCGGAAAGGACAGCGCCTCACCCGCCGCGCAACGTTCAGCGATGGAACGACTCGCGGGGACGTGGCAGGACTACGACGGCACCTTCCCGGACCGATGATGGCTCTCTCCGCAACCCCTGTCGACCCTCGCTACGCCACCGGCATCGACGAGCACCCCCTCTACCGCGTCGACTTCTGGACGGCGACTCGTCGAGCGATGAGTGGCGCATCGAAGGTGCCGTAGACCTCCATGAAGTTCTTGACTGGGCCACTGCGCGTGCGGAAGGCCGCTCGATCGTGATCTACGTCGAGATAGTGAGCGAACGCGGCAGGCTAGCCCGCATTCTCGGGAAAGAGCCGATCTGATGCGAGGAACGGACACTGGGGCATCGTTCTTCGAGCCCAATCGTGCACCCTGCCAACAACGGAATCGACGAGTGATGTTCCTCGGAGAATACGAGGCGCACAGGAGAGAGGGCGGACAATGCGACTGCACGAGCTAGAGAGCGCGCTGAGCGCTATCGGTCCCTTCTACCGAATGGTCCTCGACGCCGATTCCACCTACAGCTGGGGGCCGGTACTCGATGAGGGTCCGGTCGCGGTGTGCTCCTTCCAAGAGGGCATCCAAGACGGTCAGGACCTCGAAGTGCGGGTGTCCACCTACCCGAGCGGCCACACGATACCGGCTGTGGGGCGACGCACCAATCGATGGGCGAAGGTCTACATCGACGGAAGGTTTGTCCGCGACGCGGAATTCGTTCAGACCGGTGGGGAGTGGATTGCCGTCGTAGTCGACGCGCAGAACCGAGCGGTGCGCATCCAGGGACACGGAGCGTCCCCAACCGAGTTGCGACTCGCCCTAACGATCGGCGATCACTTCCCAACCACTTAGCTGCAATGGCCTGCGCTTCGACCCGCCAGAAGGACGGGCCGAAGCGCAGATGCGGTCACCAGCCGCAGTCGATGTTGCCCTGATCGAACGTGTCGTACACCGTGGGTGTGGTGTATTCCTGGCCGTTCTTGGCCATCACACCCAGACTGATGGCGCGGAATGACGTTTGATTGTGGTTGGGGCACGTCCACGAGAGCTGCTGAGATTGTGAACTTCCACCGCCGTAGTTGTAGGTCCTCACCCCCGTTACCTCGTTGGGTGTACCAAAGGCGCCGTGATAGGCGGTGACCGCATCTGGTGAGTGAGGAATTGGTACGGACCACTGACACACGAGGTCAGCGTGTCGTTCGTGATCTTCTGGCCGTTGCGGAGGATGAGAACGTACAGGCCGCAGCCACTCGGATACGCGCGCTGCGCCGCGCCCTCGCTCCCCGAGCTCTGGTAATCGCCCGCTTGTGCAGTGATAATCTCCGACCCGTCCGCCGTGGACTGTTCCATCCAAGCCCGAACGCTTGCCTGCTGCGCCGGGTCGTCGATGGTAGCTAGGGTCGCATCGATCGCCGCCTCGTTGCTGTCGGCGACAGACACATCATCGGCGGGCGGCGAGGCCACCGCCGCGTTAGCGGCCGTGCCCCCGCCGAGCGTGAGTATTGCGGCCATTTGTGGCCGCCGACAGGGTTGCGCTCCATCGTTTGGGGCTCAATTCGTTCTCCTCACTCGTTGTACCAAGAGTCCAGGGCGGGCTCACCATGTAGATGTCCGCTCGGTTGCAAACGGTTCATTCAAGGCATCGCCGGAAACGATCGGTTTCGGGATGTCGCTTTGCTGCGGCGGAAGGCGAGGACAGCGTCGGTTGCGGTGAGTGCGGCGAGTGCGGCTAGGAGGATTCTTGCTGTGGTGTCCGTTGCTGGTGAGTCGAACACGGGCCCGGCGAGGCACCACCACAACAGGAGACCGGCCCCTGCCAGGGATAGCAGACTGCGGGCTCGCAGCGTGGGCACGGTCCATCGTCCGGTGATGAGCACGATCACGTACAGGACGAGGTCCGCCGCCCATAGGGGAAGGATCCAAGGCGCCCGCCACTGCAGGAAGTCGGGGTCGAGTGTGAGGGCTGTGATTGCGGGTTCGGGAAGCCAGGGTGCCCACGAGGCGAGCCAGGGCAGGCCGATGACGACGGTGGCGCCAAGCACCCCGGCCGCGATTGCGACGACTGTGCCTGGGCGACTGACCAGGTCGCGGTCGATCGTCCGGGGCGGGGTCGGCGTCCAGGCCTTCGGCCTGGATTCGCGGCGGTGTTCGACCAGTGCTCCGATGAGCGCGTAGGTGGTCACTACGCCTGGCCACCACAGGGCACCGATGCCGGGGCCGAGCCACCACACGGTGAGGCGACCCCACCAGGTGTCGGCGCCGTAGTCCCAGCCAGTGACCGGGATGACGCCCAGCATGATGGCCGGCAGGGTGATCGCCCAGATCAGCGCGACGCCGCCGAGCGCGATCCAGGTGAAGCGCGGGGCGTCTGAGGGGCGGATGATGGTGAACCCGGCGGGCCGGTAGCGGTCGGCCACGTCCCGCGGTGCACCGAAAGTTGTCAGTAGTTGCATGGCGAGCGAGGAGTCGGCGGGGCGACCGGCCTCCGCTGCCCGACCGGCGAGTTCGTCGTCGAGCAGCGAGCGCAGCTCGAGAGCGACGTCGGTGCGCTGGCGTCTGGGCAGGTGCCGCACGACGTCGGCGACATAGCTGTCGATGATGGCGGTGGGGTCCACGTCAGTCCTCCTCGGTTAGGAGCCGGTTCATCACCGACGCCAGCGACCCCCATGCGGAAGTCAGATCTGTGTACACACCCGTGCCGAGCGCGCTGAGTTCGTAGTACCGGCGTGGAGGCCCGTCGTCCGCCTGCCACTGCGAAGCGAGCAGTCCCTGGCCCTCCAGCCGGCGCAGCAGCGGGTAGAGCGTGCCTTCCTCGATGGGCATCCCTCGTTGGGCGAGGGCTTGCCGTAGCGAGTATCCGTATTGCGGTGTGCGCAGCTGGGAAAGCACGGCCAGTACGAGGACACCCTTGCGGAGGTCCTGCTCCAGCCGACCGAGCTGTGTCGGACTATCTACCATGAGCAACACAGTACATAGTCGTGCACAGTAGTTCAAATGACCGCTTCGAGATTGCTGCGCAAGCATGGTCGCGCGGGGGCGGTCGGGGCATGATCTACGCCGAGTTCGCGGACGACGCGAGTTCGGGCCTGCGCGATTGTTCGGACTAGGAGCCGGATTCCCGAGCGAGGTTTAGCCCGCTCGAGAAATGAAGAGTGCGGCGTCAGCCGGCGACACTGCTAAGGCAATGCGGTCGGATCGCACAGGTGGCGACGAAGCGATCCCGCGCCGTCGCCACCTGTTCCTTCTAGCGAGGATGCGTACTCGGCCGCTGCGGTGAACCGCTTCCGCTGGCCGCTTTTCGGTAGCGGCTGTCGGTGATCAGCATCACGGTCACCCACACCAGGATCGAAAAGACCGAAGCGGGACAAGCCCACGACGGATTGCCAGAGTTGCTGATGAAGATCACGTTCAGCACGATGAGCCACGCCACGGACCCGAGGAAAGGGCGAGATGGATAGGAGAAAACAGAATCGACATTCGTCGTTTCAGAGAGTGACGACACTCGGTGGCGGTCATCTGCATGTCCCTCCCGCGTATGTGCCGAACCAGGGGACCCACCCGCCGGGTCTCACAATGAATGTAGAGGTGGCGAACACTTCAAGACACCGCTTCGGGCTGGAGTTTTGAGCGACCCCCGCGGTGCAACGGCAGAGCCCGCGGCGATGCACACCCCTTGTAGTTCCGGTCGCCCCCCACGTTGTGTGGTCGCCGACGGGCTGATCGCGACCAGCTTGCGCTCTGCCGGCGTGTTCCCCGACACACAGTCCGGCTACACACCGTCCAGAGCCGCGGTGAGCGCCGCATCTGAACCGAACGTGTCGGGCGAGACCACGAGAAGGGTTTCTCTTGATGCTGCCCAGCGCCCTTCAACGGGAACCACGTATATGGATGCGAGCCCTCGTGCGGCAGCGGCCTCGGCGCGGAGGATGAGCGCGGTCTGACGATCGCTGAGGTTGCCTCTCTGCGAGATCTCTGCCTGCCAGCTTCGATACTCCTCACCCCACGCGCCCTCCGGCCCTGCGGCGGTGAACCATTCAGCCGGTTGCTGATCGGGAATGTCGACGCCCTGAACGGATGGGCGCGTGTAAAGCAGTTCGTTGCACTCCCACGCCTGCTGCCAGGCCTCCAGCCACATCTGCTCGCGGGAGTCTTGTCGAGGAAGTACGCTCCCCGGACTCTCGATGGTGCGTGCCAGATCCTCTGGCGCGAGGCTGAGGTCCCAGATCTTCCGCAGGTACAGAAGCCGATGCGGAACGTCGTCACCCCAGACCAGCATCGGTCCCGTTCCTGCAATCTCTGGTGTCGTCGCCACCCTGTTGGATTGCCCTAGAAATTCCATTGCGCGATCTCCTTCGTCGGTAGTCCACGGGACCTAGTTCACCAGCGTCAAGCCCGTCCCAATGGTCACTTGCCTGCCGTGCGGTGCGAGGGGAGCCGGCCTCGTGCGGCCGACTCCCCACACCTCGTGGGTCAGAAGCCGTCTGACGGCAGGCCAGCGCCGCAGACTGTGCCGGTGGTCAGGATGACCGCACCGCCGGCGATCGCCGTCCCGCCTGTCGAGCTCGCGTAGAGCACACTTCCTGCACCCGTCCACGTTGCCGGCGACGGCCCCGACGGCCAGCTGAGAGTCGTCGCACCGTAGCCCGTCCAGAAGGTCACGTCCCAGTAGATCCGGTTCGACACTGGTCCCGTCACGGTGTAACCCGTCACCGCGCTCACGAGACGGCCACTCGCGCTTGCGTCCACGAAGGACGAGCCACAGGGGCCGTACACGGTGCCTCGAGCAGCCGTCGAGCCATCGCCAGGCTGTGGCGTCATGATCCCTGTCTCAGCGTTCTCTGCTTTGGCTTCCTCGGTGACCGCGACAGATTCCCACGACCCGTCGTCGTAGGTGACGATCTCATAGCCGTTCGCTTGAGCAACATCCTCGTCGTACCCCGTCACGTACATCGTCGTTTCGACGCGCGTGTGAGTCTGCCCACTATCGATCTCCGCCACGGAAACAGACACATCATCGGCGGGCGGCGAGACGACCGCCGCGTTAGCAGCCGTCCCCTCGCCGAGCGTGAGTATTGCGGCCATTGTGGCCGCCGACAGGGTTGCGCTCCATCGTTTGGGGCTCATTTCGTTCTCCTCACTCGTCGTACCAAGAGTCCAGGGCGGGCTCATCATGTAGATGTCCGCTCGTTCGCAAACGGTTCATTCAGTGCATCGCCGGAAACGATCGTTATCGGGAAGGGTGATCAGGGGTGCTTTGCGGGGCGCCAGAAACGGGTGCCGTCTCGATATCCGTTTCGGGACGATCGGTTTTGGTGCAGGGTTTGACCGCTTGCAGTTCCGGGTGGGCGCCGTCAGTCGCGGCGGAGGGCGGTGACGTAGCGACAGGCGATGGCGACAAGCGCGACGAGGGCGGGGATGAGCCAGAGCGCGGTGGGGAGCGAGGTGGCGTGTGATAGCAGGCCGATCAGCGGTGGGCCGCAGAAGATGCCGACCCATCCGATGCCAGAGACGACGGTGACGGCGAAGCCGGGGTGGGTGCCTTGGAGCCTGCCTGCTGCACTGAACACGGTAGGGACGACGGTGCCGCAGCCGAGCCCAAGAATGAAGAACCCGGCGATCGCGGCAGGGACGGTCCCGATGAGGAGGGCGCTGGCGAATACGACGGCGGCGACGCCCGTGAGGAGTGGGAGGAGTACGTGCACGGGGAATCGGGTGATGAGTCGGTTGCCGAAGAGGCGGACGATGACCATCGCGAGAGCGAAGCTTGTGTAGCCGAGGCCGGCGGCGACGGGACCGCCGTCAAGGGATTCGCGGAGGTACACCGATGACCAGTCGGCCACGGCTCCTTCCATGAGGAGAGTGGCAAAGGCGATTCCACCGAGGACGAGCATTACCGGAGAGACGCGGCGTCGGACCTTCTGAGCGGGGTCGATGGTGGAGTCTGCTGCGGGCTCGACGTCGGTTAGCATGCGCGTGCTTAGCCACAGGCCGATGAGCAGTGCGGGTGCTCCAATGATGATGAGTTGGAACGTGAGTGACGTGCCGAGCGCGACCCCGGCTGTGCCGGTTGCTGCGCCAACGAACGCACCAATGCTCCAACTGGCCTGCATGCCATTCATGAGCGGCCGGTCGCGGGCCTTCTCGACGGTAACGGCTTGGGTCGTCATCGCGATATCGAGCAGTCCTTGAAATAGGCCCCAGATCAGGAGTGCACCGAATAGTGCCCAGACGGTGCCGGTCAAACCGACGAAGGGACCGGCGAGGCAGGAGCCCGTGAGAGCGAGTTGCACAAGTCGACGACTGCCGAGCCGAGGGATGATTGCCGAGCTGACGGCGACGGCGAGAAGTGAACCGGCGGGGACGCCGAGCAGGGCGAGCCCGAGCATGCCGTCGTCCATCCCGATCTGTTCCTTAACGTGCGGGATGTGCGCTGTCCACGATGCGAAAAGCAGACCGTGCATGAAGAACACCGCGGCGACGCCTGCTTGCGCGCGTCGGCCGGCGAGCTCGTTCAACGTCGACGGGGAGCTGGTTCCGGCCATGGCCGAACGATACTCACCACCACCGACGCCAGATGGTGTGACCTTGTAGGTTTCCTCAATCGCTCGAAACTGACCGGATTCGAGCGGCTCGACACCCTCTGTTCTTGGCCGGCAACATGGACAAGCTGACGCGCGTTCAGCGGCTCGTCGACAGAATCGAGGTGCCGAGCGGGGCGTCGATCCGGTGCTCTACGCTGACGACATGAGCTTAACGTTGGTCTTTGACGGAGACTGTGCATTCTGCAGCCGCGCAGTGACATGGCTGGGCGGCCACGTCTCCTTCACCGCCCAGCCGTGGCAATTCGCAGACATCGAAGAACTCGGGTTGAGCCTCCAGCAGGTGGAGTCATCGGTGTGGCTGCTGGAGAACGGTAGGAGTCCGGTCGGAGGAGCCGACGCTTTCGCCCTCCTGTTTAGCCGCGCGCGCATGCGACGCTGGCGGATCGTCGGTGCCCTGATGCGATGGCGTGGCATCCGTCACGCTGCCCGGCTCAGCTACCGGTGGATCGCTCGCCACAGAAACCAGATGCCCGGTGGGACACCCGCCTGCGCAGTTGTATCATGACCCCGCTTCAGGCTACCTGCCACACACGCTTCCCCGCCATCTAGAACCCGCGCACCTGGTCCACAGCACGTAGGTGGTCGAAAGGGCTGGACTGAACGATAAATATATCAAGACGACCGACTTACAAGTAAGCTCCTGCATAGCACAGTCTCGTGCGACCCCGCCCCTAGTAGTGGAGAGTGCTATGCAGAGTGAAGTTCTCGAAGTCCAAGAGTTCGCAAACCAGATGCTGCGGCACGCCGAGCCTGGCATGCGTGGCGACGCATCCAACCCAGCGATGACAACACCCGCTTTCGTCACCGCCGCTCAGTTCGTCATCCAGGGAAGCACGATCTGCCTGATCTGCTGAGGAAAGATCGACCTTCCGCCGGAGACGCCGATAGCGAGTCTCCGGCGGAAGTCATGAGAGGGGTGTCTACACGATGAGGTTCGGTCGCGGGATGCGGAGGGCGAAGCGGCATCATGAGGTGCGTCGTACCCCAGCAGAGTCTCGACAAGGGGCACTGGATGCGACTTTTTTGCCCATTGCTGTGGGCCAGGTGCTGGCGTCAGTAGAGTCCCTCATGATTGGGGCGCTCTATAGGAAAGATGGGCTGCTCCGCGGAGTGTCTGCGATCGGCGTGCCACCTGGCAGTCCTCGATACAGATTACTCAACACACTGGACTCGGCGCGGACGCCCCGGGTGCTCGCGACGATCACGCTTGTAGCGTCGGGAGTCCTTCTAGCCAGCCGCGGAAACCGGCGTCTTCAGATCGCTGCGTCCGCTGTGATTGGTGGCGTCAACCGTTTGAGTGAGCTTCGGACGCCTTATGGGCGCGACGGCGCTGATCAAATGACCGGAATCGTAACGCAATATCGCACGGTATCTGCGCTTGTGCCCGACCGTGCACGCTCCGACGAGCTGTTCCTGCGTGCCCTCAACGTTCAGGCTGGTTTGAGCTACTTCGTGTCGGGTGTCTCGAAGCTATTTGGTTCTAGCTGGGTTCAGGGCGACGCGATCGGTGAAATTCTGCAGACGGAGGCGTATGGCAATGGACCCGCCGCTAGCTTACTGCGACGATTCCCCCGCTTGGTCCGGCTGCTGACATGGGCCACGCCGCTGTGGGAAGTGTCCTTTCCTCTTATTTACCTACTGCCGAGCCGATGGGCTCATACCATGCTGCTCGGCGTAAAGGCATTTCATCTCGGCATCGCCGGTGTGATGGAGTTGCCGCGCTTCGTGTGGGGATTCTTTGGTTCTCACGGTGCGGTGCAATACGTCGTTGATCAGCGCAGCCAGGCCCGACGCTCGGCCGGGTCGCTGGAACGAGTCACCCTCGCCTCCGCCGCGGTCATAGCGAGCGTGAGCGCTGGCTATGCCGCCTCACAAAGGCAGTTCGACATCGAGAGACGGGGAGGTTTGAAAGGCACCAAGCTCCTAGACGTGGACGACGGAGTGGTCGAATACGATCTGCGCGCCCCTTCGGACCCTTCGGTGAGTGCGGAGTCGGCTCCCGTCGTCATCCTGGAGGCCGGGCTCGGAAGCCCCCTGGAGGCCTTCTCGTGGGTGGCGGAGCTGCTGGCGGTTGATCACCATGTGCTGTCCTACCACCGTGGCGGCTACGGCCGGACGACGTCGAACCGGTCGCCCGGAGACCTCGTCGCGGCGCTCCTAGCCCACGTGGTGTCGTCCGGCACGCTGATATCGGTCTCGCATTCGATAGGCACTCTCGCCGCCGCGTCATACCTCAGGCGCGGCTTCGGCGGTCGATTCATCTCTAGTGCGGTCGTCATCGACGGAACGAATCCCCATCTTCTCGCCGACGATCGTGTGGATCGTCGGCGGCGTGGAATGTTCCTCCAATCACAGGCTGGGTCGATGTATATCGCGCTGACGGGCATCTACAATTTCGTCCCGCACGCGATCGCGCGCCAATCCGCGTTCGCGCCTGACGATCAACTGGGCGTGGTCCAGTTCAGCTTCTCTCCGCGGAACATACTCCGCGCCACACGGGAATACTTCAACATGCCTCTTGTTGATGCGATGCCGTCACTTCTGGCGGTTCCCCGTCGTCGGGTCATCGCCTCGAAAGAGTACGAGCAGCAGGAGTCGGAGTTTGCTCAGGCGCTTGACGCTCCGATCGTCGTCGTCGAAGGCGCTTCACATCGTTCGATTCTGGGTTATCGCCAGTACGCGCAGCAGGTAGCACAAATTGTCCGGGAGACGAGTAGCGATGACTCCTAGCGTCGCGCGTTTTGCCACCACAGTCGCGTCAGTGGCCCTCACCGCCCACGTGGTCGCTACGGTCTTGCAGAACACGCCAGACTCGTACAACCTCGATCTGCGCCGCTACGTGGCTGGATGGACCATCCCTGGCTGGCGGTTCTTTGCCCCGAACCCGGGTGTTCACAACGTCCATTTGCTCGCACGCACACGAGGCACCGAGTCGAGTGATGGGCCAGGCGACTGGCGTGACATTACTCCTCCGACGCACCACAGCATGCTCAACGTGCTGTTCAATCCGCGCAGCCGCGGCCCGAAAGCACTCTTCGATGCCATGCAGCAGCTGTCGGTGATGCAGTCGAACTACAGTGCGATGGAGTGGATGGTGACTAGCCTGCCCTACCGTCTCGTGACCGACGCGACGAGGGGTTTCCTTCAGACGGAGATCGCGCCGCAGTTCCAGTTCCTCCTGATGAACTATTACCCAGCTGCACAACCAGGCAGGCGCATGCTGCCCGTCCTCGTCTCGACGTGGATGCCTCTGCACCTCGCCCCGGAGTCAAGGACGTGACGGCAGATCAGCAGCCACCTACCTTCGCGGGCTCGGAGCTTCATATCCACGTCTCGGGCTCTATCAGTGCTTCGCTCGTGCCCTGGTGGATTCACTGGTTGCGATACACGAATCCGGATGTCGTGGTGAACCTGTCGGTGTCCGAGAACGCCCATCGGTTCGTTTCCGTCGATGCGCTCGATCATCTCGCCAATGGCGAGGTGTGGTCGGACAGCTGGAGCAGTCCGAGCTTGACGTCCGGGTGGCGGCTGGGACGCACCGGGCGTTCTCAATGCATCATCGTGTTCCCGGCCACGCTCGACACCGTGATGAGATTGTCTCAGGGGCGGGCGGACTCGCCAGCGCTGATGATGATGCAGATCACTAAACTCCCGATCGTCATCGCCGAGGTATCTCCGGCGGAAAACGAGGTGACTAAGTACTGGCGGGAGATTCTGCTGAGTCGTTCGAACGTCTCTTTTGCCCCGGAGGTTGAGGGCACGCGCGCCGACGACCGCTCGATGGCGCCAAACGGCTTCAATTTTCCCGGGGCACTTGCTGTTGCGAATGCTGCCCTGTCCACGGCTGAACGACGATGACGCGGGCAAGCATGATTGACGTAACGGATGTCAGTGTCCGCTCGAGCGGCATCGAGCTTCTACCTGCCACTTCTCTACAAGCCGGCGCGGGGCAAGCGGTCGCAATCCGAGGCAGGAACGGCTCAGGAAAGTCGACTTTGTTGCGGGTTCTCAACGGGTCGTACGTGCCCACCACCGGGACGGTTGCGGTCGCCGGACGTGACCCGCGCGTGCGCGACGCCCGATCGAGGCGGCGCACCGCGTCGATGATTGGCTTGCCGCCGATGGCGCTCGACCTCACTGTGCGCGACCACGTCGAACTGGTCGCCACCACATGGTACGACTCTGCTGACGAGATCCACGACAAGGTCGAGGTAGTGCTCGGTTTGCTTGACTTGACGTCGCTAGAGGCGAGGTTTCCGCATGAACTGTCGTCTGGACAGACGCAACTCTTCGGCTTATCTCTCGTGCTGGCACGCCCCTTCGATGTATTGCTGTTGGATGAGCCGGAGCAGCGCCTCGACCCGGAGCGCCTGGACTTGGTAGTAGCGGCGCTTCGCGACGCGCGCGATGCTGGTGCGACGGTCGTCGTCGCGACGCACAGTGAGGCGCTTTCGAATCAGCTGGCCGATTCGGTCGTGTGGTTGGGCGCTCCGGGATGACATCACGACTACGTCGAGCCCTACGTGTCTGGGATTCGCGGCATCGCCGGGGCGCTGCCACCACGGCATACGCGGCTTACGCAGCCGTTCTCGTGGTTGTCGTTGTGGTTGTCCCGGTCGCGCGGGCGGTCTGGCTGGCACTCGTCGATCCTGCAACGGTCGCGTTTCTTGTTTCGTCTTCCGGTCCGGAAGCGGTGACAGCCGTCGTCAGCTTGTTATGGGCTGCCCTCATCGTGGCTGGGCGGTTCTTAGGCCCCGCCGTGCTCTCCCCGGTCCTCGCTTTCATCGCGGTCGGGAGCGATCTGCCTCGGGCCCGCGTCTTCGCCCGTCCGCTCCGTCGAGCTCTGTCGATTCCTGTACTGGTTCTGTTAGCGGCGTCCGCCGCGTGCGGCACGGCACTTGTCGTCGCAGGCGTCTGGTCGCTCGGACACTGCGCGCTCTTTGTGGCGGCAGGCTTCTTGGCGGGACTGATTTCCGCCGTTCTCTGGGTGGTCGGACAGGTGTTCCCGCGCGGGGCGGTCATTATCGGCGTTGGTCTGGCCGGGGGAGGTGCAGCTGCTCTGCTCTGGCCGGCTTTCGGCGTCGTCGTACCCGCTGCATGGGTCGGGTTGGTCTTCAGTGATTCAGGTGGGTGGGTGGCGGTTGTCGGGCTCGCAGCGCTTGCTGTCGTGCTGATGTCCGTCGTGCCGGTCCTGCTGGAGCGTCTAACTGTCGATGACGTGGTGCAACAGTCCGTGCGTCGTGAAGCGACGGTGGACCATGCCGCCGTTCTCCAGCTCGGGGAATTGTCCGCGTTGTACCAGGCGAAGCCGACCGCAGGGCGGTTCCGCCGGGCGGTGCGTGTGGGCCGCCCAACCCTTTGCACGTTCTTCCTCGCCGATCTCATCGGTGCGACCCGGACACCGGGTCGCCTCTTGGCAGCGTTTGCAGGCACGATCGGTGCGGGTGTGCTTCTTGCGGCCGCGGTCGTGCTGCCCGGCGGGGCCGGGGTCGTGTGGGGCACCGCCGGGGGGCTGATGCTGTTCGCCGCCATCGGACCGTTGACCGACGGCATCCGGCATGCGGCTGCGGCCACGTCAGAGCGCAGCATCTATGGCGTCAGTGACGGGTTGCTGTTGTTCGCGCACTTGACGATGCCATTCGCCGTCATGACGGCGCTCCTTCTCCTCGCCGTCGCGGTGACGAGCGCGGTCTTCGCCGCTCCTTTCGTGGACTGCGCCTTAATCGTGGTCTCGGTCGGCGCCATCGCCATCGGAACGCGCATCGGCAACGCGTTGAAGGGCTCTATGCCGTTGTCGCTGCTGGCCGCGGTTCCCACACCGTTCGGAGATCCGATGGCGCTCGTACGGGTCGCGTGGGCGGTGGACGGCTTGCTACTGGTAGGCGTGGCGGGAGCTAGTGCTGGTGCCGGCGCTAGCGCCGCGGTGTTTCTCTTTGGTGTAGCGGCAATGGCTGCTGTTGTCGGTTTCGCGCGGTGGCGCCGACGCTCACATTGAGTTGTGGCCAGAACGGGTCGCAGCCGACCATCCTCACGCCTCCTGCGGCTACAGTGTGGGCGTTCACTTGAGTTAGTCCCGAAAGTCCCGATCCGAGTCGTAAACGTCTTGCACGGTTCCGCCCGCCATCAGATCGAGGTCCTTGGTGGCTGGCCTCCCCGTCCGAGAATGAACTTCATAATGTCGCCGGAAACGATCGGTTCTGAGCAGCACCGATCCCGCGCAGCGCGTCTCCCGAGAATCCGCGGAAGAGCAGATGGTCAAAACCCTTGTCGAAACCCCATTCTGTGCAAAACCTCGCCTGGAGGTTTTTGAGCAATTCCGGTAGACTGGGAGGACGAGCAGGGAGGTCCCGATGAGCATTCCGCACACCGCGCGCATGGCGGTCGTCGCGCCTGGCCTCGAGCGGCCGATCGACGTGGAGAACGTCATGGCCGAAATCGAGAAGGGCCAGCAGCTCGCCGGTCACTTCCCGGACGCAGATGCGCTCGTGCGGGCCCGCCGCGTGCTCGTGGGGGAGATCTCCGAAGAGGACGCGATGCGCGAGGTCCGCCAGGCGTTCCGCCCGGCGTGAGCGTCGACGACAAGTACACCTACCCCGGGTCCGGGGGAGTGCTGGTCAACCACTACAACATTCGCGACGCCGAGCAGCTGGACAAGGCCGTCAACGCGATCGCGTCCGTGCGGTGGGCGGCCATGTCGCGCGAGCCGGTACCGGAGCGGTTCGACGTCGCGCAGTTGCAAGCGATACACCGTCGCCTGTTCGATGAGATTTACCCCTTCGCCGGACAGCTGCGCGACGTCGACGCGCAGGCCGTGAGTACTGGCATCCCGTACAGCCGACCCGAGTTCATTCCCGATCAGGCCCGCTCTATCGACGACGGGCTGCGCCGCGACAACTATCTCCGCGCCCTGCCGCACGACCAGTTCGTCGACCGGCTCGCTTACCACTGGGGGGAGCTGACGGCGCTGCATCCGATGCGAGACGGTAACACGCGCAGTCAGAGCGCATTCGTCACCCAGCTCGCCGCGGCCGCCGGCTATCGGATTGACTGGGGACGCGTCGACGTCGACGCGTTCCGCACTGTCCGCCTGCACGCGGTCGCCAGCTCGGCACGGCCGTTGGCCGACTACCTCCGCGATCGCGTGGGGAGTTTCGCCGAGCGCGATCGCGCCGGACAGCACAGCGCGATTTCCGGGTTGTCGTTCGAGCAGACCCCGGAGGGGCAGCAGATGCGTGCGTTGATCGAGACGCAGCGACGTGCGCTCGGCCAGGACCCGGCGAGCATTCTCCGCCCGCCGTCAGAAAACCGCTCCACACGGCGGCCGCGTCCGCCGGAGAGCAGAAAAAGCGAACGGGGAGTGGGACGGTGATCGACGCCGACGAGAAAGCGATGCGGGCCACGGTCGTGGCGGACGCCGCACACAGCTCCGCCATGTCGAATCTCCAGACGGGCACGGAGTATCGAGCCGATGCAGCCGCCTACGTGGACGGCCTGATCGACGTCGACGAGCTTGGCCGACGTACACGCCGACGCTATGGCGTGCCCGAGGAGGATGGACAGTGAACGTCGTTGGATACGCCCGGGTGTCTAAGCGGGAGCAGAACCCGAAGGCGCAGGAGGCCGAGCTGCGCGCCGCGGGAGCTGCGCGCGTGTTCGTCGATCACGGCGACTCCAGCCGGGTCAAGGATCGCCCGAAGTGGGTCGCGTGCATGGACTACCTACGGGCCGGGGATGTGCTGTTGGTGCGGCGACTCGATCGGCTCGGCGGGACCGAGCGCATCCTGATCGAGACGCTGCACGAGCTGGAGGACAAAGGCGTCGATATCAAGAGCCTCACCGAACCGGTGATCGACACCACGACCCCGATGGGTCGTGCCCTGTTCGGCATCGTCGCCGTGTTCGCGCAGCTGCGCGTGGACACGATCCGGGAGAACACCCGGCTCGGTCTGGAGTACGCACGCGCCCAGGGCCGCGTCGGTGGCCGCCCCACGGTGATGAGCGCCGAACGGGTCGAGGTCGCACGACAGATGCGCGCTCAGACCCCACCGGCGACGTGGGACACGATCGCGAAGACGTTGCAGGTCAGCTCGGCCTCCGTCCGCCGCGCCCTTGCTCAGCCGGAGAACGTCGGGCAGTAGAGCGAGAGTTGCCCGAGATGAACCTCGTTCGGCGGTTCTTACATTGTGAGCCCCGCCCCACCGCTGCCCTGAACATCGGGTGTCCCCCGCTCGCTTTGATGTGAACCCGATTCGGCCGGTCGGACATGTCTATGTGGGCCCGCCGCACGGCAGGTCATCTGAACGATGCGATGAGGAGACTTGCGATGAACAATCACGTGGCTGAGCGCCCGGAGTCGGTCCACAAGGCGGGACCGACTCCAAGAAAACGCGATCGACCTCGGCGCCTGACGGCGGCTTTCTGCGTCCTGTTGGCCGCGCTGACGGGCGGTGTTGTGTCCTCTGCCCCTGCCTGGGCGGGGCAGCCTCCCGCTGGCTATCCGACAAGTCAGGTGATGTCGACCGCGTCCAACCCGACGCTCGGCAGTATCCAGATCCGGCGCGGCTTCTACGATGCTGACATCAATCAGGGCTGGGGGATGGACAAAGCTTGGAACAAGCACAACATCTGGAGTGTGGAAGCGATGCGCCGCGTGATGCTCTCGCCGAACATCACGACGCAGGGCCTGCAGTACCTCCTGAAGGCCTATGCGGGTAAGTATCGGTGCAGCGGGTCGACGTGCACTCTCACTGATCAGCGGGAGGTGCGGGGCGTGTACGACACGCAGACGTACACCAACTACTACGGATGGCCTGTTGGGGGGAAGATGGGGCAGCTCACGATGTACTGCTATCAGGGCGGCGAGCTACGTTGCCCGAACTGGGTCGCCTACTCGATCACGAATCCGGGGGTCAACAATCCGTACCGGTCGTCGACCCCGAGCGCTGACGCGAGTCTCTCAGCGGAGGAATCGGCCGAGCAAGCGGAAATCTTGTCTTCGGAAGAGATCGTCGAACTCGAGGGATCGATTGAGGCGGGTGACGAGCAGGTCACGTTCTCGTACGAGCCCCTGCCCGAAGTGATCGAAGCGCCGTAGTGCAACGCTGGAGACGTGGGTCAAAACCACCCACGTCTCCAGCTCTTAGGGAGTCTGATGGACCTGAACGAACACATCATTGCTGCCGTCGACCGTTACTGGGCCGACGACGTCCATATTCTTGGCGCGTGGTCGGATGGGGAAGCGTCGGCCTGTGTGGTGTACTCCCGCACCATCGACCCAGCGTTGATTCTTGGCCAGCGGTTCGAGTTCAACGCTGCTGCCGCGGACGGCACGGTCGAGGGTTATGCCCGCGACATCGCGATCAATCTCGCTGAGCCGATCGGCGCAGCTGCTAAAGCCAGCCGTCAGGACCAGTACGGCATTCTTTGGGTGGCTCTTCGAGGGAGCGACCCGCCGCCTCGGCTGCCGGCAGACGTGGCGGATCGAGTCTCCTGAGCGGGGCTGATACGTCGGGATCTATCAGTGATTCGCGCGCGTAGCGGATCAGTCCGCGGCCGAGGTCGTGGAACGTCGGGCCGACGTTCTGACGCCGCCACCGTCGCAGTTCCGCCACGTCGCGGCCCAGGATCGCTGCCGCCTCGTCAGGGGTCAGCAGGACAGGCGCGGGGGAGTGCTCGTGCACCATCAGATGTCCTCCCTCGTGAGTGTGTCGATGACGGTCACGAACTCGGTTCCGGGGACCGTCACCGTGTTCGCCAGCCGGTACCCGTGCCGGCCGTAGTCGTGCAGCTGTTGGTCGCGTTCCCCGACCTTCTGCGACAACCGATAGTGGTCCCCGTCGCCGCAGGGAAACGTCGTCTGAATCGTCGCGAAGCTCACCGTCGTGCTCATCGCTCACGCCACCCTCGACTTGACCAGCTCGTCGATCCGATCGGGTCGGAAACCCGACCACGGGTCCCCGGCTCCCTCGACGACGGGCGCCTGGAGGAACCCCGATCTCCTGACGTGCTCCAGCGCCACCGGGTCCCCGGCGAGGTCGACCACCCGATACGCGATCCCGGCACTGTCGAGCGCCCGCAGCGTCGCCGTGCACTGCACACATCCGGCCTTGGAGTACACGGTCAGCGGTTCATCGTTCATGGCACTTCTCCTCTCACACCTCATTGCCTTTCGGCAAGAGCCGAATCACAGCGTTGGGGGCGCGGAGGCAGGGGACCGTGGAATACCGGACTGAGCGCAGCGAGGGAGGATATGCCGCGAAAGCCCTTGCCGCAGCGAAACCGGCGCGTATCATCCACAAGCCGAAAGGCAACGAAGTTGCCCCACGCAACGGCCCCCGTCAGCGCGCAGCGTGACGGGGGCCGTTGAGAAGATCAGAGCCGAAGGCTACTCCTCCAAAGAAGCAGAACTCGCACCGGATGAGGAACGACTATTCGCAGTGCGAGCACGGCGGGGACGACTCGTCTGGCCGGGCGCACGCGCGCCTGTCGCGCGCAGATCCTTCTCAGACCAACCGGCATCCAGGGCGGCGCGCCAGGCGCGATCGTGTGCAGCTGTGGCGTCCTTCCATCGCCGCTCCGCGTCGTCGGCGTCGTTCGTCGCCGACACGACTTGACGCACGGCTTCGACCCGCGCGTTCACATCCGCCTCGATTAGTTCGCGCGCTCGCTGCGCTGCCTCGTCAGGATTCAGAATCGCGTCGCTCATGCGACTCAGCTTAATCGTCGTCGAGTCCATCGACTAGGGAGAGAATGACCCCTAGCGGGGTAGCCCTTCCGTCACTAGCATTCTGGGCGGGGCGGAGCCGCTGGCAGAGCAAGCTATAGACTTAGGTACCCTAAGTCTGGACCCGGCGTGACCGCTGGTGCATACTGGTCGTATGGTCCCCGCCAGGAGGCGGGTTCGCTGCACTGGGCCGAAGGGACGGTGAGAACATGGCGGAGCAGAACGAGCGACGGCTGTTCGGCCGTCAGCGGCGCGCCAACTCTGACACTCCGCGGAACGCCGGCCGGTACGTCGTCAAGACAAACGCCGAGGAAGACGCGCAGTTGCGTGCGCGGGCCGTGGTCGCGGGTGTGACCGTGCCGCGATTCCTGGTTGAGGCCGGCATGAACGCGAACGTCGAAACCAGCACGGAGCGCAAGCAGACGATCGCGGAGCTGTTCGCGTTGTCGCGCACACTCGGCACCGTGGCGAACAACGTCAACCAGCTCGCGCGGTACGCGAATACGGAGGGTCGTTTCCCCGCCGAAGCGGAGGGCGTGGTCGCGGAGTACCGCGACCTGAGCGCGCGCATCGACGAGACGATCCGACGGCTGGCGGGCGCATGATCCCGAACATCACACGCGGTACGCGCGTCGTCGGACTGATGACCTACCTGGCCGGTGACGGCCGCGCCAACGAGCACACTGAGCAGCATCTCGTTGCGGGGGACCACGCGATCATGGCGCGGCACGGGTACGCGGTTCTCGATGCCGTTGCGGCGCGCGAAATCGGGATCGCGCTGGACACTCCGCGCCTCGCCTACGGGGTGGAGGTCACCCGTCAAGTGCGGGTCGAAGATCCGCAGACCGGCGAGCTGCACACCGACCGGGTACCCGCGGACGTGTGGCATTGCTCGCTGTCCCTGCACGCCGACGAAGGCCAGCTCAGCGATGAGCAGTGGGGCACGATCGCGCAGCAGTTCGTCGACCGGATGGGCTTCACCGAAGAGTCCGGCAAAGCTGCCTGCCGCTGGGTCGCGGTGCGACACGGGCTGTCGAAGAACGGCAACGACCACGTGCACATCGCCGTGTCGCTCGTGCGGGAGGACGGCACGAAGGCCACCACGCACAACGACTTCAAGCGCGCGCAGGACGTGTGCCGCGACCTGGAGCGGGAGCACTCGTTGGCGCCGTTGGAGTCCCGCCAGCTCGGCATGGGCGAGCGCGGTGTGAAGCCCGGGGAACGCGAGAGCGCCGACCGTCGCGGGAGTGTCGAGGTCGACGCGCACCGACTGGAGCGCACCGTCCGCGCCGCGGCGATCGCCTCTCTGGACGAAGGCGAGTTCGTGCGCCGGCTCCGCCGCGGTGGGGTTCTCATCCGACCCCGTTACGCGGCCGGCCGTGATGACGTTGTGGCCGGCTACTCGGTCGCTGTCCGACCCACCGGGGAGGACCGCCCGGTCTGGTACGGCGGCGGACGCCTCGCCCGCGACCTGACCCTGCCGCGACTGCGCGAGGGGTGGCCGGACAGCCCGCAGACCGCGCAGGCCGCTGTTGACGAGTGGCGCGCCACGAGCAAGAACCCGTGGCAGTACCGCCCCGTCGCGCCCGGGCGTGAGGAGAGCATCCCGGACCCGCAGTTGTGGGAGCAGTACAGTCGCGAGCTGGGCGAGCTGCGGGCACGGCTGCGTGATGTGCCGGCAACCGACCGGGCGACCTGGGCGCACGTCGCGCGGGAGACGGCCGGAGCGTTCGCGGCGTGGTCACAGCGGGTCGAGACGACACCGGGCCCGCTGGCCGAGACAGCCCGAGAGCTGTCCCGCAGCGCGCACATCCGCGCGCACCAGTCCGCACCTAAGCCGGTGCGCATGGGC
This sequence comes from Microbacterium rhizomatis, assembly GCF_008710745.1. Lineage (GTDB taxonomy): Bacteria > Actinomycetota > Actinomycetes > Actinomycetales > Microbacteriaceae > Microbacterium > Microbacterium rhizomatis. The sequence goes on from NZ_VYSA01000008.1 coordinate 22,024, forward strand.
TCCGCATCGGGAGCTGCGATGATCCTGTTGCAGGCGGCCACCGCTGGCCGAGGGACCGCCGCAGAGGCGATCCTGTTCCGCCAGCTCGGCCGACTGTCCGTGGCGCTCCTGGACGCACACACCGCCGCCGGCGATGCCCGGCGGGCGGAGCAGATGAGCGGGTCGCTGCGTGACAAGCTCGCCGCGATCCAGGAGCGGTTACCAGCCGTCCCGGGGAAGGATGCAACGCCGGCTGCCGGCCTCGCGCTTACTCCCGAGGAGGAGGCGGTGCGCCGCGCACAGCGAGGCCTCGCCGCACCCGGCACACGCTCCCCGCTGCCGGGCCCGATCACCCCGCGGAAGCGGTCAACGTCCGACACGTCACAGGGTCGTGACGGCAACGGTAGGGAGTAGAAGGGACCAGGGTCATGGTCGATGAGACAGACGGCGTGGGCGAGACGTTCGACGACTCGCTGCGGATCGCGCTGACAGTCGCCTCGCAGTTCGGGGAACGCATCTCCCGGCTGCGCGAGCAGTTGGCCCGTCAGCGGGAGGCGGACGCCCGGCAGGAAGCAAGCGAGCTGCAAGCACGCTTCGACGCTGAACGCGGCGCCGCCCGCGCCCAGCTCGCGGTGGTGAACCAGCCGGAGTGGTGGACTCGCGCGGGCGCCGAGGACATTGCCGCCGTGTACGAGACGGCCACCGCGTGGCGTGACCACGATGACGCCGCGGCCGCCGCCCACGACACCATCCGCCGGGAGGTTCGCGACCGGTACGGCGTTGACGTCGACCGGCCCGGCGCCGACCCTGCCGCCGTCGCCGAGGCGCTGCGCAACGCCGAACGCGACCGCGCCGAGGCGCGGGAGGAACGCCGCCGCTCCGGCGGGGACCTGACCGCCAGCCAGATCCTCCTTGCTACCGCCGAGGGCCGGGGTAGAGACGCCGACGACGCGCAGACGCGGGCCTGGGAGGCTGAGGATCCTGACACGGCGGCGCAGGCTGACAGGGAGGCCGCTGTCGCCGCCGAGGACGCCCGTGCAGCTCGTGAGAGTAGCACGGTGGCGTATGACAGCGTCGAACGCCGAGACGCGTTCGCACGGTCGCTGGAGGGCACCGCGTCGGAGCAAGAGGTCCGTGGCCGCGTCCTCGCAGACAGCGGCAACGCGAAGCACCCCCGCGAGGCCGTCACCACACCGACCGGCCGCGCCCCGCGGCTCCGGAAGGGCCGGGCTGGGAACACGCAGCAGCGCGACCGCGGCGGCCTCTCACGATAACGAGACGGGAGGCTGGAAGTTTGGCGGTTTCCCGGATGGGCTGCTGCGCGTTGCCGCCTCTAGCGGTGGTGCGAGCTGAGTCGCACGGGTTAAAAGATGAACCCCGACCGTCACACTCGCGTGCGCTGCGTCGGGGGCTATGCCTTTAGCGTAGACGGGTACCTATTCATCCGCAACAAAGGAGGTCCAGTGCACCGACTACGTGCGACGATCCCCGCTGCGCGGATCGCCCGCTACGACGCGGCCTGTAGCGGCACGGGCGTTGATGGTATCGAGCTCTACCGGTGGGCGAGCTCTGTCGCTCTCGCCGTGTTCGACGATTTGGCCACGCTCGAGGTTGCGATGCGGTCCCCACTGGCTCGCGAGCGCTGGATGCGACCTTTTATGGAAGCCATCGACTGGTCGTCACGGACCGGCCGCATATTCACGTTTGGGTGAGCTGCGTTTCACGGCCCATCCGTTTGCAAACGACGGTTGGAGAATGACCAGCACCGGAAGCTACCCTCCCTGCTGTTACAGCGCCGACCCTTGGACGGGTTCCCGATCAGACTTGGTGAAGTCTTCCGATAGACGGATCCCCGAGAAGACGCCGCACCGGAACGTGGATGAGCGGACGGACAGCTTACGTGGAGCGGACCATGGCGCGTCAGACGGCGCACCAGACAGTTCTGCATCTACTGGGTGGAGTATTGACGACCCATTTCACTAATAGAACGAGAGGACGAGATAGCCCTCAGTATGGCTGACATGCTCTTCATTGCCTCGTCAGCGATGTGTTGGCCGGGTTGGAGCCAAAGCTGGTCGTTGAAGATTTCGATTTCGATGGGACCGCGAAACCCGGCGTGGTCAACGGCGGCTAGTATCGCCGGGAGGTCGATGATGCCGTCGCCGGGAAGTGCGCGGGTGAGGAATGGCCCGTGTTCGTGATCACGCGACCAGTCTGCGATTTGAAGCGCTGCGATCCTATTCTCGCGCCCGGCACGACCGAGCTGTTCCGTGAGTTCCGGGTCCCACCAGACATTGAACGTATCGATGACGACGCCTACCTGTTCCGCCGGGAACGGCGCGACGATGTCCAGCGCCTGGCGAAGAGTATTCACAACCGATCGGCTAGCGGTGAACATGGGATGCAGCGGCTCTAGCGCAATGCGGACACCCGCCTCTTCCGCGATGGGAACTAGTTCGCCGAGTGTGTCGATCATCCTCCTGCGCGTTCCGTCAAGGTCGTGGGATCCCGGTGGTAGGCCTCCGGCGAGCACAACTAAAGCTTGTGCGCCCAGCTCGTAAGCATCATCCGCCGCCCGCCGGGCGTCGGACATCATCGCAGCGTCCGGCGTGAGGACACATCGGCATAGGGTCGACACTTGAAGCCCGTGATCTGTAACGGCGCGTGCGGCCTGAGTTGGGCTCATCCCTTCATAGGTCTCACGCCACAGTCCAACGTTTCGCGCGCCGGCGGTCGCGATAGCGTCCAATGCGGTCTGCAAGGGCGGATTCCCCAGGGTCGCAGTGTTTATGGACAGCCGCGTCTCGGCGGTGGTGCTCCGAAGAATTTTCACAACGCCGCGTCCCTCAGCAGCCACGCCGCTTGACGCAGCGCTAGAGCGACGATTGTGAGGGTCGGATTGGCGGCGGCGCTCGTGGTGAAGACCGATCCGTCTGAGACCAACAAGTTTGGCACTCCGTGCACACGTCCCCACTTATCCACGACGCCGTCGTCTGGGTGCTCGCTCATTCGGGCTGTTCCGAGATTGTGACCGGATGGTGTTGGCGGGGCGGTCGAGATGCTCACGGCACCCACTGCGGCGTAGAGGGCGCGGGACTTCTCGAAGGCATCTTTGCGCATTGTCACGTCAGCGGGGTGATCGTCGTAGTTCACGTTCGGGACTGGAAGGCCGCGCTGATCCACCCGGCCGCTGAGTGTGACGCGGTTGGGCGGCTGCGACATGTCTTCACCAGTGATCCAGAGTCCCGCCGTATGGGAGTACTGCTCCATCATCTGGGCGAAGTCGCGCCCCCAGGCGTGCGGTTGGACGAACCGAGCCAAGGCGATCGGCGCCAGCGCAATGAGCTCGAGGTAATACCCGCCAGGAAAGGGCCGTTCTGGGTCATGTCGGGACTCATCCGCGATAATTCCGGCCATCGACTCGCCCCGGTGGAAGTTGACAGGTTGATCGAATTGAGCAAAGACGTTTCCGGAGACATGGCGGGTGTAGTGACGTCCCACGTGGCCGGCGTGATTGCCGAGCCCGCGGGGAGACTGTCGGCTCGTTGACAGGAGCAGAAGCCGGGGCGTCTCGATTGCGTTACCGGCGACCGCAACAGCCCGTGCCTGCTGGAAGCGAGCCACGCCGCCCGCATCAAAATAGGCGACGCCTGTGACGCGTCCGTGGTCGCCCTGTTCGATGTAGAAGGCGTGCGAGTTTGGCCGGAGATCGAGGTTTCCGGTGGCGAGCGCTCGGGGGATTTCGCTGACCAGGGGTGACCACTTGGAGCGCTGACGGTCGCCCTGGAAGTTGAACCCGTCCTGGATCGTGCCGGGTCGGCCGTCGCGGGGATCCACGTTGGTGGCATACGGTCCGGTGGCGAAGTGTCGGTAGCCGACGCGTTGCGCGCCAGCGGCGAGGACTTTGTAGTTGTTGTTCGCGGGGAGTGGCCGGCGACCGTGCCGGTGGGATACTCCCAGTCGGCGCTCTGCTTCACTGTAGTAGGGGGACAGGTCATCCAGGCCGATCGGCCAGTCGGCGATGCTCGTGCCGGGGATGTTCCCGTAAGTCGATCGCGCGGCGAATTCGTGTGCTTTGAATCGAGGGGTGAGGCCGGTCCAGATGAGTGTCGTGCCACCGACCGCCTTGACCATGTTTGCGGGGCTGCCTGGGAAGTCGTGTCCGAGTTGCCAGGTGCCTGAGGTCGTGCGTCGATCGTTCCACCCCAGGAGCCGTTGCGCCTCGCGCTCATCATTGACGAAGTCGTCGTTGGGTACCCATGGGCCCGCCTCCAGCATGACCACTTTCTTGCCGGCGCTGGCAAGCACGGACCCCAGGGTGGCCCCGCCGGGTCCGCTTCCGACGATGACGAAGACGTCCTCATCGGTGAGCGCGAATCGTGTGCTCATCGGCTGACCCCGTCGGCCGATCTGCTGTCCGGGCCGATCTCGGCCATTGGTTCGGGGAACTCCTCGACGCGGGGGTCGGGTAGCCAAGTCAGGTCGTTGAAGCCTCGGTGAAGGTAGCCGCCCAGGTGATGTGAGGGTCCTTGGTATCCGAGCCGGGCCCAGACGGCTGGATGGCCGTAGATCCCCGGAATGATGAGCTGCCGGTAGGTGCGGAACCACGCCTCGTCGGATAGATCCTTCAGACTTGCAAGTAGTTGAGCATCGTCATCGAGGAACTCGGTGAGTCTCTGAAGCGATCGCCGAATCTTCAGGTCCTCGCGCGGATCGTCATGGTCCTGGGTGAGGGCGTCGGTTGCCGCCATCTCGTACACCTCATCGGGTACGTCATGGGGGAAGGCCAGCCGTGCGACTCGGGCGGCAACGTGGACCAGGGCTTCGTCGACGTGGTCGTGTTCCATGGTGGGTCCAGGTTCGCGCGCGGTCACCCGAGCGCGGTCGCGCCCTCTTGGGCGATGGCGCGATCTTGGGCGTTGCTGCCGCCGCTGACACCGATCGCTCCTACGACGACACCATAGGAGAGGAGCGGGATGCCCCCGGCGAGCGGGGTGAGACGGTCAATGCTCTTCAGCCCGTAGCCGAATTCAGGGTCGTCTTGGGCCATGGTGTACCAGGCGTCGGTAGGGGTTTTGGTGCTGGCGGCACTGAAGGCCTTGTCTTGGGCTACCTGGATACTTGCGAACGGGGCATCGTCGAGGCGTTCGAGCATGAGGAGTCGTCCGGCCGCATCGGTGACTGCGATGGTGACCGGCAGGGAAAGGGACTGGGCGTGTCGGGCGGCGGCCTGCACGATGGTGCGCGCGCCGTCGATGGTGAGCTGACGGGTTTCGCGGGTGAGGGCAGCGGTGTCGATCATTTTGGTTCTCCAAGATTTGGTGTTGGGTTAGGGGAGGAGGACGGGGCGCCCGACAACTCGCCCGGCGCGCATGTCTTCGATTGCGCGTTCGAAATCCGCGAGCGGGTAGGTGGTGTAGGGGGAGCGGATCGCAGGCGCACGGTGACGAACGAGGGTTTCGAGTTCGGTGTGGGTGCCGACGAGGTTGAACAGGATCGTCAATTCGGCGACGACGGCGCTCAGCGTGTCGATGGTGAGCGTGCCTCCCGCGCCGACGATTGACACAACTCCACCGCGAGCGGCGAGGGAGACGGCTGTATCGGCGCTTTCCGGCGCACCGACGAAATCGAAAACCAGAGAGAAGCCTTCCGGCGCAATGGCGCGGGCTTGCGTCTGTGCCTGGGAGCCGACCGCCGTCACGACTTCATCGGCGCCGAGCTCGTATGCCAGGTCCGTCTTCGCCAGGTTGGGTTCGAGGACGACGATTTTGCCCGGAATCGCTGCGCGCAGCAACTGCAGTCCGAACAGTCCGACGCCCCCAAGGCCGATCACTGCAGCGTCGGTGCTGCTCGGTAGTGTCCGTAGTGCTCGCTCGACGGCATGGTACGCGGTGAGACCGGCGTCGGTGAGCGGGCATAATGCCAGCAGGTCGGTGTCCGCCCCGACACGGACGAGTGCTCGTTCGTCGACGCGGATGAACTCCGCCCAGCCGCCTGGCGTGGAACCGTCGACGCCTGGGAAGGTGCGGCTGGGGCAGTACATGTCCGCGCCGCGCCGGCATGCGCTGCATACCCCGCAGGTGGAGACCGGGTGGAGCACGACAGGGTCCCCGACAGCAACAGCCGTCACCGCTTCCCCGGTTTCGCGTACCCAACCGGTTGTCTCGTGGCCGGGGACATAAGGGAACTGGGGGACACCGTAGGCTGCAACGAGCCCGCCCTCGATAGTTTCTATGTCGGTCTGGCAGATGCCTGCCGCTGCCACCTGGACGATGACGTCGGTCGGTCGGTGCAGTACCGGTCGCTCGATGTCTGTGAGCTTGGCGTGGCCGAATTCCTCGATGACGACAGCCTTCACGCCGGCACTCCAAGGGGCGCGAAGGTGCGGTCAACCACCGCGAGCATGCGCTGGCGCTCCTGCGCGGAGACCGGCCGCAAAGGGGCGCGAAGGTGGGCGGAGTCGATGACCCCGAGGTGCACCAGGGCCTCTTTCAGGCGCGAGCGGTTGTCGCGGATAGGCTCGCCGTACATGACGGCGGCGAGGGGTGCGATCCTCTCGGCATCCCACTGAATAGCCTCGGAGATGCGACCAGCGTGTACGAGGTCGTGCAATCGAAGAGTGGCCGCGCCCGCCAGACCGGCGAAGCCTAGGAGGCTGCCGTGGGCACCCAGCAGGTAGGACTCGAGGATGAAGTTGTCGCATCCGGTAAGCAGTTCCACGTCGGGGAAGTCCTGTTTGAGCAGGTTGCGGGTGCGCACGTACGCGCGCGCGTCGAATGAGGCATCCTTTACCGCGGCGATCAGGCCGGGGACGGCGCAGAGCGACGCGAGGGTGTCCGGTCCAAGAGTAACCCCGCCAACATCGGCCATCAGGCTGAACGCGATGAGGGGGAGTCCCGCTTCTCGCGTGGCAGAGAAGTATCCCACGAGGGCTTCTTTGCTCAAGGTCGTGCCGGCAAAGGCAGGAGGCGTGAACATAAGAAGGGCATCGCTTCCCGCTGCGGAGAGGTCGTGGGCCAGTTGCTTCGCCGCCCGGTCGTGGGTGGCGATCAGCCCTGAGACCAGATAGACGGTGTCTCCGAACTCCTCGCGCACAACCTCGGCCGTTCGGAGCCGCTCCGGGTTGTCCAGGTGCGCACCTTCGCCGGTGTCGGCGTTGATCGCAAAGGCAGTGATGCCCTGCTCGTCGGCGAGCCAGCGCAAGTACCGGCGGAACGCGGTGAAGTCCGGGTCGCCGTCGGCGGACATCGGAAGGGCGACGGAAGCGATCACCTTGCGGGACGCGATCTTCATGTAGAGTCCATTCTCTCGGTCGGTCGGTCTAGAAGTTGCACGGTTCGGGTGGCGAGTTGCGGGGTTCGGTGAAGGGCGACGGCCGGACGCTCCGGACGAGACCTGGTCCGGTTGTCACGCTCATCCAGCCAGGCGATGAGGTGCTCGATTGTCGTGACCGGCACGCCTTCTCGGACACCAGTGGCGAGCAGGTCGTTCATGCGCATCGTTGATCCGTCGGGGGAGATCATTTCGCCGATTACTCCGACAGGCGGGAGGCCGGCGGCGCGCATCAACTCGACGGCCGCCTCGGTATGTCCCGGACGCTGACGGACGCCGCCGTCGACCGCGCGAACGGGCAGGATGTGTCCGGGCCGTATGAACGAAGCAGCTGTTGCGTTCGGGTCGCCGAGCAGGTTGAGCGTGCGGGCCCGGTCGTGGGCGCTGATGCCCGTGGTGATCCCCGTCGCGGCATCGACGGACACGGCATATGCCGTACGGCGGGGGTCTTCGTTCTCAGCGACCATAAGCGGCAACGCGAACTTGTCCGCGAGCGGAGCGGGCATGGGTGCGCAGAGGTAGCCCGAGGTGTGGCGTACCATCCAGGCAATCCACTGCTGTGTGGCCAGCGTTGCTGACATGATCGCGTCGCCCTCGTTCTCGCGGTGGGCAGCATCCGAGACGATCACCGGTCTGCCGGCGCGGAGTGTCTCCAGGACGCGGTCTACAGAGGAGAACAGAGACGGTGTTTCCACGCTATTGCAGCTTTCGGAACTCGCGGTCGAAGAAGATGAGTGGTCGCCGAGTGGTGCCTTCGATCAGATCGCGCACACTTCCGACCGCGATCAGGTGGTCGCCGCCTTCGTAAGTGGCGACCAAGTTGCACTCGATCCAGGCCATACAGCCGGGGAGATGCGGAAGACCTGAGGAACCGCGTGTCCACTCCACCTCCCCGAACCTGTCCGTGCCTCTCGTCCCGAATGTGAGAGCAAGGTCATCCTGCCCCTCAGCCAGCACGTTCACAACGAACCGGCCGCTCTCGACAATCCTCGGCCAGGAGGAGGATGACCGGGCCACGTTTAAGGAGATCAGCGGAGGCTCCAATGACAGGGAGGAAAACGCCTGCAAGGTGAAACCCACCGGCCCGTCTCCGGACATGCCGGTGACAACGGTCAGTCCTGTGCCGAACAGAGCCATCGTCTCGCGCATCGCCGCACCGCCGACCATTACGCTTGTTGCTTCGTGAACCACGATGTACCTCAACTCCTCGGTGGCTAGGAAATTCACCGTCCCATGTGTGAAGAACGCAACTCAAGGTCTGAATGACGGAAAAATGTGCCGAGCAAGTTGTGAAACCCTCCTACCCCCTCGCGCGGGAATGTGGTCCGTTCGGCCATTGCTCGAACGATCGTGCTCCGCGAGGCTGAGACTTGCCGAGAGGTCGACGACGATACCGAGAAGACGGCTTCAAGAAGCGGAGTCGAGCCCGACCCGCGCCTAACCGGCGCGTACTCGGATTATGGGCAATCGATGCTCGAGCGATTACTGGACCCGATCGGTCACGGATGACTCGGTTGGGCGGAGCGAAAGAGGATGATGAATGGTCAACAACGGCTTTAGGACGGTCGAGACGACGCGCGGTCCCTTCGATCCTGGTGGACAGCCTGATCTGGAGACCGGGCAGCCCCTGCAGCTGGGCTTCTTCGGCTGGAACGTGCGCGCGGGCATGATGGCATCAAAGGCGGTGCTGACTGACGAGGCACGTCTAGCCGACTACTGGGTCTGGGAGAGGTCGAGCAAGCTCATCAAACTCGCCGAAGAGATCGGCTTCGATTACCAGGTCCCGTTTGGCCGCTGGATTGGCGGCGGCGGCGCAACGAACTTCAACGGCGCCGCGCTGGACTTTCTTGCCAGTGCGGCAGCGACCGCACCGATTACCGAGAAGATGGGCGTGATTTCGACGGCGCACATCACCTACGGATTCCACCCGCTTCACATCGCGAAGTTCGGCGCCACCATCGACCACATCTCGAACGGTCGCTGGGGTCTGAACATCGTGTCGGGCTATCAGGCTCAGGAACGCGCTGCGTTCGGACGACTCGATCCGCTCGACCACGACGAGGCCTACGACATGGCCGAGGAATTTGTTGTGCTCATGAAACACCTCTGGCATGAGAAGGAGCGCTTCAACTTCGAGGGTGATTACTACCAGTCATACGGCGCGATTGTCGCTCCGGGACCCTCCCGTTCCCCACGGCCTGTGCTGATGAACGCCGGCGGATCGCCTAAGGGCATCGACTTCGCAGTGCGCAATGTCGACGTCGTTTTCACCCTCGCGCCATCGCTGGAAGGGTATCGCGACAAGGTCGCCCAGATCCGCGATCTTTCCACCAAGTACAACCGGAAAGTCAAGATCGCCACGATGTCCTGGGCCTTGATCGAGGCGACGGATGAACTCGCCGCGGAGCGTCTCGCCTGGTATCAAGACGAGGTCGACCTCGAAGCTGTCTACGGCTACTACCAAGCCTTGGCGGGAATCGACACCTTCGGCGCAGGGGACTCCTCAGCCAAGGGCGATGACTACGAGGGGTACCCGGGGCTGCCTAGAGAGTTCGTCGAGACGTTCGCCCTCGGCATGACATCGCCCCGGCTGTGCGGCTCACCTGAGACGGTCGCGGAGAAGATCCGCGCACTCCATGAGGTCGGCATCGAAAGCCTGTTCATCAACTTCTCCGATCCACAGAAGGGCCTGCATCAGATGCAAGACGACGTCCTGCCGATCCTCCGCAAGATGGGCATTCGCAACTAACTGCGCGGGCTGCGGACTGGAGATATGTATCGATGAAGCTACAGGGCTTGTTCCCCGCTCCCACCGTTCCGTTCGACAGTGGCGGCACCATCGATCACGGTGAGCTCAGACCCTATCTGGCATCGATGAGCGCCATCGAGGGAGTCAGCGGCGTGGCCGTGAACGGCCATGCTGGTGAACTGATCTCGCTATCCCCCCACGAGCGGCTCGAGGTGGTGCGGGCGGCCCGATCCGAGTTCTCGCCAGGGCAACACGTCATCGCGGGAGTGGACCCGGTCTCAGGCGAAGCCGGCATCGATATTCTGCTTGAAACGGCTGCGGCGGGTGCAGACGCCGTGCTCGTTTTGCCCCCCTTTGACAGCATGGCGCGTCGCTCGTTGAGCAGGAGCGCGGTGGCACCGGTGATGTTCTTCGAGAAACTCGCCGAGGCCAATGTTCCGATCGTCGTGTTCCAATACCCCCATGCCACGGGCTGCGACTACACAACCGAAACGTTGGCTGAGATCGCCCGGATCGATCAGGTCGTCGCCGTCAAGAACGCGGTCTGGCATGCGGAATACTACGTGGAGCAGCTCAAGGCTGTCGGGCAGCACGCTTCGATGCTGGCCGCCTGCGATGCGCCCGAACTACTGACGATGATGATGCTTGGGGCCGACGGCCTGCTGCTCGGAGCAAGCGCGGTCGGCACCGAGCACTGGGCCAAATACGTCGCGCATATTCGCGACGGCGACTACAACGCTGCTCGCGCCATATTCGCGACCACGCTCCTTCCTATTCTCGATTCGACGTTCGGCTCCACGCGCGTGAGGTCGGCCACGTTTGCTGCACTGACAAAGTACGCGCTTGAGGTCCTGGGGATCTTCTCGAGCGCGAGAGTGCGCCCTCCGGAGATCGAACCCGATGAGGCTGACAAGACGGAACTTCGCGCGGCGATGTCCTCGGCAGGTCTCATCTGACTGCCGCGCCTAACCGGCGCTATGATGCCCGGGTGGTTTCTGATTCCGGGGTGAGCTACACCCCCGACCTCGACGCGATGACAAAGCTCATCACGCAGAAGGTGTGGAACGAGTACCCCGGATACTCTTCGGACTTCTTCGACCAGGCCGAATTGACTCCTTCAACACGGTCCAACCTGGCATTGGCGCTGCGTGTGTTGCAGGAGGAGACGCCACCCACCTACGAGGACCTCTCTCACGCCCGGAGTGTCGGGGCGATGAGGGCGCGGCAGTTGGTGCCCCTGGAATCGGTGATCCAGGCCTTCCGACTCACCGAACGTGTTCTGATGCTCGACCTTTTCGCCAACACGAGCGGGGTGATCGATTTTCGCCCGGGTACGGTGGCTGATCTGCTGACTTCGACGTTCGATGCGCTGACCCAGCAGGTCATCAACTCGTACCGCGAGACATTTACCGCCGCCGAAGGCGCCGCCCGAGCTGCGGAAAACCAGCTCGTCTCCACCGTGGCGAGCGGCCTGACGCTCAACGACGCAGAGTTGGAGGATTGGCGCAGGCTGCTCTCCGTGGACGTCGATTCCCCCGTTGTCTCCCTTGCGATCATGTGGCCTGCCGGCGTCGACCAGCTCGAGACGCAGCGTGCACTGCGACGACTCAAGTCGCGCCTTGAGGTGAGCAAGAGAGCGCGTGTATTGACGGGCAGTTTGGCGGATGCGACGTTGGTCCTCGTTGTCACGCCCGAGGGCAGAGACCATGCGGACGTTTCCCTGAGAGCAGCCATTGAGGACGCCCAACTTCCTGACGGATGCGCGGTGGGTGTCGGGCAGAAGTCGGAGAGCCTACGCAGCGCCAGCATGGGTTGCCAGCAATCCATGGATGCGGCGAAGATCGCCGGGATTCGCCTGTCAGGACGTGTGGTGTTCTACCACGAGGTGCTCATCGAAATGCTTCTGCAGGCGCGGCCGCAATTGAGCGCCATCCTTGCGGCGTCCCGGCTCCACGGGTTGGACAGCAATCCGCAGCTTCGGGAGACGCTTGAGTCCCTGATCGAGAACAATCTCTCTCAAGCGCGGGTCGCGCGAGACCTGTACGTACACATCAATACCGTCGCGAATCGCGTGCGCAGAATCAACGAGCTCACGGGGTTTGACCCGCTCAACCTGACTGACCTGATCGAGATGGCGGTCGCTCTCCGGTGGGAGAAACTCCAAGGCTGACAGCACGGATCTCCCTGCTGCCGCCGCTCCCCGCTGACGAGCGCAGTGACTGCCGGGTGTCCTTCCGGTCGCCGGCACCACAGCCGCGGACTGTGGGAAGTTCACAAGGCTGCCGCGCACGTTGATATGCCATTGATCGATTGTCGACCACACGTCGGAAGTCTCATGCTGGGCGCAGTCCCGCGGCGCACAAGCCCACGTCGTGCCGAATGCCGGGCGTCAAGGAAGACCGCTCGCGGCTGGGGTGCGGTACTACGGCTCCTCAGCCGTAAGCCAGACGGAAGGAAACTCAATTGCCTCGATCATTTGCAAGCACCGTCGTCGACGTACCACCCAGCGTCGTATGGGACTTCGTGAAGGACTTCAACGCAACGCCCACCTATCTCGATCTCGTAGCGGACAGCATCATCACGGATGATCAGCCCGTCGATCTTCTCGGCTGTGAACGCGTCATAACTCTCACCGATGGTCGTGTTGTGAAAGAGACTCTCGTCGCGCGTGACGATGTCGCTCGCACGTTGACCTACCACCTGACGGAGGGGCCGTTCCCCTTCTACAACTACTACTCCACGATGCGCGTCACTCTGATCTCCGACACGGGCGGCAGTTTTGTCGACTGGAGTAGCCACTACGACAGCGACGCCGCGGATGCTGAGGCGAACGACCACCTCCTCGCTGACCAGATCTACGGCGCCGGCCTGCAGCAGATCAAAGCCCGTTTCGCGTCAAGTCGCATCACCAACTGAACTCCATCCCACTCAAGCTGGTCAAAGGAGACCCAATGTCCACTACTCGTGAAAGCAAGATCTCATTGCCACCTTTGGTCGTCCGTCAGACGGATGACCCGCACGTCGTATCCGACGCTGCTCGTGACGACTACGCCGAGCACGTCGTCCCCAAGACGTGGAGAATCGGCCGGGCCGGTATGGCCTTCGCCTGGTCCTCACTGCTGACCGCGATGTTCACAGTCGTGCTGTCCGCGACCGTGGCCTCCGTCGTCGGTACAGCTGATGCAATCATCGGAATTGCGCTCGCCAGTGCCACGTACGGCCTGATCAACTACTTCATGCAGAAAACCGCCACCACATCCGGTCTCACCGTTGGCCTTTTCTCCCGAAGCCTCTTCGGCTATTCCGGCGCCGCCCTGGTGACGATTGTCTACTCGCTGACCGCGATCTGGTTCGCGGTGTTCGAGGGCTCAGTCGTTGCCGTGGCACTTCAGGCTTATTTCGGCGGCCCGATCCAGTTGTGGTACGTGGTGGTCGTGGCGCTTTCGGTCCCTCTCGTTCTCGGAGGTGTACGCGTCTGGATCGAGAAGGTGAATAAGTGGCTGCTGCCCATCTTCGTGGCAGGCATGGTCGGGGCGGTGATCTGGGCGACGGTGGTCTACGGATACGCGCCGGACTGGGCAAATAAGCCCGCAACCATCACCACCGCTCTGGCCGCACCCGGATGGTTGTACGTCTACGCCGTCTACATGGGCATCTTCGCGACCATGATGTACTGCTTCGACTTCGCGCGGCTCGGTCAGCCGAAGGACATCAAATTCAACGGCTGGATCACGTTCGGACCCGTCTTCTACTTCTTCTCATACTTCGTCAACGGACTCATTGGAATCTACCTGGTCGCGGTGATCCCACAGGATGAGGGAGTGTCCGAAATCGGAGTGGTCGTCAGCATCGTGAAGATGATGGGCATATTGGGGTTGATTTTCATCGTCGCCACCCAGACGAAGATCAATACCGCGAACTTGTATCTCGCGTCGTCCTACCTGGAGAGCTTCTTCGCGCAGGTCTTCAAGCTCAAGCTTCCACGCTGGCTCTGGGCCGTCGTCGTCGGAATCGTCATGCTCGGCGTCATGTTCCTGGACGTCTTCTCTTTCCTCCTTCAATGGCTCGCCTATCAAGGGGCGATCATCGTCGCCTGGGTTGCCATCGCGCTCGTTCAGATGGCGTATCGGTCACGCAAGAACGTGAACAGGAAAGGCGGGCTCATCGAATTCAGACCTGGTCGAGTTCCCGGGGCGAACCCTGGCGGACTCGGAGCGTGGATCATCTCCTCCGGTGTAGGGATCGCGCTGCTAGCGACCAACTCGCCATTCGGTGGCACCTGGGCACTACCGATCACATTCATCTTGGCCGGAGGAATCTACGCCCTCGCCCTGCTGTTCGCGCGACCGGCGTGGTTCACTCTGAGGCGACCAAATGATCCCCGCGACGAGGTAGAAGACATCTGGGAGACCCGAGTCCAATGCCACAACTGCAAGAAGTCATATATCGCCGTCGAGATGGACCGCGACCCCTCCCACGAAAACCAAGCGATCTGCTCCCTGTGTGCAAACGCTCATGGCTTCCGGGTCGCCGCAAAACACGAAGCCGAAACGACAAGCCGCGGATGAGTCATCGTCGGAGTCTTCACTCGAGGCCGCGGCACCACACCCATCCTCACGGTGACAATATCTGCCCGGACGGGTCAGCAGCCGACACGAACATGAAGTGATCGCGATTGAACCCGCGACCTCCCTCCTCGCCACGGACAACGCCGTGACGAGGAGGGAGGTGAGCGCGACGCGCGCTTCATCGCCTCTCTGTCGGTCGCGACCGCACGCGTCGCCTCGCGACCGCCGTGGACACAGCGCGGCGACGCCCGCGAACCCCAACTGTGCACTGTCGACGACTGGCAGGTCATCACGGTCGGACCACAGCGACTGGTGCTCTGACCGCACAGGAGCGCAACGATCGTCTCTGCCCCTTCTATCCGCGGGCTCCAGCACATGAGGGTCGTGCTCGCGCCTGACAGCTTCAAAGGATCCATCACGGCCGCAGACGCGGCCAACGCCCTGGCCGATGGGTGGCGCGCCACTGACCCGTCGGCCGAGATCCTCACGCGTCCCATGGCAGACGGGGGAGAGGGAACGCTCGCCGCGTTCGCCACCGCCATCCCTAACAGCACACGAATGCCCATAACCGTGACCGGTCCGCACGGGCGCCCCGTCGAGGCCTCCTGGCTTCTCCTCCCGCCTGCTGACGACGCGCCCACCGGGACGGCGATTGTAGAACTCGCGTCGACCTCGGGCATCGAACTCCTCGGGTCGGACCTGCTGCCGCTGGACGCCCACTCACTCGGATTCGGCCAAGCGATCGCCGCCGCGCTGGCCCACGGGGCCCCGGAGAACCGCGTTTCACGGCTCGTGCTCGGCATTGGCAGTAGCGCATCGACCGATGGTGGCACGGGAATGCTCACCGCGCTGGGCGCGCGATTCGCGGACACGAAAGGAAGGACAATCCCGCTCGGCAACCGCGGTCTCGAAACAGTCGCGGCGGCCGATCTGACCGGACTTCAACCCCCACCCCCCGGTGGGGTTCGGGTCCTCAGCGACGTCACCAACCCCTTGCTTGGCACGCTCGGCTCGGCAGCAATCTTCGGACCGCAAAAGGGCCTCAGCACGGCGGCCGTCCCGAGCTCCAATACTCGCCTTGCGCGGCTCGCGAAAATGCTTCCTGCAGACCCTGGGACTTCGGGAGCCGGCGCCGCCGGCGGAGTGGGCTTCGGGCTCCTCGCGTGGGGTGCCCGACTCGTTCCCGGCGCAGCCGAGGTCGCGGAACTCATCAATCTGCGCGAGGCCCTGACACAAGCCTCAGTCGTCGTCACAGGAGAGGGTTCCTTTGACGGCCAATCCGCCGCCGGCAAAGCCCCAACGCACGTCGCAGCACTCGCTGCAGAACTGGGTGTGCCCGTTGTGCTGGTGGCTGGGCGCATCGCGCCCGACGCCGATACTTCCGCGTTTGCGGCCCATGTGTCATTGACAGCTGTCGCGGGGGACGGCCGGGCTGCGCGGGCGAACCCCCGAAGGTGGCTGCGCCAGGTCGGCGCCACCCTGGCCGAGAAATTTAACTAGAACGAGCCAACCATCGCCTCTGGATGCGTCCACGTCGAAGTGCAGCGCACCGCTCGGTCGCCGTCCGCGGGCCGCCCAGAGGTTCCCGCTCGCGCGTCGAGCGCGCCAATCACAGCGATCATATCGAGCGATCCCAGACCTGCGGCAGCAGCTTCTTCATACAGTTCGCGGCTCGCTCGGATGAGTGGATGAGCGGACCCGACGGCCAAAGCCGCCTCCTCAACCAGGCGCGCGTTTTCGGCACGTCCGCGATCGCCGCCTGCGGCTCCAGATCCCCTGCCGTGAGTTTCAGTGCCTTCCCCCGGGAAACCAAGGACGCCATTTGCCCGGCCGCCAGAACTTCCCGCAGCACGCCAGAGTCGACGCCGACGTGTTTCGCGAAGTGGAAGCTTTCCGCTAGCCCGGTGACCATGGTGATCAGGAATGTGTTCACGGCAAGCTTCATAGACAACGCTGCCGGCACTGGTCCGCAATAGAACCGCTGACTGTACATCGCTTCAATTAGTGGCTCCACGAACCGGATGGAATCATCGGGGCCGGCGAGCATTGCCACCAGCGACCCGTCTATGGCCGGCCCACCAGATCCGGAGACCGGAGCCTCGACATAGTGCCCGCCCGCGCGGGTGATTTCGTCCGTCAGCGTTTGCGAGAACCCGGTGGTGAACGTTTCCGTCTGCACGACGGTGTGGCCGCGAACTTGAACCCAGGGCGGCCCCTGCCTCATGAGCATGTAGAGGCCGTGGCGTCGCGCCCCTACGATGTCCGCCAGCGGCGCGTGGAACACGACCGCGATGTACGCGCCGAGCTCGCCAGGACCCTGCATCGTGATGCCGGCGAGTCGACGAACAGCGCTGTGAGCGCCGTCCGCTCTGATGACGTACGCGGCACGCAGGGTCGAGGACTCGCCGGCCTCGCGGAGAGGATCCCGACACGGCGGCGCAGGCCGACAGAGAGGCCGCTGTCGCCGCCCAGGACGCCCGTGCAGCTCGTGAGAGCAGCACGGTGGCGTATGACAACAGCGCCGAACGCCGAGACGCGTTCGCACGGTCGCTGGAGGGCACCGCGTCAGAGCAAGAGGTCCGCGGCCGCGTCCTCGCAGACAGCGGCAACGCGAAGCACCCCCGCGAGGCCGTCACCACACCAACCGACCGCGCCCCACGGCCCCGAAAGGGCCGGGCCGGAAACACGCAGCAACGCGACCGCGGCGGCCTCTCCCGATAACGAGACGGGAGACGGGCGGCTGTTGGAGAATTTGGAGGAAACGACCGGCGAACCTCAGGAGTGAAGGTCGGTGGTGGCGCGGTCGATGGGGCGACCTAGTTGTCGTTATTCAGGTTCGCCCGTAATCAAATACTCCGGGACCACTCTGCGTGTGGAGCAAGTGATAGAGCACGCCACCGTGGTCGATCGTGGGCTTGGGTGTTCCGTCCGGTTGTAGAGGGCAAAGGACCGGTTGACCAGCGGGTGTGGGCGTATTTTGCTCATGTAAGAGGGCGATGTACGTCTCGATGGTCATGCGCCCCACGTTACCGAGCGATCATTTGCCTAGACATCTACGACGCACGCGCAGACGCCCACCAACGGAGACGGCGCTGTTGATCTGACATAACGGTCATTATCGGCAATTAAGTACAAACAGATCTACTATGTACATTTTAGTCGCTCTGCGGTAACCTGTAGGCATGACTCAGATTGCTATCACTGACGCCCGTGGCCGGTTGGCGTCGATCATCGACGAGGCCCGTGTCGAACCGGTGTATCTCACGCGTCGGAACAGGGCCGTCGCGGCCGTTGTCGACGCGGCGCAGCTTGAGCAGCTGCTGGATGATGCTGAGGAGCTCGCGGACATCCGTGCGGTAGATGCGGCGTGGGAAGAGACTGAGGAGTTGGGTGAGACGCCCGTTCCCTGGGACGACGTCAAGCGTGACCTCGGTCTGGTTCCGTGACCCATCAGATCCAGGTTCTCCCCGTCGCGGCCAGAGCGATCAGGAAATTGCCTCCCGAGGCGAAGCGACGGGTCCAAGCGGCGGTCGAATTGCTCGCCGATGATCCTCGGCCGCCAGCGGCGAAGAAGCTCACCGGGCGCCCGGAATGGCGGGTGCGGACCGGTGACTACCGGGTGCTGTACCGCATCCAGGACGACATCCTGACCGTAGTAATTGTTCACGCCGGTCATCGACGAGACATCTACGAGAAGTAGACCACTGACGAGATTTGGGCCCGTTACAACAAGATGCGTTCATGAAGATCACCGTTGACACCGATTCGACGTGCACACGTGGATGACCAGGCCGGAGGTTGCGACGTCGCGTACTCGTGGAAGCTGCCCGACGGATTGCCGGATGTCGTGGGCGTGGAGAACCGCGGGCGCCGCCTGGTGGTGTCCCCGCGGGTGCTGCGCGTGGAGCACTGGCCGAGACATGACTCCCCTGGAGCACTACACGTGTTCATAGATGGTGTGCGGGTCCGTGTCGATGGAACAGTTGGCGGCGATAAGGGACTCGGGTTCAGTGATGAGCCCGAGCAGTGGGGAGAAGTCGTTCGCCACACCGATGAGCTCCCCGACTGGTCCCGTCCGTACATCGAGGCCGCACGGGTGTGGGAGGCGGCACGCGGCAACCCTCGACCGCCCCGACTGCGACTGGTCTGACGACGAGTTGAGTGTGCGGCGGCTTGTTCCGGAAGAAAGCTTCTGCAGCCCGGTTGCACAACAGATCACAAAGGACCCTTTCACCCTCGACTTCCTTGCGATCGACTCGGACGCATCCGAGCGCCAGCTCGAGGAACGTCTCACGAACCGGATCGTTCAGACCCTGCGGGAACTCGGGCGAGGCTTCGCATTCGTCGGCCGGCAGATCCATTTCGACATCGATGGCGACGACTTCTACGTCGACCTACTATTCTTCCACGCCGAACAGCTGCGCTACGTGGTCATCGAGCTCAAGACCACCAAGTTCGACCCCCGCGATGCTGGCCAGCTGGGCTTCTACGTGTCGCTCGTCGACGATCGACTCCGGATCAACGACCTACACAGACCCACGGTGGGGATGCTCCGGGTAGCTGACAAGAACGAGACCGTCGTGCGCTACGTTCTCGCCGGCACGCGCCAGCCTGTCGCCGTGTCGCGGTACGAACTAAGCGCTGCCGACGCTGCGGCGCTGCCCTCCGAGGAGACTCTGACGCAGATCGCCACCGAGGCGGTTCAGCGCTCCGAGCCGAACGATTGACATGCGCGGCTGGGGGGCGGGGTGCAGCGAACAGCCACAAACCTCTCCAGCAGTTACGGTGGGTGAACATCCCCGCAGGCTTGGGCTCGACCGATCGCCTGAGTCACCTTTCATGTGGGGCAAGGTGGTCATGGCTCGATCGTTGCAGTCTCGTCAGACCTATCTCCGATCAAGTGCTCCATCCTGGCTTGAAGTGCATCTTTTTCAAAGCAAGACCAGTACGGCAATGGCGGTCCGTATTTCCACTCCACGCTCGCATCGTTGACGGCACCGCCTAGGCGATCCACGATCTGACGGCACTCTCTCAGCGCTGCCTTTTCCATCAGCATCGGCGGTATCAGGAGGGCGCACGCGACGATGGATGCGATCACAAACGCTGCCTGCGCGCTGCGGTCGAGCGGAACCTTGGTGTCGACCATTTAGCTACTTCCGAAAAGATCGGGAGGCAAGATGGGGCATGTCGCATACGCCGACGAGGGATCCTCAGTTGAACCTAGAACGGCGGAGTACGGTGACCACAAGTCTGGCGCTGTGTAGTATCCCTCGACGAACGTCGTCTCACTCGGAGGCGCGTCGACGGTGTAGCCGAGGTCCTCAAGGCAGTCGGTCAGCTCTCCGGCGTAATAGCGGTAGATTGCCGCGAGTTGCTCAGTCGACAACCGTTGATTGAATCGAGGCTCGTAAGGGAACTCGGCCATGCACTTCCACATGCTCACCGCGTACGTCTGACGTTGCGCCTCTGGCAGCGATCCTGATTCCAATGACCCGTCGGACCGGACCGTGACATCTGAGAATCCTTCACCGTGCATGCAGGCTTCCAGCGCTCCCGGCGCTGACTCGATTGTCACGTACCGCTCGAGATGAACATCTGGCCTGACCGCATCCGGATACGTGCTCACGACACTCTCCCACTGCTGATCGATCAAGCCCTGGGTTAGCGCATCGTAAGCAGGAATCGGCTCTGCCGACCTGGTTTCGGGTATTGCCGGAGAGCCACTGCAGGCGCTCAGCGATAGCAAGCCCACGCCCACCGCGAGGAGGGTCCCCGTCCCAACCCCTGTCTCTCGTGCATGTCTGATCCCGCTCCCCGAAGTCGATCGTTGACGTCCAGCCAGCATGGGTCTACTTTCACTGTAAATAGGTTGAATTTCTTACTTAGAGAGGATAGGTGCAACATGAGGAAGCGCACCATCTCAATAGCGGCAGCGGCCGTCACGGGCGCACTCATCATGGGAACCGGAGTGGTTGCCGCGAACGCTGTTCAGAACAACGTCTATCGCAGCTGCACTCAGGGCCGTCACCACTACGGCATCGTGGATCAAACTGGGTGGGGCAGCATGACGTTCCAAACCTCCGGTGAGGTTTTGACGATCGTGCAGCCCGCGCTCGTGAGAAGCACCCGCTACAAGCACGGCGCTCAGCACAGCGGGTACGTGCTATTTGACGCTTCAACTGCCATCCACAGTTCGATCATCGAGTGCAGCCTCTAGGGAGGCAGGCTTCGACATCAGAACAGGGCGCAAAGTAGCCAACTCCTTGCTTGAACGACTGGGTCGAGTCCGGAAACTCAGATCCCCCTGGTCCCCAAGTGGAATAGAGGGATCAGCCTTTCGTTAGTATGACCGCGGGCAGTCGCCAAGGAGTTGGCCGACTCACGCCGAGTTAGGGTCGAACCCATGATGCGTGCTCACTACGGCGCGGCTCGCCGCGCTTTGATCGCCGCGGTAGCTGTTCTTTCACTGTCGGGCAGCCTGGCCGGGTGTTCGAACACTGTCGCTCTGACTCCAGCGAAGAACGCGAACAGCCCTGACTGCGCTCGGGTCACTGTTTCGCTGCCGGACAGCATCGAGAACGAGGATCGTCGGTGGACCGACGCACAGGGAACCGGAGCGTGGGGCAACCCTCTTTCGATCATTCTGTCCTGCGGTGTTGAGGCGCCTGGGCCAGCCGCGCTTCCCTGTTTCTATCTCGGGGGCACAGACTGGCTCGCTTTGCCCCACGAGGACGACCTTCAGCGCATGATCACTTTCGGTCGCGACCCGGCCGTAGAAGTCGCGATCGCTCGTACCGGAGATCTGGACTTCGCGTCCGTGCTTGAACGACTGGGTGGCGTGATCGACACGGCGCTACCCGGTGCATCTGCGGCGTGCACCGACCGGGCTGAGGTCCTCGAGTCGCCGTAGATACGCTCGCCACCACCGGACCTCGGGGATGTAGCAAGCCGCTCTCGGCGAGCCCGTTCGCGTTGAAGCGGTCGAGGAGCGGGGGCTTGTGTGGGAAAGCTGAGGTCAGAGGGGTGAAGACCTAGCGAGCATACTCGGCCGGCGAGCATACTGACGTCTCGGATACTAATAGAGGCATCCGACTTATCGACTGGAAGGTAGCAAGATGAAGATCAAGAAGAGTCGTAAGATCGCCGTCGGTCTCGCTGCGGTGGCGATTGTCGGGTCGATCGGGGCCGCGGTTCCCGCATCGGCATACAACTACCAGCACACGTTCCCGGGGTTCAGCTGCGGCGGCGCCCTCAGGCCGGCGATCTACATGGCCGCACCGGGCTGGATGAGGCTTTACCAGGAGTGGAGCGGCGGTAGCAACGCGCAGAGCTGGAACAACGGCCTGATCGCAGCCACGCATGCAAAGATCACTCCGATCGGAGTTCAGTACCAGAATTACGGGTTGGGAGAATACGACATCACTCCGCGTTCAGACACGGGGTACGACTGCCGCGCCTGGGCCTAGGTCGCGGCAGATCCTCTCTGTCCC
Organism: Microbacterium rhizomatis; assembly: GCF_008710745.1. Taxonomy (GTDB): domain Bacteria; phylum Actinomycetota; class Actinomycetes; order Actinomycetales; family Microbacteriaceae; genus Microbacterium; species Microbacterium rhizomatis. The sequence continues at coordinate 44,142 of NZ_VYSA01000008.1, forward strand.
TCAATGGGCAGAGAGGATCTGCCTTTTGTTAGTACGACCGGGGGCATTCGCTAAAGAGTTGGCCGAGGTCATCTTGCGGCAGGGTAGCGGTGTACTGCGAGAACGGGGACCAGAGAGTGATGGTCGCATGGTATCCGTCAACAAACGTCTGTTCTGACGGCGGAGGATCGGGAGAGTAGCCGTTCTCATCCAGGCATTTCCAATCCCAAAGCCCGTGCTGATAGGCCTCGCGAACCTGGTCGTCTGACAAGGCTGGCGGGGGCTGGTCGTATCCGAGCTGCTTGCGGCAGTCATCTTCATCCGCAAAGTACACATCCCGCTGGCCATTAGGGATGTTGTCGGTAATGAAGCTTCCGTCGGTCCCAAGAGAGACAGCCCATCCTCTTTCGGTAAGGCATGCCTGCATGTCTGTTGCGAAGTCCGGCGTGAGCCCCACATCAAATGTGAGGTCTGCCGGCTTGGTCGCAGGGAGGTCTGGCATTGCAGAGCAGCCGGCCAGAGCTAGTACCGCAGAAGACACGGCGATCGCTGTGCCGCGTCGAACCCAGTTCCGCAGGTTGTTCGTCCTCTCAGACATGTTTGATTGACCTCGTAGGTGACGAGGGGAGATCGTGCGGGTGCGGATCAGGCATGGTGCCTCATTCTGTATTCGTGACGGAGCTCGGGGTCGGCAGGAGTAGGTGGTTACCAATACGTGATGAATGTTTCCGGATCTGGGCACACTTCCATCAGCTCGTTCATATGCCCAGAACTTGCGAGCGATGGCGCGGCTTCGCGATGGGGGGACCAGCGCGATTCAGCTGACGCCTCGAGATACGACTGAAGTGTGGGTGGATCGCTGGTGGGGAAGCCTTCTTCTGACAGGCACCGTGCTGCCTCCAGCTGGAGGTGGTAAAGGCGAGTCAGTGTCTCGGCGGAGGGCGGTTCGCCGCAAGCGGGACAAGCTTCCAGGAGGCATTGACTCGCCGCCTGGTTGTATCCAGCGGTTTGCTCGGCTGTGAGTTCGATTGAAGTGGAGCCATCCTCTTGGATCACCGCCCCGGGAAACCCAGCCTCATCGAGACAAGCAACGATCTGCCGCGTGCGGTCTGCTCGTTGATCCTGAAAATCACCAAGGCTCTGGTATTCGGCGGAAGGCTCTTGCTGGTCAGCAGGGGACGACGAGCACCCCGCGATCGCTAGCACGGCAAAGACCATCACACCCAGGACCAGGCGGGCGCCGCCCTTCATTTAGCGGCGCCCCTCCGAACTGAGGTTAGTTTTCGCACCAAGCGCTCTTATTCGAGCCGGCGAGGGTGTAGCTGTCCCACTTCCATGGGCCCACTGTCGTGTAATTTCCGCCCTCCCACTTGGTGTTGGTGACATTTCCTGCAGCGTCAATGCGCTGGTGGTTATGGGAGTTCGGTTGGCCGACACCCTGCGGCGTGTAGGAGAACGTGTACGGCCAGCGGTAGCCGTTGCACTGGATCGTGCCGTCTGCCGCGTTCGCAGCTGCGCCGCCCGCGAGAACCAGCCCTGCCGCGAGGGCGGTCCCGCTGAGCCCGGCGATGAGCTTCTTCCTGAGAGACATGACTGTGTCCTTCTTCGTGGGGTCACGGTCGCGGGAGGCTCTCGCGACCCGCGAACGAAATAAATCTTGGAAATTACTTACTTTATTTTCGAGTATCCGGCCCGTGACTTAGCGATGTCAAGACCCCGTTGCTGCACTCGGTCGACGCCGCAGCACAGGGTCGGCGAGGATGAATTTTGCTGGGGGCAAGCGCTGGATTGCCGCCGGAACTGCGGGTGATCGGCCAGTGAAGTCCATGCGGCGTCGTCGGGGCATCAGGGGACGCGTAGTTCGCGAATGGGTTCCCGCCGGCTGGCGACTAACGCGGGCAGGAGTGCCGCGATAAGCGCGGTGGTGAGGGCGAGGATGGCCAGAGCAGCGGTGAATGCAACGCCCGGGAGGGGAGCGCGACCGGCGGCCAGTATGAGCAACGACGTCCCGGTCCCCAGGGCAATCCCCGTGAGGGCGAGAATCCCGGTTTGGGTGACCAGCAGGGTGATGATGAGCCCGCGGGTTGCGCCAAGAGCTCGCCGGCGCCCGTAGTCCTTGCGCCGCATCATTACAAGGCCGTAGAGGAGGATTGCGACCAGTGCACCGGTGAGCGCCATCAGTGCGAGCACGAGACCGCGCGAGTAACTGCCGAGTTGTCCTTGGATCAGCGCGCGAAGCTCGGCAAGGGCTCTGCTGGTCTGCACCGTCACTTTCGTCGGGTCAGTGGGAGCGAGCACAGAGAGAACGGCGTCGCTGACCGGAGCGACGAGTTCGGGGCTCTCGGCGATGACAATGATGACGTTGACAGGCTCGGTCCCCGCAACATCGGGTTGGGGGATCAACATCAGTGGCTGCAGTTCTGTGAGGAAATCAGGAACCGTGAGCTCACCCGCGATACCGTAGCTCACGCCGGTGGTCAGTGTGATTGACCCTGATGGATCGAGCATGCCGAGTTGTTCCAACGCAACCGGTGACGCGAACGCCAGCGCGCCGGGGACGGGAGATTCGCGAGGGACGCCAAGCCGGTCGAAGTGCGTTCCGTAGACGTACCGTGCCGGGACGCGAGTCCCATCGGGAATGAGAGTGTTCGTGGCATCGATCGCGCTAGAGAATGCTCCGGACCATTCGATGCCGTCGATGTGAGAGATGCGGTCCAGGACATCGCTGGTGATGCCTGCGTCTTGTTCGGCCCGGACGGTGATGGAACGGGTACCGGCCGAGTCGATCGTCCCGAGAACCTGCTGTTCTGCGGCGACGGTGCGGCCGGTGGTGAGCATGACGGCAATGATCATTCCGGCGACCATGAGAACTGTCAGGACGGACGCGACAGGCTGAGATCTGGCGGTCGCCGTCGCTTCGCGACTTAACGCTGAGACGGGGATCATAGGCGAATCTCTATGTCACAGGCTGCGGCGACCTCGGGCGAATGGGTGACGACGATAACAGCCGCCCCCGTGGCCGCGTGCTCCTGGAGCGCAGCGACGACGAGCTCGCTCGTCGTCGGATCCAGGTTCCCGGTCGGCTCATCTGCAAGAAGCACCACAGGATCGGTGAGGAGAGCACGACACAGGGCGATGCGTTGCGCTTGACCCCCGGAGACCTGACCAGGCTTGCGGTGCGGAGGCACATCCACCTCGAACCTGTCCAGCAGGTCGAGAGCGCGAGGTCTCGCGGCGGCCCGCTTCTGACCACGGTAGAGAGCAGCCTCGGTCACGTTATCGAGGACCGTTCTGGTCTGATCTAGCGCGGCATCTTGAAAGACGAACCCGAACTGTTCTGCCCTCAGCCGGGCACGGGACGCATCGCTCAAGCCGGTGACGGATTCGCCACTGACCAGAATGTCGCCGGAAGAAGGTTGAAGCATCAGTCCGAGAAGGTAGAGAAGAGTCGACTTACCTCTCCCGGACGGCCCGGTGAGGGCAGTGAGCGATCCGGCAGGAAACACCGCCGACCAATCGGTGAGGACTGGCTGGCCCAAGAGGTACTCGAACACGACCCCTCGCGCTTCCAGACGAGGGGGATCGCCCTGCGCTGACGGTTTTCCATAGCGGGGAGGTCCGGTCACGGCGCAGGGTTCTGTGTGGCGGGAATTCTGACCTTCACGCCCGCGTCTACCCCGTCGATTACGGACATGCCGCGGGCGGATGCGACGACGGTCACCGGATGCACTGTTCCGTCTTGGTCGATGACGCCGATCTGGCCGCTTGCCTCTGTGATGAGCGCGGAAGAAGGAACCACCAGGCCTTGCACTGTCGCCACAGTGATGATCTTTGACGGGAGCAACGCCTGGCCGGACACCGGCACCTGAGCGCATTGGTCACCGCACAGCACTTGGCCCTCGGGACCACTCAAGCTCACAACGATCGTCTGCGACTGCTCGTCCGTCACACGGTCGCCGGCTACCGCGTCCCATACCGTCCCTTCGGGTGACGTGACCTGCACCGCTGTGCCGGTGGGCATCATGGCTGCCTGGGCATCGGTCACGGGCATGGTGAAGGCGGGCGCCGCCGGTAGGCCACGCAGCACGGGTTCACCGCCGGAGAGCGACAGCCCGCGGGAGACGAGTTCGGCATCCAGAGACACGCGAATCGGCAGTGTTGGGACGAAGACGACATCCCCGAGCTCCACCAGCCCGGTCTGCGCTACGCCGAGCGCTTTTTGCCAGGCTTTGATCGCTGTGACAGTGCGAGGCCCGGCGGTGCCGTCGATCGTCCCGGAATAGGATCCCTGCGCGTGAAGCATGGCTTGCAACTGAGCGACGTCCGCGCCCTCAACACCCTCACCAATGGGCCGAAACGCGGGCACGGCACCCTGCGCAACGACCACGGGGCGCTGATTCAGCAGGTACAACGTGCTCCCCTGCACCACCTCGTCTCCAGGAGCCACGACAACACCTGTCACGATCCCGGACGCCTGGTTCGTGCCTACAGGGGTCGGCGACCACTCCGCGACAGCATTCAGGTTGACGCTGGAACTCACCTCACCCTGCTCCACGGACACGAACGTGTACGGTGTCGCGTCCAGCGGATCCTCCGCCGGACGCAACACGGTCGCGGTCGCCCAGCCTGCCGAGCCAGCGAGTACGCCAACCGTCACGATGACAGCAAGCCATACCCATCCTCGTCGGGGCGGGCGGCTCGACGCCGGAGTGTCTGACCTCATCCTCGGCACCTAAACCAACCGCCCGAAGAATCCGAGAGCGGCCCGCTGGCCGAGCGAACGAATGCCTGGCGCGAGTCGTCCGGTAGGCACGGCCGCGCCCTGCGATGCACCGAACAGCAAAGTGAGTACCATGACTTACTAAGCATCGCATAGACAGAGGGAGTCCACTTTGGGGAGCAACGCTCGTCGGGGCGCTCACGCTGACCTCGGCGCGGCGATCGAAGCTCACCGGCTCCATGTGCGAGTGGACGACTCCGCTCGGTCAACATCGAGAAAGTCTTAGCTGGGGTCAGCCACCACTTCTTGGATGGCCTCAGCGACGAGCCATGACAGATCGATGGGTTGCGTCGGAGGAAGCTGGATGTCTGCGGGTTTCGGGTCACCCATGGCACTCCCTTAGGAATCGAGGCGGGTTCTGCTGTGTAGTAGACGATCTTACTTTGTTGAGATCAAGTGCCGTGGATCACGTTCCTGCCTTGACGATCTGCCGACTACTTTCGGATCGTCGTCGCAGGTTGGACGCATACAGCATCTGCGGCAGCGTCAAGAGCACGGCCATGCCCTATCGGGGCACCCGAATGGCCTTAGCGGGCGGTGTGCACTATGTCCAGGGCTGGTCCAGAGGCATCAGTTCAACGGCCAGGAGACGCGCGCGTGCGCACCTGCGACCTTGAGTGCCTAGTGGGTAGACTTACTTTCTAAGAGACTCCCCACCCGGCAGGACCCGGCGGTCAGGCCCCAATCGATGAAAGCGAGTGACGACATGGCGGCTGAAGGCCGTAGAACTGCGCGGGTCGTGCAGGAACGCTCCATCTCGACGCGGGCGGAGCTCCTTGACGGAGCTGCACGGGTCTTCTCCCGACTGACCTATGCAGAGGCGCGCCTCAAAGATGTGGCGGACGAGTCCGGCATCAGCGCGGGGTCAATGTATTTCCACTTCGGCAACAAGGTCGACTTGGCGCAGGCCATCCTTCAGGTGCAGCAGGAACGCATGACTGCCGCGCTCACCGAGGTCCTGGAGCAGGAACTGACAGGGCTGGACGCTCTGCTGGCCATTGCGGACCGGCTGAGTCAGCTGATCGCCTCGGATATCACCGTTCAGGCGGGTATCAAACTTGGCCTGCAGCCGGGCACCGGTTTGGATGCAGACGCGAACGGTCCGTACTTCGAATGGATCCGGATCACCGAATCGTTGATCCGGCAAGGTGGTGAAGACGGTTCGATCAAACCAGAACTGGATGCCGCTGCCGCTGCGGAATACGTGAACGTAGTGTTCGTGGGAGCCCAGCTTCTTTCGGAGATCGAGGATACGTGGGCCTCGTTTCCTGAGCGGTTCCAGCGAGTGAGGCCGCACATCGTCGGCTTCCTCAGTAGTCAGCCCCGCGATTAGCACAGGCGATGGCTGCGCGAACCGAAGTCTCCTCCCACCCGAGCGCAGAGCCCGGACCAGAGGAGCAGCGCAGCGGTCACCCGGACCGCGGTAGCGTGTCCACCCGCGAGTGGCTCGTCCGAGCAGAGGAAGCCCATAAACGCGATCGGCGGAACCTGTGGTTGGGCGCCGCGCGGCTCGATGGGCGCGGCCGATTCACCGTGGCCTTCGCCATTCCGCGGCGGCAGATGTCCGTGCGGTTCGTCGACCTGATCGAGATCGAACGGCAGGCCGGAATCGTCTTCGCCCACAACCACCTCGAGGTCGCCGCCGACGCGGTCTTTGTTCTGTCCGAGATCTCTCTGAGCGTTGACCCTGCCTGGCGCAACCACCCCGGGTTCTCCGGCGAGGTCGAGGTTTCTCGCGTCGACCCGACAGCTGCGTCGCACCAGTCGTCGCGGAAGGTCGCGATGCGGTTTCGTCTCACCATCGACGGGAACTCGTTCGCGGAGGGGTTTGCGCGAGTGAGTTTCTTGCCTCCCGCGCTCTACGCTCGGGTCAGGGCACGGGTCAGTGCACCCTCCGCCGACGAGTCTTCGGGCGGTGAAACCGACCCAGGCGCGGCGATCGTCGATCCGCTTGACCCCCTCACGACAGATCACCCCACGGACCATGTTCCGGGCATGGCGGTCGCGGCAGCGATCGAGAAGGCCGTGGCAGACGGGTGGAGTGGTCGGGCGCTGCGAATGCTGTCGCTCAGCTTCCAGAACTACATCGAGCACGACCCGCCACCTCTTGTCCGCTTCGATCCCCTCGACGGTGATGACATCCGCGGCCATATTCAGCAAGGCGGCGTCACCAAGGGCATGTTTACCGGAGCGCTGACTGACGCGACATGAGGACACTTATGCGAGAGCTTGTTGTGGTTACCGGCGCGAGCGGCGGCATCGGTGCGGCGATCTGTTGGCGCCTTCACGCCGATGGGTACGGGGTCATCGCCCAGTACGGCGTCAGCCACGAGCGCGCCCGAGCCCTGGGCGAACGCATCCGGCGCGACGGCGGGTTCTTCGAAGCGATCGCCTGTGACCTCAGCTCTCCAGATGGGCCATCCACCGTCACGCAGGCCGTGCAGGCGATGCTCGGGGCCAACCGCGACCACACTCTGCGCGGGCTCGTGAACAACGCGGCGAAGCTGCTCGGACCGGCCTTCGGCGAGGCAACCGTCGACCAGTTCGATGACTACATGGCCGTCAATGTTCGCGCCCCCTTCTTCCTCTCCCAGGGACTCGCTCCGCTCATGCCGCCAGGGGGAAGTATCGTGAACATCTCCTCGGCCAGCGCCCACTTCTCCAGCCCTGGCGACATCGTGTACGCGATGACCAAGAGCGCCCTCGAATCCCTGACCCGCAACATGGCCGAAGCGATCGCCCCGGCAGGCCTCCGAGTCAACGCCGTTGTGCCTGGCTTCACCGACAACGGCCACCCAGCCTTCCAAAACCCTGCCGCACAGGAGTACATGTCCAGCTTCTCCGTGCTGGGCGGCGTCGCCGACCCGGACGTTGTAGCGGAAGCGGTGAGCTTCCTCATCTCAGACCGAGCACGCCGCACAACCGGAACCGTCCTCGACGTCACCGGAGGAAGCACCCTCGGCGCGCGACACCGCCGGGCGTCGTCGGTCCGCGCGCTCCTCCCCGACACATAAGAATTGCTACGAAGCGTGGCCCCCGCCCCTTGTGGACTCCCTCGAAGAAGCGCACACTACTCGTCCAGTGATGTCCCTCGATACCTTTCTCCTGTTCGTGCTCGCCTGCGTTCCTGCAACCCGGCAGTGGCCGCGACCGCGAGCGGTGCCCACGCCGACAGCCAGCCGGTCTTGGTGCCGTCCGCGGTCGCGTAGGCGGTGACAGCGGTGAGTGTTGCCCACGCGCGGGACGGTTCGAGGTTCTCCCAGGGCACGGATGCCGGGTCGGCCAGCACGTCGGCGGGATCGGGCAGATCGTTCAGCGCGCGCCAGGCGATGTACTCGGTGGCCGCGCCCTCCCCGACTAGGCCGGTCGTGGCCAGGAGCGTCGAGGGAGTGTCGCCGGGATCGAGGAACGCGAGCACGTCGGCGGTCATCGTCCAGGTGCGGTGCGAGGGCCACGCGCGACCGCTGGCGGCATCCTCGCGCGGGAGCATGTGGAGTAGGTCGGGCCGGGTGCGAATGAAAGACGCGACCTGCGCGCGGCTGGCGGCTCGCAGGACGGGTGAGTAGTCGAGCACACGCCCGGAGGCGGGCAGTTGGAAGCCGGTCGTCATGCCGTCGATCCAGTCGTCCGTGGACGGTTCGTGGTCGATGTGGAGGAAACGGTTTGCCATGGGCGCGGCCAGGTCCCAGCCGTCTGCGGCTTGCTCGGGCGGGTTCGCCGCCGCCACGATCCGGACCCCTCGGGAGAGGGTGAGATCGCCCACGACGCGATCCAGCACCACACGGAGCGCCGCGGCCTGCACCGCGGGCGGTGCGGTCGTCAGCTCGTCGAGGAACAGATAGCCCTCGTTGGCCTTGGAAAGACGTGTCGCCCAAGCGGGCGCGGCGAGTTCGACGCCGGTGTCCTGCACAACGGGCAGGCCCGCGAAATCGGCCGGCTCACGAAGCGAGGCGATCACCGTTTCCATCGGCAGCCCTTCGGCCTCGGCCAGCCCCGCGAGCAGGGAGGACTTGCCGATACCCGGCTTGCCCCACAGCAGGACGGCAACGCCCGCGCGTCCCGCGGCTCGCATCACGGTCAGCAGCGGGTTGCTCTCGCGGTGGAGCGTGGGGAGTGAAGCGGTCATGGGGTGTCCTTCCGTGGTGTTTGTATCTCTGACAGTTACAGACTACGTGGGGGGTCAGACATTGGGGACGTTGGGTGGGGGTTTGGGGGTTTGCGGGTGGTGTTGTGGGGGTGTGAATTGTGCTGGCTTTTTGCAAGCGGGTTTCGGGTGAATGTTGTTTGCATTTTGCAAGCATGTGTCGCGGGTGTGATGTCGGTGGTCTGCGGTAGTTTGTAACTGTCAGAGATACAGAGCGTGGGAGGTGGCGGTGATGGTTTCCAGTCGGTATGGGGTTCGGGGTCGGGGGATCAGTTCGGGTGCGTTGTTGGGGTTGATCGCGGCGGGGGAGCGTCGGGAGCGTGCGGAGGTGTCGCCGGAGCGGGTGGCGTTTCGTGCGCGGGTGCGGAGGGTGCAGTTGGAGGGTCGGGTTGCGCGGGGCACGGCGGGTGGTTTCTACAGCGAGGCCGATGTCGAGCACGCGCGGGCGGCGCTGGCGCTGATGGACGCGGAGGGGCGGTGAGCGTCGTGGCGGTGCGGGGTCGGGCGGCGGGGCTGCTGGCGGTGGGTCGGGGTGTGGTGACTGCGGATGGGCGTGGGGTGGTGTGCGGGGTGGAGCGGCCGGGTTGGGGGTCTACGGGACCGGCTGTGGTGGTTGTGGGGTTCGGGTTCCCGGTCGTTGAGGAGCGGCAGCGTGGCCGCAAGGTGGAGCGGGTGACGTTCCTGTTCGAGGTGGAGCGCCGCTACCCGGTGGGCGATGTCGAGCTCGTGCCGGCGGTCGCGCAGCGGGAGTCGGTGGAGGAGTTCATGGCCCGCAAGCGCGATCCGTCCTGGCGGCCCGCTGCGCTGCCGAGATCTCGGCGGCTGCCTCGGCTGCCGGAGGCCAAGTTCGAGGCGCTGATGCGCGAGCACGGCGCGGATCGGGTGTCGTGAGGTGGGCAGGGCGCTCGCCGCTGGCGGAGAGGATGGGGCTATGACGACTCCGCGGAATTTCCGTGCTCACGTTGAGCTGACGGCGCAGACGGCCTCGCCGGTGATGCGTTCGGGTGTGTACGAGAGCGTGGGGGAGTTCTTCGAGCTCGTCGCGGCGGTGGCTGCGGATCCGCTCGAGCGGTTCGAGCCGGTGCCGGGCAACGAGTGGGTGCGGCCGGGGTTGGCGGGTGCGGTGGCCTATCAGGAGCCGGCCGACGTCGATTCCGGGTTCGGGTTCGCGCTCGCCGTGTACGTCGAGGGCGACGTGACGGTCTACCGGTTTCGCCGCTTCGAGGATGCCGCCCGGGCGGGCCGGCTGTGGTCGGCCGGGATGATCTGAGACCCGCGGCTCGCGCGCCTCGAGGTGAGGCGCTGAGGAGCGAGCTCGACGGGGTGCGGGTGGCCGAGCCGGGGGAGCGATCGGGCCCGGCAGCTCGAGGCGCAGCCGGCATCCGCAGCAGGGCACTCAGCGCTCCGTCAGCCGCCGCGACGGCCACACACACCGGGTAGTGCCGTCGAGGCCGGCACGCGGGCGCACAGCGCCGCGCAGGAGGCATTCGACACCCCACGGTCAGCCCTGCCGCCGCGGCCGCGAGCGCACCCGCGCTCGCCCCACCTCGACCACCGACACCCGACATTGCACACCCGACCATGACCACGCACACGACGCGATCCCGCCTTCACAACGCACCACGCACAGCGGCCCGCCAGGGCCGCAGGGGCCGCGCCAGCGGGCCCGCCGAGAGGCGGCGCCAGCCGCCGCTCGCTGCCCCCC
>NZ_VYSA01000009.1 GCF_008710745.1 Microbacterium rhizomatis
GCGCAGTATGGCGTGCAGTTCAGGCGACTTCCGCCGTAGCTGGTCGCGGTGTACAGAGTGACCCAGCAGCCATTCGATCCGCGGACGGAACTGATGCTGTTATCCCACCCCGAAGCGAGGCTCGAGAACCCGAACGTCACTCCCGCGCACCCACTCGTGCCCCAGAACGTGAGGCTGGCGCCCCCCGCGTTGTAGTCCTTGTAGACGGTTCCGACGATCACGCTGGCCGCCGCGCCGCGTGCAGCTCCGTCGCCAATGCCGAGAGAGTCGAGGTACTCCGTGACCTCGGCCTCGGTCGCGAAACACACGGGTTCGGCAGCGCTTTGGTCGTCTTGGTCGTTGGTGATTGGCGACACCTGGACCGCACAGTGCTCAGCCGGCTGCGGCCCAGTAAAGCTTTGGGCCTGCGCGCCGGCGACCGGCACGGCCAAAGTCGCGAGCACGATGAAGAGCACGCCCAGACCGGCGCGATGAATGAGTTTTCGCAAGAGGACTCCCTGTTGTCGGAGGCGAGAGCCCAGCGCTCTCGCTCACAGGGACATGTCCGTCGACAGAAATTAGATACAAACCTCGGTGTCGCAGCTCACTCGATACCTGAGTCCCGGTCTCGGTTACGCGCGCCGCGAACCTTTCTGACACCGCCGGACATCCCATTTCTGACGGCCAGCCCTGGCCGCTCACTAGGAGCAAAAACCTGGCAGGCGTGAGCCCCCGGGTTGCCATCAGAAAGTTGGGTACTTGAGATGATCCAAAGATCACACCGCACAGGAGCAGGGTGGAGACGCGGAGGCGTCACCGCCGTATTCGCGGTCGTCACACTGGGGGCAAAGCGTTCTCGTCGCATCACCGGCAGTTGCGAATGACACCGCCGCCGCAGATGAAATCACCTCGGCACTGGCTGCGGTCCCCGCCGAGCATGGAGTCCTGCAAGATCTCGCGACCACCGATGCGGAGTCCGCCGATATCCCCACCAATCCCAGTGACGGGATCATCTTGACCTCAAACCAGGGGGCGACTCTGGAGGTGGGGCTGCCGTTCGCAGATCGCGCGTCCGATGGAACGGTGATCGCAGAATCGGCGCTTGCCTACGACAACGGAAACGGGTCAAGCACGGTGCCCACCGCGAAATCCGACGGTTCCGTTCAGATCACCACCGTGATCGAAAACGCCGACGCTCCCACAGCATATGAATACAGCATCGGTGGGGCAGACGGGGCAGCACTCCG